>JBKIXD010000002.1:0-920000 GCA_046604145.1 Hydrogenophaga sp. XSHU_21
GCAGGCCGAGCAGGAGCTGAAGTTCGACGCTGCCATGAGCGCCACCGACCAGCAGCGGTTGCGCCACGCCGACTTCGCCGGACTGTCGGCGAGCGAGTTCAGGCTGGTGGAGCGACTGGCGCGCGACATTCCCCTGCCGCTGCCCGGCGTGCGGGGCCGCCGGGAACGTCCCGGCGCCAGGGGTGCACACATCCACTGGGGTCGCGTCCTGCAAAGCGCGCGTCAGCACGGCGGCGAACCGATGCAGGTGCCCCGGCGCGAACGCCGCCAGCAGCCACTGCCGCTGCTCATCCTGGTCGACATCTCGGGCTCGATGGAGCGCTACGCCCGACTGCTGCTGGCCTTTCTGCACCAGGCCACACGGGGCGTGCCCCGGTCGGCATTCGCCTTCGGCACGGCGCTCACCGACCTGCGCGCAGCCTGGCTCCAGGTCGATGCCGACCGCATGCTGGACCAGTGCAACGCGGCCATTGCCGACTTCGCCGGTGGCACCCGTCTGGGCGAGGCCCTGGCGCAGCTTCGCGCCCGGCACGCCCGCTGCCTGGTCGGCCGCCGCACCGTGGTGCTGCTCATCACCGACGGACTCGACACCGGCGAACCCGACCGACTCGCGGAAGAACTGCAATGGCTCAAGCGGCACAGCCGCCAGCTGCTGTGGCTCAATCCGCTGCTGCGCTTCGACGGCTACGAACCGCTGGCCCGCGGCGCCAGTGTGTTGCACCGGCACGCCAATGGCATGCTGGCGGTTCACAATCTCGAGCACCTCCAGCACTTGGCGCAGGCCCTAGCCGACCTGCTCAAGACCCGATGAAGCCACCGACCCCCCCGGAGCCCGACCGATGGACATGCAAGGCAGCCGAACCCTCCCTGTGACCCAACAGCAGGCCTGGGATGCGCTGAACGACGCCGACGTGCTCAAGTCCTGCGTGCCCGGCTGCGACCGGTTCGAGCCGCTGGGCGATGACGCGTACGCGGTCGGCGCCGGCATCAAGGTGGGCCCGGTGTCCGCCAAGTTCAGCGGTCGCGTGCAGCTCAGCGACATCGTCGCCCCCGAACGCTACCGGCTCACCTTCGAAGCGCAGGGCGGCGTGGCCGGGTTCGGCAAGGGCGAGTCCTCGGTGCGTCTCATGCCGGCGGGCCCGCACTGCGAGCTTCACTACACCGTGAGCTCCACCGTCGGCGGCAAGATCGCCCAGCTCGGGCAGCGGCTCATCGACGGCGCTGCCAAATCGATGGCAGATGACTTCTTTCGCCGTTTCGAGGAAGAATTGCGGCGCAGGCACCCGGAAGCCGCGCTGGCGGCGCCCACGACAACCGGCGCGGCGGTGCCGTCCGGTCCCTGGCCGGTCTGGGTGTGGAGCACCATTGCCTTCAGCACCACCTTCCTGATCGCGCTCGTCATCTTCTTCATGGCGGCGTGGACCTGAACGCCACAAACCGATGGAAAACCTCGATCTCTTCGTGTTGCGCACCCTGCTGGACTGGCGCCGTCAGTCTCGACCGGCGCTGCTGGCCACCGTGGTGCGCACCTGGGGCAGCTCGCCTCGCCCGGTGGGTTCCATCATGGCGCTGTGCGAAGGCGGTGCGGTCGTCGGCTCGGTCTCGGGCGGCTGCATCGAAGACGACCTCATCCACCGCTTCCGCGATGCGCTGGCCGACGGGCCCCCGCAGCGAACCCGCTACGGCGTGTCGGCCGACGAGGCACACCGGTTCGGCCTGCCCTGCGGCGGTACGCTCGAGCTGCTGCTTGAATTCAACCCCGACGCCGACAGCCTTGCCGACCTGGTGGCACGGCTGGGCACCGGGCGCATGGTGGAGCGGCGCACCGAGATCGCCAGCGGACAGGTGCGGCTGGTCGACCTCGACCGACCTGAAGCGCTTTGCGAGCGGGACGGCTGGCTGCACAACGCCTTCGGACCCGAGTACCGGTTGCTCATGATCGGAGCCGGCCAGCTGACCGAGTACCTGGCCACCATGGCGCTGTTCAGCGGTTTCTCGGTCACGGTGTGCGACCCGCGCGAGGAGTACCGCGGCGCCTGGCAAGTGTCCGGCGTCACGCTCACGCACGAGATGCCCGACGACGTGGTGCGCGGTTTCCGGGCCGACCGCCGGACCGCGATCGTGGCGCTCACCCACGACCCCAAGCTCGACGATCTGGCGCTGCTGGAGGCGCTTCAGACCGAGGCCTTCTACATCGGGGCCATCGGGTCACGCCGCAACCAGGCCATTCGCCGCCAACGGATGATCGAGCATTTCGAGCAGACCGAGGCGGGGCTGGCCCGGTTGCGCGGCCCCATCGGCATTCACATCGGCAGCAAGACCCCGGCGGAAATCGCGGTGAGCGTGATGGCCGAGGTGCTGGCGGTGAAGAACGGCGTGCCGCTGCCGCGCGACATGGACGTGGCCGTCGCCAAGGACCGGCTGGCGTTGCCGCAAAGCGCGGGCACCGCCTGCTTTGCGCCGCAGGAGCAACCATGACGCCCTCCGCTTCCAACGACCACCGTGCGCTGCGGGGCGTGCCCCGCACGGTGGCGCTCATTCTGGCCGCGGGCGAAGGGCGGCGCCTGGGCGGCGTGCCCAAATGCCTGGTGCAGCTGGGCGGCAAGACCCTGCTTCAGCGCTTGCTGGAAGAACTCCAGCAGGTCGAGATCGACGAGGTTCGGCTGGTGTTCGGCCACCACGCCGACGCGCTGAGTGCCCACGTGAACACCTTGCCGAAGCACCTGTGGCCCGTCGGGGTGCGCAACGAAAAGCCTGGCGATGACCCGGCCGATTCGCTGCGCGCCGGGCTGCTCAGCCTGGGCAGCACGCCCGACCGCTTGGTGGTGCTGCTCGGCGACCAGCCGCTGATCCGGGCCGCCGAGGTCCAGGCCGCGCTGGACGCTTTCGAGGCCCGCGAACGCGGGCGCCATGTGCTGGTGCCGGTGGTGGGAGGCGAGCCCGGTCACCCGGTGGTGCTCAGCGCCCATGCCTGCGCGGTGCTGCGCGGGCGGCCCCAAGGGGGGCTGCGGGCCTGGCGCGCCGAGCAGCCCGAGATGATGGCCCTCTGGCCGACCCCGAACCCCCGCCATGTGCGCGACCTGGACACCCCCGAGGACCTGCTGAAGCTGGCACAGGACACCGGGCTGGCGGTGTCGCTGCCCGGCGCCACCGCAGCCACCCGGGTGCCCGGGTCGAAAAACCTGACGACGTAGCCGGCCACCCATGACCACGCCGCCACCCCAGCAGCGCAGCATCGAGCGGCTCGAACTGATCGACCGGGCGCGGCGCGCCGTGCTGCTGGCGCACGAACCGCACAGTGCGCCCCGCCTGGCGCCGTGGGTCGAGCGCTCCTGGCAGCGCTGCCTGCAGATGGGGCTCGAGCCCGCGCGCGAGGTGCAGTTCGAGCCGGTGTCCGAAGCGCAGACCCGGCATGCCCTCGAGGCCAGCCACCCGCTGCTGCAGGCGGCGTCGCCGGTGCTCCGGTCGCTGTCGCGGGCCATGGCCCACACCCGGTACTTCGCCATCCTGACCAACGCCGATGGCGTGGTGATCGACGTCAATGGTCCGGTGGACGCCAAGGACCCGTGTGCCAGCCGCATCGCGAGGATCGGTGTGGACCTGTCGGAGCGCGCCGTGGGCACCACCGCCATCGGCACCGCGCTGGCCGACCTGCAACCCGTGTGGCTGCACCGTGGCGAGCATTTCTTCGACGCCACCAGCGTCTACAGCTGCGCCGGTGCGCCCATCTGGGGGCCCGACGGCCAGTGCGTGGGCATGCTCGACCTGACGGGCGTGCGGGTGGGTGAACAGCCCGCGCTCAAGCACCTGGTCGCACAAGCCGCGCGCAGCATCGAGAACGCGATGGCGATGGCGCGCGACCACCACCTGCTGCTGCGAATGAACTGGCCCGGGCGGGTGCTGGGCGACGACAGCGACGGGCTGGTGTGTCTCGACGATGAAGGCGAGATCACCGGCCTCAACCGGCCCGCGGCCGACATGCTGGGCGTGGCCACCGGCCTGCCCGCCGGCCACGCCAGCCTCTACCTGGCCTCGCCGGTCCAGGCGCTGTTCGACGCCGCCGCGCGCCACGCCGGTGCGCAAGAGGTGCCGCTGTGGTCGGGCCTTCGCCTGCAGGTGCTGGCACAGCGTGAGCGGCGGGTCGCGCGCAGCGCGCCGTCGCCCCAGGCCATGCCGCTGAAAGACCTCGAGACGGCCATGATCCGCAAGGCGGTCGACGATGCGCGGGGCAACGTGATGGAAGCGGCGCGCTCGCTGGGCATCAGCCGCGCCACGATTTACCGCAAGCTGGGTGCCCGGCGCCGCTAGGCGGGCCCGGGTTCAGCGCAGCACGGTGACCTGCCTGAGCGGCCTGAGCACGCTCGAAGGGGTCATGCCGAAGGTGCTGCGGAACATGCGGCTGAAATGCGCCGAATCGGAGAAAGCGGCATCGAGCGCGGCATCGGTCAGGTTGCCGTCGGGCCGGTAGGCCGCGAGTGCCCGGCGCACCTGCGTCCACACCCGGTAGCTGCGAAAGCTCACGCCCGCCTCGGCGCTGAACAGGTGGTTGAAGCGCGAGGGCGACAGGTGCACCGCCCGCGCCAGGGCGTCGCGGTCGGGCATGGCCTCGCCATCAACCTCGCGCAGACGCTGAAGGCTTCGCCGCACGCGGTCGTCCACCCAGCGGGGTTCGCGGCTCCAGTGCGGGCCCAACAGGGCCGGCAGGTCGAAGGTCTCCAGCCGCTGCTCGGTGTGCCACTGCCTCACCACCCCCCGCAGCGGATCACCGATCACCGGCCCTTGCAGCGCGAACACCGGCCGCAACCGCTGCACCTCGGGTGCATCCGGTTCAAGGTACATGATGGCCACGCGTTCGCCGTTCGGGTCGAACACGTGTTCCACGCCGGCGTCGATCAGCGCGCTGTGGCAGTGCTCTGCACGACCGTCGGGCAGCAGAAGCCGGAACCGGCCCGACAGGCCGAGCAGCAGCACGGGCGCGGCATGGCGGTGCCAGCCGGTGGCCGGCAGGTCGCCCAGGTAAACCGCTTTGTCCGCGCCCAACGTCAGCGCGTTGCCCTTCAACACAGCCCAAACCTCCAAGACTTTTTCGACCGCGGTGCGTACCGTGACGGCTTGTTCATGACACCTCACAGGAGCACACCGTGTCGACCCGCACCGCCCCTCGCTGGGCGCCCGGCCAGAATTCTTCGGCCACCCCGCTTCAAGCCACGCTCAGCCGGCTCGCCCTTGGCCTGAAGGCACCCCTGATGCGGCTCAACCGCCGGCTCGCCGGACTGACCGCGCACCGCGTGTCCGTGGCCGGCCACGACCTGCATTATCTCGACGGCGGCCGTGGTGAACCGGTGCTGCTGCTGCACGGCATCTTTGCCGAAAAGGACCATTGGGTCGACCTGGCGCGGCGCCTGCGCAAACGGCACCGCCTGGTGGTGCCCGATCTGCCCGGCTTTGGCGAGAGCAGCCGCCACGAACCGCAGCGCTACGGCTACGCGGAGCAGGTGGAGCGGTTGATCACCTTCATGGATGCGGTCGGTCTGGCGCGGGTGCATGTGGCGGGCAACTCGATGGGTGGCACGCTGGGCGCGTTGCTGGCGCTGATGCATCCGGAGCGTGTGGCATCGCTCGCCTTCATCGGGGCACCGCATGGCCTGAAATCCCCGGTGCCCAGCGAAACCGACCGCCTGATCGAAGCCGGCCACACGCCCTTGATGGCCCGCAACCCGCAGGAATTCGACACCCTGCTCAAGCGGCTGTTCGTGAAGCAGCCCTGGCTGCCATGGCCGGTGAGGCGGGCCGCGCAGGACGAGGCCATCCGCCTCGCGCCGTCCAACCTTCGCATCTGGCAGGAACACCTGGCCGACCGGTACCTGCTGGACACCTGCATCGCGCGCGTCGCTGCCCCGCTGCTGGTGCTGTGGGGTCGACAGGACCAGGTGTTTCACGTCTCGGGTGTGCGCCGGTTGCGCTGGAAAACCCCGGGTGCCGACATTCAGGTGCTGGACCAGATCGGTCATTTGCCGATGATGGAGGATCCCGACGGGGTCGCTGCCCGCCTGGCAGCCCACCTTGAGCGCCACCGCCATGCCTCGCACTGAACCATGAAACCAACCCAAGCTGAACCACACCCCCGGCCAGCCGATCCAGTCCATGGGAAGTTACGTCGGACGGCTCCCGTGCTCGCGTTGCTGGCCCTCACGCTGAGCGCCTGCGAAACGGCGCCGCGGGCCGGCATGGAAACCCGCGCCCAGGTGATGGAGGTGTTCACCGACCGCAATGCCGTGCGCGACGGATACCCGGACCTGTTCGCGGCGATCCGGGCGGGCGTCACACGCAAGGACCTCGAGGACGGACGGCTGATCCGGACCGAATGCGCCGTGCCGGACGCCACCGCGCCGCTGGGCCACCGCTGGTTCACCCTGACGACCCTGGTGCCCGCCGATGCGCGCCCGCCGCGCGGCGCGTTCATCCACATCCGCGGCGCGCGCGGGCCATGGCCCGACACGCCGACCGCCCGCGCCACCCGCTTGCACGGCACTTACGCCGGATTGGCCGAGGGTGCCGCTGCACCCGCCGGGTCCTCGGAAACACCGACCTTGTGCCAACCAGCCGGGCAGCCCGCCGGCCAGTGGCGTGTGAAAGTTGTCGGGCCCATGTCGGCGTGGAACTTCGATTTCGCCCAGGCCGCATTGCAGCGGCAGGCCGTGCTGCGCGACGAGGACTTTGCGGCCGGGCGGGTGGTCCGTTTGGGTTGCCAGCTCAAGGTGGTGGACGGCGGCGACTGGTACGCGCCGACCTGGGTGGCGCGCGCACCGGATGCAATGGCACTGAAACCCGGTGACGTGGTTCGCCTGCGCGCCGGCGCGGAATCCGAATCAAAGGACACCGGACCGCCGGCCGAGGTGCTGGAGCGATGGCCCGCCGTGAAGGCGCCAGGTGGCAACGCACTGGTTCGCTGCCACTGACGCGCGGGGAGCGCCTCCCGCTCAGCCGATGGCCACCACCAGCGCGGACGCCGCCACACAAGCACCCACCCTGGCCCCCGCTGAAACGGTGAAGGGGTGCGGTGCAAACCCGACCCACTGGTCACCGCCGGGCAGCGTGAGCACCACCTCGTCGCGCAACTTCCCCGGCGTCACGCGCTCGACCGTGCCATTCAGGCGGGCCATGTCGGCGATCAACGCAGGGCGCCGGGCCCGGTGCGCCCCACCAACCGACACCGCCGTGGCCTTGCACAACAACCAGACCGCGCGCCCAGGCGCCAGGCCCATCAGGTCGGCGCTTTCCCGCGTGACGCTGGCGCTCAGCCGCAAGCCACCGCGCGTTTCGCATTGCACCCACACCGTGGGATCGTCGGGCGCCGTGGGGCGCAGTGAAACCACCTGGCAGGCCAACTGGTTGCGCATGCTGGTGCGCCATTGCAGGCCTGCCGCCAGCGTGGCGCCCCCTGCATGGCGCGAGAGCACGGCCTCGCGGGCGCTGGCCAGCTCATCGGCCAGCAGCAACAGGCGGTGGCCAGCCTCGGTCACGGCGGCGCCACCCCCGCCCGCACCGCCCACGGTGCGGTCCACCAACACCTGCCCTGCCGCCTGAGACAGGGTTTCGATGGCCTGCCACGCGGCCTTGTAGCTGACGCCCAGGTCGCGGGCGGCTTGCGAGATCGAATCGCCCGCTGCAATGCGCCGCAGCACATCGACGCGCCGGTCGGTGCCTGCATCGCCCAGGGCCTGGGGCAACCCGGCCAGGGCGGTGGTCTTGGAGGGCTTTCGGACGGGCATCTGCGGTATGCTCCTCGCTATTCCACTTTGGAATAGCGACTGTTTATCTGGAGCCTGCATGTTCGCACGAAGCCTTCGATCGAATCCAGCCATCGCATGCGCATTGCTGCTGGGCGCCATGGTGTGCACTCAGCCGGCCCGGGCTGCCCAGGCCACGGTGGCCGTGGCCGCCAACTTTGCCGAGCCCATGCGCGCCGTGGCCGAGGTGCTGCGCAAGACCACCGGCCACACGCTGGAGGTATCGGTCGGTTCCACCGGCCGGCTCTACGCACAGATCCGCAACGGCGCGCCGTTCGACGTGCTGCTGTCGGCCGACCAGAAGGCGCCCGAACAGCTGGAGTCCGACGGCCTCGCGGTGCCGGGCAGCCGGTTCACCTACGCCACCGGCAAGCTGGTGCTGTGGTCCGCGCGGCCGGACGGGGTGGATGCGCGGGGCAATGTGCTGCGCGGCGATGGTTTTCGAAAGCTGGCCATTGCCAACCCCAAGACCGCCCCCTATGGCGCAGCCGCCGTGGAGGCGATCGACCGGCTGGGCCTGACCACCTCGATCACGCCTCGGCTGGTGCAGGGCGAAAGCATCGGACAGGCCTACAACTTCGTGTTCACCGGCAACGCCGAAATCGGTTTCGTCGCCCTTTCGCAGGTGCTAGAAGGCGGCCGCCTGAAGGGCGGGTCGATGTGGGTCGTGCCGCAGAACCTGTACGCGCCCATCCGGCAGGACGCAGTGCTGCTCAAGCGAGGAGCCGACAACCCGGCCGCCCGCGCACTGCTCGAACTGCTGCGCAGCGAAGGCATCAAGGACCTCATCCGTTCGTACGGCTACGATCGGTGACCCCGCTGCCGACGCTGTTGACCGATCGATGCTCACCCCCTCCGACTGGCAGGCCATTGCGCTGACCCTGCGCGTGGCGGGCCTGACCACGCTGCTGCTGCTGGTGCTCGGCGTACCGCTGGCCTGGTGGCTGGCGCGCACGCGTTCGTGGTGGCGGCACCCGGTCGGGGCGCTGGTCACCCTGCCCTTTGTGCTGCCGCCGTCGGTGCTGGGTTTTTACCTGCTGGTGGCGATGGGCCCCGACGGTCCGGTGGGCCAATGGACCCAGTCGCTCGGGCTGGGGCTGCTGACCTTCAGTTTCAGCGGGCTGGTGATTGCCTCGGTGTTCTATTCACTGCCCTTCATGGTGCAACCGGTGCTCACCGCCATGCAGCAGTTGGGTGAACGGCCGATCGAGGTGGCGGCCACGTTGCGGGCTTCGCCGGTCGACCGGTTCTTCACGGTGGTGCTACCGCTGTGCAAACCCGGTCTGATCACCGGCACCGTGATGAGCTTTGCCCACACAGTGGGTGAGTTCGGTGTGGTGCTGATGGTGGGCGGCAACATTCCGGGGGTCACCCGGGTGGTGTCGGTGCAGATCTACGACCACGTGGAGGCCCTCGAATACGCCGACGCGCACCGGCTGGCGGCGGTGATGCTTGTGTTCGCCTTCGCGGTGCTGCTGGCGCTGCAGTGGGTCAACCGCCGCCGGGGTGCCGCGTGAACGCGCGCGCCATCACCCTGTGCGCGCGCGTGGACCGCCCGGGGTTCACGCTCGATGTCGACCTGAGCCTGCCGGGGCAAGGCATCACCGCGCTGCTCGGCCCCTCGGGCTCGGGCAAGACCACCTGCCTGCGTGTGCTGGCCGGGTTGGAGCGCTCCGCCCGTGGCCGGGTGGCGGTGGGCGACGAGGTGTGGTTCGACAGCGCCAGCGGCAAGCACATACCGACGCACCTGCGCCCGCTGGGTTGCGTGTTCCAGGAGGCCAGCCTGTTCGACCACCTGAGTGTGCGCGACAACCTGCGCTACGGCTGGCGCCGCACGCCCGCCGCACAGCGCCGCCACCACTGGGACCACGGGCTGCCGCTGCTCGGCATCACCCACCTGCTGGACCGGCGCCCCGCCGACCTGTCGGGCGGTGAACGCCAGCGCGTGGCCATTGCCCGCGCCCTGGCCACGAGCCCGCGCGTGCTGTTGATGGACGAACCCCTGGCCTCGCTCGACCAGGCCAGAAAGGCCGAGGTCCTTCCGTGGCTGGAGCAGCTGCACGAACAACTCGACCTGCCGATCGTCTACGTCACCCACGCGATCGACGAAGCCCTTCGCCTGGCAGACCACCTGGTGGTGCTCGATCAGGGACGCGCCGTGGCGCAGGGGCCGATTGCCGAGCTGGTGACCCGCACCGACCTGCCGCTGGCCCGCGACGACGCCGCCAGCGCACTGGTGACGGGCCGGGTGACGGGCGTCGCCGACGACGGATTGGCGCTGATCGACTTCGGCGGGGGCGTGTTGCGCGTGTCGGGGCTGAACCGCGAGCTCACCACCCTGGGGCGCTTGCTGCGCGTGCGCATCCAGGCGCGCGACGTGAGCCTGGCCCTGGACGAACCCGCCCGGATCAGTGTGAACAACGTGCTGCCCGCCACCGTGACCGGCCTGACCGAGGACCGCCCGGGCGAGGTGCTGGTCTCGGTGTGTGCGGGCGAATCGACCCGTTTACTGGCCCGCCTCACCCAGGGATCGGTGCGCCGGCTTGGCCTGACCGTCGGCACGCGCGTGTTCGCACTCGTCAAGGGCGTGGCCGTGCTGCGCTGAATGGTGCTGAATGGCGCTCAGACCGCCAGTGCCGCACCACCTGCAGCCGCGAACACCACCACCCACAGCGGCGACACGCGGGCCACCACCAGCAAGCCGAAACAGGCGAGTCCGAGCGCCACATCCCGCGGACCTTCGATGGCGCTGGTCCACACCGGGTCGTACAGCGCGGCCAGCAGAATGCCCACCACCGCGGCGTTGATGCCGGCCAGCGTGGACTGCACCCCGGGCCGCTGACGCAACGCGTCCCAGAACGGCAGTGCCCCCACCACCAGCAACCACGCAGGCAGAAAGATGGCCAGCAGGCAGACCACCGCACCCAGCCAGCCGGTCACGCCGGCCACCGCAGGGTCGAGCGCGGCCCCCAGAAAGGCCGCGAACGTGAACAGAGGACCGGGCACCGCCTGCGCCGCCCCGTAGCCCGCCAGAAACGTGGCCTGATCGACCGCCCCGCCGGGCACGACTTCGGCCTGCAGCAGTGGCAGCACCACGTGCCCGCCACCGAACACCAGCGATCCCGCCCGGTAGAACGCGTCGATGGTGCCCAGCACCGGCGAATCGAGCCCCGTGGCCAGCACCGGCAACAAGGCAAGGCCGGCCACGAAGGCGGCAAGCGCCAATGCACCGGCGCGCCTGGAGACACCGAAGGTCGGCATGTCGAGCGCGCCCTGCGCGGGCAGGCGCAGCAGTGTGGCGCCCACGACCGCCCCGAGCGCAATCACGCCCAACTGCATGAAGGGCAACGGCAGCAGCCACATCAGGACGGCGGCGACGATGGCGATGCCGGCGCGCGGCCGGTCGGGACACAGGTTTCGGGCCATCGCCCACACCGCCTGGGCCACCACCGCCACCGCGGCCACCTTCAGGCCTTGCAGCCAGCCGCTGTCGCTGGCCGCCGGCCAGTGCGACAGGCCGAGCGCAAACAACACCAGCAATACCGCCGAGGGCAAGGTGAAACCGGCCCACGCCGCCAATGACCCGACCCAGCCACCCCGCGACAGGCCGATCGCGATGCCGACCTGGCTGCTGGCCGGGCCGGGCAGGAACTGGCACAGGGCCACCAGATCAGCGTAGTTGCGTTCGTCGAACCAGCGGCGGCGGTCCACAAATTCGGTGCGGAAGTACCCCAGGTGGGCCACCGGCCCGCCGAACGAGGTGAGCCCCAGCCTGAGGAAGACCAGGAAGATGTCCACCAGCGTGCCGGGCGAAGTTGAACGAGCGATCATGGCGGCCCGATGCTACCGGAGCAAACCATGACCCCGCCCGGCCCGCCTGGCGCCGTATTGACCCACTGGATCGAGGCCTTCAACGCCAGCGACAGCCAGCGCGTGGCCGCACTCTACGCGCCCGATGCGGTGCTGTGGGCCACCACCGCCGCCGGCCGGATCGACACCCCCGAGGGCGTGCAGGCGTACTTCCAGCGCGTGCTGGCGCGCACGCCGGCACCCCGCATGCAACTGATCAGCGACCACCTGCGCGAATTCGGCGCGCTGGCCGTTCACAGCGGCCGGTACGACCTGCACCTCGGGCCACACTCGGTGGCGCCGGCCCGCTTCACGTTCGTGCTGCGGCTCGCCGATCGGTCCTGGCAGGTGGTCGAACACCATTCATCGCTGGTGCCCGCCACGGCCTGAGCTCAGAGGGCGTTGACCGGAATCTTCAGGTAGGTCATGCCGTTGGGTTCGGGCGGCGGCATCTCGCCCGCGCGGATGTTGACCTGCACCGACGGAAGGATCAGCACCGGCATGTCCAGGGTGGCGTCGCGCCGGGTGCGCATGGCCACAAACTGCGCCTCGTCGATGCCGTCGTGCACATGGATGTTGCCGGCCCGCTGCTCGGCCACCGTGCTCTCGAAGCGCACCTCGCGGCCTTCCGGCGGGTAGTCGTGGCACATGAACAGGCGCGTCTCGCCCGGCAACGCCAGGATCTTCCGGACCGACGCGTAGAGCGTCTTCGCATCGCCGCCCGGAAAGTCGCAACGCGCCGTGCCGACGTCGGGCATGAACAGGGTGTCGCCCACGAACACGGCATCGCCGATGCGGTAGGCGGCGCAGGCGGGCGTGTGCCCCGGCACGAACATCACCTCCAGCTCGAGATCACCCACCCGGACGATCTCGCCGTCCTGGAACAGGTGGTCGAACTGCGAGCCATCGAGGCGGAATTCGGGCTCGAGGTTGAAGATCGCCTTGAACACCTTCTGCACCTGGGTGATGCGCCCGCCGATGCCGATGCGACCACCCAGTTGCTTTTTCAGCCAGGGCGCCGCCGACAGGTGATCGGCGTGGGCATGGGTCTCCAGAATCCACTCGACCTTCAGGCCGTGGGCGCGCACGTAGTCGACCACTTTGGCGGCCGAATCGGTGCGCGTGCGGCCCGACTTGGGGTCGTAGTCGAGGACCGAATCGACGATGGCGGCCGGCGAGCCGGGGCCGTTGTGCACGACATAGGTGACCGTCCAGGTGGCGGGGTCGAAGATGCCATGGACCTGGGGGCGCGGGAGTGCGGTGGACATGGATCGCTCCTTTTGAATAAGTGGACGTTAATATATTGACAGACAATCTATTTGTCAATATAGTGATGCCTGTCGCAACCCTGACTCCACGCTTCAAGGGGGTCCTCCACCATGCCAGCCATCAAACCCAGACTCGAGGACATGCAGGCCACCGCGCAGGAAGCGTGTCGACTCATGAAGGTGCTGTCCAACCCGGACCGTCTCCTGCTCTTGTGCCAGTTGCTTGAGGGCGAGCACAACGTCGGCGAGCTCGAAGCTGCGCTGGGCATCGTGCAGCCGACGCTGTCGCAACAACTCACCGTGTTGCGCGAGGAGTCGCTGGTGAACACGCGACGCGAGGGCAAGCACGTCTACTACCAGATCGCCAGCCCTCAGGCCAAGGCGGTCATCCGCACGCTTTATCAACAGTTCTGTGGCCGCTGAAGGAGCCAGACCATGACCATCGATTTCGCCAATTTCACGCCCTGGGCCTCGCTGGCCGGCGGGGTTCTGCTGGGCGTCGCCTCGGCGCTCTTCGTTCTCCTCAATGGCCGCGTGCTGGGCATCAGCGGCATCCTCGGCGGCCTGCTCAGGCCCGTGGCCGGCGACATCGGCTGGCGCGTCGCGCTGCTGGCCGGGCTGTTCGTGTCGCCGCTGGTCTACGGCCTGGTGGCGCCAGAAGGCTTCATCACCGCACCCCGCATCGACGCCGGCTTCGGCCTGGTGGTGCTGGCCGGGCTGCTGGTGGGCATCGGCACCCGTTACGGCTCGGGCTGCACTAGCGGTCACGGGGTCTGCGGGCTCTCGCGCCTGTCGCCGCGCTCGCTGGTGGCCACGCTGGCCTTCATGGGCGCGGGCTTTGCCACCGTCTTCGCCATTCGCCACCTGTTCTGAGGACTCCGCCATGCAGCAACACATTCAACGCCTGTCGGCCTTCATCGTCGGCCTGCTGTTCGGCCTGGGGCTCCTGCTGTCGGGCATGACCGACCCCGGCAAGGTGCTGGGCTTCCTCGACCTGTTCGGCAACTGGGATCCTTCGCTGGCCTTCGTCATGGGCGGCGCCATTGCGGTGGGCTTCTTTGCCTACGCCCTGGCGAAGCAGCGCACGCGTTCGTTTCTGGGTGGCGCCATGCACCTGCCCAAGGCCACCGAAATCGACCGGCGCCTGGTGGTTGGCAGCCTCACTTTCGGTGTGGGTTGGGGCATCGCGGGCTTCTGCCCCGGTCCGGGCCTGGTGTCGATGGCCGGCGGCGAAGTCAAGGGCCTGGTCTTCGTGATCGCCATGCTCGCGGGCATGGCGGTGTTCGAGGCGATCGAGCGCGCCTCGCTCCGCACCCGCAACGCCTGACAGAGACCGCACCATGGACCTGAAGCGCCTCACCCCCGACCTGTCGGTGACCGCCCAGATCGGCCCCGCCGACCTGTCTGCCATTGCCGCACTGGGCTTCACCACCGTCATCTGCAACCGCCCCGACGGCGAGCAACCCGGCCAGCCCGACCACGACACCCTGGCACAAGCCGCCCGTGCGCTCGGGCTGCGCTTTCACCACCAGCCCGTGATCACCGGCCAGGTCACGCCCGACCAGGGCAAGGCCTTTGGCGAACTGCTGGCGCAAGCGGGCGGTCCGGTGCTGGCCTACTGCAGGTCCGGCATGCGGTGCACCACGCTGTGGGCCTACGCCAACGCCGACCGGCAACCCTGGCAGGACCTGCTCAACACCGCCGCGCAGGCCGGGTACGACCTGAGCCGTCTGCAACCGCCGGTCCATCGACGCTGAACCGATGACGCCCCCGTCCACCCCGATGCGCGCGCGCCGATGGCTGCCCGGCCTGCCCGTGCTCGGCTGGGCACGCGCATACGACCGGGACACCCTGGCCAGTGACGCGCTGGCCGCCGCCATCGTCACGCTCATGCTGATTCCGCAGAGCCTGGCGTATGCGCTGCTGGCCGGCCTGCCGCCCGAGGTCGGCCTGTACGCCAGCGTGGCACCTTTGGTGGTCTACGCCCTGCTCGGCACGAGCCGGGTGTTGGCGGTGGGGCCTGTGGCGGTGGTGTCGCTCATGACCGCGGCCGCCATCGGCGAACTGGCGGCCGCCGGCAGCGCGCATTACATCGCCATCGCGGTCACGCTGGCCTTCCTGTCGGGCGCCATCCTGCTGGCCATGGGCCTGCTGCGCCTGGGCTTTCTCGCCAACTTCCTGAGCCACCCGGTCATCTCGGGCTTCATCACGGCGTCGGGCCTGCTGATCGCGGCCAGCCAGCTCAAGACCCTGCTGGGCGTGAAGGCCGAGGGCCACAACCTGATCGAACTGCTGTCGTCGATCGCCTCCCACATTGGCGAGGTGCACGGGCTCACCCTGGCCGTCGGCGCCGGCAGCCTGGCGTTCCTGTTCTGGGTGCGGCGCGGCCTGAAACCGCTGCTGGTGCGCGTGGGGCTTTCGCCGCGCGCGGCCGACATGACCGCCAAGGCAGGGCCGGTGGCGGCCATCGTGGCCACCACCGCGCTGGCCTGGGCGTTGAACTGGCAGGCGGCGGGCGTCAAGCTGGTGGGCGCGGTGCCTCAGGGACTGCCGCCGCTGACCCAGCCCCTGTGGGACCCCGGGCTGTGGCAAACCCTGCTGGTGCCGGCGCTGTTGATCAGCGTGGTCGGTTTTGTCGAGTCGGTGTCGGTGGGCCAGACCCTGGCCGCCCGCCGCCGCCAGCGCATCGAGCCGGACCAGGAACTCGTCGCACTGGGCGGCAGCAACCTCGCGGCCTCGTTCACGGGCGGTTTTCCCGTGACCGGTGGCTTCGCGCGATCGGTGGTGAATTTCGACGCCGGGGCACAAACCCCCGCGGCGGGCGTGTTCACCGCCGGCGGCATCCTGCTGGCGTCGCTGTTTCTCACACCGGCGCTGTTCTACCTGCCGCAGGCCACGCTGGCCGCCACCATCGTAGTGGCCGTGCTGTCGCTGGTGGACTTCGGCATCCTGAAGAAAACCTGGGCCTTTTCCAAGGCCGATTTCGCGGCGGTGCTGGCCACGCTGCTGGTCACGCTCGGCGTGGGCGTTGAAGCCGGGCTGGTGGCCGGCGTGGGTCTGTCGCTGGTGCTGCACCTCTGGCGCACCAGCCAGCCGCACATCGCCGAGGTGGGGCAGGTGCCCGGCACCGAGCACTACCGCAACGTGCAGCGCCACGCCGTGATCACGCAGCCGCAGGTGCTGGCCCTGCGCATGGACGAAAGCCTGTACTTCGCCAACGCCCGTGCGCTCGAGGACCGCATCAATGCCGAGGTGGCGCAACGCCCCGCCCTGCGCCACGTGGTGCTGCTGGGCTCGGCCATCAACGACATCGACGCCAGCGCCCTGGACAGCCTGGAAGCGGTGAACCAGCGCCTGCAGGAGGCGGGCATCGCGCTGCACCTGTCGGAGATCAAGGGCCCGGTGATGGACCGGCTGGAGCGCAGCGACTTCATGAAGCACCTGAGCGGTCGCGTGTTCCTGACGCACCACCAGGCGGTGCAGGCGCTCGAATCAGCCGGCGGAGCCCGGCAGGAAGACCGCACCCCGAGGTGACGCCACCTGCCAGACCGGTGCGCCATACAGGGCCACCAGCCGGGCTTCATCGATGACCTCGGCCGCCGGGCCGGCGGCCAGCACGCGGCCGCCACGGATCAGCGTCGCGCGGTCGGCACAGCGCAAGGCCTGGTTGGGGTCGTGGGTGGTGAACATCACCGCCAGCCCCTGGTCGGCCAGTCCGCGGATGGCCTCGATCACCATGCCCTGGTTGCCGAAATCGAGGCTGGCCGTGGGCTCGTCGAGCAGGATCGCGCGGGGCTGCTGGGCCAGCGCCCGGGCAATCAACACCAGCTGGCGCTCGCCACCACTCATGTCGTGAACCGAGCGCTCGGCCAGGTGTGCAATGCCCAGCCGCTCCAGCACCGACGCGGCGATGGCTTCGTCCTGTGGCGTCGGGCGCGCCAGCAGCCCGAGGTGCGCGGTGCGGCCCATCAGCACCATCTGGCGGGCGCTGTAGCCAAAGGTGCCGGCCTGTCCCTGGGGCACATAGGCCACCCGGCGCGCGCGCTCAGGCAGCGGCCATTCATGCAACGGGCGGCCATCGAGCCACACGCGACCGGCGAGCGGACGCAACAGGCCCAGCAAGGTCTTGAGCAGCGTGGTCTTGCCGCCGCCATTGGGGCCCAGCAGGGCCAGCACCTCACCCGTGCCCAGCGCCACCGACAGGCCCTCGCCCACCACGCGCCCTGGATAGCCCACCCGCAGGTCGTGCGCCTCGATCAGTGCGGTCATCCCCACCCCTTGCGGGCACGGCCCAGCAGCGCGATGAAGAACGGCGACCCCACCAGCGCGGTGAGAATGCCGAGCGGGATCTCGACCGGCGCCACCGACCGCGCCAGCGTGTCGATGAACAGCAGAAAGCCGCCGCCGAGCAGCGCGGCCACCGGCAGCAGGCGCACGAACGAAGGACCGACCAGAAAACGCGCCAGGTGCGGCACCACCAGCCCCACCCAGCCCACGATGCCCGCCGCCGCCACGCTGGCGGCCGTGACCAGGGTGGCGGCCAGCACGATGAGCGCGCGCAGCAGCGTGGTCCGCGCACCCAGCGCCCTCGCCTCTTCTTCGGGCATCGACATCACGTCAAGCCGCCAGCGCAGCGCCAGCAGCACCGCCATGCCCAGGCCCACCGGCAGCAGCAAGGCAGGCAGGTCGTCGACATGGGCGGCCGACAGGCTGCCCAGCAACCAGAAGGTCATGGCCGGCAGCTGGTTGTAGGGATCGGCCAGCGTCTTCACCAGGCCGATGCCCGCCCCGAGCAGCGAGCCGATGACGATGCCGGCCAGCAGCAGCACCAGCACGGGATCACCATGCCGAACCGCGGAGCCGGTGGCATACACCAGCGCGACGGCCACCAGCCCGCCGGCAAACGCCGCCAGTTGAATGCCCGCCACACCCAACGAAAAAAAGATGCCGAGCAGCGCCCCCAGCGCGGCACCTGCGGATGCGCCCAGAATGTCGGGCGACACCAGCGGGTTTCGGAACAGGCCCTGAAACGCAGCGCCCGCCACGGCCAGCGCCGCACCGACCGCCACCGCCGCCGCAATGCGCGGGGCCCGGATCTGCCACACCACCGTCTGCAGGGCATCGCTGCCACCCCCCACCAGCACGGCCCAAAGGTCGGCCAGCGCCACCGGCGTGCGGCCCACGGTGAACGCCAGCAGCACCCCCGCCAGCAGCACCGCGAGGGCCCACCAGCCGCCCCCCGTGACGGGTTTCAATCGCGCCCCGCGAGCACGCGCTGCACCTGAGCCGGCGTCAGGTCCACCCGGTAAAAGCGTCGGTAGAAGTCGCGCGCCATGGCCGCCAGATCGTCCGGAAACTGCGCGGGCAACACCTTGCTGCCGATCCACCACAGACCGGGCAGCCGGTTCACGCTCGGCGGAAAGTCGACCCAGCCGAATGGCAGCTTGGGGCTCAGGTGCACGCGGCCGTTCTTCACCGCGCTCACGCCGCGCCACAGCGGGTTCTGCGCCACCGTTTGGGCAAACGTCTGGTCGATGGTGATGATGACCTCGGGGTCCCAGGCCAGCACCTGCTCGAAGGGCACCCGCGCCAGACCACCCGGCATGCGGGTGGACACCAGATCCAGCCCCATCGACTCGAACATCTCGACGTTGATCGAGCCGTCGAGCCCGGTCTCGAGCCCGAGCGGCCCGCGGGCGTAGTACACCCTGGGCCGCTGCGCGCGCGGCACCGCCGCCACCCGCTCGCGCACCGTGCGCAGCGTGTTCTCGGCGTATCGGGCCAAGCCTTCGGCGCGCTCGCGCACGCCCATCAGTTCGCCCAGCAGCCGGTACCCCTGCGGCACCGCCTCCAGCGAGCCGTCGATCAGCGCGTACGGAATGCCGGTCTGCGACTGTACGCGGTCGGCCAGTTCGACAAAGGTGTTGCGCACCGAGCCGGTGTCCACGATGAGGTCGGGCTTGAGCGACAGCACCGTCTCGAGGTTGGCGGTGTTGCCGCGGCCAGTGAGACGCCCGACCTCGGGCCGGTTGCCGATGCCCGGCAACAGGAATTCGATCTCTTCGGGGCGGTTGGCGCGTGGCCAGCCCAGCAGGGCTTCAGGGGCCAGCGTGTACAACCAGATGGCCGCGGGCGGGCCGGCGGGAAACACGCGCTGCACGCGCGCCGGCACAGGCACGCGCCGACCCGCGCTGTCGGTCACCTCGCGCGCCGTGCCCTGGGCGCGCGCCGCCGGCCACAGACCGGCTGCCGCGCCCAGCAGCAGCGCCCGCCGCGTCGGGTCAGGGAGCGCCGAAGCCATGGCGGGCAAACACCGCTTGCGCCGGGGGCGCCAGCAGGGCGTCGGCAAACGCCTGGGCCGCCGGGTGCGCGCCGCGCTTCACGGTCAGACCGTAATCGGCCCCCACCTGCAGCGCCGCGGGTACCTGCACGATCTTCAGCCGGGGCACCTCGCGCTGCGAGGCCACGGCGTTGGTGCAGTAGGTCAGGAACACATCGGCCCTGCCTTCGTCCATGACCCAGGCGTAGGTGCCGCGGCCGGCGGGCGCCTTGGGCGAATCGGGGCCGCCCGTCAACTGCAGGGCCTTGCGGTCCAGGGTGGCGAACGCACCGGGTCGCAGGCCGTCCGCCTTGCGGAACAACGCCCAGGCGTAGTCACCCGAGGGGTCGGCCTTGGGGGTGCTGGTGCCCACGCGAACGGCCGGGTCGAGCAGCACGTCCAGCAGGCGCTCGGGCGACGCGGTGACACCCGGCTGGGTCAGCGCGCACAGCTGGTTGCGCGCAAACACGCGCGGTGTGCTCCATCCACCGGCGCTGGCCAGCCGCTGGGGATGACCCATGTCGGCCGACGCGAACACCTGCGCGGGGTCGCCTTTCTCGATGCGCTCGCGCAGCAGGCCCGAGGCGGCGAACGACAGCGCCAGCCGTTGCCCGGTGCGGGCTTCGTGGTCGCGCGCGATCTCGGTCAGCACCTCGCGCAAGCTGCCGGCCGCGACCACGGGAATCGGCTCGGCGCTCACCGGGGTTTGTGCCGGCGACATGCAGGCTTGCAACACCATGACCAACGACACCAGTCCCAGCCCGGCGGCGGCTCGGCGGCTCGGGCTCATTTCGCGGCGTTCGGGAAGAACAGCTGCTCACCACCGATCTTGTAGCCGGCAATCGCGGCCTGACCGGCTGCGCCAGTGACCCAGTCGACAAACTTCTGGCCATCGGCGGTCTTGACCTGGGGGTGTTTGGCGGCGCTCACGAGCATCACGCCGTACTGGTTGAACAGGCGCTGGTCGCCCTCGACGAGCACCGCGAGGTCGGCGCGGTTCTTGAAGTTGAGCCAGGTGCCGCGGTCGGCCAGCACGTAGGCGCCGCTGCTGGCCGCAATGTTCAGCGCCGGGCCCATGCCGCAGCCGCATTCCTTGTAGCCACTGCCCTTGTTGGCGTCGGTGTCGGTCATCTTCCAGTAGCGCAACTCGGCCGCGTGGGTGCCGCTCTTGTCGCCGCGCGAAATGAAGGGCGCATTGGCCGTGGCCACCTGCTTCATCGCCACCACGATGTCCTTGCCCGCCACCTTGGCCGGGTCGGCCTTGGGGCCGATGAGCACGAAGTCGTTGTACATGACCTCTTGCCGCTTGGCCGAGAAACCGTCGGCCACGAACTTCTCTTCGGCCACCTTGTCGTGCACGAACAGCACATCGGCATCGCCGCGGCGGGCCATGTCGATGGCCTGGCCCGTGCCCAGTGCCACCACCTTCACGTCGATGCCGGTGGCCTGCTTGAACTGCGGCAGGATGTGGCCGAACAGACCGGACTGTTCGGTGGACGTGGTCGAGGCCACCACGATGCTTTGCGCCAGGGCCGCGCTCCCGATCAACAGGCCGGCGGCAAAAGTGACGAGGGGACGAAGCGTTTTCACCAGGATTCTCCTTGAACAAACAGGTGGGCGTGCGGGCACAGGGCCTGCAACAGGTCGGCATTGAAAAAATCGTTCACGGGCAGGTCGGCCAGCACGCGGCCCTGCTCGAGGTAGATGACGCGGCTGGCCAGGCGCTTGACCTGCCCCAGGTTGTGGCTGGCAAACACCAGCGTCGTGGGCCGGTCGGCCACCGGGGTGGCGGTGAATTCGGCAATGAGTTCTTCCACCTCGCGCTTGGCGTGGGGATCGAGGCTGGCGGTGGGTTCATCGAGCAGCCAGACGTCGGGCCTCAGGGCCCAGGCGCGCGCGAGCGCCAGCCGCTGTTGCTGGCCGCCCGACAGCGCGCGGCCATTTCGGTCGGCCAGATCGGCGAGGCCGACGCGCTGCAGCGCCACCATGGCCTGGGCGCGGGCCTCGCGCCACGGAACCCCTTTGAGCCACAGGCCCAGCGCCACGTTGTGGCGGGCCCGCATGCGCAGCATGTGGGGACGCTGGAACAGCATGGCCACGCGCCGGGCCTCGGGCAGCGCGCGCGAACCCGCCGTCAGGGGAAGCAGGTCGTGCAGCGCGCGCAGCAAGGTGCTTTTGCCGCTGCCGTTGGCGCCGATCAGGGCGACGCGTTCGCCTTCAACGATGCGCAGGTTCACGCCGTCGAGCGCCGGGGGGCGCGAGCCCGGTCCCAGGCGCACCTGAACCCCGCGCAGTTCGAAGCAGACCGAGGGCACCACCGAGGCACCCTGGGGTGGCACACCGCTCATGCCGGCACCCCCACCGGCACCAGACCGTCTTCGCGCTCGCGCCAGCGCCGCACCACCGACACCAGCGCGTTGAGCAGCAGCACCACCGACAGCAGCACCACGCCCAGCCCCAGCGCCAGCGGCAGGTCGCCCTTGCTGGTTTCCAGCGCGATGGCGGTCGTCATGACGCGGGTGAACCCTTCGATGTTGCCGCCCACGATCATCACGGCCCCCACCTCGGAGATGGCCCGGCCGAAGGCGGTGATGAAGATGGTGAGCAGCGCGTAGCGCTCATCCCAGGCCAGCAACAGGCTGCGCGTCAGCGTGCCGGCCCCCATCGAGCGCAGTTGCTCGCCGTGGCCGTGCTCGGCGTCCTCCACCACCTGCCGCACGAGCGCGGTCACCAGTGGCAACACCAACACCGCCTGGGCAATGACCATGGCCTGAAAGCTGAACAACCAGCCCAGGAATCCGAACGGCCCGGAGCGTGACAGCAGCAGGTACACCACCAGCCCCACCACCACCGCCGGCACGGCGAGCGCGGTGTTGAGCAGTGTGAGCACCGCACCCCGGCCGCGAAAGCGCACCGCCGCCAGCCACGACCCCAGCACCAGGCCCGAGACGTATGCAATGGCGGTCGCGGTCACGCTGACGGCGAGGGAGCGCGCGACGATCGACCAGAGCGATCCATCGCCAGAAAGGATGAGTCCGACGGCAGTGACCACACTGTCGGAAAAGGTGTTCATATCTCCGAAGCTTAGCCAAGCCGGGCGTTCTGCGTGCTACGTGTTCACGCGATATGCAGTTCATTGCATACGTGATCATGGGGCACACTTGAGGCCATGCGACGGATTGAGTTGGCGTATCACCTGAGGGCAAGCGACCCGGGCACCCCGCACGAGGTCACCCCATTGCGCAACCCCATGATGGACGTGCTCAACGCCATCAAGAACCAGGGTTCAATCTCGGGTGCGGCGCGCGAAATCGGTCTCTCCTACCGGCATGTGTGGGGCCAGTTGAAGGACTGGGAGGCCGAACTCGGGCAGGGGCTCATCTTCTGGGAACGCGGGCAGGCGGCGCGGCTGACGCCCTTCGGCGAGCGCCTGCTGGCGGCAGAGCGGCTCGCGCAGGCCAGGCTCGGCCCGCAACTTGAGAGCCTGCGCATCGAACTCGAGCGCGCTTTCGCCCAGGTTTTGTCCGCCGAGGACGGCGACGTCGACATCCCGACGCTTCGCCTTTACGCCAGCCACGACCACGCCCTGAGCGAACTCGTCGCCTTTTCTAGCCAGGGCGGCGGCGGACACCCGCTGCACCTGGACGTGCATTTCTGCGGTAGCGTCGACGCCATCCGCGCCTTGAACGAAGGCCGTTGCAGCATCGCCGGCTTTCACGCCCAGCCGTTCGCTGGCGAGCAGACCGTCACCGCCCGCACCTACCGGCCCATGCTCAAGCCCGGCCTGCACAAGATCGTCGGGTTTGCCCGCCGCACGCAGGGACTGATCGTGGCGCCCGGCAACCCGCTGCGCCTGCGCGACATTCAGGACGTGGCCCGTCTTCAGGCCCGGTTCGTCAACCGCGCCCTGGGCACGGGCACGCGCCTGTTGCTCGATGAACTGCTGGCCCGCGCCGGACTGGTGCCGCTCGACATCGACGGCTACGACCAGGTGGAGCGGTCGCACAGCGCGGTGGCACTGGCGGTAGCCGGTGGCACGGCCGACGTCGGCCTGGGCACCGAGTACGCGGCGCGAAGCGCCCGGCTGGGGTTCGTGCCCATCACCGACGAACGCTACCTGCTGGTTTGCCTGAAGTCCACCCTCGAAGACCCGCCCATGCAGCGGCTGCTGCAAACCCTTCGCAGCCGGGCATGGCAGACGCGCATGGCCTCGCTGCCAGGCTACCAGCCCGACCACTGCGGCGAAGTGGCCGCCATGAAGCGGCTGCTGCCCTGGTGGGGGTGATCAAGCCGGCGCTGGGGCGCCCGGCGGACGGTTCGGCGGCTGTCCGCGCCAGAACCCCATCACCTCGGCAGGCTCAGGCTTCCTGAACTTCGGGCGCCCGACGCCCTGGGGGGTCCCCAGCACGATCCACCCCACCAGGGTTTCCCCCGGCCGGCAGAAGGCCGACATCACCCGTTCGGCGCGTACCTTGCTGCCCGACAGCATCTTTCCCCCAAAGCCCAGCGCGTGCGCCGCGTTGAGGAAGTTCGCCAGGGCAGCGCCCAGCGCGATCCACTGCTCGTGAACCGTCGCCACCGGGTGACCGGCATCGATCCGTGCAATGACGGCCACCAGCATCGGCACGTCGGTCGCGCGCTGGCGATCTATTGCAGCCTGGGCGTCTGGTTTGCCCTGTGCCTTGGCGACCGAGTGGAACAGATCGCCCAGGCGCGCTCGGTCATCGCCCCACACGGCAGCGAACCGGTAGGGCACCAGTCCGGCGTGGTCCGGTGCGCGCAGCGCGGCCTCCACCATGCGAAGCAGGTCCTCTCGACCCGGGGCCGGTTCTCTGAGGTGGCGTGCGCCCACCGAGTAGCGCCCGGTGAGGTGGGCGATCGGATCGCGCAATGCCTCGAGTTCGTTCATCGCCTGCTGCATGCGGCCTCCTCGGGGTCGGTTCAGAACACCAGCGAGCGCCAGCGCCCGTCGCTGACGCGCCCCATGAACTGCACGGCACCGCCGTGCCCGGCGCATTCGGAGATCAGTTGGGCTGGGTCGATGCCCTGCGCATGGAGCGCGTCGGTGCAGGCGTAAAGCTTCACGCCGTGCTGGACAGCCGCCCTCAGGGCGTCGCCGACCGTGTTGTCCTGCCCCGGGCTCGCCCTCAGGGTGTCGGCCACCCCCGGCACCAGCAGGTGCACGCTGCGGGCGGTGAAGTACATCTCCACCGGCGTGTCCATGGCGGCTGCCGCGGCGGCCTGGAAGAACGGGGTCACCAACCGGTGCGGCGACTCGGGCTCGGCGGCCCAGAGCAGGATGGCGATACCGGCCACCTCGTCGCGATCAGCCATGATCCATCTCGATGCGGTAGAGCCGGGCGTGTTCGGCCATGGCGGCCAGAACCGCCTCGCCCGCCACCAGGGCCGCGCGTTCGCGCTCCAGCGCCGCCGGCTTGAGCCGCGCGATCCAGCCGGCGCCATACGGATCGCGGTGCACCAGTTCCGGCGAGCGCGCGAGCGCCGGGTTGGCTTCCACCACGGTGCCGGACAACGGCGCCTTGACCGACACGATGGACTTGGCCAGCTCGACGACGGCGATGGCCCTGCCCTGCTCGACCACCGTTCCGACCGGCTTGGCCCGGCACATGTAAATCTCGCCGGAGAGGCGGATCCCGAGCGACGTGATGCCCATGGTCACCTGGTCGGGGGCGTCGATGCGGGCCCACACCTGGTGCTCGATCAGGTAGCCCAGGTCGGATGGGAAGGAAGGCGTGAAGCGGTCCATCGGCCTTCAGCGGAACCGCATCGAAAGTGGGCGGAAGAGAATGGGAGTCGAACCCACCCGGCGACGCATGGCGCCACCCACCGGGTTTGAAGCCCGGCCGACCCACCAGGGTCGTTTCCCTTCCAGGGTCCCCGGCGCGTCGCCGGGGTCCGAAACACGTGTCTTGATCATAGCGACGGATCGATGAAGAGCCGGCAGTCGGTGCGCAGCCAGTGCACATCGGCGACGCGCCGCAGCAGGCCGATGCGATCGAAGTGTTCCAGGATCTGGATCGCCCGCTTGCGGCCCAGTCCGGTCGCATCGCGGTAGTCGGCCGCCAGCACCCTGCCGCCGTTCGCGTCGGCCACGCGCCGCACCAGCGCCGCCAGCCGGGCCATGGTGCCGATCGGCAAATAGAGGTCCTTGACCACCTGGTGCAGCTCGCCGCGCTGCGAGAGGCGGGCCAGGGTCACGCGCACCAGTGCTTCGGACTCCTGGCAGTCGCGCGCCAGGTCCCGAACCCAGGCGCCTTCGAAGCCCGCGGCCAGCAGCGGGGCCGACACCTTCTGCGCCAACCGCTCCTCCACCGCGGACAGATGCACACCATGCTCGGGCAGGTGGACGCAGGCGCCGCGCTGGCGAAGGGTGCCGTCGGCAACCCCGCGCGCCATCAGCGCCCGCCACAGTGGCTCGGGCAGGCGGGGCAACGCCAACCGCCGCAAGCGCGCCAGGTCGGGCCCGAGTTCGTCCGGGTGTGCCGCGTGGTACTGCGCCAGCACCGCTTGCACCCGGTGCGCGCACACCCGCGCGTGGTCGGCGTGGAGCAGGTGATCGGAGGCGACGTCGTGTTGGTGCAGCACGTCCGGCCCCAGGCCGCCCAGCACTGCCATGGTGTCGATGCCTTGCGCGGTGGCGAACCGGCGCGCGTCGATCCCGGTGGGCGACACCCGCAGGAGGCGTTCGAGGCGGGCCGCCGCACTCGGCTCGGCGAGGGCCTCGAGTTCGCCCAGGCGCTGAGGGGTTCGGCGGTAGCGCACCGGCGCGTGGGGGTCCAGCACCACACCGCCCGCCAGTGTGCGGCTGGCGGCCGCGTCCCGCAGCACCACGCGATCGCCGTGCCACGCACCGGCCGGCTGCTGCAGGACCAGTTGCACCAGCCCCGAACCGCCGGGTTCGATCACGGCTGGATCGAGCACCGCCACGGTGCCCAGCGTGGACTGCGACCCGATGTGCACATGGACCGGCGTCCCCGATCTCAGCGGCTTCGTCTCCGCGTGCCAGAGCACCACGCGAGCATCGACACGGCCGCTCGACAGCGCGGCGCCCGGCGCAGTCAACCATTGGCCGCGCTGGACCCGGTCGCGATCGACGCCGGCCAGCGCCAGCGCGCAACGTTGGCCTGCACGGGCCTGCTCGACGCCCCGGTTCTGGGCGTGCACGCTGCGGACCCGGGCGGTCTGGTCCCCCGGGACCAGCCGCAGCTCGTCGCCGACGCTCACCCGACCGGCGTGCACCGTGCCCGTCACGACGGTCCCCGCGCCATCCAGCGCGAACACCCGGTCGACCGCCAGCCGGAAGCTTTGATCGAGCCGCGGATGCGCCTGTGATCGGCCGGCCGCGTCGAAGAGGTGGGCCTTGAGCACATCGATGCCCAGGCCCGACGTGGCAGACACCGGCACCACGGGTGCGGCCGCGAGCGGCGTGGTGCCGATCAGCGACGCCACGTCATGGACGACCTCGGTGATCCGTTCGGCATCGACCCGGTCGCACTTGGTCACCGCGACCGCGCCGCGGTCAATGCCGAGCAGGCTGAGCACCGCCAGGTGCTCGTGCGTCTGAGGCATCACCCCGTCGTCGGCGGCCACCAGCAGCAGGGCGTGGTCAATGCCCGTGGCACCGGCCAGCATGGTGTGCACCAGCCGCTCGTGGCCGGGCACATCGACAAAGCCGATGCGCTGCCCCCCCGGGGCGTCGAGGAACGCGTAGCCCAGTTCGATCGATACGCCGCGACGCTTTTCTTCGGGCAACCGATCGGTGTCGACCCCGGTGAGCGACCGCACCAGCGTCGTTTTGCCGTGGTCGATATGGCCCGCAGTGCCGACGATCATGACAGGGCCTCGCGCAGCGCCGGCAGCTGATCGGCCAGCCAGCCACTGTCTTCCAGACAGCGCAGGTCGAGCAGGAGCTGGTCTTCGGACACGCGGCCGATGACCGGCCGCGGCAAGGCCCGCAGCACCGAGGCGAGTTCGTCCAGCAACCGCCCCTGCCCCTTCTTCGCGACCGGCGCAATGGCCAGCGCGGCGGACGGCAAGCGCTCGACGGGCAGAGATCCCGAGCCGATCTGGCCCTGGGTCTCGACCACCCGGACGCCGAAGCGGGGCGCCACCGCCCGTTCCACCTGCGGCAGAAGGCACTCGGCCTGGGCGCGGATGTCATCGGCCGGGCGCGTCAGCAGCCTCAGGGTGGGCAGGTCGCGTGTGAGTCGCTCCGGCCGCAGGTACAGCATCAGCGTGGCCTCGAGCGCCGCCAGCGGCAGCTTGCTCATGCGCAGGGCGCGCTTCATCGGGAACTTGCGGATGCGCCCGATCGCTTCGCGGTTCCCGACAATCAGGCCCGCCTGCGGCCCGCCAAGCAGCTTGTCGCCGCTGAAGGTGACGACATCGCACCCCGCCGCCACCTTTTCCTGCGGCGTCGGTTCGCGCGGCAGGCCGAGCGCGGCCATGTCCACCAGCGCCCCGCTGCCCAGGTCGGTGGCCATCGGCACACCGCGGGCGTGCGCGATCTGCGCAATCACCGACTCGTCCACCGCCGACGTGAAGCCCTGCACCGCGTAGTTGCTGGTGTGCACCTTCATCAGCAGCGCGGTGCGTTCGGTGATCGCCCGTTCGTAGTCGGCCGGGTGCGTGCGGTTGGTGGTGCCGACCTCCACCAGCGTGGCGCCGGCGCTGGCCATCACATCGGGCATGCGGAACGCACCGCCGATTTCAACCAGTTCGCCACGCGAGACGATCACCTCCTTGCCTCGGGCCAAGGCCGCGATGGTCAGCAGCACGGCCGCGGCGTTGTTGTTGACCACGGTGGCGGCCTCGGCGCCCGTCAAGGTGCACAACAACTCTTCGATCACCGTGTCGCGGTCACCGCGGCCGCCACTGGCAAGGTCGTACTCGAGGTTGTTCGGGCTGGCCATCATGGCCAGCAGGTGCTGCAGCGCGCTGTCGGCCAGCAACGAGCGGCCGAGGTTGGTGTGGATCACCGTGCCGGTGAGGTTGAGCACGGTCCGCATGCGCGGCGCCAGCCGGGCAGCGACCCTGGCGGCGACCGCGCTCAGCACGGCGTCGGGCGCGACCGCCTCGGCCGTGGCGTGGCCCTCGCGCGTGGCGGTGCGCAGCTGGTCGATCGCCGCCCGCGCTTCCGCGGCCACCAAGGTGTGTCCATGCTCGGCCACCAGCAGGGCGCCCCGCGGCGACCGCAACAGGCGGTCGACGCCGGGAATGTCCTTCAGGCTCACCGGGGACTCCGCCTGGGAACCGTCGACGACGGATTCGGTCAGGCGGCTCATCAGCGACCCCCTGGCGGTGATTCGCCCTCGAGGCTGGGCTCCGGTTCGCCGAACAGCAGCAGGAAGTTCACACCGTGGCGCTGCTTCCCGGTGTCGGCCACCAGCAGATCGAGCGTCAGGCTGGCCAGGTCGTCGGCCACCGGCTCGACCAGCGGGTCCCGGTCGGTGTGCACCATCTTCAGGTAGTGCCCACAGTCGTCGCAGGTCTCGGCCTGCACCTTGGCGCTGGTGGCGCGCGACGGGCCGCCATCCCCGGCATCGCCGTCGGCAAGGTCGAGCGACTGGAACGACAGCCCGTTGGCGCTGAGGCAGTGCGGGCACTTGCCCCGCACCATGTGCCACTCGAGGTTGCACAGCGAGCAATGCAGGTAGCGCTGCCCGAGGGATTCACCGGCGCTGCGCGTGATGCTGGCCACCGGACGGCTGCCGCAGCAGGGGCAGGCGGTTTCGTCGTCGATGCGGCCAAACGGCGCGCCCTGCCCCTTGTGGTGCGCCTGCACCGACAGCAGCAGATGGGTCCAGTACACCTGCAACGCGGCGCCGATCAGCGGCGCCGTCGCCAGATCGAGCCCGGTCGACAGGCCATTGAGCAACAGGTCGGCCTGGCGCTCCAGGAACACCTCGTCGGCCTCGGCCAGGCGCTCCAGAGAAGCCCTGGCACCGGCCGGGGCCCGTTCCACCAGGGACCGGGCCATGCGGTGCAACGCCGCCCGCCAGGCCGGGTCACGCGGCCAGTCGACCGCGGACAGGGGCGGCAGACCGCTGTGCGCGGCCCGGTCGATCGCTGCCTGGTCTGGCAGGGGAACCGCCACCATCGACCGCAAGGTCTGGTGCTGCTCGAGCGCCAGTTCGCCCATGAAGGCCAGGTAGTCGCCCAGCGCATGGCCGCTCGACAACTGGCGCAGGCGCATGGCGCGTTCGGCAAACAGGCTGGCAGCCTCGGGCAGGCGCAGGAAAGGCGTGTCGCCGCCGCCGCGGGCGGCGATGTCTTCAGGCGACATGATGCGCACGGTGGCGCTGCTGGTCATCCGGTTCTCCAGAAAAAGGCGCCCCGGGCCGGCCGGCCCGGGGCGGCGGCGTTGCGGTCAGCGTCCCTTGGTCACCTCTTCGTGCCACAGGGGGTGGTTCAGGCGGGCCCAGCTGTCGGTCACGGTGCCCCGCGTCATCGCGCGCACCGTGCCCTTGACCCAGATCGCGGCGTACACATGCATGATCACGCTCAGGATCAGCACCACCGCCGACACCGAGTGCAGCAGCACGGCGATGCGCATCACGGGAATGGAGAACAGGGGCGCGAACCACGGCCGCCAGAACATGACGCCCGTGACCACCAGCACCAGCAGGCTCACCGCCATGAGCCAGAAGACCATCTTCTGCCCATAGTTGTACTTGCCCACCGGCGGCATGCCGGCCTTGTCGCCGCGCAGCATGCGCGCGGCGTGCTTGCGCCACTCCCGGTCGGCGGCGGTGATGACGTTCTCGCGCCAGAGCTTGAAGAACAGCACCACGAAGCCCAGCACCATCAGCAGCCCCAGGAAAGGGTGCAGGATGCGCGACCACTGGCCGCCGCCGAACAGGTGGCTGAAGAAGTAGAGGCCGGGATGGAAGAACGCCAGGCCCGACAGACCGGCCAGCACGAACATGAGCGCGATGAACCAATGGTTCATTCGGTCGCCGTCCTGGTAGCGCTGGATCAGTGGCTTGCTCATTTCACGCCCTCCTTCTCTGCGCTGTCCTTGTCTTCGATCGGGCCCACCTTCATGTAGTGGAAGAAGCCGGCCACCGCAGCGCCCAGCACGGCCGCCACGGCAAGCGGCTTGGCGAGCCCCTTCCAGAGCGACACCAGCGGGCTGATCGTCGGGTCTTTCGGGAGGTCGACCAGTTCGGGCCGGTCGGCGTGCTTCATGACGTACATCACGTGCGTGCCACCCACCCCTTGCGGGTTGTAGAGGCCGGCGTTCTGGAACCCGCGCTCCTGCAGTTCACCCGCGCGCTTCTCGCCGTAGGCGACCATGTCGTCCTTGGTGCCGAACGAGATTGCACCGGTCGGACAGGTCTTCACGCACGCTGGCTCCAGGCCCACGCCCACCCGGTCGGAACACAAGGTGCACTTGTAGGCCTTGTTGTCCTTCTGGGAGATGCGCGGCACATCGAACGGGCAGCCTTTGACGCAGTAGCCGCAGCCGATGCAGTTTTCGCTGATGAAGTCGACGATGCCGTTGGCGTACTTCACGATCGCGCCGGGCGACGGGCAGGCCTTGAGGCAGCCCGGGTCCTCGCAATGCATGCAGCCATCCTTGCGAATCAGCCACTCCAGGCTGCCCTCCTTGGGCTCGACCTCGAAAAACTTCATCACCGTCCAGCTCGTGGGCGTCAGGTCGGCCGGGTTGTCGTAGACACCGATGTTGGTGCCGATGTCGTCCCGCAGGTCGTTCCAGTTCATGCAAGCCACCTGGCAGGCCTTGCAGCCGATGCACTTGGACTCGTCGATGAGCTTGGCGAGCGCCGGCATGGACGTTCTCACCTGCGGGGTGGGGGTGGTGGTGGCCGAGCGGGCGACCACGTCGAGTGATTGCAGGCTGGACATGGTTACACCTTCTCGATATTGACGAGGAACGCCTTGAACTCCGGCGTCTGCGAGTTCGCATCACCGACGAAAGGGGTGAGCGCATTGGCCAGGTAGCCGTTCTGCGTCACGCCCTTGAAGCCCCAATGGATCGGAATGCCCACGTGGTGGACTTTCTGACCATTGACGTCCAGCGCCTTGATCCGTTTGGTGACCACGCAAGCCGCCACGACTTCGCCGCGGTTGCTGCGGACCCGGACCATGTCGCCCTGCTTGATGCCTTTCTCTTTGGCCAGGGCCTCACCGATCTCCACGAACGGGGCCGGCTGCACGATCGCATTGCTGCGCGAGTGCTTGGTCCAGTAGTGCAGGTGCTCGGTGAGCCGGTAGGTCGTGGCGGCGTAGGGGAACTCGTCCTTCTTGCCGAACGCCTCCAGGTCACCCTTGAACACGCGCGCCGCCGGGTTGCTGACCGCCTTCGGGTTTGTCGGGCACATGAGGTTCACGCCGACCGGCGTTTCGAAAGGCTCGTAGTGCTCGGGAAACGGACCCTCGTTCATGCCGACGGCGTGCAGGCGCGCCACACCTTCCGGGTTCATGATGAAGGCGCCCACCCCTTCTTCGGGTGCCGCATTGGGTCGCATGTCGGGCACGTCCACACCCGCCCACGCCGTTCCGTTCCAGCGCAAGTAAGACCGGGACGGATCCCAGGGCTTGCCGTTGGTGTCGGCCGAGGCGCGGTTGTAAAGGATGCGCCGGTTCGCCGGCCAGGCAAAGCCCCAGTTCGGGAACACGCCCAGACCGCTCGGGTCCGAGTTGTCGCGACGCGCCGTCAGGTTGCCCGCCTGGGTGAAGCAGCCGGCGTAGATCCAGTTGCCGCACGCGGTGCTGCCATCGGCCTGCAGCAGCGCGAAGTTGGGCATCTGCTCGCCGGCCTTCACCAGCACCGCGCGGGGCGCCGTGGGGTTCTTGGGATCGGGCGGCGCCAGCACATCGGCCAGCGCGCGGCCATTGATCTCTCGAAGCACCTCGGTCGGCGACGGCACGTTGGCGTTGATGTAGGGCCAGCTGAGCGCGAGCACCGGTTCAGGCAGCGTGCCGCCGTCCTTGGCGTACATGCCGCGCAGCTTCATGAAGAGGCGCGCCATGATCTCGGAGTCGGGCTTGGCCTCGCCCGGGGGGTCCACCGCCTTTTCCTTCCAGGCAATCACCCGGCTGGAGTTGGTGAAGGTCCCGGTCTCCTCGGCAAAGCAGCTGGTCGGGAAGCGGAACACCTCGGTCTGGATGGTCGCTGGATCGACGTCGTTGAGCGGACCAAAGTTCTTCCAGAATTCGCTCGTCTCGGTCTCCAGCGGGTCCATCACCACCAGGTACTTCAGCTTGCTCAGCGCCTGCGACAGCTTCTTCTTGTTGGGCACCGCCGCGATCGGGTTGAAGCCCTGCACCACAAAGCCGTTCATCTTGCCCTGGTGCATCAGCTCGAACATGTGCAGGATGTCGTATCCCGCGTCACGTTTGGGTAGCCAGTCGTAGGCGAAGTCGTTCTCCACGGTTGCGGCGTCACCGTAGTAGGCCTTCATCAGGCTGGTATGCCACTTCGGGAAGTTCTGCGGGAACGCCATCTGGTTCGGCCGCAGCGGCTTGGGGGTGCGCTTCTCGAGGTACTCGGTGCGGGTGGGATCGGCGTCGGTCGGCGCACTCATGTAACCCGACAGCACCTCGGAATAGGCGTTCATGTCGGTGATACCCTGCACGTTGGCGTGCCCGCGCAGCGCGTTCACGCCTCCGCCCGGACGCCCCATGTTGCCCAGCAGGAGCTGGATCATGGCCATGGTCCGGATGTTCTGCGATCCCACGCTGTGCTGGGTCCAGCCCAGGGCGTAGCAGATGGTCATCACCTTGTCGGCCTTCGAGGTCTCGGCCAGCATCTCGCACACCTTCAGGAACTGGTCCTTCGGGGTGCCTGTGATCTGACTGACCAGCTCGGGGGTGTACCGCGCGAAGTGCTTCTTCATCTGCTGGAACACGCAAAGCGGGTCCTGCATCGTCTCGTCGACCTTGACGAAGCCGTCTTCCCCGATCTGGTAGCCCCAGCTCGACTTGTCGTAGCGGCGCGCCGCCTCGTTGTAGCCGGTGAAGAAGCCGTTGTCGTAGCCGAACCCGGGCTTGGTGAGGAAGGTCGCGTCGGTGTTGAGCTTGACGTACTCGTGGTGGATCTTGTCGTTGCTCAACAGGTGGTTGATGACACCAGCGAGGAAGGCGATGTCGGTCCCGACACGAATCGGGGCGTAGTAGTCGGCCACCGCCGCGCTGCGGGTGAAGCGGGGATCGACGACGATCAGCTTCGCCTTGCGGTGCTGCTGCGCCTCCGTCACCCACTTGAAGCCGCACGGGTGGGCCTCGGCGGCATTGCCGCCCATGATCAGGACGAGATCCGTGTTCTTGATATCCGTCCACGAGTTGGTCATCGCTCCGCGACCGAAAGTCGGGCCCAGACTGGACACCGTCGGCGCATGTCAGATGCGTGCTTGCGTGTCGAGGGTGACGATCCCCAGACCGCGAGCGATCTTGACGCTCAGATAACCGGATTCGTTGGAAGACGCGGAAGAGATGAGGAAACCGGTGGTGTTCCAGCGGTTGACCGTCACGCCTTTGTCGTTGACCTTGATGAGGTTGGCGTCGCGGTCCTTCTTCATGTGCGCCGCCACGCGGGTGAGCGCCTCGTCCCACGAGATGCGCTTCCATTCGTTGGTGCCGGCTTCGCGGACCTGCGGGTGCAGCACGCGGTTGGGCGACTGGATCATGTCCATCACGCCGGCGCCCTTGGGGCACAGCGTGCCGCGGTTGACCGGGTTGTCGGGATCGCCTTCGACATGGACGATGGTCGACTTGACGTTCTTCGCCTTGTCACCCAGCGTGTACATCACCAGCCCGCAGCTCACAGAGCAATACGGGCAGATGCTTCGGGTTTCGGTGGTCCGGGCCAGCTTGAAGGCCCGCGTTTCGGCCAGCGCAGCCGTGGGCGAGAAGCCCATGGCGACCAGGCTGGATCCCACCAGCCCTGCGGCACTGACCCGGAAGAAGTTTCTCCGGTTCATGTCCATGTCATCGAACTCCTGCGGACCTTGGGGCCCGCACAGTGGATGCCTGCGTCACGGCAGAGCCCTTTGAGTTTGCATGGGAATGTGGTCGCGCGTGGTCAGCGCAAGCCCTTATGAACCCACGTGCCATGGGTGGCATCGAATCGCGGCACGTCCAGCGCGACAGCCTGACCGACAGCGCGTCAATTTGTCGCGCCGGGGTGTGCTGGCCTCCTTCGAAAGGCGGCGTTCACCCCGGGCGGTCACGCCCAAGCGACGCTGAAGGCCGTGTTTGCCGAACAGCAACGGTATGGTCCCCTTGCATAGGGGCCAGGCTGGGTCGGGCCGGTGCCACCGTGTGGCGGGTGCTCAGAACGCTTCCTTCTCCGCCTCCAGGTACGCCAGGCTGGTGTACTTGCCGATGTTGCCGGCAAAGCCCTGCATGCTGGAGGCGCGCAGCGCCACCCGCGGATCGGCCATCACGAGGTCCTTCGCCTTGTCCAGCGGCAGGCCTTCCTTGACGGCCTTCACGCAGGGCTCGTAGATGCCCCGCATGAAATCACCGTAGCGGCGCAGCAGGTCGCGGCTGGCCACGCCATGGCCGGGCACCCAGAGCTGCTCGCCCGGGTCTTTCAGCAGGGCCTCGTAGGTCTTGAACGTGCCCACGTACGAACCATCGTCCATGTTGGCGATGCGGTTGTCCATGGCCACATCGCCCACGTAGGTCACGCGGTCCTCGACCACCTCCATGCACAGGTCGGACGGCGTGTGGGCCACGCCGTGGTGGTGCAGGCGGATTCGTGTGTCGCCGAAGTCGAACACCTGCCCGGGTTGCACCACCGTGTTCGGCGCCACGATCTTCGTGCCCATGGTGGCCTGGTTGGTCCAGCGCTCCATGAGGTTGCGCCACGCGTTGCCCTCGGTGCCCAGGATCTGGTCGCGGGTGTGCGCCAGCGAATGGATGGGCACGCCGGGAAAAGCATCGGCAAAGGCGTGGTTGCCCAGCCAGTGATCGCCGTGGTAGTGGCTGTTGAACACCGCCACCACCGGCTTGTCGCTCACCTGCCGGATCATGCGGATGGCCATCTGGCCGATCTGCAGCGAGCCGCCCGAGTCGAGCACGACCACGCCCCGCTGGGTGACCACGAACACCACGTTGGCCATCATTCCCTGGTTCTCGGGGGTGGGGAAACCGTCCTTGGCGTAGACCATCCACACGCGGGGCGACAGCTGCTGCGCCGGGATGTCGGGCATGGGCGGGCCGGCGATGAAGTCCTGCAGTTGCTGGGCAAACAGGCGCACCTCGGGCACGGCGGCCAGGCCGGCGGCGCCCAAGGCCAGGCCGGCACCGGCGCGCAACCAGGTGCGGCGATTCGGGTGCGACAGGGGGCTGGCATGGGGTTGGGGCTGGCGCGGGTTCATGGTGTCTCCATCGCGGTGCCGCCGGCGCAGCGGCTTTTAATAAGCGAATGCTGATGGAGCAATGATAGCGCCGCACCTGGCGCCCCGGGGCACCGCTCAGCGCGCCAGGCGCCCGGCGATCTCGGCCACCAGGGCGCGCGCCAGCGACAGCTTGTCGGCGCGCGGCAGCTCCTTGGTGCCGCGTTCGTCCACCAGCAGCAGGGCGTTGTCGTCGCGCCCGAAGGTGTCGGGGCCGATGTTGCCCACCAGCAGCGGCACCCCCTTGCGGGCGCGCTTGGCCTGGGCGTGCGCCAGCAGGTCGTGGCTTTCGGCCGCAAAGCCCACGCAGTACAGCGCACCGCGGCGGGCACGCTCGCTCGCCGCCACCCCGGCCAGGATGTCGGGGTTCTCCACGAACGACAGCACCGGCACCGCGCCGCTGCCGTCCTTCTTGATCTTCTGGTCGGCCGCACTGGCGGGCCGCCAGTCGGCCACGGCGGCGGCGGCAATGAACACGTCGGCCGCATCGGCACCGGCCTGCACGGCGCGCTGCATGTCCACCGCGGACATCACATCCACGCGCTGCACGCCCCGTGGCGTGGGCAGGCCCACCGGACCGGCCACCAGCGTCACCTGCGCGCCGGCTTCGTGGGCCGCGCGCGCCAGGGCAAACCCCATCTTGCCGCTGCTGCGGTTGGTGATGCCCCGCACCGGGTCGATCGCCTCGTAGGTGGGGCCGGCGGTGATGAGCACCCGGCGCCCGGCCAGCACCTGCGGCCTGAAATGACGCACCACCTCGTACAGCAACTCGTCGGGTTCGAGCATGCGGCCATCGCCGGTCTCGCCGCAGGCCTGCTCGCCCGACCCCACGCCCAGCACCACGGTGCCGTCGGCGCGCAACTGCGCCAGGTTGCGCTGGGTGGCCGGGTGGGCGAACATTTCGCGGTTCATGGCCGGCGCCACGATCAGCGGCACACGGTCGATCGGCCGGGCCAGGCACATCAGCGACAGCAGGTCGTCGGCCCGCCCGTGCAGCAGCTTGGCCATGAAATCGGCGCTGGCCGGCGCGATCACGATCGCATCGGCCTCGCGGCTGAGGTTGATGTGGGGCATGTTGTTGCCCTCGCGCGGGTCCCACTGCGACGTGTAGACCGGCCGCCCGGACAGCGCCTGCAGGGTCACCGGCGTGATGAACTGCGCAGCCGCTTCGGTCATGACCACCTGCACGGTGGCCCCGGCCTTGACCAGGCCGCGGCAGAACTCGGCCGCCTTGTAACAGGCCACGCCACCGGTGAGGCCGAGCACGATGTGTTTTGCCGCAAGATCGCTCATGGGGGCGCATTGTGGCAGCGGATGGCCGGCCCGGGGGGCGCACCTATAATTGGAATTTCCCACCTGTGCGAGCCCGCGGCTCGCCCGAGTCATGACCAAATACGTGTTCGTCACCGGCGGTGTGGTGTCCTCCCTGGGCAAGGGCATTGCTTCTGCGTCTCTCGCCGCGCTGCTTGAATCGCGCGGCCTCAAAGTCACCCTCATCAAGCTCGACCCGTACATCAACGTCGATCCGGGCACCATGTCGCCGTTCCAGCACGGCGAGGTGTTCGTCACCGACGACGGCGCCGAAACCGACCTCGACCTGGGCCACTACGAGCGTTTCATCGAAACGCGCATGAAGAAGGCCAACAACTTCACGACCGGCAAGATCTACCAGTCGGTGCTCGAGAAGGAACGCCGCGGCGACTACCTCGGCAAGACGGTGCAGGTCATCCCGCACGTCACCAACGAAATCCAGGAATTCATCCGCAAGGGCTCGGGCGAAGGCACGGCCGACGCGGTCGACGTGGCCATCGTCGAAATCGGCGGCACCGTGGGCGACATCGAGTCGCTGCCCTTTCTGGAAGCCGTGCGCCAGATGAGCCTGCGCATGGGGCCCAACAGCTCGGCCTTCGTGCACCTGTCTTACGTGCCGTGGATCGCCGCGGCCGGCGAACTCAAGACCAAGCCCACGCAGCACACCGCGCAGAAACTGCGCGAGATCGGCATTCAGGCCGACGCACTGCTGTGCCGGGCCGACCGCCGCATCCCCGACGAAGAGCGCGCCAAGATCAGCCTGTTCAGCAACGTGCCCGAATGGGGCGTGATCAGCATGTGGGACGTGGACACCATCTACAAGGTGCCGCGCATCCTGCACGAACAAGGCCTCGACGGCCTGATCTGCGACAAGCTGCGCCTGAACACTCCGCCGGCCAACCTCAAGCGCTGGGACGACCTGGTGCATGCGGTCGAGCATCCCCAGGCCACGGTGCACATCGCCATGGTCGGCAAGTACGTCGACCTGTCCGACAGCTACAAATCGCTCAACGAGGCGCTGCGCCACGCCGGCCTGAAGAACCAGGCGCGGGTGGCCATCGAGTACATCGACTCGGAAACGCTCACTTCGGCCAACGTGGCACAAACGCTGGGCCGCTTCGACGCCATCCTCGTGCCGGGCGGCTTCGGCAAGCGCGGCATCGAGGGCAAGGTGTGCGCGGCACGCTTCGCGCGCGAGAACAAGGTGCCCTACCTGGGCATCTGCCTCGGCATGCAGGTGGCCACCATCGAATACGCGCGCCACGTGGCCGGCCTGAAAGACGCCAACAGCACCGAGTTCGAGCCCGACACCCCACACCCGGTGATCGCGCTCATCACCGAGTGGAAGGACAAGGACGGCAGCATCCAGCTGCGCGACGCCAATTCCGATCTCGGCGGCACCATGCGCCTGGGTGCGCAGAGCTCCGACGTGACCAAGGGCACGCTGGCCCACAGCATCTATGGCGACGTGGTGACCGAGCGCCACCGCCACCGCTACGAAGCCAACGTGAACTACCTCGACAAACTGCGGCAGTCCGGGCTGGTGATCTCCGCGCTCACGCAGCGCGAACAGCTCACCGAAATCGTCGAGCTGCCGCAGAACGTGCACCCCTGGTACGTGGGCGTGCAGTTCCACCCCGAATTCAAGTCCACCCCGTGGGCCGGCCATCCGCTGTTCAACGCCTACGTGAAGGCCGCGCTCGGCCATCAGGCCCAGAGGGTGCCGGCCAAGGCCGTCGCCTGAGGAATCGACCCATGAAACTCTGCGGTTTCGACGTCGGCCACGACAAGCCCTTCTTTCTCATCGCCGGTCCCTGCGTGATCGAGTCCGAACAGCTGCAGATGGACGTGGCCGGCCGGCTGAAGGAGATCACCGCCGCGCTGGGCATCTCCTTCATCTTCAAGAGCAGCTTCGACAAGGCCAACCGAAGCAGCGGCAAGAGCTTTCGCGGCCCGGGCCGCGAGGCGGGTCTGGCCGTGCTGGCCAAGGTGCGGGCCCAGCTGGGCGTGCCGGTGATCACCGACGTGCACACCGAAGACGACATCGCGCCCGCTGCGGCGGTGTGCGACTTGCTTCAGACCCCCGCCTTCCTGTGCCGGCAGACCGACTTCATCCGCGCCGTGGCGCAGAGCGGCAAGCCGGTGAACATCAAGAAGGGGCAGTTCCTGGCGCCGCACGACATGAAGAACGTGATCGACAAGGCGCGCGACGCGGCCCGCGACGCCGGCCTGCCCGAAGACAGCTTCCTCGCCTGCGAGCGCGGCGTGAGCTTCGGCTACAACAACCTCGTGTCCGACATGCGCTCGCTGGCCATCATGCGCGAGACCGGCGCACCGGTGGTGTTCGACGCCACCCACAGCGTGCAACTGCCGGGCGGCCAGGGCACCAGCAGCGGCGGCCAGCGCGAATTCGTGCCGGTGCTGGCGCGCGCCGCGGTGGCGGTCGGCGTGGCCGGCCTGTTCATGGAAACGCACCCCGATCCCGCCAAGGCGCTGAGCGATGGCCCCAACGCCGTGCCGCTCAAGCACATGCCCGCCCTGCTCGAGACCCTGCTCGCGCTCGACGCCGTGACCAAGAAGAACGGCTACCTCGAGGAACGCTTCAGCGCATGACCGCCCGCACGCTGCCCACCGACGCCGCGATTGCCGAAGCCGTGATCGCTGCCGTGCCGTCTGCCACGGCGGTGTGGCTGTTCGGCAGCGCGGCGCGGAACCGGTGGTCCGCCAGCAGCGACCTTGACATCGCCGTGCAGGTTCGGGGGCCCTGGTCGCCAGCGGCGCGTTTCGATGCGGCGATGGCCCTGGGCTCCAGGTTGGGTGTGGACGTTGACCTGCTCGATTTTCAGGGGCTGGACACGGTGATGCAGGTGCAGATCCTCGACACCGGACGGCTGCTGATGGCCCGCGACCCGGTGACCCTGATCCAGTACGAGGGCTTTTTGCGCACCGAGTACCAGAACATCCAGCGCTGGCGCCAGCCGATGATGCGGGCGCTGGCCGAGCGGCTGGCAGCGGGGGGACGGCCGTGAACCACGCCGCCGCCTTGGCCGATGCGCTCGCCCAGAAAAGCGCCCGGATGGAGCGCTGCGTTCAGCGTGCGCGCGAAGAACTCGCCGCCGCAGCGGACTTCCGGGCCGACTTCACCCGGCAGGATGCGGCCATCCTCAACGTGCAGCGCGCGTGCGAACTCGCGATCGACATGGGCAACATGGTGATCGGCCATGAAGGCTGGGGCCTGCCGCAGGGCGCGCGCGAGATGTTCGCAATCCTCGCCAGGGAAAATGTCGTGCCGGCCGACCTGCTGAACGCACTGCAGAACATGGTGGGGTTCCGCAACGTGGCGGTGCACGAATACGACGTTCTCGACCTCTCCATCGCTGAACGCGTGATTCGGCACGAGCTCGACGCCTTGCTGCGCTTCGCTGGCCTGTTGGTCAGGCGCTACCTGATTCACCGTTGATTTTTTTCTTGAACCATAGGACCCTTGATTCATGAGTGCCATCGTTGACATCGTCGGCCGCGAAGTGCTGGACAGCCGCGGCAACCCCACCGTCGAATGCGACGTTCTGCTGGAAAGTGGCGTCATGGGCCGCGCGGCCGTGCCCTCGGGCGCGTCCACCGGTTCGCGCGAAGCCATCGAGCTGCGCGACGGCGACAAGAGCCGCTACCTGGGCAAGGGCGTGCTCAAGGCGGTCGAGCACATCAACACCGAAATCAGCGAGGCGGTGCTCGGCCTCGACGCCTCCGAGCAGGCCTTCCTGGACAAGACCCTGATCGACCTCGACGGCACCGAGAACAAGAGCCGCCTGGGCGCCAACGCCATGCTGGCGGTGTCGATGGCCGTGGCGCGCGCCGCCGCCGAAGAAGCCGGCCTGCCGCTCTACCGCTACTTCGGCGGCATGAGCGCGGTGCAGATGCCGGTGCCGATGATGAACGTCATCAACGGTGGCGCCCACGCCAACAACAACCTCGACCTGCAGGAACTGATGATCATTCCCGTGGGTGCACCAAGCTTCCGGGAAGCCATGCGCTGGGGCGCCGAGGTGTTCCACGCACTCAAGAAGATCATCCACGACAAGGGCATGAGCGTGGCCGTGGGCGATGAAGGCGGCTTTGCCCCGAACGTGGCCAGCCACGAAGCGGCCCTGCAGATGCTGATGGACGCAATTGCCGCCGCCGGCTACACCGCGGGCGACCAGATCGCGCTGGGCCTGGACTGCGCGTCGAGCGAGTTCTACAAGGACGGCAAGTACCACCTGGAGGGCGAAGGCCTGGTGCTGACGGCCCAGGAATGGACCAACGTGCTGGCCACCTGGTGCGACAAGTACCCCATCGTCAGCATCGAGGACGGCATGGCCGAGGGCGACTGGGACGGCTGGAAGCACCTCACCGAGCGCCTGGGCCGGCAGGTTCAGCTGGTGGGCGACGACCTGTTCGTCACCAACACCAAGATCCTCAAGGAAGGCATCGACAAGGGCGTGGCCAATTCGATCCTCATCAAGATCAACCAGATCGGCACGCTCACCGAGACCTTTGCAGCCATCGAGATGGCCAAGCGCGCCGGCTACACCGCGGTCATCAGCCACCGCAGCGGCGAAACCGAAGACAACACCATCGCCGACATCGCGGTGGGCACCAACGCCGGTCAGATCAAGACCGGCTCGCTCTCGCGCTCGGACCGCATGGCCAAGTACAACCAGTTGCTTCGCATCGAGGAAGACCTGGGCGATGTGGCCATCTACCCGGGCCGCGACGCCTTCTACAACCTCAAGTGATGTCCACCCGCCTGATCCCCGGTCTGCTTGTGGCGCTGCTGCTGGTGCTGCACGCGCAACTGTGGTTCGGGCGGGGCAGCGTGCCCCAGGTGGCGCAGCTCAAGCGCGACCTGGCGGCACAGCAGCAGGCCAACACCGATGCGCAACAGCGCAACAACCAGGTGGCCAGCGAACTGCGCGACCTGCAGGAAGGGCTCGAGATGGTCGAAGAGCTGGCGCGGCAGGACCTGGGCATGGTCAAGCCCAACGAGATCTTCGTGCAGATCGCGCGTTGAGCGCGCACTGACCGCAAGACCTGCGCGCGGCGCCATGCTCAAGGTGGCCTTGCTGGGTGGCGAATCCAGCGGCAAGACGACCCTGGCCGCCCAGTTGCTCGATGCGCTCACCGCGCGGGGCATGGCGGTGCAAGCCGTGCCGGAACACCTGCGCACCTGGTGCGGGCAGATGGGCCGTGCCCCCCACGCCGACGAACAGGCCGGCATTGCGGCCGAACAGACCCGCCTGATCGACAGTGCCCGCGCCGAGGTGGTGCTGGCCGACACCACTGCGCTGGTGGTCGCGGCCTACAGCGAGATCTACTTCAACGACCGCAGCCTGTGGCCCGATGCCATTGCCGCCCAGCGGCGCGTGCAGGTGACGCTGCTGATGGGACTGGACCTGCCCTGGCAACCCGACGGGTTCTTTCGCGACAGCCCCGCCGTGCGCCAGGCCACCGACACGCTGCTGCGGCGCGAACTGCAGGGCGCGGGCATTGCCTTCCAGACAGTCTATGGCCAGGGGCCCCTCCGGCTGCGGGCCGCGCTGGGGGCCATTGGCAGCGCGCTCGGCCGGGCGCTCGTGCCCGACGACCCGGCACTGCGCGAAGGCAACGGACGCTGGCAGTGCGAGGCCTGCAGCGATCCCGATTGCGAGCACCGGCTGTTCCGGGCGCTGCTGGCCCGAAACGACCGCGACCCGGGCTGACCCGGGACCCGGGACGCGTCTACTGGTGCAGGCCGCTGCCGGGCGGCTGGTCCCTGGCCTGCAGGAAGATCTGCGCCGCATCCACCGGATCGAAGTGGTAGCGCGCACCGCAGAACTCGCAATCCACTTCCACCCTGCCCTGCTCCTCGAGGATCGACTCGATCTCCTCGCGCCCGAGCGAGCGCAGCATGCCTCCCACCCGGTCGCGCGAACAGGTGCAGGCAAAGCGCGGGCCGGCATTGCCGGTCAAGGGGTCGAACCGGCGAACGTCCTCTTCCCAGAACAGGCGGCGCAGGATCGTCTCGGGGTCGAGTTCGAGCAGCTCTTCGCGCTTGAGGCTGGACGCCAGGATGGCAATGCGGTTGTAGTCTTCGTTGCGGCCGATCTGGTCCTCGTCGCGCTGTTGCGACTGGCCCGCCAGGTTGCCCTCGCCCTGCAGCGGCAGGCGCTGGATCAGCAGCCCGGCGGCCACGCGGTCGTTGGCCGCCAGCACCAGGCGGGTGTCGAGCTGTTCGCTCTGCAGCATGTAGTGCTCGATCACCTCGGCCAGTTTTTCGAGCTTTTCGTGCCGGTCACCGAACAGCGGCACCACCCCCTGGTAGGGCTGCTGGCCGGGCTGGCGGTCCTTGGGGTCGAGCGTGATGGCGCAACGGCCCTGGTTGTTCACGTTGACCATGTGCGACAGCGGCGCGTCGTCGGCCACCTCGCCGGTCACGGTGGCGGTGGCGCGCAGTCGCAGGTCGGGCTGCACCTCGGCCACCGCCAGTTTCACCGGGCCGTCGCCGTGGATCTGCATCACCAGCGCCCCGTTGAACTTGATGTTGGCCTGCATGAGGGTGGCCGCGGCCGTCATTTCGCCCAGCAGCTCGGTCACGGCCGCGGGGTAGCCGCCGGCCTGCTCGCGCCGCTGCAGCATTTCCTGCCAGGCGTCGGTGATGCGGACCAGCATGCCGCGAACCGGCAGGCCTTCAAACACGAATTTGTGGAGTTCGGACACAGGCTTCCTCGGGCCAAAGGTCGACAGATGGCGTTCAGCCGGTCTTTTTCAAGCCGCGCCGGTAACGCCCGGCGTTGTCCCGGTAGTGTTGCGCGCTGCGGCGCAGGCCTTCGATCTGCTCAGGCGTGAGTGGCCGCACCACCCGGGCCGGGCTGCCCATGATCATCGAACCATCGGGAAACACCTTGCCCTCGGTGACCAACGAACCGGCAGCCACCAGGCAGTGCTGGCCGATGCGCGCGCCGTTGAGCACCACCGCGCCAATGCCGATGAGCGATTCGTCGCCGATGGTGCAGCCATGCAGCATGACCTGGTGGCCCACGGTGACGCTCTGGCCGATGGTCAGGGGATAGCCCACGTCGGCGTGCAGCACGCTGCCGTCCTGCACATTGCTGCCTTCGCCCACCGTGATGGTTTCGGTGTCGCCCCGCAGCGTGGCACCGAACCACACGCTGCTGCCGGCGCCCAGTCGCACATCGCCGATCACCTGCGCGTTCTCGGCCACCCATGCGCTGGCATCGACCTGCGGGACCACGCCATCGAGTTCGTACAAGGCCATTCGGCGGTCTCCTCGCAAATCCGGTTCACAAAGCTGGAATTGTAGGGACGCCCCCGCCAAGGCCCGCCGTGGCCGGCCATACCCCCTCTGCTGGCACCCTCTGCTGCCATGAAAGAATCGGCCCGACCCGTCACCCGGCACCAGCCCGCATGCACCACGACCGTTCCCGCCTTGCCCTGCCCGATGCCTTGCGCGCACTGGCCCTTGTCTCGGTGCTGGTGGTGAACGCCATCGGGTATGCGGCGGCGCCCTGGGGCACGCCGCTGGGCCGGGTCATACCGCCCGACGGTGCGTGGGCGCAAGCCGTTCAGGGCGTGGTGGCCGCGCTGCTGCAAGGCAAGGGCTACACCATGCTGGCGTTCCTGTTCGGCATGTCGCTCTGGCTCGCCACCCGCAGCAGGTCGCGCACCGACGCCTTGCGGCGTGGCGTGGTTCGCCAACGCCGCCTGCTCGGGCTGGGTGTGCTGCACGGTGTGTTCGTCTACTTCGGCGACATCCTCACGCTGTACGCGCTGGTCGGGCGCCGGTTGCTCGGGCGCCTGCACCAGCCCTGGCACCGGTTCAGGCGCCACTGGTGGCTGGCGCTCGGCGCCGCGGTGGTGGCCAAGCTGCTGTGGCTGGCCATGATTGCGGCCTACCCGGAGCAGCCCATGGCCCTGGACGAACCCACCCTGTCGTCGGTCGAGGGCGGCTGGGCGTTCCTGCTGCTCAACGCCGGCGTCTACGCGCTCAACCTCATTCCCTCGGTCCTGCTCGGGGGTCCCGTCGTGTACTTCTGCATGGCCTGCGGGGTGGCCGCCGCCCGACTGCGGCTGCTCACCCACCGCCGCTGGCGCCCGCTGCTGCGGCGCGGCGTCGGTTGGTTCGGTCCGCCCCTGCTGGTGCTCAGCGCGCTTTACGGCTGGGGTTGGGCCACCACCGAACCGCTGCACCCGCTGCGATCGGGCATCGAGGCCCTGGGCGAGCTGACTTCGCTGCCCATGGCGGCCGTTTTCGTGGCCGCGCTGTCGCTGCTGTCGGGCGGCGGCCGCGCCCGTTGGTGCGCGGTGCTCGCGCCGCTCGGCCAGCGCACCCTGTCGCTCTATGTGGGCCACAGCCTGCTCGGCCTGGCGCTGTTCTCGGGCGCGGGCCTGGCGCTGCTGCCCACCACGCCGCAGATGGCCGCCAGTGCCCTGGGCCTGTGGCTGCTGGCGCTGGGCGCAGCCCACCTGAGCGGGCGCCGCCGATGGCCACTGGAAGCGTGGATGGCTCGATGAGACCATGCGGCATCGGCTTGTCAGGGTGAGGCCTGCCCCCGTGGAGCCTCGCGCGCGGTTCATGCCCCGGTGGTATTCTGCGGGCGCGCTGAGGCGCCCCTGATTTCGCGGTCGCGGAACCCCACTTCCACCCGCGGCCGCCCGAAGAACCCACCCTGGACCCCGAATGGACAAACTGCTGTCAAGCGTCGGCTCGCTGCTCTACGGCATGCGCTTCACCATGCTCTTCTTCTACGTCGGGCTGGTCGCGATCATCTTCGGCATCCTCGGCAAGTTCGTGCTCGAGACCTACAAGCTCATGACCACGCTGCTGTTCGGCAGCCTGGAAAAAATCGACCTGATCATCAAGGTGCTCGAGCTGGTGGACATGACCATGGTGGCCCAGCTGGTGTGGGTCGTGGCCCTGGCGGGGGTGTCGCTGTTCGTCACCACCGGGCACTTCGATTCCAAGGAAATGAAGAAGCCCGACTGGCTCGACCACGTCAACACCTACAACCTCAAGCTCAAGCTGGCGTTCGCCATCATTTCGATCTCGGGCGTGCACGCCCTCAAGACCTACCTCAGCGGCGACCTCACCCTGGAGAACATCCAGGTGGTGGCGGTGGTGGCGGTGATCCACTTCACCTTCGTGCTGTCGGCCATCGGCATTTCGTATGCCGAGCGGCTGACGCGGGACAAGGACTGAGCCAGCTCGCTCGCTCAGCGCGAGATGGTGGAGCGGGTCACGACCGGCTGACCGGGAGCCGCCAGCACAAAGATCCCGGGAAGGCCGGCTGTTTCAAACCCCGCGCTAGGGTTCCCCTGCAAGGTCGAATCGGTGATCGACATTGTTCCGCTGCGGTCATTGCTCACATAGAACAGGGCGCCACCGCCCTCATTGGCCGCGTTGTTCTGCATCAGCGTGCCACACAGGCTGAGGTTGAAGGTGTTGCCGTCCTGGTAGATCGCACCGCCGCTGCCGCCGCCGGGGGTACCGGGCCTCGCCGGGTTGGCGCCGTTGCCGATGGCACTGTTGTGGGTGAACAGGCTGTTGAAAACGCTGAACGACGCACCGAGACCGCTCAGACCGCCGCCGTTGCTGCACACATTGCCGTAACCGGAAGCGCCACCGAAGGTGCTGCTGCTCACGTACACCGGCCCTTGCGGACCGAAGGCCCGCACCGCCGCGCCGCCCACGTCCGGACCGGTGCCCTCGCAGCGGTTGTTGAAGAAACGGCTGTTGACAATCTTGAGCTGACCGCCGCGCACGTAGATGGCACCTCCTCCGTAGACCTCGTTGGGGAGTCCGTAACTCTGGCCACTCGAGTTGCCATCCACCATCGTGATGTTCTGCACCGTCAATCGCGGTGTGGTCTGCAGATCGCAACGCGAACTGGTGAACACCTGGCTCGGATCGCAGGTGTTCTGGTACAGGATGCGAAGCGCGCCACCCCCGCTGAGGGTGACCTTGCCGCCGCCGTCCAGCACGACATCGGGCCGGTTGTTGAACACCTTGGCGGTCTGCGTCATGGTGATGGTGACCGGATCCGGGCCGCAGTTGAAGGTGATGACGCCACCCTGTGTCACGGCATTCACCACCGCGGCCGCGGTGCAACTGGCTGGCGTGCCGGAGCCGATCACGGTGGTTGGCGATGTCACCGAGGCCGCCAGGGCGGCCGGCGGCACCGGACACCCACCTGCATGGCCCGCGGCGGGGCTGCCGTCCGGCGATGGCGTGGGAGAGGGCGCTGGCGTCCCTGCCACTGGCGGGTTGCCCGCAGCAGGCGATCCTCCACCACCACCGCCACAGCCCGCGGCCACCGCGGTGAGCAAAAGCGCCAGCGAACGGGCCCACGGCCCTGGGTGTGCAAGACCGATCCGGGGGGAATCCCCAGCGGGGTGTGATGTGAATGGGGGCAACGAAGGCGATGGACAGTGGGCCAGCGCAGTCGACGGCAATGCAGGAAACTCCATGCCGCCCAGCATAAACGCGTACCGGCCTGCTGTCTGTGAGCGCATGTAGCGCCTCGTTGGGCGCTGGACGCTCGACCGCCTTTGCTCAACCCAGCAAGCCCAGCTCCACCTCATCGAATCCGGCCGCCCGCCTCGCGTCGAGGTTGAACGGGCCCCTGAGTTTCGGCGCTCGGTGTTTCTCGGCCAGCGCGGCGTAGGTGGACACCGGGTCCAGGCCACGCTCGGCGCACAGGTAGCGGTACCAACGGTTGCCCACCGCCACGTGGCCGATCTCGTCGCGCAGGATCACGTCGAGGATTTCACCGCCGCGGAGGTCGCCGGCCTTCACCAGCTTGGCCTTGATCGGCGGTGAGGCATCAAGGCCGCGCGCCTCCAGCGTTCGCGGCACCAGCGCCAGGCGGGCCAGAAGATCGTCTTTGGTCTTTTCGGCCATTTCCCACAGCGCGTTGTGCGCGGGAAAGTCCCCGTATGCATGCCCCATGGACCGAAGGTGATCGCGCAGCAGCGTGAAATGCAGCGCCTCTTCCTTCGCCACCTGGCCCCACTCCCGGTAAAAGTCGTCGGGCATGCCGGCAAATCGCCAGAGGACATCGCAGGCCAGGTTGACCGCATTGAGCTCGATGTGCGCCAGCGCATGGATCAGCGCCGCGCGCCCTTCCAGCGTGTGCACCGAGCGCTGCTGAACCTCGGCCGGCGCCACCAGCACCGGGCGCGCGGTGCGGCCTGGAATGGTCGCGGTGGCGGTCAGCTCAAGCCCCGCGCCGATGACGGCCGACAGGTCGAGCGCCAGCCCGGCCGCGGCCTTCTCGTCGGGGTCGGTCAGCTGCAGGCAATGCAGCGCGGCTTCTCGGAGGGTGGTCATGGGGGAATGCTAGCGGGTCACGAACGGTCTCCACGCCTTCAGGACAAGCGGAAATCATCGGTCCAGGCCACATCCTCGGGTGTCACCGGCGCCGGCTCTCTACCCAGAAGCGTTGGCAACGCGTTGGGAATCGGGAGGTTGTCGCGCTGAAGCAGGATCCAGTGCCCGTAGCTGAAGGGGCTGAACCGGAACAGATCGCAAAGGTGTGCACCGACCCGGGTCGCCCAATCCGGAAGCGGCACCTGAAGGGCTGGGCTCCGCTCTGGAGAAGCACCGCCAGCGCCGCGCAAATGCTGAAGGTATTCGCCATACTGAAAGTGGCGCATGCCACCGAGGTTGGCTTCACGCCAACCTTCCAGGCTGGGCATTCGGGCAAGGCGCGCATAGGCCTCGCCCAGGTCGACCGCCCTGACGGCCGCAATTCGCCCTGTGGCGCCTGTGGGCACCAGTTGCACGGGCGATCTCGCGATCATCCGCAACCAGCTTGCCCCGAATCCGCCGCGTCCGTCGATCAATGAAGGACGAACGATGCAATGGTCGGCACCACTTTCCTTGACCGCATGCTCACCGCGCAGCTTGCTCGACAGGAACCTGCTCCTGGCGTTCTCATGCAGCCCGAGCGCCGAGGTGTGAATCAGTCGGACACCAAGATCGGCGCAGGCACGCGCCAGCGCGCCGGGCATCCGGTGGTGGACATCCTCATAGGATTCGCCCGAGCGCTGCCGGAGGATTCCCACGCAATTGATGACCACGTCGATGTTCGCCAGCAGGGGCGCCCATCGTGCGGGCATGAGCGCCTGCTCCAGCCCCATGACCTTCCACTTGATTCCCTGCGTGATCGACGCATCGAGCGCAGACAAGGCTGGCCGGGCCTGCGGCGGTCGCCTGCAAACGCCGGTGACGCTTGCGCCCCTGGCACACAAGGCCGCCAGCACGTGGCTGCCGATGAAGCCGCTGGCGCCCAGGAGGAGCACCCGAAGTGCTTCACCCGCGGGGTCTACCGTTGAATCCGATGATCGGTGCAGTTCGCTCATGGGTCTTGATTCTCGACGCTGTCGCACTCTCTCATCGTGATCGACAGCCCTTGCGCCTCGCGCCGAAATTCGGCGAGATCGAGCAGGCCCACACAAGGCATGGCACCGGCAGGCGGGAACGTGCCTTCGTGAAGGCGCCGCAACAGGGCGGACACGGCCAGGGTCGGCACGTGTGGTCCATGCCCCGAAGTGGCCACCAGATGCCATGGCCGGCGGACCAACATCCCATTGCCCGCGCGGCCAGTCACGATCACGTGCATCGCGCCCGCATCGGTGCCCAGCCCGTCGAAGCGGCTGGCGATGCGGTTCAAGGGCCGCGCAAGCCGGCTCCAATCCGGTCCGCCCAGCAGCCTGCGCAGCAACGCCATGCCGACCAGCGCCCCGTGCATCCAACCCAGTTCGAGGCCTGCACGGAACCGCACCCTGGGTTGGCCGACGTAACGCCACGGCAACAAGTCCAGATCGGGCACATCCATGGGAGACAACCAGCGCTCGCCCACCGGTGCCGGGTACCGGTGCCTGCGCAGCGATCCCCACACCACCTCACGACCGCCGTCGGCGTGTTCGATCGGGCGTCCGCAGAGCGAAAGAACCGACCTCACGGTGGCCAGACCGCGTCCGCTCCGGTTGCCCGGACTGATGCCGACATCAATCGAGTCGACCCGGACCATGTCCCGGGTCAGATAGTCGGCCACGGCGCTGGACAGTGCCGGCACCGAACTGGCGCCGCTGGTGATCAGCACCCCGGCGGCCCGTGCAGCAGCGTCAAGCGAATTCACCTGGGCCATGAAATCGCGCCTGTCGGCCAGATCGATGCCGTGCACGCGGGCAGCAATGCAGGCAAGTGGAACGCGCAGGTCTGAAGGTGCATAGGGACCTGCCATGTTCACGACAACGTGTGGTGCCAGAGCCCGCAGGGCGACCGCGAAACCCTCGGATTGCGTATCGAGCACCGTCGCTTCCAGCCCTGACCGTGCATCGACCGCAAGCTCCGCGCACTGTTGCCCTGCCCGCTCCGCCGAGCGGCTTGCGATGATGAGTTCGAGGTGGCCGAGCCGGGACAGCCGTTGGGTCAGATGCCGTCCGAACAGCCCCTGTGCGCCCAGCAGCAGCACGCGCAGTCGATCACCCGCCATCGACCCTCACCCCCTCGGGTGGTGCTGCGCCACCACGCTCTTGAGCCGCTCGCGCGCCACGTGGGTGTAGATGGTGGTGGTGGAAATGTCGGCGTGGCCGAGCAGCATCTGCACCGCGCGCAGATCGGCGCCGTGGTTGAGCAGGTGGGTGGCAAATGCGTGGCGCAGCGTGTGGGGCGACAGCGGTGCGGTGATGCCGGCCTGTGCGGCGTACTTCTTCACCAGTTGCCAGAACATGGCGCGGGTCATGGCCTCGCCGGCGCGGGCGCCGCGCGAGGTGACGAAGAGGTCTTCGCCAGCCTGCCCGGCGAGGATCTGCGGGCGGGCTTCGGCGAGGTAGCGCCGCATCCATTCGCCGGCCACCTGCCCGAAAGGCACCAGCCGCTCCTTGTTGCCCTTGCCGGTGATGCGCAGCACGTGCTCGGCCTGGCCCACATGCCAGGTCTTGAGCGACACGAGTTCGCTCACGCGCAGCCCGCTGGCGTACATGAGTTCGAGCATCGCGCGGTCGCGAAGGCCGAGCGGGGTGTCTTGGTCGGGCGCGTTCAGCAGCGCCTCGACCTGCGCTTCGCTCAGGGTCTTGGGCACGCGCAGTGGCTGTTTGGCCGCCAGCAGGCGCAGCGTGGGGTCGGTGGTGATCAGCCGCTCACGCAGGGCCCAGCGAAAGTAGCGCTTGAAGACGGTCAGGCGCCGGTTGGCCGTGGTGGCCCGGGTTTGCGCATGCCGGTCGGCAAAGTAGCCGTGGATGTCGGCCTCGGTGGCCGACGGAAGTTCGGTGCCCCGTTCGGCCAGCCAGCGGTCGAAGAGGCTCAGGTCGCGCCGGTAGGCGTCGAGGGTGTTGCGCGACAGGCCTTCTTCAAGCCAGAGGCTGTCGATGAAGGCCGACAGCGTGGCGTGTTCGGACCCGTCGCGCGCGGGCATCAGTCGAGCTTGAGCTTCTGGCGGGCCACCACCTGCTTGTAGACCTCGAACTCGGCCTTGATCTGGGCCGAGAACTCGGTGGGCGAATTGCCGACCACCAGCGACCCGGTGTCCTCGATGCGCTTGCGCACCGCCGGGTCCTTGAGTGCCTCGACGGCGGCGCCATGGATCTTGCTGACCACGTCGGCCGGCATGCCCTTGGGACCGATGAGCCCGTAGTAGGCCATGCGGTTCACCGGCTCGAGGCCCACTTCCTTGAAGGTCGGCACGTTGGGCAGTGCGGCCACGCGCTGGGGTGCCGCCACCACGATGGCGATCAGCCGCCCCGACAGGATGTGCGGCAGCGCCGAAGGCAGGTTGTCGAAGATGATGGGCACCTGACCGCCCACCGTGTCGTTCAGGGCCGGGCCGGCGCCGCGGTACGGAATGTGGGTGATGAAGGTGCCGGTCAGGCTCTTGAACAGTTCGGTCTGCAGGTGGCCGATGCCACCGGTGCCCGAGCTGGCGTAGCTGTACTTGCCGGGGTTCTTCTTCACCTCTTCGACAAAGCCCTTGTAGTCCTTGGCCGGGAAGCTCGGGTGCACCGCGATCACGTTGGGGGTGGCGGCGATGTTGATGATGGGCGTGAAGTCGGCCAGCGTGTCGTAGGGAATCTTGGGGTTGATGGCCGGGTTGGCGGCCGTGGTGGAGACGGTGGCCATGCCGATGTAATGACCGTCCGGGGCGACCCGGGCCAGTTCCTGCGCGCCGACCACGCCGCCGCCGCCCGCGCGGTTGAGCACGATCACGTTCTGGCCGAGGGCCTTGCCCAGCGGCTCGGACATGACGCGCGCCACGATGTCGGTGGTGCCACCCGGTGCGAACGGCACCTGCAACGTGATGGGCTTGGAGGGAAAGGCCTGGGCCGAAACAAGGCCCTGGAAACCCAGGGTGGCGGCCAGGGCGGCGCCCGTCAGGATGGTGCGGCGGGTGGTCATCGTGGTGTTCTCCTGCAAGTTGGAATCGAATGAAGACAAGCGTTCGACTTTAACCATCCCGGGAAGTTGCCGCCTTCGGGACACTACATAAGGGGAAACCCGGAACCACCCGGGCGGGGCCGCTACGATCGCGCAGTGAACTTCGCCCAACTGCTCTTTCCGGACTTCTCGCTCATCCTGTGCGGTTACCTGGTGTGCCGCTTCACCAAGCTCAACCGCACGGTGTGGGAACAGGTCGAGAGCCTGGTGTATTACTTCCTGTTCCCGGTGCTGCTGTTCCACAGCATCGTGAAGAACCCGCTCGACTTTTCGGCGGCATCCAGCCTGGTGGGCGCGGCGGTCTCGCTGGCGCTGTGCGGCATCGCGCTGGCGTATTCGCTGCCGCACTGGCCCTGGCTCGGCCGGCACATCGACACCCGGCTGCACGCGGCCAGTGCCCAGGTGGCGTTCCGCTTCAACTCGTTCATCCTGCTGGCCCTGGCCGATCGCGTGGCGGGCCCGCAAGCGCTGCTGCTGGTGGCGGTCATCATCGGGTTCTGCGTGCCGATCTTCAACATCGGGGCGGTGTGGCCGATGGCGCGCCACGCCAACAAGGGCTTTGCCCGCGAGCTGCTGCGCAACCCGCTCATCATCGGCACGGCGTCGGGCCTGGTGGCCAACCTGCTGGGGTTCTCCATCCCCGGCTGGCTGGAACCCACGGTCAACCGCATCGGCCAGGCGTCGCTGGCGCTGGGCCTCATGGCCGCCGGCGCCGGCATGCAGTTCGGCAGCCTGGCCAGCGCCAAGCTGCTGGGCATCGCGGTGCTCGCCATCAAGCACCTGGCCATGCCGCTCATGGCGTTCGGGTTGTCCAGGCTGTTCCGGCTCGACCCGGTGCAGACCGCGGTGCTGCTCACCTTCTCGGCCGTGCCCACCGCGTCGAGCTGCTATGTGCTGGCCGCGCGCATGGGCTACAACGGTCCGTATGTGGCCGGGCTGGTCACGCTGTCCACGCTGCTGGGCATGGTCAGCCTGCCGTTTGCGCTGGGTGTGCTGGGGGGCTGAAGCCGCTGCTCAACGCGGTGGTGCCACGGTGTCGATCCGGCGCTGAAGCTGGTCGACCAGTGCCTGGTTGCCAGCGGCGCGCGCGGCACGCTGCTGCAGCGTGAGCCAGGCCAGCAGCGGACGCGGCCATCCCTGGGCCGATGCGGTGTCCACCGCCACCTGCGCCACCGCAGGGGTGGTTTGCCCGCGGCGCAGCGCCGCACCCGCCGCCACCAGCCTTGCCACAGGATCGCTCATGCCCGTCAACGCAGCCGCGGGATCGGCGGCGGCCAGGGCGGCGCGGTGGTTGGCGGGCAGCAGGGCCGCGTCGCCCGGCTGCATCTGGTTGGCGAGGTAGCGCGCATAGGCGCGGTCTTCGGGCAGCGCATCAACGGCCAGGGCATCGAAGGCAGGGCAGGCCTCCAGTTGCAGCGTGGCCACGCGCAATGCGCAGCGGTGCAGTTCGGCCCGGGCCACCAGTTCCGGGCGCCCGGTGCGGGCCATGGCATCGCGCGCACGACGGAACTCGATCGCCTCCACCGCTGGGCGGCCTTGCAGCCAGGCCACGGCCGACGCATCCAGCCCGCTGCGGGCGGTCATCTGCCAGTCGGGCGGCGGCGGCGTGCCGGCGCACGCCGCCAGGGCGAACACGGTCAACGCAACAACAAAGCGCGGCGTCATGGCAGCTTGATCTCCGTGTCGCGCGCAAACGGCCACTTGCGGTTGATTTCGTCGATAAGACCGTCGACCTTGCGCAGGCTGCTTTCCACCTCGACCCGAAGGGCGCCGAGGTCGGTGGTGGCTTCGCGGGTGTTGGCGGCCACACCCTGTGCCTCGACCAGCACGGCATCGAGCTTTTGCAGGCTGCCACGGGCTTCGGCGAGCAGGCCGTTGAGCTGTGTCACGGTGGCGCGCACGTCGCCCACCACGCTGCCCGCACCGGGCGCCGCGCCCTGCCCGAACACCTGCCGGTCGGCATTGGCCACCAGGCTGTCCAGCCGCGCCGTGAGCGCGTCGGCCCGCGCCAGCAGCGCGTTGCTGCGGTCCAGTGCGGTGACGAGTTTCTTCGCGTCGGCTTCATTGCCCATGAGCACGCCCAGCGCGCCTTGCGGACCGTTCAGTTTGTCGACCGTGACCTGCAGTTTGACGAGCGTCTGGTTGAGCGCGGCGTCGTCCTGCGTCATGGACGTGAGGTTGCCAAGCAATTGCCGCACCGCCGCCATGAGCTGCGGAATCTCGGCCGCGGCGTCGCCGCGCAGCACGATGCGCTCGGCGCCGTCGGGCAGGGGCGGGTCTTCGAGCACGCCGCTGTAGGCACGGATGCGCGTGCCGCCCACCAGGCTGCGCTCCATGGTGAAGATGCTGGAGGTGCGCAGCCACTTGGCGTCTTTGGTGGGCACGTCCACCAGAATGCGAGCATTGCCGTCGGCACCCAGCTCGACCCGCGCCACGCGCCCGATGGCGAACCCCGCGAAGGTCACGTCCATGCCGACGGTCACGCCTTCGGCATCGTCGGCGATCAGCACAACGCGCTGCACCGGCTCGAACACGCCGCGCGCGAACATCACGTAGAGCACCGAACCGACCACCAGCAACAGGGTCAGCGCCATCAACAGCGCGGCCTTGAACGCCAGGCCACCCACCGGGGGCGGGTCGGGCACGAGGGGGGATTCGCGGCGGTCGTCGGTCGGGTCGGTCATGGCGTTCAGTAGTAGTTGCCCACGAGCGAAGCGATCTCGACCATCAGCAGCACCGAGAACAGGCGGGCGAATTCGGTCATGTCGCTGCGCGGCACGAAGCGGCCGTGCGCGTCGGGCTCGGCCGCGCCGGCCAGCGGCACCACCGCCACCGCGAGGCTGAAGAACAGCGTCTTGAAACCGAAGATGAGCGAGACCACCGGGGTGAACACCGCGCCCACGTCGCGGGTGTAGGACGGCCACGCCCAGGGCGACAGGCCGTACACCATGAGGTAGGTGAGCAGCAGTGCCACCACGCCGGCCAGTGCCGCCAGCAGCACCACCGCATGCACGCTGGCCAGTGCCCGTGGCAGCAGCGTGCCGGCCAGCCCGGCCACGCCCGGAATCTGCCGCCCGGCCCGTTGGCGCGCATCCAGCTGGGACCGCAGCTGCTCGGCGCCCGGCATGGCGTGCCGCAGGGCCACGAACAGCGCGGCCGTGAGGGGAATGAGTTCGAGCACCAGCGTGCGCACCAGCACCTCGAGCGCATATTGCGACAGGCCGTAGCTGCTGGCGGTGGCGGTGACGATGCGGATGATGACCAGGCTGATGAGCGCGGTGAGCACCAGAAACCAGGGCAGCAGCGGCGCCGATGCGGCGTACATGTGGTGCAGCACCCGCTGGCTGCGGCCCTGGGTGTAGCTGGACGGGGTGAGGACCAGCACCAGGATCTGGGCGCCCAGCTGCAGCACGTGCCACCACGCCACCACCTGCGAACGCAGGCGCCGGGTTTCGCGGCCCAGGGCGTGTTCGGATCGGGACAGCGCAGACATGCCGGTCATCATAGCCAGCGCGTGTGAAGCGCCAAGGTGTCGCAAAGTGAGAATGGGTGACACGGATGCGTCGCCCGTCGGTGTTTCTGCCGATGGCCAAACGCGCCCCACCCGATCCAATCGCCGACGGAACCCGACCCAGCCCCAGGAGACACCATGAAAGCCCCGTATTCGCCCCAGGTGCGCCGCCAGACCATCGCCGATGCGCTGCACCGCACCGCCCTGCGCCTGCCCGACAAGCTGGCCATCGCCTGCGGCGAGGTGCGCTGGTCGTACGCCGACTTCGATGCCCTGGTGACCCGGCTGGCGGCGGGCCTGGCCCACCTGGGTGTGGCCGAAGGCGACAAGGTGGCCGTGCTGGCGCGCAATTCGCACGGGTTCGCCGCGCTGCGGTTTGCGGTGGCGCGGCGTGGCGCGGTGCTGGTGCCGATCAACTTCATGCTCAAGGCCGACGAAGTCGCCTACATCCTGCGCCATGCCGGCGCGAAAACGCTCGCCACCGACAGCGGCCTGGCCACCCTGGCCCGCGCCGCGGCGGCGCAGGACACCGCGGTCGAGCGCTTCATCTGGCTGCCCGGCGAAGACCCCAGTGAACCCGACCCCGCCATGCACCGGTTCGACCACCTGGCCGCCTGCGCCGAACCGCTGCCGGCGGTGGGCCTCGAAAGCACCGACCTCGCGCAGATCGTCTACACCAGCGGCACCGAGTCCATGCCCAAGGGCGCCATGCTCACGCACGACGCGGTGTTGTGGCAGTACGTGAGCTGCGTCATCAATGCCGAGATCGCCGAAGCCGACGTGGCGCTGCACGCGCTGCCGCTCTACCACTGCGCGCAGCTCGACGTGTTCTTCGGCCCGGCGATCTACATCGGCAGCAGCAACGTCATCACCGGCAAGCCGGTGCCCGACCACCTGCTCAACCTGCTGGAGCAGCACCGCATCACGAGCTTTTTCGCGCCCCCCACGGTGTGGATCGCGCTGCTGCGGTCACCCGCGTTCTCGCCCGATCGGCTGACATCGCTGGCCAAGGGCTACTACGGCGCGTCGATCATGCCGGTGGAGGTGCTGAAGGAACTGGCGTCGCGGTTGCCGTCGGTGCGCCTGTGGAACCTGTACGGCCAGACCGAGATTGCGCCGCTGGCCACCATGCTGCCGCCCGAAGACCAGTTGCGCAAACCGGGTTCCTGCGGCAAGGCGGTGCTCAACGTGGTCACCCGCGTGGTGAACGAGTCGATGGAAGACGTGGTGCCCGGCGAGGTCGGCGAGGTGGTGCACCGATCGCCACACCTCATGCTGGGCTATTTCAACGACCCCGAGAAAACGGCCGTCTCGTTCTCGGGCGACTGGTTCCACAGCGGCGACCTGGCCACCATCGACGACGAGGGCTACATCACCATCGTCGACCGCAAGAAGGACATGATCAAGACCGGGGGCGAGAACGTGGCCAGCCGCGAGGTCGAGGAAATGATCTACCGCCTGGGCGCGGTGAGCGAGGTGGCCGTCATCGGCCTGCCTGACCCGAAGTGGGTCGAAGCGGTCACCGCGGTGATCGTGGTCAAAGCCGGTCAGTCGCTCACCGAAGACGAGGTCATCGCGCACTGCCAGGCGAACATGGCCGGGTTCAAGGCCCCCAAGCGCGTGCTGTTCACCGACGCACTGCCCAAGAACCCCAGCGGCAAACTGCTCAAGCGCGAACTGCGGCTGCGGCACGCCTGACACCGCTCAAGGCGGCGTGGCCGCATCCCCCTGGCCCAGCGCCCAGGCCACGTGTTCCCGAACCAGCGGGCTGGGGTGGTTGGCGCGGGCACGCAGCGCCTCTTCCACGGCCGGGTCGCGGGTGGTGCGCAGCGCGTTGCCCAGGCCCACCGCGATGTTGCGCAGCCAGCGTTCGTGGCCGATGCGCCGGATCGGGCTGCCTTCGGTGCGCTGCAGGAATTCCGTTTCGGTCCAGGCAAAGAGCGCGGTCAGCGCAGCGCCGGTCAGGCCGTCCCGGGGGTCGAAGTCGGGCAGCGGCGAGCGCTGGGCAAACTTGTTCCAGGGGCAGGCCAGCTGGCAGTCGTCGCAGCCGTAAATGCGGTTGGCCATCAGCGGCCGCAGCTCGACGGGAATCGGGCCCACATGCTCGATGGAGAGGTAACTGATGCAACGGCGTGCGTCGACGCGCTGCGGACCGGTGATGGCCTGCGTGGGACAGGCATCGAGGCAGGCGGTGCAGCTGCCGCAGTGCTCGGTCACCGGCTCGGTGGGCGGGAGCGCCAGGTCCACGTACACCTCGCCCAGAAAAAACATCGACCCGGCCTCGCGGTGCAGCGCCAGCGTGTGCTTGCCGCGCCAGCCAATGCCGGCCCGGGTGGCCAGTTCGACCTCGAGCACCGGTGCCGAATCGGTGAACACGCGGTGCCCGAAGGGGCCGATCTCGGTCTCGATGCGCTCGGCCAGTTGCTGCAGGCGCGAGCGCAACACCTTGTGGTAATCGCGGCCACGCGCGTACACCGACACAATGGCCTCGCCCGGGCGCTGCAGGCGGTCCCATTCCCGGTCCACCCAGTCATCGCCTGCGTGGCGCGGCAGGTAGTCCATGCGGGCCGTGATCACGCTGAGGGTGCCCGGCACCAGCTCGGCCGGGCGGGCGCGCTTGAGGCCGTGCCGGGCCATGTAATCCATCTCACCGTGGCATCCAGCCGACAACCAGGCCATCAGGCCCGGTTCGGCCGCGCTCAAGTCCACCCCGGTCACCCCGATTTGGGAGAATCCGAGTTGTTGTCCCCAAGCCTGCACTTGCGAGACGAGTTGAGCAGCATTCACCACAGTCTTCATGGGGCGCCGATGGTAGCAACCGACCCCGGACCCTGGCAGGGCCGATGGGCCCACGAGGCCGACACCCAGGCCTTTGCCCAGCGGCTGGCCCTGTGCCCTGCCCTGGCCCACGCCACCCTTGCCCTGCACGGCGACCTTGGTGCGGGCAAGACCACGTTCGTGCGCCACCTGCTGCGCGCGCTGGGCGTGCGCGGGCGCATCAAGAGCCCCACCTACGCCGTGGTCGAGCCGCACAGCGCGATCGACTGTCCGCTCATGCCACCGGGTGAGCCACTGTCGATCTGGCACTTCGACTTCTACCGCTTCAGCGACCCGCGCGAATGGGAAGAAGCGGGTTTTCGGGAACTGTTTGCCAGCCCGGGCCTCAAGCTGGTCGAATGGCCGGAACGCGCCGCGGGCTTCCTGCCACCGATCGACCTCGACCTGCACATCGACACCGACCCGATGAACACCGACCCCGATCACGACGACGCGCGCCAGGTGCGCGCCCAAGCCCGAACCCCCGCCGGCCGCCTGCTGCTGGCCGCCATCGAATGACGGCTGGACCCACGCTGCCCCTGATCCCGCGCCGTGCGCTGCTGCGCGCCGGCTCCCTGGTTCTGCTGCTGGGCACGGCGCACATCGCGCGCGGCGCCAGCGTGCTGGCCGTGCGCATCTGGCCCGCCGAAGACTACACACGCGTGACCATCGAAAGCGATGGTGCCCTGACCGCGCGCTCGTTCATGGTGAACGAGCCGCCGCGCCTGGCGGTCGACATCGAGGGCATCGACCTGCTGCCCGGCCTGCGCGAGCTGGTGGCGCAGCTGCGCGCCGACGACCCCAACATCGCCGGCATCCGCGTGGGACAGAACGCACCCAACGTGGTGCGCCTGGTGATCGACCTCAAGCAGGCCATCAAGCCGCAGGTGTTCAACCTCGACCCGGTCGCCGCGTACCAGCACCGGCTGGTGTTCGACCTGTACCCGGTCAACGCGCCGGACCCGCTCGAACAGCTGATTGCCCAGGCACTGAAATCCAACGATCCGTCCAGCGAACGCGCGGCGCGCCTGCTGGGCCTGGAGGCCGACCGCCTGGCGCAGGTGCGCCCGGGACCCGGACCGACCCGACAGGCCGACGACCCCTTGGGCGATCTGATCGCGCGCGCCGACCGCCCGGGCGCCAGCGCACCGGGGCAAGCACAGGCACCAGCACCGGCATCGCCGCCCGCGGCCGAATCGGGGGCGGTGGCCAAGGCGCCCGCCGCATCGCCCCCCAGCAAACAGCGCCCTGGCGCCGCCCGCAAGACCGAGCGGCTCATTCTGGTGGCGCTCGACCCCGGCCACGGCGGCGAGGACCCGGGCGCCATCGGACCCCGCGGCACGCGCGAGAAAACGGTGGTGCTGCAGATCGCCCAGAAGCTGCGCGACCGCATCAACGCCACCACCGTCAACGGCAACCCGATGCGCGCCTACATGACCCGCGACGCCGATTTCTTCGTGCCCCTGCAGACCCGGGTGAGCAAGGCGCAGCGGGTGCGGGCCGACCTGTTCATCAGCATCCACGCCGACGCGTTCTACAGCCCGCGGCCCGCCGGCGCGAGCGTTTACGCGCTCAGCACACGCGGCGCCAGTTCGGCCGCGGCCCGCTGGATGGCCAACAAGGAAAACGCCGCCGACCTCGTGGGCGGCATCAACGTCAAGGCCAGGGACGCCACGGTGCAGCGCGCCCTGCTCGACATGAGCACGACCGCCCAGATCAACGACAGCCTGAAGATCGGCGGCAAGCTGCTGGGCGAGGTGCGGCGCGTGGGCAAGCTGCACAAGCCCCGGGTCGAGCAGGCCAACTTTGCCGTGCTGCGCGCGCCCGACATCCCCAGCGTGCTGGTCGAAACCGCGTTCATCAGCAACCCCGACGAAGAGCGCCGCCTGAACGACCCCAAGTACCAGAACGACCTCGCCGACGCCCTGCTGCGCGGCATCGTCAAGTACTTCGAAGCCAACCCGCCGCTGGCCCGCAACCGGCAGATCTGAGGCAGGACGGCGCAAGCCGGGGCGCCATACCACCGCTTGAGGATGCGGCCGACTACCCTGGCCGGTATCGTCGCGCCCAAAGGCCGGGAAGGGTCCCGCCGGAGAAAAAGAATGTCGATGAGAACTGCCCTGGTCAGGGCATCGCTGGCCCGCTGCTACGCCCTGCTTGGCCAGGACCTGGAACGGGTGCACGACGGGCGCATGCCTTTCTTCGACGCAGGCCGCTACCAGCCCCCCGCCGGCCGCTACAACGGCGAGCACGTGCTGGTGCAGGGCCCGGTCATCACCGTCCTTTCGTATTCCAGCGATGTGCGCGAGCCGCCGCGCATGCAGGTGAGCCACCATTCACTGCGCCGGTTCCTGCGCGACCGCATGAAACGGCACATCGGGCAGTACGGGCAGCGCATGCTGTTTTCAGAGCAGGCGCAGTGGTACTGCGAGGGCAAGGGCGATCTGGACGACGCGCAGACGGTGCGCATCGATCTGCTGGCGCGCCGCCGCGCCGAGCAGGACATGGCCCGGGTGGACAGCTACCTCGATCGCAGCCTGTTCATCCGGTTTGCGCAGATGCTGCTGGGTCGCGAAAAGCGCCACCGCACGCCGCCCGTGCCGTCGCGTCGCTGACCGGCGACCTGCACCGCCCCGGGCAACAGGCCACGCCCGGTCACACCGGGTAGATCAACGAGTTCAGCACCATTTCGCTGTCGTACACGCAGCGGCGTTCCAGCAGGCGCCAGCCTGCTTCGGTGACCACGAAGGCATCCACATAGCGGCCCACCTGGTACACCTCGCTCGTGCTCCCGGGTTTGGTGCGAAACACCGCGTAGTTGGCCTCGGCGCGCACCGGATCGTCTGCCGTGCCCTGCCCGTCGTGCGTGATGCGCGCCGGACCGATGACATGGCGGGTGTAGTACGGCGCGTGGTAGATGGTCTGGGTCGCGCCCACGATGCGGTCGCGCATCATGGCCTGGCTTTCGAAGTTCAACAGGCACAGCGGCAAACCCCGTTCGGCGTTCTCGCGCGCCTGCACCCGGTAGCGGGCCTCGGCCACGAACAGGTCGGGCCATTCGGCAAACCGGCGCTGGTCCAGCACATCGGCGTAGCCGGCGTTGAAGCGGTCGATGGCGTGGTGGCGCAGCAGCGCCTTCAGATCGGCGTCGAGGGTGGTGTCCATCACAGGTTCATCGCCTTTCGCCAGTACGCGTACATCGACCGGATGAGTGTTTCGGTGACCATGTGCTCGGTGGGCGCCTGGCCCACGTCATCGCCCTTGCCGCCCAGTTCGACCAGGGTGCTGCCGCCCTCGCCCCACTGCCGGAAGCCGTCCTGGCTGAACTCGATCACCTCGCCGTCGTCGGCACTGACGAAGCCCGCCGGGCCGAACAGGTTGGCCTGCCGCAGTCGCCGCGTGGTCATGGCCTCGTCGTCGTCGGCAAAGCCGAAGTGCGTCCACACGAAATCGAACTCGTTGGGGCCGCGCGGCACGATGTGGCGGGTGGACAGCGAGTTGACCTGCTGCTGGATGATGACGCTGGGAAACAGGGTGATCATGGTCACCGTGGGCGTGATGGTGGCGCCCGGGTTCTGCGGGTCGTCGATGGTCCACCACGGCTCGGGCACCACATCCAGCAGGCGCGGGTCGTTGAGTTTCATGTCGGCCTTGAAGCTGGTCACGCCGGAGGTCACCGCCTGGTTGGCGCCGCCATCGTTGCGGCGGCTGATCATCACCGCGTGGCGACCGTGCGAATCCATGACCATGCGGCTTTTCTGGTCGGCGCGCCACAGACCGAAGGTGACGAACCAGGTGTGCAGCAGACCCGGGTGGTACGGGTCCTTGATGTTCTCCATCATGAGCTTCCAGTTGCCCGGAATGCGCTGCCGGTTGTAGCCCAGAAGTTTCAGCTCGCGCCCCTGGAAGATGCGGTCGAGCCAGGGCTTGAGTTCGGCCCCCAGGTAGTCCTCGAGCGGCTCGGCTTCGTCGCTGAAGGTGGCAAACACCAGGCCGTGCAGCACCCCCACGCGCAGCTTGGTGAGGCCGTTCTTGCTGAGGTCGAAGTCGGCCGGCATGCCGCCATTGACGCAGTCGCCGTCCTTGACGCCGTCCTTGAACGGCAGGCCCGCCAGGTCACCGTTGAGTTTGTAGGTCCACTGGTGGTACGGACAGACGAAGTTGCGCGCCTTGCCCACCTGCCCGTCCATGGGCGGCTGGCAGAAGCGCACGCCGCGGTGGGCGCAGCGGTTCTCCACCACCCGGATGCCGTGGTCGGTGCCGCGGTCCTTGGGGGCCACGCGGTCGCGCACCATGATCACCTGGCGCTCGCCGACCCAGCTCAGCTTGTAGTCGCCCGCTTCGGGAATCTCGATCGCCAGCCCCACGTAACACCAGTGCGGGCCATGGAACAGGCGCTCCAGCTCACGCTGGTACAGGTCGGGGTCGGTGTAGGCCCAGAACGGGATGCGGCTGGTGCCGCGGTCGTGCCAGCGCACGAGGGCTTGGGGTGCGTTCATGTCTCCTCACGCAGGGATGTGGCGAGGAAATGATAAGCCTACTGATCAATTTCGGCCAGCACCGGTGGTCAGGGTGTCTGGTCACCCTGCCGCGGCACGCGCTGCCGGGGCCGGACAACGCGTCAGGCGGCCTCGCTGGTGGCGTTGCGCCGGGCCTTCCAGGCGCCGAAGATGGCGATCAGGCCCGGAATGATGATCAGCGCCCAGATGATCTTGCTCAGGTTTTCCTGCACCCACGGAAGGTTGCCAAACAGGTAGCCGGCGCCCACCAGACTGATCACCCAGATGAGCGCGCCGATCACGTTGTAGGCGGTGAACTTGGCGCGGGTCATTTCGGCCACGCCGGCCACGAAGGGCGCGAACGTGCGGATGAAGGGCATGAAACGCGCCAGGATGATGGTGATGCCACCGTAGCGCTCGTAGAAGGCGTGGGCCTGGTTGAACGCGTTCTTGTTGAACAGGCGCGAGTTTTCCCACTGGAACACCTTGGGGCCGAAGTAACGGCCGATGGTGTAGTTGGTCTGGTCGCCCAGGATGGCCGCAATGACCAGCAGGGTCATGGCCAGCGGCAGGCTCATGAGGCCCGCGCCGCACAGCGTGCCCACCACGAACAGGAGCGAATCGCCCGGCAGGAACGGCATGACCACCACACCGGTCTCGGTGAAGATGATCAGGAACAGCAGCGCATACACCCAGACGCCGTAGGCCTGCACGAACTCGCGCAGGTGCTGGTCCACGTTGAGGATGAAGTCGATGAGGAAGGCGATCAGTTCCATGGTGGGGGATTATCCCCGCCGCTTCCTACAATTCACCAGATGACCTCCCTGTCCCTGCGCCGACCCATCCGCGAGCTGCCCGACGAGCTGATCAGCCAGATCGCCGCCGGCGAGGTGGTGGAGCGGCCCGCGTCGGTGGTGCGCGAACTGGTGGACAACGCGCTGGACGCCGGCGCCAGCCAGGTCACGGTGCGCTTGCTGGGCGGCGGTGTCCGGTTGATCTCGGTCGAGGACGACGGCATCGGCATCGCACGGGACGAACTGGCGCAGGCGCTCAAGCGCCACGCCACCAGCAAGATCGCCAGCCTGGCCGAGCTGGAGGCCGTGGGCACCATGGGTTTTCGGGGCGAGGCACTGGCGGCGATCGCCTCGGTGGCCGAGGTGACGCTGCTGTCGCGCACCGACGAAGACGCCCACGCCTGGGCGCTGGACGCGCGCAGTGGCGAACTGGCGCCCGGCGCTCGGCAGCGCGGCACCACGGTGGAGGTGCGCGAACTGTTCTACGCCACGCCGGCCCGGCGCAAGTTTCTCAAGTCCGACGCGACTGAACTGGCGCACTGCATCGAAGCGGTGCGGCGGCACGCGCTGGCGCGGCCGGCCGTGGGCTTTTCGGTCTGGCACGAAGGCAAGCTGGTGGCGCAATGGCGCGCCGCGGCCGCCCTGGGCATGGACGGGCTGCGCCAGCGCCTGGGCGATGTGCTGGGCAACGACTTCATCGGCCAGGCCCTGCCGCTGCAATGGCCGGCCGACGGCTCGGCCGCGCGCGGCCTGCAGGTGTGGGGATTCGCCGGACTGCCCGACTCGGCACGCGCCCGGGCCGACCTGCAGTTTGCCTACGTGAACGGGCGCTACGTGCGCGACAAGGTGGTGTCGCACGCGGTGCGCGCCGCCTACGACGATGTGCTGCACGGCCAGCGGCAGCCGGTGTACGCCCTGTTTGTGGAGATCGACGCGGCGCGCGTGGACGTGAACGTGCACCCGACCAAGATCGAGGTGCGGTTCCGCGACAGCCGCGAGGTCCACCATGCCGTGCAGCAGGCGGTGCAGTCGGCGCTGGCGGTGCCGCGGGCGGGCAAGGCACCCGCCCCCGAGGCGCCACCGGCCTGGGCGCCGCCGGCGCGGCAGGAGGGGTTCCGGTTTGCGCCCGCCGAGGTTGAGGTGGGTCACCGGGTGAGCGATGTGGGGCTGTTGTGGGCGAGCGGCCCGAGCCCGGTTCTCGCTGAGCCCGCCGAGGGACCTGCGCAAACCGAGCCTCTCGACCAGCCTGCCCACTCGCCGCTCCCCCAGGGCGACTGGCCGCTCGGCCGCGCCATCGCCCAGCTTCAGGGCATCTACGTGCTGGCCGAGAACGCGCACGGCCTGGTGATCGTGGACATGCACGCCGCGCACGAACGCATCGTGTACGAGCGGCTCAAGCAACAGCTCGACGCCCGCTCGGTGCAGAGCCAGCCGCTGCTCATCCCGGCCACCTTCGCGGCCACGCCCGAAGAAGTGGCCACCGCCGAATCGGCCACCGCCCCGCTGGCCGCGCTCGGCCTCGAGGTCACGCCCCTGTCGCCACGCACCCTGGCGGTGCGTGCCGTGCCCACCACCCTGGCGCAGGGCGACCCGGTGGAACTGGCGCGCAGCGTGCTGGCCGAACTGGCCCAGCACGACGCCACCCACGTGCTGCAGCGCGCCGAGCACGACCTGCTGGCCACCATGGCCTGCCACGGCGCGGTGCGCGCCAACCGGCGCCTCACCCTCGACGAAATGAACGCGCTGCTGCGCCAGATGGAAGTGACCGAACGCAGCGACCAGTGCAACCACGGCCGGCCCACCTGGCGCCAGCTCGGCCTGCGCGAACTCGACGCCCTGTTCCTGCGGGGGCGCTGACCGCGCGGGGTCATTTCCCGGTCGGCCAGAACTTTTGGCCCGATGTTTGCATCATCATGGGCGCCATGAAGCGATTGCTCCTTGTCCTCACCGCCACCGTTGCCCTGCTGGCCGGTTGCGCCACGCTGGATGAAAAACAGCGGGTCTGGATCTTCCAGCCGTCCGACCGCAGCTGGAGCGGCGGCACCTACGCCGCCGAAAGCATGGACGACGTGTGGATCGACTACACCTCGTCGATCACCCGCGAGCCGGTGCGCCTGCACGGGCTGTGGGCGCAACACGAGAACTTCACCCGCCGTGCCGACGCGCCCGTGCTGTTGTACCTTCATGGTGCGCGCTGGAACGTCACCGGCTCGGCCATGCGCATCCGCCGCATGCAGGAACTGGGCTTCTCCGTGCTGGGGGTCGACTACCGCGGCTTCGGCAAAAGCAGCAACGACCTGCCGTCCGAGCAGATGGCCACCGAGGACGCCCGCGCCGCCTGGGAATGGCTGGCAAAAAAGTACCCCAACCGGCCGCGCTACATCTTCGGTCACTCGCTCGGCGGGGCGATCGCCATCAACCTGGCCACCGACGTGCCGGACGAAAAAGGCACGCTGGTCGAGGGCACGTTCACCTCGATCGCCGACGTGGTCAGCACCTTCAAATGGGGCTGGCTGCCCATCTCGCCCTTCATCACGCAGCGCTTCGAGGCGGTCAAGCGCGTGGCCGACGTCGGCTCGCCGCTGCTCGTGGTGCATGGCAGCGAAGACCGCCTGATCAAGCCCGAGCTCGGGCGCAAGCTGTACGAAGCCGGCAAGGGCCCCAAGCGCTTCGTGCTGGTCGAAGGCGGCTCGCACCACAACACCAACGCGGTCGGCCAGGAACAGTACCGCGACGCCATCGCGTCGCTGTTCGGGCTCGACGACGCCATCCGCCTGGTCGAGCGCTGAGGGGGCAGGAGCCCCCCCGGGAGTACCGGGAAAACCCGCACCGGTTCTGCTACCCTCGGACCGATGTCCGCCCCCTCCACCGCCATGTCGCCCGGGCTGGTCGTGCTCGTGCTCACGCTGCTGCTGGGCATGCAGCCCGTCACCACCGACCTGTACCTGCCCGCCCTGCCGTCCATCACCCAGGGCTTTGGCGCCTCGATGCCGCAAGCCCAGCTCACGCTCACGTCGTTGCTGCTGGCGTTCGGGGTGTCGCAGCTGGTCTGGGGTCCGTTGTCCGACCGTTTCGGTCGCAAACCCATCCTGCTGTGGGGCATGGGCCTGTTCGTGATCGCGGCCATCGGCGGGGCCTTTGCGGCGTCGATGGAACAGCTCATTGTCTGGCGCACGCTGCAGGGCGCGGCCATGGGCGCGGCCGTGATGTGCGCCCGCGCCATCGTGCGCGACCTGTACGCCCCCACCGAAGGCGCGCGAATGATGAGCAAGGGGCTCACGGGCCTGGGCGTGATCGCCTGCGCCAGTGCGCCCACCGGCGGCCTGCTGTCCGACCTGTTCGGCTGGCGCGTCGCACTGGTGGCACTGGCCGTGTTCGCGGCCATCACCCTGGCCGTGCTGGTCTGGCGATTCGATGAAACGCTGCAACGCCGCAACCCGCAGGCGCTGCAACCCGCCATGCTGGCCCGCACCTGGGCGACCATTGCGCGCCACCCCACGTTCTGGGCCTGGGCCCTGCTCGCCACCGGCTCCTATGCCGGCCTGTTCACGTTTCTGGCGTCGTCGTCGTTCGTGCTGATCGGCGTGCTGGGGCTGAGCAAAACGCAATACGGCCTGGTGATGTTCACCATGTCGCTGAGCTACATCCTGGGCACGTTCATCTGCCGCCGCCTGCTGCTGCACTTCGGGGTGCGTCGCACCGTCGGCATGGCGGCGGTCGTCACGCTCACCGGCGGCACCCTCATGGGCGTGCTGCCGCTGCTGGGCGTTCAGAGCCTGTGGGCCGTGATGGGACCGTTCTACCTGTTCATGATGGGCCATGGCGTGCACCAGCCCTGCGGCCAGAGCGGCGCGGTGTCGCCGTTCCCGCAGGCAGCCGGGGCGGCGTCGGCGCTGGCCGGGTTCATCATGATGGTGGTGGCCTTCGGGGTTGGCGCCTGGCTCGGCCTGTCGCTCGCCGATCCCTCGCTGGGCGCGGGCACGGTGCGCCCCCTCACCGACGGCGTCTGGTTCTGGAGCGCCGTCATCTCCACCACCGCGTGGACCCTGGTGCGCCGCCATGGCGAAGTGCCCAGCGCACCCCAGCGCATGGCACCCACGTGAACGCCCCGGCGCCACGCTGCATCGCCTTGGCCGGGCCCACGGCCAGCGGCAAGACCGCCGCGGCACTGGCCATCGCCCGGCGCTGGCCGGTCGAGATCGTCAGCGTGGACTCGGCGCTGGTCTACCGCGGCATGGACATCGGCACCGCCAAACCCGATGCCGCCGAACGCGGCGCGGTGCCGCACCACCTGATCGACATCCTCGACCCCACCCAGGCCTACAGCGCGGCCGACTTCGTGCGCGATGCGACACGGCTGATCGGCGAGATCGCGGCCCGGGGCCGCACCGCCCTGCTGGTCGGCGGCACCATGCTGTACTTCAAGGCCCTGCTGCGCGGTCTGGACGACCTGCCCCCTGCCAACCCCGGCGTGCGCGAACGCCTCGAGGCGCGTGCGCGCACCGAAGGCTGGCCCGCACTGCACGCCGAGCTGCAGCGGGTGGACCCGGTCACGGCGGCACGGCTGTTCCCGAACGACGCTCAGCGCATCCAGCGCGCGCTCGAGGTGGCCGAGGTCTCGGGGCGGCCCATGTCGGCCTTTCATTCGGGCCGCGCGCACGACCCCGACAGCCCCCTCACCGAAGACCACCTGATCGCGCTTGAACCGTCGGACCGGGCCTGGCTGCACGACCGCATCGCCCAGCGGTTCGACGCCATGCTGCGCGCCGGCTTGGTGGACGAGGTGCGCGCGCTGCGGGCGCGCGGCGACCTTCACCCCGATCTGCCATCGATGCGCTGCGTGGGCTACCGCCAGGCCTGGGCCACGCTCGACGCCCACCCCGAACCCGACGCGACCGCGCTGGCCGAGCTCCGTGACCGCGGCGTCTTTGCCACCCGGCAACTGGCCAAGCGCCAGCTCACCTGGCTGCGCTCCATGCCGCAGCGGCGGGTCATCCCGGCCGATGCCCCCGACGCGGTGTCGCTTGTGTTCGAATCCGTCAACCGCCTCTGGACCCCACCCCGCTGACCATGTTGAACCGCCTGCTGGCCCATGTGCCTGAACCCCTGCGCTGCCGCTGCACGCTGGGTCATGTGGCGTGGGTGCTGGTGCTGTTGGTGGTGTTCCTGGTGTGGGGTCACCGACCATGACGCTGGTGGTGGAGCGGCTGGCCAAACGCTACGGCGACACGGTCGTCTTCAGCGGTGTCGACCTTCGCGTCGAGCGCGGTGAATTCGTCGCCATCGTGGGTGAGTCGGGTGTGGGCAAGTCCAGCCTGCTCAACTGCCTGGCCGCGCTCGACACCTGGGACGAAGGCCGCATCGTCCACGAAGGCACCGACCTGTCCACCCTCGACGAACCCGGCCGCGCCCACTGGCGACGGGCCCACCTGGGCTTCGTGTTCCAGGCCTTCCATGTGCTGCCCCACCTGGACGTGGCGCAAAACGTGGCGCTGCCGCTGCTGCTGCTCGGCCAGCCCGACACCGCCCGGGTGAACGCCCTGCTCGACGCCGTCGGCCTGCAGGGCCTTGGCCACCGCCTGCCCGCCGAGCTGTCGGGCGGGCAACTGCAGCGCGTGGCGATCGCCCGCGCCATGGTGCACCGGCCCGGTCTGGTGCTGGCCGACGAACCCACCGGCAACCTCGACCCCACCACCGCCTCGCGCGTGATGGACGTGCTGCAGCAGCAGGTGCGCGAGCAAGGCACGTCGCTGGTGCTGGTCACCCATTCGGACACCGCCGCCGCGCGCGCCGACCGCGTGCTGCGCCTGTCGGCGTCCGGGCTGCAGGAAGCCGCGGCGTCAGCGCGCTAGCCGACGCTCTCGCCTGACGAGGAACACCGCGAACCAGGCCAGCCAGACCGCGAACCACGCATGGCGCACGGTGAACGAGGCGGGCCAGGGCATGAAGGATTCGATCGCCGACGAACCGGTTGCCGGCCCCGAGGCGCCCTGCGAAAAATCGATCAGCGATCGGTCGGCCCAGTCGCAAGGCGCCAGGGCCACCCAGCAGCCGGCCTGCAGGAACGGCGCGGTCACCGGCACCAGGTCGATCCGGCCCGCGGAACCACCGCCCAGGGTGAACGGCAGCAGCACGATGCCCAGCGCCGCCTGACACAGCGCGATCAGCAAGGGCACGAACACGAAGACGGCCAGGTGAACGGCCTGTGCCCGCCACAGCGCAGACCACACCAGCCACAAGGCCCGCACGCCCGGGTGCTGGTGCCATGGCGGGCGCGCCGGCCCGGCCACTACTTGCGCCGGTTTTTCCGTTCCGGCCACGGCGTCCCGCCCTCGTTCTCGAACAGGCCGCGCAGCAGCACCAGCCCCTGCGAAGCCAAGGTGAGAAGACCACAGACGAACAGGAAAGAACTCGCCTGCGTCGGCCGCATGCCGGCGTCCCACCAATACGAAAGACCGCCTGCCACCGTGAACACGGCGCCCAGCGTTCCGAACACCAGGAACTGCACGATCCGGCTCGCGCCGGAACTCGGCGCCCACCACACGCACACCCAGGCTGTTGCCATGACGAGGAACGCAAGCCACTTCATGGGCAGACCGTCACCCGACAAAGAACAGCGCCACGCAGCAACCCAGCGCAGCCACCCACAGCAACGACCGGAGGTTGGGTCGGTTGGCCACATAGGCCGCGATGAAGCCCACGCGCAGCAGCACAAAGGCGATGGCCAGCCCATCGACCGTGGCCTGCGGCGCGTTGAGCCGCTGGGCGATCAGCACGCCGGCGATGAAGACCGGCAAGGCCTCGAAGCTGTTGAGCTGGGCGGCATGGGCGCGTGCCTGCCAGCCCTCCAGCCGGGCCAGCCACGCCCTCGGGTGCCGGTTGTCGAACCCGCCCTCTCGCACCGGCTTGCCGAAGCCACGGGATTTCGCGAGGCCCGCGCAGGCGATCGGAAGAATGCAGGCCAGGAGGATGCAGAGGTCGGCGATGGTCATGGGGGCTTTTCGGGTTCGGAGAGCAGAACGTGGGACAACGCGCCACAGGGACAAAAGCAAAGTATCGGACACCCTGCACCACGGCGCGCAGCCGGTAACCCTGATGTAACTTTATTTCATTAGAATCAAGCAAACTCGTAACTCAGGACCGCCATGGAGACTGGCTCTTTCGCTCACGACCCGCTGGACCTCGTCATTTTCGGCGGCACAGGCGACCTTTCTGTGCGCAAGCTGCTGCCTGCGCTGTACATGGCGCACCTGCACAAAACCCTGCCCGAGGGCACCCGCATCGTGGCGCTGGGCCGCCACGCCTGGGACCGCGCGGCGTTCAGTGCCTTTGTGGACGACAAGGTGCGCGGCTTCATTGCCGAGGGGGAACTCGACGCCGCCGCCTGGCAAGGCTTCATGGAGCGGCTGACCTATGTCAGCGTGGACGCCACGCAGTCGGCCGGCTACGCCGACCTGGCGGCATCGCTGCGGCCCGACGCAGCGCGGGTGTACTACCTGGCCACCGCGCCCACGCTGTTCACCGCCATCTGCGCGCACCTGCACTCGGCGGGCCTGATCAACCCGCACTCCCGGGTGGTGCTCGAAAAACCCCTCGGGCACGACCTTGCTTCCGCCCGCGCCATCAACGACGAGGTGGCCCGGTACTTCTCCGAACGCCAGACCTTCCGCATCGACCACTATCTGGGCAAGGAAACGGTGCAGAACCTCATGGTGCTGCGATTCGGCAATGCCATCTTCGAACCGCTCTGGCGCGGCCCGAGCATCAAGAGCGTGCAGATCACCGTGGCCGAGTCGGTGGGCGTGGGCAGCCGCGCCGGCTTCTACGACGGCACCGGCGCGCTGCGCGACATGGTGCAGAACCACCTGCTGCAGTTGCTCTGCATCGTGGCCATGGAACCCCCGGTGTCGCTCGACCCCGACGCCGTGCGCGACGAGAAGCTGAAGGTGCTGCGCTCGCTGCGCCCGATGTCGGTGGCCGATGTGGCGCGCGACACCGTGCGCGGGCAGTACACGCCGGGCAACACGGGCCACGAGAAGGCACCGGGCTACCTGCAGGAAGACAACGTGCCCGCGGGCAGCGACACCGAGACCTTCGTGGCGCTGCGCGCGCACATCAACAACTGGCGCTGGGCCAACGTGCCGTTCTTCCTGCGCACCGGCAAGCGCATGGCCGAGCGCCGCAGCGAGATCGTCATCGAGTTCGCGCCGCTGCCGTATTCCCTGTTTGCCGACACGCCCCGCCAGCCGGTCAACCGGCTCCTGATCCGCCTGCAGCCCGACGAGCACATCCAGCTGCAGATGATGGCCAAGCAACCCGGCAGCGGCATGAACCTTCGCCCCGTCTCGCTCGACCTCGACCTGCAGTCGGCCATGACCGGCCGTCGCGCCGAGGCCTACGAACGCTTGCTGATCGACGTCATCAAGGGCAGATTGACCCACTTCATGCGGCGCGACGAACTCGAGGCCGCGTGGACCTGGGTCGAACCCATCCTCGATGGCTGGAAAGCCCTCGGCGAAAAACCACGGCCCTACGCCGCCGGCAGCTGGGGCCCGGCCGCCTCGTCGGCCCTGATGGCCCGCGAAGACAGCACCTGGGCGGAAGAAGCTTGAACGAACACATCTGCAACACACCGACCGAACTCGCGCAGCGCCTGGCCGCCTGGATCGGGTTGCGCCTGCACGCGGCCATCGCCGAACGCGGGCATGCGGTGCTGGCCGTGTCGGGGGGCAAGTCGCCGCTGCCGCTGTTTCAGGCGCTGCGGTCGCAGCCACTCGACTGGTCGCGCGTGACGGTCTCGCTGGTGGACGAGCGCTGCGTGCCGCACGACCACCCCGACAGCAACACCACGCTGGTTCGCGACCACCTGCTGCAGGGCGCGGCGGCGGCCGCCACGTTTGTGCCGTGGTTCGACACCGTGCCCGAAGCGCTCGACGACGCCGCGCTGACGGCGCTGGCCGACCGCGCCAACGACCGCCTGGCCACCCAACCCTGGCCCTGGGACATCGCCGTGCTGGGCATGGGCGAAGACGGCCACACCGCGTCGCTGTTTGCCGGTGCGCCCGGCCTGTCGCACGCGCTGCACGGCAACGGGCCGGTGGCCTGGACCCGGCCGCTCAACGCCCCCCACGCGCGGCTCACGCTCACGCTGCCCGCCCTGCTGGGCACCCGCGAACTGGTGCTGCCGCTGATCGGCCCCGCCAAGCTGCGCGTGTACCAGCAGGCCCGGCTGCGCGAAGACGCCACCCTGCCCATTTCACTTGTGCTGCACCAGCACCAGACGCCCGTGCGGGTCTGGCTGGCCTGACCAAACGACCCCCATGAACGCCACCCCACTGAACCCCGTGCTCGACCGCGTCACGCGGCGCATCACCGAACGCAGCGCGCCCACCCGGCGCAACTACATGGACCACATGGCCGCGCAGCACAAGGCCGGCACCCAGCGCGCCGGCCTGGGCTGCGCCAACATGGCGCACACCACCGCGGCACTGCCCGCGCAGGACAAGCTGCGCATCCACGCCGAACGCTCGCCGCACCTGGGCATCGTCACCGCCTACAACGACATGCTGTCGGCGCACCAGCCGTTCGAGGGTTACCCCAGCCTGATCCGCTGGCACGCGCAGCAGATCGGCGCCACGGCGCAGGTGGCCGGCGGCGTGCCCGCCATGTGCGACGGCATCACGCAGGGCGAAGCGGGCATGGAGCTGTCGCTGTTCTCGCGCGACACCATCGCACTGGCCACCGCGGTGGCGCTGTCGCACAACGTGTTCGACGCCTCGCTGATGCTGGGCGTGTGCGACAAGATCGTGCCGGGCCTGTTCATCGGCGCGGCGCAGTTCGGTCACCTGTCGACCGTGTTCGTGCCGGCCGGTCCCATGACGTCGGGCCTGTCGAACGACGAAAAAGCCAAGGTGCGGCAGCAGTACGCACAAGGCCTGGTCGGCCGCGAAGCGCTGCTCGAATCCGAGGCCCGGGCCTACCACAGCCCCGGCACCTGCACCTTCTACGGCACCGCCAACAGCAACCAGATGCTGATGGAGGTGATGGGCCTGCACCTGCCGGGCAGCTCGTTTGTGAACCCGGGCACGCCGCTGCGGGAGGCGCTCACGCGGGCCGCGGTGGAACGCGCGGTGGCCAACACCGGGCGCACCGGCGCACCCGCGGTGCCACTGGCCGAGATCCTGAGCGAGAAAACGCTGGTGAACGGCATCGTCGGCCTGCTCGCCACCGGCGGCTCGACCAACCACACGCTGCACCTGGTGGCCATGGCGCGCGCGGCCGGCGTGCTGATCGACTGGGACGACTTCGCCGAGCTGTCGGCGGTGGTGCCGCTGCTGGCGCGCGTGTACCCCAACGGCAGCGCCGACGTGAACCACTTCCACGCGGCCGGCGGGCTGGGGTTTCTGATGCGCGAACTGGCGGGCGCCGGCCTGCTGCACACCGACGTCAGGACCGTCATGGGCGATGGCCTCGACGCCTATGCCCTCGAACCCTGGCTCGATGGCGAGCGCCTGGCCTGGCGGCCGGTGCCCGCGGCCAGTGGCGACACCGATGTGCTGCGCCCGGTGAGCGATCCCTTCAGCGCCGACGGCGGCCTGCGGCTGCTCACGGGCAACCTGGGGCGCAGCGTGATCAAGGTGTCGGCCGTCAAGCCGGCGCACCGCGTGGTGCGGGCCCCTGCCGTGGTGGTGAACGACCAGCAGGAGCTGCTGGCGAAATTCAAGGCCGGCGAACTCGAGCGCGACTTTGTGGCCGTGGTGCGCTACCAGGGTCCGCGCGCCAACGGCATGCCCGAGCTGCACAAGCTCACGCCGCCGCTGGCCGTGCTGCAGGACAAGGGCTTCAAGGTGGCGCTGGTCACCGACGGCCGCATGTCGGGCGCATCGGGCAAGGTGCCGGCGGCCATTCACTGCACGCCCGAGGCGCTGGCCGACGGCCCGCTGGCGCGCGTTCGCGACGGCGACATGATCACCCTCGACGCCGAGCGCGGCGTGCTCAAGGTCGACGTGGACGCCGCCACGCTGGCGGCGCGCCCGGTGTCGCACCCCGACCTGTCGCACCACCAGCACGGCACCGGGCGCGAACTGTTCGGCCTGTTCCGCCACCATGTGAGCGGCGCCGAGCAGGGTGCCTCTCCGCTGTTTGCCTGAATCCGTTCGCACGATCCCCACACCATGCAAGACCAGCACCTCACCCATCCCACCTTCACCTCCCGCGTGGTGCCCGTCATCGTGCTCAGCGACGCCAGGCAGGCGGTGCCGCTGGCCCACGCCCTGCTCGAAGGCGGCATCGACGTGATGGAGATCACCCTGCGCTCGGACGTGGCGCTCGACGCCATCGCGGCGGTGGCGCGCGAGGTGCCGCAGATGCACCTGGGCGCCGGCACCGTGACCCGAGCCAGCGACGTGCCGCGCGTGATCGACGCCGGTGCGCGCTTTGCACTGTCGCCCGGCTGCACCGACGCGCTGGTGGACGCGGTGCGCGCCACCGGCCTGCCGTTCATTCCCGGCGTCATGACGCCGAGCGAGGTGATGCGGGCGCGCGACCTGGGCTTCACGCTGATGAAGCTGTTCCCGGCGCAACAGGCGGGCGGCATCGCCATGCTCAAGGCAGTGGGCGCGCCGCTGCCCGATGTGCGCTTCTGCCCCACCGGGGGCGTGAGTCCCGACAACCTGCGCGACGTGCTGGCGCTGCCCAACGTGGCCATGGCCGGCGGTTCGTGGCTCACGCCGGCCGATGCGGTGACCTCTGGCGACTGGGGCCGCATCACGCGGCTGGCGCGCGGGGCGGTCGAGATGGCCCGGGCAAAATGAGCCCCATGCAACTGCCGATCACCCTGCCCGCCTGGCAACGGCTCAACGCCCTCGCCGCCGAACCCCAGCCGCACCTTCGCGAGCGCCTCACCGAACCCGGCCGGGCGCAGCGCCTCACCTGGTCGGTGGCCGGCCTCACGCTGGACGCCAGCCGCCAGTCCATCGGGCCAGAGATCGAAAAGGCGCTGCTCGATCTGGCGACCCAGAGCGATCTGGCGGCGCAGCGCGACGCGCTGTTCCGCGGCGACCGCATCAACACCACCGAAGACCGGCCCGTGCTGCACGTGGCGCTGCGCGGCGACGCCGCCGGCGGCCCGTGGGGCAACGACGTGCAGGCGCTGGTGCAGCGCGAACTCGACCGCGTGTGCCGCTTTGCCGATGCGGTGCGCGAGGGCACGGTGCGCGGCCACAGCGGCGAGGCCTTCACCGACGTGGTGAACATCGGCATCGGCGGGTCCGACCTGGGCCCGCGCATGGCCGCCGACGCGCTGGCCCACCTGGCCAGCGACCGCGTGCGCGTGCATTACGTGTCCAACCCCGACGCCTGGGCGCTTTGGAGCGTGCTGCGCGGGCTCGATGCGCGGCGCACCCTGTTCGTGGTGTCGAGCAAGACCTTCACCACCCAGGAAACGCTCACCAACGCGGCCAGCGCCCGCCAGTGGCTGGCCGATCAGGGCGTGCCGGCCGACGCCATCGGCCGCCACCTGGTGGCCATCACCGCATCGCCCGCGAAGTCGGCCGAGCTGGGCTACGACCCCGACCACACCTTCCTGTTCTGGGACTGGGTGGGCGGGCGCTATTCGCTCTGGTCGTCGCTGGGCCTGCCACTGGCCATCGGCATCGGCGCGGCGGCGTTCCGGCAGCTGCTGGCCGGTGGCCGCGCCATGGACGACCATTTCCGCCACGCACCGCTGGCCGACAACCTGCCGGTGCGGCTCGCGCTGCACGGCATCTGGAACCGCAACTTCCTGCGGCTGCCCACGCAGCTCATGGTGTCGTACGCATCGCGGCTGGTGCGCTTCGTGCCCTTCGTGCAGCAGATGGACATGGAGTCCAACGGCAAGCGCACCCACCTCGACGGCACGGGCGCAACAGTGGACACCGGCGCGATCGTCTGGGGCGGCCTGGGCATCGACGGGCAGCACGCGTACTTCCAGCTGATTCACCAGGGCATGCACCGCGTGCCGGTCGATTTCATCGGCGTGCAGAGCGAAGACACCCCCCTGCCGCTGGCCGCCACCCACCACGCGGTGGTGAACCTGAACCTGCGCGCCCAGGCCCAGGCCATGGCGCTGGGCCGATCGGTGGAAGACACCGAGGCGCTGCTGCGCAAGGAAGGCGCCGACGAGGCCACGGCCCGCGCCATGGCGCCGCACCGCAGCTTTGCGGGCGACATTCCCAGCCACGTGCTGTGGCTCGACCGGCTCGACCCCGAGCGACTGGGTTCGCTGATCGCGCTGCACGAACACCGGGTGTTCACGCAGGCGGCCATCTGGCGCATCAACGCGTTCGACCAGTGGGGGGTGGAGCTGGGCAAGACGATGGCGAAGGCGATGGAGCGGGGCTGAGGTTTCCGGGCCTGGGTTTTATTGGCTTTCGGTCCTGCATTGGGTTGGACTCCCCCTCCGGGCCGCTGGGTCGGGTGGCGCGTTCACCCCCCGTTCGGCCTGAGCCTGTCGAAGGCCCCGCCAACCCGGGGACGCGCTGCCTTCCTTGACAGGCGAACCTATCCGTCAGCGGGGGGTGCAGGCGCGAAACACTGGCACATCAACCACCCCGGCGGGGCCTTCGACAGGCTCAGGCCGAACGGAGGGGGTTGGCTCAAGCCAAACTGTGGGGAGGCCCAGACCAATCTTTGGGGAGGCTCAGGCCGAACGGGGTGTGATCAGGTCACCGGGGCGGGGTTGAACAGGACCAGCTGGTTGTGCAGTTTCCAGTGTTCGGCCCAGGTTTTGCGGCGGCCGCTGGCCACGTCGAGCATGAAGCGGAACAGTTCCCAGCCCACGTCTTCGATGGTGGCCGTGCCGTCGGCGATGGTGCCGGCGTTGATGTCCATCAGGTCGTGCCAGCGGCGGGCCAGGTCGGTGCGGGTGGCCACCTTGATCACCGGCACGGCGGCCAGGCCGTAGGGTGTGCCGCGGCCGGTGGTGAACACGTGCAGGTTCATGCCGGCCGCCAGTTGCAGCGTGCCGCAGATGAAATCGCTGGCGGGTGTGGCGGCGTAGGTCAGGCCCTTGGCCTTGAGCTTTTCGCCCGGCGCCAGCACCTGTGAGATCGGCGCGCTGCCCGACTTCACGATCGAGCCCATCGCCTTCTCGACGATGTTCGACAGGCCGCCCTTCTTGTTGCCGGGCGTGGTGTTGGCGCTGCGGTCGACGCTGCCGCGCTTCAGGTAGTCGTCGTACCACGCCATCTCGCGCACCATGGCCTGCGCCACCTCGGGCGTGGTTGCGCGGGCGGTGAGCTGGGCAATGCCGTCGCGCACCTCGGTGGTTTCCGAAAACATCACGCTGGCGCCGGCGCGCACCAGCAGGTCGGTGCAGAAGCCCACCGCCGGGTTGGCGGTGACGCCGCTGAACGCATCGCTGCCGCCGCACTGCACGCCCACCACCAGTTCGCTCGCGGGCACGGTTTCGCGGCGGCGGGCGTTCAGGCGCTTCAGGTGCACCTCGGCCTGCCGCAGGATCGAATCCACCATCGACATGAAGCCCACGTGGGCATCGTCCTGCAAGCAGACCACGTCGAGCGGGGTGGCCTCGGCGCGTTCGTCGGCAATGGGGATGCTGCCGGGAGGCAGCAGGCGCTCGGGCTGCAGTTTTTCGCAGCCCAGGCTCACCACCATCACCTCGCCGCCAAAGTTGGGGTTCTGGCTGATGTGGCGCAGCGTGCGGATGGGGATCACGGCGTCGGGGGCATCGATGGCCACGCCGCAGCCATAGCCGTGCTCCAGCGCCACCACGTCGTCCACGTTCGGGTAGCGGGGCAGCAGTTCGGCCTTGATGCGCTGCACCGCGAATTCGGTGACACCGGCCACGCACTGCACCGTCTGCGTGATGGCGAGGATGTTGCGCGTGCCGACCGACCCGTCGGCGTTGCGGTAGCCCTCGAAGGTGAAGCCTTCCAGCGGCGGCAGCCGTTGGGCCTGGTGCGTGGCCATGGGCAGGTTGCTCAGGCCGCGCGCATCGGGCATCTGCAGCAGGCGTTCGTGCACCCAGCGGCCGGCGGCAATGGGTTCGAGCGCGTGGCCGATGGGCACGCCGTAGCGCAGCACCGGGGCGCCGCGCGGCAGGTCGACCAGCGCCACCTTGTGGCCCTGCGGCACCTTGTCGAGCAGCACCGGGCCGCCGGGCAGGGCGGTGCCTTCGGGCAGGCCGCCATCGTTGGCGACGATGGCCACGTTGTCCTGCGGGTGCATGCGGATGGTGAGCGGTGCCCGGTGGGTCTGGGGCGCCAGGGTCTGCGACATGCGCGTCTCCTATGATGCGGCGGGTCATCCGACCGCCGGCCACAAGGGCGGTGTCGGATGACCGATGATTTGGTACCGGTACCATTCTAAGCCATCCATGAAAGAATCCGACCCTTCCCGGCGTGCCCGACGGGGCAGCGGGGCCATCACCGTTCGCGATGTGGCCCGGCTGGCCGGCGTGGCGCCGATCACCGTCTCGCGCGTGTTCAACACGCCGGGCCAGGTGTCGCCCGATGTGCGCCAGCGGGTCATGGAGGTGGTGCAGAAGACCGGCTACGTGCCCAACCGCATGGCGGGCAGCCTGGCGTCGGCGCGCAGCCGGCTGATTGCCGCGGTGGTGCCCAGCACGGTCATGTCGGTGTTCATGCCGACCATCGAGGCCCTGAACGACACGCTGTTCGACGCCGGCTACCAGCTCATGCTGGGCCAGTCGGGTTATTCGCCCGAGCGCGAGGAAGCCCTGCTCGAGGCCATCGTGGGCCGGCGGCCCGACGGCATCTTTCTCACCGGCATCCTGCGGCCCGGCCAGGGCCGCACGCGGCTGCTGGCGTCGGGCATTCCGGTGGTGGAAACCTGGGACCTCACCCCCACGCCGGTGGACATGCTGGTGGGCTTCTCGCACGCCGACATCGGCCGGGAGGTGGCGCGCTTCCTCATGGCCAAGGGGCGGCGGCGCCTGGCGCTGATTCGCGCCGAAGACGAACGCGCCGAGCGCCGGGCCAGCGCCTTTGCCGAGGCGGTCCGCCGCGAGGGGCTGGGCGAGGTGGCGGTGGTCAACGTGGGGGCGTCGCGTTCGCTGCGCAGCGGCCGCGATGCCCTGGCCCGCCTGTTGGCCGAAGCGCCCGACGTGGACGCCGTGTTCTGCAGTTCGGACCTGCTGGCGCTGGGCGCCGCCACCGAGGCGCGGGTGCGCGGCCTGGCGGTGCCCGAACGGCTGGCGCTGGTGGGCTTTGGCGACGTGCCGTTTGCCGCCGACATGGCGCCCGCGCTGACCACCGTGCGCATCAACGGCCCGGAGATCGGCCGCCTCGCGGCGCGCTGCCTGATCGACCAGGCCGAGGGCCGCGAGGTGAACCCGCGCGTGTTCGACGTCGGCTTTTCCATCGTCGAACGGCAAACCAGCTGAAGGCCGCGGGGCGACCCGACCAAGCGGCATTGACGCGTCCATTTGGTACCGCTACCATTTCGCGCATTACAAGATGGTACCGGTACCAAACCGCCGCAGCCCGCCCCGGCCACACACCCCAAGGAGACACATTCCATGAAGCAGCTGCTGTGCGCCATCGGCGCCACCCTGACCCTGTCCAGCGCCCTGGCCTGGCCCGACAAACCCGTGACCCTGGTGGTGCCCTTCCCGCCCGGCGGCTCGACCGACCAGATCGCCCGCACCCTGCAGCCCAAGCTGCAGGAAAAGTTTGGCGGCACCTTCATCGTCGACAACAAGCCCGGTGCCACCGGCACCATCGGCGCCACGCTGGTGACGCGCGCCGCACCCGACGGCCACACCCTGTTCGTGTCGTCGCTGGGCCCGTACGTGATTGCGCCGCACCTCACCAAGGTGACCTACGACGCCACCAAGGACTTCGACTACATCACCGTGGCCGTGCAGGCGCCCAACGTGCTGGTGGTGCCGGCCGCGTCGCCGCACAAGACCATGGCCGACGTGATCGCCTTCCAGAAGGCCAACCCCGGCAAGATGACGTTTGCGTCGTCCGGCAACGGCAGCAGCGACCATCTGACCGCCGAGCTGTACTGGCAGCAGACCGGCACCACCGGCGTGCACGTGCCCTACCGCGGCGGCGGCCCGGTGATGACCGACCTGCTGGGCAACCAGGTGGATTCGTCGTTCATGAACATCAACACCGCCATGCCGCAGATCGTGGGCGGCAAGCTGCGCGCCCTGTCGATCACCAGCGCCCAGCGGTCGCCGCTGCTGCCCAACGTGCCCACGCTCGACGAACTCGGCATCAAGGACGCCAACGTGTATTCGTGGCAGGCGGTGGCCGCGCCCAAGGGCCTGCCGGCCGACATCAAGACCAAACTGCACGCCGCGATTCGCGACGCGCTGAACGACCCGGCAGTGAAGGGCAAGCTGGTGGAAGTGGGCTTCGAGATCGTGGCCAACACGCCCGAGCAGTTCACCGCGTTTCAGGCGGCCGAGTTTGCCCGCTGGAAAAAGCTGATCGAAAGCCGCAACATCAAGGCCGACTGACCCCTTCATGCACAACCCCGACACCGCCACCTTCAAGTTGACCGACACACCCCGCATCACCGAGCTGGTGGCCATTCCCGTCGCGGGCCACGACGGCATGCTGCTCAACCTGAGCGGGGCACACGCCCCGTTCTTCACGCGCAACCTGCTGATCCTGCGCGACAGCGCCGGCCGCACCGGTGTGGGCGAAGTGCCCGGCGGCGAAAAAATCCGCCAGACTCTCGAAGACGCGCGCGACCTGGTGGTGGGCCGCGCGGTGGGCGACCACCAGGCCGTCATGCGCGCCATGCACACCCGCTTTGCCGACCGCGACGCCGGCGGCCGCGGGCTGCAGACCTTCGACCTGCGCACCACCATCCACGCGGTGACGGCCGTTGAATCGGCGCTGCTTGACCTGCTGGGCCAGCACCTGGGTTTGCCGGTGGCCGCCCTGCTGGGCGAAGGCCAGCAGCGCGAATCGGTGGAAATGCTGGGCTACCTGTTCTTTGTGGGCGACCGCCGCAAGACCGACCTGCCCTACATCAGCCAGCCCGACCACCCCGACGCCTGGTGCCGCCTGCGGCACGAACCGGCCATGACGGCCGAGGCGGTGGTGAAGCTGGCCGAGGCCGCGCACCAGCGCTACGGCTTCAACGACTTCAAGCTCAAGGGCGGTGTGCTGCGCGGCGACGCCGAGGTGGACGCGGTGACCGCGCTGCACGAGCGCTTTCCGCAAGCGCGCGTGACGCTCGACCCGAATGGTGGCTGGCTGCTGAAAGACGCCATCCGCCTGGGGCAGCGCATGCGCGGCGTGGTGGCCTACGCCGAAGACCCCTGCGGCGCCGAAGACGGCTTTTCGGGCCGCGAGGTGATGGCCGAGTTTCGGCGCGCCACCGGCCTGCCCACGGCCACCAACATGGTGGCCACCGACTGGCGCCAGCTGGCGCACGCGCTGGCGCTGCAGAGCGTGGACATTCCCCTGGCCGACCCGCACTTCTGGACCATGGCCGGCAGCGTGCGCGTGGCGCAGACCTGCCGCGACTGGGGGCTGACCTGGGGTTCGCATTCCAACAACCATTTCGACGTGTCGCTGGCCATGTTCACCCACGTGGCCGCGGCCGCGCCCGGCAAGGTGACGGCCATCGACACCCACTGGATCTGGCAGGATGGGCAGCGCCTGACCAACGACCCGCTGAAGATCGTGAACGGCCACGTGGCCGTGCCGAAGCAGCCCGGCCTGGGCGTGACGCTCGACATGGCCGAGGTGGAAAAAGCCCACCAGCTGTACCGCCAGCACGGCCTGGGCGCGCGCGACGACGCCATGGCCATGCAGTACCTGATTCCGAACTGGACCTTCAACCCCAAGCGCCCTGCACTGGACCGCTGACCCCACCCATGAACCACAGGAGCGCCCGCCATGAGACCCAACCGACTGCGTGAGATCTGGGCCGCCGGTGGCGCGGTGGTGAACGGCTGGCTGGCCATCCCCGATGGCTTTGCCGCCGAAACCATGGCCCACCAGGGCTGGGACTCGCTCACCATCGACCTGCAGCACGGCGTGGTGGACTACCAGGCCATGGTGCCCATGCTGCAAGCCATCTCCACCACCAACACCGTGCCGGTGGTGCGCGTGCCCTGGCTGGAACCCGGCATCTTGATGAAGGCGCTGGACGCCGGTGCCTACGGCGTGATCTGCCCCATGGTGAACACCCGCGAAGACGCCGAGAAGCTGGTGGCCTACACCCACTACGCACCGCGCGGCACGCGCAGCTTCGGCCCGGTGCGCGCGCTGCTGTACGGCGGCGCCGACTACCCGCAGCACGCCAACGACACCATCGTCGCCTTCGCCATGATCGAAACCGCCCAGGCCCTGGCCAACATCGACGACATCCTGTCGGTCCCCGGCCTCGACGCCATCTACATCGGCCCGTCCGACCTGTCGCTGTCCCTGGGCTGCAAACCCACCTTCGACGAACTCGACCCCCCCGCCGCCCAGGCCGTGGCCCACATCGTCGCCCGCGCCAAAGCCCACGGCGTCGTCGTCGGCATCCACAACGGCACGCCCGACATCGCCCTTCAACGCATCGCCATGGGCTGCCAGTTCGTCACCGTCAGCTCCGACGCCCGCCTGCTGGCAGCCGGCTCACGCCAGATCCTGAGCGCCATGCGCAAAAGCTGAACCGCCTGCCGTCGGTTCGGCCTGAGCGCCCCACCACCCGTTGGGCCTGAGCCCCACCACCCGTTGGGCCTGAGCCCCACCACCCGTTGGGCCTGAGCCCCACCTACCGTTTGGCCTGAGCCCCACCTACCGTTCGGCCTGAGCCTGTCGAAGGCCCCACCCACAACCCTTCCCCGTTCAGCCTGAGCCCCACCTACCGTTCGGCCTGAGCCTGTCGAAGGCCCCAGCCACCCACCAACCAACCCACCCCCACCAACATGAACCTCGGTTTCATCGGTCTCGGCATCATGGGCACCCCCATGGCCCTGCACCTCGCCAACGCCGGCCACACCCTGTACGTCCACACCCGCCGCCAGCCCCCCGACGCCATCACGGCCGCCGGCGCCCAACGCTGCACCAGCGCCGCCGACGTGGCCCGCGCCGCCGACGTCATCTTCACCATGCTCCCCGACACCCCCGACGTCGAAGCGGTGCTGTTCGGCGAAAACGGTGTCGCTGAAGGCCTGCAAGGCAGCCCCTCCCGCAAGGTGCTGGTCGACATGAGCTCCATCAGCCCCATGGCCACCAAAACCTTCGCCCAGCGCATCAACGCACTGGGCGCCGACTACATCGACGCGCCCGTGTCTGGCGGCGAAGTGGGCGCCAAAGCCGCGTCACTCACCATCATGTGCGGCGGCGACCCGACCGTGTTCGAGCGCGTCAGACCGCTGCTGGAGTTGATGGGCAAGAACATCACCCTGGTGGGCGGCAACGGCGACGGCCAGACCACCAAGGTGGCCAACCAGATCATCGTGGCACTCAACATCGCCGCCGTGAGCGAAGCCCTGGTGTTTGCCAGCAAGGCCGGCGCCGACCCCGCCAAAGTGCGCCAGGCCCTCATGGGCGGCTTTGCCGCCAGCCGCATCCTTGAAGTGCACGGCGAACGCATGATCAAGCGCACCTTCAACCCGGGCTTTCGCATCAAGCTGCACCAGAAAGACCTGAACCTCGCCCTTCAAGGCGCCCGCGAACTCGGCGTGGCCCTGCCCCAAACCGCCAACGCCGCCCAACTCATGCAAGCCTGCGCCGCCCACGGCCTGGCCGACATGGACCACTCAGCGCTGGTGCAGGCGCTGGAGAACATGGCGGGGCACAAGGTGGCGGAGGGGTGAGGACTTCTGACGGGATTTCCGTCAAGAGGAAACTCTGGGGCGGTGCAGTCGATTCACCAAGTGGGTGAGTGTCTGAGTTGCAGTGATCTCGGATGTCAGGCAGATCCGCTTGACCCGCCGCATTCGGCCACAAGCGGCCGCTTCTCAGTCGCAGAAGCAGACGTTCAACGTTTGCGCTGAGGGGCCCAACCGCCATCCCGGTGGAAGTCCCGCTACAGCGAAGGTTAGGACTCGCCCTTGATGAGTTGCCAAGCGTCGCGGTAGTTCTCTCCGTCCTGGATGAGTCTTGATCTAGGAACGACCTTTCGGCCGCCGGGTGCGTGATACACGAACGGGGCGAGCTTTGTGCTCGGCACAACCCAGACTTCCGGAGACGCATTGACGTCGCTGATCCTTCCGGCGTAGCAGACAAAGACGAGGAAGTGCTCGCTCTTCGGTTTTTTGACGTTGTCGACTGGCCAACTAGTTTTGCCTGCAAGACCCTTCACGTCCACCGTTACCGAGTCCCCGGCGTCTCGCACGACCGCGAGATCAACGGACTTCTTGTTTCCGAGTGTCAGGACAGCGTCGAGCCCAAGCCGATGCAGTGCCGAAAGGACGAAAAACTCAGACGCGAGGTTGGTGTTGTATGACTTGTCGCTCATGCGCGTGTTCGAGAGTTCTAGCGTTTGGTAAGGAGCTTGGCCCGCGCATAGGATGGTGACACTAGCCGCTGCGCGGGACAAGCGGCTTGCGGCTGGACGCCCGTTCAAGCGAAGGGTTAGCCGTCCTTGTCGCGACCCAAAGGAGATTGGCGACCTCACCGTACCTTTCTGCAAGGTTGCACGCATTCTCCACTTGAGCAGCATCCTCAATGAATAGGCTGAGTGAACCTCGAAGAAACTTGCGCCGCTCGCTGGCTGAAGGGTGTGTCACGGACGACACCTCGACATAGCCAGCATCGCTACCGTGCTCAACTGTGTAGCGGGCTCGTTCGGCGAGCTCCAAAGAGATGAAGAAGAGCTCAATCCCGACATAGGAAAGTGCGGCGTCGAAGCCTGAGTTGGCCATGGCTTGCAACGTTAGGACGAGGCCGAGAAAATCTGCTTCATGCTCCTGTCGATGAGATGAATCGCCAACCCCGAGTTCCTCTGCGCTCATGCTTAGGTGAGCGAGCAGCTCAGAAAGGTGCCCGGCTTTGACATGGCCGAACTCGTGAGCGACTACAAAAAGCTCCATACCGTCTCGGAGAACATCAAGCAGGGGCACGTAGTCTGCCTCCGGATCGTACTGCTGCGACCTAGATGTCGATCCTGTCGTCGCGTAAGTGTGGAGCAGGTCGCGGAAGCGCTCGAGCAAATCAGGCGAGCTCGCAAGTCTCTTCTCGACCTTATCAAGCTCAATGGATAGCGAGACTTTCTTGCCCCGCCTTAGTACGGGAAGGCATCGTGCAAAGGCCTTGGCGAAGAGGTGGCAGTACAGAAAGAGTTCCGAATCGAAGAGCAGGAAAGGTCGATCGACCGTTGGCAGGAGGACGGCGCGAGCATTAACGAGACCTGTCGGTATGCAGGCGCAGTGTGGGAAGTCCGTCACCTCGATGCCCATAGACTGCGTTGCCTCTTTGATGCGAATGACCAAGCCCTCGAGAAGCCGGAATTGCATCGGTGAGTCATATCGAGTTGGAAGATGTACATCGCCAAACTTGATCGCCTCCTTTCTCATCTTCGGAGACATCCAGGGTTGTCGCCTTGCCATTGACGCAATGACCGAATGAAGCCGCTTGATATCTTGCTGCGCCTGATGGAGCCAGGCATCCGGCAAGCCCCCGAACGCTCCATGCGCAAGATATCGCTCGAGTTCTGCGAAGTCGGAGTCGGTATCGGAGCGGAAGGTGACCTTCATAAGTCGGTGTGGGCGCTTAGGACGGCAAACTGGTGGCTTATGTGACCAAACAACAGATGTCTGCAGCCGCGCTCAATAAACAAAGCCACACGCCATCCCAAAGATGCGTTTGGAATCAAACCTGTAACGCATCATATTGGACACACGGACTGTCACAACGGATACGACAGACCTGACCGGGGATCGCACCTGACCGCCTATCTGCTCGATCAGCTGCCCGAACAGGTTCGCTACCTGCACTACAGCCTGCAAACCGAGAAGGCTTATGCCTATCCACAACCATGATCTACACGCATGTGCTGAGGGTGGATGCCTTTGGCTGGTAAGCCCGCTGCCTGCGATGGTGAAGCTCCGGCACTCGGAACCTTGGGTAAGGACTGCTCCGGGTCTGGAGCTGCCGGTCACGTAACAATGGGGAAGGTCGAAGCCTTGTCTGGAGCGGTCTGCCCTGTCGCTCACCGCTTCGCCAAATAGTACGCCACCAACGCATTCGCATGCCCATGCCCCATCCCATGCTCGGCCTTGAGCATCCCCACCAGCTCCATGTGCTTCAAGTCCCCAGCAGCCTTCAGGATGCGTAACCAGTGCTCAACCGGCTGCCCGTACTTTTTCTCGATGGACGGAAAGTACGACGCGGGGCCTTGAACCTTTTCTGCATTGGGCATGGGGTGCTCCTTCGGGGTTGGTGTTGAAGGCACGACGGGTGACACCGTGCGGATTCGACAGTGCGCCCAGGCCCCTGCCCGCCTCACCCGCGCCAAGCCTTCTCGATGGCCGCCACGTCGATCTTCTGCATGGTCATCATTGCGTTGAAGGCGCGCTTGGCGGCGGCGCGGTCGGGGTCGTTGATGGCTTCGGTCAGCACCCGTGGGGTGATCTGCCACGACACGCCCCATTTGTCCTTGCACCAGCCGCAGTCGCTGGCCTGGCCGCCGTGGTTGACGATGGCGTTCCAGAGGCGGTCGGTTTCGGCCTGATCGTCGGTGGCCACCTGGAACGAGAAGGCTTCGCTTTGCTGGAAGGCGGTGCCGCCGTTCAGGCCCAGGCAGGGGATGCCCATGACGGTGAACTCGACGGTGAGCACGTCGCCTTCCTGGCCTGAGGGGTAGTCGCCGGGCGCGCGCATGACGCGGCCCACGGCGCTCTTGGGGAAGGTGGCGGCGTAGAAGCGCGCGGCGTCGAGCGCATCGCGCTCGTACCACAGGCACACGGTGTTCTTGGCGATCATGGCTGGCTCCTTGGGGGTGGAAGGCGCCGGCCACGGTGGGGTCTGGGCAGCGGCTGGCCTGCGCTGCCATTCAAAAACAAAAAAGCCAGGCGCGGCGGCCTGGCTTTCTGTTTTTCAGGGGGCCAATTACTTGCCGCCGCGCGCCTTGGCCACGGCCGCCTGGGTTTCTTTCCACAGGTCGTCGCCCACGTTGGCGGCGATGGTCGCGTTGACGGCGGTCAGCTTCTCGCGCATGCGGTTGGCTTCGGCGGGGCTCAGCTGGTTGATGGTCATGCCCTTGGCCTTGAGTTCGGCGAGGGCCTTGTCGGCTTCGGCGCGGGTGTCCTTGCGCTCGAAGTCACGGCTCACCTTCGCGGCGTCCATCAGCACCTTCTGCTCGTCCTTGCTCAGCTGGTCCCACCACTTCTTGCTCACGGTGACGATCCACGGGCTGTACACGTGGTTGGTCACGGTCAGGTACTTCTGCACCTCGTAGAACTTGCTGGACAGGATGGTGTTGTACGGGTTCTCCTGGCCGTCGACGGTTTTGGTCTCGAGGGCGGTGAACAGTTCAGAGAACGCCAGCGGCACGGCGTTGGCGCCCAGGGTCTTGAAGCTGTCGATGAAGACGTTGTTCTGCATCACGCGCAGCTTGATGCCGTCGAAGTCTTCGAGCTTGGTCACCGAGCGCTTGTTGTTGGTGAGGTTGCGAAAGCCGTTTTCCCAGTACACCAGGCCCACCAGGCCTTTGTCCTGCAGCTTGTCCATCACCTTCTGGCCCACCGGACCGTCGAGCACGGCGTCGGCCTCTTGCGCGTTGTTGAACAGGAACGGCGTGTCCCAGATGGCCATTTCTTTGGTGATGCCCACCAGGGTGGCGGTCGATCCCACCATCATTTCCTGAGCGCCGCCAATCAGCGCCTGCTGCATCTGCACGTCAGAGCCCAGCGCGGCGGCGCCGATGGCGCGCACGCGCATCTTGCCGCCGGAGGCTTTTTCGACTTCCTGGGCAAACAGCTTCACGGCGCGGCCCTGGTTGGAGTCTTCGTTCAGGCCGTAGCCGAAGCGGGTCAGGCGGGGCTTGATGTCTTGCGCCTGGGCGATGCCGCCGGCCACGGTGGCCAGCGCCACGGTGAGGGTGAGCGCGAGTTGCTTGAGTTTCATGGTCATCTCCTGGGGTTGTTGGCAGCGCGCGCTGCCGGGGTGAAACGGGTTGGGACGTTGATCAAGGGGTGTGGTGCGTCAGAACATCCACTTGAGGGGTTGCAACACGATGGCGGGGAACGCGATCAGCAAAGCCAGCATGGCGAAATAGACCAGCAGGAAAGGCGTGACGCCGCGGATCACGGTTTCCATGCGCAGCCCGCCCACGCCGGCCACCACGTTGAGCACAGTGCCCACGGGTGGCGTGAGCAGGCCCAGGCAGCCGATGAAGATGAAGACGAAGCCGAAGTACACCGGGTCGATGCCCGCCTTGGCGGCCAGCGGCGCCAGCACCGGCGCCAGAATCAGGATGGTGGGCGTGAGGTCCATCACCATGCCCACGGCCAGCAAGAACACCGCCACCACCGCCATGAACAACCAGGGGTTGGCCAACAGCGGGCCCATCACCTCGGCCAGCTGGTTCGGCAGGTCGGCCAGCGTGATCATGTAGCTGGCCGCGGTGGCCGCGCCGCACAGGAACATCACCACGCCGGTGGTGCGGCCCGCGTCCACAAACACGCGGTACAGGCCGGCCAGGCTGAGTTCGCGGTACACCAACACGGCCACCAGCATGGCGTACACCGCAGCCACCACCGCGGCCTCGGTGGGCGTGAACACACCCAGCCGCAGGCCGCCGATGATGATCACCGGCATCATGAGTGCCCACACGCTCGATGCCAGCACCCGGCGGCGGTGCGGCCAGTCGGTCTTCTCGGCCACCGGCAGTTGTTCCTTGCCGGCAATGCGCCGCCACACCAACACCAGCGCCACGGCCATCATCAGGCCGGGCACGATGCCGGCCAGGAACAGCTTGCTGATGGAGGTGTTGGTGGTCACCCCGTAAATCACCATCGGCATCGACGGCGGGATGATGGGCGCAATGATGCCGCCCGAGGCAATCAGGCCGGCGCTGGGGCCTTCGGGGTAGTTCTGCCGGCGCATCATGGGCAGCAGCAGCGTGGCCAGCGCCGCGGTGTCGGCAATGGCCGATCCGCTCATGGACGCCAGCAGCACCGATGCCGCGATGGCCACGTAACCCAGGCCACCGGGGATGTGCCCCACGAACGCGCGGGCCAGGTCGATGATGCGGCGGCTCAGGCCGCCGGCGTTCATGATTTCGCCGGCCAGAATGAAGAAGGGCACGGCCAGCAGCGGGAAGCTGTCGAACCCGGCCTGCACGTTCTGCGCCAGCAACTGGGCGTCGAAGAAGTCGAGGTGCACCATCAGCGCCAGCGCGGTCAGCATGAGCGCAAAGGCAATGGGCACGCCCACCGTCATGGCGGCAAACAGCACCAGCAGAAAGATCGCAATGGTCATGGCTGCACCCCCGCCTGGCCGCGCAGGTCGGCCACGGCCTGCAGCACCAGCAGCACCGCCATGCCCACGCCCATCAGGAAGATGGCGCCCGCGGCCAGCGCCAGCGGGTAGTTCATGACCGGGCTGAGGCTGTCGACGCCCACCACCACCTGCGCCCACGCGCCGGTGATCAGGTAGTACAGCGCCAGCGCAATCAGCGCGCGCGTCAGCCAGCGCAGCACGGTGGCCGGCTTGCCGCTCAGGCGCGCGGTCACCAGGTCAAAGCCCAGGTGCTTGCCTTCGGCAAAGGTCAGCGTGGCGGCCAGCGACACCAGCCACACGAAAAGCAAACGCGACAGTTCTTCGGACACCACCCAGCCGGTGCCCCAGCCATACCGCAGCACCACGTTGCCGAACACCGCCACCACCATGCCCAACAGGCAGGCGGCCAGCAGCGCTTCCGACAGGTGCTTGATCACTTGCTGCAGCTTCATGCGCGAACCTCCCCGGCCGGCGCCAACTGCAGCCACTGCGCCACCGCCTGCACCAGATCGGGCAAGGGGCGCGTGGCGTCCAGCGGCAGCACGCCGGCTTCGCCGCGCGGGTCTTCCAGCGCCAGAAACTGGCTGTCCACCAGGCTCACGGGGAACACATGGCCCGGCCGCGCGGCCACGCGTTCGCGTGCCTGTTCGGGCGTGAGCTGCAGAAACACAAAACGAAGGCCGGGCGCGGCGGCGCGCAACCGGTCGCGGTAGCGGCGCTTGAGGGCCGAGCAGGTCAGCACCACGCCGGCGGGGCGGCGGGCCAGTTCGGCGGCCAGCGTGTCCAGCCACGCGGCGCGGTCGTCGTCGCTCAGGGCCACGCCGCTGCGCATCTTGGCCACGTTGGCGGCGGGATGAAAGTCGTCGCCTTCCAGCAGCGGCAGGCCCAGGGCCGCCGCACTGTGCTGGCCCAGGCTGGACTTGCCGCAGCCGGCCACGCCCATCACGACGAGGCGGGGGGCGTCCGGGGTCGGAGATTCCGGGGTCGGGTTCATTGGTAGCGCTGTCCCGTCGATTCGAAAACAACGGTCCAGGTGAGTGGCCCGTTCGGTGCAGGGGTGAAGCAGCGGAAAGGCCCTGTTCAAGTGGCATGATCAGGGCGAATCCGGATGCGGGACCCGGTATGGTAGCGCTATCCTAAGGCCGTTCCAAACCACCCATCGACAGGGAAAACCCTTGCCACCCACCGAACGCCGCCGCCGCCCCAGCGGCCGCATCACCCTGCAGGACGTGGCGCGCGCCGCCGAGGTCAGCCCCATCACCGCGTCGCGCGCGCTGCGCGGCGAACGCGGGGTGGCGGCCGATCTGGTGGAGCGGGTCAAGGCGGCGGCCGCGCAGATGGGCTACGTGCCCGACCCGGCTGCGCGGGCGCTGGCGTCGCAGCGCGGCACGCAGGTGCCGGTGCTGGTGCCACTGTTGTCCAACGCGCTGTTCGTCGACGTGATCGAAGCGGTACACCGCGAGCTGTTGCCGCACGGCTACCAGCCACTGATCGGCGTGACGCACTACGACCCGATGGAAGAAGAGCAGCTGCTGCGCGGCTACCTCGCGCAGCGGCCGGCGGGGCTGCTGCTCACCGGCTTCGACCGCACCGAGGCGGCGCGGCAGATGATCGCCGCCAGCGGCATTCCCTGCGTGTTCCTGATGGAGCTCACCGACGCGCCGGGCGTGCACTGCGTGGGTTTTTCTCAGCAGGACGCGGGCCACGCCATCACCCGCCACCTGCTCGACCAGGGCCACCGCCGCATCGCCTTCGTGGCCGCCCAGCTCGACCCGCGCACCCTGCAGCGCGCCGAAGGCTACCGCCGCTGCCTGAAGGCGGCCGGCCTGTACGACGCGCGGCTGGAACTGCTGAGCCCGCAGCCGTCGTCGATGCGGCTGGGCGGCGAACTGCTCGAAGACCTGCTGCGCACCCGCCCCGATGTGGACGCGGTGTTCTTCTGCAACGACGACCTGGCGCAAGGCGGCCTGCTGGCCGCGCTGCGGCTTGGGGTGGCGGTGCCGGGTCGCCTGGCCGTGGCCGGCTTCAACGACCTGTCGGGCAGCGACCAGATGCTGCCGCCCCTGACCACCGTGCGCACGCCGCGCAAGGCGGTGGGCGAGGCCGGCGCGCGCATGCTGCTGGCATTGCTGCGCGGCGACGCAGTGCCGCTCAACAGCGTGGACCTGGGGTTCGAGCTGGTGGTGCGGGGCAGCACGGTGCCCCAACCCCAACCACATCCCCAACCAGTCACCGAACGCTGAGCATCGCGCGCAGCGCCGGGTGCACGAACCGGCGGTGCGCGGTGATGGCGTAGAAGCGCTCCACCAGATCGGGCAGGGCCAGGCGCTCCACCAATCGGCCACTGGCCAGTTCGTCGTGCACCACCACCGGTGGCACCAGCGTGAGCGCGCCCGATTCGCGCGCGAACAGGCGCAGCATGGCCATGTCGTCAACCTCGGCCACCACGTTGACCCGAACCCCCGCGCTGGCCAGGCGCTGGTCGAACGCCAGCCGCATGGCGCTGCCCTGCCCCGGCAGCACCATGTCCATGCCCTCCAGGTCGTCGGGGAAGCGCAGGGGCCGCACGCGGCCGCGCGGCTTTTTCGACACCAGGCTCAGTGGCTGCTCGGCCACGCGGTGCGGGATCAGGCCGGTGGCCATGTCGCGTGGCACCGCCTCGTTGCTCAGCACCACATCGAGGGTGTGCGCCGACAGCTGGGCCAGCAGTTCGCGGGGCTGGCCCGAATGCAGGGTGATGCGCACCTCGGGCGATTCGATCAGGGGCTTGAGCCACTGAAGCTGGAAGTTGCGCGACAGCGTGGCCACCGAGCCCACGCGCAGCCAGGGCACGTCGTCACCAGGGCGGCCCTTCAGCGTGGCCAGCAGCTCGGCGCCGGTGCGAAAGATCTCGTCGGCATGGTCCAGTGCAATGCGGCCGGCTTCGGTCAGCTGCAGTTCGCGCCCGCGGCGTTCGAACAGCGGGTGGCCCAGCCGGTCTTCGAGCTGGCGAAGCTGGGTCGACACCGCCGACGGCGTGACGTGCAGGCGCTGGGCCGCGCGGGTCAGGTGGCCTTCGTGGGCCACGGCCTGAAACAGGCGCAGGTGGTGGAAGTTCAAATCGGCCATACGGGGTGCTGCCTTGGTTCGTTCTATTTTATGGATCGTTTTGTTCCAGTCATTGAACTGGATTGAAACCATCTTCGTCAACAGAATTCGCCTCCCGAGCGCCCCGGTGGGTCGGGGCCCGACCGGAGGAACCCCATGCCTGGAATCGACCTGCTGCTCGGCAGCCTGATGCAGCCCATCGTGCTGGCCTTTGTGCTGGGACTGGGGGCGGGCTTCATTCGAAGCGAGCTGGAACTGCCCGATGCGGTGATCAAGCTGCTGTCCATCTACCTGTTGTTTTCGCTTGGCCTCACCGGCGGGCGCGAGCTGGCCGAGGCCTCGCTGGCCGAGGTCTGGCCGCTGGCGCTGACATCGCTCGGACTGGCGCTGGCCATTCCCACGGTGGCGTACCTGGTGGTGCGCCGGCTCGGCAAGCTCGACATCTCGAACGCGGCCGCGCTGGCGGCGCACTACGGCTCGGTGTCCACCGCCACCTTCTTCACGTCGATGGCCTACGCCGGGGCCATGGGCACGCCCGCGCAGGGCACCATGGCCGCCATGGTGGCGCTGATGGAGTTCGGCGTGGTGTATTCGCTGGCGCTGGCGCGCTGGCAGATGTCGCGCGGCAGCGCCGGTTCGGGCACCCGCGACCTGCTGCTCAGCGTGCTGCGCGGGCGCGGCATCGTGCTGCTGCTGGGCGGCATGGCCATTGGTGCCCTGGCGTCGGATTCACAGTGGGGCCAGATCGAGCCGTTCTACAAGGACCTGTTCCGCGGCATGCTGATGCTGTTCCTGCTCGAGATGGGCATCACCGCCGCGCGGCAGATTCGCGGGTTCCGCGAAGCGGGTCGGTTCGTGCTGGTGTTTGCCATCGCCATGCCGATCTTCAACGGCCTGCTGGGCGTCACCCTCGGGCACTGGCTGGGCTTGTCGGTGGGCAGCGCCTTCGTGCTGGGCGCCATCTGCGCCAGCGCGTCGTTCATCGACGCGCCGGCCGCGTGCCGCGCCTCGCTGCCCGAGGCCAGCCCGGGCATTTACCTCACGGCATCGCTGGGCATCACCCTGCCCTTCAACCTGCTGCTGGGGCTGCCGCTGTATTACCAGTACGCGCAGTGGCTGGCGGCCTGAGCCCGAATGAAAAAGCCGGCGCGGGGCCGGCTTTTTCAGGGCGGTCTGCGGGGATTCAGGACGCGCAGATCCGGGCCTTGGCTTCGGCGTATTCGCGCTTGAAGCGGGCGATCAGGTCGGCCGCCGGCTGGATTTCGCGGATGGCGCCAATGCCCTGGCCGCAGCCCCAGATGTCGCGCCAGGCCTTGGCCGCGTTGGCGCCCTCGCCGGTCGAGAAGTTCATCTTGCTGGGGTCGCTCTGCGGCAGGTTCTCGGGGTCCATGCCGGCGTTGCGGATGGAACCCTTGAGGTAGTTGCCGTGCACGCCGGTGTAGAAGTTGCTGTAGACGATGTCGTCGGAGTTGCTCTCGACGATCATCTGCTTGTAGCCCTCCACCGCGCGCGCTTCGTGCGTGGCAATGAAGGCCGAGCCGATGTAGGCCAGGTCGGCGCCCATGGCCTGCGCGGCCAGGATGGCACCGCCCGAGGCGATGGAGCCCGACAGCGCGACCGGGCCGCCGAACCATTCGCGGATCTCCTGGATCATGGCGAACGGGCTCTTCACGCTGGCGTGACCACCGGCACCGGCGGCCACCGGGATCAGGCCGTCGGCGCCTTTTTCGATCGCCTTGTGCGCAAACACGTTGTTGATCACATCGTGCAGCACCACGCCGCCCCACGAATGCACGGCCTGGTTCACGTCCTCGCGGGCGCCCAGGCTGGTGATGACGATCGGCACCTTGTACTTGGCGCACAGCTGCAGGTCCTGCTCGAGCCGGTCGTTGCTCTTGTGCACGATCTGGTTGATGGCGAACGGCGCGGCCGGACTGTCGGGGTTGGCCTTGTCGTGCGCGGCCAGGCCTTCGGTGATCTCGGCCAGCCACTCGTCGAGCTGCGACGCCGGGCGCGCGTTGAGCGCGGGCATGGAGCCCACCACGCCGGCCTTGCACTGGGCCAGCACGAGCTTGGGGTTGCTGATGATGAACAGCGGTGAGCCGATCACCGGGAACTTGAGGTTCTTGAGAACCGGCGGCAGGTAACGCGCGGGTGCGGACATGTTGTCTCCGAGGGGTGGATCAGAACGCTTCGAGGGCCATGGCGGTCACGCCCTCGGCGCCTTCGACGATCGCGGTGGCCACGCCCGGGGCGCGGCTGAGCAGGTGGTCGGCGTAGAAGCGCGCGGTGGTGATCTTGGCGTCCATGAAGGCTTTGTCCTGTCCCTTGGCCGACAGCGATTCGGCCACCAGCAGCGCACGCGCCATCTGCCAGCCCGCCATGAGATTGCCGGCCAGCATGAGGTAGGGCACGCTGCCGGCAAAGGCCGCGTTGGGGTTGGAGCGGGTGTTGGCCACGATGAAGTCCACCGCCTGCTCGAACGCCTCGCGCGCAGGCGTGAGGCGGCGCGCCACGGCCTGGGCGTGGGCGCTGCCGCTCTGCAGCAGCTCGGTTTCGGTCTCGCGCACCTGGGCGGCAATGGCCTTGGCCACGGCACCGCCGTCGCGCGCGGTCTTGCGGCCCACCAGGTCGTTGGCCTGGATGGCGGTGGTGCCTTCGTAGATGGTGAGGATCTTGGCGTCGCGGTAGTACTGTGCCGCGCCGGTTTCCTCGATGAAACCCATGCCGCCGTGCACCTGCACGCCCAGGCTGGTGACCTCGAGGCTCATTTCGGTGCTGTAGCCCTTGACCAGCGGCACCAGGAATTCATAGAAGGCCTGGTTCTGCTGGCGCACCGCGGCGTCGGGGTGGTGGTGCGACGCGTCGTACGCGGCGGCGGCCACGGCGGCCATGGCGCGGCAGCCTTCGGTGGTGGCGCGCATGGTCATCAGCATGCGCTTGACGTCGGGGTGGTGAATGATGGGCGCTGCCTTGTTCAGGCTGCCGTCGACCGGGCGGCTCTGCACGCGGTCGCGGGCGTACTGCACGGCCTTCTGGTAGGCGCGCTCGCTGATGGCAATGCCCTGCACGCCCACCGCATAGCGGGCGGCGTTCATCATGATGAACATGTACTCGAGGCCGCGGTTTTCCTGACCCACCAGGAAGCCGATGGCGCCACCGTGGTCGCCGTACTGCAGCACGGCGGTGGGGCTGGCCTTGATGCCGAGCTTGTGCTCGACGCTCACGCAATGCACGTCGTTGCGCGCACCCAGCGAGCCGTCGTCGTTGACCATGAACTTGGGCACCACGAACAGGCTGATGCCCTTGACCCCCTCGGGTGCGCCCACCACGCGCGCCAGCACCAGGTGCACGATGTTCTGCGCCATGTCGTGCTCACCGTAGGTGATGTAGATCTTGGTGCCGAAGATGCGGTAGGTGCCGTCGGGCTGCGGTTCGGCGCGCGTGCGCACGGCCGCGAGGTCCGAGCCGGCCTGCGGCTCGGTGAGGTTCATGGTGCCGGTCCATTCACCGCTCACCAGCTTCTCGAGGTACTTGGCCTTCATGTCGTCGCTGCCGGCGGTCAGCAGCGCTTCAATCGCGCCGTCGGTCAGCAGCGGGCACAGGGCAAAGCTCATGTTGGCGCTGTTGAGCATTTCGCCGCAGGCCGCGCCAATGGTCTTGGGCAGGCCCTGGCCGCCGAAGTCCACCGGGTGCTGCAGACCCTGCCAGCCGCCCTCGGCGTATTGCCGGTACGCCTCCTTGAAACCCGGCGTGGTGGTGACCACGCCGTTCTTCACGAACGAGGGGTTCTTGTCGCCTTCCCAGTTCAACGGCGCAATCACGCCTTCGTTGAGGCGCGCGCACTCTTCCAGCACGGCCTGGGCGGTTTCCAGGCCGGCCTCTTCAAAGCCGGGCATGGCGGCAATGCGGTCGATGCGGGCCAGGTGTTCGATGTTGAACAGCATGTCCTTCAGGGGGGCGACGTAGCTCATGGTGTCTCCGGTGTGGGGTGCAGATGCGGCAAGGGCATCGCAAGCGATGCCCTTGTGGCGTGTGGCGGGGTCAGAGCGCCTTGATCAGTTCGGGCACGGCCTCGAACAGGTCGGCCTCGAGGCCGTAGTCGGCGACGCTGAAGATCGGGGCTTCGGGGTCCTTGTTGATGGCCACGATGACCTTGCTGTCCTTCATGCCGGCCAGGTGCTGGATGGCGCCCGAGATGCCCGCGGCGATGTAGAGCTGCGGCGCGACGATCTTGCCGGTCTGGCCGACCTGCCAGTCGTTGGGCGCGTAGCCCGCGTCCACCGCGGCGCGGCTGGCGCCCAGTGCAGCACCCAGCTTGTCGGCCAGCGGCGTCATGACGTCGTTGAACTTCTCGGCGCTGCCCAGCGCGCGGCCACCGCTGACGATGATCTTGGCCGCGGTCAGTTCGGGGCGGTCGCTCTTGGCGATCTCGCTGCCCAGGAACGTGCTCTTGGCGCTGGCCGTCACGGCCGCCACGGTCTCCACCGCGGCGCTGCCGCCGCTGGCCGCCGCGGCGTCAAAGCCGGTGGTGCGCACCGTGATCACCTTGGTGGCGTCGCTGCTCTGCACGGTGGCGATGGCGTTGCCGGCGTAGATCGGGCGCTCGAAGGTGTCGGCGCTCACCACCTTGGTGATGTCGCTGACCTGCGCCACATCAAGGCGGGCGGCCACGCGCGGGGCCACGTTCTTGCCCGACGCGGTGGCCGGGAACAGGATGTGGCTGTAGCCCGAGGCGATCGCCAGCACTTGCGCGGCCACGTTCTCGGCCAGCCCGTGGCCGAAGCCTTCGGCGTCGGCGTGGATGACCTTGGCCACGCCGGCAATCTGCGCGGCGGCCGCCGCAGCAGCCCCGGCGTTGTGCCCGGCGATCAGCACGTGCACGTCGCCGCCGCAGGCCACGGCCGCGGTGACGGTGTTGAGGGTGGCGCCCTTGACGGAGCCGTTGTCGTGTTCGGCAATAACCAGTGCAGTCATTTCAGTGCGCTCCTCAGATCACTTTGGCTTCGTTCTTGAGCTTGTCGACCAGGGCGGCCACATCGGCCACCTTGATGCCGGCCTTGCGCCCGGCGGGCTCGACCACCTTGAGCGTCTTCAGCCGCGGCTTGACGTCCACCCCGAGGTCTTCGGGCTTGAGCGTCTCCAGCGGCTTCTTCTTGGCCTTCATGATGTTGGGCAGCGTGACGTAGCGCGGCTCGTTCAGGCGCAGGTCGGTCGTCACCACGGCAGGCAGGCTGAGTTCGAGCGTCTCCAGACCGCCATCGACCTCGCGCGTGACCTTGACCTTCTCACCGGCCACCTCGACCTTGCTGGCAAAGGTGCCCTGCGGCAGGTCGGCCAGCGCGGCCAGCATCTGGCCGGTCTGGTTGGCGTCGTCGTCGATCGCCTGCTTGCCCAGGATCACCAGCCCGGGCTGCTCCTTGTCGACCAGCGCCTTGAGCAGCTTGGCCACGGCCAGCGGCTGCAGTTCTTCGGCGGTTTCCACCAGGATGGCGCGGTCGGCCCCGATGGCCATGGCCGTGCGCAGCGTCTCCTGGCACTGGGCCACGCCGCACGAGACGGCAATCACCTCGCTCACCACGCCCTTTTCCTTCAGGCGCACCGCCTCTTCCACCGCAATCTCGTCGAAGGGGTTCATGGACATCTTCACGTTCGCAATGTCCACACCGCTTCCGTCGCTCTTCACGCGGACTTTCACGTTGTAGTCGACCACGCGTTTGACGGGGACGAGAACCTTCATGCTGGTTTGCTCCTGTAGGGGTTGATTCGGTCGCGCAATTGACGTGCACGTCAACTTGAATTGTAGGCGTCGAAGGGGGTGCCGCCGGGCGGACACCGAAATCGAACGATCGTGCTTTTTTGCATTATATCGACGGCATCGGTCATTGCAGCAATGCCCGTGCATCGGACACCGGGATGTCGCCCGGCCGACATTCGCCGACCGCCGGGTCGGTGAACTCGGGTAAGTCTGGAGGCGGCCGGCGAGCCCCTTCACCTATAGTGGGTCAGCGGCGGTTGCTTATGTTGCATAACCAATCGCCCAACCCCTCAACCGCCCCTCCCGGAGCCCGCGCATGAAGCTCAGTTTCGTTCTGGCCACCGCCTCTGCCACCCTGTTGTCCGTCGGCGCCGCTTCGGCGCAGACCGTGTTTTCGGTTTCCAGCTGGGTGCCGCCCACGCACACGCTCAGCATGGCCCAGAAAAACTGGTGCGACACGCTCGAGAAGGAAAGCGCCGGCCGCATGAAGTGCGACATCCTGCCCAAGGCGGTCACGGCGGCACCGGGCACGTTCGACGCGGTGCGCGACGGGCTGGTGGACATCTCCTTCACGGTCGATGGCTACACGCCCGGCCGCTTCGTCAACACCCAGGTGGCCGAGTTCCCGTTCCTGGGTGACAGCGCCGTGCCCACGTCGGTGGCTTACCAGCGCATTTACAACAAGCACTTCGCCCCGCTGGGCGAGCACCGCGGCGTCAAGGCGCTGGCCGTGTTCACCCACGGCCCCGGCGTGATCTTCAACAGCAAGCAGCCGCTGACCAGCGCCGCCGACGCCGCCAAGCTCAAGTTCCGCATCGGTGGCGGCAACATCAACGAACTCACCAAGCTGATGGGCTGGAACACCACGCTCAAGCCGGCGCCGGAATCGTTCGAGCTGCTGTCCACCGGCGTCATGGACGGCACCCTGTTCCCCGATGAGTCGATCGTCTCGTTCAGGCTGAGCATGATCAAGCACGCCACCACCTTCCCCGGTGGCCTGTACAACACCAGCTTCGTGTTCATGATGAACCAGGCCAAGTACAACGCCCTGTCGCCCCAGGACAAGGCGGTGGTGGACAAGCTGTCGGGCGAAACCGCCGCGCGCATGTTCGGCGAAGGCTGGGATCGGGTCGATGCCGCCAGCCGCGAAGTGCAGAAAACCCAGGGCGTGCAGCGGGTGCAGGCCGACGAAGCCTTCATCAAGGCGGTGGCCGCCAAGCAGGCCGAGCTGGAAGACAAGTGGGCCGCGGCCGCCGCCGCCAAGGGCCTGAAAGACCCGAAAGCGGTGCTGGCCGAATTCCGCGCCGAGATCAAGAAAGTGAAGTGACACCGCGGCCCCCGGGCCGCACCGACCGGCGGGCAGTCGCCAACCCGACTGCCCGCCGGTTTTTTTGACCTCTGCCCGCCATGCTCAAGTTCCTGGACCGTGCCCTGCGCTGGTCGACCGGCCTGATGGCTGCGATGGCGCTATTCGCCATCATGCTGCTGACGCTCGTCGACGTCACCGGCCGCAAGTTCTTCAACCACTCGGTCCCGGGCGGACTGGAGATCACCGAGATCCTGATGGTGATCGTGATCTTCGGGGCCCTGCCACTGGTGTCGTGGCGGGGTGAGCACGTGGTGTTCGACTCGCTCGACCCGTTCATTCCCGACTGGCTGCACCGCATCCAGCAGCGGCTGGTGCACCTGGTCTGCGCCATCGCATTCGCCTGGATGGGCCGGCTCATGCTGCTTCGCGCCGACCGCTTCAACGAGTACGGCGACATCACGGTCTACCTGCAACTGCCCATGGCGCCGGTCGCCTGGGTCATGGCGGCGTTCCTGTTCGTGACGGCGCTGGTCCACGCGGTGTTCGTGTTCGTGAGCGCACCCGAGCCCCGCTTCCATGGCGCCGCCGGCGACGGAGCAGCGACATGATCGAAGCCAGCCTCGGCTTTCTGGCCGTTTTCCTGCTGGCCGCCCTGCGCATTCCGCTGGCGGTGGCCATGACCATGACCGGGCTGGCCGGCCTGGCCTTGCTGCGCGGCTGGCAGCCCGCGCTGGCCAGCACCAGCCAGGTCATTTTCGAGACCGGTTTCGCCTACACCCTGTCGGTGATTCCACTGTTCGTGCTGATGGGCAACTTCGTGGCCCGCGCCGGCATGGCCCGGGAACTGTTCCAGGCGGCGAACGCCTTCGTGGGGCACCGGCGCGGCGGGCTGGCCATGTCCAGCATCATTGCGTCGGGCGGCTTCGGTGCCATCTGCGGCTCGTCGATTGCCACCGCCGCCACCATGACCCGTGTGGCCTACCCCGAAATGAAGGCGCACGGCTACAAGGACGCCCTGGCCTCGGGTTCGATCGCAGCGGGCGGCACGCTGGGGATCCTGATCCCGCCGTCCACCATCATGGTGATCTACGGAATCATCACCGAGACCGACATCGGCAAGCTGTTCATTGCCGGCATCCTGCCCGGGCTGGTCGCCGTCGTGTGCCTGTGCCTGGCGGTGGTGTTCATCACCTGGCGAGACCCCGAGGCGGGCCCGGCGGCCAAGCGCCACACCTGGGCGGAGCGGATGAGCGCGGTTCGCAACGTGTGGGGCGTGGCGGTGCTGTTTGCGCTGGTCATCGGCGGCATCTATGGCGGCGTGTTCACCGCCACCGAGGGGGCTGGCGTGGGCGCCGCAGGCGCGTTCTTCTTCGCGCTGCTGCGGGGCTCTCTGACGCCGCGCGTGCTGCTCGAGATCCTTCAGGAAAGCGCGCGCACCACCGCGATGCTGTTCACCATCCTGATCGGTGCGATGGTGTTCACCAGCTTCGTCAACTTCACCAGCATGCCGGCCGACCTGCGCGACTTCATCCTGCAGTTCAGTCCCGAGCCGATCATGGTGGTCGTGATGATGATGGCCATCTACGTGCTGCTCGGGCTGGTGATGGAAGAGCTGTCGATGGTGCTGCTGACCATCCCGGTGTTCTTCCCCATCATCACCAGCCTGGGTTACGACCCGGTGTGGTTCGGCATCCTGATCGTGACCGTGATCGAGATCGGCATGATCTCGCCCCCGGTGGGCATGAACCTGTTCGTGGTCAATGCGCTGCTGCCGAAGGTGCCGCTGAACGCCATCTTCCGCGGCGTCTGGCCGTTCGTGATCGCCGATGTCGTTCGGCTGGGCATCCTGGTCGCGTTTCCGGTCATCGCGCTCTGGCTGCCGGGTTTCATGAACCGCTGACCACCCCCGGACCGCCCTCCCCGCGCACGTGCACCACGCGCTGCGGGTAGGGAATCTCGACCTTGTTGTCGCGCAGCGATGTGAGGATGGCGCGGTTGATGGCCGAGCGCAGGTTGAGCTGGCCGTTCTCGGGATCGGCCATCCAGTAGCCCAGCGTGAACTCCAGGCCGTCGGCGCCGAAATTGGACAAGGCCACCGAGGGACCGGGCTCCCTCAGCACGCGGTCCTGCGACAGCGCGGCATCCATCAGCAGCCGGGTCACCAGGTCGATGTCGCTGTGATAGGCCACCGACACCACCGTGGATTGCCACACCTTCGAATCGGCCAGCGACAGGTTCTCGACCCGGTTGGTGATCAGGATCTCGTTGGGCACGATGGACTCGCGGCCGTTGAGGTTGCGGATCAGCGTGTAGCGGGCATTGATGTCGGTGATGCGCCCTTCGAAGTTGTCGACCCGCACGTTGTCGCCGATGCGCATGCTGCGCTCGGCCAGGATGACGAAGCCGCTGACGTAGTTGGCCGCCAGCTTCTGCAGGCCGAAGCCGATGCCCACGCCCACCGCACCACCCAGCACCGACAAGGCGGTGAGGTCGATGCCCACCGCCGACAGGCCGACGATGAGGCCCACGAACAGCAGCAGCGCGCGGGTGGCGTTGCTCACCGCCTTGCGCAGCGAGCGGTCGCTGCCGACGCTGTTTTTCAGCAGCCGGGCCTCGATGGCCGACGAAATCCAGAGCGCCACGATGAGCACCGCACCGGCGGTGATGACGCCTTCGATCAGCGTGCGCAGGCTGAGGGTGGAGCTGCCGATCTTCCAGGTGATGTCGTCCATTTCGGCCAGCACCACCGGCAGCAGCCCGCTCACCCAGAGCACCATGGCGCCCCAGGCCACCCAGGAAATGGTGCGTTCGAGCACCTTCACCCAGGGCTTCTCCTCGAACGCCACCTGAAGCACCTTCACGCCCAGGCGGATCACCACCAGCGACACCAGCACCGGGATGACCACCTTGAACACGGCGAGCGGCATGAGCTTGGTCAGCACGGCCCGGGCCACGTAGCCCAGCGTGAGCAGCACCAGCGGGAACAGCGCGCCGTCGAAGATGCGGCGGCCGAACATCACGCTGTTGGGCGCGTCCTGCATGGACAGCGCCCGGCGCAGCGCCCAGGTGAAGCCCCAGGCCAGCGCGACGGCCAGGGCCAGAGCGCCCATTTCGGCCAGCGCGGCCGGTTGCAGGAAGGACTGCAGCCACGCGCCCAGGTCGTCGACCGGGCGTGGCGCTGCGGCAGCGGCAACACTCATGGAAAAAACTCGGTGAGGGAAACGTGGGCCCGGCGGATCAGACGCCGGCAAGAACCCGCAAGTGTGCCTCGACGCTGCGGGCCAGGGCGCTCAGGGCGTATCCACCCTCGAGGCAGCTCACGATGCGGCCCTGGGCATGGCGGTCGGCCACCGACTTGATGCGCTCGGTCATCCAGGCGTAATCGGCCTCGACCAGCCCGAGCTGGGCCATGTCGTCTTCGCGGTGGGCGTCGAAGCCGGCGCTGATGAAGACCATCTGCGGGCGGTGCGCGTCCAGCCGGGGCATCCAGTGCAGGTCGACCAGCTCGCGGATGGCCATGCCCCGCGTGTAGGCGGGCACCGGCAGGTTCACCAGGTTGGGCGCCGTGGCGTGGTCCCAGGCGGGGTAGAAGGGGTGCTGGTAGAAGCTGCACATGAGGATGCGGTCGTCGCCCGCCACGATGTCCTCGGTGCCGTTGCCGTGGTGAACGTCGAAGTCGATCACCGCGACCCGCTGCAGGCCGTGGCGCTGCAGCGCGTAGCGCGCGGCCACCGCCACGTTGTTGACGAAACAGAAGCCCATGGCCCGGTTGCGCGTGGCGTGGTGGCCCGGCGGGCGCACGGCACAAAACGCATTGGCCAGTTCGCCCGCCATCACGGCGTCGGTGGCGTCGATGGCGGCACCCGCGGCCATGAGAATGGCGTTCCAGCTGTGCGGGTTCATGGCGGTGTCGGGGTCGACCTGAACGCGACCGGGGCCGCCGGCCGCGATGTCGTCCTGGAGGTTGTCGGCCAGTCCGCGCAGCGCCGCCACGTGCAGCCGGTCGTGCGCGAGCTCGATGTCGGCAATGGCGGCGGCCGTGGCCTCGCGCCGCTCCAGGGCGACGTCAAGACCCGACGCCAGCAACCGGTCCTCGATTGCATCCAGCCGTTCAGGACACTCGGGGTGGCCAGCACCCATCTCGTGCTGCCAGCATGCCTTGTGGGTGAAATAACCGGTGGCGTGGCCCATCTCGAAACAACGGTGAGAATCAAAGGCTATGCAAGCCAACATCAAGCAATCGGATGTCAAGATCCGACAACTGTTGAACCAGCTTAACACGGTGATCGTGGGCAAACCGCAGCAGGTCAACGACTGCGTGGCCTGCCTGCTGGCCGGTGGGCACCTGCTGATCGAAGACGTGCCGGGCGTGGGCAAGACCACCCTGGCCCATGCGCTGGCGCGCTCCTTCGGCCTGCAGTTCTCGCGCGTGCAGTTCACCGCCGACCTGATGCCGACCGACCTGATCGGCGTGTCGATCTACGAACGCGGTCGCGAGGCCTTCGTGTTCCACCCCGGGCCGGTGTTTGCCCAGGTGCTGCTGGCCGACGAAATCAACCGCGCCAGCCCCAAGACGCAGAGCGCGCTGCTCGAGGCCATGGAGGAAAAACAGGTCACCGTGGAAGGCGAGACGCGCGCCCTGCCCGAGCCGTTCTTCGTGATTGCCACCCAGAACCCGCACGACCAGCTGGGCACCTACGCGCTGCCCGAGTCGCAGCTCGACCGGTTTCACATGCGGCTGTCCCTGGGCTACCCCGACCGGGCGGCCGAGCGCGAACTGCTGCGCGGGCAGGACCGGCGCGAGCTGATCGAGTCGCTGAACCCGGCGCTCACCCCCGACGACCTTACCCGGCTGCAGCGCGCGGTGGCCGACGTGCACACCGCCGAACCGGTGCTCGAATACCTGCAGGATCTCGTGGCCGCCACGCGCAGCGGGCGCTGGTTTCTGCAAGGCCTGTCGCCGCGCGCCGCGCTGGCGGTGGTGCGCGCGGCCAAGGCCCAGGCATTTCTGCAAGGGCGCGACTACGTGGCGCCCGACGACATCGCCGCCATCCTGCCGCAGACCACCGCCCACCGCCTGATACCGGTGCGCGACGCCGGGCGCGGCCCGACCGAGCAGGTGCGCGCCATGCTCGACGCCGTGCCGCTGCCATGACCATGGGCGTGCCCGACAGCGCGTTGGGTGCCAACCCGCGGGCCGCCATGCCCGCGCCGGGGCCCGAACGGGTTTCCGGGCGGCCGCGCGGCCTGGCCGGCTGGACTCACCCGGTGCGCGCCGTGCGCCGCCGCGTGCAGGTGTGGTTCCACAACCGGCTGCGGCCCACCGACACGCTCACGCTCACCCAGCGCAATGTGTACATCCTGCCCACCCGCGCCGGCTTCATGCTGGCGCTCACGCTGGTGGTGCTGCTGGTGGCCAGCATCAACTACCAGCTCAACCTGGGCTACCTGCTCACCTTTCTGCTCGCCGGCAGCGCGCTGGTGGGCATGCACGTGTGCCACAACAACCTGCGCGGGCTCACGCTGCACCTGAACCCGCCCGAGCCGGTGCATGCGCACCAGGCGGTGGTGCTGCAGGTGCGGCTGTCGAGCGAGCGCCGCAGCGCCCGGCACGGCATCGGCCTGGGCGTGGTGGCCGATGACGGAGCCGCCCCGGCCTTGGCCTGGAGCGACGTGCCGGCCCAGGGCGACGACACCGTGCAGGTGGCCTGGAGCGCCCCCGGCAGGGGCTTGCACCCGGTGCCCGCCCTCTCGGCGCAAACCCTGTTCCCGCTGGGCACGTTCCGGGTGTGGACGGTCTGGCGGCCGGCCTCGACCGTGCTGGTGTTTCCTTCACCCGAAGAACATCCCCCGGCCCTGCCACCGGGCGAGCCCTTGGGCGGCGGCGCGGGCAGCGCGCGCGTGCACGCCACCGGCGAATACGACGGCGTGCGCGCCTACCAGCGCGGCGACCCGGTGAAGGCCGTGGTGTGGAAGAAAGCCGCCCAAAGCTTCGCCGCAGGCCGCGACGACCTGGTCAGCCGGGATTCGATGTCCAGCCAGCGCCAGGAGCTCTGGCTCGACATCCACCAGTGCGGCGGCACCGGCCTTGAAGGCCGAATTTCCCGCCTGACCGCGTGGGTGCTGATGGCCGACCGGCTGGGGCTGGACTACGGCCTGCGCCTGCCCGGGCGGCAGATCGCGCCCGACCAGGGCCCGGCGCACCGGCTGCGTTGCCTGGAGGCACTGGCGCTGTGCTGACCGCCCATGCCCTGACCGGTGCGGCGCGGCCACTGATGCCGCGCGACACCCGCGACACGCTGTTCCTGCTGGGCGTGATCGGCTGGGTGGTGGCGTTGCAGGCCCCGCACATTCCGGCCTGGACCACCGGGCTGACCGCGGCGCTGCTGGTGTGGCGCGGCTGGCTGGCGCTGCAGGGGCGGCCGCTGCCCGGCTGGCCGTGGCGCGCCGGCCTGCTGATCGTGGCACTGGCGGCCACCTGGGTCAGCCACGGCACCCTGCTGGGGCAGAACGCCGGGGTCACGCTGGTGGTGGTGCTGCTGGCACTCAAGACGCTCGAACTTCGCGCCCGCCGCGACGCCTTCGTGGTGTTCTTTCTCGGCTTCTTCACGCTGCTCACCCACTTCTTCTATTCCCAGACGCTGGTCACGGCAGCGGGCATCCTGGTCGCGCTGCTGGGGCTGCTGACCGCGCTGGTGAACGCCCACATGCCCGCCGGCCGGCCCACCCTGGCGCAGGCCGCGCGGGTGGCGGGCGGCATGGCGCTGCTGGGGGCGCCGATCATGCTGGTGCTGTTCCTGCTGTTTCCGCGCATTTCGCCGCTCTGGGGCGTGCCCAACGAAAACCCGAGTGGCACCAGCGGCCTGTCCGAAGAGATGCGCGTCGGCGACATCGCGTCGCTGGCGCTGGACGACTCGATCGCGCTGCGGGTGCGCTTCGAAGACCGCCCGCCACCGGCTGGTCTGATTTACTTCCGGGGACCGGTGCTGGGCCGTTTCGACGGCCGCCAGTGGAGCCCCTCGCAGTCAGGTTTTCCGCCGCCGCTGCGGCTCAGCGACGAACTGCGCACCCTGGGCGAACCGGTCCGGTACGAAGTGACCATGGAGCCCAACCGGCGCCGCTGGCTGTTCGTGCTCGAAGCCGCCACCACCGCGCCGGAACTGCCGGGCAACCGGGCCCGGATGACAGCCGACCTGCAGTGGCTCACGCAACGCCCGATCGGCTCGCTGGTGCGCTACCAGGCCGAAAGCCACCTCGATTTCCGGCATGGCCCGGTGGAATACAACCTGGGCCTGCAGGATTACCTGGAGCTGCCGCCCGGCTTCAACCCGCGCACGCTGCAACTGGCGCAGGAGCTGCGGCGCGAGTTCGGCGCCGGTCCGGAGCATGCCCGCGCGCTGGTGCAAGCCACCATGAACCGCCTGCGCACCGGCGGCTACACCTACACGCTGGAGCCCGGCGTGTATGGTCAGCACACCGCCGACGAATTCTGGTTCGACCGCAAGCGCGGCTTCTGCGAGCACATCGCCAGCGCCTTCACCGTGCTCATGCGCGCGATGGACATTCCGGCCCGGGTGGTCACCGGCTACCAGGGCGGCGAGGTCAACAGCGTCGACGGCTACTGGACCGTGCGCCAGCGCGACGCACACGCCTGGACCGAGGTCTGGCTGCAGGGCGAAGGCTGGGTGCGTGTGGACCCGACCAGCGCCGTGTTTCCGGGCCGCATCGGCTCGGTCCAGCGCCTGCAGGCGCCGACCGGCGTGGTGGCGGGCGCCATCCAGGCCGCCTTCAACCCCAACCTCATCGCCCTGCTGCGCGCCAACTGGGAAGCGCTCAACAACACCTGGAACCAGTGGGTCCTGAACTACACGCAGGACAACCAGTTCGACCTGCTGCGCTCGATGGGCTTCAGCTCGCCGAGCTGGCAGGACCTGGCCTACGTGCTGCTGGGGGTGGTCGTGGTGGTGAGCCTGGCGGGCGCGCTGTGGGCGCTGTGGGAACGGCAGCACCACGATCCGTGGCTGCGCCTGCTCCAGCGGGCCCGCAAGCGGCTGGCCGCCGCGGGCGTTGAATCGGGCGACGAGACGCCACCGCGCGAGCTGGCGCGGCGGTTGCAGGAGAAACTGGGCCACAGCGCGCACACGCAGGCGCTGGCGCAGTGGCTGCTGCGGCTGGAGGCCCAGCGGTATGCGCGCACCAGCGCCGACGACATGGCCCGCCTGCGGCGGGACTTTCGCCAACTGGACTGGTCCGGACACCGCGCGCCGTGATGAAATCGGCGCAATGAAACGCCGATCGATCGCGCTGGCCCTGCTGGCCGGTGCCTGCACCCCCGTACTTCACGCACAAACCGCCCCGACGCCCTCCAGCGACGCGGCGGCATCCAAGCGCCGCCCCCGCGAGCGCGCGGCCGCGCCCGAATTCCTCTACCGCGACCTGCCCGCGGCCATGGCCTTTGCCGACGACCTCGCGGCGCGCCGCGGACTGGACGCCGCCTGGGTGCGCGACCAGATCGGCCGGGCCAGCCGTTCGGTCGAGGCCATTCGCGGGGTCACGCCACCGCCCGTCGGCGTGCCCAAGAACTGGGCCGCCTACCGGGCGCGGTTCATCGAACCGGTGCGCCTGGCGGCCGGCCAGCGCTTCTGGCAGGCCAACCGGGCCACCCTGGAGCGCGCCGAAGCGCAGTTCGGCGTGCCCGCGGCGCTCATCGTCGGCGTCATCGGCGTTGAAACGCTGTACGGCAGGCACATGGGCACCCACAAGGTGATGGACGCCCTGACCACGCTCACGTTCGACTTTCCGGCGGTTCACCCGCGCGCGGCCGCGCGCAGCGCCTTCTTCCGCGACGAACTCGAGCAGTTCCTCAGCTTCACGCAGCGCACCGGCACCGACCCGCACAGCCTGCTCGGCAGCTTTGCCGGCGCCATGGGCTGGCCCCAGTTCATGCCGAGCAGCTGGGTGAAGTACGCGATCGACTTCGACGGCGACGGCAAGGTGGACCTGTTCGACAGCCAGGCCGACGTGATCGGCTCGGTGGCCAACTACTTCAAGGCGTTTGGCTGGCAGACCGGCCTGCCCACACACCACCCGGTGCGCTTCGACCCGACGCGGCTCGACCTGGAAACCCTGCTGGCCCCGGACATCCTGCCCACCTTCAGCCTCGAGAACTTCCTCGCCAAGGGGGCCATCGTCGAAGGCGATGCCCTGCGCCACACCGGCAAGTTCGCGCTGGTCGAACTGCAGAACGCCGGCGCGCCCAGCAGCTATGTGGCCGGCACCGAGAACTTCTATGTGGTCACGCGCTACAACTGGAGCAGCTACTACGCGCTGGCCGTGATCGAGCTGGGCGAGGCGGTGAAAGCGGCGGTGGACGCAACGCGCTGACGGCGCGGGAACCGTTGGCCGGGCCGGGTGACTCAAGGCTGGACCCACCAGCGAGCCACCCATGCCAGTCGACCCGATCAAAACCGCCCAGACCGTCAACCTGTTCCGGGACTTCGGCGACCAGCCGCTCGGGCGCGCCAGCGGTCACCGATTTCGCGCCGCGGAGGGCAAGCCGCCCCGGTCCCTGCCCTCGCGCGTGGCCAGCCACCTGGCGGCCAAAGCCACCCGGCTGGCCAACGCCATCACACCCAACGGCGTTCGGGCCGACGCACGGTTCCGCATGGCACTGCGCGACTGCAGCCACCGGGTGGGCGACCTGTTGCAACTGCTGGTGTCGACAGCGGATGACCCAAAGGCCATCGAAAGCCTTGCAGGCAGCTGCCAGACCAGCGCGACGGCGGCCGCCAGCCATGCGGACGAGGACCCCTCCAAAGTGCTCGATGCCAGACTGCGGGTGCATCTCGACCACATGGACATGGACCAGCTCAAGAAGCTGGAGCGCGGACTGACCCGACAGCTGCGCAAGCCGCTCGATGACGCCGCTGTCCTGCCGACACGCGCACTGCTGGAGCGGATCGAGAAAGTGCGAACCGATGTGTGCGCAAAGCGGGCGGGTGCCGCCCTCGGTCCGCTGTCGGTGAAGATGGTCCAGCTCATGAAATCTGGCGTCGACCACGTCGCCGAGCACCCCGGTGCAGCGGCGACCGCCTTCGCCTCGATGCGGGGACAGGCGCGGGTCCACCTTGAAAACCACGGGTTGAGGCCGACGAACGCCGAGGTGGCGTGTGTCCACAAGGAAGTGCTGGCCGACCACCTCGCCAAAGACATGGCGAACACGGCAAGCCTGCAAACCCTGCTGAAAGACCTGCCGGCAAGCGATCTTCAGACCCTGCTCGTCTCGCCAGGACTCGGCCACGGAACCGGGTTCGGTCCTCTGGACCAGCTGGTCATCGAGGCGCTCGAGAACCGCCTCGAATCGACCACCGCCGACATCGAAGCCGGTCTGTCGGCGTTCGAGGCGCTGCTGAACCCGGCAGCCCCTGCCATGGCACCGACCGACTGGTTGAATGCATTGGCGCACGTGATCGACCCGAGCATCGGCGCCATCGCAGCACTGCGCCGGTTTGCCTCCGGCACAGGACGCGACCTTTCTCAGGATGTCGCGCGGGCAGAACAAAGGCTGACCTTGCTCGTTGCCCGGCTGACCGACGAGCTCGATCGGCGCTCCCTGCCGCTCCATGCGCTGGACCATCGGTCGCTGGTCGCCTTGAAACAGGGCCTCGACAAACTGGGCCTGACCTCGGTGACCGCGCCCATCATCGACGCCATCGAAGAACGCAAACAGGCGGCGCGCGCCGCCTACGGGGATCTGGTCGGCTCGGCACTCACCGAATTCGTTGACGGTCGGCTCGACCGGGCGATCAAACTGATGATGGACGCCGAAGTGGCGGGCGTTCGGGCGGTCGGTGTCTATGTCGATCTGGGTGAATCGATGGACGGTGCCGAAGACCTGTTCAGGGTCCATCGCGAGTTGGTCCGCAGCGCCGTGGCCCGCTTGACGCCCGATGCGCTCGCCCGCGTCGTGCAACGGTTGGGCTCGCCCGAGATCGCCGCCCTGCGTCTGGCGCTCCGGCGAAACGCCGCAGCACAGGTCATGGACGGGCGCTACCGCGAAAACGATCCCCACGCCTTGCGGGGCAGGCAGATGGGCGGAATCGACATTGCCCTGGCTGCCCTGCTGGACGAGGCCGCCACCGCGGCCGGCCTGGCGGACAACGCAGCGCCCGATGACACGAAGGACGACGACCCGGCCCTGCTGAATGGCCTGACCACCGAAGCGCTTCAGGTGCTGATGACGATGGGCGTCGACCCCTGGCGTTTCGGTCCATCGGCAACGCCGGAGGTGCTCGACCAGACGGCCCGTGACCTCCTGCGGGACAACCTGGCGGCCACCATGGACACGCCCTTCAAACCGTCCACCAGCGCGCAGGCCGATCCGGGCGTGGACGATGCGTTCTGGAAAGATCTGCCGCGCGCCCGGTACCTTGTCGAGCAACCCGACGGTTTGCTCGCGCCGTTGATCAACCCGGACACGCTGGCCTCGCAAGGCGACCCGAACCGAGCGGCCCAACTGCAGCGGGGCGTGGATGCGCTGCGCGGGCTTGCAACCACCGAAACACAACTGGCCACCCTCTCGAAAGTGGCCAATCAGAACCTGCCCCTGGTGTTCGAAGAGATCATGGCCGGACCCGAAAGCCCGATTCGGTGCATGGGCGTCTCGGGATACCTGACCGCTGAAACACCGCAGACCACCTACACCATCCGGCGCGGCGACGACGGGGCGTTGAGGCTGAAATGCGACCGAAGCCTGCACGACATCCAGCGGATCACGCGCGTCTCCGACGACGAACGGATCGATCTCGATCCGGGCACCAGCGGCGCGCGGTTCAGCCTCGAACTCCGCATTGCCCCCGACGGCACCGTGTCGGTGGTCGCGCCTCCCGCGCTCCTCTTGCACCTCAACCAGGCCACCAAAGAATGAACACGCACGAGGTCATCCAGGCCCTGGCCACTGCACTGGGGTCACCCGACCTGCAGCTCGACGCGCGGGGCTGCGCACGCCTGCGGGTGGACGAATCGATCGACATCAACTTCGAGGCCAGCGGCAGCCACCTGCTGCATGTGTACAGCCCGCTGGGGCCGCTGCCGGCCGGCAACCGCGAAGCCGTTTACGAACGCCTGCTGACCGCCAACCTGTTCTGCTCGGAAACCGGTGGCGCCACACTGGCCATCGACCGCGAGTTCAACGAGGTCGTGCTGTGCATGGACATCGGCAACCACGGATGGACCAGCGAGCTGGTCAGCGCCCGCGTGCACCGCTTCATCGACGCGGCGCTGATGTGGCGTGAGCGGTTCTCGGACATCGACAGCCTGCCGGCTTCACCGGTGGTGTCGATCCGCGAGCACGACCCGGCGCGGTTCCTGAGGGTCTGAACCGGCCCGGTCCGCTCAGCTGGTCGGCACCAGAAAATCCTGGCTGATGCGCCAGCCCAGTTCGTTCACGCGGTCGAGGAACTGCGTGAGGTAGGCGTGCAGGCCGGTGGCCAGGATTTCGTCGATGCGGCCGTACTGCAGCTCGGCCTTGAGCTTGCCCGCGCGGCGCAATGTCTCGGCGCTGTGGTCGTTGGCCACCACGCCCAGGTTGTTCACCACCTCGTTCAGGCTGGCCGCCAGGCTGCGCGGCATGTCGGCGCGCAGGATCAGCAGTTCGGCCACGCGCTCGGGTGTGATCACGTCGCGGTACACCTTGCGGTAGACCTCGAAGCCGCTCACGCTGCGCAGGATCGCGCTCCAGTGATAGAAGTCGTACTCCTGGTCGAGCTCGCTGGCGGCACCGAAGAAGTCGCTGTGCACGGCGTGGAACTTCACGTCGAGCAGGCGGGCGGTGTTGTCGGCGCGCTCGAGGAACGTGCCCATGCGGTAGAAGTGGAAGGCCTCGTCCTGCAGCATGGTGCCGATGGCCACGCCACGCGACAGGTGCGAGCGGAACTTGACCCACTCGAAGAACTGACCGGGATCGCGCTCGAAGCCCTTGCCCTGCAGCACGCGGTTGAGCTCGAGCCAGGTCTGGTTCTGCATTTCCCAGAGCTCGGTGGTCAGCGCGCCGCGCACCGCGCGGGCGTTCTCGCGGGCGGCGCGCAGGCAGGCGACGATGCTGGACGGGTTGTTCTCGTCGCGCACCATGAAGTCGAGCACGTTGCGCGGCGTGACCGCGTTGTCACCGTACTTGGTGCGGAAGGCCGGCATGAGCTCGCTGATGGTCAGCAGGCCCTCCCAGCCCACCTGCGCCACCGCCGCCGATTGCGGCAGCAGCGAGGTCTGGTAGTTGACGTCGAGCATGCGCGCGGTGTTCTCCGCGCGCTCGGTGTAGCGGGACATCCAGAAGAGGTGGTCGGCAGTTCTTGAAAGCATCTTGTTCTCCCGTCAGTCTTCAAGAATCCAGGTGTCCTTGGTGCCACCGCCCTGCGACGAATTGACCACCAGCGACCCCTCCTTCAGCGCCACGCGGGTGAGTCCGCCGGGCACCATCTGGACCTCCTTGCCCGACAGCACGAAGGGCCGCAGATCGATGTGGCGCGGGGCCACACCGCTTTGCACGTAGGTGGGGCAGGTGGACAGCGACAGCGTGGGTTGCGCGATGTAGCCCTCGGGCTTGGCGAGCACGGCGTGGCGGAATTCCTCGATCTCGGCCTTGGTGGACGCCGGCCCGACCAGCATGCCGTAGCCGCCTGCGCCGTGCACCTCCTTGACGACCAGGTCCTTGAGGTTGGCCAGGATGTACTTCAGGTCTTCGGGGTTGCGGCCCATGTAGGTGGGCACGTTGCTCAGGATGGGCTTCTGGCCGAGGTAGAACTCGATCATTTTCGGCACGTAGGGGTAGATCGATTTGTCGTCGGCCACCCCGGTGCCCACCGCGTTGCAGATGGCCACGTTGCCGCTGCGGTACACGCCCAGCAGCCCGGCACAGCCCAGCGTGGACGTGGGGCGGAACACCAGCGGGTCCAGGAAGTCGTCGTCGACGCGGCGGTAGATCACGTCGACCCGCTTGGGGCCGCGCGTGGTGCGCATGTAGACGAAGTTGTCGCGGACGAACAGGTCCTGGCCTTCGACCAGTTCCACCCCCATCTGCTGGGCCAGGAACGCGTGTTCAAAGTAGGCGCTGTTGTACATGCCCGGCGTGAGCACGACCACCGTGGGCTCGGCCGTGGTGGCGGGGCTCACGGCGCGCAGCGTTTCGAGCAGCAGGTCAGGGTAATGGGCCACCGGCGCCACCCGGTTCTCGCTGAAGAGTTCGGGGAACAGCCGCATCATCATCTTGCGGTCTTCGAGCATGTAGCTCACGCCGCTGGGCACGCGCAGGTTGTCTTCGAGCACGTAGTACTCGCCCACCCCGTCGGCGTTGGGCGCGCGCACGATGTCGATGCCGGCGATGTGCGAGTAGATCTGGTGCGGCACGGCCACGCCCATCATCTCGGGGCGGAACTGCGCGTTCTGGAAGATCTGCTCGGCCGGGATCACGCCGGCCTTGATGATTTCCTGCCCGTGGTAGACGTCGTGGATGAAGCGGTTGAGCGCGGTCACGCGCTGCACCAGCCCTTCTTCCATGCTGCGCCATTCGTGGGCCGGGATGACGCGCGGAATCAGGTCGAAGGGAATCAGGCGCTCGGTGCCGGCGCCGTCTTCGTCCTTGGCGCCATACACGGCAAAGGTGATCCCGACCCGGCGGAAGATCATCTCGGCCTCTTCGCGCCGCGCCGCCATCACGTCGTCGGGTTGCTGGGCCAGCCACCGCGCATACCGCTGATAGTGCTCGCGCACTTCGGTGGGCGAGGCGTGCATTTCATCGAACATCGGTCGGCTGCTCATGGCTGTTCTTCTCCTGTCGGCAGCATAGCAAGGTCCGGGCCAGCCAGAGGGGCGGGGTGTCCCGAATCGGGGTGGCGCCAGTGGCGCCGCTGCACCTGCCGCTCGCAGCGCAGGGCGTCCGGCGCGTCGCTGCGCCACGTGGCCGCGCCGCAACGGGGGGTATCGATCCACGCGATGCCTCGGGCCTCGTAGCGGTCGATCACCCCGCGCGCGGGGTGACCGAAGCGGTTGCGGTAGCCCGACTGGACCACCACCCGGTGCGGCTGCAAGGTGTTGAGCAGCACCGGGCTCGATGACGTCTTGCTGCCATGGTGGGGCGCCAGCAGCAACGTGGCGCGTTCGTCCGGTCGGGCCAGGGCCAGGGCCGTTTCCTGTTCGGCGGGAATGTCGCCGGCCAGCCAGGCCGTGCCGCCGGGCGCCACGATGCGCAGCACGCACGACATGGCGTTGGTCGACAGGGCGGCATTGGCGTAGTGCACGGGCCCGGGGTGCAGCACCTCGAAATCCACCCCGTCCCACCGCCATCGCTGCCCGGCGAGGCACCGGCGCGCAGGGTCGTCGTCGTAAGAAGACAGCCACCGCGCTTCGGGGTAGGCGGCCTGCACCGCCGATGCCCCGCCCGAATGGTCGCTGTCGCGGTGGCTGATGACCACCACATCGGGGTGGGCGCCGAGCGCGCGCAACAACGGAATCACCACCCGATCGCCGGCGTCGGCCTCGGGGTTCCAGCGCGGGCCGCTGTCGTACAGCAGGTCGTGGGTGGCGGTTCGCACCAGCACGGCACTGCCCTGCCCCACGTCGATGGCCAGCACCTCGAACACACCGGAGGGCGGTCTCGGCGGCGTCCAGCACAGCGCCGGCACCACCAGCAGCAAGCCCGCCACGCGAAGCTGGGGCGGACATCGCAGCGCCGCCAGCGCGCCCCCGATCACCGCGGCCAGCCCCAGCCATCCGGGCAGCGCGGGGCGGTGCACCACCGCCATGGGCCAGGCCACCATGGCCTGGAGCACCACCCCCATGGCGTCCACCGCCCAGGCGGCCAGCGACCAGAGCCATGGCCACAACACACCCAGCAACGCCAAGGGCGTGACCAGCAAGGTCACCCAAGGAATGGCGATCAGGTTGGCGGCCAGCCCGACCACCGAAAACTGCCCGAACAGCAGCAGCCCCAGCGGCGCCAGGGCCACCGTCATCAGGGCCTGCTCGCGCAGCAGGGCGCGCAGCGGCCGGCCCAGGCGGTCGCGCAACCCGCGGGGTGCCTCGCCGTGCCGCAAGGAGCCGGCCGAGAACAGCACCGCCACGGCCACAAAGCTGAGCCAGAAACCGGGCGACAGCCATGCCCACGGGTCGAGCATGAGGACCAGCGCCATGGCCAGCAGCCACACCGCCGGCCACGGCCAGCGCCGCACCGACAGGCGCAGCGCCACCACCACCATCAGCATGAGCACCGTGCGCTGCGCCGGCACGCCCCAGCCCGCCAGCAAGGCATAGGCCGTGGCACACAGCACGCCGCCCCAACCCGCTGCGTGGGTCGCCGGCCAACGCATGGGCAAGGCAGGCCAATGGCGACCCAGCACCCGCCACGCCAGCGCCAGCAGGCCGGTGGCCAGCCAGGCAAACAAGGTGATGTGCATGCCGCTCACCGCCATGAGGTGGGCGGTTGCGCTGTCGCGGAACAAGGTCCAGTCGGCGCGCTCGATGGCGGCCTGGTCACCGACCACCAGCGCGGCAATCACCCCCGCGGCCCGCCGATCGCCCAGGCGCGCGTCGATGGCTTGCGACAGCGCCTGCCGGGCCCGGTCGATCGGGTGCCAGGGCGAGGCGCCCAGCCGTTCGGCCGGGGGCGCACGGGCACCGGTGCGCACGTGGCCGGTGGCGCCGATGCCCTGCTCGCGCAGCCAGCGCTCGCGGTCGAAACCGTGCGGGTTGACGGCACCGTGCGGCCGCTTCAGCCGCACCGGCAGCGACCAGCGATCACCCACCCTCAGGCCCGGGCTACCCTCGGCCAGCGACCAGCCCGCCTCGCCGCCGTGCTGCAGCCCGCGGTACCAGCCCAGCAGCACGCGCGAAGGCAGCGCCACCGGCGCGCCGGCCAGGTCGGCCCGCTCGATCACGAATTCGAAACGGTCGCCCGACGCATCCTGCTGCGGCAGCGACGCCACGCGCCCCACCACCTGAACATCGCGCCCTTCAAGCGCGGGGTCGAGCTGGTCGGCCTGCAGATGGCCGGCCCGCAGCCCCGCGACCGCGAAGGCCAGCGCCAGGCCCGACAGCCACCAGCCCGGGCGGGCGCGCCAGGCCAGCACGACCAACCCGCCTGCGCCCACGGCGACAAAGGCCCGGGTTGTCCACAGCACGGGCAGGTGCATCATCAACGCCGTGCCAGCCACCCAGCCGGCCAGCCACCAGCCCAAGCGCCAGGGGCGCGGACGGATACCGTCATCGCCTTGTGGCGCAGGTCTTGCTAGCATGGCCCATGTCCGCGCGAGCGCGCGGCCGACCGCCACCTGGCTCATCGTTGTCCTCCCTGAAAGCCCGTCGCATGGCCATCCACGTCGCCCTGAGCCACATCACCCACTACCGCTACGACCGGCTCGTGCGCCTGGGCCCGCAGGTGGTTCGCCTGCGGCCAGCCCCCCACAGCCGCACCAAGGTCCTGTCGTACTCCCAGCGCATCGAACCCGCGCAGCACTTCATCAACTGGCAGCAGGACCCGTTCGCCAACTACCAGGCCAGGCTGGTGTTCCCCGAGCCCACGCGCGAATTCAAGATCACCATCGACCTCGTGGTCGAGATGGCGGTCCACAACCCGTTCGACTTCTTTCTCGAGCCCCACGCCGAAACCGTGCCGTTCGAGTATGACGAGGCGCAGCGCCGCGAACTGGCACCGTATCTGGCCACCGAGCCGATGACGCCTTTGCTCAAGGCCTACCTCGACGGCGTGGACCGCGGGGAGCAGCGCACGATCGACTTTCTGGTGGCCATCAACCAGCGCCTCCAGCGCGACATCGACTACACGATCCGCATGGAGCCGGGCGTGCAGACGCCCGAGCAGACCCTCAAGCTCAAGCGGGGTTCGTGCCGCGACAGCGGCTGGCTGCTGGTGCAGATGCTGCGCCACCTCGGCCTGGCGGCGCGCTTCGTGTCGGGCTACCTGATCCAGCTGGCCCCCGACGTGAAGGCGCTCGACGGCCCCAGCGGACCCGAAAAGGACTTCACCGACCTGCACGCCTGGTGCGAGGTGTTCCTGCCCGGTGCCGGCTGGATCGGGCTCGACCCGACCTCGGGCCTGCTGGCGGGCGAAGGCCACGTGCCACTGGCCTGCACGCCCCAGCCGGGCAGCGCGGCCCCGGTGGAAGGCGCGGTCGACAAGAGCGAGGTGACGTTCGAGCACCACATGCAGGTGACGCGCGTGTACGAGTCCCCGCGCGTGACCCGCCCCTACACCGACGATCAGTGGGCGGCGGTGCTGGCGCTGGGCGAACAGGTCGACGTCGATCTGGTGAAGCACGACGTGCGGCTGACCCAGGGCGGCGAGCCCACCTATGTCGCCACCAGCGACCGCGATGCCGCCGAATGGAACACCGACGCCATGGGCCCCACCAAGCGGGGCTATGCCACCGAACTGCTGGGCCGCCTGCGCGACCGGTACGGCGCGGGCGGGTTCGTCCACATGGGCCAGGGCAAGTGGTACCCGGGCGAACAGCTGCCGCGCTGGGCGCTGTCGGTGTTCTGGCGCGCCGACGGCCAGCCCTGCTGGCACAACCCCGCCCTGCTGGCCGACGAACGCGAAGAGGCCCACCACAACAGCGACGACGCCCGCCGCTTCACGCAGGCGCTGGCCCGCCGGCTCGGGCTGTCCACCCAGTTCATCACACCGGGCCACGAAGACACCTGGTACTACCTGTGGCGCGAACGCCGCCTGCCGGTGAACGTGGATCCGTTCGACAGCAAGCTCGACGACGAACTGGAGCGGGCGCGGCTGCGGCGCCTGTTCGCGCAAGGCCTGGACGCGGTGGTGGGCTATGTGCTGCCGCTGCAGGCCAACGCCGGAAACCCCACGCTGGGGGGCACCGTGTGGTCCACCGGGCCCTGGTTTTTCCGCGACGAACGCATGTACCTGATCCCCGGCGATTCCCCGATGGGCTACCGCCTGCCGCTGGATTCGCTGCCTTGGGCCAGTGCGGGCGACCAGCCCCTCTTCATCGAGCAGGACCCCTTCGCGCCGCGCGAACCCCTGCCCGCCGGCAGCCGCCTGCGTGCGCAGATCGCGCCCCACACCACCGGCGGCGGCTTCGCCGAAGGAGGCACGGTGTCGCTCCAGGCCACGCCGCTGTCGCCCGATGCCGCGGCGTCCGGCGCAGGCGCTGCCCCCGGCATGGCCACGGCGGGCGCCGCCGGCCAGGGCCCGCAAACCGTGTCCGCTCGCCTGCCCGGGCGCGGCGAATCGGCGGGCTGGCTCACCCGCACGGCGCTCTGCGTGGAAGCCCGCGATCCGCAGCGCGCCAACGGCCCGAAGGCCGAGAAACAGGGCGGTGGCCGCAGCCAGCACCTCTACGTGTTCATGCCCCCCATGGCCCGGCTCGAGGACTACCTGGCCCTGCTGTCGGCGGTGGAAGACACGGCCGAGCGACTGGGCGTGAAGGTGGTGCTGGAAGGCTATCCGCCGCCGCGCGATCCGCGGCTGAAGATGCTCCAGATCACGCCCGACCCGGGTGTGATCGAGGTCAACATCCACCCGGCCCACAACTGGGGGGAGCTGGTCGAACACACCGAGTTCCTGTACGAGGCCGCCTTCCAGACGCGGCTGTGCGCCGAGAAGTTCATGACCGACGGGCGCCACACCGGCACCGGGGGTGGCAACCACTTCGTGCTGGGCGGCGCCACGCCGGCCGACTCGCCTTTCCTGCGCCGGCCCGACGTGCTGGGCAGCCTGCTGACCTACTGGCACAACCACCCCTCGCTGAGCTACCTGTTCAGCGGCCTGTTCATCGGCCCCACCAGTCAGGCGCCGCGCGTGGACGAGGCGCGCAACGACCAGGTGTACGAACTGGAGATCGCGCTGGCGCAGATCGAAAAGGCCGCCAGCGTGTACGGCAACGACGTGCCACCCTGGTTCGTCGACCGCACCCTGCGCAACATCCTGGTCGATGTCACCGGCAACACGCACCGCAGCGAGTTCTGCATCGACAAGCTGTACTCACCCGACGGGCCCACCGGGCGTCTGGGCCTGCTCGAGCTTCGTGCCTTCGAGATGCCGCCGCACGCCCGCATGAGCGTGGCGCAGCAGCTGCTGCTGCGCGCGCTGGTGGCGCGCTTCTGGCAAAAACCGCTGCGCGCGCCGCTGGCGCGCTGGGGCACCGAACTGCACGACCGCTGGCTGCTGCCGACCTACATCCGCATGGACTTCCAGGACGTCATCGACGACCTGCGCGAATTCGGCTACGGGTTCGACATGGCCTGGTTCGCCCCGCACTTCGAATTCCGCTTCCCGCTGATCGGCGAGGTCTCGGCGCGTGGCATCGAGCTCACCCTGCGCAGCGCCCTCGAACCCTGGCACGTCATGGGTGAGCAGGGTGCGCCCGGCGGCACGGTGCGATATGTCGATTCATCGCTGGAGCGCGTCGAGGTGCACGTGCGCGGGTGGACCGACCGGCGCCACGCCATCACCTGCAACGGCCGCGTGCTGCCTCTGCACAACACCGGCATCGCCGGTGAATGGGTGGCGGGCGTTCGCTACAAGGCCTGGGCTCCACCGTCGGCGCTGCACCCTTCGATCGGCGTCCACGCGCCGCTCACGTTCGACATCGTGGACACCTGGTCCGAGCGCTCGCTGGGCGGCTGCCAGTACCACGTGTCGCACCCGGGCGGCCGCAACTACGACACCTTCCCCATCAACGCCTTCGAGGCGGAGAGCCGTCGCCTGGCGCGCTTCTTCCAGATGGGGCACACACCCGGTCGCCTGAAGGTGCAGCCCGAGCCGGTCAACCGTGAATTCCCGTGCACGCTCGACCTGAGAACCTGAAGCGCGGCGAATCCCCGCAGGCATACTGGGCGCCGTGAGCACCGACCCCCGCGATTCCCTGTTCGACGACCTCACGCCCGAGCACCCGGGCGAGTGGGCGTTGTCGCTGTCGATGGCGGCCGATGCGGGCCACTTCGACGAACTGCGGGGCGAAGGCGCGCACGGGCTTGCGCCGGCCTGGGCCGATTTCTTCGACCACATCGGTCACGACGGGCTGGCCGACCTGAACCGCCGCGCTGAAAACCTGCAGCGCCAGATCCGCGACAACGGCGTGACCTACAACGTCTATGCCGACGCCGGCGGCGTGCAGCGGCCGTGGTCGCTCGACCTGTTCCCCATGCTGGTGGGTCCCGCCGACTGGGCGCAGATCGAGGCCGGCGTGGCCCAGCGGGCGCGTCTGCTCAACGCCATGCTGGCCGACCTGTACGGCGAACGCGAACTCCTCAAGCGTGCGCTGCTGCCGGCGGCCCTGGTGCAGGGCCACCCGGGCTACCTGCGCGCCATGCAGGGGGTGCAACCGCGCGGGGGCACCTGGCTGCACATCGTGGGCTTCGACCTTGCCCACGGACCGGATGGCCGTTGGTGGGTGGTGGGCCAGCGCACGCAGGCGCCCTCAGGCCTGGGCTACCTGCTCGAAAACCGCATCGCCATCGCGCGCCAGTTCCCCAAGGCCTTTGCGGGCATGCGTGTGCAGCGGCTGGCGGCCAGCTACCGCGCCCTCATGGACGGCATCAAGGCCATGGCGCCCGAAGGCGCCAACGCGCGCATTGCACTGCTCACGCCGGGGCCTTACAACGAAACCTATTTCGAGCACGCCTACCTGGCGCGATACCTGGGCCTCACCCTGGTCGAGGGCAACGACCTCACGGTGCGCGACCAGCGCGTGTACCTCAAGACCTTGAGCGGTCTGGAGCCCGTGCACGCGCTCATCAAGCGGCTGGATGACGAATGGCTCGACCCGCTGGAACTGCGCAGCGATTCGCGGCTGGGTGTGCCCGGCCTGCTGCAGGCCATCCGCGCGGGCAACCTGCTGCTGGCCAACGCCCCCGGGTCGGCGCCCCTCGAATCGAGCGCGCTGCTGGGCTTTCTGCCGGCGATCAGCGAACACCTGCTGGGCGAACCCCTGGCCATGCCGTCGCTGGCCGCCTGGTGGTGCGGCGAGGACGCCGCCCTGCGCAGCGTGCTGCCCTTGCTGAAAGACGGGGTGATCAAGCCCACCTACCCGCAGTCGGGGCTCGACACGGCGATCGGCCAGGCGCTGAGCCCGCGCGAACTCGATGAATGGTCCGGGCGCATGGTGAGGCGCCCCGAGGACTACACCGTGCAGTCCTTCCTGCCCCTGTCGCAGACACCGACCTGGGCAGGCGAACGCATCCTGCCCCGTTCCACCATGCTGCGCGTGTTCGCCCTGGCCGACGGCGCGGGGTCGTGGCGGGTGCTGCCCGGCGGGCTGGTGCGGCTGGCGCCACGCGGGCAACTGGTGGCGGCCATGCAGCGCGGCGGCAGCAGCGCCGATTGCTGGGTGCTCACCAACGGGCCGGTCGACCACACCAGCCTGCTCAACTTCCAGCCCTCGTCGCTGTCGATTGCCCAGCAGAAGCAGCCGGTGACCAGCCGCGCGGCCGAGAACCTGTTCTGGCTCGGCCGCTACACCGAACGCGCCGAAAACACGGTGCGGCTGTCGCAGATCGTGCTCGATCAACTCGACGGCGAAGAGCCCGGCACCGAGGCGTTGCTGGGCTGGCTGTCGGCCGTCTCGCGCGAGAACTCGCTGGTGCTGCCCGACGTGCCCGATGCCGCGCACTCGTCGCGCCTGTTTGCCCGCTGTCTCATGGCGAACCTGGCGCCCGCGCCGGGCAAGGCACAGGCGGCCAGCTCCTTCAGCGTGGGCTTCAACCTCGGCGCCCTCAAACACGCCGCCTCGCACGTGCGCGAACGGCTCTCCCGCGAACACTGGAACCTCATCGAAGTCACGCACGCAGGCTTCGCGGGCTCGGCGGCCCGGTTGGCCGAAGACGCCGAGTACGCCACCGGCGAAGCACAGTCCATGCTGCAGGAAGCCAGCGAGATGCTGGCCGCCATCACCGGCTCCCAGACCGACCGCATGGTGCGCGACGACGGCTGGCGCCTGCTCTCGATCGGGCGCCACATCGAGCGCCTGGTGACCCTGTCGCGCGCCCTGGCCCTGGGTCTGGAGACCGGCAGCGTGCACGAACCCGCCGGATTCGAGGCCATGGTGGCGCTCTTCGACTCCACCATCACCTTCCACGCCCAGTACCAGCAGCGCCGCGACATGGTGGCACTGATCGACCTGCTGGTGCTGGACCGGGACAACCCCCGTTCACTGGCCTGGGTGGTGCAGACCCTGCGCGCGCGCCTGGCGCGCCTGGGCCAGAGCGTCGCCCCGCAAGACGCCGAGTTCGCGCGCCGCCTGCCCGATCCGGCGGAGTGGGAACTGACCGAGCTGAGCAACTGGCAACGCGACAGCGAAGGCCGGCGCGCCTGGACGGCCCTGGCCGAGCTGCTGGACCAATGCGAAGCCGCCGCCGTGGAGCTCTCCAACGACATCACCCGGCTTCACTTCAGCCACGCCGACCAGGGCACGCAGAGCCTGTCGATCTGAGGAGAACGCCATGGAACTGCGCGTGCACCACCAGACGACCTACCACTACCTCACCCCGGTCGACATGGCGCAGCACATGCTGCACCTGTCGCCCCGCCCCACCGCCCTGCAGCGCGTGCTGGCGCACCACCTGTCCATCGACCCGCCGCCCGCTGCCCGCCACCAGACCGAGGACGCCTACGGCAACGTACGCACCTTCTTCGCCCAGCAGGCTCCGCACGACGCGCTCACCGTGACGGCCGACAGCACCGTGTCGACCACCGCCCCCAGGCCGCTGCCCGAAGGTGCGCCCTGGAAAACCATGACCTGGGAACGTGCGCGCGAGTTCTTCCGCTACCGCGTGAACGCGCCTTACGAACCCGCGGCCGAGTTCGCCTATGCGTCCCCCATGGTGCCGCGCGACGAAGCGTTCAGCGCCTGGGCGCGGCCGGCCTTTGCCCCCGGCACGCCCCTGCTTCAGGCCGCGCGCGCGCTCATGGAACGCGTGCACGCCGAACTGGTGTACGAGACCGCCAGCACCGAAGTGAACACCCCCGCACTGGAGGCACTGGCCCAGGGCAAAGGGGTCTGCCAGGATTTCGCGCACATCATGATCGGCTGCCTGCGCAGCCTGGGCCTGCCGGCGCGATACGTGAGCGGCTACCTGCTCACCCAGCCACCGCCCGGCCGCCCGCGCCTGGTGGGCGCCGACGCCTCGCACGCCTGGGTGTCGGTCTATGCGCCCGGCACCGACGAACATCCCGGCCAGTGGTTCGATTTCGACCCCACCAACAACCGCTGTGGCTGGGGCAGCCCGGGCGAGGAATACGTCACCCTGGCCATCGGCCGCGACTTCAGCGACGTATCGCCCATGCGCGGCGTGATCCAGGGAGGGGCCCAACACACGCTGGACGTGGCCGTCACCGTGGCTCCGCCCGGCGAATTCACGAACCGCGGTGAATCGGCGGGCGCTGGCGGGCCGCCGATAGAATGAGCCGCTCCTTCACGACCCACCGGAGCGTCGCCCCATGAGCGCACTTGCCAGGCTCAAGCAACTCGGCATCACCCTGCCCCCCGTTTCCACCCCCGCCGCGGCCTACGTGCCTTACGTGCAGACCGGCAAACTGGTCTTTCTCAGCGGCCACATCGCGCGCAAGGACGGCAAGCCCTGGGTCGGCCAGCTCGGCCTGACCATGGACACCGAAGAAGGCAAGGCCGCGGCGCGCGCCATCGCCATCGACCTCATGGGCACGCTGCAGGCGGCGTGCCAGGCCGCCGGCAAGACGCTTGACGACGTGACCCGCATCGTCAAGGTGATGAGCCTGGTGAACAGCACCGCCACCTTCACCGAACAGCACCTCGTCACCAATGGCTGCAGCGAGCTGCTGGGCGAGGTGTTCGGCGACGCCGGCAAGCACGCCCGCAGCGCCTTCGGCGTGGCCCAGATCCCGATGGGTGCGTGCGTCGAAATCGAGCTGATCGCCGAGTTGGCGTAAGCGCGGTTGGCGTTCGCGGCGATCAGCGCTGGCGGCGCTGGTTCGCGCGCCGCACCTGGCGGCTCTGAGTGGCTTCGGCCACCGCCTTCTCCCGATCTGCGCGCTTGCGGGCGAAAAGCCGCATGGCTTGGCGCGACACCACAAAGGCCAGCACCCCGACCGCGAGGGCGATCAGCACGCCGGTGACATCGCCAGCTTCCATGTTCATTGCTCCCCGGGCCCGGCCGCGGCGCGCCCGTAACCCGACAGAAAGGTGTCGAAGCGCGCCAGCGCTTCGTCGAGCGCGCGCGTGAAGGCTGGGTCGCGCGGGGCCTTGCCCGACACGAAGCCCGGTTCATGCACCAGGCGCCCGCGCTCCAGGCGCATGTTGGCCCAGCCCAGCATCTGCTCGCCCCACAGCAGCGGCAGCGCGTAGTGGCCCATGGTGCGGCGCGGGGCGGGCACATAGGCCTCGAAGCGGTAGGCCCAGCCCCACAGCAGCTCGAAGCGGCGCCGGTCCCACACCACGGGGTCGAAGGGCGCGAGCAGGCGCACGGCGGCGTCGGGCTGGTGGCGGCGTGAGGCGGGGTTTTCGTCGGCCGGCCAGAACCACACGGTGCCGTCGACCACCGCGTGGCCGTAGCGCGTGCGCGCGGTCTTCAGCACGGCGCGGGTTTCGGTCGCCAGGTGCGGCGCGCCGTAGCGCAGCAGCGTGACGAGGTAACCCAGGCTGGGCGCGGGCAGCGGCGCGTACAGGTTCACGATGGCATCGACCAGGGCCTCGGCGCGCGCCTGGCGCGCGGCGGGGCTGTCATCCTGCGGGGCGTGGTCCATGGCTTCGTACACGCGCGTGCCCGCTTCGCGCCGGCGCACCCGCAACCAGCCGCGGTGGTGCATGCGGTCGAGCAGGCGTGTGCTGGCGTTGAGATCGCCCCCCCAGTAACCGGCCACGCGGCCGTGGTGGGCAAAGGCCTCGCCCACCTCGCGAGGGTGCGCGCTGCCGCGCTCGCGCACAAAGGCCAGCAGCTCGCGCGCGCGGCGGATGGTGGCCTCGTCCCAGGGCTCGCGCGGGGGGCGCGGGTGCATCAGCGCCAGCATGTCGCGCGGCACGAAGCCGTAGTTGACGAAAGCGTCTTCTTCGAGCCCCAGGCGCTCATAGCGGCGTTCCAGGTCGCCCGCGCAGTAGTCGCGCACTCGGTGGTGAAGGATCAGGTCTTGCGCGCGCGCAGGGGCGCGCATCGGGTCGGCCTGCACGAAGCCGAGGCGGCGCACCGCGGCCGGCAGCGTTTGCGGCTTGAACAGGCTGCGCGCGATGGCGTGGCGGCGCAGCGCGTCGAGCGTGAGCGCGCCGCCCGCCATGCGTTCACTCGACGCGCGTGACCCGCGCGGGCTTGAAGCCCAGATCGGCCGCCTTGCCCTTGCGGCCGCGCGCGGCGCGCGCGTTGTTCAGGCTGCGGATTTCCAGCGTCTCGTCGCGCTCCTTGCCGCCCCGGCCGATGCCTTCGATCTTCACGCTGCGCGTGTAGGCCGCGGCGCCGGCCAGGGTGTCCTTGGGCTCCAGGTCGATCAGCATCAGGCCGCGGCCGCCCTTGTCCATCTGCTTGAGTTCGCTGATCTCGAAGGTGAGGATGCGCCCGCCGGTGGACGCGCAACACACGTGGGTGGCTGGTGGCAGCGGCAGGCTGCCCGAGGTGAACGCGGCGTGTGACGGCGCGCAGGGCGTTTCACCATCGCCCAGGCCGATGAAGGCCTTGCCACCCTTCTGCCGCGAAATCATCGATTCCACCGTGGCAATGAAGCCGTAGCCGCCGCTGCTCGACAGGAGCAGGGCCGCGTTGGCCGGACCGGCAAAGTAGTGCAGCGGCTGGGTGCCGCTTTCCAGGTCGATCAGGGTGGTGATCGGCTGCCCGTCGCCCCGGGCACCGGGCAGGCTGGCCACCGGCACCGAATACACGCGGCCATTGCTGCCGATGACGATGAGGGTGTCCACCGTGCGGCACTCGAACGTGCCGTAGAGCCCGTCGCCGGCCTTGAAGGCAAAACCCGTCGCGTCGTGGCTGTGGCCCGATCGGGCGCGCACCCAGCCCTTGCTGGACACCACCACCGTCACCGGTTCGTCGACCACCTTGATCTCGGCCACGGCCTTTTTCTCGGCCTGGATCAAGGTCCGTCGCGCATCGGCAAACACCTTGGCATCGGCTTCGATTTCCTTGACCATCAGGCGCCGCAGGCTCGCCGGGTTGGCCAGGATGTCTTCGAGCTTGCCCTGCTCTTCGCGCAGGTCCTTCAGCTCCTGTTCGATCTTGATGGCCTCCAGCCGCGCGAGCTGGCGCAGCCGGATTTCGAGGATGTCCTCGGCCTGCCGGTCGCTCAGGCGGAAGCGCTCGATCAGCGCCGCCTTGGGCTCGTCGCTGGCGCGGATGATCGCGATCACCTCGTCGATGTTGAGCAGCACCAGCTGCCGACCTTCGAGGATGTGGATGCGCTCGAGCACCTTGTTCAGGCGGTGCTGCGAACGGCGCGTGATGGTGGTCTGGCGGAATTCGATCCACTCGACCAGCATCTGCCGCAGCGACTTCTGCACCGGGCGGCCATCGATGCCGATGACCGTGAGGTTGATCGGCGCCGAGGTCTCCAGGCTGGTGTGCGCCAGCAGTTGCGTGATGAGTTCGGCCTGCTCGATGCGGCTGCTCTTGGGCTCGAACACCAGGCGCACCGGCGCGTCCTTGCTCGACTCGTCGCGCACGCCGTCGAGCACCGCGAGGATGCTGGCCTTGAGCTGGTTCTGCTCCTGCGTGAGCGCCTTCTTGCCGGCCTTCACCTTGGGGTTGGTGAACTCCTCGATTTCCTCGAGGACCTTCTGCGAGCTGGTGCCCGGCGGCAGTTCGGTCACCACCAGTTGCCACTGGCCCCGCGCCAGGTCTTCGATCTTCCAGCGCGCGCGCACCTTCAGGCTGCCGCGGCCGGTGCGGTAAGCGTCGGCAATATCGCCAGCGGGGCTGATGATCTGGCCGCCGCCCGGGTAGTCGGGGCCCGGAACGATCGCCAGCAGGTCTTCGTCGCCCAGCTTCGGGTTCTTGATCAGCGCCACGCAGGCGTCGGCGACCTCGCGCAGGTTGTGGCTCGGCACCTCGGTGGCCAGGCCCACCGCGATGCCGCTGGCGCCGTTGAGCAGGTTAAAGGGCAGGCGCGCGGGCAGCTGCTTCGGCTCGGTGGTGGAGCCGTCGTAGTTGGGCACGAAATCGACCGTGCCCTGGTCGATCTCGTCGAGCAGCAGGGTGGTGATCTTCGCCAGCCGGGCTTCGGTGTAGCGCATGGCCGCGGCGCCGTCGCCGTCGCGCGATCCGAAGTTGCCCTGGCCATCGATGAGGGGGTAGCGCTGCGCGAAGTCCTGCGCCATGCGCACCAGCGCGTCGTACGCGGCCTGATCGCCGTGCGGGTGAAAGCGGCCGAGCACGTCGCCCACCACACGCGCGCTCTTCACCGGGCGCGCCGCGGTGTTGTTGTTGGGGCCGCCATAGCTCAGCCCCATGCGTTCCATGCTGTACAGGATGCGCCGCTGCACCGGCTTCTGGCCGTCGCACACGTCGGGCAAGGCCCGGCCCTTCACCACGGAAAGTGCGTATTCGAGGTAGGCGCGCTGGGCGTAGCCGGCGAGGGAATCGTCGCTGCCGGGGTCGGCCAGCGGCAGTTCGGGGTTGTTCACGTCAATCATCAGATGTCAACCTCCACCGCGTCACCGTGGAGTTCCATGAGTTCGCGCCGCGCCGCGGCTTCGCCCTTGCCCATGAGTTGCGTGATGCGCGCTTCGGTGGTGGCGAAATCGTGGGCGCCCAGGGTGACCGGCAGCAGGCGGCGGGTGTCGGGGTTGAGGGTGGTGTCCCACAGCTGCTCGGCGCTCATTTCGCCGAGGCCCTTGAAGCGGCTCACCTGGCACTTGTCGGCCGCCAGCCCTTCCTTGGCGGCCTTGTCGAGGATGGCGTGCAGTTCGCCTTCGTCGAGGGCATACACCTTGGCCGCGGGCTTCTTGCCACGCGCCGGCATGTCGACCCGGAACAGCGGCGGGCGCGCCACGTACACATTGCCGTTCTCGATGAGTTTGGGGAAGTGGCGGAAGAACAGCGTGAGCAGCAGCACCTGGATGTGCGAGCCGTCGACGTCGGCGTCGCTCAGGATGCAGACCTTGCCGTAGCGCAGGCCGGACAGGTCGGGCGTGTCGTTCGGGCCATGCGGGTCGACACCGATCGCCACCGCGATGTCGTGGATCTCGTTGTTGGCAAACAGCCGGTCGCGCTCGACCTCCCAGGTGTTGAGCACCTTGCCGCGCAGCGGCAGGATGGCCTGGCATTCCTTGTCGCGGCCCATCTTGGCGCTGCCGCCGGCCGAATCGCCCTCGACCAGAAAGATCTCGTTGTGGTTGAGGTCGCGGCTTTCGCAGTCGGTGAGCTTGCCGGGCAACACGGCCACGCCGCTGCCTTTGCGTTTCTCCACCTTCTGCCCGGCGCGCTGGCGCGTCTGGGCCGCCTTGATGGCGAGTTCGGCGAGCTTGCGGCCATAGTCCACATGTTGGTTGAGCCAGAGCTCGAGCGCCGGCCGCACGAAGCCCGACACCAGCCGCACCGCGTCGCGCGAGTTCAGGCGCTCCTTGATCTGGCCCTGGAACTGCGGGTCGAGCACCTTGGCCGACAGCACATACGAGGCGCGGGCGAACACGTCTTCGGGCAACAGCTTGACGCCTTTGGGCAGCAGCGCGTGCAGGTCGATGAAGTTCTTGACGGCCTGGAACAGGCCGTCGCGCAGGCCGCTGTCGTGCGTGCCGCCCGCGCTGGTGGGAATCAGGTTGACGTAGCTTTCGCGCACGGGTGCGCCGTCTTCGGTGAAGGCGACGCACCAGCTGGCGCCCTCGCCTTCGGCAAAGCTGTCGTGCCCGGCGTCGGCGAAGCCCTCGCCCTCGAACATGGGGATCACCGGGTCGGCGGTCAGGGTCTGCTGGAGGTAGTCGCGCAGGCCGCCCTTGTACTGCCAGGTCTGGGTATCCTTCGTTTTCTCCACGAAAAGCTGCATGGTCACGCCGGGCATCAGCACGGCCTTGCTGCGCAGCAGGTGCATCAGCTCGGTCATGGGCAGCGCGGCCGATTCGAAGTACTTCGCATCGGGCCATGCGCGCACGGTGGTGCCCTGCTTGCGGTCGCCCTCGCCGCGCGGCGCCAGGGCCAGCGGCTCGATCACGTCGCCGCCGGAAAACGCCAGCCTGGCCACCTGCCCTTCGCGGTGGCTGACCACCTCGAGCCGCTTGGACAGCGCGTTCGTGACGCTCACGCCCACGCCGTGCAGGCCGCCGGAGAAGCTGTAGGCGCCGCCCTTGCCCTTGTCGAACTTGCCGCCCGCGTGCAGCCGGGTGAACACCAGCTCGACCACCGGCGCCTGTTCTTCGGGGTGCAGGCCGAAAGGAATGCCGCGCCCTTCGTCTTCCACGCTCACCGACCCGTCGGTGTGCAGCGTGACCTTGATCTTCTTGCCGAACCCCGCCAGGGCCTCGTCGGCCGCGTTGTCCAGCACTTCCTGAATGATGTGCAGCGGGTTGTCGGTGCGGGTGTACATGCCCGGCCGCTGCTTGACCGGCTCCAGCCCCTTGAGGACGCGGATGGAGCCTTCCGAATAAGAGGAGGGGGTGCTTGCCATGGGCGCGGATTGTAGGCTCGCGCGGCGGTCACCACTGGATATATCCACAGGATTCACTGGCCGGCGCGCCACCGATGCCGCCCACGCAACAAAGGCGGGCAGAAATGTCAACGCCACACGCCCCTGCGGCGCCAGCGAAGACCGGCACCCTTGGGCACAATCCGGGGCATGAACCCGACCCACCCGGGCGCGCCGCGCCTTTCCGCCCTGCAGGTGCTCGCCTGCGGCGCCCTCATCGTCACCCTGTCCATGGGCATCCGCCACGGCTTCGGCCTGTGGTTGCAACCCATCACGCAGGCCCAGGGCTGGAGCCGCGAGACCTTTGCGTTCGCGCTGGCGGTGCAGAACCTGGCCTGGGGCGTGTTCGGCATCTTCGCGGGCATGGCGGCCGACCGGTTCGGGGCCTTCCGGGTGCTGGTGGTCGGTGCCGGCCTGTACGGGCTGGGGCTCACCGGCATGGCGCTGTCGACCTCGACGCTCGGCTTCGCGCTCACCACGGGCATCCTGATCGGTGCCGCCCACGCCGGCACCACCTACGCCGTCATCTACGGTGTCATCGGCCGGCAGTTGCCCGCCGAACGCCGCTCCTGGGCCATGGGCGTGGCCGCAGCCGCGGGCTCTTTCGGCCAGTTCCTCATGGTCCCGGTCGAGGGCTGGCTGATCGAGACCCTGGGCTGGCAGAACGCACTGCTGGCGCTGGCGGTGGCCGTGCTGCTGATCGCCCCGCTGGCCATGGGCCTGCGCGAACCGGGGTTCACCGGCAGCGCGCCGCCCAAGCGCGAGCAGACCATCGTCCAGGCGCTGCGCGAGGCCTTCCGCTACCGCAGCTTCCAGTTGCTGATGGCGGGCTACTTCGTCTGCGGCTTCCAGGTGGTCTTCATCGGCGTGCACATGCCGAGCTACCTCAAGGACAACGGCCTGTCGCCGCAGGTGGCCAGCTACGCGCTGGCGCTGATCGGGCTTTTCAACGTGGTCGGCACCTACGCCGCCGGCACGCTGGGCCAGCGCATGCCCAAGCGCCACATCCTGGCGTTCATCTACTTCGGCCGCGCGGTCGCCATCGCGCTGTTCCTGTGGGCGCCGCTCACGCCCATGAGCGTTTACGTGTTCTCGGCCGTCATGGGCCTGCTGTGGCTGTCGACCATTCCGCCCACCAACGCCACCGTGGCGCAGATCTTCGGGGTGGCCCACCTGTCCATGCTGGGCGGCTTCGTGTTCTTCAGCCACCAGATCGGCAGCTTCCTGGGTGTGTGGCTCGGCGGCTACCTGTACGACCGCACCGGCAGCTACGACGTGGTCTGGTACATCTCGATCGCCCTGGGCGTGTTCGCCGCGCTGGTCAACCTGCCCGTCAAGGAAGCACCGATTGCGCGGGCCACGCGCCCGGCGGGGGCGGCGGCATGATGGCGTGGCAGCGGGCACTGGTCTGGGCGGCCGCTGTCGCGGCGCTGCTGGGCACCTTTGCGCTGTACCAGCGCCCTTCGTTCCTCATCGATCTCGCCGACCGCGTCTGGAGCTGCTTCTGATGCACGGCACCGAAGCACCCTCGACCTGGGTGCGGCGCTGGTCGCACCTGGTGGCGCCAGGCGGCACGGTGCTCGACGTGGCGTGCGGCCGCGGTCGCCACCTGCGCTGGTTTGCCAATCGCGGTCACCCGGTGGTGGGTATCGACCGCGACGCCGAGGCGCTCGCGGCGGTGGCCGGTGTGGGGCGCACGCTGCAGGCCGACATCGAGAACGGTCCCTGGCCGCTGGCCGGGGAGCAGTTCGCAGCGGTGGTGGTCACCAACTACCTCTGGCGCGCGCTGCTGCCCACCCTGGTGGCCAGCGTGGCACCCGGCGGGGTGCTGATCTACGAAACCTTCGGCATCGACCAAGCCCGCATCGGCAAGCCTTCCCGACCCGATTTCCTGTTGCGCCCCGGGGAACTGCTCGCCGCTGCCGAGGGTCTTCGCACCATTGCCTACGAAGACGGATTCTGCGAAGCACCCGACCGGTTCGTGCAGCGCCTGGCCGCGGTGCGCGAAGTCCGCCAGGACGCTGCGCCGTCGCCCCGGTTCCTGCTGGATGCCGCTGGGTAGAATGCAGCGTTCTCTCGCCCTCCAAGGGCGCCCGGTGCGCGCGGCAAGTCCGCACCGACACAACGATCCGCCATGCAAATGATCACCGGCAGCATCGTGGCCCTGGCCACGCCCATGAACCCCGACGGCAGCATCGACTACGCCGGTCTGCGCAAGCTCATCGACTGGCACATCGCCGAGGGCACCGACTGCATCGGCGTGGTGGGCACCACCGGCGAGTCGCCGACCGTCACGGTCGAAGAGCACTGCGAGATCATCCGCGTGTCGGTCGAGCAGGCGAACAAGCGCGTGCCCATCATGGCCGGCTGTGGCGCCAACTCCACTGCCGAGGCCATCAACCTGGCCCGCTTTGCCCGCCAGGTCGGTGCCGACTGCCAGCTGCAGGTGGTGCCCTACTACAACAAGCCCACGCAGGAAGGCCAGTTCCAGCACTTCAAGGCCATCGCCGAAGCCACCGGCGACCTGCCCATCGTGCTGTACAACGTGCCCGGGCGCACCGTGGCCGACATGCAGGTCGACACCGTCCTGCGGCTGGCGCAGGTCAAGGGCATCGTCGGCATCAAGGAAGCCACCGGCAACATCGAGCGCGCGCAATGGCTCATCCGCGAGGCGCCCGAAGGCTTTGCCATCTATTCCGGTGACGACCCCACCGCCGTGGCGCTGATGCTCTGCGGCGGGCACGGCAACGTCAGCGTCACGGCCAACGTGGCGCCGCGCGCCATGCACGAACTCTGCGTGGCTGCCCTGGCTGGCGAAGCGGCCAAGGCAATGGCGATCCAGAAGCGCCTCATGCCGCTGCACAAGCAGCTGTTCTGCGAGTCCAACCCGATCCCGCTCAAGTGGGCCATGTCCCGCCTCGGCCTGTGCGGCGAAGCCATGCGCCTGCCGCTCACGCCAATGTCCCGCCAGCTCGTGCCTCAGGTCGAGGCTGCGCTGCGCGAGTCCGGCCTGCTGGGCTGATTCCACGGGCTGATCCCTTTTCCCACCCCGACACCCCCGATGCCCATGCCGCTGCCCCAAACCGTTTCGTCCGCGCGCACCCTCCAACGCCTGGGCCTGGTGGCCTGTGCCGCCCTGCTGGCCACCGGCTGCTCGGTCCTCCAGGAAGACCGCATCGACTACAAGAGCGCCGCGCGCGGCAGCACGCTCGACGTGCCGCCCGACCTGACCCAGCTCAGCCGCGATTCGCGCTACATGGTGCCTGGCGCGGCCGTCACCGCCAGCGGCTACCAGACCAGCCAGAACAACGCCGCCACCGCACCCGGCGCGGGCACGGCGCCGGTGCAGGTGGGCGACGTGCGCATCGAGCGCGCGGGCGCGCAGCGCTGGCTGGTGGTCGACCGCCCCGCCGCCCAGGTGTGGGGCCCCATCCGCGAGTTCTGGCAGGAAAACGGCTTCCTGCTCGATGTGGACCAGGAAACGCTCGGCATCATGGAAACCGACTGGGCCGAGAACCGCGCCAAGATCCCGCAGGACATCATCCGCTCCACACTGGGCCGCGTGTTCGACAGCCTCTACTCCACCGGCGAGCGCGACAAGTTCCGCACCCGGGTGGAACGCACCGGCGCCAACGCCACCGAGATCTACGTGTCGCACCGCGGCATGGTCGAGGTCTACAGCACCACCGACAAGGACGCCACCGTGTGGCAGCCGCGGCCGGCCGACACCGAACTCGAAACCGAATTCCTGCGCCGCCTGATGATCAAACTGGGCGTGAGCGAGGCGCAGGCCCAGGCCGTGGTGGCCACCGCGCCCACGCGCCAGGCCACCCGGGTGGCCACGGTGAACAACCAGCCGGTGCTGCAGCTCAACGACAACTTCGACCGCGCCTGGCGGCGCGTGGGCCTGTCGCTCGATCGCAGCGGCTTCACGGTGGAAGACCGCAACCGGACCGAAGGCACGTACTTCGTGCGCTACGTGGAACCGGTGATGGCCACCGAGAAGCCCGGCTTCATCAGCCGCCTGTTCGGTGCCGAGACCAAGCAGCCCACGCCCCAGCGCTACCGCATTCTGGTCAAGACCGCTGCCGAGACCACCACCGTGTCGGTGCTGGACGCCCAGGGCCAGCCCGACCGCTCGGCCAACGCGCAGCGCATCGTCCAGTTGCTGGCGGGCGACCTGAACTGACCACCGGCACCCGCCGGAGCGGCCACAGGCCGAGCGTGGTCGGCGCGAACCACAGGCCGAGGGTGGTCGGCGCGAACTACAGGCCGAGCGTGGTCGGCGCGAACGCCGGCCGCCCCTTGGCCCACCAGTCGTCCAGCCGCTCGCGCAGCGCCACCCGGCGCTCGGCGCCCCGCTCGGCCACGCAGTTGCTGCGCACCGGGTCCAAGCGCTCCAGGGTCCAGGCGGGCGACCAGATCACGCTCGGAATTTCCTGCACCGACAGGTGCGGCAGGGCATGCGCCTCGATCAGGTGGGCCCAGGTGGTTCGCCATTGAACGAAGCGCGGCTGCTGCAGCCGCAGCGGCTGGAAGTCGCGCGCCAGCAGGCGCATCCGCCGGCCCTGATGGGCCCAGGCGTTCAGGCTGTCGATCACGGCACGCTCACCCAACGGCCAGTCGCTGAAATCATCGTCCGCCAGGACCAGCATCGACCACCCCTCACGGGCCGCCACCGCCATCGCGGCGCGAACGGCGTCCGAGAAAGCGACACGGCCGAGCAGCCGGCCTTCGGGCAATGCGGGTCCTGCCGGTTCAGCCTCGTCGGTCCGGGCATCAGAAGGTGGATCGTTCTGCATGGGGTTCCCTTCCTGTCAGGCCACGACCGTTCGGTCCAGGTGCAACCAGCCGGCCTCGTGCCAGTCCTGCAGCAGGGCCAGCGCGTCGGCGCTGGCGCGCTGCACATCTCGGTCGGTGAGGCCACGCTGGTCGGCCAGGCGGCGCATCAGGCGGGCGTCGGCGCCGCCCGCCCGGAAGCCCTCGCCATTGATGTACACGGTGCGGTCGTCGTACATCATGCGCGTGCGCCGGTCGAGCCGCAAGGCGCCCGGCGCCCAGGGCGCCACGGGTTCGTCGAACCAGGTGCCGGGCTTGGGCTCGGTCATCACCTCGCCCAGCGCCAGGGCCAGTGCGTCCGGGTCGCGCAGGGCGCGCTGCACGGCATCCGCCGCGAAGGCCGTCAGGGCGGCGGGCATGCGGGCCGGTTCGACGGTGGCGGGTTGCGCCGGGTCGCGGTACAGCAGTTCGTCCTCGATACCGTCGGCCATGCGCTGCATCAGCTCGCCGGCCAGCCCGCCGCGCTGCGGCGCCCGGAAACCGATCGAACACGTCATGCAGTCGCCCCCCACCGCGTCGCCGTCGTGCGCCCAGCGCGGCGGCAGGTACAGCATGTCGCCGGGTTCGAGCACGAACTCCTGCTCGGGCTCGAACCTCTGCAGGATCTTGAGCGGTACGCCGGGCTGAAGGCTCAGGTCGGTCTGGCGGCCGATTCGCCAGCGGCGGCGGCCGGTGGCCTGCAGCAGGAACACGTCGTAGCTGTCGAAATGCGGGCCGACGCCACCGCCATCGCTGGCCCAGGACACCATCAGGTCGTCCAGCCGGGCGTCGGGCGCAAAGCGGAAACGGCGCAGCAGCTCGTGGGCGGCGTCCACATGCAGATCGACGCCCTGCACCAGCAAGGTCCAGCCGGTCCGGCCCAGCGGGGGCAGCGCGCGCCGCGCCAACGGGCCCTGGCGCAAGGTCCAGCGCCCCTTCTGGCGCGCGATCAGGCGCGACTCGACGCCCTCCCGCGCCGCCAGCCCGAAGAGCGCCGCCCGGTCCACCGGGGGCTGGAACGCAGGGATCGCCTGGCGGATCAACAAAGGCTTCTTCTGCCAGTGGCGGCGCATGAACTGCGCCGGCGTCAGGCCGCCCAGCAGGGCGGTGGGCTCGTCGATGGGGATGGTCATGGGAGAATTGTCGGATGAAACGCAAGGATCAAGACCCGATGGTCGTCACGCCCCAGTGCGTCGTGGCGCTGACCTGGACGCTCAAGGACACCCTGGGCGAAGAACTGGACGTGCTGGACGAACCGGTGGAATTCCTGGTGGGCGGCGACGACCTGCTGGCCAAGATCGAAGAGGCCTTGCAAGGCCATGAGGCGGGCGACACGGTGGACCTGCACCTCGAGCCGATCGACGCCTTTGGCGACTACGACGACCGCCTGCTGTTCCTCGAACCGCGCGATCGCTTTCCCGCCGAGCTCGAGGAAGGCATGGGGTTCGAGGGGCTGCCCCCCGGCTGCAACCCGGCAGCACCGCGCGACCGGCTGTACTTTGTGAGCGACATTTACCCGGACCACGTGGTGCTGGATGGCAACCACCCGCTGGCGGGCATCGCCATCCGCATCCACCTCAAGCTGCACTCGGTGCGCGAAGCCACGGTCGACGAGATCGGGCAAGGCACGCTGGGCACCGGCTTCTTCCGCACCCAGCTGGACGAATCGGCGGCCCCGCCGACCCCGCCCACGCTGCACTGACAGGGCCAGCCGGGTCAGCCGCGCCCGGTGGACCCGTAGCCGCCGGCGCCGCGCTCGCTGGGCGCGGCAAATTCGTCGACCACCCGGAACTGCGCCTGTACCACGGGCACGATGACCATCTGCGCGATGCGCTCCATGGGCTCGATGGTGAACGCCACGTCGCTGCGGTTCCAGGCGCTGACCATGAGCTGGCCCTGGTAGTCGCTGTCGATCAGGCCCACCAGGTTGCCGAGCACGATGCCGTGTTTGTGGCCCAGCCCCGACCGCGGCAGGATCATGGCCGCATACCCCGGATCGGCCAGGTGAATGGCCAGTCCCGTGGGCACCAGTTGCCACGCATTGGGGGCCAGCACCAGCGGCGCGTCCAGGCAGGCGCGCAGGTCGAGGCCGGCGCTGCCCGGTGTGGCGTAACCGGGCAACTGGCCCGCCATGCGCGGGTCGAGCACCTTGACGTCGATCTGCACGGCGGCGCTCAGTTGCTGTTGGGCTTGAGGCTTTCCTGCAGCGCCTTGGCGGGGTCTTCTTCCTGCTCCTCGCCCTCGGGCTTGGGCTCCTCGCCTTCGGCCGGGGCTTCGCCCTCGGCGCCTGGGTCCTCGGCACCGCCATAGCCTTCCTCGCCCGAGGGCGGGGCCATGTCGAGCAGCAGGTCGCGGGCGGTTTCGCCGTCCATGTTGACCGCCTTGTCGAGGTTGCCGGTGACGAGCTGCGGGTTGAACAGGATCACGGCGACCATGATCAGCTGCAGCACGATGAAGGCGATCGAGCCTTTGTAGATCTGCGCCGTGGTGACGGCCGGGATCAACTTGCCCGTGACCTTGTCGTTGTAGTCCTGGCGAGCCGCCACGCTGCGCAGGTAGAACAGCGCAAAACCGAACGGCGGCGTGAGGAACGAGGTCTGCAGGTTCATAGCCAGGATCACGCCGAACCAGATCAGGTCGATGCCGAGGCTTTCGGCCACGGGCGCGAGCAGCGGAACGATGATGAAGGCGATCTCGAAGAAGTCGATGAACATGCCCAGGATGAACACCAGGAAGTTCACGAACAGCAGGAAGCCCATCTGACCGCCGGGCAGCTTGTCGAACAGGTGCTCGACCCAGACGTGACCATCCGCGGCGTTGAAGGTGAAGCTGAACACCGTCGAGCCGATCAGGATGAACATCACGAAGATGGACAGACGGGTGCTGTTCTCGAGCGCTTCCTTCAGCAGCTTGACGCTCAGGGTGCGGCGGCTGGCCGCCATGATCAGCGCGCCCAGCGCGCCCATGGCCCCGCCTTCGGTGGGGGTGGCGATGCCGAGGAAGATGGTGCCCAGCACCAGGAAGATCAGCACCAGCGGCGGGATGAGCACGAAGGTGACCTGCTCGGCCAGCCGCGACAGCAGGCCCAGGCGGAACACGCGGTTGGTGATGGCCAGCGCCAGCGCCAGGAACGAACCGACGGTGATCGACATGATCACGACCTCATCCCGGCCCGGGGTGACTTCGCGGTCGATCAGCGGGTTGATGATGGACTCGTGGTTCTGCCCCCACAGCCAGCTGGCCACACCGCAGATGATGAGCAGCAGCAGCAGCGACCGGTGGCCAGAGGCGCCGTTGGGTTCGTTGTAAACGCGGGCCTCGGCAGGCAGGGCGGGCACCCACTTGGGCAGCACGATCGCCACCACGGCAATGAACGCCAGGTAGAGACCCACCAGCATCAGACCGGGGATCAGCGCGCCGGCGTACATGTCGCCCACCGAACGGCCCAGCTGGTCGGCCAGCACGATCAGCACCAGCGAGGGCGGAATGGCCTGGGCCAGCGTGCCCGACGCGGTAATGGTGCCGGTGGCGATGGTGCGGTTGTAGCCGTAGCGCAGCATGATGGGCAGCGAGATCAGGCCCATGGAGATCACGGCCGCCGCCACCACACCGGTGGTGGCCGCCAGCAGCGCACCCACCAGCACCACCGCGACCGCCAGACCGCCGCGCACCGGGCCGAACACCTGGGCCACGGTGGACAGCAGGTCCTCGGCCATGCGGCTGCGCTCGAGGATGATGCCCATCAGCGTGAAGAACGGGATGGCCAGCAGGGTGTCGTTCTGCATGATGCCGAACACGCGCAGCGGCAGGGCCTGGAACAGGTTGGGCGGGAACAGGCCGATCTCCATGCCGATGAGGCCGAAGAACAGGCCGGTGGCGGTCAGGCCGAACGCCACCGGGAAGCCGGTGAGCAGGAAGAACAGCAGGCCGACGAACAGCAGCGGGACGAAGTTGGCGGAGATGAATTCGATCATGATGTGCTCGCTCAGGCTTTGGACTGAGCCGGCGAATCGGCGGCGGTGAGTTCCTTGAGCAGGACCTCGGCTTCGTCAGGCTCCTTGTGGGCCAGGACATCGGGTCCGGCACCACGCAGGAAAGCCACCCGCTTGATGATTTCTGACACCCCCTGGGCCAGCAGGATCGCAAAGCCGACCGGGATGAGCAGGTACACCGGCCAGCGGATGAGTCCGCCGGCGTTGGACGACATTTCGCCCGAGGTCCACGCGCGCTCGAAGACCGGCCAGCCTTCGTAGATGAGCATGACGCACATCGGCACCAGGAAAACGATGATGCCGATGATGTCGATCCAGTTGCGCGTGCGGGCGCTGAACTTGGACGAGATGAAATCGATGCGCACGTGCGCGTTGCGCAGGAAGGCGTAGCCCCCACCCAGCAGGAACACCGCCGCGAACAGGTACCACTGCACCTCGAGCCAGGCGTTGGAGCTGGTGCCGAACACCTTGCGGATGATGGCGTTGCCGGCGCTGATGAGCGTGGCCGCCAGGATGAACCACATCATGAGGCGACCGATCAGGTCGTTGAGGCGGTCGATGAGCGCGGAGAGTTTGAGAAGGGCTTGCATGGAGACCCCAAGGTATCGGGAACGCCGGATGGATGACCCGGCAGTCTAGCGGTGCGCGGGGTCTGCCGGCTGTTGGCTGGCTGACACCTCACGCACCGCGTCGATCCAGAAAAAAACCCCGCCGAAGCGGGGCGTGCAGACGCGGCCTGGCTTACAGCTTGGCCGACTGCATGTAGCGGTCGAACTGCGCTTCGGTGAAGCGGAACCAGAGGTTCTGGTCGCGGCGGAAGTTGGAATAGTCGGTGTAGATCTTCTTCCAGTTCGGGTTGCTGGTGGACAGCTCGCTGTACAGCGCCATGGATTCCTTGTAGGCCAGGTCCATGACCGACTTGGGGAAGGCCAGCACCTTGGCGCCGCCGGCCACCAGGCGCTTGAGCGCCGGGGGGTTGCGCACGTCGTAGCGGGCTTGCATCACGGTGTGGGCGTGCGAAGCGGCGGCCTCGACGATGGCCTTGTTCTCGGCCGACAGGGCGTTGTAGGCAGCCTTGTTGATGTAGAACTCGAGCTGCGCGCCGCCTTCCCACCAGCCGGGGTAGTAGTAGTTCTTGGCAACCTTCTGGAAGCCGAGCTTTTCATCGTCGTACGGTCCCACCCATTCGGTGGCGTCGATGGTGCCTTTTTCCAGCGCCTGGTAGATCTCGCCACCGGGGATGTTCTGCGGCACGCCGCCCATGCGGGTCAGCACCTTGCCGGCGAAACCGCCGATGCGCATCTTCAGGCCCTTGATGTCGGCCGCGGTCTTGATTTCCTTGCGGTACCAGCCGCCCATCTGGGCACCGGTGTTGCCACCGGGGAAGTTCACGATGTTGTACTGGTCGTAGAACTCGCGGAACAGCTTCAGGCCGTTGCCGTCGTACATCCAGGCGGTGAGCTGGCGGCTGTTGAGGCCGAACGGGATGGCCGTGGCCATGGCAAAGGTGTCGTCCTTGCCGAAGAAGTAGTAAGGGGCGGTGTGACCGGCTTCGACGGTACCGGCCTGCACGGCGTCGACGACACCGAAGGCGGGCACCAGTTCACCCGGGGCGTGCACGGTGACATCGAACTTGCCGCCCGACATGGCCTTGACGCTGGATGCGAACACGTCGGCTGCGCCGTGGATGGTGTCCAGCGCCTTGGGGAAGCTGGAAGTCAGGCGCCAGCGAATGGCGGCCTGGGCGTGCACAGCGGGTGCAGCGCCAGCGGCGAGCACGCCGGCAATGCCGGCCTGCTTGATAAGGGAACGACGGTCCATGTTGCTTTGACTCCGTGGTGATGTTGCTCTCCCCGCAGCGGCGCCGCGGGTGCCATTCGGCTCCGGCGATTCTAGGAAGCCCCCTCGCCCAGCCCTTGGGGGTTTTCCCTTGAAGCGAGGGCTATTCCGGGGGCCGTTCAGCGTTCCGTCAGCCTCATTACCCCCGGGGGATTCAGGCCACCACCTTGAGCCCGGTGGCGCCATCGAGCAGGTCGCCGAAGCGCCCGCGCACCGTGCGCTCGATGCCGGCGGCGTCGAGCCCCTGCATGGACAGCAGCTTGCCGGGTTCGCCGTGCTCGATGAACACGTCGGGCAAGCCGAGCGTGAGCACCGGCAGGGTGAAGCCTTCGGCCTGCAGCGCCTCCATGACCGCACTGCCCGCCCCGCCCATCACGCAGCCTTCTTCCACGGTCACGATGGCCGCGTGGCTGGTCGCGAGTTCGCGCAGCAGCTCGAGATCGAGCGGCTTGACCCAGCGCATGTCGGCCACGCTGGCACCCAGCTTCTCGGCCGCGGCCAGCGCGGGGTGCAGCAGCGTGCCGAACGCCAGCACGGCCACGCCCCGGCCCTTGCGGCGCAGCACGCCCTTGCCGAAGGGAAGACCCTCCAGGTCGTCGGGTTGAACGGCCCCGGCGCCGGCACCGCGCGGGTAGCGCACCGCCACCGGGTGGTTCTGGGCGAAGGCGGTGCTCAGCAGGCGGCGGCACTCGGCTTCGTCGGACGGACAGGCCAGCGACACGTTGGGCACGCACCGCAGGTAGGCGATGTCGTAAGCACCCGCATGGGTGGCGCCATCGGCACCCACCAGCCCGGCGCGGTCCAGGGCGAACACCACCGGCAGGTTCTGCAGCGCCACGTCGTGGATCAGCTGGTCGTACGCGCGCTGCAGGAAGGTGGAGTAGATGGCCACCACCGGCTTCATGCCCTCGCAGGCGATGCCGGCTGCAAAGGTCACGGCATGCTGCTCGGCAATGCCGACATCGAAATAGCGCTCGGGGAAGCGCCGCTCGAACTCGACCATGCCCGAGCCTTCGCGCATGGCCGGCGTGATGCCGACCAGGCGTTCGTCGGCCGCGGCCATGTCGCAGAGCCATTTGCCGAACACCTGGGTGAAGGTGGTCTTGGGCGGGGTGGCCGGCTTGGTCAGGCCCACCGCCGGATCGAACGTGCCGGGGCCGTGGTAAGCAATGGGGTCGGCCTCGGCCAGTTTGTAGCCCTGCCCCTTTTTGGTGACCACGTGCAGGAACTGCGGACCGTCGTCGGTGTCGAGCAGGTGCCGGATGTTCTCGAGCGTGGGGATCAGCGAGTCGAGGTCGTGGCCGTCGATGGGGCCGATGTAGTTGAAGCCGAACTTCTCGAACAGGGTGGCGGGCACCACCATGCCCTTGGCATGTTCTTCGAGGCGCTTGGCGAGCTCGAACAACGGCGGCGCGCCCTTGAGCACCTGCTTGCCCACGTGCTTGGCGGCGGTGTAGAACTGCCCGCTCATGAGCTGGGCCAGGTAGCGGTTGAGCGCCCCCACCGGCGGCGAGATCGACATGTCGTTGTCGTTGAGCACCACCAGCAGGCGGCCATCGGACACACCGGCGTTGTTCAGGGCCTCGAAGGCCATGCCGGCCGACATGGCGCCGTCGCCGATGATGGCCACCGCGCGGCGGGCTTCGCCCTTGCGCCGGGCCGCCAGGGCCATGCCCAGCGCGGCCGAGATGCTGGTGGACGAATGGGCGGTACCGAAGGTGTCGTATTCGCTTTCGTCGCGCCGCGGGAAGCCGCTGATGCCGCCCAGCTGGCGCAGCGTGGACATGCGGTCGCGGCGGCCGGTCAGGATCTTGTGCGGGTAGGTCTGGTGGCCCACGTCCCAGACCAGGCGGTCGTCGGGCGTGTTGAACACGTAGTGCAGCGCGATGGTGAGCTCGACCGTGCCGAGGTTGGAACTCAGGTGGCCGCCGGTGCGCGCCACGCTGTGCAGCAGGTACTGGCGAAGCTCGTCGGCCAGGGGCTTGAGCTGGGGCCGTGACAGGCGGCGCAGATCGGCCGGCGAATCGATGGTGTCGAGCAAGGCGGTGACGGGCGCGTTCATCGGCGGTTGTGCAGCTGCATTCATGTATCGGTTGCCCTTGGGTCAGGAGGCACGGTGACCCACCCAGTCGGCCAACGCGTGCAGCGTGCCGACATCGTTCAGCGCGCTGCGGCGCAAGGCCTCGTGGGCCCGCGCCAGCACATCATCGGCGTAGGCCTGCGCCCGGGTCAAGCCCATGAGCGATACGAAGGTCGGTTTGTCGGCGGCGGCGTCCTTGCCGGCGGTCTTGCCCAGCGTCGCCGAATCGGCGGTCACGTCGAGGATGTCGTCCACCACCTGGAAGGCCAGCCCGAGGCTGGCGCCGTAGTCGGACAAGGCCGCCAGCGCTGCCGCAGAGGCCTGGCCGGTGGCTGCGCCCATCGTCACGCTGGCCTGCAGCAAGGCACCGGTCTTGCGGCGGTGCATGGCCTCGAGCGAGGCCTGGTCGAGTGCAACGCCCACGCTGGCCAGGTCCACCGCCTGGCCACCGGCCATGCCGTCGGCACCGGCCGCCTGCGCCAGCAACCGGCACAGGCGCGCGCCCAGGGCATCCGGCACGCTGCCGTCGCCGGGCACCAGCAGCTCGAAGGCCAGCGCCTGCAACGCGTCGCCGGCCAGCAGCGCCTGGGCCTCGCCAAACCGCACGTGCACCGTGGGCTTGCCGCGCCGCAGCACGTCGTTGTCCATGCAGGGCATGTCGTCGTGGACCAGCGAATACGCATGGATGAGCTCGACCGCGCAGGCAGCGCGCATGGCCGCACCCGCATCGCCGCCCACGGCCCTGGCGGTGGCCAGCACCAGCAGCGGCCGAAGCCGCTTGCCGCCGTCAAGCACCGCATAACGCATGGCCTCGCCCAGGCCGGCCGGCGCATCGGCGGGCACCCAGCGGGACAAAGCCTGTTCCACCGCGGCCTGCTGATCGGCCCGCCAGGCGGCGAAGTTCGGGTCGGGTGCGTTCATGCCCCGTCCCACGGCTTGCTCTGGCCGGCCTCGAACACCTGGATCTGCTGCTCCACCGCCTGCAGCCGGTCGCGGCAGAAGGCCAGCAGCGCGGCACCGCGCTGGTAACGGGTCAGCAATTGGTCGAGTGGCAGTTGCCCCGCATCGAGTTGGGAGACCAGCTGCTCGAGCTCCTGCAGCGCGGCCTCGTAGCTCTCTGCGACGGGGCCGGACGGCGGGGGGGTGGCGCGGGCGGGAGAAGGGCTCATGGGTGGCGGACGTCGTGCACCCCGGGGGGTTGTCTTGGCAATGCCCGGATTCTAGCCAGCCGCCCCCGACGAGCGGCAGGCCTTCGAGGGAACGGTGGGTACAATCGCGCCTCTTTTTTCTTCGAAACGACGGGCTCCTTGAGCCCGGAGGGACGCACCACTTCACCCATCCCGCGCGAATTCGTCTGACGAGCACAGCGCTTCCCTGCCCCTTCATAGGGGGAGTCTTCAGGTCCAGGACATCATGTCTGATTTGAGTCTTCAACTGCAGCAGGCCAAAAGCCAACTTCCGGTGTCGAGTTATTTCGACCAGGCGCTGTTCCAGCGCGAGCTGGAGACGATCTTTCAGCGAGGGCCCCGCTATGCGGGGCACGCGCTGTCGGTTCCCAACGTCGGCGACTATTTCGCCCTCCCTCAAGAGGGAGGAGGCCGGGCGCTGGTGCGCACCCCGTCGGGTGTCGAACTGGTGTCCAACGTGTGCCGCCACCGCCAGGCGGTCATGCTCAAGGGCCGGGGCAACCTGGGTCAGGACCGGCCCGGTCACGCGGGCGGCAACATCGTGTGCCCGCTGCACCGCTGGACCTACAGCGGCATGAACACGCCCGAGGGCGGCGGCCCGGCGGGGCGGCTGCTGGGCGCGCCGCACTTCCAGCACGACCCCTGCCTGAACCTCAACAACTACCGCCTGCGTGAATGGAACGGGCTGCTGTTCGAGGACAACGGCCGCGACATTGCGGCCGATCTGGCCAACATGGGTCCCCGGGAGGCGCTGAGCTTCGAGGGCATGGTGCTGGACCACGTCGAACTGCACGAGTGCAACTACAACTGGAAGACCTTCATCGAGGTCTACCTGGAGGACTACCACGTGGGCCCGTTCCACCCCGGGCTGGGCCAGTTCGTCACCTGCGAAGACTTGCGCTGGGAGTTCAAGCCCGAGTACTCGGTGCAGACCGTGGGGGCGCAGAACCTGGCCAAAGCGGCGGGCAGCCCGACCTACCAGCGCTGGCACGAGGCCCTGATGAACTACCGCCAGGGCAAGCTGCCCTCGCACGGTGCGATCTGGCTGACCTACTACCCGCACATCATGGTCGAGTGGTATCCGCACGTGCTCACCGTGTCCACGCTGCACCCGGTGAGCGTGGACAAGACGCTGAACATGGTCGAGTTCTACTACCCCGAGGAAATCGCCGCCTTCGAGCGCGAGTTCGTGGAGGCGCAGCGCGCGGCCTACATGGAGACCTGCGTCGAGGACGACGAAATCGCCGAGCGCATGGACGCGGGCCGCAAGGCGCTGCTGGCACGCGGCGACAACGAGGTCGGCCCCTACCAGAGCCCGATGGAAGACGGCATGCAGCATTTTCACGAGTGGTACCGCCGCAGGATGAACCCCGCCGCGACACAAGCCTGACATGCAGGCTTTGTGGATGCTGCTGGCATCCCTCTTCTTCTCGGCGATGGGGGTGTGCATCAAGCTGGCGTCCGCGCACTTCAACAGCTTCGAGATCGTGGCCTACCGCGGTCTGGTGGGCGTGGTGTTTCTGTGGGGACTGACGCGCTGGCAAGGGGTGTCGCTGGCTACGCGCGTGCCCATGATGCACACCTGGCGCAGCGTGGTGGGCACCATCTCGCTGACCGCCTGGTTCTATTCGATCGCCGTGCTGCCGCTGGCCACGGCCATGACGCTGAATTACATGAGCAGCGTCTGGATCGCGGCCTTCCTGATCGGTGCGGCCATCATCACCCAGGGTCGCGGTGCCCCGGTCAGGGCGCAAACGCCGCTGTTCCTGACGGTGCTGGCCGGGTTTGCCGGTGTGGCCATGCTGCTGCGCCCCAGCTTCAACGAGGCGCAGGCGCTGGGGGCGTTCGTCGGCCTGTTGTCGGGGCTTTTCGCGGCCCTGGCGTACCTGCAGGTGGCGGCACTGGCCAAGGCCGGCGAGCCCGAAGCCCGCACGGTGTTCTATTTCTCGCTCGGCGCGGTGATTGTCGGCGCCATCGGCATGGTGTTTGTCGGCGCCCACCCGCTGCGCTGGCCGACCGCCCTGTGGTTGCTGCCGATCGGGCTGCTGGCGGTGTTCGGGCAACTCTGCATGACGCGCGCCTATTCCCGCGGCGCGACCATGGTGGTGGCCAACCTCCAGTATTCGGGCATCGTGTTTGCGGCGCTGTTCAGCGTCACACTTTTCGGTGACCGGCTGCCCCTGATCGGCTGGCTGGGCATGGGTTTGATCGTGGTCAGCGGCATTGCGGCCACGGTGCTGCGCTCCCGCACCGTGCCGCAGAACCCGGCCGAGCAGCCCTGATACCCCCACTGTGGCGACAGGGCGTCGACTTCGCCATCCGGGCGGTGGGTGAACTGTTTCACAATCCGCGCATGTTCACCACCCTCATCCAGCCGCGCGAACTGCAGGCGCTGATCGACGCCGGTGCCCCGGTGAACGTGATGGACTGCAGCTTCGACCTGATGAACCCGGCCGCCGGCCGGGCGCAATTCGAATCCGGGCACCTGCCCGGATCGGTCCATGTCGACCTCGACACCGACCTGAGCGACAAGGGCCGCCCCGCCAGCGAAGGGCGCCACCCGCTGCCCGACCGGGCCGTGTTCGCCGCGCGCATGGCTGCCTTCGGCCTGAACCGGGGACAGCAGGTGGTGGTGCTCGACCGCCAGGGGGTCAACTTTGCTGGCCGCCTGTGGTGGATGCTGCGCTGGTGCGGCCACGAAGCCGTCGCCGTGCTCGACGGGGGATTCGCGGCATGGCAGGCCGAGGGTGGCCGCATCGAATCCGGCCCCGCCGTCCCGCCGCGCACCCTGGGCGATTTCGTCGCCGGCCCGTCGCTGGCCCCCACGGTGGACACTGCCACCCTGCGCATGCGCCTGGGCCGGCGGGACACCACCGTCATCGACGCCCGCGCGGCCGCGCGCTTCCGCGGCGAGGTCGAGCCGCTCGATCCCGTGGCCGGGCACGTGCCCGGCGCACTCAACCGCCCCTTCGGTGACAACCTGCAAGCCGATGGCCGGTTCAAGTCTGCGGCACAACTGCGGGGCGAGTTCGATCGCCTGCTGGCGGGCCGCGACCCGGGCGGCGTGGTGCACCAGTGTGGCAGCGGCGTGAGCGCCGTGCCGAACCTGCTCGCCATGCAGATCGCCGGGTTCGGCACCACGGCGCTCTACCCCGGCAGCTGGAGCGCCTGGTGCAACACCGAGGGAACCCCTCGTGCAAGAGGCTGAGCCGGCGGGCGCGCCGGTGCGGGTCGATGCACCCGACACGGCCAACCTGAGGACCGCATTGCGCTGGATGTGCCTGGCCATCGGCGCGGCCTCGCTGGTGGTGATGGGGCTCGATCTGCTGCTGGCGCCGCCAGGGCGAAGCGAAACCGCGGTGGCGGCGCTGCTGGCCGTGGTGGCCTGGAGCTGCTGGATCGCCTTGCACCTGCGCCGCGTGCTGCCCGAGCTCATCGCCGTGCTCATCGTGCTGGGCGTGGTGGCCACGGCCACCTACTCGGTCATGTCCTTCGGGTCGGTGCGCACGGCGGTCAACTTCCTGTTCGTGGGCGCCGTCGTGGGTGCCGGCATCTTCCTGGGCAAGCGGATCATGCTGGCGGTGCTGGTCAGCACCGTGCTGCTGCTCGGCCTGCTGACCTGGATCGAGGCCACCCAGGGGTTCGGGGTCGAGACCGATTTCCGGGTCGGCCTGCGCGTCTGGATCACCCAGGCCACCGCCCTCGCGGTCGTCGGCCTGATGGTGATGCACAGCCGGGGCGTGAACCAGCGAGCCCTGCTGCGCCTCAGGGACGAACTCGAGCGGCGCCGGCAGACCGAGCAGGAGCGAGATCGGAGCCTGGCGCGGTTCGCGCGCATCTTCCGGACCAGCCCGAGCCCCATGATCGCGCAGTCGGCACGAACCGGCTCCATCCTCGACGTCAACCCGGCGTTCGAGCGCTGCTATGGCTACCACCGCAACCAGGTGCTGGGGCGGCAGGACACCTTTCTGTGGGACGACGCGCTGGAGCGCGAGCGCTATGTGGACCGGCTCGCCCAGGAGCGGCACATCGAGCAATACCGGGGCCGGGGCAGGCGCTCGAACGGCCAGGCCTTCGAGGCCATGATCTCCAGCGAGATGGGCAGCGAAGATGAAGACCGCTTGATCATCACGACGGTGACCGACATGAGCGGTCGCGACGACCTGCTGGAGAAGCTGCGGCGGTCCGAGGCCTTGTTTGCGAAGGCCTTCAACTTCAGCCCGCTCAATCTCGCCATCACCCGCCTGGCCGACGGCACCTTTCTCGAGGTGAACCGGGCCGAGGACCGGGTGCAGGGGATGAAGCCCGACGAGCTGAAGGGCCGCACTTCGCTCGAAGTCGGCGCCTGGCTTTCGCCAGAAGACCGCGCCCGGTTCGTCGAACGCCTGCAGCGCGAGGGCCGGGTCGATGCCTTCGACACGAAGATGCGGCACAAGGACGGCCGTCTGGTGGACGCCCGTTTGTGGGCCGAGGTCATCGACGTCGACGGTGAGCCGTGCATCCTGTCCAGCACCCTCAACATCAGCGAAGAGAAGCGCCGCGAAGCCTTGCTGATGGAGGTGGCCAAGGGCGTGGCCGGCGAGACCGGCGAGGCCTTCTTCAGCGCGCTGGCAGAGCACCTGAGCGGCGCCAGCAAGGCCGACTTCGTGGTGGTGGCCGAGGTGCGTGACGAACACACGCTGGACACGCTCGCGGTCTGGCGGGATGGGCGCCTGACGCGCAATTTCAACTTCGGCGTGGCGGGCACGCCCTGCGCAGACACCCTGCGGCAGGACGACCTGATGGTCTGCACGGTGAACCTTGCCGACAGTTACCCGCAGGCGCCCCAGTTGCGCGCACAAGGGTATTCCTCTTACCTGGGGCAGGCGCTGCGCGATGCCGATGGGCAGGCCATCGGGCTGCTGCTGGCCATGTGGCGCGCACCGGTCGATGTGGACCAGGACATCCAGGCGCTCATCTCGATCTTTGCCAGCCGCGCCAGGGCCGAACTGGTCCGGCTGCGCCGCGACCGGGAAATCGTGCGCCTGAACGAAACGCTGGAACAGCGTGTTCGGGAGCGGACCGAAGAGCTGCAGAAACTCAACGCCGAACTGGACGCCTTCGCGTATTCGGTTTCACATGACCTGAAGTCGCCCCTGCGTGCGATTGACGGTTTCACCCAGCTGCTCAAGGAGCAGCTCGACGGCCGGCTCGATCCCGATTCGCAGCAACTCTTCGAACGCGTTCTATCGTCGTCCCACCGCATGGGCGCGATCATCAACGACCTGCTGGGGCTGGCCCGCATCAGCCAGGGCGTCCTGCAACGCAGCGAGATCGACCTGAGCCAGCAGGCTCGCGCCGTGTTCGAGCAGGAGCGATCGCGCGCACCGGAGCGCCGCATGCAGATGGACATCGAGCCGGGTCTCATCGCCGATTGCGATCCCGACCTCGCCCGCATCGTGCTCGAGAACCTGATCGGCAATGCGGTGAAGTACTCGCGCCAGCGAGAGGAAGCCCGCATCACCCTGACCAGCGACAGCCTCGACGAATCGGGCGCGCTTCGCCTGCGCCTGAGCGACAACGGCACCGGCTTCGACATGGCTTATGTGGACAAGCTCTTCAAGCCCTTCCAGCGGCTGCACCGCCCCAGCGAGTTCGAGGGCACGGGCATCGGCCTCGCGACGGTGCGGCGCATCGTCGAGCGCCACGGCGGCACCTTAAGCGCCGAGGGGCGCCCGGGCGAGGGTGCTGTGTTCCGCTTCAGCTTCGGGCTGCCGCCGCGGGACTGAGCGGCCGCTCGCTCAATGCGAGTGGGCCAGTCCGCTCACCAGGGTCACCATGGCAATGCCGGTGGCCAGCCAGGCCACTTGGGCAATGGTGTCCCGCATGCCCAGCCGCTTCTGCAGTTGCGGAATGAGGTCGGCCAGGGCCACGTACACAAAGCTGCTTGACGCGGCCACCAGAAAGTAAGGCAGCCACTCTTCCAGGCGCACCAGCAGGAAGTAGCCGACCAGGCCGCCCAGGGCGGTCACCGTGCCGGCCAGCGACACCTTGACCAGCGCCGCGCGGCGGGTGCCCGAGGTCTGCTGCAGCACCACGAGGTCGCCCATGTGGTGCGGCACCTCGTGGGCCAGCACCGCCAGCGACGCGATGACGCCCAGGCGCATGTCGGCCATGAAGGCAGAGGCGATCAGGATGCCGTCGCCAAAGGCATGCACGCTGTCGCCCAGCAGCACAGTCCAGCCACCCGATCGCGGCCCGTGGGCGTGGTGTCCGTGGTCATGGTGGTGATCATGGCCGTGGTCATGGCCGTGATGGTGACCGTGGTCATGGTGGTGTTCATGGCCGTGGTGCCACAGCTCGGCCTTGTCGAGCAGGAAGAAGAAGACCAGCCCCGCCAGCAGCAGCGCGAACAGTTCGTGGGCTCCCGCCGAACTCTCGAATGCCTCGGGCAGCAGGTGCATGAAGGCGGTGGCCATGAGGGCGCCGGCCGCCAGGCTGAGCATGTGGGTGGTGAAGCGCGCCAGCATGGCAAAGCCGAGCAGGGCTGCGAGCCAGACACTGCCCACGCCGGCCGCGATGGTGCCGATGAGGATGGCCAACAAGGTCATGAGAACACCACGAAAAAAAGGCCGCCCGAGGGCGGCCTTCGTTGAACCGATGGCGGCGGGGCTCAGGCCACGCCGTGCTGCTGGAACCAGGCCAGCGCGCGCTTCCAGCCGTCTTCGGCGGGCTCCTTGCGGAAGCTCGGCCGGTAATCGGCATGGAATGCGTGCGGTGCGTCCGGGTACACCACGAAGGTCGACGCCTTGGACGCGGCATTGCCGGCGGCCAGGGCAGATTTCATCTTATCAACCGTGTCAAGCGGTATGCCGGTGTCGGCCGCGCCATACAAGCCGAGCACCGGTCCGTTGAGCTGGCCGGCAATGTCGACCGGGTGCCGCGGGTTGAGGTCGCTGGTCTGCCCGACCAGGCGGCCGTACCAGGCCACGCCTGCCTTCACCGCCGGGTTGTGGGCCGCGTAAAGCCAGGTCTGGCGACCACCCCAGCAAAAGCCGGTGACGCCAAGCTTGCGCGTGTCACCCCCGTTGGCGGCCGCCCACTTCACCGTGGCGTCCAGGTCGGCCATCACCTGGGCATCGGGCACCTTGCTGATCACCTCAGCGATCAGTTTGCCCACCTCGCCGTAGCTTTGGGCATCGCCCTGGCGCACGAACAGTTCGGGCGCAATGGCCAGGTAGCCGGCCCGGGCGAACCGGCGGGCGGTGTCGGCGATGTATTCGTGAACACCGAAGATCTCGGACAACACGAGCACCACGGGCAGTCCGGTCTTGCCCGCCGGTGCGGCGCGGTAGGCCGGCACGTTGAAACCGTTGACGGGGATCATCACCTCGCCCGTCGTCAGGCCGTCGGACGGCGTCTTGATGCCGGTTTGGGCCATCAGCGGCGCGGCGGCAGCGGCGTACCCCACGCCCAGCGCCGCCTTCAGGGCGGTTCGGCGGGTGGCGCCGGACTCGGTGGACGTGCCCGGCAGCAGGGCTTCGGCGTCGCGGGTCAGGTCATGGTCAAGCATCGGTTGTCTCCTCGGTGGTGGGCGGTTGGGAAAGTGCAGGTGACCGGATTCGGCCCCCGAAGTTCAGTGTCGGACTCAATGGGCCTTGTCCCAGTTGGGTCCCACACCCACCTCGGCGACGAGCGGGACCTTGAGCTCGGCCACGTCGGCCATCAGACGCGGGACCTCGCGGCGCACCCAGTCCAGCTCTTCCTCGGGCACCTCGAACACCAGTTCGTCGTGCACCTGAAGGATCATCTTCGTGCGCCGGCCCTGCGCGTCCAGTGCCTGCTGCACCGCCACCATGCTCAGCTTGATCAGGTCGGCCGCCGTGCCCTGCATGGGGGCGTTGATGGCCGCGCGTTCGGCCGCGCCGCGGCGCGGGCCGTTCGGGCTGTTGATCTCGGGCAGGTACAGGCGGCGTCCGAACACCGTTTCCACGTACCCTTTGCTTTTGGCGCTCTGGCGGGTGTCGTCCATGTAGCGCTTGACGCCCTCGAAGCGCTCGAAGTAACGCTGGATGTAGTTCTTGGCGGCGGTGTTGTCGATGCCCAGCGCCTTGGCCAGACCGAAGCTGCTCATGCCGTAGATCAGCCCGAAGTTGATGACCTTGGCATAGCGCCGCTGTTCGCTGCTGACCTGTGACGGCTCCAGGCCGAAGACCTCGGCCGCGGTGGCGCGGTGCACGTCCTGCCCTTCGTGGAACGCGCGCAGCAGCGCCGCGTCGTCGCTCAGGTGGGCCATGATGCGGAGTTCGATCTGCGAGTAATCGGCGCTGGCGATGGCGCACCCCGGCGCGGCCACGAACGCCTCGCGCACCCGCCGCCCCTCCGGCGTGCGGATCGGAATGTTCTGCAGGTTGGGGTCGTTGCTCGACAGGCGCCCGGTCACGGCCACGGCCTGGGCGTAATGCGTGTGGACGCGCCCGGTGCGTGGCAGCGCCATCTGCGCCAGCTTGTCGGTGTAGGTGCCCTTGAGCTTGGACAGGCTGCGGTGCTCCAGGATGCGGGCCGGCAGGGGGTAGTCCTCGGCAAGTTTTTCCAGCACCTCCTCGTCGGTGCTGCGCGCGCCGGTGGCGGTCTTCTTGATCACCGGCAGGCCCAGCTTGTCGAAGAAGATTTCACCCAGCTGCTTGGGGCTGCCGAGGTTGAAGGGCTGGCCCGCCATGGCGTACGCCTCCTGCTCGATGGCCACGATGCGCTGCCCGAGTTCGTGGCTCTGGGCGGCCAGCGTGGGCGCGTCGATCAGCACGCCATTGCGCTCGATGCGGTAGAGCACCTCGCTGCTGGCGATTTCCAGTTCGTAGACGAACAGCAGTTTGGGGTCGGCCTGCAGCCGCGGCCACAGCACGCGGTGCACATCCAGGGTCTGGTCGCTGTCTTCGCAGGAATACTCCGCCGCCTTGGCCACATCCACCTGCGCAAACGGGATCTGGTGCGCGCCCTTGCCGCACAGCGATTCGTAGCTGATGCCCTTGCGCCCGGTGTGGCGTTCGGCCAGGCTTTCCAGCCCGTGCGGCTTGTGCACCTCGAGCACGTAGCTCTGCAGCATGGTGTCGTGCGCATAGCCCTGCACCTCGATGCCGTGGTTGGCAAACACGTGCCGGTCGTACTTGATGTGCTGGCCGAGCTTGGGCCTGGCGGGGTCTTCCAGCCACGGCTTCAGCCTGGCGAGCACCTCGTCGAAAGGCAGTTGTTGCGGCGCATCGGGACCGCTGTGGCGCAGGGGGATGTAGGCCGCCTCACCCGGGGTGACGCTGAACGAGATGCCCACGATCTGCGCCACCATTTCATCGAGCGAGGTGGTCTCGGTGTCGAGCGCGGTCAGTTCGGCCGACTGCAGGCGGGCCAGCCAGGTGTAGAACTGGTCCCAGGTCAGGATGGTGTCGTACCGCAGCGGGATGCGCGGCCTCTCGGGCGGTGCGTCAACGTCCGCGCCAGCGGTCTGCCCCCCCTCCGTTCCCGCCCCCTCCGTTCGCCCTGAGCCTGTCGAAGGGCCTCCTACCCACTCCTCGGCGGGGGCTTCGACAGGCTCGGCCCGAACGGAAGAGGTGTCCACGCCGGACCGAGCGTTGGCGCCCCCCGCCCTGGCCGCCAGCCCCTTGAACCCGTACTGCTCGTAGAACCCCTTCAGCGCCGCCTGATCGGGATCGCAGACCCGCAAGGTCTCCAGCGAAGGCAGCCCCGGCACGAAGCCATTCAGGTCGCAGTCGGTCTTGATGGTGAGCAACTGGCGGCCTGTGGGCAGCCAGTCGAGGGCCTTGCGCAGGTTCTCGCCGGCCACGCCCTTGATCTCGCCCGCGCGCGCCACCAGGGCATCGAGCGAGCCATATTCCATGAGCCATTTGGCCGCGGTCTTGGGGCCGACCTTGTCGACACCGGGCACGTTGTCCACCGCGTCGCCCACCAGGGTCTGGAAATCCACCATGAGGTGCGCGGGCACGCCGAACTCGGCCTGCACGCCGGCGAGGTCGCGGCGCTTGCCGCTCATGGTGTCGATGATCGCGATGTGCTCGTCGACCAGCTGCGCGAGGTCCTTGTCGCCACTGCTGACAATGACCTGCAGCCCCTGGGCCGCCGCGGTGCGTGCCAGCGTGCCGATCACATCGTCGGCCTCGACGCCGGGCACGTCGAGCACCGGCAGCCCCAGCAGGCGCACCACCTCGTGGATCGGCGGAATCTGCGCGCGCAGGTCGTCCGGCATCGGGCTGCGGTGCGCCTTGTAATCGGGGTAGATCGCGTCGCGAAACGTGGGGCCCGAGGCGTCGAACACACAGGCCGCGTACAGCGCGGGCACCTCTTTCTTCAGGCTCTGGATCATGTTGACCATGCCGCGGATCGCACCGGTGGCCGGGCTGGTCGGGTCACCGGGCACCGCGCGAAGGTCGGGCATGGCGTGGTAGGCGCGGTAGAGGTAGCTCGATCCGTCGATGAGCAGCAGCGTGCGGGCGGGGTCGGTCGTCATGGCGCCATTGTGCGGGAAGCCCTGCGGGGGTTGCGGCGGCAAGCCCCCGCAACAGGGCACCGGACCGCCCCCCTGCCTACAATGCAGACATGGCCCGAATCCTCCCGCTCGCCCTCCCCCTGCTCGCCGCACTGGCGGCATCTGTTGCCGGCGCCCAGACGCAGCCCGCCGAATCGCCGCCGCTGCAGCGCTCGCCCGGCGACCGGGTCGAGCGCATCGTGCATGAAGACGCGCTGACCCGCATCGACGAGCTGCGCGTGGACGGACAGACACAGGCCATTCAGGTGCAGCCCAAGAACGGCGCACCGGCCTACCAGATCCAGCCGCAGCCGGCCGGCAACGTGCCGGGCGAAACCGCGGGCCGCCCATCGGGCAACGCCGGGCGAAGCAGCTGGCGCGTGCTGAACTTCTGAATCCCCCACGACCCCCGCCCCATGGCCGTCTACACCGAAGTTCCGTTCGCCGAAGCCGCCGCCTTGATTGAGCGGCTCGGCCTGGGCACCCTCACCGATCTGCGCGGCATTCAGGGCGGCATCGAGAACACCAACTATTTCGTCACCAGCGAGCGCGATGGCCAGACCGAGGAACACGTGCTGACGGTGTTCGAGCGCCTGGGTTTCGAGCAGTTGCCCTTCTACCTGCACCTGATGAAGCACCTGGCGACCCACGGCGTGCCGGTGCCTGAGCCCGCCGCCGATGCGAGCGGCGAGATCCTGCACACCGTTCAAGGCAAGCCCGCTGCCGTGGTGGACAAGCTGCGCGGCCGCAGCGAACTCGCACCCACCGCGCGCCACTGTGCCGCCGTGGGCGCCCTGCTGGCGCGCATGCACCTGGTGGGCCGCGATTTCGATCGCCACCAACCCAACCTGCGCGGCCTGGCCTGGTGGAACGACACGGTGCCGGTGGTGCTGCCGTTTCTCACCGAATCGCAGGCTTCGCTGATCAAGGCCGAACTGGCCTACCAGAACCACGTGGCGGCCAGCAGCGCCTGGCAGGCGCTTCCGCGCGGCCCCATTCACGCCGACCTGTTCCGCGACAACGTCATGTTCGACGGCGATGAACTCAGCGGCTTCTTCGACTTTTATTTCGCTGGCGTGGACACCTGGCTGTTCGACGTCGCGGTCTGCCTGAACGACTGGTGCGTGCGCCACGGCGGTGACGGCGATGGCCTCGCGGACCCGGCGCTGCAACGGGCCTTTCTGGACGCCTACGAATCGGTTCGACCGCTGACCTCGGCCGAGCGGTCGCTGCTGCCTGCCATGCTGCGGGCGGGCGCGCTGCGCTTCTGGCTCTCGCGCCTGTGGGACCTTCACCTGCCGCGCGAGGCCGCCCTGCTCCAGGCCCACGACCCGGCCCATTTCGAGCGCGTGCTGCGCGCGCGCCTGCCACTGGGCACGGCCACCGCACGCAGCGAGGCGGTGCCCGCATGAGGCTGCAAGTCAACAGCGCCCGCACCGGTGTCCAGTGGGTCCGGATGGGTGTGCGCACGTTCCTGCGGCAGCCGCTGGCCATGTCCGGCCTGTTCTTCATGTTCATGGCCGCGGTGTCGGTGCTGTCGCTGGTGCCGCTGGTGGGCACGGCGGTGTCGATCGCTCTGGTGCCAGCGGCCACACTGGGGCTCATGGCGGCCACCCGCGAGGCCGAACAAGGCCGCTTTCCCATGCCCTCGCAGCTGATTGCCGCGTTTCGCGGCGGGACACAGCGCACGCAGGCCATGCTGATGCTGGGCGGACTGTATGCCCTGGCCCTGCTGGTGGTGGTGGGCCTGGTCGGCCTGCTGGCCGGTGACATGCCCGCACCGGCGGCCGACGCCGCTGGCGGCGCCGAGGTGACGCCCGAGATGGTGGGCGCCGCACTGGGCCGCCCGGGCATGTGGGTCGCCATGCTGGCCTACCTGCCGGTGCTGATGGCCTTCTGGCATGCGCCGCCGCTGGTGTTCTGGCACGGCGTCAAGCCGGCCAAGAGCCTGTTCTTCAGCCTCGTGGCCTGCTGGAGCAACAAGGCCGCGTTGTTCTTCTTCACCATCGGCTGGATCGCGGTCTTCATGATCACCGGCCTGATCCTCGGCGTGCTGGGCACCTTGCTGGGCGGTGCCGAGGCACTGCAGATCGTGGTCTACCCGATCGTGTTGTTCATGGCCTCGATGTTCCATACGTCGCTGTGGTTCACGTTCCGCGACAGTTTCCATTTCGACGAGGCCGGGGCATCATCCGACCCCGCCCCCACCGAAGGAGACGCTCCATGACCCATGCCCTGCAAGGCCGCACCGAGGCCGAAGTGACCTGGTTTCAACGCCGCGACACGCTCAAGGCGGCCGCGGCCTGGGTGGCCATGGGCGGGCTGCCGGCGGCGCTTGCCCAGCAGCGCAGCAACGTGGTGGATCTGGTGGGCGACGTGTTGCTCAACGGCCGGCGCCTGATCCGGGAACAGGTCATCCAGACCGGCGACGAGATCGTGAGCGGCCCGGGTTCGAGACTCGTCTTCATGATCGGCAACGCGGCCTTTCACGTGCGGCAGAACTCGCGCCTCACCGTCGAGCGTGGCGGCTCGATCAACACCGTGAGCCTGCTGCGCCTGCTGAGCGGCGCGGTGGTCAGCGCCTTTGGCCGCAGCAGCTACCGCGCCATCAGCACCGCCACCCTGACCGCCGGCATCCGCGGCACCGGCGTGTACACCGAGGTCATGGCCGACCAGGGCGGCCGCACCTATTTCTGCAACTGCTACGGCACCGTCGAGCTGGAGCGCGGTGGCAACCGGGTGGTCTCGAACTCGAGCTATCACCAGGCCTTCTGGGGCGAGGTGACGGCCAAGGGCGATCGATTCATCACCCCGGGGCCGGCGCTCAACCACACCGACGAAGAGCTCGAGTTTCTGGCCGGTCTGATCGGCCAGCGCACCTCATGGCAGGTGCTGGGGCGCACCGGCGTCAAGGACGGCCGCGGCTACATGGAGCAGCAGCCGCCCGAAGCGCACCCCGCCTTCGTCCGCTGACGTCCCACCGATCGGCGCCTTCCGATCGGCGCCCTCCGATCACCGATTCGACAGGGCTTTCCCCAGGCCACTTCCCGGGCCATCGAGACACCCGCCACCACCGGTGACCCGTCCATGGCGCCGGTTCACGGCGGGGCTGCGTATGCCAGCGCACCGACCGGGCGCGCCGCGACCTCTACAAGGGCGCTGCTGCATCTGCAGAAGCCGGCGTGACCACGCCGGTCCTCACCACCCGGATCGAAAGGCCCTCCATGAACCCGAAGAAAACACCATCACGCCCGTCCCCGAGGCTTCAGCGCCTGGCCGTGGGCAGCCTGCTCGCTGGCCTGGTGCCGCTGGCGCAGGCACAAATGCAGGAAATGAACCCGACGCCCCACAACTACTGGGGTGCCTCGATCGGTGCCTCGCGTGCCGAAGGCAATGAGGCCAGCCTGGCCTCGGTGCTGCCGCCGGGGGTGGGTCTCTCCAGCTTCTCCAGCGACGACAAGGACCAGGCCTACCGGCTGTTCGGCGGTCACCAGTTCAACCGCTACCTCGCGCTCGAGGGTGGCTACTTTCACCTGGGCAAGTCGGGCTTCGGCGCCACCACCGCACCGGCCGGGACGCTCGATGGGCGAGCCCGCGTGCAAGGCTTCAACCTCGATGTCGTGGGCACCCTGCCCATCACCGAGCGGTTCTCGCTGATGGGCCGTGTGGGCGCGCAATACGCACGCACGAAGGCCAGCTACAGCGGCACCGGTGCCGCCGCCGGGGTGGCTTCATCCGCCAGCAGCAGCGGAACCAATGGCAAGGTGGGTCTTGGCGTGCAGTACGCCATTTCGCCCGCCGTGTGGATACGGGGCGAAGTCGAGCGCTACCGCGTGAAAGCGGTGGCAGGGCAAGGCAGACACATCGACACGGCCATGCTGAGCGTGGTGTTCCCGTTCGGCCGTGCCGCGCCGATGCGCATGGCCGCCGCACCGATGCCCGCAGAACCGATGCCCGCACCGGTGGCGCAGGCGCCGGCGCCAGCGCCAGTTCCTACGCCCGTGGTGGTGGCACCTGCACCCGAGCCGGTGGCGGCGCCCGTGCCGCGGCGCGTGAGCTTCGAGGCCGAAACGCTGTTCGGTTTCGACGCCGTGGCCTTGCGCCCCGAGGGCAAGGCCGCGCTCGACGGATTCGGCCGCGAAATGCAGGGCACCACCTATGGGTCGATCCAGGTGGAGGGTCACACCGACCGCATGGGTTCGGAGGCCTACAACCAGACGCTGTCGACCCGCCGTGCCGAGAGCGTGAAGTCCTACCTGGTCGAGCAGGTCCGGCTGGACCCGGCCCGCATCGGTGCGGCCGGCATGGGTGAGCGCGAGCCGACCACGGTGGCCGGCGCCTGCCCGGAATCGATGTCGCGTGCGCAGCGCATCACCTGCCTGCAACCCGACCGCCGCGTCGATGTCGAGGTCACCGGGACACGCTGACCCCAGGACCGCGCCCCAACCCATCGGCCCGCTTCGCGGACTGCGTTCGCGCAGCGGGCCGGCGCACAGCGACCGGAGCGACCATGTCCATCTTCTCCATCGAACAAAGCGCGAAGGCCTACCGGGCCGACTTCGTGTTCTACGCAGTGGCCATCGCACTGCTGTCGGGCTTCCTGCTGTGGGCCGCACCGGTCGGCCGGGCGCCCGCGCTGCTGGCACTGGCCATCGTCGGGCTGGTGCTCTGGAGCGCGCTTGAATACGCCCTGCACCGCTTCGTGCTGCACGGGATCAACCCTTTCGCGCGCTGGCACCGGGAACACCACCGCCGGCCCACGGCCCGCGTGGGCACCCCCACGGTGCTCAGCGCATCCTTGCTGACCGGGGTGGTGCTGCTGCCCGCCTGGTGGCTGCTGGGCAGTCTGCCCGCCAGCGCACTGTCGCTGGGCCTGTTCACCGGCTACCTGGGCTACGCACTCACCCACCACGCGGTGCACCACGGGCTTTCGCGCAAGGCACCTGACTTCGGTTGGCTGCGGCACCAGACACTCTGGCATGCACGGCACCACCACCTGGCGCAGCCGTGCTGCTTCGGGGTCACCACCCGCGCCTGGGATCACGTCTTCGGCACCGCGGGTCACCGCGCCTGAAAGAAGTCAGGGCAGGAGGACGGTCCAGCGGGTGTCCGGGCCGAGATCACGCCAGCGCAAGTGCTCGCCCACGCGCAGCACCCCCACACCCTCTTCGCTCCGCGCCACCGCTTCCCGGTGCAGCAGGAAGCGCATCCGCACCGGTCCGCGCCGCAGGGTCAGGCGCACTTCCTTCCATGCCATGGGCAGGCAGGGCTCGAACCAGAGTTCGTCGAACGTCATCTGCAGGCCGAACACCGACCCGATGGCCGCGCGGTGCAGCCAGCCGGCGGCCCCGGTGTACCAGCTCCAGCCGCCACGGCCTCGCCACGGCGCTTCGCTGTACACGTCGGCGGCCATGGCATAGGGCTCGAGCCCGTACGCCGCGCCCCACACCGGGTGTGACGCGCGGTGGGCAGGGCTGAGTTCGCAGAAGTCGGCGTACACGGTGTTGCAGGCAACAGGGTCGGGCGCGGCGCCTTCGCGCTGCGCCAGCCTCGCGTTGGCCATCAGGGCCCACACGGCGGCGTGCGCGTACTGGCCGCCGTTTTCGCGAACGCCCGCCGGGTAGGCCTGGATGTAGCCGGCCCCTGGCACCAGGTGCTGCAGCGGCGGGGTCAGCAAGCGCATCAGGCCGGCAGAGGCATCGTGCAGCTCGGACCGTGCGGCCGCCATGGCCGTGCGCTGGCGCTCGATCGGTGCCTGTCCGGAGAGCACCGCCCAGGCCTGTGCGATCAGGTCGATGCGCGCTTCGGGCAGTTGCGCCGCACCGAGCGGGCTGCCATCGTCGAAGAAAGCGCGGCAGTACCAAGACCCGTCCCACGCACGGGTTTCCAGCGCCTCGGCCCAGCCAGCCCGGGCATCGGCCCAGCGCTGGGCGCGCTCGCTTTCGCCCCGTTGTCGGGCCAGGGGAATCCAAGCCGCCGTGATCGTGCAGAGAAACCAGGCCAGCCAGACGGATTCGCCTTGCCCGGCATGCCCCACGCGGTTCATGCCGTCGTTCCAGTCGCCCGTTCCCATGAGCGGCAGGCCGTGTGCGCCGGTGCGAAGGCTGTGGTCGATGGTCCGGGCGGCGTGTTCGTACACGCTGGCCATTCGCTGGCTCACGCGCGGCGTGTCGTAGGCATCTTCCCGGTCGGGCGGCAGGTCGGGAGCGTCAAGGAAGGGAACCTGTTCATCGAGCACCGCGGCGTCACCGGTGGCGCGCAGGTAATGGCTGCAGGCAAAGGGCAACCACAACAGGTCGTCCGAGAAATGCGTGCGAACACCGGCGCCACCCGGTTCGTGCCACCAGTGCTGCACGTCGCCGGCGTCGAACTGGCGGGACGCACAGCGCACGATCTGCGCGCGCAGCAGCGCGGGCTCGGCCCAGGTGAGCGCCATGGTGTCCTGGAGCTGGTCGCGAAAGCCGGTGGCACCACCGGCCTGATAGAAAGCCGCCTTGGCGCAGAGGCGCGAGGACACCGTCTGGTACAGGAGCCAGTGGTTCACCATGGCATCGAACAACGGGTCGGGTGTCTGCACCTGCACGGCGTCGGACTGTTCATTCCAGCGGGCTCGCACGGTTCGTTCACGCTGCAGCGGATTGACGGCGCCGGCCTCCTGCAGCAGCTGTGCAGCGGCCTGAGGGTGCTCGGCATGCCCGATCAGGTAGGTCTGTTGCAGGCTGGCGCCGGGCCGCAGCGTGAGCAGGCGGGCGTGGGCCGCACACGGGTCCAGGCCGCTGCCCTGGACCTTTCCCAGGATCCTGGGCACCACGATGTGTCCGTCGGGACCGAAGAACGCGCGGCGGTCACAGGTCCAGTCGGGTCCCTCGCCGCGCGGTGCACCGTCGGCCACGGCGTGGGGCACCTCGGCGAAGAAGGCGGTGGCGCCACCATGGGGCGGGTCGGGCTCGATGTCCGAACGCCGCTGTGTGCAGAACAGCCCCAGCAACGGCAAGGCGGGGTCTTCGACGGCGGCTTCGCCATGCGCGGCCCGGGTGTGAAGCGTGGCGCGGTCGGTGCGCTTCTCGCCCAGCAGCCACTCCACCATGGCCACCAGTCGAAGGTGGCGCTTGCGGCTGCCTGTGTTGCTCACCGTGATGCGGATCTGCTTGACCGCCGTCACGGCGTCCACGCACCAGTGCACCGCCACCGCCAGCCCGTCGGCTTCGTGGCGCATGGTGGTGAGCCCCTGGGTGTGCGTGACGTGGTGGCGCGCGTCCGGATGCGCCCAGGCCGACGGCGTGAGGCTCCACACCCGGTTGCGCTGCCGGTCGTGCAGCCAGAACCATTCCGACGGCGGGTCGGCCACCGGGTCGTTGGCCCAGGCGGTGAGCTGTTCGAGCCGGCTGTTGCGGGCCCAGGTGTTGCCCGCGCCGCTCTCGGACACCAGGGTGCCGAAGCCGGGGTTGGCCAGCACATTGATCCAGGGACGCGGCGTCTGGTGTTCGCGGCCGAGATCGATGTGGAAAGAGCGACCGTCGGCGCCGAACCGGCCCGTGGCGGGTTCGGCTGGTTCGCTGGATTCGGCGGGTTGTGCCGGCAGGGACACCTCCGGCTCCATCGGCGCCAAGTCGGCACCACGGCGACCGGCCGCCGGCTGCGGCCCCTGCGCCAGGCTCCAGGCGCGCACCTGGTGGAGCAACGGCACGCCGTTGGCCAGCAGGTTCACCCGCGCCAGCGCACGCAGCGTGGCCAGTTGAACCGGCGACAGGTCGTCGACACGCCACGACCAGAGCTGCCCGACGCGCTGGCCACCCGGGTGCGGGTCGGCCTGGTGCTGCTCACGCAGCCGGGCCAGCTCGCGCTGCAGGGGCATGTCGTAGGAATGGGTTTCCAGGCTCAGCACCACCAGATCACAGGCGACGCCGGCGCGTGACCATTCGCGCAGCATCAGCGCCAGCAGGCGCAGCAGGCCCAGGCCCTGCCGCGTGGCACCGTCCACCAGCAGCATCGGGCGATCGCCCGAGAGGCCCAGCGACCAGACCACGCGGCGGTCGATCGGTGCGCCGTCGGCGGCGCGGTTCTGCAACGACGTCACCGTGAACTGCAAAGCGGTGGTCAGCAGCTGCATGGTCGGCAGGTAATCGGCGTGCGGTCGCCGGGGCGGTGTGGCAATGGCGGCCAGCGTGGCCGACATCACCGACGACCGTTCCACGTACCCGGGTTCGCGGTACTTGTCGATGACCGCGGCCAGCGTGCCGGCTGCGTCGCTCGCGGCCGTCGCAAAGACCACCACGGACTGACCACCGGCCGGAATGCGCAGTGTGAGGCCCAGTGCTGCCACCGGGTCCAGGCCCGTGTCGAGGTCGCAGGGGCCATCGGGCACCGGCATCAGGCGGGCCAACGGATGGCTGGCGGGGTGAAGGCGTCCCCGCCAGTGAAGGCGGTCGGTCTGGCATCCCGCTCGCAGCAGCTCGCCCTGCACGTTGGCCACAAAGTGTGCCGCCAGCGTGCCGGCCTCGCCCTCGCGCCGCGGGCGCCGTTCGAAACACAGTGCCTGTTGTGCGGCCACCCAACGGGCCTGGACGAACAGGTTGGAGAACGCCGGGTGGGCCTCGTCGGCAGCCGGCTCGGCGAGGGTGATCTCCAGCGACGACATCAGCTCGATCTCGATCGCCTCGTCGCTGCGGTTCGTGAGCACCACCTTGCGCAGTTCGATGTCGTCCTCGGGGCTGACCCACACCGTGGTCTGGGCGTGGAGCGCCGGCCAGTCGGCGATGAAGCAGACCCGATCGGCATGGAACTCGCAGCCATAGCGCGCCGCCGGGTCGGGTGCCGGGTGGCTGGTGAGCGACACGGGCGCCGCCGACGCGGTGCGCAGGTACAGGAAACTGCCGTGCTCGTCTCGCAGGGCATCGTCGCGCCACCGCGAGATGCCGACCGCGCCCCACCGACTCCACCCTGCACCATTGGGCCGAAGGGAAACGGTGTATCGACCGTTGCCCGACAGGTGCGTGGGTTCAATGGCCTGGGCACCCGGGATGATCGAACGGCTGTGCGGTGCGCTGCGGGATCCGTCGGGCACCGCCACCAGCGGCGACGGAAGGGCCGATGCCATGGCGCGGGGCGCCTGCTCGTGCAGCAGGGCCTCGAGAGCCTGCAACCGGGGCTCGGCCATGCCCCAGCGCTGCGCCACGCCACTCAGCAACACGTTGGCCAGCGCCACCACGCTCATGCCCTGGTGGTGGGCCATGAAGGTACCGACCAGGGTGAACGGCGTGCCGTGCACCTGGCGCGAGGGCGAGTAGTCCAGCGCCTCCATGAAACCGTAGCGCCCCCGCGCGCCCAGCCTTGCCAAGGCCCGCAGGTTGTCACAGGCCGCGGCAGCGTCGACCTGGGTCGCCAGCACGCTGGCATAGGGGGCCACCACGCACTCGGCGGATGCAGGCCGGCGAAACGCAAGCCGTGGCACACCCTGGGGTGCGTACTGATAGGCCAGTGCGTCATCGCGCTCGGCGTGCGCACACTCCGACATGCCCCATGGAATGCCCAGTGTGCGCGCAAACACCCGCTGCTCACGCACCGCGGACGCGGCCGCTTCGTCCAGGGCACTGCCGGCTGGCGGTTCGCTCACCAGCAAGGGCATGAGGTACTCGAACATCGAGCCGGACCACGACCGAAGCACCGCATGGCGCCCGGCCGCAAAGTAGGGACGGCCCAGCGCGCTCCAGTGGCGGGCGGGCACGTCGCCCTTGCCGATCGCCAGCAGGCTGGTGGTGCGGGCTTCGGAGGCCAGAAGGTCGTACAGCGCCGGGTCAAGAGCCCCGTCGTCGACGCGATAGCCGATGTGAAACAGCCGCCGGCGGGATTGAAGCAGGAAACCGAATTCGGCCGCGCCAGCGAGCGATCGGCACTGGAGGGCCAGTGTCCGCAAGCGCGCCACCAGGGAACCCCCGGCCGGCCCTTCGGCCTGGTGCTCGGCAGGATCGTCCGCGCGCTCCAGGCACGCCTGCGCCACCGCCAGCAGGTGTGCGCCGAGGTTGCCGCTGTCGACCGTGGACACATACCTGGGCGGCAGCGGCCGCAGGGTCTCGGTGTCGTACCAGTTCAGGAAGTGGCCCCGGTGGCGTTCCATGCGCTGCAAGGTGTCCATGGTCGCCTCGAGGCGCTCAACCATTTCGCGGGTGTCGATCCAGCCGAACGACCGCGCGCACGCGGTGCTCAGCAGGTACAGGCCGATGTTGGTCGGCGAGGTCCGCTGGGCGACCTGTTCGTGCGGCAGGGTCTGCAGGTTGTCGGGTGGCAGGTGGTGACTGCGCTGGTCCACGGTCCGCTCGAACAGGCGCCAGGTGTCTCGCGCCAGAACGGCCAGGTACCGGCGGTCGTCGGGCTTGAGTCCGGCGCGCAGTGTCCATGGCCGATGCACCATCCACAGCAGCACTGGCGCCAGCAGCCAGAACACCGCGATGAGCAGCGTCAGCCCCGGTGGACCCGGGCTGGACGCGGTGAGCCAGACCACCCCGAGGGTGATCAGCAGCACCAGCGCGGGCGCGCGGTGCCGCCACAGCGTGCGCGAGAGGCCGGTGTCCAGGCCTTGCTGCAGCGAGGCGCTGGTGGACCACTGCAGCAGGTGGCGTCGACTGACCAGGAGGCGGTGGAGGGTGCGCGCCACCGCATCGGCGTTGGCCAGTGCTTGCGCCGGCAGTTGCGACAAAGACCACAACATGGCCGCCAGCGCGCGCCAGACGTCGAGGACCGCGAGGGACAGAAAACGCGCATTGACGCGGTCCAGTGCCGGGGGCACGGAAGCCGCCAGCGCGGCCATGACCGGACCACTGCCGTACGCCATCAGCACCAGCAGCAGGGCGGCGGGCAGGGACAGGCCATGGCCGCCCATGGCGAGCAGGATCAGGCCCAGCGACGCCGGCGCCACCAACGAGCGGCGCAGGTTGTCGGCCAGCTTCCAGCGGTTGATGCCGGCCATGGGCCAGCTTCGCGGCGCCAACAGGAACGGCAACAGCTGCCAGTCGCCCCGAATCCAGCGGTGCAACCGCGCACTCGCCACATCGGCGTGCACCGGTTCGGGCTCCAGCAGGACGATGTCGCTGACCACGGCGCACCGCGCCAGCGCACCCTCGAGCAGGTCGTGGCTGAGCACGGCATCCGGCGGCAGGCGCGCACCCAGCACCGCATGCACGGTGGCCGCGTGCAGCAGGCCCTTGCCGGTGAAGCTGCCTTCACCCCACAGGTCCTGGTACAGGTCGGAGGCCATGGCGTTGTAGGGATCGAGGCCCTGCCGGGCCTCGCCCATCCACTGCCAGGCGCAACGCTGGTGGCCATCGGGCAGCGGCGCCACCAGCCGTGGCTGCACGATGCCATAGCCTCGACCGACCCTTCTGGCGTCGCGATCGAGCAGCGGCCGGTTGGTCGGGTGTTCGGCCACGCCCACCAGCGCACGCAGGCGCCCGGGCGGCAACCAGGTGTCGCTGTCGAGCGTGAACAGATAGCGCGTGCCGGGTGCAATACGCGAGAGCGCCTGCAGCGGCATGAAAGGCCCCGGTTCGTCGGTGGCCAGCATCGCCACCAACGCCTCCAGCTTGCCGCGCTTGCGCTCGCGGCCCAGCCAGCGCCGCTCGGTGTCGCTCCAGGTGCGGGCCCGGTGCAGCAGCAGGAACCGGGGTGCCTCGCCATCGGGCGTCGGGTGCTCTTCGTTCAACGCGGCCACGCGTTCCATCGCCTGCGACAACAGCGCGCCGTCCTCCGGCATGGTTTCGCTGTCGGCGTCGTTCCAGTCGGTGAGCAGCGCAAACTGGGCGCACGGCTCGGGGTTGGCCAGTTGGTGCAGGTGCAACCGGTGCACCAGGGCGGCAATGGTGGCGGCATCGCCGAGCAGGGCGGGGATGACCACCAGCACGCGCGCGTGCGCAGGAATGCCGTCGACCAGTTCCAGGCGGGGCAGGTGCGCCGGCTTGACCGACTCGCCGATCAGGCGGTTCACCACCGACACCACCACCTCCGACACCGGCCACAGCATCAGAACGACCACCAGTGCTGTCAGCGCAGGCGACGCCGGCAGGCCCCCGACATCAAGCCACCCCACCACCACGGCCAGCGTGGCCAGCGCCAGCACGCCGAGGTAGAGCTGGGTTCTCGAGGGATGCGGGAGAAAACGCCAGCGCGACCTCAGGGTCTGTGCGAGGCCCAGCGAACGGCGCAGGTCGGATTGACCTTCTCCCTGGAGCCAGTGGGCGGCCAGATGCCTCGGGTCGTCGGGCGAGCCTGGCGCCTGCTGCATGGCCTGCAGCAGCAGACGTGCCACCGCTGATTCCGGCCGGTTGGCCTGCGATGCCAGCCTTTCGATCCCGTGCAGGGTGACGTTGCGCGTCGGCTGGTCCTCGGCCGCAAACACGGGGGAATCCATCAACACGCCCACCACCCGGCTGCTGTGCGAGACCAGGTCGGTCCAGTCGGCCGCGCCGATGTGGCGCAAGGCCGACACGGCGTTCGACACACTGAGCAGGTCGGCCGCCTGCTCGGCGTCCTGCTGGGCCCGCAGTCCAGCCAGGTCCGGCAGGGCGGCCGTCAGCCACGCCCGGACCGACGCCACGCGCTCATCGTCGGTCCACAGATGCCCGGCCAGGTGCTGCAGCAGGTTCATCTGGAATGTGACGCCCAACCCGCGGCCAGCCATCTGCCCCGACAGCGACTGGACGCCGGTCAGGGAGAGCCCCGCGAGGTTCTGCACGCTCGTCGTGGCGAGCTCCATGGCGGCCAGGTGGGCCACGGTGCGTTCAGCCAGCCGCCGCAGGTTCTCGAGCAGCACGATCCGCAACGTGGTCGGCAAGGCCCAGAGCTCGCCCTGCCCCAGTTCGCGTTCGTCCTGATAGGCATTCAGGTAGGTCAGCAACAGGGACTCGTCGAACGCGCTGTCGGTGTGGACCACGAACGCCCAGGCCACGCCGTAAATGCGCGGCAGCCCGGTCAATGGCGGATCGCACAGCACCGGCAGCGACCGGTGGAAGCGAACAGGCAAACCCTCGCGGATGGCCTCCATCTGGGCCTCGATCAGGTGGAAGTTGTCCAGCATCCAGCTCGCCACGGGTCCCTGGTCAAGGCCTTCGCGAGCGCGGCTGGCCAAGTAGGCGTAGGCGGTGTGCAGCGCGCGGATGTTGCTTTGCAGGCGCGCGTGGAAACTGCCACGGCCCGATTTCGACCGCCGCACCCGTTGTGATCCGCCCAGGCTTGCGCCGTGCTGGCGGAGCCGCTCGGCGCCAAAGATCTCCATGCGCAAGGGCGCGAGCAGCGGACCGGCCCCGATGCCGAGGGCGCGGGCCAGATCGGCGGGAATGGCGGTTGGCAGCCGGCTCGGGCGGCTCACCCCAGCAACCACCACAGACCACCCGCGGACGCGACCACCACGGCAAACGACACCGCCCGTGAGGCCACGAAGCCGTGCAGCAGGCTGGCCGCGCTGCGAATCCGCTGGCCCGGTCCGCACAGGGCACCGCAATGGCGAAAGTGTTCGCCCAGTTCATCGATCTCCATCGGCATCGAGGGCAGGGCTTCGCGAGAACTGGTGGTGGCCCATGAGGGCGAGCGTTGGGAAGACGGATTCATGGCGGTGTCCTGGTCGGCGGTGTGCGCCGGCGGGAATGGCGCTTCGCAACCGCGCTTTTACGCGTCGGTCCCGTTCGGCTCTGTGCGCTGCCGAACACAGGCGCGTGGGTGCGCCAGCGAACAGACCGACCGACCGGCAACGCAGACCATGCGGTGGCAGTCCGGGCAGCACCGGTGACGACAACCCAGGCCACTTCCATGGTGATCTCCGCCAATGCCCGCCAGACCTGCGCCTTGTTGCTGACCGCGGCGCTGGGCGCGGCCATCGGCCTGTCGAGTTGCAAGCTGCTGACCCCGGTACCGCAAGACGCCGCCCTCGAGATGAGCGAGCGGGCCCGGGTGGCCAGCGCGAAACATCCCCTGACCAGCGGCAACGAGGTGGTGCTGCAGGACGGCGCCACCACGCGCGAGGCCATGCTGGACTCCATCGAGCGCGCACGCGATCACATCCACCTCCTCACCTACCGGCTTGAAGACGACCGCACGGGGGAACGCCTGGCGGATGCGCTGATCCGGCAGAGCCGGCGGGGACTGGCGGTTCACGTCATCTGCGACGGCGTCGGGTCATCCGGCACGTCGCGCGCGCTCCTGCTGCGCTTCAGCCAGGCCGGGGTGAAGGTGCTGGCGTTCAACCCCGTGGACATGGCCGGGGCCGAGGCCGGCGGCGACCGGGAAACGGGCGGGCGCAGCCATCGAAAACTGCTCATCATCGACGGCCACACCGCCTTCTCGGGCGGCATCAGCATCAGCAGTCTGTCGTCCGGTGGGTCGTTCAGCCAGGCGTCGCACACAAGGCCGGGCGCGGACCACGCCGGGCGCGACACCGATCTGCAGGTGCGCGGACCTGCAGTGGCCGAGTTCCAGCGCATCTTCATGACCACCTGGGGCCTGCACGGTGGACCGCCCTTTCCACCACGCACCTACTTTCCCGAGCTGCATGCCGTGGGCAACGACATGGTGCGCGCGATTGGCAGTGGCCCCCAGGAAGGACCCAGCGTGATCTACCTGACCCTGCTGGCAGCGATCGCGAGCGCAGACACCCGCATTCGCCTGACCAACACCCATTTCGTACCCGACCCCGTCCTGGTGGACGCCCTGGAGGACGCGGCCGATCGCGGCGTCGACGTGGCGCTGGTGCTGCCCGGTCGAGGCGATTCGTGGCTGGTGCTGAGCGCCGGGCGCGCGCAGTACGAACGGCTGCTGCGCGCCGGCGTGAAGATTCACGAACGCCGCGGCGAGGTGCGGCACTCCAAGACCGTGCTCATCGACGGCGAATGGGCGGTGGTGGGCTCGACCAACCTCGACTGGCGCAGTTCACTGCAAAACCACGAACTCGACACCGTCGTGATGGGCGCCGGCTTCGGCGCCCGGCTCGCCGCCCTGTTCGACCACGACCTGGCCAACGCCGATGAGATCCGCCTCGAGGCCTGGGACCGCCGCCCGGCCCACCAACGCATGCGCGAGGCGCTGGCGCTGGCGTGGGCGTACTGGTTGTGAGCACCCGCTCAGGCAGTCCGATCACCGAACTGTCACAAACCTTCCATCAGCGTTAAACAACCGCTGGTCACGCTCCGGGCTGGGCAATTTCCCTGTATCAACGGAGCGCATCCGCATGTCTGACACCCTTCGAGACGACGACGGCATTTCCAACCCGTCCTTCAACCAGCATCTGACCGACCTCGTGGACCGCGCCATTGCGCGACAGCCCAGCCGCCGCGCGCTGCTCAAGGCCGGCCTGGGCGCCGCAGCCATCCCCTTCCTGGGTGGCCTGGCGGCCTGCGGTGGCGGGGGCAGCGACCCCGCCCCGGCCGCGCCCGGTGGGGCTGCTGGCGAACGCATTCTGGGTTTCACCGGCGTGGCCACCAGCACGGGCGATGCCATCGTGGTGCCCCCGGGCTACACCGCCACGGCCTTCCTGCCCTGGGGCACGCCCTTGTCCGACTCCGCGCCGGCGTTCGCGGCCGATGCATCGAACAGCGCGGCCGACCAGGAACAGCAGGTGGGCGACAACCACGACGGCATGGCCTTCTTCGCGTTCAACGCCGCGGCCAATGCGTTCGGCGATCGCAGCGACGAAGGCCTGCTGGTGTTCAACCACGAGTACATCAACCCCGAGTACTTCTACGCGCCAGGCACCGATCCGACCGATTTCCTGCTGCCGTTCACGCTCGACAAGGCCCGCAAAGGTCAGGCCGGGCATGGCGCCACGGTCGCCCATGTGCGCCGCGTGGCGGGCGGGTGGGAACTGGTGCGCAACTCGCGCTACAACCGCCGCATTCACGGCAACACACCCATGACCATCCAGGGGCCGGCAGCCGGACATCCGCTGATGCAGACGGCCGACGACCCCACCGGCACCACGGTGCTCGGCATGCTCAACAACTGCGGTAATGGCCGCACGCCGTGGGGAACCTACCTCACCTGCGAGGAGAACTTCAACGGCTACTTCGGCTGGAACGATCCCGCCTTCACCCGCAACACGCTCGAAGCGCGCTACGGGCTGAGCCAGGCCGGCTTCGGCTACCGCTGGCACACGGTGGACCCGCGCTTCGACATGGGGGTCAACCGCAACGAGCCGAACCGATTCGGCTGGATCGTGGAGATCGATCCGTTCAACGAAACCAGCCAGCCGGTCAAGCGCACCGCGCTCGGCCGCTTCAAGCACGAAAACGCCGAACTGGTGATCGCGCCGAACGGCCGGGTGGTGGTCTACATGGGCTGCGACGAGGTCAACGAGTACATCTACAAGTTCGTCTCGGCGGGCACCTTCGATGCAAGCAACCCGACCAGCGCGGCCAACCGCAACCTGCTGGCCGATGGCACGCTGTACGTGGCCCGTTTCGACGCCGGCGCCACCGCCGGTGACCGAATGGGCACCGGCACCTGGATCCCGCTGGTGTTCGGCCAGAACGGTCTGGACGCATCCAACGGCTTCACCAGCCAGGGCGACGTGGTGATCCGCGCCCGCCAGGCATCGGACCGGTTGGGTGCCACCATGATGGACCGGCCCGAGTGGGTGGCCGCCAACCCGACCAAGCCGGGCGAGGTCTTCATCACCTGCACCAACAACAGCCGCCGCGGCACCACGCCGCCGTCGTCCAACCTGGCAGACGGCACCACCGCGGGTGGCTCGGCCCGCCCCGCGGTGGACGAGGCCAACCCCCGCGCCAGCAACGCCTGGGGCCACATCGTGCGCTGGAACGAGACCGGCGGCGATGCGACGGCACTCACCTTCGACTGGGACATCTTCCTGCTCGCAGGCCAGCCGTCGTTCACCGACCAGCGCGCGCCGAGCGCCAACATCACCATCGACAACCTGTTCAACAGCCCCGATGGACTGGCGTTCGACAGCTTTGGCCGCCTGTGGATCCAGACCGACGGCAACTTCAGCAACACCGGCAACTTCGCCGGCAATGGAAACAACCAGATGCTGGTGGGCGACCCGGTGACCAAAGAAGTTCGTCGCTTCCTCGTCGGGCCTTCGGGTTGTGAGGTCACCGGCATCACCTGGACGCCGGACCGCCGCACGATGTTCGTGAACATCCAGCACCCGGGCGAACTGGGCAGCCACCCGCGCCGCCCGGCCGGGTTCGGTGACAACGAGATCGCCGCCAGCCCGACCACGTTCTCCACCTGGCCAACCGCGGGCGTGCGGCCCCGATCGGCCGTGGTGGTGGTGCAGCGCACCGACGGCGGCGTGATCGCCGCCGGCTGACCGCCGACCACCCAGGGCCGTCACCTCCCGCCGGGAGGGGCGGCCTTTTTCTTGATCGGGTCCCGCAACGGGGACGTCGGTCAGCCCGCGAATGAAGGCTGCAGCGGGTGCCCGGCCTGAGTCCAGCCCGTCGTCTGCAGGAACAACTCTTCCACCTGACGCGCAATCTGCTGCCAGTCGAGCTGGGCCACCTGTGCGCGGGCACGGGAGGCCGCGGCCCGCACCAGCGCTGGCTCGCGCGCGAGCACCGCGCCCTGCTGCACGAAGCCGGCCGCGTCATCGACCGGCAACAGCCAGCCGTTGTGCCCGGTGCGGATCCAGTCGCCGGCGGCGGCGGTGTCGAACGCCAGCACCGGCAGGCCGCTGGCAAGCGCCTCTATCGTCACGTTGCCGAAGGTTTCGGTGAGGCTGGCAAACGCAAAGAGGTCGGCGCTGGCGTAATGCGCGGCGAGGTCTTCGCCACGGCGCATGCCGGCAAACACCGCTTCGGGGCAGCGCTGCTGCAATGCGGCGCGCTGCGGGCCGTCGCCCACCAGCACCAGCCGCACATCCGGCCGCACGGTGCGCATGGCGTCGAAGGTGCGCAACACCACGTCGAGGTTCTTCTCGACGGCCAGGCGGCCCACCGTCACCATGACCAGCGAGTCGGGCCCGGCGCCCCAGCTGCGCCGCAGTTCGTCGTTGCGCCGCACCGGGTTGAAGAGCCGGGTGTCCACACCGCGCGCCACCACCTTCACGTTCTGGAACCCGATCGACTGCAGGTCGGCGCACAGGGCCTGGGTGGGCACCATGGTGCACCGCGTGAGGTTGTGGAACTTGCGCAGGTAGGCCACGATGGGCGCCTTGAGCCAGCCCACGCCATACAGCTCGCTGTAGGCGTGGAAGTTGGTGCGGAAGTCGGACGTCACCGGCAACTTGAGCCGCCGCGCGGCCTGCAGCGCCGACCAGCCCAGCGGCCCTTCGGTGGCGATGTGAACGAGGTCGGGCCGGTGCAGCGTCCAGGCCCGCACCAGCGCGCCCTTGCTCGGCAGGCCCAGCTTGAGATCGGGGTACCGCGGGATCGGCATGCCGCGCATCAGCAGTTCCTGGTAGCCCGGATCGCTGCGCGCGGCGTCACCGCGCGCCTGCCTGGGCCGGATCAGCTGCACCTGGTGGTTTCGAGCGCAGAGGCCCTGCACCAGGCGCGACAGCGTGAGCGCCACGCCATTGATCTCCGGTGGCCAGGTTTCGGTGACCACCGACAGACGCAGCGACGGTCGCGCCGCCGGGAATTCTTCAACCAGGAGGGCGTCTGCTTCGCTCATGGGCGCATGTTGGGGGCGCTTGGCAACAGCTTCGTGACAAAACGACATGGGGGTGAATCCTGTGTGCCATGGCGGTGACAGCCCTGATTTGTCACCGCAATTTCACGGGGGCGACCCACCATGCGATCGTTTTCGGTTCCCCTTTCCTCAGCCTCTCGTCACGGAGACCCGCCTTGAACGATTTCTTCAAGACCCTGGAAGTCCAGCGCTGGGACGACCACCGCTACTACCACCACAGCCGCATCAACCAGACGCTGCACCTGATCAGCGCGGTCAGCTTCGTGGTGGCTTACGCGCTGCTGTGGACCGACCCCGTCCTGTCGGCATTGATTGCATGGCTGGTGTCGATGACATCGCGCCAGGCCGGCCACTTCTTCTTCGAGCCCAAGGGCTACGACCACGTGAACCAGGCCACCCACGAATACAAGGAAGACATCAAGGTGGGCTACAACCTCAAGCGCAAGGTGGTGCTGATGAGCCTGTGGGCCCTGGCACCGGCGCTGGTGTGGATCGACCCGACGGTGCTGGGTCTGTTCGCTCCCCACACCGACAACGAGGGCTTCATCCGCAAGGTGGGCACGCTGTGGCTGGCACTCGGTGTTGGCGGGCTCCTGTTCCGCACCGTTCACCTGTTCTTCCTGCAGGACATCAAGACCGGTCTGGTCTGGGCCACCAAAATCCTCACCGATCCGTTTCACGACATCAAGCTCTACCACAAGGCCCCGATCTACCTGCTCAAGGGTCAGCTGATCGATCCGGGCATCGGGCACCGGGGTTGATCCAGGCGCGGGGAGGGTCGCTCGCTGCACCTCGCGACGATCGCGGTCGCGGCATGCGCTGCTCCGCGGCTGTCCCCCGGACCGGCCGAGCCGGTCCTCCTCCTTTATGCCGCTGCGCAGCGCACACCACACCCGCGATCTGAAGTGGCGTGAGGCATCGCCCCCGACCGCTTCAGCCGGCGAAGAGAGCCCGAATCGTTTCCCGCCGAAGCTGCCGCGAAATGGCTTTCGCATCCACGCCGTCGGGCAGCGTCCACCAGCCGGCCGCCTGCATCTCGTGCCCCGCGGCCACACAGCGCCGCACCACCTCGTCGAAGGTCGCGTCGTCGAAGTCCAGTGTGAAGATGAAGCGACCCGTGCCCACCCAGCTCAAGGCCAGGCCATGCCAACGCAGGTAGTACTGGTACATCCAGTGATAGCGCCCCGGCTGCGTGTACGACAGCGTCCACACGCTTTGCAGGTTGGCCGCGCGCACCGGCAGGCCGGCGTCGGCCATGGCTGCATTGAAGCGCTCGCGGCGGGCGTTCCATCGCTCGTCGCTGCCCACGTAGGCCGCCTGAATGGCCGGCGATTCCAGGCGGTTGAAGAACGCGTGCATGCCGCCCATCACGTGCGGATGGGCGTTGAAGGTGCCACGCGCGAAGCAGAGGTCGGCCGGCCGCTCGGGGCGGAACCGCTGCATCAGGTCGGCTCGCCCGCACACCACGCCCACCGGATAACCCCCGGCCACCGTCTTGCCGTAGGTGACCATGTCGGCCTTCACGCCGAAGTATTCCTGCGCACCGCCGGGCGCCAGCCGGAAGCCGAGGAACACCTCGTCAAAGATCAGCACAATGCCGCGCTCGGTGCACACCTGGCGCAAGCGCTGAAGCCATCGGGTGTAGGCCTCGCGGTCGTAGCCGGCCTGGCGCACGCCATTCATCAGGGTCGAGTCACCCGGCGCATTGCGGTTCGGGTGCAGGGCCTGCAGCGGGTTGATCAACACACACGCGATGTCGCGGCGCGAGCGCAGCACCTGCAGGCTGCGCTCGTCCATGTCCTTGAGCGTGTAGGTCTCGCGCGGCGGCATCGGATTGCCAGGGCCGGGCTGCACGTCCTCCCACCACCCGTGGTACGCGCCGCAGAAGCGCACCAGATTCTTGCGGCGCGTGTGGTAACGCGCCAGCCGCACCGCCTGCATCACGGCCTCGGTACCGCTCATGTGGAACGACACCTGGTCGTGTCCCGACACCTCGCGCAACCGGTCGATGTTGCCCGCCACCACCGGGTGGTAGGCCCCCAGCACCGGCCCGAGCTCCAGGCCGATTCGCGCGCCCTCCTCCATGCACGACTTGTAGAAATCGACACCGAACACGTTGACCCCGTAGGAACCCGTGAGGTCGATGAACCGGTTGCCGTCCAGGTCCTCGAGTTCAAGGCCTCGGGCCGAGCGCAGGAACGCACCCACCTTGAGCCGCTCCCGCAGCCAGGGGCTGAACGGAAACGGCACGCGGTAGGCGCTGGTGAGCTGCAGGTCGGCCAGGCCCGTGCGCGCCTGCGCGGTGAGTTCGAGCGTTCGCCCGTAGCGGGTCGCGTAGCCCGCACACAGCACCTCGAACGCGGCGCGGCGGCGGGCCACCAGTTCGGGTGCGGCACCGTCGGCGCCAAAGAAGTCGTCCCCCTCGAACGCGTAAGCCGGCAACCAGCGCGCCAGCCGCTTGGCCATGCGCGAGTGGCCCGCGAGCGAGCGGTGTTTGGCGCGCGACAGTTCGATGCGCTGTTTGAGGAACGGCAGCGCCAGCAGCAGCGAGCCGGCAGGCAGGGCGTAAGGCAGAAGCGACATGGAGGGGGTTCCCGCGGTGTTGATGCCCGCTCTTGTATGGCCAATGAATGACCCACGTATGAAAATCCAGCGACAGAACTCCCTTTCGGCCGACGTCGGCTTCTGGCAGCGCCAGGTGCGCCGGTTCGCCCTGAACGAAGACCTGAACTTTCTGCTCACCAACCGGGTGCCGCGCATCGCGCTGACGCACTTCATGGGCTGGTTCAGCCGCATTCGGCAGCCGCTGGTGCGCGATGTGTCGATGGCGGTCTGGAAGACCTTCACCGACCTCGACCTGAGCGATGCCCGCAAGGAACGCTTCGACAGCCTGCACGACTGCTTCACCCGCGAACTGCGAGACGGCGCTCGCCCGGTCGACCCCGATCCGGGTGTGATCGTGAGCCCCTGTGACGCGATCGTCGGCATGTGCGGCACCATCGGTGCTGAAGACGCCCAGGTGTTCCAGGCCAAAGGATTCCCTTACACACTGCGGGACCTGGTGGGCGATTCACCGCGCTCGCGCGAGGCGATACAGCGGCTGCGCGGCGGCGCCTACGTGACCCTGCGGCTCACCTCGGCCATGTACCACCGCTTTCACGCGCCCGATGCGCTTCGCCTCGACCACGTGACCCACTTCAGCGGCGACACCTGGAACGTCAACCCGATTGCCCTGGCCCGGGTGCAGAAGCTGTTCTGCCGCAACGAACGCGCGGCGCTCCACTGCCAGCTGGACGACGGTACGCCCCTGCTGCTGGTGCCGGTGGCCGCGATCCTGGTGGCCAGCCTGCGCCTGAACGCGCTGCCCAGGCCACTGAACACCCGCTACCGCGGACCGGATGAAATACCCTGCGCGGTGCGCTGCGCCCGGGGCGAGGAGATGGGGCGCTTCGAGCACGGGTCGACGATCCTGGTGTTTGCGCCACCCGGCTTCGACCTGGCCGTCGCCAGCGGGCAGACCCTGCGCATGGGCCAGCCCCTGCTGCGGCGCCAAGCCCGACCATGACACCGCACTGTCACAGAGCTTTCACGGTTGTCACCAAACATCGCGCCCGTCGAATCCCGCATCTGTTCCACCCACGAGGCCTTTCATGACCGACCAAAACCTGCGCCCTGGCGCGATCTTCAACGACGAAGACTCCAACCGCAGCAACAACCCTGCCTTCGACAGCGTGCTGGAGGCCCGACTGAGCCGCCGCAGCCTGCTGCGCGGTGGCGCTGGCGCGGCCGTGGCGGGTGGTGCCGTCCTCAGCGGTTGTGCCACGACGTCGACCGGTGATCCGACCGGCCCCGTGACGCAGCTCGGCTTCAAGCCCGTGATGCACTCCCTGGCCGACACCGTGACGGTGCCCCCCGGCTACACCGCGCAGGTGCTGTACGCGGGTGGTGACCCGCTGACCGCCAGCATCCCGGCCTTCAAGAACGACGGCACCGATGGCGAGTGGGGCAACCGCGCCGGCGACCACCACGACGGCATCGAGTGGTACGGCCTGGACGCCCAGGGCAAGCCGTCGGACACCTTCACCTCGCGCGGCCTGCTGGCCATGAACCACGAGGCCACCACGGACGAAAAGCTGTCGTCGTTCTTCATCCACGCCAACGGCGGTACCTCCACGCTGCCGCGCCCGGGCGCCGAGATCGACAAGGAACTCATGATCCACGGCCTGTCGGTGGTGGAAGTGCAGCGCGATGGAAAACGCTGGGCCTCCAAGACCAGCTCGCCCTTCAACCGCCGCATCACCACCATGAGCGAGGCGGTGTTCACCGGCCCGGCCGCTGGCAGCGCCCACCTCGTCACCAAGTACAGCCCCACCGGCACCAAGGCACGTGGCACGCTGAACAACTGCGGCACCGGCAAGACGCCCTGGGGCACGTTCGTGTCGGGCGAGGAAAACTGGTTCGGCTACTTCTTCCGCGACGCGCAGGACGACCAGCGCCGCAACAACCCCAAGATGGTGGCTGCCCTCAACCGCTACGGCCGCCGGGCCGGCGCCGCCAGCCGCCACGGCTGGGAAAGCGGTGGCAACGAAGACCGTTACCTGCGCTGGAACGTGAGCGCCGTCGGCGCCAGCCCGCGCGACGACTACCGCAACGAGTTCAACACCTTCGGCTACGTGGTCGAGCTCGACCCCTACAACCCCGACACGCTGATCACCAAGCGCACCGCCCTCGGCCGCTTCGCGCACGAGAACGTCACCTTCGCCAAACCGGTGGCCGGTGAGCCGATCGTGGCCTACATGGGCTGCGACGCGCGCGGCGAGTACATCTACAAGTTCGTCTCCAACGAGAAGTGGGACCCGGCCGACGCCAAGCCGCGCAACCGCCTGGCCGCGGGCGACAAGTACCTCGACCTCGGCACGCTCTATGTCGCGAAGTTCAACGCCGACGGCAGCGGCCAGTGGCTCGAGCTGTCGATGAAGAACCCGGCCATTGCCGGCTTCACGGGCTTCGACTTCAAGAACCAGGCCGACATCTGCGTGTTCACCCGCCTGGCCGCCGACGCCGCCGGCGCCACCAAGATGGACCGCCCCGAGTGGGCCGGCGTGAACCCGAAGAACGGCGAGGTCTACATCACCCTCACCAACAACAGCCAGCGCACCGCCGCCACGGTGGACGCCGTCAACCCCCGTGCCTACAGCGACATGAAGGCGGGCAAGGAGCAGAAGGGCAACGTGCACGGCCACATCGTTCGCCTGAACGAAGGCGGCAAGGCGGCCAACGCCAGCTTCAAGTGGGACATCTACCTGTTCGCCTCTGAAGCCGACGCCGACAAGGCCAACGTGAACCTGTCCAACCTGAGCGACGAGAACGACCTGTCCTCGCCCGACGGCCTGGTGTTCAGCCCGGCCACCGGCATCTGCTGGATCCAGACCGACGACGGCGCCTACACCGACAAGACCAATTGCATGCTGCTGGCCGCCATGCCGGGCCAGGTGGGCGACGGTGGCGTGAAGCAGGTGAAATCCGGTGACAAGACCGTGACCACCTACGCCGGCAAGCCGCAGACGCCGGCCACGCTGCGCCGCTTCCTGGTGGGTCCGCGCGGTGCCGAGATCACCGGCATCACCGAAACCCCCGATGGCCGCGCGATCTTCGTGAACATCCAGCACGCGGGTGAAAACACGAAGATGGCCGACGTTGGCGATCCGTCGAAGTACGAGAGCCAGTGGCCCAGCAACGCCGGTTACGGCGCCGGCAAGCGCCCGCGCTCGGCCACCATCGTCATCACCAAGAACGACGGCGGCGTGATCGGCACCTGAGTCCGCCACCGGGCCACTTAATGCCCGGTTAATCGGGTTCACCTCGAATGGCGGGTGGGCGCGCTTTGCGCCCTCCCGCCATGCCCACACAGCCTGTCCTCCCCTCCGTGCTCAAGGCCGCCCCGAACCGGGCGGCCATTCGTTTTTCGGCCCGGCTTCGCGCCAGCGCGGAACTGCTTTCCCCATTGCTGGCCCTGGTGGCCGGCACCTGGGTGGTGCTGCTGGTGTCGCGCGCACTGCTGCTGGCCTGGCAGTTCGACCGGGTGGACGCGCAACACGCCTGGACCACGCTGCTGCTGGAGGGGCTCCGCTTCGACGGCGTGATGCTCGGCTTCGTCTGGATCGTGCCGCTGACGTTGTGGCCGCTGGCGGGCCTGTCGTCGCGGTGGCAGCGGTTCGCCTGGCCGGCGGTGCGGGCCTGGGCCGCGCTGGCCTTTGCGGCGCTCCTGTTCATGGAGCTGGCCACGCCGGCCTTCATCGTCGAATACGACAACCGGCCGAACTACCTGTTCGTTGAGTACCTGGGTCACCTGCGCGAGGTGGGTGGGACGGTTCTGGCCGAGCGGCCCTGGTCGCTGCTGGGCACTGCGGTGCTGCTGCCCGGCCTCACCTGGCTGTACCTGCGGGCCACCCGACGGCATGCCCCATGGCCGCGGCTTCACCCCGTCGTTGCGTTGTTGGTGGCAGCGGCGCTGTTCACCGGCGCGGCACTGATGGCGCGGGGCACGCTGGGCCACCGGGCGGCCAACCCGGCACTGGCCGCCACCACGTCGGACGGTCTGGTGAACCAGCTGCCGCTGAGCTCGGCCTATTCGTTGCTGTACGCGCTCTACCAGGCGCGCAAAAGCGAAGACGGCGGCATTGTGTACGGAGCGATGCCGCGCGACGAGGTGCTGCGCACCGTGATCGTCAGCACCGGTCAGGACCCGGCCGGCTTCAACGACGCCCACCACCCCACCCTGCACCAACAGGCCGGCGTGCCCGCCCTGGACCGCCCGCACAACCTGGTGATCGTGCTGGAGGAAAGCCTGGGCGCGGAGTTCGTTGCCCGGCTCGGCGGCGCTGCGGTCACGCCCAACCTTGAACGGCTGGCGGCGCAGGGGCTGTGGTTCGACCAGCTCTATGCCACCGGCACCCGCTCGGTGCGTGGCATCGAGGCGGTGGTGGCCGGTTTCCCGCCCACGTCGGCGCCCAGCACGGTGAAGCTGGCCCGCTCACAGCGCGACTTCTTCACCCTGGCCTCCTTCCTCAGGGACAAGGGCTACACGTCCACCTTCTTTTACGGTGGCGAGTCGCACTTCGACAACATGCGCAGCTATTTTCTGGGCAACGGCTTCGACCGCGTGATCGACCAGAACGACTTCGGCGCCGACGTGTTCCGGGGCACCTGGGGCGTGGCCGACGGCCCGCTGCTGGACGCCGCGCACCGGGCGTTCATCCAGGCCACCGGGCCGTTCTTCGGCCTGGTGTTCACGTCGTCCAACCACGCGCCATTCGAGTTTCCCGATGACGAGATCGAGCTGCACGAACAGCCCAAGGGCACGGTGCTCAACGCGGTGAAGTACGCCGACCACGCGCTCGGCCGGTTCTTCGACCAGGCACAAAAGGCGGCGTACTGGAAAGACACCGTTTTTCTGGTGGTGGCCGACCACAATTCGCGCGTCTATGGCGATGCCCTGGTGCCGGTGAAGCGCTTTCACATTCCCGGGCTCATGCTGGGCGGGCCGGTGGCGCCGGGGGTGGTGCCGCAGACCGCCAGCCAGATCGACCTCGGCCCCACCCTGATCTCGCTCATGGGCCTGCAGGGCAGCCACCCGATGATCGGCCGCGACCTCACGCAGCCCGCCGCACGGTCGTTGCCCGGTCGCGCGGTGATGCAGTTCGACAAGACCCAGGCCTACATGGAAGACAACCGCGTGGTCGTGCTGCGGCCCGATCTGCCCCCCACGCTGCTGCGCCATGACCCTGCCACCGGCCAGACGGTTCCAGCGGGCGAGCCCCCTGCCGACCTGGTGCACAAGGCCGTGGCGCAGGCCCTGTTCTCGCCGATGGCGTACCGGGAAGGCTGGCACACCAGCGGACCCGCGGGCCACTGACGGCGGGCCGGCGGGCAGCCGGGCGAGCTAGTCGATCGGCGTGAGCTTCGCGACCCTGAGCGCCAGCCACTTGGTGCCGTGCCGCGAGAAGTTCACCTGCGCCTGCGCGTCGTCGCCCGCGCCTTCCACCGCCAGCACCTTGCCTTCGCCGAACTTGTTGTGAAACACCGCCATGCCGGCCTTGATGGCGGTACCGCGATCGGGTTCAGGGGCCGGCGCGGTGGCGGCCTTCCAGCCCGACGACCAGGCCGGCTGCGGCGAAGCCTGGGCCATGGCCCGGTGCCCTCCCCAGCCGGCGCTGCCCATGCCGCCCCAGGCCGACGGCTGTGACGGCGTGAGCCACTTCAGGCACTGCTCGGGCAGTTCGTCGAAGAATCGGCTCTTGAGGTTGTAGCGCGTCTGTCCGTGCAGCAAGCGGGTCTGCGAATGGCTGAGGTAGAGCCGCTTGCGGGCCCGCGTGATGGCCACGTACATCAGGCGCCGCTCTTCCTCGAGTCCGTCGCGGTCGCTCATCGAGTTCTCGTGCGGGAACAGGCCTTCCTCGAGCCCGGTGATGAACACACAGTCGAACTCGAGACCCTTGGCGGCGTGCACCGTCATCAGTTGCACCGCGTCCTGCCCTGCCTGCGCCTGGTTGTCGCCCGATTCCAGCGCCGCATGCGACAGGAACGCCGCCAGCGGGCTCATGGTTTCGCCGGTGTCGGCGTCGGGCGCCAAAGGCTCGTCGAGCACCGGCAGGGCCGGGTCGAGTCCCTGGCTCACCGGGCTTTGCGACAGCGCCGCCACGTCACGCCCGAAGCCCTCCTGCATGACGAAGCTCTCGGCCGCGTTGACGAGTTCTTCGAGGTTTTCCACCCGCTCCTGGCCCTCCCGCTCGGCGCGGTAGTGCTCGACCAGCCCGCTGTGCTCGAGCACCAGTTCGACGATGTCCTTGAGGTTGGCGCCCACGCTGCGCTCACGCACCACGTCCATCTTTGCCACGAAGCCGCCAATGGCGGTACCGGCCCGGCCGGTGACGGCGCTCACCGCATCGTGCAGCGAACAGCCCGCGGCCCGGGCCACGTCCTGCAACTGCTCGACGCTGCGCGCCCCGATGCCGCGCGGCGGGAAATTGACCACCCGCAGAAAGCTGGTGTCGTCGTGCGGGTTCTCGATGAGGCGCAGGTAGGCCAGCGCGTGCTTGATCTCGGCCCGCTCGAAGAAGCGCAGGCCGCCATACACCCGGTAGGGCAGGCCGGCGTTGAACAGCGCGGTCTCGACGACACGGCTCTGCGCGTTGCTGCGGTAGAGCACCGCGATCTCGGACCGGGGCGTTTCCTCGCGCACCAGGTTCTTGATCTCGTCGATCATCCACTGCGCCTCGGCAAAATCGCTCGGGGCTTCGTAGACCCGCACCGGCTCGCCGGCACCGGCGTCGGTGCGCAGGTTCTTGCCCAGCCGCCGCTGGTTGTGCCCGATCAGGTGGTTGGCGGCGTCGAGGATGTTGCTCACGCTGCGGTAGTTCTGCTCGAGCTTGATCTGGTGCTGCACGCGGTACTCGCGCACGAAGTCGGCCATGTTGCCGACGCGCGCACCGCGAAAGGCGTAGATGCTCTGGTCATCGTCGCCCACGGCAAACACCGCATTGCCTGGCTGCGCCAGGCCTTCGAGCGCCGGGGGCGCAAACAACTTGAGCCAGGCGTACTGCAGCTTGTTGGTGTCCTGGAATTCGTCGATCAGCACATGGCGAAAGCGCCGCTGGTAGTGCGCCCGGATGGCATCGTTGTCGCGCAGCAGTTCGTAGCTGCGCAGCATGAGTTCACCGAAATCCACCACACCTTCCCGCTGGCACTGCTCGTCGTACAGGGCATACAGCTCCACCTTGCGCCGGGTTTCGGCGTCGCGCGCGGGCACGTCGCGCGCGCGCAGCCCTTCTTCCTTGCAGCCGCTGATGAAGTACTGCACCTGCTTGGGCGGAAACTGCTCGTCGTCCACGTTGTGCTGCTTGCACAGCCGCTTGACCGCCGACAGCTGGTCTTGCGAATCCAGGATCTGGAACGTGGCGGGCAAAGCCGCGGCCTGGTGGTGGGCGCGCAGCAACCGGTTGCACAGGCCGTGGAACGTGCCGATCCACATGCCGCGCACGTTCACCGGCAGCATGGCCGCCAGCCGGGTCATCATTTCCTTGGCCGCCTTGTTGGTGAAGGTCACGGCCATCACGCCGCCGGGGCCGATCTGCCCGGTTTGCAGCAACCACGCAATGCGCGTGGTGAGCACCCGCGTCTTGCCCGATCCGGCGCCCGCCAGGATGAGCGCATGCTCGGCCGGCAGCGTGACGGCCGCGGCCTGTTCGGGGTTGAGGCCGGTGATGAGGGGCGAAGGTTGCGCGGGCGTATCGAACAGCATCGACCGATTGTAGGAAGCGGCCCGGCCATACGCGGCCGCGTATGGATTTCATACACGGCGCAATCCGCCCGATCGGCCTAGAATCGCGCACCGGGCCCAGGATTTCTGCGCCCGGTTTTTTTTGGCCGATGGGTGCACGATCATGGAAATTTTCGACTACGACAACATCCTGCTGCTGCCGCGCAAGTGCCGGGTGGACAGCCGATCGGAATGCGATGCCGGCGTGGAGCTGGGTGGTCGGCGCTTCCGTCTGCCGGTGGTGCCGGCCAACATGAAGACGGTGGTGGACGAGCCGATCTGCACCTGGCTGGCGCAGAACGGCTACTTCTATGTGATGCACCGCTTCGACCTGGACAACGTGAAGTTCGTGCGCGACATGCACGCCAAGGGTTGCTTCGCGTCGATCTCGCTGGGCGTCAAGGGGCCGGACTATGCGACGGTCGACCGGCTGGTGGCCGAAGGCCTGAGCCCCGAATACATCACCATCGACATTGCGCACGGTCACGCCGACAGCGTGAAGCACATGATCGAATGCCTGAAGCAGAAACTGCCGAAGGCCTTCGTGATCGCGGGCAACGTGGCCACACCCGAGGCCGTGATCGATCTGGAAAACTGGGGCGCCGACGCCACCAAGGTGGGGGTGGGACCGGGCAAGGTCTGCATCACCAAGCTCAAGACCGGGTTCGGTACCGGTGGCTGGCAGCTGAGTGCGCTCAAGTGGTGTGCCCGGGTGGCCACCAAGCCGATCATTGCCGACGGCGGCATCCGCTGCCACGGCGACATCGCCAAGAGCGTGCGCTTTGGCGCCAGCATGGTGATGATCGGCTCGCTGTTTGCGGGCCACGAGGAATCACCGGGCCAGACCGTGGAGGTGGACGGTGTGCTCTACAAGGAATACTACGGCTCGGCCAGCGACTTCAACAAGGGCGAATACAAGCACGTGGAAGGCAAGCGCATCCTGGAGCCGATCAAGGGGAAACTGGCGAACACGCTGGTCGAGATGGAGCAGGACGTGCAGAGCTCGATCAGCTACGCCGGCGGCACGAAACTGCTGGACATCCGCAAGGTGAACTACGTGATCCTGGGCGGGGACAACGCGGGCGAGCACCTGCTGATGTGACAGAGCGACGGTGCGAAAGCGCCCCACCGTCCCGTTCGGCCCGAGCGACCCCTTCCGTTCGGCCCGAGCGACCCCTTCCGTTCGGCCCGAGCCAACCCCTTCCGTTCGGCCTGAGCCAACCCCTTCCGTTCGGCCTGAGCTTGTCGAAGGCCCTGCCCACCTGGTCGCCTGACCCGCTTCTCGCCTACACCACCCGCTGACGGCTGGCGTGGTCCGCGTTCTCCGGCGTGCTCGCGGATCAGTGGATGGGCGAGCCTGCATCACCTCATCACCACCGTGGTGGGCGTGCTGCCTCTGTGGCAACCGCGAATGGCGCCTGCGCCCGCGAACCCCACCATCCGTCGAGAGTGGCGGGTTGGCGCTCCCACCCCTCCGTTCGGCCCGAGCCCACCCCCTCCGTTCGGCCTGAGCCACCCCTTCCGTTCGGCCTCAGCCAACCCCTTCCGTTCGGCCTGAGCCTGTCGAAGGCCCTGCCCACCGCATGGCACGAAAGTCCATTGCCACGGCGCGCCCACCCAACACTGAGGTCGATGGGGCGGGTGTCCGGGCGCAGGCGCCATTCGCGGTTGCCACAGAGCCCGCGCACCGACCACGGTGGTGATGAGGTGATGCAGGCTCACCCATCCACTGATCCGCGAGCACGCCGGAGAACGGGCACACGGCCCAGCGACCAAGAGGGGAAGCCCGAAGCGCGATCGCCACCCGATCCGTCACCCTTCAGAGGGGCAACCCCTCCAGGCGACAAGCAACCATCAGACCCCCAGCAGTTCCCTGGTCAACCGGTGCAGCCGGTGCCCCGGGTCCACCAGTTTCTCCAGCACGCTGAAGTGGTTCAGGCCGGGCAGGTCTTCGCACACCGGCACCACGTCGGCGCCCCAGGCGTCGCGGATCAGGCGGTTCTGGCGGCGGAATTCGCTGCTCTCGTTGCCACCCGCCACCGCCACCAGCCGACCCCGGCCCTCGCGCAGGCCGGGCGAAGGCAGCCTGACCGGGCTGGCCTTTCTCACCTGGGCCGGCGTCAGGTTCAGCGACGGTTGCACGAACGGCGTGCAGCGGATCGGCTCGAGGTCGAACACCCCCGAGACCGACAGTGCGTTGTTCACCAGCGCCGCCGGCAGGTCGGCACCCACCCGCTGCCATTGGCAGGCCAGCATCATGGCCGCCAGGTGTCCGCCCGCCGAATGACCGGCCACGGTGATGCGGGTGGCGTCGCCGCCGTGCGCGCCGATGTGGCGGTGCGTCCAGGCCAGCGCCTCCACCATCTGCAGGGTGATGTCGGGGATGGTGACCGCGGGACACAGCGCGTAGTTGGCCACCACCACGCACACGCCCAGCCGCTGGAAGGCCGGTGCGATGAACGAATGGTCCGCCTTGTCGAGGCTGCGCCAATACCCCCCATGGATGAAGAACAGCACCGGCGCCGAGCCGGCGCCCGCCGGCTGCAGGGCCGGGAACACGTCCAGCTGCTCGGACGGGCCGTGGCCGTACCGGAGGTCCAGCAGGGCCGGGCCTTCCTCGCGCGCCTGGCGCGAGGCGTTGGCCCAGTGCTCGAAATGGCGCGCGTGGTCAGGCACCAGGGCGCGGTTGTTGTATTCGCTGTCCAGCCAGGCGGGGTCGCGGTTGAAGCTCAGGTTCATGCGTCGAATTGTGTCACGGGGCCTTCAGGATGCAGCCCCCAGACGAAGCCAACGGTACCGGTTGGGGTATCCTTGCGGAATTCTGTATACGGAATTCGAAACGTCGCCGCCATGAGTGCCCAGTTGCACCAGATCGAGTCCACGCCCGACCTCGTCGAGCGGGTCTACCGCGCCTTGCTCGACGCCATCAGCACCGGCTCGCTGCAGCCCGGGCAGCGCATCACGCAGGAAGACCTGGCCGAGCAGCTCGCGGTGTCGCGCCAGCCGGTGATGCAGGCGCTGCGGCTCTTGAAGAAGGACGGTTTCGTGCAGGACGCACCGCAGGTGGGCGCTGGCGCCCAGCGCACGCGCGGCCTGCAGGTGGCCCCCCTCGGCGCCGACCTGATCACCCATGTCTATCAGGTGCGCGGTGCACTCGACCAGCTCGCGGTCCGTCTGGCCGCGCAACAGCGCACCCGCATCGATCCGTCGCTGTTTGCGTGCGCGCGGTCGGCGGTGAAGCGCGGTGACGTGGCCGCCCTGATCGAGGCCGACATGGCCTTTCATTCGGCCATCTACCGGGCGGCCGGCAACCCGCTCATCGAGCAAAGCGCGCAACTGCACTGGCACCACATCCGGCGGGCCATGGGTCTGGCGCTGCAGTCGCACCAGTTGCGAAAGCCGGTGTGGGAAGAACACGAGGCCATCGCCCACGCCATTGCCGAGGGCGATGCCCGACGGGCAGAAACACTGATGGCGGATCACACCGGCCGGGCCGCGCTCACCCTGGCGACACAGCTGGCAGACACACCTTCCCGGGACAACCCTGCACCCACCGAACAACTCCGTGGTCGTCGGCACAACGCGTAGCCGATCCACTTCAGCGCGGTCCCGGCCCAGGCCGGCGACCGCGTTTTTTTGCCCTCTAGAATCGATCGATCTGCATGACGCTGCCTGACGTGAGCGACCCGACACTTGCCCCCTCCCCCACCCTGGCCCACCTGCGCGTGGCCGTGCTCGGCATCGGCATGATGGGCCTGCCCATGGGCCGGCGCCTGTGCCAGGCCGGCGCCACCGTGAGCGCCTGGAACCGCACCCGGGCCAAGGCCGACCGGCTCGCCACCTTTGGCGCCCGCGTGACCGACACGCCGGCCGACGCCGTGCGCGACGCCGACATCGTCATCACCCTGCTCGAAGACGGCCAGGTGGTCGAGGACGTGCTGTTCCACCAGGGCACCACCGACGGCCTGTCGCGCGGTGCCCTGGTGATCGACATGTCGTCCATCCAGCCGCGCCAGGCCCGCGACCACGCGGCCCGGCTGGCGGCCCTGGGCGTGCACCACCTCGACGCGCCGGTGTCGGGCGGCACCGTGGGCGCCGAAGCCGGCACACTGGCCATCATGGTCGGCGGCAAGGCGGCCGACTTCGACCGCGCCCGGGCCCTGTTCGATGTGCTGGGCCGACCCACCCATGTGGGACCCCATGGCGCCGGCCAGCTGGCCAAGCTGGCCAACCAGATGATCGTGGGCATCACCATCGGCGCCGTTGCCGAAGCCCTGCTGCTGTGCGAGAAAGGCGGCGCCGACATGGCGCGGGTCAAGCAGGCCATCACTGGCGGCTTTGCCGACAGCCGCATCCTGCAAGTGCACGGCCAGCGCATGATCGAGCGCGACTTTGCCAAGCGCGGCGCCGTGGCGGTGCAGCTCAAGGACATGCGCAACGCCCTCACCACCGCCCGCGAAATCGGGTTCGAAGCGCCCATCACCGCGCTGTTCGAGCAGTTGTTTGCCGAAGCCGCCGACCACGGCCTCGCCGATCTCGACCACTCCGCCCTGTTCGTCGAACTGGCCAGCCGCAACGGCATGGCCTGAGAATCTTTCGCTAAAATTCAGACACCGTGGGGACGTAGCTCAGCTGGGAGAGCGTCGCGTTCGCAATGCGAAGGTCGGGAGTTCGATCCTCCTCGTCTCCACCACCCACCCACAAGGCCTTGCTGAACCAGCAGGGCCTTTTTCTTTTTCGGGGCGCGGCCAGCGTGGTCAGCCGCAAGCCCCCACAAAGCCGCAGGCCGTGCAGTGGTCGCAGCCGTCCTTGCGGATCATGGCGTGGGCGCCGCAGTCGGGGCATTTGCGGCCGGCCATCTGGCCGGGCACCACCAGGTTGGCGGCCTCGGTGGGGGCCGCGGTCGTAGGCGGCGGCGCCGCACCGCGGCGCCGCTCGAGGATGTTCTGCACGGCGTAGGCGATGGCGGCCACTTCGGAGTCGTGCCACAGGGGGATGACCGCGCCGTCTTCGCGGGTGCGGGTGCCGAGGCGCACCGGGCCACGGTCCCAGGCGACCTTGCGCATGTCCCGCAGCGCTCGGTCCAGAAAGCCGCCGCGCGCCGCAAGCGACAGCAAGCGCATGCTGGCCGTGATCCATTGCTGCGATTCGGCGCGCTGGCCTACCGGCATGAAGAATTCGATGGCGCGCGAGCGCATGCCCTGGCCATCGCCCGCAGGCACCGGCAGGAACGACACCACGATGTAGGTGGTGTGGTGGCCTTCCTGGGTCCAGTACTCGATCTTCTCGGCCACGGCGTCCAGCGCGCCCAGGGGCCGGCTTTCGATCACGCTGCGCATGGGGTCGGCGGCCGAAGGTGCGCCGGATGGGGCTTCGGTGTCGCCCTCTCCAACTCCCTGCGACACCGACAGCACCGACCCCAGGATGGGGTTCGGGCGGTAGGTGGCCAACCCCTTCAATCCGGCACGCCACGCCTTGAGGTAAAGGTCCTTGAAGTCGTCGAAGGGATGGTCGGCGGGCACGTTGACCGTCTTGGAGATCGACGTGTCCACGAACGGCTGCACCGCCGACATCATGCCGAGATGACCCTCCACGCCCATGTCGAGCGCCGACACGAAGTACGGCGGCAGTTGTTCCACATCGCCCCCCAGCGCGCGCCACAAACGCCATGCGTGGTCGCACACCTCGTATTCGCGGGTGCTGCCATCGGCCTCGCGCTTCTTGCGCGTGTAGGTCCATGAAAACGCCGGCTCGATGCCGTTGGAGGCGTTGTCGGCAAAGGCCAGGCTCACCGTGCCGGTGGGCGCAATCGACAGAAGGTGGCTGTTGCGGATGCCGTGCGCGCGGATGTCGCGCTGGATGTCGGCGGGCAGGCGGCTGGCAAAGGTGCCAGGCGCCAGGTACTGGTCCACGTTCAGCCGGGGGAAGGCACCTTTCTCGCGCGCCAGCGCCACCGACGCCCGGTAGGCCGTATCGCGCATGCGCTCGGCAATGCGGGCGGCCATCTGCACGCCTTCGTGGCTGTCGTAGCGCAGCTTGAGCAGGATCAGTGCGTCTCCCAACCCGGTGAACCCCACGCCGATGCGCCGCTTGGCCTGCGCCTCGGCGCGCTGCTCGGGCAGCGGCCAGAAGGTGAGGTCGAGCACGTTGTCGAGCAGGCGAACCTGCAGGGCCACGGTGCGCTCGAAGGCCTCGAAGTCGAAGCGCGCTTCGCCTCCCGCATCGAACGGGTGCTGCACGAAGCGCGTGAGGATGATGGGGCCGAGGTCGCAGCAGCCGTATGGCGGAAGTGGCTGTTCGCCGCAAGGATTCGTCGCCTGAATGGACTCGATGTCGCGCAGGTTGTTGTCGCGGCTGATGGCGTCGATGAACAGGATGCCCGGCTCGGCAAAATCAAAGGCCGACCGCATGATGGTGTCCCACAGGTCGCGGGCCTTCACGGTCTCGTAGACCCACGGTCCGCCGTCGCGCCGGTGCGCGCCTCGGGCCAGTTGTTCCTGACCGGGCTCGGCGGTGTGCACCAGGTCCCAATCGCTGTCCGAGAGCACCGCCTCCATGAAGGCATCGGGCACGGCCACCGAAACATTGAAGTTGTTCCAGCGGCCGGGCGTTCGCTTGGCGGTGATGAACTCACGCACGTCGGGGTGGTCGATCCGCAGCACCCCCATCTGGGCGCCGCGGCGTGCGCCGGCACTTTCCACCGTGGCACACGACTGGTCGAACACATTGATATAGCTGCAGGGCCCCGAGGCAATCGACGCCGTGCCCTTGACGCGCGCGCCGCGCGGGCGGATGCGAGAGAAGTCGTAGCCGACGCCGCCACCGCGCCGCATCGTCTCGGCGGCCTCGCGCAGGGCTTCGTAAATCCCGGGGTAGCCGCCCTCGTCGCGCCCCTGGATGCAGTCGCCCACGGGTTGCACGAAACAGTTGATGAGGGTGGCCTGGATGTCGGTGCCCGCCGCGCTCATGATGCGCCCGGCGCCAATGCCGCCCTGGTGCAGGTGGGCGAGGAAACGCGCCTCGACATCGGCCCGGCGATCAGGCGCTTCGACCGACGCCAACGCCCTGGCCACGCGCTGGAACAGCTGCTCGCGGGTGGTCTCGTCGCCCTTGAGGTATTTCTCGCGCAGCACGTCCTCGCTGATGGGCTGCGGTTCCAGCTCGGGGAGAAGGCTGCTGGTGGTGGGGTCTCGGTTCATCGGACGCTCCTCGGCGGCTCTTCAGGGTAACGCCATTGGGCGCCCGGCGGCAGACCGCCAGCCGATGAACGGCAGGCCACCGGCCCTTCATGAAACTAAAGAATTCCACCCGCCGTCCGATGAACGTGCCAACGGCGACAAAGGTGTCGCCGGAACCTTTGCAGGAGTCCCCCATGTCCCACCCTCCGGCGCCGCAGCGCCACAAGGTGCTGATCGTCGACGACGATCCCGGCATGGTGCACCTGCTGGCGCGCACCCTGCTCGACTTTGCCCAACTCCATTTCGCGGTGCGCGGCGACGACGCGCTGAACAAGCTTGCACAACACCGGCCCGATCTGCTGGTGATCGACGCCGAACTGCCCGACATCGACGGTTACGCCGTGATCGATCGCCTGCGCGCCACGCCCGCCCTGGCCAACACGCCGGTGGTCATGGTCACGTCACACGACGACGCCGAGCACCGCCAGCGCGCGTTCGCCGCCGGCGTGCTCGACTTCTTCACCAAGCCCATCGACCGCGACCTGATCCGCCTGCGCGTGCAGCAGATCCTCAACGGTGAGGGGATGGAGCTGATCGAACTCGACGACCGGCCGCTGCCGGTTCAGCGGGCCGCCGCCACCCCGGCGGCGTCGGCGGTCGCTGCACCGATCGCCATGTCGGTCGCCCCGGCGATCGACGTGCATGCGGTGACGTCCGAGCTGTTCGAGCGCATGTCGGCCATCCTGTCCCAGGCCGAGACCCTGCGCGAACTGGCGCCGCCCACCGCCGGGCCCGGCGATCTGTACCCCATCCAGCGCATCCAGGAAGAATGCGCCGAGGTGATCCAGTTGCTCGTGACCATCAGCGGCGAGGACTGACCCGCCTCAGGCGGTCACCGCGGCCGCATCGCCGCACTTGACCATCGGCGCCAGGGCGCGCCGCAGGAAGTCGCGGTTCACCCCGCTGTGCGGCCGCAAGGCCAGCCGCTCGTGTGCCAGCGCTTCGGCCGTGGCGCGCTGGCCGCCCCGCAGCGCGGCTTCGGTCAGCGTCCAGTCGATCACGTCGCGTTGCGCGTGGCTGCCCCCGAAGCGGTTGGCGATGGAGCGCGCTCGCCACAGGTGATCGATCGCATCGCCGTGCCGGCCTTGCCAGAACGCCGCAAAGCCGGCGACCAGATCGGCACCGGTCTCGCAGGCCCAGCGGCTGGTTTCGCTGGCCTGGCCCGCCTGGCGCAGCCGGCGTTCGAGTTTCTCCACATCGGCCACGCGGCCTGCACCCAGCCAGGCCATGGCGGCATGCCAGTCGTTGAAGGCGTAGCTGCCCCCGTCGGCATGGGCGTCCCAGGCGGTGGCCAGTTCGCCCCAACGATCGCCCACGTCGTGCCCGCCCGACTGCAGGCGCCACAGCATCGCCGACGCGTCGATCATGTCGACGGCGACCGCGCTGCGGCCCTGGCGGATCGGTCCGTCGTACAGCTCGAACACGGTGTCCACGTGACCGAGTTCAAGGTGGCACAGCGCACGGTGCCACCAGTTGTGCACCTGAAAGAAGTTGTCGCTGCCCGACCAGTGCGGCTCCCGGGAGACGGCCCAGCCAATGCCATCCTCGTGGCGCGCCTGCATCTCCATCACGTGGGCCACGGCGTGGTGGGCCCAGCAATCGCGGGGTTCGGCGTGCAGGGCCGCGCGGGCCGTGTCCTCGGCTTGCGCGTACTGGCCCGACTCTTCCAGGCCGAACGCGTGCATGCCCAGCAGGAAGCTGTGTCCCTGCATGCCGGTTGACCATTGCGGCAATGTGCGCGCCAGGCGGTCACGCAGGCTGCGCGCATTGGCGCGAAAGAAGTCCACCAGGTGGCCCACCTGCAGCGCCACGATGTCGAACGGATGATCGAGGTGGTGGCGGTCCAGCCGTTGGGCCGCCAGCGACCATTCGCCATCGAGGATGTGGGTGATGGCCTTGAGGTGGGCGCGCTCCCGGTCGTTCAGGGGCATGGTGGCCACGTCGGCCAGCAGGTCGCGGGCCGCCTGCGCCGCCGCGGGCTCGGTGGCCACGGCCATCAGGTGCGCCTTGAGCAGCCAGGCCATGGCAAAGCGCGGCGCTTCGGCGGTGGCGGCATCCAGTTCGGCCATCGGGTCGCCCCGGTAAAGGTTGAAGGCCGTGACGGCCCGGTCGAAGTGTTGCGCGGCTTCGCGCGTGGCGCCGGAAAGCGCGTGTCCCTGTGCATCGGTGATCATGTAAGGCTCCGTGGTTCGTGTTGACCGGCTCCGCTCCGCTGGCACGCATTGCCCCGGGAAGCCGGTGCCGCTAATCTAGGCAGCCGCGCTCGCGCCGGCCATGCCCGAGGCGCCGCGATTTCTTGCCGATCCGCCATGGCTCCCCCATCGATATGAACGATGCCCTTGACGACGTGCTGCGCTCGCTGCGCCTTCGCGGCGGCGTGTTCGTCGAAGCCGAGTTCGGCCACCCGTGGTGCGTGCTGTCGCAGGTGGGCCCCGAGGACTGTGTGGAGTTCAACCCGCTGCCGCGCGAGGTGATTGCCTATCACTACGTCTGCGAGGGCGCCATGTCGCTGCAGGTGGAGGGCGAAGAAGCGCCCATCGAGCTGCGCGCAGGCGATCTGGTCATCCTGCCGCGAAACCAGAGGCACCGGCTGGGCACCGACCTCGCGGTGAAGCCCCTGCCGGTTGAGCAGCTCGACCACCACGCGGGTGGCCAGGGCGTGATGCGGCTGGTGCACCCGGGGCAAGGTCCGGGCACCCGGTTTTTTTGTGGCTACCTGGGTCACGACAACGTGAACGACCCGTTGATCAACGCGCTGCCGCAGGTGCTGCACCTGCCGCTCGGCGACGCGGCGTCGGCGCAGTGGGTGGAGAGTTCACTGCGCTTTGCCGCGCAGCCGGGCGGCGGGCCGCATGGCCTGAACCCCTCGGTGCTGAGCCGACTGGCCGAGTTGCTGTTTGCCGAGGCGGTGCGCCAGTACATGGCGCGCCAGGCCGAAGACAGCACCGGCTGGCTGGCCGGCCTTCGAGACGCCAGGGTCGGCCGCGCGCTCGCCCTGATGCACGCCGACCGTCAGCGCGCCTGGAGCACCGAGGAACTGGCCCGCGAGGTGGGCGCTTCGCGCTCGGCCTTCGCCGACCGGTTCACCGCACTGGTCGGCGAACCTCCCATGCGCTACCTGGCACAGCAGCGCATGCGGTACGCGGCCCAGCGACTGCGCGAGACCGATGAACCCATCGCCCGCATCGCCGAGGCCGCTGGCTACGAGAGCGAACCCGCGTTTCACCGCGCGTTCAAGCGCGCGTTCAACGAACCACCCGCCGCCTGGCGGCGCCGGCAGGGGGGTGCGTAGAATCAAAGTCTACGCTCACCCCCACCATGAGCCTGCCCGACCTGTACCACCGACCTGGTTTTCTCCTGCGCCGCACCCACCAGATCTCGGCGGCGGTGTTCGAAAACGCGTGCGCCGGGCTGGGCCTCACACCGGCACAGTACGGCGTTCTCACGGTGCTGGCGGCCGAGCCGGGCCTCGACCAGACGCGGCTGGCACGGGCGCTGGCCTTCGACAAGGTCACGGTCATGCGGGTCCTCAAGGGGCTCGAGGAGCGCGGGCTGGTGCGCCGCGTCCGCTCCAGCGTGAGCCGGCGTCAGATGACGGTGAGCCTGACCGCCGCGGGCGAGGAAGCGTTCGCCGCCGCCCGGGAACCGGCCGAACGGGCCTACCAGCGGCTCTTGTCACCGCTGACGCCCGACCAGCGCCAGCAGCTCATCGAACTGTTGCAGGCCCTCACCAATGGCCTGGCCGACGAAGCACGGGCGCCTTTCGTGCCCCTCATGCCCAAGGTGCCGGCACCGGCACCGGGCCGCACCACAAACGGGCACAGCGGGCCGGCTGGCGGGCGCCGATCGCGCGGCTGAGCCCCGCTTTGGTTCATCGGGCACGCCGCGGCGGCTGCAAATCCCTGGCACGGAATCTGCACTCGCTACCGCCAAGAAGAACGGTTGGGGGATTCGCCCCTTCAATGCTTCGCACTCAGGTTCGCTAGGGTTCCGGTCGCGCATGCTGGCGATGTCTGGTCCGAGAGCGGGCCGGCCTTATCGCAGGCTCCACGGAGGGACAAAAGCCCGGGAGAACGATCACCGATCGGTCTTCTGCCACGTCCCTGTCAACCACCTGGAGTCCTGAGATGTCCAACGCCCCCCGCCACGTCAAACCGGGTTCCCTGCATTCGGCAGCCCGCCGCCGCTTCGTCATCGCGCCCGCTGTGGCCGCCGCCCTCGCGCTGGGTGCCGGTCACGCCACCGCACAGACCCCCGCCCCCATGAAGCTGGCCACCGTGGTGTGGATCGGCTATGGACCGTTCTATGTGGCCGACGCGCTCGACCTCTACAAGAAATACGGTCTCAAGGTGTCCCTGCAAGTCTTCAACGACCCGGCGCTGATCCCGGCGGCCATTGCGTCCGGCGCGGTCGACGGCGGCATGCTGACGTACGACCAGGTGGTGGGCCAGGTGGCCGCAGGCCGCGCGCAGAAGGTCGTGATGCCGATCGACTATTCCAACGGCGGCGACGCCATCGTGGCCGACGGCACAGTGAGCAAGATCGCCGACTTCAAGGGCAAGAAGATCGGCTACAACCCGCTCTCGCCGAGCGACTTCCTGCTGTCTTACGCACTCAAGACCGCGGGCCTGTCCGAGAAGGACATCACCCCGGTGAGCATGACGCCCGAGGCGGTGCCTGCGGCCATGGCGTCGGGCCAGCTGCCCATCGGCGTGACCTACGAACCCAGCCTGTCCCAGATCCTCGGCCAGGGCGGCGGCAAGAAGTTCAAGGTGGTGTTCTCGTCGAAGAACGCCCCCGGCCTGATCGCCGACGTGCTGGTGTTCGACGACAAGGTCATCCAAGCCAAGCCCAAGCAGATCGAAGGCATCATCAAGGCCTACCTGGACGGCATGGCCTTCATGAAGAGCAAGCCCGACGAAGCGCACAAGATCATCGGCAAGTTCATGGGCATCTCCGCGGCCGAGGTGAAGGAGCAGCTCACCGGCGTCTACAACATCCCGCTGGCGGAAATGCCCAAGGCCTTCGTCAAGGGCAAGGAAACCACGTCGTATTTCGCCAGCGGCGAAATCATCGGCCAGCTGCTCAAGGCCAAGGGCCAGATCACCACGATCCCCGCCACCGAAGCCACCTTCAACGACAGCTTCGTCAAGGCGCTCACCAAGTAAGCGCACGGTCTGCGTCGGCGCCGCGGGGCGCCGGCGCCTTTCCCCTTCATCGAGGTGTTCGAGATGACATCGGTTTTCCGCTATGCCGACGGCGTGTGGCCCAACACGCTGGCGCTGGCCTTCGTGCTGGCGGGCTGGCCGCTGGGCATCGCACTGCTGGGTCAGCCGGCGTGGTGGCTGAATGCCGCCGGCGTGTTGCTGGTGGTGGTCACGCTCACCTGGTCGGCCTACTTCATCCATGAGTTCGCGCACCAGGCCATCTTCAAGACGCCGCAGGCCAACGAGCGCTGGGGCACGCTGATGAGCTGGATCAATGGCAGCTGCTTCGCGCGCTTTGCAGACCTGCGCAAGAAGCACATGCGGCACCACGTCGAACGGGCCGACGTGATCACCTTCGACGCCCAGGCGTTCCTGCGCGCACACCCGCTGGTGCGGCGTGTGGTGCTGGCGCTGGAATGGGCCTACATCCCGGCGGTCGAGTTCGTCATGCGTGGCTTCGTCATCGCCATGCCCTTCATGGGCGACCGCAAGAAGGACGCCCGTGCCCGCGTGGTGGGTGTGGCCGTGGTTCGACTGGCCGGGTGGGCCCTGCTGGCCTGGTGGTCGCTCAAGGCGCTGGTGCTGTATGCACTGGCCTACCTCGTGTTCGTGACGCTGCTTCGTTTCGCCGATTGCTTCCAGCACACCTACGACGCCTACCCCATTCTCGACGACGCGCCCATTCCCGACGACAAGGTGCGCGACAAGGCCTACGAGCAGGCCAACACCTACAGCGACGTGGTCGCGGTGGACGCGAAATGGCTCAACCTGCTGTGGCTGAACTTCGGCTTTCACAACGCCCACCACGACCGACCCACCGCCCCCTGGTACCGCTTGCCGGCGCTGCACCGCGACCTGTACCCGAACGGCAGCGCGCAGGTGGTGACCGTGGGCGAACTGCTGCGCAGCTTTCACCGCCACCGTGTGGCGCGCGTGCTGGCCAGTGACTACGGCGCCGTGCTGCCGCCCGGCACGCCGCGCCGCGCCGACGGCTTTCTGGGCGCGGTGGGGGTGTCTTTCCTCACCGCGGTGTGAGCCCATGCGCTCGCGCCACGGGCTTGAGGATCGACGGGTCCTGATCACCGGCGCCAGCGGCGGCATCGGGGTGGCGCTGGCGCAGGCGTTCGCCGACCAGGACGCGCGGCTCTGGCTTGTCGATCGCGATGCCGACCGCCTGCACGCCCTGGCCGCGGCCCTGCCGGGCGCCCGCGCCACCACCTGCGACCTGGGCAGCGACAGCGCGGTGCAGGCACTGGCCACCGAGGTGCAGGCGCAATGGGGCCGGGTGGATGCCCTGGTCAACAACGCCGGCCTTGAATACCCCACACCGATCGGTGACCCGGCCACCGACGCCATGGCGCGCTGGTCCGGGCTGATCGACAACAACGTCGTGTCGATGGTGCGGCTCACGCGCGCGCTGCTGCCCTGCCTGCCGAGGGGTTCGTGCGTCATCAACCAATCGTCCATCTGGGGCCGTGTGGGCGTGGCCGACTTCTCGGCCTATGTGGCCAGCAAGCACGCGGTGATCGGCCTGACGCGCTCGCTGGCGCTCGAACTGGGCGGGCGCGGCGTTCGCGTGAACGCCGTGTGCCCGGGCTGGGTTCGAACCGACGCGGCGATGCGGTCACTGGCCGCCATGGCGGTGGCACAGGGCCGCACCGAGGCCGAGGTCGAGCGCGACATCCTCGCCCTGCAAGCCGTGCCGGTGATGCTGACGCCCGAGGACCTCGCGCCCACCTTCCTGTTTCTGGCCAGCGACGACGCCGCCCCCATCACCGGCCAGGCCATCGTGGTGAGCCACGGCGAGGTCATGGCCTGAACCCCGACCGCCGCCCCGCATGAGCACCCCCATCGTTCTCGACGGCCGCAACGCGCTGATCACCGGCGCGGCCACCGGCATCGGTCGCGCCACCGCCCTGCACCTGGCGCGGGCCGGGGCGCGCGTGGTGGTCAACCACCTGAACCAGCACCGCGCTGCCGCCGATCTGGTGCAGCACATCGAACAGGCCGGCGGGAAAGCGCTCGCGATCGAGGCCGACGTGTCCGACCCGGTGCAGGTTCAGCGGCTGGTCAATGCGGCCTTGCTGGCGGTGGGGCAGATCGACGTGCTCGTGAACAACGCCGGCATCCTGCAGGAGAAGCCTTTTCTCGACACGTCCGACGCCGACTGGCAGCGCATGATGGCCGTGGACCTCGGGTCGGTGTTCCTGATGTGCCGCGCCGTGCTGCCAGGCATGGTGGCGCAGGGCAGTGGCGTCATCGTCAACATCGCCTCCGATCTCGGCATCACCGGTCGCGCCGGCTTTGCACCGTATTGCACGGCCAAGGCAGGGGTCATCGGCCTGACGAAGTCGCTGGCGCAGGAGTTTGCCCCGGCCATTCGTGTCAACGCGGTGGCACCCGGGCCTGTGGCCACGGCCATGGTCTCCCTCGAGCAGATGAGCCCCGAGTGGATCCAGAAGGAGCTCGACATTCCGCAGCGCCGCCTGGCCGACCCGGGCGAGATTGCCGACACGGTGCTGTTTCTGGCGAGCGACCTCTCACGCTTCTATTGCGGTCAGGTGCTGGGGCCGAACGGCGGCTCGGTCATGCCCTGAAGCCCCGCCATGACCGTTGCCCCCTCCACCGGCCGCGCCGCCACCGCGGTGCTGCTGTTCTCGGCCTCGCTCTGGGGCCTGTCGTGGCTGCCGCTCAAGTGGTTCACCGCACAGGGCCTCACCGGGCCGCTGGTGACGCTGCTGTCGTATGGCCTCGTGGGCCTGGTGACCGCCGGCCTGATCTGGCGCGAGCGCGCCGCGTGGCGCCCGCAGTGGGGCCTGCTGGTGCTGCTGATGCTGGCGGGGGGTTGGGGAAACACCGCGTTCGTGCACGCCCTGATGATGGGCGACGTGGTGCGGGTGATGTTCCTCTTCTACCTGGCACCGGTGTGGGGCGTGCTGGGGGGCTGGCTGTTTCTGCGCGAGCGCATTCCGCCACTGCGGTGGGCCGCCGTGGCGGTGGCGCTGGTGGGGCTGTGGCTGTTTCTGGGCGGGCCGGCGGGTTTCTCGCTGAATTTCAGCGCGGTGGACCTGCTGGCACTCACGGCGGGCCTGGGCTTTGCGGCCAACAACGTGATCTCGCGCGCCGCCCAGCGGGTGCCCATGACCAGCAAGACGCTGGCGGTGTTCGTCGGCTGCGGGTTGATCTCGCTCGCCATGTCCGGGCCTGCGATGGCGGCCGTGCGCGACATCGGTGCGGTCGTGTGGCTGGCCCTGCTGGGGTACGGATTCATCTGGCTGTTGCTGGCCACCGTCACCTGGCAGTACGGCGTGACGCACATCGAAAGCAGCCGGGCCGGCGTGATCCTGCTGGCCGAGCTGGTGGTGGCGGTGGTGAGTGCGTGGTGGCTGGGTGGCGAATCCCTCACCCCGATGGAGGGTGTGGGTGGCGCGCTCATTGCTTTGGCTGCCTTGACCGAGGCGATCGACCTGTCGCCCCGCCCGCGATCTGTAACCGGAGGCAAACGCGCGTGAGCACCGTCTGGATGAGTGAACTGTCATGGGTGGATTACCGCGATCGAATTCAGCGGGACCACCCGCCGGTGCTGTTGCCGGTGGGCGCGCTGGAGCAGCACGGGCCGCACCTTCCCCTGGGCACCGACGGTCTGCTGGCCAGCGCGGTGGCCGCCGACACCGCGGCGCACGTCGGCGGGCTGGTCGCCCCCACGCTGAGCTACGGCTACAAGTCGCAACCCAAATGCGGGGGTGGACAGCACTTCTGCGGCACCACCAGCGTGGACGCCGCCACCCTGATCGGCCAGGTGCGCGATGCGGTGCGCGAGTTTGCGCGGCACGGTGTGGACAAGCTGGTGATCGTCAACGGCCACTACGAAAACCAGTGGTTCCTGATCGAAGGCATCGACCTGGGCCTGCGCGACCTCGGGCCCACGACCGCGCTGCAGGTGATGCGGCTCGAGTACTGGGACTTCATGACACCGCAAACCCTGGGCGATGTGTTCCCGGACGGTTTTCCCGGCTTCGCGCTCGAGCACGCGGCCGTGCTCGAGACCAGCATGATGCTGCACCACCACCCGGCACTGGTGCGCATGGACCTGCTGCCCGACGACGGTCCGGCCGACTTTCCGCCCTACGACATGTACCCCACGCGCACCGACTGGGTGCCCCCTTCGGGCGTGCTGTCGTCGGCGCGCGGTGCGGACGCGGCCAAGGGCCGCCTGCTGGCCGACGAGGTCTCGCGCCGCATGGCCGAAGCGATCCGGACCGGCTTCAACCGCCCCTGAGCGAAGGCGAACCCGCGATGTCGACCGCCTTGCTCCTGATCGATCTGCAACGCGACTTCTGCAGCCCCGGCGGCTACGCCGATCGGGCCGGCAACGACCTGGCACCGGTGCGCGCCGCGGTGGCACAGGCCCAGCGCCTGCTGGCCGCTGCCCGCAGCGCCGGCGTGCTGGTGGTCCACACGCGCGAAGGGCACCTGCCCGACCTGAGCGATTGCCCGCCCGTCAAGTTCCAGCGCAGCGCGAGCGCCGGTGCGCCGATCGGCAGCGCCGGGCCCATGGGCCGCTTGCTGGTGCGCGGCGAGCACGGGCACGACTTCGTGGACGAACTGCAACCGGTGGCCGGCGAATGCGTGATCGACAAACCCGGCTACGGCGCCTTTCACCGCACGCGGCTGGCGCAGGTGCTGGCCGACCACGGCATCGAGCGGCTGTTCATCGCCGGCGTGACCACCGAAGTCTGTGTGCACTCGACCCTGCGCGAAGCGGTCGACCGGGGCTTTGCCTGCACCACCGTGGGCGATGCCACCGCCGCCAGCCGGGCCGACCTGCAGGCCGCGGCGCTGGCCATGATCGCGGTCGAAGGCGGTCTGTTCGGGCGCGTGGTGACCACCGACCAGGCCGTCGACGAGCTCGCGGCACTGGCTGCGCAGGATGCCCCACGGGACCGGGTGTCGGCCTGGGTGCATGCCTACACCGGCGCCTAGGAACGCGCCATGACCCAGGTTCAACGCATCACCCCGCTGCTGACCGCCGTGCACCGGTACGAGAAGACCATCTCGACCTGGCAGCGCGGCCATGGGCAGATGATCGACGCCCCGATCCTGGCCTATCTGATCGAGACCAGGAACGGCCGGGTGCTGTACGACGTCGGTTGCGACCACGCCAAGGTGGCCGACCCGTTGCTTCGCGACCGCCACTACGGCGCGCTGGGCATGCCACCGCCCGACATGCGCGACGACCAGCGCGTGCCGCATCACCTGGCGCGGCTGGGCCTCACGCCGGCCGACATCGACCTGATCTTCATCGGCCACCTGCACTTCGACCACGCCGGTGGCCTGAAGGACCTGCGCCGGTGCGGCTGCGGCGCCGAAATCCACGTGCAACTGGACGAATGGCGCGCCGCCACCAGCGGCGACGACGGCGCCGTGTTCCAGGACGACCTGATCGACGACGCCGGCCTGCCGCTGCAGTTCGCGTTGCACCACGGCGAATACAGCGTGTTGCCGGGCATCGAAGCCATCGCCTCACCGGGCCACACCGCCGGACACATGTCGCTCTGGATCGAACAGCCCGACGGACGACCCGTGCTGCTGTGTGGCGACGCCGCCGACCTGCAGGAAAACCTGGACGAGGAGATCGCGCCGGGGACCTTGTGGCAAGGCCGCGAGTCGCAGGCCATCGACAGCATCCGCAAACTCAAGACGCTGGCGCGCGAGACCGGCGCCACCCTCTGGCCCAACCACGACATCGCGTTCTGGCGCGGCCTGACCACCACCCAGCCTGTCACACCATGAACGCCGCCACGATCGACTCGCCCTTCACCACGCAGCCCGCGCAGGCCTCCCCGGCGCTCCCGGTGCTTGCGGTGCCGCCGGCCTACCACGGCGTGTGGGCACGCACCCTGCTCGAAACACCCGAGGGCCGCGACACCACCACCTGGGTGCGCTGGGTGCAGACCAGCCGCTGGCACGGCGACCTTCGCGTGCCCCCCAGCGCCGACCGCCGCAACGCCGAAGGCCTGGCACTGCAACAGGGCTTTGGCGGCGTCACCGAGGTGGCACGCGCGGCACCGCTTCAGCCCGAGGTCTGCACCTGGCACCGCGAGATCGACCTGCAACCGCCGCGCCCCACGCCCGATGCCGGCCACATGACGTTCCAGACACCGGACCGCGTGATCGAAACCGGCGTGCACGGTCGCTACCTGGAGGTGTGGGAACGCCTGCCCGGCTCGCTGGGCCGGCGCATCGCGCTGGCGCGGCGCGATGCCGAAGGCAGGCCGGGCAGCGAGCGCCTGCTGCTGTGCGGCCACTACCTGATGCACCTGCGGCCGCGGGCATCCGCGTGGCCCGCCGACCTGCGCACCGAAGACACCTTGAGCGACCTGGTGCAGCGCCACCCCGAACAGGCCACCGCCTTGCTCGACTTCGTGATCGCCTTCGGTGCGCTCGACGACCGCACCGGCGAATGGCACATCGAACGGGCCAGCGTGCCCGAACTGGAAGGCCGGCGCTGGCCGGTGCGGCTGGAGCGGCTCGGCATGGACCTCGCCACCGTCGTCCCCGACGGCCCGTTGGGCGGTGCCTGGGAAGTGCTGGAGTGGGCAGACTGAGCGAGACTCCGTTCATGCCGAGCCCCTGGCCGGGCCGAGCCTCCTTCCGTTCGGGCTGAGCCTCCTTCCGTTCGGGCTGAGCCTGTCGAAGCCCCCACCCACCCCCACCCCGACACATCCCCATGAAATCCCCCTGGCTGCCGGTACCGGGCCGATCCATCCCCGCCGGTTTTGAAACCCCGCGGCTTCGCGTGCGCATGCTCACCGTGCACGACCTGGTCAAGGACTACGACGCCGTGATGAGCAGCCGCGAACAGCTGCGCGGTGTCTTCCCGGGCAGCGACTGGCCGCGAGACGACCTCACCCTCGAGCAAGACCTGATCGATCTGGCGTGGCACCAGAAGGAGTTCCAGATCGGCAGCTCGTACACCTACACGGTGATGGCACCGGACGAATCGCGGGCGCTGGGCTGCCTGTACCTGTTCCCGCCAACGCGCAACGGCTGCGAGGCAGACCTCATGGCCTGGGTGCGCAGCGACGAACGACACACCGGACTCGAGGCCCACCTGTGGGCCCACATGAACCCATGGCTGCGCGATGCGTGGGGCTTTGTGCGCCTGCACCGCCCGGGCTGTGTGCCGCCGGAATGGACGGCCCCGCTGGCGTAAGCCACTCGCGGTTCGCCGCATCCACCCGGTGCTGACGCGATCAGACGCCGGTTGTCACGGGCTCGATCAAGGTCACCAGCAGGCGGTCTTGCGGGTGGTGCTCCAGCTCGCTGGTCAGGTGCACCGGCACGGCGTGGCCGTCGGCGTGGTGCAACGTGGCGAAGCTGCGCTCCACGCGCCGCCACATGAGGAGTTGCTCCACCCGAGCCTGGCGCTCGGCCGGGTTCTGCCACAGAAACACGTCGGTGCGGCCCAACAACTCCTCGCGCCGATAGCCCAACAGGGCGCAGAACGCCGGGTTCACATCGAGGATGGTGCCGGTGCGCATCGACTGCGCCACCAGTGCCACCGGTGACGCCTGAAAGATCCGGCCGAACCTTGCCAGGCTGAGGTCACGCTGCGCGTCGGCGCTGCGCCGCCGCTCCAGCTCCTGCTGCACGCGGCTGGTGAGCTCGCGCCGCATCGACATGGCATACATCAGCATCACGCCGGTGCCCGTGAGGATCGCGCTGTGCGTGAGCCACGCGCGCAACCCCACCTGCATGCCGTCGGCCGGGACGAACAACAGCCCGCGCAGCTCGGCCAGTGTCAGGGCGGACAGCAGCAGCACGTCGATGGCCAGCACGAGCAACATCTGCCGCTGGCCCAGGAACACACCCGCGGCGACCACCGATGCCAGAAACAGGTGGCTTCCCGAGGTGCGCACCGAGCCATAGGACAGCACGGCCAGTGCCGCGCTGAGCACCAGGGCGGTGACCAGGGCATGGGCGGCGCTGCGGGCGCCGATCCGCTGGCGGCGCAACAAACCCAGCAAGACAACACTGGCCAGCCCGAGTGCGGCGACCACCCAGGTTTCGCGCCAGGCTTCGGGTGTGAGGAAGGCGATCGCCAACAGCAGCAGCAGGCAGCTGGCCGCCATCACCGCGAGGGTTCGAACCAGTGTGCGGTGCAGGACCTCCTGCTCCGGATCCTGCACGCGCACGGGGATACCGACGCCCGAGGGCTCGAAGGTCGGCAGTGACGGGTCAAAGGGTTGGGTGGCGGCGAACGGCATGGACGGAACAGACGGCAGCGGCCTCTGAGCGCGGCGGATGATGCGCACGCGAAAGCCCGACGCCCATCGGGGTGAACCCCGGTGTGGGCGCACCACCACGCGATGTCAGCGAGGGGTCAGGGCGCCTTGCCCCCAGCCAGAAACAAAAAACGGCACCCCGAAGGGTGCCGTCAGAGACAAACGCCGGGCGCCTCAGGCGTTGACGTTGGCCGGGAAGGGCAGCGTGCGGATGCGCTTGCCGTTGAGCCGCGCGATGGCGTTGGCAACGGCGGGAGCCACTGGAGGCAAACCGACTTCGCCAATGCCGCCGGGGTAGTTGTCGGTGGGCATCACCTTCACATCCACCACTGGCGTTTCTGCCGCGCGCAGCAGGTTGTAGGCGCCCAGGTTCTTTTCCTGCGCCTCTCCTCCTTTGTACGTGAGCTTTTCACCCAGGGCGGCAGACAGCCCGTAAATGGCGCTGCCCTCGATCTGGGTCTGCACGTTGCGGGGCGTGAGCGCGTGCCCGCAATCGACCGCCGCCCAGATCTTGTGCACCACCGGGCGGCCCTGAACGATCGACACCTCGGTGACCATGCCGATGAAGCTGTTCCAGGTGTCGGAGAAGGCGATGCCGAGGGCACGGCCTGCCGGTCGCGCCTGACCCCAGCCGGCCATGGCCGCCACCTCGCGCAGCACGGCCTGGCCGCGCGGCGATTTCTGCAGCAGCTCCAGCCGCACCTCCAGCGGATCGCGCTGGTACGCGGCCGCGATCTCGTCGATGAGGGTCTCGATCGAGTACTTGAGGTAACCCGGACCCACCCCACGCCAGAAGCTGCAGGCAATGCCGCGGTCCTCGATGCACTGCTGCACCAGGTGACCGCCAAAGTCGTACACGCCCTCCGAGCCCTCCATCACGGGCGCGTCCTTGTTGCCGCTGGCCTTGAACGGACCGGGCAGCACACGGCCATAGATCTGTTCGGCCGTGACGCGGTGCTGCAACCCCGTGATGCGGCCCTGTGCGTTGACGCCCACGATCAGGTGCTGCGCGGTCATGGGACGCGGCTTGACGCGGGTGAAATCGTCCTCGCGCGTCCAGATCATCTGCACCGGCACGCCGGGCACGGCCTTGGCGATCCAGGCGGCGTCGAGCGCGTACTCGGCCTCGACGCGGCGGCCGTAACCGCCACCCAGCAGCGTGATGTTGACCTTGATGTTCTCGGGCTTGAAGCCGGCCCCGTTGATGAGGCCGCCCATGACGAAGGGCACCGTCTGCGACGGGGTCCACACCTCGATCCTGTCGCCATCCACCCGGGCGGTGGTGTTCATCGGCTCCATGGTGAACTGGGCCACGTGCTCGCTGGTGTAGGTGGCCTTGAAGGTGCGGGCAGCGCCGGCGAGCGACGCCGCCGCGTCGCCGTGCTGGTGCCAGGTGACACCGGCGTCGGCCAGGTTCTCTGCGCGGGCCACGAACTCCTTCATGACCACGTCCGAGTCGTACTTGCGGCCCTTGGCCTCGGTGGTCCATTCCACCTTCAGGAGGTCGCGCGCCTTGCGGGCGGTGAAGAACGAATCGGCCACCACCGCGACGCCGGTGGGAATGACCACCACCGCCTTCACGCCCGGCACGGCCTTCGCGGCCGCGTCGTCCACCTTGGCCGCTTTCTCGCCCTGCACCGGCGCCGGCATCAGGCTGGCGTACAGCATGCCGGGCAGGCGCACGTCGATGCCGTAGACAGCCTTGCCGCTGGTCTTGGCCTCGAGGTCCACGCGCTGCAGGTCCTTGCCGATGACCTTGAACTGCGCCATGGGCTTGAGCATGGCGTTGTCGACCTTGGGCAGTTCGGCCGGGGCCACCGCGGTGCGCGCGAGTTCGCCGTAGGTGATGCGGCGGTTGCTGGCGGCGTGCAGCACGGTGCTGTTCTCGGCGCGCAATTCGCTGGCGGGCACACCCCAGGCCTTGGCGGCGGCGTCGATCATGACCAGCTTGGCCTGCAGGCCGGCCAGGCGCAGCGGACCGTAGTAGCCCTGCACGGTGCGGGAAGCACCGGTGGTCATGCCGCCACCGAACCGCGGGTTGCCGAAACGGCGGCCGTCCGGCGGCGCCTGCACCACACGCACCTTGGACCAGTCGAGTTCCATGTCCTCGGCGATCACCATCGGAATGGCGGTCATGGTGCCCTGCCCCATCTCGGAGCCTGGGGAGTAGATGGTGGTGACGTTGTCGACGCCGATGCTCACCCAGGCAATGGGCGAGAAGCTGGTGGCCTGCGCCTGCGCCACGTCGGCACCCAGGCCACCGAAGCCCAGGCCGATGGTGACGGCGCCGCTGCCGATGAGGAAACCGCGGCGGGACAGCGCGGGGTTGAGGGAGGTCTCGTTTTGCAGGGTGGTGTCCATGTCGGTTCTCCTGCTCACGCCAGCGTCTTCTGGGCGCGCACCACGGCGGCGGCCACCTGGTTGTAGGTGCCGCAGCGGCACACGTTGCCGTTCATGCGCTCCAGCGCCTGTTCGCGGCTCAGCGGGGCGCGCGCATCCTTGATCACGGCGGCGGCGGCCATCATCTGACCCGACTGGCAATAGCCGCACTGCGGCGCCGATTCGGCGATCCATGCGGCCTGCAAGGCCTTGCCCTCGCGCGTTTCAACCAGCCCTTCGATGGTGGTCACGCGGGCACCGGCCGCGGCCGACACCGGGGTGACGCACGAGCGGATGGGCGCACCGTTGACGTGCACGGTGCAGGCACCGCACTGCGCAATGCCGCAACCGAACTTGGTGCCGGTGAGCTGCAGGTCTTCGCGCAGCACCCACAGCAGCGGCTTGTCGGCCGGTGCGTTGGTGCTCACGGGCTTGCCATTGAGCGTGAACTGGATCATGTTGTCTCCTGGTGTCCTGGTTGCGGCCGGTCGTTGCGCCGGCCGTCACGGGGTGCGTGCGCGGGCAGTGTGGGCGCCCGCTGCACCGCACCGCCCAAATCCCGAAAGCCGTCAGGGGTCTATTCACGATCTAGCAGATATCGAGAAATGTGATGACCGATTCCGGGGTTGGCATCGGACTTGCAAGCACGGTCGCCGAGAGGCGCTGTGCCCTGCACACCGCTCGCCTTGAAGACCGCTAGGGTTCCGGGCCTTCCTGTGGAGGGTCGTCTGGTCCGAGAGCGGTCGGCCACGATCGGGTGGCTCCACGGAGGGACAAAAGCCCGGGAGATGCTGGCCTGCCATGCGGCAGGTGCACGCCTCTCACCGAATGTCCCCGACCGGAGTGCCGCATGTCCCGACTTCCGCCCTCTGCCACCCTGGCCGAACCGGCCGCCCCGCCAAGCGCGCCAAAGGCGCGGCCGTCGCGCCTGTTCACGGTGCGTGCGCCGATCTCCCGGCGCACCTATTGGGTGCTGGCCCTCATCGGCTTGTTCACGCCTTTGGTGCTCTGGGGCCTGCTGTCCGCGCTCGGCGGCATCGACCCGGTGTTTCTCCCCGGCCCGCAGGCGGTGGTGCTCAAGACCTGGACCTGGGCCACCGAGACCGGTTTGCTGGAGGACGTCGGCATCAGCACCTACCGGGTGGTCGCGGGCTTCCTGCTGTCGGCCGTCATCGCGCTGCCGCTGGGCCTGCTGATCGGCACCTTCCGGTCGGTGCAGGCCCTGCTGGAGCCGCTGACGGATTTCGTGCGCTACATGCCTGCGGTGGCCTTCATTCCGCTGGTGATGCTGTGGGTGGGCATCGACGAGGCGTCCAAGATCGCGATCATCTTCATCGGCACCTTCTTCCAGATGGTGCTCATGGTGGCCGAGGACGTGCGGCGCGTGCCGGCCGCGCAGATCGAGGCGGCGCAGACCATGGGCGCGAACCGGCTGGAGCTGATCGAGAAGGTCATCCTGCAGAGCGCCAAACCCGCGCTGATGGACACGCTGCGCATCACCATGGGCTGGGCCTGGACCTACCTGGTGGTGGCCGAACTGGTGGCGGCCAATTCGGGGCTGGGCTACGCCATCCTGCGCGCGCAGCGCTTCCTGCAGACCGACACCATCTTCGCCGGCATCATCGTCATCGGCCTCATCGGCCTGCTGACCGACCAGCTCTTTCGCTGGGCGCACCGCCGCGCGTTCCCCTGGCTTTACCTGAAGGGCTGACGCGATGAGCCTCCCTCCCAAGATCACCGTGCGCGGCCTGTTCAAGCGCTTTGAAGGCGCCAGCGTGGACGCCCTGCAGAACATCGACCTCGAGGTCGGCCGCAACGAGTTCGTCACCTTCGTGGGTGCGTCGGGCTGCGGCAAGAGCACCCTGCTGCGCACCATCGGCGGCCTCGAGGTGCAGAGCGCCGGCCAGTTGCTGATCGACGGCCGCGAGGTCAGCGGCCCGGGCATCGACCGCGCGATGGTGTTCCAGCACTACAGCCTCTACCCCTGGATGACGGTGATGCAGAACATCCGCTTCTGCCGCGAGCTCAAGGCCCACACGCGCGACCGCACATCCAGCGACGTGGAAGCCGCGTCGGGCCGTGCCGATGCCCTGCTGCGCCTGATGGGCCTGACCGGCGTGGCCAACGCCTGGCCCAACCAGCTCTCCGGCGGCATGCAGCAGCGCGTGGCGATTGCGCGCGCGCTCATGGGGCAACCCGACATCGTGCTGATGGACGAACCCTTCGGTGCGCTCGACGCCCAGACGCGCGAGGTGATGCACGACCTGATCCGCCACGTGCACCGGCTCGAAAAAGCCACGATCGCCTTCGTCACGCACGACGTGGAGGAGGCGCTGTACCTCGGCCAGCGTGTGGTGCTGATGGCCCCCAGACCGGGCCGCATCGACACCGTCTACCAGGTGCCGTTCGGCGATGCGCGCACACAAGACCTCAAGCACGCGCCGGAATTTCTGGCGCTCAAGCGCGAGATCCTGGAGCGCATCCGCGAGACCAGCGGCATGAAGACCGACCTCGAGCAACTTCAGCGCCTGTCGGGTGCTGCCGCCGAAACCTGAGGAGACCATCCATGACCCCCCAAGACCTGCCCGATCCCCTCACCACCGTGCTGCCCAACCCACCCGCCGCGCAGCCGGTGGACGCCCCCGCCTTCTGGCAACGCTTCCCCGCCGACGCGCTGCGCGGCGTCGACACCACGCGGCTGATGTGGAGCGAGGTGCTGCCCGGCGGCAGCCACTGGAGCTGGCGCATGCCGCGCGGCAGCGCAATCCGTTTCGTGGCGCTCGAAGACGGGCCCAACCTGAGCCTGGTGCTCTACAGCGCGCTCGAAAAGCTCGAGCGCTACAACATGCCCGACAGCCTGAAAGCCCAGCACACCGCGCACTACACGCGTGGCCACGTGCTGATGAGCGACATGGGCCGAAGCCTGGCCAGCTTCACGTCCGACAGCGTGGGTTGGCACGATCCGCTGGGTGGCCTGCTCGACAACGAGCGCATGCGCCAGCAATACGGCGACAAGCGCTACGAACACGCGCGCAACGCCATGCACCGCTCGGGCAAGGACGGCCTGCTGATCGAGATCGGCAAGTACGGGCTGGGCAAGCGCGACCTGATCGCGCCGGTGAACCTGTTCAGCAAGGTGGGGGTGGACGCCCAGGGCCGGTTCGGCTTCGTCGCCGGCCACGCCCGCGCCGGTGGCCATGTGGAACTGCGCTTCGACACCGACGTGATCCTGGCCGTCAGCAGCGCGCCGCACCCGCTCGACCCGGCCACCGCCTACGCGCCCAAGAAAACCGGCCTGGTCGCGTGGCGCTGCGGACCGGCACCCGCCGACGATTTCTGCCGGGCGTTCCGGCCCGAGAACGCGCGCGCGCTGCACAACACCGACCTGCTCCACCTGTGAGGCCATCGCCATGACCACCGCCACCGACATCCGCATCCACGAAAGCGCGCTGGACCCGGCGCAGGCCGTGATGAACCAGCGCCACCCCGCGGGCGAACCCATCCTGTTCGAGGTGAAACAGGGCCAGACCCTGCGCATCGTCGACCTGGAGGGCAACCAGGCGGCCGATGTGCTGTTCTACAACCGCCACGAACCGGCCGAGCACTACAGCGCCACCGACACCATGCTGCAGCAAGGCGGCATTTACCTCACCACCGGTTCGGTCATCCGCAGCAACGAAGGTCGGCCGATGCTGACCATCGTGGCCGACACCTGCGGTCGCCACGACACGCTCGGCGGCGCCTGCGCGGCCGAAAGCAACACGGTCCGCTACGCGCTGCAGAAGAAGTACATGCACAGCTGCCGCGACAACTACCTCATCGCGCTGCAGCACGCCGATGTCGGTCTGGGCAAGCGCGACCTCGTGCCCAACATCAACTTCTTCATGAACGTGCCGGTCACCGCCGAAGGCGCACTCAGCTTCGAGGACGGCGTGTCGGGCCCGGGCAAGTACGTCGAGATGCGCGCCGAGATGGACCTGTGGGTGCTGATCAGCAACTGCCCGCAGCTCAACAACCCCTGCAACGCCTACAACCCCACGCCCATCCAGCTGCTGGTCTGGGACCCGGTTTGACCGCTGCCGGTCAACACCCGCAGGACGACCTGCCGGTGTGCCTTTCACCTGCAGGACGGCCTGCCCCGGAGACGTCATGTTCAAGAAGGTCCTGATCGCCAACCGCGGCGCCATCGCCTGCCGCCTCATCCGCACCCTGCGGCGCATGGGGGTGCACAGCGTGGCGGTGTATTCCGAGGCCGACGCGCAGGCGCGCCACGTGCGCGAGGCCGACGAAGCCTGGCTGCTCGGTCCGGCACCCGCGGCCGAGAGCTACCTGCGGGCCGACCGCATCCTGGAGATCGCGCGCGAAAGCGGCGCCGAGGCGATCCACCCGGGGTACGGCTTCCTGTCCGAGAACCCGGCGTTCGCCGAGGCCTGCGAGGCCGCCGGCGTGGTGTTCATCGGCCCAACGGCGTCGCAGATGCGGGCCTTCGGCCTCAAGCACACGGCGCGCGAACTGGCCGAACGTTGCAGCGTGCCCTTGTTGCCGGGCTCCGGCCTGCTGACCGACCTCGCCGCGGCACTGGCCGAGGCCGCTCGGATCGGTTACCCGGTGATGCTCAAAAGCACGGCGGGCGGCGGCGGTATCGGCATGCGGCTGGTGCGCGCCGACGCCGAGCTCGAAGAGGCCTACGCCTCGGTCGCGCGGCTGGCGGCCGCCAACTTCAAGGACGCCGGGCTGTTCCTGGAAAAGTACGTCGAGCAGGCCCGGCACATCGAGGTGCAGGTGTTCGGCGACGGGGCGGGAACGGTGATCGCGCTGGGCGAGCGCGACTGCTCCGTGCAGCGGCGCAACCAGAAGGTGATCGAGGAAACACCGGCGCCCGGCCTGAGCGACGCGCAGCGCACCGAGCTGCTGGCCACCGCGGTGCGGCTGGCCGAGGCGGTGAACTACCGATCGGCCGGCACGGTGGAGTTCGTGCTCGATGCGGCCACGGGCGCGTTTCATTTCCTGGAGGTGAACACCCGCCTGCAGGTGGAGCACGGCGTGACCGAGCAGGTGACCGGCGTGGACCTGGTCGAGTGGATGGTGAAGCTGGCCGCTGGTGAACTGGGTCCCCTGCGGGCGCTGCAACCCAGGCCCGCCGGCGCATCGATCCAGGTGCGGCTGTACGCCGAAGACCCGTCGAAGAACTTCCAGCCCTGCGCCGGCCTGCTGACCGAGGTGGCGTTTCCGGCAGGGGTGCGCGTGGACGGCTGGGTCGAGCGCGGCACCGAGGTGCCCGCGTGGTACGACCCCATGCTGGCCAAACTCATCGTGACCGCCCCCGATCGCGACACCGCGCTGGCGCAACTCGACACCGCGCTGGCGTCGACCCGGTTGGCCGGCATCGAGACCAACCTGGCTTACCTGCGCGCGGTGGTGAAAGACCCGGTGTTCCGGAGCGGGCGGCAGGTGACGCGTTTCCTGTCCGGCTTTGCGTTCACACCGGCCACCATCGACGTGGTCGAGCCCGGCGTGCAGACCAGCGTGCAGGACTGGCCGGGCCGGCTGGGCCATTGGGACGTGGGCGTGCCGCCCAGCGGCCCGATGGACATGCACGCGCACCGCGTGGCCAATGCCCTGGTGGGCAATGCGCCCGACGCCGCCGCGCTGGAGATCACGCTGGCCGGACCCACGCTGCGCTTTCACCTGGCCACCACCATCGCGGTGTGCGGTGCGCCCGCACCGGTGCGCCTCAACGGCGAGCCGGTGCCGATGTGGCAGACGGTGGCCGTGCCGGCGGGAGCCACGCTGTCGGTGGGCCGGTGCGAACGCGGCGTTCGCCTGGCCCTGGCGGTGGCCGGCGGGCTCGACGTGCCGATGTACCTGGGCAGCCGCAGCACCTTCACGCTGGGCCAGTTCGGCGGGCATGCCGGCCGGTGCCTGCGCGCCGGCGACGTGCTGCACCTGGCGAACCCGACCGCCAGCGCCCCCCCGCGCCAGGCGGCGGCCCGCGATGTGCCGGCGTTCGGACACCACTGGGACGTCCACGTGCTCTATGGTCCCCACGGCGCGCCCGATTTCTTCACCCCGGACGACATCACCACCTTCTTCGGCACCGACTGGCGGGTCCACCACAACAGCAGCCGCACCGGCGTGCGGCTCATCGGACCCAAGCCGACCTGGGCGCGCACCGATGGGGGCGAAGCCGGCCTGCACCCCTCGAACATCCACGACAACGCCTACGCCATCGGCGCCATCGACTTCACCGGCGACATGCCGGTGATCCTCGGCCCCGACGGGCCGAGCCTGGGTGGCTTCGTGTGCCCGGCGGTGGTGCTGCACGACGAACTGTGGAAGCTGGGGCAACTGCGCCCGGGCGACACGGTGAGGTTCCACCGCACCTCGGCCGGTGGCCGGTCGCTGGCGGAAGATTCACCGATCCTCGACGACCGCCCGGCCGAGGGCGAACGGCCCCGCCGCGTGGTGCGGCAGGCCGGCGACCGGTATGTGCTGATCGAGTTCGGCCCGCTCACGCTCGACCTCGAACTGCGGCTTCGCGTGCAGGCCTTGCTGGAGCGCCTCAAGGCCATGGCGCTGGACGGCGTGATCGACCTCACCCCGGGCATCCGGTCGCTGCAGGTGCATTTCGACCCGGCACGGCTGCCGCGGGATCGACTGCTGCGGCACATTGCCGACACCGACGACGAACTGCCGCCGGTGGACGAGATGTCGGTGCCCTCGCGCACCGTGGTGCTGCCGCTGTCGTGGGACGACGCCCAGACGCGGCTGGCGATCGAGAAGTACATGCAGTCGGTCCGGGCCGATGCGCCCTGGTGCCCGAGCAACATCGAGTTCATCCGGCGCATCAACGGCCTGGACTCGATCGAGGACGTCCACCGTATCGTGTTCGACGCGCGCTACCTGGTGCTGGGACTGGGCGACGTGTACCTGGGCGCGCCGGTGGCCACGCCGCTGGACCCGCGGCACCGCCTGGTGACCACGAAGTACAACCCGGCGCGCACCTGGACACCCGAGAACGCGGTGGGCATTGGTGGCGCCTACCTGTGCGTGTACGGCATGGAGGGCCCGGGTGGCTACCAGTTCGTGGGGCGCACGCTGCAGATGTGGAACCGCTGGCGCCATGGCGAGGCTGGCACCCCGTTCGAACAGCCCTGGCTGCTGCGCTTCTTCGACCAGATCCGCTTCGAGCCGGTGAGCGAGGCGCGCTTGCGCGAGATCCGCGCGGCCTTTCCGCACGGGGGGCACGCGCTGCGCATTGAAGACGGCACGTTCACGCTGAAGGACTACCGGCGGTTCCTGGCCGACCACGCCGAGGGCATCGCGGCGTTCAAGGCCCGCCAGCAGGCCGCGTTCGAGGCCGAGCGCGAGCGCTGGGCCGCGGCCGGCCAGATCGACTACACCACCGACGAAGCGGTGGCGAGCGCCGGCGTGGCCGACGAAATCGACCTGCCCGAGGGCGGTCGCCTGCTCACCACCAGCGTGCCGGGCAACGTGTGGAAGGTCTCCGTCAGCGAGGGGCAGGTGGTCAAGGCGGGCGACGTGCTGCTCGTGATCGAGTCCATGAAGATGGAATTCAACCTGCTGGCACCCGCCGACGCCACGGTGCACCGACTGATGTGCGCGCAAGGCGCGCCGGTGCAGGCCGGCCAGAACGTGCTGGTGCTCATCGACGAGACCCCTGAAGAGACGACAACGCCATGAACCTTGATTCCCTGAGCTTCGACCTGTCCTGCCTGAAGGCGGCCTACCGCAGCGGAACCGGTGTGCGCGCCGTGATCGGCGAAGCGGCGCGCCGCGCCGCCGCCGACACGCACCACGCCTTCATCCACCGGCTGACCGCCGCCGAGCTGGAGCCGTATCTGCAGCGCCTCGAAGCGGCCGATCCGGCCAGCCTGCCGCTGTATGGCGTGCCCTTTGTCATCAAGGACAACATCGATCTGGCGGGCGTGCCCACCACCGCGGGCTGTCCAGAATACGCCTACCGGCCCACGCAACACGCCTTCCTGGTGGCCCGGCTGATCGAGGCCGGCGCGGTGCCCATCGCCAAGGCCAACCTCGACCAGTTCGCCACCGGCCTGAACGGCACGCGTTCGCCCTTTGGTGCGTGCCGCAATGCCCACCAGCCCGAGTTCATCTCGGGCGGGTCGAGTTCGGGCTCGGCGGTCGCGGTGGCCCGCGGCTGCGCCTCGTTTTCGCTCGGCACCGACACGGCGGGGTCGGGCCGGGTGCCGGCGTCGTTCAACCACCTGATTGGCCTCAAACCCACGATCGGTCTGTTGTCGGCCAGTGGCGTGGTGCCCGCCTGCCGCACGGTGGACACGGTGAGCATCTTTGCGCTCACCGCTGCCGACGCCAAAGCAGTGCTCGAGGTGGCGGCCGCGTTCGACGAAGCCGATGCCTACAGCCGGCCGATGGCCCCCGGTGGCGTGGACTTTTCGGCCGGTCCGTTCCGCTTCGGCGTGCCGCGCGCGGCCGACCTCGACTTCTTCGGCAACAGCGCCGCCGCCGCGCTGTTCGCCGACTCCGTCGAGCGCATGAAGGCGCTGGGGGGTGTGCCGGTCGAGGTGGACCTGACGCCCTTCCTGGAAGCTGCCCGGCTGCTGTACGAGGGACCCTGGGTGGCCGAGCGCTACGTGGCGATCCGCGACTTCATCGATGCCCGGCCCGAGGCGGTCTTCGAACCGGTGCGAACGATCATCGAAGGTGGCCGCCACAAGACCGCCGCCGACGCCTTCGCGGCGCAGTACCGCCTCAAGGCATTCAAGCGCGTGTGCGACGCGGTGTGGCAGCGCGTGGACTGCCTGCTCACCCCCACCGCCGGCACCATCTACCGCATTGCCGACATGCAGGCCGACCCGATCCGCCTGAACAGCAACCTCGGCCGTTACACCAACTTCGTCAACCTGCTCGACCTGTCCGCCGTGGCGGTGCCCGCAGGCTTTCAGGCCAGCGGCGAGGCGCGTGGTCTGCCCTGGGGCGTGACGCTGGTGGCCCCGGCCTTCAAGGACCACACCCTGCTGGCGCTGGCCGACCGGTTGCACCGCACCTTGGGTGAGACGAACCTGGGCGCCACCGCGGCGTTGCTTGCCGGCACGCCGCTCTGCCCGGCGCCCACGGCCGCCGCCAGCGGCACCGTTCGCGTGGCGGTGTGCGGCGCCCACCTCGACGGTCTGCCACTGAACCACCAGCTCACCTCGCGCGGCGCTCGCCGCGTGGCCGTGGTCGAGTCGTCGCCCGACTACCGCTTTTACGCGCTGGCGGGTGGCCCGCCGATGCGGCCCGGCATGGTGAAGGTGAGCGAAGGCGGCGCCGCCATTGCGATGGAGGTGTGGGAATTGCCGGCCGAGCATTTCGGCAGCTTCGTGGCGGGCATTCCGGCCCCGCTGGGCATCGGCAAGGTGCGGCTGGCCGATGGCAGCGAAGTGCCCGGCTTCATCTGCGAAGCGATCGGGCGCGAGGGCGCCACCGACATCACGGCGCACGGCGGCTGGCGCGCCTGGCTGGCGGCGGGCAGTCCCCGCTGAAGCCCGCCAGTTCCCCAAAGAAAACGGGCCCGAAGGCCCGTTGTTCAAGGGAGCGGTGTCCGATCAGCGCGTGCGGCGGGCACGGTCGTTGAACGGCCGGTCGCCGAAGCCGCTGGGACGCGGACCACGGGCCGGTGCGGGCCGGTCACCGAAGCTGCGCGGGGCGGCTGCGCGGTCGTTGAAGCCGCGGGCCGGGGCCGGGCGGCTGTCGAAGCGCGGATCGAACCGGCCTTCGGGGCGCGCGCCGCGGTCGGCGCGGGGCGCCTCGAAGCGCTCACCGCCGCGCGGGTCGAATCGGGGGGCGCTGTCGCGGCCCTCGAAACGCGGGGCGCTGTCGCGGCCTTCGAAACGGGGACCGCGCGGCGGCGCGCCGCGGCGATCGCCAAAGCGGTCATTGCCACGGCCACCGGAACGCTCGCCACCACGGCCACGGCCAAAGCCTTCAGGCTGCGGTGCGCGCTGCTTGGGCTCGAGACCAGGCACCACCTCGGCGGCAAAGCGCTGCTGGGTGTAGGCCTCGATGTCGGCGATGCGGCGGCGGTCGCGGAACTCGGCGAACGTGACGGCCAGGCCGTTGCGCCCGGCACGGCCGGTGCGGCCGATGCGGTGGGTGTAGTCCTCGGCCTTCATGGGCAGGCCGAAGTTGAACACGTGGGTGATGGTGGGCACGTCGATGCCGCGGGCGGCGACATCGGTGGCCACGAGGATCTGGACCTGGCCATTGCGCAGCGCCATCAGGCGGCGGTTGCGCAGACCCTGGCTCAGGGCACCGTGCAGTGCCACGGCGGCGAAGCCGGCCTGCTGCAGCTCGGTCGCGAGGCCGTCGCACTCGATCTGGGTGCTGGCGAACACGATGGCCTGGTCGATCGAGGCGTCGCGCAGCCAATGGTCGAGCAGCTTGCGCTTGTGCTCGGCGTGGTCGGCCCAGAACAGCACCTGCTTGATGTTGACGTGCTTTTCCTGCGGGTTGTCGATCTGCACCTTCTGCACCTGCGCGCCGTTGTCGTGCATCACGCGCATGGCGAGCTGCTGGATGCGCGGCGCAAAGGTGGCGCTGAACATCATGGTCTGGCGGCGCTGTGCGGTCAGTGCATTGATCTCGGCCAGGTCGTCCGAGAAGCCGAGGTCGAGCATGCGGTCGGCCTCGTCGACGACGAGGAACTGCACCTGGTCGAGCTTGAGCTGCATGGAGCGCTGCAGGTCGAGCAGGCGGCCCGGGGTGGCCACCACCAGGTCGGCGTTCTGCAGCTTGGCAATCTGGAGCTGGTAGGGCATGCCGCCCACCACGCTGGCAATGCGCAGGCCACGGCAATGGCGAACCAGCTCGATGGCGTCGTGCGCCACCTGCTGTGCCAGTTCGCGCGTGGGACACAGCACCAGCGCGCCGGGGGTGGCGGCCTTGAAATGGCGCGGGTTGGTCGGGTCCTTGCGCTTGGGGGCCTTGGGCGGCGTTTCACCGCGGGCCAGGGCCTCGGCGGCGGCGCGCTCGCGCTCGGCGCGCTCGGCGGCAGCGCGCTCGGCCTGCTGGCCCAGCAGCGTGTGCAGCACGGGCAGCAGGAAGGCCGCCGTTTTGCCGCTGCCGGTCTGGCTGGAGACCATCAGGTCGGCGTAGCGACCGCCGCTGGCGGCGGGGCTGGCCAGGGGAATCACGCGGGCCTGCACCGCGGTGGGCTGGCTGTAACCCAGGTCGGCCACGGCCGAGACGAGCTCGGGCGCCAGGCCCAGCGCGGCAAACGCGCTGGCGTCCACCGGGGTTTGGGGTTGTTCAGGGTTCATTGCGGGCGAGAGTTCGCCACGCGCTTCAAAAGCGTCGCTCATGTTCGTTCCTGCGCCCGAAAAAGGTGGGGCGCAAATGATCGAAGCCGCGCGGTGGGGAATAAGGCCCCGGGGCGTCGGATCCGTTCGTGGTTACAAAACATCAACCACAAACGGTCCGCCCGGAAGCGGTGGCCCACGTTCGGTCACACAGCAATGTGGTGAGCGGTCAGCGGGGCCGGTGTATGAGGCCAATGCACAAAAAACTTCGCCGGGTTCAGCGAAGCCTGCGATTGTCGCACATCTTTCAGTGAAAACCCTGATCCCGGCTTGCCGCCGGTCAGCCGAGGACGGCGGCCACCAGGTGAAACAGCAGGGCGGCCACCAGCGCCGTGGCCGGCACCGTCACGATCCACGCCGCAATGATTCGCATGACGACCGAGCGTTTGACGATTTCCTTCTTGTAGGCTTTCTTGAAGGCCTTGCGCTCGGGTTTGGCAAACACCGCGCCGTCCAGGCCACGCACCTTGGCGCGCTCCTTCATGTCGGCCAGCATGCGCTTCTTTTCCTGGACTTCGGCGGCTTCGAACCGCTGCATGTAGGACTCGACTTCCTCGCGGTCCACCCCTTGGTGGCCGGCGCGCACCACCGCCTCCATCTTGGCGTAGTTCACCTTCAGCAGTTCGCGCAGGAAGCCCACGCCGAACACCGCACCGATCGAGATGTGGGTGGTGGACACCGGCATCCCGAGTTGCGAGGCGACGATGACGGTGACGGTGGCCGCCATGGCAATGGCAAACGCACGCATCTGGTCGAGCTCGGTGATTTCCTTGCCCACGGTGCGGATCAGCTTGGCCCCGTAGAGCGCCAGCCCCACCGACAGGCCAAGGGCGCCCAGCACCATGATCCACAGCGGCGTACCCGCCTTGGTGGCGATGGCACCCGCCTTGACCGCCTCGTAAATGGCGGCCAGCGGGCCGATGGCATTGGCCACATCGTTGGCACCGTGCGCAAAGCTCAACAGCGCCGCCGAACAGATGAGTGGCCAGGTGAACAGGTGGTTCACCCCTTCCTTGGAGTTGTCCTGGCGCAGGGCCTGCCGGGCAATGGGCGCACGGATGAGCACCCACACCACCACCGCCGCGGCCAGCCCGACCAGCACCGCCACCACGAACGACACCTTGACCAGCTGGCTCACGCCCTTGAGCAGCATGTAGGTGGTGTAGGCCCACACCATGAGCGCGATGAGCACCGGCACCACGCGCGCCGCCGCCTCGGTTTTCTCGGCCCGGTAGGTGACACTGCGCTTGATGAGGTACAGGAAAGCGGCTGCGATCAGCGCGCCCGACAGCGGCGAGATGACCCAGCTGGCCACGATGGAGCTGATGGTGCCCCAGTTGACCATGCCCCAGCCGCCCGCGGCGATGCCCGCGCCCATGACCGCACCGATGATGGAATGCGTGGTGGACACCGGGGCCCCCAGCGCGGTGGCGAGGTTGAGCCAGAGCGCGCCCGCCAGCAGGGCCGAGAACATCACCCAGGCAAAGCGGGTGGGGTCGGCAATGGCCTCGGGATCGATGATGCCGCCCTTGATGGTGCCGACCACGTCACCGCCGGCGACGATCGCACCCAGCGCTTCGAACACAGCCGCCACGAGGATGGCCCAGCCCAGCGTGATCGAGCCCGACCCCACCGCCGGCCCCATGTTGTTGGCCACGTCGTTGGCGCCGATGTTCATCGCCATGTAGGCGCCCACGGCCGCCGACACGATGAGCAGCCAGACCGCCGTCTGGTCGAGGCCGGTGCCCGCGGCGCCGGTGAGGGAGGCGTACAGGCCCACGAGCAGAAGAAAGGCCACCGCGGTGGCCAGCTGCAACGAATCGATGTGGCGTTCGACGAAAGGGCGGGATTTCTTCTTCATGTGAATTCGGCGTGAATGTCACCGTATTGTCATGTATCCGGCGGTCTTCTCCGGCGCGCCGGGCGGGCCGTCCGGTCGGCCCCGCGCTCAGCGCAGAAAGTGCGTGCGGTAGTGCTCGAGCTCGTCGATCGACTCGTGCACGTCGGCCAGCGCCGTGTGCATCTGGCGCTTCTTGAACGCATCGACCACCTCGGGCCGCCAGCGCTTGGCCAGCTCCTTGAGGGTGCTCACGTCGATGTTCCGGTAATGAAAGTACGCCTCCAGGCGCGGCATGTACTTCACCAGGAACCGGCGGTCCTGCCCGATGGTGTTGCCGCACATCGGCGAGCTCTGTTTCGGCACGTAGCGGCCGATGAACTCCAGCAGCTGCTGTTCGGCGTCCTGCTCGCTCACGGTGCTGGCCTTGACCTTGTCGATCAGACCGCTGCGGCCGTGGGTGCCCTTGTTCCACGCGTCCATGGCATCAAGCACCGCGTCGCTCTGGTGCACCACGATGACCGGCCCCTCCACACGCGGCGAGAGCTGCGGGCCGGTGATGACCACCGCGATTTCCAGCAGGCGCTCCTTCTCCGGGTCGAGGCCGCTCATCTCGCAGTCGATCCAGACCAGGTTCAGGTCGCTCTTGGTCAGGGTGTCGGGGTTGGCCAGCGGCGCGGTGGGGTTCGTGCTCATCGCCGGATTTTCGCCGATCCGGCATCGGGGCCTTGCCCACCCGCTCCGATCGCCCGGGGGCCTGCTTCGATAGACTGGTGCCCCCATGGACACCGCCGCCCTCGCCTTCACCGCCCTTTTCTGCGCCCTGCTGCTGCTGGGGCTGCTCACCCGCACCGTGCTCGCGAGCCGGCAGATCCGGCACGTGGCCCGCCACCGCGAGCGCGTGCCGGCGGCCTTCGAGGGCACGATTCCGCTGGAGGCGCACCGCAAGGCGGCCGACTACACCATCGCCAAGACGCGCTTCGGCCTGCTTGAGACGGCCTTCGGCGCAGCGCTGCTGGTGGCGTGGACGCTGCTCGGCGGACTCGATGCGCTCAACCAGGGATTGCTCGGGCTGATGGGGCCGGGCATGGCACAGCAGCTGGCGCTGGTGGGGGCGTTCGCGCTCATCGGGGGCCTGGCGGGGATGCCGCTGTCGTGGTACGCCACCTTCCGGCTCGAGGAGCGCTTCGGTTTCAACAAGACCAGCCTCAGGCTGTGGCTGACCGATGGCCTGAAGGGCGCCGCGGTGGGCGCGGTGGTGGGCCTGCCCGTGCTGGCGCTGGTGCTGTGGCTGATGGGCTCCGCCGGCACGACCTGGTGGCTCTGGGCGTGGGGTGTCTGGATGGCGTTCAACCTGCTCGCCCTGGTGCTCTACCCGACGCTGATTGCGCCCCTGTTCAACAAGTTCGAACCCCTGGCAGACGAATCGCTCAAGGCCCGGGTGAACGCCCTCATGGCCCGCTGCGGTTTCTCGGCGCAGGGCCTGTTCGTCATGGACGGCAGCAAGCGCAGCGCCCATGCCAACGCCTACTTCACCGGGTTCGGCGCCGCCAAGCGGGTGGTGTTCTTCGACACCCTGCTGCAGCAGCTGAATGCCGAGGAGATCGACGCGGTGCTGGCGCATGAACTGGGCCACTACCGCCGCCGCCACATCCTCAAGCGCATCGTGATGCTGTTCGGCCTGAGCCTGCTGGGCTTTGCCGCCCTGGGGTGGGCGGCCTCGCAGGCCTGGTTCTTCACCGGGCTGGGGGCCGAGCCGTCGATGGGTGGCTCGAACGATGCGCTGGCCTTGATCCTGTTCCTGCTGGTGGTGCCGCTGTTCACCTATTTCCTGTCGCCGCTCATGGCGCAGGTGTCGCGCCAGCACGAGTTCGAGGCCGACGCCTTCGCCAGCGAAAAAACCCGGGGCGAGGACCTCGCCAGCGCCTTGCTCAAGCTCTACAAGGACAATGCGAGCACCTTGACGCCAGACCCCTGGTACGCCCGTTTCTACTACTCCCACCCGCCGGCAAGCGAACGGCTGGCCCGCCTGCAAACGGCCTGAACCCTGCACCCCATGAACCCGATCCACCAGAACCGGCGCGCCCTGACCGCCACCGAACTCGTCACCCAGCTCACCCAACTCAACGGCCAGGCGCCCGATGGCTGGAAGCTGATCGACGGCGCCATCGAACGCACCTTCCGTTTCGCCAACTTTCACGAGACCATGGCCTTCGTCAACGCCGTGGCCTGGATCGCGCACCGCGAGGACCACCACCCCGACGTGGCCTTCGGCTACAACCGCTGCAGCGTGCGCTTCAACACCCACGACGTGAACGGCATTTCGGTGAGCGACTTCCACTGCGCCGCCGCGGTCAACGCCCTGCAGGGCGGCTGATGGCCGACACCCTCACCGGCCGGGTGGTGGCGGCGCATGGCCGCCACTGCCTGGTCGAGAGCGAGGATGGCCGGCGCGTGCTGTGCCATCCGCGCGGCAAGAAGAGCACGGTGGTGGTGGGCGACCGGGTGACCTGGTCGGTCAGTGGCGACGAGGGCCTGGTCGAACGGGTGGAAGACCGGCACAACCTGCTCTACCGCCAGGACGAACTTCGGACCAAATCGTTCGCGGCCAACCTCGATCAGGTGCTGGTGCTGCTGGCGGCCGACCCGGTGTTCTCCGACATGCAGCTGGCGCGCGCCCTCATTGCCGCCGAAGCCGCCGGGATCGACGCCCTGGTGGTGCTGAACAAACAGGACATGGGCGAAGCCTTCGAGCGCGCCTGGACGCGGCTGGAACCGCTGCGCCGCATGGGCTGCCGCGTGATGCCGCTGGGGCTGCGGACCGACCACGGCCTGGCCGGGCTGACGGAGCGGTTGCAAGGTCGCAGCACCCTGGTGCTGGGACCGTCAGGGGTGGGGAAAAGCACCCTGGTGAACCGGCTCGTGCCGCAGGCCGGCGCGGTCACCGGGGAAGTGTCGCAGGCGCTGAACTCGGGCCGCCACACGACCACGACCACCACCTGGTACTGGATGGACGGCGCGCGCACCACCGCCCTGATCGATTCCCCCGGCTTCCAGGCCTTCGGACTGCACCATGTGGATGCCGCGCACCTGGCGGGACTGATGCCCGACCTTCGGGCCACGCTGGGCAGCTGCCGTTTCTACAACTGCACCCACCGCCACGAACCGGGCTGCGGCGTGCGGCCGCACGTGGGCGCCGATCCGGCCACCGACCCGCTGGCCATCGACGACACGCGTTACCGCCTCTACACCGAACTGTTCGACGAACTGGCCGGAAAGGCGACCTACTGAGCGCGGGCGTTCAGACCCGCGCCAGCGTGAGCAGCGCGAGCAGGAGCATCCACAGCACCACCGCGCGCCACACCAGCCCCACCGCGCTGCCCAGGTGGGCCAGCTGCGGCTCGGGCCTGGCGCCGGGGTCGGACTCATCGGGCGGCGGAGCGGCCGGGTCCACGGCGGTCAGCCGGACGTTCATGGCGCCCGATGTGGCCGCGAGCACCACGCCATCGCTGCCGGGGGCAAACCGGTCGGCATCGGCGCGCCAGCTGGCCACCGCTTCCTCGAAATTGCCCACCACCGCAAAGCCCAGCGCGGTGGCGCGCGCTGGCACGTGGTCGATCCAGCGCCAGGCGACAGCGGCGGCGTCGCGCAGCGGACCGCTGGGTGTGCCGTCGGGCCGCGCTCGCCAATTGCGGGAAAGGTACTCGGCCAGCCGGTAGACCACCGCGCCAGCCGGCCCGAGGCCGATCACCCAGAAGGCGATGAAACACACAAACACGCCAAAGACGTGGCGATGGGCCGCCAGCACCGACTGCTCGATGACCTGGCGCAGCAGCTCGGCCCGCGGCAGGGTGCTGGCATCCACGCGAAGCCAGGCCGCGAGCTGTTCGCGCGCCTGCGGCTCGTTGCCCTCTTCAAGGCTGCGCCGAATCTGGCTGAAGTGGTGGCTGAACTGCCGAAACCCCAGCGTCACGTACAACACCGCCACCGTCCAGCCGAACGCCAGGAACGCACTGAAACGCCAGAGCCCGTGGTACACCAGCGCCGCCACGGCCGCGGGTACGCCCACGGCCAGCAGCCAGGCCACCCAGCCGTGCGAGTTGTCGCCGGCGTCGAGGTTGCGCCGCACGGTGCGGCCCCAGCCGCGCAGGCCGGCATGCACCGGGTTGTCGAAAGACAGGGGGCGCGCCTGCTCGATCAGCAGCGCGATGAGGATGGCGAGGAAGCCCATCCCTCGATGATAGTGGGCACCCGCCTGCGGCCCGGGGTCAGGGCGACGTCAGGCCGAGAGGAAGCGGTAGAGGTTGCGCAGCATGCCGGCAGTGGCGCCCCAGATGAACCGCTCCTGCCGGCCATCGTGCCAGGGCATCGAGTACCACTCCCGGACCACACCTTCGAACGCCAGGGCGTGGCGGCGGTGGTGGCGCGGGTCCATGAGAAAGCCCAGGGGCACCTCGAACACGTCGTCCACCTCGTCGGGGTTCGGCCGCAGATCGAAGCCCGGATGGACCAGGGCCACCACCGGCGTGATGTGAAACGCCGTGCCGGTGATGTATTCGGGCAAGGTGCCCAACACCTCGACATGGCCCGGGGCCAGACCGATTTCTTCCCGGGCCTCGCGCAGCGCGGCGGCGGTGGCATCGGCGTCCTCCGGGTCGACCTTGCCGCCGGGAAAAGCAATCTGCCCGGAATGGGTGGACAGGTGAGCGGTGCGTTGCGTGAGCAGCAGGCTCAGCCCGTCGCGGACCACCAGGGGAATCAGCACGGCGGCGTCTGCCGGCTCACGGTCGGCAAACCGACGCTCCCGAACCAGTTCCGGGGCCCAGTTCGGCGAGGCCGCAAACTGCGCCCTGAGCCCGTCGGGCGTCAGCCGGTGCATGGGTGCCGGCGCAAGGCCCTCGCTCACGCCGGTGGCCACCACGGGCACGGTGCGGGGGTCGAACGGGGGAAGGCGCACGGACATGGGTTGGGTCGGCAGACACAAAAAAGCCGCTCCAGGGAGCGGCTTTCTGCGGGTGGGTCGATCGGCCGGACGATCAGGCGCCCAGCTTTTCCTTGATGCGGGCCGACTTGCCGCTGCGGTCGCGCAGGTAGTACAGCTTGGCGCGGCGGACATCACCGCGGCGCTTGACCTCGATCTTGGCGATCAGCGGGCTGTACAGCGGGAACGTGCGCTCGACGCCTTCGCCGCTGGAGATCTTGCGGACGATGAAGCTCGAGTTGAGGCCGCGGTTGCGACGCGCCACCACCACGCCTTCGTAGGCCTGCACGCGCTTGCGGGTGCCTTCGATCACGTTCACGCTGACGATCACGGTGTCGCCAGGGGCGAAGGGAGGAATGGTCTTGCCGAGGCGGGCAATCTCTTCCTGCTCAAGGGTCTGGATGAGGTTCATGGTTTCCTGTTCAACGATCATGGCCGCGCTGCACTAAAGGCTGCGGATCCGTGGGCACCCAGACCACAAGGTCTGGTTTCATCCAGACCAAAAGGTCTGGTTTCAGCCGGTTTTCACGGCCACAGCGGCCGACCAGAGGATCGAAAAGCCCACCATTATAGCCCTTTGAGCCGGCGCAGGAAATCCTCGTCCGCAGGGCTCAGCCCCCCGGCGGCGCGCGCCCTTTCGAGCAGGTCCGGGCGGCGGGCAGCCGTCAGGCCCAGGCTTTGTTCGCGCCGGTGTCGCTCGATGCGCTCATGGTGCCCGCCCAGGAGGACCTCGGGCACGGGCATGGGGCCCTCCGGGCCTAGCCACACCTCGGGCCGGGTGTGGTGGGGGCTGTCCAGCAAACCGTTCAAGGCCGGGTTGAAGCTGTCCTGCTGGTGGCTGCCCTGGTCGCCCAGCACGCCGGGCTGCAGGCGGGCCACCGCATCGAGCAGCGCCATGGCCGGAATTTCCCCGCCGGACAGCACGAAGTCGCCCAGGCTGATCTGCACATGCACACAGGCGTCGATGAAGCGCTGGTCGATGCCCTCGTAGCGACCGCACAACAACACCGCACCGGCACCGGAAGCCCAGCGCTCGACGCCGGGGTGGTCGAGCCGGTCCCCGATCGGCGAGAACAGGACCACCGGCGCGGCGCCACCCAACGGTTCGTTGCGCTCTGCCCGGATGGCCTGCAGGCAGCGCCACAGGGGCTCGGCCATCATGACCATGCCCGGTCCGCCGCCAAACGGCCGGTCGTCCACCCGCCGGTAGTTGCCGTCGGCAAAGTCGCGCGGGTTCCACAGCCGCACGTCGACCTGCTTCGATTCGAAGGCGCGCCGGTTGATGCCGTGCGCCAGAAACGGCGCAAAGAGCTCGGGAAACAGCGTGATGACGTCGAACCGCATGGCGGCCCTAGTAGTCCTTCTGCCAGTCGGCCGTGATGCACCGCCGGGCCTGATCGACCGTGTCGATGTAGCGGTCCACGAACGGGATCATCCGCTCGATCTCCTTGGGCTCGCCATCGACCGTTTCGGTGGCCCCGAGCACCAGGACCGATGTGGGGCCGGTGCTGACCAGGTCGCGCACCACGCCCAGGTGCTCACCCTCGCGGTTGACGACATTCAGGCCGATGAGATCGACCCAGTAGTACTCGCCATCGGCCGGCTCTGGGAATGCGCTGCGGGGCAGGCTGATGCGGCATCCCTTGAGGGCTTCGGCGGCGCTGCGGTCGTCGACGCCCTCGATCCGGGCGACCAGGCCATCGGCGTGGGCCTTGACCTCGGCGACCTCGACGGCCACGCAGCCCGAGAAAGCAGAAAAGCCGCGCGCGAAGCGGGCTTCGGGCGGCTGAAGGAACCAGTGATCGCTGGTGAACAGCGCCTCGGTGTCGGCGCTGTGGGGCTGGATGCGGACCCAGCCCTTGATGCCCCAGGCATCAAGGATGCGGCCCATTTCGACGGCGTCGTCCGGCAGGACCGACGCGACCAGGGCCGCCATGGGGCGATCAGGCGGCCTTGGTGGCCTGCTGCTTGATCAGGCGGGCCACGGTGTCCGACGCGGTGGCGCCAACGCCGGTCCAGTAGGTCAGGCGGTCCTGGGCGATGCGCAGGGGCTCTTCGCCGCCTTTGGCCAGCGGGTTGTAGAAGCCGATGCGCTCGATGAAGCGGCCATCGCGGCGGGCGCGCTTGTCGGCCACGACGATGTTGTAGAACGGACGGGCTTTGGCACCGCCGCGCGAGAGTCGAATGACGACCATGATTTATCCTTCGGGTGGTTCGGACCGCTTGCCGTCTGGTCACCGAAAGGGCAACCAGCCGGAAAGGTGGCCGGACGGGTATCCGGTCCACCGGATCGGCGATCCGATTTCCTGCAGCGCTTGAGACACACGACTGACCACCCGGCCAGCGAAACGCTGCAAAGCCGGCGATTATAGCCCGGCACCCAACCGGTGCCACAAACCCTGACCTTCACTTCCGCATGCCGCTCATCCGCCCCAGCCGCGACGAAGACGTCGCCGCGATCACCCGAATCTACGGTCACCACGTCCTTCACGGGACCGGTACCTTCGAGACCACCCCGCCCACCGAGGCCGACATGGCGCAGCGCCGCGCCGATGTGCTGTCCAAAGGCCTGCCCTGGCTGGTGGTCGAAGAGGCCGGTCAGGTGCTGGGCTTTGCGTACGGCAACTGGTTCAAGCCCCGCCCGGCCTACCGGTTTTCGGTCGAGGACTCGATTTACCTGGCCCCCGAAGCCGCCGGGAAAGGCCTGGGTCGCCTGCTGCTGGCCGAGCTGGTGGCCGTGCTGGAGCGGTCGGGCATCCGCAAGGTGATGGCCGTGATCGGTGACTCGGCCAACGCCGGGTCGATCGGCGTGCACCAGGCGCTCGGGTTCGGCCACGTGGGCACGGTCAAGGCCTGCGGCTGGAAGTTCGGCCGCTGGCTCGACATCGTGCTGATGGAGCGCGCCCTGGGCGACGCCGACCAGACGCCGCCGGTGGAGGCCTGACCGTGGCAAGAACCCGCAACAAGACCGTGGCGGTCTGGCTGGCGCTGCTGGGCGGATCGCTCGGGCTGCACCGTTTTTACCTTCGTGGTCTGGGCGACTGGGTGGGATGGCTGCACCCGCTGCCCACCGCCCTGGGCTGGTACGGCATCGAACGCGTGCTGGCCTACGGACAGGACGACAAGCTGTCGTGGGTGCTGATCCCGATGCTCGGCGTGAGCGTGGCCGCTGCCTGCCTGACGGGCATCGTCTATGCGCTGGCGGATCCGGCCAAATGGAACCGGTGGTTCAACCCCGGGGGTGCTGCAACGACCACCAGCGGAACCAACTGGCTGACCGTGATCGCCTTGGTGCTGTCGCTGCTGGTCGGCACGGTGGCCTTCATGGGCAGCCTCACGTTCGGCATTCAGCGCTACTTCGAATACCAGATCGAAGAGGCCCGCAAGATCAGCCAGTGAGGGCGCCCGTGGGCCCTGCTCAGTTGACCCAGGCCATCACCGCCATCGCCAGGCTGAGCGTGAACAGCGCCGCCAGGGTGGACAGGCCCATGCTGGCCGTGGTGAGTTCCTGCGCGGTCTGGTAGCGCTGGGCAAAGAGGAACACGTTGGCCCCGACCGGCAGCGCGGCGGCCACCACCATCACCGTGAGCGGCAGCCCGGTGATGCCGACGGCCCAGGCCGACAGCCCGACGAGCACCGGCAGAACCACGTTCTTGGCCACCACCACCTGCACCGCAGCGCGCCAATGCCCGGCCAGCGGCGTGGACGCCAGGCTCACCCCCACCAGCACGAGCGCGATGGGTCCGAACGCGCTGCCCAGGAGTTGCAGCGGCTTGTCGACCACCACCGGCAGGGTCCAGCCGGTCTGGGCGAACAACAGGCCGCAGATGATGGGCAATGGAATGGGGTGGATGAGCGTGCCCTTGGCCACCGAACCCACCGTGGACCACAGGTGGGGCGCCTCGGCGCCCTGCCCGCGCGCCTCGCGCGCCACCACCAGTTCGAGCACCACCGACCCGATGCTGAGCAGGATCAGCGCGTGCACCGACACCAGCGTGAGCAGGGTCACCAGCCCAGCCTTGCCGTAAGCGAGTTCGACCAGCGTGATGCCGATCATCACCATGTTGGAGAAGGTGCTGGCCAGGCCCACCACCACGCTGCGCCGGTTGGCGCCGCGCCAGACAATCAGCACGGCCAGCAGCAGCAGCGCGGCCGGAAAGTACGCCAGCAGCGGCCGCAGGTCGAGCGTTTCGAAACGCACCGCGCTCATGGTCCGGAACAGCAGCGCCGGGATGAGCAGCAGAAAGACCAGGTTGGACAGGTCCTTCACCGCGGCTTCGCGGATCCATTGCAGCCGCCCGGCCATGTAACCCAGGCCGATGAGCAGGAAGACGGGGGTGAGGGAGACGAAGACGGGGTGGGCAGCGAGGTTCACCCGGCGATGGTATCGCCCGGGCCGACCGTCAGCGGCTGCCCACCGCCTCGGTCAACCGGTAGAACAGGCCGTAGGGGTCGCTGTCGAGCACATGGAAGCGGCCTTCGACCACCACCGCATCGATGCGGTAGCGAACCGGCTCGCGGGTGCGCACCTCGACCATGCTCTCGGCGCCGCCCGGCGTGCAGAAGGAACAGGTGAGCGGCACCGAGGTGAGCAGGAAATGGCGCTGGTTCTCTCCCGGGTCCAGCGGCAGCATGAAGCCGTGCAGTTTCACCGGCTTCTGGTTCAACGCCCGAACCTCGGCCGGGTACACCGGCACCACCCGCTTGCCCCGCACCGCGGTCTTCACATCGGTCAGCACCGACCACGCCACCACGTCGTCGCGCCGGGGCAGCGGCGCAATGGGGCTCTGGGGGCTGTGCACTCCCGGGCCCTGACCGTGGGGCACGCCAGGGAGCCCGGGCGTTTCAGGCGCGCCGGCGGGCGGCGCCCCGAGGGGTGAGCCGAGCACCTGCGCCGGCGCGCGCCCGGCGGCAAGGGCAGCCAGGGCGGCCAGGACAAGTCGGCGCGGGAGGGCCATGTCGGGTCGGATCGGGTCGGATCAGTGGGCGTGGCGCATGCCACAGTATTTTCCGATCGCCAGACCCTTGCAAGCCACGGCAAGTTCCGCGTAGCAGGCCTTTTCGCCTTTGCCGGCCTCGAGGCAGCGGGCGGCGGCTTCGTGGGCGGCCGCCATCGCGCGGTGGCGCTGGATGTCCGCCTTGGTTTCCTCGGCCGAATGCTGGGCCAGGGCCGGGGTGGCCAGCGCAAAGGCGAGTGCGAAGAGGGAGAGCGTTGATTTCATGGAGAGGTCCTCGGGTTGAAAAGGGTTTGAACATCGACTCGGTAGGCGCCCAGGGCCGGCAGCGCCGCCGCCAGCACCGCCACGGTGGCGGCCAGCACGGGCACCCAGGCCAGGGCAGGTGGCCACTCGCCCGCCTGCAACACGACCGCGGCGGAGCCGTCGGCCCACCACGTGCCCGCCAGGGCCACCAGACCCTGTGCGGCCACCAGCGCCAGCACGCTGGCCAGGGCCGCCAGGCAGAGAGATTCGGTCAGCAGCAGGACGGCGACACGCCGCGGCGGCGCACCCAGCATGCGCAGCAGCGCCAGGTCGGCGCGCCGCTCGCGCACCGCGCCCCAAAGGGCGATGAAGACCGACAGCGCCGCCACCAGCAGCAGCGTGGCGGCCAGCGCGCGCAACACCTGGGTGCCGACACCGATGAGGCCCAGCAGCCGGGTGATCTCCACCGCGGGCGCGGCCGCCTGCATCGGTGTGTCGCTGTTGACGAAGCGGGGGAAACTGGCCGCGGCCAGCGGTGTGCGGTAGCGGACCAGGGCCAGCGTGACCTCACGGTCGGCGTCGAGCGCGGCCTTCAGATCGGCGCGATCGGATTCGGTCATTCCGGGGTCGGCGTGCATGTCGTCGTGCACCTGCCAGACCGACTCGGTGGCGGTCAGCACGAGGCGGTCGAGCACGCAGCGGCACGGCGCCAGCACGCCGGTGACCGTGTAGGGCGTGTCGCCATGCACGGCGCCACCGGCACCCAGGCCATGCGCGCCCACGAACGCCTGCCCGGGTGTGGCCGCGGTGCGGCGGGCCACATCGGCACCCAGCACGGCCTGCATCGGGCGGGTCCACAGGGCTCCATCGGCCAGCACTGCGCGGTAGTGGGTGAGGTAGTCGGTGGTGGTGCCGACGATGCGGTGCCCTTGCCAGTTGTCCCCCAGGCTGAGCGGGATCACCTGGGCCACCTGGGGATGCGCGACCACATGGCGGTTCAGATCGGCCAGCGACACGTTGCCGGGCGGCACGTCGAGGTGGAACACACCGGCCAGGATGAGTTGCAGGGGGCTCCCCTTGGCCCCCACCACGGCGTCGATGCCGGCGAGGTCGCGCTCGAAAGCGCGGTCAACCTGGTCCCGCACCAGGGTCAGGAACCCGATCGATGCCAGACCGAGGGTCAGCAGCAGCAGGTTGAGCGACGCGGTGAGCGGTCGGGCCCACAACAGCCGCCAGGCCAGACCGGTCACGCCCATGCCGCCTCCGGGGCCGCGTCGAGGTGCAGGGTGATCGCTTGCGGCAAGGGCGTCACGGTTCGGGCATCGTGGGTGGCGATGACGAGGGTGGCGCCCAGTTCGGCCGCGCAGTGCCGGAGATGACCGAGCGCCAGCTCGCAGGCCGCGTCGTCGAGGCTGGCGGTGGGTTCGTCCACCAGCAGCACGCGCGGGCGGCGCAGCAAGGCCCTGGCCAGTGCCACCCGCTGGGCCTGTCCGCCCGACAGGCTGCCGGGCCGCCGCCGCGCCAGTGCCTGCACATCGAGCGCGCCGAGCGCGCTGGCGATGGCGCCCGTGTCCACCGGCAGCCCCGCGGCCACGAACACCAGGGCGAGGTTGTCGTGGACGTTCAGGTCGGCGCTGAGGTGCAGCCGCTGCGGCAGGAAACCGATGGTGGCGCCGCGCCAGGCGTCGCGCGCGCGGGCCGACAGCCCCGGCAGTGGCTGGCCCGCCACCGACAGTTCGCCCTCCAGCGGCGACATCAGGCCTGCGGCCAGCGAGAGCCAGGTGGATTTGCCGCTGCCCGACGGGCCGCGCAGCAGCAACAGGCCTCCCTGTGGCACCTCGACATCGGGGAACGGCAAACGGGGGCCTTGGGCATGGCGGGCCACCAGCCCGCGCGCGGCGATCACGGTGCGCCCTCCTGCTCCAGGCAATCTGCGCAAAGACCGCGCACGGTCCATTCAACCGCTTCAACGCGGCCGCCCAGTCGGGCCACGGCCTTCATGAACGCCCGCGACGCGGCCGCCCCGGACTGCCCGGGGTCGGACAGCGCCCGCTCGCGGTGGCAGGCACGGCATTCGAAACGGGCACCGCCTGCGGCGCGCCGGTCCGTTGCTGCGCCGGTCACCAGCGCGAATCGCCAGGTCCGCTCGTCGTCGGTCCGGCGGCTCAGCACACCGGCCGCCGCCAGCCGCTCCAGCAGGCGGTACAGCGTGACCCGGTTGGGCGCGTGCCCGCGCAACTGCAAGGCGGCCAGCACCTGCGCGTGCGTCAGGCCCTGGCCGGGGCGCGCGAGGAACACCCCGATCACCGCCCGCGTGGCCAGCGTGCGGCGAAGTCCGGCGGCCTGCAAACGGCGCAACAGGTCGGGCGGCATGGCGGTGGCGTCCAGGGTCGACGGCATGTTCGTTAACGCAATTGAGTTGCAAGATGATAGCGTGGCTCCCGGCGGGTGCCTCGCGATGGACAGCCAACCGCATCCCGGGTGACTACACTGGCGCGCCACCCAAGCCGAACGCGCCCTTGCCCACCTCACACCTCTTGCTTGCCCTGGCGGTCGTCGCCGTCTGGGGCACCAACTTCGTGGTCATCCGCTGGGGGCTCGACGGCCTGCCGCCATTTCTGTTCGCCACCCTGCGGTTTGCCCTCTCGGCCCTGCCCTGGTTGTTGTTCGTGCCGCGGCCGGCGGCGCCATGGCGGTCGATGGCGGCATTTGGCGTGCTGCTGGGTGTGGGCCAGTTCGGTCTGCTGTTCCTGGCCATCGATGGCCGCATTTCACCGGGGCTGGCCTCACTGGTGGTGCAGGTCCAGGTGTTCTTCACCATCGGCCTGTCGCTGTGGCTGATGCGCGAAAGGGTGCGCGGCTTTCAACTGGCCGGGCTGGCGCTGGCGGTGGCCGGCCTGGGTGTGATCGTGGCCAACCTGGACGCCACGGTGACGGTGGCCGGTCTGGGTCTGGTGATCGCCGCCGCGTTTTTCTGGGCCAGCGCCAACCTGGTGGTCAAGTCGCTCGGCCCGGTGAACATGTTGCACTTCATGGTCTGGAGCAGCGTGTTCGCGGTGCCGCCGCTGCTGGCAATTTCGCTGTGGATTGAAGGGCCGGCCCGCATCGCGCAGGCGCTGGCCGATGCCGACGCGCTGGTGTGGACCAGTGTGGCGTGGCAGGCGGTGGGCAACACCTTGTTTGGCTACGGCGCCTGGAACTGGCTGCTGGCCCGCCACCCGGCAGCCACGGTCACCCCCATGGCGCTGCTGGTGCCGGTGTTCGGCATGAGCGCGTCGGCCCTGAGCCTGGGCGAGGCCATGCCGGGCTGGAAGCTGGGCGCCTGTACGCTGGTGCTCGGCGGCCTGGCGGTGATCGTGTTCTGGCCGCGCTGGCGCCCCGGGCGCTGAGGCGCGTTACTTCGCCAGCCGCGCGAACGTCTTGCGGAACTTGGCCACCTTGGGCGCGGCCACGGCCATGCAGTAGCCCTGGTGCGGGTTGCGCTCGAAGAAATCCTGGTGGTAGGCCTCGGCCGGCCAGTAATTCGCGAGCGGCTTCACCTCGGTCACGACCGGTTTGCCGAAGGCCTTGTCGCGGTCGAGTTCGGCGATGATGGCGCGGGCCTCGGCTTCCTGCTCGGGCGTGGTGAAGTAGATGCCGCTGCGGTACTGCGTGCCCACGTCGTTGCCCTGCCGGTTCAGGGTGGTCGGGTCGTGCACCACGAAGAAGATCTCGAGCACCTCGCGCGTGCTGATCACGGACGGGTCGTACTCCAGCCGCACCACCTCGTTGTGACCAGTGGTGCCGGTGCAGACCTGTTCGTAGCTGGGCTGGGTGACGTGGCCGTTGCTGTAGCCCGACTCCACGTCGGTCACGCCCCGCACTTCCTTGTAGACCGCTTCGGTGCACCAGAAGCAGCCGCCTCCGAGCACCAGCACGTGTTTGTCGCTCATGGTGTGTTCCTTGGTTTCCGGGTGGATGGGGTCGACATGACCCTGGGTCGGTGCTGGCAGGGTTTTCTTTCAATCCCTCATTCTGTCGGTGGAGCGAAGCCCCGCACGGCGTCCAGGAATGCCGCCAGGGCGGCGCCCTCGGCGCCGCTGCGCCACAGGCAACGCGTTTCGTAAGGCGGTGTGTCACCCTGCAGCGGCACGAACGCGGCGCCCGGCAGACCGGCCTGCTGCAGCGCCGCGGGCACCAGCGACACGCCCAGCCCCTGTGCCACCAGCGAAACCACGCTGAGCCAGTGGCGCAGTTCGAAGCGCACGTCGGGCTCGAAACCGTGGTCGGCGCAGAGGGCCAGCAGGCGGTCATGGTAATCGGGCGAGACCGAACGCGAGATGGCCACGTAAGGTTCTCCCGCCAGTGCGGCGGGCGACACGCGGCGCTTGCCCGCCAGCGCGTGGCCCGCCGGCACGCAGGCGACGAAGCGCTGGCTCGACACCAGCACCTGCGAACAGCCCGGTGGCACGCGGGTGGTGTGCACGAAACCGGCGTCCAGCCGGCCGTGCTGCAGTTCGATCAACTGGTCGCTCGAGCTCATCTCGCGCAGCACCAGCTTCAGCCGCGCGTGGTCCTGCCCGAACGACAGCAGGATCTGCGGCAGACCTCGGTAGAGCACCGTGCCGGCGAAGCCGACGCGCAGCGTCCCGCTCAGGCCCTGGGCGACCTCGCGCGCCTCGCGGGCAGCGCCCGCCGCCCCGTCAAGCAGGGCGCGGGCGCGCGGCACGAAGGCCAGGCCGGCGGGCGTGAGCGCCACACCGCGGCTGTTCCGCACGAACAGCGGCGCGCCGATCGAGGCCTCGAGCTGCTGGATGTTGAGCGACAACGGCGGCTGCGTCATGGACAGCCTGGCCGCGGCGCGGCCGAAATGCAGCTCTTCGGCCAGGGCCAGAAAACAGCGCAGGTGGCGGAACTCCATCGATTCACCGTTCAGATGGTTGGATACACGATCAATATTAGACAGCTATGGGACATCGGCGGACAATCCGCCGATCGACACCGCCACACGGAGACACACCATGCTCGCCCCGACCAAAGCCAAAGCCTCGTTCAGCTGGGAAGACCCCTTCCACCTCGACGCCCAGCTGACCGACGACGAGCGGGCCGTGCGCGATGCGGCGCACGCCTACTGCCAGGAGCGCCTGGCACCCCGCGTGACCGAGGCCTTCCGCAAGGAAATCACCGACCCGGCGATCTTCCGGGAGATGGGTGAACTGGGCCTGCTGGGCCCGACCATCCCCGAGGCCTACGGCGGCGCCGGGCTGAACTACGTGTGCTACGGCCTGGTGGCGCGCGAGGTGGAGCGGGTCGATTCGGGTTACCGCTCGATGATGAGCGTGCAGAGCTCGCTCGTGATGGTCCCGATCAACGAGTTCGGCACCGAAGCGCAGAAGCAGAAGTACCTGCCCAAGCTGGCCCGCGGCGAGTGGATCGGCTGCTTCGGCCTGACCGAGCCCAACCACGGCTCCGACCCCGGCAGCATGGTCACCCGCGCCAAGAAGGTCGCCGGCGGCTACAGCCTGTCCGGCAGCAAGATGTGGATCAGCAACAGCCCGATCGCCGACGTGTTCGTGGTCTGGGCCAAGGACGACGAGGGCGCCATCCGCGGCTTCATCCTCGACAAGGGCATGAAGGGCCTGAGCGCCCCGGCCATCCACAGCAAGGTGGGCCTGCGCGCCTCCATCACCGGCGAGATCGTGATGGACAACGTGTTCTGCCCGGAAGAGAACGCCTTCCCCGAGGTTCGTGGCCTCAAGGGCCCGTTCACCTGCCTCAACAGCGCCCGCTACGGCATTGCCTGGGGCGCCCTGGGCGCGGCCGAGGACTGCTATTTCCGCGCCCGCCAGTACGTGATGGACCGGCAGCAGTTCGGCCGCCCCCTGGCCGCCAACCAGCTCATCCAGAAGAAGCTGGCCGACATGCTGACCGAGATCAGCCTGGGCCTGCAGGGCTGCCTGCGCCTGGGGCGCATGAAGGACGAAGGCACCGCCGCGGTGGAGATCACCTCGATCCTCAAGCGCAACAGCTGCGGCAAGGCGCTGGACATCGCACGCATGGCGCGCGACATGATGGGTGGCAACGGCATCAGCGACGAGTTCGGCGTGGCGCGCCACCTGGTCAACCTCGAGGTGGTCAACACCTACGAAGGCACGCACGACATCCACGCCCTCATCCTGGGCCGCGCCATCACGGGCATCGCCGCCTTCAACTGACGCCCGGCCACGGGCGCGGGCATGTCCCGCGCCCTGGCCGCCGGCATGGATTCTGTTAGCGTCGGGGCGTGACCCTCTCGCTCGATTTCCTCACCCTTCCGCTGCTCGCCGCCGCCGCGCTGGTTTTTGTCAGCGTGCTGGCGGGCGTTTTCTCGGCCCGCGCCGGTTTTTCGTTCCTGCTGGTGTTCCTCGTGGTGGGCATGTTGGCCGGCGAAGACGGCCCCGGCGGCCTTCGCTTCGATGACTTCCGGCTCAGTTTCTGGGTCGGCAACGTGGCGCTTGCGGTCATCCTGCTCGATGGCGGGCTGCGCACCGAACTCTCCACCTTCCGCACCGGGCTTCGGCCTTCCATCCTGCTGGCCACCGTCGGCGTGGTGATTTGCGCCGGCCTGACCGGTGTTGCGGCGCACTGGCTGCTTGACCTCTCCTGGCCCATGGCGCTCCTGGTCGGGGCCATCGTGGGCTCCACCGACGCGGCCGCTGTGTTCTCGCTGCTCAAGTCGTCCGGGGTCCAGCTCAACGAACGGGTCGCCGCGACGCTGGAGATCGAATCCGGCATCAACGACCCGATGGCGGTCTACCTCACCCTCACCTTCATCGGTATCGCCCTGGCGGTGGGCGCGGGCGGCGGTGCGGGCATCGGGGTGGGCGACGTGCTGTGGTCATTGCTGCAGCAATTCGGCTGGGGCACGGCGCTGGGCGTGGCCAGCGGTTGGGGCCTGGCCGAACTGCTCAAGCGCATGGGCCGGGGCGCGGACGGCGGCGGCGGCATCCGTGCGCTGCTGATCGTCTCGGGGGGTCTGGCCGTGTTCGCGGGCACCACCTGGATCGGGGGGTCGGGCTTTCTGGCGGTGTACGTGATGGGGGTGGTGGCCGGCAACCGGGCGCGCCGCCTGGTGCGTTCGTCGCTGTCGGCCATGGACGGCTACGCCTGGCTGGCGCAGGCCGGCATGTTCCTGCTGCTGGGCCTGCTGGTGACGCCAAGCGAAATGGTCGACACCCTGCTGCCTGCGATCGGGGTGTCGCTGGCGCTCATGCTGGTGGCCCGCCCGCTGTCCGTCTGGCTCTGTCTGGCGCCGTTCCGCTTCGGCCGCGACGAGATCGCTTTCATCTCGTGGGTGGGTCTGCGGGGCGCGGTGCCCATCGTGCTGGCCGTCTTCCCCGTGATGGCGGGCGTACCGGGATCGCAAGCCTTCATCAACGTGGCCTTCGTGGTCGTGCTCAGCTCACTGCTGCTGCAGGGCTCCACCATCGCCTGGACGGCCCGGCGCACCGGCGTGGCGCTGCCCGACATGGACGACACCGAGCAGGCGCGCCTGGTGTTCGGCGATTTCGTGCTCGATGCCCAGACGCCGCTGGAAGACCTTTGCGGCTTCTACGGTCTGCCCGTGCCGGCGGAGTCGAACCAGTCGGTGGGGCAATGGCTGCGCAACGAGCTGCACCGCCCGCCCGTGGTGGGGGACGCGGCCCAGCTGGGCAAGGCAGAAATCAGCGTGCGCGAGATGGCCTCCAACCGGATCACGCAGGTGGGCATCAAGCTGGGATGACCGGGGTTTGACGCCAGCTTTACCCACCGTTCATCCCGCCGTGGGGGGTGGTGGGGTATATTACTAACCCATTGGTCATTAACTTTCCGCCCATGTCGCCCCCCCGCCCACCTGCTGTCCCCGCCGCCGCGCCCGCCGGCCGGCGCGAGCGCCGCAAGGAAGCGCGCCCGGGCGAGCTCATCGAGTCCGCGCTGGCCCTGTTTGTGGAGAAGGGATTTGCCGCGACACGGGTCGAGGAGGTCGCGGCAAGGGCTGGCGTCTCCAAGGGCACGCTGTTCCTGTACTTCCCCAGCAAGGAAGACCTGTTCAAGGCGGTGGTGCACGAGAACCTGGCCGGCCGCTTCGTCGAGTGGAACGCCGAGTTCGAGGCCTTCTCCGGCGACACGGCCGAGCTGGTGCGCTACGCCATGCATTCCTGGTGGGAGCGGATCGGCATGACCCCCGCCTCGGGCATCACCAAGCTGGTGATGAGCGAGGCCGGCACGTTCCCCGAGATCGCTTCTTACTACCAGCAGACGGTGATGGCCCCGGGCCATGCCCTGATCCGCCGCATCCTGCAACGCGGGATCGACCGCGGCGAATTCCGCCCCCTGGACCTCGATCACGCGGTCTACAGCCTGATCGCGCCGATGATTTTCCTGCTCATGTGGAAGCATTCCATGGCGCCGTGCTGCCCGCCGGCCCAGCAGATCGAGCCGCTGCGGTTCATCGACACCCAGGTCGACCTGATCCTGGGCGGCATGCTCAAGCCCACCCGACGCCCTGCCCCCAAGCGCGCACCATGACGACCTCACGCACCCGCCGCATCGTGTACTGGACCCTGCCCGTGCTGCTCATTGCAGCGCTCGCCTTCGGCCTGTGGCGGGCGCTCGACAAGCGCTCCAACCAGGCAGAACAGGCGCGCACAGCGGCAGAGACACTGCAGTCCACCCCGGTCTACGAACTGGCCGCCCGCGACGTGGTGCGCGTGCGCTCACTGGCGCTGCAGGAAACGGCCGCGGTGTCGGGATCGATCGAGGCCGTGCAGACCGCGGCCATCAAGGCACGGGTGGCCGGTGAAATTCAAGGCCTGACCAAGCGCGAGGGCGATGCCGTGGCCGCTGGCGAGGTGGTGGCGCGCATCGACGCCACCGAAGCGCAGGCGCGGGTCCGGCAGGCAGAACAGCAGGCCGAATCGGCGCTGGCCCAGGTGCGCATCGCTCAACGCAACCAGACCAACAACCAGGCGCTGGTTCAGCAGGGATTCATCTCGGCCACCGCGCTGGAGAACTCGCAGGCCAACCTGGCGGCCGCCGAGGCCAACCACCGCGCGGCCACGGCGGCGCTCGACATCGCCCGCAAGAGCCTGTCCGACACGGTGCTGCGCTCGCCGATCGCGGGGCTGGTGTCGGTTCGGGCGGTGCAGAACGGTGAGCGCGTGGGTGTGGACGCGCGGGTGATCGAGGTGGTCGATCTGACGGCCTTCGAGATGGAGGCCGCGCTGACCCCGGCCGACGCCGCCCGGGTGAAGGTGGGTCAGTCGGCGGTGCTGCAGGTTGAGGGTCTGACCGCGCCGGTGCAGGCCACGGTGGTGCGCATCAACCCCAGCGTGCAGGCGGGCAGCCGCAGCGTGTTGGTGTACCTGCGACTGCCGGCCGCCACGGGCATGCGACAAGGCCTGTTCGCCCGGGGCGACATCGTGGCCGGCAGCGTGCAGGCGCTGGCCGTGCCGGCGTCGACCGTGCGCAACGACCGCCCCGAGCCCTACGTTCAGGTGCTGCGCGACGGCGCGGTGCGCCACGTTCCGCTGGCCAACGCAGGGACCGGCCAGGTGGATGGCGTGCCTTACCGGGCCGTGCCGATGCTGGCCGACGGTGACGTGGTGCTGGCCGAAACCGCCGGCCTCATTCGCGACGGCACCCGTGTGAGCCTGGCCGGCGCGCCCAACTGAAGCCAGCGAGCGACACAGCATGTGGTTCACCCAGGTCTCGCTGCGCAACCCTGTTTTTGCCACGATGGTGATGCTCGCCTTCGTGGTGCTGGGCGCGTTCTCCTACCAGCGGCTGCAGGTCGATCAATTCCCCAACATCGACTTTCCCGTGGTGGTCGTCACCACCGCCTACCCGGGCGCGTCGCCCGAAATCGTCGAAAGCGAAGTCACCAAGAAGGTTGAAGAAGCCGTCAACGCCATTGCCGGCGTGAACACGCTCACCTCGCGCAGCTACGAGGGATCGTCGGTGGTGATCATCGAGTTCCAGCTCACGGTGGACGGCCGCAAGGCCGCCGACGATGTGCGCGAGCGCATTGGTGTGCTGCGCCCGCTGCTGCGCGACGAGGTGGAAGAGCCGCGCGTGCTGCGCTTCGACCCCGCCAGCCGCGCCATCTGGTCGGTCGCGGTGGTCCCCGAAGACAAGGACGGCAAGGCGCCGTCGGCGGTCGAGCTCACCACCTGGTCGGAGCAGGTGCTGAAGAAGCGGTTGGAAAACGTGCAGGGTGTGGGTGCCGTCAACCTCGTGGGGGCGACGCGGCGCGCGATCAACATCGAACTCGATCCGGTGGCCATGCAGGCCATGGGCGTGACGCCCGAACAAGTCAACGCGGCGGTGCGCAGCGAGAACCAGGACCTGCCCGTGGGCACGCTCAAGACCCGCGATGCCGAGCGGGTGGTGCAGGTGCTTTCGCGCCTCGCCGACCCGCGCGATTTCGAAGACGTGATCGTGGGGCGGCGCAACGGCACCGCCGTCAAGCTGGGTCAGGTGGCCCGGGTCAGCGACAGCACCGAGGAGGTGGAAAGCCTGGCCCTGTTCAACGGCCGAAGAACCCTGCTGCTGCAGGTGCAGAAGTCGCAGGACGAGAACACCATCGAGGTGGTGGACGGCCTGAACGCCGCCATCCAGGCGGTGCAGGCCGAGCTGCCGTCCGGGATCAGGCTCGAGCCGATTGCCGATGGATCGCGCCCGATCAGGGTGTCGGTGCAGAACGTCCGGCAGACCCTGATCGAAGGCGCCATCCTCACCGTGCTGATCGTCTTCCTGTTCCTCAACTCCTGGCGCTCCACGGTCATCACCGGCCTCACGCTGCCCATCGCGGTGATCGGCACGTTCTTCTTCATGAACCTGCTCGGGTTCACCATCAACATGATCACGCTGATGGCGCTGACGCTGTCGGTGGGTCTGCTGATCGACGACGCCATCGTCGTTCGGGAAAACATCGTGCGCCACGTACAGATGGGCAAGACGCCCTACCGAGCGGCCATGGAGGGCACGCAGGAAATCGGCATGGCGGTGCTGGCCACCACGCTGTCGATCGTGGCGGTGTTCCTGCCCATCGGTTTCATGGGCGGCATCATCGGCAAGTTCTTCCACGAGTTCGGCATCACCATGGTGGCGGCCGTGCTGATCTCGATGTTCGTGAGCTTCACGCTCGACCCGATGCTCTCGTCGGTGTGGCATGACCCGTCTATCGAGCACCACGCCAATGCCAGTGGCTCGCGCCGCTCGCTGTACGACCGCACCATCGGCCGCGTCACCCAGTGGTTCGACCGCTTCCAGGACGACCTGGCCGATGGCTACCAGGGCGCGCTGCGCTGGTCGCTGAGACACAAGCTGGCCACGCTGGCGCTGGCCGTGGTCACCTTCGTGGCCAGCATCTTCATGCTGCCGCTGCTGGGGACCGAGTTCGTGCCCAAGGCCGACTTCTCGGAAACGTCGCTGAGTTTCCACACCCCGGTGGGCTCGTCGGTCCAGGCCACCGAGGCCAAGGCGCGCGAAGTCGAGGCCGTGCTGCGCGAGTTCCCCGAGGTGCGCTACACGCTGACCACCATCAACACCGGCAACGCGCAGGGCTCGATGTATGCCAGCATTTATGTGCGCCTGGTCGACCGCAAGGAGCGAACGCTGAGTGTTGACGCCATGTCGGCGCTGCTGCGCGAACGGCTGCGCCGCGTGCCGGGGATCACCGTCACGCACGTGGGCCTGCTCGACGCGGTGGGTGGCAACAAGCAGATCGAGTTCTCGCTGCAGGGCGATGACCTGGGCGAACTGGAACGGCTGAGCCGCCAGATCCGCGAGAAGCTGCAGCCCATCGTCGGCCTCGTCGACCTGGACGCCAGCGTGAAGCCCGACAAGCCGACCGTGGACGTGGTGCTCAACCGCGACCTGGCCTCCGACCTCGGCCTGTCCACCACCGCCGTGGGCAACGCACTGCGCACACTGGTGGCCGGCACCACCGTGGGCAACTGGCGCGCCCAGAACGGCGAAACCTACGACGTGATCGTGCGGCTGCCCACGCAGGACCGCCAGCGCACCGACGATCTGCGGCAACTGCCGCTGGTGGTGGGCACCGCGAGCGACGGCACCATGCGCACCGTGCCGCTGGCCCAGGTCGCCACGCTGGTGGAGACCACCGGCCCCAACCAGATCAACCGGCGCAACCTCAACCGCGAGGTGTCCTTCAACGCCAACGTCTACGGCCGCTCGGCGGGCGAGGTCACGGCCGACATCCGCCGCGAGCTCGATGCCATCGCCCTGCCCCCGGGCTACCGCTACGAATTCGGCGGCTCGACCAAGAACATGCAGGAGTCGTTCGGCTACGCGCTGTCGGCGCTGGCCCTCGCGATCATCTTCATCTACATGATCCTGGCCAGCCAGTTCCACAGCTTCCTGCAGCCGCTGGCGCTCATGACGTCCCTGCCGCTCACGCTGATCGGCGTGGTGCTGGCGCTGCTCATGTTCGGCTCGACCATGAGCATGTTCTCGGTCATCGGCATCGTGCTGCTGATGGGACTGGTCACCAAGAACGCCATCCTGCTGGTGGACTTTGCGATCCGTGCCCGCGAGGGGCGCGCCGGCGGGCCGCCACTGCCGCGCGACGAAGCATTGCTGCTGGCCGCCAAGGTCCGGCTGCGCCCGATCCTCATGACCACGCTGGCCATGGTGTTCGGCATGGTGCCGCTGGCGTTTGCCCTCACCGAAGGATCCGAACAGCGCGCGCCCATGGGCCAGGCCGTCATCGGCGGCGTCATCACCTCGTCGCTGCTGACGCTGGTGGTGGTGCCGGTGGTGTACGGCTACATCGACGATTTCACCCAATGGCTGCGCCGCAAGGCCGGCCTGCCACCCGCCGTCACCGCCCCGACAGAGACCCCCTCCTAAAATTTGCAGGTTGTGCCGAACCCCGACCGGAGAAATGAGATGAACACCGCCACCGACCTCGAACAGGCCCGCTTCAACATGATCGAGCAGCAGATCCGCCCCTGGGAGGTGCTGGACGCGCGCGTGCTCGACCTGCTGGGCCGCGTGCGCCGCGAGGACTTCGTGCCCGCGGCCCACCGCGCGTTGGCCTTTGCCGATCTCGAGCTGCCCCTGTCCCACCCCGCGGTGGACGGGCAATGCATGCTGGCGCCCAAGGTGCAGGCCCGTCTGGCGCAAGACCTTGCGCTGAAGCCGACCGACAAGGTGCTGGAAGTCGGCACCGGCAGTGGCTACATGGCCGCCCTACTGGGCAGCCTGGCGCAGCGCGTCCTGACGCTGGAGATCGACCCAACGCTGGCCCGGCAGGCCCGCGCCAACCTGCAGCGGGCCGGCATCACCAACGTGGATGTGCGCGATGCCGATGCGGCCGCCGACGATTTCGCCGCCTGCCGCGGCCAGGCGCCTTACGACGCGATCGTGCTGAACGGTTCCGTGGCCGAGGTGCCCGAGGCGCTGCTGGGCCTGCTGGCCAAAGGCGGCCGCCTGATCGGCATCGTGGGAGAAGAACCCGTGATGCGGGCCACGCTGATCACCCGCGGCAGCGACGCCGACTTCCACACCGCCCAGCCCTGGGACACCGTGGCGCCGCGCCTGCGGAACTTCCCGCAGCCTTCGCGCTTCCGCTTCTGATGCGTCGCTCCACACAAGCCCACCCAAGCCATGCAAGCCATCACCCCTGCCCAGCTTGACCAATGGCTGGCCTTCCACGCCGCCGAAGGCCAGGTGCCGCCGGTGGTGCTTGACGTGCGTGAACCCTGGGAACTGCAAACCGCCAGCGTGAGGCCCGAGGGCTTCGAGCTGGTGACCATGCCGATGCGCTCGGTGCCCGAGCGGTTGGGCGAGCTCGATCCCGACCGCCCGATCGCCTGCCTGTGTCACCACGGCATGCGCAGTGCGCAGGTCACGCATTTCCTGATGAACCGGGGATTTGCCCACGTGGTCAACATCCATGGCGGCATCGACGCCTGGTCGCGGGAACGCGATCCCTCGGTGCCGCTCTACTGATTCAACGCTTCGACCGTTTCCACCCGTCAAGGACATCGCCATGCAACCCACCCCGACCCGACCCGCCCGCCGCCTGCACCCGCTCGTGCTGGCTGCCTGCCTGGCCCTGGGTGGCGCATCGACCGCACAGGCCCAGAGCCTGCTCGAACTGTTCGAAGCTGCGCGCAGCTTCGACGCGACCTACCTGGCGGCCCGCTCCCAATACGACGCCAGCCTGGCTCAGGCCGCGCAGGCCCGTGCCGGATTGCTGCCCGAGGTCGGCCTCGGTGCGGCCGCCAACTGGTCGCGCCGCGACAGCAACAACAACCTGCTCGACGGCACCAGCAACAGCCAGAACGTGACCCTGTCGGCCAGCCAACCGCTGTACCGCCCGGCCAACAAGCTCGCCAACGACCAGGCGAAGCTCTCGACCGACATTGCCCAGGCGCAGCTCACCCAGGCCGAGCAGGACCTGATCATCCGCACCTCGCAGGCCTACTTCGACGTGCTGGCGGCCGAGGACACCCTGACCTTCGTGCGGGCGCAGAAGACCGCCGTGGCCGAGCAGCTGGCCGCGGCGCGGCGCAACTTCGAGGTGGGCACCGCCACCGTCACCGACGCCCGCGAGGCGCAGGCCGGCTTCGACCTGGTGGTGGCCCAGGAGATCGCGGCCGAGAACGATCTGCGCGTGAAGAAGCTGACGCTCGACCAGCTGGTGGGCCGCAGCGGCGTCTCGCCGCGCCCGCTCGTGACGCCGGTGGTTCTGCCGCCGCTGCAGCCGGCCGATCCGCAGGCTTGGCTCAACCGCGCGGGCGAAAACCACCCGACCATCCTTCAGGCACGCCGCAACCTCGAAATCGCCGAACTGGAAACGCAACGGGCCGAAGCCGGACACAAGCCCACCGTCGATCTGGTGGGGCAGTACCAGGTGAGCCGGGCGCCTTCCACCGTGCAAGGCATCAGCGGCACCGTGCGCAGCAACAACGCCAGCGTCGGCGTCCAGTTCAACATGCCGCTGTTTGCGGGTTACGCCATCCAGAACCGCGTGAAGCAGACGCTCGCCCTTGAGGAAAAGGCCCGCGCGGACTTCCAATCGGCGCGCCGCGGGGTGGATCTGTCCACGCGCAGCGCCTTCCTGGGCGTGCTGTCGGGCCAGGGCCAGGTGAAGGCCCTGGAAGCGGCCGAGGCTTCCAGCCAGAGTGCCCTCGAAGCCAACCAGCTGGGCTACCAGGTGGGGGTTCGCATCAACATCGACGTGCTCAATGCACAGAGCCAGCTGTTCCAGACCAAACGCGACCTCGCGCAGGCCCGCTACAACGTCCTGCTGGGCAGCCTTCGCCTGCGCCAGGCCAGCGGTGAACTGACACCCACCGACCTTCAGCCGATCGACGCCCTGCTGGCGCGCTGAGTCCATCGCGCCCTCAGCCCACGCCCCCGGGCGCGCTCCAACCGTGGCAGGCCCGTGCGTTCCTGGCTGTGCCCGGACCCGATAAACTCCCGCGATGGCAGAACCTTCCCCACCAGCGAGCCACGGCGTGCCGGCCGTCAACGTGCTGTGCATCAAATGGGGCCGCAAGTACGGACCCGAATACGTCAACAAGCTCCACAGCATGGTGTCGCGGCACCTGCACCGGCCCTTCCGCTTCGTCTGCCTCACCGACGACGCCGCCGGCATCGACCCCTCCATCGAAGTCAAGCCGATCCCGGCGGTGGGATTCGACGAATTCGACCAGCGCAAGCCATGGAGCTTCGGCCATGGCTGGCTCAAGCTCACGAGCTTTGCCGACCCGCTGTACGACCTCACCGGCCGCACCCTGTTTCTCGACCTTGACATCGTCATCGTCGACAGCCTCGATCCGTTCTTCGACCAGCCCGGTGAATTCACCGTCATCAAGGAATGGGACAAGGCGGACGGCACGGGCAACACCTCGTGCTACCTGTACACCATCGGCGCACATGCCGATGCGCTGGAACACCTGAAGCAAGGCTACCCGCAAGCGATTGCCGACGTTCGCAACGAGCAGGAATACATCACCGGCTACCTGGGCCGCCAGGGCAAGGTGCGCTTCTGGCCCGAGGGCTGGTGCGTGAGCTTCAAGCGCCACTGCATGCGCCGCGGCATCATGGGGTGGTTTGCGCCGCCGGTCATCCCGCCGGGTGCGCGCATCATCGCCTTCCATGGCAAACCCAACCCGCCCGACGCCATTGCCGGTGTGAGCGGCAAGTGGTATCGGCGCGTGCTGCCCACGCAGTGGGTGGCCGACCACTGGCGTTGAACCCGCCACGCGCCACCCCCTCGCTGCGGGCCTGGCGCGCCCTCACCCGCACGCTCACGCTGCCCCTGCTGGGCTGGCTGTGGTGGCGCGGCCGGCGAGAGCCCGCCTACCGCGAGCGCCTGGGCGAACGCCTCGGCTTCATCCCGATCGAGCCCACGCACTTCGGCTGCCTGTGGCTGCACGCGGCGTCGGTGGGCGAGGTCCAGGCCGCACGGCCCGTCATCGAGAAGCTGCTGCAGGAATGGCCTGCGCACGCGCTGGTGGTGACCACCCAGACGCCCACCGGCGCCAAGGCGCTTCACGGTGCCTGGGGCGATCGCATCACCCACCGTTACGCCCCCATGGACACCCCGGGTGCGGTGGCCCGCTTTCTGGACCGCCTGCGCCCGCAGGCACTGGTGCTGATCGAGCGGGAGCTGTGGCCGCAGTGGCTGTTTGCCTGCGCAGAGCGTGCCCTGCCGGTGGCCCTGATCAACGCACGCCTGACCGAATCGTCCGCACGCGGCTACCAGCGCTGGGGCAGCGTCATGCGGCACGCCTGGCCCACGCTTCAGGTGGCGTCGGCCGACGAGCAGACGGCACGCCTGTTCGCGGCGCTGGGCGTGCCGACCGCCCAGGTGCGGGTGGCGGGCAACCTCAAGTTCGACGTTGCACCCGCGCCCGTGGCAGCGCCCCTGGCGCCCGCGCTGGCTGGCCGCCGCCTCGTCGTGGCGGGCAGCACCCACGAGGGCGATGAAGCAGCCTGGCTCGACGCCTGGACCGGTCTTGCGGCGCGCCACCCCGATGCCCTGCTGGTGCTGGTGCCCCGGCACCCGCAGCGCTTCGACGCGGTTTCGCAATCGCTGCGCGCGCGCGGCTGGACGCACGCCCGCCGCAGCCGCGGTGAATGGCCCGGCACCGACGACCGCGTTTTCCTGGTGGACGCCATGGGCGAGCTGATGCACTGGTACCGGCACGCCGCGCTCTGCTTCGTGGGTGGCACCCTTGCGCCCGTGGGTGGCCACAACCCGCTCGAGCCTCTCTCGCTGGGACAACCCGTGCTGTTCGGCCCGCACACGCAGAACGCGCCGGCCTTGTTCGACGAAGCGCTGCAGGCCGGTGCCGCCGTTCGCGTGGCCGATGCTCAGGGGCTGCGCGACGCCGCCGACCAGGCCCTGACAGACCCTGCTGCCTGGGCTGCGCGATCCGTGGCCGCCAGGGCCCTCATGGACCGCCATCGGGGCGCCATCGATCGCACCTGGCCCACGCTGCAGGCGGCGCTGGGCCCCGTGAAGCCAGATCGACTGGGCCTGGTGTGGGTGCGCGCACACCCCGACGGCTGCACCGTGTGGCACGACCCCACCCGCGGCCCCGAGCCCGGCGTTGATCACTTCACGCCCGCGGCCGGCGCCGTGCGCCTGGCCACCGGCAGCGGCCGCGGCCAGGCCGCGCTGGTGACGCACGCCCAAGGCACGCAGGTGCTTCGGCATTACCGGCGTGGCGGCCTGGTGGCCCGGATCAGCGACGACCGTTTTCTGCGTGAGCCGGTGCAGCGCAGCCGCGCCATGCAGGAATTTGCCTTGCTGCGGCTGATGCAATCCTGGGACCTGCCCGTGCCCGTCCCGGTGGCCGCACTGCACCGCCCCCGCGGTCTGACCTACAGCGCCGACATCGCCGTCGGCCTGATTGCGCAGACGCGCAACCTCGTGCAGTGCCTGCGCGAGTCGCGACCGGAACCCGCCGCCTGGGCGGCCCTGGGCAGGGCCATCCGTCGACTGCACGACCGGCAGGTCTTCCACGCCGACCTCAACGCCCACAACCTGCTGCTCGACGCCGCTGGCGCGGCCTGGGTGATCGACTTCGACAAATGCGACGTGCGTCCGGGCGATCGCTGGAAACGCGACAATCTGGCGCGCCTGCTCCGATCGCTGCGCAAGGAATCCGGGCGCGAACCCTCGTTCCATTGGCACGAAGACGACTGGCCTCTGCTGACATCGGCCTACGGGCACCCCCCGCACCTTTCCAGACTTCCATGAACCTCGGCAACGCCAGCCGCCAAGCCGCCCAGGCCAGCCTCGTGCTGGTGTTTTTCGCGTTTCCGATGTCGGTGGCGCTGGCCAACGTGGCGCTTCTGCTCACCCTGGTCTTCTGGGCTGCGGGCCTGGGTTGGGCCGACGCGCGGCTGCGCCTGCTGGAAGCGATTCGAAATCCGCTGGTCCTGCCCGCGGTCGCGCTGTTCGGGTGGATCGTGCTCGCCGCCGCCTGGACACCCGCCAGTCCCTCGGGCGTGCTCGGCTTCATCCAGAAGTACCTCAAGTTCCTGTTGGTGCCCGTGTTCATCGCGCTGCTGCACGATGCCCCGGTGAGGCGGCGCTGCTGGCAGGCCTTTGCCCTGGCCATGGCCTTCACACTGGCCGTCACCTGGCTCAACGTGTGGTTCGACTTTGGCTGGACACGCACCCAGAACCAGGGCTTCGGCGTGGATCACACGGTGTTCAAGGACTACATCTCGCAGGGCCTCATGATGACCCTGTTCACCCTCATGGCCGGACTCATCGCCATCACCGCCACCAAACCGACCGTGCGCTGGTCTGCCGCGATGGTGTGGTTCATGGCCAGCCTGTCCATCCTGCTGCTGTCGGCGGGGAGAACGGGCTACATCGCCTGGGCAGCCGCCACGATCGCGTTTGCCGTCACACTGGCCGCCACACGTTCGACCCGCACCGTGCTGGCCACCGTGGTCGGCGTGGCAGCCGTCGTCGGGCTGTCCTACACCGCTTCGCCGGTGCTTCAGCAGCGGCTGTTCACGGCATGGAGCGAAGCGCAAACCGTGGAGCACGACGCCGCCAATGGCGTGGTCACCTCCGCCGGTGCGCGCATCGAGATGACCGAATTCACCCTGCAGGGCACCCTCGACGCGCCACTGCTGGGCCACGGCACCGCGGCCTATCCGGTGCTGGCGGCGCGCCACTTCACCGACCCGGCCTGGTGCAGCGTCGTGTGCCCGCACCCCCACAACCAGTTCCTGTTTTTCCTGTACGAGCAGGGTGTCGTCGGGCTGGCGCTGTTCCTCTGGTTCGCCGGCGCCATCGTGCGCGAAGCCCTGCGCCACGAACCCGGCCGCCGGGCCTTTGCGCTGGCCTTCGTGGCCGCGCTGTCAGTGGTGAGCCTCTCGCACAGCTCGTTCTGGCTGTCCACCGAAAGTCACTGCCTGGTGTTGATGAGCGCTCTGGTGATGGCCGGGTTGCACCGACGGCGCGAAGCAGGTCGCACGGGATGAGTTCGCTCACGATCGCGTTCCACTCCAACCAGCTCTCGCTGCGCGGCACCGAGGTGGCGCTGTTCGACTACGCAGAAGGCGCAGAGAACCAGCTGGGCCACCGCAGCGTGATCGTGCACCCGGCGGACAGTCCGGGCAACGACCCCCAGGCCATTGCCCGGTTCCGCGACCGCTTCGAGGTGTTCACCTACCGCCACCGCAGCGAGCTCGATGGCCTGTTGCGCGATCGGGGTGCCGACCTGCTTTACGCCATCAAGGCAGGGCGCCGGGACGGCCTGGTGTCGACCCAGGTACCCACCATGGTCCATGCGGTGTTTCCCACCCACCCACGCCAGGCACATGGCGCTTCGTTCGCCTTCATCTCCGACTGGCTGAGCCAGGGCTGCTCGCGGGGCCACATTCCGGCGGTGCCCCACATCGTCACCCTGCCCCGGGTGGATGGCGATCTTCGGGACGAACTCGGCATTCCAGGCAGCGCGCGCGTGCTGGGCTGCCATGGGGGTGCGTCGAGCTTCGACGTTCCTTGCGCCATCGAAGCCGTCAAGCGCGTGCTGGCCACGCGTGACGACTCGTGGTTCGTCTTTCTCAACATCGCCCGTTTCACGGACCACCCCCGTGCGGTGTTCCTGCCCGGCACGAGCGACCTGGCGCGAAAGACCCGGTTCATCAACACCTGCGACGCCATGCTGCACGCCAGGCTGCAAGGGGAATCCTTCGGTCTGGCCTGCGGCGAGTTCTCGATCCGCAACAAGCCGGTGATCACCTACGCGCGCAGCAAGCACCGCCACCACATCGATGTGCTGGGCGATGCGGGCTGGCTCTATCAGGGCGCCGATGACCTGGTGTCTCTCATCGGCTCGCTCGATCCCGACGCGATCCGGCGCGGCCGGTGGGACCGCTACACGCCGCTGTACAACCCCGAACGCGTGATGGAACTGTTCGACCAGCACCTGATCCAGCCTGCCCTGCGAAACCCGGACCGGATGCACCCGCAGCTGCGCACCGACTGGCGCGACACCTTGGCCTACTGGCGCCTCAAACTGGCCATGCGCTTCGACGGCTAGCGCCGTGCAAGGCCGGCACCCGGGTCGGGTGCGTCATAGCGCAAGGCCGCGTGGCGAAAAAAAGTCTCCAGCGCAATGAACAGGCTGTAGAGAAAGCCCGGCCCGCCGCAGAGGAAACCGCGCTGGAAAAGGTACACGCGCAGAAACACCACAAGCCCCATGACCAACCCGGTCAAAACACCGCCGCGCTTGCCACGCGCACTGCGCTTGACCGCGCCCAATTGCACGTACTGCGCCAGCTTTCGCAGGCTGCCGTAGACGGTGGGTCGGGAATGGTGCAACAACCGGTTCTTCAGATCCCGGTCGGGCAACGCCTTTCGCAGCACCGGTGCCTCGTGCACAACGCCGTCGAACCGCTCCAGGGCATCGCGCGGAAACAGCCTCAGGATGCCGCCGCGCGGTTTCATTCGCGTGAGTGCGCGCCCGAAAGCCACTTCGTCCCACCAGATGCGCCACACGCCAGGTTCCCGGGATGCGATGGCGCGCAGGATCTCGTCGCGCAGCGACGGCGTGATCTCCTCGTCGGCATCGAGGTAGAACACCCAGTCGGTGCGCAGGTGGGCAAGGGCCCGCGTTCGCTGCACCGCGAAACCCTGCCAATCGGCGTGCAGGTGCACCTCGGCACCCAGCTGAGCAGCCCGCTCCCGCGTGTCATCGGTGCTGCCACTGTCGATCACCACCACCTGGTCGGCAAAGGCGGCACTGCGCAGACAGTCGTCGATGCGCCGGGCTTCGTTGAGCGTGAGCACGGCGATGCCCAGCGTGGGCCTGGCGGCATCAGTCATCGAACCTCCACTGCGCCAGTCCCATCCAGCGGCCCGCCATGCGCGCCAGCAGCCGCGGCGACCACGCCATGGCGCGCAGCGGAAGCGCGAGCGTGGTGCCCAGCAGCACGCTCCAGCGCTGTCGCCGGGCCTGTGCCTTCGAGCGGTGCTTGGCGGTGTAGATCAGCTTGGACTGGGCGTGGTGGTAGCCCCGCAGGTACTCGCTGCGCCAGGGCCGGTTGCCCTTGACCGATCCGCGAGAGCGGTGCACCGCCCGCACCGCCGGCCACAACACCAGCGGGCGGCGGTGCTGGAACAGCCGCAGGCAAAGGTCGTCGTCCTCGTAATACAGGAAGAAACGCTCGTCGAAGTACCCGATGCCCTCGAAGCGGTCGAGCCGCAGCAGCAGCGCCGCACCCACGACAAAACCCACACACGCCGGGCCGTCGGCGCCAGGGCCCCTGGACGTCCAGAGGGTGCTGGGCCAGCGGTAGTTCACTTCCGGTCTGTCCGGCCCGGCGCACAACTGCGGCGCCACCACGGCTGCGTCCGGCATCGCGATGGCGGCCCGCACCAGCTCGCGAAGTCCGTCGGGCGACACCTCGCAGTCGGGGTTGAGCAGAAAAGCGAACGGGGTGTTCACCCGGGCCAGTGCTCGGTTGTTGGCCGCGCCAAAACCCAGGTTGCGCCCGTGTTCGAGCACCGTGGCGCGGGGCCAGCGCGTGCGGGCCAGCCCGGCCGATCCGTCGTTGCTGCCGTTGTCGGACACCACCACCTGCGGGCAGTGCGACAACAGCGCATCGAGCGCGTCGAAACAATGGGCGCTGTGGTAGGTGACCACCACCACCGTGACGAGATCGAGCGGGTCGTCCGCCATCGTCAGTGCGCGCTGGCTCCAACCACGGCGTCGGGCTTGGCCTGCTTGAGCAAGTGCAGCATGGCACCCTCGATGCGGTGGAGCGCCTCGGGCGTGTGCCCCTCGAAGCGCAGCACCAGCACCGGCGTGGTGTTGGATGCGCGAATCAGGCCGAAGCCGTCGGGCCAGTCGACGCGAACCCCGTCGATGGTGGACACCTTGGCCGGCGCGTCGAACCGGGCCAGGGCCACCAGCTTCTTCACCACCTCGTGCGGTTCGCCCTCGGCACAGGCCACGTTGAGCTCGGGGGTGCTGTGGCTGGTGGGCAGCGCATCGAGCACCGCGCTTGCATCGGCGTGGCGGCTCAGGATTTCGAGCAGCCGAGCGCCCGCGTAGGTGCCGTCGTCAAAACCGAACCAGCGTTCCTTGAAGAAGATGTGGCCGCTCATCTCGCCGCCGAGCGGGCTGTCGAGCTCTTTCATGCGGGCCTTGATGAGCGAATGCCCGGTCTTGTAGATGTGGGGCACGCCGCCCGCGGCCTCGATGGCCGGACCAAGCCGTTGCGAGCATTTGACGTCGAAGACGATGGCCCCACCCGGCACGCGCGACAGCACGTCTTGAGCAAACAGGATCATCTGTCGGTCGGGGAAGATGTTGTTGCCCCCCTTGGTGACGATGCCCAGCCGGTCGCCGTCGCCGTCAAAGGCCAGCCCCAGTTCGGCATCGGATTCGGCCAGTGTCCGGATCACGTCGCGCAGGTTTTCGGGCTTGCTGGGATCGGGGTGGTGGTTGGGGAAATTGCCGTCCACCTCGCTGAACAGCTCGATCACCTCACAGCCGAGTGCGCGGAACAGCGCCGGCGCCGACGCGCCTGCCACGCCGTTGCCGCAATCCACCACGATCTTCATCGGTCGGGCGAGCTTGACGTCGCCGACGATGCGGTCGCGGTAGGGCGCATCCACGCTGATGTGCCGCACCCGCCCGCCATCGGCCCGCTGGCCGCCGTCGGATTCGATGAGCCGGCGAAGCGCCTGGATGTCGTCGCCGAAGATGGCGCGCCCGCCCATCACCATCTTGAAGCCGTTGTAGTCCTTCGGGTTGTGGCTGCCCGTGACCTGGATGCCACTGCGGCAGAGGGTGCTGGCCGCAAAGTACAGCATGGGGGTGGTCACCACGCCGACGTCGATGACGTCGATGCCGGCGGCCACCAGCCCCCGGATCAGCGCGCCCGACAGCGACGGCCCGCTCAGCCGCCCGTCGCGCCCCACCGCCACGGTGCGCTCGCCCTGCCGCAAGGCCACGGTGCCGAAGGCCAGGCCGAGGGCCTCGGCCACGCCTTCGTCCAGGGTGCTCGGCACGACGCCGCGCACGTCATAGGCCTTGAAGATGGAGGCGGACACTTGCATGCAGGAACTCCCTTGGGGGTTGGCAAAGCGGCCATTGTAGGAAGCCGGCGTGGCACCCGCCGGAAATGATGATGTCCGGAAACGGCGAGTCGCTCCACCCGCACTGCCCTACCATGCCTGCCATGGACACGGCCCCCACCATCGACGACGACGCCCGCTACCTGGCGTTGTGCACGCGCGACGCGCGCTTCGACGGGCGCTTTTTCACCGGCGTGACCTCCACCGGCATTTACTGCCGTCCCGTCTGCGCGGTGCGCACGCCGCGGCGCGCCAATTGCCGGTTTTTCGACCACGCGGCCCAGGCCGAGCGCGCCGGCTTCAGGCCTTGCCTGCGCTGCCGCCCCGAACTGGCCCCCCAGGCCCGCACCTGGTCCACCCAGGACGCGGGCGACCTGCTGGTGCAGCACGCCACCCGCCTGCTCGACGATCCGGCCCAGTGGCCGGGCGACGACGGACCGACGGTTCAGCGCCTGGCCACCCGGCTGGGCGTGAGCGATCGACACCTCAGGCGCGTGTTCGAGGCGCGAATGGGCGTGTCGCCGCTGCAGGTGTTGCACACGCGCCGCCTTCTGGCGGCCAAACAACTGCTGGCCGACACCGCCCTGCCGGTGACCGCGGTGGCACAGGCCAGCGGCTTTGCCAGCCTGCGGCGCTTCAACGCCGCGTTCCGGGACCACTACGGCCTGAGCCCGACCGCGCTGCGGCGCGCCGGCGGTGCGCCATCGAGCCATGCGGTGGCGCTGGGCTGGCGCCCCCCGCTGGACGTGCAGGCCCTGCTGCGCTTTCTGGCCGATCGGCTGCTGCCGGGCGTGGACGCGATCGACCTTGAGCAACGCCGCTACTGGCGCACCGTGCGTCTGCCAGGCGCCGGGGGGGAGCACACCGGCTGGATCGGACTGCGGTTCGAACCCGAACGCCACCGCGTCTGGTTGCACGCCAGCGACGGCCTGCTGCCGTCCCTGCCGGGCCTGATCTGGCGGGTGCGCGCGCTGTGCGACCTGGACGCCGACCCCATGGCGATCGACGCGGTGCTGGGCGCGGACTTTCCCGGCGGCGCCGGTTTGCGCGTGCCCGGCGCGCTGGACGGCTTCGAGCTGGCGGTGCGCGCGGTGCTCGGCCAGCAGGTGACGGTGGCCGCCGCCCGCACCCTGGCCGGCCGACTGGTCACCCGCTTTGGCGAGGCCGTGTCGACGCCCGACCCGACCCTGAACCGGTTGTTTCCCACACCCTGGGCCCTGGCCGAGGCCAGCCCGGATGCGTTGGGCCAACTGGGCATCGTGCGGCAACGGCAGGCGGCCATTCAGGCGCTGGCCAGGGCGGTGGCGGGCGGAGCCCTCGACCTGAGTCCCCACGCCGATCCCGCCCTCACCATCGACACGCTGCAGGGCCTGCCGGGCATCGGCGCGTGGACGGCGCACTACATCGCGATGCGTGCGCTGCGCTGGCCCGACGCCTGGCCCGCGGGTGATGTCGCCCTGCACCACGCGCTCGGCATCGAAGGCTCGCCGCGCGCGCGGGAGCGCGCCTGCGACGCGCACTCACAGCGCTGGCGGCCCTGGCGCAGCTACGCCGTGCTGCGCGCCTGGTCCGGCCTGCACACCCCTCCTGGAACACGCCCATGAAACTGCCCACCCACCTCTGCCGCACCGACATCGACACACCGCTCGGCCGCATGCGCCTTGCCGCCAGCGAGCAAGCCCTGGTCGGCGTCTGGTTCCGCGACCAGAAGCACGCGCCCGACCCGCTGGTGATGGCTCAATGGCGGGTGCAGGACGACCATCCCGTGCTGCGCGAAACAGCGCTTCAACTCGCCGACTATTTCGCGCGGCGTCGGGCCGACTTTTCGCTGCCCCTTGACCTGTCGCTCGGCACTCCGTTCCAGCAATCGGTGTGGCAGGCGCTGCAAGGCATCGGGCCGGGCCGAACCCTGAGCTACGGCGAACTGGCCCGGCGGCTCAACGCGCCACGCGCCGTGCGCGCCGTGGCCGCCGCGGTCGGGCGCAACCCGATCGGCATCATCGTCCCCTGCCACCGCGTGCTGGGTGCCGGCGGCGAACTCACCGGCTACGCAGGCGGGCTTCCCCGCAAGGCCGCCTTGCTCCAACTCGAATCCGGTCTCCAACCCATCTCCGCATGACCCCCCTGCTTCTGCTCGAATTCACCGTGCTGGCCGCCCTCTGGGGCGCGTCGTTCCTGTTCATGCGCCTGGGCGCCATCGAGTTCGGTCCGGTGGCCACCGCGGGTCTGCGCGTCGCCATGGCGGCCGTCTGCCTGCTGCCGCTGCTGCTCAAACCCGCCGTGCGCTCGGACTTCGCGGCGCACTGGCGCCCGATCCTGTGTGTGGGCGTGCTCAACTCCGGGCTGCCGTTCCTGTTGTTCTCGTTTGCCGTGCTGCACATTCCCACCGGGGTGTCGGCCATCCTCAACGCCACGGTGCCGCTCACCGGTGCCCTGGTGGCCTGGCTCTGGCTCAGGGACCGGCCCGGCGCATCGCGGGTGCTCGGCCTGGCCATCGGGTTCGCGGGCGTGACCTTGCTCGTGCTGGGCAAATCGGGGGTGGACGCCCGCGGCATGGTCGGCGCGGGCGGGCACGCACTGTCGCTGCTGGCGATGGGCGCCTGCCTGCTGGCCACGCTGTGCTACGGCATCGCCGCCAGTTTCACCAAGCGCTTCCTCACCGGCGTGCACCCGCTGGCATCGGCCACCGGCAGCCAGATTGGCGCCGGCCTGGCGCTGGCGCTGCCCACCTGGTGGCTGTGGCCCGCCGTGGCGCCCGGCGCCACCGCCTGGCTCGCCATCGCCGCGCTCGCGGTGCTGTGCACCGCCATTGCCTACATCCTGTACTTCCACCTGATCGAACGCGCCGGTCCGTCAAAGGCGCTGACCGTGACCTTCCTGATCCCCGTGTTCGCGCTCGGTTACGGCGCGCTGTTCCTGGGCGAAACCATCAGCGCCTGGATGGTGGTCTGCGGGCTGGTCATCGTCAGCGGCACCGCGCTGTCGACCGGGTTGGTGAAGGTGGGCTGGCTGCAGCGCGGAGGTTGAGGTTCAGCGACCCTGGGTGGGGACACGGTTCCATCCACACGGTCGATGGAAGAGCGTTGGCCCGATCCACCAACCAAGCCCCAAGCCCCATGCACGGATCGTCCACACGGTCACGTTCGGGCAAAAGCGGGAATGCGAAAGCGCTTGCGGTAAGCACCCGGGGCCAGTCCCGTGGTGCGCTTGAACAGGCGCCGAAAAAAGGCCGGGTCTTCATAGCCCACGCGCCAGCTGATGTCGTCGACCGACGCCTCGGTGCGTTCGAGCCGGCGCTTGGCGTCTTCAATGCGCAAGCGCTGCACGTAGGCAATGGGCGCCATGCCGGTGGCGGCGGTGAATCGGCGCTTGAACGTGCGCTCGGCCAGCTTGGAGCGCCGGATCATTTCGTCCACCGGGTTGGGCGCCGAGAAATGAGTGGCCAGCCATTGCTGCGCGGACTGGATCTCGGCGTCGCCGTGGTCGGTCTTTCCCTCGAAGACCATGAAGGGCGTGAGCCCGTCCTGGTGCCATTGCAGCGCAAACATGCGCGCCACCTCCTGCGCATCGGTGGCGCCAAGGTAGCGGGCAATCAGATAGAGAACCAGGTCATGCCAGGTGGTTGACGCGCCCGAACTGACCAGGTCCTCGCGCAGACCCGAGATCACGAGCACCTTCTCCGGGTGCACCGAGACCGCCGGAAACGCCGCCGAGAACCCTGGTGCGTAGCCGTAGTGCACCGTGGCGTCCTTGCCGTCGAAGAGCCCGGTCTCGGCGAGCAGGAAGATGCCCGAGCACGCCGAACACATCACAGCGCCACCGGCGTTCATGCGCTTCAGCCATTCGACCAGCGCCGGGTAGCGGTCCGTTCGCCAGCCATCGGCCTTCAACAGGATCGACGGAACGATGACGATGTCGGCGCTCTGAATGTCGGCGATCGATCGCTGCACCGTGATCGGCACACCACTGGCCACTTGCAGGGCGCCCGCGGACTCGCCCACGATCTCCACCTGAAACGGTGGGCGCTTGCCCTCCGGCGACATGCGCATGAGGGTGAACGCGTTCATCACATCGAAGATGCCGAACAAGGTGGAAGCGACCGCGTCGGGCAAAGCGACAAGGCAGACGTGGATGGGGCTGGCCCCGGCATGGGCGGTTGGCTTGGGCATGGTGGTTCGATGTCCTCCCGAATGGCACGAACGGACCGTTTCGGGGCGATTTCAGCACTGTTGCAAAGCCGGTGTCAAAACGACCATGGGCGCCTCACCCATCCCCGACCGTTTCAAGGAAACACCATGCTTCACATCACCCGCAAGCACGCACCGCACTGGATCATGGCGGTGGCCATGGCCACGCTGTCTGCAGCGTCCCATGCCGTCGATGAAGGCCAGACCTGGTGCGCCGACCGGTGCGACAAGGTCGTCATCGACTGGAACCAGCAGACCCACCAGGTGATCAAGGCCGCCACCGGCTACCAGGACCCGATGGCCGCGTCGCGCATTCTGGCGATGGTGCACCTGGCCATGCACGACGCCGTCAATGCCGCGCAGCCGCGCTACCGCACCTACGCCTACCAGCCCGAAGCACCCATCGGCAAGACCCGGGCCGACGCCACCGTGGCCGCCACCGTGGCCGCCGCCGTGGCCGCTCACGACGTGCTGCTCGCCCTGTTCCCCCAGCAGAAGGCGATGCTGGGTGCCACGTTGGACACCACGCTGCACGATGCCGGTCCGGGTGCCGCAGCAACCGAGGGCAAGAAACTTGGCGCCGCTGCCGCAGCCTCGATGCTGGCCAGGCGCGCCAACGACGGCAGCCAGGCCACCGAGCCGTACCAGCCAGGCAACCGCCCCGGCGAGTACCGGTTCGTGCCCGGATTCGACTTCGTCGCCGCACCGCACTGGCGCGCCGTCACACCGTTCACCATGCGTTCGCCGCGGCAGTTCCGTGTGGCACCACCACCGGCCCTGACCAGCGCCGCGTATGCCGCCGACTTCAACGAAGTGAAGGCCACCGGCGGCAAGGCCGCAAGCGCCCGGCGCAGCACCGATCAAACGCGGTATGCCGCCTATTGGTACGAGTTCTCCGACAGCGGCTGGAACCGGATCGCCCGCTCGGTGGCGCGCCAACAGCCTCAGGACTTGTGGCAGCGCGCCCGCACATTCGCCCTGCTCAACGCGGTGATGGCCGACGCCTACATCGCCGGCTGGGACTCCAAGATGCACCACAACTTCTGGCGCCCGGTCACCGCCATCCGGCAGGCCGACACCGACCACAATGCTGCCACCGCGGCCGAAGCCAACTGGGAGCCACTGCTCACGACCCCGCCGGTGCAGGACCACCCGTCCACGCACAGCGCGCTCGGTGCGGCCGCGGCCGTTGCCCTGGCCCACGCTTTCGGTGGCGACCAGATCACCTTCACCATGGCTTCACCCAGCGCCCTGCCCGAGGCCCCCTCGCGCTCGTTCAAGCGCTTCAGCGAGGCGGCCAGGGAGAACGCCGACTCGCGCGTCCGCGCCGGCCTGCACTTTCGTTTTGCCACCACCGCCGGTCTGCAGCTCGGAGAGCAGATCGGCCAACAGGCGGTGCGGGACATGCTGGGTCCGCTGGGCGATGCACGGTGAAAGGAAACTGCCCTTCGGGACCGATGAAGGCTGTGCAGGCACGCTCGATCGGCCCGGCGGTGATCAAGGAGGGCAGGCTGATGGCCACTTTCACTGGCCATCGGCGGGGCGTCCAGACGGCGTTCAACGCATTGCTGGAGGTCACGCGCTGATGGACACCCACTGGCAACTTCCCCTGGTGCTCAGGCTGGAGTGGCGAATCACCGCGCTGGGCATGAACGCCGCCCTGGCCGGCCTGCTGGTCATGCTGGCGTCGGCGTTCGGGCTGCTGGGGATGGACGGCTTCTGGCTGCTCTGGCCCGTCGCAACGGGCCTGATGTGCTGCCTGACCTGGCGAAGGATGGGTCGTGAACTGGCGCCGCTGTTCTGGCGCATCTGACCCTCGAACCAAGTTGCGGCTTGCCAAAGACAAACGGGGCAAACACCACTGAGTGTTTGCCCCGTTCGGGATTTTTGGCGGAGTGGACGGGGCTCGAACCCGCGACCCCCGGCGTGACAGGCCGGTATTCTAACCAACTGAACTACCACTCCTGGCAGGCGGCGTTCGTTCTTGCGAACCAAGTGCCACGACTTGTGCCTACTCGCCTTGCGGCTTGTTTGGCGACCCTACGGGGATTCGAACCCCGGTACTCACCGTGAAAGGGTGATGTCCTAGGCCTCTAGACGATAGGGTCGTAACCTGGACGGAAGCCTCGCATTGTACCAGCGGCAGAAGCTGTTTTTTTCTGCCGTCGCCACCATGCGCGACTTCGAAACTGTGGTGGAGGTAAGCGGGATCGAACCGCTGACCTCTTGCATGCCATGCAAGCGCTCTCCCAGCTGAGCTATACCCCCACAGGGTTTACTGACCTGCCCGGTGCGCTGACCTTTCGATCGTTTGCACAGTGCGTTTCAGCAAGCCTCGCATTATATGCCAGAAATTCAGGCCTTCTGCAGCCGGTCGAGAACGACATCACGCGAATGCAGTTCCAGCACGGCGTCGAGCGACGGCGTCTGGGCCGTGCCCATGACCAGCACCCGCACCGGCATGGCCAGCTGCGGCATTTTCAGCCCGTGGGCGGCCAGCACCTGCTTGAGGGCGGCGCCAATGGACGCCTTGTCCCAGGCCACATCGGCCAGGGCGGTGGCCAGCGACGCCAGCGCCGGCTTGACGGCGTCGGTCACGTGCTGGGCACGTTCTTCGGGGTTCGGCGTCACGTCCGCATGGAACGCCGCGGCCCAGTCGGCCAGGGCCACCGTGGTGTCGCAGCGGTCCTTGAAGAGGCCGCAGATGCGCGGCAGCCGATCGTCGGCCTGCAAACCGCGCCGGGCCAGTTGTTCGGCCACCAGCGGCGCCAGCGCGTCGTCGGCCATGGCCTTGAGGTGTTGCGCGTTCACCCAGCGCAGCTTGGCCTCGTCGAATTGCGCAGCACTGCGGCCCAGGTGGTCGAGGTCGAACCAGTCGAGGAACTGGGCCCGGCTGAAGATCTCGTCGTCGCCGTGGCTCCAGCCCAGGCGGGCCAGGTAGTTCACCATGGCGTCGGGCAGGTAGCCCTCGTCGCGGTACTGGGTGACGGGCTTGGCGCCGTTGCGCTTGCTCATCTTCTCGCCCTGCTCGTTGAGCACGGTGGGCAGGTGGGCATACACCGGCGGCTCCTGGCCGAGCGCGCGAAAGATGTTGATCTGTCGCGGCGTGTTGTTCACGTGGTCATCGCCGCGAATCACGTGGGTGATGCGCATGTCGATGTCGTCGACCACCACGCAGAAGTTGTAGGTGGGGGTGCCATCCGGCCGTGCGATCACCAGATCGTCGAGTTCGTCGTTGCGGATCTCGATGCGGCCCTTGACCTTGTCGTCCCAGGCCACCACCCCGCCCTGCGGGTTCTTGAACCGCAGCACCGGTTTCACGCCTTCGGGCACGGGTGGCAGCACCTTGCCGGGCTCGGGACGCCAGGTGCCGTCGTAGCGCGGTTTCTGCTTGGCGGCCATCTGCCGTTCGCGCAGCGCATCGAGTTCCTCGACGCTCATGTAGCACGGATAGACCAGGCCCTGCGCCTGCATGTCGGCCAGCACCGCCTTGTAGCGGTCCATGCGCTGCATCTGATAGAACGGCCCTTCGTCGTGGTCCAGCCCCAGCCAGGCCATGCCCTCCAGAATGACATCGACCGCGGCCTGCGACGAGCGCTCGACGTCGGTGTCTTCGATGCGAAGGATGAAATCGCCCTGCTGCGAGCGCGCGAACGCCCACGGATACAGCGCGGATCGGATGTTGCCGAGGTGGATGAAGCCGGTCGGCGACGGCGCGAAACGGGTGCGAACTTTCATGCAAGGGTGTCCAGACCGCGCAACAGGTCGGTCTGGATGTCGGTGAGGTGTTCAAGGCCCACGGCCACGCGGATGAGACCCTGCCCGATGCCCGCGGCCTGGCGTTGCGCTTCGGTGAGGCGGCCGTGCGAGGTGCTGGCGGGGTGTGCACACAGGGTCTTGGTGTCGCCCAGGTTGGTCGACAGCGACAGCACGCGCATCGAGTCGAGCACGTGGAACGCGCGTTGCCGGGCCTGTTCGGGGTTGGCGGCCTTCACGTCGAACGACAGCACCGCCCCACCCACGCCCGATTGCTGCTTCATGGCCAGCGCATGCTGCGGGTGGTTGGTGAGCCCCGGGTGGTGCACGCGCGCCATGGCAGGATGGCCCTCGAGCCATTGCGCCAGCGCCAGCGCGTTGGCGCTCTGCGCGCGCATGCGGATGTCGAGTGTTTCCAGTCCCTTGAGCACCACCCAGGCGTTGAACGGCGCCAGGGTCATGCCGGCGCTCTTGAGCACCGGGAGGAATTTTTCGGTGACGAGTTGCTGCGTGGCGCACAGGGCGCCGGCCATGACACGGCCCTGCCCGTCGAGGTACTTGGTGCCCGAGTGCATGACGATGTCGGCGCCCAGCGCCACGGGCTGCTGCAGCGCCGGTGTGGCAAAGCAGTTGTCCACGCACAGCAGCGCGCCCGCGTTGTGGGCGATGTCGGCCAGCGCGGCGATGTCGCACACCTCGGTGAGCGGGTTGGTGGGCGTCTCGGCAAACAGCAGGCGCGTGTTGGGCTTGATGGCGGCCTTCCATTCGGCCAGGTCGGACTGGGCCACAAAGCTCGACTCGACGCCGAACTTCGCGAGGTCGGAGCCGATGAGCTTGATGGTCGAGCCGAACATGGAGCGCGAGCACACCACGTGGTCGCCCGCCTTGAGCAGGCCCAGGCACATCAACAGGATGGCCGACATGCCCGACGCGGTGGCCATGCACGCCTCGGTGCCTTCGAGCGCGGCCAGGCGCTGTTCCATGCTGGCGGTGGTGGGGTTGCCGTAGCGGCCGTAGGTGAAACCGTCTTCGTCGCCGGCAAAGCGCTGCGCCGCCGATTCGGCCGAGCGCTGCACGTAGCCGCTGGTGAGGAACAGCGCCTCGGAGTTCTCGCCGTAGGGCGAGCGGTCCACCGCTTCGCGCACCGCCAGGGTGTCGCGGTGCAGGGTTTTTCTCAATGCGTCGTCCACCGCTCAGGCCTCCTGCGCATTGGGCAGTGCCAGGCGCGAGGTGTCGGCATCGCCTTCTTCATCGCTCGGCCGGCCGGCATTGAGGCGGGCAATGTCGTCCGGCGTGATGTCGCCGGTGACGTACACGCCGTCGAAGCACGAGGCATCGAAGCCGTCGAGCCCGGGGTTGAGCGAGCCGATGGCCTGCTTCATGCCTTCAACGTCCTGGTAGATGAGCGCGTCGCAGCCGATGAGCTGCCGCACTTCATCCACGGTGCGGTCGTGCGCCACGAGTTCGCCCGGGGTCGGCATGTCGATGCCGTACACGTTCGGAAAGCGCACGGGTGGCGCCGCGCTGGCCAGGTACACCTTGCGGGCGCCGGCGTCGCGCGCCATCTGCACGATCTCGCGGCTGGTCGTGCCACGAACGATGGAATCGTCGACCAGCAGCACGTTGCGCCCCTTGAATTCCGACGCAATGACGTTGAGCTTCTGGCGCACCGATTTCTTGCGCACCGCCTGCCCGGGCATGATGAAGGTGCGGCCCACATAGCGGTTCTTCACGAAGCCTTCGCGGTACGGCAATCCGAGCAGTCGCGCGAGCTCCATGGCGCTCGGGCGCGATGATTCCGGGATCGGGATGACCACGTCGATCTCGTTGGGCGGCACGGTGGAGATGACGCGCTTGGCCAGCGTGGCACCCAGGTTCAACCGGGCCTGGTACACCGAGATGCCGTTGATGGTGGAGTCGGGCCGCGCCAGGTACACGTACTCGAAAATGCAGGGCTTGAGCACGGCGCCGGCGGCACAGCGCTCGAAGTGCAGACCACCTTCGAGGTTGACGAACACGGCTTCACCGGGGGCGAGGTCGCGTTCGAGGTGAAACCCGGTGCCCTCGAGCGTGACGGATTCGCTGGCGATCATGACGCTGTCGCCCTGACGGCCGATGCACAGGGGCCGGATGCCGTACGGGTCGCGGAAGGCCAGCAGGCCGTGGCCGGCAATGAGCGCCACCACTGCATAGGAGCCCTTGACCCGCGCATGCACGCCACGCACGGCGGCAAACACATCAGAGGGTTTGAGCGGCTCGCCGCGCGTCACCTTCTCGAGCTCGTGCGCCAGCACGTTGAGCAGCACCTCGGAATCGCTCTCGGTGTTGATGTGCCGGTGGTCGGTCTGGAAGAGTTCCTGCTTGAGCGCCTGGGCGTTCGTGAGATTGCCGTTGTGCACCAGCACCAGGCCGAAAGGCGCGTTCACATAGAAGGGCTGTGCCTCTTCCTCGCTGTAGGCGTTGCCGGCCGTGGGATAGCGCACCTGCCCAAGCCCGCAGTGGCCCGGCAGCGCCCGCATGTTGCGGGTGCGGAAGATGTCGCGCACCATGCCCTTGGCCTTGTGCATGAAGAACTTGCGCCCCTGCTGGGTGACGATGCCGGCCGCATCCTGTCCGCGGTGCTGCAGCAGCAGCAGCGCGTCGTAGATCAGCTGATTGACGGGGGTCTGACCGACCACGCCGACGATTCCACACATGTTGAAGTCCTTCAGATCAGGGGATGTAGCGCGCCAGCGGATCGGGCAGCAAAGGCTTGACGTTGTGCAGCGTGGCCGACAGCGCGCCGGCGGTGGGCGATCCGCGCCACCAGCTGGCGTTCTGCATCTGCGTCATGGTGACGACCAGGGCAATGGCCAGCAGGATGACGGCGCCGCGCAGCAAGCCGAAGGCACCCCCCAGCACGCGGTCGACCGGCCGCAGCCCGACCGATGCCACCAGCTTCTGGACGCCCCAGGCGATGAGACCGCCCAGGAACGCGACCGCAATGAAGACCAGCACGAAACCGATGGCCAGCTGCAAAGGCTGGGCCAGCCGCTCGACCGGCAGCCAGGGCACGACGTCGTCGGCCAGGGCCTGGGCCAGCAGGAAGGCCGCCACCCAACCGGCCACCGACAGCACCTCGAACATGAGGCCACGCCACAGGCCCAGCAGCACGGACAGCACCAGCAGCGTCAACAGCACCCAGTCGGTCAGCAGCATGGAGGTGGACCGCTCAAAGGGTGAGGATGGCCGCGGGCATGCCGAGGGCCTTCACGCGCTCGGCCACCTTCTCGGCCTCTGCCCGCGTGTCGTAGGGACCCAGCCGGACACGGATGCGGCGGCCATCGGCCGTCTGGGCCACGTGGGTGTAGGTCTTGAGCCCGGCGCGCTCGAGCTTCTGGCGGGTTTCGCGGGCCCGGGCCTCGTCGGCAAAAGCACCCACCTGCACCACCACGCGATCGGCCGCGGCGGGGGCGGCCGGCGGCGACTGGCCTTGCAGGATGGACTGCGCACGGGTGGCCTCGGCAGCGCTGCGCTCGGCCGGCGTGGGCGCTGGCGCGGGTGTTGGCGCCGGGGGAGCGGCCGGCGCCGGTGCGGGCGGGGCCGCTGGTGCAGGTGCTGGCGTCGGTGCGGCTGTGGGTGCTGGTCCGGGTGCGGATGAAGGGGCCTGAACCGGTGCGGGAGCGGGTGCGGGCGATGGAGTAGGTGCCGGCGCCGATGAAGGCGAAGCCGGTGCGGCGGCAGGCGCCGCGGCCACGGGTTGGGCGGATTGCCTGGACGGGATTTCGATCGGAATGTCGACCGCGATGGACCGCGGCTGGCTGTCGAACAGCAGCGGGAACCCGATGACACCCGCGGCCACCAGAATGCTGGCACCGATGAGGCGGTGGCGCGCGCGGCGGCGCACGACTTCGATGGTGGGCGGGGGCGCCGACGGGCCTGCCTGGGAGCCGGAGCGGGAGGTGGACATGGTGGCGAAGGCCTCGGACGGCGCGTGTGGACGGCGCGTGTGGTGCGCGCTTCAGGCGGCCAGGTGCCTGGCCGCGAGTTTCGGCAATCCGTCCTGCAACACACCACCCACGGTGAAGAACGAACCGAACACCACGATTCTATCAGCGGGGCCTGCGGCGGCCACGGCCGCGGCCAGCGCCTCGCGGGGGCTGGCGTGGGTGCTGACGGGCGGGCTGGCGCGCCCGGGCAGCGATTCCACCAGCGGCTTCAGCTGCTCGGCCCGGATGGCCCGCGGCAGCGGCAGGTCGGTGAGGTACCAGCGGTCCACCAGCGGGGCGATGCGCTCCAGCATGGCCGGCAGGTCCTTGTCGGCCATGGCGCCGAACACGGCATGGGTGACCGGGTAGAAGCCCATGGCGTCGAGGTTTTCGGTCAGGGCGGCCACGGAATGGGGGTTGTGGGCCACATCGAGCACCAGCGCCGGTGTGCCGGGGACGATCTGGAACCGGCCCGGCAGTTCGACCAGCACCAGGCCGTTCCGAACCGCCTGCGCAGTCACCGGGAGCCGGCCCCGCAGCGCTTCGACCGCTGCCAGCACGCCCGCCGCGTTGACCAGCTGGTTGGCGCCGCGCAAGGCCGGGTAGGCCAGCCCGCTGTAGCGCCGGCTGCCGCGCGACGGATGCACCGCCCAGCCCCATTGCTGCTGGTCGCCCGCGAAGTGGAAGTCGACCCCCACGCGCCACAGGTCGGCGTCGATCTCGCGGGCGTGGTCCACCACGCTCTGCGGTGGCGCCGGGTCGCTCACCACCACCGGGCGCCCGGTGCGCATGACGCCCGCCTTCTCCCGGCCGATGGACTCGCGATCCGGCCCCAGGATGGCGGTGTGGTCGAGGTCGATGCTGGTGATGACCGCGCAGTCGGCGTCGACGATGTTCACCGCGTCGAGCCGCCCACCCAGACCGATCTCGAGGATGGCCACGTCGACCCCGGCCCGGGCGATGGTGCGCAGGATGGCCAGCGTGGTGAATTCGAAATAGGTCAGGCTGACTTCGGGCTCACCGCCCTGGCCCCGGCGGGCCACCTCCACCTCGGCCAGCGCCGGCACCAGCTCGGCGGCCGCCACCGGTTGCCCGTCGATGCGGCAGCGCTCCTCGAAATGCACCAGGTGCGGCGAGGTGTACACACCCGTGCGGTAGCCCGACTGGGCGTACACCGATTCGAGCATGGCGCAGGTGCTTCCCTTGCCATTGGTGCCCGCCACGGTGATCACCGGACAGGACATCTGCAGGCCCATGCGCCGGGCCACGGCGTGCACACGCTCAAGGCCCATGTCGATGGCCTGGGGGTGCAGGCGCTCGGCATGCGCCAGCCAGTCGGCCAGGGTCGAGGGGTGGTCGGGAACGGGGATGTGGAGCATGCGCGGATTGTCCCATCGGCGCCATGTCCGCCCGCGCCTCGCGGACAATGCGCTCCATGATCACGCTGCACGGCATTCCCAACTGCGACACGGTGAAAAAGGCGCGTGCCTGGCTGGCAGCCCAAGGGCGCGACCACGCCTTCCACGACTTCAAGAAGGCCGGTGTGCCCGCAGCCGCGCTGGACGGCTGGCTGGCTGCGGTCGGCTGGGAGGTGCTGCTCAACCGCAAGGGCACCACCTGGCGCGGGCTGGACGACGCCGAGCGCGCGGCGGTCACGGACGCCGCCAGCGCACGCACCCTGATGCTGACCCACCCGAGCGTGATCAAGCGGCCGGTGGTGCAATGGAGCGACGGAGCAATCACCGTCGGCTTTGACGCCGCCGACTGGGCCGCCCGCCGCTGATCGCGGGCCGCAGCCTAAAATCTGCGGTTTGTCCCTCCGCAGCCCCTCCACCCCATGAGCACCACCCAGATCAGCGGCGTGACCGTCGCGACCCAGGCCAACGTCTACTTCGACGGCAAATGCGTCAGCCACAGCCTCACGCTGGCCGACGGCACGAAGAAATCGGTGGGCGTGGTGCTCCCTGCCACGCTGACCTTCAACACCGGCGCACCCGAGATCATGGAATGTGTGGCCGGCGGCTGCGAATACCTGCTGGCGGGCAGCAGCACCTGGGAGAAAAGCGGCCCCGGCCAGACCTTCCATGTGCCCGGCAACAGCAGCTTCCAGATCCGCGTGAGCGAGTCCTACCACTACATCTGCCACTTCGGCTGATCCCGCCCCTGTCCGTTCCGAGCCCCTCGAAGGGCCCCAAGCCATGGCCACCATCCTGCAACACCTCCCCACGCAACAAAAGGTCGGCATCGCCTTCTCGGGCGGCCTGGACACCAGCGCCGCGCTGCTGTGGATGAAGAAAAAGGGCGCCGTGCCCTACGCCTACACCGCCCACCTCGGCCAGCCCGACGAAAGCGATTACGACGCCATCCCCCGCAAGGCCATGTCCTACGGCGCCGAGAAGGCGCGCCTGATCGACTGCCGCCTGCAACTGGCGCACGAAGGCATTGCCGCCTTGCAGTGCGGCGCGTTCCACATCAGCACCGCCGGCATCACCTACTTCAACACCACGCCGCTGGGCCGCGCCGTCACCGGCACCATGCTGGTGGCCGCCATGAAGGAAGACGACGTCCACATCTGGGGCGACGGCTCGACCTTCAAGGGCAACGACATCGAGCGCTTCTACCGCTACGGCCTGCTGACCAACCCGAGCCTGAAGATCTACAAACCCTGGCTCGACCAGACCTTCATCGACGAGCTCGGTGGCCGCAAGGAGATGAGCGAATTCCTCATCGCCAACGGCTTCGATTACAAGATGAGCGTGGAGAAGGCCTACAGCACCGACAGCAACATGCTGGGCGCCACCCACGAGGCCAAGGACCTCGAGCACCTGAATTCCGGCATCCGCATCGTCAACCCGATCATGGGTGTGCCGTTCTGGCGCGACGACTGCGTGGTCAAGGCCGAAGAAGTCACCGTTCGATTCGAGGACGGCCAGCCCGTGGCCATCAACGGCCAGTCGTTCGACAGCCTGGTCGACCTGATCATGAAGGCCAACGAAATCGGCGGCCGCCATGGTCTGGGCATGAGCGACCAGATCGAAAACCGCATCATCGAGGCCAAGAGCCGCGGTATCTATGAAGCCCCCGGCATGGCGCTGCTGTTCATCGCCTACGAGCGGCTGGTGACGGGCATCCACAACGAAGACACGATCGAGCAGTACCGCATCAACGGCCTCAAGCTCGGCCGCCTGCTCTACCAGGGCCGCTGGTTCGACCCGCAGTCCATCATGCTGCGCGAGACCGCCCAGCGCTGGGTGGCGCGTGCCATCACCGGCGAGGTCACCATCGAACTGCGCCGCGGCAACGACTACTCCATCCTCAACACCGAGAGCCCCAACCTCACCTACGCGCCCGAGCGCCTGAGCATGGAAAAGGTCGAGGACGCGCCGTTCACGCCGCTGGACCGCATCGGCCAGCTCACCATGCGCAACCTCGACATCACCGACACCCGCAGCAAGCTCGGCATCTACGCCCGCACCGGCCTGGTGTCGCTCGGCGAAGGCGCCTCCATGCTCAAGCTGGAAGGCGAGAAGAAGTAACCGGATCGCTGCCGGCGCAGGGGGAAGCCCTCACCACACCACCGGTTCGGTCTCGAGCCGGATGCCGAAGCGCTCGTAGACACTGGTCTGGATCGCCTTGGCCAGGGTGACGACCTCGCCGCCGGTGGCGCCGCCCCGGTTCACCAGCACCAGCGCCTGCTTTTCGTAGACGCCGGCATTGCCGACGCCGCGGCCTTTCCAGCCGCAGGCATCGATCAGCCAGCCCGCGGCCAGCTTCACCGACCCGTCGGGCATTGGGTAGTGCACCACCTTGGGCTCGCGCGCGATGATGTCGGCGCACTGCTCGGGCGTCACCGTGGGGTTCTTGAAAAAACTGCCGGCGTTGCCGATGACCGCGGGGTCGGGCAGCTTGGCGCGTCGAATGGCGCAGACCCAGTCGAACAGGGTGCGCGCATCGGGGTTTGCCACGCCGGTCTCGGCCATCTTGCGCTCGAGGTCGGCGTAGCCCAGCACCGGCCGCCACGGCTTGGGCAGAAAAAACCGCACGCGCGTGATGAGCGCCCGGCCGGCGAGGCCGAAATCGCGTTCGTCGCGCGGAATATGCTTGAACACCGAATCGCGGTAGCCGAAGCCGCACTGCGCGGCTTCGAGCGAAAACGCCTCGCCGGTGCGCAGGTCGAACGCGTCCAGGCTGTGAAACCGGTCCTGCAGTTCGACGCCGTAAGCGCCGATGTTCTGCACCGGCGACGCGCCCACGGTGCCCGGAATGAGGGCCAGGTTTTCCAGCCCGGGCCACCCCTGTTCCAGGGTCCACTGCACGAACGCGTGCCAGTTTTCGCCGGCGCCGGCCTCGACGATCCTGCCGCGCGGCGTCTCGCCGACCAGCCGTCGGCCAGCGATCTCGACCTTGAGCACCAGCGGCTTCACATCGCCGGTGATGACCAGGTTGCTGCCGCCGCCCAGCACGACCGGCAAGGCCTCGCGCGTGAGCGCCCCCCACTCGGGCGACGCCCTGAGCGATGCGAGGTCGGATTCATGCCGCACACGGACCAGGTGGTGCGCCCTGGCGACGATGCCAAAGCTGTTGTGGGCCTGCAGCGGCACGTGCTTCTCGACTATCATGACCGCGATTTTCTCACCCTCCTTCCCCTTGCCATGCCCTCGTTCGATACCGTCCTGGAAGCCGATCTGGTTGAAGTCAAAAACGCCGTCGACCAGGTGGCGCGCGAAATCGGCACGCGCTTCGATTTCAAAGGCACCAGCGCGGCCATCGACCTGAAGGACAAGGAGATCACCCTGCACGGTGACGCCGATTTCCAGCTGCAGCAGATCGAGGACGTGCTGCGCAACAAGCTGGCCAAGCGCAACGTCGATGTGCGCTTCCTCGACATGGGCAAGGTCGAGAAGGTCGGCGGCGACAAGGTGAAGCAGGTGGTCAAGGTGCGCAACGGCATCGCCACTGAAGACGGCAAGAAGATCCAGCAGGCCATCAAGGGCAGCAAGCTCAAGGTGCAGGCCGCCATCCAGGGCGATGCCGTGCGCGTGACCGGTGCCAAGCGCGACGACCTGCAGTCGGCGATGGCGATCATCCGGTCCGAAATGAAGGACCTGCCTCTCTCGTTCAACAACTTCCGGGATTGATGGACCACCCCCGCCGCGCTCCGCGCGACCCCCTCAAGGGGGCGCAGCCAGCGGCCTGGCAGAGCCAGTTCCGCGGCAGCCCTGGGTTTCTGCAACTTCGCGCGCTGCTCATCGTCGGCCTCCTGGCGGTTACTGCAGGTTTGGCCTCGGCCCAATCGGTGGCGCTGTCGGGCGTCGCCGGCAACAAGGCCCTGATCGTGGTGGACGGCGCCGCGCCCCGGTTTGTGGCCGCCGGGCAGGTGCACCAGGGCGTGCGTGTGGTGTCGGTGCAGGGCGAGACGGCGGTGATCGACCGCAACGGGCAGCGACAGACGCTGCGCGTGGGCGAAGCGCCGGTGAGCCTCGGGCAGGCGGCCGACAGCTCGGCTGGATCGGCGCGGGTGGTGCTCACCGCCGACGGCAAGGGGCATTTCACACCCCAGGGTCAGATCAATGGCCGCGCGGTGCAGTTTCTGGTCGACACCGGCGCCAGCCAGGTCGTCATCAGCGAATCCGAGGCCGGTCGCCTCAACATCGATTTCGCCAAGGGCGTGAAGGTGCGGGTGTCCACCGCCAACGGCAATGTGCAGGGGCACCAGGTCCAGCTCGATTCGGTTCGCGTGGGCGACGCCCAACTGCGGGGCGTCAGCGCCATCGTGCTGCCCCAGCCCATGCCCTACGTGCTGCTGGGCAACACCTTCCTGAACCGCTTCCAGATGCAGCGCACCAACGACCAGCTCACGCTGGACAAACGGTTCTGATCAGGCCTGCGCGGCCGTGACCACGATCTCGATGCGGTAGGCCGGGTTGGCCAGCGCGGCCTGCACCGTGGCCCGCGGCGGCGCGGCGCCCGGCACCACCCACGCATCCCAGACTTCGTTCATGGCGGCAATGTCGCGGATGTCGGTCAGGTAGATCTCGGCGCGCAGCATGCGCGACTTGTCACTGCCGCATTCCTTGAGGCGCTGCTCGACCTGTTCCAGCACGTCGCGTGTCTGGCCGCGAATGTCGACATCGCCGCGCTCGGGCACCATGCCCGCCAGAAACACGATGCCGTTGAACACCGCGGCCTCGCTGTAGCGCGCGGCCATGCCGACGCGGGTGATGGATGGATTCATGCCTTTTTGGCCCCCAGCTTGCTTTCCTTGCCCGCCACCAGCCGGTCGATGTTTTCGGCGTGGCGCCAGACCAGCAGCACCGACATGACGGCCAGGCTGAGCACCACCACGCCAGGGGCCGACCAGGCGATGCCGCCTCCCAGCAGGAAGTACGCGGGCGCAAACACCGCCGTCACGATGGACGCCAGCGACGAATAGCGGAAAAAGAAGGCGATGATGACCCAGGTGAGCAGCGACGCCAGACCCAGCCAGGGGTTGAAGGCCAGGATGACACCGGCCGCCGTGGCCACACCCTTGCCGCCCTGAAAGCGGAAGAACACCGGGTAGAGGTGCCCGAGAAAGGCCGCCAGGCCCACCAGCGCCACCGTTCCGTTGCCAAGGCCGAAGGGTCCGCCCCACTGCTGCACCGCCACCACCGGCAGCCAGCCCTTGAGCGCGTCGAGCAGCAGCGTGACGATGGCCGCCGATTTGCTGCCCGAGCGCAACACGTTGGTGGCTCCGGGGTTCTTGCTGCCGTAGGTGCGCGGGTCGGCCAGGCCCATGAGCCGGCTCACGAGCACGGCAAACGACAGCGAGCCGATCAGGTAGGCGGCCAGGGTGGCCAGCGCGGGATTCAGCGCTTGCAAAGCGGTCTCCTCGGTGGAATTTTCAGAACCCGGTCATTCTGCCAGCGCGCACTGCACCGGCCGTGCACCCAGTGGCCCGGTGAGCACGGCCGGGTCGATGCCCACGAGAAAGCCGCGCCGTCCGCCATTGATCCAGATCCTCGGCAGGTCCAGCACGCTGGACTCGACCCACACCGGCATGGCCCGCCGCAGCCCGAACGGCGAGGTGCCGCCCACCAGAAACCCGCTGTGGCGGTTGGCCACCTCAGGCATGCAGGGTTCCACCGATTTGGCACCGATCTGCCGCGCCAGGTTTTTGGTCGACACGGTTCGATTGCCGTGCATCAGCACCGCGAGCGGGCGCGCCGCCTCGTCCTGCATGATGAGCGTCTTGACCACGGCGAACGGGTCCAGACCCAGCACCTGCGCGCTGTGCTGGGCGCCCCCATGCTCAAGGTACTCGTAGGGGTGCTCGGAGTACGCAACCCCGTGCGCCTTGAGCCACGCCGTGGCCGGCGTTTCGGAGACGTGGACGGTCTTCTTGCTCACTGCGCGGGATCGCGGCTTTCCCAGCGGATCTTGTCGACCTCGGCCAGCAACTCGGGCGACAGCTCCACGCCCCAGGCGTCCAGGCACTCGTCGAGCTGGGCCACGCTGGTCACCCCGATGATCGTGCTCGCCACGCGCCAGTTCCGGTAGCAGAACGCCAGCGCCAGTTGCGAAGGCGTGAGCCCGTTCGCGCGGGCCAGCGCGTTGTAGCGGCGGGCGGTGTCCAGCGCCTCGGGACGGCCCCAGCGCTGCTTGCGCATGGTCTCGAACAAGGCCATGCGGCCGTGGTCGCCCACCAGCCCGGTGTCGTCGTATTTGCCGGTCAGCAGACCAAACCCCAGCGGCGAGTAGGCCAGCAGGGACACCCCGAGGCGGTGGCAGGTTTCGTCCAGCCCGTTCTCGTACGAGCGGTTGATCAGGCAGTACGGGTTCTGCACCGTTGCCACGCGCGGCAGGCCGTGTTGTTCGGCCAGGCGCACGAATTCGTGCACGCCGTAAGGCGATTCGTTGGACAGGCCGATGGCGCGCACCTTGCCGGCCTTGACCAGGTCGGCCATGGCGTCGAGCTGTTCGTGCACCGACGCATGGGGCTTGTCCTTGGTCGGGTCGAAGCTGATGGCGCCGAACGCCGGCACATTGCGGGCCGGCCAGTGGATCTGGTAGAGGTCGATCACGTCCGTCTGGAGGCGGCGCAGGCTGCCCTCGCAGGCCTGCACGATTTCCGCCTTGCTCAGGCCGGCCACCTCGCCACGGATCCACGGCATGCCGCGCGACGGACCTGCCACCTTGGTGGCCAGCACCACCTTCTGGCGCAGGCCGGGCGTGCGGGCAAACCAGTTGCCGAGGATGGTCTCGGTGGCGCCGCAGGTTTCGGCGCGGGCGGGCACGGAATACATCTCGGCCGCATCCAGAAAATCGACACCCCGTTCCAGTGCGCGGTCCAGGATGCGGTGCGAGGTGGCCTGGTCGACCTGTTCGCCAAAAGTCATGGTGCCCAGGCAGATCGGGGCGGCGCGAAGCGGGCTCTGGCCCAGGGGAACGAGTTTCATGAAAGGATTTGTAAAGTCGTCGGAAACCGGGCGGGTGAACACTTGGGAGGGGTATAAGTTTAGGGCTTGGCTTACAACCCTGTGGTCGTGGCCGCGTGAGCGCGTGCCCGTCTTCCTGAAACCATTGCAAACCGAGACAACCACCATGCAACACACCCCCCGCTCTTTCACCCGCGGCCTGTGCGCCATCACCGTCGCCACGGCGGTCGCCGTCACCGGCTGCGCCAACATGTCCGAAACCCAGCAAGACTCGGCCAAGGGCGCCGGCATCGGCGCGGCCGCTGGCGCCGTGCTGGGCGCCCTCACCGGAGGCTCCAAGGGCGCGGCGCGCGGCGCCGTCATCGGTGCCGGCGCCGGCGCGCTGGGCGGCTACATCTGGTCCACGCGCATGCAGGAGCAGAAGCGCCAGATGGAAGCGGCCACTGCGGGCACGGGCATCGGCGTGAGCCAGACCGCCGACAACCGCCTCAAGCTCGACATCCCGGCCGACGCCGGTTTTGCCACCGGCCGTTCCGCACTCAGCCCCACATTGACCCGCGTGCTCGGTCAGTTCGCCACCACGCTGCAACAGAACCAGGTCACGCAGGTGGCCATCGTCGGTCACACCGACAGCACCGGCAGCGACGCGATCAACAACCCGCTGTCGTTCGACCGCGCCAATGCCACGCGCGATTACCTGGTGTCGCGTGGCGTGTCGGCGGCGCGCATCGCGACCGACGGTCGCGGTTCGCGCGAACCGGTGGCCGACAACGGCACGGACGCTGGTCGGGCCGCGAACCGCCGGGTGGAAATCTACGTGGCCGAACCGGCCACCACCGCGCAGCGCTGAAGCGGCCGCAGCCGCCCCTGCAAGCCCGGCCCTGGCCGGGCTTTTTCATGCGGTTCCGCGAACACCCCCGTGGCCGACCTCCATCGGTCAGTCGATGTCGGTCTTGAACTTGATGGGACCGCTCGAGGAGCCGACCGAATCCGTGCTGGACGACGAGTCGCTCGACACGGCGATGGACACCAGACCCGACACGGGACGCCGGGCCGCCGGACCCGCTTGCGGCTGTTCAGCCCCGTCCGGCGCCAGCGTGGTGACCTCGTCCGCCGCGGTCTCGCCGGCCGCCGGTGGCGCCTGCCAGAGGCGCTCGTGCCAATGCCGCACCTCCCCGATGCCGAGGTGGATGCCCTGCTCGATCACGCGCGACAGGGCCAGGTTGCGGAACATGAAGGGGATGGCCATGACGAAGCCGTTGAAGGCGTTGGCCGCCATGTAGTGTTCGAGACTGCCCGAACCCAGGGTGGCGTTGGTCGCCAAGGGATCCACCGAGAAATTGCCGGGAGCGTCCGGGCCGGGCGGCACACCCCCTGCAGAGGCGGGCCCGGTCGGGTACAGCACCTGGATCTGCTGCATGAAGACCTGGCTGTAGAAGAGATACGGGATGGTGTAGGCCGCCAGCCGGGCCACCAGCAGGGGGGCATCGGCGAGGTATGCGGACCAGCCGGCCCGGACATTGAAAGCCACGGCATCGAGCTTGGACCCTGCCTTGGCCACCGCCTGCTCCGAGGCCCTGACCTCCCGCAGCACGGTGACGATCGCCCGCTTCACCTCGGACCTCGCGGCCCGCAGTTCATCGCGCTCTTCAGCGGTCGGTGCGGGCCCGTCTGCATCCTGCCCGTCCCTTGACAGCTGGTGGTCCAGCTGCGCGCGCGTGCCTTTCAGGTAAGACAGCCGGGCCAGCAGGGCACTTCGCGTGAACTCGGCCTGCTCAAGCCTGGCGACCCGTTCTGGCGCGTGCGCGCCGGGGCTCACCCGTTTGCCACTGAGCAGCGAGCGCGCCAGATTCTGCGCATGCACCAGCGACTGGGTGCCGAAGAACGCCATGCCCACCGACAACAGCGTGTCGGACGCCACCGCAGCCGCCCGGTTGTCGAGCGTGTTGAGCAGGTAGGGCCCCAGCGCACCGCTGATGGCATAGAACGCACCGAACAGAAGGAACGGCCCTTCGTCGCACACCAGGGCGCGCAGTTGCGCCGCCGAGAAAAGCAGGCCGGACGCCGTGGACAGCATGGCCTGATGGGCAGGCGCCACCGTCTCGGCCAGCAGGTTGCACGCACTGCCGTCGGGCCAGACCACGTCGAACCGGCCCGCGCGAAACGGAATCACCACGGTGAACAACAGGCTGCCGTCGGGCAGCCTCACCTGGCCGGTGGCCGCATCGGCCTGCAGTCCCGAACGCAGACAGGCCAGCGGCACGTCGGGCGCCGCGTCGGGCGACTTGACCCGCAGTGGTGCGCCGAGTTCGCGCACGATCAGGTCCGCCAGGACGCGCTGGATGGCCAGATGGGCTTCTTCGATCTTCGCGTCGAGCGCGGCGATGCGCTCGGCGCTTGGGGGGCGCGCGGCCAGCGCGCCTTGCCGTGCCCGGGACAGCTCGGCCAGGCGCGCCACCTGCTGGTTGCGGGACTGGTAAGCGATCGAATCCGCGGCGGCATAGCCCGCTCCCTCTGCCCGGTACTTCCCCGCCAGAATTTCCGACCCCATCAGGATCAGGGGCCCGGCCAGGTTGACCAGGTGAATGGCAGAACCACCCAGCCCGTTGTGCTGTGCCAGCTTGACGATCAAGGACACCAGACCGAACCCGCTGGCCCAGGCCAGCGTGGCGGCGCGCGTGCTGTTGAGTCCCTGGGCCATCCGGCCGCGCTCGGTCGGCGCCCCTTCAGCCGCCAGCGTCAGCTTGAGCGAAAGCGCCTGCAGTGCGTTCGCTTCCTGCGGTGTGAGCGAGAGGTCGAGGGCCCGCATGTGGGTGGCAAAAGCCACCCGGAAGGCGTCGATCTGGTCGGGTCCTGCCAGCCCGAGTTGCTGCGCCAGATCGTCGAACCGGGCCCCGGTGCCCAGCAAGGGAAGCTGGCTCAGGACCGTGGGCCCTGCCCCCACCGCGTCGATGAATCCGGGGTCGACATCGGCGGAGCGGTCGGCACTGTCGGTGCTGCTGCCACGGAAAGTCAACGCACCGGACGAGGCGGCATGGTCGGCGGACACCGACGAGGACCGGGCGCTTGCCGGTCGCGCACCGAGGCGGTTCATGCCGGCTCCGAGCGGTCGGCGCCGGTCAGGCGCTCCAGCTCGCGTTCGTGGTCCACCAGCAAACCTTGCAGCAGGGTCGATTGCCACCGGCGCACCTGATCCACACAGGCGCGCACCGCGTTGGCCAGCGAGGCGGTCTGGTCGTTCACCGGCCAGGGCAGCCTGACCGTGAACAGATGGCGGTTGGCCACCGGATCGCGGACAAAGCTGGCATCGACCTCGCCAATGAAGACCTGCTGAAGCTCGAGCCAGTGGCGGTACACCTCGAGCTCGCAGCCCGGCAGCGGATCGCCAATGTCACAAGTGATCATCAGGGCCCGGCGGGTCGGCAGCAGATCGAACTGGCAGGTGATGCCTTCCAGGTCGAACTGTCGGCCCTGCGACACGCCAGGGGCGTCCGGGAGACCAAGCGCGCGCGCGGCCAGTTCGAGAAGGTCGCGCACATTTTCAGGGGTTTGGGAGCTCAATGGGGGGTTCCGGATCGCTGCGACTGCCCGCGCGCCCGTTCTTCTTCCTGCAGCCGCAGAACGCGGCGTTGCACCTTGCCGGTGGTGGTCATCGGCAGTGCGTCGGTGAATTCGATCTCTTTGGGGTACTCGTAGGGGGCCAGGCGCCCCTTCACGTGGCGCTGCAGCTCGGCCACCAGGGCGTCACTGCCCGCATGGCCCGGTGCCAGCACCACATAGGCCTTGACGACGGCACCGCGCTCGGGGTCGGGCTTGGGCACCACCGCGGCATTGGCCACGGCCGGGTGCTTGACCAGGCAGTTCTCGATTTCGCTGGGCCCGATGCGGTAGCCCGCGGCCTTGAACACGTCATCGGCACGGCCCTGGTACCAGAGGTAGCCGTCTGCGTCGCGCACCGCAAGATCGCCGGTGCGGCACCAGCTGTCGGCGGGATCGCCGGTGAACTTGGCGCGCGTGGCGCCTTCGTTTTTCCAGTAGCCCAGAAAGAAGATCGGATCGGGTTCGCCGTGCACGTCGAGCCGGTGAACCGCCACATCGCCGGGCACTCCCACCGGGCATTCGTTGCCATGGTCGTCGATGACGGCCACCCGGTGGCCCGGGTAGCCCTTGCCCATGCTGCCGGGTCTCGCCGGCCACAGCCGCGAGCAGTTGCCCACGATGTAGTTGATTTCGGTTTGACCGAACATCTCGTTCAGGGTGATGCCCAACTCATCGCGGCACCAATTGAAGACCGCATCGCCCACCGCCTCGCCGGCACTCATGAGACCCTGAAGCGCGATGCGGTGGGTTTTCCGCGGCTTCGGGAACGCCTTCATCATGGCCTTGAGCGCCGTGGGGAAGAGAAAGCTGTGCGTCACGGCATGGCGTTCGAGCAGATCGAACGCCAGTTGCGGACTGAAGCGGCCGTTGTGGGCCACGATGGGGCGACCGAAATACAGGGTGGGCAACAAGGCGTCCATGAGCCCCCCGGTCCAGGCCCAGTCGGCGGGCGACCAGAACACCGCGTCCGAAGGTCGGGCGGCGTCGGACGGGTCGAAGCCGAACCAGTTCTGGCTGCACACGAAGCCGGTCAGGTTGCCGATCAGGGCGCGGTGCGGAATGAGTGCACCCTTGGGGTTGCCGGTGGTGCCGCTGGTGTAGATGAGCACCGCGGCCTCGTCGGCCAGCGTGTGTGCCAGCGCGAATTCGGCGGGTTCCTGACCCAGCAGGCGCTGCCAGTCAAGCGCGCTGCTGCCGGGCACGTCGATGGCGATGACGTCCTGCAGGCGCGGGCAGTTCGCGCTCACCGCCTGCACCGCCGCCACCGTGCTGCTGTCGCAGATGGCCAGCACGGCCTCGCTGTCGTGCAGCCGGTATTCGAGCGCCTCCGGGCCGAACAGCTGGGACAGCGGCATGCCCACCGCGCCCATCTGCAACACCGCCATGTAGGCCACGGCGGTTTCAAAGCGCTGCGGCAGCACGATGGCCACGCGATCGCCCCGTTGCACGCCCAGCGCCTGGAGTGCGTTGGACAACCGGTTGGCCTGATCGAGCAGTTCGCGGTAGCTGTGGTGCCGGTCGGGCACGCCGGGTGCGGTGGCGATCACGGCGGTGCGATCGGCGCTGGCGGCCCGGCCGCCCCAGCGGCGCATGCAGGCTTCGGCCATGTTGAACTCGCGCGGCACGAGCCAGCGAAAACTGGCGTGCAGGGCGCCGTAGGCACCCTGCGATTCGGGCGTGGCAAGGTCGTTCGAGGCAAGGGAACGGGAGGATGGACTTCTGCGCGGCAAGGTGTTGTCTCCTGGGCTTGTCATGTCTGCCACTGCCCGCAGGGCTCGGGCCGGCATGCTGCAAAAACGGGCGCCAGATACTCTAGTGCAGAGCCGGGGACCCCGCTGATACAGTCCATCGCAATCAGTTGCCCGACACCGTCCACCACCCGCGCCAGCGCGCCGCCGCCATGAGTCCGCCCCCCCAGGACGCCGCCCGCAGCGGGCGCCGCTCCGACGTCGCTGCCCGGCTGGCCCGCACCTTCGCCGGGCAACTGACCGACGGTCTGTACGCCCCGGGCACACGGTTTCCATCCATCCGGGCGCTGGCCAGCCTGCACGGTTGCGCCGGCAACACGGTGGCCTCGGCGCTGGAACAGCTGGTGGCCCAGGGCTGGCTCGAGCCTCGACCCGGAGCGGGCTTTTTCGTCCGGAACCGGGGCCGTGCGGCGGCACCTGCCCCGACCGATTCCCCCGGCGATTCGATCGATCCGGCGTGGCTGCTGCGCCAGCAGTACGGCGAGGGCGGGGGCGTTGCCGCCGGCCTGCCACCGCCACAATGGCTTCGAGCGCCCGAGGTCGAACGGGTGATGCGAAAACTGGCCCGCATGGGCGAGATACCCCAGGGTTACGGCGACCCTGCCGGTTTCGAGCCCTTGCGCCACCGCCTCTGCGAACGCCTGGCCGGCCTGCAGCTGAGCTGCGAACCGCGCCAGATCGTCACCTTCGGCGGCGCCAATGTGGCCATCGACATGGCGCTGCGCGCGCTGGTTCAACCTGGCGACCACCTGCTGGTCGATGACCCGGGTTACTACCCGCTGTTCGGCAAGTTGCGGCTGGCGGGCGCGGTGCCGGTGGCCGTTCCCCGGCTGGCCGACGGCCCCGATCCGGAGGTTCTCGAAAAGCTCGCCGCGCGGTGGGGTCCGTGCCTGTTCATCACGCAGCCCCACGCACACAACCCGACCGGGGGACACCTGGCCGACAACAAGGCGCGGGCCATCGTCGAGGTGGCGCGCCGGCATGGCCTGCGCCTCATCGAGCTCGACCCGCTGGCCCACGTGGCGCCGCGCGGCGCCAGCCGCCTGTGTGCCCTTGACGGGTTCGAGAACAGCCTCTACGTGGGCACGTTTTCCAAGCTGCTCCCCTCGGGCCTGCGGGCGGGTTTCATGGCGGCAGCGCCGGCGCTGACCGCCCGCATCACCGCCGTGAAAAGCATGGTCGGCATCAACACCTCGGAATTCACCGAGCGCCTGGTGGCCGACACCATGGCCGGCCGTGCGCTGAGCGACCACGCCGACCGCCTTCGCCTGCGCATCGGCGAGGCCGCCCGCCAAGGCATCGACCTGCTCCAGCGCCTGGGCGCCGACGTGTTGTGCCCCGAAGCGGATTCCCTCTATGCCTGGGCGCGGTTCGAGGCCTGGCCCGACGCCGGTCGGCTGGCACGGATCGCCCGCGACCAGGGGTTGACGCTGGCCCCGGGGCAGGTGTTCAGCGTCGAGGGGCAGGTGTCGCCCTGGCTGCGTTTCAACGTGGCCGCCATGGCAGAAAGCCCGCACTTTGCCACTGCCATGGCGGCCGCGCTGGGCGTGTCCCGGGCCTGACGGTTGCCGGGGCCGGTCGGGTTCAACGGCGGGGCGCATCGCCCGGACCGCGCACGAAGCGGTCAATGGCCGCGTCGGCCTTTTCCCGCGCTTCCTGCTCCCGGCGCACCGCATCGTCGACGCGCTGGCGCTGTGGCTGGCCGGCGGCCTCGCGGCCCGGCACGTGCGGTGGTGCGAAGCCGGTGGCGCCTGAGGCGAGCCCGGTGTCGCCGCTGCCGCCCATGAGGAAGGAGGCGGTGTGCCGCGCCAGTTCGTCGCCTTGCGGTCGGGCGCCCAGCCGGTCCATGCGGTCGCCCAGCGCGGGATCGGTGTCGGGCTGCAGGCCGATGTCGCGCATGGTGCGAAACACATCGGACAGGCTCTGGGTGGAATCGGGGCGCCGATCGCCGAGGGCAACCGATCGCCCGGCGCGCAAGGCCTGCAGCGTGTACCAGGAGCAGTTGTTCACGTAGCTGCCGTGCACCGCCTCACCCGGTGGCGGCACCGCTGGCTCCGCGTGAAACCGCTGCCCCAGCACCTGCCGCACGCGGTCCTTGTCAGGCACGCCGGCGGTCGATGGCTGGAGCCGATCGACAAGCTGCCCGACACCGATCAACCCGCCCTGCACGCCAGCGGCGATTTCGCTGCCACGCTGATCGGGGTCGGCCGCATACGCCCATTGCGCGGCGTCGGGCTGGAACGACTTCGAATACATCGCTTCGACCCGGTGTTCCAGCGCGGCAAAGTCACGCAGCTTGTCGAACATGACCAGAGGCGGACCGGTGCGGCGGTACGACCTCATGGCGGGCAGCGTGTCGTGGCGCTTGCCGACGCCCTTGGCCTCCATGTGCGCAAACAGGTCCTCGGTGTCGTAGCCGTTGGCGGGCAGGCCCAGTGTGCCGGGCATCAGGTTGTTGACGGGTTTGCGGTCAACCAGCAGCGGCACCGACTCGTGGTTGGAGATGCACACATCGCCCTCCGGGGTGATCGCCAGCATCGACACGTGGGTGATGTTCCCCTCGTACATGTCGCGGTGGTAGAACACCGCGCCGACCGCTTCGTTGGCGCCACAGGACGGCAACCGTTCGGCCAGCCCGCGAAAGAAGGCCAGTCCCCAGGCCTTGTCGTCGGGGTTGCTGAAGATCGACGTGAAGATGAGGCCCCTCTGTTCCAGGTGCGCCGCCAGTTTGTCGAAGGCGGCGGCGGACATGCCGCTGGCTTCGCGGAACGCTTCGAAGTGGGGCGTGTTCCGCAGCTGCGTGGGCACCAGTGGCGGGAGGGCCGGAGGCACGAACGACAGGTACGAGAACGCGTTCGGCTGAAAGTGCTGCTCGATGAGTCGGGCCAGCTCCTCGGGGCGGTGAGCCTGGTCGATTGCGCGCCGGAAGGCGAACAGGGCGCGGGCGTCGGTGCAATCGGTTTCCGCCAGGGCCATGACCACTTCGCGCATGAAGTCCACGCAGTTGTGGCCCCAGTCGGGCACGATGCCGTTGCCGAGGTAGGTGGCGATGTCCTGGGTGGTCCAGCGGTCGCGGGGGAGGGTTCCTGCCAGCCGGCCGGCCACCGAGTAGTGCACGGGCGGTTCGCTCACGAATCCGGCCAGCACCTTGGCCTGCCTGGGCGTGAGGACACCCAGGAACCCCGACCGCTTTTGTGGATACGGATACGGCTGCAGGGGATCCTGCGCCGACTTGAGCTTGTTGACGTAGGGCGTTCCGTCGCGGGCAACCCTCTGCTCCTGGCGCAGCGGGTGCGCGCCGAGCTCTCCCGAGAGACCCACGGTCACCGGTGTCGGCAAGGTCTTGCCGAGCTGGCGACCGAGCGAATCGACCTCCGACGCCGAGTCGAGCTGAAGCTGGATGTGACCGGGTTCACCCTGGGCGAGGTTGGTGGGTCGGTGATCGACGGTGATGTGGCGCTGGCCGCTCTTGTGCTGCGTGCCAGGGGCCGTCTGGCGAGGCGTGGTGGCCGCGGATCTGGAACGCGAAGGGGCAATGGAGGCAACAGAGAGCGGGCGCATGGAATCCTTGAATGGAGGTGTGGTGTCTTGCCCGTCGGGCAGACCCGAAGCTGTGTCGCCTTGGCGGCCATCGGGTTCCGGACGCGCCTTGCGCGGACATGATGGTTCGATGACGATCTGCGGATTGCCCGCTCTGGAACACCAACGAACATGTACGTGCCGACCTCGATTGCCCGCAGCGAATTCGTGAACCTGCGGGGCTGGCGCTACCACCTGCGGGTGTGGGGCACCCCCGAAGCATCACAACCTCCCCTGGTGCTGGTGCACGGCTGGATGGACGTGGCCGCGTCGTGGCAGTTCGTGGTGGACGCGCTGCGCGCGAAGCGGCACATCGTGGCACCCGACTGGCGCGGCTACGGCCTGACCACGCCCGAGGGGCCCGCTCCCGACAACTTCTGGTTTCCCGATTACCTGGGCGACCTGGACGCCCTGCTCGACCATGTGGCGGGCGAGCGGCCGGTGGATCTGGTGGGCCACAGCATGGGTGGCAACGTGGCCACGATGTACGCGGGCGTTCGCCCGGCGCGCATCCGCCGGCTGGTGAACCTCGAAGGCTTCGGCATGCCGGCCACCCGACCGGCGCAGGCACCCGGCCGCCTGGCGCAGTGGCTCGACGAGATCAAGGCGCAGCGGCGCGGGGACATGGACCTCAAGCCGTACGACAGCGCCGAGGGCGTGGCCCGCCGGCTGATGAAGACCAACCCCCGCCTGGGCGCCGACAAGGCGGCGTGGCTGGCCCGCGAATGGGCCAGGCCCGATGCGACCGGCCAGTGGGTGATCCTGGGCGAGTCGGCGCACAAGGTGGTCAACGCCACGCTCTACCGCGTCGAGGAAGCGCTCGAGATCTACCAGCGCATCGAGGCACCAACCCTGTCCGTGACGGCCAGCGACGACAGCCTGTCGCAGTGGTGGAAGGGCCGCTTCACGCTGGCCGAGTACCAGGACCGCATTGCCCGCATTCCGCGGCTGCAGCGCGCCGTGGTGCAGGACGCCGGACACATGATGCACCACGACCAGCCGGAGGCACTGGCCCGGCTGATCGAGGACTTCATCGACCAGACCGGCTGAGTCACATCCGGTTGCCGCCGCACCGGGCTGCGCCGGCCCACGGGCGCATACTCGGGGGCATGAACGTCCGGTCCATCACCGCCGCACTCGCCACGATGGCCGCCGGTCCAGCGCTGGCCCTGAACCTGTGCCCGGGCTGGAACGACGAGCTCGCCGCCGGTCAGGCGCGGTACGAAGTGTTTGCCTCGCCTTACACCCACCACTGGTCGTACGACGAAGAGCACAAGCAGGTTTACACGCTGAGCCTGAGCCGGCGCCTGCCCGACAACCGCTTCTGCGGCCTGGCGGTGTTCAACAACTCGTTCGGCCAGCCCTCGGCCTACGCGTTCGCGGGCAAGAGCTGGCCCGGGCTGTTGCAGCGCTGGCCGAACGTGTACGTGAGCGTCAGCGCCGGCATCATCTACGGCTATGTGGGCCGCTACAAGGACAAAGTGCCGCTCAACGTGGGCGGATTCTCGCCGGCCATCATTCCTTCCATCGGCTACCGGCTGACCGATCAGGCGGCCCTGGAGATTCAGCTGCTGGGCACCGCCGCGGTCATGTTCGGGGCCACCTGGCGCTTCTGAGCCGGCACCCGATGGCGCGCCGCGGCGCCGGGACATGCCCTGCATGAGAAAATCGGGTTTTTGCCAGTCAGAACGCAGGATCGATCATGGACGCCGAACACATCAACGCCATTCAAAGCCAGCTCGCGGACCTCAGCACCCGGGTGGTCGAGTTGCGGAGGTATCTTTGACTACGATGCCAAGGCATCGAAGCTGAAGGAAGTCGAATCCGCGCTCGAAGACCCCACGGTGTGGGACAACCCCAAGCGGGCGCAGGAGCTGGGCAAGGAGAAAAAAGCCCTCGAGGACGTGGTCCTGGTGCTTGACCGGCTGGGCAGCGAACTGGCCGACAACACCGAGCTGTTCGAGATGTCGGCCGCCGACAACGACGAGGCCGGTCTGCGCACCATCCAGGACGAGGCCGCCAAGGTGCAGGTGGAGGTCGAGAAACTCGAATTCCGCCGCATGTTCAACAACCCGGCCGACCCGCTCAACTGCTTCCTCGACATCCAGGCCGGCGCCGGTGGCACCGAAGCCTGCGACTGGGCCAGCATGCTGTTGCGCCAGTACCTGCGCTATGCCGAGCGCAAGGGCTTCAAGACCACGGTCGAGGACGAGACCGCGGGCGACACCGCAGGCATCAAGAGCGCCACGATCAAGATCGAGGGCGAGTACGCCTTCGGCCTGCTGCGCACCGAGACCGGGGTGCACCGCCTGGTGCGCAAAAGCCCGTTCGATTCCTCGGGCGGACGGCACACCTCGTTCGCCTCGGTCTTCGTCTACCCGGAAATCGACGATTCGATCGTCATCGACATCAACCCGGCCGATGTTCGGACGGACACCTTCCGCGCCTCGGGCGCGGGTGGCCAGCACATCAACAAGACCGATTCGGCCGTGCGCCTGACGCACATCCCCACCGGCATCGTGGTGCAGTGCCAGGACGGCCGCAGCCAGCACAGCAACCGCGACGTGGCCTGGCAGCGGTTGCGCTCGCGGCTGTACGACTTCGAGATGCGAAAGCGCATGGAAGAGCAGCAGAAACTCGAAGACACCAAGACCGACGTGGGCTGGGGCCACCAGATCCGCAGCTACGTGCTGGACAACAGCCGCATCAAGGACCTGCGCACCAACGTCGAGATTTCCGCGACGCAGAAAGTGCTCGACGGCGATCTCGATCCCTTCATCGAAGCTTCCCTCAAACAAGGCGTCTGAACATGAGCTCTCTGCGTGAAGGTCCCACCACCGTGGTGCGCCGCGAAGACTACGCCCCGCCCGCCTACTGGGTCGACACGGTCGATCTGGCCTTTGACCTCGACCCGGGCAAGACCCGGGTGCTCAACCGCATGACGCTGCGGCGCAACCCGGCGGTACCGCCGCAGCCGCTGCGCCTTGATGGTGAGGATCTCAACCTCGCCCGGGTTCTGGTCAATGGCGCCGGTTGCTCGTTCAAGATGGACGGCGGCCAGCTGGTGCTGGACAACCTGCCCGAGGGCGACGCGCCGTTCTCGCTCGAGATCTTCACCACCTGCTCGCCCGAAAAGAACACCCAGCTCATGGGTCTGTACGTGAGCCAGGGCACCTTCTTCACGCAGTGCGAGGCCGAGGGTTTCCGCCGCATCACGTACTTCATCGACCGCCCCGACGTGATGGCCAGCTACACCGTGACCCTGCGGGCCGACAAGGCGCGCTACCCGGTGCTGCTGTCCAACGGCAACCTGGTCGAATCGGGCGATCTCGAGGGCCCGGGCAACGAAGGACGCCACTTCGCCAAGTGGGTTGATCCGCACCGCAAGCCTTGCTACCTGTTTGCGCTGGTGGCGGGCAAGCTGGTGGCGCGCGAGCAGCGCATCGTCTCGCGAAGCGGCAACGAGCACCTGCTGCAGGTGTACGTGCGCCCCGGGGACATGGACAAGACCGAACACGCCATGCAGTCGCTGATGGCCAGCGTGGCCTGGGACGAGGCCCGGTTCGGGCTGCCGCTCGACCTCGAGCGCTTCATGATCGTGGCCACCGCCGACTTCAACATGGGGGCCATGGAGAACAAGGGCCTCAACATCTTCAACACCAAGTACGTGCTGGCCAACAGCGCGACCGCCACCGACACCGACTTTGCCAACATCGAATCGGTGGTGGGGCACGAGTACTTCCACAACTGGACCGGCAACCGCGTCACCTGCCGAGACTGGTTCCAGCTCTCGCTCAAGGAAGGCCTGACGGTCTTTCGTGACCAGGAGTTCAGCATGGACCTGTGCGCCGACGCGTCGGCGCGCGCGGTCAAGCGCATCGAGGACGTGCGCGTGCTGCGCACCGCCCAGTTCCCCGAAGACGCCGGCCCCATGGCCCACCCGGTGCGGCCCGACAGCTACGCCGAGATCAACAACTTCTACACCGTCACGGTCTACGAAAAGGGCGCCGAGGTCGTGCGCATGATGCAGACCCTGGTCGGCAACGGCGGGGCCGATCCCTCGGGCCGCGCCGGTTTTGCGCGCGGCATGAAGCTCTACTTCGAGCGCCACGATGGCCAGGCCGTCACCTGCGACGACTTTGCGCAGGCCGTGGCCGATGCCAACCCCGGCAGCCCGCTGGCGCTGCAGCTCGATGCGTTCAAGCGCTGGTACGGTCAGGCGGGCACCCCGCGCGTGCGCGCCGAAGGCCGGTACGACGCCGAGGCCCGCCGCTACACGCTCACGCTGAGCCAGCGGTGCGCGCCCACCCCGGGCCAGGCGCTCAAGCAGCCGTTCGTGATCCCGGTGGCGCTGGGCCTTCTCGACGCCAGCGGCCGCGAATTGCCGCTGCAGGACCGGCAGCGGCTGGTGGTGCTCAGCGAAGCCAGCCAGACGGTGGTGTTCGAAGGCATCGACAGCGAACCCGTGCCCTCGCTGCTGCGCGGCTTTTCGGCGCCCGTGGTGCTGGAGTACGACGACACCGACGCGCAACTGCTCACCCTGCTCGCCCACGACAGCGATCCGTTCAACCGCTGGGAAGCCGGGCAGCGCCTGGCCATGCGGCGCGCGCTGGCCGCGGTGCGGGCACCGGGCCCGGTGGGTCAACCGCTGGACGACGCCTTCATCAACGCCATGCGTGCGGTGTTGCGCCACGAAGGGCTCGATGCGGCCTTCAAGGAACTGGCGCTCACCCTGCCCAGCGAGACCTACATCGCCGAGCACCTGGACGAGGTCGATCCCCAACGCGTGCACGCCGTGCGCGAAGCCATGCGCGAACAGCTCGCGCACGCGCTGCACCTGGATTGGGCCTGGGCCTGGGAGACGCACAAGGACAATGGCGCCTACCGGCCAGACCCCCTGAGCTCCGGCCGGCGCTCACTGGCCGGCCTCGCGCTCACCATGCTGTGCCTCGAGGCCCGCACCTCGGGCCCTTCGACAAGCTCAGGACAGGCTCCTTCGACAAGCTCAGGACAGGTGTGGCCCGGCAAGGCCTACCAGCGCTTCAAGGACGCCGGCAACATGACCGACCGGTTCAATGCACTGACGGCGCTGGTGGTGAGCGACCATGCGCTGGCGCGCGAGGCACTGCCGCGCTTTCACGCCATGTTCCGCGACGAGGCGCTGGTGCTCGACAAATGGTTTGCCTTGCAGGCCGGCGCACCCGACCGCGGCGGCAACATCCTGCCGGCGGTGCGCCAGCTCATGGCCCATCCCGACTTCAACCTGCGCAACCCGAACCGCGCGCGCAGCGTGGTGTTCAGCTACTGCAATGCCAACCCGGGCGCGTTCCACCGTGCCGACGCCGCCGGCTACGTGTTCTGGAGCGACCGCGTGATCGAGCTCGACCGCTTCAACCCGCAGGTGGCCGCCCGACTGGCGCGTGCCCTCGACCGCTGGAGGAAGCTGGCCGAGCCGTACCGCAGCGCCGCGCGCGAAGCCATTGCCCGCGTGGCCGCGCAAAGCGAATTGAGCAACGACGTGCGCGAAGTGGTGGCGCGCGCCCTTTCCGAAGACTGACCATGAGCCAACGAATTTCCCTCACCCGCTACCTCGTCGAGCAACAGCGCGTCGACCGCCACATCCCGTCGCAGCTTCGGCTGCTCATCGAGGTGGTGGCGCGCGCCTGCAAGGGCATCAGCCACGCCGTCAACAAGGGCGCACTGGGTGGCGTGCTCGGATCGGCTGACAGCGAAAACGTCCAGGGCGAAATCCAGAAGAAGCTCGACATCATCGCCAACGAGGTGCTGATCGAGGCCAACGAATGGGGCGGGCACCTGGCGGCCATGGCCAGCGAGGAAATGGACGGCATCTACCTCGTGCCCAACCGCTACCCGCAGGGCGAATACCTGCTGCTGTTCGATCCGCTCGACGGGTCGTCCAACATCGACGTCAACGTCAGCATCGGCACCATCTTCAGCGTGTTGAAGAAACCCGAGGGCAGCGGCGCCGGCGTGAGCGAGGGCGACTTCCTGCAGCCCGGCCACAAGCAGGTGGCCGCTGGCTACTGCGTCTACGGCCCGCAAACCACCCTGGTGCTCACGGTGGGCGACGGCGTGGCCATGTTCACCCTCGACCGCGAACAGGGCTCGTTCGTGCTCACCCAGGAAGACGTGCAGATTCCGCCCGACACCAAGGAATTCGCCATCAACATGAGCAACATGCGCCACTGGGCCCCGCCCGTGAAGCGCTATGTGGACGAATGCCTGGCCGGCAAGGAAGGCCCGCGCGGCAAGGACTTCAACATGCGCTGGGTGGCCAGCATGGTCGCCGACGTGCACCGAATCCTCACCCGCGGCGGCATCTTCATGTACCCCTGGGACAAGCGCGAACCCGACAAGCCGGGCAAGCTGCGCCTGATGTACGAGGCCAACCCCATGGGCTGGCTGGTCGAACAGGCCGGCGGCGCCGCCACCAACGGCCACGAGCGCATCCTGGAGATCACCCCCACCAAGCTGCACGAGCGCGTGAGCGTGATCCTGGGCAGCAGGAACGAGGTCGAGCGCGTCACTGCCTACCACCGGGGCGAGTGACCCGGTCAGCCGGGCCCGGCTCGCTATAATCGCAGGCTGCGCCGGAATAGCTCAGTCGGTAGAGCAGCTCATTCGTAATGAGAAGGTCGGGGGTTCGATTCCTCTTTCCGGCACCACCTTCAAAGCCCCGCACACCTCACGGTGTGCGGGGCTTTTTCGTGGTCATCCGATTCCGCCACCGCTTGCTCAGCTCCTGTTTCCATAGCGCCGGCGCCCCTGTGACAAACACATGAATGGCCCCTCACCGCAGAGGCCTCCTGTTGTTTCCGGGTAAACCCTTACATTTTTAACCGCTTTGTCGCACGGGGCGGTTGGAATCCACAGGTCGTCCCGCACGGTGCGGGAGGCGCGGGCTGCTTCGCGGCCCGACTGACCACACAACGGAGCACATTCCATGAAAAAGAGCCTGATCGCTCTGGCCGTTCTGGCCGCCAGCGGCGCCTCGATGGCGCAGTCCAGCGTCACCGTCTACGGCCGCCTCGATGCCTCCATCGGCAGCCTGGACACCGGCACCGGTTCCCAGTCGCAGATGTTCTCGGGCAACCTGACCTCCAGCCGCATCGGCTTCCGCGGCACCGAAGACCTCGGCGGTGGCCTTCGCGCCAACTTCCAGCTCGAGCAGGCCATCAACGTCACCAGCGGTGCAGCGACCAACTTCGGCCGCGCCAGCTGGGTGGGTCTGAGCGGTGGCTTCGGTGGCGTCACGCTGGGCCTGCGCGACAGCGCCTTCAAGGACGCCTACGACCTGGGCAACACGCACAACGTGTTCGACTCGGAATTCACCCCGGTCAAGGCCGCTTACCAGGGCGGCGCTACCGTCAACGTGGGTGATTTCACCAGCCGTCCGGCCAGCCAGATCCGCTACGACTCGCCCAAGTTTGGTGGCTTCTCGGGTGCGGCTTCGTACGCCTTCGACCAGACCGCCGGCACCGAGAGCGACATCCGCGCGTTCCACCTGCGCTATGCCGGCGGCCCGCTGGATGTGGCCCTGGGTTTCCAGCAGCAGAACTCGCTGACCGCCGCCAGCGACCGCGACTACACCGTGCTGTCGGGCATCTACAACTTCGGCGCGTTCCGCATCTCTGGCCAGTACCAGATGGCCGAGACCGCCTCCAACCTCGAAGACAGCGACTTCGCCATCGGCGTGTCGGTGCCCATGGGCGCGTTCGACTTCTCGATCGGCTACGCCACCAGCGAAACCGAGTTGAGCGGTGCCAAGGTCCGTGAAGGCTCCGGTTTCGCCCTGGGCGCCACCTACTCGCTGTCCAAGCGCACCCGCCTGTACGCCGGCTACCTCGATGGCGACACCGAAGACGCCGCTGGCGTCACCGCCACCGAGCGCAAGCTCTACGCCTTCGGCGTGCGCCACGACTTCTGATTTCCAAGCCATTCCTCCAAGGGCTTGTTCAGGCCGCTGTCCTTCGGGGCAGCGGCCTTTTTTCTTTCTGTCAGACCACCATGCCGGGGTTGCCGGCCATGCCGATGATGCGGGGCGTGTTGAGCTTGACGCCCTTGATCACCTTCTGGTTGCGCAGGTAGCCTGCCACCACGTCCCACACCGGCTCGCCCTTCACGTTTTCCTGCACCGACGCCCAACCCGCCACCTTGTACTTGCGGTCGGCGTCCAGTGGCTGGCCCTTGAGCGTCATGTTGCCGATGCGGCTGCCCATGCGTTCGTTGGGCGCAATGCTGTACTGCAGGCCGCCCACGCGCACCATGTCGCCGCCCTGCTGGTAATAGGGGTCGGGGTTGAAGATGTTGTCGGCCACGTCCTCGAGGATTTCCTTGATCTGCGCGCCGGTGAATTCGTTGAGCGTGGTGGCCGGGTAGGTGATGGCGGTCTGGTCCATCAGGTGCTCCATGGTGATGGTGTCACCCGGCAGCAGCGACGTGCCCCAGCGCACACCCGGCGAGAACGACAGGTCGGCACCCTTGACTTCCATGAGCGCGTTGCAGATGACCTGGTCCCACGAGCCGTTGAAGTTGCCACGCCGGTACAGCAGGTCCTCGGTGACGGCCAGCTTCTCCTCGAGCTTCGCCTTGTGCGGTGCGCGCACGCCGTCGATGTAGGTCTGCATGGTGGCGTCGGCCTGCAGCAGGTTGGCAAAGATGGGCAGCAGCTTGTACTGAAAGCCTTGCACCTTGCCGCCGCGCACGTCGAAGTCGAGCACACCGAGGAACTTGGTGTTCGACCCGGCGTTGGTGACCAGCGTCTGACCGCCCGGGTTCTTCACGATGGTGGGCGCGGGCATGCCGTCGTGCGTGTGGCCGCCCAGAATGGCGTCGATGCCACTCACGCGCGAGGCCATCTTCAGGTCCACGTCCATGCCGTTGTGGGACAGCACGACGACCACCTGGGCCCCTTTGCCTCGCACCTCGTTCACCATCTTCTGCAGGTGCTCGTCCTGGATGCCGAAGGTCCAGTCGGGCACCATGTAGCGCGGGTTGGCGATGGGGGTGTACGGGAAGGCCTGCCCGATCACCGCCACCTGAACGCCGTTCTGCTCGCGCAGGGTGTAGGGCTTGAAGACCAGGTCTTCGAAGTCTGTGGTCTTGATGTTCTGCGCCAGGAAGTCGATGTGGCCCTTCAGGTCCTTCTCGACGATTTCCTGAACCCGCTTGGCACCGAAGGTGTGCTCCCAGTGCGAGGTCATGATGTTCACGCCCAGCAGCTTGCAGGCGTCGACCATGTCCTGCGCGTTGGTCCACAGCGAGGTGGCCGATCCCTGCCAGGTGTCGCCGCCGTCGAGCAGCCACGCCTGGGGGCGCCCGACCTTGAGCTGCTTGACCAATGTGGCCATGTGCGCAAAGCCGCCCACCTTGCCGTAGGTTCGGGCGGCCTGGGCAAAGTCGAGGTAGCTGAACGCATGGGCCTGTGCCGTGCCGGGCCGGATCCTGAAGTGCTTGAGCAGTGCCTCGCCCACGAGGTGGGGCGCTTTGCCGCGCGCGTCGGCCACCCCGAGGTTCACGTTGGGCTCACGGAAATACACCGGCGTGAGCTGGGCATGGCAATCGGTGAAGTGCAGAAAGCTCACGTTGCCGAACTTGGGCACGTCGTAGAGGCGCTCACCGGCCCCGGGCGTGGCGGCCAGGGCGTCGCGGTGGTCGAGCGCCATGCCGGCCGCGCTCGCGGCGGCCAGCATCTGCAGAAAATCGCGGCGGCTCAGGCTCATGGGGCGGTCTCTTTCAGAAGCGTTTGCTGATATTCAACGGGAGAAAAAACCCGATGAACCGCGGTCGGACGACCGGGCGCATCGGGTCGATCGGTCACTTACTTGTTCACGGGCGAGTTCGGGTCGAGCAGCAGCGCCATGACGTGCTTGAGCTGTTGCTCGTTCAAGATGCCCTTGTGACCCGCGCGCGGCATCTGGGAGCAGGCGTTGTAGGCGCGCGCGTTGTAGAGCTTGCCCCAGGTGTATTCCACGATGGCCTTGGCCGCCGGGCTGTTGGGGTCGCTCACGCCGCGCAGCTTGCCGTAGTTGTACAGGCTGGGACCGAGGGTGCCGAAGGAGATTTCTTCCTTGCTGATCTGGTGGCAGTTGTAGCAGTTGCCGCCGTTGGCCTGCGTGGCCGCGTCGGTCCAGGTCAGGCCACGGCCGCTCTGCGCAATGGCTTCACCCTGCTTCCAGTCACCGAGAAACTTGCCGTCAGCGGGCCACTTCACGGTCTTCATGTTGGCCTCTTCGATCGCTTTGGCCAGCTTCTCGTCGAGGGGTTTGCCCGAGATGTCGGCCTGGATGCAGGCGGCATTGGCCTGGTCCTGGTCGAGCCGGTCCAGCGTGGCGATGCCACGGGTCTGGAACGAGTTCTTGAGCATGTCGGCGGTGGCTTTTTCGATGTCGGCCTGCGAGGGCGGCAGGGAGCATGCCGCCAGGAGGGCGGCCAGCGGCAGGGCGATCAGGATGTTCTTGGTCATGCGGTGTCTCCTCTTCAGCGCTTGATGGCGGGCACGATCGACTCGGAGCCCTTGCCGTTCACGCCCATGTACACGCTGAGCGCAATGGTGGCGTCGCTGCCGAACTTGGGCTCGGGCCAGCGCATCTGGCGGAAGCAGTCGTTCAAACGCAGTTGCATGCCCCACATCTGCGCGTTGGACACGCGGTAGGCGGGCCACGCGGCAAAGCCGACGCCGTCGCCCGGGTTCTTGGTCAGGTTGGGCAGGTCCTGCAGGCGGATGCGCTTGTTGTCTTCGCCGTGGCACGACGCACAAGAAAAATCATGGGGGCCACCGCGGGTGAAGAACATCCGCTTGCCCGTCTCGTACATCATCTTTTCCTGCGCGTGGGATTGCGGCAGGTTGAAATCCATCCCCTTGGACTGGGTGGCCACGTAGGTGGCCATCGCCGTCACGTTGGCCATTTCACCGCGGCCGAAAGCCGTCTTGCGGATTTCCTCGCCCTTGAAGCCCTGCAGCGTCTCCATGCAGGTGACGATCCGACCCTCGAGGTCCTCCACGCGGTTGGTGTCCTTGAAGTGCCGCGGCAGTTCGACGAACGCGCCCTTGATCACGCCCGGGCCCTTGCCCAGGTCGCATTGCTCGAGCGACGCGTTCTTCGGACCGCGCTTCTGCTTCCAGAGCTCTTCGCCCTTCATCTCGAACAGCTCGGCCGGGTTGCCGTCCTGCAGCATTTCGCGGTACTTGGCAATGCCCTCGGCGGCCGTCTGCGCATGGGCAGCGGATGCGGCGCATGTGGCCAGCAACAAGGACGCCAGAAGCGGGTTGGGTCGTTTCATCGGGGTTGTCTCCTCATCGGGGTGGGCGTTGTCGTGACTTCAGCGCGCCCGACCCTCCCCTGGGTCGGGCACGAACCTGCGCGTTCAGGCAATCGTGGCTTCGTCGGTGCGCGCGTCGTTCTTGTTGTCGGTCCACTTCACCACCACCTTGTCGCCCTTGGCGCCGCCCTTGAACTTGAAGGACAGGAAGGGGTTCTGCGACACGGCGCCGGTGAACTGCGCCTGCAGCACGACCTTGCCGTTGTGGGTGGCTTCCACGTTCTGGATGAAGTGGCCGGGGATGAGGGCGCCCGCGCTGTCGCGGCGGGTGCCGGGTTCCATGACGTGCGACATGAGCACGCGGACGGTGGTCTCGCCGTCGGCAACGGCGGCGCGGATGCGCATCGGATCAGCCATTTGGGACTCCTGATTTCGGTGGGTTGTACGAAGGGTGTGCGGGGCGTTCAGCCGCCGCAGCCGCCCAGGGTGACCTTGGTTTCCTTGGTCGCCGACAGCAGCTTGCCGTCGGCCTTGACCACCGCGATCACGTTGGAACTCTGGCCCATCTTGAGCCGGGTGGAGACCTCGGCCACGGTGCCGGCCGGGATGGTGAAGGCGGCGGCCAGCGGCATCGGGTTCTTTTCGACGATCAGGAAGATCTCGGTGGTGTTGGGCACCTTGCTCGATGCCCCGATCGGCACCACGGCGCCGTTCTCGGCAATGTCGGGGGCCACCACGGTGACCTGGTCGCTGTTGGCGGGCGTGCCACCCACGGCCTTGAGCGCGTCGGCCATCGTTTTCACTTCAAAGCTGGCACGGTCGAGCGCGGCGTGGGCCTGGCTCTGGGTGATCACGCCCAGGGACACCAGGGTGGCAAGGGCACCGGTGGTCTTGAGGGCGTCTCGGCGGGTTTTGTACATCTTGAACTCCTGTGCGAAAGCGGAGGGGGGAATCGAGTTTACTTGTCGGGCGCGCCGGCGAGAATCCAGGCGGCCAGGAGCTTCAACTCGTCGTCTTTCAGGTTGGGCTGCGCCGGCATGGGGACCGCACCGTACATGCCTGCACCACCGGACTTGATGCGTGCCGCCACCTTTTCAAGGGCGTCGGCCTGGCCTTTGTGCTTGGCGGCGACTTCCTTGTAGGAGGGGCCGACCAGCTTTCGGTCCACCGCGTGGCACGCCAGGCAGGCGCTCTTGGCGGCCAGCGCCTTGGCGGCGGCGGCGTCGAATGCCTGAGCCGGTGCGACAGCCAACGCACCGAGGGCGGCAACCGTGCTGATCAAAAACTTCATGGTCATAGGCTAATGTCTCCTCGATAAACGGATGAGGGGAAAACGCTGTAGTCCAAAGGGCCCAGTCAGTCATCGACTTCACTTGGGACCGGCCGCGATCCAGCGGGCGATCGCCTGCGCCTCTGCGTCCTTGAGCTGGGGCTGAGCGGGCATCGGAATGGCGCCGAACACACCGCTGCCGCCGCCCTTGATCTTTCCCGTCAGATAGGCCTCGAGGTCGGCGCGCCCCTTGTGTTTGGCCAGGATCTCGGTGAACGCGGGTCCGACGATCTTGTTGCTGACACCATGGCAGGCCGTGCAGCCGTTGCCCGCCAGCACCGCCTTCACATCGATGCCGCCGGCGGCCGCGGGCGCGGCAGCCACCACCACCGGTGCGGCAGGGCGGGCGGCGCCGGTGCCCACGGGCGCGGTCGGGGCGGGTTGCGTGGTGTCGGCGCCGCGCACCGGGCCCACCACGCGGTTCTGTTCCTGGATGTTGCCGTGCGCGTCGCGCGCAAAGTCGGGCAGCGATGAACGCACCTTCGCGTCGGTCGGGCAGTCCTTCATGCAGGCCACGTTCTTCACGTCGCCCTTTCCGGACACCTTCCACAGCGGCTCGTGGAACACCATGCCGTTGCGGTTGGGCATGCGCTGCTGCACCTCGGCAATGTTCTTGTCCGACAGCGTGAAGTCGGCCGGCACCACGTTACCCAGGTGCAGGATGTACGCCAGCACGCCGTAGACCTCGTCGGGCTTGAGGCTCTTGGGCGCGTTCCAGGGCATGGCGCGGTTGATGTAGTCCCACAGGGTGGACACCGTGGCCACCTTCATGAGCGTGGTGCGCTGCGGATAGATGCTGCCCTGCTCGAGGTTCTTCACCCGACCGCGCGCGATGTCCGCTGCGGTGGTGCCCCCGACGATGGGTGTGAACACCTCGTTGGATTCGCCGAAGACGCCGTGGCACGACGCGCACTGCGCTTCCCAGACGGTCTCGCCCAGCGAGACACTGCCGGCACCGGCGGGCAGGCCCTTGAAGTCCGGCCGCACGTCGATGTCCCAGGCCTTGATTTCCGCGGAAGTGGCCTCCCGCCCGATGCCTTGCCACGGCGCGCCCTGCGCCAGGACCGCGCCAGCGGCCAGCGCGAGGGCCAATCCGAGGGGGGCGACGATGAATCTGCGCATGCCGCGCTCCTCAATAGACTTGAACGTTGGACACTTCGCCGTTCTCGGCCACGCGCCACGACTGGATGGCGTTCTGGTGGTAGATCGAGCGGGTGCCGCGCACGGCGCGAAGCTGGTTGATCTTGGGCTGCACGTAGCCGGTGCTGTCGATGGCACGCGCCTGCAGCACCGCGGGTTTTCCGTCCCAGACCCAGTCGATGTTGAAGCGGCTCAGTGCCTTGTCCAGCACGGGCCCTTCGAGGCGCGCGGTGCGCCAGTTGCGGCCGCCGTCCACGCTGACGTCCACCCGCTTGATGCGGCCGCGACCGGACCAGGCCAGGCCGCTGATGTTGTAGTAGCCCTTGTCGAGCAGCGTCTGTCCACCGGACGGAGTGGTGATCACGCTCTTGCATTCCTGGATGCCGGTGTACTGGCGGTGCGTGCCGTCGGGCATCAGGTCGATGTAGTGCACCGCCTCGTCCTTGGAGGCCCATTTCTGGTCGCCCACCTCGAGGCGGCGCAGGTACTTGACCCAGCTCACGCCCTGGATGCCCGGCACCACCAGGCGCAGCGGGTAGCCGTTCTCCGGGCGCAGCATTTCGCCGTTCATGCCCCAGGCCACGATGCAGTCGTCCATGGCGCGTTCGATGTCGATGGTCCGCGTCATCGACGAGCCGTCGGCGCCTTCGGCCAGCACGTATTTCGCGGCCTTCCTGTCGATGCCGCACATCTCCAACAGCGTCGACAGCAACACGCCGGTGAACTCCGAGCAACTCACCATGCCGTGCGTGTACTGCACGGTGGGCAGGGCCACGTTGCCCCACTCGGGCGCCGAGTTGGCGCCGCACTCGATGAAGTGGATGCGCGAGACGCTGGGCAGGCGCATCAGGTCGTCCATGGTGAACACGCGCGAGCGCTTCACCAGGCCGTGCACCATGAGGCGGTGCTTGCTGGGGTCGATGTCCCACCAGCCCTGGTGGTGGCGCTCGAAGTGCAGGCCGCTGGGGGTGATGATGCCGAACAGGCCCTGCAGCGGCGTGAAACTGACCGAGGCCTGAGGCACCCGGGTGAGGCCCGGGCTTTCGCGGCGCTGCAGGTTGGCTTCCCACTTGCTGGGCAGGCCGTAGGGGCGTTCGGCCACGGGGCGGCCGAGGCCGCGTGTGTGTTCGGGCAGCTCGAGGATGGCCGGGTCGCCGTCGGCAGCCCGCGCGCGGGGCGCCTGCGCGGCCGCGATGGCACCGGCCCCCATGGCCAGCGCCTTGCCCATGAAGCTGCGGCGTGCCTTGCGCGCCTGCTCCAGGCCCGCGGCATTCAGGTGGTTCTCGGGGGCGGGCAAGACCCGGCCGATGGGGTGATCCAGCGCGTCCGACACGGCGTGGCTCCTGATGACGGTGTTTGAGGGAATCGACTATATCCGTAAATGCTGATATTTGGATGGGTAGAAACCCTTGATGCTTTTTTCGGCGCCCTGCCCTCCAATCGGCACAGGTTGGTCGCTCCCGCCGTCGGCGGCGGACGCCCTCCCCGGATGCAGTCCCTGACCCGCGCCACGCCGCTGTCGAAGCCCCCGATTTTCGATCTCGACCGCCCCGCTGCTACAGTTTTGGATGCATGACCTTTTCAATCAGCTACCGGAGACGATGATGCGCGAGACGAGGAGATGGCTGGCAGGCGCGGTGCTGCTGGCCGCAGCCGCCACGGCACAGGCCCAGGTGAACCAGATCAAGGTGTGGGCCGCTGCCTGCGCCAACTGCCATGGCACCGATGGCCGTGCGCAGCCCGGCAACGAATCGCTGGCGGGCAAGGACAAGGACGAAATGCTGCAGAAGCTGCTCGACTTCAAGTCCGGCCGCAAGCCGGCGACCATCATGCATCAGCTGTCCAAGGGCTACACCGACGAGCAGCTGGCCCAGATCGCCGCCTATTTCGCGGCCCAGAAGAAGTGAGGAGCCCCAACATGAAACGCCGTCAGTTCGTTCAAAGCCTGGGCGCCACTTCCGCGGTGGCCGGGCTGGGGGTTCTCGGAGGCTGTGCCAGCATGGGCGGCAGCGGTGCCAAGGTGGTGGTGGTGGGCGGGGGCTACGGTGGTGCCACCGCAGCCAAGTACGTGCGCATGTTCTCCGACTACAGCATCGACGTCACGCTGATCGAGCCCAACACCGCCTTCGTCTCCTGCCCCATCTCCAACCTGGTGGTGGGCGGGCACAAGACCATGGCCGACATCACCACGCCATACGACAACCTGACCCGCCGTCATGGCGTCAAGGTGGTGCGCGACATGGTCGACAGCATCGACCCCGCCAAGCGCACGGTCAAGCTCGCCAGCGGTGGTGAACTGCCCTACGACCGCCTGATCGTCTCGCCCGGCATCGACTTCATGCTGAGCGGCATCCCCGGACTGAACAAGCCCGGCGCGCAGGACAAGGTACTGCACGCCTGGAAGGCCGGACCGCAGACGGCGATGCTGCACGACCAGCTCAAGGCGCTGCCCGATGGCGGCACCTATGCCATCTCGATTCCGCTGGCGCCTTACCGCTGCCCGCCCGGCCCGTACGAACGCGCCTGCATGGTGGCCAGCTACTTCAAGACGGCCAAGCCCCGCAGCAAGGTGGTGATCTTCGACGCCAACGACGACATCCAGTCCAAGAAGGGCCTGTTCCTGAAGGCATGGGACGAGCACTACAAGGGCATGATCGAATACCGCCCCAAGCACAAGGTGGTGGACGTGGACGTGGCCACCAACACGCTGAAGTTCGAGTTCAACGACGACTTCAAGGCCGGTGTGGCCAACGTGCTGCCCGACATGCGCGCCGGTGCCATTGCCGTCAAGACCGGGCTGGCCACCGCCAACAACCGATGGTGCGAAGTGGACTTCCTCACCTTCGAGTCGAAGGCACAGAAGAACATCCACGTGCTCGGCGATGCGATCCAGATCGCACCGGCCATGCCCAAGTCCGGCCACATGGCCAACCAGCACGGCAAGACCTGCGCTGCGGCGGTGGTGTCGCTGTTGCAGGGCAAGGAGCCTCCGTCCCTGCCGATCTACGCCAACACCTGCTACAGCTTCGTCACGGCGACCGACGTGGTGCACGTGGCCAGCGTCCACCGCTACGACGCCGAGCGCAAGACCATGCTGGCGGTGCCCGGCTCGGGCGGCGTCTCGGCGGCGGCGAGCGAACTCGAGGGCCGCTATGCCATGGCGTGGGCCCGCAACATCTGGGCCGACACCCTGGCCTGACGGGACCAAGGCCGCGGCACGCCGCGGCCTTTTTCACGCCCTCAAACATCAGTCGAAGGTGATGCAATGACGTTCTGGCGCCGAACCGCGCTGTGGTTCACCCCCGCCCTCTTCCTGCTGTCCGCCGGTGGCGCCATCGCGCAGACCGACGACGCGGCGCGCGCCAAGCGCATCGTCGGTGGCTCCTGCTTCCTGTGCCACGGCATGCAGGGCGAATCCACCAGCGAGGTGTTTCCCCGCCTGGCCGGGCAGCATGCGGAATACATTGCCAAGCAGCTCGCCGCCTTCAAGAACGGCACGCGCAAGAGCAGCGCCATGGCCCCCATGGTCGCGAACCTGACGCCCGAAGACATGCTGGCCGTGGGGCGCTACTACGAGACCCAGCGGCTCCCGGCCGAAGAGGCCAAGGACCCCCAACTGGCCACGGTGGGCCGCTACATCTACCAGAACGGCAACCGCTTCAGCGGACTGCCCGCGTGCGCCAGCTGCCATGGCGGCACCGCCGAAGGCGCTGCCAACCTGCCGCGCCTGGCGGGACAGTTTCCGGGCTACATCCAGACCCAGCTCAAGCAGTTCAACAAACGCGAGCGCACCAACGACAACGCGGTGATGCACGCGGTGGCCGAGCGCATGACCGAGCTGGAAATGGCCGCGGTGGCCGAGTACCTGGGCAGCAAGTGACCGGGCTGGAGACCCGGCCCAGGGGCGTCAGGCCACCAACGCCGAAAAATCCGCGATGACGCGGTCGGGCCGCGCCGACTCGATCGGTTGACCCATGTTGTAGCCATAAGGCAGCGCCCAGACCGCGATGCCGCCGTTGCGGGCGGTCGCCACATCGATCGACGAATCGCCCACGAACAGCGAGCGCTCGGGCAGCACCCCGAACATGGACAGGCTGTCCCGGATGGCCGTGGGGTCCGGTTTCTTGACGGCGAAGGTGTCGCCGCTGACGATCCGATCGAACATCGGCATGAGGCGATGGGCATCGAGCACGGTGCGGGTGTAGCGACCCTCCTTGTTCGTCACCACCACCAGCTTCACCCCCTGATCGCGCAGCTGCTGCAGCACCTCCCGCACGCGCGGATACAGGTGGCTGCGCGTGCCGCAGCGCTTCTGGTAGTGCTGCACGAAGGCCTGTTCGATGCGCGCAAAGCTGGCGCTGCCGCGCACCTCGGTGCTGGTGATTCGGTCGGTGAACGCCAGCGCCTGGATCAGCAGTTCGCGCGTGCCGTGGCCGATCCAGTCGTTCACCTGCTGCTGGGTCACCGCCGGCCGGTCGAAGGCCTTGAGCGTGTCGTTGACCGCGTCGGCGATCTCGGGCGCGGTCTCGATCAGCGTGCCGTCGAGGTCGAAGAAGATGAGGTCGAAGGCGCTCACACGCGCTCCCGCACCGCTTGCGCCACCCGCTCGGCGGTGATGCCGAAATGCGCGTACAGCACGCCGGCGGGGGCCGATTCGCCGAACGAGGCGATACCGATCACGGCGCCTTGTCGCCCCACGTACTTGCGCCAGACATCCGGGTGCGCCGCCTCCACCGCCACCGCGGGCAGGCCGGGCGGCAACACCGCGTCCTGGTGGGCCGCGTCCTGCCGGTCGAACACGCTGGTGGACGGCATTGACACCACCCGCACCCGGATGCCTTCGGCCTGCAACATCTGCTGCGCCTTCACCGCCAGCTGCAGTTCTGAACCGGTGCCGATCAGCACCGCCTGCGGATTCTCCGCGTCGATCAGCACGTAGCCGCCGCGCCGCATGCCCTCGACCATCGCCAGCGCGGTCAGTGGCGGCAGGTTCTGGCGCGACAGGCACAGCGCCGACGGGCCGTCGCGCCGCTCGATCGCACAGGCCCAGGCCACCGCCGCCTCGAGCTGGTCCGCCGGGCGCCAGACATCGAGCTGGGGAATCAGGCGCAGGCTCGGGATGTGCTCCACGCTCTGGTGCGTGGGGCCGTCTTCGCCCAGACCGATGGAGTCGTGGGTGAAGACATGGATGACGCGCTGCTTCATGAGCGCGGCCATGCGGATGGCGTTGCGCGAGTAGTCGCTGAAGGTGAGGAAGGTGCCGCCGTAGGGGATGTACCCGCCGTGCAGCGCCACGCCGTTCATGATGGCGGCCATGCCGAATTCGCGCACGCCGTAGCTCAGGTGGTTGCCCCAGGTGTCGCGACCGGCCTTCACGCAGGTCTTGAAGTTGGTGAGGTTGGAGGCGGTCAGGTCGGCGCTGCCACCGAACAGCTCGGGCAGCAGGGGGGCGATGGCGTCCAGCGCCAGCTGGCTGGCCTTGCGGGTGGCCACGGCTTCGCCCCGTTGGGCGAGCGACTGCAGCAGCGACGGCAGCCGGGCCGACCAACCCGCGGGCAGGTGACCGGCCATGCGCCGCAGAAAGTCGTCGGCCAGCGCGGGGTGGGCGGCGCGGTACAGCGCAAAGCGGCGCTGCCAGTCGGCTTCGAGCGCCTGGCCGCGGGCCACCGCATTCCACGCCTCGGTCACGTCGGAGGGCAGTTCGAACGGCGGGTGCGTCCAACCCAGTGCGTCGCGCGTGGCCTGCACCTCGGCCGGACCGAGCGCCGCGCCGTGCACGTCGTGCGTGCCGGCCTTGTTGGGGGAGCCCTGGCCGATCACGGTCTGGCAGCAGATGAGGGTGGGACGCCCGTCGGGCCGTCCGGACTGCGCCTTGGCGGCCACCACCGCGGCCTCGATCGCCACCGGGTCGTGGCCGTCGACCCGGGGGATCACATGCCACCCGTAGGCCTCGAACCGGCGCGGTGTGTCGTCGGTGAACCAGCCCTGCACGTGGCCGTCGATGCTGATGCCGTTGTCGTCGTAGAAGGCGATCAGCTTGCTCAGGCGCAGCGTGCCCGCCAGCGAGCAGGCCTCGTGGCTGATGCCCTCCATCAGGCAGCCGTCACCCAGGAACACGTGGGTGTGGTGGTCGACGATGTCGTGGCCCGGCCGGTTGAACTCGGCCGCCAGCAGCTTCTCGGCCAGCGCCATGCCCACCGCGTTGGTGATGCCCTGGCCCAGCGGCCCGGTGGTGGTCTCCACGCCGGGGGTGATGCCCACCTCGGGGTGGCCGGCCGTCTTGCTGTGCAGCTGGCGGAAGTTCTTCAGCTCCTGCATGGGCAGCGCGTAGCCCGTGAGGTGCAGCAGCGCATAGATCAGCATGGAGCCATGGCCGTTGGACAGCACGAAGCGGTCGCGGTCGGGCCAGTGCGGGTTGACCGGGTTGTGGCGCAGGTGGCGGTTCCACAGCACCTCGGCGATGTCGGCCATGCCCATCGGGGCGCCGGGGTGACCGCTTTTGGCGTTCTCCACCGCGTCCACCGCCAGCATGCGGATGGCGTTGGCCATGCGCCGCGCCAGCGCGGGCGGGGGACTGACGTGCAGGCGCGCGTTCATGCGGTCCCCAGGGCACGTTTGCGGCGCTCGACCATGCGCCAGATGAAGGGCGTGAAGATCAGTTGCATGGCGAGCTCCATCTTTCCGCCCGGCACCACGATGGTGTTGGCGCGGCTCATCCACGAGCCGTTGATCATGTTGAGCAGGTACTGGAAGTCGATGCCCTTGGGCTTGGCAAAGCGGATCACCACCATGCTCTCGTCGGCGGTCGGCACGTCGCGCGCCACGAACGGGTTGCTGGTGTCCACGATGGGCACGCGCTGGAAATTGACGTGGGTGTGCTGGAACTGCGGGCAGATGTAGTTCACGTAATCGGGCATGCGGCGCAGGATGGTGTCGGTCACCGCCTCGGCGGTGTAGCCGCGCATGTGCTTGTCGCGCCAGAGCTTCTGGATCCACTCCAGGTTGATCACCGGCACCACGCCGATGAGCAGGTCGGGGTACTGCGCCACGTTGACCTCGGGCGTCACCACCGCGCCGTGCAGGCCTTCGTAGAACAGCATGTCAGTGGGTTCGGGCAGCGGCTCCCACGCGGTGAAGGTGCCGGGCGGCTGCGCGTAGGGCGCGGCCTCTTCGGCGTTGTGCAGGTACTTGCGGTGCCGGCCGGTGCCGCTGGCCGAGTAGGTTCGGAACAGCGATTCGATCTCGTCGAACAGGTTCGAGTCGGGACCGAAGTGGCTGAAGTTCCGGTTGCCCGCCGCCTCGGCCTCGGCCATCCGGGCCTTCATGGTCTGGCGGTCGAACCGGTGAAAGCTGTCGCCTTCAACGATGGCGGCGCTGACGCCCTCGCGGCGGAAGATGTTCTGGAAAGTGCGCGTGACGGTGGACGTGCCAGCGCCGCTGGAGCCGGTGATGGCGATGATGGGGTGGCGTTCGGACATGGGATCGGCTCCGGCTCAGGCGGCGTCGCGGAACAAGCTGCGCTCGGTGAACAGCGGGCTGTGCTCGTGGACCATGGCGGGTTCGCGGTGGTAGCGCTCGATGCGCTCGACCTCGTTCCTGGAGCCGAACACCAGCCCGATGCGCTGGTGCAGCGACGACGGCCTGACCGACAGCATGGGCTCGCGGCCGGTGCTGGCGCGGCCACCGGCCTGCTCGATCACCATGCCGATCGGGTTGGCCTCGTAAAGCAGGCGCAGGCGGCCAGGCTTGCCAGCGTCCTTGGTGTCCCGCGGGTACAGGAACACGCCGCCGCGCATGAGGATGCGGTGGGCCTCGGCCACCATGCTCGCAATCCAGCGCATGTTGAAGTCCTTGCCGCGCGGGCCGGTGCGCCCGGCCAGGCATTCGTCCACGTAGCGCTTCACCGGGGGCTCCCAGAAACGGGCGTTCGACGCATTGATCGCGAACTCGTGGGTGTCTTCGGGGATGCGGATCTTCGGGTGCGTGAGCTTGAACTCGCCCAGGTTGGGGTCCAGCGTGAAGCCGTGCACGCCACTGCCCACCGTGAGCACGAACATGGTCGTGGGACCGTACAGCGCGTAACCCGCGGCCACCTGCTCGGTGCCGGGCTGCAGGAAATCGTTGGCGGTGATTTCACGGCCCGAGTCGATCACGTCGCGGGGCGCACGCAGCACCGAGAAGATGCTGCCCACGGACACGTTGACGTCGATGTTGCTGGAGCCATCGAGCGGATCGAACACCAGCAGGTACTTGCCGCGCGGGTATTCGCCGGGAATCGGATAAGGGGCCTCCATCTCCTCGGACGCCATGCCCGCGAGATGACCGCCCCATTCGTTGGCGCGCAGAAAGATCTCGTTGCTGATGACGTCGAGCTTCTGCTGCGCCTCGCCCTGCACGTTGGTGCTGCCCTGCTGGCCGATCACATCACCCAGCACGCCGAACGCCACGCTGCGTGCAATCGCCTTGCACGCCATGGACACGTCGAGGATGAGGGCGTTGAAGTCGCCACTGGCCTCGGGGTAGCGGCGGCGCTCTTCGATGAGAAACTGCGTGAGTGTGTAGCGGCGTGACAGTGGCATGGTGGCCTCGGAGGTTCAGGAATTCTTCGCGTCGAGAAACACGCGGCTGGCGCGGATGTCCTCGGCGGTGAGCGTGACCAGATCATCGCGCTCCAGCGCGCGGTCGCGGTCGGCAAAAAGGCGGCTGGCCTGGCGCAGGCGGATGCGGTCGAGCGCGTTGCGCACACTGCGGGCGTTGGCAAAGTGCGGCTGGCCGAGGCGGCGGGTGAGGTATTCGCCGAACACGTCGCGCGCGCCGTCGGCAAACCGGTAGTTCATGGCACCCAGCATGCGGTCGCCGATCTGCAGCAGTTCGCCGTGGGCGTAATCGGGAAAGTCGAGGTGGTGCGCGATGCGCGAGCTCATGCCGGGGTTGCTCTGAAAGAAGGTGTCCATGCGGTCCTTGTAACCGGCCAGGATCACCACGAGGTCGTCGCGCTGGTTCTCCATCACCTGCAACAGGATCTCGATCGCCTCCTGCCCGTAGTCGCGTTCGTTCTCGGGGCGGTAGAGGTAATAGGCCTCGTCGATGAACAACACCCCGCCCATGGCTTTCTTCAGCACCTCTTTGGTTTTGGGCGCGGTGTGGCCGATGTACTGGCCCACCAGGTCGTCGCGGGTGACCGCCACCAGGTGGCCCTGCCGCACATAGCCCAGCCGATGCAGGATCTGCGCCATGCGCATCGCCACCGTTGTCTTGCCGGTGCCCGGGTTGCCGGTGAAGCACATGTGCAGGCTCGGCGCGTTCGCACCGGACGACGCCTGGAGCCCATGCGCCAGCCGCAACCGGTCGATCACCAGCAAGGCCGCAATGTCGCGGATGCGCCGCTTCACCGGCACCAGCCCCACCAGGTCGCGGTCCAGCTCGCCCAGCACCGCCTCCACCTGGCTCTGCGCCAGCACCTCCCCCACCGTGCGCGGCGGGGTGGCGGACGGTTCGACCGCGATAGGCGCCGGCTCAGACCGCGTCTGTCCAGGGATGGCGTAAAGGGGAGCGTTCACATCAAGTCTCCGGAGCACGTGTCCAAACCGAGGGCGCCGAGGATCCGGCTCCGCCGGTCCTCAGGCGCCGCCCCCCTCAGGGGGGTGACGCGAAGCGGCGCGGGGGGAGCCATTCCCCTCAATACCTTTCGGCTTCCGGCCGGTCCGTGGCGTAAGAGTGGATGGTGTAGCGGATCTGGCGGCCGTCGGTTTCCTGGCGCACCAGGCCGAAGCCGGGTTCCTTCGCCGGGCGGTTGACGATGAAGCTCATCGCGATGCTTTCGACACCGCGCGTGCTGTCGAACGCCATCAGGCGGATGTAGTGGCTCGGAAAGGTCTTGCGGCAGTTGGCCAGCTCCAGCATCACGCCGGCCGGGTCCTGCAGGTCGAACATGGGCATGCCGAACATTTCCCAGTAGGTGTTGCGCGGGTGCGGGTCGTCGGTGTATTCCACGCTCCACGAGTAGCCGCGCTTGAGGCCGTAGGCGATCTGGGCCCGGATCTCGTCGTCCGACAGGTCGGGCAGGAAACTGAACTGGCCTTGTGTCACGCGGCCGGTGGGGTTGGTCATCATGGTGGGGGCTCCTGAGGGGAATGTTCAGCGCGACACGGCCGCCGTCACGGCGAAGTCGCTGGTGTCGGTGGAGGTGTAGTTGAACGACACGTCGCCCCAGGTGTCGAGCGCCTGCTTGAGCGGGGTGCAGAACTGCGCCGCCTTCTTCAGGATGTCGGGGCCTTCCTGGGCGATGTCCTTGCCTTCGTTGCGGGCCTTGACCATCGCCTCCAGGGCCACGCGGTTGGCCACTGCACCCGCCTGAATGCCGGCCGGGTGGCCGATGGTGCCGCCACCGAACTGCAGCACCACGTCGTCCCCGAACAGGTCGATCAACTGGTGCATCTGGCCGGCGTGGATGCCCCCCGAGGCGACCGGCATCACCTTCTTCAGGTCGCACCAGTCCTGGTCGAAGAACAGGCCGCGCTGCAGGTCCTGGCGGTTGTAGGCCTCGCGGCAGACGTTGTAGTACCCCTGCACGGTCATCGGGTCGCCCTCGAGTTTGCCCACCGCGGTGCCGGTGTGCATGTGGTCCACACCGGCCAGCCGCAGCCACTTGGCGATGACGCGGAAGCTCACGCCGTGGTTCTTCTGACGCGTGTAGGTGCCGTGGCCCGCACGGTGCAGGTGCAGGATCATGTCGTTGCGGCGGCACCATTCACCCAGGCTCTGGATGCACGGCCAGCCCACGATCAGGTCGATCATGATGATCACGCTGCCCAGGCTTTTGGCGAACTCGGCGCGCTCGTAGATCGCTTCCATGGTGCCGGCGGTGACGTTCAGATAAGAGCCCTTCACCTCGCCGGTCATGGCGCTGGCCTTGTTCACGCCGTCCATCACGTACAGGAAACGGTCGCGCCAGTGCATGAAGGGTTGCGAGTTGATGTTCTCGTCGTCTTTCATGAAGTCGAGGCCGCCCTTGAGGCCTTCGTAGATCACGCGGCCGTAGTTGCGGGCCGACAGGCCCAGCTTGGGCTTGGTGGTGGCGCCCAGCAGCGGTCGGCCGAACTTGTCGAGGCGCTCGCGCTCGACGATCAGCCCGGTGGGTGGCCCCTTGAAGGTCTTGACGTAGGCCACCGGCACGCGGATGTCCTCGAGCCGCGCCGCCTTCAGCGGCTTGAAGCTGAACACGTTGCCGATCAGGCTGGCCGTCATGTTGGCGATCGAGCCTTCTTCGAACAGGATGATGTCGTAGGCCACCCAGGCGAAGTACTCGCCAGGGCGCCCCGGCACCGGGTCGACCCGGTAGCACTTGGCGCGGTAGTTGTCGCAGGCGGTCAGGCGGTCGGTCCAGACCACGGTCCAGGTGGCGGTGCTCGACTCACCGGCCACCGCCGCGCCCGCCTCGATCGGGTCCACCCCTTCCTGCGGGGTGATGCGGAACAGGCACAGGGTGTCGGTGTCCTTGGGCTGGTAATCGGGCACCCAGTAACCCATCTGGCGGTACTTCAGCACGCCGGCGCTGTAGCGCTTTTTCGCGTCGGTGATCTGGGTGGCTTCGGCCTTCAGGGCGGCGTCGACGGGGGCATTCATGCGGCTGGTCTCCTGGTGCTTCGCGCTGGCGGACTGCCATCGGGTGTCGCCATCTTGGGAGGCCGCTGCTATAAAGGCCAGTCAATGTTTCTTGGCATTTCATTCAGGCGGAACTGAACGATGAACCTGAGCTTTCGCCAGTTGCGGGTGTTTCTGGAGGTGGCGCAGCGCGGCGGCGTGACCGCGGCCGCCCAGACGCTGCACCTCACCCCGCCAGCGGTGTCGATGCAGATCAAGGAGCTGGAGAACCAGGTCGGCCTGCCGCTGTTCGACCGCCAGGGCCGCACCATGACCCTGTCGACCGCCGGCGAGTACTTCGTGGTGCACGCCAAGCGCATGCTGGGCGCGCTGCGCGACGCCGACAACGCGATGGCGCGCTTCAAGAAGCTCGAGCACGGCCTGCTCACGGTCGGCATGGTGAGCACGGCCAAGTACTTCGTGCCGCGCCTGCTGGGGCAGTTTCGCCAGGACCACCCGGGCATCGACGTGCGCCTGACGGTGGCCAACAACCGCGAGGCGCTGGTCAAGCAGATGGAGGCCGGCGAGGTCGACCTGTCCATCATGGGCCGGCCACCGCCCGAGCTGTCGGCGCGCAGCGAGCCGTTTGCGGCACATCCGCAGGTGTTTGTGTGCCCGCCCGGCCACCCGTTGATGGCCATCGGGCACCCGCCGCTCAAGTCGCTGGCGCCCTACCCGTTCATCGTGCGCGAACAGGGGTCGGGCACGCGCGACGTCATGGAGCGCTTCTTCAACGACCGCGGGTTCGAACCGCAGATCGCCATGGAGATGAGCAGCAACGAAGCCATCAAGCAGGCGGTGATGGCGGGCATGGGCATCAGCTTCCTGTCGCTGCACACCATGGGACTCGAACTCAGCCTGGGCCTGCTGATGCGGGTGGACGTGGAAGACACGCCGGTGATGCGCACCTGGCACGTGGTGCACCTGCAGAGCAAGGTGCTGTCGCCGGCGGCCGAGGCGTTCCGCTATTTCGTCATCGAACGCGGTGAACCCTTGCTCATCGAGCACGACAGGCCGCTGCTGGGCCCGCGGATCTGACGCCCCGGTTAGGGCAGCGCAGTCGGCGGCGCGAGGTCAGGCCGCGGCGCGCTGCGGGCCGAGCCAGGCACGCAGGTCGTCGGTCGTCACGCCGGCCAGGTCGGGCAACACCCGCAAGGCGCCATCGAACCGCTGGTGGGCCGTGAAGCCGGTGGGCGTGATGACGGTGGGCAGGCCGGCGGCGCGCGCGGCCTGCAGGCCGTTGCGCGAATCCTCGAAGGCCAAGCAGGCACTCGCTGGCAGGCGCAGGTCGCGCAGCACCTGCAGGTAGACCTGCGGGTCGGGCTTCTTCACCGGCGATGACGACGCGTCGCCGATGGCCGCAAACCGCGAACGCCAGTCGGCGCCCATGGCGCCGCGCAGCAGGGCGGCGATGTTGACCGGCGACGTGGTGGTGGCGATCGCCAGTTGCAGGCCGTCGGCCAGGGCCTGCTCGATCAGGGCCAGCACCCCCGGGCGCAGCGACACCCGGCCTTCGTTGACCGCGGCCTCGTAGTGCGCGGTCTTGATCTCGTGCAGGCGGTCGACGGTGGCTCGAACCGCGCCCGAATCGAGTTCGGTCACGCCCGGGTTCTGGGTGGTCCAGTAGTGGCGCATGCGCTCGCGCCCGCCGGAGATCTCGAGCAGCCGCGTGTACAGCGCCTCGTCCCAGTGCCAGCCCAAGCCTTCGTCGGCGAACGCGCGGTTGAACGCCTCCAGGTGCACGCGCTCGGTGTCGGCCAGGGTGCCGTCGACGTCGAAAATCAGGGCTTGGAGCATGGCATCGCCTCGTCAGGGAACAGCCTGCGACTCTAGGGCCGGGCGGCCGGGAGGGGAATTCACGATTTCTGGCGGGCGCGTTCAGCAAACACTGAACGATGGCCCGGGCGGCCGCGGGCGGGTTGGGTGTCCAATCGGGGCATGAACGCCGCCGACCAACGCCTCACCGAGCTCGAAATCAAGCTCAGCTACGCCGAAGACCTGCTGGACACCCTGAACGCCCAGGTGGCCCGCCAGCAGGAGCAGATCCAGCGCCTGCTTGCCGAGGTGGCCGACCTGCGGCGGCGGGGCGCCGAAGACGGACAGCCGGGGTTTCGCAGCCTGCGCGACGAACTGCCGCCGCACTACTGAAGCGCCCACAGGGCATCAAGGGCCATCAGGGCCCTGCCGGCGACCGCCGGCGGCCTGCCCGTGAACGGCCGCGTTCGTCGGCCGCCGGATCGGCCCAGGTTCTGTCCAACAGGGTCAGTACAGGTAGGCCGCGCCGCTGAGCAGGGCGCCACCGCTGTAGCCGGTGGGATCGGCGACCACGCCGCTGGCGTTGTCCGATTGGCCACTAGCGCCCACGGCCAGCGTGGCGCCATTGCCGGACAAGGACACCGAACCGCCGAATCTGGAACCGTAGTTGGTCGGCGCGCGGTGGCTCGGCTTGACGTAGTAACCGCTGTTCCACGCACCGAACGAGCGGCGAAACAACCACACCGCACCATGGTCCGTGAGGCTGTTGTCCTGCGCGTCACCCCCCACGCCATGGCCCGCGCCGTCCTCCCAAACGGCACCGAGGGCGATGGTCAGCCCGTCGCCCGACACAGCCACTGAATAGCCGGCATGATCGTACTTGCCGGCCACCGGGGCCTTGAGGTAGGTGGTCTGCATCCAGGCGCCAGCGTCGCGCTGGAACACATGCCCCGCGCCCGCCCGGTCGTGCAGGGCCACGTCGACCACGCCCTGTTCGTCGGCGTCATCGCCCTGGGAGCCCACCACCAGCGTGTTGCCGTTGTGGGACAGGTCCACCGCGTTGCCGAACTCCGCGCCCGGGTGCGGCGCGCCCGACTTCAGGTACGCCTGCCGCACCCAGCCAGCCGGTTCACGAACCCACACATGCACGGCGCCGCTTTGCGGGCTGGAGGTGTCGGTCAACGGATCGGCGTACACCCCGGCACCACCGCTGGCATCGGCATGGGCGCCCACGGCCACCGTGTCGCCATCGCCGCTGATGGCCAGAGACCCCGCATGCGTCCCGCTGCCAGGGGGCATAGACAACACCGTGTCGAATGCCCAGCCGGCGCCGGCCCGGGCAAACACCTCGACGTACGAGCCCGCCGCGAGCGGTGGGGCCGACCCAACGACCAGGGTGGCGCCGTTGGCCGAAAGGTCCAACCGATAGCCAAAGTTGTAGTCGGCCTCTGCCGTGGTGCTCTTGAGGTACCCTGCCAGGTTCCACCCGGCGCCCGCGCGCTCGAAGAGATAGACGGCCCCCGCGTCGGCCAGGTCGTTGTTGTCGCCCGTGACCGGATGGGCAGACGCCGAGCCGTCCTCGTTCCGGGCCCCCACCGCCAGGATTGACCCATTGGCGGACAGCGAAAGCGCATGACCGAAGGAATCGTCGGCCTCACCGTTGGGCGCGCGCACCACCGACTGCAGCGCCCAGGCGCCGAGCCCGGTGCGCCCGTACAGCAGCACTTCTCCCGTGCTGTTGTCGACGCCGGTCGCCGCCACCGCCAGCGTCTCGCCGTTGGCCGAGAGCGCCACCGTCCAACCCAGCCCGGCATTGAAGGTGGGCACCGCCGCCTTGAGGTAACCGACGCCCTCGGCCAGCTGGCCGGTCAGTTGTGCCGGGGCCGAGCGGGCGCAGTTGGCGTCGATGCAGACCTCGATCCGGTAGACGGCCTGCACGGCGGTGGGCAGAAACACCTCCAGCGCGTGGCCGGTGGCGCTGCCGGGCAGGTCGGCCAGCACCCGCTCGGGCTCGAAGGTGTCGCCATCGGGGTCGACCAGCACGCGGATGGCCGTGGCCCCCGGCTGGGCCGGCCAGGCGATGTCGAGCCGCTTGGCGCTGGACAGGGTGAGGGTCGGCGCTGGCGCGCCGCCCATGCCCACGCCCGACACGGTGGGGGGTGGCGCCGATGCACCGCCGCCCGAGCCGCCACAGGCGCTGAGCAGGCACAGGCCCAGGGCGGCCGCGCCAGACAGCCGGCTCAGCGAAAAAAGACGGGGGTGGGTGGTGCGCATGGGACGACAGGATTCGGGTGGTTGGGGTGGGCGACCGTGGGCAGAGAAGGGTGATTCACCACCGGGTACCGCACAAACGCACCGTGATATTCCGTTCGCGGGTCGCCCAAAGCGATACTGCTCTGGCACTATTTCCGTGTTCACCGCACCGGTCGTGGCATGTCTCTTGCTGCTTCGTCGGGCGGTTTGTTGTGTGCTCTGCCACCCGGGCCGTCAGCCGGTCCGACATCCATCCGCCGTCCCCCATGCCCCTGCCCGCTTCCCGTTTCTGGTCCGACTGGTCTGCCCGCGATTTCGCCGAACTGGCGCAGACCGGTGCCGCTGCCCGCGCCATCGCGGTGCTGCCCGTGGCGGCCATCGAGCAGCACGGGCCGCACCTGCCAGTGAGCGTGGACACCACCTTGGTGGACGGTGTGATCGCGGCCTGCCTGCCGCACATCAAGGCGGATGTGACGGCCCTGTTCCTGCCCACCCAGGCGGTGGGGAAAAGCAACGAGCACACCCGCTATGCCGGCACGCTCACGATGAGCGCCGAGACCTTGCGCGCGGTCTGGATGGAGCTGGGCGCGTGCGTGGCCCGCGCGGGTGTCGGCAAGCTGGTGCTGCTCAACAGCCACGGCGGCCAGGTGGCGCTCATGGAAACGGTGGCCCGCGACCTTCGCGTGGCGCACGACCTGATCGTGGTGTCGACCAACTGGTTCAGCCTGCCGATGGCCAGCGACGTCAGGGCGCTGTTCACCGACGAGGAACACCGCTTCGGCATCCATGCCGGGGATGTGGAAACCTCGATGATGCTGGCACTGGCGCCGCAGACGGTGCGCATGGACCAGGCGCGGGCGTTTCACAGTGCCATGGTCGACCGTGCGCGCGACTTTCCGCTGCTGGGCAGTGGCGCGGGCAAGGTGGCGTGGCAGATGCAGGACCTCAACGCCTGGGGCGCCGCCGGCGACGCCACCCGCGCCACCGCCGACAAGGGCCGGGCCGTGATCGACGACGCAGGCCGCCGCCTGGCCGACCTGCTGCACGAGGTGGACCGGCTGGCACCCGACACCCTGAAGCCGGGCACCGTGTGGCAGGGTGCCGCATGAACCGGCTGCAGGCGGTGCACATTCCATCCGGTCTTCGTGGCTTCGACCACGGCGATGCGGCCACGGTGTTCGACCTGCAGTGGCAGGGCGATCGCATCGACGCGATCACGCCTTGCGCGCCAGGCACGGCCGCGCAGGGGTTGCTGCTGCCTGCGCTGGTCGATGTGCACCTGCACCTGGACAAGACCCACACCGTTCACGAAACGGGCCCGGCCAATGGCGACCTGTTCCGCGCCATCGACCTGATCGCCCGACACCGCGCCGGCTGGACACCACAGAACCTGCGCCCGCGCATGGAGCGCGGCCTGCAGGAGGCCTGGGACAGTGGCGTGCGCGCCGTGCGAACCCACCTCGACTGGATGTCGCGCGAGCGCCCGCCATCGGTGGACGTGATCGAATCGCTGCGGGACGCGTGGCGCGGGCGCATCGAGATCCAGTGGGTGTCGCTCACCGCACTCGACCAGTTAGACGACCTCACCTGGGCAGGCGAGATGGCGCGGCAGGTGAAAGCCGCCGCCGGCGTGCTGGGCTGCTTCATCTACCGGCACGCCGATGTGCAGCGGCGCCTGGCCACCGTGTTCGACCTCGCCACCGCACACGACCTGGACCTGGACTTCCACGTCGACGAAGGGCTGGACGCCGACGCCACCGCCCTGGCCGACATTGCGGCCTTCACGCTGCAGCGCGGCTGGCAGGGACGCGTCACCTGCGGTCACGCCTGTTCGCTGTCGGTGCAGCCGGCGGCGCAGGCACAGGCCACGCTGGAACAGGTGGCGCGCGCGGGCATCACGCTGACCGCGCTGCCCACCACCAACCTGTACCTGCAGGGCAGCTGGCGCGACACGCCGGTCGAGCGCGGCATCACCCGGCTGCGCGAGGCCCGCGCGGCCGGCGTGCGCACCTGCATCGCGAGCGACAACGTCGCCGACCCCTTCTTTCCCTACGGTTGTCACGACCCGCTGGAAGCCTGGGCGCTGGGCGTTCAGGTGGCCCACCTGGCGCCCGCCGAAGACTGGCTGGACACCATCACCGTGGCCCCCGCCCGCGCCATGAAGCTCGACTGGGACGGGCGGCTGGCCCCCGGCTGCCCGGCCGATTTCATTCTCCTGGCCGCGCGCGACGGCCTGCAGGCCATGGCGCCCGCCGGCCGCCAACGCCGCATCTGCCGACAAGGACAATGGACATGAACAAACCGATGGACCTCGCCCCGATCGACCGCGTGACCGCCGACCTGAGCGGCATCGACATGAGCACCGACCCGGTGCAGCTCGACATCAAGAGCAAGGACTACCACTGGTACAGCCCCATCCTGGCGGCGCAGCTCAAGGACTGCCGAGGCCAGCTCATCGTGCGGCCGGTGACCGAAGAGGACGTGATGCGGGTGGCCGCCAGTTGCGCGCGCCACCGCGTCAAGCTGGTGGTGCGGGGGGGCGGCACCGGCAACTACGGCCAGTGCGTGCCCACCGAAGGCGGCGTGATCCTCGACATCACCGGGCTGAACCGGGTGGTGGAGATCGGCCAGGGTTGGGTTAGGGTGCAGGCCGGCTGCTTCATCATGGACCTGGAGCGCGCCGTGCGCGCCAGCGGTGCGGTGCCTGGCGGTCAGGAACTGCTGATGTACCCGAGCACGCGCGACACCGCCACCATCGGTGGTTTCATCGGCGGGGGCTACGGCGGCGCCGGCAGCGTGCGCAACGGCATCCTGAAGGACCCGGGCAACGTGACGCGCGTGCGCATCGTCACGCTGGAAGAATCGCCCCGGGTGATCGAGCTCGACGACGCCGACATCCAGAAGGTGCACCACGCCTTCGGCACCAACGGCATCATGACCGAGCTGACGCTGGCGCTGAAACCGGCGGTCGACTGGGTGCACCACATCGCCCTGTTTCCCAGCTACCGCAAGGCGCTGGAATTCGGCGTGGCGGCCACCGAGGCCTGCGCACGCGCCAACCCCATTCGCGGGTCCGACGCGCCGCCGGTGCCGCCGGGCCCGGCCATCGACGCGTTCGAGATCACCGCGGTCGACCAGCGCTTCTCGCCGTTCTATGCCGACGCCTTCGGCCACCGCTTTCCGCCAGACCGCGACGCGGTGTTCTCGATGGTGCACCCGCGCGACCTCGAGGCCTGGCGTGCCCTGATGCGCGAGCATGGTGGCACCGAGACCATGGCCCTGAACGAAGCCGACCTGACGCGCGAGGGCCTGGTGCCGGCGTTCGAATGCGCCTGGAACCACACCACGCTGATGGCGCTTCGGCAGGACAAGAGCTGGACCAACCTGCAGACCGTCTACCGCTGGCCGCTCGACCTCGACCTGGTGGACCGGCAGATGCAGCGCTATGGCGACGAGGTGGTGATGCACCACGAGTTCGGCCGGGACATGCACGGCTTCGTGGTGTTCGCGCTGCCGCTCGTGGCCTGGTTCGACAAGGACCGGCTGTACGAGATCATTCGCGAGCACGAGGCCGACGGTTGCCTGGTGTTCGACAACCACGTGATCACCATCGAGGGCGGCGGCATGAAGACCATCGACACCGCGCAGATCGATTTCAAGAAGCTGGCCGACCCGCACGGCTTGATGAACCCCGGCAAGGCCGAAGGCTGGTTGGCCGAATACGCGCGGCCCTGACGTGCAGACGCTGATCGTCCACGCCCACCCGGACCCGCGCAGTTTCAGCGCGGCGCTGTTCCGCCTCACGCAGGAAACGCTGCGCAACAGCGGGCATGCGGTGGATGCCATCGACCTCTACGCCGAGGGCTTCGACCCGGTGGTCAGCGCCGAGGAAAAGGCCGCCTACCTCGAAGGTCCCGACTGGCTGATGCAGCGGTTCTCCAGCCACATCGAACAGATCCTTCGCGCCGAACACATCGTGCTGGTCTACCCCACCTGGTGGTGGGGACCGCCTGCCATGCTCAAGGGCTGGCTGGAGCGGGTGTGGTTGCCGCGCTTCACGTTCGACACCGCCCGCCGCAAGGGCGAGCGCCTGCGCCCGAAGCTGCAGCACGTGCGCCGCTTCACCGTCATCACGCACGGCGGTTCTCCGTGGTGGTGGCTCAAGCTGATGGGCGATCCCCACCAGCGGCAGATGATGCGCGGCATGGCCATGCTGTTTCACCCGCGCTGCCGCAAGACCTGGCTGCAACTGCACGACATGAACAACGTGACGGCCCGCGATTGCGAGCGGTTCATGCAGCGGGTGAAGGGCGCGCTGCTGCGCTGACCCGACACACTGGCCACGGGCCACGGGCTCAATAGATGTAGATCGAGGCCGGCGGGTTGCCATCGACCGAGGCGCCCTGACCCCGCGTGCCCACGGCCGTCAGCCGGCCATCCCGGGTGGTGACCACCGCACGCCCGAAGTATTCGTCCATGGCGGGTGCACTCGATTTGAGGCGCGCCTGGAACGACCAGACGAGATTCGAGCGCACATAGCGAATCACCGCGCCCGAATCCCGCCGCCCGGTGGGGTTCGGGTCCAGCTCGACTTCCGACTGGCGCTGCAACCCTTCGAGCGTGCTGTCGTCCTCGGGCACGCCCACGCTCAGCACATCACCCTGCAGGCCGCCAAGGGCGACACTGAAGCCGAACCGGTCGTTCTGCCGGGGAACGATGGCGCTGAAACTCTGCTGCTCCACCCAGGTGGAGCCGGAGCGCTGAAACACATGCGCGGCCCCGGCCCTGATCACGGTGCCGAGCGCGGTGGCCTCGGGATCGCCCACGGCCACACGGCTCGCATCGCCCGACAGGGCAAGGGAAGCGCCAAACCGGAAGATCGATGGACCGGCGCCGGGCTGGATGGAATACAAGGTGTGCATGAGTCCCCAGGCACCACTGACATAGCGGAACATCTGCACGCCGCCGGCGTAGGGGGCTCCCCAGGAAGCACCTGGTGCACCCGCGGCCACGATGCCACCCTGAGCCGCCAGCGAGGCGCCAAAGTAGGCGTCCTGGGTTTCTCCGACGGGCTTCATGTAGTGCTCGAAGAAGGGGGCTTCACCCACCGTCTTTCCAAACCAGAACCGGTACACCGCACCGCTGTCCTTGCGTTCCCCCGCCAGTTCGTCGGCAAAGAGCACGTTGGCCTGGGCCGCGCTGAATGCACCTTGGGCCTCACCGTCCTCGAAGGGTGCGCCCACGTAGAGCTCACTGCCGCTGTCGCCCAAGGCAACGGCAGTGCCGAACTGGTCGGCCACCCCGCCGTTGGGCGCCTTGGCGTTTGCGTGAAAGACCCAGGGCGCATCGGTGCTCGTACGGCCGTACAGGCGCACGGCCCCCGAGTCCTGGCCACCGGCCAGACCTCCAGGCGCCAGGGAATCATCGCCCGGCACACCCACTGCCAGCCAGAGGCCGTCCATCGACAGCGCCACGCTGTGCCCGAACCGGTCGTTGCTGGAGCCGGCTTCGTTGCCGATCGTGATGCCCGGCGTCCAGGGGCCGTTCTCGCGGCGCTCGAACACCTTCACGGCGCCTTGGCCAAGCCCGGCGCCCGGAACACCCACCGCCATCACGACGCCCGGCTGGCCGCCCACGAGCGCCATGCTGGCCAGGGCGAGGCTGCGGCCCGCCTGCGACCCGGCGGCCAGGCCGCCTGGGCGGAGGATCGGAATCGAGACGGCCAGATTGCCAGCAACGGCGACCGTGGCATTGGTGCTGCAGTCCACGCCGATGCAGGCCTCGACGCGGTAACGGTGGTGAAGGGCCTCGGGCAGCACCAGGTCGGTCGACGTGTAGCGGCGGTCACCGCCCGACAAGGTCGCGACCAGCGCAAACCCGCCCGCACCGGCTTCACCGTCGACGTCGCGATACACCCGAACGGCCGTCGCACCAGGCACATCGGGCCAATCGAGCTGCAGGGTGCGCGATGCCAACGGGGTGATGGTGAAGGTCCACGGCGGCGGCACGGTGGTTCCGCCGGTTCCACCTGTCCCACCCGTGCCACCCGTTCCGCCCGTGCCACCCACGCCTCCGGTTCCACCCGTCCCACCCGTCCCACCCGTCCCACCCGTCCCACCCGTCCCACCGGTTCCACCCGTTCCACTTGTCCCACCGGTCCCACCGGTCCCGGTCGTGCCACCCGATGTGGCGGTGCTGCCGGATGAACCCGACGACGTCGAGGTTTCGCCGCCACCACCACAGGCCGTCAACAAACCGGCCATCAGCAGGCCGATGCCCAGCGAACATGCCGTTCGCGCGCAAGTCAGGTTTTTCATGCGAACGACGATAGGTGGCCGTTGCCGGTTGAGCCATCGTGTGATCGCTCTAGGACCCGCCGGCTGTACGGCCGATGGACCTTTGGCTATGCTGCCGCCCAGCCATCGATACCCCACCCCCTTTCCTACCCATGACCACACCCACCGGACAACCTCTTGCGCGCTACGCGGCGGCCCGCCGCGTCGGCGATCACCTGTACCTGTCTGGCGTGGTGGCGGTGAACCCCACCGGCGAAGTGCCGACGCGGTACGACGCGCTGGATGCGCCGGCCCGTGAAGCGGTGAGGGCATTGGGATACGACACCGGCCAGCTCTCGGTCGACGTGTTCGAAGGCCCCATCGTGGTGCAGAGCTGGCTGGTGCTGGCCCGCATCCGCGAACTGGTGCAATCCCATGGCGGCGACATGGCCAACCTGTGCCGACTGGTTCAGTACTTCACCGACCTGCGCGACTACCCCGCCTACAACCGGGTGCGCAACCTGTTCTTCGCCGAGCCGGTGGTGAGCACCGTCGTCGAGGTCAGCGGCATGATGCCCGGCCCCGCCGTTCGCCTGGAGGTGGAGGCCACCGTCTGGATGCCCCCAGGTCGGTGATTGGTCATCGGCCAATGCCGGAAAACCTCACGGCATACTCCTACTGGCATGGAGTTTGCAGACTGCCCCACGACAGCCGCCCAACCCACCCCCCGCAGGAGATGACATGCTTTCGCCGATCGCACGCTGTGGTTTCTCGATTGCCGCCCTGACCCTGGCCACGAGCGCCCTCGCCCAGGAGAAATTCACCTATGTGACCAACTGGTATGCGCAGGCCGAACACGGCGGCTTCTACCAGGCGCTGGCCGATGGCAGCTACAAGGCCGCCGGCCTCGATGTGACCATCCGCATGGGCGGCCCGCAGGTCAACATCATGCAGATCATGGCCGCCGGCCAGGCGGAATGCGTGATGGGCTACGACGTTCAGACCATGACGGTGCGCGCCCAAGGCATCAACGCGGTCACGGTCGCCGCCTCGTTCCAGAAGGACCCCCAGGTGCTGATCGCGCACCCGGATGTGAAGAAGCTGGAAGACATCAAGAGCAAGACGGTGCTGGTGTCCAGCGCCGGCACCACCACCTATTGGCCCTGGCTGCGCGGCAAGTACGGGCTGAGCGACGGGCAGATGAAGCCCTACACCTTCAACATCCAGCCCTTCATTGCCGACAAGAACATCGTGCAGCAGGGCTACCTGTCGTCTGAACCCTTTGCCATCGAGAAGGAAGCCGGCTTCAAGCCCAGCGTCTTCCTGTTGTCCGACCATGGCTGGCCTCCCTACTCCACCACCATTGTCTGCATGGAGAAGACGGTGAAGGAACGCCCCCAGGCGGTGGCGAAGTTCGTCAAGGCCTCGATGGAGGGCTGGAAGAAGTACCTTACAGGCGATCCGTCGGCGGCCAATGCGCTGATCAAGAAGGACAACCCGAACATGACGGACGACAAGATCGCCCACGGCATCTCGTTGCTCAAGTCGACCGGCATGGTGTTCGGTGGAGACGCCGCGAAGATGGGCATCGGCATCGTGACCGACGCCCGCATGAAGGCGACCTACGACATGCTGGTGGCCAACAAGCTGATCGACCCCAAGGTGGACTACAAGACCACCTTCACCGACCAGTTCGTGAAAGACCTGAAGATCCTGCCCTGACCGCACACCGCGAATGACCGAGCCCGTTCCGGCCATCGAGGTCCTGTCGGCCGAGCAGACCTACCCCAACGGCACACGCGCCCTGCTGCCGGTCGACCTTCGGGTGGCTGAAGGCGAATTCGTGACCCTGCTGGGGCCTTCGGGTTGCGGCAAGAGCACGCTGCTGAAAATGGTGGCCGGCATGCTCGACCCCACCGAAGGCCGCATCCTGCTGTGGCGCAAGCCGGTGCACGAGTTCGAGTCCGGCGGGCGACGCCTGTCCTTCGTGTTCCAGGACGCCACCTTGATGCCCTGGGCCGATGTGCAGACCAACGTGCGCCTGCCGCTCGACCTGGCGAGCCAGCCGCGCGCCGACAGCAACGCCCGCGTGCGCGATTCACTGGCCCTGGTCGGCCTCGAGAAATTCGCCGCGCACCGCCCGCGTGAACTCTCGGGCGGCATGCAGATGCGCGTGTCGATCGCGCGCGGGCTGGTCACACAGCCGCACCTGCTGCTGATGGACGAGCCCTTTGGTGCGCTCGACGAGATCACGCGCAACCGGCTCGACGACGACCTGCTGCGCCTGTGGCAGCAGCAAAAGCTGACGGTGGTGTTCGTGACGCATTCGATCGCCGAAGCGGTGTACCTCTCGCAACGCGTGGTGGTGATGGGCGCACGGCCGGGGCGCGTGGTCGAGGAGGTCCTGATCGACGAACCTCACCCGCGTGGTCCCGACTTCAGGGTCAGCCAGCGGTTTGCCGAGCATGCGCGCCACCTGCAGGACTGCCTGCTGCGCGCCAGCGGAGAGGCCAGCTTCACATGAAGAACGGCGCGCGGTTCGTGGCCCCGGTGGTGGTGGCGGTGCTGCTGTTGCTGGGCTGGCAGGTGTGGGTCACCGCAGCCCAGGTGCCCGCCTTTCTGGTGCCTTCGCCCTGGCTGATCGCCCAGACGCTGGTGAAGGACTGGGACCTGCTGATCGGCGCGCTGGGTGTCACCTTGTGGATCACGCTGCTGGCGTTCGTCGCGTCGGCGGTGCTCGGCACGCTGATCGCATTCCTGTTCGTGCAGAGCCGCTGGATCGAGACGGCCTTGTTCCCCTATGCGGTGCTGCTGCAGGTCACGCCCATCGTGGCCATTGCCCCGCTGATCATCATCTGGGTGAAGGACACGACGGTTTCGCTGGTGATCTGCGCCACCATCGTGGCGTTGTTCCCGGTCATCTCCAACACCACGCTGGGGCTGCGCAGCGTCAACCCGGGACTCGCCGCCTTCTTCCGGCTGCACCACGCCTCGCGCTGGGCCACCCTGTGGCGCCTGCGCATTCCCAGCGCACTGCCCTACTTTTTCGGCGGGCTGCGCATTTCGGCGGGGCTTGCACTGATCGGCGCGGTGGTGGCCGAGTTCGTGGCGGGCACCGGTGGCACCGGCACCGGGCTGGCCTACCAGATCCTGCAGTCGGGGTATCAGCTCAACATTCCGCGCATGTTTGCGGCGCTGGTGCTGATATCGGTCACGGGCGTCGCCCTGTTCCTGCTCCTCGCGGCGGTCAACCGCTGGGCACTCTCGGGCTGGCACGACAGCGAAGTGGGCCCGCACTGAACAGGCGGAGGTCGCCTTCAGGCGGGTGCATACAGGTTCACGGCGCCGGCTGGCACGGTACCCCCGCCCAGGGCGCCGCGCAGGCCACCCGGTGAGGCGGCGCCGAAGCGCGCACCCACGGCCAGCAGGCGCCCGTTGCCCGAGAGCGCCATCGCTGCGCCAAACAGATCCCCGGACGGCCCGGTGCCCTGCACCGGCGTCAGCGGACGCCATTGCGAGCCGGTTCGGCGGAACACGTACACGCTGGGTGCATCGCCCGCCGCATTCACGGCCAGCGTGGCTCCGTCGGACGACAGCACCACGCGCTGACCGAGCCGCGCTCCGGCAGGACCTTCAAGGTGCACCTGCGTGCGCCAGCCGCCAGGGGCGGCATCGCTGAGCACATCCACCCGGCCGGTGGCATCGGCCACGGCCAGCGTCTTTCCGTCGTCCGACATGGCCAGTGCGGCCACATGCGCTTCGGTGATCTCGCCCGTGCGCGCGGGTGCCTCGGCCTGCCAGCCGGCAATGCCGAAACCGAACAGCTCCACCCGCGGTGATGCACCGCTGCCCAGCGCCAGGCGCTGGCCATCGCGCGACAGGGCCAGGCGAGGCACCGCTCCGTCGTGGGCAGGCAGGTTGGCCACGACCACGCCGGTGGGTGTCCAGCGACCGGCGCGCCACGCGTAGTTGTGGGCCTGCACGCGCCCGTCGGCCCGCAGGCTACCAACGGAAATGGCGGTGCCCGAACTGGCCATCGAGAGGCTGATGCCGAAGTGGTTCACCTCGTCCGGGCCGCGCAACTGGTCGGCCACGATCCATCCACCATCGGGGCCGCGGCGGTACAGGTACACCGCACCGGTGACCACGCCGGTTTCGAAAGGCGCGGCCACCGCCAGTGCCTGGGCGTCTTCGGACAGCGCGACGGCAAAGCCGAAACCGCTGCCCCGCCAGGGCATCGGTGCCTTGAGGTACACCGGCTCGCCCCAGCCGCTCTCGCCTTTCTCGAACACGTAAGCGGCGCCCGCGCCGGGCATGCTGTTGTCGGACGCGTCGTCCGGCTGTCCACCGTCCTCGAGGTCGGCGCCCACCACCAGCGTCCGTCCGTCCCGGGACAACGCCACCGCAGTGCCGAACACGTCGTTGGCATCGGCCTTGAGGCCTTGCAGGCGGGCCAGGGCCGTGCCGGGTTCCACAGGGTCCGGCGTGCGAGCCGCACCCAGGGACCACCAGGCGGTGAACACGACCAGAACCAGGAGGTTGACGGCAATCAGAAGCTTGAGGCGCAGGGACGGCATGGCGGGTGGCTCGGTAAGGCGGCGGCAGGATGGCGCGGCGCCCGTGATGGTCGACAACCGCCGAACGTTCACCAATACGGCGGCCGCAGTAGATCGGTCACGCCTGAAGCCAAAAGGTGACGCAAGTCACACCGTTGGCCGCCCGTTCCGGCCGTCTGTCTCCGCCTGCAGCAGGGCCTGCGCGGGTTCGTCGGGGGCCAGCGGCGTGGCCTGGGCCAGTGCCAGCCACACCGGAAGCGACAGCGACGGCACCGCACGCCGAGGTGCCTCGCGCAGGATCTGCCAGCCCTGCGCGGTGTCCGCCAGCACACCGCATTCGGCGGGCACATCGTCGGCGTTACCGATGCAGCGGCCGCGCGCGTCGCGCCCCAGCACGTACCACACGGCCGACGCCAGGCCGAGGTAGGCCATGCGCTTGCGTTCCTGGCGCAGGTCGGCGCGCAGATCGGCGCGGCTCACCTTGATCTCGTGCACCACGGGTTCCAGCCAGTCCGGCCGCGAACTGCGCCGGATGGAAAACACGTCGGGGCATGCCATCACCCATTCGCTGCCGCCCTCCGCGCGCGGCAGCGGCGCACGCAGCGACAGGCCGCACCAGGCCAGCCGACCCTGCCCACCTGGGCCTGTGCCACCTGCCACACCAGGCGCTCGTGGGCGTCGCGGCGCGCCCGGTTGCCCTGCTGCACCCGCGCCAGCAGCGCGATGCCGGCATCGCTCAGGTGCAGGGTTTCGTGACCGGTTTCGCTGAAGCGGCGCTGCAGGTAACCGCCGGCCAGCAGATCCACCTCGATCGGGTCGTGGCTGGGCCAGCCCGCCGATCGGTACAGGTCGCGCAGGCGCTGGTGGTGCGAACGGGTCAGGGGCAGGGGTTCCATCGGGTCGCGCGGGCAGCAGGCCCGTATGATGCCCCGCGCCGTGACCGATTTCGACACAGATCCACCGGCCGCATCGGCTGGCGGCACCCCCACCGACACGCCCCGCGTGGGCGTGCGCACCCTGTGCGCCTTCGCCGCACGCCGCGGTGATCTGGACCACCGGTTCACCCTCTCGCCCAGTGCCCAGGCCGGCATCGACGGCCACGCCCGCGTGACCGCTCGCCGGGGCGCGAACTACCAGCGCGAACGGTCGCTGTCGGGCGCCTGCGGCGGGCTGTGGCTGCAGGGCCGTGCCGACGGATACGACCCCCTGGCGCGGCGCGTGGAAGAGATCAAGACCCACCGCGGCGATCCGGCGCGCATACCCGACCACCACCGCGAACTGCATTGGGCCCAGGCCCGTGTCTACGGCTGGTTGCTCTGCGAGGCCGAGGGCCTGGATTCGATCGAGGTCGCCCTGGTGTATTTCGACATCGACAGCGGGCGCGAGACGGTGCTGGTCGAGCAGCAAACGCGCGAAGCGCTGCACGCCCACACGCTCGATCTCTGCCAGCGCCACCTGCGCTGGGCGCTGCAGGAACAGGCGCACCGACGCGCACGCAATGTCTCACTCGATGCACTGGCGTTTCCGTTCGAAGGCTATCGGGCCGGCCAGCGCGGTTTCACCGAAGCCGTGTTCCGGTCACAACGCGCGGGTCGCCACCTGCTCGCGCAGGCCCCCACAGGCATCGGCAAGACGGCCGCCACGCTGTTCGGCGCGCTGCGCGCCATGCCGGCCGCCGACACCGACCAGTTGCTGGTGCTGACGCCCAAGGGGACCACACGCGCCATCGCCCTCGACGGGTTGCGGCGGCTGCGGGCGCAACCGCTGCGCGTGGTCGAACGCGTGGCCCGCGACAAGGCCTGCGAACACCCCGACAAGGCCTGCCATGGCGGGTCGTGTCCGCTGGCCCGGGGCTTTTACGACCGCCTGGACGCGGCGCGCACCCAGGCGGTGCAGGTCGGCCTGCTCGACCGCGAAGCCTTGCGCCAGGTCGCGCAGAGCCACGGCATCTGCCCCTACTACCTCGCTCAGGAAATGCACCGCTGGGCCGACGTGGTGGTCGGTGACGTGAACCACTGGTTCGACCTGAGTGCGCAGGCGTGGGCGCTGGCGCAGTCGGAGGGCTGGCGCGTGCAACTGCTGATCGACGAAGCACACAACCTGCCCGAACGGGCGCGCCAGATGCACAGCGCCGAACTCGACCCGCTGCGCTTTGCGGCCTGGCGGGCACAGGCGCCTCAGGCACTGACCTCGACCATGAACGCGGTGCACCGGGCCTGGGGTGCCGTGGCTGCCGACTGGAATGGCCAGACGCAACTGGAGGACGAACTTCCCGGTGCCTTCGTGGACGCGCTTCGCCGCCACGTGAGCACCCTCACCGACTTCATGGCGGAACACCCCGACGCCACCGCCCCGCTGCAGCCCTGGCTGTTCGAAGCCCTGCACTTCCTGCGTGTGGCCGAGCAGTTCGGCCCGCATTCGGTGTTCGAGCGCAGTGGCGGCGTGCGACCGACCCGCGGACGCCCCCGGCCGCGCCTGGCGCTGCGCTGCCTGTTGCCCGCCACCCTCCTGGCGCCTCGCTGGGCGGCCGCACACGCGGCCACCCTGTTTTCAGCCACCCTGGCGCCCATGGACCATGCCCAGCGCCTGCTCGGACTGGAGAACACGGCCCGCATCGACGTGCCATCGCCCTTTGATCCGTCGCAGTTGCAGGTGCGCATTGCGCGCGGGCTCTCGACCCGCTGGGTCGATCGCGCGCGCACGCTGCCGCGCCTGGTGGACGAGCTGGTGGCGCACATCCGGTCGATGCCGGGCAACCACCTGGCGTTCTTCAGCAGCTTCGACTACCTGCAACAGGCGCTCGAGGCGTTTCGCGCCGTGGCGCCCGAGGTGCCGGTGTGGGCCCAGTCCCGGCACATGGACGACGCGGCGCGCGAGGCCTTTCTGGCGCGCTTTGCCGAGCGTGGGCAGGGCCTGGGATTCGCCGTGCTGGGCGGCGTGTTCGCCGAGGGCATCGACCTGCCCGGCAACCGCCTGGTGGGCGTGAGCGTGGCCACGCTGGGTATGCCGCCACCAGACCCGTTGACCGAAGCCTTGAAGCAGCGTCTGGAGCGGTCGGGCCAGGACGGATGGACCGACGCCTACCTCATCCCCGGCCTTCACAAAGTGGTGCAGGCCGCGGGAAGGCTCATCCGCACGCCGGATGACCGCGGCGCGCTGCTGCTGCTCGACGATCGGTTCGAACGCCCCGAAGTCAGGGCGCTGCTGCCTGCCTGGTGGGACTGGGGCCGCCCCGGTGGCGTTCAATCGCCGCCGCTTCGGCCCCTGCCGCGACCCTGACCGCTGCCGGAGCCGCTCGAGCTGCCCGAGCCGCTGGAGCTTGATCCGCTGCCCGAGTTGTCGCCGCCCGAATCGTCGCTGCCGGAGTCGTCGCTGCCCGAATCGTCGCCGCCGCGGTTGCGCCCGCGTCGCCCGCCGTCGTCGCCCGATTCACCACCGCTTCGGGCGCCTCGTCGACCTTCGCGGCCCAGGTACACGCTGTCGGCCACCACACGTTGACCGTCCACCCAGCGTCCGTTCACCTGCACGGGCTGCCCCACGCGCAGGTCGGACGCTTGACCGCCCAGCACCTGCACCGCCTCACCCAGCTGCACCGTGGCGTAGCCAAGGCTCAGCCGGTTCCCGGCCAGTTCATGCAGATAACCCTGCAAACGCACCTGCGCCTGGCCGCCCACCAAGCGCTGGATGGGCGCGAGGACTGCATCGGTCACCCTCATGCGCTCACCGTCCCACTGCCCGCGGGCCAGAACCTCGCTGCCCAAGGGCGGCCGCGGTGTGGGCGCTTGCCACTCCACCGGGGTGGCCCCGATGCGCCAGCGCCCGGGCCCATCGGATTCCAGCGACCCAAGCACCTGGGCCTGGCGATCCGATCCTGCCGACACGCCCTGCAAACGCGAGCCACGCACCAGGCCCGGCGCACGGTGTCCGCTCACCCTGACCCATTCCCCTGCCCTCAGCCCCTTGAAATCGGCGTCTGCGAGCACGAGGACGCGCTGCCCCATCACGATGATCTCGCGGCGGAAGGGATGCACCGACGCCACCGGCCCGACCAGTGTGTCGACCAGTTCGATGCGCCGGGCACGCACCGTCGTTCCGGTGCCTTCAGCCGTGACCAGAACGACATGTCCCACCTCGAGGTCCTGCAGATCGGCACTGGCGCCGTTGCGCCGAACCGGTGTGGCAGGCTGCACCTCGACCTCGACGCCGTTGACGCAAACGCTGGCAAACCCCGTCACCACGCCCACGATGCCCGTTCCGCCCAGTCCGGTGCCCTCCTGCGCGGTTTGGCCGGTGCCGCCAATGCCGCCCGGATCGGTCCGCGCCTGGACGCCGGTGCCCCCCAGACCCGGCGCAGCCCTGGCAGGGTTGCGCGAGGACGCCGCGGCACAGTCCTGGGCCGGAACCGGCTGCGCAACTCCGGGCGCCGGCGCGCGCCAGGCGCACGCACCCACCAACAGCGCGGCCAGCAACGCAGCGCGTGTGCTCAAGAACGTCATGGTCGGTCCTGATCCGATTCGTAGAAGTAAACGCCGAGCGTGAAGCGCCGCCGGGGCGCTCCCTCCGGCAAGGCCTGGTCGCGGGCCTCGGCGGCCTGCGCGGCTTCGTTCAACGACACCAGCAACTGCATGCCCTGCTCACGGGCGAGTTCGTGCAGCTCGGCCACCGACTCCGCGCTGAGCCCGTCGGCATGCAGGCTTCGATCCAGAAAAGGAACGCCGCCCTGCAGGTTGTGGCTGGCGGCGGCGGCATGGTCGTGCAACTGGCGTGCAAAGTAGTGCAGCTTGTCTTCGTCTCCGCGGCCCGCGGTGAATGCCTGAGGCTGCAGGCACACGCGGTCCTGTTCGTCGAGCGTCACCAGGCCTCGCCGCAGCCATTCATCGAGCAGCACGCGCGGCCGGATGTCGCTGCTGATGCCGGCCACCAATGACTCGAACGACCGTTCACCGCCTTCGCTGGCCAGCCGTGGCAGCGGCAGGGGACGGCCACGGCGGTTGCGCCAGCCGGGATCCCCGAGCCAGCGCGCGAACACCTGGGACGACAGGTTGACCACCGGCGAGGCCGGCCATTCGGACTTCACGGTCTGCGACCGGAGGCGGCTGACATCCTTGCGATGAACACCGCTGAGAAGGCTCACGCGGCTGTCGGTGGTGGGCTTGCCTTCAATGCCGAAATCGCGCTCGGCGACCTCGACAAACAGGCCCTTGAGCATTTCCGCCAGATAGGGATAGGTGACGCCACGCGCCACCATGAGGCGAACCAGCGGGCGCAAGACGCGGTGCAGCGCGGACACCAGCGCGGCGGGGGGCTGCACCGGGTCGGTGGAGGGAGAGGACGGATCCGTCATGTCGACACGAATGGTAACAGCTGCGTGGGAAAAAATCACACGCACATGTTGACGTGGGATATTTTCCCACGCATAGTCGAACACGTGGGAAACATTCCCACGAACAACCAACCAAAGGATTCGACATGGACACTTCAAGACGCCAGGCACTCACGACATGCATCGCATTGCTCGCCACCGGACTTGCGGCCGGCACCGTCCACGCCCGTCGAGGCGACGGCAGCGGCAGCGGCGGCAGCAGCAGCAATGGCGGCGGCGGCGACAGCAGCGGAGGCGGACAGGGACGTGGCCGTGGTCGGGGCCGCGGCGGCGATGGTGACCGTTCGGACAGCGACCGCGGTTCCCACGGCTCGCGCGACGCGGGTGAAAGCCGGGGCCGGGGTACCGACGACACAGCCGGTGACATGCGCCGTGGCCGCGGCACCGACGACGCACCGGGTGACATGCGCCGCGGCCGTGGCACCGACGATGCTCCGGGAGACATGCGCCGTGGCCGCGGCACCGACGACGCACCCGGTGACATGCGCCGTGGCCGGGGCGCCGATGACGGCCCCAACCACCAGTGAAAAACGCATTGGAACGGCCGACGAGGGCTCGGCCCTCGTGAAGGCCCTTCAGCCGGCCGGGGGCCCGAAGTGCAGCTCGAAACGGGCCTGCCGTTCGGCAATGCGCCAGCCTTCCGGCGTGCGCTCCAGCCGGTCTTCGATCACGCCCACCTGCGGCGGCGCGTCCAGCGGACGCCCGCGCGGCGTGGGTGCATCGCTCCAGCGCCCGGTGACCAGCAGCACCCGGGCCACCGACCGCACGCTGCCATCGGCCTGCACCGCCAGCCGGTGGTTGCAGACCAGGTGCTGCGTCAGCCGGTCGGCGGGCCGGGCCGCATAAGCGGCGCGCACCGCATCGCGGCCCACGAGCCGGGTGCCATCAGGGCGCACGAGCACGCCGTCGGGGGCGAACAAGGCGGCCAGTCCGTCGGGGTCGTTGCGGTCCACCGCGTCGGCGGCGGCCAGCACCACGTCGCGGCAGGCACTTTCGGCCAGCAGGGTCTGCAATTCGTCCATCGGGCTCAGTGGGTGGTGGCCGGCTCGGGCACCGCCAGCCATTCGGTCAGGGGCGCCATTACGGCTTCGGGCCGCTCCATGGGCGCCATGTGGCCGGCGTCGTCCACCACCGACAGCACCGACCCAGGCGCCAGCGCGTGCATGGCCTCGTGCTGCGGCACGGGCGCCCAGCCGTCCTGCCGGCCACAGAGAATCAGCGTCGGCACCTGAAGGCCACGCAGGACCTCGGTGGCATCGGGCCGGTTCAGCAGCGCGCGAATCTGGCGCTCGAAGTCGTCGGCGCTCTTGCGGTCGAACATCGCTAGGATGGATTCGATGAGCGGGATGTCCTTCAGGCGCGCTGGATGCACCATGCCCTGCACCCATTCGCGCGCCATCGCGCGCACGCCGTCGCGCCGGGCAATGGCCAGCAACGCCTGGCGCTTGCCGGCCTCTTCTTCGCCGGCTGCGCCGGCCGCCCGGGCCAGGTAGCCGGTGTCGAGCAGCGCCACGCGGGTGATGCGATCCGGCGCCTGGCGAAGGGCCTCCAGCACCACACGGGCGCCCATCGAATGGCCGGCCAGTGCAAACCGCGGCGGCGCCTGCCGCAGCAGCCGGCGCGCCATCTCGGGCAGGCTGTCGGCGTCGCCGTGGTCCACCACGGCGCACGGGCGCTGGCCCGCCAGGGCGGGCAGCAGCGGGGCCCACACCGCGTGGTCGCACATGAGGCCAGGCACCAGCAGCAGGGGTTCAGGATTCATGCGCCGCCTCCAGCTTGGGATGAACCACGCCCAGCAGGCGGTCGATCAGCGCCGGGTCGGCGGCCAGTTCGGCCGCGCCGCCGCTGTGCACCACGCGCCCGTGATCGAGCACCACCGCGCGGTGGCTGATGGCCAGGATGGCCTGCGGGTGCTGTTCGACCACGATCGCCGACAGGCCCTCGTCGCGCGTGATGCGCACGATGGCGCGCAGCAATTCCTCGACGATGATGGGTGCCAGGCCCTCAAGCGGTTCGTCGAGCAGCAGCAGGCGCGGGTTGAGCACCAGCGCACGGCCCACAGCCAGCATCTGCTGTTCGCCACCGGAGAGTTGCGTGCCCAGGTTGTCGCGGCGCTCGGCCAGGCGCGGGAACAGCTCGTACACGCGCTCGGGGTTCCACGGCCGCGCGCTGCCGCGCGCGGGGCGTTCCACCGCGGTGAGGTTCTCGTGCACGGTGAGCGATTTGAAGATGTTGCGCTCCTGCGGCACCCAGCCGATGCCGGCGGCCGCGCGGTCGTGCGGGGCCAGCTTGTGCAGGTCGATGTCGCCCAGCCGGATCTGCCCGCCGTGGCGGCGCGTCACGCCGGCCAGCGTGTTGATCAGCGTCGTCTTGCCCGTGCCGTTGCGGCCCAGCAGCGCCAGCGTCTGGCCCTCGGGCAAGGACAGGCTCACCCCGTCGATGACGACCGCTTCGCCATAGCCGGCGCGCAATTGCTCGATCTGAAGCAGCTCGGCGTTCATGCCCGCACCTCCTCGCCGTGACCCAGGTAGACCGCCCGCACCTGCGGGTCGCTGGCGATGGCCTCGGGTGGGCCCTCGACCAGCACGGCGCCGTTGACCAGCACCGTGATGAAGCGCGCGAACTCGAACACCAGGTCCATGTCGTGTTCGATCAGCAGCACCGACACGTCGGCCGGCAGCGCGGCGACCGTGCGCAACAGTTCCTCGCGCTCGCCCGCCGGCACGCCGGCCACCGGCTCGTCCAGCAACAGCACGCGCGGCTCGCAGGCCAGCGCAATGGCAATCTCGAGCAGGCGGCGCTTGCCGTAGGCGAGGTGCTCGGTGGCGGTGTGGCGCACATCGGCCAGGTGGAACTGCTCGAGCAATTCGGCACAGCGCCGCATCACCTCGGCGTCGGCGCCCAGCGGACGCCACCAGCGCGCACCGCGCCCCAGGTGCTGGGACACCACCATGGCCAGTGTCTCCTGCGGCGTGAGGCTGTTGAACAACTGGTTGATCTGGAACGTGCGCACCATGCCGCGCTTGACGCGCAGGTGGGGCGCCAGACCGGTGATGTCATCACCATCGAGCAGGATCCGCCCCTGGGTGGGCTCGAGCACGCCCGTGAGCAGGTTGATGAGCGTGGTCTTGCCGGCGCCGTTGGGGCCGATGAGCGCATGGCGCGCCCCGTGCTCGACCGCCAGGTTCACGTTCTGCGTGGCGGCGATGCCGCCAAAGTTCTTGACGAGATTCTCGGTGCGCAGCACCACCTTGCCGCCGCTCATGCGCCACCTCCCTGCGGACCGCGCGAGAACCACGTCCAGGGGCGCAACAGACGGTCACGCCCCACCAGCACCAGCACCACCAGGAACAGGCCGATCCAGAACGTCCAGTACTGCGGCGTGATGCCGGCGATCACGTCGTGCAGCAGCTTGAACACCACCGCGCCGAACACGCCGCCATACAGCCACCCCACCCCACCGATCACGAGCATCAGCACCACATCGGCCGACCGCTCGATGGAAAACACGTCGAGCGAGGCGAAACCGGTCGTCTGCGCCAGCAGCGCACCGGCCGCACCGGCCATGGCCGCTGCGATGGTGTACACGGTGAACAGCCGGCCGTTGACCGGGATGCCGATGGCCCCGGCCCGCAGCCGGTTGTCGCGCACCGCCTTGAGCGTGGCGCCCAGCGGCGAATGCGCAATGCGGCGGGCCAGGATGAAGCCGATCACCAGCACGCAGAGCGAATACCAGGCCGCCACCTGCCCGTAGAGGTCGAATTCGAAGCGCCCGAGCAGCGGGCCCATCACCACGCCCTGCAGACCGTCGGCACCGCCGGTGATGTCGCTGAACCGGTTCGCCAGCTCGAACAGGATGAGCGCGAGCCCCAGCGTGACCATGATGCGGGTCAGGTCGGTGCCCCGCATGATGGTGAACGAGAACAGGGCGCCCAGCACGGTGGCGGCGGCAATCGCCACCAACATGCCCACCAGCGGATCGGGCATGACGTGTTTGGCAAACAGCGCGGCCGAATACGCGCCAAAACCCAGGAACGCCGCATGCCCGAGCGACACGATGCCGCTGTAGCCGAGGATCAGGTCGAGCGAGATGGCGAACAGCGCGACGATGGCGACCTCGTTGATGATGAGGGCGTGCTGCTTGAACACCAGCGGAGTCAGCAACGCGGCCACCCACAGCAGCGGCTCCCAGGGGCGCCAGCGGTGGGCCACGGAAAGGTCTCGAACGGCGCTCATCGCGCACCTCCCTTGCGGATGAACAGGCCTTGCGGCTTCCACAGCAGCAGCGCGATCATGAGCGCGTAGACGATGAAGGCGCCGATCTGCGGCACGTAGTACTTGCCGGCCACGTCGGCAATGCCCAGCAGCAGCGCGGCCAGCAGCGGACCGGTGATCGACGAGGTTCCACCAACCGCCACCACGATCAGGAAATAGACGAGAAACTTGAGCGGGAAGGTGGGGTCGAGACCCAGCACCTCGGCGCCCAGGGCACCCCCCAGACCGGCCAGACCCGAACCCACCGCGAAGGTGGCCGAGAACACCAGGTTCACGTTGATGCCCAGGCCCGACGCCACCCGCGGATCGTCGACGCTGGCGCGCAGCCGGCTGCCGAAACGCGTGCGCGACAACACCATCTGCAACAGCACGGTGAGCACGCCGCAGATGGCGATGATGAACAGCCGGTAATGGCCCATGCCGAGCGCGCCGTCGAACAGCTCGGTGCGGCCCTGCAGCCAGGACGGCAGCTGGATGATCTGCTGCTGCGACCCCATGAAGTAGTCGCACGCGGCCACCGACATGAACGTCAGGCCGATGGTGAACAGCACCTGGTCGAGGTGCGGCTTGCGGTACATGGGGCGGTAGAGCGTGCGCTCGAGCACCGCGCCGGCCAGCGCCGCACCGATGAAGGCCAGCGGCAGGCACAGCAGGAACGGCACGCCATGGGTCTGCATCAGCGCCACCGTGAGGTAACCGCCAAGCATGGCGAAGGCGCCGTGGGCCAGGTTGATGAAGTTCATCAGGCCCATGGTCACCGACAACCCCAGCGCGAGGATGAACAACAGCATGCCGTAGGCAATGCCGTCGAAGACGATGGTCAGCATGGTGGGAGGTGTGGGTGGGCAGGCGCTGGGAGGCGCCCGCCGAGGTGGCCCGCGGCGAGCGCCGCGGGCAGGGGGTGAACGGGACTCAGCGGGCCTTGCCCGGGTCCTTCACGTCGGTGACCGTCTCGATTTCGGTGTTGACCAGCTGGCCACCCACGCGCTCGACCTTGCGCACATAGATGTTGTGCACCACGTCGCGGGTCTGGGCGTCGATCAGCACCGGGCCGCGCGGGCTCTCGAAGACCTGGCCCTTCATGGCGTTGAGAAGGGCTTCACCGCTGCCGCCCTTGGTCTTGCGGGCCGCTTCGTAGATCACGCGCATGCCGTCGTAGGCACCGACGGCCATGAAGTTCGGGCGCATGCCGTTGTTGGCCTTGCCGAAGGCGTCGACGAACTGCTTGTTGGCCGGCGAGTTGTGGGCGGCCGAGTAGTGGTGGGCGGTGACCACGCCCAGCGCCACGTCACCCATGCCGTTGAGGATGTCGTCGTCGGTGACGCTGCCCTCGGCAATCAGGCGGATGCCGGCCTTGTCGAGGCCGCGCTCGGCAAACTGCTTCATCAGGGCCGAGCCCTGGCCCGAGGGCACGAAGGCGAACAGTGCGTCGGGCTTGGCGTCGCGGACCTTTTGCAGGAACGGCGCGAAATCAGGGCTGCGCAGCGGCACGCGCAGGGTCTCGACCACGGTGCCACCGTTGTTCTTGAATCGCTCGTTGAAGAACTTTTCGGAATCGATGCCGGGTGCGTAGTCGGTCACCAGGCTCACGACGCGCTTGACGTTGTTCTTGGTGGCCCAGTCGGCCAACGTGACCACCACCTGCGGCACGGTGAAGCTGGTGCGGATGATGTAGGGCGATGCCTCGGTGATGCTCGAGGTGGCGGCGGCCATGACCACCAGCGGGGTCTTGGCTTGCGTGGCGATGGGCGCGGTGGCGAACGCCAGCGGCGTCAGGCCGAAGCCGGCCAGCACGTTCACCTTGTCGTTGATGACCATCTCCTGCGCGATGCGCTTGGTCACATCCGGCTGGCCGGTGTCGTCCTTGACGATCAGTTCGACCTTCTTGCCGGCCACGGTGGCACCGTTCTGGGCCATGTACAGGCGGGCAGCCGCTTCGAGCTGCTTGCCGGTCGAGGCGAAGGGACCGGTCATCGGCAGGATCATGCCGATCTTGAAGGTCTCCTGGGCGGCGGCGTGACCCATGGTGCCAGCCATCGCGAGGGCGGCCACCGTGGTGAGGAAAAGGCGTTTGCGCATGCTTGTCTCCGTGTGTGGCCTGCAGCGAGGCGGCCGGTCGAATGCTGGGAGCGCAATGATTGGCACGGCGGACGGGCAAGTCCAATGCCAAATGCGGCCTGGCAATGCATTCTGCTTATGGCTGCTGCTTTCGGCGGACCCGGTCCAGACCGCCTGCCGCGATGTCCGCGCCCGCCCGCTCAAGGGCTTCGAACATGGATTGCGCGGCCGGCGTGGGCAGGTAGTCGGCGCGCCGCAGGTAACCGATTCGCCTGGGTGCATGCTGCACCGCCACAGGCAGTTCGCGCAGCATCCCTTCACGCAGTTCCCGCTCCACGTGCCGGCGCGACATCAGGGCCAGTCGGTCGCCCTGCAGCAACAGCGACACCATCATGAGCGCGCTGTTCACCCGCAGCGGGTCGGCCGGCAAGGCGATGCCGGCGTGGGCCAGCGCCTGCTCGAAAGCGGCCTGAGCCGGGGTGTTGGGCATGGGCATGATCCACGGCGCTCCGCGCAGGTCGCTCCACTTCAGGCGTGAACGCGCCGCCAGGGGATGGCGCGCGCGCGCAACCACCACGAGCGGGTCCTCGAACAGGGTGTGCTGCACGAGATCCGGCCCCGGTGGTTCGGCACGCAAGGCGCCTGCAACCAGGTCGATCTCGGCATGGCGCAGTTTGTGCACCAGTGCTTCGAAGGTGCCGTCGATGATGGTCAGGCTCAGGCCGGGGTGTTCGGCCAGCACGTCATCGACCGCCTGCGACAACAGCCGGCCGGTGGAGAACGGCAGCGTGCCGATGACGAACCGGCCCTGGGCGGTGCCGCGCTGGTGCCCCAGCTCTTCTTCGGCCTGGGCCAGTTCGGCCTTGGCCAGCTTGAACGCCTTGAGCAGCGAGTCGCCTTCGTCGGTGGGTCGCAAGCCTCGCCGCGACCGGACGAACAGCGGCGCGCCGGCCATGTGTTCGAGCTGCGCCAGCGTTTGCTGAACGGCCGACTGGCTGATGCCCAGCGCGCGTCCGGTGTGCGTCTGCGACAGCGTGTCACACAGCGAGACCATGACCTCGAGGTGGCGCGCCACCGCACCCGACGCCACCCGGCTGGCCGTCCACGCGAGGGGGTCGTCGGCGACGGAACGGCGCGTCGCCGGTGACCCGACGGCCATGCATTGAAGCGCGCGCAGGGCCCGCCGCGTCAGGCTGTCGGCGGCGGCCAGCGGCACCATGCCGCGGGCGGTGCGGTCGAACAAGCGCGTGCCCAGCCGGGATTCGAGGTCCTGGATCGCACGCGCCACCGATGGCTGCGTGAGGTGCAGGCGCTGCGCTGCGCGCGCCGTGCTGCCGCAGGCGGCCACGGCGCACAAGGCCCGCAAGGGCTTGAGTTCGTGGGTCAGGGCTGGCAGGGTGGGCGCATGGCGCATGGCGCGAGCGTAGCGCGAAGCCGCGCGGCCTTCCGATAGGGCGGCCGGCCACTGGCTTATAGTGCCCTGCCCCCGCTGTGCCCCTGCGGTCCATCACCCGCTGCATGCCCCACACCCGAGACACCCCTCCCGCGGCCAGTCCGATCCCGGACACCGGCATCGAGCTGCACGCCGAACCCGGTCACCTGATCCGGCGCGCGCACCAGCTCGCCGTGTCGACCTTCCACGACACGCACGGCCGGCAGATCACGCCGGTGCAGTACGCCATCCTGCGGGCGCTTCAGGCCGAACCGGGCATCGACCAGGTCACCCTGGCGCAGCGCGTTGCACTGGACACATCGACCACGGCCGACATCGCCACCCGCCTCGAGAGCAAGGGCTGGATCGTGCGCGAGATGCTGGCCAGGCGCCAGCGCAGCCTGCGCCTGACCCCCGACGGCGAGGCCGTGCTGGCCGACATGCTGCCGCGCGTGGTGCCGATGTACCGGCAACTGCTGGAACCGCTGGAACCGGCCGAGCGGGCCGAATTCCTGCGCCTGCTGCGCAAGTTCGTGCACCTCAATGCAGGGGCCGAGGGCGGCAGCCAGGACACCCCCCAAACACCCGGGTAAACCCCAGGCACCGGGTGACCGGTGACGCTTGTGCGGAATCAGTCATTCCGTACAATGAATGACATTCAGCATACTGAATACAACCGCTTCACATCCCACGGAGACACCCCATGTTCCCGAAAAACACCTGGTACGTGGCCTGCACGGCCGACGAGATCGACGAGAAGCCGCTGGGCCGCATGGTCTGCAACGAAAACATCGTCTTCTACCGCCCGGGTGACGGGCGCGTGGCGGCGGTGGAAAACTTCTGCCCCCACCGCGGCGCACCCTTGTCGCTGGGTTACGTGTGCGAAGGCAAGCTGGTGTGCGGCTACCACGGCCTGGAGATGGGCTGCGACGGCAAGACGGTGTCGATGCCTGGCCAGCGGGTCGGCGGCTTCCCGGCGATCAAGGCCTTTCCGGTGGTCGAGCGCTACGGCTTCATCTGGGTGTGGCCGGGCGACAAGGACAAGGCCGATCCGGCGCTGATCCCCACCATGGAGTGGCACGACAACCCCGAGTGGGCCTACGGCGGCGGGCTGTACCACGTGAAGGCCGACTACCGGCTGATGGTGGACAACCTGATGGACCTCACGCACGAGACCTACGTGCACTCCACCAGCATCGGCCAGAAGGAAATCGACGAAACGCCGTGCAAGACCGTGGTGGAAGGCGACCAGGTGATCACCAGCCGCTTCATGCACAACATTCCCGCGCCACCGTTCTGGAAAGCTGCCCTGCGCGCCAACCACCTGGCCGACGACGTGCCGGTGGACCGTTGGCAGATCTGCCGTTTCACACCGCCCAGCCACATCATGATCGAGGTGGGCGTGGCCCACGCCGGCAAGGGCGGCTACGAGGCACCGCCCGAACACAAGGTGTACAGCGTGGTGGTGGACTTCATCACCCCCGAGACCGACACCAGCATGTGGTACTTCTGGGGCATGGCGCGCAAGTTCAACCCGAGCGACAAGGCGCTGACCGCGCAGATCCGCGAGGGCCAGGGCAAGATTTTTGCCGAGGACCTGGAAATGCTCGAACTGCAACAGGCCAACCTCAACCGCTTCCCCGACCGCAGGTTGCTCAAGCTCAACATCGACGCCGGTGGGGTGCAGTCGCGCCGCGTGATCGACCGGATGATCGCGGCCGAACAGGCCGCCGCCACGAACGCCGAGGCGGTGGTGGAATGAGCGCACCGGCCACCCCGATCAAGGTCCGGGTGCAGCGCAAGCGCACGGAGGCGCAGGGCATCTGCAGCCTCGAACTGGTGCCGGTGCAGGGTGCATTGCCGCCCTTCACCGCCGGTGCGCACCTCGACGTGCACCTGCCCAACGGGTTGGTGCGCCAGTACTCGCTGTGCAACTCACCGGCCGAATCAAACCGCTACGAGATCGCGGTGCTGCGCGACGCCAACAGCCGGGGCGGCTCCACCGCGGTGCACGACCTGGTGCCCGAGGGGGCGGTGATCGACATCAGCGAACCGCGCAACCATTTCCCGCTCGCCGACGGCGCCGCACACCACCTGCTGATGGGTGGTGGCATCGGCATCACGCCCATGATGGCGATGGCCGAGACGCTGTCGAGCCAGGGGGCCGCGTTCACGCTGCATTACTGCACGCGGTCCCTTGAACGCACCGCCTTTGTCGACCGCATCGCGGCGTCGCCCTGGGCAGCATCGGTCCACCACCACTTCGACGACGGAGCGCCCGGGCAGAAGCTCGACATCGCGGCCGCGCTGGCCGCGCAGTCACCCGGCACCCACCTGTATGTCTGCGGACCGCAGCCGTTCATCGACGCGGTGCTGGGCAGCGCACGGGCGCAAGGCTGGACCGAAGACCGGCTGCACGTCGAGTTCTTCGGGGCTGCGCCCACGGCCAAGGCCGACGATGGTGGTTTCGAGATCGAGGTGGCGGGCACCGGCAAGGTGATCCGCGTGGCGAAGGACCAGACGGCACTGGCCGCGCTGCAGGCCGCCGGCCTGGACATCCCGATGTCGTGCGAACAGGGCGTGTGCGGGACCTGCCTCACACGGGTGATCGCCGGCACGCCGGACCACCGCGACCATTACCTGACCGATGAGGAGAAGGCGGCGAACGATCAGTTCCTGCCCTGCTGCTCGCGCGCGAGGACCCAGCGCCTGGTGGTCGAGGTATGACGATCGCCGGGGACCCAGGCGCCGTCAGCCGTCGACGCCGTCGCTGGTCTCGTCGCGCTGGTTGCGCTGGTCGCGCTGGGTGAGCGGCGTCGCCAGCACGCGCTCGATGCGACGCCCCTCGAGCGCCACCACCTCGAAGCACCAACCGGATGCATCCACACGCTCGCCCTCGCTGAGCAGTGTGCCGGCCAGCGTCTGCAGCAGACCGGCAACCGTGGCATAGAGCCCGCGCTCTTCGTCGGGCAGGTACTCGATGCCCAGCCGCGACTTGAGCTCGGCCACCGGCATGGCGCCATCGACCTCCCAGGCCCCGTCCTCGCGCTCGCGGGCCCAGGCATCGAGCGGTTTCTCGGGCGACAGCTCGCCCGTGATGGCTTCGAGCATGTCCAGCGGCGTGAGCAGGCCCTGCACGACGCCGTACTCGTCCACCACGAACACCATGCGGGTGGATCGCTCGCGAAACTGCTCGAGCAACTCCATGCCGGTGAGCGTCTCGGGCACGAACACCGCCGGCTGCACATGGGGCGCCACGGTGCCACCGGCGCCTTCGGCCTGCAGGGCCAGCAGGCGCGGGACATGGATCACGCCCACGACGTCGTCGAGTCCGCCGCGGCACACGGGGTACCACGAATGCCCGGTGGTCCAGGCCTTGCGAACGGCGTCGGCAATCTCGTCGCCAGCGTCGAGCCACTGGATGTCCGAGGCCGGCAGCATGATGGAGGTGAGCTGGCGCTCGTCCAGACCGAACACGTTGCGCACCATCCGGTGCTCTTGCGCCTCGATGATGCCGGCGTCCACCCCTTCGGCCAGGCTGGCCTTGATCTCTTCCTCGGTGACCTGGTGCACGCCGTCGTTGTCGACCCGCAGCAGCTTGAGCATGCCTTGGGTGGTGTGCGTGAGCAGCCACACGAACGGCTTGGCGCCGGTGGCCACCGCCGTCATGGGGCGCGAGACCCAGCGCGCCACCGCTTCCGGGTAGAGCTGGCCGATGCGCTTGGGCACCAGTTCGCCGAACACGATGGTGATGAACGTGATGACCGTGACCACGATGGCCGTGGCCATCACACCCGCTGCGGTGGGATCGAAACCCATCTCCTGAAACCAGAGGCCCAGGTCGTCGCTGAACGCGGCTTCGCCCACGATGCCGTTGAGCATGCCGATGGAGGTGATGCCCACCTGCACCGACGACAGAAACTGCGTGGGATTCTCGAGCAGCTTGAGCGCCGTGATGGCGCCCCTGTCGCCGTCGTCGGCCATCGCGTTGAGCCGTGCCTTGCGGCTCGACGCGAGCGCCAGCTCGGACATCGCGAAAGCCCCGTTCAGCAGGGTGAGGAAAACGATGAGGACGATATCCATAATCGAGGCATGTCACTGTATCTGATCGGCGATGTGCAGGGCTGCGACGAGGCTTTGGGGCGATTGCTCGACACCCTGGACTTTTCGCCCAGCCGCGACCGGCTGGTGGTGCTGGGCGACCTCGTCAACCGGGGCCCGGCATCGCTGGCGGTGTTGCGCCGCCTGATGGCGCTCGGCGGCAGCGCGCAGTCGCTGCTGGGCAACCACGACCTGCACCTGCTGGCGGTGGCGCACGGGGTGCGCCGGCCGCACCGCAGCGACACGCTGGACGGCATTCTGGACGCGCCCGACCGGGACGCCTTGCTCGACTGGGTGCGCCAGCGCCCATTGGCCCTGATGGAGCGCGGCTGGTTGCTGGTGCACGCCGGTGTGCTGCCGCAGTGGAGCGACACCGAGGCGCTGACGCTGGCGCACGAATTCGAGAGCGTGCTGCAAGGTCCCGACTGGATCGCCTTCCTGCACGAGATGTATGGCAACCAGCCCACCCGATGGGCCGAGACGCTCACCGGGAGCGACCGGCTTCGCGTGATCGTCAATGCCTTCACACGCCTGCGCTTCTGCACGGCCGACGGCGAAATGGAATTCGCCACCAAGGACGGCGCCGCCGCAGCGCCCGCGGGGTTCATGCCGTGGTTCGAGGTGCCGGGACGGCGCAGCGCCGACAGGCCGGTGGCGTTCGGCCACTGGTCGACGCTGGGTCGCCTGGTGCGCCCCCGCCTGCTGGCGCTGGACACGGGCTGTGTGTGGGGCGGGTGCCTGACGGCCGCGCGGATCGGGCCGGCACCGGGACAGGTGGAGTGCATCGACGTGCGCTGCGAACAGGCGCAGGCACCGGGTCGCGCCTGATCTCGCCCGGTCGGAGGGTCAGTTGCCGCCGTCGGTGGAGGTCGCCTTGAACAGCGCCGCCACCTTTCGGCGTGGCTTGATGTTGGGCGACAGGGCGCGCGCGGTGGTGGTCGGGCGCTGGGCCGACTCCCATTGCGGCGGGGTGTCCGCGTCGGCCTTGGGTTCGTAAGGCTGATCGAACAACGGATCGGCGGGAGCACGGGGCGCGCGCGGCGCCGGTTGGGGCCGCGGTGGCCGTGCCTCACGCACCTCGCGCACGGTGTCGTCCCGCTGCCAGGCGCGCTGACCATCGTTGAAGCGCCCGGGCGGACGCCGATCGCCCTCGAGTTCGAGCGCCTCGATCTCGAGCTTTCGACCGAGCAGTTTTTCGATGTCGACGACCAGTCGGGTGTCCCGGCCATTGACGAACGACACCGCCAGCCCCGATGCACCGGCGCGACCGGTGCGGCCGATGCGGTGCACGTAGTCCTCGGCGTTGAAGGGAATGTCGAAGTTGAACACCGCCGGCACATCCTTGATGTCGAGGCCGCGGGCGGCCACGTCGGTGCACACCAGCAGATCGACCGCACCGCTCTTGAACGCCTCGAGGGCCTTGAGCCGTTCGTCCTGGCTCTTGTCGCCGTGCAGTGCGGTGGTGTTGAGGCCATCGCGCTCGAGCGAACGCGCCAGGCGGGCACAGCCGAGTTTGCTATTGACGAAGACAAACGCCTGCTTCAGCTCGCGCTCGCGCAGGATCTGCCGCAGGACGGTGCGCTTGTCGTCGTCTTCGACCCGGTAGAAGTGCTGTTCGACGGTGGAGGCGGTGGCGTTGGAACGCGCCACCTCGACGGTGATCGGGTCTTGCAGGTAGCTGTTGGCCAGGCGCTTGATCTCGGGCGAGAAAGTGGCCGAGAACAACAGCGTGGTGCGCTGCTTGGGCAGGTAGGAAAGAATGCGCTGCAGGTCCGGCAGGAAGCCGATGTCGAGCATGCGGTCGGCTTCGTCGAGCACCACGTACTCGACCTGGTTGAGCACGCAGTTCTTGGCCTCGATGTGGTCGAGCAGGCGCCCGGGTGTCGCCACCAGCACCTCGACGCCCTTTTTCAGCTCGGCGGTCTGCGGCTTCATGTCCATGCCGCCAAACACCACGGTGCTGCGCAGCTGGGTGTACTTGGCGTACAGCTTGACCTGCTCGGCGACCTGGTCGGCCAGTTCGCGCGTCGGCAGGAGCACCAGCGCGCGCACCGGGTGCCGCGCCGGCGAGGTCGACGCGTTTTCGTGCTTGAGCAGGCGCTGCAGCAGCGGCAGGCTGAAGGCGGCCGTCTTGCCGGTGCCGGTCTGGGCAGCGCCCATCACGTCGCGCCCGGTGAGCACGTGCGGAATGGCCTGGGCCTGGATCGGCGTCATGGACTCGTAGCCCATTTCGGCCACGGCCCGCGCGAGCGCCGGCGCGAGGTTGAGTTCAGAGAAGCTTTGGGTCATGTCGGGTCCGGGAAGCCCTCTATTGTCGCATCCAGCCCACAACCACGGTGAATCGGCCCTGGCAGGCCTCAGAGAGACGCCGCCTTGAAGGTGTCGCAGGACCGAACGTCCCCCGTTTCCAGCCCGCGGCGGAACCAGCGCTGCCGCTGTTCGCTCGTGCCGTGGGTGAAGCTGTCCGGCACCACCTGCCCCTGGCTTTTCTTCTGCAGCGCATCGTCGCCGATGGCCGCCGCGGCGTTCAGCGCCTCGTCCACGTCACCGGGTTCGATCACGCCGCCGGTCTTGTGGTTGTGGTGCGCCCAGATGCCGGCAAAGCAGTCGGCCTGCAGCTCCAGCCGCACCGACAGGGCGTTGTATTCGCGCTCGCTCGCCCGGGCGCGCGCCTTTTCCATCTGGTCGGTGATGCCCAGCAGGTTCTGCACGTGGTGGCCGACCTCGTGCGCAATGACATAGGCCTGCGCAAAGTCGCCCGGCGCGCCGAGCTGGCGGCGCAGGGTGTCGTAAAAGGCGAGGTCGATGTAGACCTTCTGGTCACCCGGGCAATAGAAAGGGCCCATGGCCGCCTGGCCGGTGCCGCAGGCGGTGGGTGTGGCGCCGCGGAACAGCACCAGCCGGGGCTTCTGGTACTGGCTGCCGGCCTGCTGGAAGATCTCGCCCCAGGCGTCTTCGGTGCCCCCGAGCACGGCCGCCACAAAGCGGCCCATCTCGTCGCTCGGCGCACCGGTGCTGGCCTGCGGCGCCTCCACGGAGGCCGGCGCCTGCAGCCCGCCGCCATCGAGCGCGCCCAGAATGGTGAGGGGGTTGATGCCGAACACCCAGCCGGCGATGAGCGCAATCGCAATCGTGCCCAGCCCGATGCCCCGCCCGCCACCCAGGCGCGGCACGCGCCCCATGCCCCCCGGGCTGTTCCGGCGGTCCTCGACCTGGTCCGACTGTCGGTTGTTTTCCCACTTCATCGAGAGCCTCCTCTGGCGTGCTGACGGGCGTGGGGGGATGGTAGGGCAGTTGGGGGGTGGCTGGGGGGGTTGACTCCCCCTGCAGACCGCTGGGACGTGAGCCGATCCGGCGTGGAGCTCCCCCTCCGGGCCGCTGGGTCGGGTGCCCGTTCTCCGGCGTGCTCGCGGGCGGCCGCCCCATCGACCCCAGTGGCAGGGTGGCGCGCTCACCCCCACCGTTCGGCCTGAGCCTGTCGAAGGCCCCGCCAACCCGGGGACGCGCCCCCACCGTTCGGCCTGAGCCTGTCGAAGGCCCCGCCAACCCGGGGACGCGCTGCCTTCCTTGACAGGCGAACCCACCCGTCAGCGGGGGGTGCAGGCGCGAAACACAGGCACATCAACCACCCCGGCGGGGCCTTCGACAGGCTCAGGCCGAACGGAGGGGGTTGGCTCAGGCCGAACGGAGGGGGTTGGCTCAAGCCAAACTGTGGGGAGGCCCAGACCAAACTTTGGGGAGGCCCCGACCAAACTTTGGGGAGCTCTGGCCGAGCGGAGGGGTGGGCGCACCAACCCGCCACTCTCGACGGATGGTGGGGTTCGCGGGCGCAGGCGCCATTCGCGGTTGCCACAGAGGCGGCCCGCCAATCACGGTGTCGATGAAGCGATGCATGCGCGCCCATCCATCGATCCGCGAGCACGCCGGAGAACGCGGACCACGCCAGCCGTCAGCGCGACACGGTGGCGTGAAACGCGGGTACGCCCACGCGCAGGGAGGGCCTTCGACAGGCTCAGGCCGAACGGAGGGGGTGGCTCAAACCAAACGGGTAGAGGAAGGCTCAGGCCGAACGGAAAGCTCAGACCGAACGGAAAGGTGAGGCTCAGGCCTTGGGCAGTGTCACCCCGACCTGGCCCTGGTACTTGCCGCCGCGGTCCTTGTAGGACACGTCGCAGACCTCGTCGCTCTCGAAAAACAGCACCTGCGCGCGGCCTTCGCCGGCGTTGATCTTAGCGGGCAATGGCGTGGTGTTGCTGAACTCCAGCGTCACGTGAGCTTCCACCTCCCCCCCGAGCTTGAACGGCTAAAGCATGCCGTGTTGCGCGGCCATGCGGCAGATCGAGTTGCCGCTTTTGATCAATGAAGCGGCACCTACTTAATGAGTTTTCCCACCACAACGGTGTCATGCCAATCGACATAGGGTCTATCCAGTAGGCCCTCTGGTGAATAGCCTCGCCCAAAAAGAGCACTGAACACCTCTACATCCCCCACACGAACGTGTGTGTAGACTTTTCGCACGAAGAATTTAGATCGAATGATAGAACGCTCTACTGTACCGAGCAATGAATTCAATCCAACCGGATTTGCGGTCGAAGTCAGAATAATAAGCTTCGCGCTACCCCCCCGTTTAAAGATAACAATACACACAGCCTCGATGGCAATACCTCGAGCCACGAAGATCCACCTCGGCTTAAATGAAGATGAACGATGCGATCCTTTCGTACAGGCTGCAGCTACGCGGACCTGCTCCGCTGCCCAACCTGAAGGAATGGGACAAACTTCTGCAGCGAATTGCTCCTCAAGGAACTGAACAACCTCTGCGTCAAACGTTTCAAGACGCCGAATGTCAAGCAATTCGGCCAACCCGCGCCGAGTACCAGGGGAAGGAAAACGATATTTAGAAAGACTGTACCCGAATACCAGTTCATCATGATCTGGATGGTAGTGCTTTCTTAAATGTGCCTCCACCCGATAACCGGCACTTAACAGATACTTTGAAGAAGCAATCTTGTTTGCTGGAAACGTACAGTAGACTTTACGATAGCCCATCGCACGCGCATACTTGTGCAAGCAGCTCCGAAGATGAACCCCAATTCCCTGACGTTGAAATTCGTCGAAAAACAGCGTGGGGCCCGTCTTAAGTGCACCACCGGCCTTCTCAGTAAGCACAACAAAGCCCGCCATTTGCCCTTCAACCAGAACTTGCAGGATTAATTTAGATTGAGTAATGATCCCCTCTGGATCATCTCCACTAGCATCTATTTCAAGTAGTTTTCGCGCGTACGCGGCGCCAGTTTCTTGGTAGCTACCAGAAATATGTCGCTCTACCAATTCGATAAACTGCTGTTCATTCTTCGGCTCAATGTGTTGAAGAGCGATACTAGCATCGAGATCATTGAGCGCTGCCGATTGCGCCTCTTGTATCAAAAGCTTCCTAGAAGGTGACAAGAAATCGATATACTGAAAACTCTGAGGAACAGAGATTCGGGCATCTAGTTCTTGTAGCCTTGTAATCGGGATCGGGGACCTATAGCGAACAGTTTCACCAATTTCGTACGCATATGCTTGAGAGCGGCCAGCAAAATATTTAAAGAATCGGGCCCTGGACGATGCAGATGGGCCAACATGCTCCCAAAGTTCAGGAGGGGGACCACTGAGAATTTGATCGACTACGAAGTGTCCTACTATCGATTTAGACCCCTCGGCCTCATATACAAAGACCCGGCGCGGCACGTTCTTTGGAATGATTTTTCGCAGTTCAAAGCGCTTTATTCCATTAAAAATGCGGTCAGAGTGCTCCTTCAGTATTGAAAGCAGAATGTCTTCGTTGAATTTAGGTGGAATGCGTTCAAATGATATCACAGTGACGCCTTCAGTATATCCCACGCTTTCGCATCCACCACTCCGTTAACGATGATTGGCTGCGCGTTCGCCAACAATCGCTGCTCGAAGTACTGTCGCCACATTTTAGTGACCGAGTCGCCGCACAACCAAATATCTCGAGGCTCAGTTGGGTTGCTGTGTTTTGCCACTGCAACTAGGATGGCATCTGTATCATCAACGCACTGGACGCTTATTGACTTCGGAAGTGCCGTGCTTGGCGACTCAACGTAACACGAAAGGGAGAAGTTCGGGACACCCTTGAGTTCTTCAATATGTTTTTCAATCCAAGAGATTTTTTCCTTCGAAACTCTCTCGACCCGCCTCACCGGCAACTTGGGATTCGACCGGATGATCTCAAATATCTGTTTGTAGTAATCAAACGCTTGCGTTCCCTGGAGATAATAGTTTTGCGGCGGCACAACATCCAAGTGCGAGATGTATGCCAGTTTCCCCGCGTTCCGAAGTCTGTCTGCAAATTTTGAGTAGAAGTCATGCTCATGGACCACCTCGACAGACAACTCTGGGGAAAGTGCATTGATGGTTGTGCGGATTTGATCTACAGCGGCCACCAACTCCTTTGTCTTGCCATCTATTTCCGTCTTAATGTCGACGCTTCTTCGCCCTTCTATGGCCAGTTTGAGCGCTACATATAGCGCCAACACCGCAACCATTAAGATCAGAATAGTTGAAGTTGCTTTCAAAGAATCGTCAAAAAGAGAATTCCACCAGCGGAACTTGTCTGAGACGTTTTCGAATATTCCCACCACAGCCAATGCAAATTCGGCAAGAATGAGGAGAATTTCAGCAATGAACTTCATGCATTGATCCTATTCTTTATGATGAGCGTGGCCCCTTCGATTTTCTGCCTATTGACAGGCGAATTTGGCCATCGACTCATTCCAGAGGGATGCGGCAATGGCACCACAATACAGTTCTTGGGAAGAAGCGGAAACAATCTGGAGATTAATTCGTGCTCGAAGAACGACCTCCCTACCGCATCATCGAGCGAAAGATTGCTTTCGAAGAGCGCCTGCAAGGGCACTCGCCCTAAGGTAACGACCACCTTAGGTTGAATGAGCTCAATCTGGCGTTCCAGCCAGTGAGAGCAGTGCGCGAGACAAGCGGGGAGGTAGCGGTCGTCCGTGGCGCACTTGAGCACACTTGTAAGGTACACGTTCCGGAATATCTCGTCGCGCTCAGCACCCAGCCCCGACGCGCTTAGCCATTTCATTAGTCGGGTACCAGCGTTGCCTGAAAAAGCGACACCGGAAGTCTTCTCTGTGTTTCCCGGTTGAACTCCAATGACTAGGACCCGTTTGGTTCCCTGTCCTCGATATAGCTTTGCGGGGTGATAGACAGTAAGTCCATCGCTATCGCAGCGTCGACATGCCGTGATTTCGTCCGCCAGCGTGTCGAGTGCGTTCATGCTTCATACCTCAGGCCTTGGGCAGTGTCACCCCGACCTGGCCCTGGTACTTGCCGCCGCGGTCCTTGTAGGACACGTCGCAGACCTCGTCGCTCTCGAAGAACAGCACCTGCGCGCAGCCTTCGCCGGCGTAGATCTTGGCGGGCAGTGGCGTGGTGTTGCTGAACTCCAGCGTCACGTAGCCTTCCCATTCGGGCTCGAAGGGCGTCACGTTGACGATGATGCCGCAGCGGGCGTAGGTGCTCTTGCCCAGGCAGATGGTGAGCACGTTGCGGGGGATGCGGAAGTACTCGACCGTGCGCGCCAGCGCGAAGCTGTTGGGCGGGATGATGCAGTGGTCGCCATGGAAATCGACGAAGCTCTTTTCGTCGAAGTTCTTCGGGTCGACCACCGTGCTGTGGATGTTGGTGAACACCTTGAATTCCGGCGCACAGCGGATGTCGTAGCCGTAGCTGCTGGTGCCGTAGCTGATCACCCGTTTGCCGTCGACCTGTCGCACCTGACCGGGCTCGAAAGGTTCGATCAGGCCGTGTTGCTCGGCCATGCGGCGGATCCACTTGTCGCTCTTGATGCTCATGCCGCCATTGTAGGCAGGGCGCCGGCGGGCAATGCCCGACCTGTCACGGCGCTTTCACGCGCCCGACACACCGCGTGCGAACACTGCAGCGCTTGTTTCACCCACCCCGGCGCTGCCATGATCCACCTCGACACGCTGTCCACCCCACCCACCTCCCGCCTGCGCCAACGCGCCATGACCACCCTGCTCGCCTCGCTTGCCGCGGCCACGCTGATTGCCTGTGGCGGCGGCAGCGATGCGCCCGCGGCCACGCCAGCGGCCACGGCGTTCACGCTGCAGGTGCTGCACGTGGCCGACATGGACAGCGGCGGCGATCTGGTCAACAACAGCAAGGGCGTCTCGGCCCTGGTGAACCGTTTCAGGGCCCAGTACCCGAACAACACGGTGTTCCTGTCCTCGGGCGACAACTACATTCCCGGGCCGTTCTTCAACGCGGCCGACGACGCGTCTCTGACCACCGAACTGGGCGCCACCGGCGCCGGCCGTGGCGACATCGAGATCCTCAACCTCATGGGCCTGCAGGCGTCGGCGGTCGGCAACCACGACCTCGACCTCGGCACCAACTTCTTCAACGGCCTGATCAACGCGGGCGGCGGCTGGCGTGGCGCGCAGTTCCCTTACCTGTCGGCCAACCTCGATTTCGGCACCGACAGCAACCTGGCTCCCCGCGTGACCGCCGACGGCGCCGAGACCAGCACGCTCGCCAACCGCCTGGCGGGGAGCGCTGTCATCACGGTCAACGGCGAGCGGATCGGTATCGTGGGGGCCACCACGCCCACCCTGGCCAGCATCACGTCCACTGGCGGCATCGGCGTGCGCCCGGCCAGCACCACCGACGTGGACGCCCTGGCCGCCGAGATCCAGCCGAAGGTGAACGCCCTCACCGCCGCCGGCATCAACAAGGTGGTGTTGCTGGCGCACATGCAGCAGATCAGCGTCGAGCAGGCGCTGGCGACCCGGCTGCGCGGTGTCGACCTGATCGTGGCGGGCGGCTCGAACACGCGCCTGTTCGACGCGAACGACCGCATCCGCCCGGGCGACACCAGCCAGGGCACCTACCCGCTCAGCTTCACCTCGCCCACGAGCGAACCGGTGCTCGTGGTCAACGTCGATGCCGACTACAAGTACCTGGGGCGCATCGTCCTGCCGTTCGACGCGCAGGGTCGGGTGATCACCCAGCGGCTCGACACCGCCATCAACGGCGCCTGGGCCACCGACACCGACGGCCTGACCCGCGCCGGCACCACCGTGGCCAACGCCACGGCCGGCGTGGTGGCCATCGCCGACAAGATCGCGGCCGTGATTGCCGCCAAGGACGGCAACCTGTTCGGCGCCAGCAGCGTGTACCTGGAAGGCGACCGCACTTTCGTGCGCAACGAAGAGACCAACCTGGGGCACCTGAGCGCGGTCGCCAACCTCGCCTATGCCCGAGCCAATGGCCATCCCGAGACGGCGGTTTCGCTCAAGAACGGCGGCGGTATCCGTTCTTCGATCGGCGCCTTCGACATCCCGCCCGGCGCCACCACCGGCACCAAGGGCCCCACGCGGGCCAACGCCACCGTCGGCAAACAGGCCGGGGATGTGTCGCAGCTCGACATCGAGTTCGCCCTGCGCTTCAACAATGGCCTGAGCGTGCTCACCGTCACCGCGGCCGAGCTCAAGGGCCTGCTCGAACACGGCGTGGGACAGCTTGGCAACCAGGGGCGGTTCCCGCAGGTGGCGGGCGTTCGCTTCAGCTACGACCCGACCGCCGCCGCGAACAGCCGCATCCGCACCCTCGTGGTCGACGATCCGGATGGCACCGGGCCCGCCACCGGTCCGCAGGTGGTCTACAGCGGCGGTGCGTTCGCTGTCGATGCCAACGCCACCACCTACCGCCTGGTCACCCTCAATTTCCTGGCCGGCGGCGGCGACCAATACCCGTTCGCTGCACTGAGCGCTCCGAACAGGGTCGACCTGCTGGTCGGCAGCGGTTTCACCGCCCCCGGCGGCGAGCAGAAGGCCCTGGCCGACTACCTGATCGCCACCCACCCGCGCACGAACCCCTACGCCGAAGCAGACCGCCCGGCGGCCCAGGACCTGCGCATCCAGAACCTGTCGGTGCGGACCGAAGCCCTGCCTTGATGGCCTGAATCGTCCCGGGGCCAGACCCGGGGCCACCTATGAAACGGACCTTCGGGTCCGTTTTTATTCGTACCTTATGCGAATTGTTCGCATTTGTGTTTATACTTTGCAGGTGAACCCGAACCACCCTCCCTCCACGCCGATGACGCCCTCCGATTCCGCGCCTGTGCCTTCGGCCAACCAGGCACTGGCCGCTCGCTGGCCTTTCGCCCAACTCAGTGCGGGCCGGCGCGAAGTCTTCATCGAACACGCCGGGCAGGTGTACCGCCTCAGCCTGACGGCCCAGAACAAGCTGATCCTGACCAAGTAGGTTCGCCACCCCCACACCGCTTCTTCAAAGGTTTCGCCCAGCCGCCTTTCGCCGCGACAGCTTCTCTCCCCAGCCAGCCAGTCCACCGCACGCGCGGTGTCACGAGCCAGCCTGTGTTCAACCCACACCAGGTGCCCTCGTGACCGATCCGTACCGCTCCCGCCTCGATATCCGTTTTGCCCTCGGCCCCGTGGCCCTTGCCTGCTCCCTGCTGGGCGGCGCCGCGCTGGCCCAGACCGGACCGTCCCCCACCACCGCCCCCGGAGAATCCGACCGGGTGGCGGCCGCCGGTGCCCTGAAGCCCGTGGTGATCTCCGGCTCGCGCAGCGAGCGCGATCTGCAGGAGGTACCCGCCCGCGTCGATGTCATCGAAGGCGAGGCGCTCGATCCCACCCGGGCGCAGGACATTCGCGAACTGGTGCGCGAACTCCCCAACGTGGAGGTCCGGCGCGCACCACAGCGATTCGGCGCGGTGCAATCGCCAACCGGGCGCGACGGCAACGCCGGCTTCAACATCAGGGGCCTGCAGGGCAACCGGGTGCTGCTGACCATCGACGGCATCCGCATGCCCCGCGAACTCAGCAACGGCGTGCTTGGCGCGGCCAGTTTCGGGCGCGACTACTACGACCTCGGCCTGATCTCGCGGGTGGAGATCCTTCGCGGTTCGGCCTCGGCGCTGTATGGGTCGGACGGTCTGGCGGGCATGGTCTCGATGTTCACCACCCACCCGGACGATTTGCTGGGCGAAGGGCGCACGTTCGGAGGCCGCGCCGGTGTGCGTGCCGATACCGAGGACGACAGCCTGGGTGCCGGCGTCACGCTGGCGGGCATCGTCGACGAGCGCCTGCGGTGGCTGGGCAGCGTGCAGGTCGGTCGGGCCGAGGCACTGGACAACCAGGGCTCGAACGATGCACCGAACCTGAACCGGACCACGCCCAATCCGCAAAAGGACCGGAACGTCTCGGCGCTTGGAAAACTGGTGTTCACCCCGGGTGGCGGCCAGACGCACACGCTCGCGCTGGAGCATGTCGACAAATCGAGCGACATCGAGGTGCTGAGCGCCCGCAGCGCCACGGCCACCGGCACGCTCGATCTCGACGGCACCACCGACATGCAGCGCACCCGGCTCAGCTGGGACGGTCGTTTTCAACTGGCGCAGGCCTGGGCCGATTCGGTGCGCGCCACCATGGGCCTGCAACGCTCCGAATCGCGCGAGGTGACCCAGGAGCGGCGCACCGCAGCGCCCACACAACGATCGCGCGACGTGACCTACGAAGAGAACCTGTGGCAGGCCGTGCTGCAGGCCGAGCGCACGCGCGCGCTGGGCAACGGCTGGGCCCACACCTTCATCGTGGGCACCGATGTGTCGGTGGCCGACCTGAGCAACCTGCTCACCGGCACCGGCGCACCCGCCGGCGAGACCTATCCGCTCAAGCGCTTTCCCGACACCCGCGAAACCACCGCGGCGCTGTTCGCACAGAGCGAATTCGTGAGCGACCGCTGGAGCGTGATCCCGGCGCTTCGCGTCGACCGCTTTTCGCTCGACGCCCGCAGCGATGCGCTTTACCCGCAGACCCCGGCCAACCTGTCCGATGGCTCGCTGTCGCCCAAGCTGGGCCTGATCTTCCGGCCGCAACCTCAGTGGCAGGTGTTCGCCAATGCCGCGGCCGGCTTCAAGGCACCGAGCCCGCTGCAGGTCAACAACAACTTCCAGAACATCACCGGGCCGTTCTTCTTCTACGAGACCCTGCCCAACCCGAACCTGAAGCCCGAAACGAGCCAGACCCTTGAGTTGGGCGCGCGCGGCGAGCACGGGCGCCTGAACTGGCTGGTCACGGCGTTCACCGGCCGCTACAAGGACTTCATCGAGGACAACGTGCAGGTGGGCGGTTCCGGCACCGCCGCCGATCCGCTGCAGTTCCAGTCGGTCAACCGGAACCGCGTGCGGATCAGCGGGTTCGAGCTGGAGGGCCGTTGGGCCCTCACGCCCGCCACCACGTTCAAGGTCGCGTATGGCCGCACCAGCGGGCGCGACACAGCCCTGAACCAGGCGCTGAACTCGGTCAACCCGGCCAAGGTGGTGGCGGGCCTCGAACACCGCGTGGCTGCATGGACCCTGGGCGCCACCGTCACCCACACGGCCGCCAAGGACGAAGAGGACATCAACTTTGCGACCACGCCGCAACAGTTTGCGACGCCGTCCTGGACCACGCTCGACCTGCGCGCCACCTGGCGCTTCAGCAAGGCCACCCGCCTGAGCGCCGCCCTGCACAACGTGACCGACCGCAAGTACTGGGTGTGGAGCAGCGTGCAGGGCGTCGCCGCCAACTCGGCGGTGCTCGATGCCTTCACCGCACCCGGCCGCAGCCTGTCGGTCGCGCTGGTCACCGATTTCTGACGCCCACCCCGAGGACACCCCATGAGCCCTGAACACATCCGCACCGCCTACCAGCAAGCCCGTGCGCGTGGCCTGCGCGCCCGCGATGCCGCCGACGCCATCGGCGTGAGCGAAGGCGCCGCGCTGGCCGCGCACCTGCACACCCACGAAGGCTCCGCACACACGGTGGCGCTCAAGCGCGACTGGCTGCCTCTGCTGCAATCGCTCAAGCCTTGCGGACCGCTGCTGGCGCTCACCAGGAACCACAGCACGGTGCACGAGAAGACCGGTGTGTACGAGCGGCTCTCGGCCGAAGGCCACGTGGGTCTGGCCCTGGGCGAAGCCATCGACCTGCGGCTCTTCTTTCACCAGTGGCACGCCGGGCTGGCGGTCACGGAACGCCCCCAGACCCCCGGGGCCGAGGCCCTGCCAAGCCTGCAGTTCTTCGATCGGCACGGCACCGCGGTGCACAAGATCTTCGTGCGCGAGCAGACCGACCGCGCTGCCTGGGAACACGTGATCTCGACCTGGTGCGACCCGAAAGGCACCGTGGCGTTCGAGCCGGCGCCCGCCGCAGCGGCAAAGGCCGCGGCGACGGTCGATGCCGCCCGTTTCGGCGAAGCCTGGGGAGCCATGACCGACACCCACCAGTTCTTTCCGCTGCTGCGCCAGTTCGGTGTCGAGCGCCAGCAGGGTTTCCGCCTGGTCGAAGGTCGCTACACGCGGCGCGTGGACCGCGGCGCATTGCGCGAAACCCTGATGGAAGCGGCCTTCGATGGCACCCCCATCATGGTGTTCGTGGGCAGCCCGGGCTGCATCCAGATCCACACCGGGCCGGTGAAGCGGGTGGAGCCGATCGAGATGAACGGCAAGACCTGGTTGAACGTGCTCGACCCGGACTTCAACCTGCATCTGCGCGAGGACCTGGTCGCTGAAGTGTGGGTGGTCGAAAAGCCGACAGCCGACGGAGTCGTGACATCGCTCGAGGCGTTCGACGCGCAAGGCGAGCTGATGGCCATGTTCTTCGGCGCCCGAAAGCCGGGCAAGCCCGAACTGGGCGGCTGGCGAGACATCCTCGCCCACCTCCCCACGGTCGATTCGCCGGCCACCGCCTGAGGGGAGCCGCCATGACGCACTGCCTCACGCGCCGACAACTGCTTGGCCGGACCACCGCCCTTTCTGCCGCCGCACTCGCGGCACCGGGCGTCCGGGCCGCCACCGACAGCCTCGCCCGACCACCCCGGCTGGTGACGGTGGGTGGCGGGATCACCGAGGTGGTTTACCAGTTGGGCGCCCAGGACCAGCTGGTGGGCACCGACACCACCAGCCTGTACCCACCCGCCGCGCTCGTCACGCCGAAGGTCGGCTACCTGCGGCAGCTGTCCGCCGAGGGCCTGCTCGCGCTGCGCCCCGATGCGGTGATTGCGCCCGGCGATGCCGGCCCGCCGGTGGTGATCGACCAACTGCGCTCTGCCGGGGTGAGGGTCGACCTCGTGGCCTCGAGCCACGATTGGGACGAGGTGCGCCGGAAGGTGCTGGCCGTGGGACAGGCAGCGTCCCGCGAGGCCCGGGCACGCGAACTGATGGAGCGCCTCGACGAGGCCTGGGCCCGAACCAGGGCTCGGGTGGCAGCGCACCGGGGCCGGGCACCGCGTGTGCTGTTCGTGCTCGCGCACAGCGGCAGTCCGACCGTCTCTGGCGAGCAGACCGCGGCCCACGCCGTGATCACGCTGGCGGGCGCGCGCAACGCCCTGGGCGGCTTCCAGGGCTACCGCCCGATGACCGCCGAGGCGATGGCGGCCGCCGCGCCTGATGTGATCCTGACGAGCACCCAGAGCATCGAAGCCATCGGCGGCGCCGAGGCGTTCTGGAGGCGCCCCGAACTGGCCCTGACGCCGGCGTGGCAGCGGCGCGCCGCAGGCCGGTCGCTGGTGAGCATCGACGCCCTGGCGCTGCTGGGATTCGGACCAAGGCTTCCCGCGGTGGTGGGCGACCTGCACGACCGGTTGATGAACGCATGAACACACTGGCCCGAATGCCCGCCTGGCGGTCTGCCACCAATCCCGGCGCCCGCGGACCCGGCGTGCTGCTGGTCCTTGGCATGGCGCTGCTGGTCACCTTGCTGTGGGCGGCTGGCCAGGGGGCCTATGGGCTGCCGCTCAGCGAGCTGCCCGCCCTGCTGGCGGGTGCGTTGACACCGGTGGGCGAACGTTCGGGTGCCGAGCTCGTGTTCTTCAACATCCGCCTGCCGCGGCTGGTGCTGGGCATCGCGGCGGGCGCGGGGCTCGGGCTGGCGGGCGCGCTCATGCAGGGCCTTTTCCGGAACCCGCTGGCCGATCCCGGCCTGATCGGCGTCAGCAGCGGGGCAGCGCTGGCGGCGGGCTTCACCATCGTGCTCGGCTCCCTGTGGCTGCCCGATCTGCCGCGCGCGCTGGGCAGCTGGCCCCTTGTGCTCATGGCGTTCGCCGGCGGTCTGGCGGTCACGGCCTTGATCCAGCTGCTGTCGTACGGCGAGGGCGGAACCCGGGTCGGGCTCATGCTGCTGGCCGGCATCGCCGTCAATGCCCTCGCCGGCGCGGGCCTGGGTCTGCTGAATTTTCTCGCCACCGACGAACAGCTTCGCAACCTGCAGTTCTGGCTGCTGGGCAGCCTGGGCGGCGCGCGCTGGAGCGCGGTGCTGCTCGTCGGCGGCATGACGGCCCTCGCGCTGCTCATCGGGCTGCGCCAGGCTCGGGCGCTCAACGCCCTCGCGCTGGGCGAAGCGCAGGCGGTGATGCTGGGCGTGCCGGTGGAGCGGCTCAAGCGACTGTGCGTGCTGGTCACGGCGCTCGCCGTTGGCGCCATCACGGCCACCACCGGCATCATCGGCTTCATCGGCCTGGTGGCGCCCCACATCGTGCGCATGGCCGCCGGCCCCGACCACCGGTGGGTGCTGCCTGGCTCGGCTTTGCTGGGCGCCAGCCTGGTGCTGGTGGCCGATGCCTTTGCCCGCACCGTCCTCACGCCCGCCGAACTGCCGCTCGGGGTGATCACCGCGCTGGTGGGTGTGCCCTTCTTTCTGGCGCTGCTGCGCGGTGCCCACGCGAGGTCGCTGTGACGCCTTCGTTGCACGCCAGGAACCTGCGGGTGACCCATGGCCCGCGAACCGTGCTCGACGGGGTGGACCTGCGCCTCGAGCCGGGTGAGGTCGGTGTCATCCTGGGCCCCAACGGGGCGGGCAAATCCACCCTGCTGGGCGCCTTGGGCGGCTTGCAGCGCACCGTTGCGGGCGAGGTGACGCTCAACGGGCAATCCCTCACCCCGGCCACCGCCGCGGCGTTCGCGCGACACCGGGCTTTCCTGCCGCAAGACCTCATGCCGGCCTTCGACTTCACCGCACGCGAAGTTGTGGAACTGGGGCGGTACCCGCACCGCAGGTGCCCCGAGCGCGACGAGGACGCCATCGTCAACGGCGCCATGTCGTGTCTGCAGGTGACGCACCTGGCGACCAGGCGGGTTCGGCAGCTCAGTGGCGGTGAGCGGGCGCGCGTGCAGGTAGCCCGCTGCATGGCACAGATCTGGCGGGCTGGCGACGACGGCCTGCCACGCTGGCTGCTGCTGGACGAGCCCACCGCGGCGCTGGATCTGCAGCACCAGCACGCGGTGCTGGGCACCTTGCGCCATTGGGCCAGCGCAGAGGGCATCGGCGTGCTGCTGGTGCTGCACGACCTCAACCTCGCGCTACGCTACGCCGACCGCTGCTGGGTGCTCGAAGGCGGCCGCCTGAACGCTTTCGGCACGCCGGACCAAGTGCTGACCAGCGAACGGGTGGAGGCCGTCTGGGGCGTGCACACGCACCGCGTCGCCGACCCGGCCGGGGTGGCGCAGCTGCTCATGGCGGCCTGATCAGGACCGTGTGACGTCGAACGCCGCGTCGACCGGGACCTGCAGCGCGGTGGCGAGGTGGTTGGTGCGGGCCGCCAGGCCGATGATCGACATCAACTCGGCGTGCTGGGCATCGGTCATGCCCTTGGCGCGGGCGGCCGCGGTGTGGGAATGCACGCAGTAGCCGCAGCCATTGGCCACCGACACCGCGATGTAGACCATCTCCTTGGTCAGCGGATCCAGCAGCGACGGCGTGGCCATCAACGCCTTGACGTCGCGCCAGGTGCTCTCCAGCAGCGCCGGATCGAACGCCAGGGCCCGCCAGAGGTGATTGACGTAATCGGTCTTGCGGGTGGCGCGGATGTCGTCGAACACCGCCTTGACGCGGGGGTTGGATTCGGGGTCGGTCGGGGGCAGGACGGTGGACATGGTGGTGCAGTGGCGGGACAGGCAGAGGGTCGACGGGCCGCCAGTCTGACCGATCCGGGAAAGGAAACCCCTGAACCCGACTCCGGAATTTTCAGTAATTACTGAAAATTCAGGCCGGTCTGGCTACAGTGCCTGCCATGCCGCTGCAAGACCACCTTCCCCCCCTCAACCGAGAGTTCGTGGCCCATTTCGGCGAAATGGGCAGCCGTTGGGGCATCAACCGCACCGTGGGGCAGATCTATGCCCTGCTCTACCTGTCGCCCAAGCCGCTGTGCGCGGACGAGATCGCTGAAACGCTGGAGTTTTCGCGCTCCAACGTGAGCATGGGGCTGAAGGAGCTGCAGGCCTGGCGGCTGGCGCGGCTGCGCCACTTCGCGGGCGACCGCCGCGAATTCTTCGAGGCGCCCCCGGATGTGTGGGAGATTTTCCGCGTGCTGGCCGAAGAGCGCCGCCGCCGTGAGATCGAGCCCACCCTGTCCATGCTGCGCACCGCGCTGCTGGAAACCCCCAAAACCGACGCCGAGCGACATGCCCAGCAAAAGATGCGGGACATGCACGACCTGATTGACCGGCTGATGACCTGGTTCGACGATGTGCAGAAGCTCGCCCCGGAGACGGCGATGCAGCTGATGGGGATGGGCGCGACCGTGACGCGGGTGCTCGAACTCAAGGACCGCCTGAGCGGCAAACGACCGGTACCCCGCCCTGACGTGCCCCCCCGCAACGAAGAAGCCGCCTGATTTCTCCCAAGGACCGACCGCCATGGACCTCGACGCCCTGCTGCTTTCGCGCATCCAGTTCGCCGCGAACATCAGCTTTCACATCCTGTTCCCCACCATCACCATCGCGCTGTGCTGGTTCCTGCTGTTCTTCCGCATCCGCTTCGTCCAGACGCGCGACGAAGCCTGGGAACAGGCCTACTACTTCTGGACCAAGGTGTTCGCGCTCACCTTCGCGCTGGGCGTGGTGTCGGGCATCGTCATGAGTTTCCAGTTCGGCACGAACTGGCCCGGCTTCATGGAAAAGACCGGCAACATCTCGGGGCCGCTGCTGGGCTACGAAGTCCTGACCGCCTTCTTCCTTGAAGCCAGCTTTCTCGGAATCATGTTGTTCGGCCGCGGCCGCGTGAGCGAGCGCATGCACCTGATCGCCACGTCGCTGGTGGCGCTGGGCACCACCATGTCGGCCTTCTGGATCCTGAGCCTGAACTCCTGGATGCAGACGCCGGCCGGGTTCGAGATCGTCAACGGCGAGTTCATGCCCACCGACTGGATGGCCATCGTCTTCAACCCGTCGTTCCCCTACCGCCTCGCGCACAAGCTGCTGGCCTCGGGCCTGACCGCCTCGTTCCTGATTGCCGGCCTGTGTGCCTGGCAGCTGCTCAAGGGCAGCGCCACGCAGGGCACGCACAAAGCCATGCGCACCGCCGTGTTTGCGGCGGCGCTGATCGCGCCGGTGCAGATCTTCGTGGGCGACCTGCACGGTCTGAACACCCTCGAGCACCAGCCGGCCAAGATCGCGGCCATGGAAGGCATCTGGGAAACCGAGCGCGGTGCGCCGCTCACGCTGTTCGGCATCCCCGACGAAAAAGCAGGCACCACCCACTTCGCGGTCGAGATCCCCAAGCTCGCGAGCCTGATCCTCACCCACGACCTGAACGGCGAGATCAAGGGCATCAACGAATTCAAGGGCGAGCACCCGCCGGTGGCGCCGGTGTTCTATGCCTTCCGCGTGATGGTGGGCGTGGGCTCCCTGATGCTGCTGGTCGCCCTGTTCGCCGCCTGGAAGCTCTGGCCGCAGCGCCGCGAACTCACCACCCGGCTGCCGCGCCCGCTGCTGTGGGTGCTCTCAGGCATGGCGTTCTCGGGCTGGGTGGCCACGCTGGCCGGCTGGTACGTCACCGAGATCGGTCGCCAGCCCTTCATCGTCTACGGAGCGCTGCGCACGGCCGATGTGGCCACCGCGCTTCCACCGCCCTACATCGCGCTCACGCTGACGGCCTACGTGATCGTCTACTCGCTGCTGCTGATCACCTACGTGGGTGTGCTCAAGCACATGGCCGAGCACCCGATCAAACCCGCCCCCGAAGCGCCCGCGGGCGAACTCGGCAAGGCCGGCGTCTGACGCGAGGAGTTGCGCGATGACCTGGGCTGAATTCCTGCCGCTGATGTTCATGGCCGTGATGGGCCTGGCCTTGCTGGCCTACGTCGTGCTGGACGGCTACGACCTGGGCGTGGGCCTGTTGCTGCCGCTGGGGACCGACGATCAGAAAGACACCATGATCAGCAGCATCGGCCCCTTCTGGGACGCCAATGAAACCTGGCTGGTGCTGGGTGTGGGTGTGCTGCTGGTGGCCTTTCCCAAGGCACACGGCATGGTGCTGCAGGCGCTGTACCTGCCGGTGGCCGTCATGCTGATCGGCCTCATCCTGCGCGGCGTGGCGTTCGACTTCCGCGTCAAGGCACCCCTGCCCTACAAGCCCTTCTGGAACGGCGCGTTCTTCGCCGGCTCCCTGCTGGCCTCCACGTCGCAAGGCTGGATGCTGGGCAGCTACATCACCGGCTTCGACAACGGCGGGCTGGGCTGGGCGTTCAGCCTGGGCATCGCGCTCACGCTGCCCGCGGCCTATGTGCTGCTGGGCGCCGGCTGGCTCATCATGAAGACCGAAGGCGAGCTGCAACACCGTGCGGTGCACTGGGCGCGCCGCGTGCTGTGGCCCATGGGCGTGGCGCTGCTGGCCATCTCGGCGGCGACGCCGCTGGTCAACCAGGCGGTGGTCGAAAAATGGTTCGGGGTGCCGCAGATCTTTGCCTTGTTGCCGGTGCCGATCGTGTGCGCGGCCGCGTTCTTTGCGGTGCGCTGGGTGGTCACGCGGCCCCGCCTGATCGACGCCGGCTATGGCTGGCTGGTGTTCGTGAACACGGTGCTGATCTTCGTGCTGGCCTTCTTCGGTCTGGCCTACAGCATCTTTCCGGACATCGTGATCGGCCGCCTCACGGTCTGGGAAGCCGCCTCGGCCACCGGATCGCTCACCGTCATCTTCATCGGGGTGGCGGTCACCCTGCCCGTGATCGTGGCCTACACGATCTACATGTACCGGGTGTTCTGGGGCAAGGCGCGGGCGCTGTCGTACCAGTAGCCCCCCCGCCGCGCTGCGCGCCCCCCCCGGGGGGGGCGGTGCAGATGGACCGTCCTGAGCCTGACGAAGGGCGGATTCATGGCACCTGCTGGGTTGGGGCACGCGCGCCGGTCAGGCGCGAGCGTTTGCAAATCCCTCTCTCAACGTCCGGCGATCACCACCCTCGCGATCGCGCGGTCGTCGCCGAGCACGATCAGGGCGAACAGGAATTCTTCGAGGGTGCCGGCCTGGGCGCAGCGGCGCGACAGGAGGGGTGTGGCGTCGGGATCGATGACGATGAAATCGGCTTCGTGGCCGGGGGTGAGGTTGCCGACAACGCCGGCGAGGCCCATGGCCTGTGCGGCGCCGGCGGTGTGCTGCCACCACAGGTTGGACGGAGCCAGCGAAAGCCCCGGCTTGGTGGCGCCTTCGCGGCCCACGGTGTAGGCCGCGAGCATGGTCGCAAAGGGCGAGAAGCTGGTGCCACCACCCACGTCGCTGGCCAATCCGTGCCGCAGCCCGGTGCGCACCGCGGCCTGGTGGTCGAAGAAGCCGCTGCCGAGGAACAGGTTGCTGGTGGGGCTGATGGCCGCGGCCGCCCCGCGCTGCGCCATGAGCGCGCGGTCGGTGTCGTCCAGGTGAATGCAATGGGCGTACACCGCCCGCTCCCGCAGCAGCCCGAAGTCGTCGTACACGCCCAGGTAGCTGCGGCTGCCCGGGAACAACCCGGCCACCCAGCGCACCTCGTCGCGGTTCTCGGCCACGTGCGACTGGATCCACACGTCCGGGTACCGGGCCGCCAGAACGCCCGCGCCCCGAAGCTGTTCAGGCGTGCTGGTGGGCGCAAACCGCGGCGTGATGGCGTAGCCCAGCCGGTCCACCCCGTGCCAGCGTTGAATCAGCGCCTCGGTGTCGATGAGGCTTTGCTCGGTCTCGTCGCGCACGCCGTCGGGGCTGTGCCGGTCCTGCAGCACCTTGCCGGTGATGAAGCGCAGCCGGCGCGCCTGGGCCGCCTCGAAGGCCGCGTCGACCGACGCCACGTGCGAGGTGGCAAAGGTGAGCGCGGTGGTCACGCCGTGGCGCTGCAGTTCGTCGAAGAACACCTCGGCCACGGCCCGCGCATGCACCGGGTCGGCAAAACGCGCTTCGTGCGGGAAGGTGTAGTGCTCCAGCCAAGGCAGCAACCCGTCGGCGGGCGAGCCGATGACGTCGATCTGCGGGTAGTGCACATGCAGGTCGATGAACCCGGGGGCGATCAGTCGAGGGCGCAGGTCTTCGACCACCACGCCCGCCAGGCGATCGATCAGGGTGGCATGGGGCCCTGCGGCACGAACCACCGATTGCCCGGTGGCATCGGGGCCGATCACCAGCAGGCCGTCTTCGTCGTACAGCGGGGCGCCGCTGTCGTCGTCGTATCGCAGCAGCCGGGCTCGGTAGGCTTTCATGGCCGCGAGCTTATCGGGCGCTGGCCGCGCTGTCATTCGCGGCCAGCCATACCACCCATTGCATTCAGCGTGCGATGGAACCCTGCACGCCTTCGACCAGCCAGTTCATCTGGAGCACCTGGTCGTCCGTCAGGCGCTGGCCCGGGGCGATGGCCGTGCGGCCTTCGTTGTCTCGCACCGGCTGGTCCTTGCCCGCGGCAAACACCGGCAGCCGGCCGGCCGCCATGTCGGCCTGGCGGGAGGTCACTTCCTTCTGCACCGCCTCTGGAACCTTGCGGCCAAACCCCTCGACGCGGATGAAGCCATCGGCCACGCCTCCCCACACGTTCCCGCTGCGCCAGGTTCCGTCGAGCACGGCCTGGACCCGGCGCGTGTAGTAGTCGCCCCAGCGGTGCGTGACGGCGACCACCTGGGCGTCCGGCGCCACGCTGCGCATGTCGGAGTGGTAGGCCACCGCCAGCTTTCCACGTTCCTGGGCCGCCACCATCACCGCGGTGCTGCCGGTGTGAAAGGCCAGCACCTCGGCACCCTGGTTCATCAGGGTCATGGCCGCGTCGCGCTCGCGTGGCGGGTTGAACCATTCGCCGAGCCACACGACCTTCACCTCGGCCTTCGGGTTGACCGAGCGCATGCCCAGGGTGAACGCGTTGATGCCCTGGATGACCTCCGGGATGGGAAAGCCGGCCACGTAACCCGCTTGCGTGGCCATGCGGCCCGCGGCCACGCCGGCAAGGTAGCGGCCCTCGTAGTACCGCGCGTTCGCGGTGGCAACATTGGCCGCGGTCTTGTAGCCGGTGATGGACTCGAAGCGCACGTTCGGAAACTCGCGCGCCACCTTCAGCGTCGGCTCCATGTACCCGAAGCTGGGCGTGAAGATGATGTGGTGCCCCTGCTGCGCGAGGTCGCGGATCACACGCTCGGCGTCGGCGCCTTCGGGCACGTTCTCGACAAAGCGCGTCTGCACGCGATCGCCCAGCGCCGCCTGCACGGCCTGGCGTCCGGCTTCATGCTGGCGCACCCAGCCCGCGGGCGTGAGCGGAGCCACATACACAAAGGCGGCTTTCACCGGTGGCCTCACGGGCTCTGCCGGCGCGGTATGGGCAAGGGGGGAGAAAAACAAGGCGGCCAGTGCCGGCGCGAAGGCGCGCCAGGCCGCGAGGTTTTTGTACATGGTGGTCCTCTACATGGCTTCCGGTGAATGAAAAACGCGAGCCGGGGAAGCACCGGCTCGCGCAGCACCGATTGTAGTGGGACCGACGTTCAGGCGATGGCGGCCTCCAGCCGGGCCAGGTGGCGCGCGCGCGTGGCGGCATCGATGAAGCTGGCCTCGAAGCTGTTGCGGGCCAGCGCGATGACGTCGTCGCGCGAGAGGTTCAGGGCCTCGACGGTCTGCACGAAGTTGGCGTTGAGGTAGCCCCCGAAGTAGGCCGGGTCGTCGCTGTTGACGGTGGCACACAGGCCGGCGTCGAGCAGCTTCTTCATGGGGTGGTCACGAAGGTCGTTCACCACACAGAGCTTGAGGTTGGACAGCGGGCACACGGTGAGTGGTGTGCGACGCCGCGCGAGTTCTGCCACCAGCGCAGGGTCTTCCAGCGAGCGGACACCATGGTCGATGCGCTCGGCCTGCAGGTCGTTCAGTGCCTCCCAGATGTAGGGCGGCGGGCCCTCTTCACCGGCGTGCGCCACGATGTGCAAGCCCAGCTCGCGGCAGCGCGCAAACACGCGCGAGAACTTGCCCGGGGGGTGGCCCACCTCGCTCGAATCGAGCCCCACGCCGATGAAGTGACCTCGATGCGGCATCGCCGCCTCGAGCGTGGCGAAGGCGTCGTCCTCGCTGAGGTGGCGCAGGAAGCACAGGATCAGGGCGCTGGTCATGCCGAACTCGGCCTGTGCGCGGTCGCAGGCGCGTTTCAGGCCTGCGATGACGACACCGATGTCCACGCCGCGCGCGGTGTGGGTCTGCGGGTCGAAAAAGATCTCGGCGTGCACCACATGGTCGGCGTGCGCGCGCTGCAGGTAGGCCCAGGCCATGTCGAAGAAATCGGCCTCGTGCAGCAGCACGCTGGCGCCGGCGTAGTAAATGTCGAGGAAGCTCTGCAGATCGGTGAAGGCGTAGGCCTCGCGCAGCGCCTCCACGCTGGCATAGGGCAGCGCCACACCGTTGCGCTGCGCCAGCGCAAAAATCAGCTCGGGTTCCAGAGAACCTTCAATGTGGATGTGCAGCTCGGCCTTGGGCAGGGCGGCGGCCAACCGAGCGGGAGACAATTGGGCGGGGGACAGGGTCGTCATGCGGTTCCGAGGGTGATGCCGAGGCGTTGAAGATAGCGGCGGTAGGCGCTGCTCACGCGGTCCGCGGGACCGTGCACTTCGGTGACGGGTCCGGTGCGGCCGATGGGCAGGACCCGGGGGCGCTGGGATTCGACCACCGGTCGGTCCTGCGAGAACACGGCATCCTGAAAGGCCACCAGCGACTCCGCGCTGGCCGGGTCGTTGAGTGTCGCCATCACAAACCAGGCCGTGCAGTGTTCGTCGGCGTCGGGGCGGATGAACAAGCCGATGGCGTTGCGCACCGAATCGCCTTCGGCCGCGTCCTTGCGCAGCACGGCCGTGAAGGGGTGCGGCACGGTGTAGGCGTAATCGATCCACGCACCCCCCTCGGCCTCGGCGTAGGCGCGCGGCTGCCACGCGCGCGCACCGCTCACCGCCAGGCCCCGGGCGTCCTCCTCCACCGAACCCACCCGCACCTGGGCATGACCGCGTTCGCCGAGCCAGCCCTCGTGCACGAAACCGAAGTGGCTCAGGTCGAGAAAGTTCTCCACCAGCCGCGGCGCGCTGGTGGCCAGCGTGTAGGGGCCGCAGACCACACGGCGCCACGCCGGATCGTCGGCTTCGGGGAACGGCGGCGGGCCGTCCAGCGGTGCGGCCAGGGACGCATCGCCAGCCTGCAGCCGCACCCAGACCAGCCCATGCCGTTCGCGGGCCTCGAAGACGGTGGCGGCATGACCGGCGGGTGGGTCGAAATCGGGCGCAGCGGGCACGTGGCGGCAGCGGCCGCCCCCGGCGAACTGCCAGCCGTGGTACGGACATTCCAGCCGTGGCCCCTGCAAGGTGGTGAGCACACGCCCCAGCGACAAGCGTGCCCCGCGGTGCGGACAACGGTCCGCCCAGGCATGCACCGCACCGTGGTCGCGCCACAGCACCAGCGGCTCACCGAACAAGCTGGCAGCCAGCGGCGCATCGCGCAGCGCGTGCGCATCGACCACCGGGTGCCAGAGTTGTTGCTCGATCATGAACCCTCAAAAACAAAAGCTGCCCGAAGGCAGCTTGTGGGAACGCCAACCACTGGAGGCGTCGCGAGCGGGTGCCAGGCTAGGCGGACGGAGCGCAGGAACCGGAACGTACTTCCTGTACGTGAGGATTCCGAGCACCGCCCAACGACGCATGGCGCCCGCGCAGCAGCCGATCACTGTGGGACTTTGCCCTCGACGCCTTTGACATAGAACTTCACACCACCCAGAAACTTGTCATCGGCCTTCTGGTCCTTGGCCAGCACTTCCTTGCCGGACTGGTCCACGATCGGGCCGGTCCAGGGGTGGAAGCTGCCGTCCTTCAGGCCGGCCTTGATGGTGTCGATCTTCGCCTTGATCTCGGCGGGCACGTCATCGGCGATGGAGACCATGTCGATCGCGCCTTCCTTGTGGCCCCACCACACGCCACCGGTGCTCCAGGTGCCCTCAAGCGCGTCCTTGGTGGCCTTGATGTAGTACGGACCCCAGTTGATGATGGCCGAACCCAGGTGGGCCTTCGGGCCGTAGGCGGTCATGTCCGAATCCCAGCCGAAGGCGCGCTTGCCGGCCTTTTCGGCGGTCTGCAGCACGGCCGACGAGTCGGTGTTCTGGAACAGCACGTCGGCACCACCGTTGAGCAGGGAGGTGGCGGCTTCGGTTTCCTTCGGCGGATCGAACCAGCCGTTCACCCAGACCACCTTGGTCTTGATCTTGGGGTTCACCGACTGCGCGCCCATGGTGAAGCTGTTGATGTTGCGGATCACCTCGGGGATTGGAATCGAGGCCACCACGCCGAGCGTGTTGGTCTTGGTCATGGCGCCAGCAATCACGCCGGCCATGTAGGCGCCCTCGTAGGTGCGGCTGTCGTAGGTGCGCAGGTTCTCGGCCGTCTTGTAGCCGGTGGCGTGCTCGAACTTCACGTCCTTGAAGTCGGCCGCGACCTTGAGCATGGGCTCCATGTAGCCGAAGGTGGTGCCGAAGATCAGCTTGTTGCCGTTGGCGGCCATGTCGCGGATCACGCGCTCGGCGTCGGCACTTTCGGGCACGCTTTCCACGAAGCTGGTGACCACCTTGTCGCCAAACTCCGCCTCGATCGCCTTGCGGCCGTTGTCGTGGGCGAAGGTCCAGCCGCCGTCGCCCACCGGGCCGACGTAGGCAAACGCGATCTTCAGCGGCTCGGGCTTCGGCGCGGCCGCCGGGGCAGCGGCGGGTGCCGGCGCGGCCGCGGGGGCAGCGGCCTCTTCCTTCTTGCCGCAGCCGATCAGCACGGCGCTGGCCAGCGCGCTCAGTGCGGCGGCCTTCATCAGGGAACGTTTGTTCAGGTCGGTCATGGTGTCCTCGGGTGGGAGGGAGGGGTGGTGGAAGCGGTTAATGGTGTACCCGGTTGGGTATTAAGCCAGTAGCAAATTATGAACCCGGGTAGAACGGTTTTCCGATCGAGGAAGGCATGTTCACGCGGATCCAGGTGGGGTTGCGGGAAATCAGCACCAGCACCACCACCGTCGCGAGGTAGGGCAGCATGGTCAGGAACTGGCTGGGCACCTGCAGGCCGACCGCCTGCAGGTGAAACTGCAGCATCGTGACGCCGCCAAACAGGTAGGCACCCAGCAGCACGCGCGCGGGCCGCCAGGTGGCGAACGTGGTCAGGGCCAGGGCAATCCAGCCCTTGCCAGCGATCATGCCTTCGACCCACAGCGGGGTGTAGACGGTGGACACGTAGGCGCCCGCCAGCCCGCACAACGCACCGCCCGCCATGACCGCCAGCAGGCGGATGAACCGCACAGGGTAGCCGAGCGCGTGCGCCGATTCGGGGCTTTCGCCCACACTGCGCAGCACCAGACCACCGCGGGTCCGGTACAGGAACCAGATCAGGCCCAGCGCCAGCGCCACACAGGCGTAGACCATGGGGTGGTGGCGGAACAGGGCCGGACCCAGCAGGGGAATGTCGGTCAACACCGGGATGGCCCAGCGGACCTGTTCGGGCAGGGTTTCCTGGACGTAGCGGGTGCCTGCAAACGCCGAGAACCCCCCACCGAAAAGGCTGAGGGCGAGACCGGTGGCGTACTGGTTGGTGTTGAGCCAGATCACCAGCACACCGAAGATGGCCGCCAGCAATGCGCCAGCACCCATGCCCGCCACGAAGCCGAGCCAGGTGCTGCCCGTGTGCACCACGGTGGCAAAGCCGGCCAGCGCCGCGCAGAGCATCATGCCCTCGGCGCCGAGGTTGACGATGCCCGCTTTCTCGTTGATGAGCAGGCCCAGCGAGGCAATGGCGAGCACCGTGCCCGCGTTCAGCGTGGCTGCGATGAGCAGTGCATACGACTCCATCATTTCCTCCACTTCACCCGGTAGGCGATCAAGGTGTCGCAGGCCAGCAGCGAGAACAGGAGCAGGCCCTGGAACACACCGGTGATCGACTTGGGCAGGCCCAGGCGCGATTGCGCGAGTTCGCCGCCGATGTAGAACATGCTCATGAGAATGGCCGAGAACACGATGCCCACCGGGTGCAGGCGCCCGACGAAGGCCACGATGATGGCGGCAAAGCCGTACCCCGCCGGCACGTACGGGGTGAGCTGTCCGATGGGCCCGGCCACCTCGAAAGCCCCCGCCAGACCGGCGGTGCCGCCAGACACCAGCAAGGCCACCCACAGTGCCTTGCGCGACGAGAACCCGGCGTAGCGGGCGGCCAGCGGCGCCAGCCCACCCACGATCTGCGCATAGCCCGCCACGGTGCGGAACAGGAACAGCCAGGCGAGGGCCACCCCGATCAGCGCCACCGGCAGACCGATGTTCACGCGCGACCCATCCATCAGGCGCGGCATCTGTGCCACCGCCTCGAAGGTCTTGGTCTGCGGAAAGTTGTAGCCGGCCGGGTCTTTCCAGGGGCCGTACACAAGGTAATTGAGCACCTGCACCGCCACATAGACCAGCATGAGGCTGACCAGGATCTCGTTGGCGTTGAACCGGTCGCGCAGCAAGGCGGTGATGCCCGCCCACAGCATGCCGCCCAGCATGCCCGCCAGGATCACCGCCAGCACGATCCACGAACCGGTGTCCTTGCCGGCGGTGAGCGCAACGCCACCCGCAAACACCGCACCGATGATGTACTGCCCCTCGGCACCGATGTTCCACACGTTCGAGCGGAAGCACACCGCCAGACCGAGCGCGATGATGAGCAGTGGCGTGGCCTTGACCATCAGTTCGGAGATGGCGTAGGCGCTCTTGACCGGCTCCCAGAAGAAAACCTGCAGGCCCCGCACCGGGTCCTTGCCCAAGGCGGCAAACAGCACGACGCCGATGACCACCGTGATCAGCAGCGCCAGAACGGGCGACGCGTAGCCCCAGAACGGGGAAGGCTGGGGGCGGACTTCAAGCCGCAACATGCATGCGCTCCTTGGGAGGGTTCTGGTCGTTCCACAGGCCCGACATCCATTCGCCGATGCGCTCCACCGTGGCGTCGGCTCGGTCCAGGCTGGGCGACAGGCGGCCCTTGGCGATCACGTGCAGACGGTCGCTCAGCTCGAACAATTCCTCAAGTTCTTCGCTCACCACCAGCACCGCGCAACCGGCATCGCGCAGCGCCAGGATTTCGCCGCGGATCTGCGCCGCCGCGCCCACGTCCACACCCCAGGTGGGCTGGCTCACGATCAGCAGCTTGGGCCGCGCCTCGATCTCGCGGCCGACGATGAATTTCTGCAGGTTGCCGCCCGACAGCGACTTGGCCGCTGCACCGGGTCCGTTGGCCTTGACCTGGTAGCGGGCGATGATGTCGGCCGCCTGCGACTTGAGCGCGCCGACCCGGATCCAGCCGGCCGCGCCCACCGCATCGCGCCGCGACAGCAACAGGTTCTGGGCGAGCGAGAGCGTGGGCACGGCACCGCGGCCCAGCCGTTCCTCGGGCACGAAGTGCAGGCCCAGCGCGCGCCGGCGGCCAGGGTCTGCCCTGGAAACGTCCTGCGCACCCAGGCGAACGCTGCCGGCCGGGGCGCGCGGGTCTTCACCCGACAGCGCGCGCAAGAGCTCGCTCTGCCCGTTGCCCGAGACGCCCGCGATGCCCACCACCTCGCCCGCCCGCACGTTGAGCGCGACATCGGCCAGGGCCGTGCCGAACGGGTCTTCGCTGTTCAGCGTGAGCCCGCTCACCTGCAGCACGGCGTCGCCCGCGTTCAGTGGCCGGTGCTCCAGTTCGGGGGGCTCGGCGCCGATCATCAGCCGCGACAGCGACGCATTGCTTTCCTCTCGCGGATCGCACACGCCGGTGACCTGCCCGCCACGCAGCACCGTGCAGGCGGTGCACAGGGCGCGGATCTCGTGCAGCTTGTGGCTGATGTAGAGGATGCTGCAGCCCTCGCCGGCCAGCTGGCGCAGCGTGACGAAAAGCCGCTCGACCGCCTGGGGGGTGAGCACCGAGGTGGGTTCGTCCAGGATCAGCAGCTGCGGGTTGGTGAGCAGCGAGCGGATGATCTCGACCCGCTGCATCTCGCCCACCGAGAGCGTGTGGACCGGACGGGCGGGGTCGATCGGCAGGCCGTATTCGTCGCCCTTGGCGCGGATGCTCGCGGTCACCTCGGCCAGCGTGAGCGACTTGTCGAGGCCCAGCCACACGTTTTCGGCCACGGTCAGGGTGTCGAACAGGCTGAAGTGCTGGAACACCATGCTGATGCCCAGCGCCCGGGCCATCTGCGGATTGCGGATGTGCACCGGCTGCCCGTTGAACAGCACGGCGCCTTCGTCGGGCTTGACCGCGCCGTAGATGATCTTCATGAGCGTGGACTTGCCGGCGCCGTTTTCGCCGAGCACGGCGTGGATCTCGCCGGGCTGAACGGTCAGCGACACGCCGTTGTTGGCCACCACGCCCGGGTAGCGCTTGGTGATGCCGGTGAGCTGGAGCCGGTGCTGGTGGGTCGTCATGCGGACACCTTCGCACTGCGCGCTTCGCTGCGGGCCCCTTCGGGCGCGCGCAGCGAGGCCGCCACCGACTTGATCTGTTCGCGCAGCCAGCGGCCCGCGTTGGAGGCGTGGGTGCGTTCGTGCCAGAGCTGGTAATACATCATGCGGGGGAACTTGACGGGCGGGGCGAGGATGGTGAGGGGCAACCCCCCAAGGTAGCGTTCGCAGTACTGGCGACCGGTGGTGAGCACCAGCAGGCTGCCCGCCACCATGGCCGGGATCAAACCGAAATGCGGGCAGCGCACGCTGATGCGGCGGGTCAGCCCCAGGCTGGCGAGGTGGTCGTCGATGAAGCCGCGCGCGCCGGGATGGGTCGGGGTGGGCGCCACGTGCTCGGCCGCCAGCCAGGCCTGTGCGTCCCAGCCGCGCCGCACCGCCGGGTGGTGGTGCGCCACCAGGCACACCACCTCGTCGCCGAACAGGCGGCCCAGGTGCAGGTCGTCCGGGGGCTGGGCCCAGTTGCCGATCACCACGTCGACCGTCCCCTGGGCCAGGTGCGTGCGGTAGTCGGCGTCGCGGGACAGGGGGTGGATGTCGATGGCGCACTGGGGCGCCGCCGCCTTCACCTGGGTGACCAGCTGCGGCAGAAAGAACGGGTCGAGGTAGTCGCTGGCCGCGAGGCTGAAGGTGTGGCTGCTGGTGGCCGGATCAAAGGCGCGGGCGTCCGAAAACATCACCTCGGCGCTGCGCAGGATGTTGGCGGCCGGCTCGATCATGCGAAGCCCGGCCTCGGTCGGCACCATGCCGGCGCCCGACCGCACCAGCAGCGGGTCGCCCGCCAGTTCCCGCAGCTTTTTCAGTGCCGCGCTCACCGCCGGCTGGTACATGCCGAGCTTGATGGCCGACCGCGAGACGCTGCGTTCGGTGAGCACGGTGTGCAGCACGCGAATCAGGTGCAGGTCGATGCGGTCGAACATGGGGCCGTATTTCATGTCGGACTCATGGCAGGCGGCATGGGGTGGATGGCATCGACGGCATATGCAAACCCATATGATGCCCTGAACGCCCCCCGGTATGCTGGCGCGCATGAGCGCAAACCCTGACGGCCACCTGAAAGGCCAGCCCCTCACCTTCTGGCGCCGCGGCCGACCGGTGACCCTGCCCGCCGTGCCCGCCGACCGCACCCTGTTGCAGGTGCTGCGCGAAGACCTGCATTGCACCGGCACCAAGGAAGGGTGCGGCGAGGGCGACTGCGGCGCCTGCACGGTGGTGATCGGTGAAGCCAGCGGCGACCGGCTGGCCTTGAAGGCGGTCAACGCCTGCATCAAGATGGCCCATTCGGTGCACGGGCAAGCGGTGTTCACCGTGGAAGACCTGGCGGCGCCCGACGGCGCCCTTCACCCGGTTCAGGAAGCCCTGGTGCAGTGCCACGCCAGCCAGTGCGGGTTCTGCACCCCGGGCTTCGTGATGAGCCTTTACGCCCTGTACCAGAACACCGGCGGCGGACAGGGCGTGGACCGCGCCACCGCGCAGGTCGCCCTGTCGGGCAACCTGTGCCGCTGCACCGGCTACCGCCCGATCCTGGACGCCGCCGAGCGCATGGCCGGACTGCCCTGCCCCGATGGCGCCCGGCTGGACGCAGCCGCCGTGCTGCGCGGCCTGCGCACCCTGGGCCCGGCCCCCGAGGGGCCTTACCGCCGGCCCGGGACGCTGGAGGACTTGCTCAAGGCCCGGGCCGAGCGTACCGATGCCCAGGTGATCGCCGGCACCACCGACGTGGGCCTGTGGATCACCAAACAGCACAAAACCTATTCGCGCCTGCTGGACGTCACGGGCGCCGCCGAGCTGCGCCGCGTGGAAACCTACCCGCACCACCTGGCCATCGGCGCCGCGGTGAACCTGTCTGACGCCTACGCCGCCCTGGTGGCCGAGCGCCCCGACCTGGCCGCGTTTGCCCACCGGTTTGCCGGCCTGCCGGTGCGCAACGCGGGCACGCTGGGCGGCAACGTCGCCAACGGATCGCCCATCGGCGACTCGATGCCGCTGCTGATCGCCCTCGGCGCCAGCGTGGTGCTGATGCGCTGGGACCCAAAGCGTCGCACCGTGGCCCACCGCGAGCTGCGGCTGGAAGACCTGTACACCGGCTACCGCCAGAACGTCATGCGCCCCGACGAGCTGCTGTGCTGGGTGAAGGTACCGCGACCGACCGCGGGCGAAACCCTGCGCGTCTACAAGATCAGCAAGCGGTTCGAGGACGACATCTCGGCCGTCTGCCTGGCGGTGCGGCTGCACGTCGCGGACGGTGTGGTGCAGCAGGCGTCGATCGGTGCCGGCGGCGTGGCCGCCACCCCGGTGCGTGCGCACCAGACCGAAGCCGCGCTGCGGGGCCAGCCGTGGAACGCCGACACGGTGATGGCGGCCGCCGCCGTGCTGCGCGCCGAATTCAATCCGATCAGCGACATGCGCGCCAGCGCCGACCACCGCCGGGCACTGCTGGGCAACCTGCTGCGGCGACTGTGGCTGGAGCACGGGGGAGCGCGCGGGCTGAACCTGGAGTCGCTGGACCTGGAGGCGCTGGCATGAACGCGCGGGAGAAGAATCCCGTTCGGGCCGAGCCTGTCGAAGCCCTCGCGAACCCTTCGACTGGCGCAGGGCGAACAGGGGACCTGGCGGCAGGCACCTCGCGCTTCCACGAAAGCGCGCGGGCGCAGGTGGCGGGCGCCGCCACCTACATCGACGACCTGCCGGAGGTGCGCGGCACCCTGCATGCGGCCCCGGTGTGCTCGCCGGTGGCCCACGGGCGGTTGCTCGGCATCGACACCAGCGCCGCGCTGGCCGTGCCGGGTGTCAGGGGTTTCATCGGCGCCGATCAGGTGCCCGGTGACAAGACGCTGGCCGCTTTTGCGCACGACGAACCGGTGTTCGCCACCGACTCGGTGCAATTCGCCGGGCAGGTGATCGGCCTGATCGTGGCCGACGACGTGATGACCGCGCGCCGTGCCGCGCGCCTGGTGAAGCCGCGCATCGAGCCCCTGCCCGCCGTGCTGAGCGTGCACGAGGCACACGAGCAACGGCAGTACGTGCTGCCGCCCGTGCACGTGGCCCGCGGCAATGCCCTGGCCGCCCTCCAGCGCGCACCGCACGTGATCGAAGGCGAGTTCGAGGTGGGCGGACAGGAGCACTTCTACCTCGAAGGGCAGATCGCGTTTGCTGTCCCGCTCGAAAAGCGCCAGTGGCGCATCCACAGCAGCACCCAGCACCCGGGAGAGGTGCAGCACTGGGTGGCGCATGCCCTGGGCATCCACAACCACGCCGTCACCGTGGAATGCCGGCGCATGGGCGGCGGCTTCGGCGGCAAGGAAACGCAGGCCGGGCACCTGGCCGTGTGGGCCGCGGTGGCCGCCAACCACCTCGGGCGCCCGGTCAAGCTCCGGCTGGATCGCGACGAAGACTTCATGATCACCGGCAAACGGCACCCGTTTGCCTACCAGTACCGCGCCGGCTTCGACGACACCGGCCGCCTGTGCGGCCTGCAACTGCAGATGCTGGTGAACTGCGGCTTCAGCGCCGACCTCTCGGGCCCGGTGGCCGACCGGGCCATCTTCCACTGCGACAACGCCTACTTCCTCGAAGACGTGGCGATCGACTCGTTCCGCTGCCGGACGAACCTGCAGAGCCATACTGCGTTCCGCGGCTTCGGCGGCCCGCAAGGCGTGATCGCCATCGAGCGCATCCTGAGCGACATCGCGCGCGCGCTCGGCATGGACCCGCTGCAGGTCCGGCTGCGCAACCTGTACGGCGTGAACGAGCGCCACACCACGCACTACCAGATGAAGGTCGAGGACAACATCCTCGAGCCCCTGCTGACCACCCTCGCCCGCACCAGCCGCTACGCGGAACGGCGGGCCGCCATCGACGCGTTCAACGCCCGCAGCCCGGTGATCAAGAAGGGCATCGCCCTGACCCCGGTGAAGTTCGGCATCAGCTTCACCGCCACGCTGTTCAACCAGGCCGGCGCGCTGGTGCATGTGTACACCGACGGCAGCGTGATGGTGAACCACGGCGGCACCGAAATGGGCCAGGGCCTCAACACCAAGGTGGCGCAGATCGTGGCCGACGAACTGGGCGTGCCGTTCGAGCGCGTGCTGGCCACCGCGGCCGACACCAGCAAGGTGCCCAACGCCAGCGCCACCGCCGCCAGCGCCGGCACCGACCTGAACGGCCGGGCCGCCCAGTTCGCGGCGCGCCATGTGCGCGACAACCTGGCCGCCTTCGTGGCCGGTCTCGATGGCTGCGGCGCCGGTGCGGTGCGTTTCGTGCATGGCGAGGTCATCACGCCCAAGGCCACGCGCACCTTCGACGAGGTGGTGCACGCCGCCTACGCCAACCGCATCCAGCTCTGGAGCGACGGCTTCTACCGGACGCCCAAGATCCACTATGACAAGGTCACCATGCAGGGGCGGCCGTTCTATTACTTTGCCTACGGCGCCGCCTGCAGCGAGGTCGCGATCGACACACTCACCGGCGAAAGCCGCGTGCTGGCCGTCGACATCCTCCATGACGTCGGTCACAGCATCAACCCGGCGCTCGACATCGGGCAGATCGAGGGCGGCTTCATTCAGGGCATGGGCTGGCTCACCACCGAACAGCTGGTGTGGAACGACAAGGGTTACCTTCAGACCCACGCGCCCAGCACCTACAAGATCCCCACCGCGGGCGACCTGCCCCCGCACTGGCGGGTGGACCTGTGGCCCGAAGCCAACCGCGAAGACAACGTGCATGGCAGCAAGGCCGTGGGTGAACCGCCGTTCATGCTGGCCATCAGTGTGGTCGAGGCGCTGCGCGACGCGGTGGCGCGGGCGGGTGGACAGCCTGGCGCCATGAACGCGCCAGCCACGGGTGAAGAGGTGCTGCGCGCCCTGGGCGGATAGCGGTCACGGTGACGGCCTTCGGGCGGAACCCGCCGGTGGTGCCTGCCCCCGACAGCAAGTTGCTGCGTTTGCGGTATGGATGCCGGACGCCCTCCCGCCTATCGTTGCGGGTGTCCTCCATCTGCATCCACAACAAGCATGTCCCATCGGTTCGCGAACGGGTCGGGCCCACCAACGCCAGGGCCCACTGACAGCGCGCAAGACGCCTGGGCGCAAAGGCTGGCCCTGCTGCTGGCACCGATCGACGGCGGCCCGCACGAATGGCACCCTCACCTGTCGCACCGGTTGCTGGCCTTCATCCTCAACGGCACCGATGAATCGGTGTTGAACGACCTCCGGCAGCAACCCGATGTCGACAGCCAGATGCGGTTGCTCAACCGCTTCCACGGTGTGGACGCCAGCGAACCCGACCCGTACGAAGGCTTCGATGCTGTCGATGTGCACATGGCCCTTCGCTTCGCGCGCGTGATCGAAGCCGGTGCGCCTACCCGATCCGTGCTGTTCATCGACCTCCCCGAAGACCTGCGTTGGCCCGAGCTGATGTTGCTGCACGCGGCCGGGGCCGAAACGAGCGGATTGCTCAGCGATGACCCGAAGCCCGCGCCACTGTCCGCGGCACGGATCGAGACCATGCTCGCGGCCGCGGGCCGCGAGCCCGGTTCGCTGCTGGTGGCCGCTTTCAGCACGACGATCCCGTTTGACCGCACCACCCGCCCGCGGCTGGTCGAGCAGCGGATGGCCATGGTCGGCGCCATGGGCGGACACGCCGACTCGCTGGCGCGCCACATCCAGTCCCTTCGCCCCTGGCTCACGCCGACCTCCGCTGCGCTGCGCCGGCACGTGGTGCAGATGCTCCAGAGCGCCAGTTCGTCCACGCTGCGGCAGGTACCGGAGGCCGTTTGTGCCCTGGCGGTGTCCGACGACAAGGTGGTGCGCGTGTGCGCTGAAACCCTGTTGCGCCGCATCCCGGAGGCGGTGGTCACGCCCTTGCGCCAGCTGGTCGCGGGTGGCCGCCCGGCCGAACGGCAGCGCGCGCGGCGGCTGCTCCAGCAAGCCGCCGGGCCGACCCCGAACCTGCCCGCGTTGCCGGTGATCGACTGGTCGCCTGCCGCCAACGGCATCGAGCCATCCTGGCTGGACGGGTTCTGGCGCCAGGTCAATGAGCGGCTGGTGGAACACAACCGGCAGGTGCTGGAGCAGTCCGAACAAACGAACCGGCGGCTGCGCATGCACCAGTTGCCCCTTTTCGAGGCTGACGAGCAGGAGGCCCTGCGCACGCACCTTGAAAAAGACACCCGCTGCAGCCCGCCCCGGCAGCTCGACACGTCCATCACCTGGTTGCACGTGGCGCCCGCCCTGGAGGCGCTGGTGGGCCCGTGCATCTCACCGGTGGCCTTGCTGAGGGTGCTGCTGTTCTTCCACCTCGCGGGGCGGCATGGCATGCTGGACTACCCCGCGGTGCGCGCCTTCAACGCCCTGCACCTGCAGACCGGCCGGCCCACGCTGCTCGAACTCGCCGTCATGATGGAAAGCACAGGCCTGTCGGCAGAGGGGCTGCTGCGCAACCTCTGCAACACCTGGGAAGTCGCGATCGGTGAAGGCTGGGGCGCCGAGGCCATGCAACCCTACCTGATGCACCACGCCGAGGCGATCGCCCAGATGCTGGTGAAGCAGTCCACCGACCCGGCGTCCGCATTCCTGCCCGGTTTGTTTCGCGCCATCGATGCCATGCCCGACCTGCCCGACGCCGTGCTCAACGCGCTGTTCGAACTGGCCTGGGGCACGGCGAGGCGCTCGCGCGACCCGGCGCAAGCGGCGCTGGCGCGCCATCCGGCCGCATCCGCCCGGGTGGTGGACGCCCTGACCGACCCCGGGGCGGCAACACGGGCCCAGGCGGCCGACTGGCTGGGTCGTCTGGGCGACCGCACAGCGGCCCCGGCGCTCCAGGCGGCCCTGGCCACCGAGAAACAAGCAGCGGCCCGGTCGGCCATGGAAGCCGCCCTGCATGCACTGGGTTAGAGCACGGCGTACACTTGCCGCTGCTCCGGGGTGCACGGGCCTGCCAAGGCCCGGCGCTGAGATGGCCCACCGGCCGAACCCGAGAACTTGATCCGGCTAGTACCGGCGAAAGAAGAGCGTTTGCCCGACGGCGTCATGCCGTCTGGCGGTCCTCCGGAGCAAACCACCGCCGTGTTTGCACGCCACCCAGGAGACCGCCCCATGAACGCCCCCGACAAGTTCGCTCCGCTGCTCACGCTCACGCGCGAGCCGTTTCCCGCCTCCACCAAGGTCTTCGTGCCGGGCAAGCTGCCCGGTGTGAGCGTGCCCATGCGCGAGATCGCGCTCACCAACGGCGAACGGGTGACGGTGTACGACACCTCGGGCCCCTACACCGACCCGACCGTGGCGATCGACGTGCGCCAGGGACTGGCGCCGGTGCGTGCGGGCTGGATCGAAGCGCGCGGCGACACCGAGACCTACGAAGGCCGGGAGCGGCAGGCGGTGGACGACGGCGTCAAGCACGAGGCCCGCGAGGCCGAGCGCATTGCCGCACTGCGGGCCGAGGCTGCGGCGCTGCAGCGCACGCCACGCCGGGCCCGACAGGGCGCCAACGTGACGCAGATGCACCTGGCGCGCAAAGGCATCGTGACGCCCGAGATGGAATACATCGCCATCCGAGAGAACGGAAAACGCGAGTGGATGCGCGACTACCTGGGCGATCCCGAGCGCGAAGCGCGGCTGCGCGGCAATCCGATGGGTGCCCGCATTCCGGAAATCATCACAGCCGAATTCGTTCGCGACGAAGTGGCTCGCGGCCGTGCGGTCATTCCGGCCAACATCAACCACCCCGAGCTGGAGCCGATGATCATCGGCCGCAACTTCGGCGTGAAGATCAACGCCAACATCGGCAACTCGGCCGTCACCTCGAGCATCGAGGAAGAGGTGGAAAAGCTGGTGTGGTCGATCCGCTGGGGCGGTGACACGGTGATGGACCTGTCGACCGGCCGGAACATCCACACCACGCGCGACTGGATCGTGCGCAATTCGCCGGTGCCCATCGGCACCGTGCCGATCTACCAGGCGCTGGAAAAGGTGGGCGGCGTGGCCGAGGACCTCACCTGGGCGATCTTCCGCGACACGCTGATCGAGCAGGCCGAACAGGGCATCGACTACTTCACCATCCACGCCGGGGTTCGACTGCCGTTCATCCACCTCACGAGCAAGCGGCGCACCGGCATTGTGTCGCGCGGCGGCAGCATCCTGGCCAAGTGGTGCATCACCCACCACAAGGAGAACTTCCTCTACACCCACTTCGAGGAAATCTGCGAGATCCTGAAAGCGTACGACGTGACGTTCTCGCTGGGCGACGGCCTGCGCCCGGGCAGCGGCGCCGACGCGAACGACGAGGCTCAGTTTGCCGAACTTCGCACGCTGGGCGAGCTGACGCAGATCGCCTGGAAGCACGACGTGCAGACCATGATCGAGGGCCCGGGGCATGTGCCCATGCACCTCATCCAGGCGAACATGGACGAGCAGCTCAAGCACTGCCACGAAGCGCCCTTCTACACCCTGGGGCCCCTCACGATCGACATCGCACCCGGCTACGACCACATCGCCAGTGCCATCGGTGCGGCCATGATCGGCTGGATGGGCACCGCCATGCTGTGCTACGTGACGCCGAAGGAACACCTGGGCCTGCCTGACCGCAACGACGTGAAGCAGGGCATCATCGCCTACAAGATCGCGGCGCACGCCGCCGACATTGCCAAGGGCCACCCCGGTGCGCGGGCCCGCGACGACGCCATGAGCAAGGCGCGGTTCGAGTTCCGCTGGCGCGACCAGTTCGCCCTTGGCCTCGACCCCGACACCGCCGAGGCCTACCACGACGAGACCCTGCCCAAGGACAGCAGCAAGGAGGCGCATTTCTGCAGCATGTGCGGGCCCAAGTTCTGCAGCATGAAGATCACGCAGGACGTGCGCGATTACGCCGCACAAAAGGGCCTGGACGAGGCCGCGGCACTGGAGCGCGGCATGGCTGAAAAGTCGGCCGAGTTCAAGGCCGCGGGCGGCGAGTTCTACGTGCCGGTGGACTCGATCCGCAAGGGCTGAGCCGTGGCCTCCATCGGCATTGCGGGTGCGGGCGTGCTGGGCCGTCTGATGGCCTGGCGGCTGGCGCGTGCAGGGCATTCGGTGCAGGTGTTCGATCCGGCGGCGGGGCCCGAGCCCCCGGCCATTCAAACCGGCTCCGCCGCCGCTCAGGCGGTGCATGCCGCCGGCTTCACCGCCGCCGGCATGCTGAGCCCGATCGCCGAACTCGACAGCGCCGACGCCGCCATCGCCCGACTGGGCTGGCGGTCACTGCCCCTGTGGCGGGCGATTGGTGAGGCGCTGGGTGGCGCAGAACCGCTGGTGCGCGTGAACGACAGCCTGCTGCTCGCCCACGGCAGCGACCGCGGCGCGGCGCAACGCGTGCTGGCGCGGCTCGATGCGGTGCCCGAAGCCCCTCCCGCCCAGGCGCTGGACGCCGCAGCGCTGCGCGCGCTCGAGCCTGCGCTGGCGCCGGGCCTGCTGGGATGGCGCCTGCCGGGCGAGGGCCAGGTCCTGCCGCGGGAAACGCTGCTCGCGCTGGCGCGGCAGGCCATCGGCGTTCAATGGTTCTGGAACACCCGCGTGCGGGATGTCGGGCCCGGCCACCTGACGCTGGAGCATGGCGACCTGCGCCCGTTCGACCTCGCCATCGACGCGCGCGGGCTCGGCGCACGACCCCAGGTGGCGCTGCGCGGTGTGCGCGGCGAAATCGTGTGGCTGCATGCCCCCGGTGTGCTCCTTCAGCGGCCGGTCCGGCTGCTGCATCCGAGGCACCGTGTTTACCTCGTGCCGCGCCCTGGCGAGCGCATCGTGGTGGGCGCCAGTGAAATCGAAAGCGAGGACCGTTCGCCGCCCAGCCTGCGCAGCGCGGTCGAGTTGATGACCGCCGCACACAGCGTGCTGCCCGAACTGGCCGAAGCCCGGATCGAACACATGGAAAGCAACCTTCGCCCGGCCCGTCCCGACAACGCGCCCTGGGTGCACACGCAACCCGGACTGCTGCGGGTGAACGGGCTGTTCCGCCACGGCTGGCTGATCGCACCTGCCCTGGTGGACGACGCCCTGGCCGCCGCCGGACTGGCGACCCCGCTGGAGACCCTGCATGCCTGAGCCGACCTTGCTCTTCAACCAGCGCACCCTGCCCTGTCCCGAGGGCCTGACGCTGGCCGCCCTGCTGCAGCGCGAAGGACTGGCGCCCGACCGGGTGGCCACGGCGTTGAACGCGCGATTCGTGCCGCGCGAGGCGCGCGCGGAAACGGCGCTCAGACCGGGCGACGAGGTGACCACGTTCGAAGCCATTGTGGGAGGCTGATGATGCACACGACCCTGCCCGAGCCGGGCCCCTGGACCGCCTACGGCGAAACACTGCCGAGCCGCCTGATGATCGGCACCGCCGGCTACCCGTCGCCCCAGGTGCTGCGCGAGGCCATCGCCGCCAGCGGCGCCAGCGTGGTCACCGTGGGCCTGCGGCGCACGCTGGCGGCCGCGGGCGACAACGGCTTTCTGGCCGACCTGCTGACCGACCTGAAGGCGCGCGGCGTGAAGCTGTTGCCCAACACCGCCGGCTGCCGCAGCCCGCGCGAGGCCGTGGCGCTGGCACACATGGCGCGTGAGCTCTACGGCACGCACTGGATCAAGCTCGAGGTGGTGGGCGACGAACACACGCTGCAGCCCGATCCCTGGGGCACGGTGGAGGCGGCAACCGAACTCGTGCAGGCCGGCTTTGCGGTGTTCCCCTATTGCACCGACGACCTGGTGACCTGCCAGCGGCTGCTGGACGCCGGTTGCGAGGTGTTGATGCCGTGGGGCGCGCCGATCGGATCGGGGCAGGGCCTGCTCAACCCCTGGGCTTTGCGCACGCTGCGCGCCCGCCTTCCCCAGGTGCCGCTCGTGGTCGATGCCGGCATCGGCGCGCCGTCGCACGCCGCACAGGCACTCGAACTCGGCTTCGACGCGGTGCTGCTCAATTCGGCTGTGGCCCACGCACGCGAACCGGTGGCCATGGCGCGCGCCTTCGGCGACGCCGTGCGCGCGGGCCGGCTGGCGTTCGAGGCCGGCGTGATGGCCCCGCAGGACATGGCTGTGGCCAGCACGCCGGTGGCGGGCCGGCCGATGCTGATCGGTTGATGGCCATGCGCGACAGCACCGACTCCGTGCTTCGGCTCGATGCCCGCGAAGCGGCCGAACGGGCCGGCACGGCCGACGGGACGTTGTCCGTGCCGGCCCTGGCGCGCGCGCTGCGCGAGCGCGGCGCACCGGCGGTGGTGATCACCGGCGAGCGCGACGACTGGCTCGACACGCCCCATGCGAGTGGCTGGCTGAGCCGGCCCGCCTCGGGTCCGCCCGACCACGCCATGCGCTTTCAGGCCGCACTGCAACGCGGCTGGGTGGCGGCCGACGCCGCCGTGCTGGCGCGTCTGCCCGACGGTGCCACCGCGGCCGACCTGCCGGTGCTGTCGGTGGGCGAAACCCCGCTGCGCTGGGTTCCGCCGCGCGGCGATCCGCCCGACCTCGGCGTGTACGCCATCGTCGACAGCGCCGACCGGGTGCGCCGGTGCGCCGAAGCCGGTGCCGCCCTCGTGCAGTTGCGCATCAAGGTCGATCGGGACCACCCAGACGTCGAGCCCGAGGTGAGGACGGCCCTGCAAGCGACACAGGCCCACGGCGCCACCCTGGTGGTGAACGACCACTGGCGCACCGCGCTCGCGCTGGGTGCCCCCGCCATTCACCTGGGGCAGGAAGACTGGTGTTCGCTGACCGACGGCGAACGCGCCACGCTGGCCGCGGCGCAGGCCGCGGGCCTGCAACTGGGCCTGAGTTCACACAGCCTCTGGGAGCTGTGTCGCGCGCGCGGCGCCGCCCCAGCCATGGTGGCCTGCGGCCCGGTGTGGCCCACGCTCACCAAGGCCATGCCGTGGCACCCGCAAGGCCTCGACAACCTGGCCTGGTGGGCGCGCATGGCCGGCGTTCCGGTGATCGCCATCGGCGGCATTCTGGAGCCGGAGCAACTCGCACAAGCCGCGGCCACCGGCGCCGCCACCGCCTGCGTGGTGCGCGGACTGGGCAACGATCCACGCGACACGCTGCCGGTGTGGCAGGCGGCCTGGCGCGGCGGCCGGCAACGGACGCGGATGGCGGCCCCGGCGTGGCCGCACCCGACGCTGCCCGTCGATCACGGCTGACCACCACATGGCGTGCTTTCTACAATGAGAGCGCCATGAACGAGACCCAGTCAACCCTGCGCCACGTGCTGGCCGCCACCGATTTCTCGGTGCCGGCCACACAAGCACTTGAGCGTGCGGCGCGACTGGTGCGCGAGCACGGAGCGCATCTGGTGGTGGCGCACGTGCTGAGCCAGGGTGGTCTCGACGATTTGCTGCACTGGTTGCGCGGCGGTGCGCAATGGGCCAGGCAGCTGCACGATCAGGCGCATGCCTCGCTGGCATCGGCGGTCAACGCGCTGGGGGTGAATGCCGTGCCCGAGCTCCTTGATGGCGCGCCCGTGCCCGCGCTCTGTGGCGCGGCGTTGCGGCATGGCGCTGACCTGACAGTCATCGGCGCACGTGGCGAAAACCCGCTCCACCAGCGCCTGCTGGGCGGAACGGCCGAACGCCTGCTGCGCAAAAGTCCTTCGGCACTGCTGGTCGTTCGCCAGCCCGCACAGCGCGACTACCAGAGCGTTCTGGTGCCGGTCGATTTTTCAGCCTGGTCATTGCAGGCGGTGCGGCTGGCGCGGCGCGTGGCACCGCGGGCCACACTCGTTCTGCACCACAGCTTCGTCATTCCCTTCGAAGAAAAGCTCCGCTTTGCCGGCGTGGGCGACGACGTCCTGAGCGACTACCGGGAACGGGCGCGCTCCGAAGCCAGAGACGGCTTGCTGGCGCTGGCCCGTGCCGCCTCACTCGACGGGCATGACCATCGCCTGAGCCTCGGCGAAGGCGATGCGCCCCAGCGAATTCTCGACGTGGCGAAGGCCCGCGAGTGCGATCTGATCGTCATCGGCAAGCACGGCCGGGGCGCAGCCGAAGAACTCCTTCTTGGCAGCGTGACGCGCCAGGTGCTCGAAGAAGCCGAAGTCGATGTGCTGGTGTCCCAGGCGCACGCGGACTGAACCGACATCACACGACCCGATGACCACCGACAGCGACCTTCCCGCGCTGACCGCCACGCCCCCCGGCCTCTACCGCCACTACAAGGGCGGCTGGTACGAAGTGATCGGCACCGCCCGCTGCAGTGAAACGCTCCAGGGCATGACGCTGTACCGCGCGCTGTATGGCGAAGGCCTGCAGGGCGGCGGGCTCTGGGTGAGGCCAGCGGACATGTTCAATGAAACCGCGGTGTTCGAGGGCCGCGAGCAGAAGCGGTTCGCGCGCGTGGGCGTGGCCGATCTGGTCCCCACCGACCGTCCCACGGCCCACGCCCTGATCGCCCACCTGCGGCTGCGGGCGCAACGGCAGGGCATCGACCTTGCCGCCGTGCTTCGCCCTCCTCCACCCGAACCCACCACCTGCTGTGGCCGAGGCTGCAACGGCTGCGTGTGGGAAGGCCATTACCAGGCCGTTCGCTACTGGGCCGACGACGCACTCGACCACCTGGGCTGAAAGCGCTTCGAGACGGTCAGCCGCTTTCGCCCATGACCGTGCCATGGAGCACCGGCAAGGCGCGCAGGTGATCCACGGCCATGTCCACAAACACCCGCACCTTGGCCGCCGCCTTGCGCCCGGCGGGGTACACCAGGTGCACGGGAATCGGCGGTGGCTCGTGATCGACCAGCACCAGCCGCAGGCGGCCAGCGGCAACGTCATCGGCCACCTGGTAGGACAGCGCCCGCGTGATGCCACGCCCCGCCACCGCCGCGGCAATGGCCATTTCGCCCGTGTTGGCCACCAGGGGCGTCTCCAGCGTCACAGGGGTGCGTTCGCCCTGGGCATACAAAGCCCAGGGGGTGGAGGCGCCCCCCATCGGCAGGAAGCCGATGCCCGCGTGACGGGCCAGGTCGGCCGCGGTTCGTGGTTCGCCATGCGCCTGCAAATAGCCGGGCGCCGCCACCATGACGCGGCGCACCGAGCCCACGCGCACGGCGGTCAGGCCCGAATCGGGCAGGTGCGCGATGCGCACAGCCACGTCGTAGCCCTCGTCCACCAGATGCACGATGCGGTCGACGAACAGCGTGCGCACGTGCACCCGGGCGTGCCGCGCCATGAAGTCCAGCACCAGCGGCGTCACGTGCAGGCGACCGAACATCGACGACGCGGTGATCGACAGCACGCCTTGCGGTTCTCGGAAAGAGCCACCGGCCAGGGCCTCGGCCTCGTCCAGTTCACCCAGCAGGCGCCGGCAGTCGGCCACGAAACGCTCGCCCGCTTCGGTGAATCGCACCCGCCGCGTGGTTCGCACCAGCAGCTGGGCGCCGATCCGGGCCTCGAGCTGGTCCATGGCCCGCGACACCGCGGGGGGCGAGTGCCCCAGGCGCCGGGCCGCGCCGGCGAGGTTGCCCGAGTCGGCCACGGCGACCAGCACGCGGAGGTGTTCAAGCTTGTCCATGGGTTTCGGTCTTGCAGCAGCTGGAAGGCACAAATGCCGGCAGCAGGGATTCTGTTCGCAATCGGCAATTCTTATGCTGACGGCCATCGACCCATCGCCCCACCACGGGGTTTTCTCCCTGGAGCCCGCATGACCGACACCCTTTCCGCCCACCCGACCCGCCCGCTGCGGCTGCACCGCTTTGCCCTGTCGGGCCACGCCCACCGGGTGCAACTGTTCCTGTCGTTGCTCGGCCTGCCGTTCGAATGCGTGGACGTCGATCTGGTGGGCGGCGCCCACAAGCAGCCCGCGTTCCTGCAACTGAATCCCTTCGGCCAGGTGCCGGTGCTGGAGGATGGCGAGGTGGTGCTGCCCGACAGCAACGCGATCCTGGTGTACCTGGCGAGCCGCTACGACGCCAGCGGCCAATGGTGGCCGCGCGATCCGGTGCGCTGCGCCGAGGTGCAGCGCTGGTTCAGCGTGGCGGCGGGCCCGCTGGCCGCCGGGCCGGCGGCGGCGCGGGTGGCCCGCCTGTTCAAGCGCCCTGAAGACCCACGCACACACACCATCGCGCAGGAACTGTTCACCCGCATGGAAAACCACCTGGCGGCGCGCGAATGGCTGGTGGGCGACCGCCCCACCCTGGCCGACGTGGCCCTCTACACCTACACCGCGCACGCGCCCGAAGGCGGCATTGCGCTGGAAGCCTATCCGCGCCTGTGCAGCTGGCTGGCCCGGGTCGAGGCGCTGCCCGGCTTTGTGGGCATGACCCGCCTGGGCAACCCCTGATCGGGGCACGGCCATGCACGACACCCCGACCTTTCACGACGGTGAACGTGCCATGCAGGCACGCGCCGGTTCGCTCGACCGCATGACCACGGTGGGTCCGCGGGTGGTTCGCGACCACATGCCCGACCAGCACCGCGAGCTGTTTCACAAGCTGCCCACCCTGCTGCTGGGCGGCCTGGACGGATCGGGCCAGCCATGGGCGTCGATGCTGGTGGGCACCCCGGGGTTCGTGCAGACACCCGATGCGCGCCACATGCGCATCGGCGCGCTGCCCGGCCAGGACGATCCGCTGGCGGGCACGCTGCAGCCCGGCGCTCCGCTCGGCCTGCTGGGCCTGGAGCCGCACACGCGGCGCCGCAACCGCATGAACGGGCGCGTGGTGGCGCTGGACACCGGCGGATTCACGGTTCGCGTTGACCAGAGCTTCGGCAACTGCCCGCAGTACATCCAGGCCCGCGAGCCCGAATGGGTGACCCGTGAAGCCCCGCCGGCGCAGGACCACGGCGCGCGGCTGACCGACGCGGCACGCGCCCTGCTCGACCGGGCCGACACGCTGTTCATTGCCAGCGCCGCACCGCACGCTGGCGAGGCGGGCGCCGCAACGCACCAGGGGGTCGATGTGTCGCACCGCGGCGGCCTGCCGGGTTTCATCCGGATCGCCGAGAGCGAGGGCGCCTCGGTGCTCACCCTGCCTGATTACCGCGGCAACTTCTTCTTCAACACGCTGGGCAACCTGCTGGCGCGGCCACAGGCCGGCCTGCTGTGCGTGGACCCCGGGACCGGCGATGTGCTGCAGATCGCGGCCGACGCGACCATCGTTCACGACGCGGCCGAGGTCGCCGCCGTGCCGGGGGCCGAACGGCTGCTGCGGCTGCGGGTGCGCCACCACCGCTGGCGGCCCGGCGCCTTGCCGCTGCGCTGGTCGGCGCCGCAGTTCGCGCCGCAGTTCGGCTCCTAGAACAGGCTGGCCTGCGCGGACAGCGCCTGCGGCTGAAAGCGAGAGGTATCGAGCGCTCGGCGTTCGGTGCTGTAGCCCAGCCGCGCACAGGCCTTGTGGAAGCGCTGCTTCAACAGGTCGGCCCATGGTCCGCTGCCCTTCATGCGGGTGGCAAAGTCGCTGTCGTAATCGCGCCCGCCTCGCATGTCCTGGATGCGAGCCATGACGCGGCCGGCCCGGTCGGGGCAATGCTGCATGAGCCATTGCCGGAAGATCGGCGCCAGTTCCCAGGGCAGGCGGATGACCTGGTAGAAGGCGCGGCTGGCGCCGGCGTCCCGCGCGGCGGACAACACCTGCTCCATGTCGTCGTTCAGGAACGGAATCTGGGGCGACACGCTGACGCCGACCGGAATGCCCGCCTCGGCCAGCGTGCGGATGGTGCGCAGCCGCCGGTGCGGCGCGGCCGCGCGGGGTTCGAGCGCGCGCGCCAGTTGGGGGTCGAGGGTGGTCACGGTCACGTACACCGCGGCCAGCCCCTGGGCCGCCATCGCCTGCAGCAGGTCGATGTCGCGCTCGACGCCGCTCCCCTTGGTGACGATGGCCACCGGGTGCTGCGCCCGCGCCAGCACCTCGAGCACCGACCGCGTGAGGCGCAACCCGCGTTCGATGGGCTGGTAGGCGTCGGTCACGGTGCCCAGCGCGATCAGGTCGGGCACATGACCCGGCCGCTGCAGCTCGCGCGCCAGCACATCGGCCAGGCCCCGCTTGGCGATCAGCCGGGTTTCGAAATCGATGCCGGGCGACAGGTTGAGAAAGCTGTGGCTGGGACGCGCATAGCAGTACACGCAGCCGTGTTCGCACCCGCGGTACGGGTTGAGTCCCAGCCGGAACCCGATGTCCGGTGAGTCGTTGGTGGTGATGGCGCTGCGGGCGTCTTCCCAACGCACCTCGGTGGCAGGCGCGGGGTGCTCTTCGGCCTGATTCAGTTCCGGCGTTCCCCAGCCATCGTCAAAGGCCTGGCGGGCCAGCGCCTCGAAGCGGTGGGGCTCGCGAAAGGCCACGCCGCGGCCTCTCAGCGCCGCCAGCGGCAGGGTGAACTCGGTCATGGGCGATCGGTCCTTGATACTGTATGAACATACAGTCTATGCCTGCGCATGGCCGGAGCGGCCGCCGCCCGTCGCCCGTCGCCTCACCGGATGAGCAGCGCCCGGAAGTCGTTCACGTTGGTGTGCGTGGGCCCGGTCACCACGAGGTCGCCGAGCGCCGAAAAGAAGCCGTAAGCGTCGTTGCGCTCGAGGTGGTCGCCCACCTTCAGGCCCTGCGCGGCGGCGCGCGCCAGCGTGTCGGGCGCCACCAGCGCGCCTGCGTTGTCCTCCACACCGTCGATGCCGTCGGTGTCGGCCGCCAAGGCCCACACGCCGGGCTGGCCAGCCAGGGATTGCGCCAGCCCCAGGCAGAACTCGCCAGCACGGCCACCGCGTCCTTTGGGGGCGCCCTCGGGGCGGGGCTTGACCGTGACGGTGGTTTCGCCGCCGCTCAGCAGCACGCAAGGGGCCTGGAAGGTGCTGCGGCCGAGCGCCACCGAGCGGGCCAGCGCCGCATGCACCTTGCCGACCTCGCGCGATTCGCCCTCGATCTCGTCGCTGAGGATGTGGGCCTGCAGGCCGAGGGCGCGCGCGGCCTCGGCCGCGGCTTCAAGGCTCTGCTGCGGCGTGGCGATGAGGTGGGTGCGGTGACCGGCCAGCCGGGCATCGCCGGGCTTGGGCGTTTCGAGTTCGCCACGCTCCAGTGCCGCACGCACCGCGGCCGGCACACCGATGCGGTAGCGGTCAAGGATGGACAGCGCATCGGCGCAGGTGCTGGCGTCGGCCACGGTGGGGCCGCTGGCAATCACGCTCACGTCGTCGCCCGGCACGTCGCTGATGGTCAGGGTGACCACCTGCGCGGGCGCGCAAGCCGCGGCCAGACGCCCGCCCTTGATGCGCGAGAGGTGCTTGCGCACGGTGTTCATTTCGCCGATGTGCGCGCCGCTAAGCAGCAGTTCGCGGTTGATGCGCTGCTTGTCCTCCAGCGTCAGGCCGTCGGCCGGCAGCGTGAGCAGGGCCGAGCCACCACCCGAGATGAGGCACAGCACCAGGTCGTCGGCGGTGAGCCCCTGCACCAGCTGCAGGATGCGCTGCGCCGCCACCAGCCCCGCGGCATCGGGCACCGGGTGCGATGCCTCGACCACCTCGATGCGCGCGGCCAGGCCGGCCGGGCGCGGCGGCACATGGTGGTAGCGCGTGACCACCAGGCCCGACAGCGGCGCACCGGGCGGCCACAGCGCCTCCACCGCCTGCGCCATGGCACCGCCGGCCTTGCCCGCACCGATCACCACCGTGCGGCCTCTGGGGGGTGGCGGCAGGAAAGCCGCTGTGTTGTGCAGCGGCAGCGCGCGCTGCACCGCGGCGTCGTACAGGTGGCGCAACACGGTGCGCGGGTCGTCTGGCAGGGGCATGTCAGGTGGTCTTTCCGGTGGCGTCACGGCCATGCGCAGCCAGCCAGGCAAGGCCAGCCTCGGTGCCGCGCGGGCCTTTGTCGAGCGGGAAGTATTCCAGACCCACCCACCCCGCGTAACCGCTGTGTTCGATGGCGGTGAGCACGGCACGCCAGGCCACTTCGCCGGTGCCAGGCTCGCCGCGCCCCGGGTTGTCGGCCAGCTGGATGTGGCCGATTCGGGGCCGGTGGTTGCGCAGCGTGCCGATGAGTTCGCCGCGCATGCGCTGCTGGTGGTACAGGTCGTACTGAAGCTGCAGGTTCGGCGCACCCACCGCAGCCATCAGGTCGATCGCATCGTCCACCGTGCTCAGGGTGTAACCGGGCACGTCGTGCAGGTTGAGCGGTTCGACCAGCAGCACCAGCCCATGCGCGGCCACAGCAGCAGCGGCGTGCCGCAGGTTGGCCACCAGCGTGGCCCGCGCTTCGGCGGCCGGCACACCCGACGGGGCAATGCCCGACAGGCAGTGCAGCCGGGGGGTGCCGAGGGCTCGCGCATAGTGCAGCGCGCGCTCGACCCCTTGCCGGAACTCGGCCACCCGGTCGGGGTGGCTGGCCATGCCGCGCTCGCCGGCGGCCCAATCACCCGGCGGCAGGTTGTGCAGCTGCAGCGTGAGGCCGCTGTCCCGCAGTGCCTCGGCCAGCGACTCGGCCGGCTCGGCATACGGAAACTGCATTTCGACCGCCGTGAATCCGGCGGCACGCGCCGCGTCGAAGCGCTGCAGCAACGGGCGATCGGTGAACAGGGTGCTGACGTTGGCACAGAATCGGAGCATGACCGCATTGTCCACAACCACATGACCACGCTGCTCATCCACCGCGCAGACCACATGGCCTGCTTCGACCACGACGACCCGGCGCGGGGCACCGAGTGGCGCGATGCCAGCCTGTTCGCTCGCGACGGCTTCATCGAATGGATCGGCCCCGCCGCCGACCTGCCGCCCGACCTGCTCGAGGCCGACGAGGTGATCGACGCGCGCGGCCAGCTGGTGCTGCCCGGGCTGGTGAACACCCACCACCACATGTTCCAGAGCCTCACCCGAGCCGTGCCCGGCGTGCAGGACGCCGAGCTCTTTTCCTGGCTGCGCGGGCTCTACCCGATCTGGGCGCGGCTCACCCCGGAGATGGTGAGTGTGTCGACCCAAGTGGCCATGGCCGAGCTCATGCGCTCGGGCTGCACCACCACCAGCGACCACCTCTACCTCTTCCCCAATGGCGCACGGCTGGACGACAGCATCGAAGCGGCACAGGCCATGGGCATGCGATTCGTGGCCACCCGCGGCAGCATGAGCGTGGGTCGCAGCGCCGGCGGCCTGCCGCCCGACGACCTGGTGGAGCGCGAGGACCACATCCTGCGCGACAGCCAGCGGCTCATCGAGACCTGGCACGACCCGCGCCCGGGCTCGATGCTGAACGTGGCGCTGGCGCCCTGCTCACCGTTTTCGGTCAGCCCCGACCTGATGCGCGAAAGCGCGGCCCTGGCCCGGTCGTTTCGCGGCCAGGGTGTGCGGCTGCACACCCACCTGGCCGAGAACGACCACGACCTCGCCTACAGCCGCGAGAAGTTCGGCAAGACCCCGGCACAGTACGCGCAAGACCTCGGCTGGCTGGGCGACGACGTGTGGCACGCGCACTGCGTGAGGCTGGACGATGAAGGCATTTCGCTGTTCGCGGCCACGCGCACCGGTGTCGCCCACTGCCCCTGCAGCAACATGCGCCTGGCCTCGGGCATCGCGCCGGTGCGCCGGCTCTGGAACGCGGGTGTGCCGGTCGGCATCGGCGTGGACGGAAGCGCCAGCAACGACGCCGCCCACCTCGTGAACGAAGCGCGACAGGCCATGCTGCTGGCGCGCGTGGGCCGCGCCATGCAACCGCCCGAGCAGCGCGAGGGCCGCACCTTCTTCGGCTGCGACCTCGGCCCGGCCGAAATGACCGCCCGCGACGCCCTCTGGCTGGCCACGCGCGGTGGCGCCCGGGTGCTGGGCCGGTCCGACATCGGCGCACTCACCGTGGGCCGTTGCGCCGATCTGGTGATGTTCGACCTGGATACCTTGGCCATGGCCGGCGGCGCAGTGCACGACCCGGTGGCCTCGCTGCTGCTCTGCGCCAGCCCGTCGGTCAGCGCCACCATTGTTCATGGCAAGGTGAGGGTGCGCGACGGAGAACCGACCGGCATCGACACCCGGGCCCTGATCAACCGCCACAACGCACTGGCCCGCCAGCTGGTGGCGGGCGGCTGACGCCCCGCAGGGTGGTTACCCCGGGGCGCCGCGCCCTCAGGCCTCCAGCTTGAAGACCGACACCGCCTGAACGAGCTGCGCTGCCTGCTGCTTGAGGCTCTCGGCGGCGGCGGCGCTTTGCTCCACCAGCGCGGCGTTCTGCTGCGTGCCCTGGTCCATCCGGGTGATGGCCGAACCCACCTGGACCACGCCGTCGCTCTGCTCGGCACTGGCGGCACTGATCTCGCTCACGATGTCGCTGACCCGCCGGATCGACGCCACCACCTCCTGCATGGTGGTGCCGGCCTTGTCGACCAGCTGCGAGCCCTGTTCCACCCGCTCGACGCTGGCGCCGATGAGCCCCTTGATTTCCTTGGCGGCCTCGGCGCTGCGCTGGGCCAGGTTGCGCACCTCGCCCGCCACCACCGCAAAGCCACGGCCCTGTTCGCCGGCGCGCGCCGCTTCCACCGCGGCGTTCAGCGCCAGGATGTTGGTCTGGAACGCAATGCCATCGATCACGCCGATGATGTCGGCGATGCGGCGGCTGCTTTCGTTGATGCCCTTCATGGTCTCGACCACGCGGCCCACCACCTCGCCACCCTGCACCGCAACGGTCGAGGCGCTCGTGGCCAGCTGGCTCGCCTGGCGGGCGTTCTCCGCGTTGTGGCGCACCGTGGTGCCGAGTTGCTCCATGGTCGCTGCGGTTTCCTGCAGCTCGCTGGCCTGCTGCTCGGTGCGACCCGAGAGGTCCTGGTTGCCGGCCGCGATCTCGCGGCTCGCGTGGGACACATGGTCCGAACTGCGGCGCACATCGGACACCGCCCGAACCAGGCTTTGCTGCATGGTCTGCAACCAGGCCAGCAGGCTGGTCGTGTCGCCCGCCCGAAGCTCGATGCGCGTGCCCAGGTTGCCCTCGGCCACGGCGCGGGCCACCGCCACGGCGGTGTGCGGTTCGCCACCGAGCTGACGCAACAGGCTGCGGGTGATGCCGACCGCCAGCACGAGCCCACCCACCATGGCCAACGCCAGAATGCCGATCACGCCGATGCGCGAGGTCTCGTACACCGTCTTGACCGTGGTCGCAGCGGCTTCACCGCCGTCGTAGTTGTGCTGGATGAGCTGGTTCACGGCCGCCACGACTTCGTCGAACGCCATGCTGGACAGGCCGTCCGCCACATCGGCAGCGTCCTGTTGCTGCTTGTCGCGGCCCAGCTTGACCACCTTCGACACCGCGTCGCGGTAGGCAGCCCAGGATTTGTCCACGGTCGCCTTCAGCGCCGCTTCCTCCGGCCCTGCCACACGCGCCTGGTAGCCGTCGAACAATGCCTGCAGGCTCTTGGCAGCCGCGGCCATCTTGTCTTCGTACTCGGCGTGGTACGACGTGTCGTCGGTGCGGCTGTGCTTGACCTCGAGGTCGCGGTGCTCCACCAGCAGCGACCGGGCATCGGACATGTCGCCGACGCCCTTGAGCCACTTGTGTGACAAGGCAAGCGCCTCGTGGTCGACCGCACGCAGCCCGACCAGGGCCGATGCACCCAGCGCTGCCGTGAGGACCAGCAGGCAGGCAAACGAACCGAACAGTTGCTGGCGCACGCTCATGCGGCCCAGCCATTGCTTCATGGTTGTGAGGGCCTTCATGGCGTCGCCTTTCTTACTTCTTGTGCCCGATGTAGCTCGCTCCGATCACTTTGCCGCTGGCGTCCTTGATCGGGTTGTAGCAAGCGTCGAAGGCGGTGCCGAGCACATCGATCGGGCCGCAGAACTGCTGACCCTTGCTCAGGGCTTCATAAGCGGCGTTGCGGGCCAGCTGGGTGCCGACACCGCGCTTGCCTTCGGGCGTCAGCACGTTGGTGCTCACGCGCACGAACTCGTCGCCCGCTTTCACGAACACGGTGGCGGTGGCCTGGTGCGACTTGCGAAGGCCGTCGACCACGTCGTAGTTGTTGTTGATCTTGCGCGAACCGAAATAGATCGCCGGCACATCCTTGCCGGCCACGGCCTCGGTGCCTTCGATGCGCGGCGCACCGATCTTGGTGAGGCGGCCGTCGAGTTCGGCAATGGTGGCCTTGGGGTCGACCTGCGCCATCGCAGGGGCAGCCAGGGAGATGGCCATGACGGCCGAGAGCGAGAGAAGAATGCGCTTCGAGTTCATGTCGGTTCCAGTCATAAGTGGTTGATACGGAAGACCACATCCCCATGGATGCTTGTGCTGCTGTATCGGTGGACTGGTGCACATCTTGAGATGCGCACGACAACTTGAAGCGGGAAATTGCCGCTCGAAACGGCCTCAGTTCAAACGCTCTGGGCGGGCAACCTCAGCGGCCGCTCCTCGAATTCGGTGTTGAGCACCACGGTGCTGGTGGTCCGCGCCACGCCCGGAATGGCCTTGATCTGGTAGAGCACGTCTTCGAGTGCGCGAGCGTGGGTGGTGCGCACCTTGGCCAGGAAATCGTGCTCGCCGGCCACGCTGTGCAGTTCCAGCACTTCGGGCAATTCGCGCAGGCGCGGTGCGATCTCCCGGCAGTGAATGCCGCCATCGTTGCGGATCGCCACGAAAGCGGTGAATCGAAGCCCCACCCGGTCCGGATCCACGCGCAGCGAGAAACGCTCGATCACGCCGCGGTCCAGCATCTTCTTCACCCGCTCGTGCACGGCGGCGGTGGACAGGCCCACCTCGGCCGCCACGTCGGCGTAGGAACGCCGGCTGTCAGCGCTGAGCGCCGTAAGAATTCCGGTGTCGATGTCGTCGAGCTGGATATTTGCTTGCATGCTGACCCAAATCTGATCAAAATACGGTCTCACGGCGATCAGCCGGAAATTCTTCGACCGAGGTGGCGACGTGCCGTCCATTTTCAACCGTTTCGGGCTTGACCGCCAATCCTGGCGCATCACCACCGCCCTGCTCATCGTCTATATCGTGTGGGGCACCACCTATTACGCCCTGGGCGTGGCCATGCAGACACTGCCCCCGGTGCTCATGAACGGTGCGCGCTTCGTGCTGGCCGGACTGGCCATGCTGGGGATCGCGCGCTGGCAGGGGCTGCCCTGGCCCACCGCCGCGCAGTGGCGCGCCAGCGCCCTCATCGGAGGCCTGATGGCATTTGCCGCCATGGCCCTGGTGGTGCTGGCACAGAAGGCGGGGATCGGCTCGGGCCTGATGGCCACCGTGGTGACCACCATGCCGATGTGGCTGGCGCTCTGGACGCGCTGGGGCGGCGAGCGGGTGCCGGTGACCAGCTGGCTGGGTCTGGTGCTCGGCGCCGCAGGCGCCATGCTGCTGGCGCTCGAGGGCGACTTCTCGACCACGCTGCTCGGCACCCTCTGCGCGTTCGGCGCGCCGCTCGCTTGGAGCATCGGCTCCTATGCCTCGCGCCGGCTCAGCCTGCCCGCGCCCGCCATGGCGTCGGCGGCGCAATGGCTGCTGGGCGGGGTGATGGGGGTGGTGGCTGCGCTGCTGTTCGAACCCTCGGCGCGAAGCTTTCAGCTGGCTCAGGTGTCGGCCGTTTCGGCCATCGCCTGGGTGTATCTGGTGGTGCTGGGCACGATGGTCACGCTGAACGCCTACCTGTGGCTGCTCAAGAACACGAGCGCCGCGCTGGCCGGCAGCTATTCGTTCGTGAACCCGGTGGTCGCTCTGGCGGTGGGCGTGTGGCTGGGCGGCGAGCGCCTGACCGGCTGGGTGTTCATGGCCCTGCCCTTGATCGGCGCCGCGCTGGCGTTGATCCTGTACGGGCGCGATCTTCAGGCCTGGATCGGGTCTTTGCGGCGCCGCCCGATCGCGCCGTGAGGGCGTGGATCCGGCCCGCCCTGCTGGGCGCGGCCACCTTTGCCCTGGCCACGCTTCTGCTCAAACCGCTGGCGCACCTGGCCATCGGTGCTCCGGCCTCTGGTGCCCTGTTCGTGCTGGGTGGCGCCCTGATCGCCGGCCTGTCTGAAGAACTGGCGCGCGCCGGCGCCTTCCGATGGGGCCGTTTCTGGCAGGCAGATGCCGCCCACCGTGCGTTTGCCTTCGCGGCAGGGTACGCGTTGGCCGAGCTGGTGCTGGTGGGCGTGCTGGCCCCGATTCAGCTGATGCAGCTCGCGCAACAACCCGATCTGGTGGCGGCACTGCCCGAAGCGCAGCGCGAGCCGCTTGAACGCCAGATCGCGGCACTGGGCGCGTTCACCCCCCTCTGGCTGTTGATCGAGCGCACGAGCGCGGTGGTGGCCCAGATGGGGTTCGGCTGGCTGGTGTGGCAGGCCGTGATGCGTCGGCGCCCCGCCTGGATCGCCTCGGCAGTCGCGCTGCACGCGGCGCTCGACGTGCCCGCCGCCGGTTTTCAATCGGGCTGGTGGCCCCTGTGGGCCGTGGAAACCGTCTATCTGGCCGGCGCCCTGCTGGCGGGGCCGGCGGTGGTCCGGGCCTGGCTCGCGGCGCTCACGCCGGGGCCAGCACCCGCAACAACCAGCGGTTGAGGTCCTCCACCTCTTCGGGGCAGACACTGTGCGCCATGTCGTAGGTGTGCCACTCGACGTCATGTCCCAACGCCTCGAGCAGCTCCCGGGCAGCCTGTCCTCGCTCGGGCACCACGATGTCGTCGTCGGCACCGTGCGCCATGAACACCGGCACGCCGGCGCTGGCCGGATGGCGCTCGGCCTGCGTGGCAGCGGCCAGTGGCAGGTAGCCCGAGAGCGCCACCAGTCCGGCCAGTCGCTGCGGCGCCCGCAGACCGGTCATCAGCGTCATGGCACAGCCCTGCGAAAAGCCCATCAGCACGATGCGGTCGGCCGGGACGCCGCGCGCCACCTCCCGGTCGATCAGGCCCTGCACCTGCGCCATCGAGGCACGCAATCCGGCCTCGTCCTCGGGCCGCGGCATGGCGGGGTCGGCGCCGGGAGGGTGGATGTCGTACCAGGCGCGCATGGGGTAGCCGCCGTTGAGGCTGACAGGGCGCACCGGTGCGGTGGGAAAGACGAAGCGCACCGGTCCGATGGCCGAGAGGTCGAGCATTTGCGCCACTGGCACGAAATCGTTGCCGTCGGCGCCCAGGCCGTGGAGCACGATGACGCTGGCCACGGGGCGGGCGTCGGGGCCGCCGCTGACGCCTTCAAGGATCTGGAGTTCGGTGTCCTGCATGGGGTGGCAGCATAAGCGCAGGGCCGCGACAATGCGCCACATGACGCCCGAGACCCTGCTCCACCACGCCGACAACGGCCTGCCCTGGACCGACCGCCCGAGCAACCGCCCCGGCTACACCCTCGACGCCGCCTACGCCGATGCGCTGGCCGTGCGCGCGCTGCGCGTGGCCAGGGGCGAACGGCCACTGGGCTACAAGGTCGGCTTCACCAACCGCGGCATCTGGACCACCTACAACGTGTTCGCGCCCATCTGGGGCACCGTGTGGGACCGTTCGGTGGTCTTCTGCGAAGGCGAGGGGGTGCTGCGGCTGGACCACACCTGCGAGCCGCGCATCGAGCCCGAGGCGGTGTTCGGCTTTCGCGCCACGCCCGCGCCAGGGGCCACCATGGCCGACCTGTTCGATGCGCTTGACTGGGTGGCGCCCGGTTTCGAAATCGTGCAGTCGCACCTGCCGGGCTGGAAGTTTGCCGCGCCCGACACCGTGGCCGACGGCGGACTGCACGCAAGACTGCTGGTGGGCGCCCGGTGTCCGGTTCGCGAGGTGGCGCCCGATGCCACCGGGCTGGACGCCCGGCTGGCCGGCGCGGCGGTGGCCCTGGCGCGCAACGGCGAGGTGGTCGATCGCGGGCGCGGGGCGAACGTGCTCGACGGCCCGCTGCAGGCGCTGTGGCATTTCGTGCAGGCCCTGCGCGCGTGCCCGGGTGCGCCCGATCTCCAGCCCGGCGACGTGGTCACCACCGGCACCTGGACCGACGCCTGGCCGGTGGCGCCGGGCCAGACCTGGCACGCCGCCTTCGAGGCGCCGCTGGCGGCATTGACCTTGCGTCTGGAGTGAGCACTCCAATCCGCATGCGACACGGGGAAAACCCACTGAGGGGATTGCGCCGCCCTCGCTAGGCTCGATGGGTTCGCAACCCACGGAGACCTCTTTCATGAGCGCCAAGATCGCTGACGACCTGCTGGCCCTGCAACGCCTTTATTACTGGGAAAAATCCGCACCGGGCCGGGTGTCGATGACGCAACCCATGGGTGGCGGTGTGGTTCAGGACCTCACCTGGGCCCAGGTGGCCGACCAGGTGCGCCGCATGGCCGCCCACCTCAAGTCGCAGGGCTGGGAGCCCGGCAGCAAGGTGGCCATCCTGTCGAAGAACTGCGCCTGGTGGATGATGAGCGACCTCGCCATCTGGATGGCAGGCCACGTGTCGGTGCCGCTCTACCCGACGCTGGCGCCCGAAACCATCCGCCAGATCCTCACGCACAGCGAAGCCAAGGCCCTGTTCGTGGGCAAACTGGACGGCTGGGAAGGCATGAAGCCCGGCGTGCCGGCCGACCTTCCCTGCATCAGCTACCCGCTGTCGCCGGTGGATGCCATCAAGGCCTATGACGGCTGGGACGCCATCTGTGCCCGCACCCAGCCCATGAAGGAAAGCCCCACCCGCCCCGAGGGCGAGCTCGCCACCCTCATCTACACCTCGGGCACGACCGGCATGCCCAAGGGGGTGATGCACACCTTCGGCAACTTCGCCTGGGCGCTCGACAAGGGACTGGCGCGCATTCCGCTGTCGCAGAACGACCGCATGCTGAGCTACCTGCCGCTGGCCCACGTGGTCGAGCGCATGCTGGTCGAGCATGGCTGGGTGCGCACGGGCATGCATGTGTTTTTTGCCGAATCGCTCGACACCTTCGCGGCCGACCTGCAGCGCGCCCGGCCCACGGTGTTCTTTTCGGTGCCACGCCTGTGGGTCAAGTTCCAGCAGGGCATTCACGCCAAGATGCCCCCCGCCAAGCTCGAGCGCCTGCTCGGCATTCCGATCCTGGGCGGCATCGTGCGCCGCAAGATCCAGAAGGCCCTGGGCCTTGACCAGTGCAAGTTCGCCGCTGGCGGCGCAGCGCCCATGCCGCCGGCGCTGCTCCAGTGGTATGCCCGGCTGGGCATTCCGATCAACGAGGGTTACGGCATGACCGAAAACCTCGCGCTGTCGCACATCACCGAAGCGGGCAAGAACCAGCAGGGCAGCGTGGGGCCCGCCTACCCTGGCGTCGAGCACCGCATCGCGCCCGACACCGGCGAGGTGCAGATGCGCAGCCAGGCATTGATGCTGGGCTACTACAAGGAGCCCGAGAAGTCCCGGGAAACGTTCACCGAGGACGGCTGGCTCAAGACCGGCGACAAGGGACAGATCGACAAGAACGGCCTGCTGCACATCACCGGCCGCGTGAAGGACCTGTTCAAGACCGGCAAGGGCAAGTACGTGGCGCCCGCCCCGATCGAGGACAAGCTGGTGATGCACGAGGCGGTGGAGGCCTGTGTGGTCACCGGCGCCAACCTGGGTCAGCCACTGGGCATCGTCATGCTCAGCCCCGACGCGGCCGCCAAGGTGAAGAACCCGGACGAGAAACTGGCCCTGGAGCGGTCGCTGGCCGACCACCGCAAGACCGTCAACGCCACGCTCGACCCGCATGAGCAACTGCAGTGCATCGTGGTGGTCACCACGCCCTGGACGGTCGACAACGACATGATCACGCCGACGTTCAAGGTCAAGCGCAACCGGATCGAAGACGTGTACGCCAAGAGCTACGAGAACTGGGAGACCACGGGCCGCCCCGTCATCTGGGCGAACTGACCTGCCGCTAACATCGCAGGATGCACATCCTGCTCACCGGCGCGGCCGGTTTCATCGGCATGCACACCGCGCAGCGCCTGCTGGCGCGCGGTGATTCGGTCACCGGCGTCGACAACCTCAACGCCTACTACGACCCCGCGCTCAAGGAAGCCCGGCTCGCGCTGTTGCAGGCGCAGCCGGGCTTTCGCTTTCAGCGGCTGGACATCGCCGACCGGGCCGCCATGGAAGCGCTGTTTGCCGGGCCGCGGTTCGACGCGGTCGTGCACCTCGCTGCGCAGGCCGGCGTGCGCTATTCCATCACCCACCCGCACGCCTACCTCGACAGCAACCTGACCGGCTTCGGACACGTGCTCGAAGGCTGCCGGGCACAGGGCATCGGGCACCTGGTGTATGCGTCCAGTTCCAGCGTGTACGGCGGCAATAAGAAAATGCCGTTCGAGGAAACCGATGCGGTCGACCACCCGGTGAGCCTGTACGCCGCGACCAAGAAAGCCAACGAGTTGATGGCGCACACCTACAGCCACCTCTACCGGTTGCCGGCCACCGGTCTGCGCTTCTTCACGGTGTACGGACCCTGGGGTCGCCCCGACATGGCCTATTTCTCGTTCACCAGGGCGGTGCTCGAAGGACACCCGATCGACGTGTTCAACCACGGCGACATGAAGCGCGACTTCACCTGGGTGGACGACATCGTCGAAGGCGTGGTGAGGGTGCTCGACAAACCCGCGACCCCCGAAAGCGAAGGCGCTGCCCCGCACCGGGTGTTCAACATCGGCAACCACGAGCCGGTGTCATTGCTCGAGTTCATTGCCTGCATCGAGCGCGCCACCGGGCGACAAGCCACCAAGCGGCTGTTGCCGATGCAACCGGGGGATGTGCCGGCCACCCATGCCAGCACGCGCGCCCTGCGCGAATGGGTCGGCTTTGAACCCTCGACCCCGCTGGCCGAGGGCATCGGACGTTTCGTCCACTGGTACCGGGATTTCTACCGCGCCTGAGCCGCCTCGGCCAGCAGCCGATCGAGCAGCGCGCCACTGGCCTGCTCACACATCGACAGAACCTGCTCGAAACCCTCGATCGGACCGGCGTAAGGGTCGGGCACTTCGCGCTCGCCCAGACCGGCGTAATCGAGGTACAGGTGCACCTTGTGGTGCAGTTCGACCGGACAACGCTGGTACAGCTGACCCCGGTTGTAGAAGTCCATGGCCAGGATCACGTCGAAGCGCTCGAAGTCGTCCTCTCGGACCTGTCGGGCCCGTTCGTGCGCGATCGCGCCATAGCCACGCTCCAGGGCCAGGCGCACCGCCCGACCGTCTGCCGGCTCACCGGCGCGGCCGCCATAGGTGCCGGCCGAGTCCACCACCACGCGGTCCTGCAGCCCGCGCCGCCCGACTTCGGCCTGCAGAACGGCACTGGCCAGCGGAGAACGGCAGATGTTGCCCATGCATACCAACAGAATCCTGTGCATGGGGCGAGCATAGCGGCCGTGCCGAACCCACCAGCGAAAAAGCCCGCCGGAGGGCGGGCTTCGGGCCGTCAGGGCATAGCCTGGGTGCCGGATCAGATCTTGTAGGCGTCCAGGCTTTTGCCGGCGGCCAGCACGTCGCGCACCCATTGCGGTTTGCGGCCGGGGCCGCCCGCCCACAACTCACCATTCGGGCCGCGGTACTTGGGCGCCGCCGCCGATTTGGATTTCCCCGCGCGCTTGCCACCACCGGTGGCGGTCGAGCCGCCCAGATCGGCCAGCGTGATGCCGTATTGCTTCATTCGGGCCTTGATGTCGGCAATGACGCCGGCCAGTTCGGCCTTGCGTGCCTGCTCGGCCTGCGCCATCAGGTTCTGGGCTTGCGCCATCAGTTCGGAATACGTTGCCATGGGAAGGACCTTTTGAATGTGTTGGAAATTGCGTCGCACGGGCACCTGTCCGGTGCAATTGCGATTCTATTGCAAATCACAGCCCATTCACGAAGGATTGCAACTCGATTGGCAATGCGGCTTCCAATTGCAACGGCGATTGGGTGGCAGGGTGCACCAGCCGCAAGCGCCACGCATGCAGGAACATGCGCTTCAGGCCGATTCGAAGGAAGAGCCGGTTGAGGTCGAAATCGCCGTATTTGTCGTCACCCGCGATGGGGTGGCCGGCGTGCGCCAGGTGCACGCGGATCTGGTGCGTGCGCCCGGTCTTGATGGTCACCTCGAGAAGGCTCAGCGCCGGACGTCCTTCAGCCCCGGGGCCCCAGCGGCGGGCCACCTTGACGAGGGTGATCGCTCGCATTCCGTCGGGATCGTCGGCCCGGGTCACGCGCACCCGGCGTTCGCCATCGGCCAGCAGGAACTTGTGCAGCGGTTGGTCGAGGACCTTCAGGCGCTCGGGCCAGTCGCCCACCACCAGCGCCAGATAGGTCTTGCCGGTCTCGCGTTCGCGAAACTGGTCCTGCAACGCCTTCAGCACGCTCTTTTTCTTGGCCACCAGCAGCAGGCCGCTGGTTTCGCGGTCGAGCCGGTGAACCAATTCGAGCAGGCGGGCATCCGGGCGGGCCCGCCGCAATTGCTCGATGACGCCGAAACTCACGCCGCTGCCGCCATGCACGGCAACGCCGGCGGGCTTGTCGATCGCCAACAGCCCTTCATCCTCGAACACCACCGGGAATTCGCGCGGCGGTGCCGGCTTTTCGGCTTTGGCTTCGATTTGCGGCGACAGTCGAATCGGCGGAATCCGCAACACATCGCCGGCATTGACCCGATCGTCGGCCGCCACCCGCCCCTTGTTTCGCCGCACTTCGCCCGACCGGATGATGCGGTAGATGTGCGTCTTGGGCACGCCCTTGAGCTCGCGCATGAGGAAGTTGTCCAGGCGCTGGCCATCGGACTCCTCGTCGACGGTGAGGTGGCGAACGGCGGGCGCGAGGGCCGGGGCGGCGGGAGGGCTCATGAATCCACCACGCAAGCGGGGGACGTGTCTATAATGCGCGACGCCCGTTGTGTGCTGTAAGTGTTTGATTTGCCTTGGAGTTTAAGGCAGCGAATGCAGAAGCGGCCGACCCGGATGTGCCGGGAGCCCGGCGGGCGATGGTGGCCAGCCGCGGCACCCGGTACCCGAGCCCGATCCCCGATGCGCCACGAGGCATCCCGATCGGCCGCGTTCCGGCGGACGCCGCGGTGGAATCCGCAGACCCACAGCGAACCGACAACGGAATACCCAGATCGCCCAGGCTCCGCCAAGAAGCAGCCTGAGCGAGGACGACGAGACCGCAGAGACACCGGCCTGATCATGTCGCCGACAGCCATCGAGCCCCTTCTCTTCCGCATCCGAATCCACGCGCCCATGCCCGACCCGGCGTGGCTTCGCAGCGCCTGCGCGCGCGAAGCCTGACACCGCCCGGTCACGGCTCTCCGGCAATTCCTCCACCGTTCGTTGCGTGTGCGGCTTCCCGGCCTGACGGGCGGCCCGGGCTTGCAAGCCCGAGCGCCGCCGTGTGTGCACGGAAGGAAACGCAACATGAAACGCATGCTGATCAACGCCACGCAGGCCGAAGAGCGCCGCCTGGCCATCGTCGACGGGCAAAAGCTGCTCGACTACGAGATCGAGATCGAAGGGCGCGAACAGCGCAAAGGCAACATCTACAAGGCGGTCGTCACGCGCGTCGAGCCCTCGCTCGAAGCCTGTTTCGTCGATTACGGCGAGGACCGCCACGGTTTCCTGCCGTTCAAGGAAATCGGCCGCCAGTATTTCCAGGGCAACACCCCGCCGTCCCAGGCCCGCATTCAGGACGTCATCAAGGAAGGCCAGGAACTGCTGGTCCAGGTCGAGAAGGAAGAGCGCGGCAACAAGGGCGCTGCCCTGACCACGTTCGTCAGCCTGGCGGGCCGCTATGTGGTGCTGATGCCCAACAACCCGCGCGGGGGCGGCGTGTCGCGCCGCATCGAAGGCGACGAGCGGGCCGAACTGAAGGCCGCGCTCGACCAGCTCGAATACCCCAACGGCATGAGCATCATCGCGCGCACGGCCGGCATCGGCCGCGAAGCGCCCGAACTGCAGTGGGACCTGAACTACCTGCTCAAGCTGTGGAACGCCATCGACGGCGCGGCGCAGTCGTCCAAGGGCGCATTCCTGATCTACCAGGAATCGAGCCTGGTGATCCGCGCCATCCGCGATTACTTCAACAGCGACATCGGCGAGATCCTCATCGACACCGATGACATCTTCGAGCAGGCGCACCAGTTCATGAGCCACGTGATGCCCGAGCACGGGCACCGCGTGAAGCGCTACCGCGACGACGCCCCGCTGTTCTCGCGCTTCCAGATCGAACACCAGATCGAAACCGCCTACAGCCGCATCGTGCAGCTGCCCAGCGGCGGCGCCATCGTGATCGACCAGACCGAAGCGCTGGTGGCGGTGGACGTCAACTCGGCGCGCGCCATCAAGGGTGGCGACATCGAGGAAACGGCCACGCGCACCAACCTCGAAGCCGCCGACGAGGTGGCTCGCCAAGCGCGCCTGCGCGACCTGGGCGGCCTGATCGTGATCGACTTCATCGACATGGAGGAGAGCAAGAACCGCCGCGAGGTGGAAAACCGCCTGCGCGACGCGCTGCGCCAGGACCGCGCCCGCGTGCAGTTCGCCTCCATCAGCAAGTTCGGCCTGCTCGAAATGAGCCGGCAGCGCCTCAAGCCGGCGCTCAACGAAGGTGCGTCCATCCCCTGCCCGCGCTGCGGTGGCTCGGGCCACATCCGCGACACCGAATCGTCGGCGCTGCAGATCCTGCGCGTCATCCAGGAAGAATCGCTGAAGGACAGCACCGCCGCCGTGCTGGTGCAGGTGCCGGTCGAAGTGGCCAGCTTCCTGCTCAACGAAAAACGCACCGAGATCACCAAGATCGAACTCAAGCAGCGCATCAACGTGCTGCTGGTGCCCAACAAATCGCTCGACACGCCGAACTACAAGCTCGAGCGCCTCAAGCACGACGACCCGCGCCTGGACAACCTCGACTCGAGCTACAAGCTGGCCGAGGAAGTGGACGACGTGGCGAGCTTCACGCGCCGCAGCCAGGAGCGCACCAACAAGCAGGAGCCGCTGATCAAGGGCGTGCTGCCCGATGCACCTGCGCCCGTGGCCGTGCCCAAGGCCGAGGTGCCCGTGGCACCGGCGCCGGTCGCCGCTGCGCCGGTGGCGGTGGCCGCCACGCCGGCCCAGGCACCGGCCGAAAAAGGGTTCTTTGGTTGGCTCAAGGGCCTCTTCGGCGGCGGCTCGACGGCGCCCGCCCCTTCTGCACCGGTCACCGCCAAAGCGCCGGCCGGCAAGGAAGCCGGTCGGACCGATGGCCGCCGCGATGGTGGCCAGCCCCGAGGTGATGGACGCGAAGGTGGTCGCGATGGCAACCGTGACGGCGGCCGCGGTCGCCGCGGCGGACGCGGCGGCCAGGGCGAAGGCCGGAACGGGCAGGCCCGTGAAGGCCAGCGCGAAGGTCAGCGCGAAGGTCAGCGCGAGGGTCAACGTGAAGCCCAGGGCGATGCCCAGACCCGTGGCGCCCGTGGTGACGGTCGACGCAACGACGCACCGCGCGGCGAAGGCCGGGGTGAAGGACAGCGCACCGAACCACGTGGTGAAGGCCAACGCGGTGAGGGCCAGCGCGGTGAGGGCCGCCGCCAGGACCGCCGCACCGAGCGCCGCGATCCCGCCACCACCGAGGCCGTGGACACGCTGAATGCGGTGCCCGCCGTCGAGAACACCGACACCGACGCCCAACCGCGCCGTGAGCGCGGCGAGCGGGGCGGACGGGGCCGTGGACGCGACGGCGACCGCCGCCGCACCGAGGGTCAGGACGCACCGCGCCCCGCCGACGAGGCCGCACCCACCGCGGGCAGCGACGCCACGACCAGCGACGCGGTCGACACCACCGAGACCGGCAACGACGAACAACGTGCACCGCGCGAGCGCCGCAGCCGCGACCGTTTCGGTCGCGAACGGCGCGAACGTGCACCGCGCGAAACCGCAGGCGACGCCCCTGCAGAGGCAGGCGACACCCAGCCGATGGAGGTCGAGGGCGAGGCGGCGGAATCCACGGCACCTGCGCGCAGCTACTTCAGCATGCCCGCCACCACCGCGGGCGATGCCGGCGCAGCCCAGCCGGTCGCACCAGCGCCCACCGCCGAACCGCAGGCCGTTCGCACGGCACCGACCCCGCCGGCAACGCCTCGCGCGCCAGCCGCACCGGTGGCCGCCGCACCGGTGGCTGCCTCGCCCGCCGCCGCCAGCCGCGCACTGCCCAAGGTCCAGCCGTACCAGCTCAGCCTGACCGAACTGCAGGCCGTGGCATCGGCCAGTGGTCTGGAGTGGGTGAATTCGGACGCCGCCAAAGTGGCGCAGGTGCAGGCCGCCATTGCGGCCGAACCGAAACCGGTTCACGTGCCGCGCGAACCCAAGCCCCCCGTGGTGCTGGACGACGGCCCGCTGGTGCTGGTCGAAACGCGCAAAGACCTGCGCGAGATGGCGCTGCCGTTCGAGCAGAAGTGACACCTGCGCCGCCGCCTCCGGGCGACAGGCATGAAAAAGCCACCGCATGCGGTGGCTTTTTCTTTGGCCTTGGGTGTTGTCAAGCGGATGGCCCGACGCGCAAAAAGCTGAGGCGCTTGGATGCGAGCAAACTGAGGTCTAGACTTCCGCAATCGGCCAGAAGCGGAAATATCGCCGAAAAGAATGCCGTCGCTCAACCGCTCATCTTCATTCACATGGGCTCCAAGAAATCCATCCGCTTGCTTGCATTGGCGTGCCTGATCGTGTGCATTGGTGGGCTAGTTGCACACATCTATATCGGGCAGTATTTCATCCCCTCTCGAACGTTGCCTTGGCCCGTCCTGATTGCTTGCCTTGCACCACCGACCTACGGGACCATGCGTCTATCTCTTCCCCAGTTCCAACTGCGTATTCCGACTCGCTGGGTGCGGTGGAGCGCACTACCCTTCTTTGCTTTCATCTTTGCTGGACTTTTTTACGTTTCCGGGCGTGGTTTGATCGCAGCAGTCAGCGATGCGATGGCGGAGCGAGGCGCCCATGTCGAGCTACTACTATCCGAGGTTAGACCGGACGTTAGCCCCAGAGGTAGCAAGCGATGTGATCAATTTGTTGTGCTGTCAACGCATACCGGGAGCGCACGGTTTTGTGCTGACCGCTACTTGGGTGCACAGCGTGTGACACCAGGTGCAATCCGTGCAACAGTGAGAACGTCTCCGCTGGGCCTCCACGTGGACAAACTGCTTTCTGAGCCTCGCTAGAGCAGTCAATGCCGGTTGAGGACCATATCTGACTGACCGGTAGTTCCGCTTTCGAGTTGTGTGTCACCTACCGCTTCGGGCCCCAAGCAGCCTTACAACTGAATAGGTCAACGAGAGCCTACTACGTTCAGGATTCCTAACTGGCCCTTCACCTTAACCACACCCACACACCAAGCGTCGATCAGGCCATCTAACTGGACAGGGGAGGCACCTTCGGCAAGTTGGAGCTCGAACTTTGAGGCAATCAGATGACCGTTTGGTACGGCCACACTTTCGCGAAGTCGCAAGCAGTATTTCCGAGTAGCTGATAAGACACCCAGCGCGTTCAATTGATCGATATAGCTCCCGCCAGCGTGATCAAGAATGAAGGTGAAGCGCATGAGGACAGGAAATGGTGGACCAAGGATCTCTAGTGGGCAGACGAAAGCGGTTGAATGTCAGTTCAATTTGGCCACGGAGCTATCGCCGAAAGTTAACTTTCCACACATCTACTTCCATCGGCATATCGGCGGTGTCAAAGTTCAGTGCAGCCTCGACCTTTACCCCGTCTGCATCAAGAAACTCGCACTGGGCAACGCAGCGACCAAATCTCAGCGCAGGGTCATCGCGAGAAATCGCCAAGCTGCCCATTCCGCCGTCGTCCATTGCTTCCACGACCAGCTCGCTAAGGTCGTCAGATCTGCCAGCCGCTGCAAACAGGTACGCAACCAATGGCAGTTCGTGCGAGTTGAGTTTTCTCATCCTTGAACGGTTGGTACTGGCCGGTGGCCGCCATCCTTGATCAGGCCAGACTAGGCACGTTGTGTTCCAAGGTCTGTCTCCGGCACGTCTAACGCTGCCACGTCAAAGAGAGTAGCTTGGCGTCAGAGTATGCACGCAAAAAACTGGCGGCCTGTTCCTCGGTAACTCCAACGAGAATTGTTGCGGAGGAATCCCAGCACACTACTTCAAAGCACGCCCCGGGTAACTGAGGGAATGGTCCTGGTTGTTGCCAGAAAGAAGAATTCCCTTCGGCAATGGGAGGTCTGTCTACAGCGACGCGTACCCCTATCGGGAAAGCACTGAAGACACCCCAAATAAATTGGGGATTCGCACACAGCAGAGCTGCCAGCTCGTCGCCCGAAATCCACGTGTCACCCCTACTCAACGGGGTCATTGAAACATTGGTCTCAACGTCACTCACATACCAATCGAACGACTGAGGGGTCACGCCCATTGCCGCAATGGTTGCAGCCATGTCTGTGTGCCAAGCCACTTGCTCGCTGCATTCTAGAATGACGTTCATCTGGAATGTCTGGTTCTGGCCGACTGCGGCTATACCTCGCCCCGACCTACGGCCATGGCGATTTGGTAGGCGACGTGCTCAGCCTGTCCTTTTCCTGGATAGTCATCAGGGACGACCTCAATCGCCTCGACTTCAAGGCGGCTACCAACTTCCGAGTTTGCCCGAGCGACCCCAGCAAGTATCTCGGACACGTGATTCGACAAGTCAAATTGGACCGCACTTTCCGTACGGTCCATCGCGAGTAGCCGAATCAACGTTGGGCCATTCGGTGGCACCTTTCCAAATCGAACAGAAACCAGGACGCACTTTGGACCAGTCACGTGCTGATAGCGGTAGAAGACCGAGCGTTGAATACGTGTGATGTCCATTTTGGATGGCAGTTGCGAATGACAGGTTTTGACCGATTGCAGAAGTCTAGACCTCAGCTTGCTTGCACCCATTCGTCTCAGCTTCTTGCGCATCGGGCCATCCGCTTGACAACACCTTTGGCCGTTGCAGCCACCGGTTCAGTCCAGCAGGGCCGCCTGTTTCCACGCGGCCTGTGCGCCTTCGGCGTCGCCGCGTTCTTCGGCCAGGATCGCGAGCGCACGCCAGGTGCGGCGGCGCAGGGTGATGTCGGTCAAACCATGGCGGGCCTGCCCCAGCAACTGGGCGGCTTTGCCCCACAGCTGACGGTGCAGGCACGCCTGGCCGGCCAGGTACTGCAGGTTCGGGTTCTGCGGCCACTGGCGTTGCAGTTGTTCCAGGCGGGCCAGCCCGGCCGGATCGAGGTGCGGCAGGTCGGGTTCCACCGCCAGCGCCAGCTGGGCCTGCTGGGCCGGCTCGAGCGCGCCGAAGTCGGCCCACAGAGGTTCCAGCCAGTCGCGCACGCGCAGTGCCGTGGTCTGCCCGCTGGTGTCCGGATCGGGTTCGGCGCCCATCAGGTCATGGGCGCGGCGGGCCGCGGCCAGCGCCACGGCGGGGCTCTTTCGCTCGGTGGCGTCCAGTGTGTCCCACACCCGCTGCAACTGGGTCAGGTCGTGTGCGCTGCGCACCGCATCGAGCGCCAGGCCCTGCACGATGCTGCGCGCCGCGTCGGGCGAGAACGCGCGGTGTTTGGCCAGCAGCCGGGCGGTTTCGAGTGCCTCGCCCGTGGCCTCACCGAGGCGCGCCACACGAAGCTTGAGGCGCAAGGCCTGAACACGCCGTTGCGCACCCAGTGGCAGATCGGCCAGGCGGGCGCGCGCAGCGGGCGCGTCGCGGTCTTCGATGGCCCAGCGAACCGCCCGCAGCAGCGCGCCCTCCACCACCTCGGGCGCGGCCTTCTGCACACCAGACCCGAGCGTGGCCTGCAGGTGTTCGTCGCGGCGTGCGCGGTTTTGCAGGGCGTGTGCGCTTTCCGCCAGCAGCAGGTGGGACAGCGCCTCGAGCTGGTCGCGGCGCGGCCAATCGCGGCTGGTGCTGCTTCGAAGCAGGTCCAGCGCGTTCTGCGCGGCGGTCTGGGCCCGCACGAAACGGCCCGCAATCTGGTTGCCCAGTGCATCGAGCACCCACCCCACCACCGCCCGCTCGAGTTGCTGGCTGCGCCAGCGCCTGGCCTGCGCCGGCATTTCGCGCAGCAGGGCCAGCGCCCGCAACGCCGCATACACCAGCACGAAACCGGCAATGAGCGAGAACAGGAAAAAGTTGAACGAGACGTCGAAGCGCCAGGGAGGCCAGAACAGCGTCACCGTGGAGCGGTTGTCACCCACCAGCAGGGCCAGGGCCACGGCAATGCCGGCCAGCCCGAGCAGCCAGAAGACACTGCGCATGGCGCCGCGCTGACGGCGGTGCATCAGCGGCCCCCGGCGGCCGCCGCAAGGGCGGCGAGCGTGTCGTCCGGCCGTGGCAGGTCTTGCGCCACCAGGTCGCGCCGCAGGCGGCCCAGGCTGGTGAGAGCGGCCGCCACGGCGGGCGAACCGGTGTCGAAATAACGGCGCAGTCGGGCTTCGACCGCGTTCACGTCGGTCTGGCTGGCGGACATCTGCCGCGCCAGCAAGGCCAGCCGCGCATTGAGCAGCTGAAGCTTGAGGTTCTCGCGCAGGAAGAACGCCTGCTCGGGCGCCAGCAGCGCGGCATCGGGTTGGTCGATCCGGCTGACCCGGACCAGATCGCGCGTGGCCCGGACCGCGTGGGTGAAGGTGTCGGCCCACCAGGCACGCCAGGCCGTGGTGAATGCCTGCCATGCCGAGGTTTCGGCCTCGGGGGCGGCCGGGGCATCGAGGCCCGGCTCGACGGGCACATCGGGTTTTGCACCGGGGGGCGCCACCGTCACAGCGGCTGCGGCAGGTGCCGTCGCCTTGGCGGCTGGAGCGTCCACACCCACGGCATTGGCCACGGGCCAGGCATCGACCTGGCGCACGAGTTCGTCGATCTGGCTGGCCAGTGCCGGGATGTCGGCGAGCGCCGCGCCCCGGATGCGCTCGATGTCGCGGGCGATGGCCCGCTGGATGGGATTCAGGCGGGGCTGGGCTGCGCGCGCGATGCGCTGATCGGCGGCCTGCAGGGCCGAAATGAGCGGCTGTGCACTGCCGGTGAGCTGGGCTTGCTGGATGGCCACACGCAGGGTGGCTTCGAGGTCTTGCACGAGGTTGTCGTCGCGTGAGCGCGAGAGCGAGAGCATCAGCTCTTCGAGCTGTGTGCGCTGCAGGCTGACTTCGGAGAGGCGGACTTCGGCCACACCCAGGCGGGCCTGCATCTCGAGGGTGAGGGCCTGCGATTGCTCGGCCAGCGTGCGCGATTCGACCACCTGTGCCTCGACGTCGCGGGCGCGGCGGGCCAGTTCTTCCTGGGTGAACGAAAGGCGTTGCCAGAGCAGGCCGACCAACACCAGGGCCGCCACGCCCACACCCAGGCCGAGCAGCGCAAGCCCGTTGCCCGACCGGGAACGGGCGGGGGCAGGTGCTGCCGCGGGGGATGCGGCTGGCGTCACCGCAGGTGCCACGGCCGGAGGAGCCGCTGGAGGGACGCCACTCGACGGCGAAGGGGTGGTGGGGTCGTTCATGGGCGCAGAGCCCACGATTCTAGGGCGCGCACCACGTCGGACAAGGCGGCCCGCGCGGTGATCACTTCGGCAAAGCCCAGCTGCTGGGCGGCTTCGGCAATGCGCGGGTGGGTGGCCAGGGCCGACGCCCGGGCACCGTGGGGCCAGCGTTGCTGCAGCGATTGCAGGGCCTCGCTGCTGCTCAACAGCCACAGGTGGCCTTCGGTGCTCCAGTCGTTGAGGCGCGGCAGATCGGCGTCGGACGGCGGGTTGAGGGTTCGCTGGTAGGCCACGCAGGCCTCCACCTCGGCGCCGGCGGCACGGCATTGCTCGATCAGCCATTCCCGTCCCTGCCCCGGCATGGCGCCCGGCTCAGACCCCGAGGACGCCCCGCGCACCACCAGCAGGCGCCGACCCGGGCCCATCTGGGCCTGCACGACCGGCCAGAGGTGCTCGGAATCGAACTGGTCGGCTTCGCGCGGCGGCGTGTCGATGCGGTCCTCCCCGATGCCCAGCGGCCAGATCGCCTGGGACAGTGCGCGCGCCGTGCCCGGACCGGGCGCCCAGAAGCGCGCATGACCGGGGCCGGGGGCCACAGGCTCGGCGAAGAAGCGCTGCGCAGCGGCCGCGCTCACGAACATGATCGCGTCCTGAGAGGTCCACGCCTGACGCCAGTGGGCAAGCTGGTCGCGGTCGGCGGCCTCGGTGGGCTCGTCGATGCGAAGCAGTGGCCAGGCCTCGGCGGGCCAGCCGCGCTCGCGCAGGGCGGTCACCCAGCGGGTGGCGTCGGGTTCGGGCCGCGTGACGATGAGCCGTTGCACGCGCCTCGCATGGGCTCGGCCGCTGTCGTGCATCGGAGCTGCCTCAGCCCGGCCGTGCCGGTGTCTGTGCGCCCGCGGCCACCAGCGCGGTGGCCACGCGCGCCCCCAGTGCCTCGGCGGACAACAGGTCGTTGGCCGGCGCCACTTCGTGCGCGCGCACCATGCCCAGACGGCCTTCCGGGTCGCCCCAGGCCGCGCGAAGGCGCAGCTGGTCGCCCAGCCAGTCGGCATGGGCAGCCAGCGGCATGGAACAGCTGCCACCGAGTGCGCGCGACACCGTGCGTTCGGCCGCCACGCGCAGCCAGGTGGGCTGGTGAACCAGCGGCTTCAGGGCGGCCACCAGATCGGTGCGGTCGGCACGCACCTCGATGCCCAGCGCGCCCTGCCCGGCGGCGGGCAGCGACTGTTCGGGCTCGAAGACAGCGCGAATTCGATCGCCCAACCCGAGGCGTTTGAGGCCTGCGGCCGCCAGCACGATGGCGTGGTACTGGCCCTCGTCGAGCTTGCGCAGGCGCGTGTCGAGGTTGCCGCGCAGGGGCTCGATGCGAACGTCCTGGCGCCCGATGGCGTCGAGCGCCTCGCGCAGCAGCACCACCCGGCGCAGGCTGCTGGTGCCCACCACCGCGTCCGGCGGCAGGTCGCTCAGGCCCTGGCAGTGCGGCGACACCCAGGCGTCGCGCGGGTCTTCGCGTTCCATCACGCAAGCCAGCGCAAACCCCTCGGGCAGGTCCATGGGCACGTCCTTGAGCGAGTGCACCGCGATGTCGGCGCGGCCGTCTTCGAGGGCGAGCTCGAGCTCTTTGACGAACAGGCCCTTGCCACCCACCTTGGACAGCGAGCGGTCGAGAATCTGGTCGCCCAGCGTCGTCATGCCGAGCAGGGTGACGCGGTGGCCACGGGCTTCAAGCAACGACTTGACATGTTCGGCCTGCCAGAGCGCCAGACGGCTCTCGCGGGTGGCAATGGTGATGGCCTCGGGCGCGGGTTGGGGCATGGACATTGGCGCTGGCTGGGGCTGACGCCCGACTGACTGAGTGCGGTGTTCGGTACCGGTTTCGAAACCGGCCGCTTCGCGGTCGATGCTAGCATGCCCCCCGCCCCCGACACTCCCTGCGCAACGACGCGCCCTCCGCCATGAGCCGACCACCCACGGGCGCTGCGCGCCGCGACGACAAGGACCGTCCCCTGATCGAGGACATCCGCCTGCTGGGCCGCATCCTCGGCGATGTGATCCGCGAGCAGGAAGGCGCCGCCGCCTACGAACTCATCGAGCGCATCCGGCAGTTGTCGGTGGCGTTCCGGCGGGACGCCGACCGCGCCGCCGACAAGGCGCTCAAGAAGCTGCTCAAGTCGCTCAGCGCCGACCAGACCGTGAGCGTCATCCGGGCGTTCACCTATTTCAGCCACCTGGCCAACCTGGCCGAAGACCGGCACCACATCCGCCGCCGCGCAGTGCACGAGCGGGCGGGCGACCTGCAGATCGGCAGCCTGCCGCTCACGCTTCGCCGCCTGCAGGACGCGGGCCTGTCGCCCGATGCGGTGGCCCACGCGCTGGCGCAGGCGCACCTGTCGCCCGTGCTCACCGCGCACCCGACCGAGGTGCAGCGCAAAAGCATTCTGGACGCCGAACGGGCCATTGCCCGGCTGCTGGCCGAGCGCGACGACGCGCTGCCCCGGGAGCGCGACGCCATCGAGACGCAGATGCGCGCCCGGGTGACCCAGCTCTGGCAGACGCGCCTGCTGCGGTTCACCAAGCTCAGCGTGGCCGACGAGATCGAGAACGCGCTCAGCCACTACGAAACCACCTTCCTGCCGCAGATTCCGCGCCTGTATGCCGAACTCGAGGCCGGCCTTGGCCAGCCGGTGGCCCCCTTCCTGCGCATGGGCCAGTGGATCGGTGGCGACCGGGACGGCAACCCGAATGTGACCGCCGACACCCTGGAACTGGCGCTGCAGCGCCAGGCCGATCTCGCGCTGCGCCACCACCTCACACAAGTGCACCTGCTGGGCGGCGAACTGTCCATGTCGGGCATGCTGGTGGGCGTGACCCCGGCGATGCAGGCGCTGGCCGAACGCTCGCCCGACCAGAACGCACACCGGCAGGACGAGCCCTACCGGCGCGCGCTCACCGGCATGTACGCGCGGCTGGCGGCCACGCTCAAGGACCTCACCGGCGGCGATGCCGCGCGCCATGCGGTGGCGCCGCAGAACGCGTACGCCTCGGCCGACGAGTTCCTGGCCGATCTGCGAACCATCGAAGCGTCGCTGAACGCGCACCACGGCGCGGCGCTGGTCGAAGCACGGCTTCGTCCCCTGATCCGCGCGGTCGAGGTGTTCGGCTTTCACCTGGCCACCATCGACCTGCGGCAAAGCTCGGACCAGCACGAGCGGGTGGTGGCTGAGTTGCTGGCCGTGGCGCGCGTCGAGCCCGACTACGAGGCGCTGTCCGAGCACGACAAGCGCGCGGTGCTGCTGCGCGTGCTGAACGATGTGCGACCCCTGCGCGTGCCCGAACACCCCTACAGCGACCACACGCGCGGTGAGCTGGCCATCTTCGACAACGCGCGCCGCGGCCGCACCCGATTCGGCCACGCCGCCATCCGCCACGCCATCATCAGCCACACCGAAACCGTGAGCGACCTGCTCGAGGTGCTGGTGCTGCAGAAAGAGGCTGGTCTGGTGCACGGCACGCTGGCCCACGACGCCATGGCCGATCTGATCGTGGTGCCGTTGTTCGAAACCATCGAGGACCTGCGCAACGCGGCGCCCATTCTTCGCGAGTACTACGACCTGCCGGGCGTGCGCGCCATGGTGCAGCGCGGCGCCGCCGACGGCTATGGCGAGCAGGACGTGATGCTGGGCTATTCGGACAGCAACAAGGACGGCGGCATCTTCACCAGCAACTGGGAGCTCTACCGAGCCGAGACCGCGCTGGTGAAGCTGTTCGACGACCTCAATGCGGCCGAGGACGCGCTCGCCGCGGGCGGGCGCACCGGCCACATCCAGCTGCGCATGTTCCACGGCCGGGGCGGCACCGTGGGCCGCGGCGGCGGCCCGAGCTACCAGGCGATCCTGGCGCAACCACCCGGCACCGTGCGAGGCCAGATCCGGCTGACCGAACAGGGCGAGGTGATCGGTGCGAAGTACGCCAACCCCGAGATCGGTCGCCGCAACCTGGAAACGCTGGTGGCGGCCACGCTCGAAGCCACGCTGCTGCAACCCACCAAAGAAGCCTCGCCGGCATTTCTGAAGGCGGCCGAAGCGCTGTCGCGCGCCAGCATGGCCGCGTACCGGGCGTTGGTGTACGACACGCTGCGCTTTGCCGACTATTTCTTCAGCGCCACGCCGATCCGCGAAATCGCCGAACTCAACATCGGCTCGCGCCCGGCATCGCGCAAGGCCACCGGCCGCATCGAAGACCTGCGCGCCATTCCGTGGGGTTTCAGCTGGGGCCAGTGCCGCCTGACGCTGCCGGGCTGGTACGGCTTCGGCTCGGCGGTGCAGGCCTTCGTGGCCGAAGACCCGAAACACGCCGCCCTGCTGCGCCGCATGCACCGGGACTGGCCGTTCTTCAACACACTGCTGTCCAACATGGACATGGTGCTGGCCAAGAGCGACCTTGCGCTGGCCTCGCTCTACGCCGAACTGGTCGAGGACAAGGCCCTGCGCCGACAGGTGTTTGCCGCGATCGACGCCGAATGGCAGCGCACCAACGAGGCGCTGTCGCTGATCACCGGCGAGGCGGATCGGTTGTCCGGCAACCCGGCGCTGCGGCGGTCCATCGAACACCGGTTTCCATACATCGATCCACTGCACCACCTGCAGGTCGAACTGATCCGCCGCCACCGCGCGGGCGCGCTCGCTCACGACACCGACGGCAAGCTGCGGCGCGGCATCCACATCGCGATCAACGGGATCGCAGCGGGATTGCGGAACACGGGGTGAAGGACTCCCTCCGCTCTGCCTGAGCCTGTCGAAGGCCGTACCCAGCCTTGGGGGTGCCCGCGTTTCACGCCACCGTGTCGCGCTGACGGCTGGCGTGGTCCGCGTTCTCCGGCGTGCTCGCGGATCCGTGGATGTGCGAGCCTGCATCGCCTCATCAACGCCGTGGTGGGCGCGCCGCCTCTGTGGCAACCGCGAATGGCGCCTGCGCCCGCGAACCCCACCATCCGTCGAGAGTGGCGGGTGGGTGCGCCCACCCTTCCGTTCGGCCTGAGCCTGTCGAAGGCCCCGCCCACCCGTTGGCCCCGAGCCAGGTATTCAGGCTGTTTTGGCAGATCGCCCACCCGTCAATGGGGTCGATGGGGCGGGTGTCCGGGCGCAGGCGCCATTCGCGGTTGCCACAGAGGCGGCGCACCCACCACGGCGTTCACGAAACGGTCACCGCCCGCCCGGGCAGCCGCCCGCGAGCACGCCGGAGAACGGGCACACGGCCCAGCGGCCTGGAGGGGGAGCCCGCAGCCTCAAGCCCACCCCCTTCAAAGCAAAAAACACCCCCACCACCTAAAATCCAAAGGGTGAACCCCCTCCTCAACGCCGACCTGCACTGCCATTCCACCGTCTCTGACGGAACGCTGGAGCCCGAAGCCCTGGCCGCCCGGGCCAAGGCCAACGGGGTGGAGCTCTGGTCGCTGACCGACCACGACGAACTGGGCGGGCAGGCGCGAGCGATGGCCGCGGCACACGCCGTGGGCCTGCCCTACCTGACCGGCGTGGAGGTGTCGGTGACCTTCGCCGGCACCACGGTGCACATCGTCGGCCTCGGCATGGACCCCGACAACGCCGCGCTGCGCGAAGGGCTGCGCACCACGCGCGGCGGCCGCGAGCAGCGGGCCCGCGAAATGGCCGACGGGCTCGCGCTGGTGGGCATCAAGGGGGCGTTCGAGGGTGCGCTGCGCTACGTGGGCAACCCCGACCTCATCTCGCGATCGCACTTTGCGCGCCATCTGGTGGACAGTGGCGTCTGCAAGGACGTGCCCGAGGTGTTCCGCAAATACCTCACCGAAGGCAAGCCCGGCTTCGTGCCGCACCGCTGGGCGGCGCTCGGCGAGGCCGTGCGCTGGATCACCGGCGCGGGCGGGGTGGCCGTGGTCGCACACCCCGGCCGCTACAAGTTCACCCCCACCGAGGAATACGCCTTGTTCACCGAGTTCTGCCAGCACGGCGGGCGCGGTGTCGAGGTGGTGACTGGCGCGCACAGCCAGGCCGAATACGCCAAGTACGCCGATTTCTGCCGCGAGTTCGGACTGGCCGCCTCCCGCGGCAGCGACTTCCACAGCCCCGACGAGAGCCACACCGACCTCGGCAAGCTGCCGGACCTGCCGGGCAGCGTGAAGCCCGTGTGGGACCTGCTGGCCGAGCGGGTGCACTGATGGGGGCAGCGCTGGCCCGGCCTGGCCAGGCGTTGGCCGGCATCGCGTTCCTGATCGCGGCCACCGCCTGTTTTGCCGTGCTCGACACCACCGTCAAGGTGGTGGGCGCCACGGTGTCGGTGCTGCTGGCCGTGTGGTTCCGCTATGCCTTCCACGCGGTGGCGGTGTCGGCCATCATGCTGCCGCTTCGGGGCCGGTCGCTGATGCGCACCGACCACCCGCGCTACCAGGCCTTGCGCGGCGTGCTGCTGCTGTCGGTCAGCCTGCTGTCGTTCGTGGCGCTGCAGTACGTGCCGGTGGGCGAATTCACCGCCATCGTGATGGTCTCGCCGCTGGCGGTCACGCTGCTGGCGGCGCTGTTCCTCGGCGAACGGGTGCGGCCGATGCGGTGGGCGCTGGTGATCGGCGGCTTCGTGGGCGCGCTGATGGTGGCCCGCCCGGGCGACAACCTGATCGGCTGGGCCAGCCTGCTGCCGCTGGTGATGGTGTTTGCCTACGCGTGGTTCCAGTTGCTGACGGCGCGCATGGCGCGCACCGAAGACCCGATGACCATGCACTTCTACACCGGCTGGGTGGGCGCCCTGGTGGCCAGCCTGATGCTGCCGCTGGTGTGGCAGGCCATTCCCGATGCCATCACGCTGGCGCAGCTCTGCCTGATCGGCCTCATGGGCACCGTTGGCCACTTCCTGCTGATCCTCGCGTTCCAGCGGGCGCCGGCGTCGACGCTGTCGCCCTACCTGTACACCCAGATCGGCTTTGCCATGTTCTGCGGCTGGGTGGTGTACGACCACGTGCCCGGCACGCTCGAACTCATCGGCATGGCCCTCATCGTGCTGTGCGGCGCCACCGCCAGCTGGCTGACCGCGCGGGAGCAGCGCCTGCCGGTGGAGCCGCCCGAAGCCTGAGGCCGCCATGTCGCAGCTGTTCACCGTGCACCCGGACAACCCGCAGCCACGCCTGCTGAAGCAGGCGGTGGCGGTGCTCGAACGCGGTGGCGTCGTGGCCGTGCCCACCGATTCAAGCTACGCGCTGGCCTGCCACCTCGACGACAAGGCCGCCGCCGACCGTTTGCGGCGCATCCGCCAGGTGGACGACAAGCACCACCTCACGCTGTTGTGCCGCGACCTGAGCGAGCTGGCCAGTTACGCAAAGGTGGACAACCGGCAGTACCGCCTGCTCAAACTGGCCACGCCGGGGCCCTACACCTTCATTCTCGAAGCCAGCAAGGAAGTGCCCCGCCGCGTGAGCCACCCTTCGCGCAAGACCATCGGCCTGCGCGTGCCCGAGCACCGCGCACTGCTGGAACTGCTCACCCAGCACGGGGCGGCACTGCTGGCCACCACGCTCATCCTGCCCGGCGATGACCACCCCATGAACGACGCCGAGGCGATTCGTGAACGGCTGCAGCACGACATCGATGCGGTGATCGACGCCGGGGCCTGTGCGCTGGAGCCCACCACCGTGCTCGACCTCACCCCGATGGGCACAGGCGGCGAGCCCGAGGTGCTGCGCGAGGGCCAGGGGGCGTTGGCCGCCCTCGGGCTCTGAGGCACCCGGGTCTGGGACAATCCCGCGATGTTCGCCTTCAACCTGTTTCCGCTGCCACCGCTGGACGGTGGCCGCATCCTGGTGGGCCTGCTGCCGTATCGGCAGGCCGTGGCCTTCTCGCGCATCGAGCCCTTCGGTTTCTTCATCGTTCTGGGGCTGGTGATCACCGGCCTCGTGGGCAACTTCTGGTTGCGCCCGCTCATGAACCTCACGGGCAGCGCCATCGAATGGCTGCTGACCCCCATTCGACAGCTGCTTCTATGAAACCCGTTCGCGTTCTCACCGGCATCACCACCTCAGGCACCCCCCACCTGGGCAACTACGTCGGGGCCATCCGGCCCACCGTGCGGGCCAGCCGCCTGAGCGGGGTCGAGAGCTTCTACTTTCTGGCCGACTACCACGCGCTCATCAAGACCGGTGGTGATCCGGCACGTGTGCAGCGCTCCACGCTGGAGATCGCCGCCACCTGGCTGGCCTGCGGGCTCGACCCCGACAAGGTCACGTTCTACCGACAGTCCGACATTCCCGAGATCCCCGAACTCACCTGGATGCTGACCTGCGTCACCGGCAAGGGCCTGCTCAACCGCGCCCATGCCTACAAGGCCGCGGTCGACAAGAACACCGAAGCCGGCACCGACGCCGACGACGGCGTGAGCGCCGGCCTGTTCATGTACCCGGTGCTGATGGGCGCCGACATCCTGATGTTCAACGCCCACCAGGTGCCGGTGGGGCGTGACCAGATCCAGCACATCGAGATGGCGCGCGACATGGCGTCCAGCTTCAACCACCTGTACGGCGAGCATTTCACGCTGCCCGAAGCGGTGATCGAGGCGCATGTGGCCACCCTGCCCGGGCTGGACGGTCGCAAGATGAGCAAGAGCTACGACAACACCATCCCGCTCTTTGCCCCGCGGGATCAGCTGCGCAAGCTCATCATGGGCATCGTGACCGATTCCCGCGCGCCGGGCGAACCCAAATCCACGGAAGGCTCGGCGCTGTTCCAGCTGTACCAGGCCTTTGCCAGCGCCGACGAGACGGCCGAACTGGCCCGGGCGTACGCCGACGGCATTGCCTGGGGCGAGGCCAAGGAACGCCTGTTCGAGCGCCTGGACCGCGAGATCGCGCCGATGCGGACGGTCTACGAGCGGCTCATGCAGGACCCGGGCCACATCGAGAAGACCCTGAAGATGGGGGCGGCCAAGGCCCGGGCCATCGCCACGCCGTTCACCCAGCGCCTGCGCCACGCGGTGGGTCTGCGCCCGCTGGACACCACCGACCGGCCGGCCGCCGCGCCCAAGGCGGCGCGCACAGCCCTGCCGGTGTTCAAGCAATACCGCGAAAAAGACGGCCTGTTCTATTTCAAGCTGGCCGACGCCAGGGGCGATGTGCTGCTGCAAAGCCACGGATTCACTGCCCCCCGCGAGGCCGCGCAAGCCATGGCCCGCCTGCAGCAGGAGGGGGCCGTGGCGCTGGACGCACTGTCCACGCACCTCGTTGCTCCCCCAGATGTGGAGCGCGTCACGGCGGCGCTGGAGGCACTTCGGGCGGCCGATGCCTGAATTGGGCGACAATCCGCCCGAAGGGGATACCCCTACACCCAGGCACCCGCCCGGTTTCCCGGTTCCCTCCGGCGCCTGGAACTATCGCCAAAGCGCAGCATTGCCGATATGCTGTGATGTCATACCAAATCATGAACTGCGCACCGCGACATGAGTATTTTTGTCATTGACGATCACCCGCTGATGCGCGAAGCCGTGGTCATGTTGCTGCGGCGCCTGCGTGCATCGACCCAGGTGGTCGAACTCGAACGCCTGGCTTCGGTGAGCAAGGCCATTGCCGAACACGGAGAACCCGAACTGGTTTGCCTGGACCTGAAGCTGCCCGACACCAACGGGGTGTCCGGCGTGCGCGAGATCCGGCAAATGCTGCCCGACACCTCGCTCATCGTCCTGTCGGCATCGCCCTCGTCCGACTACGAAGACCTGGCCCGCGAGGCCGGGGCCGACGCCTACGTCGAGAAGTCGGCCGGTGCCGCGCAAATCGCCAAGGTGCTGCGTGAATTCCTGGCCGACGAGGTCGAGGACGAAAACGCACCCACCATCCCCGAGAAGCTGTCCAAGCGCCAGAAGCAGCTTCTGGTCATGCTCGACCGCGGCCTGTCCAACCGCGACATCGCCGAGCAGCTGCAGATCAGCGAGCACACGGTGAAGGTGCACCTGTGGCGCCTGTTTCGCCGCCTGAACGTGAAGAGCCGGTCGCAAGCCAGCCACCTGGCCCGCACGGCCGGCCTGCTCGACCTCTGACGAAGCACCGTCCCGTCAGGCCGCAGTCCTGGCGGCGTTGATGGCCGCCTGCACCACCGTCGGCTTGGGTTGCTCGCCGGGCGCCTGCTGGGTGTAGGCCGGCAGCATCACCCTGAACACACTGCCCCGGTTGGCCTCGGACTGCAGCGCCAGCTGATAGCCCATGAGCGCCGACAGTTTGGACACGATGGTCAGCCCGAGGCCCAGGCTGTCCTCGGTGCCCTGGTGTTGAGACACCCGGAAGAACTCCTGAAAAATCGCCTGCTGGTGCTCGCGCGCAATGCCCACGCCGGTGTCCCACACCTCGAACACGATCACGTCTTCGCGCTGGCGCAAGGCAATGAGCACGCCACCCCGCTGCGTGTGCCGAAGCGCGTTCGACACCAGGTTGCCCAGAATCCGGCGCAGCACCACCGGGTCGGACCACAGCGTCAGCGGCCGGGCGCGGGTTCGCAGCCGCAGCTGCTTGCCGGCGGCCACGGGCTCGAACTGGAGCACCAGGTCGGCAAACAGCTTCTGCACATCCACATGCTGCAGGCGCACCTTGTAATTGCCGGCGTCGATCCGCGTCAGGTCGAACAGCGAGTCGAACAGTTCGTTGATGGCGCGGGTGGACTGCAGGATGCGCGGCGCAATGTCGCGCGCCATTTCGGGCTCGCTGGCCAGCCAGTCGGCGTAGAGGCTGAGCGCGTGCACCGGTTGGCGCAGGTCGTGCGCGGCCGAGGCCAGAAAACGGTTCTTGGTGGCCACCGCCCGCAGCGAAGCCCGGGTCTGCAAGGTGAGCGAGTCGATCAGTTCCTGGTTGGAGAACTGCAGCTCGAAACTGGAGCGGTGAACCCGGTGCAGCCGCGAACCGGCCATGAGCAACAGGGCCCAGAACACCACCAGCAACAGCGCAAACAGGGCGGTGTTGCGCAGGGCGTCCTGCTGGTCGGACTGCAACAGCAGCGCGCCGACCAGTGCGACCAAAACCGATCCGGTGAGCCCGTGGGTGTAGGCGCGGTAGGCCGGCAGGTAGGCGCTGTAGGCATTGAGCGTGAGCAGCCCCTGCCCCAGCACCAGCAACGCGCAGACGAACTGGGTGATGAAACCCGCCTGCAGGTAGCTCAGGGCCACCGGCCCGCCCCACAGCAAGGCCACCGCAGGCCAGGTCCAGAGGTAGCGCTCGATGAACGCCTGCCGCTGCGGGCCCTCGACGCTGTCGTGCCGCAACCGGTAGATGCCGATGAGGCGGTATCGGAAGGCCAGCATGCCGGCCATGACGACCGTCCACGCCACCAGCCCGGGCGTCCAGACTTCGCCAGCCATCAGGAACACCAGCACCGGCAGGCACACCACCGCGGCCAGCACCGTGGGGCCCATGTTGTCCATGAGCACCCCGATCAGCTGCGCATCGACCCAGGCGTCCCGCACCTCGGGGGCGGCCGGGGCGTGCTGGTGGGTGGCGGGCTGGGTGTCGACGAGCATGGCGCAGAGGGCAACGGCGACGCATTGTCGCACCGCCCGAACCAGGCCCTCCGGGCGGCCGATCCCCACCCGCCACCCTGCTAGAATCGCGGGCTTCGACGCGGAGAGATGGCAGAGTGGTCGAATGCACCGGATTCGAAATCCGGCGTACAGGTTCTCCTGTACCGAGGGTTCGAATCCCTCTCTCTCCGCCAGATGAGCAAAGCCCCGCCATGCGGGGCTTTTTTGTTGGCATCGCGCCTGTCCGAGCGCAGTCAGGTCATCGGATTTGCCGGGCACACGCGCCGGAACGGGCGTGTGCCTCGCCCGCTCAAGGCGTCGCCGGCACCACGCGCAGCACCCGCCCGTTCGGGCTGTCGGTCAGCAGGTAGATGGCCCCGTCGGGCCCGACACGCACATCGCGCAGGCGTTCGCCCAGTTCGCGAAACAGGATCTCCTGGGGTCCGGGCACGCCGTTTCGGATGGGCACCACGCGGACACTGCCCTCCCGGAGCGCCGCCACCAGAAAGCTTTGGCGCCAGGCGGGAAACAGCGCTGCGTCGTACCAGGCCAGGCCGGCCGGCGCGATCGAGGGTGTCCATTCCACCCAGGGAGGCTCGATGCCGGGGAGCTCGCGAAACGGCGTGATGCGGGCGTAGGTGTAGTCGATGCCGCCCGTGGTCAGCGGCCAACCGTAGTTCGCGCCGGGCCGGATCCGGTTGAGTTCATCTCCGCCGCGGGCGCCATGCTCGTGCGAATACACCTGCCCGTTCACCACCACGATGCCCTGCGGGTTGCGGTGCCCCGAGGTGTAGATCTCCGGAAGGGCACCTGGCCGCGAGAGAAAGGGATTGTTCGACGGCAGGGTGCCGTCGGGGTTGAACCGCAGGATCTTGCCGAGGTGGGTGTTGAGCCGCTGGGCGTCGGTGCGCTCGAGGTTGCCGTCGCCCATGCCGATCAGCACACTGCCGTCGGGAAGCCAGGCCATGCGGCCGCCGAAATGCTGCGCGTCGGTCTTGGCCGGGCGCGAAGTGAAGACCGGCTGGACATCGGTCAACCGGTCACGCTCGAGCCGTGCCCTCACCACCCGCAGGTGGTTGGCTTCCAGCGTGCCGTGCGCAAACGACAGCAGCACTCGGTTGTTGGTGGCGAAGTCGGGGTCGGCCACCACGTCGAACAAGCCAGCCTGCCCGCTGGCAAGCACCGGGGGCAAGCCGCCCACGGGCTCGGCCCGCAGACCCAAGCGACCGTCGGAACCGGGCTCGATCAGCCGAAGGCGGCCGGGGCGCTCGGTCACCAGCATTCGCCCATCGGGCAGAAAGGCCAGCGACCACGGATGTTCCAGCCCGCTGGCGACCGTCTCGACCCGGTAGCTGGCGGCCTGCGCCACCGCCACCGCCAGGCACGCCACAAGGAAAGCAACTGCGCGTCTCATAATCGTGTTCGTGAAAGCAGCTGACACCCCCACCACACCGCGGCGGCGCCACTGGGCACGGCATGCGTGGTCGCTGCTGGCTGCCCTGTTGCTGGCAGCGGCATGGGGTTCGGTCGTGCAGGCGCATTGGAACATGCAGGCCCTGTCGGCGCTGGGCGTGGAGATTCCGGCGCTGCTGAGGCTGCAGACCATCGGGCACGACCTGGTGCGCTTTCTGCCGGTCTATGCCGGCATCGTGGCGGCGGGGTGGCTGCCGGCGCTGGGGCTGGCGTCGTGGATCGCAAGCCACCGGCCTGCGTGGCGCAACCTCCTGATGGCCGCCGGTGCCGCGGCGGGCATGGCGGCGGCGGTGCGCACGGTCGACGCGCTGGCACCCATGCCGGTGTTCATCGACGCCACGCGCCACCTGCCCGGCATGTTGCTCATGGCCCTGGGTGCCGCGCTGGCGGGGCTGCTCCACGCCCGACTCACCCCGCCCCGCTGAAGCGGTCGCCAGAAGCCGCCGACCACGCGGAGCGGTTATCCGACCAAGGGGCTTTGGTGCTTCGCCGGTGGAAGCCGGGCCAACGCCGACCTGTGGCATCGTGACAAAACGCAACACCCGGTCTGGAGACGCTTGTCCGGTGGTCCACGCACCCATCAACCCGACCCGAATCGACGCCCGAAGGGTGGGCCTGCGGCATGGGCGGCGTTTCCGGGTGCTGGCTGTTTTCCTGGCCTGGATGGCCGTTGCCTCGGCGCACGGCCAGGCACTGAAGTACGGCGGCGACGAGGCGTTTGCGCCCTTCGAGTCCCTGTCGGCGGACGGTCGGCCCGAGGGTTTCCAGATCGATCTGATGCGCGCCCTGGGGCGCGAACTCGGCCGGGAGGTGGACATCGACCTGCAGCCCTGGGCCGCCACCGTGGAGGCCTTTCGCGCCGGCCGTGTGGATGTGGTGGCGATGGTGGAAACCCGCGAGCGGCGCGCCTTTGCCCGGTTCCTGCCCGGCCACGCCTCACCCGCGTTCGGCGTCTACCTGCCCCGCGGGACAACGCCCCCCCGCGCCATCCAGGACCTGCAGGGTCGGGCACTTGCCGTGCTGGACCACGCCCCCATGCTGGAAAGCCTCGACCGCTGGCTGGCCGGCATCGACGGTCCGATCCTCACGGTGGCGGATTCGCGGGCGGCGCTGCAGGCGGTGCAACGCGGACAGGCCGAGATGGCGCTGTTGCCTCAGGCTTACGCCGACCCCCTGCTGGCCCAGGGGGAAGCGCCGTCGCTCGTGCTGGGCCTGGGCAACCTGAGCCTGCAAACCTATTCGCTCGCGGTGGCGCGCGACAACGAAGCACTCGCCCAAGCACTGGAAGCCGCGCTGGCGAAGCTGGAAGCCGATGGTACCCTGCCCGCCTTGCGGGAGCGCTGGCTGGACGCCACACCCGGCACGGTTGAACGGCAGGCGCTGCAGCGCGATCTGGTGGTGGAGCGGGATCGCACGAAGTGGGTGGTGGCGGTGTCGGTGACCACGCTGCTGCTGGCGTCGAGCTTGCTGTGGCGGCGCCACCGGGCCTTGCAGCTGGAGCGCGGGCGCCGCGACACGGCCGAGGCCGCCCTGGCGCAGACCCGACAGTTGCTGGAGCGCGCGTTCCAGCACAACCCGGAGCCCATGCTGCTGATCGACCACAGCAACGGCGTCATCCGCGACACCAACGATGCGCTGCTCAAGCTGCTCGGGGTCGAGCGGCAGGCCCTCGAAGGACAGCCCATGCGGGTGTTCAAGCCTTTCGCCGGCGGTCAGGCGCTGCGCTCCATCGTGCGCACGATCGCCGTCGAAGGCGGCTTCGATGCCATGCCGGTGACGGTGACGCCAGCCAACGGCGAGGCACGCCATTGCCTTCTCACCGCCCAGCGCGTCGAGGCCGGTGTGCACCAGTCGGTGCTGTGCGTCCTGCGGGACGTGACGGATCGCTTTCGCAGCGACGCGGTGTTTCGCGACGGCTACGAAGAATGGCGGCATCTGCAAGAGGATGGCTCGCCGTCGGTGCCCTCGACACTCCCACCACCGGCCGAGGTCGACGACGGCAATGACCGCATCCGAGAATTCACCCGCGCGATCTCCCACGACCTCCGCGCGCCATTGATGGCGATCCAGGGATTCATGGGCCTGCTGCGGGAACGCATCGGTCAGGGCCACACCGAAGAAGCGCTCGAATACAGCTTTCAGGTCGAAAAAGCGACCCGGCGCATGAACGCCATGATCGAGGCGCTCTGCAACCTCGCGCGGGTCGATCAACAGCCACTGCAACGCCGGTCGATCGACATGCAGGCGCTGGCCGTGGACACCTGGGCCCTGATCGGTGGTGCCGATCCGTCGCGGGTGGTGGAGTGGCGAATCGACCCGTTGCCAGCGGCCAGCGGCGATCCCGATCTGGTGGCACAGGTCTGGCAGAACCTGCTGCACAACGCCTGGAAGTACACCGCGCGCACCGAGCGACCGCGGGTTCGCGTGGACAGCTTCAAAGAAGCGGGAAGAACCTGGTACCGGGTCACCGACAACGGCGCGGGATTCGACATGGCACATGCGCGAGACCTGTTCCAGCCGTTCAGGCGCATGCACCCTTCGCAACAGTTCGAAGGCACCGGGATCGGCTTGAGCATGGTTCACCGCATCGTCCGCCACCACGGCGGCGAGGTGCACCTGCGAAGCGAACCCGGGGTGGGAACGATTGCCTCATTCACGCTCGACGAACCCGCCTGATGCCGATGCGCGCGCACGGCGCCCGAGACGCGCCGTGACCAAGCGCACCAGGGACACGACCAACGCCGACAACAGCCCACCCGCCAGCACATCGCTCGGGAAATGCACCCCCAAGGCAACTCGGCTCCAGGCGATCAGCAGGCCTGTACCAAGGCACAGCAGCCCGATCCACCGGTTGGGGCTCGCGATCAGCCACGGGACGCCGAACGCCAGGGCGATCGCCGCATGGTGGCTCGGAAAACCCGAGGTGGGCGCGTGCTGAATCCACGCGTACCCCAGCCCCAGGACGAAGGGCCTCGGGGATGGCCACTGCAGGTGAATCGCCCTGACCAGCAGCCAGACCACCACCATGGCGACCAGCGTCTGGACCACCAGCCGCCGCCAGCGGCTGGATCCGAAGACCATCACCAGACAAAGCCAGCCCAGGGCCAGGCCGGGCAGCCAGGCACTGGAGAGTCGAGCCAGGCGAACCAGCCAGAAGGGGTCGGCGGGCGTCAGATTCCAGCGTGCAAAAAGGGCAAGGTTCCACGCCTCCAGCACATCGAGCGCGCTCAAGGAATCCGCCCATCGTGCCCACGCCCTTGCAAGGCGAAGACCGCGGTGATGCCGCACACGTTCACTGTGGCGCCGATCGTTTGTGATGCATGGCGCGATCACAAACGAAGGCGCTTAAGTGGCGATTAAGTGGCGATCAAGTCACCCGACCGGCACCACGAACCAGAGCGCAACCGCCAACGGCGCGCTCAGGCAGGTTTCAACCTGAACCGCAGGATGGCCTCCAGCATGCGGTGGGCCTGGTCGTTCAGCGAGCGGGCCGCTGCGGCGCTCTCCTCGACCATGGACACGTTCTGCTGCGTCACCTGGTCGAGCTGATGGACCGATTCGCCCATGAGCTGGACACCGGCCGACTGCTCGCGACTGGCCTCGCTGATGTGGCCCACGATGCGGGCAACCTGCTCGATCGAGCCCACCACCTCGCGCATCGTGGCACCAGCCCGATCGACCAGCGCCACGCCGGCCTCGACCTGTCCGGTGCTCTCCAGAATCAGTTGCTTGATCTCGCGCGCGGCCTCGGCGCTGCGCTGCGCAAGGCTGCGCACCTCGCCCGCCACCACCGCGAAGCCGCGGCCCTGCTCGCCCGCCCGAGCGGCTTCCACCGCCGCGTTCAGCGCCAGGATGTTGGTCTGGAACGCAATCCCGTCGATGACGCCGATGATGTCGCCGATGCGTTGGCTGCTCTGGCTGATCTCGCTCATGGTCGCCACCACCTTGCCGACCACCTGCCCCCCATCGCCCGCCACGCGGGCGGCGGTTTGCGCGAGCGCACTGGCATCGCGCGCGTGATCGGTGTTGTTCTTGACCGTGGCGCCCACCTGCTCCATCGACGAGGCGGTCTGCTGCAGGGCGGTCGCCTGTTGCTCCGTGCGCGACGCCAGGTCCTGATTGCCCTTGGCGATCTCTTCACTGGCCGATGCCACGGTCTGGGCGTTCTGCATCACGGTGCCCACGGTCTGGCGAAGTTGCTCGCTCATCTGCTTCATGGCGGCCATCACACTGGTCGTGTCGCTGTCGTCGCGGGTCTGCACACGAACGGTCAGGTCGCCGGCGGCAATGGCCTGGGCCACCGCCCGCACGTCGCGGGGTTCACCACCCAGCGATCGATCCAGCCGGGCGATGATGATGTGGGCGATCCACAGACCGATGACCAGGGCCACCAGGGCGGCGGCGCCCATGGCCAGCAAGCCGTCGCGGGCGATGCGCTTTCCAGTCTGGTATTCCCCGGCAGCCTGTTCCAGCTGCAGATTGATCAGGTCGGACACCACGGCCTGCATCGGGTCGAACGCCGGGTACATCGCCTCGGCGGTGTAGCGCTGCACGGCCGCCATGTCGCCTTGACGAAGCGCCACCTCGACCACCTGAATCGAGCGCTCGGCGGCCTCCCGCAACGGAAGGAAACGGTCGATCAGCTGCTGTTCGGCCTGAACCCTCGGCGACGCAAGAAACCCCGACCATTCCTTTTCAACGATGGCCCGCGCCGAGCCGATGGCCTCCAACGCCTGGGCTGGCGTGAAGGTGCCATCCGCGCCTTTGTGGGCCGCGTCGACCATTTGAACCGCGTACTGATCGGCGATGGTGCGCAACTGGGTCAGCGGCACCACGCTGCCCTCATACACGTTGCGCAACGCGGCTGTTTCCGCCCGCGCCAGCAAGGCCCCCATCGAGAAAACGAGGGCAATCACGCCCAGAAACACCGCACACAGAAGACGCAGCCGGTTCCTGACCGACATGCGCGCAAGCAAAGCATCCATCGAACACCCCGAGAACGACAGGTTGTTTGCCAGCCGCAAGGATCGTCGCGGCCATGCAGTGCGTCTATCGGACGCACAAGAGGCATATTGACCTCGATTCGAATCAGGGCAATTCGGCGAAATGGAGGTGGAGGCCGGCTTTATTCGACAGACTGCGCGCGGATCGTTAAGCTGACCTTCAGTTTGACGATATGACAATCGGGTCCGGCAGAGTGACCGACGTGCCGCACCCGGATGGCCACGCGGGACCGGCCTGTTCGCCGCGCCGACCTGACGCCAGCAAAAAAACAACCATATCCATGATGCGTTCCGGGGTTCTGTCCTCTCCAAGCGGTTCACCCGTGATCGGCAAAAGCCGCATGGACACCATCCGAGCCTCCGGACTGCTCGATTCACCGCCCCAACGCGAATTCGATGAACTGGCACGACTGGCTGCCGATCTGACGGGCAGCGAAATCGCGCTGGTCACCATCCTGGACGACGAACGCCAATGGTTCAAGGCGGCTCATGGCACCACGTTGACGGAAACGCCGGTCGGCTGGTCGTTCTGCGCACACGCGATCCAGAGCCCCGGTGAGCTGATGACCGTCGAGAACGCCACGGCCGACGCCCGTGTGCGCAGCAGCCCGCTGGTCACCGACGCGCCCTGCATCCGCGCATACATGGGCATGCCCCTGTGCGCCGAGGACGGCACCGCCTTCGGCACGCTCTGTGTCATTGATCTTCATCCGCGCGGGTTTTCCGATTCACAGCGCCAATCACTGCGGCGGCTGGCGCTCCTGGGCGAACACCTGATCAACAACGCGCTGCGCGCCGCCGAGGCGATCGCCAAGACCCGCGCCGAGTCAGAACTCGAGGTGCAACGCCTGGTGATGCTGCTGACCTATGGCATCGACCTCAAGGCGTTCATCGGACGCGACGGTTGCTACCGCTATGTCAACCGGGCGTTCGTCGAGAAATACGGCCGCAGCGAGGAAGACATCGTGGGCAGACATGTCTCTTCCCTGGTCGGGGAACAGGCCTACCGAACCGTGGTGGGACCCAGGCTGGAGCAGGCGTTCGCGGGCAATGTGGTGAACTACCTTCGGTTGGTGGACTATCCGGTCGCGGGACCTCGCTGGATGGAAGCTTCCCTGTATCCCGTGCAAGGCGAAGACGGTCAGGTGTCCGGCGTGGTGCTGCGGGCCCGGGACGTGCATGACCTCGTGCTGGCCAACCAGAAGCTCAACGAACGCACTGTCAGCCAGGAGCAGTTCATTGCGGTGCTGGCACACGATGTCCGAGAGCCCTTGCGGACGATCCGCAGCTTCATCAATCTCGCGATCGAAGAGTCCGACGGCCGCATGCCCGACGAAAGTGTGGCCTACCTGAAGCTGGCCTCACGAGGCTCCGACCGCCTCTCCCGCCTGGTCAACGGGTTGTTGTCCTTTCTGCAGGCCGACGGACAAAGGATTCCGCTTGAGACCACCCCGCTGGGCCCCGTGCTCGCCGAGGTCATGGACGACCTCAGGTTGCTGCTCGATTCGGCACAAGCCACCGTGTCGGGCTCGCTCGATGCAGCGGTGCACGGCGACCATGTCTGGCTGCGGCTGTGCCTGCAGAACCTGCTGTCCAACGCCGTGAAGTTCGGCCGCCCCGGCATCAAACCCGTCATCGAGGTGACGCAGCGAGTGACCGACACCGAGGTGCAGGTGCGCGTGACCGACAACGGCATTGGTGTGCCTTCATCCGGCTTCGACCAGATCTTCGAGCCTTTCGTTCGCCTGCCCACGCCGACCGGGGTGGACGGCGCGGGCCTCGGCCTCAGCCTGTGCAGGCGCATTGCCACGTTGCACGGCGGGCGTCTCGAGGTGGAGAGTTCAAGCCCGGAGGGCACCACCTTCCTCCTCGGGCTCCGCCGGCCCGGGGTCGTCGCTGCCTGATTGGCGGGCCATCGGTGCGCAGGCCCCAGGACCCGCGCCGACTCAAGCGGCCTGCATCTTTTCAAGCCCGCCCAGGTAGGGTCTCAGCACCGCCGGCACGGTGACGCTGCCATCGGCGTTCTGAAAGTTTTCGAGCACGGCGACCAGGGTGCGCCCCACGGCCAGGCCGGAACCGTTGAGGGTGTGCACCAGCTCGTTCTTTCCCTGCGCGTTCTTGAATCGCGCCTGCAGGCGCCGGGCCTGGAAGGCGTCGCAGTTGGACACCGAACTGATCTCGCGGTAGGTGTTCTGCGCCGGCACCCACACCTCGAGGTCGTGCGTCCGGCTGGCGCCAAAGCCCATGTCACCGGTGCACAGCGCCATGACGCGGTAGGGCAGCTCGAGCTTCTGCAGCACGGCTTCGGCGTGGCGGGTCATTTCCTCCAGCGCCTCCATGCTCCGGTCGGGGTGCACGATCTGCACCATCTCGACCTTGTCGAACTGGTGCTGGCGGATCATGCCGCGCGTGTCGCGGCCGGCGCTGCCGGCTTCGGAGCGGAAGCACGGCGTGTGCGCGGTCAGCTTGATGGGCAGTTCGCTCTCGGCCAGCACGGTGTCGCGCACGATGTTGGTCAGCGTGACTTCGCTGGTCGGGATGAGGTAGAGCGCCTGCTCTTCGTCCCCACCGTCCTGGCCGCCCTTTTTGGCGGCGAACAGGTCGCCCTCGAACTTGGGCAGCTGGCCGGTGCCGCGCAGGGTGTCGGCGTTGACGATGTAGGGCGTGTAGCACTCGGTGTAGCCATGCTCCTGCGTCTGCACGTCCAGCATGAACTGGGCGAGCGCACGGTGCAGCCGGGCGATGGGGCCGCGCATGAAGGTGAACCGCGAGCCGGCGAGCTTGGTGCCGGTCTCGAAGTCGAGCCCCAGCCGTTCGCCGATGTCCACATGGTCGCGGACCGGGAAATCGAAGCTGCGCGGGCCCTTGCCGCCGGGGCTCCAGCGGCGCAGCTCGACGTTGCCGTGTTCGTCGCTGCCCAGCGGCACGCTGTCGTGCGGCAGGTTGGGCACGGCCATCAGCAGGGCCTGCAGTTCGGCCTGGATGACGTCCAGGCGCGCCGCGCCGGTGTCGAGTTCGGCCTTGATCTCGCCCACCTGCGCCATGGCGGCGTCGGCCTCGGCGTGCTGACCCTTGCCCTTGAACATGCCGATCTGTTTGGACAGGCTGTTGCGCCGGGACTGCAGTTCTTCGGTGCGGGTCTGAAGCGTCTTGCGCTCGATCTCGAGCGCACGGTAGGCCTCGACGTCAAGGTAGGGCTGCGGGCTCTTGCGCGTGTTGAGGCGGGCGACGACGGCGTCGAGGTCTTTGCGCAGTTGGACGATGTCGAGCATGGGGAGGCAGAAGGGGGAATCAGGTGGGGGAGCCGTCGTCGAGCCGGAGGCCCTTGGGCAGCGGGAATTTCACGGTCTCGGTCAGGCCGTCCATGGAACGGACCGAGATGGCACCCAGGGAGCGCAGGCGCTCGATGACCTGCTGCACCAGCACCTCTGGCGCCGAGGCCCCCGCCGTGAGGCCGACGCGGACCTTGTCCTCGAACCATTCGGCCCGCAACTCATCGGCGCTGTCGACCATGTACGAAGGCGTGCCGAGCTTGATGGCGACTTCGCGCAGGCGGTTGCTGTTGGAGCTGGTGGGACTGCCCACCACGATCACGACGTCGACCTGCGGACTGAGCAGCTTCACCGCATCCTGTCGGTTCTGGGTGGCGTAACAGATGTCCTGCTGCTTGGGCTCGCGCACCTTGGGAAAGCGCGCCTTCACGGCGGCCAGGATTTCGGCGGCGTCGTCCACCGACAGCGTGGTCTGGGTGACCACCGCCAGCTTGTCGACCTGCACGGGCTGCACTCGCTGCACGTCGTCCACGTCTTCCACCAGGTGAATGCCGCTGTCGAGCTGGCCCATGGTGCCTTCGACCTCGGGATGGCCTTTGTGGCCGATCATGATGAACTCGTAGCCCTCGCGGTGCAGCTTGGCCACCTCCACATGCACCTTGGTCACCAGCGGGCAGGTGGCGTCGAAGATGCGAAAGCCCCGGCGCTCGGCTTCGTTCTGCACCGCCTTGCTGACACCGTGGGCCGAGAACACCAGCGTGGCGCCGGGCGGCACATCGGCCAGTTCCTCGATGAAGATCGCACCCTTGGCCTTGAGGTCGTTCACCACATAGGTGTTGTGCACGATCTCGTGGCGCACGTAGATCGGGGCCCCGAACTTGTCGAGCGCGTGCTCGACGATGTCGATGGCGCGATCGACACCGGCGCAAAAGCCCCTCGGCTCGGCAAGCAGAACCTGGTCAAGCGTCTTCACAGCACACCTATGAGCTGCACCTCGAAACGCACGGGCTGGCCGGCGAGCGGGTGGTTGAAATCGAACAGCACGGCGCCATCGTCGCGCACGTCGCGCACGGCACCGGCGTAGGTGCCTGCCCCGTCGGGCGTGGGGAACTGGACCACGTCGCCCACGGCATATTGCTCGTGGGGGTCGCCCAGCTCGTCGAGCAGCTTGCGCGCGACCCACTGCAGCATCTGCGGCTGGCGCTCGCCAAACGCTTCGCCCGCGGCCAGCTCGATGACCGTCCGGGTGCCTTCGGAAAGACCGATGAGGCGCTGCTCGATGGCGGGAGACAGGTCGCCCTGGCCCAGGCTGAGCGTGGCGGGTTGGCCATTGAAGGTGTCGATGATGACCTGACCCTGCGCGTCGCTCATGCGGTAGTGCAGGGTGAGAAAGGAGCCGGACTGGACGTGGGACATGGGTGGTGCCGATGCACCCGGGGAGGATGCGACAACCGCGTATTGTAGAAACCGCCTCGATGCAGGGAGAAAAACAATGCAAAGCCACCACCGGGCCGGGCCCATGGGTCTGCCCGCCGAGGCGCGTCCGCGCGAGAAACTGCTGGCGCGCGGGCCCGGCGCACTGAGCGACGCCGAGCTGCTGGCGCTGCTGCTGCGCACCGGCATGGCCGGCAAGCACGTGCTGCAGCTGGCGCAGGAGCTGCTCGACACCTTTGGCGGCATCGCCGGACTGCTGGCGACTGACGTGGGGCCCCTGAAGGCGGTCAAGGGCCTGGGGCCGGCCAAGCGCGCGGAAATCGCCGCGGTGATGGAAATCGCGCGCCGGGCACTGGCCCAACCGCTCAAGTCGCGCGAACTGCTGAACGACCCACGCCGCGCGGCCGATTTCCTGCGCTTGCAGCTGGGCGACCGCCCGCACGAGGTGTTCGCCGTGCTCATGCTGGACGGTCAGCACCGCCTGATCGCCTACGAGGAGCTGTTTCGCGGCACGCTGGGGCAGGCCAGCGTCTACCCGCGCGAGGTGGTGCTGCGCGCGCTGCACCACGGCGCCGCCGCGGTGGTGCTGGCCCACAACCACCCCAGCGGCGTGGCCGAGCCGTCGGCGGCCGACGTCTCCCTGACGCGCCAGCTGCGCGACGCACTCGGGCTGGTCGGCGTGCGGGTGCTCGACCACCTCGTGGTGACGCGCGAACGCGCCACTTCCCTGGCGGAACTCGGGCTTCTCTGACCGGCCCCGGCGCAACGGTGCGCCGCCCGCCGACAATGGCGGCATGAAGGTGCAAGGCCTGAGCGAACTGCGCTCGATCCGCAACGCCCTGGCCGAACGCCGGGCGCGCGAGGCCGCCGAGCGCGAAGCCGAGCGCGTGGCGGCCGCGCGGCGGGAGCGCGAACGCCGACTGTTCGAAACGGCGGTCGGCCCGGTGCGTCGGCTGCCCGACCCCGGGCGGGTGCTGCCCACGCGGGCCCGGCCGGAACCCCGCCCGCTGCAGCGCGAACGCGACGAGGCGGCGGTGATGCGCGAAGCCCTGTCCGACGAGTTCGACGTCGAAACCCTGCTGCACACCGACGAGATGCTGAGCTACCGGCGCCCCGGGCTCGGGCCGGACGTGGTGCGCAAGCTGCGCGAGGGCCGTTGGGCCATTCAAGGCGCGATCGATCTGCACGGCCTTCGCACCGACGAGGCCCGCGAAGCATTGGGCCGGTTCGTGCGCGAAAGCCACCAGCACGGCCTGCGCTGCCTTCGGGTGGTGCATGGCAAGGGCCTGGGCTCGCCCGGGCGAACACCGGTGCTCAAGGGCCGGGTGCTGCGCTGGCTGGTGCAGAAAAAAGAGGTGATGGCCTTCGTGCAGGCCAGGCCGGCCGAGGGCGGCGCCGGTGCGCTGGTCGTTCTGCTGAGACCGGCGTGAGGCCTTGCACACCGGCAGGCCCTCCATGACCCGCAAAAGTCAGACCGTTGTCACGGCGCCAAGGCATCATTCGCTCATGGATTCGTTCGTCCACCCCGCCCCGATCGATGCGGACCGCCGCCGATGGTTGCTGGGCGTCGGCCTGGGGGTGGGCGCCCTCGCGGTCGGGGGCTGTGCGTCGGCCCCGCCCACCGCGGACGAGTCCGACCGGCTGGCCCGTTCGGCCTGGGCGCGTGCCACCGAACTGGAAGGACTGGCGCCCGCCGGGCCCTGGACACACCGGCGCTACGGCAACCGCCACCCCACCCTCTACCGGGCCACCGAGCGGGAGGGGCGGCCCGCCCTGCACGCGCTCAGCGAATCGGGCAACAGCACGCTGCGCCTGCCGGTGCAGCCGCAGACCCTGCCCGGCGGCGCGCGGCTCGGCTTTTCATGGTGGGTGCCGGCGCTGCTGCCACATGCCGACCTCAAGAGCGCCGAAGCCGACGATGCGGTGGCGCGCGTCATTCTCACGTTCGATGGTGACCGCTCACTTTGGTCGCGCCGCGACCACATGCTCTCCGAGTTGGCCCAGATCGTCACCGGCGAACCCCTGCCCGACGCGACCCTGATGTATGTCTGGGACGACCGTTATCCCGTCGGCAGCGTGATCGACAACCCGCACACGCGGCGCATCCGCAAGCTGGTGGTGCAGAGCGGCACACAAGGACTGGGGCGCTGGATGGACCACGAGCGCGACGTCGTCGCCGACCACCAGCGGGCGTTCGGCACCGCCCCCGGGGCACTGACCGGGCTGGGCCTCATGACCGACAGCAACAACACGCGCGTTACCGCACAGGCCTGGTACGGCCCGCTGCGCCTGCGCCGACCGCTCGCCCAACCCGCCTGAGCGGCGTCAGCCGGGGCTGTTTCGCATCCAGTCGGCGGTCTGGAAGAAGCTGCCGCGCAGCCGGGCACGCAACACCGGGTCCACACCCGTTTCGCCCATGGCCTGGTCCATGCAGGCCAGCCACTGGTCGCGTTCGATCACGCCGATGGAGAACGGCATGTGCCGCATGCGCAGTCGGGGGTGGCCGAATCGGCTGGTGTAGTGCTCGGGCCCGCCCAGCCAGCCGCACAGAAACCAGAACAGCTTGTCGCGCGCGCCGTCGAGTTCGCTGCCGTGCGCGGCGCGCAGTTCGCGGTAGGCGGGTTCGATGTCCATCAGGTCGTAGAAGCGGTCGACCAGGACCCGCACGCGCGCTTCACCGCCGATCCATTCGAAGGGCGTGTCGAACGGCGGTTTTTCCTCGGGCTGCAGAAGGCGATCGGTCATGTCAGGGGGAGCGGCGCGGGTGCAGTGTCACACCGATGCCTTGCGCAAGGTTTCAACCACCGGGGTCCGCAGCACGCTGCGCAATCCCCACCAACCCGCCGCCAGCGCCAGCAGGGCACCGGCTGCGGCCCCGCCCAACGGCACCCAGGGCGAGGCGGTCCATTCGAACTCGAACGCATAGTGCGCCAATGCCCAGCCCACGGCCACGGCCACCACCGACGCCAGAAAGCCGGCGAGCAGTCCGACGCCCAGCAGTTCGATGCGCTGCACCTGCCGCAACAGGGCCGAACCGGCCCCCACCGCGCGCAGGATGGCGAACTCGCGTTCGCGCTCGCTTCGCGTGGCGGTCACCGCGGCCAGCAGCACCACCAGGCCGGCCGCCAGCGTGAAGGCAAACAGGAACTCCACCGCGGCGATCACCTGGCCCAGCACGCGCTGCACCTGCGCAATGGTCTGGCTCATGTCGACGTTGGTGATGTTGGGGAAGTCACGCACCAGCCCGTTGTCGAAACCGGGCGTGGCGGGCGCGCGGTAGGCACTGATGTAGGTCAGTGGCACCCCGGGCATGTCGGCCACCGGGAAGATGACGAAGAAGTTCACGCGCAACGACGCCCAGTCGACCTCGCGCAGGGAGGTGATGCGCCGCTGGATCACCTGGCCGGCAATGTCGAAGGACAGGGAGTCGCCCAGCCGCAGGCCGAGTTCGTCGGCCAGGCCCTGCTCGACACTCAGGCCATCGGCCTCGTCGGCACGCCAGAGTCCGGCCGAGACGGTGTTGTGGTCGGGCAGGATGGTGCTGTGCGAGAGGTTGAACTCGCGCTCGACCAGCCGCTGTGCGCGGTCGCTTTCGAACTGGGTGGGCTCCACAGCCTGGCCGTTGACGGCCACCAGGCGGCCGCGGATCATGGGAAACCAGTCGAAGCGCGCCACGCCCTCGGCCTTGAGGCGCTGCTGAAAGGCCTCGGCCTGCTCTGGCTGCACGTTGATGACGAACCGGTCCGGCGCGTCGGGCGGCGTGGCCTGGCGCCAGCTTTCGATGAGGTCGGTGCGCAGCAGCACCAGCAGCACCAGCGCGAGCAGGCCCACCGACAGCGCGCTGATCTGCACCACCGCAAACGCCGGCCGCGCCGACACCTGGCGCGTGGCCATGACCAGCGCCCGGGGCGCGGTGTTTTCGTTGACGCTGGCGCGAAGCAGCCGCACCGCGCCGTAGCTGATGGCCGCAAACAGGAGCACCGCCGCCGCGAACCCACCCACCGCAATGCCGCCCAGCAGCAGGTCTCGGCTGGCCGCCAGCAGCAGCGCCGCAAAGCCGACGATGCCCAGGCCCAGCACACCCAGTGTGGCCGGCTTGAGCTGACCCACGTCGCGGCGGATCACGCGCAGCGGCGGCACCTTGGCCAGTTGCAACACCGGGGGCAGGCCGAAGGCCAGCATGAGCGTGAGGCCCATGCCCAGACCCAGCAACACCGGCGCAAAGGAGGGCTGCGGCAGGTTGGCGTCGACCAGGCCCGCCAGCAGCAGCACGAACACGTGGTGAACAATCCAGCCGAGCAGGACGCCGAGCGCGCTGGCGAGCAGGCCGGTGAGCGCGAATTCGACGCTGTAAGCGCGGGCCATGGTGCCTTGCGACAGGCCCAGCACGCGCAGCATGGCGCAGTCGTCCAGGTGCCGTTGCGCAAAGCCCCGCGCCGCAATGGCCACAGCCACGGCGCACAACAAGGCGGCCAGCAGGGCCACGAGGTTGAGGAATTTCTCGGCGCGCGCGAGCGTCTGTTCCATCTGCGGCTGCCCGCCCTGCAGCGACTCCAGCCGCACACCCCGCACGCCCGGCTGCTCGATGGCCTGTTGCGCCCAGCGCGTGTATTCGGCCACCGCCGACGCGCTGTCCCCGGCCACCGCGAGGCGGTAGGCCAGCCGGCTGGCCGGTTGCACCAGCCCGGTGGCGGGCAGGTCGTCGTTGTGGATCATGACGCGCGGCGCAAAGCTCAGGAACCCCGCCCCGCGGTCGGGCTCGACCGTGAGCACCCGTGCGATGGTGAAGCTCGAGTCGCCCAGCAGCAGCGGCTGGCCCATGCGCAGGTTCAGCTGCACCAGCAGGGCCTGATCGACCCAGGCCGTCCCGCGGGCCGGCACGTCGCGGGTGGGCGCATCGGGGCTGCCCGGCGCCTCGGCCGTGCGCAGGGTGCCACGCAACGGGTATCCGTCGCCCACGGCCTTGAGCGCCACCAGCTTGGCGGCACCGCCATCGCCGTCGCTGGCGCGGCCCATGGTGGGAAAGTTGAGGGTGGTGGTGGTGCGCAGGCCGAGATCGCGCGCCTTGGCCTCAAAGGCGGCGTCGGGCCGGTTGTCGGCCACCACCACCGTGTCGCCACCGATCAGCGCCCGCGCATCGCGCGCCAAACCACCCTGCAACCGGTCGGCAAAAAACCCCACCGCCGTCAGCGCCGCCACCGCCAGCGTCACCGCCACCACCAGCAGCCGAAGCTCCCCCGCGCGCCAATCGCGCCGGAGCGAGGTCCAGCCAAGCGACCAGAAAGAGGGAGGACGAGGGTGCGTGTGCATGGCCGGACCTTACCGGAGAGCCGATAACCGTGGTGTCATTCAATGAATCCGGAAGAGAAGTGCCCCATCCAGGGTGCCGCGGGTCCGGCTCCGCCGGCCCGCAGGCACCGCCCCCCTCAGGGGGGTGACGCGCCGCCAGGCGCGGCGCGGGGGGAGCCTCACTTCGTGCCGAAGATCCTGTCGCCGGCGTCGCCCAGCCCCGGCACGATGTAGCCGTGGTCATTCAGCCCGCGGTCGATTGCCGGGGTGTACACCGGCACGTCGGGATGCGCGTCGTGGAAGGTCTTGAGGCCCTCGGGGCAGGTGACGAGGCACACGAACCGGATCGAACGGGGATGGGTTTTCTTCAGGCGGTCCACCGCGGCCACGGCCGAGTTGCCGGTGGCCAGCATGGGATCGAGCACGATCACGTCGCGCTCGTGCATGTCCTGCGGCATCTTGAAGTAGTACTCCACCGCCTTGAGGGTGGCGGGGTCGCGGTACAAGCCGATGTGGCCGACCCGGGCCCCGGGAATCACCTGCAGCATGCCGTCCAGAAAACCGTTGCCCGCCCGCAGGATGCTGGCGAGCACGATCTTCTTGCCGTCGATCACGCGCGATTTCATCGGCTCGAGCGGGGTCTCGATGTCGATTTCCTGCATGGGCATGTCGCGGGTGAGTTCGTAGGCCAGCAGGGCGCTCAGTTCGTGCACCAGCTCCCGAAAGCTCTTGGTGCTGGTGTCCTTGCGGCGCATCAGCGTGAGCTTGTGTTGCACGAGGGGGTGGGCAATGACGTGGACTTCGCGGCTCATGGTCTTGGGTGGGGCTGGTTTTTCGGGGGAGTTTAGAGCCTGAGCTTCCGGTCGGCGGCGACCGGGGCACCCGGCTCCGCGACTGTCCCCCGCCCGGGGCTGCGCCCCGGGCTCCTCCTTTATGTCGCTGCGCCGGGCACCCCGATCACCGCCGACCTCGTTGGTGCGCGAGACTTCTGGGGACCTTGATGTTGGCTGGCTCGCGGGTGCGGGGGGCTTCACGCAGCGGCATAAAGGAGGAGGCCCTGCGCAGCAGGGCCGGGGGACAGCCGCGGAGTGGAGCACCCCGCGCCCGCGAGCACGCGAGGTGCAGGCGCGAAATGTTCAGGCAACCGCCGGCGGCACCGCGTCCCACACCAGCCGCTGCGGGTTGGCGTAACACAGGAAGTGTTTGTTGGTGGCCCGCCCCACCGCACACAAACCCACGCGCCGCGCCACGTCCAGACCCATCTGCGTGATACCGCTGCGCGAGATGACCGCCGCCACGCCCATCTGCGCGCTCTTGATCACCATCTCGCTCGTCAGGCGGCCGGTGGTGTAGAACACCTTGTCCAGCGTGTCGCCGTCCGGGGCGGGGGCATCGGTCTGCAGCGCCAGCCAGCCCGCAATGGTGTCCACCGCGTTGTGACGGCCCACGTCTTCCACGAACAGCGCCAGGTCCGTGCCGCGGAACAGCGCGCACGCGTGCACCGAACCGGCCGACTTGTAGGTCGTCTCCTTCAGGCGGATCGCGTTCACGATCGCGTAGAGCTGCGACTGTTTCAACACACCGTCCGGCAGGCTCACCCGGTCCAGCTCGTCCATCAGGTTGCCGAACACGCTGCCCTGGCCGCAGCCGGTGGTCACCACCCGCTTCGCGGTGCGCTCCTCGATCCGGTCGATGCCCTGGCGCGTCTTCACGCTCACCGCGTTCACATCCCAATCCACCGTCACCGACTCGATCTCGTCAATGGAACGCACGAGCCGCTGGTTGAGCAGGTAGCCCAGGGTCAGCCACTCGGGGTGGGCACCCAGGGTCATCAGCGTGACCAGCTCGCGCTTGTCCACGTACACGGTCAGGTCGCGCTCGGCCGGAATCTGGATGGTGCTGCGCCGACCGTGCTCATCGACCACCTCCACCTGCTCGGTCAGGGGTGCGCGGGCGTCGGTGAGTTCAGGCAGGCGGACACCCGCCCGGGTGGCGAGCGGGTCGATCACGGCGGTCTCGGTGGTCATCGGCTGAGTATGGCGGACGCGGCATGGCCCTGTTGGCGGCGAGGGCCCACAAGCAAAGAGGCCCGCTGGGGGCCTCTTGCTCGAACCGCAGGGCGCGCTGTCAGGTCTTGGGCGCGGGCGGCGTGTACACGAACGGGCCGGGGTCGGCGCACGGCGCGGCCTTGGGCGAAGCCTGGGCAGGCTTGCCCGACGCCGATGCCAGCTTGAAGTGCGACGCTGCGGCCTTGTCCATGGACTTGCACAGCTTGAACGCCTCGACCTTGGCGCCGTGGGCGGCCTTGGCCTTGGCCTCGTCGGCCTTGGCGGCGGCTTCGGGCGTCAGCGGGGCCGGTGCGGGCAGCTTGGCATGAACCGCCGTGGCCAGGCCAGCCAAGGCTGCGATCAACACGAGTTGCTTCTTCATGGGCAGGGTCTCCTGGGGTCTCGGGGTCAGGCCTTGGCCGGCTCGCCGGTGGCGCCGGTCTTGTCGGGCGTGCGCTGGGCGGGAATCTTGCCGGCCTTGATGTCGTCGTACCAGAGCTCGTGGTGTTCCTTCGCCCAGGTCTCGTCGACGTAGCCGGTCTTCATGGCGCTGTAGGCGCCGCGCATGCCCAGCGTGCCCATGTAGATGTGGCCCATGAACATGGCCATCATCAACACCGCAGCGCTGGCGTGCAGCATGTGGGCCACCTGCATGTTGGCGCGGGTGTACTCGACGGCGGGCACGATCTTGTCGAGGAACACGCCCGAGCCGGCCACGATGGCGCCGAGCAGGAACACGCCGGCCCAGAACAGCACCTTCTCGCCCGCGTTGAAGCGGTGCGAAGGCACTTCCTGACCGCCCAGCAAACCGCCGCCTTTGAGCAGCCAGGTGATGTCTTCCTTGCTGGGCAGGTTGTCGCGCACGAACACCAGGAACACCACGATCAGCGACACCACGAACACCGGGCCGACAAAGTTGTGGATGTTCTTGAGCGCGTAGGTGAGCCAGCCGAACAGGGTGCTGCCGATGACGGGCAGCAGGAAGAACTTGCCGAACGCCATCACGATGCCGGAGATCGCCAGGGTGACGAACGCAATCGCGTTGACCCAGTGCGAGGCGCGCTCGAAGTAGGTGAAGCGCTCGATCTTGCGACCGGTCTCTGCGCCATGCAGCTCGATGGTGCCCTTGGTGAAGTAGAACAATGCGATCGCCACGAGTGCGATGAGCATCAGTGCACCGCCGTAGGGAATGATCCAGTTGTTGCGCACCTGCCGCCAGGCCTCGCCGGCGTTGGTCAGGCTCGAACCCGGGTACTGAACGAAGCCCTGGATCAGGTTGCCATACTCGAGATACGGCAGGCTGGTGGTGCCGGTAACGCCCTGCCCCACCTGGCGCCACACCGGCGCGTTGTTGCCCGGCTGCACCTGGCCGCGCTCGGCGTTGGTCTGCTCGGAGTACTTCGGATCGGTGTCCGCATCGGGGCGGATCTGGAAGATGTTCTGGCTCTGGATGCCGCCTTGCTGGGCCGGCGCCGCCTGCTGGGCGGGTGCCGGATCATCGGCCGGATCGACCTTGAGCGCCTGGGCAGAAGCCCAGGTGGTGCCCAGGCCCAGCAGGGCCGCGGCCAGCCACGCGCGCCAGCGCGAAGTCATTTGCTTGTGCATGGGAATGCCTTCACTTCGGCTGTGCGCCGACGCGTTGGTAATCGTTCTGGCCGTACTGGGCGCGTGCCTTCAGCTGCTGCTCCCAGCTGGTCTTGTCGCCAGCGGTCCAGCCAGCCTGCATGTACTGGCTCTGGCCCACGCCGGTGTAGGGCGCGCCGTCCTGCTTGACGCCGTTGGCGTTCATCTCCTGCGGCTGGTCGCCGCAGGCCGCGAGGCCCAGCAGCGCCGCCACGGCGAGGGTCGTGAGGGTGAAGCGCTTGATCACGATTTCTGTCCTTGTGCAGTGCCGTAGGCGGTGCCCCAACCCCACACCTCGGCGCCCTTGCCGCGGGTGAGGACCCGGTTGCGGAAGATGTCGGCGACCACGTCGCCGTCACCGGCCAGCAGGGCCTTGGTCGAGCACATCTCGGCGCAGGAAGGCAGCTTGCCCTCGGCCAGGCGGTTGCGACCGTACTTCTCGAACTCGGTCTGGCTGCCGTGGGCCTCGGGGCCGCCGGCGCAGAAGGTGCACTTGTCCATCTTGCCGCGGACGCCGAACGTGCCCTGCGACGGGAACTGGGGCGCGCCGAAGGGGCAGGCGTAAGAGCAGTAGCCACAGCCGATGCAGACGTCCTTGTCGTGCAGCACCACACCTTCGTCGGTGCGGTAGAAGCAGTTCACCGGGCAGACGGCCATGCAGGGTGCGTCGCTGCAGTGCATGCAGGCCACCGAGATGGACTTCTCGCCGGGGACGCCGTCGTTGAGGGTGATCACACGGCGGCGGTTCACGCCCCACGGGACTTCGTGTTCGTTCTTGCAGGCGGTGACGCAGCCGTTGCACTCGATGCAGCGCTCGGCGTCACAAATGAATTTCATGCGTGCCATTTGGGTCTCCTGGTTGCAGCTGGAAGGCGCTTACGCGCGCTCCACGTTGCAGATCGTGGTCTTGGTTTCCTGCATCATCGTCACGATGTCGTAGCCGTAGGTGGTGGCCGTGTTGACCGCCTCGCCGCGCACCACCGGGAACGCGCCGTCCGGGTAGTAGGGCTTCATGTCCATGCCCTGCCAGTGACCCGAGAAGTGGAACGGCAGGAAGACCGTGTCGGCGGCCACGCGCTCGGTCACCAGCGCCTGCACCTTGATGCGGGCACCGGTGGGCGAGGTCACCCAGACCTGCTCGCCGTTGCGGATGCCGCGGGCCGTGGCGGTGGCCGGGTTGAGCTCGACGAACATGTTCTGCTGCAGCTCGGCCAGCCAGGGGTTCGAACGCGTTTCCTCGCCACCGCCCTCGTACTCGACCAGCCGGCCCGAGGTCATGATCAGCGGGAATTTCTCGTGCAGCTTGTCCTCGACGTTCTTCGCCTGGAGCGACTTGTAGAGGATCGGCAGGCGCCAGCGGGTCTTCTGGTCGTCGTGGCTGGGGTACTTGGCGATCAGGTCGGGGCGGGTGCCATAGATCGGCTCGCGGTGCTGCGGGATCGCGTCGGGGAAGTTCCACACCACGGCGCGTGCCTTGGCGTTGCCGAACGGATGGCAGCCGTGCTTCATGAACACGCGGATCATCGAGCCGGTGGGATCGGTCTTCCAGTTCTTGCCTTCGGCCTTGGCCTGCTCTTCCGCGGTGAGCTCTTCCCACCAGCCCAGCTTCTTGAGCAGCACGTGGTCGAGTTCCGGGTAGCCGGTGGTGATCTCGGCACCCACCGAGTGCGAGCCGTCTTCGGCCAGCAGGCTCACGCCGTCGCGCTCGACGCCGAAGTTGGCGCGGAAGTTGCCGCCGCCGTCCATCACGTGCTTGGAGGTGTCGTACAGGTTGGGCGAGCCGGGGTGCTTGAGTTCAGGCGTGCCGTAGCAGGGCCACGGCAGACCGAAGTAGTCACCGCTCATGTCGTAGCCGGTCTCTTTGTCGACGACCTTGCCCTTGGCCTTCAGCGTCTTGACGTCGAAGGCGCCCATGTTGCGCATGTGGGCCTTCAGGCGCTCCGGGCTCTGGCCGGTGTAGCCGATGGTCCAGACCGACTTGTTGATCTCGCGCAGGATGTCTTCGACCACCGGCTCGTCGCGGCCCTTGACCTGCTGCATCTTGTAGTTCTTGCACAGCTGCTCGGCAAAGCCCAACTTCTGCGCCAGCTCGTACATGATCATGTGGTCGCTGCGGCTCTCCCACAGGGGATCGATGACCTTCTCGCGCCACTGGAGCGAGCGGTTCGACGCCGTGCAGGAGCCGCTGGTCTCGAACTGGGTGGCCGCGGGCAGCAGGTAGACCTCGCGGTTGGGGTTGAGGTCTTCGGCCTTGCCGGGCATGGCCGCCATGGATGCGGTGGCCGACGGGTACGGATCGATCACGACCAGCAGGTCGAGCTTGTCCATGGCCTTCTTCATTTCCAGACCACGGGTCTGCGAGTTGGGCGCATGGCCCCAGAAGAACATGCCACGGATGTTCGGGCCCTGGTCGATCAGCTCGTTCTTCTCGATCACGCCGTCGATCCAGCGCGACACGGTGATGCCGGGCTTTTCCATCATGCCCTCGGCGTACTGCGACTTGATCCACTCGTAGTCGACGCCCCAGGTGGCCGCGAAGTGCTTCCAGGAACCCGCCGCGACGCCGTAGTAACCGGGCAGGGAGTCGGGGTTGGGGCCCACGTCGGTGGCGCCCTGCACGTTGTCGTGGCCGCGGAAGATGTTGGTGCCGCCACCGCTCTTGCCCACGTTGCCCAGGGCCAGCTGCAGGATGCACGACGCACGGACGATGGCGTTGCCGATGGTGTGCTGGGTCTGACCCATGCACCAGACGATGGTGGCCGGCTTGGCTTCGGCCAGCATCTTGGCCACCTTGAAGACCTGCTCTTCCTTGACGCCGCAGGCCTCTTCGACCTTCTCGGGCGTCCACTTGGCCATGACGTCGGCCTTCACGGCCTCCATGCCGAAGACGCGGTCGTTGATGTACTGCTTGTCTTCCCAGCCGTTCTTGAAGACGTGGTACAGGACACCGAACAGGAAAGGAATGTCGGACCCGGAGCGGATGCGCACGAACTCGTCGGCCTTGGCCGCGGTGCGGGTGAAGCGCGGGTCGACCACGATCATCTTGCAGCCGTTTTCCTTGGCGTGCAGCATGTGCAGCATGGAAACCGGGTGCGCTTCAGCGGCGTTGGAGCCGATGTACAACGCGCACTTGCTGTTCTGCATGTCGTTGTACGAGTTGGTCATCGCACCGTAACCCCAGGTGTTCGCCACGCCGGCCACCGTGGTGGAGTGGCAGATGCGGGCCTGGTGGTCGCAGTTGTTGGTGCCCCAGAAGCTGACGAACTTGCGCAGCAGGTAGGCCTGTTCGTTGTTGTGCTTGGACGAACCCACGTAGTAGACCGAATCGGGGCCGCTGGCTTCGCGCAGCGCCTTCATCTTGGCGACGATGCCCTCGTAGGCCTCGTCCCACGAGATGCGCTGGTACTTGCCGTTGACCAGCTTCATCGGGTAGCGCAGGCGGTACTCGCCGTGACCGTGCTCGCGCAGGGCAGCGCCCTTCGCGCAGTGGGCACCCAGGTTGATCGGGGAATCGAACACGGCTTCCTGGCGCACCCAGACGCCGTTTTCCACGATCGCGTCGGTGGCGCAACCCACCGAGCAGTGGGTGCAGATGGTGCGCTTGACCTCGATTTTCCCGGTCCCGTCAATGGACTTGCCTTCGGCGGCGCGCGCCTTCTTCACCAGCGCGAGCTGGGTGGCGGCGAGGCCCACACCCACGCCCAGGCCCGAGCGGCGCAGGAAGGCGCGGCGGTCCATGGTGGGCAATGCGGCAGACAGGCCGCGCTGCAGGTTGTGCACGAAGCTGGAGTGCGCGCGCGAGACGGCGCCACCGGCGGATGAGGATTTCTTGGTCAGCAACATGGTGTGTCTCCTGGGGGGCCGTGGCGTGCCGGAAGGGGCGCGTGAACAGGGCCTGCGGGACGGATCGTGGGGTGCTTGGTGAAGCCGGGACGACTCAGATGCGGGTCGTGCGGTAGTAATGCTTGTTGTGCTCGCTCAGCGTGTAGCCGCCACCGCGCTTGGGCGCGGCCTTGGGCTCGACGGCGGCGGCGCCCTGCGATTCGACGCGGGGCAACACGGTGGCCGCGGCGGCCAGGGCGCCCACGGTGGTGGCGCCAGCAAACACCGTGCGGCGGCTCAGGCGGGTCTGACCATCGCCGGAGCGGGAGGACTCTTTCATGCGTGTCTCCAGGTTGTGCAAGGCCCGCACACACCACGTGTGGGCTCTTTGCATACCCGGGAATCTACTGCGCACGGTGGGGGCGTGCAAGCGCATCTGGGTGACTTGTGGACGCCTGCCGAGCAGCGTCAGCGGACCGTGATCATGCGGCGGCGCAATATGCCCCTCTGCTCGCTTTTCGATAGCCAGAACCATGCCAACGGCGCCACTGTGAACCCCTTTCGCACTGCCCAAGGGTTCGTGGTGCAAGACCAAGGGCTAACCCTCAGTACTTTGGTGTTCGAATGCCGCCGATGCGGTCAGGCTGTCGCACCCGACTGCGACAACTTGTCGCGGTGGATGTGGTGGCCAACGCGCCGGTGTCCCCTTCAGCGGCGTCGGATTTGCGCCAATGTCCGAGTGATTCGATCGACCACCTTTCTAGAATCGGGCGGTGCAAACCTTGACGACACCCCCTCAGGACCCCGGGCGACAACTCGAAGGCTGGCCCGACTGGTCCATTCTGGTGGTGGACGACGAGCAGGGCATGCTGAACTTCCTGGTCAAGACGCTGGCCCCGCGCTGTCACTTCGTGATGAGCGCGACCAGCGCCGAAGATGGGGCGGAGTGGTTGCGCGGCCACCGGGTCGACCTGGTGGTGCTCGACATCTCGCTGCCCGGCAAGAGCGGCGTGGACTGGCTCAAGGAGCTTCGCGAGCAGGGCTACACCGGCGAGGTGATCCTGATCACCGCGTTTGCCGACCTGGACACCGCCATCGAAGCCTTGCGCGCCGGTGCATCCGACTTCATCCTCAAACCGTTCCGGGTGCCGCAGATCCTGAACGCCATCAAGCAGTGCCATGAGCGGGCCCGGCTGCGGCGCGAAAACTTCGTGCTGCGCCGCGCCATGGCGCGCACCCCTGCCCACCGCGCCGCGCTGGTCGGCGAGTCGGCGGCGATTCGCGGCCTGCGGGCCTCGGTGGAGCGCATTGCCGCGGTGGACAGCACCGTGCTGCTGCAGGGCGAATCGGGCACCGGCAAGGAACTGGTGGCGCGCGAACTGCACGCCCGCAGCGCGCGCGCCAGCGGCCCGTTCGTGCCGATCAACTGCGCGGCGGTGTCGCCCGAACTGATCGAAAGCGAGCTGTTCGGCCATGCGCGGGGTGCCTTCACCGGCGCCACCCGGGCGCGCGACGGTCTGTTTCACTACGCCCAAGGCGGCACGCTTTTTCTCGACGAGGTTGCCGAACTGCCACTGCCGATCCAGGCCACACTGCTGCGGGCGATCGAGGACCTGAAGATCCGCCCGGTGGGCAGCGAACAGCTGGTGCCGGTCAACCTGCGCATCGTGGCCGCGACCAACCGCCAGCTCAGCGCCGAGGTCGCGGCGGGCCGATTCCGCAAGGACCTCTATTTCCGGCTGCAGGTGGTCGAACTCACGCTGCCGCCGCTGCGCGACCACAAGGAAGACATTCCCTCGCTGGTGGCGCATTTCATGGCTCAGCTCTCGCCCACACTCGGCGCCGAACCGCTCGCCATCAGCGACCAGGAAATCGACTTTCTGCGGCAGTACGACTGGCCCGGCAACGTGCGCGAGTTGCGCAACCTGATCGAGCGCTCGCTGATCCTGGGCAGCCTGAACGTCTCGGCCCTGTACCCGGGCACGCCGACAGCGCTCCCCGAGGGTCGACCGATCGACCTGCATTCCCTCGAAAAGATGCACATCCAGTCGGTGCTCGATTCGGTGCAGGGCGACAAAACGCGCGCGGCGCAGTTGCTGGGCGTGTCGCGCCGCACGCTCGAGCGGCGCGTGGCCGAATGGGGCCACGCTTGACCCGGTGCCGGCCATGACGCCGTGGCGCACGCCCGGGTGGTTGGCCACGTCGGTGCGCAACAAGCTGCTGGCGATGGCCCTGCTGCCGCTGCTGGTGGCCTTTCCGCTGCTGGTGCTGGCGCTGGCGCTGTGGAGCAACCAGGCCTACGACCGGCTGCTCATCACCAAGGTGCGAAGCGACCTGGCGGTGGCGCGCGGCTATTTCGATCAGGTGTTGATCGAGGTCGGCTCGGGCACGCTGGGTGTGGCGGATTCGCGGGCGCTGGCCGACGCGCTGCGATCGCGCGCGCCCGATGCCGGAACGCAGATTGCCAACCACCTCGCCACCGAGCGCGAGCGGCTGGGCCTGGATTTCCTCGCCCTTTACGACAACCTCGGCCAACCGGTGGCGCGGGGTGCGCCGCCAGGGCTGCGGCTGGAAGACCGCCAGGGGACGGTGCCGGCGCTGCCGCGCGCCGTGGCCGATTCGCTGCAGGTGCAACGCGACCGCACCAAGGCCCGGCTGCTGCTGCTCGACAACGCCTCGCTGCGCGCCGTGGCGCCGCACCTGGCGCCACGTCTGGACATCGCTCTGGTGCCCACGAGAAACGCCGCCCCCACCGACCGGGCCGCCGAAGACCGGGCCATGGTGGCCCTGACCACCCTGCCCGTGCTGGACGCGCAGGGCCGCCACCTCGGCCTGATCACCGGGGGCCTTCTGCTGAACCAGAACCTCGACTTCATCGACACCATCAACCGCATCGTTTACCCAGCGGGGTCCCTGCCCTTCGACAGCCAGGGCACGGCCACGCTGTTCCTCGAAGACGTGCGCATCACCACCAACGTGCGCCTGTTCCAGGACCGCCGTGCCATCGGCACGCGCGTGTCCCGGGCGGTTCGCGACACCGTGCTGGGCGAAGGCCGCACCTGGCTCGATCTGGCGTTTGTGGTCAACGACTGGTATGTCTCTGCCTACGAGCCCATCACCAGCGCCGATGGCAGCCGCATCGGCATGCTCTACGTGGGTTTCACCGAAGCACCGTTCCGGCTCATGCGCTACGCCATGCTGGCGCTCATCGGCCTGATCTTCGGCGCGGTGATGGCGGCGTCGGCCTGGTTCTCGCTGCGCTGGGCGCGCAGCATCTTCGAGCCGGTGCAGCAGATGAACCTGACCATGCAGCAGGTCGAGTTGGGCAACGCGCACGCCAGGGTGGGAACGCTGCGCGCACGCGATGAACTCGGTGCGCTGGCCGGTCACCTTGACCAGCTGCTCGATGTGATCGACGACAAGACCGCGGCACTGCAGCGCTGGGCCGACGAACTCGACCGCAAGGTGGCCGACCGCACGCGCGAACTGCAGGCCAGCAACGCCTCGCTGCAGATGGCGCAGCAGCAACTCGTCAAGAGCGAGAAACTGGCGGCCATCGGCCAGCTCACGGCCAGCATTGCACACGAGATCAACAACCCGATCGCGGTGATGCAGGGCAACCTCGACCTGATGCGCGACACCCTGGGGCCGGGCGCGGAGTCGGTGCGCGGGGAGCTGGCGCTGCTCGACCAGCAGATCGAGCGCATGCGCATCATCGTGACGCAGCTGCTGCAGTACGCGCGGCCCACCGAATACGCAGGTTACGTGGACGCACTCGACCTCAACCGCACGGTGTCGGACTGCCTGGTGCTGGTGGGCCACCTGCTGGCCTCCACCCACATCGCGGTGCGGCGGGAACTGCAGGCCACGCACCGCGTGGGCATGAACCGCCAGGAACTGCAGCAGGTCATCATCAACCTGATGATCAACGCCATCCAGGCCATGCCCGACGGCGGCGAACTGGTGCTTCGCACGCGCGACACCAACGGTGGCGCAGTGCTGCAGGTGGTCGACACCGGCCCGGGCCTGTCCCCGGGGGCGCTGGAGCGGCTCTTCCGTCCGTTCTTCACCACCAAGAACGACGGCAACGGGTTGGGGCTGTGGATCAGCCAGGGGCTGGTGGAGCGCTACGGCGGGCATGTGGCCGCCGGCAACCGCGCGGATGGATCGCCCGGCGCCGAGTTCACCGTGTCCCTGTTCACAGAGCCGCAGGCACCGCCGGCCACGCCCACCAACGACGGCCGGCCGGGTGCCGCCTGAACGGCCCCGCCGGGGTGCTCAGGGCTGCGGCCCGTCGTACCCTTCGATGACGATCAGGTCGATCACCGACACCGGTGTGCGCAAGGCCACCGCCGCCTGATAGCCCGGCGACCGGTAGCAGGCCAGCGCCGCTTCGTAGGACGGAAACTCGATCACCACGTTGCGGGTGCGGCTGGCCCCCTCGACGCACTCGAAACGGCCGCCACGCACCAGAAACCGGGCGCCGTAGGCATGCAGTGGCTCGGCGTTGGCCGCCACGTAGGCCTTGTAGCGCTCGACGTCGGCGACGTCGACGCGCGCGATCCAGTATCCCTTGGCCATTCGATGGGTCCCCGTGTCAGACCAGCATGTCGAAGCCCTGTGCCTCGACGCTGATGAAGGCGCTGGTGAAGCCGGCAAGCGCGGCGTAGAACCGGGCTTTCGGGTGGGCCGCCAGCGTTTCGCACAGCTGCGGCACCCAGGGCTGAACGTGCGCGGTGAAGAACTCGCGCTGGCGGGTCAGGTTGGCCACTTCCACGTCGTCGCCGGCGATCAGGTAGCGCATGACCTCGCAGATGTAGGCCACGTGGTCCTCGGTCTCGGGCATGGCCTCGTCGCGGGCCAACCCCAGTTTCGCCAGGTCGCTGCGCAGGTGGGCCAGCGGCTTTTCGTTCAGGAAGCCGCTCAGGTAATGCGAGCCGTACAGGAACACCTCGGGCTTGCCGACGCCGCCAAACAGCGCATCGAATTCATCGGCCACCTCGGCGTCGCCCAGGTCGCGCGCGGCCGAGACCACGCCGCGCCAGGACTCTTCCAGAAAGGCCCCCGCGGCAGGCGCCTCGGTCACGGCCACACGAAGCTGGGTGAGCAGCTCGGGCGCAGGCGGTGCGTAATAGAGCGCGGCCAGCAGGCCGTAAACCTCGGCGCGCGCGGTTTCTTCATCGAGCGTGGAGGTGACGGGAATACGGTCGACCATGGCAGGACTTTCGGATGGAACGATCGGCGATCGGGTCAAAGATCGGAGATGCGGGTTTCGCCCGGGTTGGTGTAGATGTCGACCACACGGCAGTCGCCACACATCTTCAGGCGCTGCAGTGCTTCGCCCTGGAACATCGAATGGCCGGCGAGCTTGGCCAGCATGACCTCGACACCCTTGAGCGTGCCGAACGGCTTGCCGCAGCGCACGCACTGATAGGGTTGTGCCTCGTTGAGCACGCGCGGCTGCTTGCGCTGATCGGTCAGCAGCAGCCGCGGCTCGAGCGAAATGGCGTCTTCGGGGCAGGTCGTGGCGCACAGCCCGCACTGCACACAGTTCTTCTCGACAAAACGCAGCTGCGGGCGCTCGGGGTTGTCGAGCAGCGCGTTGGCCGGGCAGGCGCTGACGCAGCTCAGGCACAGCGTGCAGGCGTCCTTGTCGACGTTGACCGCGCCAAACAGCGAGGCCGCGGGCAGCGGCACCGCCTGCGCGGTGCGGGCGAGCCCGGCGCTGTCCTGCAGCAGGTGATCGAGCGCCAGTTCCAGGGTGGCGCGCTTTTCGGCCTGCACCGCAAAACTGGCGCGGCGCTTCACGCTTTGCGCCGGAGGCGAAGCCAGGTGTGCATCGAGCGTGCCGACGTCGTTCGTGCGGATCAGCCGGAAATGCGAGCCGCTGTAGCCCAGCCCGTTGACCACCGCCTGCGCCACCGCCATCTGCTCGCGCAGGGCGGTCTCGTACTGGGGGGCTTCCTCGTCGGTCATCAACACCCACACCTGCGACGCCCCGTAGGCAAACGCGGTGAGCCACAGGTCCAGACCCACCGACGCGGTGTGCCACAGCGGCAAGGGAATCACCCGGGCCGGCACGCCCTTGATGGCTTTGGGCCGCAGCGCCGCCTCGCGGCCGAGCGCATCGATCAATGCGCTGCCGGCGCCCTGGCTGTGCAGCAGCAGCGCGGCGTCCTGCCCACCGGCCTTGGCGTAGGTGGCGAGCACGGTGCGCAGCTTCACGCCCTGTTCGCTGGCGCGCGGGTAGGCGTAGCTGAGCGCGCCGGTGGGGCACACGGTGGTGCAGGCACCACAGCCGACACACAGGTTCGGGTTCACCGCGATCTGCTGGCGGTCCACCTCGCTGCGGATGGCCAGGGCCGAGCAGACCTGGATGCAGGCATCGCAGCCCACCGTCTCGTTGCGGCCGTGGGCGCAGAGCTTCTGCTTGTACTGGAAGAACTTGGGTTTCTCGAATTCGCCCACCAGTTCGCGCAGGCGCATGACCGCCTCGACGCCGGCGTCGCTGTTGAGACCCGAAGGCAGGTGAAAGTAGCCCTGCGGGAGCGCGTGCTGGGTGAACGCGGGCTCGGCGCGCAGATCGACCACGATGTCGAAACGGTCGGCGTGGGTGGTCTCGTCGCGCTGGAAGTTGATGGCGCCCACCGCTTCGCAGGCCTTCACGCAGGCGCGGTGGCTTTTGCACTTGTCCAGATCGATCTGGTAATCAAGACCGATGGCGCCTTCGGGGCAGGCGGCCACGCAGGCGTTGCAGCGGGTGCACAGGTCGAGGTCGATCGGATTGCCGCTGCTCCAGCTGGCGTCGAAGGCGCCCAGCCACCCGGTCAGCGACACGAGACGCCCGCTGACGACCGGCCAGTTGCGCGCCTGCATGCCGCGGCCGCCCTGCGCGAGCACGGTCAGGTCGAGCACGTCGCCCACCCTCGCCGCGAGCCGCTCGGCTTCGTCGAGCGGGCCGATGACCAGCGTGCGGCCGGCGCTCTTGTAGGTGACGGTGGGGACCGGTTCGGGATCGGCCAGGCGGGCTGCCGCCAGCAGCGCCGCCATCTTGGGCGTGGCGGCCTTGCCTTCGCGGCCCCAACCGCCGGTTTCGCGCAGGTTGACGAACCGGATCGGGCGAACGTCGAGCGGCACGGCGCCCTCGGTCTGTTCGGCCAGCTCGTTGAACAGGCGGCTTTCCTGCGTGCAGGCCACCACCAGGTCGTCGTTGCTGCGGGCGGCGCGCTGGAAGGCCGGCGCATCGCGCCGGCACAGCGTGGTGTGCAGGGTCAGGTCTTCATCCAGCGCCGTGCCCAGGGCTTTCGCGTCCAGGGTCATGGTCTGGTTGCAGTTGCAGATCAGCGTGGTCATCGTGGGGCGGGTGCGGTGCGGCGACATCGTCGACCGGGGTGGCGGCGGTGGGTCCGCCGTCCGTCGTCACCGATGGCACGGCGGCCTCGGTGGTGTTCTGGGTGGTGGCTTCGTCGGGATCGTCGACGAGCTTGAGGAATCGGGCGCCGACCATCTTCGCGATGTCGGCCTTGGACAGAGGGCTGGGTTGGCTGTAGTCGTCGATGTAGACGTCCAGCCCGTCCATCACGTTGAAGTGCGGGTCGGCAAACAGCTTCTTCACGGCGGCGTTGCGCACATCGCCGGGCACGTCGCGGGCCACGAAACGGCTGAAATCCGACTCGGGCGTGAGGCTCGCCACGTCATCGAGGGTGGGCGGGGGCGATGACGGCTGCGCTGGCGCCGGGGCCGCTGCGGCCTTCGCTTCGGTGACCGGGGCCGGCCCGGCGGCGGTCGGCTTGAGGGCCTCGGCCTCGGGCAGCGGCTCGGGCGGCAGCGCCTGGCCGCTGCGCGCCGCTTCCTTGCGGCGCGACCACCGGGAGAGGAACCCGCCTTCGTCCCGGCTCATCGCTTGTCCGTGCTGATGCGAACCGGTTGGCCGAACCGGTCGGTGAGCGGCCGGAAACTCTCGGGCCGCTTGCGCTTCTTGGGCTCGGGCACGTAGGTGGCGTCCACGAAGGCGCGCATCCAGGCCACCACCTCGTCGGGCGCCGGCACCTGGTCCACCCGCTCCTGGGCGTCGAGCCAGCGGCCGGCATCGTGGTAGCTCAGGGTGACGATCTGTGGCACGGCCACCGGTTCACCGTCCAGCAGCCGGCCTTCGTCGGCGCGCCACATGACCCAGAAGCAAGGCTGCGGGCTGCCCAGGTTGAGGAAATAGCCTTCGGCATCGTCGCGGAACAGCTCGACCCTGAAACGGGGATGCATCCAGTGACTGCTGCCCTCGGCCGTGCGGCTGGCATCCAGCGGCTCGACCGCCTGCGGTTCGTGCACCTCGTCGGGCGCCAGCAGCGCGGTTTCGTCGGGCCCTGCGTGCAGCAAGACGTCGGCCAGGACCCAGCGCCAGGGTTGCCAGCGCGCCATCGGGCCACTGACCGGCTCACGCCGCATCACGACATCGACCTCGATGGCGGGCCGCTGCCGATGGGATACAGGGGTAGGGTTCGGATGCATACGGAGGCGTGACTGTACGGCATCGCCCCCGCCGACGCCGTTCCGGACGCGCTTGACCCTGACGCGAGCCCGCCCGATTCAGTACGTCTCGAGGTGCAGCCGGCCCTCACGCTGCAGTGCAGCACCGACCGTGTCCCAGTCGAGGCCGGCGGCGCTGGCGATGTCGCGCAGCGCCAGCACCACGCCCTCCTCCATGCTCTTGAGGCCACACACATAAAAGTGCGCGTCGGGGTCCCTGAGCAAGGGCACGAGGTCGGCGGCGCGCTCGCGCATGGCGTCCTGCACGTACTTTCGGGGTTGGCCCGGGGTGCGGCTGAACGCAAAGTGCGTGTCGATGAAGTCCTTGGGCAGGTTCTGCAGGGGACCGAAGTACGGCAGTTCCTGCTGCGTGCGGGCACCGAAGAACAGCATCAGCCGGCCACCCTCGAACTTGCCGGTCGCGCGCAACCGGCGGCGCCACTCGGTCATGGCGCGCATGGGCGCGCTGCCGGTGCCGGTGCAGATCATCACGATGTGGCTGCGCGGGTGGTTGGGCATGAGGAAGCTGGCGCCGAACGGCCCGATCACCTCGACCTTGTCGCCGACCTTGAGGTCGCACATGAAGTTGCTGGCCACGCCCCGGACCGGCTGGCCCTGGTGGTCCTCCAGCACGCGCTTGATCGTGAGCGACACGTTGTTGTGCCCGGGGCGCTCGCCGTTGCGCGGGCTGGCCACGCTGTACTGGCGCGCGTGGTGCGGCCGGCCGGCAGCGTCGGTGCCGGGCGGGATGATGCCGATGCTCTGACCCTCCAGCACCGGGAACGGCATGGCGCCGAAATCCAGCACGATGTGGTGGGTGTCGTACTCGGTGCCGACCTCGGTCACGCGAAGGTTGCCCGTGACCGTGGCGGTGATGGATTTCTGCGCGGCCTTGGGGCCGTACAGGTTGGTGTAGGCGTGCGCCGCCGACCATGGCGGAACGGTCGACCCGTACCGGCTGGCGACAAACTTGTCCTCGCCGGTGGGCGTGGCGTCCGCCGCCTTGGCACCTGAGGTCGGTCCGGGCTCGATGCCTGCTTCGCCGTCGGCCAGGGCCAGCGCATCGGGCGGCAGTTCGGCCGGCAGTTCGTCCCAGGTGAGCTGCTCTTCCACCGAATAGGCGCGCACCCTGGGCATGGTGCGCCAGTTGTCGATCGACCCCGTCGGGCAGGGCGGCACACAGGCCATGCACAGGTTGCACTTGCTGGCGTCCACCACGTAGTTGCGCGAATCGTGCGTGATGGCCCCCACCGGGCAGGTCGCCTCGCAGGTGTTGCACCGGATGCAGATCTCCGGATCGATCAGGTGCTGCTGGATGACAGCGAGTTCAGCGGGTGCGTTCATGGACAGTCTCCAAACCACAAAAGCCCGGCAGCAAGCCCGGGCTCAAGCCAGGGATGCCGTGGACCCGGGTTTCCCGGTCCACCGGCATCGTTCTCCTTCAAGTGGAAAGCGGCGCAGCCGCTCAGGGAGTCATCCGAACCGGACGTACTCGAAGTTCACCGGCTGGCGGTTGATCCCCATGACCGGCGGGGCGATCCAGTTGGCAAATTTGCCCGGCTCGACCACCCGGCCCATGAGCGAGGCCACGTAGGCGCGATCTTCCGCGGTCGGCAGCCACTCGTCCACTTTCGCGTTCCATTCGGCTTCGCTGATCACGCGGCCATCGGGCGAGACCTTCACGCCCGCCAAGGTGCCGATGTTGCGGTGGAACGCCTTGTGCGGCACGGTGAGGCGGTGCGGCAGTCCGGCCTTTTCGATCAGCTTGTTCCAGCGCTCCACACCGGCCATCGAGTCCTTGATGTAGTCGTCGCGCAGCACTTCGTTGAGCGCGTTGAGCATCGGCACTTCCTTCTCGACGATCTGGCCGCCCTGAACGTCGAGCACCTTGTAGGTCGCGCCCTTGAGCTTGTGGTCGTCGGTGCGCTTGCCCTCTTCGAAACGGCCCTTGAGGCCCGAGCTGTAGAAGATGGCGGCGTTGCTCGACTGGTCGGCGCCGAACAGGTCGATGGTCACCGAGTAGTGGAAGTTGAGGTAGCGCTGGATGGTCGCCAGGTCGATCACGCCGGCCGCGCGCAGCTTGGCCGGGTCGTCGGTCTTGAGTTCGTTCATGGCCTGGCAGGTCCGCGTGATGACGCGGCCCACACCGGACTCGCCCACGAACATGTGGTGCGCCTCTTCGGTGAGCATGAACTTGGTGGTGCGGGCCAGCGGATCGAACGCCGATTCGGCCAGCGCGCACAGCTGGAACTTGCCGTCGCGGTCGGTGAAGTAGGTGAACATGAAGAACGACAGCCAGTCGGGCGTCTGTTCGTTGAAGGCACCCAGGATCCGCGGGTTGTCCTGATCGCCCGAGCGGCGCTCGAGCAGGGCTTCGGCTTCTTCGCGGCCGTCGCGGCCGAAATGTTTGTGCAGCAGGTACACCATGGCCCACAGGTGGCGGCCTTCTTCCACGTTCACCTGGAACAGGTTGCGCAGGTCGTACTGGCTGGGTGCGGTCAGGCCCAGGTGGCGCTGCTGCTCGACCGACGCGGGCTCGGTGTCGCCCTGCGTCACGATGATGCGGCGCAGGTTGGCGCGGTGTTCGCCAGGCACGTCCTGCCAGGCGGCTTCGCCCATGTGGTCGCCGAAGTGGACCTTGCGGCCCTGCTCGGCGGGGTTGAGGAAGATGCCCCAGCGGTAGTCGGGCATCTTCACATGACCGAACTGCGCCCAGCCCTGCGGGTCCACGCTGACCGCGGTGCGCAGGTACACGTCGAAGTTCTGCGAGCCCTCGGGGCCCATGTCCTTCCACCACTCGAGGTAGTTCGGCTGCCAGTGCTCCAGCGCGCGCTGCAGTGTGCGGTCTTCAGAGAGGTTGACGTTGTTGGGGATCTTGTCGCTGTAGTCGATGGTGGACATCACGGGTCTCCTGCGGGGTTCCTGTCGGTGGACTGACCTGCGGTTGCGGCTGGCTCCACCGGAGAACCCACCGCACAACGAAAGGGGATCAGACGCGGCTGAAATCGAAGGCGGCCTTGTCGCCCTTGCCATAGACCTTGAGCGCACCCTTTTCGCCGACGGCGTTGGGGCGGATGAAGATCCAGTTCTGCCACGCGGTGAGCCGGCCGAAGATGCGGGTGAGCATGTTCTCCTTCTGGGCGAAACGCAGGTTGGCTTCAAGGCCGGTGAGCGCGTCGGGCGACATTGACGCGCGCTCCTCGATGGCGATGCGGACCTCGTCGGCCCAGTCGATGTCGTCGGGGGCGGACGTGACCAGACCCAGGGCCAGGGCGGCGTCGGCGTCCAGCGCCTTGCCGACCGCGCCACGCACGGCCTCCATCGGCGCGCTTTCTTCATAAAAACGGCGTTGCAGGCGCGACTGGCCGTTGACCATGGGCAGCAGGCCCAGGTTGAACTCGTCCAGCGTCAGCCGCGGCGCGCGGACTTCGTCGTCGGGCAGGGCCAGCATGTAGGTGCGGTCGGCGCAGAAGGCCAGTTCGGCCAGCGAGCCGGCAAAACACGAACCCGGTTCGACCAGCGCAAACAGGCTGCGCGAAGACACGTCGAGGCGCGCAAAGGTGCGGCGCATCAGGCCGATGGTTTCGCGCACGAACCAGTGGTCGCGGTGGCGCAGCAGCGCCGCATCGGCGGCCAGCACCGCGGCGGCGTCGCCCTCGGTCTTCAGCAGCCAGGTGCCGATGTCGAGCTGGTTGGTGCGCAGGTTGAGGATGGCGTCGTCGAGTTCGCGCGCCATCTGCAGCGGCCACCAGGCGGCGCCCGCGGCTTCGATGCCGGCGATGTCGGTGGGTTGGGGCGCGGTCGGCGCCTTCACCGTGAGGGTGGCGGTGCGCTTGGCGCGGTCAATGGCCACCGTGACGAAGGCGTAGTCGAGGCCGTCGGCGCTGTCGGTGCGTTGCACGCGCGGCAGCGGCACGCCCTTGCCGTCGGCGGGCCGGTCGCTCTGCGCGGCCAGCGCGTCGGCCCGCTCCTTCACGTGGGCGGCAAACTGCTGCGGCTTGGCGATCGAATCGACCAGGCGCCAGTCCACCGCCTTCTTGCCGCGCACGCCTTCGCTGGTGGTGCAGAAGATGTCGGCCAGGTCGTGGCGCACGTGGCGCTTGTCGGTCACCCGGGTGAGGCCGCCGGTGCCGGGCAGCACGCCCAGCAGCGGCACCTCGGGCAGGCTCACGGCGCTGCTGCGGTCGTCGATCAGCACGATCTCGTCGCAGGCCAGCGCCAGTTCATAGCCACCACCGGCGCACGCGCCATTGAGGGCGGCGATGAACTTCAGGCCGCTGTGCTGCGAAGAATCCTCGATGCCGTTGCGCGTTTCGTTGGTGAACTTGCAGAAGTTGACCTTCCAGGCGTGGCTGGAGAGGCCGAGCATGAAGATGTTGGCGCCCGAGCAGAACACGCGGTCCTTCAGGCTGGTGACGACCACCGTGCGCACCTGGGGATGCTCGAAGCGGATGCGGTTGAGGGCGTCGTGCAGCTCGATGTCCACGCCCAGGTCGTAGCTGTTGAGCTTGAGTTTGTAGCCCGGCCGGATGCCGCCGTCCTCGTCGATGTTCACCGCCAGCGTCGCGATGGGACCGTCGACCTGCAGCTTCCAGTGTCGGTACTGGCTCGGGTCGGTGCGGTAATCGACGGTGGCGGGGTGGTTCATGGCGGTCTCCTCGGGCGGCGGGAACGCAATCACCGGCATTTGGCTGCCGGTGGCGTTGGCATGACTTGAATAATAGTGCATGTCTTGACGCGGCGTCAATGCACTTTCGTGCATGTTTCGGCCGCCGGTCGGACCGGCTCAGGCCGCCACCAGGGCCCGAACCTGCTGCCGCAGCAGCGCAAAGGCCTCGTCGACGCTGGCGTGGGCGCTGGTGTTGAAGTGCAGTTCGGCCTTGGAATAGAAGGCCGAGCGGCCTGCCAGAATGCGCTTGAGGTCCTCCATGGCCTCGCGGCTGGCGGCCATCGGCCGCAGGTCGCCCTGGGCCGCGACCCGGCCCATGTGGTCTGCCGGGTCGGCCTGCAGCCACACCGTGGTGCAGTGCGCCAGCAGCAGGTTGAAGTTGGCGGCGTCCGAGACCAGGCCGCCGGGGGTGGCAATGACCACTTCGGGATAGATCTGGATCGCTTCCTCGAGCGCGCGGCGCTCGTAGCGGCGGTAGGCCGGGGTGCCGTAGAGGGCGTGGATTTCCTCGATGCTGCAGCCCGCGAACTTCTCGATCTCGCGGCTGAGTTCGATGAACGCGTAGCCGAGGTCGTCGGCCAGGCGCTGACCCAGCGTGGACTTGCCCGCCCCGCGCAGGCCGATCAGCGCAATGCGGGTGCGCCGCTGGGCATCACCGTCGGCCTGGCCCTGGCCGAGCACGCCGCCGATGGCGACCCGCACCCGGCGCAAATCGCTTTCGCTGCGCCCGCCCAGCATCTCGCGGATCAGCAACCATTCGGGCGAGCTGGTGCTCACATCACCGATGAGTTCGGCGAGCGGGCAATGCAGGGCGTCGGCCACCTGCAGCAACACCAGAATGGACGCATTGCCGGTGCCGTATTCCAGGTTGGCCAGGTGGCGTTCGGACACGTCGGCCGCCAGCGCCACCGCCTTGCGCGTCATGCCCCGGCGCGACCGCAGCGTACGGACCCGCTCTCCCAGGGCCAGCAGGAAGGGGTGGCGCACCTCGTCGCCAGGCGTTTCGGCGGCGGGCAGCGGGGCAACGGCATCGGCGGCGGACATGGCTCAGGGCCTTTCGAGGAAACGGGCGCGGGGCCGGACGGACTTGCCAAGCCGGCGAACATGCACTTTAATGCAGGTTCGCCGGCACGCAAGATAGTGCATTTATAGCGCCGATGGCGCCCGTTCACCAGCTTTTCTCATCAGGCCCCCCATGACCACGACCCCCCTTCTTCCCAACATCGTGTGCGGCCGTGCCCAGCCCGGCCAGGGCCCCGGCACGCCGCTCCACGACCCGGTGCTCGGCACCGAACTTGTGCGCGTGGGCCGCGATGGCCTGGACGTGGCCGATGCGTTCCGCTTCGCCCGGGTGCAAGGCGGCGCCGCACTGCGGGCCCTGAACTACCGCGAGCGCGCCGCCCTGCTGGCGGCCGTGGTGCAGGTGCTGCAGGCCAGGCGCGATGACTACTACGCCATCGCCACCGCCAATTCGGGCACCGTCACCCGGGACTCCGCGGTCGACATCGACGGCGCCATCTTCACCATCGGCCAGTACGCCCGCTGGGGTGAAAAGCTGGGCGAGGCGCGTGCGTTGCTCGACGGCGGCCGCATCCGCCTGGGCAAGGACGAAGGCTTCCAGAGCCAGCACATCCTCACGCCCACCCGGGGGCTGGCGCTGTTCATCAATGCCTTCAACTTCCCGAGCTGGGGGCTCTGGGAGAAGGCCGCGCCTGCCCTGCTGTCGGGCGTGCCGGTGGTGGTCAAGCCCGGTACGCCCACCGCATGGCTCACGCAGCGCATGGTGCAGGACGTGGTCGAGGCCGGCGTGCTGCCGGCGGGCGCGCTGTCGGTGATCTGCGGCTCGTCGGCCGGGCTGCTCGACGCACTCGAGCCCTTCGACGTGCTGTCCTTCACCGGGTCGGCCGACACCGCCGCGGTGATCCGCAGCCACCCGTCGGTGGCCCGCCGATCGGTGCGCTGCAACATCGAGGCAGACAGCCTCAACAGCGCCTTGCTCGACCCCGCGGCCACGGTCGACAGCGAAGCCTTCGGCCTGTTCGTGAGCGAAGTGGTGCGCGAGATGACGGTCAAGAGCGGTCAGAAATGCACCGCGATTCGCCGCGCATTCGTGCCCCGGGCGCTCTACGACGCCGCCGCCCAGGCCATTGGCGCCAAGCTGGCGAAGGTCAGCGTGGGCAACCCGCGCAACGAGTCGGTCCGCATGGGATCGCTGGTGAGCCGCGCGCAGTTCGACAGCGTGCGCGAAGGCCTGGCCCGGCTGCAGACGGAAGCCCGCGTGCTGCACGACGGGCGCTCGGCACCCCTGATCGACGCCGACCCGGCGGTGGCCGCCTGCGCCGCACCGGTGCTGCTGGGCCACACCGATCCTGTGGCGGCGCACCTGCTGCACGACATCGAGGTGTTTGGTCCGGTGGCCACCCTCATGCCGTACGACAGCGAGGCGCAGGCCTTTGACCTCATCCGGCGCGGGCAGGGCTCGCTGGTGGCCTCGGTGTTCAGCGCCGATCCGGACTTCACCGCCCGGGCAGCGCTCGAACTGGCCGACAGCCACGGCCGGGTGCACGCCATTTCGCCCGCGGTGGCCGCCTCGCAAACCGGCCACGGCAACGTGATGCCCCATTCGCTGCACGGCGGTCCGGGCCGCGCGGGCGGTGGCGAGGAACTCGGCGGTCTGCGCGCGCTGGGCTTCTACCACCGCCGCAGCGCGGTGCAGGCCCACACCGCCGCGCTCGACACCTTGACCGCGGGTGCCATCGCACCCACGCTCTGACACAACAACACAGAGGAGACACACCATGAGCCATCACGACGTGGCCCCACCGCCCGCAAGGTTCAATTTCGCCCGCCACCTGATCGAGCGCAACGCACCGCGCGCGGACAAGGTGGCGCTGATCGACGACCAGCGCCAGATGACCTACGGCGAACTGGCGGTGGCGGTGCGCCGGTTCGGCGCCGGGCTTCAGGCACTGGGCCTGCGGCGGGAAGAACGGGTGCTGCTGCTGGCGCACGACAGCAGCGACTGGGTGGTGGCGTTCCTCGGCGCCCTGCATGTCGGCGTGGTGCCGGTGGCCATCAACACCCTGCTGCCCGCCGCAGACGTGGCCTACATGCTCGGCGACAGCCGGGCCCGGGCGGCCATCGTCTCGGGCGCCCTGCTGCCCACGCTGCAGGACGCCATGGCCGCGGGCGGACACGGGGTGGAACACGTCATCGTTTCCCGCGGCGACGGTCTGCCCGGCGGCGCGCATGCCTTTGACGACCTGCTGGCCAAGGCACCGGCCGGTGCCGCCGCCGACACGCATGGCGAGGAACCCGCCTTCTGGTTGTATTCCAGCGGCTCGACCGGCGCACCCAAGGGCACGGTGCACACCCAGGCCAACCTGTACTGGACGGCCGAGTTGTACGGCCGCGCGGTGCTCGGCCTGCGCGAGACGGACGTGGTGTTTTCCGCCGCCAAGCTGTTCTTTGCCTACGGCCTGGGCAACGCCCTGAGCTTTCCGCTCAGCGTGGGGGCCACGGTGGTGCTGATGGCCGAGCGGCCCACGCCGCAAGCCGTGTTCAAGCGACTCACCGGGCACCGCCCCACAGTGTTCTATGGCGCCCCCACCGGTTACGGCGGCATGCTGGCCAGCCCCGACCTGCCACCCCGGTCTGCGGTGTCGCTGCGCCTGTGCTCATCGGCCGGCGAGGCCCTGCCGCAGGACATCGGTGAACGCTGGACGCGCCACTTCGGCGTGGAAATCATCGACGGCATCGGGTCCACCGAAATGCTGCACATCTTCCTGTCGAACGTGCCGGGCAAAGTGCGTTATGGCACCACCGGATTCCCGGTGCCGGGTTATGCGGTAGAGCTGCGCGGCGAAGACGGCCTGCCGGTGGAGACCCATGCCGATGGCTCTTCGGAGATCGGCGACCTGTTCATCCAGGGACCCAGCGCCGCGCTGCTGTACTGGAACAACCGCGCCAAAAGCCGCGACACGTTTCAAGGGGCCTGGACCAAGAGCGGCGACAAGTATGTTCGCAATGCAGATGGCACCTACACCTACGCAGGGCGCAACGACGACATGCTCAAGGTCAGCGGCATCTACGTGAGCCCGTTCGAGGTCGAGGCCACGCTGGTGCAGCACCCCGCCGTGCTCGAAGCAGCGGTGATCGGCAAGACCGACGCGGACGGGCTCACCAAGACCAAGGCCTTCGTGGTCCTGAAGGCCGGCCAGCAGGCGAGCGAGGCCGATCTGCAGGCGTTCGTGAAAGAAAAGCTCGCCCCCTACAAGTACCCGCGATTCATCGAGTTTCTGGACGAGTTGCCCAAGACGGCCACCGGCAAGATCCAGCGCTTCCGGCTGCGCGAGCGCGAGAAGACCGCGGGCTGAACGCGATCCGGCGCCGGGTCGCCCCACGCCGGATCAGCCCCCCCGGGGGGAAACGACCCGCGAAGCGGCGGAGCGTGGGGGCAAGCCGATCCGGCGCCGGGCCGCCCCAAGCCGGATCAGCCCCCTCGGAGGGAAGCGACCCGCGAAGCGGCGGAGCGTGGGGGCGCATGATCTCAGCCGATCTCCAGCGCGGTCAACGCGTACTGGCGGGCGAGGTCGATGCGGGGCGCAGGGCCCCGGTACATGCGTGCGGTGGGGAAGGTGGCGGTCATGCCGTGGCGCTCGGCCAGCGCCAGGGCATCGCGGTTGGGTTCGGGGACGTCGAGGAACACCGGCTCCTTGGGCATGACACAGCCCAGCAGTGCGTCCAGCAACGAATCGGCGATGGCCGGGGTGTCGGCGCAGAGGGGACCGATCTTGTGGCCCTGGGCACAGGCCCTGACCACGCCATAGCCCTGCAAGCGGCCGTCCTGCCACCAGCCCAGCGCCATGCCGCGGCGCTGCTGGATCCATGCCTGCAGGAACACAGGACGGGGTTCGGGGTGGAAAGACCGGTCGTACGCTGCCACCACCTCGAAGGGCAGCGAGGTGAGCTTGACCACCCGGGAATCGCGCGGCTGCGGCGTGCGCCCCAGGGTCTGGAAGCGGCGGTTGTGCCAGGCCAGATCGAACCCGCTGCGGCGGTAGTTGGCCTGCTGCTCGACGACGCCATCGAGTCCGATGACGCAACCCTTGAGGTGGTCCATGGCGGCCTTCCACACCGACAGCCCCAGTCCGTGACCACGAAGGTGCGGCTCGACGATGTACATCCCGAGGAAGCCGTAGCTGACGCTGTAGCGAAGACCCGAGATGCTCGCCACGGGGGTGGCATCCATCCACGCCATGAAATGCCCGCGGACATCGATCGGGTGAAAGATGTCGGCATCGTGCAGGCCAGGGTTCCAGCCTTCGCGGTCGGCCCAGCGCAGGGCATTGCCGAAATCGTGGCGCGACATGCGCTGAATGTGGTGGGGCAGGACTTTCATGGTGGCCTCCATGGACAGATGTCCGATGAAAACCCAGAGCTCTCGCCCGATCCATACCCCCCATGCGGTATTCACCGCCCGGGAATTACCCGAACCCCGCGCCAGTGAACGGCCCGGGTTTTCGACGCCTCAGGTGTCCTTCGAGATCTTGATGCTCGGGAACTTCGACGAGAAGTCCTTCGCCTTTGCCGCGATCTTGATGGCCACCTGGCGCGCCACGCCCTTGTACAGCCCGGCGATCTCGCCCTCGGGATCGGCCACCACGGTGGGCATGCCGCTGTCGGCCTGCACGCGGATGCTCATGTTGAGCGGCAACGCACCGAGGTAATCCATGCCGTACTCGGCGGCCATGTTCTTGCCGCCGTCGGCACCGAAGATGTGTTCCACATGGCCGCACTTCTCGCACACGTGCACCGCCATGTTCTCCACGATGCCGAGGATGGGAACCCCCACCTTCTCGAACATCTTGATGCCCTTGCGGGCGTCGAGCAGCGCGATGTCCTGCGGCGTGGTGACGATCACCGCGCCGGTGAGCGGCACGCGCTGCGACAGCGTGAGCTGGATGTCGCCGGTGCCGGGCGGCATGTCGACAATGAGGTAGTCGAGGTCTTTCCAGTTGGTCTGGCGCAGCAGCTGCTCCAGCGCCTGCGTGGCCATGGGCCCGCGCCAGATCATGGCTTCGTCGCGGTCGATGAGGAAGCCGATCGAGATGCACTGGATGCCGTAGTTTTCCAGCGGCTCCATGGTCTGGCCATCGGCGCTCTCGGGCCGGCCTTCGATGCCCAGCATCATGGGCTGGCTGGGGCCGTAGATGTCGGCATCGAGCACGCCGACCTTGGCCCCTTCGGCCGCCAGCGCCAGTGCCAGGTTGACGGCGGTGGTACTCTTGCCCACGCCACCCTTGCCCGAGGCCACGGCGACGATGTTCTTGACGTTGGGCATGAGCTGCACGCCCCGCTGCACGGCGTGCGCGGTGACCTTCATGGTGAGGTTGACCGACACGTTCTCGACCCCGGGCACCGACTTGGCCGCCGCAATCAGGGCCTTGCGCATCGCAGGCATCTGGCTTTTCGCGGGGTAGCCCAGTTCGACGTCGAAGGACACATCCCCCTCATGCACCTGCAGGTTCTTCAGGGCCTTGGTGGACACAAAATCGCGCCCGGTGTTCGGGTCTTGCACGGCTTGCAGCGCCTGCATCAGGGCCTGTTGGTCGACGGACATGGGAAGGGGCTCCAGGGAATGTGGGGATGTGCGCCCGATGGCGTGGGGTGCCGGGGCGTTGCTCTGCGGCGGCGGCAAGTCTACCGCCCGGGGGCGGCGGGGTTGATTCACACAGTCGGTGTACGGACTTGTTCTCTGGCCGAGACCGGTCGGCGGCGACCGGGGTGTCCGGCTCCGCGACTGTCCCCCGCCCAGGGCTGCGCCCTGGGCTCCTCCTTTATGTCGCTGCGCCAGACACCCCGATCACCGCCGACCTCAGTGGCAAGCGCTGCGGGCTGGAGCCACCTCCATGTCGGCTCGCGGGTGCGGGGTGCTCCACGCAGCGGCATAAAGGAGGAGGACCGGGCGCAGCCCGGTCCGGGGGACAGCCGCGGAGTGGAGTACACCGCGACCGCGAGCCCGCGAGGTGCCTCGTTTGAAAAGCATCGAGAAGCCGGCCCCCATAAAATCACGGGTTCCCCAGAAGAAAGCCCGCCATGAGCCCGCGCCGACTGTTCGTCACCACCGCCCTGCCCTACGCCAACGGCCATTTTCACATCGGCCACATCATGGAATACATCCAGGCCGACATCTGGGTGCGGTTCCAGCGCATGCAGGGGCACGAAGTGCATTTTGTCTGTGCCGACGACGCGCACGGCGCGCCGATCATGATCGCGGCCGACAAGGCCGGCAAGACGCCCCAGCAGTTCGTGGCCGACATCGCCGCCGGCCGCAAACCCTACCTCGACGGATTTCACATCGGGTTCGACAACTGGCACAGCACCGACGCGCCCGAGAACCACGAACTTGCCCAACAGATCTACAAGGACCTCAAGGCCAACGGCCTGATCGAAACCCGCACCATCGAACAGTTCTTCGACCCCGAGAAGAACATGTTCCTGCCCGACCGCTTCATCAAGGGCGAATGCCCCAACTGCCACGCCAAGGACCAGTATGGTGACAACTGCGAAGTCTGCGGCAAGGTCTACAGCCCGACCGACCTGATCAACCCCTACTCGGCACTCTCGGGCGCCAAGCCGGTGCTGAAGCACTCCGAGCACTTCTTCTTCAAGCTCTCCGATCCGCGCTGCCTGGCCTTCCTGAAGGAATGGACGAACAGCGGCGCGGTGCAGCCCGAGGTGCTCAACAAGATCAGCGAGTGGATCGCGCCCGACGACAACGGTCAGACCAAGCTGGGCGACTGGGACATCTCGCGCGACGCACCCTATTTCGGCATCGAGATTCCCGACGCGCCGGGCAAGTATTTCTATGTGTGGCTGGATGCGCCGGTGGGCTACCTGGCCTCGCTCAAGAACTGGCTCGGCAAGCAGGGCATCGACTACGCCGCCTTCATGGCCGACCCGCGCACCGAGCAGTACCACTTCATCGGCAAGGACATCATCACATTCCACACGCTGTTCTGGCCGGCCATGCTGCATTTCAGCGGCCGCAAAACGCCCGACGCGGTGTTCGTGCACGGCTTTCTCACGGTGAACAACGGCGAGAAGATGAGCAAGAGCCGCGGCACCGGGCTGGACCCGCTGAAGTACCTCAAGCTGGGCATGAACCCCGAGTGGCTGCGCTACTACCTGGCCGCCAAGCTGTCGGCCCGCAACGAAGACGTGGACTTCAACCGCGAAGACTTCATGCTTCGCGTCAACAGCGACCTGGTGGGCAAGTTCGTCAACATCGTGTCTCGCTCGGCAGGTTTTCTCACCAAGCGGTTCAATGGACAGCTCGCTCCGGCGGTGGATGCGCAGAGCATCGAGCTGATGGGCGCCTTGCGCGGGGAGGCCCCTGCCATCGCCGAACTCTACGAAGCGCGCGAGTACGGCAAGGCCATGCGCGTGGTCATGGCGCTCGCCGATCGCGTGAACGCTTACGTGGACCAGCACAAGCCCTGGGACCTGGCCAAGGACGCCGCGAACGACGCTCGCCTGCAGCAGGTGTGTTCAGTCCTCGTCAACGCGTTCACCGTGCTGGCGCGCTACCTCGCGCCGGTGCTGCCGGCACTGTCCCGGCAAGTTCAGGTGCTGACGGGCGCGGACTTGTCCACATGGCACGCGGTCATGCAGGACGTCGAGCGCATTCAACCCTACCAGCACCTCATGCAGCGCGTCGACCCCAAGCAGCTCGACGCCCTGTTCGAACCGCCTCCGGCCCCGGTGGAAGCTGCCCCCCTGCCCGGCGGCGAGGCCATTGCCGACACCATCACCATCGACGATTTCGCGAAGATCGACCTGCGCATCGCGAAGATCGTGGACTGCGAGCGCGTCGAGGGCTCCACCAAGCTGCTGCGGCTCACGCTCGACGTGGGCGAAGGCCGCACGCGCAACGTCTTCAGCGGCATCGCCAGCGCCTACGAGCCCGAGCAGCTCAAGGGCAAGCTCACGGTGCTGGTGGCCAACCTGGCGCCGCGCAAGATGAAGTTCGGCGTCAGCGAGGGCATGGTGCTGGCCGCCAGCCATGCCGACGAGGCAACCGCGCCCGGCATTCACGTGCTGGAACCCTGGCCGGGCGCCACGCCCGGCATGCGCGTGCGCTGAGGACGGTGATGGCGGGCCATCCCCCGCCCTGCGAAGCGGTCGGCCCTGATGCCGGCCGCACCCATGCCGCGCACTTTCGTGCCGTCGATCGGCATTCCTGACGAATTTCTTTGCAACAGACCGGGCGAGGAACCGCGAACCCCGGTGGACACCACCCACAACCCGTGCGCTATGCAAGGCGCACGTCCCGTCCACTGTCTTCGATCGCCCCCCATGAACCCCTATTCTCGATTTTTTCGCCCGCTGCTGCCCGCCGGGGGCAAGCAGGTCATCGACTCCGCTGTCGCCGCATTCGTCGACTACTGCGCCGACCAGATCACCTCCAGTCAAGCCGTCCGCGAGAACCTGGCGGCCGTGGGAGCCTCCCGTGTCGTCACCGTGGGCGCATCGCCCGACGACACCCTGCTTCTGTCACCACACGGATTGGCGGAAGGCTGCGTGCCCATCGGCGCCGAGTGGGGCGCGTCGGGTGAGCAACTGGTGGGCGACTTGAACAAGCTGATGGAGGAGCACGGCATCGACCTGAAGTTCCAGTGGATCGCCGATGTCGAACCCACGCCCCAGGCCATGGGGCACCGACCCACGGTGGGGTTGGCCAGTTGCACCGAACCACCTCAAACAGCAGTGCAGGACCGCACACATGAACTGCCGATTCAACACATCTGGCACCTCAGCGACACGCCGGTGGACGCGGGGAACTGGTCGCTGGTGACCGACGGCAACCAGACCGTGACAGGCTCGATCATCGACAACACGCTGGTGGTGTCGCCAGAGCACGCCGGGTGGAAGGATGCACTGGCCATGCAGGGTGGTCAGCCCGTACTCGACATGGGTCTGTTCAACGCAACCATGGGAACCGGACAGGCGATTCAATCCGCCCAGGCCCGGGTCACGGTCGATGCATCCACGATGTCGATGGTCAATGGCACGGTGGTCGACTACGTCGGTGCGCCCACGTCCGAAGGCGCGAGAAACATCGCCATGGTTTATCTGCCGCCAGAGCCCGGACCTGACGCCCAGCTCAAGCTCACCCAGCACTTGCTGAGGAGCCTCGGGATCGAGACAACGCCCATCGTGCAAGCCGACGTGACGGGCACCATGTGTGAAGCCACCCCGGTGATCGACGGTGTGCCCGCGACGAGTTCCGTGCTGCCGATCGGTGAGGCCACCTGCACGCATTCGAACTTCTGGCCTGTTCCATCGGGGCAGGAGCAGGTGCCGTTGCTGGGGCCGCTGGACCTGAGCACGCTGAGCTCGGCCTACCCGCCTGCCAACGCCACGGGTGTGAACGGTACGGCACCCGCCGGCTTCTCACTGTCGGACGCCCAACTGGCCGTGCAGGAAATGGTGGCCACCCGCTACGGCGCGCAGATGACTGGCGCGTTCTGCGCCGGACTGGCATCAACGGTGGTGCACCACCTGCTGACCCAGGGCGCCGAGCGCCTGCCGAGGTACGCCCGGTTTCCGCTGAACACCGTGTTGATCCCGGCACTGCGCTCCATCGTGTATGCGGTCATGGCTTACCACTTCACCACGGGTGCGACCTCGGTCTTCCGGCTCACGGTGGCTGGCGTACCCGCCTTGGTGCAAGGTCTCACTCTGGTGACTCCGCTGCCGCAGTTCATCCGCGCGCTTGCAACGGCGCTGAGCGTCTCGGGAATTGCACTCACCGTGATCGAGATCATGCGCGGCGACATCATGCCCGGCATGGCACTGCTGGCCACGGTGGCGGGCAACGAGGTGGCTCACCTGGTCATGGCGGCATTCGACGAACTGTTGCGCCACCTCGCGCCCCGGCCCGAAGAGCAGGAGCTTCGCCTGGAGCGCATGCTGTATGCCACGCCGGCCAACAGCCCGCTGTCAGAGCTGGCAGACTGTGCCCAGGACCGAGGCGCGCCCCAGGTGATCTGGCCGGAATCCCTGATCGCCGTGGGCGCGGTGGTGGAGAAGGTCGACCAACGACTGACCCAGGCCATCGACACCGTGGTCACCCTGCGCCCCATCTCTGCCCGACTGACCAACGAGATCAAGCGCTGCACACAACAACTGCAAGCCGTGAGCGAGTCGGAATCTTCTTCAAGCGAGGACGAACGATTCAAGCGGGGCGGCACAGCCGAGGTGGAACTCGACGTGCACACACCCGAGGAAGATTCGGAACTGAGCGATGACGCCGACATGATCCAGTTCGTCCAGACCACCGAGCACTTCCAGAAATCCGGCCTGAGCGCCCGGTCCTGGCAGGGGGAGGACAGCGCCAGCGGCACCGAATCCGGCGTCGATGAAGTGACAGCCGTGCACGGACTGTTTCCCAACGAGCGCGCTGATGCGGATCTCGAAGCGGCAGCTCTGTCGTCCTCCTCATCGGATGTCGGCTGATGGCCGCAAGCCGGCGCGCGGGCGCCGGCTTCTTCATCCGGTGACCTGAAGCGCCACCGGGCCCTGTCTGGTCAACGGCGTTCCAGGTCGGGATCGGTGATCACGGCGGTGCGCAGCACCCGCAAGTCGCGGTTGAAGGTCACGCTGAACAACCTGGGCTCGGTCTGGCCACGGGGTTGAAAGCGCCAGTCGTAAGCAGTCTCTCCCGTGAGGTCGTACTTCTGAGTCTTTCGGGGCTTGCCGAGCAGGCGGCGCACCTGCTCGACCGACATCCCTGGCTGCACCTGCGAAAACGTCTCTTCGGTCAGCACCTGGGTCACCTTCACCAGCACACCGTCGGCACCGACCGTGATCATGTAGTTCACCACCCCCTCGGGCTGGCGGTTGTACTCGTAGATCTGCGCACCGTCCTCGCCGTCCCACACCGCCTCGGGCTGACCGAATTTTTCGCGCACGTCGGCGTCGGTGGACACACCGGGCTCGAGTTCGGCAATGTTCTGCAGATCGCATGCGCCCACGAACCCCACCGCGGCCAGCGTGGCGGCAATCAATCGGCCAAGGCGCCACCAGGCGCTTCGGGTTCTGGACGGATTCATCGGCGGGCTCCTTGCCTTGTTTTGGCGCAGTGTAGGCGGCGCAGACCCGGGTCGCGTAGCCATCGGTAACATGCGCACATGCCCGGCCTGCCCCCGCTTGCCCCGTTCCGGCCCCGCCTGTGGTCGGATCTGCGCGGGTACGACCGCGGCCGCTTCGGGCGCGATGTGGGGGCTGGCCTCACGGTCGGCATCGTGGCCCTGCCGCTGGCCATGGCATTTGCCATCGCCAGCGGGTTGCCGCCCCAGGCGGGCCTGTGGACGGCCATCATCGGCGGCTTCCTGGTGTCGGCCCTGGGCGGCACATCGGTGCAGATCGGTGGTCCGGCAGGCGCCTTCATCGTCATCGTCTACGGCATTCTCGAGCGCTACGGTCTCGCCAACCTGCTGATCTCGACCGCCAGTGCGGGCGTGTTGCTGTTCCTCATGGGTCTGTTCAGGCTCGGCGCGCTGGTGCGCTATGTGCCGGTGAGTGTGGTGATCGGCTTCACCAACGGCATCGCGGTGCTGATCGCGCTGTCGCAGCTGCGCGACCTGCTGGGCCTGCCGATCGAGAAGATGCCGGCCAGCTTTTTCGGCCAGATGCAGGTCCTGGGTGCGAACTGGCAGGGCGTCAACGGCTGGGCCCTGCTGCTGGGCGGTCTGTGCGTGGCAGGCCTGTTCATCTGGCCGCGGCTGTGGGCCATGGACTCCCGGTTTCGCCGCCAGCTCGACGAACTCGATGTGCCGGCCGCCCTGCGCGCCACTTCGCGCATCCCGGGTCCCGTGGTGGCGCTGGTGTCGTTGTCCCTGCTGGCCTGGGGCCTGCAGATGCCGGTCGAGACGATCGGCACGCGCTTTGGCGGCATTCCCCAGGGCTTGCCGGTCTTCGATCTGCCCGACTTCTCCTGGGAAACGGTTCGACTGCTGGTCACGCCCACGCTGACCATTGCCCTGCTGGGCGCCGTGGAGTCCCTGCTGTGTGCCCGGGTGGCCGACCAGTTGGGCGACCACCCCAAGCACGACCCCAACCAGGAACTGATGGGTCAGGGCGTGGCCAACCTGGTGGTGCCGTTCTTCGGCGGCATGCCCGTCACGGGCACCATCGCGCGCACCGTCACCAACATCCGCTCGGGCGCGGTCAGTCCGGTGGCGGGCATGGTGCACGCGGCCACGCTGGCGGCCCTGGTGCTGCTGGCCGCACCACTGGCCTTTCACATACCGCTGGCGGTGCTGGCCGGCGTGCTGCTGTTCGTGGCCTGGAACATGGGCGAATGGCGCGAGTTCGCCCGGCTGAGGCACTTCAGCAACCACTACCGGCTCATGCTGCTGAGCACCTTTGCCGTCACCATCGTGTTCGACCTGACGGTGGCGGTGGAGCTGGGCCTGGTGCTGGCGGTGGTGCTGTTCGTGCGGCGGCAACGGGACATCTTCACGGCCGAACCGGTGCAGCGCGATGGCGAGCGGCAGACCTGGCGCCTGTACGGCTCGCTGTTCTTCGGCGCGGTCACCAAGATCGATCCGATCGTGGCCGAGGTGGAGGCCGCGCCGGGCCCGCTGGACCTGACGCTGGACGCCACCATGATGGTTTCGCTGGACACCACCGGGCTCGACGCGCTGGAGCAACTGCACAAGGTGGTGCAGCGGCGCGGCGGCCGGCTGGCCATCACCGGACTGCAGCCGCAGCCGGCGTCCCTGATGGAACGCGCGGGGTTTGCCGGGCGGCTGGCCGGGTCGGGAGGGGCCGGCCGGTAAAATCGGGGGTTTCCCCTGTCCCGGACCGCCACCCCATGCCGTTCTTCCGCCGCCCCGACTACCGCTCCGACACGACCGAGTTCATCGACCAGCTCAAGTCGGCCAAACCCGGCCTCGAGCAGTCCCAGCGGCAGGGTCGCGCGCTGCTGTGGGACCAACAGATCGACCGGGCCTTCATGGTCGAGGCGCGCGCCGCCCAGGTGCCGCAGAAGCCCTACGTCTATCAGACGGACCCCGGCTTGAAGTGAATTCCGATCCGACGCCGTCGCTCGACGAAGCCCCGCAGGGGCTGGACGAGGTTCTGCCCACCGTGGTGGACGGCGTGGCGCTGGCCCGGTTGTACGGCGAACCGCTGTTCAAGCTGCCGCAGGACCTGTACATCCCGCCCGATGCCCTGCGCGTGTTCCTCGAAGCCTTCGAGGGCCCGCTCGACCTGCTGCTCTACCTGATCCGCAAGCAGAACTTCAACATCCTCGACATCCCCATGGCCGGGGTGACGCGCCAGTACCTGGCCTATGTCGAGGAAATCCGCGCCAGCAACCTCGAACTGGCGGCCGAGTACCTGCTCATGGCCGCCATGCTGATCGAGATCAAGTCGCGCATGCTGCTGCCGCCCAAAAAGACCGCCGAGGGCGAAGAGGCCGAGGACCCGCGCGCCGAACTCGTGCGGCGGCTGCTGGAATACGAACAGATGAAGCTGGCGGCGCAGCGCCTGTCCGAGGTGCCTCAGTACGGCCGGGACTTCCTGCGCGCCCAGGTGTACGTGGAGCAGGCGCTGGCGCCCCGCTTCCCCGACGTGAACGCCCTCGACCTGCAGAGCGCCTGGCGCGACATCCTCAAGCGCGCGAAGCTGGTGCAGCACCACAAGATCAGCCGCGAGGAACTGTCGGTGCGCGAGCACATGAGCATCGTGCTGCGCCGGCTGCAGGGGCGCCAGTTCGTCGAGTTCGGCGAACTGTTCGAGGTCGACAAGGGCGCGCCGGTGCTGGTGGTCACCTTCATCGCCATGCTCGAACTCGCCAAGGAAACGCTGATCGAACTGACGCAGGCCGAGGCCTTCGCACCCATCTACGTTCGCCTGGCCTACACCCCAAGTTCATGACCCAAGAATTCGACGTGCTGGTGATCGGCAGCGGCCTGGCCGGCCTGACCACCGCGCTGCACCTGGCCGCCACCCACCGCGTGGCGGTCATCACCAAGCGGGCGCTGCTCGACGGCTCGAGCAACTGGGCCCAGGGCGGCATCGCCGCCGTGCTGGCCGAAGGCGACAGCTACGCGTCGCACGTGGAAGACACGCTGGTGGCCGGCGCCGGCCTGAGCGACCGCGAAGCGACCGAGTTCACCGTGGAGAACGCGCCCAGCGCGATCGCCTGGCTTCGCGAACTGGGGGTTCCGTTCTCGACCGAGGACGGCGAACTGCACCTGACGCGCGAGGGCGGCCACAGCCACCGGCGCATCGTGCACGCGGCCGATGCCACCGGAGCGGCGGTGCAGGCCACGCTGATCGAGCGTGTCCGGGCCACACCCGCCATCCAGGTGTTCGAGCACCACATGCTGGTCGACCTGATCACCGAGCGGCACCTGTCGGGCGGCACCGGCGGGCGCCGCTGCCACGGCGCCTACGTGCTGGACACCCAGCGCGATGAAGTGGTCACCTTTGCGGCGCGCCACACGGTGCTGGCCACCGGCGGTGCGGGCAAGGTCTACCTGTACACCACCAACCCCGACACGGCCACCGGCGACGGCATTGCCGCGGCATGGCGGGCCGGCTGCCAGGTCGCGAACATGGAGTTCATCCAGTTCCACCCCACCTGCCTGTACCACCCGCACGCCAAGAGCTTCCTCATCACCGAAGCGGTTCGGGGCGAGGGCGGCTTGCTCAAGCTGCCGCCGCACCTGGGTGGACACCGGTTCATGCCCGACCACGATCCCCGGGCCGAACTGGCCCCTCGCGACGTGGTGGCGCGCGCGATCGACTACGAGATGAAGAAGCACGGCCTGGATTGCGTGCACCTCGACATCTCGCACCAGAGCCCGGCGTTCCTTCGCGAACACTTTCCCAACATCCTCGCGCGCTGCGCCGAACTCGGCATCGACATCACGAAAGAGCCGATTCCGGTGGTGCCCGCGGCCCACTACACCTGCGGGGGTGTGGTGACCGATCTGGAAGGCCGCACCGAGCTGGCCGGCCTGTACGCGGTGGGCGAAACCACCTGCACCGGGCTGCACGGCGCCAATCGGTTGGCCAGCAACTCCCTGGTGGAATGCATGGTGTTTGCCCAGGCAGCGGTGGACGCCATTCGGTCAACCCCGCTGGACGCGCCGCCCAGGCTGCCCGAATGGGACGACAGCCGCGTGACCGACGCCGACGAGATGGTGGTGATCTCGCACAACTGGGACGAGCTGCGCCGCTTCATGTGGGACTACGTCGGCATCGTGCGCACCAACAAGCGCCTGGAACGCGCCGCCCACCGCATCACGCTGCTGCAGCGCGAAATCCAGGAGTTCTACGCCCGGTTCCACGTCACCCGCGACCTGCTCGAGCTGCGCAACCTGGTGCAGGTGGCCGACCTGATCGTGATGTCGGCGATGCTGCGGCACGAGAGCCGCGGCCTGCATTACAGCCTCGACTACCCGGGCCTGTTGCCGGAGGCGAAGCCCACCATCCTGGTGCCGCCGGCGAGGTGATGGGGCACACACCCCTGCGCCGCTGAAGCGGCATCCCGGACCGGCGGAGCCGGACCCTGGATGCCCCTCGGAAGGAGGGGCGTTGCCCTCAAACCGCGCCGAGGTTCGGCACCAGTGCGCCCGGGTTGTTGCCCGCCCTCTGCGCCGCGGTGAAGGCCAGCATGCGGTCGATGGGCAGGCGCGCGCGCGGAATCAATGCCGGGTCGACGTGGATCGCGTTGTGGCCCTTCTCGAGCACCGCGGCCACGCCTGCCAGCCCGTTCATGGCCATCCACGGGCAATGCGCGCAGCTTTTGCAGGTGGCGCTGTTGCCGGCGGTGGGCGCCTCGATGAACACCTTGCCGGGGTTCTGCAGCCGCAGCATGTGCATCATGCCCTTGTCGGTGGCCACGATGTATTCGGGTGCGTCGAGTTCGCGCGCGGCCTTCAGGATGGCCGAGGTCGAGCCGACGGCATCGGCCAGCGCGATCACGTCGGCGGGGCTCTCCGGATGCACCAGCACCTTGGCCTGGGGGTGTTCCTTCTTGAGCGCCGCCAGCTCGAAGGCCTTGAACTCGTCGTGCACGATGCACGAGCCGTTCCACATGAGCATGTCGGCACCGGTTTCGCGCTGGATGTAGCCGCCCAGGTGCTTGTCGGGTGCCCAAAGAATCTTGTGCCCCTTGTCCTTGAGCGCGCGCACGATGTCGAGCGCACAGCTGCTGGTGACCAGCCAGTCGGACCGGGCCTTCACCGCCGCGCTGGTGTTGGCATACACCACCACGGTGCGGTCGGGGTGGGCGTCGCAGAAGGCGCTGAACTCATCGATGGGGCAACCGAGGTCGAGCGAGCAGTTGGCATCGAGGTCGGGCATGAGCACGGTCTTCTCCGGGCTCAGGATCTTGGCGGTTTCGCCCATGAAACGAACGCCGGAAACCACCAGCGTCTGTGCGGCATGGTCACGGCCGAAGCGCGCCATCTCGAGCGAGTCGCTCACGATGCCGCCGGTCTCGATAGCCAGGTCCTGCAGGTCGGGGTGCACGTAGTAGTGCGAGACCATGACCGCGTTGCGCTCCTTCAGCAGCCGCTTGATGCGCTCCTTGAGCTCGGCGCGCTGCTTCGGTCCGGGCTCCACCGGCACACGCGCCCAGGCATGCTGCGTGGGGCAGGCGGGCTGTTCGTATTCAACGTCGATGATGTCGGTGGACGGGCTCATGGGTGGCCTCAGAGCGCTTCGAAGCGCATTGAAAAATCGATTGCCTTGACGTCCTTGGTCAGGGCTCCGATGGAGATGCGGTCCACACCCGTTTCTGCAAGGGCGCGCACGGTCGAGAGGTTCACACCCCCCGAAATCTCCAGGATGGCGCGCCCGGCGTTGCGCCGAACCGCCTCGTTGAGTGTGGCCAGGTCCATGTTGTCGAGCAGCACCATGGTGGCACCGCACGCCAGCGCTTCGTCCAGCTGGGCCAGTGTCTCCACCTCGATCTCGACGAAACGCGCGGCGGGCGCGGTTTCGCGCACGCGCTGCAGCACGGCGGCCACGCCACCGGCGGCGGCTATGTGGTTCTCCTTGATCAGCACGGCATCGAACAGCCCGATGCGGTGGTTGACGCCTCCGCCCACCTTGACGGCGTACTTCTGCGCCAGCCGCAGGCCCGGCAGCGTCTTGCGGGTGTCGACGATGGCGGCGCGGGTGCCGGCCACCGCCTGCACGTAGCGCGCGGTCTGGCTGGCCACGGCGGAGAGCAGCTGCAGGAAGTTGAGCGCCGTGCGCTCGGCGGTCAGCAAGGCCTGGGCCCGGCCCTCGATCGTGAGCACGGTCTGGTCGGGCCGGCAGCGGGCGCCCTCGGCCACCTGCCAGTGAAGCTCGGCCCGCGGGTCCATGGCGCGCACCGCGGCTTCGACCCAGGGCGTGCCGCAGATGACGGCGTCTTCGCGGGCCAGAATGCGCGCCCGCGCACGCCGGTCCGGGTCGACCAGCGCGGCGGTCAGATCGCCGCCGCCCACGTCTTCGGCCAGGGCGCGGGCCACATCCTGTGCAGCGAGGTCGGCAAGGTCGGTGGCGTCGAATTCGGAGAGGTGTTTCATCGGGGCAGAACAGGTGTCGGCGGGGTGGCCCGGCGGCCGCACCCGCATGGTGCAATGCACTATAGTCCCGCATTCTCGTTCACCGCCCCGCCCTTTCGGGACACCGACATGAGCAACCCCACCTCTGCCACGCCCTACGGCACGCTGCCGGCCGCCTCGCCGCTGCCCGCCCGAAAACCCGTGAGCCTGCCGCGACTGGCCGAGATGCGCGAGCGCGGCGAAAAGATCACCATGCTGACCGCCTACGACGCCACGTTTGCGGCGGTGGCCGACGCGGCGGGCGTCGAATGCATTCTGGTCGGCGATTCGCTGGGCATGGTGTGCCAGGGCCTGGCCAGCACCGCAGGCGTCACGCTCGAGACCATGGCCTACCACGTCGAGAGCGTGGCGCGGGGACTTCGCCGGGTGCAGGGCACGGCCTGGCTGCTGGGCGACCTGCCCTTCGGCAGCTACCACGAGTCGAAGGAACAGGCCATGCGCAGCGCCGCGCAACTCGTGCACGCGGGCGCCCACATGATCAAGCTCGAGGGCGGCGGCTGGACCGCCGACACCGTGCGCTTCCTGGTCGAGCGGGGCATTCCCGTCTGCGCACACCTGGGTCTCACGCCGCAGACGGTGCATGCACTGGGTGGCTACCGGGTGCAGGGCCGCGGCGACGCGGCGGCACTCACGCTCAAGCGGCACGCGCTCGAACTCGAGGAAGCCGGCGCCACCATGCTGGTGCTCGAAATGGTGCCCGCCGCGCTGGCGACGGAGATCACCCAGCAACTCAAGCACTGCCACACCATCGGCATCGGCGCGGGCAAGGGCACGGCCGGTCAGGTGCTGGTGATGCACGACATGCTGGGCGTCAACCTGGGCCGCAACCCCAAGTTCGTTCACAACTTCATGGAAGGCGCCACCTCGGTGCGCGAGGCCATGGCCGCCTACGTGAAGGCCGTCAAGGACGGCAGCTTCCCCGACGACCAGCTGCACGCCTGGTGAAGAGCTCCATGAAACTGGTCCACACGGTTGCCGACCTGCGCGACGCGCTGCGCCCCTTCGATTCCCCCGCACTGGTGCCCACCATGGGCAACCTGCATGCGGGCCACCTGGCACTGGTCAGAACGGCAAAACCCCTGGGTGACGTGACCGTGGCCAGCATCTTCGTGAACCGCCTGCAGTTCGCCCCGCACGAAGATTTCGACACCTACCCACGCACGCTGGACGCCGACTGCGAGAAACTGGCCTCGGCGGGCTGCGACGTGGTGTTTGCACCCGCCGAGCGCGACATGTACCCCGAGCCCCAGGGCTTCAAGGTGCAGCCGCCGACCGAGGTGGCCGACATCCTCGAAGGGCATTTCCGCCCCGGCTTTTTCACCGGCGTGTGCACCGTCGTCATGAAGCTGTTCCAGATCGCGTTCGCCGAGGCCAAGGGCCGGCGCACGGCGGTGTTCGGCCAGAAGGACTACCAGCAGCTCATGGTGATCCGGCGCATGGTCAGGCAGTTTGCGCTGCCGATCGACATCGTGGCGGGCACCACCGAACGCGCGCCGGATGGCCTGGCCCTGAGTTCGCGCAACGGCTACCTGAGCGAGGCCGAGCGCGCCGAGGCGGTGCACCTGTCGCTGGCGCTGCGCGCACTGGGCCGCGATGCACGGGCCGCGGCCGACGGGCTGGAACGCCACCTGCCGGGCCTCGAACTGCGCGCCATCCAGGACCTGACCGCCCGCGGCTGGCAGCCCGACTACCTGACGGTGCGCCGCCGCGAGGACCTGCAGCCGCCCCGGCCGGGTGACGCCTTGGTGGTGCTGGGCGCGGCCCGCCTGGGCAAAACGCGGCTGATCGACAACCTGGAGATCTGAGGCCGCGAGGCCTTATTCGCCTTCGCTCTTGGGATCCCGCCCCATGAGCGCGGCCACGGCTTGCGAAGGCGCCAAGGCACCTTCGAGCAGGGCCACCACGGCGTCGGTGATGGGCATGTCGACCCCGAGCATGTGCGCCCGGCGGGCCACGGTGCGGGCGCTGTACACACCTTCGGCCACATGGCCCAGCGAGGCCACGGCCTGGTCAAGCGTTTGCCCGCGCGCCACCAGCAGACCCACCTGCCGGTTGCGGGACAGGTCGCCGGTGGCTGTCAGCACCAGGTCGCCCAGGCCCGACAGGCCCATGAACGTGTCGGCGCGGGCGCCCAGCGCCAGTCCGAGTCGGGTCATTTCGGCCAGGCCGCGCGTGATGAGGGCGGCCCGGGCGTTCAGCCCCAGCGCCAGGCCGTCGCACAGCCCGGTGGCAATCGCCAGCACGTTCTTGACCGCACCGCCCACTTCCACGCCGACCACATCGTCGTTCGCGTACACCCGGAGCGTCGGGCCATGGAACGCCGCCACCAGGGCGTCGCGCACGCCGCCGTGGGCGCTGGCCGCCACCAGTGCGGTGGGCCGGCCCTGGGCCACCTCTTGCGCAAAGCTGGGGCCACTCAGCACCCCCACCGGCAGGTCGGGCGCCACGGCGGCCGCGATTTCGTGTCCCAGCAGACCGGGGCTGCCCTCGTCGCGGGGGCGTTCGAACCCCTTGCACAACCAGGCCACCGGCGTTCGAAGGTCCTTGAGTTCAGCCAGCCATTCGCGCAGGCCCGCCATGGGCGTGGCCACCACCACCAGCGTGGCGTCGGCCAGCAGGGTGGAGGCGGGTCCGGCGCAGACGGTCAGCCCGGGCGGAAGGGCCAGACCTGGCAGGTAGCGCCGGTTCTCCCGGGCCTGGTGAATGTCGGCCGCCTGGGCCGCGTCGCGGGCCCACAGCGTGACCCGGCCGGGGCCATGGCGCGCTGCGCTGCACGCCAGGGCCGTGCCCCAGGCGCCAGCGCCCAGCACCACGGTGTGGGGCAACGGCGCAAGCGACATTGGCGGAACTCAGGTGATGATGCGCGGTGCGTCTTCGGCGGCCTGCGCCTGCTGCTGCTCGTACATGGCCTGGAAGTTGATTTCGGCCAGGTGGACCGGCGGGAAACCGCCGCGCTGGATCACGTCGGCCACGTTGCCGCGCAGGTAGGGATAGATGATCTGCGGGCAGGCGATGCCCATGATGGGACCCATCTGGTCCTGCGGCAGGTTGCGGATTTCGAAAATGCCGGCCTGCTTGCACTCCACCAGGAACACCGTCTTGTCCTTGATCTTGGTCGTCACGGTGGCCGTCACCCGGACCTCGAACACGCCGTCGGCCACGGGCTCGGCGTCGATGCCCAGCTGGATGTCGACCGAAGGCTGTTCGGCGTCGAGCAGGATGGCCGGTGAATTGGGCTGCTCCAGCGAAGCCTCCTTGAGGTAGATGCGCTGGATCTGGAAGACGGGGGTGTCGTTGTCGGCCATGGTGACTCTCGGGTGTCGGAAAGAAAAGGCCCGCCGGGGATTCGTTCCCTCAGCGGGCACAGCCCGGGATTATGTCAGCCGGGCGCAGGCGCTTTTCAGGCCGCCTGGAGCAGCGACACCAGTCCGCCACGCGCGTCCAGCGCGTGCAGGTCGTCGCAGCCCCCGACGTGGGTGTCGCCGATGAAGATCTGCGGGACGCTGGTGCGGCCGGTGAGCTGGGTCATGTGCGAGCGCAGCTCGGGCTTGCCGTCGACCACGATTTCCTCGTAGTCGCTCACGCCGCGGGCCTGCAGCAAGGCCTTGGCGCGCTGGCAGTAAGGGCAGTAGTCGCTGGAGTAGATGGTGACCTTGGGCATGGACCGGACCGTGGTGGCTATGGCGGAATGATCAGGCCTTTTCGACCGGCAAGGCGGCGGTGCGCCAGGCACCCATGCCGCCCGTCAGGGATTGGGCCTTCTCGTAACCCAGTTTTTTGGCCACCGCCAGGCCGCGGTTGGCGCGGGCGCCGGTGGGGCAGACGAAGATCAGCGGCAGGGCCTTGTTCTTCACCGCGCCGGGCAGCTTGGCTTCCAGCTCGTCCAGCGGCAGGTTTTTGGCGCCGATGATGTGGCCCTTGGCGAATTCCTCGGCGTCGGACACGTCGATGACCACCGCCTTTTCGCGGTTCATGAGCATGACGGCGTCGGTGGTGTTGAGCGAACCGGCGCGGCCACCGGCCTTGACGGCAGGCCACACCAGCAGCGCGCCCGAGGCAAACGCGACGGCAATGAGGATCCAGTTGTCGATGAAGAAGCTCACGTTGGCACCTTGGCGGGTTGGCAAAGCCGGCGATTTTAGAATGCGCGGTTGACCCCACCCACGGCCCTGCCTCGAACACCATGCACAAGCTCGTCCTGATCCGCCACGGCGAATCCACCTGGAACCTCGAAAACCGCTTCACCGGCTGGACCGACGTGGACCTGACCCCGACCGGCGTCTCGCAGGCCATGTCGGCCGGCCAGCTGCTCAAGGCCGAGGGCTACGACTTCGACATCGCCTACACCAGCGTGCTCAAGCGCGCCATCCACACCCTCTGGTACACGCTGGACGCCATGGACCGCACCTGGCTGCCGGTGGTCAAGAACTGGCGCCTGAACGAGCGCCATTACGGCGCCCTGCAGGGTCTGAACAAGGCCGACATGGCGGCGAAATTCGGCGACGAACAGGTGCTGATCTGGCGCCGCAGCTACGACACGCCGCCGCCGGCGCTGGAAGCCACCGACCCGCGCTGCGAGCGGGGCGACCGCCGCTACGCCCGGCTCAAGCCGGAGGAAGTGCCGCTGACCGAGTGCCTGAAGGACACCGTGGCGCGGGTGATTCCGTTCTGGAACGAGGCCCTGGCCCCGGCGATCCAGTCGGGCAAGCGGGTGGTGGTCGCCGCCCACGGCAACAGCATCCGGGCGCTGGTGAAGTACCTCGACGGGATCTCCGACGCCGACATCGTCAACCTCAACATACCCAACGGAATTCCGCTGGTTTACGAACTCGACGACAACCTCAAACCGATCCGCAGCTTTTACTTGGGCGATGCCGAGGCGGCTGCCCGCGCGGCGGCGGCGGTGGCGGCCCAGGGCAAGGCCTGAGCGGGCGAAGCGGCGTTCGTCACGACCTTCGGGAAAACCAGCGCGACCGGCTGGGGAACCCCCCGGTCGGCCCCACCTCCAAGGTGTATATTGGTCCGACAAGCGGACCATCGAGGCCCGCCAGGGCGTGAAGCAGAGGTGTTTTCCATGACGAAACAGGCCGCATCCAAGTTCAAGATTGCAGGCTGGGTGGCCATCGGTGCGTTGGCGGGTGCGCTGACCACGGTGCAGTTGCAGGCGGTGGCCCGCAACACGCTGGCGCCATTGCCGCTCGAAGAGCTGCAGCAGCTGGCGGCGGTTTTCGGCATGGTCAAGACCGACTATGTCGAACCCATCGACGAGAAAAAGCTCATCTCCGAGGCCATCTCGGGCATGGTCGCCAGCCTCGATCCGCACTCCCAGTATTTCGACAAGAAGTCCTTCAAGGAATTCCGCGAAGGCACCAGCGGCCGCTTCGTGGGGGTCGGCATCGAAATCACCATGGAAGACGGTCTGGTCAAGGTCGTCTCGCCCATCGAAGACTCGCCCGCCTTTCGCGCCGGCCTCAAGAGCGGCGACCTGATCACCAAGATCGACGACACGGCGGTCAAGGGACTGACCATCAACGACGCCGTGAAGCTGATGCGCGGTGAGCCCCGCACCAAGGTGCTGCTGACCGTGCTGCGCCGCGACGAAGACCGCAACTTCACCGTCACCATCACCCGCGAAGAGATCAAGACCGTGAGCGTGAAGGCGCGCGCGGTCGAACCCGGCTACGCCTGGGTGCGTGTGTCGCAGTTCCAGGAACGCACCACCGAGGACTTCGCCCGCAAGCTCGAAGAACTCTACCGCGCCGACCCGGCCATGAAGGGCCTGGTGCTCGACCTGCGGAACGACCCGGGCGGCCTGCTCGACGCTGCCGTGGCCCTGTCGGCGGTGTTCCTGCCCGAGAACGTCACCGTGGTCTCGACCAACGGCCAGCTGGCCGACAGCAAGTTCACCTACAAGGCCATTCCGCAGCATTACCTGCGCCGTGGCGGCACCGACCCGGTCAAACGCCTGACCGAAGTCACCAACGGCCACTACAAGCGCGTGCCGGTCGTGGTGCTGGTGAACGAAGGCTCGGCATCGGCCAGCGAGATCGTGGCCGGGGCGCTGCAGGACCACAAGCGCGCCACGATCATGGGCAGCCAGACCTTCGGCAAGGGCTCGGTGCAGACGGTGCGCCCCCTGGGCCCCGACACCGGCCTGAAGCTCACGACCGCCCGCTATTACACGCCGTCGGGCAAGTCCATCCAGGGCAAGGGCATCGTGCCCGATGTCATGGTCGACGAAACCGTCGACGGCAACGTGTTCGCCGCCCTGCGCACGCGTGAGGCCGACCTCGCCAACAGCCTGGGATCTGCGCCCAACAGCCCCATGACCGACGCGCAGCGCGATGCCGAGCAGAAGCGCGAGGAAGCGCGCGAATCGGCCCGCAAGAGGCTTGAGGAAGAGGCGCGCAAGAACCCGGGGCAGCGCCTGGTGCCCGAGTTCGGCAGTGAGCGCGACTTCCAGCTCCAGCAGGCCATCAACCAGCTCAAGGGTCGTCCGGTGCTGATGAGCAAGTCGCAAACCGTTCGCACCGAAGAGAAAAAGACCAACTGACCCTCACCGCCCGGCGCGGCCCCTTCGGCCGCGCCGCGTCCGGTGTCACGCCGCGTGAACGACGCCCAGCTGCTGCGCTATTCGCGCCACATCCTGCTCGAAGAACTTGGCGTCGAGGGCCAGGAACGTTTGCTGGCCGCGCACGCGCTGGTCATCGGTGCCGGCGGCCTGGGGTCCCCGGTGGCGCTGTACCTGGGCAGCGCCGGCGTGGGCCGCATCACGGTGGTCGACCACGACACGGTGGACGAAACCAATCTTCAGCGGCAGATCGCCCACACGCTGGCCCGGGTGGGCACACCCAAAGCCGCGTCGGTGCGGGACGCCGTGGCCGCGATCAACACCGATGTGCAGGTGGTCCCCGTGCTTCGCCGGGCCGATGCGGCCTTGCTGGATGCCCTCGTGCCCGAGGCCGACGTGGTGATCGACTGCACCGACAACTTCGCCACCCGCCATGCCATCAACCGAGCCTGCGTGCGGCACCGCAAACCGCTGGTGTCGGGCGCTGCCATCCGGCTGGACGGACAGCTCAGCGTGTACGACGTGCGCGAGCCCGATGCGCCGTGCTACGCCTGCGTGTTCCCCGAGGACAGCGGCGTGGAAGAGGTGTTGTGCGCCACCATGGGCGTGTTCGCGCCGATGGTCGGCATCGTGGGCACGATGCAGGCGGCCGAGGCGCTCAAGTTGCTGAGTGGCATGGGTTCGCGCATGGTGGGGCAGCTGCTCATGATCGACGGTCGCGATCTGTCCTTCAATTCGATCGCGCTGCCGCGCAATGCCGCCTGCCCCGTGTGTGGATCAGCGCACCGCTGACAGCGGCTTCGGCGGGTTGTTGCACGGGCCGTGGCGGCGCCGAAAGTCGCGCGGCGGCTCCGGATTCGCACCCGCGAACAGCCCGGATGCCTGCGACCGGGCCCGGTCTTCGAGTTCCACGTAGGCGCCGCGCCCGCGCCAGCGGTGCGCCCAGGCGTGGCCGGTCTGCACCAGCCACGCATTGACGTCTTCTCCTCGAAGCACCACCAGGGCAATGCCCCGACCGTAGTCGTCCATGGCGCGCTCTTCGATCTGCACCTCGGCACCCAGCACGCGGGCGGCCAGGGCGTCGCGGGCGGCCAGCCCGCCGGGCTGGCAGATTTCGGGCGCATCGATGCCGTCCAGGCGCAGCTTGCGCCAGCGGCCGCCGTGCAGGGGCTGCACCCAGACGGTGTCGCCATCGAACACCCGGACCACCCGGACATCCAGGCGCTCCACCCGATCGTCGGCGGACGCCGCCCAGGCCAGCGCAGCGAGGACCCCCATCAGCACCCACCGCCACACCACAGGCGCTTTCATGCCTTCTCCAGGTCGCGCAGCAGCCGCTCCAGGCGCTGCTCCAGTTGTTCGGTGCTCAGGCGCTCGCGAAGGCGCTCCACGATCAGTGGCAACCCCATGGGGCTGGGTGCCTCCAGGTCCACCAGCACCCGCTCGTGGGTGCTCAGGCGGGCCAGGCATTCGCGCAGGCGTTCGGCGTCCAGTTCCTGCGACAGGACCTCGCGCTCGGCCTGCCCGAGCAAGCGGTTGTGGGGATCGTGCTTGCGGAACACCTCGAAGAACAGGCCGCTGCTGGCCTGCAACTGCTTGAGGCTCTTCGGCGCACCGGGGTAGCCGCTGAACACCAACCCTGCGATGCGGGCGATTTCGCGAAACCGCCGCTGCGCCAGTTCGCCGGCATTGAGCGACGCCATCACATGCCCGATCAGGTCGGTCTCGTCGAAGGCCCGGCCATCGACCAGCGGCGCCACATCGGGCGGTTCGGCCGCCAGCAGCTCGATGCCGTAGTCGTTGACCGACAGGCTGAAGGTGTTGGGCTGTTCGCGCGAGAGCCGCCAGGCCAGCAGGCCGGCCAACCCCAGGTGCACCTGGCGACCGGCGAACGGGTACAGGCACACGTGGTGGCCCTCGCGCGTGCGCAGCCGCTCGATCACCAGCCGGCCCGGGCCGGGCAGGCACGACCTGGCCGCCTGCGTCTGCAGCATCGGGGCGGCCGCGCGCAGCTCGGGCGAATCGAACACCCCGCGCCCGGCCTGGTCGAAGGCGCGCAAGACCGCGTCGGCCAGCTCGCTGGACAGCGGCATCTTGCCGCCCTGCCAGGTGGGCACCGTGCCCTTGCGCCGGGTGGCCAGCTTCACCCAGGCCGTCATGTCCTGCACCCGGACGAATTCCAGCAGGCGGCCGGCAAACACGAACGCGTCGCCCTTGCGCAACCGCGCGATGAATCCCTCTTCAATGTGGCCGATGCGACTGCCGTTCAGAAACCGGACCTGCAGCGATGCATCGCTGACGATGGTGCCCACGCCCAGGCGATGGCGCCGGGCGGTGGCGCGGCCTTGCGGCGAGTCGGGCACCGTCCAGCGGTCTTCGGCATCGCGGGCAATGCGGTGGTAGTCCGGGTAGGCCCGCAGGCTGTCACCGCCGCGCTCGCAAAACACCAGTGCCCAGTCGAAGGCCTCGCGCGGCAGCGACCGGTAGGCCCAGGTGGTTCGCACCTCCGAAAAGAGGTCGTCGGCGTGGAAGCCACCACCGAGGGCCACCGTGACCAGGTGCTGGACCAGCACGTCCAGCGGCTGCTCGGGGCTGTGGCGCGACTCGATGCGCCCGGCGAGTGCGGCTTCGCGGGCGGCCGCGGCCTCGACCAGTTCGAGCGTGTTGGTGGGCACCAGCGTGATGCGGCTGGGCCGGCCGGGTGCATGGCCGCTTCGGCCGGCGCGCTGCAGCAGCCGAGCGATGCCCTTGGCCGATCCGATCTGCAGCACCCGCTCGACCGGCAGGAAGTCCACCCCGAGGTCCAGCGACGAGGTGGCCACCACCGCCTTCAACGAACCCGCCTTCAGGCCCTGCTCCACCCAGCCGCGCACCTCGGGGTCGAGGCTGCCGTGGTGCAGGGCAACCTGGCCTGCCCAGTCGGGGCGCTGCGCCAGCAGCAGCTGGTACCACATCTCGGCCTGGCTGCGGGTGTTGGTGAAGACGAGCGCGGTGGAGGCGCTGTCGAGCTCGCGGGCCACGGGCGCCTGCATGCGGGCGCCCAGGTGACCGGCCCACGAATAGCGCCCCGGATCGTCGGGGATCAGCGTGTCGATGGTGAGTGCCTTGTCCACAACCCCGCGCACCAGCACCGACGGCGCATCGCCGCACAGCACCTGCCTCGCCTCGTCGAGGTTGCCCAGGGTGGCGCTCATGCCCCAGACGCGCAGCGCGGGTTGCCAGCGCCTCAGCCTGGCCAGCGCCAGTTGAACCTGCACACCGCGCTTGCTGCCGATCAGTTCGTGCCACTCGTCCACCACCACGGCGCGCACGCCAGCCAGGCGCTGGGGCGCGTCGGCGCGCGACAGCAGCAGCGACAGCGATTCGGGCGTGGTGACCAGGGCCGAGGGCAGGCGGCGGTCCTGCCGTGCGCGCTCAGCGCTGGGCGTGTCACCGGTGCGCAAACCCAGTGCCCACGCCGGCGCCATCTCCTGCAGTGGAATCTGCAGTGCCCTGACGGTGTCGGCCGCCAGCGCACGCATCGGCGTGATCCACAACACGGTCAGCGGGGGTGCCGTGGCTGTCCCGGGCGCCAGCGCGTCGAGCAGGCCCAGCCAGACCGCGTAGGTCTTGCCGGCACCGGTGGTGGCATGCAGGAGGCCACTGCGCCCATCGGCCTGCGCCGCCCAGACCTCGCGCTGAAAGTCGAACGGCGTCCAGCCGCGCGAGGCCATCCAGGCGGCGGCGCGCGGAGCGGTCTTCATCCGCGGTGCATCAGCCTTTGCGGCCCCCCATGACGAGCAGCAGCACGCCGACCGCAATGGCGCCAATGCCGGCCCACACCGGGACGTTGATGGTTTCTTCCTGCTTGACCGACAGCTCCAGGGGCCCGAGCTTCACGGCCTCGGATTCCTTGGTGTAGCTGAAACTGCCCATCACCAGCCCGATGGCACCGGCGGCGATGAGCACGATACCGACCACTTTGGCGAGGTTCATGGCTTGTCCTGTGTCGTCTATGAAAACCCGATGATGCACCAGTCGCGGCCGGTGGACGAACGGGATCGCGCGCGGCCCGGGAAGCTCAGCGGTACTGCGCCGCCGTGATGAACTCGCCGAAGGTCTCGCACCACACGATGACCGTGTTGAAACGCTGCGGATCGGCGCCGGGCGGCAGGTCGACGATGAAGTTCTCGAAGGTCTTGACGTCACCCACGCGCTGCATCTGCGGCTTGAGCCGGGCAAAGTCGGACTCGGTCTCGACAAACGCCGGTGAGAGGTACAGCTTGTAGTCGGGGCCGGGCGACAGCCGGCCCTGCAGCACGATGCGGTTCGGACCGATGGTGACCGTGCCCTCGCCCCAGTGCAGCGCATCGCTGTCCTTGAGGTCGCGGCGGAAGGTGCCGGTGAACAGGGCGTTGCCCGCCGCCGAGCTGACCGCCTGGTCGTCGGGCGCATCGGGCGCGATCAGGATGGGCAGTGTGTAGATGCCCAGCGCAAAGCCGAGCACCAGGGCCACACCATGGGTGCAGAGCAGAAGAATGGTTCGGCGCATGGAAACCTCCGTGGGGGATGGAGGTGCGTCGGTGCGCGCCGCCCTGCCCTTACAGCCGGGCGTCGAGGGCGCGCAGCCCCGCGACCGTGAGCAACAGCGCCTGCGCGGCCTCGGTGCCCTTGGCGCCGAAGTGCTGCTGCAAAAACTTGCGGTGTTCGAGGTGCTCGTGGAAATGGTGGGGCGCCTGCACCGCGCAGATCACCGGCACATCGGTCTGGAGCTGCACGTCCATCAGGGCCTGCACCACCGTGCTGGCCACGAAGTCGTGGCGGTACACACCCCCATCGACCACCAGCGCGCTGCCCACCACCGCGGCGTAGCGACCCGATCGGGCCAGGCGTTGGACAAGCAGGGGGATTTCGAAGGCACCGGCCACGTCGAACACATCGATGGACGCAGGGCCGAAACCCGCCCGCGCCATTTCGGCAAAAAAGGCGTCACGCGACCGGTGGACGATGTCGGCGTGCCAGGCGGCCTCGACAAACGCAAACCGCAGGTCTTGCGGCAAGGACGGCGGTTCGGGGAGTTGGGGCGCTTCGGGCATGGGGACATTGTAGGAAGGCGCCGCCACTCAGGCGCTCACGATCCAGCCTTCCAGGGGATCGAAGTCGGGCAATCCCCAGTTCGGGTGCCCGCCGCGCCGGCGCTCCAGCGCCCAGGCGGCCTGCAGCAGGCACAGCACGGCATCGAGGCGGTCGCCGCTGGGGTCATCGGCCAGGTCGTCGCGCTGGGCGTGGCTGAGCTTGAGTCGAAGCCCTGCGGATTGCAGCAGGGGTGCCAGGCCGTTCTCCAGCGCATTCACCAGCGTCTTGCGGGCAATCAGGCGCTCGGGTGTCTGGCGCGCCTTGTCGTCGCTCTTGTACGACGACGCGCCGAGCACGCTGCGCGCCAGCAGGCCCGGGTAGGCTTCGAGCGCCACGCGGTCCGGGTCACCCGGGCACAGGCCGGGCAGGTCCAGGCCCGCCGCCAGCAGTCGGGGAACGCCGGCGTGCATCATGAAGGCGACCGGCGGGTTGACCCATTTCATGCTCGGGCTGGACCCGGCGGGCAGGTCGGTGGCCCGGTGGGCGAACTTGCCCCCGACCGGCCGAGCATCGCAGAACGCGGCAAACGCATCGCGGATGGATTCACGGGACAGGCCTGCGTAGTGGTCCATGCAGGCCCGCCACCCGGTGGGCCAACCCAGTGTCTGCACCAGTTCCCGTGGCAGGCCGAACGGCAGGTCGAAACCCCCCACCCACGGCCCGGGCCGGTGCAGCCGGGTGGCCCACGCGTCCAGCGAGTCAAAGGTTTCGAGCGCTTCCAGCACCACCCGCCCGCGGTCGCTGCGACCGACGGCCAGCGTCACCGGCTTGCGCCGCGACGGGGCACTGGTGAAATCGCATCCCAGCAGTGTGAAGTCCATGTCGAGCCTCAAGCCAGCGCGAGCGCGCCCACCCCGGCCGCGATGCACACGGCACCGGCCAGCCGCAGGGCCCGGTCGCCTTCGCGCAGCAGGTGGCCGCCAATGAGGGCGGCAAACAGCATGGAGACCTCGCGCGCTGGCGCCACGTGCGACAGCGGCGCACGCTGCATGGCGAACAGCACCAGCACATAGGCCACCGGGCTGAACACCGCCACGCCCAGGGCGTGCTTCCATTGCCGGCGCCACAGCCGCAGCGCCTCGGCCCGGTCGCGCAGCACGCTGGGGGTGAACAGGACGAGCCGCACCAGATTGCCCATGTAGTCCACCAGGATGGGCGACATCAGCAGCACCTTGACGGCAAAACCGTCGACGACCGAATAGCCGGCAATGAACACGCCCGTGAGCGCGCCGTAGGCCAGGCCGCGGTGCAGGCGCTTGCGCGCGGCCGGGTCATGGGCCGATCGCCACAGGCCCGGCCCGCCAGCCACCAGGAACACGCCCCCCACCACCGCGGCAATGCCGGCAAAGCCCAGCGCGCTGAGCTGTTCGCCCAGGAACAGCACCGCCACCAAGGCAGTCAGCAGCGGTCCGCTGCCGCGCGCCAGTGGGTACACCACGGTGAGATCGGCCCGGCGATAGCCCCGCAGCAGCGTGACGAAATAGAAGACGTGGATGACGCCACTGGCCACCACCAGCGACCACTCGGTCGCTCCCCAGCGGGGCAGTTCGTCGCGCGCAAACCACCAACCCACCGGTGCCCAGACCACGGCCACCAGCGCGGCGCTGAAGAAGGCAAAGCGCGCGTCGCCGCCGGCGTGCTTGGCCGCAATGTTCCAGCCGGCGTGGATCAGGCCGGCGATCAGGATCAGCAGAAAGGCGTCGAGCGGCATGGAGCGGCACCACGGGAGCGCCGGCGGCGGCCCCCGCGCCGGTCAGGCGCGGCCGATGATGCTGGCGGTGGCCATCAGTTCCTCGAGCAGGGCCAGCGACACCGAGCCCGACACGGCGTAGGGATCGAACTCGGGGCGCTCGGAATACTTGAGGACGATGGACGTGTTGAGCTTGGCGAGGTTGACCTGGCCCATGGTCCAGCCGCCGAAGCGGCGCTCGCTGATTTCCTGGTAGTGCAGCAGCACCACGTCGGTGTGGCGGGAGTCGGCCACGATGTGGTTGTACAGCTTGTTGACCGCCTCACGCCCGCCTTCGATGGCTTGCAGAAAGATGCCACCGCCGTAGCACAGCACCCCGGTGATGCCGTTGGACACGTTGTGGTGCCGCGAGGCGTCGAGGATGCCCTCGATGGCCTTGGGGTCCTTGTCGATAGCGCGGCTGACATAAAGCAGGCGGACCAGCATGGTGACTTTCTTGTTCGGGGGTGGTCAGCGGGGAATGAGCGAGAGGAATTCGCGGCGCAGGTTCGGGTCCTTGAGGAAGACACCGCGCATCACCGAGTTGATCATGCGGCTGTCCATGTCCTTCACGCCACGCCAGGCCATGCAGTAGTGGCTGGCCTCCATGACGATGGCCAGGCCGTCGGGTTGCGTCTTTTCCTGGATGAGGTCGGCCAGCTGGATCACCGCCTCTTCCTGGATCTGCGGGCGCCCCATGATCCATTCGGCCATGCGCGCGTACTTGGACAGGCCGATGACGTTGGTGTGCTCGTTGGGCATGACGCCGATCCACACCTTGCCGATGACCGGGCAGAAATGGTGGCTGCAGGCGCTGCGCACCGTGATCGGGCCCACGATCATGAGCTCGTTCAGGTGTTCGGCGTTGGGGAATTCGGTGACCGACGGGCCCTTGACGTAGCGCCCGTTGAAGACCTCCTTGAGGTACATCTTGGCCACGCGGCGCGCGGTGTCGCCGGTGTTGTGGTCGTTCTCGGTGTCGATGACCATGGCCTCGAGCACGCCCTGCATCTTGACCGTGACTTCATCGAGCAGCTTGTCGAGTTCACCCGGCTGGATGAACTCGGCGATGTTGTCGTTGGAATGGAAGCGGTGGCGCGCAGCCTTGAGCCGTTCGCGGATCTTCACGGAGACGGGCACCCCTTCATCGTCGCCGCGGGGCGACGGGCCGGGTCCTTGGTCGGGGTCGGTCTTCATAAGCATGGAAGATGCTATCACCGGGCGTCGCCGGTTGTCTCGACGGGCGCCGAAGACCTCAACCGAGCAAGGCTTCCAGATCGGCCAGGGTGTTGGCCTCGTGCAGCGGCTTGTCGTCACGAATCCGCAACATGCGCGGAAAGCGCAACGCAATGCCGCTCTTGTGGCGCGGGCTGCGCGCGATGCCCTCGAAGGCCAGCTCGAACACCAGCGTGGGCCGCACGCTGCGCACCGGCCCGAACTTCTCCAGCGTGGTCTTGCGGATCACCGCGTCCACCGCCTGGAATTCCACGTCGGTGAGGCCCGAGTAGGCCTTGGTGAAAGCCACCAGCTGCAACCCCTGCGGATCGGCCGGGCGGCGCTCGGCGATGGCCTGCACCACGGCCGTGGCCTCGGCGGCATCGCGGGGCGCGCGGTTCCACACCGCAAAGGTGTAGTCGGTGTAGACCGATGCGCGCCGCCCATGGCCCGCCTGGGCGTAAATCAGCACACCATCGACCGTGAGGGGATCGATCTTCCACTTCCACCACGAGAGCCGTTCGCCATCCACCTCGCGCCGGGTCCGGCCGGTGCCGTACGCGCTGTCGCGGTGCTTGAGCATGAGGCCCTCCACGCCCAGGGCACGCGACTGCGCGCGCAACGCCGAGAGCGTGTTCCAGTCATCACCCGGCAGCAGCGGCGAGCACGCCAGCCGGGGCATCGTCTGCCCGGCCATGGCCTGCAACGCCGCGCGGCGGGCGTGCTGCGGCTGCGCGCGCAGATCGACGCCGGCCCGCTCCAGCAGGTCGTACGCGATGAAGCCGACCGGGGCCGAAGCCAGCACCTTGGGGCCGAGTGTCTTGCGACCGATGCGCTGCTGCAGCACGGCAAAAGGCGCAGGGCGGCCGGCGTTTCCCGCCCCGGGCAGCGGCTCGCCTTGCGGGTCCCAGGCCACGATCTCGCCATCGACCACGGTGCCGTCGGGCCAGCTGGCGGCCCGTTGCACCAGCTCGGGAAAGCGCTCGGTCATGAGCTCTTCGCCCCGCGACCACACCCACACCCGCCCGGCGCGCTTGACGATCTGCCCGCGGATGCCGTCGAACTTCCATTCGGCCATCCAGTCGCTGGCCGGCCCCAGCGTCGGCGCCGGCTCGGTCTGCAACGGCTGCGCCAGAAAGAACGGGTAAGGCTGGCTGGGTTGCGCCGCCGACGGGCCGTCGGGCCCGTCGGCGGGCGCCACGATGGCGCGCCACGCTTCAGCGGTGGGCTCGCGCTTGCCATCGGTGTAGCCCATCATGCGGGCGGCCACCAGCTTGGCGTCCAGGCCAGCGTGCTGCGCCACCGCCCGCTGCACCAGCAGCTTGCTCACGCCCACGCGGAAGCCGCCACCCACGAGTTTCACGAGCAGGAAACGCCCGAGGGGGTCGAGCTCGCGCCACCATGCGGTGAGCGATGCGGCCACGGTGGTCGCGTCGGCGCCGCGCAAGGGCAGCAGCCGCTCGGTCATCCAGTCGTGCAGGCCGAGGTTGCTGCCGCCGTCCACCGGCGCCGGGAGCACGTGGGCGATGGTTTCTGCGAGGTCGCCCACGGCCTGGTAGCAGGCCTCGAACAGCCACCCGGGAAGGCCGGCGGCCTCGGTGGCCAGTTCGCGCAGCTGCGCGGTGCGCACCAGTTGGCGTGGCTTGCCGCCCGCCAGAAAGTACATCGCCCAGGCGGCGTCGTGGTCGGGCGCCTCGGCCAGGTAGCGCACCATCGCGTCGACCTTCGCCAGGGTGGAGGTGCTGGCGTCGAGTTCGGCGAACAGCGCGGCAAACCGCTTCATGGTGCCAGCGCCTGTTCGGCGGCGGTTTCGTGCTGATCGCCGTATTCGGTGTCGAACGCGTCGGCCTGCAGCCCTTGTTCCTGCAGATAGCGCACCAGCACCGGCACGCTGCCGTGGGTGACGATCACGCGCCCGGCCCCGCTGGCGCCGATGGCCGAGAGCAGGCCGGGCCAGTCGGCGTGATCGCTCAGCACGAAGCCGCGGTCGTGCCCGCCGCGTCGGCGCCAGCCACGGATCTGCATCCAGCCACTGGCAAAGGCGTCGCTGAAGTCGCCGAAGCGCTTGATCCAGGGCGAGCCGAGCGCGCTGCCGGGGCACAGCACCAGCGCGCGTTTGAAGTCGGCCTTGTCGGTCACCTCGCTGACCATGCGGGTCTCGGGCAGCGCGACCCCCGCCGCGCGGTAGGCCCGGTTGAGCGGTTCGACCGCGCCATGGCAGACCACCGGGCCGATGGCGGCGTCGATGCCGGCGAGGATCCGCTGCGCCTTGCCCAGGCTGTAGCAGACCAGCACGCTGGCCCGGCCCTCGGCCGCGTTGCGCGACCACCACTGGTTGATTTCGGCAAACAGTTCGCTGTCGGGCCGCCAGCGGTAGATGGGCAGGCCGAAGGTCGACTCGGTGATGAACACATCGCAGCGCACCGGCTCGAACGGCGTGCAGGTTCGATCGGGCACCGCCCCCGCGGGTGTGGTGCGGTAGTCGCCGCTGGCCACCCACACGCGCCCGGCGTGTTCCACACGCACCTGGGCCGAACCCAGCACATGACCCGCCGGGTGCAACGAAATCCGCACGCCGCGGTGCGTGACGCTTTCGCCATAGGCCAGTGGCTGCAGATCGATGCCCTCGCCCAACCGGGCACGCAACAGGCCGGCGCCCGGCGCAGCGGCCAGGTAATGACCATGGCCCGGACGCGCGTGGTCGGCATGCGCATGCGTGATCACCGCACGGTCCACCCGCCGCCACGGATCGATATAGAAATCCCCCGGCGGACAGTAAAGCCCCTCAGGCCGCTGAACGATCAGGTCCGGATTCATCTCATCTCATCTCATCACACCACCCGCGCAGCGGTGGAGCGTGGGGGCCCAAGCGATCCGCCGCCGGGCCGCCCCAAGGCGGATCAGCCCCCCACGGGGGCAGCGACCCGCGCAGCGGTGGAGCGTGGGGGCCCACATCTAATACCGATGCCCGGTGATGAACAACACGGTCCGCATGACACCGAACGCGAACCGGTCAAGCACGCGGTCTTTCCAGGGGCGGGCGTTGAGCGCAGCGGCGTCCAGGCGCGTGCCCGCGGTGCGCATGAGGTGGTCGAGCTGGTCGCGCAGCAGCGACGAAAACCGCCGGTCGGTGGTCATGACGTTGGCCTCGCGGGCCAGCAGCAGGGACAGCGGGTCGAGGTTGGTCGACCCCACCGTGGCCCAGCGCTCATCCACCACGGCCACCTTGGCGTGCAATGCGCTGGGGGCGTATTCGTGCACCTCGATGCCGGCATTGGCCAGGCGCTTGAGCACGGGCCGGGCGGCCCGGTACTGCAGGAAGTGCTCGTAGCGCCCCTGCAGCAACAGGCGAACGCGCACCCCCCGTTCGCGCGCCATCATGAGGGCACGGCGCAGCTTGCGGCCCGGAATGAAGTACGCGTTGGCGATCACGATCTCGCGCCGGGCCTCGCCGATCGCCTTGAGGTAAGCGCGCTCCATGTCGTGGCGGTGGGCCACGTTGTCGCGCAGCAGCAGGGCCGCTCGGGCGCCATCAACACCCACCAGCGTGCTCTCGGGCTCGGACGGGGGCGACGCGCCGAAACTGCGGGCATGGGCCTCGAACTTGCGCAGCAGGCGCGAGAAATCACCCACCGGCCGCGATTCGCGCAGCGCCTCCCACGCCATCATGAACTCGCGCTGCCTCGCCGCCCGCACGGCCTGAAGGCGCCACCAGAGCTGCTCCATGGTGAACACCATGTCGGCCACCAGCGGCCCGGCCACACGAAGCGAATAGTCCAGGCGCGGCTCGTCGAGCCGGCCCAGGGCCACGTCGTCGCGGTCGTCGATGAGGTTGATGCCACCGCAAAAGCCCACGGTGCCGTCCACCACGCACAGCTTGCGGTGCAGGCGCCGCCAGCGGCTGGGCAGCAGCAGCCCGAGCCAGCCGAGCGGGGCGTAGATGTGCCACTTCACACCCGCTTCGTCGAAGCGGCGCCGCCATTCGGCCGGCACCTCGGGGGTGCCCACCCCGTCGATCACCAGCCGAACCTCGAGCCCGCGCCGGGCGGCGCGCTCCAGCGCCTCCGCCACCATCAGGGCCGAGCCGGCGAACTCGAAGATGTACGTCTCCACATGCACCACCTGCCGGGCCGCGTCGGTGGCCTCCACCAGCGCCGGAAAGAACTCGTCGCCGCCCTTGAGCAGCACAAGCTGGTGGCCTTCGCGCCAGGTGGTGCCGATGCGTCTCACAGCTCGAGCTCGGCGATCAGGGGCAGGTGGTCGGACATGCGCCGCCAGGCCGCGCCGTGGGGCACATGGGCCGACACCGGGCGCAGACCGCGCACGAAGATGCGGTCCAGGTGCAGCAGCGGAAGGCGCGCCGGGTAGGTGGGCAGCCGGATGCCTTCGAAGGTGCGCAGGTCGAGCATGGCCATGGGCTTGAGCAGTTGGGCGCTCCAGTCGTTGAAGTCGCCGGCCACGATGAGCGGCGCGCTGGCCGGGACCTCGCGCTGGATGAACTGGCCGAGCCGCTGCACCTGGCGTTCGCGGCTGGCGTGGATCAGGCCCAGGTGCACCACCACCACGTGCACGTCGGTGCCGTCCACCAGCAGCTGCGCATGCAGCAGGCCGCGCTGTTCGAAGCGGTGGTCCGACACGTCGGCATGCCCGACACCGAGCACCGGCCAGCGCGACAGCAGCGCGTTGCCGTGTTCGCCATGGCGGGTGACGGCGTTGGTGCGGTAGACGGCCTCGTAGCCTTCCGGCGACAGGTAGCCGGCCTGGTCCAGGTCGGGCCAGCGGGTGAAGTAGCGCTCGAGCTTGCGGTGGTGGCTGCGCACCTCCTGCAGGCACACGATGTCGGCGTCGAACTGCTCCACCGCGTGCACCAGGTTGTGGATCTCCAGCCGGCGCGCAGGACCCAGGCCCTGCACGCCCTTGTGGATGTTGTAGGTCGCCACTCGCAACAGGCTCATGGCCGAAATGATCGCACGCGGCGACCGGGTCAGTGCGGCCCGGGGCCACCCAGGCGCGGCAGCCAGCCGATGGCCTCGGCGTTGGAGGGCGAAAAGCAACGCTCCATGGCCTGTTGCCAGGGCAGCCAGACCTGCTGGCGGTGCTCGCGCGGGTTCAGCTGCACCACCACGGGGTGGGGAACGCACAGACCGAACAGGTGCTCGGTGTTGTGCGTGACACCCGGCGCGTAGCGGTGGCGCCACTGCGGGTAGATTTCGTAGACGTTCTCCAGCGCCCAGTCGAGCAGGACGTGGCCCCTGGCGCGGGCATCGAGCCCGGTCTCCTCGTGCACCTCGCGCACCGCCGTCGCCTCGAAGGTTTCGTCGGGGTGGTCCCTGGAGCCGGTGACCGACTGCCAGAACCCCGGCGCATCCGCCCGCTCGATGAGCAGCACGTCCAGCGCCGGCGTGTGGATCACGACCAGCACGGACTGCGGGATCTTGAAGGCGGTGGTCATGGAGCGGGCCAAGAAAAAGGGCGCCCGAAAGCGCCCTTGTGATTCTGCACCTGGCGTGCGTTCAACCCTGCCGCACCGCGTCGGGATTGCGCAGGCGGATGTGCAGTTCGCGCAACTGCTTTTCATCGACCGGGCTCGGGGCCTGGGTCAGCAGGCACTGGGCGCGCTGGGTCTTGGGGAAGGCGATCACGTCGCGGATCGACTCGGCGCCCGTCATGAGCGTGACGATGCGGTCGAGACCGAAGGCCAGGCCCCCGTGCGGCGGCGCGCCGTACTGCAACGCATCCAGCAGGAAGCCGAACTTCAGGCGCGCTTCGTCGGGGTTGATCTTCAGCGCATCGAACACCTTCTGCTGCACGTCAGCGCGGTGGATGCGGACCGAACCTCCACCGATCTCCCAGCCGTTGAGCACCATGTCGTAGCCCTTGGCGATGCAGCGGCCCGGGTCGGTGGCCATGAAGTCCTCGTGACCGTCCTTGGGCGCGGTGAACGGGTGGTGCACGGCGGTCCAGCGGTCGTCTTCCTCGTCGTACTCGAACATCGGGAAGTCCACCACCCACATCGGGGCCCAGCGGTCTTCGAACAGGCCGTTCTTCTTGCCCAGCTCGCTGTGGCCGATCTTGATGCGCAGGTTGCCGATCGCGTCGTTGACGATCTTGGCCTTGTCGGCACCGAAGAACAGGATGTCGCCGTTCTGCGCACCGCTGCGCTGCAGCACCGCGTTCAGCGCCGCGTCGTGCAGGTTTTTCACGATCGGGCTCTGCAGGCCGTCGCGGCCCTTCGACACGTCGTTGACCTTGATCCAGGCCAGGCCCTTGGCGCCGTAGATCTTGACGAACTCGGTGTAGGCGTCGATCTCGCTGCGGCTCATCTCGCTGCCGCCGGGCACGCGCAGCGCCACGACACGTCCGTTGCGGGCCTGGGCGGGCGCGCTGAACACCTTGAAGTCCACGTCGGCCATCACGTCGGTGAGCTCGGTGAACTCCATCTTCACGCGCAGGTCCGGCTTGTCGGAGCCGTAGCGGTGCATCGCCTCGCTGTAGGGCATGACCGGGAACTCGCCAAGATCCACCCCCAGCGTGTTCTGGAACACCGTCTTGATCATGCCCTGGAACATGTCACGGATGTCCTGCTCGGTCAGGAACGAGGTTTCGATGTCGATCTGCGTGAACTCAGGCTGGCGGTCAGCGCGCAGGTCTTCGTCGCGGAAGCACTTGGTGATCTGGTAGTAGCGGTCGAAGCCGGCCACCATGAGCAGCTGCTTGAAGAGCTGTGGCGATTGCGGCAGCGCGAAGAACATGCCGTCGTGCACGCGGCTGGGCACGAGGTAATCGCGCGCGCCCTCGGGCGTGCTCTTGGTGAGCATCGGGGTTTCGATGTCGACAAATCCATTGGCGTCGAGGAACTTGCGCACCTCCATGGCCACCTTGTAGCGCAGCATGAGGTTGCGCTGCATGTACGGGCGGCGCAGGTCGAGCACGCGGTGCGTCAGGCGGGTGGTCTCGGACAGGTTGTCGTCGTCGAGCTGGAACGGCGGCGTGACCGACGGGTTCAGGACCTTGAGCTCGTGGCACAGCACCTCGATGCGGCCGCTCTTGATGCTGTCGTTGGTGGTGCCTTCCGGACGGGCGCGCACCAGGCCGACCACCTGCACGCAGAACTCGTTGCGCACCTCTTCGGCGGTCTTGAACATGTCGGCGCGGTCGGGGTCGCACACCACCTGCACCGTGCCCTCACGGTCGCGCAGGTCGATGAAGATCACGCCGCCATGGTCGCGGCGGCGGTTCACCCAGCCGGCAAGCGTGACGGTTTGACCCAGCAGGGCTTCGGTCACCAGACCGCAATAGTGGGAACGCATGGCCATATCAGTGCTTCTTTCGCTTCAGGGGTTGGCCGCGGTCGGCGCCGCGAGCTTCATCTTCGGATTCTTGGGGCCGCCGGGCACGATCACGCCCATGGACACGATGTAGGTCAGGGCTTCGTCGACGCTCATGGACAGCTCGACGCAATCGCGCGCGCGCAGCAACACGAAATAGCCGCCCGTGGGGTTGGGCGTGGTGGGCACATAGACACTCACGAACTCGTCGGACGGTGTTTCTGCGCCGGGGCTGCCCTGCAGCTGCTCCAGCAGGTCGCCCTGCGGCGCCCCGGTGAGGAAGGCAATGGTCCACATGCCGTCGTGGGGCCACTGCACCAGCAGGGCCTTGCGAAAGGCGTTGCCCTTTTCGGAAAACAGCGTGTCGGACACCTGCTTGACGCCCGAGTAGATCGACCGGACCACCGGGATGCGGTGCAGCAGCGCGTGCCACCAGTGCACCAGCTTGTTGCCGATGATGTTGGAGGCCAGCGCGCCGATCGACAGCAACACGATCAGCGCAAACAGCACGCCCAGACCGGGAATGTGAACCCCCAGCCAGGCGTCGGGGTGCCAGCTGCGCGGCAGGATCTCCAGCGTCTGGTCGAGCGTGCTCACCACCCACTCCAGCACCCAGAGGGTGACGATGAGCGGCACCAGGACGAGCAGTCCCGAGAACAGCCACTTGCGCAGGGCGGTCATGGGTCGGGCCGCTCAGGCGGCCGGGGTGCCGGAAGCCGGCGCCGGGCTGCTGGAGGCCGGCGTGGCCGCGGCGGGCTTGGCGTCTGCCGCCTTGGCGTCGGCGGGCTTGGCATCGGCCGGCGCGCTTTCGCCCGCGGGCTTGGCCGGGGCGGCCGAGCCGGTGTTGCCGCCACGGAAATCGGTGACGTACCAGCCCGAACCCTTGAGCTGGAAGCCGGCCGCCGTCACCTGCTTGCGGAAGGCATCGGCGCCGCAGGCCGGACACTGGCTGAGCGGGGTGTCGGAGATTTTCTGCAGGACGTCCTTGGCATGGCCACAGGACTCGCACTTGTAGGCATAGATGGGCATGGCGTGAACCTGGTCGGTGAGAGGACGCAACCGCCCGGTGCGATCGGCACCCGGCGGACCGGACAAAACCCGCGATTATAAATTCCGGGGGTGTTTGCGGGGGGCCGGGGGGCGCTCACCAGAGGCGCACGCGCACCAGCACCTGGGTCACGACAAGGCCGAGCAGGAAGCCGGCGCCGCCGAAGATGATGGCCTGCAGCAGGCGGTTGGTGCGCCGCTGCTCGGCCATCAGGGCATTGATGTCCTCGCGCAGTTCGTGCGGACGGTGCTTCAGGTAGTCGTGCAGCAGGCGCGGCAGGGCCGGCAACAGTTTGGCGTACTGGGGGGCCTCGGCCTTGAGCTGGGCCAGCAGCTTCTGCGGCCCGACCTGTTCGACCATCCATTTCTCGAGGAACGGCTTGGCGGTGCTCCAGAGGTCGAGATCGGGGTCGAGATCGCGGCCCAGGCCCTCGATGTTGAGCAGGGTTTTCTGCAGCAACACCAGCTGGGGCTGGATCTCGACCTGGAAACGCCGCGAGGTCTGGAACAGCCGCATGAGCACCAGACCGAGCGAGATTTCCTTCAAGGGGCGGTCGAAATAGGGTTCGCACACGGCGCGGATCGCGGCCTCGAGCTCGTCCACCCGGGTTTCGGCCGGCACCCAGCCCGACTCGATGTGCAGCTCGGCCACGCGTTTGTAGTCGCGGCGGAAGAACGCGGTGAAGTTCTGGGCGAGGTATTCCTTGTCGAACTCGGTCAAGGTGCCGACGATGCCGAAATCGAGCGAGATGTAGCGGCCGAACGTGGCCGGATCGACGCTGACCTGGATGTTCCCGGGGTGCATGTCGGCATGAAAGAAGCCGTCGCGGAACACCTGGGTGAAGAAGATGGTGACGCCGTCCCGTGCCAGCCGGGGAATGTCCACACCGAGGCGGCGCAGCTCGTCGACCCGGTTGATCGGCAACCCCTTCATGCGCTCCATGACCAGCACGTCGGTGCGGCACCAGTCCCAGACCATCTCCGGAATCAGCACCAGGTCGAGGCCGGCCATGTTGCGGCGAAGCTGCGCCGCGTTGGAGGCTTCCCGCAACAGGTCGAGTTCGTCGTGCAGGTACTTGTCGAACTCGGCCACGACCTCTCTCGGCTTGAGGCGCCTGCCGTCGGCCGACAGGCGCTCGAGCCAGCCCGCCATCATGCGCATGAGGGCGAGGTCCTTGTCGATGACCGGGAGCATGTTGGGCCGAAGCACCTTCACCGCCACTTCGCGCCCGGCACCGCGTCCGCTCTTGAGGACCGCGAAATGAACCTGCGCGATCGAGGCACTGGCCACGGGCACGCGCTCGAAGTGGCTGAAGACCTCGTCCACCGGCCGTCCGAAGGCGCGTTCGATGGTCGCCACAGCCACGTCGCCGGGGAACGGCGGCACGCGGTCCTGCAGGCGGGCCAGTTCGTCGGCGATGTCTGGCGGCAGCAGGTCTCTGCGCGTGGAGAGCACCTGCCCGAACTTCACGAAGATGGGACCGAGACTCTCCAGGGCCTCGCGCAACCGCTGACCGCGGGGCTGATCGAGCCGCCGGCCGAGTGTGACGATGCGCGTCAGCAGGCGCAGCCAGCGGTGGTCGAAACTGGACAGCACGAGCTCGTCGAGCCCATGCCGCAACACCACCCAGACGATGAAGGCGCCGCGGAGAAACCGCCTCATGGAGCGCCCCCGCCGGAAGCGGGCGGGCGGGGCATGCGCTCGACGAAGCCCTTGAGGCCTTGTGCGGCACGGCGGGCAAAGGTGGTCAGCGTGTGCGCCATGGCATCGCCCAGCACGCGGGAGAGGTCTTCCTCGACATCCCAGCGCACGTTGTCGACCAGCCAGGCGACCTCTGCCGCCAGCAGCACGTCGCCCTTGATGTCCACGCCGGGCTTGTCGCCCGCCATGGCACGGCGGGCCAGGTCGAACGGTGAGGTTTCGGTGAGCGTCACGGTGAGTTCGGGCACCGTCTGGGCAGGATCGCAGCGTTCAAGCAGGCCTGCCCGGGTGGCTGCCACCATGAAATGAAAATCGCCCCACTGCACCTTCAGGGGCTTGCCGGCCTGCCGGCGCAGCCGGTCGGTGGCGGCAGGCTCCTGCTGCAGCACGTGGTTGAGGAACAGGACCAGCCGGTTCTGCAACTCGCCCACCACCCATTCGGGCGGCCGGATGGCGCCCAGCAGGGACTGCAGGAAGTTCAACGGTGGTCCTCCGGCGCCAGCGCCAGAAGTGGAATCGGGTGGTGCATTCGACATGACCACCCGATTCTGACGGATAACGCGGCAGCGACCGAGTCGGCCGCGTGCCGTGCGGGGCTTATTGCAGGGCCTGCACCCCGGCCACCAGCCAGCCGCCGGGACCGTTCTTCGGGCGGGTGATGTTCCAGACCTCGCGGAAGGGGTTCGGCCCGGCCGACGCGTCTTCGCGGATCAGGCCGGAGAACTCCACGCTGGCCATGTACATGTCGTCCAGTTCCTCGATGCCCAGCAACTGGGCCTCGAGCATGACCACCTCGGTCTTGTTGGGCACGCCGCCGGTGTGTTGCTCACGCTCGGCCAGCTGTCCCTGGATCTGCTCCAGCATGTCGTCGGTCATCATCGCCCGCAGGCTGGGGATGTCGGCCCGGTCCCAGGCTGCCTGCAGGTTGACGAAGTTGTTCTTCGAGGCGCGCAGGAAACCCTCGGCATCGAAACCGGCCGGAATGCCCCAGGTCTGGCGGCCCAGCAGGGCAGAGCCGATCATCGAGCCGCCCTGGGCGGGCGGGTTGTCCAGGCCGATCGGGGCGCTTCGTTCCCAGGGCCGTGCAGAGGAGTCGTTGCCGACGTTCTGCGGGCTGTAGCTGCGCGGCATGGTGGGTTCGAATTCACTGGCCGGTGCACGCGAAGCGGGTGCGGCTCCCTGGTAGGCCAGGCCGCCCGAGGTGGCGGCCGGGGTGCGGCGGCGCATGACCATGCCCACGACCACCATGACCACCACGGCCAGCAAGGCAAACAGCAGGAACTGGGCAAACGCCTCGCCGAACCCGAGCGAGGAAGCCAGCCATGCCAGGCCCAGGCCGGCGGCCAGACCACCGAGCATGCCGGCCCACGGGCGCGACGGGGCGGCGGCAGGCGCAGTGGCAGGGCGGGCGGGTGCGGCGTTCTGGGTGGCTTGCGAAGGTGCTGCCTGCTGCGCCGGCTGGGCAGGCGCGGTGCTGCGTTGCGTCACGTTGCCGGACTGCTTGCCGACCGACATGCCTCCACCCATGCGCTTGGCCATGGCATCGACCGAGCCGACCGCCATGGTCACTGCAATGAGAACCGACCAGACCTTTTTCATGACATTTGCCTCCGGGTTTGATGAACCCAAAAATACACTCAACACTTGACGCCCACGTGCAGGGCGACCACGCCACCCGTGAGGTTGTGCACATCCACATGGCCGAAACCGGCCGACTTCATCATCTGGCGCAACGTTTCCTGGTCCGGATGCATCCGGATGCTTTCGGCCAGGTAGCGGTAACTGTCCTCGTCGCCGGCCACCCAGCGACCCAGCTGGGGCAGCACCTTGAACGAGTACCAGTCGTACGCCTTTTCGAGCGGTTTGGCGACCCGGGAAAACTCCAGCACCAACAACTTGCCGCCCGGCTTGAGCGTGCGATGCATTTCGGCCAGCGCAAGTTCCTTGTGTGTCATGTTTCGCAGACCGAAGGCCACGCTGATGCGGTCGAAGCTCTGGTCGGCGAACGGCAGCTTCTCGGCGTCACACACCAGGGTGGGCAGCACCACCCCGGCGTCCAGCAGGCGGGTGCGCCCCTCGCGCAGCATGGCTTCGTTGATGTCGGTGTGAACCACCCGCCCGGTGGGGCCGACCGCCTTGGCAAAAGCCATCGCCAGATCGCCCGTGCCGCCGGCGATGTCGAGCACCTGGTGGCCTGGCCGGGCATCCGCCACGGTGGTGGTGTAGCGCTTCCAGAGCCGGTGCAGCCCGCCGGACATGAGGTCGTTCATGACGTCGTAGCGCGACGCCACCGAGTCGAACACGCCGCGCACGCGCTGCGCCTTTTCGCGCTCGTCGACGTTCTGGAAACCGAAATGGGTCTGGGCCATGGTGCGCCGCCCGGTCAGTGGTGGCCGCAGCCGTGCCCGGCCTTTTCGGGCATCGGGTCGTCGCGGCTGGCGCCAGCGGCCTTCAGTCGGGCCTCGTAGTCGGCCCAAAGCTCGGCCTGCCGGGCCCCCAGAAAGTACAGGTAGTCCCAGGAAAAGATGCCCGAATCGTGCCCGTCGTCAAAGGTGGGCTGCACGGCGTAGTTGCCGACCGGCTCCAGGGCCAGCAGGCCGACCTGGCGCTTGCCGGTCTGCAGCACTTCCTGGCCCGGCCCGTGACCCTGCACCTCGGCCGAGGGGGAATAAACGCGCATCAGCTCGAACGGGATGCGAAAGGACTGGCCGTCGGAGAAGCTCACCTCGAGCACGCGCGAGGCGCTGTGCACGGTGATGTCCTGAGGGGTGGGGGTGTTGCGGTCAAGGCCGGCCATGGGATCTCCGTGAATCAGACAAGCACACGTTCGATGCCGCCCTGGTTGGCGCGCTCGACGTACTCGGGCAGCCAGTTCTCACCCAGGATGTGGCGCGCCATCTCGACCACGATGTAGTCGGCCTCGAGCAGGCCGTTCTGCAGGTCGTCGCCATAGCGGGTCAGGCCCTGAAGGCAGCTCGGGCAGCTGGTGAGGATCTTGACGTTGTCCTGGGCTCCGACGGCGCCGCTCGACCGCAGCGCGGCTTCGCCCTTGAGCAGCTCCTCTTCCTTGCGGAAGCGGACCTGGGTGGAAATGTCGGGTCGGGTCACGCCCAGCGTGCCCGACTCGCCGCAGCAGCGCTCGTTTTTGAGAACCTGTTCGCCGACCAGCGCCTTCACGGTCTTCATCGGGTCCTGCAGCTTCATGGGGCTGTGGCAGGGGTCGTGGTACAGGTAGGCGCCCTTGGCCTCGAGCCGGATGTTCTTCTCGAGAAGGTACTCGTGGATGTCGATGATCCGGCAGCCGGGGAAAATCTTCTCGAATTCATACCCCTGCAGCTGGTCATAGCAGGTGCCACAACTCACCACCACGGTCTTGATGTCGAGGTAGTTGAGCGTGTTGGCCACCCGGTGGAACAGCACGCGGTTGTCGGTGATGATCTTTTCGGCCTTGTCGAACTGGCCCGAGCCGCGCTGGGGATAGCCGCAGCAGAGGTAACCCGGCGGCAGCACGGTCTGCACGCCGGCATGCCACAGCATGGCCTGCGTGGCCAGGCCGACCTGGCTGAACAGCCGCTCCGAACCGCACCCGGGGAAATAGAACACCGCTTCGGTCTCGGCCGTGGTGGCCTGCGGGTCGCGGATGATCGGAACGTAGTCCTTGTCCTCGATGTCCAGCAAGGCGCGCGCGGTCTTCTTGGGCAGGCCACCCGGCATCTTCTTGTTGATGAAGTGGATGACCTGCTCCTTCACGGGCGCCGGGCCCAGCGTCGCCGGGGGCGCACCGGTCTGCTTGCGGGCCAGGCGCTTGAGCAGGTCGTTGGCCAGCCGCTGGGCCTTGAACCCCACGCCCACCATCGCCGCGCGCACGAACTTGATGGTTTCCGGGTTGGTGGCGTTGAGGAAGAACATGGCCGCGGCATTGCCGGGCCGGAAGCTCTTCTGCCCCATCTTGCGCAACAGGTTGCGCATGTTCATGGTCACGTCGCCGAAGTCGATCTTGACCGGGCACGGCGTGAGGCACTTGTGGCAGACGGTGCAGTGGTCGGCCACGTCCTCGAATTCCTGCCAGTGCTGGATGCTGACGCCGCGGCGGGTCTGTTCCTCGTACAGGAACGCCTCGATCAGCAGCGAGGTCGCCAGGATCTTGTTGCGCGGGCTGTACAGCAGGTTGGCGCGCGGCACGTGGGTGGCACAGACCGGCTTGCACTTGCCGCAGCGCAGGCAGTCCTTGACCGAATCGGCAATCGCGCCGATGTCACTCTGCTGCATGATGAGCGACTCGTGCCCCATGAGGCCGAAGCTCGGCGTGTAGGCGTGCGCCAGGTCGGCGCGGTGGGCACCGTCCATGGCGCCCCGCAACAGCTTGCCCTTGTTGAAGCGGCCTTCGGGATCGACCTTGGCCTTGTAGGCGGCAAAGGGGGCCAGCTCCTCGTCGGTCAGGTACTCGAGCTTGGTGATGCCGATGCCGTGCTCACCCGAAATCACGCCGTCGAGGCTGCGGGCCAGGACCATGATGCGGTCGACTGCCTCGTGGGCGGTCTGCAGCATCTCGTAGTCGTCGCTGTTAACCGGGATGTTGGTGTGCACGTTGCCGTCGCCCGCGTGCATGTGCAGGGCCACCCACACGCGACCCTTGAGCACGCGCTGGTGGATGGCGTTGCACTCGGCCAGCAAAGGCCCGAAGGCAGCGCCGCTGAAGACCTGCTGCAGCGGCGCGCGGATCTGGGTCTTCCAGCTGGCGCGCAGCGTGTGGTCCTGCAGCTGCGGGAACAGCCGGTCCACGTCGGCCAGCCAGCCGGCCCACAGGCCTCGCACCTCGCGCACCAGCGCCACGGCCTGTTGCACCCGGTCTTCCAGCAGCTCGGCGCTGGCGATCTCGCTGGCGTCGTCGCCCTTGCCCAGCGGAATCTGGCCGCGGGTGAAGAAGGCCAGCAGTTCGTCGGCAAGGCGGATCTTGTTGCGCAGCGACAGTTCGATGTTGATGCGTTCGATGCCTTCGGTGTACTCACCCATGCGAGGCAGCGGGATCACCACGTCCTCGTTGATCTTGAAGGCGTTGGTGTGCTTGCTGATGGCGGCCGTGCGTTTGCGGTCGAGCCAGAACTTCTTGCGCGCCTCGGGGCTGATGGCGGTGAAGCCTTCGCCACTGCGCGAGTTGGCGATGCGGATGACCTCGCTGGTGGCGCGGGCCACGGCGTCGGGGTCGTCGCCCGCGATGTCGCCGATCAGCACCATCTTGGGCAGACCGCCATTGCCCTTCTTGCTCTTGGTGGCGTAACCCACCGCCTTGAGGTAGCGGTCGTCCAGGTGCTCCAGACCGGCCAGCATCACGCCCGAGCGCTTCTGCTCGGCAAACATGAAGTCCTTGATCTCGACGATGCTGGGCACCGCGTCCCGGGGATTGCCGAAAAACTCGAGGCAGACCGTCCGGGTGTGCTCGGGCATGCGGTGCACGATCCAGCGCGCGCTGGTGATCAGGCCGTCGCAGCCTTCCTTCTGGATGCCGGGCAGGCCCGAGAGGAACTTGTCGGTGACGTCCTTGCCCAGGCCTTCCTTGCGGAAGGTGCGGCCGGGAATCGCCAGGTTTTCGGTGCGGCGCAGCGTCTTGCCATCGGGCGCGAAGTATTTCAGCTCGAACGTGGCGACGTCGGCGTCGTGGATCTTGCCCCGGTTGTGGTCAAGCCGGGTGACCTCCAGCCATTCGGCCTGGGGGGTGACCATGCGCCAGCTCACGAGGTTGTCCAGCGCGGTGCCCCAGAGCACGGCCTTCTTGCCGCCCGCGTTCATGGCGATGTTGCCGCCGATGCACGAGGCCTCGGCACTGGTGGGGTCGACCGCGAACACATGGCCGGCACGCTCGGCGGCGTCGGCCACCCGCTGGGTGACCACGCCCGCTTCCGTCCACACGGTGGGCAGCGGTTCGGCGTGGCCGGGCACGGGCACCCACTCCACCTCGGTCATGGCCTCGAGCTTCTCGGTGTTGATCACCGCGCTCTTCCACGTGAGCGGAATGGCGCCACCGGTGTAGCCGGTACCGCCCCCGCGCGGGATGATGGTCAGCCCCAGCTCGACACAGCCCTGCACCAGGCCCGCCATTTCGGTTTCGGTGTCGGGGGTGAGGACCACGAACGGGTATTCCACGCGCCAGTCGGTGGCGTCGGTGACGTGCGACACACGCGAAAGGCCGTCGAACTTGATGTTGTCCCTGGCGGTCAGGCGACCCAGCACCTTCTGGGCGCGCTGGCGCAGGGCGGACACCTCGTCGAACGATCGGGCAAAGGCGTCAACCGCGGCCCGGGCGGCCTGGAGCAGTTCGCCCACCAGGGTGTCCCGGTCGCGGTCGTCCTGGGGGGTGCGGCGCTTCTGCACCTCACCCAGCCGGTGGTGCAGGGCATCGACCAGCTGGGCCCGGCGTTTGCGGCTGGACAGCAGGTCGTCCTGCAGGTAGGGGTTGCGCTGGACGACCCAGATGTCGCCGAGCACTTCGTACAGCATGCGGGCCGAGCGGCCGGTGCGCCGTTCGCCACGAAGCTCGTCGAGCAGGGACCAGGCGCGGTCGCCAAGCAGCCGGATCACGATTTCGCGATCCGAGAAGGACGTGTAGTTGTAGGGAATCTCGCGCAGGCGTGGCGCGTCGTCCAGGGCAGTGGCGAGCAACGGGAGCGGGGTCGGTGCGTTCATGTGACCCTCGGCGCCGAAAAAGGCGACGAGTCAGGGATGGTATCGCAGCGCACCATTCCCTCATCGGACAGTGGAAACCCGGTTGTCACGCCCGGGCAACCCCGGTGCAATCCATCCGTCACACAAGGTCGATAGCCTCCGGCTCTCCCAAATCCCGACATTTCAGAGGAGCAACCATGTCTTTCCGTTCCGTCCCCCTGGCCGGCGCTCTGGCGCTGGCCGCCGCATTTGCCGCACCGGCCCACGCCCAGACCGAGATCCAGTGGTGGCATTCCATGGGCGGCGCCCTGGGCGAATGGGTGAACGACCTGGCCAAGGACTTCAACGCCAGCCAGACCCAGTACCGCATCGTGCCCACCTTCAAGGGCAGCTACGACGAATCCATGACCGCGGCCATTGCCGCGTTCCGCGCCGGCAATGCGCCCCACATCCTGCAGGTTTTCGAGGTCGGCACGGCCACCATGATGGCCAGCCGCCAGGCCATCGTGCCGGTCGGCGAGGTGATGAAAAAAGCCGGCGTGACCTTCGACCCCAACGCCTACGTGCCGGCGGTGGCGGGCTACTACACGGCCCCCAACGGCCAGATGCTGAGCTTCCCGTTCAACAGCTCGACCACCGTCTTCCACTACAACAAGGACGCCTTCAAGGCCGCCGGGCTGGACCCGGAGAATCCGCCCAAGACCTGGCCCGAGGTGGCGCTGGCCGCGGGCAAGCTCAAGGCATCGGGGCACAAGTGCCCGTTCACCACCAGCTGGGTGAGCTGGACCCAGCTCGAGAGCTTCTCGGCCTGGCACAACACCGAATTCGCCACGCTCGGCAACGGCATGCGCGGCCTGAACGCGCGCCTGAACTTCAACAGCCCGCTGCACGTGCGCCACATCGAGAACCTGGCCAACATGGCCAAGACCGGGCTGTTCGTCTACAAAGGCCGCGGCAACGCGGCCGACGCCACCTTCGTCTCGGGCGAATGCGCCATGACGACCGGTTCGTCGGCCCTGTACGGCAACGTCAAGCGCAACGCCAAGTTCACCGGCGGCATCAGCACCCTGCCCTACTACCCGGACGTCGCCGGCGCGCCGCAGAACACCGTGATCGGCGGCGCCAGCCTTTGGGTCATGTCGGGCAAGAAAGACGCTGAATACACGGGCGTGGCACGGTTCTTTGCCCACCTGTCCAAGGCCGAAGAGGCGGCCAAGAGCCACCAGCGCACGGGCTACCTGCCGCTGACCAAGGCGTCGTACGAGCTGACCGAAAAGTCCGGCTTCTACAAGCAGAACCCCGGCACCGACGTGTCGGTCGAACAGATGATCCGCAAGACGACCGACAAGTCGCGCGGCATCCGCCTGGGCAATTTCGTCCAGATCCGCACCATCAACGACGAAGAGCTCGAGCAGGTGTGGTCCGGGCGCAAAGCCCCCAAGCAGGCGCTCGACGACGCCGTGCGGCGCGGCAACGAACTGCTGGCCCGGTTCGAAGCGGCCAACAAGGGCAAGTGACCCACCCGGGGCGCAGCCGACGCCCTGCCCGCCCCGCACCGGCGTGACCGGCGCGGGGCGGTTTTTGTTGTAGCGTCGCAGGCCTGCATCCTCCCATCCTCATGGAAAAACGCGTCCGATTCCGCTCCACCTGGCTGCCGTGGGCACTGGTCGCACCGCAACTGGCGGTGGTGCTGGTGTTCTTCTTCTGGCCTGCCGCCCAGGCGCTGTACCAAAGCGTGCTCCAGCAGGACGCATTCGGCCTGTCGACCGAGTTCGTGGGGCTGGAAAACTTCCGTCGGCTCTGGGCCGACGAGACCTACATCGAGTCGTTCAAGACCACGGCGGTCTTTTCGGTGCTGGTGGCCACCATCGGCATCGTGGTGGCCCTGCTGCTGGCCCTGATGGCCGACCGGGTGATCAAGGGCGCCGGCACCTACAAAACCCTGCTGATCTGGCCGTACGCGGTGGCCCCGGTGGTGGCGGGCGTGCTGTGGCTGTTCATGTTCGCCTCGCCTTTCGGCACCGTGTCCCATGCCCTTCGCCTGTTCGGCGTCGAATGGAACCACCTGCTCGATCCGGGTGACGCGATGGCGCTGATCGTGATGGCCGCCGTGTGGAAGCAGATTTCCTACAACTTCCTGTTCTTCCTCGCGGGCCTGCAGTCCATCCCCAAGTCGCTGATCGAAGCGGCCGCCATCGACGGCGCGGGGTTCTGGCGGCGCTTCGTGACCATCGTGTTCCCGCTGCTCTCGCCCACCACGTTCTTCCTGCTGGTGATCAACATCGTCTACGCGTTCTTCGACACCTTCGCCATCGTCGACGCCGCGACCCAGGGCGGGCCGGGCAAAGCCACGTCGATCCTGGTCTACAAGGTCTATTACGACGGTTTCAAGGCGCTTGACCTGGGTGGATCGGCGGCGCAGTCGGTGGTGCTGATGACGATCGTCATCGCGCTCACGATCGTGCAGTTCCGCTTTGTCGAGAAGAAGGTGCAGTACTGACCATGCGCGCATTGACCACCGCCTCAGGAGCCCGTCCATGATCGAACGCCGGCCGGGACTGACCTTCCTGTCCCACCTCATCCTGATCATCGGCGTCGCGGTCGTGGCCTTTCCGGTCTATGTGACGCTGGTCGCCTCCACCCAGTCGGCCGAGCAGATCGCCGGCTCGGTGCCGATGTCGCTGCTGCCCGGCAACCACTTCTGGGCCACCTACAAGGTGGCGCTGTTCGGCGGTGAAACCGCCGCCGGGAGCACCCTGCCCGCCGCGCTGCCCATGATGGGCACCAGCCTGGTGATGGCGCTCGTGATCGCACTCGGCAAGATCGCCATCTCGCTGCTGTCGGCGTTTGCCATCGTGTACTTCCGCTTCCCGCTGCGCAACCTCGTCTTCTGGATGATCTTCGTCACGCTGATGCTGCCGGTGGAGGTGCGGATCGGTCCGACCTACGAGGTGGTGAGCGACCTGGGCATGCTCAACAGCTACGCCGGCCTGACCATCCCGCTGATCGCCTCGGCCACCGCCACTTTCCTGTTCCGCCAGTTCTTCCTGACCGTGCCCGACGAGTTGGTGGAGGCCGCCCGCATGGACGGCGCCGGGCCGATGCGCTTCTTCTTCGACGTGCTGCTGCCGCTCTCGCGCACCAGCATCGCCGCCCTGTTCGTGATCCAGTTCATCTACGGCTGGAACCAGTACCTCTGGCCGCTGCTGGTGACGACCAACGAGGACATGTACCCGATCGTGCTCGGCATCAAGCGGCTGGTGTCGGGCGAGTCGTACACCGAGTGGAACGTGCTCATGGCCACCGCGTTTCTGGCCATGCTGCCGCCCGCCATCGTGGTCATGCTCATGCAGAAATGGTTCGTCAAGGGCCTGGTCGACACCGAAAAATAAACACCTCACATGGCCTCCCTGCACTTCAAGAACGTCGTCAAGCAATACCGCCAGGGCAAGCAGTCGCTGCAGGTGATTCATGGCGTGAGCGCCGACATCGCCGATGGCGAGTTCATCGTCATCGTCGGGCCGTCGGGCTGCGGCAAGAGCACGCTGCTGCGCATGGTGGCTGGCCTGGAAGAGGTCACCGGCGGCGACATCTGCATCGGCGACCGGGTGGTGAACCAGCTCGAGCCTGCCGAGCGCGACATCGCCATGGTGTTCCAGAACTACGCGCTCTATCCGCACATGAGCGTGTTCGACAACATGGCCTATGGCCTGAAGATCGCCAAGGTACCGCGCGACGAGATCAAGGCGCGGGTGGACAAGGCCGCGGGCATCCTGGAGCTGGGCCACCTGCTCGACCGCAAGCCGCGCCAGTTGTCGGGCGGCCAGCGACAGCGCGTGGCCATGGGGCGCGCCATCGTGCGGCAGCCCCAGGTGTTCCTGTTCGACGAACCCCTCTCGAACCTCGACGCGAAGCTGCGCGCGCAGACGCGCATCGAAATCCAGAAACTGCACCGCGAGCTGGGCATCACCAGCCTGTTCGTCACCCACGACCAGGTCGAGGCCATGACACTGGCGCAGCGCATGATCGTGATGAACGCCGGCCACATGGAGCAGTTCGGCACGCCCGAGGAGGTCTACAACCGACCGGCCACCACCTTCGTGGCGAGCTTCATCGGCTCGCCCCCGATGAACCTGCTCCGGCACGCCCCGGGCGGCCAGGCCGGGCAGGTGTTGGGCATCCGGCCCGAGCACCTCGACATCGGCACCGAGGGCTGGGCCCTGACCGTGGACACGGTGGAACTGCTCGGCGCGGAACGGCTGGTGCACGCCCGGCTGGGCGAGGAACTGGTGGTCATCCGCACCCACGAAGACCAGGGCGCACCGGCCATCGGCGCCACCATCCGCGCCCGCCCGCGCGAAGACCGGCTGCACTGGTTCGACGCAGAGACCGGGCGCCGGATCGACCAGAATGCACAGCCATGAAACCCTGGCTCTACCCGCGCTGGATCGCCCACCGTGGCGCCGGCAAACTGGCCCCTGAAAACACCCTGGGGGCGTTTCGCCTGGGCGCGTCGCACGGCTACCGCATGTACGAATGCGATGCCAAACTGAGCGCCGACGGCGTGGTGTTCCTGATGCACGACGACACGCTGGACCGCACCACCAACGGCCATGGCGTGGCGGGCGAGCGCACCTGGAGCGAACTGAGCCGACTCGACGCCGGGGGCTGGCACTCGCGCGCCTGGGCGGGTGAACCCCCGGCCACCCTGGCGGCGGTGGCTCGGCACTGCCAGGCGCACCGCCACTGGCTCAACATCGAAATCAAGCCCACCCCCGGGCTGGAGCTGCAAACCGGGCGGGTGGTCGCTGCCGAGGCGCAGCGGCTCTGGGCGCGCCAGACCGTTCACCCGCCGCTGCTCACGTCGTTCCAGCCGGAATCGCTGGTCGGCGCCCTCGAGTCGGCGCCCGACCTGCCGCGCGGTTTGTTGCTGGATTCGATGTGGGACGGTTGGCACGCCCGGGCGCGCCAGCTGGGGCTCGTGGCACTGGTCTGCCACCACGCGCTGTGGGACCGGGCCCTGGTCGACCTCGCGCGGGCAGAGGGTTGGCGCATGCTGGCCTACACCGTGAACGACGAGTGGGCGGCCGAGCGCCTGATCGACCTCGGGCTGGACGGCATCATCACCGACCGGGTGGACCTGTTCGCACCCGTGGACTGAAGGGTCAGCGGCGCCCGCGCAGCCACCAGGCCAGGGTGCCTTGTGAGGTGACGAGCGCGGCGTAAGTGAGCATTCGCCCATCGCGCCCGAACACCACCAGGCCGGCCAGCAGCACCACCACACCCACGGCCAGCAGCAGCCCGAACTGGACCAACGGACCGAACCGGACGGCCCGCCGGGCCCTCAAACCCAGCCAAAGCACGAACGCGAGCCCCACCGCCGGGCCGATAAAGGCAATGACATGTTCCAGTAACAGCAGAACTGTCATATAAAGTTGACACCGCCTTCCATAAGGCAAGAATTTTATAATCTGCGCATGTCGGTCTGGACGCTAGGCATCAACCATCAGACGGCCCCCTTGGATCTTCGGGGCCGGTTTGCGTTCGCCCTCGACCAGGTGAAGCCGACGCTGCACACGCTTCGGTCGCAGCTGCCCCGGCAGCCTGAAGCCACGTTGTTGTCCACCTGCAACCGGACCGAACTCTACGGTGCGGGCGACCCGACGGTGCTCGATCCCACGCTGGACTGGCTGGCCCAGACCGGCGGCGTGAGCTCGCATGTGCTGCGCGATCACGCTTACGTGCTGCGCGACGACCAGGCCGCCCGCCACGCGTTCCGCGTGGCCAGCGGGCTGGACAGCATGGTGTTGGGCGAAGCCCAGATCCTGGGTCAGATGAAGGACGCGGTGCGCGCCGCGGACGAGGCCGGTGCGCTGGGGACCACCCTGCACCAGCTGTTCCAGCGCTCGTTTGCGGTGGCCAAACAGGTGCGCACGTCCACCGAAATCGGTGCCCATTCCATCAGCATGACGGCCGCGGCCGTGCGCCTGGCCTCGCAACTGTTTGAAGACCTGCGCGAAATCCGCGTGCTGTTCGTGGGCGCCGGCGAAATGATCGAGCTGGCCGCGACCCACTTTGCGGCCAAGACGCCCAAAGGCATGGCGATCGCGAACCGCACCATGGAGCGCGGTGAAAAGCTGGCCGGGCGTTTCGGCGCGCAGGTCATGCGGCTGGCCGAGGTGCCGGACCGCCTGCACGAATTCGACGCCGTGGTGAGCTGCACCGCCAGCACCTTGCCCATCATCGGTCTGGGTGCGGTGGAACGCGCCCTGAAGAAGCGCCGCCACCGCCCCATGTTCATGGTCGATCTGGCCGTACCGCGGGACATCGAGGCCGAGGTGAAGGCCCTCAACGACGTGTACCTGTACACGGTGGACGACCTGGCCCACGTGGTACAGGCCGGCAAGGACAACCGCCAGGCCGCGGTGGCCCAGGCCGAAGCGATCATCGACGCCGGCGTGCTCAGCTTCATGCACTGGATGGACCAGCGCGACCCCGGCAAGGGCGTGGTGCCGCTGATCCGGCAGATCAATGCCCAGGCCGACGCCTGGCGGGCCCACGAACTGGCCCGCGCCCGAAAACTGCTGGCGCGCGGCGAGCCGGTGGAAGCGGTGCTGGAAGCCCTGTCGCGCGGCCTGACCCAGAAGATGCTTCACGGCACGCTGGCCGAGCTGCACAGCGGCGACGCAGACGCGCGCGCGGCCACCGCCGAGACGGTGTCGCGCCTGTTCCTGCGCGAGGGCCCGGCCCCGCGCGATCCCCAGTCCTAGCTTCAGGCCCGCGCTGGCCGAGGCCGTCGCCTCGGCCAGCGCGCGTGCGGCCATGCCGATGAAACCCTTCGTCCGTGAATCCCTGCAGCGACTGCGCGCGCGCCTGCACGAACTCGACGCGCTGCTGTCGGCGCCCGACGTGGTGGACGACATGGCGCGCTTTCGGTCGCTGAGCAAGGAGCACGCCGAAGCCGGTGCCGTGGTCGAGGTGTTCGAGCAGTTCCTGCAGCGCGAACACGACCTGGCGGGCGCCCAGGCCCTGCTGCGCGAACCCGACATGGCCGACATGGCGCGCGAGGAAATCGGTTCCTGCGAGCAGGACCTGGCCGCCCTCGACACCCGCCTCCAGGCGCTGCTGCTGCCGCGGGACCCGGACGACGCACGCCACGCGTTCATCGAAATCCGTGCCGGCACCGGCGGCGACGAGTCGGCCCTGTTCGCTGGCGATCTGGCGCGAATGTACACACGCTACGCCGAGCGACAGGGCTGGCGCGTGGAGGTCATGAGCGAGTCGCCCGGGGAAATGGGGGGCTACAAGGAGCTGGTCCTTCGCGTGGAAGGCGATGGGGCTTACGGCCGGCTGCGCTTCGAATCGGGTGGGCACCGGGTGCAGCGCGTGCCGGCCACCGAGGCGCAGGGGCGCATCCACACCAGCGCCGCCACCGTCGCCGTCATGCCCGAACCCGACGAGACGCAGGCCATTGAACTCAACCCGGCGGAACTGCGCATCGACACCTTCCGGGCCAGCGGTGCGGGAGGCCAGCACATCAACAAGACCGATTCGGCCGTGCGCGTGACGCACCTGCCCACCGGCATGACGGCCGAATGCCAGGATGGGCGCAGCCAGCACAGCAACAAGGCCAAGGCCCTGCAGGTGCTGGCCGCCCGGCTGCGCGAGAAAGACCGCGCCGAGCGCGCCGCCAAGGAGGCCGCCACGCGCAAGGGACTGATCGGCAGCGGCGACCGCAGCGACCGCATCCGCACCTACAACTTTCCCCAGGGACGCCTGACCGACCACCGCATCAACCTCACGCTGTACCAACTCACCAGCGTGATGGAGGGCGAGCTGGACGAGGTCATCCACGCCCTGCAGGTGGTGCGGGGTGCGGAGCTGATGGCCGAGCTGGAACAGGCCACGGCATGACGCTGGCACAGGCGCTGGCCGCGCTGGAGGCCGAGGGTCTGCCTCGGATCGAGGCGCAGCAATTGCTGCTGCTGGCGTTGGAGCGCGACCCGCACGCCCGCTCGTGGTTGCTCACCCACGACGACCAACCCCTGCCGCCCGGGGCCAGCGCGCGGCTGCAGGGTTTGCAGCAGCGCCACCGGTCGGGCGAACCCATGGCCTACCTGCGCGGCGAGCAGGCCTTCTTCGGGTTGCCCCTGCAGGTGGACGCCCGCGTGCTGGTGCCCCGGCCCGACACCGAAACGCTGGTGCAGTGGGCACTGGACCTGCTGCCCGAACTCCCGCCCGATGCCGAGGTGCTCGACCTGGGCACCGGCAGCGGCGCGATCGCGTTGGCGCTGGCCAGCCAGCGCCCTTCGCTTCAGGTGACCGCGACCGACGCCAGCGCCGACGCTCTGGCCGTGGCACAGGCCAACGCCGACCGGCTGGGCTTGCGCCTGCGGTTCAGGCAGGGGGCGTGGTTGCAGGCGGTGCCGGGCGGGCGTTTTCACCTGATCGCCAGCAACCCACCCTACATCGCCGAGGACGACCCGCACCTGCAGGCCCTCGGCCATGAACCCCGGCGCGCGCTGACCGCCGGACTGGACGGGCTGGACGACCTGCGCACCATCGTGGCGCAAGCCCCGCAGGCCCTGCACCCGGGGGGCTGGTTGGTGCTGGAGCACGGACACGATCAGGCCGTGGCGGTGCAGGCGCTGTTGCGCGCACAGGGGTTCGGGTCGGTGGACGGCCGCACCGACCTCGCGGGCATCGTGCGCTGCAGCGGCGGGCGCTGGCCGGGAGCGCGATAATCCCTTCCCGCCGGCCATCCCTGGCCACCCTGCACAGGACCCCACCCATGAGCGACACCCAGACCCGCATCGACCAACTGGTCAAGTCCAACCCCGTCGTGCTCTTCATGAAGGGCAACGCGAGTTTTCCCATGTGCGGCTTTTCCGGCCGTGCCATCCAGATCCTGAAGGCCAGCGGCGTCGATCCCAAGTCGCTCGTGACCGTCAATGTGCTGGAGGACGAGGCCATCCGCCAGGGCATCAAGGATTACAGCAACTGGCCGACCATCCCCCAGCTCTACGTCAAGGGCGAGTTCATCGGCGGTTCGGACATCATGATGGAGATGTTCCAGTCGGGCGAGCTTCAGCAGGTACTGGGCTCGCAGGGCTGAGCCCCCGCTCGCGCCCCTGTCAAAGCCGCCCACCGGGCGGCTTTGTGCTTTTGGCGCCGGTGTCGCCAAAGTGAACTCAAGCGGGGATTTCCCGGTCTTTTTCGGCGTTGAGTGCAGGCACACGATGTGCTTGAATGAAACCGTCGATCCGCTTGAAGGAGTGTTCCATGAGCAGCTCACGCAGCCTGGTTGCATCCACCCCCATGGGCCTGCCCATCGCCCAGATGCGCAGCGTGTTCAAGGCCGACGAGGTCGAGCGAAAGCTGGCCAAACTGCAGGCCAGCGGCAACGACCGCGAGCACGAAAGCCTGCGCAACACCTGGCAGCGCATGCTCGAGCGGGGCCCCCAGCGGTTCGCCGTCAAGCCCTCGGGCGTCCCCGACATGGCGCCCCTGTACGACCTGATGCCCAATTTTGGTGATGCGCTGGACGAGGTGAAGCGCCACGTGGCGCTCAGCCAGGACAGCCGCGACGGGCTGGAGGTCACGCCCATGCTGCTGCTGGGGCCGCCGGGCGTGGGCAAGACCCACTTTGCACGGCAGATTGCCGACCTGCTGGGCACCAGCATGAGCCTGGTGCCGATGAGCAGCATGACGGCCGGCTGGCTGCTGTCGGGCTCTTCGTCGCAATGGAAAGGCGCGCGCCCCGGCAAGGTGTTCGAGGCGCTGATCGACGGCCAGTACGCCAACCCGGTGATCGTGGTGGACGAAATCGACAAGGCCAGCGCCGAGGCGCAATACGACCCGCTCGGGGCGCTTTACAGCCTGCTGGAACACGACACGGCGCAAAGCTTCGTGGACGAGTTCGCCGAGGTCGCGATCGACGCCAGCCAGGTGATCTGGGTCACCACCGCCAACGACGAGCGGTCGATCCCGGAACCGATCCTGAACCGCATGAACGTGTTCGAGATCCAGCCGCCGTCGCCCGACGCCGCGCGCAAGATCGCGGCCAACCTGTACCGGGGCATCCGGGGCGAACACGACTGGGGTCAGCGCTTCGACCCCGAGCCCGGCAGCGATGTGCTCGACCTGCTGACCACCATGCCCCCGCGCGAAATGCGCCGTGCCCTGGTCACCGGTTTCGGCAACGCCCGCCTGGATAATCGCTACCGGCTGGAACCCGAGGACCTGCCTCGCGGCGGACCAGGCAAGGGTCGGATCGGGTTCCTCCAGTAGGCGGCGTGGGTCGAGGGTCGACGCGCCTCATGCGCCGACCCGAAGCACGGTCTCAGGCGTCGGGGTGCGTCCAGCGCCGCATGGCGGCATAGACCGAGTTGGGGTACGGCGCGCGTCCCCGGCTGCCGTTGTAGCGGCCGAGCGCCAGGAACGTGTCGCCGCGCTCGCGGTCCAGGTAATGGCGCAGGATGGTGCAACCGAAGCTGATGTTGGCGTTCAGCTGGAACAGCAGGCTGTGGTCTCCGTTGCCGATGAGCCGGGCCCAGAAGGGCATCACCTGCATGTAGCCGATGGCCCCCACCGACGAAATGGCGAACTTGCGGAAGGCGCTCTCGACCTGAATCACCCCCATGACCATGGTCGGGTCCAGCCCCGATCGCACCGCGTAGTACCAGACCGTGCGCAGGAACTCCTCGCGCTCGAGCGGGTGGCGCTTCTGGTTGGCGAGGCGGGGCGACAGGTCGCGGCTCCAGCGCGCGAAGCGCTCCCGCGAGGCGGCTGGCAGCAGTTCGTGGTTGGGCGGACCCGCCGCCTCGATGGCCATGCGCAGGGCGCCGCGAACCGAATCGGCCAGGGGTTCTTCCAGCTGCCCGGCCCGTGCCGGCAGCCCGACGGCGGCCGCGCCGAGCGAAGCCAGCCCGATCAGGCTGTCCCGGCGCGTCCAGGCGATGGGGCTCATGCCTTGAGCTTGTCCTTCAGGAACGGCATCAGGTCGGCCAGCTTGATGGCAGACGCGGCGCTGTCGCGGCGGTGCTGGTACTCGACCTCGCCGGCCTTCAGGCCGCGGTCGCCGATGGTGATGCGGTGCGGCACGCCGATGAGTTCCCAGTCGGCGAACATGGCGCCCGGCCGTTCGCCGCGGTCGTCCAGGATCACGTCGACACCGGCGTCCAGAAGCTGCATGTAGAGATTGTCGGCCGCGGCTTTCACTTCGGGGCTGCGGTCCATGCCGATCGGGCACACCACGACCGTGAACGGCGCAATCGCGTCGGGCCAGATGATCCCGCGCTCGTCGTGGTTCTGCTCGATGGCCGCGGCCGGCAGGCGCGTGATGCCGATGCCGTAACACCCCATCTCGAAGTGGCGCGGCTTGCCGTCTTCGGCCAGGAAGGTGGCGTTCATGGCCTTGCTGTACTTGGTGCCCAGGTAGAACACGTGGCCCACCTCGATGCCGCGCTCGATCGCGAGCGGGCCCTTGCCGTCGGGCGAGGGATCGCCTTCGACCACGTTGCGGATGTCGGCCACGAGGGTGGGCTCGGGCAGGTCGCGGCCCCAGTTGACGCCGGTCAGGTGCACGTCGACTTCGTTGCCGCCGCAGATCCAGTCGGCCATCACCGCGACCTCGCGGTCGACCACCAGGTTCACCGGCAACCGGAGGCCGATGGGCCCCAGGTAACCGGGCTTGCAACCGAAGTGCGCCTCGATCTCGGGCACGGTGGCAAAGCGGAAGCCCTTGTCGAGGCCCGGCACCTTGCCGACCTTGACTTCGTTCATGTCGTGGTCACCCCGAAGCAGCAGCAGCCACAGCTGCGATTTCACCGGCTCGCCGGCTTCGTTGAGTGTGTCGGTCGCCAGCACCAGCGACTTGACCGTGCGGGCCAACGGAACGCCCAGCAGGTCGGCCACTTCGGCGCAGGTGGCGCGGCCCGGCGTCGGCGTGCGCACCAGTGGGTTGGCTGCCGCCGGCCGGGCGCCCTGGGGCGCCAGGGCCTCGGCCTTTTCCATGTTGGCGGCGTAGTCGCTGCCAGGGCAGTAAACGATCGCGTCCTCGCCGGTGGCGGCGATCACCTGAAACTCCTCGCTCAGGTCACCGCCGATGGCGCCGCTGTCGGCCGCCACCGCGCGGTAACGCAGCCCGAAGCGATCAAAGATGCGGCGGTAGGCCGCCGCCATCACCTGGTAGCTGGCCTTGGCCCCGGCTTCGTCGCGGTCAAAGCTGTACGCGTCCTTCATGATGAACTCGCGCCCGCGCATGAGGCCGAAACGCGGACGTCGCTCGTCGCGGAACTTGGTCTGGATCTGGTAGAGGTTGCGCGGCAGCAATTTGTAGCTGCGCAGTTCCTGCCGGGCCACATCGGTCACCACCTCTTCGCTGGTGGGCTGCACCACGAAGTCGCGGTCATGGCGGTCCTTGATGCGCAGGAGCTCCGGACCCATCTTCTCGAAACGACCGGTCTCCTGCCAGTACTCGGCCGGCTGAACGACCGGCATGGTCATCTCGATCGCACCGGCACGGTTCATTTCCTCGCGCACGATGGCCTCGATCTTGCGGATCACGCGCAGCCCCATCGGCATGTAGTTGTAGATGCCGGCACCCAGCTTGCGCACCATGCCGGCGCGCGTCATGAGGCGGTGGCTCGCGACCTCGGCGTCCGCGGGCGCTTCCTTGAGCGTGGTGATCAGGAACTGGCTGGCTTTCATGTGCGGCAAGCGCCCGGGCGGCGCAAGGGCGAAATGGGGGTTGGTCGGGGTATGGCCGCACCGCCTTGAGGGTATCTCCCTAGGCAAGGCGCAGCGCTTGGCGGTGTGTGGTCACTTCGCCTCGCGCATGCCGGGAGGCATAATGACCACAGTTCAAAAATCCGAGGTTGATTATGCTTGACAGAGAGGGCTTCAGACCCAATGTCGGCATCATTCTGCTCAACCAGAAGAACCAGGTGTTCTGGGGCAAGCGCATCCGTTCACACTCCTGGCAGTTTCCGCAAGGTGGCATCGACCGGGGCGAAACGCCCGAACAGGCGATGTACCGCGAACTGCACGAGGAAATCGGCCTGCGACCCGAACACGTGAGCATCGTGGCCCGCACGCGGGACTGGTTGCGCTACGAAGTGCCGGACCGCTTCATCCGCCGGGATGCGCGCGGTCACTACAAGGGCCAGAAACAGATCTGGTACCTGCTGCGACTGGAGGCCCACGACTGGCAGCTCAACCTGCGCGCCACCAGCCACCCGGAGTTCGACGCCTGGCGCTGGAACGACTACTGGGTTCCATTGGACGTGGTGGTTGAATTCAAGCGCGGCGTGTACGAAATGGCGCTGACCGAGCTCGCGCGCTACCTTCCGCGGGCCGACGGTCCCCGCACCCGCTTTCTCCGACAGGGCGGATCGCGCGCGCGCGGCGCGACCGACCCGCAAACGGGCACCACGCCCGCCGGACTCGAACTGCCCCCGGGGGCCAGCTTCGACCCCGACCCCCAGCCGGTCGGCGGCCCAATCGACACCGAATCCCGATGAACCGACACCCTGCCTTTGCGGCGCTCCTGGCCACCGGCCTGCTCGCCTGGTCCGCCCTCAGCCATGCCCAGTACCGGGAACCCGAAGTGTGGGAAGAAGCCCAGGTGCCCGCACCGACCGACTGGCGCCTCGAGCGCGTGGTCGAATTCGCGCTGGACGACCGGTCCACGTCGCTTCGGTTCGGCATCGATCCCGACACACTCAGCATCAACAACGACGGGGTGGTGCGGTATGTGTTCGTGGCACGCAGCCCGAGCGGCGCGGTCAACGCGCTGTTCGAGGGCATCCGCTGCAAGACCGCCGAGGTGCGCGTTTATGCGCGGTGGGACCCTGACGCCAGAAACTGGTTGCCGGGCGCCACCGGCGATGGCGCCTGGCAACCCCTGGACAACCGGGGCATGACCCGCCGCGCCATGCAGGTGGCACGTGGCGGCGTTTGCGATGGTGCCGCACCCAACCGGTCACCCGCCCTGATCCTGGACACGCTGCGCAACGGCCGCAAGGACATCAAGCCCTGACGGCGCGCTTCAGGTGCGGCCCAGCACCAGGTTGTCGCGGTGGATCATCTCGGGTTCGGCCACGTAACCGAGCAGGCGCTCGAAGTCGGCCGACGACTTGCGGCACAGCAGCCTGGCTTCGGCGCTTGAATAGTTCGCCAGGCCACGCGCCACCTCGGTCCCTCGGGTGTCGCGCACGGCAATGACATCGCCGCGGGAGAAATCGCCCTCCACCGCCGTCATGCCGATCGGCAGCAGGCTTTTGCCCTCGCCCACGATCTTGGTCACCGCGCCGTCGTCCACCACCACCGCGCCGCGCAGTTGCAGATGGTCGGACATCCAGCGCTTGCGCGCCTGGTGCTTGGCGGTTTGAGCCACCAGCGCCGTGCCGATGGATTCACCCCCGCAAAGGCGCAGCAGCACATCGGGCTCGCGCCCCCAGGCGATCACGGTGGACGCGCCGGAGGCGGCCGCACGGCGCGCCGCCAGGATCTTGGTGATCATGCCCCCCTTGCCGATGCCCGAGCCGGCCCCGCCGGCCATGGCCTCGAGCGCCGGGTCACCGGCCCGAGCCACGTGGACGAACTGCGCCCCGGGATCGCGGCGCGGATCGGCTGTGTACAACCCCTTCTGGTCGGTCAGGATGATGAGCACATCGGCCTCGACCAGGTTGGCCACCAGCGCACCCAGCGTGTCGTTGTCGCCGAACTTGATCTCGTCGTTGACCACCGTGTCGTTCTCGTTGATCACGGGCACGACACCCAGCTGCAGCAGGGTGATCAGCGTCGATTTGGCGTTGAGGTAGCGCTCCCGATCGGCCAGGTCGGCGTGGGTGAGCAACACCTGCGCGCTGCCGACACCACAGGCCCGCAGCTGGGTCTCGTACATCTGCACCAGGCCCATCTGACCCACCGCGGCCGCGGCCTGGAGTTCATTGATCTCCTTGGGACGGGTGATCCACCCGAGGCGCTTCATGCCTTCGGCCACCGCACCGCTGCTCACCATGATGAGCTCACGCCCCTGTTGCACCAGCGCGGCCAGTTGCTGGCTCCATTGGCGAATGGCGGTTTCGTCCAGTCCACGGCCCTCGTTGGTGACCAGGCTGGAGCCCACCTTCACCACGACGCGGCGCGCATCGCGCAGCAGTTGCGCCACCTCGGCGGCGGCGTTGTCCGAGACCGGTTGCATGGCCACTTCCGTCATGATTCTTCGGACCCCTGGCGATCGAATCGGGGGTCGATATCGGTGCTGGGCTGCTCGCTGCGGTGCACCGCGGCAATGTGCTCGTAGATTTTCTGCACCAGGAACTCGCAACCCTCGCGGGTCAGCGCCGAAATCTGGAACACCGGACCCTTGTAGCGCAGCCGGCGAACGATGTCCTTGACCCGCGCCTCGCGCTGATCGGCCGGCAGCATGTCCACCTTGTTCAGCACCAGCCAGCGCGGCTTGTCGTAGAGCGCCTGATCGAACTTCTTGAGTTCGGCGGCAATGGCACGCACCTGGGCCACCGGGTCGATGGCCTCATCGAAGGGCGCCGCATCCACGAGGTGCAGCAGCAGGCGCGTGCGCTGCAGGTGGCGCAGGAACTGGTGGCCCAGGCCGGCGCCTTCCGAGGCGCCCTCGATCAGGCCCGGGACGTCGGCCACCACAAAACTTTTCTCGGGACCCACGCGCACGACGCCGAGGTTGGGGTGAAGCGTGGTGAAGGGGTAGTCGGCGATCTTCGGGCGGGCGTTGGAAATCGCCGCGATCAGGGTGGACTTGCCCGCATTGGGCATGCCCAGCAGACCCACATCGGCGAGCACCTTGAGCTCGAGTTTGAGCGACTTGCGCTCCCCCGGCCAGCCTGGCGTCTTCTGGCGCGGCGCCCGGTTGGTCGAGCTCTTGTAATGCATGTTGCCGAAACCGCCGTCGCCGCCCTTGGCAATCATCACCTGCTCGCCGGCCACCAGCATTTCGCAGATCACGGCCCCGGTCTCGGCGTCGGCAATGATCGTGCCGACCGGCACCTTCAGCACGACGTCGTCGCCCTTGACGCCGAACATGTCCGAGCCCTTGCCGTGTTCCCCGCGCTGGGCTTCGAAGCGGCGCGTGTACCGGAAATCCACCAGGGTGTTCAGCCCGGCGTCGGCCAGGGCGTACACATGGCCTCCCCGACCGCCGTCGCCGCCATCGGGCCCGCCGAATTCCTTGTATTTCTCGTGGCGGAACGACGCGCAGCCGTTGCCTCCGTCGCCAGCGGCAACTTCGATGAGGGCTTCGTCGACAAACTTCATGGCAGGGTTCTATCAGGGCAGGGCAAGGGGCAAGAAAAAGGCCCGCACGCGCGGGCCTTCTGCGGGTCGGGCGAACACGCGCCGATCAGACGGGCGTGACGCTCACGACATGGCGACCCAGGGCACCCTTGACCGCGAATTCAACGTGACCGTCGACCGTGGAGAAGAGCGTGTGGTCCTTGCCCACGCCGACGTTGGTGCCGGGGTGGAACTTGGTGCCACGCTGGCGAACGATGATGGAGCCGGCCGAGACCAGTTCGCCACCAAACGCCTTGACACCGAGCATCTTGGGCTTGGAATCGCGCCCGTTTCGCGTAGAGCCGCCGCCTTTTTTCTGTGCCATCTGCCTGCTCCTTAGCCCGAGATCGAAGCGATCTCGATCTCGGTGAAATTCTGCCGGTGACCCTGGCGCTTCTGGTAGTGCTTGCGACGGCGCATCTTGAAGATGCGCACTTTGTCGTGACGACCGTGCGCCACCACCTTGACCGTGACCGTTGCGCCGGAGACCAAGGGGGTGCCCACCTTCAGTTCGGTGCCGTTGCCGACCGCCAGAACCTGATCGAACACGATCTCTTGGCCCACTTCCGCAGCAATCTGTTCTACTTTGATTTTTTCGCCGGCAGCCACGCGATACTGCTTGCCACCGGTTTTTATGACCGCGTACATAGGAACCTCTCGAAGTTGGCCTGCCACCGGCGCCGCCTTGTCTGGCGATACCGGCCCAGGCATCGGCAGACGAATTTCCGCCGAACCGAAGATTATAGCCAGTCTGCAGGAGGCGGCAAATCAAAGGACCTGACCATCCGCCGAATGGTGGCGGGGCAACCCTCCACGCCGTTGGCCGTGCGGCCGATTTCTATAATCCGGCACGCCAGCCCGTCCCGAACGCGGAACCGCCTTGTCCCAACCCCCCGCCCCCAGCCAGCCCCTTGACCTGATCCGCGCCGACATGGCCGAGGTGGACCGGGTGATCCAGCACCGCCTCACCACCGACGTGCCGCTGGTGCGGGAGGTGGCGCAATACATCATCAGTGCCGGCGGCAAGCGGTTGCGACCGGCGCTGCTGCTGCTGGTCAGCGGCGCACTCTCGAGCGCGCACCCCCATCGGCACACGTTGGCGGCAGTGGTCGAGTTCATTCACACGGCCACCCTGCTGCACGACGATGTGGTCGACGAATCCACCCTTCGCCGGGGCCGGGCCACCGCCAACCAGACCTTCGGCAACGCCGCCAGTGTGCTGGTGGGCGACTTCCTGTATTCACGCGCCTTCCAGATGATGGTCGACGTGAGCGACATGCGGGTCATGCAGGTGCTGTCGGACGCCACGAACGTGATCGCCGAGGGCGAGGTGCTGCAGCTCATGAACATGCACGACGCCTCGATCGACGAAGAGGCCTACCTTCGGGTGATTCGCTCCAAGACGGCCAAGCTGTTCGAGGCCAGTGCGCGCCTGGCGCCCATCCTCGCCGGCGCCCCCGCCGAGGTGGAAAACGCGTGCGCCAGCTACGGGCAGGCCCTTGGAACGGCATTCCAGGTGATCGACGATGTGCTGGACTACGAAGGGGACGCCGACGAACTGGGCAAGAACCTGGGCGATGACCTTCGAGAAGGCAAGGTCACGCTGCCCATCATCTGTGCGCTGCGGACCGGAGACGAATCCCAGCGGGCCCTGATCCGGGACGCGATCGAGCACGGGCGCATCGAGAACCTGGGCGCCATCCAGGCCATCATCCATGGCACCGGGGCGCTGGCGGCGGCGCGGCAGGCGGCCGAAGCCGAGGCGCAGCGCGCGTGGAACGCGGCAGCCTCCCTGCCTGCCAATGAACACCAGGCGGCTTTGCTACAATTGGCGGCTGCACTGCTGGAGCGACGCTCCTGAGACGGTGCACCCGGTGGCAACGCCACCGGCCAAGGGCCTCCAAGGCCCATCGGGGTGTAGCTTAGCCTGGTAGAGCGCTACGTTCGGGACGTAGAGGCCGGAGGTTCGAATCCTCTCACCCCGACCATCTGGATTTGCGTGTCACGCCAACTGGCCGGGGATACCCCCGAAGACCGGGCGTCGCATGCAGACCACACGCCCATCTGACGTGACCCGTGTTTTACCGGACAACTGGCGTCAATTGTGCCGTCCAAGTTGTTGATTTCCGTTAGATTACGGAGATATGGCGTCAGTCGATATGGTCAACCAGGACAGTCCGTCCATGGCCCTCCCGGGCCTGGGGCGCGCGCTCGTCTCCGCCGGCAAGCTCGGGCAGAAGGCCGCCGAGGACCTGTACCGAAAGGCGCAGAGCAGCCGCACCAGCTTCATCGCGGAACTCACCGGGTCCGGCGCGGTGTCGCCGGCCGACCTCGCGCACACCATGTCGACCGCCTTCGCGGCGCCCCTGCTCGACCTCGATGCGGTCGATGTGCAGCGGCTGCCCACCGGACTGCTGGACCCGAAGATCTGCGCCGACTTCCGCATCGTCGTCCTCAGCAAGCGCAACAACCGCCTGATCGTCGCCACCGCCGACCCGTCCGATCAGCAAGCGGCCGAAAAGATCAAGTTCGCGACCCAGATGGGCGTGGACTGGGTAATCGCCGAATTCGACAAACTCAGCCGCCTGGTCGAGGCGCAGACCAAGTCCGTCAGCGAAGCGATGGACAACATCGTCGGCGACGTTGAATTCGACGAACTGGCCGCCGAAACCGCCGTCGCGGACACCGCCGAAAAAGCCACCGAAGTCGACGACGCACCGGTCGTCAAGTTCCTGCACAAGATGCTGATCGACGCGTTCAACATGCGCGCGTCCGATCTGCACTTCGAACCGTACGAGCACACCTACCGCGTCCGCTTCCGGATCGACGGCGAGCTGCGCGAGATCGCGTCTCCGCCTGTGGCCATCAAGGACAAGCTGGCCTCGCGCATCAAGGTCATCTCGCGCATGGACATCTCCGAGAAGCGCGTGCCCCAGGACGGGCGCATGAAGCTCAAGGTCGGCGCCGACCGGGTGATCGATTTCCGGGTCAGCACGCTGCCCACGCTCTTCGGCGAAAAGATCGTGATCCGTATCCTGGACCCGAGCCAGGCCAAACTGGGCATTGACGCGCTGGGCTACGAGCCCGAAGAGAAGGAACGCCTGCTCAACGCCATTTCGCGGCCCTACGGCATGGTGCTCGTCACCGGCCCCACCGGATCGGGCAAGACGGTGTCGCTCTACACCTGCCTGAACATCCTGAACAAGCCGGGCGTGAACATCTCGACCGCGGAAGACCCGTCCGAGATCAACCTGCCCGGGGTCAATCAGGTCAACATGAACGAAAAGGCCGGGCTGACCTTCGCGGTCGCGCTGAAGGCCTTCCTTCGCCAGGATCCGGACGTGATCATGGTGGGTGAGATCCGCGACCTTGAAACGGCCGACATCGCCATCAAGGCCGCGCAAACCGGTCACATGGTGATGTCGACGCTGCACACCAACGACGCGCCGACCACGCTGACCCGGATGATGAACATGGGCATTCCCACGTTCAACATCGCCTCCAGCGTCATCCTGATCACCGCGCAGCGCCTGGCGCGCCGGCTGTGCCCGAACTGCAAGGCACCATTGGACGTGCCCCGCAAGGCGCTGCTCGAAGCGGGCTACAAGGCCGAAGACCTCGATGGCTCTTGGACACCGTACAAACCGGTGGGCTGCTCGGCCTGCAACAACGGCTACAAGGGCCGCGTCGGCATCTACCAGGTCATGCCGATCTCCGAGGAGATCCAGCGCATCATCCTTCGCGGCGGCACCGCGATGGACATTGCGCAACAGGCCGGCAAGGAAGGCGTGCGCTCGTTGCGCGAATCCGGCCTCCTCAAGGTCAAGCTCGGGCTGACTTCCCTCGAGGAAGTGCTCAGCGTGACCAACGAATGATCTCCCACCGACACCCCGCCTCCTGAGGATTTCCCATGGCAACCGTTGCAAGCAAGAGCATCAAGGAATTCGTGTTCGAGTGGGAAGGCAAGGACCGCAACGGCAAACCGGTTCGCGGCGAAACCCGCGCGCAGGGCGAGAACCAGGTCACCGCGGCGCTGCGGCGCCAGGGCATCATTCCGGGCAAGATCAAGAAACGCCGCACCAGCTCGGGCAAGCGGATCAAGCCGAAAGACATCGCCATCTTCACGCGCCAGCTGGCCACCATGATGAAGGCCGGTGTGCCCCTGCTGCAGGCGTTCGACATCGTGGGCCGCGGCAACCCCAACCCCAACGTCACGCGCCTGCTCAACGACATTCGCTCCGACGTGGAGACGGGCACCTCGCTGAGCTCGGCGTTCCGCAAGCACCCGTTGTACTTCGACAGCCTGTACTGCAACCTGGTCGAAGCGGGCGAGGCCGCCGGTATCCTGGAAGAGTTGCTGGACCGCCTGGCGACCTACATGGAGAAGACCGAGGCACTGAAGTCGAAGATCAAGTCGGCACTGATGTACCCCACCGCGGTGATCATCGTTGCCTTCGTGGTGGTCGCGGTCATCATGATCTTCGTGATTCCCTCGTTCAAGGAGGTGTTCACCAGCTTTGGTGCCGACCTCCCGGCGCCCACGTTGTTCGTGATCGGGATGAGCGAGTTCTTCGTGGCCTATTGGTGGCTGATCTTCGGCGGCCTGGGTGGTGGCTTCTACTTCTTCATGCAGGCCTGGAAACGCAACGAAAGGGTCCAGCAGTTCATGGACCGCCTGCTGCTCAAGATGCCGATCTTCGGCGAGATGATCGAGAAGGCGGTGATCGCGCGCTGGACCCGCACGCTGGCCACGATGTTCGGCGCCGGCGTTCCGCTGGTCGAGGCGCTCGACTCGGTGGGCGGTGCCTCGGGCAATTCGGTCTATGCCATTGCCACCGAGAAGATCCAGCAGGAAGTCTCCACCGGCGTGAGCCTCACCACTGCGATGGGCAACGCCAACATCTTTCCATCCATGGTGCTCCAGATGTGCGCCATTGGCGAGGAATCTGGTTCCATCGACCACATGCTTGGCAAAGCGGCCGACTTCTACGAGGCCGAAGTCGATGACATGGTGGCGGGCATCTCCAGCCTGATGGAGCCCATCATCATCGTGGTGCTGGGCACCGTCATCGGTGGCATCGTGGTGTCGATGTACCTTCCGATCTTCAAGCTCGGCCAGGTGGTTTGATGACCGAGTTCACGATGGGCGCGCCCGCCGCGGCGGTGCTGGGTGTGCTCGGGCTGCTGGTGGGCAGCTTCCTCAACGTCGTGATCCACCGCCTGCCCCGCATGATGGAACGGCAATGGGCCGCGGAATGCGCCGAACTTCAGGCCAAGGGCGATGCTGCGCCCGCACCGGAACCAGAGCCGTACAACCTGGTGGTGCCGCGTTCGGCCTGCCCCCACTGCGGACACAGGATCCGCTGGTTCGAGAACATCCCCGTGGTGAGCTACCTGGCACTGCGCGGGCGCTGCAGCTCGTGCGGCAAGGGCATCGGTCTGCGCTACCCCTTGGTCGAGATCGTCACCGGTGGGCTGTTCGCCTGGGCCGGCTGGCACTGGGGATTGAACGCCGCCGGTCTGGCGTGGTGCGGCTTCGCGGCAGCGGTTCTGGCGCTGGCCTGCATCGACTGGGACACCACCCTGCTGCCGGATGACATCACCCTGCCACTGCTGTGGGCGGGCCTGGTGGCCGCAGCGCTGGGGGTGACGCCGGTGCCGCTGGCCGACGCGCTCTGGGGTGCGGTGGGAGGCTACCTGTCGCTGTGGCTGATCTACTGGGCCTTCAAGCTGTTGACGGGCAAGGAAGGCATGGGCTATGGCGACTTCAAGTTGTTCGCGGCCTTTGGCGCCTGGTTCGGCTGGCAGGCCCTGGTGCCCATCATCCTGATGGCGTCGGTGATCGGTGCCGTGATCGGCATCGGCATCAAGCTGGTGGGACAGCTGCGCGAAGGTGGCTACGTGCCCTTCGGGCCCTTCCTTGCCCTCGGCGGTCTGACGGCCATGGTGTTCGGACCATCGGCCATCCTCGCGGCCGTGGGCCTGTGAGCGGCAACAGCGTCTGGCGCATCGGGCTCACCGGCGGCATCGGCAGCGGCAAGAGCACCGTGGGCGCCCGGCTTCGTTCCAGGGGCGCAGAGCTGATCGACGCGGACGCCATTTCACGCGACAGCACCGCCGCCGGCGGGTCGGCCATCGAATCAATCAGGCAGAGCTTCGGCGCCGCGTTCATCGATGGCTCGGGCGCGCTGGACCGCCAGCGGATGCGATCGCTGGTGTTCGACGACCCGTCGGCGCGCCAGCGCCTTGAGTCGATCGTGCACCCCATCGTCGCGCGCGCCATGGCCGTCCGGGTGGCGAAAAGCACTTCGCGCTGCATCGTGTTCGATGTGCCGCTGCTGGTCGAATCGCCCCGTTGGCGCCCTCAGCTGGACCGGGTGATCGTGGTCGACTGCAGCGAAGCCACACAAGTCAGGCGTGTGCAGAGCCGCAGCGGGTGGGACGCCGACACCACGCTGGCGGTGATGCGACAGCAGGCCACGCGCGCGCAACGCCTGGCCGCTGCCGACGCCGTCATCTTCAACGATGTGGACGACCTGGACCGTCTGCATGCCCTGATCGACCGGTTGTCGCCGCGCTTCGGGCTATGATCGACCGGCCCGCGGCTCGACGCCCCGGCCCATCGAGCCAGTGATCCTGTACGAATACCCTTTCAACGAACGCATCCGCACCTACCTGCGGCTGGAGCAGCTCTTCAAGCGGCTGGCCTTGCTGGTGCCGCGCGAGCACGCGCTCGACCACCACTACGCGATCCAGACGCTGTTCGAAATCATGGATGTGGCCTCGCGCGCAGACATGAAATCCGACGTGCTCAAGGACCTCGATCGTCACAAGCAGACGCTGGTGGGCTACCGGGGCAATCCGGCCATTTCAGAAGATGCCCTGAACGCCGTGATCGCCCAGATCGACGGCTGCTTCGCGCAGATCGCCGAAGTGGCCGGCAAACCCGGCAGCCAGCTTGCGGAGAACGACTGGCTGATGGCCATCCGAAGCCGGATCGGCATTCCGGGTGGCACCTGCGAGTTCGACCTTCCGGCCTATTTCCACTGGCAGCACCTGCCCGCAAGCCGCCGACAGGCCGATCTCGCGGCGTGGTCGCGCTCGGTGGCTCCGCTGGCCGAGGCCGTGGTCCTGCTGCTCAAGATGATGCGCGACACCGGCACCCCTCAAAAGGTGGTGGCCGTGGGCGGGCAGTTCCAGCAAAACCTGCCCCAGGGCCGAAGCTTTCAGTTGCTGCGCCTGCGCATCGACCCGGAGCCGGGGATGATCCCCGAGATCAGTGGCAACCGGTTGATGTTTTCGGTGCGGCTCATGCGAATGGGCGACGACCAGCGCCTGCACCCCGCGGGCGAAGACGGCGTCTTCGAACTCACCCTCTGCGCCTGACGCCGTGAAGCCCGAGATCGAGGAACGCACCGTGCGCTGCCCCGCCTGCGGCGGCGACAGCGTATACGGGCCATCCAACCGTTGGCGCCCCTTCTGCAGCGAACGTTGCCGGCATCAGGACCTGGGCGCCTGGGCCAGCGAACAGTACGCGGTGCCCGAGCGCGAGGGCCAGAGCGATCCCGACTTCGAGAAAAGCTGACGCCCTGGCGCGTCGGCCTCCCGGGGTCAGGCGCCGGCGGCCTCTTCCTCAAGCCACCGAAGCACCGGCACCGTGCCGGGCAACACCGGCGCGCATTGCACCGGAAGGCGCTCCCAGCTGAACTGCTGGCCTTCGTGCATCTGGAGATCACCCGTCCAGTCGAACACCTTGCAGAAGTGCAGCCGCACCAAGGCATGCGGGTAGTCCACCAACTGGGTCCTCCAGGGCCGGGCAGGACCGATGGTCACACCGATCTCTTCCTGCAATTCGCGCCGAAGGGCCTGCTCGACCGTCTCGCCCGCTTCAAGTTTGCCGCCCGGAAACTCCCAGTGGCCCGCGTACACCTTGCCTTTCGGTCGTGACGTGAGGAGGAACCGGCCCGTGGCATCGATGAGCACGCCCACCGCAACCTCGGTGATCGGGCGATCGGCACTGCCCGAACCGCGGCCGCCATCGACCACCAGCACGTCGCTGCTCATGCGCCTGTGGCGTGCGATCCCGCGAAATCGCGCGCGAACTGGTAGGCCACCCGCCCGCTGCGCGACCCGCGCTCAAGGGCCCACACCAGCGCCTGCGGTCGCGCCGCCTCAATGGCCTCGGGCGAGACGCCGAACGACGACAGCCACTGCGCGACGATGGCGAGGTATTCGTCCTGACTGAACGGGTAAAAGCTGATCCACAGACCGAACCGTTCGGACAACGAAATCTTCTCCTCCACCACCTCGCCAGGGTGCACTTCGCCGTCGGCGGTGTGCGTGTAACTCAGGTTCTCCTTCATGTACTCGGGCAGCAGGTGGCGACGGTTGCTGGTGGCATAGATCAGCACGTTGGCGCTCGACGCAGACACCGAACCGTCGAGGATGGACTTGAGGGCCTTATAGCCGGGCTCGCCGTCCTCGAAGCTGAGGTCGTCGCAATAGACGATGAACTTCTCGGGACGGCCTGCCACGACGTCGACGATGTCGGGCAGGTCGACCAGATCGGCCTTGTCAACCTCGATGAGTCGCAGGCCGCGATCGGCGTAGGCGTTGAGGCATGCCTTGACCAGCGAACTCTTGCCGGTCCCGCGCGCACCGGTCAGCAACACGTTGTTGGCCGGCAGGCCCTGCACGAAGTGCTCGGTGTTGCGCTGGATGCGCTCTTTCTGGGCGTCGACCTCCTGCAGGTCGGCCAGGGCAATGGTGGCGACATGCCGCACGGGCTCCAGCGTGCCATGTCCGGAACTGCGCTTGCGGTAACGGAACGCCGTCGAGACCGCCCAGTCGGGTTCGCCCAGCGGCTGGGGCAACACCGCCTCGATGCGATCGATCAGCGCTTCGGCGCGCTCCAGCAAGCGCTCGAAGGTCGGGTTCATGAGCGGTAGTCGGCGTTGATGGTGACGTAATCGTGGCTGAAGTCGCAGGTCCAGACGGTTTCGGTGGCCGCACCCCGGCCCAGGCCGATGCGAACCGTGATTTCGGCGGGTTTCATCACGCGCTGACCGTCTTCCTCGCGGTAGTCCGGGTGGCGACCGCCTTTCGTCACCACGTGCACGTCGCCCAGCCAGAGGTCGATGCCACCGATGTCGAGATCGTCGATGCCCGCGTAGCCCACGGCCGCCAGAATGCGGCCCAGGTTGGGGTCGCTGGCAAAAAACGCCGTCTTGACGAGGGGCGAATGCGCGACCGCATAGGCCGCCTTCAGACATTCGTCGGCCGAGCGGCCGCCTTCGACCCGGATGGTGATGAACTTGGTGGCGCCTTCGCCATCGCGCACGATGGCGTGGGCCAGCTGGCGGGCCAGCGGAACCAGGGCCGACAGGAGGGCCTGCCCTTCGGCCGATGCCAGATCGGTGATCACCGGGTTGGCGGCGCGGCCCGTGGCCACCACGACAAACGAGTCGTTGGTGCTGGTGTCTCCGTCCACCGTGACCCGGTTGAACGACGCATCGGCCAGGCGCCGGGCGAGCTCGCCCATCACGGCCGGGTGCACGGCTGCGTCGGTGGCCAGATAGCCCAGCATGGTGGCCATGTTCGGGCGGATCATGCCGGCCCCCTTGGCAATGCCGGTGGCACGGGCCTCGCGCCCGGCCAGGGCAAAGCGGGCGCTGGCGGCCTTGGGCACCGTGTCGGTCGTCATGATGCCCTGGGCCGCCGCCAGCCAGTGGGCGCCACTGTCGTGCTGCGGCTGCGCAGCGTGCGTCAACGCGGCCGGGAGCCCGCCCAGCAGACGGTCCATGGGCAGCGGCTCCATGATCACGCCGGTGGAAAACGGCAGCACCTGCTCATGGTGCAGGCCCAGCGAGCGCGCCAGCGCCGAACAGGTCTGCCTCGCGTTCGCCAGGCCACTGTCGCCAGTGCCCGCGTTCGCGTTGCCGGTGTTGATGACCATGGCCCGAATGCCTTGCCCGCTGGCCAGGTGCTCACGGCACACCTGCACCGGCGCAGCCGCATAGCGGTTGCGCGTGAACACGGCGCCCACGCTGCAACCTTCGTCGAGCAGAAAGACGGTCAGGTCCTTGCGGTTGGCCTTGCGGATGCCGGCTTCGGCCACGCCGATCCGGACACCCGCGATCGGCAACAGATCGGATTCGATCGGGGCGGTGAGCTGGACGGGCATCTGGGGTCTCCGGAATGTTGCGTCGCCAAATGCCGGCGTCAGTCGAGCTTGCCGTGGCAGTGCTTGTACTTCTTGCCGCTGCCGCAAGGGCACGGGTCGTTGCGACCGACGCGGGGCACATCGCCCGCGCGGGGCGCTGCGCTGGCCGGGTCGGCGATGGTTTCGACCTCGCCGGTTTCCGTCGGTGCGGTGTAGGTGACGTTGCTGATGGACTCGGCCCGCTCTTCCATCTGCTCGGCGACCTGGGAAATCTGTTCGGCCGACTGCACCCGCACGTTCATGAGCATGCGCGTGACGTCGTTCTTGACCGCATCGAGCAACTGCCCGAACAGCAGGAAGGCTTCGCGCTTGTATTCCTGCTTGGGCTGTTTCTGGGCGTAGCCACGCAGGTGGATGCCCTGACGCAGGTAGTCAAGCGCCGCCAGGTGCTCGCGCCACTGCGAATCGATGGTTTGCAGCAGCACCACGCGTTCGAACGAGGTGAAGTGCTCTTCGCCGACCTGGGCCACCTTGGCATCGAAGGCCGCTTTGGCCGCGGCGCACACGCGCTCGACGATGTCCTCGACGTCGATCGACTCTGCGTCGGACACCCAGCCCGTCACCGGAGCGTCGACACCCCATTCCTCGCGCAATGCCTTCTCGAGTGCGGGCAGGTCCCATTGCTCCTCGACGCTGCCCTCGGGCACGAACTGGTGCACCAGATCGGTCATGGCGCCATCGCGCAGGGAATCGATCTGGGCGCGCAGGTTGGTGGCGTCGAGGATGTCGTTGCGCTGCTGGTAGATCACCTTGCGCTGGTCGTTGGACACATCGTCGTATTCGAGCAGCTGCTTGCGGATGTCGAAGTTGCGGGCTTCGACCTTGCGTTGGGCGCTCTCGATGCTGCGCGTGACGATGCCGGCCTCGATGGCCTCGCCCTCGGGCATCTTGAGGCGGTCCATGATGGCCCGCACGCGATCGCCGGCGAAGATGCGCATCAGCGGATCGTCGAGCGACAGGTAGAAGCGGCTGGAGCCCGGGTCGCCCTGGCGGCCCGAACGGCCGCGCAACTGGTTGTCGATGCGTCGGCTCTCGTGGCGCTCGGTGGCAATGATGCGGAGACCGCCAAGGGCCACCACGTGCTCGTGGTCGGCCTGCCATTGCGCGCGCAACTGGTCGGCACGGGCGGTTCGGGTGGCGTCGTCGAGCGACGGGTCGGCCATGACCGCTTCAACCATCTTCTCGAGGTTGCCACCCAGCACGATGTCGGTGCCGCGGCCTGCCATGTTGGTGGCGATGGTGATGGCGCCCGACCGCCCTGCCTGCGCAATGATGTCCGCCTCGCGGGCGTGCTGCTTGGCGTTGAGCACCTGGTGGGGCAGCTTCCTGGCGGTGAGCAGCTGCGAGATGATCTCGGAGTTCTCGATCGACGAGGTGCCGACCAGCACCGGCTGGCCGCGCTGCTGGCATTCCTCGATGTCGGTGATGGCAGCGTCGTATTTTTCCTTGGTGGTCTTGTAGACCCGGTCGAGCTGGTCCTGCCGCTTGCTCTGGCGGTTGGGGGGCACCACCACCGTCTCGAGACCGTAGATCTCCTGGAATTCGTAGGCCTCGGTGTCGGCGGTGCCCGTCATGCCCGACAGCTTGCCGTAGAGGCGGAAGTAGTTCTGGAACGTGATCGAGGCCAGCGTCTGGTTCTCGGGCTGGATGGCCACGCCTTCCTTGGCCTCCACGGCCTGGTGCAGGCCGTCGCTCCAGCGGCGGCCCGCCATCAGGCGTCCGGTGAATTCGTCGACGATGACGATTTCGCCGCCCTGGTTGACGTAGTGCTGGTCGCGGAAATAAAGGTGGTGCGCCTTCAGCGAGGTGACCAGGTGGTGCAGCAGCGCGATGTTGGCCGGGTCGTAGAGCGACGCCCCCTCGGGCAGCAGGCCGGCCTTGGCGAGCAGCTGCTCGGCGTGTTCGTGGCCCTGCTCGGTGAGGTGGATGGTGCGGCCTTTTTCATCGAGCGTGAAATCGCCCGGCTTGATGACGCCTTCACCGGTGCGGGGGTCGGCTTCGCCTTCCTGGCGCTGCAGGTGCGGCACCAGCTGGTTGATGGCCAGGTACACGGCGGTCTGGTCTTCGGCCTGCCCGCTGATGATCAGCGGCGTGCGGGCTTCGTCGATCAGGATCGAGTCGACCTCGTCGACGATCGCGAAGTGCAGGCCTCGCTGCACCCGGTCCGCGGCCTCGTAGACCATGTTGTCGCGGAGGTAGTCGAAACCGTATTCGTTGTTGGTGCCGTAGGTGATGTCCGAGCGGTACGCGGCCTGCTTTTCCTCCCGCTGCATCTGCGGCAGGTTGACACCCACGGTGAGGCCGAGGAAGTTGTAGATGCGACCCATCCACTGGGCGTCCCGGTTGGCCAGGTAGTCGTTGACCGTGACCACGTGAACGCCCTTGCCGGCCAGTGCATTGAGGTAGACCGGCAAGGTGGCGGTGAGGGTCTTGCCCTCACCTGTTCGCATTTCGGCCACCTTGCCGTTGTGCAGGGCGATGCCGCCGAGCATCTGCACATCGAAGTGGCGCATCTTCATGACGCGCTTGCTTGCCTCGCGCACGACCGCGAAGGCCTCGGGCAACAGCGCGTCGACGGTTTCACCGGCGGCGATGCGCTGCCGGAAGGCGTCGGTCTTGCCGCGCAGTTCCTCGTCGCTCAGTTTCTCGAACTGGGGCTCCAGGGCATTGATGCGCTCGACCGTCTTGCGGTACTGCTTGAGCAGTCGGTCGTTGCGGCTTCCGAAGAGCTTGGTGAGGAAGTTGGTGGCCATGTTGATGCGCCTGCATCGCGAACCGGGGCGCGCGGGGCAGACGGAGGTGATCAGTCGGGTGGGCGCAGGTGCGTCCGGTGCTGCTGGCCGCCGGACGCCGGCACTGGAGATGCCGGCATTCGCGCGGCTTTCAAGCGCGAAACGGGCATTTTAGCCGGGGGCCCGGCTCTCGGTCAGCGCTGGGTCGCTGCCTTTGCCTTGGTGTCGCGGGCGGCGATCTGCTCGCCCGCGCGGAGGAACTTTTGCGGGTCCTGGGGCACGCCCGCCACCCAGACCTCGAAGTGCAGGTGCGGACCGGTGGAACGCCCGGTCGACCCGACTTCGGCGATCTTTTGGCCGCGCTTGACGATGTCACCCTTGCGCACATGCACCTTGGAGGCGTGGGCGTAACGGGTGACCAGGTCGTTGCCGTGGTCCACCTCGACCAGGTTGCCGTAGGCGGGGTGGTATTCCTGCGCAATCACCACCCCCCCGGCCGCCGCGAGAATCGGGGTCCCGGTGTCGGCCGGGAAATCGAGGCCGGTGTGCAAGGCCGATTGCCCGGTGATCGGGTCGATCCTGAAACCGAACGACGAACCAACCTGGACCCCCACCACGGGCTTCTCGGTGGGCACCAGCGTTCGCTGGATCTTCTGGTCGAACAGGCGGGACTCGATCGCCGTGAGCCAGTCCACCCGCGAGCCGGTGCCCTGATCGAGCGCATCCACCTCGGTCATGAGTTCTTCCAGCGTGAGGGAACGGTTGGCGACCAGCGCGCCGCCAGAGCCCGGCAAGGGCGGTCGCGCCTGCGCCGGCTCAAGCCCTGCCAGGCCCGCGACCCGCTCGCCGAGCGAATCGATCTGCATCATGCGGGCCTGCATTTCGCCGAGCTTGCGGGCCATCGCGTCGAGGTTGGCCCGCAGGTAGGCGTCCCGCTCGCCTTCGGTGTCGCGGTGAACCAGGCGCGCCACCGAGGAGAAGCCGGGCCAGCCCTGGCGGATGCCTTCGAGAAACACCCAGTGGTAGGTGGCCAGGGTGCCCGCGAGGAGCAGGACCATGCACAGGGCGGCGGCGCCAATGAGCTTCCAGCCGTTCAGGTGCAGGGCCTGTCGCCGGGCGAGCCAGGCGTCTGTGATGATGATGTGCACGTTGCTGTCCTTTGCTGCGCCGATCGCAGGGCCGCACCTGGGCGCGTTCCAGCGATCGCCGGGTCGGTGAGAATCACCGCATGTCCGGGTACCGATCTCCCTCTGTCTTCAGCCTCCAGGAGGCGGTGGGCGCCGCCCCGAGCCTGGCCCAGTTGCGGGCGCGGGCCGAAGCATCCCAGCGCTGCCTGGACCACGTTCGCCCCCTGCTGCCCGCTGCCCTTCGCCAGCAAGTGGCTGCAGGGCCGCTCAACGAAGGCGAGTGGTGCCTGCTGGTCACCAGCTCGGCAGCGGCGGCCAAAGTGCGGCAGTTGCTTCCTGCTCTCCGTGACAAACTGCACGAAAACGGGTCGCAGGTTAGCTCAATCCGGATCAAGGTCCAAACGCCAGGGCGATGAGCGTCGCCCGAAGGGAGGCGGGTGGCATGGGCAGCCGCGCTTGGTGGACCCTTGCCGGCGCACCTGAACGCAGCCGGGATGGTGCCGCTTGTCCGACTCGAACGGACGACCTATCGCTTACAAGGCGATTGCTCTACCAACTGAGCTAAAGCGGCGAAGACCATCATTCTAGGACGGGGCCCATCGCCTGCAGGCGAGGGCTACTTGATGCGCTTGAGCTGGGGGCGCCCCCCCGGACGCCCGGGCCCGTCACCACCACCGCCGTCGGGCGGATTCGCGCCGTCTGCGGGGACCGCGCGCAATGGCGCAGGCTGTGAGTCGGGCGCCAGGACTGGCGCCGTCGGCGCTGGCGACGGATCGGCCAGCGCGGGTGCAGGCGCGGGGAACGCCATGCCCTGGCCATTTTCGCGGGCGTAGATCGCGATCACGTGGGTGACGGGCACCACGATGTCGCGCGCCACCCCCCCGAACCGGGCCTTGAATTCGATGTAGTCGTTGCCCAGGCGCAGGCCGTTGGTGGCGTCCATGCTGACGTTGAGCACGATCTCGCCGTTCTTGACGTACTCCAGCGGCACCTGCACCGTGGCGTCGACATGCACGGCGATGTAGGGCGAAAAGCCGTTCTCGCTGCACCACTCGTACAGCGCCCGGATCAGGTACGGGCGCGTGGAGGGGACGGACGTCTGGGGGCGGCTCATCGCAGGAAGGCCGGTTGGCCGCTTACTTGCGCATCACCTTCTCGGACGGCGTGAGCGCTTCGATGTAGGCCGGGCGAGAGAAGATGCGCTCGGCGTACTTGAGCAGCGGCGCGGCGTTCTTGCTGAGCTCGATGCCGTAGAAGTCCAGGCGCCAGAGCAGCGGCGCGATGGCCACGTCGAGCATCGAGAAATTCTCGCCCAGCATGTACTTGTTCTTCATGAACACCGGGGCCAGCTGCGTGAGCCGGTCGCGGATGTGCGAGCGGGCCTTTTCCAGGGCTTTGTCGTTGCCCTTGCTGCTGCGCGACTCGAGCACCGACACATGGGCGAACAGCTCTTTTTCGAAGTTGAGCAGGAACAGCCGGACGCGGGCGCGGTCCACCGGATCACCGGGCATGAGCTGCGGGTGCGGGAAGCGCTCGTCGATGTACTCGTTGATGATGTTCGACTCGTACAGGATGAGATCGCGCTCGACCAGGATGGGCACCTGACCGTAGGGGTTCATCACGCTGATGTCTTCGGGCTTGTTGTACAAGTCGACGTCGCGGATCTCGAAGTCCATCCCCTTTTCGAACAGCACGAAACGGCAGCGGTGCGAATAGGGGCAGGTGGTGCCCGAGTACAAAACCATCATGGTTGGCGTCTCCTGAAACGGAAAACAGTGGCTTGCGATTGTGCCGTGTCGGCACCGCAGGCCACTGTGGACGGGCGCAGCGGCGGATTGCGCCGCCGCGGCCGGGGATTATTTGATGTCTTTCCAGAACGCGGCGTTGAGGCGCCACGCGACGACAGTGAAGAGCGCGAGGAAGAGCATCACCCAGACGCCGATTCGCACGCGGTTGTTGGCAGCGGGTTCCGCCATCCACTGCAGGTAGGCCACCAGGTCACCCACGTTCTGGTCGAACTCGGCGGGCGTCATGGTGCCGGGCTTGACCTGCTCCCAACCGGCCAGCACCTCGACTTCGTGACCGTGGCTCATGACCTTCTGCATCACCGGCTTCTGTTCGCCCTGCAGTTCCCAGAGCGGGTTCGGCATGCCGATGTTGGGATAGGCCTTGTTGTTCCAGCCGGTGGGCTTGGTGTCGTCGCGGTAGTAGCTGCGCAGCAGCGTGTAGAGGTAATCGGTGCCGGGCCCGGCCGTGGCGCTGGAGCGGGAACGGGCGATCAGGGTCAGGTCGGGCGGGTTCTTGCCGAACCAGGCCTTGGCCATGTTCGGGTCGATCGCCGCCTTCATGGTGTCACCGATCTTGTCGGTCGCGAAGGTCATGTTCTCCGCGATCTGCTGATCGGTCAGGCCGATGTCGCGCAGGCGGTTGTAGCGCATGAACGCCGCGGAATGGCAGTTCAGGCAGTAGTTGACGAACAGTTTGGCGCCATTTTGCAGGGCCGCCATGTCGTTGGTGCGCTGAGGCGCCTTGTCCAGCGGGATGGCAGGACCCGCCGCGAGCACCGCCCCCGAAAGGCCCAGGCTCAGCGCGAGCCCGATGAGGATTTTTTTCATTGCTTTCGATCTCCGGATGACGCTGTGGCTCAGTGCGGCTGGAACACCACGCGGCTGGGCACTGGCTTGAAGTCGCCGAGGCGGCTCCACCAGGGCATCAGCAGGAAGAAGCCGAAGTAGAACAGCGTGCCGATCTGGGAAACGCGTTGTGCGATGTCCTGGCCGGCCACGACGCCCCAGGCGCCCGGGGGCTTGATGCCCAGGTAGCCGAGCACGAAGAAGTTGACCACGAAGATGCCGTAGAGCCACTTGTTCCAGCTCGGGCGGTAGCGGATCGACTTCACCGGGCTGTAGTCGAGCCAGGGCAGGAAGAACAGGATGATCACGGCGGCGCCCATCACCACCACGCCCCAGAACTTGGCGTCGATGGCAAGCATGGCCACCGAGGCCGCGATGGCGGCACCCACGATGACACCCTTGAACAGGCTGGCCACCTGGGCCTTGAGCACGCCCAACACGGCGCCGGCGATCACGCAGGCCACGAGCACGTACATCATCTCGGCGGTGATGGCGCGCAGCATGGAGTAGAAGGGCGTGAAGTACCAGACCGGGGCAATGTGCAGCGGCGTGGTCAGGGGATCGGCCGGGATGAAGTTGTTGTACTCAAGGAAGTAGCCACCCATCTCGGGGGCGAAGAACACCACCGCGGAGAAAAGCATCAGGAACACCGACACGCCCAGGATGTCGTGCACGGTGTAGTACGGGTGGAACGGAATGCCGTCCACCGGCTTGCCGCTGGCGTCCTTGTTGGCCTTGATCTCGACGCCGTCGGGGTTGTTGGAACCCACTTCGTGCAGCGCGATGATGTGGGCCACCACCAGCCCCAGCAGGACGAGCGGGACCGCGATCACGTGGAAGCTGAAGAAGCGGTTCAGGGTGGCGTCGCCCACGACATAGTCGCCGCGGATCAGCAGGGCGAGGTCGGGACCGATGAACGGGATGGCGGAGAACAGGTTCACGATCACCTGCGCACCCCAGTACGACATCTGGCCCCAGGGCAGCAGGTAGCCCATGAAGGCCTCGGCCATCAGGCACAGGAAGATGGCGCAGCCGAACACCCAGACCAGTTCGCGGGGCTTGCGGTAGCTGCCGTAGATCAGGCCGCGGAACATGTGCAGGTACACCACCACGAAGAACGCCGAAGCGCCGGTGGAGTGCATGTAACGGATCAGCCAGCCCCATGGCACGTCGCGCATGATGTACTCGACCGATGCAAACGCCAGGTTCGCGTCGGGCTTGTAGTGCATCACCAGAAAGATGCCGGTGACGATCTGGATCACCAGCACCAGCAGCGCCAGCGAGCCGAAGAAGTACCAGAAGTTGAAGTTCTTCGGTGCGTAGTACTCGGCCAGGTGCTCGTTGTAGAGCTTGGACAGCGGGAACCGGTTGTCGATCCAGTTCAGCGCCTGCTGGCTCATCGGCGCATCGGGGGAAATCTGCTTGAATTCAGCCATGGGGAAGTGCCTCGGGGTTCCTCAGTGAATCGTTCCGCGTGCGGGCCTCAGCCCTGCTTCTCTTCGCCAACCACCAGCATGGTGTCGGACGCATAGTAGTGCGGAGGGATTTCCAGATTGTCGGGAGCGGGTTTGTTGGAAAACACCCGGCCGGCCACATCGAAGGTCGATCCGTGGCAGGCGCAGAGGAAGCCACCCTTCCAGTCATCGGGCAGCGAGGGCTGCGGACCGGGGGTGAGCTTGTCGCCGGGCGAGCAGCCCAGGTGGGTGCAGATGCCCACGGTCACCAGGATTTCCGGCTTGATCGAGCGGTGGCGGTTTTTGGCGTACTCGGGGGTCGGGTAGGCGGTGCGCTCGGAATTGGGATCGGCCAGCTGGCCTTCGATCTGTTCGAGCGAGGCGAGCTGCTCGGGCGTGCGGCGGAAAACCCACACGGGCTTGCCGCGCCACTCGACCACGATCTTTTCCCCGGGGGCGATGTTGGACACATCGACCTGAACGGCGGCACCGGCGGCACGGGCGCGCTCGGAGGGCTGGAAGGAGCTCACGAAGGGCACGGCGACGGCAGCGGCACCAACGCCACCCATGGCGCAGGAGGTGATCAGCCAGGTCCGGCGGCTGCTGTCGACAGCGGCCTTGCCGTTGTTGGCCCCAGCGGCGTGCCCGCTGTTGGCAGTAGCTTCACTCATGGGGGTCTTTCTCGCGGTCGAGGTGGGGGATGTCAGGGACAACCCGGCATTGTACTGGAGGGCTCGAGGCGGACCGAGGTCGGCGCATGCCGCAGTGGGCTATCAGGACATGCCGGGGGTCGCGCGCCGGCCGGGCGCATGTGAGAATCGCCGCCGAATCCAACACAAACCGGAGGAAATCGTGGGGATGATGCAGGAATTCAAGGAATTTGCGGTCAAGGGCAACGTGATCGATCTGGCCGTCGGCGTGATCATCGGCGGCGCGTTCGGCAAGATCGTGGGGTCGTTGGTGGACGACGTGATCATGCCGGCGGTGGGCCTGGTGTTCGGCAAGCTCGATTTCAGCAACCTGTTCGTGGTGCTGGGCACCGCGCCCGAAGGCACCGCCCGCACCCTCGCGGCCATGAAGGCGGCTGGCGTGCCGGTGCTCGCCTACGGCAACTTCATCACGGTGGCCATCAACTTCATCATCCTGGCGTTCATCATCTTCCTGATGGTCAAGCAGATCAACCGCCTCAAGCGCGAAGCACCGCCTGCCCCGCCCGCCGCCACGCCGGAAGACACGGTGCTGCTGCGCGAAATCCGCGACAGCCTGAAGAAATAGCCCGCGCCGGGTCAGGCCTGAACCGCGCTGACGGCTGCGTCGATGGCCGCCAGCATGCTGGCCGCGCTGGCGACGCCGCGTCCCGCGATGTCGAACGCGGTGCCGTGGTCGGGGCTGGTGCGGACGAACGGCAGACCGAGGGTGGTGTTCACCCCGTGTTCCACGCCCAGCAACTTGACGGGAATCAGTCCCTGATCGTGGTACATCGCCACGACCACATCTGACGCGCCCTGCCGCGCCCGCATGAACACCGTGTCGGGGGGATGCGGCCCGCTGGCGTCGATGCCCTCGGCGCGGGCGGCCTGCACGGCGGGAGCGATGTGTTCGATCTCCTCACGGCCGAACAGACCGCCCTCCCCGGCATGCGGATTGAGCCCTGCCACGGCGATGCGCGGGCGGGGTCGCCCCAGGCGGCGCCAATGGGCGTCGGTGATCCGGATGGTCTCCAGGACCTGTCCGGTCGTCACCTGATCGAGCGCCAGCCGAAGCGACAGGTGAATGCTCACCAGCACGGTGGACAGGCCGGGCGCACTGAGCATCATGCGAACGGGAAGGTGCTGGATGTCGGTCCGCTGGTGATCGGCTGCCATCGCCTGCAGCAGCTCGGTGTGCCCGGGATACGGCTCGCCCGCGGCGGCCAGGGCTTCCTTGTGCAGCGGCGCCGTCACCAGCGCACTGGCCTGCCCCGACAGCGCCGCCCGCGCCCCCAGGCGCACCGCCGCGGCCGCGGCCCGGCCGGCGGCCGCACTGACGCGGCCCCAAGGAAGCTCGTGCAGCGGCTCGTGCCTCGGCTCTCGCTCCAGGACCGGCTGCACCACCGCCACCGCACCGGGCGGACGATCGCGCCACGCCGCCACCTCACCCACATCGGCGAGCACCAGCGGGTCAACGGCCGAATCGGCGCGGTGCCCGCCCAGCGCGGCGGCACGGCGCAGGCTCGGGAGGTCGCCGATCACCACCACACAGTCGCGCAACGCGGGCCGCTCGCGCAGGGCGCGCAGGACGATCTCGGGACCGATTCCCGTGGGATCGCCCATGCTGATCACAACCGGCAGGGCATTCATGCGGGGTTGGGGATGTCGATGAATTGGTGCTCGACACCCAGGGCTGCCGCCACATGGGCGGCCACCGCCGGTGCGCCGTAGCGCTCGGTGGCGTGATGGCCGCAAGCCAGGTAGGCCACGCCGCATTCGCGGGCAAGGTGCGCCTGCGGCTCCGAAATCTCACCGGTGATGTAAGCGTCGACGCCCGCGGCCATGGCGGCCTCGAACTGCCCTTGCGCCCCGCCGGTGCACAGACCGATGCGGCGGACCGGCCGGTCGGGTTCAACCACCAGCGTGACCGGACGACCCAGCACCCCCTCCACATGCCTGGCCAGGGAACGGGCATCGGGACCCTCGCGCCGTCCGATGAACCCCAGTCCCTGGTCACCGAACCGCACGCCCTCCTCCAGCGCGATGCCCAACACCCGGGCCAGCTGCGCGTTGTTGCCGAGCACCGGGTGCGCATCCAGTGGCAGGTGGTAGGCGAACAGGCTGATGTCGTGCGCCAGCAGGCGGGCCAGCCGCTGCTTCATCCAGCCGGTCACCCGGCCGTCCTGGCCGCGCCAGAACAGGCCGTGGTGCACGAACACCGCGTCGGCGCCGGCCTCGATGGCGGCATCGATGAGCGCGCGGCTCGCGGTGACGCCACTCACCAGCCGGCGAACCTCGGCGCGCCCCTCCACCTGCAGCCCGTTGGGGCCGTAGTCCTTGAACTGGGCGGGTTGCAGCAGGTCGTCGAAGGCCTGGGAGAGGGCGTCTCGGGTGGTGCTCATGGGGCGCGGGGGCATGAATGCCGCCATTCTGACAGCCGCGCCGTTGGCGCCCGGATGCGGGACAATCCGGGTTTTAAGCGCTGTCTTCCACCATGAAACGTCTCTGGCTCGTGTTCGCCCAAACCGTCACCGTGCTGGTGGCGGTGTTTTTCGTGGTGGCCACGCTGCAGCCGCAGTGGCTGGGTCGGCGGGCGCTGCCGTCGGTGGTGCCGGTGTTCGAGGCGGCGCCGGGGGCGGCTCCCGCGGCAGGCGATCCGGGCACCGTGAGCCTGCGCTCCGCCGCGAAGACCGCCTCGCCGGCGGTCGTCAGCATCAACACCAGCAAGGCGCCCACCAACAACCCCAACAGCACCGACCCCTGGTTCCGCTTCTTTTTCGGAGACCAGCTCAACAACCAGCCGCAAACAGGCCTCGGTTCGGGCGTGATCGTCAGTCCGGCGGGTTATGTCCTGACCAACAACCACGTGATCGAGGAAGCCGACGAGATCCAGGTCAGCTTCAACGATGGCCGCCAGGCCATTGCCAAGGTGATCGGCACCGACCCGGAAACCGATCTGGCGGTGCTCAAGGTCGAGCTCACCGACCTGCCGGTGATCACGCTGGGCAATTCGGACGCGCTGGAAATCGGCGATCCGGTGCTCGCCATCGGCAACCCATTCGGCGTCGGCCAGACCGTGACCAGCGGCATCGTGAGCGCGCTGGGCCGCACGCAGCTCGGCATCAACACCTTCGAGAACTTCATCCAGACCGATGCGGCCATCAACCCGGGCAATTCGGGCGGTGCCCTGGTCGACGTCAATGGCCACCTGATGGGCATCAACACCGCGATCTACTCGCGCTCGGGCGGCTCCATGGGCATCGGGTTTGCCATTCCGACCTCCACCGCGCGCAGCGTGATGGAGGCGATCGTGAAGGACGGCCAGGTGACGCGGGGCTGGATCGGCGTGGAACCCCAGGACCTCACGCCCGAACTGGCCGAAAGTTTTGGCGTGGGCACCCGCAACGGCGTGATCATCACCGGCGTGCTGCAGAACGGACCCGCCGCCCAGGCCGGCATTCGGCCTGGCGACGTGATCACGCGGGTGAAGGGGCGCGAGGTGCGGGACGTGCCGCAGCTGTTGGCCGCGGTGGCCGCGCTGACGCCCGGCGAAAAGGCCGAACTGGACGTTCAGCGCCGCAGCGAAGCGATCAAAGTGGAAGTCACGCCGGGGCGCCGCAACCTCGCCAGTCAGGGCATCAACCGCCGTTGACACCGGCCCGGCAGTGCACCGGCGGACGCGGCCCGAGTCCTGTCAGGAAGCCGCTTTTCCGTCGGCCGCTTCCTCGTCGTCCTTGCGCGGGTTCTTGATGAACAGTTGAGCGCCCCAGATGCCCAGCTCGTAGAGCACGCACATGGGGACGGCGAGCGCCAGTTGCGAAATCACGTCGGGCGGCGTGACGATGGCCGCGATGATGAACGAAATGACGATGAAGTAGCCGCGAAAATCCTTGAGCTTCTGGATCGAGACCATGCCCATCTTGACCAGGAGCACGACGACGATCGGCACCTGGAAAGCCAGACCGAACGCGAGGTAGAGACCCAGGATGGCCTCGACATAGGACGCGATGTCGGGCGTGGCGGCCACGCTGGCGGGCGTGAACTTCTGGATGAAGCCGAACATCTTGTCGAGCACGAAAAACTGCACGAACGCGATGCCGGTGTAGGCCAGCAGGCTGCCCAGCACGATCAGCGGAACGGCAAACCGCTTCTCGTGGCTGTAGAGGCCGGGGGCGACAAACGACCAGAGCTGGTACATCCACCAGGGCAGCGACAGCAGCACCGCCGCCATGGCCAGCACTTTCAGCGGCACGAAGAATGGCGAGAACACGCCCACGGCAATCAGCCGGGCGTCCGGCGGCATGTGCGCCCGGATCGGCACGGCGATGAGGTCGATCAGGCCGCCCGGGCCGGGCCAGAGGGCCAGCGCGGCCATGCAGACGGCCAGGCCGATCATGCTGTAGACCAGCCGGTTGCGCAGCTCCATCAGGTGCTGGACGAACGGCTGTTCGGTACCGGCCAGTTCGTCGGCTGGATCGGGCTTGGCGGACATCAGCGGGGGGCCTTGGTGGAACGGGGCCGGAAACGCGCCACGCGCGCTGCACCGGACTGGGTGCGGGTGCGGACGCCGGCACGCGCCTTGAACCACTGGGGAACCGCCTTCTGTTTCAGGCGGAAGTTCTTTCCAGGGTGCTTGTAAACCGGGAACGCGGGTTGCCCGATGGACCGCATCACGTCGTCGTCGGTGGGCTCACGAAGGGGCCCGTCGTTTTCCAGCCCGGCGGTGGCCTCGGACCACGATTTCTCGAAATCGCCGGCACCGGTCTCGACCGACGACTGAACGTCGCGCGCGGCCGACTCCATGGATTCCTTCATCTTCTTGAGCTCTTCGAGCTCCATCGACCGGTTCACCTCGGCCTTCACGTCGGCCACGTAGCGCTGGGCCTTGCCCAGCAAGGCGCCGACCGTGCGGGCCACCCGCGGCAGCTTCTCGGGGCCGATGACGATCAGCGCCACCGCCCCGATGAGCGCGAGCTTGGAAATGCCCAGATCGATCATGTTTCAACCCTTGCAGAGACGGTTCGGGGCTGTCGACCAGCCCCGCGAGCCCCCGACGATGGCACTGCGCTGCGCAGTGCCACTCAGCTTTTCTGCTTGGCCTCGACGTCGATCGCGCCCTTGTCGGCCGCGCTGCTCTGCGCAACCTGGGGGGCGGCCTGGCCGGCGGCGGCGTCGGCATTCTGACCGCCGTCCTTGATGCCGTCCTTGAAACCCTTGACGGCACCACCGAGGTCGGAACCGATGTTCTTCAGCTTCTTGGTGCCGAAGACCATGACCACGATCAGCAGGACGATGAGCCAGTGCCAGATGGAAAACGTACCCATGTCAATCTCCAGAGAAGGACGGAAGCGCGGTCGCGCAATCTTGGGATTCTAAGCCTGCCCCGGGGTTCAACCGTCCGGCGCGCGGGCAATTCCCTGCGCCGGGCCCGCCAGACTCAACCGCGCAGCCAGGGACGCGGCCCGCCCATGACATGGATGTGCAGGTGGTGCACCTCCTGGCCACCCTCGGCACCCGAGTTGCACACGATGCGAAACCCGCCCTGCGGGTAGGGGTTGCACCCCTGCTCGGCCGCCAGCCTGGGCGCCAGGGTCATCATGCGCCCCATCAGGCGTTCGTGCTCGGGGCCGACCTGGGCCATGGACGCAATGTGCTGCCGGGGCACCATCAGGAAGTGAACCGGTGCCCAGGGGTTGATGTCGTGGAAGGCGAAGATGTCTTCGTCCTCGTAGACCTTCTTCGAGGGAATCTGGCCGGCAACAATCTTGCAGAAGATGCAGTTGGGGTCGTGGGCGCTCATGGTGTGGGCGGGAGGTCGATCGAAAACTCAGCGCGGCATGGGGCGGTTGGCGTTCATGTTCACCATGCCCTTGACGATGCGGTAGAGGAACCAGATGGAAATCAGGCCCCAGGCGATCCAGCCCGGCAGCAGGAACAGGAGCCAGAGCGGCCAGGTCACCAGGTAGAGGATGGCGGCCCAGATCACCGAGCGGATGCGCCAGGAGAAATGGCTGACCTGCCACGTGCCTTCGGCGTCGCCCTGCTTCACGAGGTCGATCACCAGCGCGACGATCAGCAGCGCGACACCGGGCTGGGTGCCCGGCAGCACGGCGCCCACCGCCACGATGAGGTGCAGGATGTAACTGAGCCAGCCCACGCTCTTGAGGTTCTGGGCCTTCTCGCTGTCGGCGTCTTCCACATCGATCACGTCGCTCATGGTCACTCCTTGGCTTCGCGTTCGCGCACCTTGCGCAGCGCCTTTTCCTCGAGTCCGCTCAGGCCTTCGCGGCGCACCAGCTCGGCCACCACGTCGGCGGGGCCCAGCCCGTGGTGGGCCAGCGCGATCAGGCTGTGGAACCACAGGTCGGCGGTTTCATTGACAAGCTTCTGGGCATCGCCGCCGCGCTCGATGTCCTTGGCCGCCATGACCACCTCGGTGGCTTCTTCGCCGATCTTCTTGAGAATCGCGTCGTTGCCCTTGTGCAGGAGGCGGGCCACGTAGCTTTTCTCGGGGTCGCCGCCGTTGACCGGCTTTCGGCTTTCGATCACGGCGGCCAGGCGGGCGAGGTCGTCGGTGCTGTTCACAGATGGTCCTTTGCGGCAGGCGCTGCCGCGCGTTCGGGGGTCGGCAGCCAGTGGACGGTCATGACCTACCTGTAGATGGATTCGGGGTCTTTGAGCACCGGCTCGACCGTGTGCCAGGCACCCCCCTCGTAGCGCTGGAAGAAGCAGCTGTGACGACCGGTGTGGCAGGCAATGCCGGGTTCGTGACCCAGCTGCGTCACCTTGAGCAACACGACGTCGTTGTCGCAGTCCAGGCGGATGTCGTGCACGGTCTGCACATGCCCGGATTCCTCGCCCTTGTGCCAGAGCTTGCCGCGCGAGCGGCTGAAATAAACGGCACGCCCGAGTTCGGCGGTCAGCGCCAGCGCTTCGCGGTTCATCCAGGCAAACATCAGCACATCGCCGCTGGACGCCTCCTGTGCGATCACCGGCACCAGCCCCTGACTGTCCCACTTCACCGCGTCAAGCCAATCCATCACAACCTCACCGGAATGCCGCGCTCGGCCATGCGGGCCTTGGCCTGGGCCACGGTGAATTCACCGTAGTGAAAAATGCTGGCGGCCAGCACCGCGTCGGCGCCGCCCTGCTGCACGCCATCGGCCAGGTGGTCCAGGGTGCCGACGCCGCCCGAGGCGATCACCGGCACGTCGACGGCATCGGACACCGCCCGCGTGAGCGCGAGGTCGAAGCCGGCCTTGGTGCCGTCGCGGTCCATGCTGGTGAGCAGGATCTCGCCAGCGCCGAACCCGGCCATCTGCCGCGCCCAGGCAACGGCGTCGAGCCCGGTGTTCTTGCGCCCGCCATGGCTGAACACGTCCCAGCCGCTGCCATCGGCCCGGCGCTTCGCGTCGATGGCCACCACGATGCACTGCGATCCGTATTTGTCCGATGCGTCGCGGATGACCTGGGGGTTCGCGATCGCGGCGGAGTTGAAGCTGGTCTTGTCGGCGCCGGCGTTGAGCAGGCGGCGCACGTCTTCGACGGTGCGCACCCCGCCGCCGACCGTGAGGGGAATGAACACCTGGGAGGCCACGGCCTCGATGATGTGCAGGATGAGGTCGCGACCGTCGCTGGTGGCCGTGATGTCGAGGAACGTGAGCTCGTCAGCACCCTGGTCGTTGTAGCGCGCCGCGATCTCCACCGGATCGCCGGCATCGCGCAGCTCGACGAAGTTCACCCCTTTGACGACACGGCCTCCAGTGACGTCGAGGCAGGGGATGATGCGTTTGGCCAGCATGACGAGGGACTTCAGCCGTTTAGATCGTCGGCCAGCTTCTGAGCGGCTTCGAAGTCGAGGTCGCCGCTGTAGATGGAGCGGCCGCAGATGACGCCTTCGACGCCCTCCTCCTCGACGGCGCAGAGTTTGCGGATGTCGTCGAGGTTGGACAGGCCGCCCGAGGCGATGACGGGAATGGTCAGCGACTGCGCGAGCTTGACGGTGGCCTCGATGTTGATGCCGGTGAGCATGCCGTCGCGGCCGATATCGGTGTAGACGATGGACTCGACGCCGTAGTCTTCGAATTTTTTCGCCAGATCCACCACCTCGTGCCCGGTGAGCTTGCTCCAGCCGTCGGTGGCCACCTTGCCGTCCTTGGCGTCGAGCCCGACGATGATGTGCCCGCCGAACGCGGTGCAGGCATCTTGCAGGAAGCCGGGGTTCTTGACGGCCGCGGTCCCGATGATCACGAAGCGCAGCCCGGCGTCGAGGTAGCGCTCGATGGTGTCGAGGTCGCGGATGCCGCCACCGAGCTGGACATCGACCTCGCCGCCGATTTCCTTGAGGATCGCGCGGATGGCCTGCTCGTTCTTCGGTTTGCCTGCGAAGGCGCCGTTCAGGTCGACCAGGTGCACGCGGCGCGCGCCCTTGTCGACCCAGCGGCGTGCCATGGCGGCCGGGTCTTCGCTGAACACCGTGGATTGGTCCATGTCGCCCTGCTTGAGGCGAACGCACTGGCCGTCCTTGAGGTCGATGGCGGGAATCAGCAGCATGGTGTTGGCGGGCGTGGAATCAGGGGTTCCAGGACAGGAAGTTGCGGTAGAGGGCCAGCCCCTGGTCGGCGCTCTTTTCGGGGTGGAACTGGGTGGCAAAAATGTTATCCCGGGCCACGGCCGCTGCAAAGCGGCCACCATAGTCGCATTCACCGGCAACGTGCTCGGCCCGGGCGGGCGTGGCGTGGAAGCTGTGCACGAAATAGAAATAGGCGCCCTCGGCAATGCCATCCCAGAGCGGGTGCGGGGCACGGCCCAGCTGGTGGAACACCTGGTTCCAGCCCATCTGCGGCACCTTGAAGCGGCTGCCGTCGGGCTGGTTTCGGCCCTCCAGCTGGAAGCGCTGAACGGTGCCCGGAATCAGGCCGAGGCCGTCGGTGGGGCCTTCTTCGCTGCGGTCGAGCAGCATCTGCATGCCCACGCAAACGCCGAACAAAGGCTTGTGGGCGCAGGCATGAAGCACCGACGCCTTCAGCCCCGACGAAGCCAGTTCGCGCATGCAGTCGCCCATGTGGCCCTGACCAGGCAGCACCACCCGTTCGGCGGCCATCACGTCTTCGGGGCGCTGTGTCACGACCACGTCGACACCGCTGCCGCGGGCCACGTGCATCACCGCCTGCGACACCGACCGCAGGTTGCCGCTGCCGTAGTCCACCACGGCGACCGTCCTGGCTTTCATCGCAAGAGAGGTGAAAAGTTCAGAGCGAACCTTTGGTGGAGGGAATCGCGTCACCCAGGCGCGGGTCACGCTCGAGGGCCATGCGCACGGCACGGGCGAAGGCCTTGAACACGGTCTCGGCCTGGTGGTGGGCGTTTTCGCCGTGCAGGTTGTCGATGTGCAGCGTGACACCGGCGTGGTTCACGAAGCCCTGGAAGAATTCGTAGGTGAGCTGCGTGTCGAACGCGCCGATCATGCCGCTCTTGAAGGGCACCCGCATGTGCAGCCCGGGACGGCCCGAGAAATCGATCACCACGCGCGAAAGCGCCTCGTCCAGCGGCACGTAGGCGTGGCCGTAGCGGCGGATGCCCTTCTTGTCGCCCACGGCCTTGGAGAAGGCCTGGCCGAGCGTGATGCCGACGTCTTCGACGGTGTGGTGGCCATCGATGTGCAGGTCGCCCTTGGCGATGATCTCCAGGTCGATCAGGCCGTGCCGCGCGATCTGGTCGAGCATGTGGTCGAAGAAGCCGATGCCGGTGGACAGCACGGCCGCGCCGCTGCCATCCAGGTTGACGCGCACCCCGATCTGCGTTTCGGAGGTGTTGCGCTGCACCTGGGCGGCACGGTCAGCGGGGCCCGGAGCGGGAAAGGCGGGCGGGTTCGAGGTCATAGGGCGGACTGCAGGGCACGGATGAGCCGGGCGTTCTCGTCGGGGGTTCCCACGGTGAGCCGCAAGCACCGGGCCAGCAGCGGATGCATTGTAGAAACATTCTTCACCAGAACGCCCTCGGCCTTGAGGCCTTCAAACGCCTTGCGGGCGTCGGGCACGCGCACCAGCACCATGTTGGCCTGGCTGGGAAACACGGTCACACCGGGCATTTTCCGCAGCGCCCCGGTCAGCACATCCCGCTCGGTGCGGATGGTGGCGGCCTGGTCGGCAAACACGCTGGCGTGCTCCAGCGCAAACAGCGCGCATTCGGCGTTGAGCACGCTCACGTTGTAAGGGGGTCTGAGCTTGTCGATCTCGCGGATGAGCGCCTGCGGGCCCACCATGTAACCCAGCCGCACACCCGCCAGCCCGAACTTGGACAGCGTGCGCATGAGCAGCACGTGGCCGTTGGCCTCGGGCCGGGCGCGCATTTCGTCGAGCCAGGTGTGGCTGGAAAACGGCTGGTAGGCCTCGTCCATCACCACCAGGCCGCCCAGTTCACCCGCGAGCTCGATGAGGCGGCGGATGACATCGGCGTCCCAGAGGTTGGCGGTGGGGTTGTTGGGGTAGGCGATGTAGGTGATGGCGGGCCGGTGGGTGCGCATCGCGTCCACCATGGCGGCCTCGTCCAGCTCGAAGTCGGTGGTCAGCGGCACGCCATGGAACGCCAATCCCTGCAGCTGTGCGCTCATGGCGTACATGACGAACCCGGGCAGGGGCGCGAGGATGCTGGCGCCGGGCAGATCGCAACCCATGGCCAGCAGCGAGATGAGCTCGTCGGAGCCGTTGCCCAGCATCAGCGCCTGGCCTTGCGGGAGGTCGATGTGGCGCTCGATCGCCCGCTTGAGTTCCTCGATTCGCGCGCCTGGATACCGGTTGATGGCGACTGCCCCCAGCCGGCGACCGAGCTCGGCCTGCAGCGGCAGGGGCAGCGAAAACGGGTTCTCCATCGCATCGAGCTTGACCATGCCGGTCGAGTCCTGGATGGCGTAGGCGTGCATCGACTGCACGTCCTGGCGGATGACCGCCAACGGGTTCGGTCGGGTGTCGTTCATGGCTCGGCCCCGCGCATCGGTGGCACGTGGGTCAGGCGCAGTTCGGCCGCGCGGGCATGGGCCTGCAGGCCTTCACCGTAGGCCATTTCGGCGGCCACGGCGCCGAGCGTCTGCGCGCCTGCGGCGCTGACTTCGATCAGGCTGCTGCGCTTCTGGAAGTCGTACACGCCCAGCGGCGACGAGAAGCGCGCGGTGCCGCTGGTGGGCAGCACGTGGTTGGGGCCGGCGCAGTAGTCGCCCAGGCTTTCGCTGGTGTAGGCGCCCAGGAAGATGGCCCCCGCATGTCGCAGCAGCGGCTCCCAGCGGTGGGGATCTGCGCTGGACACCTCGAGGTGCTCGGGCGCAATGCGGTTGCTGATGGCGCAGGCCTCTTCCATGTCGCGCGTGAGGATGAGGGCGCCGCGGTCATTGAGGCTCTTGGCGATGATGGCCGCGCGCGGCATGGTCGGCAGCAGCCGGTTGATGGCGGCCTGCACGGCATCGATGTAGGCGGGGTCGGGGCACAGCAGGATGCTCTGCGCGAGCTCGTCGTGCTCGGCCTGGCTGAAGAGGTCCATCGCCACCCAGTCGGCGGGCGTGCTGCCATCGGCCAGCACCAGGATTTCGCTCGGACCGGCAATCATGTCGATGCCCACGGTGCCGAACACGCGCTTCTTGGCACTGGCCACGTACGCGTTGCCCGGCCCGGTGATCTTGTCGACCTTGGGAATGGTGGCGGTGCCGTAGGCGAGTGCGGCCACGGCCTGGGCACCACCGATGGTGAAGGCGCGCGTGACACCGGCCACGTGGGCGGCGGCGAGCACCAGTTCGTTGCGCTCGCCCCGGTTGGCCGTGGCCACGCCGCTGCCGCCGGTGGCCACGCTGCCACGCACCGGCGTGGGCACCACCATGATGATCTCGGGCACGCCGGCCACGTGGGCGGGCACGGCGTTCATGATCAGGCTCGACGGGTAGGCGGCCTTGCCGCCCGGCACGTAGATGCCGACCCGGTCCAGCGGCGTGACCTTCTGCCCCAGCAGGGTGCCGTCTTCGTCGCGGTAGCTCCAGCCTTCGCCGTTGGCCTTCTTCTGCGCCTCGTGGTAGCGGCGCACGCGCGCCGCCGCCGCCTGCAAGGCGTCGCGCTGGGCGACCGGCAAGGCATCGAAGGCGGTCTTGAAATCGGCCTGGGTCAGCTCGAGTTCGGCCACGCGGTTGGCGGTGAGTCCGTCAAACCGCGCGGTGTATTCCAGCACCGCGGCATCGCCCCGGGTTTGCACATGCGCCACGATGTCGGCGACCCGGTGCTCGATCGCGTGGTCCGTCTCGCTCGACCAATGCAGGCGTTGGGCAAAGCGCGCCTCGAAGTCGGTTTGGGCGGTGGACAGGCGAAGGGGCTGGGCGGACAGGGTCATGCGGTGGCGGGCTCCACGGCCCGGGCAAAGGCGTCGATGAGGGGGCGCAAACGGGCCTGCTTGAGCTTGAGTGCGGCCTGGTTGACGACCAGCCGAGAACTGATGTCCATGATGCGCTCGACCTCGACCAGCTGGTTCGCCTTGAGGGTGTTGCCGGTGGACACCAGGTCGACGATCGCGTCGGCCAGGCCGGTGAGCGGCGCGAGCTCCATGCTGCCGTAGAGCTTGATCAGATCGACGTGCACGCCTTTGGAGGCAAAGAACTCGCGGGCAATGCCGGTGTACTTGGTGGCGACGCGAAGGCGGGCCCCCTGCCGCACGGCGTGTGCGTAATCAAAATCGGCACGAACGGCCACGCTCACGCGGCAGCGCGCAATGTTCAGGTCGAGTGGCTGGTAGAGCCCCTGGCCACCGTGCTCGATCAGCGTGTCCTTGCCGGTGACACCCAGGTCGGCGCCACCGTGCTCCACATAGGTCGGCACATCGGAGGCGCGCACCAGCACCACGCGCACGTCGGGCTGGTTGGTTGGCAGGATGAGCTTGCGCGACTTCTCCGGGTCTTCGAGCACCTCGATGCCCGCCGCGGCCAGCAGCGGCAGGGTCTCGTCGAAGATGCGGCCCTTGGACAACGCCAATGTGATCAAGGCAATGCTCCGCATGCGGTGGCTGAACCAGGCAACACCGCGGGACTGGCTTTGCCAGACCGCAGGTGCTGCCCCCCAGAGGGAGTCGCGCGAGGCGCGCCGGGGGCATTCACTGTTTGACCCTCTCGATGTCGGCGCCCAGGGCGCGCAGCTTCACTTCCATCTGGTCGTAGCCGCGGTCGAGGTGGTAGATGCGATCGACCAGGGTTTCGCCTTCGGCCACCAGACCGGCAATCACCAGGCTGGCGGACGCGCGCAGGTCGGTGGCCATCACCGTGGCACCGGACAGCCGGGGCACGCCCTCGACCATGGCCACCTTGCCCTCGGTCTGGATGCGGGCGCCCAGCCGCACCAGCTCGTTCACGTGCATGAAGCGGTTTTCGAAGATGGTCTCGGTCACCTTGCTGGTGCCTTCGGCGATGCAGTTCACGGTCATGAACTGCGCCTGCATGTCGGTGGGAAAGCCCGGGTACTCGGTGGTCCGAAAGCTTTGTGCCTTGAGACGGCCTTTTGCCCGGATGCGGATGAAGGGCCCGGCCGCGTTCGACCCGGCTTCGACTTCCGCACCGGCTTCGGTGAGCTTGTCGATCACCGCGTCGAGGTGGTCGGCCCGGGCATGGCGCAGCAGCACGTCACCCCCGGTGGCCGCCACCGCACACAGGAACGTGCCGGCCTCGATCCGGTCGGCGACCACTTCGTGCGCGCAGCCGCTCAGGCGCTCGACGCCCTGCACATGGATGCGGCTGGTGCCGTGGCCTTCGATCTTCGCGCCCATGCGGATGAGCATTTCGGCGAGGTCGGTGACCTCGGGCTCCTGCGCGGCGTTCTCCAGCAGCGTCTCCCCTTCGGCCAGCGCGGCCGCCATGAGGAAGTTCTCGGTGCCGGTCACAGTGACCATGTCGGTGGCGATGCGCGCACCGTGCAGGCGGGAACGCCCCTTGGGCAGCGTGGCCACCATGTACCCGTGCTCGACCACGATCTCGGCCCCCATGGCCTGCATGCCCTTGATGTGCTGATCGACCGGGCGAGAGCCGATGGCGCAGCCGCCGGGCAGCGACACGCGGGCCTTGCCGAAGCGGGCCAGCAGCGGACCCAGCACCAGCACCGAGGCGCGCATGGTCTTGACGAGGTCGTAGGGCGCCTCGGGTCGAAGGCCGTTGGGCGCCCGCAGCGAGATGCCGCCGCGCTCGCCATGGGTCTCGGTGTGCACGCCCATGTGACCGAGCAGCTGGCGCATGGTGGCCACATCGCGCAGGCGCGGCACGTTGGTGAGCGCCACCGTTTCGTCGGTCAGCAGCGCGGCGCAGAGTTCCGGCAGCGCCGCGTTCTTGGCGCCGGAGATGGCCACTTCGCCGGTGAGCGGGCGGCCGCCGCGGATCAGGAGTTTGTCCATGGCTCAGCCTTGCGTGGCCCATTCGGCCGGGGTGAGGGTCTTCATCGACAGCGCGTGCACCTCGTCGGTGTGCATGCGCTGGCCGAGGGTGGCGTACACCGCCTGGTGGCGCTGGATCGGCCGCTTGCCCTCGAACGCCCGGGAGACGATCACGGCAGACCAATGCCGGCCATCGCCCGTGACTTCGAGGTGGTCGCAGGGCAGGCCTGCGGCAATGAGGGTTTGCAGTTGTTCGGCGGTCATGGATTCAGTGGCGGACCTTGTAGCCGGTCTTGAGCAGGTGCAGCGCGATGGCACTGACGGCGGCCAGCGCCCCGCCGACCAGCGCCAGGCTGAGCCAGGGGGACACATCGCTGCGACCGAAAAAGCCATAGCGGAAGCCGTCGATCATGTAGAAGAACGGGTTGAGGTGGCTCACCTGCTGCCAGAAACCCGGCAGCGAGTGGATCGAGTAGAACACGCCCGACAGGAAGGTCATGGGCATGATGATGAAGTTCTGGAAGGCGGCCATCTGATCGAATTTCTCGGCCCAGAGGCCGGCGATCAGGCCCAGCGCGCCCAGCAGCGCAGCGCCCAGGAACGCAAACACCAGGATCCACAGCGGCGCCACCACGGTGGGCTGCGCAAACCACCACGCCACGGCCATCACCCCCGCGCCCACCGCCAGACCCCGCACCACCGACGAGCCCACGTAGGCCACGAACCAGGCCCGGTGGGACAGCGGCGTGAGCAGGAGGAACACCAGGTTCCCCATGATCTTGCTCTGGATGATCGATGAACTGCTGTTGGCAAAGGCGTTCTGGAGCACGCTCATCATCACCAGGCCCGGCAGCAGGAATGCGGTGTAGCTCACCGAGTCATAGACCTGCACGCGGTCTTCGAGCACGTGGGCAAAGATCATGAGGTAGAGCAGCGCGGTGATCACCGGCGCCGCCACGGTCTGGAAAGCGACCTTCCAGAAGCGCAACACCTCTTTGTAGAACAGGGTCTGCCAGCCGGTCATGTTCATCGCGCCCCCACGCTCGGCACTGCCGTGTCCCCGCCGCCCCCCGAGGCGGCTGCCCCGCCTTGGGGCAGCTCGGTGGCGGGTCGTTTGCCCGCGCCGGTGAGATCGAGGAACACGTCCTCGAGGTCGGCCTTGCGCACCTCGATGTCTTCCGGCGTCACGCCCGCTTCGCGCAGGCGGGCCAGCACGTGCTCCACCGCCGCAGCGTCGATGGCCGGCAGTTGCACGACCCGGCCGGTGATGCGCGCCTGCAGGGCCAGATCGGCCGGCAGGGTGGCGTCGGTCTTGAACCGCAGCACGTTGGACGCAGCGCGCGCCAGCAGGGCCGAGGTGGATTCAAGCGCCACCACCTGCCCCTGCTTGAGCATGGCAATGCGGCTGCAGAGCGCTTCGGCCTCTTCAAGGTAGTGGGTGGTGAGCAGCACCGTGCTGCCCAGGCGCTTGTTGAGGCCCGACACAAACTGCCAGAGGGTCTGGCGAAGTTCGACGTCCACGCCGGCGGTGGGTTCGTCCAGCACGATCACCGGCGGCTTGTGCACCAGCGCCTGCGCAATCAACACCCGCCGCTTCATGCCGCCCGAGAGCTGGCGCATGTTGGCCGTGGCCTTGTCGGCCAGCCCCAGGCCGGTGAGCAGCTCGTCGATCCAGTCGTCGTTGCGGTGGATGCCGAAATAACCCGACTGGATGCGCAGCGTCTCGCGCACATTGAAGAACGGATCGAACACGAGTTCCTGGGGCACCACGCCAAGCTGGCGCCGCGCCGCCTGGTAGTCGGCCTGCACATCGTGGCCATGGACCAGCACGCGCCCCTCGGTGGCCCGCGCCAGGCCGGCCAGGATGCTGATCAGCGTGGTCTTGCCCGCGCCATTGGGGCCGAGCAGACCGAAGAATTCGCCGGGCTCGATGTCGAACGACACCGAGCGCAAGGCGTGCAGCGGCCCACGCGCCGCGGCGTAGGTTTTGGAAACGTTCTGGAAGGAGATGGCTGACATGCGCGGCAACACCGCTGGAGCGCCGCAAGCCCCCGGGACATCCGGAGCATGGGCGAACCCGGCATTTTACGGGGCGGCCCCGAACCTCGCTGGGGCGGGGCCTGGGCGCGCGCCGGCCGAGCGCCCTCAGGCCGAGAGCAGGTCCTCGACGCCGTACACCTTGACGAGGTCGCGCAGTCGCTCGGGCCATTCGGCCACGTGCAACGTGCGACCTTCGCGCTGCAGGTCGCGGCGCAGCTCGAGCAACACCGCGACGGCCGACGAATCGAAGCTGCGCAGGGCACTGGCGTCGACGGTGACATCGCCCTGCCCCGCCGCCGCACCCTGCAGCGCCAGGAGCACGCTTTCGGCTTCTTCGAGCGTCAGGCGCTCAGGCAGGCGGGGATTTGCCATCAGTTGGCCTTGGCGGTGCTGTTGCCCTTGTTGCGCTGGGACAGCGAGGCAATCAGTCCGTCGACACCCTTGGCCGTGATTTCCTGCGAGAACTGGGTCCGGTAGGTTTCGACCAGCCAGACGCCCAGCACATTCAGGTCGTAGATCTTCCAGGCGTCGCCCGATTTCTCGAGCCGGTAGTCGAGCTGGATGGGCTCGCCACGACCGCGCACTTCCGAGCGCACCACGACCTCGGTGTCTTCAGGGCGCATGCGGGTGGGCTTGAAGGTCAGGGTCTGGTCCTTCACCTCGCCGAGCGCGCCCGAGTAGGTGCGAACCAGCAGGGTCTTGAATTCGGCCTGGAGCTGCTTCTGCTGCTCGGGCGTGGCCTGGCGCCAGTGGCGGCCGACGGCCGACGCGGTCATGCGCTCGAAGTTCACGTTCGGCATGATCTTGCCGTCGACCAGGGCAATGATCCGGTTGACATCGCCCGCCTGGATGGCGGGATCGGACTTGATTGCGTCCATGACCTCGGTGGCCACGCGCTTGACCAGGGCGTCGGGCGCCTCGGCCGCGGCGGCAGGAAGGGCCAGGGTGGCCAGCGCCAGGGCTGTGCCAGCCAGCCAGGCGCGTCGTTGCAGTGCATTCATCGGGTTTTCCTTTCGGGCCTTGTGGGCCGGGATGCCATCGTAGGGGTGGGACGCGGCGCTTGTGTGTCGGGTTCCGTGCCAAAGGTAGCGATTCGTATCGTGAGCTTGCGCTCACTCAACGCTCAACCGCACTCAATCGCCATTGCCCAGACCGATCCCCTTGTCGATCATGTCGTCGATCTGGCTCTGGCGCCGGTTCAGGTAGAAGTCGCGGGTGAAGCTGTACTTGTCGAGCGCCGCCTCCTGAAGCAGGTTGCTCGCGCCCAGCAACTGGGCCCGCGTGTCCACCGCACGCAGCGCATAGAGGCTGTTGCGGGTGGGGATGTGGTTCAGTTCACCGGCCGGATCTCCCGTGGAATCGACCACCAGGCCGGCGGTGTCGCGAACGGAGGATGGCCCGAAGATCGGCAGGACCACATACGGGCCCGAGGGCACGCCCCAGCGGCCCATGGTCTGCCCGAAATCGATGCGGGTGCGCGGAATCCCCGCCTCGGTGGCAATGTCGAGCACGCCGCCAAACCCGAGCACCGTGTTCACGCTGAACCGCATCACGTTCTCGGCGGTTTCGCGCGGACGAAGCTGCAGGCCGGCGTTGAAGGCCGACCACAGGTCACCGAGGTTGGAGAAGAAGTTGTTGACGCCGGTCCGCACCGGGCTGGGTGTCACGTCGACATAGGCCGTGGCCACCGGTTTGAGAACAGCGTCATCGACAGCGTCGTTGAAGCGCTGAACACCGCGGTTGAGGGGTTCGAGCGGGTCGCGGGGGTTGGCGTCGGGGCCGGTGGCACAACCCGCCAGCAACACGAGGGCGCCGGCGGCCATCACCGACCTGAACTGGAACGAACGGATACTCAAGCGCATGAAAGACTCCCTGAAATGACCTTGACGCATCACTGCGCCGGGGCGGCGGCGGGCTTGTCGGAGCCCTCGGCCGCGCGGTTGAACAGGAACTGACTGATGAGGTTTTCGAGCACCAGCGCGGACTGGGTCTGTGTGACGACCGCGCCATCGGCCAGGTTGGCAGGATCACCGCCGGGTTCGATGCCGATGTACTGGTCGCCCAGCAGTCCGCTGGTGAGGATCTTCATCGAGCTGTCCTTCGGGAAGCCGTAGCGCTTCTCGAGCGACAGGGTGATGCTGGCCTGGAAGGTCTGGTCGTCGAAGGTGATGTTCTCGACCCGGCCGACCACCACGCCGGCGCTGCGCACTGCGGCCCCGGGCTTCAATCCGCCGGCGTTGTCGAAGCGGGCGACCACGCGGTAGGTGGGCTCGAAGCTCAGGCTGAGCAGGTTGGCCGACTGCAGCGCCAGAAAAAGGATGGCGGCGCCGCCGATGAGCACGAACAGGCCGACCCAGAAATCGTTCTTGGAAGCAGTCATGGGTTTCTCCGATGGGGCCTCAGAGGCTGAACATCATGGCAGTAAGGACGAAATCGAGCCCGAGCACGGTCAATGAGGCCATGACCACGGTGCGTGTGGTGGCGCGCGAAACGCCTTCGGGGGTGGGGTGCGCCAGATAGCCCTGGAGCAATGCGATGAAGGTGACGGCGAAGCCGAAGACGACGCTCTTGATGACGCCGTTGCCGACATCGGCCCAGACGTCGACGCCGCTCTGCATCTGGCTCCAGAAGGCGCCACCATCGAGACCGATGAGCCCGACACCGACGAGCCAGCCGCCGATGATGCCGACCGCACTGAACACGGCCGCCAGCAGCGGCATGGCAAGCACGCCGCCCCAGAAGCGCGGCGCCAGCACCCGGCGAACCGGATCGACGGCCATCATCTCCATGGCGCTGAGCTGTTCGCCCGCCTTCATGAGGCCGATCTCGGCGGTGAGCGAGGTGCCGGCGCGCCCGGCGAACAGCAGCGCACACACCACGGGACCGAGTTCGCGCACCAGCGAAAGCGCCACCAGCACGCCCAGCGCGTCGGTGGCGCCGTAGCGCTGCAGCGTGTAGTAGCCCTGCAACCCCAGCACGAAGCCCACGAACAGACCCGAGACGCCGATGATGGACAGCGAGTGGTTGCCCAGGAAATGGATCTGGTCGCGCACCAGACCGAACCGGCGGAGCGCAACACCGCCGAGCGCCAGCAGGCGCAGGAACAGGCGCGCGCCGTAACCCAGGGCGGTGATGTGCAGGCGCACCGCGCGGCCGACGTTGGTGGGGTGCAGCGCCTTCACCGGCCGCCTCCGGCACCGAAGTCTTCGGCCAGCGAGGGCGCCGGGTGGTGGAACCGGACCGGACCATCGGGTCGCGCATTGACGAACTGGGACACCAGCGGGTCGGTGCTGTGGCGCACCTCGTCGGGCGTGCCCTGCGCGGCGATTCGCCCGTTCGCCAGCACCACCACCTGGTCGGCGATGCCGAAGGTCTCGTCGAGGTCGTGCGACACGACGATGCTGGTGAGCCCCATGGCATCGTTGAGTTCGCGAATCAGGCGGGCGGCGGTGCCGAGCGAAATCGGATCGAGACCGGCAAATGGCTCGTCGTACATGACGAGCTCGGGATCGAGCGCGATGGCACGGGCCAGCGCCACACGGCGCGCCATGCCGCCCGACAGTTCGCTGGGCATCAGCCCGCGCGCACCCCGCAGGCCCACGGCGTTGAGCTTCATCAGCACGATGTCGCGGACCAGGGGTTCGGGCAGCTTCGTGTGTTCGCGCAGGGGAAAGGCGACGTTGTCGAACACGCTCATGTCGGTGAAAAGTGCACCGAACTGGAACAGCATGCCCATGCGCCGACGGGCACCGTACAAGGCGCGCTGGTCCATGCTGGTCACGTCGACACCGTCGAACAGGGTCTGCCCCTGCTGCGCGCGGATCTGCCCACCGATGAGGCGCAGCACGGTGGTCTTGCCGCCGCCGGACGCGCCCATGAGCGCCGTGACCTTGCCACGCGGCACGGTCAGCGAGATGTTGTCGAGAATCGCGCGCTCGCCGTAACCAAACGTGACGCCGCGCAGCTCGACCAGCGAAGAAGGGGGGGTGGTGCTCATCAATGAAAAGCCGGGTGGAGACCCGGCCATTGCATGATACGGGAATCGGGCAAACCCGAACCCCGCCGCACCCTTACGTTTTGGTAATCCGTTGTTCAGCGCGGAAGGTCAGAGTACCCCATGAGGTATTCGTCGACCGACCGGGCGGCCTGCCGGCCTTCACGGATGGCCCAGACCACCAGACTCTGGCCGCGGCGCATGTCGCCGGCGGCAAACACCTTGGCCACGTTGGTGGCATAGCCGCCCGTGAACTCGGTGCTCGCCTTGGCGTTGCCGCGTGCGTCCTTGTCGACACCGAAGGCATCCAGCACGGTGGGCACCGGGTTGGTGAAGCCCATGGCCAGCAGAACGAGGTCGGCACGGTACTCCTTCTCGGTACCGGGAACCTCGGCAAACTTGCCGTCCTTGAACTCGACGTGCACGGTCTTCAGGCCAGTAACCTTGCCGTTCTTGCCGATGAATTCCTTGGTGGACACGGCGAACTCGCGCACGCAGCCTTCCTCGTGGCTGGAGCTGGTGCGCAACTTGAGCGGCCAGTACGGCCAGATCAGCGGCTTGTTCTCCTGCTCGGGCGGCTGGGGCATCACCTCGAACTGGGTGACGCTGGCGGCGCCATGCCGGTTGCTGGTGCCCACGCAGTCCGATCCGGTGTCACCGCCACCAATGACGATGACGTGCTTGCCGTCGGCGCGCAACTGCCCCTTGAGCTTGTCGCCCGCATTGACCTTGTTCTGCTGGGGCAGAAACTCCATCGCGAAGTGAATGCCGTCCAGGTCGCGCCCGGGCACCGGCAGGTCGCGGCTCTGTTCGGCACCACCGGTCAACAGCACGGCGTCGAAATCGGCCTTGAGCTGTTCGGCACTGACCGTCTCCTTGGCCCAGTTGGTCACTTTGGTGCCTGCGGGCATGGCACCCACCAGCACGCCGGTGCGGAAAACCACCCCTTCGGCCTGCATCTGTTCGACGCGGCGATCGATGTGGGTTTTTTCCATCTTGAAGTCGGGAATGCCGTAGCGCAGCAACCCGCCCACGCGGTCGTTCTTCTCGAAGACGGTCACGTCGTGGCCCGCGCGCGCCAGTTGCTGGGCCGCTGCCAGGCCGGCCGGCCCCGATCCCACCACCGCGACCTTCTTGCCGGTTTTGTGCCGCGGCGGCTGGGGCACGACCCAGCCTTCCTTCCACGCCTTGTCGATGATGGCGTGCTCGATCGACTTGATGCCCACCGGATCGTCGTTGACGTTGAGCGTGCAGGCCGCCTCGCACGGCGCCGGGCAGATGCGGCCGGTGAACTCGGGGAAGTTGTTGGTGGTGTGAAGCACCGTGATGGCGTTCTTCCAGTCGCCCTGGTAGACCAGATCGTTGAAGTCCGGAATGATGTTGTTGACCGGGCATCCGCTGTTGCAGAACGGCGTGCCGCAGTCCATGCAGCGCGCGCCCTGGACCTTGGCCTGCGCGTCATCGAGGCCGATGACGAATTCCTTGTAATGCTTGACGCGCTCGGGCACGGGCACGTAGCCCTCTTCGAGGCGCTCGAATTCCATGAAGCCGGTGACTTTTCCCATGGTGTGATTCCTTCAGTCTCGTGGAGCGTGTGGGGCGGGTTTCACTTGGCCGGCACGGCCGCGGCCTTTTTGGCGGAACCCTTGGCCTTCGAGGTGGCATCGGTGGCCGCCTGACGGGCATGGATCTCGGCCAGCGCGCGCTTGTATTCGTTCGGGAACACCTTGACGAACTTCGCGCGCGACTGCGCCCAGTTGTCGAGCAGTTCGCGGGCCCGCTTGCTGCCGGTCCAACGGTTGTGGTCCTCCAGCAGCTTCTTCAGCTGGGCCTCGTCGCTCTGACCACGGTGCCACACAGACCGGTCCATCGCGGCTTCCTGCTCCCGGGCACCCAGCACCGGCTCCAGGCTGACCATGGCGGTGTTGCAGCGCTTGGCGAACTGGCCGTCTTCGTCGTAGACGTAGGCCACGCCGCCGCTCATGCCGGCGGCAAAGTTGCGGCCGGTCTTGCCCAGCACGACCACGGTGCCCCCGGTCATGTATTCACAGCCGTGGTCGCCGGTGCCTTCGACCACCGCGGTCGCACCGGACAGTCGCACCGCAAAACGCTCGCCCGCCACGCCGGCAAAGAAGGCCTCGCCGGTGGTGGCGCCATACAGCACGGTGTTGCCGACGATGATGTTGCGGCTGGCATCGCCGCGGAAGTCGATGCTCGGTCGCACGACCACACGCCCGCCGGACAGGCCCTTGCCGGTGTAGTCGTTGGCATCGCCGATCAGGTAGAGCGTGATGCCCTTGGCCAGGAAGGCGCCGAATGACTGACCACCCGTTCCCTCGAGCTGGATGCGGATGGAATCGTCGGGCAAGCCTTCAGGGTGGTGCTTGGTGAGCTCGCCCGAGAGCATGGCCCCGACCGAGCGGTTGACGTTGCGCGCCACCTCGATGAACTGCACGCGCTCGCCCTTGTCGATGGCCGGGCGGCACTTCTGGATGAGCACGTTGTCGAGCGACTTGTGCAGGCCGTGTTCCTGTTCTTCGGTGTGGCGGCGCGGCACCTCGGCCGGCACAGCGGGCAGGGCCAGCAGGCGGCTGAAGTCGAGTCCGCGGGCCTTCCAGTGCGCAATGCCGGCGCGGGTGTCGAGCAGGTCGGCCCGGCCCACCAGGTCGTCGAACTTGCGGATCCCGAGCTGCGCCATGATCTGGCGCACTTCCTCGGCCACGAAGAAGAAGTAGTTGACGACGTGCTCGGGCTTGCCCTGGAACTTGGCGCGCAGCACCGGGTCCTGGGTGGCCACGCCCACCGGGCAGGTGTTGAGGTGGCACTTGCGCATCATGATGCAGCCCTCGACCACCAGCGGCGCGGTGGCAAAGCCGAACTCGTCGGCACCGAGCAGCGCGCCGATGACGACGTCGCGTCCGGTCTTCATCTGGCCATCGGCCTGCACCCGGATGCGGCTGCGCAGCCGGTTGAGCACCAGGGTCTGCTGGGTTTCGGCCAGGCCGATCTCCCACGGCGATCCAGCGTGCTTGATGGACGACCAGGGCGAGGCGCCGGTGCCCCCATCGTGCCCGGCGATCACCACGTGGTCGGCCTTGCACTTGGCCACACCCGCGGCGATGGTGCCCACGCCCACCTCCGACACCAGCTTGACGCTGACGCTGGCGTGCGGTGCCACGTTCTTCAGGTCGTGGATCAACTGGGCCAGGTCTTCGATCGAATAAATGTCGTGGTGCGGCGGCGGGCTGATCAGGCCGACACCGGGCACGCTGTAGCGCAGCTTGCCGATGTAGTCCGACACCTTGCCACCCGGCAGCTGTCCGCCCTCGCCCGGCTTGGCGCCCTGCGCCATCTTGATCTGCACTTGGTCCGCGCTCTGCAGGTACTCGGCGGTGACACCGAAGCGGCCCGAGGCGACCTGTTTGATCTTCGAGCGCAGGCTGTCGCCATCTTCCAGCGGCAGGTCCACCTCGACCGCGTCTTCGCCGATGATCGACTTGAGGCTTTCACCCTTGGTGATGCGGATGCCCTTGAGCTCGTTGCGGTAACGGCGCTCGTCTTCACCGCCTTCGCCGGTGTTGCTCTTGCCCCCGATGCGGTTCATGGCCACGGCCAGCGTGGCGTGCGCTTCAGTGCTGATCGAGCCCAGCGACATGGCCCCCGTGGCAAACCGTTTCACGATCTCCTTGGCCGGCTCGACCTCGTCGATCGGGATCGCCTTGGCGGGTTCGACCTTGAACTCGAACAGGCCGCGCAGGGTCATGTGGCGCCGGCTCTGGTCGTTGATGAGCTGGGCGTATTCCTTGTAAGTGTTCCAGTTGTTGGCCCGCGTGCTGTGCTGCAGCTTGGCAATGGCGTCGGGCGTCCACATGTGCTCTTCACCGCGCGCGCGCCAGGCGTATTCCCCGCCCGCGTCGAGCATGGTCGCCAGCACCGGGTCGTCGCCGAAGGCGGCCTTGTGCATGCGGATGGCCTCTTCGGCAATCTCGAACACGCCGATGCCTTCCACGCGGCTGGCGGTGCCGGTGAAGTACTTGGCCACGGTGTCGCTGTTGAGGCCGATGGCCTCGAACAGCTGCGCACCGCAGTAGCTCATGTAGGTGCTCACGCCCATCTTGGACATGATCTTGGACAGGCCCTTGCCGATCGCCTTGACGTAGTTGTAGATCGCCTTGTCGGCGCCCTGCGCGTCGCGTTGGATGGAGGTGAGCGTCTCCATGGCGAGGAAGGGGTGCACCGCTTCGGCGCCATAGCCGGCGAGCACCGCGAAGTGGTGCACCTCGCGCGCCGTGCCGGTTTCCACCACCAGGCCGGCGCTGGTGCGCAGGCCTTCACGCACCAGGTGCTGGTGAATCGCCGACAGCGCCAGCAGCGCCGGGATGGCCACCTGGGCCGGGCCCACGCCGCGGTCGCTGATGATGAGGATGTTCTTGCCACCCTTGATGGCGTCGACCGCGGCCGCGCACAGGGAGGCCAGCTTGGCCTCGACCCCTTCGCGGCCCCAGGCCGCGGGGTAGGTGATGTCGAGCGTGATGCTGCGGAACTTTCCTTGCGTGACGGCTTCGATGTTGCGCAGCTTGGCCATGTCGCCGAAGTCCAGCACCGGCTGGCTCACCTCGAGGCGCATCGGCGGGTTCACCTGGTTGATGTCCAGCAGGTTGGGCTTGGGACCGATGAAGGACACCAGCGACATGACGATGGCCTCGCGGATCGGGTCGATCGGCGGGTTGGTCACCTGCGCAAACAGCTGCTTGAAGTAGTTGTACAGCGGCTTGTTCTTGTCCGACAGCACCGCCAGCGGGCTGTCGTTGCCCATCGAGCCGATGCCCTCTTCGCCATTGGCCGCCATCGGGCTCAACAGGAACTTGATGTCTTCCTGGGTGTAGCCGAAGGCCTGCTGCAGGTCGAGCAGCTCGGGCGAGACCTGCTCGAAGCCGCCCGACTGGGGACCGGTCTTGGACACCGGCAGCTCCTGGGCCGCTTCACCGGCCACCGGGTGCTCGACGTCATCGAGGCGGATGCGCAGGTTGTCGATCCACTGCTTGTAGGGTTTGCTGTTGGCCAGACCGGCCTTCAGTTCCTCGTCGTCGATCATGCGCCCCTGCTCGAGGTCGATCAGGAACATCTTGCCCGGCTGCAGGCGCCACTTGCGCACGATCCGGTTCTCGGGAACCGGCAGCACGCCCGACTCCGAGGCCATGATGACCAGGTCGTCGTCGGTGATGCAGTAACGCGAGGGACGCAGGCCGTTGCGGTCCAGCGTGGCGCCGATCTGGCGGCCGTCGGTGAAGACGATGGACGCCGGCCCGTCCCAGGGCTCGAGCATTGCTGCGTGGTATTCATAGAACGCGCGGCGGCGCTCGTCCATCAGCGTGTGCTGCTCCCACGGCTCGGGGATCATCATCATGACCGCCTGCGCCAGCGGATAGCCGGCCATGGTAAGCAGTTCGAGGCAGTTGTCGAAGGTGGCGGTGTCCGACTGGGTGGGGAAGCTGATGGGATAGAGCTTCTTCAGGTCCTCGCCGAGCACGGGCGAACTCATCACCCCCTCGCGGGCCTTCATCCAGTTGTAGTTGCCCTTGACGGTGTTGATCTCACCGTTGTGCGCCACGTAGCGGTACGGGTGTGCGAGCGGCCACTCGGGGAAGGTGTTGGTCGAGAAACGCTGGTGCACCAGACCCAGTGCCGACACGCAGCGGGCGTCCTGCAGATCCTTGAAATAGGTGCCGACCTGGTCGGCGAGCAGCAGGCCCTTGTAGACCACGGTGCGGCTGCTCATGCTCACCACGTAGTACTCCTTGGAGTGCGTGAGCTTGAGACGCTGGATGGCGGCGCTGGCGGTCTTGCGGATCACGTAGAGCTTGCGCTCCAGCGCGTCCTGGACGATGACGTCGTTGCCACGGCCGATGAACACCTGGCGGATGATGGGTTCCTTGGCGCGCACGGTCGGCGACATCGGCATGTCGAGGTTCACCGGCACATCGCGCCAGCCCAGCAGCACCTGGCCTTCGGCGGCGATCGCGCGCTCCATCTCCTGTTCGCAGGCCAGCCGGCTGGCGTGTTCCTTGGGCATGAAGATCATGCCCACGCCGTACTCACCCGCGGGAGGCAGGTTCACACCCTGGGCCGCCATTTCGGCGCGGTACAGCGCGTCCGGCATCTGGATCAGCAGGCCGGCGCCATCGCCCATGAGCTTGTCGGCCCCGACCGCGCCGCGGTGGTCGAGGTTCTCGAGGATCTTGAGCGCCTGCTCGACGATGGCGTGGCTCTTTTCGCCCTTGATGTGCGCCACAAAGCCCACGCCGCACGAGTCATGCTCGTTGGCCGGGTCGTAAAGACCGTGTTGCTGGAGGTGCTGCTGCTCGGCGTCCGTGTTCATGGCGCTTCCTTCAATTCGTGGGCAAATCCGTCGGGAGCGAGAGCTTATTGCATTGCACCATGCGTGCCAAGCATTTTAAATGGGGGTCAGATTCCATTTCATCAGGCCTTGAATGGTCAAGCAGAGAAAATGGGGACAGATCAATCAACGCGATGCCTTGCCCAACCAGGCGTGCGCCGCTGAATGTCAGGGTTCGGGCGATTTCGACGCGGCGGGCGGGCGGCCTTTGGGCGCCCGCGACACGCGCCGGGCGGTCCGTTGCTGAAGCGCCTGGACGAACGCCTCGTCGCCCAGCGCCCAACCATGCAGCGTCGCATCGCTGATCGCGGTCTGCGCGTCGGCCGCGAGACCGGCCCGCACCAACTCGGCGTAGGCCGCTTCGCGGGCGAATGGCGTGTTGCCCAGTTCCCAGTAGGCCGGGTGGGGCATGAGATGGCGATCTGACCGGAGGCCGACGTGGTGACGGTGGCTCGACCAGGCGTGGTCGCGCGGGTCGCTGACCATGCCGGCCCGGACCGGATTGAGCTCGATGTAGACCATGCAGGCCAGCAGGTAGCGTTCGGTCTGGACCAGCGTGGACTTGTACCGCCCTTCCCAGAGCGTTCCCGTCCGGTGGTGCCGGTTGTTGAACCGGCGGACATAGGTGCGGCCAATGGCCTGCATCATGCGGGGAACCCCATCGGCGGTGGTGGGGGTGGCGAGCAGGTGGAAGTGGTTGTCCATCAGCACCCAGGCGTGCAGCGCCACGCCATGCGCACGCGCCTGTTCGACGATGAGCGCGAGCAGGGTTTCCCGGTCGGCATCGTCCAGCACGATGGCCTGGCGGTTGTTGCCGCGCTGGATGATGTGGTGCGGCAGGTCGGGAACGGTCAGGCGGGGCAGGCGGGCCATGGCGTGACGGGGAATGATGTCATCGCGCCGCGTGGGGCGCGGCAGCGGATTGATGGGCGATGCGCTGGGCCACCACCAGACCCAGCAGGCTGGCCGCACCGGTGATCAACCAGCTTGATTGCCACCCACCCACGGCGGTGGCGACCCAGGCCACCAGCGGCGGGCCGGTGAACTGGCCGAGCGCCGAGAGCTGCTGCATCCAGCCGACGGTGGTGGACACGGTGTCGTTGCCGGGAGCCAGCCGCACCGCCAGCCCGAACAAGGTGCCGGGGATGAGACCGCCGACGCCCGAAAAAAGCAGAACGGCGAGGTACTTGACCCCGTGGGGCACATCCAGCCCGAAAGCCACCAAAGCGCCGACCGCCATGGCGAGGTAGCCGGTGCGCAGCACCACCACCGGCCTCGCGCCGCGTGCAATCCACCGCCCTGCCCCGATGTTCCCGGCCATGTTGACCGCCGCCGCCAGGGCACTGAGCAGGCCCACCGACACGGCACCCAGACCGAGCTGGGTCAGGATGGTCGGCAGGAAACCCACCACGGCCAGCCACTGGCCCGAGTAAAGCAGGAAGGCGGTGGCCACGAGCCAGGGGCCGGGCGTTGACAGCGTTCGCTGCAACCTGGGCCAGAGCCGAAGCGCGCCGGCGGGGCCCGGAGGATCGGCGGGCATGGCGATCATCAGCAGACCCATGGCCAGGACCGACACCCCCGCCAGGCCATGCCAGACGATGCGCCAACCGAGGTGGTCGATGATGGGCGTGCCCAGCACCAGGGCCAGCGCCGTGCCCAGCGGCATGTAGGCGCCCCACCAGCCCAGCGCGCGCGCCAGCAGTCGAGGTTCTTCCACGTGGCGCCGGATCAGGGCCGGCGCAGGCAGCACCGCCAGCAGAAAGCCGACACCCTCGAGCGCACGGGAGGCCAGCAGAACCGTCGGGGTCCCGGCGAGCCCGCCCCAAAGACTGCCGATGGCCAACGCCAGAAGGCCGGCCAGCATGACGCGGCGGGGCCCGATACGGTCGGCGGCGAGGCCGACGACCAGCCCCAGGCACATGCCCGCCAGCTGCACCAGCGAGAGCAGAAATCCCGCCTGCACCAGGCTGATGCCCAACGCTGCCTGCAACGCGGGAACCGCGGGTGGAAGTTTGCCGATGTGCAGCGCACAAGTGACCCCCAACGCCACCACCAGCGCGGCCGCGCGTCCCGGTGGCAAGGGCCTGTCCTGGCTCATGGGAACAGCACCGCACCGAACAGGCGTTCGTGCTCGCGGATGGCAAACCGGTCGGTCATGCCGGCAATGTAGTCGGCCACCGCACGCGGCATGTCCGATTCACGGCGGTGCGATTCGGGCATCTGCGACGGATCGCTCAGGTAGCAGCCGAACAGGTCATGGATGACCCGACGCGCACGTTCGGTGGTTTCCATCACCTGGGGATGGCGGTACAGGTTGTGCAGGAGGAAGGTTTTCAGGACCTGACTTCGCTGGCGCATCGCGCTCGAGAAGGTCACCAAGGGCGGGGCGGCCCTCACGTCGTCCACCGTTTGCACACCCGACTGGACGATCCGCTCGCGGGTGGCGGCGATGACGTCATACACCTGTTCGCTGAGCATCCGGCGAATGGCCTCGAACAGCAGGCGCCGCCCGCGAAGCCCGGGATGGTCGCGGAGCGTTTCACGCCGGTACAGATCGAAAAGATCAACGGACTCGAGCTGCTCGATGGCGATCAGCCCGGAGCGCACGCCATCATCGATGTCGTGCGCGTTGTAGGCAATCTCGTCGGCAAGGTTGCAGAGCTGCGCCTCCAGGGACGGCGCTCCACCGTGCAGAAATCGCGCGGCCACACCGCCCGGCTCCAGCGCTTCGAGGCGTTCGGCGTTGCGCCGCGAGCAATGCTTGAGGATGCCTTCGCGGGTCTCGAAGCTGAGGTTGAGTCCATCGAAGGCGGGATAACGCTCTTCCAGTTCGTCGACCACCCGCAGACTCTGCAGGTTGTGCTCGAACCCCCAGCCATCAGGCATCTGCTGTGTGGCCGGTAGCGACTGCAATGCGGCGTGCAGGGCGTCCTGTCCCGCGTGACCGAAAGGGGTGTGCCCGAGGTCGTGGGCGAGTGCAATGGCTTCGACCAGGTCTTCATTGAGGCGCAGCGAGCGGGCGATGCTGCGCCCGAGTTGGGCGACCTCGAGCGAGTGCGTCAGCCTGGTTCGAAAAAGATCGCCCTCGTGGTTCAGGAACACCTGTGTCTTGTAGACAAGGCGGCGAAAAGCGGTGGAATGGATGACGCGATCGCGGTCGCGCTGGAAGGCGGAGCGCGTCGGTGCTTCCGGCTCCGGAAATCGGCGGCCACGGCTGCGCGAAGGATCGCTGGCCTGGGTCGCAAGCGCCGCGGTCATGCCGGACGACAGCTTTGCTCGATCACCCGGGCCACCAAGCCGTCGTCCACTGGCCGCACCACACATTGCCCGGGGCCGTTGATGAGCACGAAACGGATCTCGCCGCCCTCGGATTTCTTGTCGATGCGCATCAGGTCGAGGTAGCGGCGGGCGTTGTCCAACGGATCGAGCACCGGGGCCACCACCGGCAGGCCGGCGCGTTGCACGAGGCGCAACAGGCGATCCACAAAGGCCTCGTCCACCAGGCCGACGGCCTGTGACAGCCGCGCAGCCATCACCATGCCGCAGCCGACGGCTTCGCCGTGAAGCCAGGCACCATACCCCATGCCAGCCTCGATGGCATGCCCGAAGGTGTGGCCGAAGTTCAGGACGGCCCGCAGGCCGGCTTCCCGCTCGTCGCTGGCGACCACACCGGCCTTGATCTCGCAGCTGCGCTTCACCGCATGTTGCAGCGCCGCCGGATCCCGCGCGTTGAGCCTGTCGATGTGTGCCTCGATCCAGGCAAGAAAGTTCATGTCGGCGATCGGACCGTACTTGATGACCTCGGCCAGCCCGGCCGCCAGCTCGCGCGCCGGGAGGCTGCGGAGCACGTCGAGGTCACAGACCACCCGCAATGGCTGGTGGAACGCCCCGACCATGTTCTTCCCCATCGGGTGATTGATGCCGGTCTTTCCACCCACCGAGGAGTCGACCTGGGCGAGCAGCGTGGTGGGCACCTGCACGAATGGAACACCCCGCATGTAGCAGGCAGCGGCAAAACCCGTCATGTCCCCCACCACCCCCCCGCCGAGGGCGTAGAGCACCGACTTCCGGTCGCAGCCCGAGGCCAGCAAACCGTCGAAGATGAGCTGCAGCGTGGGCCATTCCTTGTGGACCTCGCCGTCGGGCAGCACCACCACGTGCACGCGCGCATGGCGATCGCGCAGGACGCCCTCCAGCGTGGCGCGGTACAGGGGGTCGACCACCTCGTTGGTCACGATGAGGGCATGGCTCGAGCGGGGAAGACCCTCGAAACTCGAGTCCTGGCCGATCAGGTCGGATCCGATCAGGATGGAATAGCTGCGGTCGCCCAGGTCGATGGGAACGACCAGCGGCTTGGATGCGGATTCGGCAACAGACATGGCGCAAGTGTATTGCGCCGCATGGGCCCGGTTCAGGCGTCGGGACGTCCGTCGGGTGGCCTCGTGAGCCCCGCCAACTCAAGCTGCATCACGATCATGTTGACCAGGGTCGCCACCGAGGGACGGCCGGTGTCGATCGTGAAGTGGGCTGTCTGTGCGTAGAGGGGATGCCTCTGCGCGTGCAGTTCACGGAGCTTGGCCATGGGATCGTCCACCTGAAGGAGCGGTCGATGCCGGTCGTGTCGCAAACGGCGGTAAAGCTCTTCGGGCGACGAGCGCAGATACACCACGTGACCACGCTCATGAAGGCGTGTGCGGTTTTCCGGTCTCAACACCGATCCGCCGCCGGTGGAGACCACCGCCGCTTCCCCCGCGCTGATCTCGTCGATCAGTGCGGCTTCAATGTCCCTGAATGCAGCTTCCCCCTCGCGTTCAAAGAACGCACGGATGCTGCAGCCGATGCGTGCTTCGATGGAGTGATCGACATCGACAAAGGGCAAACCCAGCCGCCGGGCCAGCTGACGCCCGACAGTGGATTTGCCCGAGCCCGGCAGTCCGATGAGGAAGACAGGTGAGAGAAGTCTCAATTGATCGCGGTTCGACCAAGCACCCGCGGCGTGATGAAGATGAGCAACTCCGAGCGGCTGTCAAGGCGATCGCGCGACTTGAACAGGTTGCCCACACCGGGAAGGTCACCCAACAGCGGCACCTTGCGGAGTTCGTTTCGCTCGGTGCGCTCGAAGATGCCCCCGATCACCACCGTGCCACCGTTCTCGACCAGCACCTGGGTCTGCACGTGCTTGGTGTCGATCGCGATGCCATCCGCGGTGGTTTCACCGCGGGTGTCCTTGTTGACGTTGAGATCGAGAATGATGTTGCCTTCAGGCGTGATCTGGGGCGTGACCTCGAGCTTGAGGTTGGCTTTGCGGAACGCGATGGCGGTGGCGCCGCTCGACGTGGCCGTCTGGTAAAGAAACTCGGTGCCTTGTTCGATCAACGCCTTGACCTGATCCGCCGTCACCACCCGCGGGCTGGACACCACGCGGCCCTTGCCGTCGGATTCGAGCGCGGAGATCTCCAGCGCGAGGAAACGCGACGCGTTGGGACTGAACAGAGACAGGGCGTAGGTGGCTGCCTGTGCGTTGCTCGGCAGGGCAGGCAGGTTCACGAACGGCGCCGAGGTCAGCGTGGGGTTGGTGGTCACTGCGGAGTAGTTGCTGCCGAAGTTGCCGCGAACCGCGTTGCCGTCAACCGACCCGACGCCGAAGTTTCGAACACCACCGCCCAGACGCACGCCGATGGACTTGCTGAAGTCGTCGTCGGCTTCCACGATGCGGGCTTCGATCAACACCTGGCGAATCGGGATGTCGAGCTTGGCGATCAGCTCCTGGACCTGCTCCAGTCGCGACGGGATGTCGGTCACGAACAACTGGTTGGTGCGAGGCTCGGCGATCACGCTGCCACGGGCAGACAGAATCCGCGCGTTGTTGCCGCTGGCGCCAGACGCCGATGACGAACTGGAGGTCAACTGTGTCGCAATGTCTGCGGCCTTGGCGTAGTTCATCTGGAACGACTGGGTGCGCACCTGCTCGAGACTTTCCACGGTGGCGCGGGCTTCCAGCTCCTGCTTCTCGCGCGCTGCAATCTCGTCGCGCGGTGCAATCCAGAGCACGTTGCCGCTCTTGCGCAGGCCCAGGCCCTTGGCCTGCATGATGATGTCAAGCGCCTGGTCCCACGGCACGTCACGCAAGCGCAGGGTCACCGAACCCGCCACCGAGTCGGACGTGACGATGTTGAAGTTGGTGAAATCGGCAATGACCTGAAGCAAGGCCCGCACTTCGATGTTCTGGAAATTGAGGGACAGCTTTTCCCCCGAGTAACCCGGGCCCTGGGTGAGCTTGGTGGGGTCGATGCGCTGCTCGCGAACCTCCAGCACGAACTGGTTGTCGCTCTGGTAAGCGGAATGCTCCCAGTTGCCCGTGGCGCTGACGACCATGCGGACCCGGTCGCCCGTCTGGGTGGTGGTCACTGAGCGCACCGGCGTGCCGAAGTCGGTCACGTCGAGGCGGCGGCGCAGGCCCTCCGGCAGGGTGCTCTTGAGGAACTCGACCACAAGACCGGTGCCTTCCTGGCGAATGTCGACACCCACCTGGTTGTTGGGCAGCTCGACCACCACACGGCCGGCACTGCCCGTGCCGCGGCGGAAATCGATGTCACGGAGCGCCGCGACGTCCATGTTGCGGCTTTCGGCGAAGGGCGCCGCGGGCGTGGTCTGGGCGGTCACGGCCTCGGTGCGCTCAAGCACCACCAGCAGGGCGTTGCCCTCGATCCGGGTCTGGTAGGCCGCGGCTTGTTTGAGGTTGATCACCACCCGGGTGCGGTCACCGGCCTGAACGACACTGGCCGACCGGAGGTTGCCCTCGTTGATGTCGACCGTGCTGCGGCCGATGGCGTTGGCCACCCCGGGAAAGTCCAGGGCGATGCGGGCGGGTGACTGGATCGAGAAGCTCGACGGCAAAGCCTTGAGTGGTTCCGAGGTGTTGATGCGGATCACTTCGACGCCGCTTTGAATGCCCCCGGTGACCGACTGAATGGCCACCTGGGCGTGCGCCCACCATGAGGACAGCAGAAGGCCGGCCAGCAGCCCCCCCTTGACCAGCTTTCTCCCCCACGACGTGTCTGCCATCACCTGCTCCGGGTTGTTCATTTCGCTTCCTCTACCAGTTGCAGCGCCGCCGGGCGCTCGATCCACTCGCCTGCGGCATCCTGCACGATCTCGCGCATGACCACCTCGGTTTCGGTGATGCGGGTCACCCGGCCGAAGTTCTGGCCCAGGTAATTGCCGCTGCGCACCTGGTACAGCAGCCGATCGACCTTGATCAGGGCCACCAGTTCGCCACCCTTGTCGAGGCTGCCCACCATGGTCATCGAATCCAGCGGGAAGGCTTCGAGGGGTTGGCGCCGACGCGCCAGCTCGGGTTCGATCAGCGCGGAACTGGATGCACTGGCGGTCTGGGTTCCGCGCAACAGGCTGGCCAGCTTTTCATTGCTGAAAGGTGGAATGAGCCGCTCGACCGAATAGGGCTGGGGCGTGAACCGGGTCGGCTCGGGGATGGGCTGGACGGAGGGCTTGATGGCGTTCCGTTCGGCCAGCATCCAGGCTTGAAGCTCGTCCTGCTCGGCGCCGGAGCAGCCGGCCAGCAGGGCGGCGGCGACAAGGGCAATGCCCAGGGGAGTGGTGCGCGTGGTCATTTCGCCGGCCCCTTCGCCTTCTGCTGGGCAGCCACTTCTTCCTGATCAAGGTAGCGGAATGTCCTGGCGACGCCGTCCATCGTGAGGTAGCCCTCACGACTGGGAATGGGGGTGAGTGAGAGATTGTTGAGCGTGACGATCCGGGAGAGGTTCGCGATGTCGGCCGCGAACAGCCCGATGTCGTGGTAGGTGCCCGTCACGCGGATCGTGATGGGCAGCTCGGCGTAGTACTCGCGAACGGCCACCTGACCGGGGCGGAACAGTTCGAACTGCAGGCTGCGGCCCAGACCGGCCTGGTTGATGTCGGAGAGCAGCGCGTCCATTTCGGCCTTGCTGGGCAACTGCTTCTCGAGCTGCGTCACGTACTGCTGAACCTGCTCGAGCTGCTTGCGCAGGGCATCGAGGTTGACGGCCTGGACCAGCTTGCCCCGGTACGTTTCCCGAAGCTGCTTTTCACGTTCTTGTTCGGCAACCAGCTGTTCATCGACCCCTTTGAGCCAGGCGAACCAAAGGGCGGCCACCACGCCGACGCACACCGCCACGAACAGAAGGTTGCGCGGCAGCGCCGGCCACAGCGACGGATCGTTCGGATCAAGACCGGTGAACTGCGCTCGCAGCTTGTCCTGCAGCGACTTGAAGTCGATGTTCAAACCACTTTTCTTGGCCATCGCGGCGACCTCTTCAAACCTTGCCCGCCGCAGGCGCGGCAGACGGAGCAGGCGCGGCTGCGGGGGCAGTGGCGGGGCTGGCCGCCGGCGCTGCTGCGGCTGCGGGTGCGGCTGTGGCCGCCGATGCTGCGGCAGGCACCGCGGTCGCCGCCGGTGCTGCTGCGGGTGTGGCCGCAGGTCTGCGCAGCGTCACGCGCATCGAGAAGTTGGCCACCCGCCTTGAATCGGTGCCGCTGATGGCGGCACTGGCCGCCACGATCTCGACCAGCTCGGGGCGCGTGAGCGCCGGACTGCTGTTCGAGAGATTGCGCAGCAACTCGGACACGCGCTCCTGGGATTGGGCCGTGCCCGTGAGCAGGATGGTGGTGTTTTCCTGCTTCATGGTCCGCAGGAAAACGCCCTCCGGCAACTGGTTCACCAGTTCTTCCAGAAGGTACACCGGCAGGTTGCGCCCGGCTTGGAGATCTTCCACCGCCGTCTGGCGGGCCCGGAGCGAGGCAATCTGCTGTTGCAGCGAGGCAATGTCCTTGATCTCGGCGTCCAGCTTGGCAATCTGCTGCGTGAGGAACTGGTTGCGGTCCTGCTGGATGGAGATCTGGCCCTGGTACCAGGTGAAGATGGCACCACCGATCACGCCGCCCAACAGGGCAGACAGGCCCAACTGGGTGAAGAACTGTTCCTTCTGGCGCTTGCGTGCCGCCTCGCGGTGCGGCAACAGGTTGATGAGGATCATTGGTAGAACCTCCGCAGGGCCAGACCGGTCGACGTGAGGTAGGCCGGGGATTCCCGGGAAATCTTGCGTGCCTGGACGCCGGCACCCAGTTCCATCGCGTCAAAGGGATTGATGAGCATGCAGGCAAAGGAGGTCTGGTGGGTGACCGCCTCGGTGAGTCCGACAAGTGCGGCGCTTCCGCCCGCCAGCAGGATGTGGTCGATCTTGTTGTAGGGCGTGCTGGTGAAGAAGAACTGCAGGGCACGGCCGATTTCCTGCGACATCGTCTCGATGAAGGGATCGAGCACGGCGCTCTGGTAGTCCTCGGGCAGGTCACCGGACCGCTTCTTGGCCTCCGCCTCGTCCGGCGAGAAACCGTACTGGCGGATGATCAATTGGGTGAGCTGGTTGCCGCCAAACGCCTGGTCACGCTCGTAAAGCACTTCATCGTTGCGGATGACCTGCAGGCTGGTGGTCATCGATCCGACTTCGAACAGCGCCACCAACGCGTCCACCCCCTGGTTGGGCAGGGTCTCGATGACCCTGCCGGCCGCCAGTCGGGAGGCGTAGGACTCGACGTCCATGACCACCGGCTTGAGGCCGGCCGCTTCGGCCAGGCCCTGGCGATCCGACACCTTTTCCTTGCGCGATGCGGCGATCAGCACCTCGACATCGCCCACCGAGGTGGCGCTGGGGCCGACCACGCAGAAGTCGAGGCTGACCTCGTCGAGCGAGAAAGGGATGTACTGGTTGGCTTCGGTCTCGACCTGGGCTTCGAGCTCCTTGTCGGACATGCCGCCCGGCAGGATGATCTTCTTGGTGATCACGGCCGACGCAGGCAGGGCGAGCGCCACGTTCTTCGTCTTGCTGCCGCTTTTGCGCACGACACGGCGGATGGCATCGGCCACCTCGTCGAATTTCTCGATGTTGCCGTCCGTGATCCAGCCGCGCTCGAGCGGCTCCATCGCGCAGCGCTCCAGCACGAATTCACCCGCGCGATTGCGACCAAGCTCGACCAGCTTGACGCTGGAAGAACTCACATCGATGCCCAACAAGGGCGCCGGCTCCCGGCTGAATAGCGATCCCAATGAGATCAAGGTGGCCCCCAAATCGCGTGGCGCAAACACGCGCCAGACTTAAGAATTCACTTCAATGCTAGCAGTAAGGTCATTGAGCGGCAAAGATTTTTTGCCACATCAACAAATCGAAACGTTGTCAAAAGCCGACGCATTCGATCTCCGGCGTGCTGCATTGAACGAACGCTGCCGAGTCGCGTCACATGCCCACACAAAGCCGCCTTTCGGAAACCCCGTCGAGCGCATGGCCGACTTCTACAATGGCGACCGACTGCCCGGCGAGATCGAATGACCCAAGACACCAAGGACTCCAGCACGCACACTGCCAAGGCAGTATCTGCGTCCCCCCGCACGCTCACCTTGATCGGGCGCTTGGTGGTGGCTGTGGCCGGACTGGCGGCGGCGGGTGTTGCGGCCATGTCGATGGCCCTGGGTATCGCACTGGCGGTTGCCTACCCCAACCTCCCGGACGTCACCGGCCTGGCCGACTACCGACCCAAGCTGCCCTTGCGGGTGCTCGCGGCCAATGGCGAGCTCATCGGTGAATTCGGCGAAGAGCGCCGCAACCTGCTGACCATCAAGGAAATCCCGGATGTCATGAAGAACGCGGTGCTGGCCATCGAGGACGCCCGCTTCTTCGAGCACAGCGGCGTGGACTACCGGGGCATGGTGCGGGCGGCGCTGGCCAACCTGCGCGAGGCCAAGAGCCAGGGTGCATCCACCATCACGATGCAGGTGGCGCGCAACGTGTACCTGTCGGCCGAGAAAAGCTACACGCGCAAGATCTACGAGGTGCTGCTGACCTTCAAGCTCGAGCACATGCTCACGAAGGAGCAGATTCTCGAGATCTACATGAACCAGATCTTTCTGGGTCAGCGTGCCTACGGCTTTGCCTCGGCCTCGCAGATCTACTTCGGCAAGCCGCTGCAGGACGTGACCATTGCCGAGGCCGCCCTGCTGGCGGGCCTGCCGCAGGCGCCGTCGGCGTACAACCCGATCCGCAACCCCAAGCGCGCCCAGGCGCGCCAGCGCTACATCATCGACCGCATGGTCGAGAACGGCTACATCACGGCCGCCCAGGCAGAGGAGGCGAAAGCGCAACCGATCCGCCTGCGCCAGGCCGCACGCGACGAGCCCACCCGCCACGCCGAGTTTGCGGCCGAGATGGCGCGCCAGGCCATCGTGGCCCAGTACGGCGAGGCCGCCTACACCCGGGGGCTGGTCGTCACCACGACGATCGATCCGCGGGCCCAGGAATCGGCCTATGCGGCCGTGCGCAGGGGCGTTCTCGACTTCGAAAGCCGCCAGTTCTACCGCGGTCCCGAACTGTTCGTGACCCTGCCCGAAGACCCGCAGGAGCGCGACGCGGTGATCGACGAGGCGCTGTCCGAGCGGCCCGACAACGGTGACCTGCTCTCGGCCGTGGTGCTGTCGGCCGACCCCCGCAAGGTGGTGGTCGTGCGACAGGACGGCGAGCCCATCGAAGTCACGGGTGAAGGCCTGCGCCCGGTCCAGAGCGGCCTGTCGGCCAAGGCCGGCCCCAACATCAAGCTTCGCCCGGGTGCGGTGGTGCGCATCACGAAGGTGAACGACAAAGCCTGGCGGATCACCCAGCTGCCCGAGGTCGAGTCCGCGTTCGTGGCGATGGACCCCCGCAACGGCCGCATCGCGGCCCTGGTCGGTGGCTTCGACTTCAACAAGAGCAAGTTCAACCACGTCACGCAGGCGTGGCGCCAGCCAGGGTCGAGCTTCAAGCCCTTCGTCTATTCAGCGGCGCTCGAGAAGGGCCTCACGCCGATGACGGTGGTCAATGACGCACCGCTGTTCTACTCGGCGGCCGAGACGGGCGGCAAACCCTGGGAGCCCAAGAACTACGATGGCCAGTTTGAGGGGCCGATGTCGGTGCGCCGCGCGCTGGCCAAGTCGAAGAACATGGTGTCGATCCGGGTGTTGCAGCTGGTGGGTACCGAGAGCGCCCAGAACTGGGTGACGCGTTTCGGCTTTGAAGCCGAGAAGCACCCGCCCTTCCTGACGATGGCGCTCGGTGCGGGCTCGGTCACACCGCTCCAGATGGTCACCGGCTACTCGGTGTTCGCCAACGGCGGTCACCGGGTGGCACCGGTGCTGATCACGCGCGTGACCGACACGCGGGGGCAGGTGCTGTACGAAGCGCCGCAGACGACGCTGGACAACGCGCCACGCGTGATCGAAGAACGCAACGCGTTCCTCATGAACAGCCTGCTGCAGGAAATCACGCGCTCGGGCACCGCGGCGCGCGCCCAGGCGGTTCTGAAGCGCCCCGATCTGTACGGCAAGACCGGCACCACCAACGACGCCGTGGACGCCTGGTTTGTGGGATTTCACCCGACGCTGGCGGCCGCGGCATGGGTGGGCTACGACACGCCCCGCAACCTGGGCAGCCGCGAAACGGGTGGCGGCCTCGCGCTGCCGATCTGGATCGGCTTCATGCAGGACATGCTCAAGGATGTTCCCGTCATGCCCTATGCGCCACCCTCGGGCGTGATCAACGTCGGGGGCGAGTGGTACTACGAAGAATTCGGCCCGGGCAACGGGGTGCATGGGCTCGGCCTGGGCGATCCGTGGCCGGGTGCACCCAACGGCACCGAGCTCGATGCCAATGGCGTCCCGGTGGCTGCGCCTTTGCCGCCGGTGGAAGACCGGCGCAGCATCCTCGACCTGTTCAGGAACTGAAGCGCAGCGGGCGGCCCGCCTGTTCGCTGGCGAAGCGGCTCAGGTTCTCGAAAAACTCACCCTGCCCCTTGGTGTCCATCCAGGCACGCCCGTCGTGCCGGTAGTGGAAGCCGCCGGCGCGGGCCGCCAGCCAGACCTCCTGCAGGGGCTTCTGCAGGTTGATGATGATTTGGGAGCGGTTGGCGAAGGTCAGGGTGATCATGCCGCCGACCCGCTGGTTGTCGACGTCGGCGTCCGTCTCGTCGTTGATGCGGTCGCAAGCCAGTTCGATGGCTCGCAACAAGCCCTCGGCGTGGTCGAGGTATTCGAGGTCGGTCATTACAATCCGCAAATGTTCGGGTGGCTGCGCATTCTAGGTTCCTGTTTCGGCCCCGCTCGGGTCATGGCCTTCGCGTTGCTGCTGACGGGCGTGGCTGCGTGCGGGCAAAGGGGTCCTCTGGTGCTGCCGGCACCCGCCGCACCCAAGGTCTCCACCGACGCCAGCCCCAAACCCGCCCATGCCCCTGCCAGCGCACCTGAATCACCGGCACGGTGAACTCCATTTCGAGGGCGTGTCCCTCGAGCAGCTCGCCCGCGAGCACGGCACACCCCTGTTCGTGTACAGCAAGCGGTCGATGCTGGATGCACTGGCGGCCTACCAGCGGGGCCTGGCCGGTCGAACCCACCTCATCTGCTACGCGATGAAGGCCAATTCGTCGCTGGCCATCCTGCAGACCCTGGTGCGGGCAGGCTGCGGCCTGGACATCGTCTCGGGAGGCGAATTGGCGCGAGCCCTGGCCGCCGGGTGCCCGCCCGATCGAATCGTGTTCTCGGGGGTTGGCAAAACCCGGGCCGAAATGCGGATGGCGCTCGACGCCGGAATCGGCTGCTTCAACGTCGAAAGCCGCGGCGAACTCGACGTGCTCGACGAGGTGGCGAGGACGACCGGTCGCCGGGCCCGTGTCAGCATCCGCGTCAACCCCGACGTGGATGCCCGCACCCACCCCTACATCTCCACCGGCCTGAAGGGCAACAAGTTCGGCATCGCCCATGAAGAGGTGCTGCAGACGTATGCCCATGCGGCTGCGTGCGCCGGGCTCGAGGTGGTCGGCATCGACTGCCACATCGGCTCCCAGATCACCGAGGCAGAACCCTACCTCGACGCCATGGACCGCGTGCTCGACCTGGTGCAGGCCATCGAATCGCGGGGCCTGCGGCTGCACCACATCGATTTCGGCGGCGGACTGGGCATCGACTACAACGGCGACACGCCGCCGGCGGCCGACGCCCTGTGGCCGCAGCTGCTGAGCCGGCTGGACGCCCGGGGCTTTGGCGATCGCACCCTGATGATCGAGCCCGGTCGCTCCATCGTCGGCAACGCCGGCGTCTGCCTGACCGAGGTGCTCTACACCAAACCCGGTGAGCAGAAGAACTTCCTGATCGTCGACGCGGCCATGAACGACCTGCCGCGCCCGGCCATGTACGAGGCCTACCACCGCATTGAACCGGTGCGACCGCGCGATGCCGCGCCGACCCGCTGGGACGTGGTCGGTCCGGTGTGCGAAAGCGGCGACTGGCTCGGGCGCGACCGCGACCTGGCAGTTCGACCGGGCGACCTGCTCGCGGTGCTGTCGGCTGGCGCCTATTGCATGAGCATGGCCAGCAACTACAACACCCGCGGCCGTGCCGCCGAAGTGCTGGTCGATGGCGAGCGCTCCACGCTGATCCGCCAGCGCGAGAACGCGGCCGATCAGATGCGTCTGGAGATGCCGCTGGCCTGAGGCGGGGCCAGCCGCTTCCAGAGGCGCCAGCCCAGCAGTCCGGCAAACAGGGCGGCATACACCGCCACTTCATTGAAGTCGTTCTTGCCGGCCCGCATCCAGAAGAAGTGCAGCACGGACAACAGCGCCACCGCGTAAACGGACCGGTGCAAGAGCTGCCAGCGCGGCGCGCCCAGGGCGCGGATGGCGCGGTTGAACGACGTGGCCGCCAGCGCCAACAACACCAGCCACGCGAGTGTGCCCACCAGGATGAAAGGCCGCTTGGGCACATCGGCCAGCACCTCGGCCCAGTCGAACTGCATGTCGAACCAGACATAGGCCAACCAGTGCAACGTGGCGTAGAAGAACACGAACAAACCCAGCATTCGCCGGAAGCGAGCCAGCGCCGGCATGCGCAGCGCGGTGCGCAAGGGCGTCACCAGCAACACCAGCACGAGCGCCCGGATTGTCCAGTCGCCCAGCGAACGGATCAGGGCCTCGGCGGGGTTGGGACCCAGCTGGTCGCTTACTGCCGCCCAGGCCAGCCAGACGAAGGGCAGCAGCCACAGCACGAACACCGCCGGCTTGGCCAGGGGGCTCAGCAGCATCCGCTGCACGGCCTCACGGCTCATGGCGATCAAAAGAACTTGCGCAGATCCATGCCCGCGTAGAGCTGCCCCACCTGCGGTTCGTAGCCGTTGAACATCAGCGTCTGGCGCTTCTTGGCGAACAGACCACCTTCTTCGCCGATGCGCCGCTCGGTGGCCTGGCTCCAGCGCGGATGCGAAACCTGCGGATTGACGTTGGAGAAGAACCCGTACTCCTGGGGCGCGGCCACGTTCCAGGAGGTTTTGGGCTGCTGCTCGGTGAACCGGATCTTCACGATCGACTTGCCGCTCTTGAACCCGTACTTCCAGGGCACCATCAAGCGAAGCGGCGCGCCGTTCTGGTTGGGCAGCACCTCACCGTACATGCCGAACGCCAGCAACGTGAGCGGGTGCATGGCTTCGTCCATGCGCAATCCCTCCACATAGGGCCATTCCAGCACGTTGGACCGCAGGCCCGGCATCTGCTTTTCATCGGCCAGGGTGATGAACTCGACGTATTTCGCGCTGCCCTGCGGTTCGACCCGCCTGACCAGCTCCGACAGCGAATAACCGACCCACGGGATCACCATCGACCAGCCTTCCACACAGCGCAGCCGGTAGGTGCGCTCTTCCATTGGCGCCAGCTTCAGCAAGGCATCCAGGTCAAAGCGCCCGGGCTTGTTCACCAGGCCCTCCACCTGAACCGTCCATGGGGTGGGTTTGAGGGTCTTGGCGTAGCGGGCGGGATCGCTCTTGTCGGTGCCGAACTCGTAGAAGTTGTTGTAGGTGCTGGCGTCTTCGTAGCTGGTCAGCTTTTCCACCGTGGCCGCGCCCGCCACGGCCGACGGCCGGGCCGCCAGCGGGGCCAGCTTGCCCGGGCGGGGCGTCCCCTGGGCCCAGGCGTCGCGTGCGGCCCATGCAGCACCGCCAGCCGCCAGCCCCAGCAGCCACTGGCGCCGTTGCAGGTAGGCCGAACGCGGCGTGATGTCGCTGGAGCGGGGGTGGATGAAACCGTTCTGGCCGGTGCGGATGATCATGGCGTCAACTCCTGAAATGGCGCGGGCGCGGTGAATGCCGCGCCCGCGTGCTGATCGGTCGTGCGATCGCCCGAAGTCTTACCCGGAACGGCGATCAGAGTTCGCCGTAGCTGTGCAATCCCGACAGGAACATGTTGACGCCGAGGAACGCGAAGGTGGTGATGGCCAGGCCGACCAGCGCCCACCAGGCCGCCACGGTGCCGCGCAGGCCCTTCATGAGCCGCATGTGCAGCCACGCCGCGTAGTTGAGCCAGACGATCAGCGCCCAGGTTTCCTTGGGGTCCCAGCTCCAGTAGCCGCCCCAGGCTTCGGCCGCCCAGAGTGCACCCAGCACGGTGGCGATCGTGAAGAAGGCAAAGCCCACGGCAATGGCCTTGTACATGACGTCGTCGAGCACCTCGAAACTCGGCAGCCGTTCGGCAATGCGCCGGCGGCCGAAGATGATGGCGCCCACGATCAGGGCCGACACACCGAAATACACGAACCAGTAGCTCCCGCCCTCGTCCTGCGCACTTTGGCGGAAGACGATGGGTTCGAAGCAGAGCACCACGCCCAGCAGCCACAGCGGCGCGAGCTTGTACCAGCGGGTTTCGCCGGCGGTCTGCTTGATCAGGTAGGCAAAGGCCAGCATGGCGGCGATGGCAAAGGTGCCGTAGCCGATGAAGTTGGCCGGCACGTGCAGCTTCATCCACCAGCTTTGCAGCGCGGGCACCAGCGGCTGGATCTCGTGGGCGCCGCGCACCACCGTGTACCAGAGCAGAAACCCCACGGCCGCGCTCACGATCAGCATCGAGAACGCACCCATGCTGCGGGTGGCGTAGCGGTCTTCGTAGTACAGGTAGAACAGCGCCGTCATCCAGCAGAACAGGACGAACACTTCGTAGAGGTTGCTGACCGGGATGTGGCCGATGCCGACGCCGATCTGGTGGCTTTCGTACCAGCGAACCAGCGACCCGATGAGCGCCAGACCCGATGCGACCCAGGCGAGGCGCGAGCCCAGCGCCTCGAAGGTGCTGCCGGCCCGGGTGAACATGCCGATCCAGTAGAACGCCGTGCTCATGAAGAACAGCACGCTCATCCAGAGAATGGCCGACTGGCTGGAAATGAAGTACTTGAGCAGGAACACCTGTTCGGCGCGCCCGAGGTCCGCTCCCCCGCCCGGTGCCTGGTAGAGCCAGATCGCCAGCAGGGAGATCGCGCCCACCACCACGGTCAGCATCCGGAGCGGGCGCCAGAACCAGCCCAGCCAGATGAGGGTCGGCACGGTGCCGGCCAGGATGGACTTCTCGTAAACGTCCATGGCCGAGCCGTACTGAACGAAAGCCCAGGCTCCGCCCGCCAGCATGAGAACGGCGAACAGCCAGTCCCACACGTCTCGGCGCGCCAGGTAGCCAGGCTGCAGCCCCTGGCTGCCGGGGTCTTTCTTCAGGTCGATGGTCTGGGTGGCGGTGTTCATGGTTTCACCTGAAACAGCTGGTTCTTGAGCAGGTCGAACTCGCGGTCGGCGTCGAGCGTTTTGCGGTTGGTCGAGAGGGCAAGGCTGGCCCGAGCGCCGCCTTCAGCAGGGCTGAACCAGGCCCAGACACGCCGTTCCCGCACGTAGAGCATGGCAAAGATGCCCAGAATGAGCAACAGGCAGCCCAGGTACACAATGGTCTTGCCCGGTGCGCGGGCGACCTGGAACACGCTGGCCTGCACGTGCGTGAAGTCCTTGAGCTGCAAGGCCATGGGAGCCGGGTAGAAGAAACTGTCGGACAGGCTGATGACCGCCTGCGTCATGAAGCGCTGCGTGGCCTCGTCGCGCGGCAACGGCGCCAGCCCGGCCTTCTCGCGGCTGACCTGCAGCAGTTCGAACAACGCTCCGTTGAGGATGCGCACCAGCACGTCGCTGGCCTGTTCGCGCTCACCCGCGGGCACGTTGGTTTCCAGGAATGCCGAGATGGCCCCGAGGCCCCCGATGGGCGAATCGCCGTTCGTGGCCGCACCGACCGGCAAGGGCGCCGCCTCGGCACCCGCGAACAGCGCGATGGCCCGAGAGGCCGACGCTTCCAGCGCCTGCGCCAGATCCGCCCGCCCACCTTCCACCGACTGAACGGCATAGCGACGGACGGCTTCACTGCGCATCTGCGGATCGTCCAGCGCCGCGCGAAGGCGCACAAAACCGTCGAAGCCGTCGTTTTCGTCGGCCGGCACCCGCAGGTAGCGGAATTCTTCCTGCGGCGTTTCACGCAGGCCGAGCAGGTAGACCCGCTGGCCATCCAGCTCGACCGGCAGCATGTAGTTGTGGTACTCGATGGCCTGTCCGGCGGCATCGCGCAGCTTGTAGGTGACGCTGGGCCCGACGTTGCGCAGCGTCTTCTCAGCGTCGGTCTTGTGCGCGGCACCGAGCCGGCTCTGGATTTCGGTCTTGAGATCGACCTTGCGCACATCGGCACCACTGCCCTGCGCTGCGAAGTTCTCGACGTTGATGACCCGAAGCCCGGTGTATTCGAGGGTCAGCTTGTCGTCGCCGTTGGAGAGTTCGGTGGAGGCGCCGATGGTGCCTTCGACCTCGAACGGACGGGTGGGGCGGGTGATGGGCACGGCCTGCAGCTTCACCCGCGATCCGCCATCGTCGAAACTGGACTGGTAAATCGCCACGCCGCGGTGGAACGCCGGGTGATTCACCTCCACCCGCGCCTCTTTCTTTTCGCCGGTCTCGCGGTCGTGAATGACGATCTCGCTGGCGAACAGCCTCGGCATGCCGGTCTCGTAGTACTCGACGATGAACTTCTTGAGTTCGACCGAGAACGGCAGCTCCTGCAGCAACACGCCACCGGGTTGGGTGAGGATGGCGGTGCTGGAGGCCGTGCCCTCGGTGACCAGCAGGTTGCCGCGAAAGGTCGGGTTCGAGGTCGACAGGCGGTGCTGCTGGGGCACGTCGGCGATCAGACCGCCGCCTTCATAAATCTGCTTGCCGTTGAACCAGGTCTGGGCGCGCACCATCAGGTCGCCGTCGAGCAAGCCCCCGATGCACACCAGCACGATCGCGCTGTGCGCGGCCAGGTAGCCCCACTTGTTGGCGGCGCCCTTCTTGGCGGCGATCATCCAGCCGGTGCCTTGGGGTGTCTCACGAGACTGGAGCCGCACCTTCCAGCCCGACCCCAGCAAGGTCTGACCCAGACGTCGTGCCGCTGCCTCGGGGGCATCGCTCAGGTCACCTTCGGCCCGGTGCGGAAACGCCTTCAGGCTTTGCTCGCGGATGTTCTCCTTGTAGGTCTTGAAGTCGGCCAGGATCTTGGGCGTGTTGCGCGCAATGCACAGGCTGGTGCTGACCACCAGGAACGCCAGGATGACCAGAAACCACCAGGCGCTGTAGACCGTGAACAGGTAGGCCGCATCGAACACGTCGGCCCAGAACGGACCGAACTGGTTGACGTAGTTGTTGAACGGTTCGTTCTGCTTGACGACCGTGCCGATCACCGAGGCGATGCAGATCACCGTGAGCAGCGCGATCGCGAACCGCATCGACGACAGGAGCTCGACCCAAGCCGCCAGGTGGCGCGAGCCCTTTCGCAGTTCAAGCCCTTGTGTGGATGCGGTCATGGATGGAGGCGGGTAAAACAAAGGGCGCTTGGAAGTGTTGCCAAGCGCCCTGCTCTGATGCGGTTGCACGCCGACGGTTCAACCGCCAGCGCAAATTTTCACGGCAGATTCAACGCAGGCCGGCGATGTAGTCCGAAACAGCCTTGATCTCGCGGTCAGTCATCTTGGCGGCCACACCCGTCATCTGGAGGTTGTTGGCACGGGTGCCATCGCGGAAGTGACGCAGCTGCGTTTCGGTGTATTCAGCATGCTGACCCGCCAGGCGCGGGTACTGCGACGGGATGCCGGCGCCATTGGGGCTGTGGCAGCCTGCGCAGGAGGCAATGCCGCGATCGGCCAGGCCACCGCGGTAGATGCGCTCGCCCAGCTTCACCAGCTCGGGGTCGGACGCAAAGCCGGGCGCCGGCTTTTGCGACGCCAGCCAATGGGAGATGTTGCGCATGTCGTCGTCGGACAGCGTGGCGGCGATGCCCTGCATGATCGCGTTCTGGCGCTTGCCGGACTTGTACTCCTGCAGCTGCTTGATCAGGTACTCGGGGTGCTGACCGGCCAGCCGGGGGTTCGCCGGGGTGTTGGAATTGCCATCGGCGGCGTGGCAGGCCACGCAGACGTTGCCGTAGGCGGCCGCGCCTTTGGCCAGATCCGGCTTGGCCGTCTGCGCTTGGGCATTCAGGGAAAAGGCTGCCACGGCAGCGGCCATCAGAAGGGATGCGGGCAATTTCATGTCGGGGCGGGCGTCGCGGTCGACTGTGGAGGGGTGGATGGTCGGGCGGGGGTTTGACCGGTCAAAACCCAACGATTTTACAATGGGCCTCCAAGACACCACCCAATGACCCAATACCCCACTGCGGACCCCGGCCGCGATCCGCGGCTTGCCAACGGCTGGCTGCACACCGCGCGCTTCCTCACCACCGCCCCCACCCTGGAGACGCTGCCCACCCACGACGTGCCCGAAATCGCGTTCGTCGGACGGTCCAATGCGGGCAAATCCACGGCCATCAACACCCTCACCCAGCAGAAACGCCTGGCGTTTGCGTCGAAAACGCCCGGGCGCACGCAGAGCATCAACCTGTTCGCCCTCGGCCGACAGGGCACCACCGACGCGGTTCTGGCCGACCTGCCCGGCTACGGCTACGCCGCCGTGCCGCGCGAGGCGAAGCTCCGCTGGCAGCGGGTCATGGCCAATTACCTGCTCACGCGGCCCAACCTGCGGGCCGTCGTGCTGCTGGTCGATCCGCGGCTCGGCCTGACCGAACTGGACGAAGCCCTGCTCGAGGCCATCCGTCCCCGGGTGGAAGAAGGCCTGAAGTTCCTGGTGCTGCTCACCAAGGCCGACAAGCTCACGCACGCCGAAGCCAACAAGGCGCTGTCGATTGCGCGACTGCAGACCGCGGGCGGTGAGGCCAGACTGTTCTCGGCCCTGAAAAAGCAGGGGCTGGACGAGGTGGCGATGCTGCTGTGGCGCTGGACCCACGACAGCGCCAGCCCCGACGAACCCGACCCGGGCAACACCAGCCCCGACGACGAGCCGCCCGAGGTCTGAGCCCGCGGGCCACTGGAGCCCGCCATGATCGAGACCTTCGAGCAACGCCTGCCGCACGGCATCACGCTGAGCTGCCGCGCCAGCGGTCAACCCGGCAGGCCGGTGCTGATGTTCCTGCACGGATTCCCCGAAGCGGCCTTCGTCTGGGACGGGCTGCTCGAGCACTTTGCCGATCCGTCGCACGGCGGGTTCCGCTGTGTGGCGCCCAACCTGCGCGGTTACGAAAGGTCCAGTGCACCGACCGACGTGTCGGCCTACCGGACCCGGCACCTGGTGCAGGACATCGCCGCGCTGTCCGACGCGCTGACGGCGTCCGGTCCCACGCCAGGCCGGCTGGCGGCGCTGGTGGCGCACGATTGGGGTGGCGCGCTGGCGTGGGGGTTTGCGGCGCAACACCCCCAGCGGCTGGAGCGCCTGGCCATCCTGAACGCACCGCACCCGGTGCCGTTCCAGCGCGGTCTGGCCGAATCGCCCGCGCAGCAGCAGGCCAGCGCCTACATGAATTTCCTGGCGCGGCCCGACGCCCCCGCCCTGCTGGCAGCGGACGACTTTGCCCGCCTGTGGCCGTTCTTCACCGCGATGGCGGCCGACAGCGGCCCCCACGCCTGGCTGGACGGCGCCATGCGGGAGCGCTACCGCGAGGTGTGGCGATACGGCCTTCACGGCGGCTGCGCCTACTACGCCGCGTCGCCACTGCGCCCACCCACCGACACCAACCCCGGCGCCAGCACCGTGACCATCCCCCCCGAACTGGCCACGGTGCGCGTGCCCACGCTGGTCATCTGGGGCATGGGCGACACCGCGCTGCCGCCCAGCCTGCTCGACGGACTGGACGGCTTGGTCCCGGACTTGCGGATCGAGCGCCTGGAGGGAGCCACGCACTGGTTGGTGCACGAACAACCGGACCGCGTGGCCGACCTGCTGGGGGGCTTCGTCAGCCCCGGTCAAACACCCACGTAGAAGGGTGGTTCGCCCGGCGGGCGGGTCTTGAAGCGCTTGTGCACCCAGTAATACTGCTCGGGCATGGTGCGGATGTAGCCTTCCAGGGCACGGTTCATCCCTGCGGTGTCTTCCTCCACCGTGCCACGCGGGTAGTCGGCCCAGGGCGACAGCACCGTGACCTCGTAGCCTTCGGGCACCAGGCGGCTCAGCACCGGCACGACCCGGGCCTTGCCCAGCCGCGCCAGCCGCGGCAGGGACGTCAGGGTGGCGGCGGTGACGCCGAAGAACGGCACGAACACCGCATCCCGGTCACCGTGGTCCATGTCGGGCAACAGGTACATGGGCAGGCCTTCGCGAAGCGCGGCCACGATGGCGCGCAACCCCTGGCGCTTGCCCACGACGTGCGGGTTGCCGAAACGCTGCCTTCCCCCGTTCATCCAGCGGTCCACGTCGGCGTTGAGCTGCTCGGCGTAGACGCCGCAAAAGCGGCGCGGCAGGTGGGCGGTGATGGCCGTCCAGCCGGCGTCCATGCCCACGAAATGCGGGGCAAAGATCACCGTGGGTGATTCGCCCTCCAGCGCGGCCAGGTCGCCCTTGAGCAACAGCCGCCGCTTGACCACGTGCGCCGGGGCCTCCCAGAGCCAGCTGCGGTCCAGCCAGGCCTGGGCGAACAGCACGAAATGCCGCCGCACCGCGGCATCGCGCTCGGCTTCGGATTGGTCGGGGAAACACGCCGCCCAGTTGGTGCGCGCGATGCGCCGGCGCCTGGCCGCCACCGTGTGCAGCCCCTGGCCAAGCAGCCAACCCAATGCGCGCACCCAGCTCAGCGGCAGGCGGGCCAGGAGCCGCATGAACCCCAGTCCCAGCCGGTTGGACAGGCTGGTCGGGGCAACAGCGGGGCTGGTGTCGGGGTCGGGAACGGGTTCGGTCATGCGCGCGGTGCCTTGTACCGGTCGTACGACCACAGGTATTGGGCGGGCGATTCTCGCACCAGGCTCTCCATGGCCCGGTTCACCGCCCGGGCCGCCGCCTCGGGTTCGGACGGCAGCGGCTCGTCCAGCGGCCGCACATGCACCACGTAGCCCCTCCCCCAGGGCAGGCGTTCACCCCAGCTCAGCAGCACCGTGGCGTCGGCCGAGCGGGCCAGCCGCGCCGACAGCGTCATGGTGTAGGCATCGCGACCGAAGAAGGGAGCCGACACCCCCAGACCGCGGGGCGGGACCTGATCCGGCAGCAGGCCCACCGCTTCGCCGGCCCGGAGGGCGGCGATGAGCTGGCGCACGCCCGACAGGGTGGTGGCCGCGGTGCGAAGGCCCGGGCGCTCGCGCGAATGGTCGACCAGCGACCGCAGCCAGGGCTGCCTCGACGGGCGGTACAGCACCGTCATGGGGTGGGTGGCACCGAACCGTGCCGCGTAGGCCTGGGCCGTGATTTCAAAGCAGCCGAGGTGCGGCGTGAGAAACAGCAGGCCACGACCGCTGGCCATGGCCGACTCGATGTGCTCGGCCCCGTGCCAGCGCACCGGCACTGGCGCCCCCATCCACAGGCGCGGCAGCTCGGCCACGAGGCGCCCGGCGTGCGCCACCGACGCCAGGGCGACCGATCGGGGCTGCCCGGCCTGACGGGCATTGGCCATCAGCCGTGAGCGGTACCTGGACGACAGCAGAAAGCTCAGCCAGCCAAGCACCGCGCCGAGGCCGTGCAGGACCACCAGAGGCAGCCGGCTGCCGACCGAAAACAGAAACCGGATGAGCGAAACCAAGGATGGGCAGCAGCAGGGGCGATGCGCACTCCGTTAGAATTGCGGCATCGCCGAGTTGATGAACTGATTGCGGGGCGATTCACAAATTCCGCTAAAGCGTTCGCCGACTTCTGACAGACCGGCAACGCCGATCAGCAACCTTCAGGAGTTTAAATGGCGAGCGATTTCCTCTTCACGTCCGAATCCGTGTCCGAAGGCCACCCCGACAAGGTGGCAGACCAGATCTCCGACGCCATCCTCGATGCGATCTTCGAACAGGACCCGCGCAGCCGTGTGGCCGCCGAAACCCTGACCAACACCGGTCTGGTGGTGCTGGCCGGTGAGATCACCACCAACGCGCACGTGGATTACATCCAGGTCGCGCGCGACACCATCAAGCGCATCGGCTACGACAACACCGAGTACGGCATCGACTACAAGGGCTGTGCCGTGCTCGTCGCCTACGACAAGCAGTCCAACGACATCGCCCAAGGCGTCGATCACGCGTCCGACGACCACCTGAACACCGGCGCCGGCGATCAGGGCCTGATGTTTGGCTACGCCTGCGACGAAACGCCCGAGCTGATGCCAGCGCCCATCTATTACGCGCACCGCCTTGTCGAGCGCCAGGCCCAGCTGCGCAAGGACGGCCGCCTGCCCTTCCTGCGCCCCGACGCCAAGAGCCAGGTGACGATGCGCTACGTCGACGGCAAGCCGCACAGCATCGACACCGTGGTGCTGTCCACCCAGCACAGCCCCGACCAGAGCGAAACGGCCACCAAACTCAAGGCAAGCTTCTATGAAGCGGTGATCGAGGAGATCATCAAGCCGGTGTTGCCCAAGGAATGGCTCAAGGACACCCGCTACCTGGTGAACCCGACCGGCCGCTTCGTGATCGGGGGCCCGCAGGGTGACTGCGGCCTGACCGGCCGCAAGATCATCGTCGACACCTACGGCGGCGCCTGCCCGCACGGCGGTGGTGCGTTCTCGGGCAAGGACCCGTCCAAGGTCGACCGCTCGGCCGCTTACGCCGCGCGTTACGTCGCCAAGAACGTGGTGGCCGCCGGCCTGGCGCGCCAGTGCCAGATTCAGGTGGCTTACGCCATCGGCGTGGCACGGCCGATGAACATCACGGTCTACACCGAAGGCACCGGCGTCATCCCCGACGAGCAGATCGCCAAGCTGGTCGAAGCCCATTTCGACCTCCGTCCGAAAGGCATCATCCAGATGCTGGACCTGCTGCGCCCGATCTACCAGAAGACCGCCGCCTACGGCCACTTCGGCCGCGAGGAACCCGAGTTCACCTGGGAGAAGACAGACAAAGCGGCCGCGCTGCGGGCAGCGGCCGGGCTCAAGTGAGACCGGTGACCGCGCAGCGGGCCGGCCGGTTTGGGGCGATGCTTTTGTCGCGCAGCGACGTTGGCAGAGACCACAAAGCGGCCGCGCTGCGGGCAGCGGCCGGGCTCAAATGAGACCGGTGACCGCGCTGCGAGCGGCAGTCGGGCTGAAGTAAGTCCAAACGCCTCGTCAAAAGCCCCGGTGGTTCACGCCACCGGGGCTTTTTCGTGTGGTTTTGCGCCTCAAAGGGCCCTTCGACCCCGGGGCCTGAATTTTTCCGCCGGGCAACCGATATGGACGGCAAGAACCCGTTTGCCCGACCAGTACCCCAGCGGAGCCCCCATGGACATCGACCTGACCCTCACCGAGCCCTCCTGCGCCGAAATCGGCGCCAGCGGCCCGTTTGACCAGGCCCCTTGCGGCCTGCTGGCGCTCGATGCCGACCTGCATTGCCTGCACGCCAACCGCACCCTGCTTCAGTGGCTGGGCCACGAAAACGCAACCGACACCGCGATGGCTGGCGTCATCGAACCGGCCGACCATGGAAGCCAGGACCAGTTGCGCGAACACATCGATGCCTTGCGCCAAAGTGGCCAGCCCCAGCACCTCGACATGAGCCTGCGCCGAGGCGACGGCGGGGTGCTCCAGGTGCGGCTGCAGTCGGCGCCTGTGTTTGACGGCCACGGCCGTTTTCTGCACAGCAGCACCCTGGTGCAACCGGCACAGGCGCCCGCAGCGAGCACTGCCGGAACGCCAACGCCCACCGAGGCGCTGCTGCGCAGCATCACCGACCGGATTCCTGCCCGGCTGGCCTACTACGACAAGGACCTGATCTGCCGCTTCGCGAACGACGCCCACGCCCGACGCTACGGGAAGACGCCCGAGCAAATGGTGGGCTCGCACCTGAGCGAGGTGGTTCGCCCCGATGTGCTGCATGAGATCCTGCCTCGCGTGGCCGCGGCGCTGAGCGGGCAGGTGCAAGCCTTCGAAGCAGAACGGCTCGATGCCAGCGGGCTGCGTCACTATTACGAGATTCACTACCTGCCCGACCAGCAAGGCGCCGAGATCAAGGGCATCTTCATCGAGCTGCATGACATCAGCGAACGCCGCCGCACCGAGGAGCTGGTGCTGAACGCCAACCGCGACCTCGAGGAGCGGGTGCGCGAGCGATCGGCCGAGCTGTTCGACAGCGAGCAGCGCTACCGCCTGATGGTGGATGCACTGCAGGACTATTGCATCTACTTCGTCGACGAAGAAGGTCGCATCACCGACTGGACCGAGAGCGCGCAGCGCATGCACGGCCACGCTCGCGCGCTCATGACCGGCCAGCGGTTCGACGCACTGATGAGCGCCGACAACGCGGGCGAGGACGAGGTCGACGCGCAGCAGGTGCTGCGTTTGGCCAAGTCGCACGGCCAATGGGAATCGCGGGGCTGGCGCCTGCGCGCAGATGGCTCCCGCTTCTGGGCCCACAGCGTGATGACCGCGCTGCGCAACGAACAGGGCGAATTGCGCGGCCTGTCGTGCATCACCCGCGACATGACGGCCGCCAAGAACCTCGAAGACGTCATGAGCGACCTCAACCGCGAGCTCGAAAAGCGGGTGGCCGAGCGCACCCGCCAGCTCGTCGCGGCCAACAAGGACCTCGACGTCTTCTCGCACATGGTGTCGCACGACCTGCGCGCACCGCTGCGCCACATCTCGAGCTTCACCACCCTGCTGCAGGAACAGCTGGGCGACCACGAAGACCCGATGGTGGCGCAATGCATGCAATCGATCTTCAAATCCAGCAAGCGCATGGGGCAGATGATTGAAGGCTTGCTCGAATACGCCCGCCTCGGCCGGGTGGCGATCGAGTCGCAACCGGTGCCGCTGGGCCCGCTGCTGCACGGCGTGATCGCCCACCTGCGGCAGGAAAACGGTCAGCGAAAAATCGACTGGGTGATCGATCCCGATCTGCCCATGGTCAGGGGCGACGCCATGCTGCTGGCGCAGGCCTGGGGCAACCTGCTCGACAACGCGGTGAAATACACCCGAACGCACCCTGATGCCCGGATCGAGGTGGGCTGCAAGGTGAACCCGATGGGCGGGCACATGTTCTTCATCACGGACAACGGCGTCGGCTTCGACCTGGAAAGGGCGCACAACCTGTTCGTGATGTTCCAGCGGCAACACCACTCGATGGACTTCGAGGGCAACGGAACCGGCCTGGCGCTCACGCAGCGCATCGTCGAACGGCATGGCGGCCGCATCTGGTGCGAGAGTGCCCCAGGCCGCGGTTGTACCTTCTATTTCACCCTGCCCTTCGACGGGGACGAGGTCGGCATGGATTTCACGCCTTCCGCCATGGCCGCGTTGAGCGCCTGATCCGGCAACGCCCCGGGATAATCCGGGCCCATGCCGGCAACCGATTCGTCTTCATCCCTGTTCGATCTTCAGGGCCAGGTGGCCATGGTCACTGGCGCGTCCCGGGGCCTGGGTCTCGCCATTGCGCAAGGGCTGGCGGCCCACGGTGCACAGGTCTGGCTGTGCGGGCGGGACGAAGCGGCGCTGAATGCACTGGCGGCAGCCATCGGGCCGACCGCCCGGGCGCTGGCCTTCGACGTGACCGATCTGGACGCGGCCAGCGCAGCCGTCCAACGCATCGAACGTGAGGCAGGCCGGCTGGATGTGCTGGTGAATGCGGTGGGGCAGCGGCGCCGTGAACCCCTGCAGGCCTTGCCCGCCGAGGCCCTGCGGGAGTTGATGGAATCGAACCTCGTCGGCGCCTGGCACCTGAGCCGCGAGGTGGCGGTCGGCATGCGGGCGCGCCGCCACGGCCGGCTGATCAACCTGACCTCGATCGCCGGCCCGATTGCCCGGGCGGGAGACGCCGCCTACACCACCACCAAGGGCGCGCTGGAGGCGATGACACGGGCCCTGGCGGCCGAGCTCGGCCCGCACGGGATCACCGCCAACGCGATCGCACCTGGCTATTTCGCGACCGAGGCCAACGCCGCCATGGTCGACGACCCGGGCGTGGCCGACTGGCTGGCGCGGCGGACCTCTCTGGGCCGCTGGGGCCGGCCAGAAGAAGTCGCCGGCGCCGCCGTGTTCCTGGCGTCACCGGCGGCCAGCTACGTGACCGGACAGGTGCTGGTGGTCGACGGCGGTTATCTGGCCCATTTCTGACCCATTGCCGACCCGCCGGGCTCGCTGGTCGGGGGATCGCTGAATCGACCGCGGGTCCGCAGAACAGCGCGACGGGTCGCCGGAGGTCTCGAAAGTGAGGTTGCCCCAGTGGCTGTCCCAGTCATGCGCCTGCGGGTCGGCGGCGGGCACCATGTGGACCACGCTGACCATGTAGCGCCCGCAGCGCGACAGCGTCGCGACGCTTCTGCCGGCGGCATCGGTTCGATCGGTGAGCACCTCGACGTCGTCGCCCGACCGGTTCCACACCCTCACCAATGCGCCCGCCAGGGGCGCGCCCTTGAAGAGAACCTCCACCGCCAACGATTCGCCCGGCTTCACGAGCTGCGGGTTCTTCAGCGGAACGATCTCGAGGATCTGGCCGGTTCGAACGCGGTAAGCCGAGTCGTGCTGGTTGCCCACGCTCAACAGCGTCTTGACATGGCGCTGGAAGCGTTCGCGCCCCACCTGATCGCTCTGGCCTTTGGCTTCGCGCAAGGCCACGATGTGTTCAAGGCCGTCCTCACGAAGGTAATCGGTGAATTTGTCGGCCGGGAGTTCCGACGGCGTAGGCTGCGTGTCGAGCGCAATCACATGCGTGCCTGCCCGATCGAACGCCATGGCCACGCGGTCCTGGCCCAGCGTGGGGGGCAGGCGGGTGGTGAGGTCTTTCTTGCCGGCCCGGTGGTGCCAGCGAAGCGAGACCGCCATGGGTTGTCCGAACGCCGCCGGTTCGCCCAGGAAACCCTCGCCGACACGAACGGACAGGGCAATGGGTTCATTCACGCGGGCGGTGAATCGGTCGGGCGCGATCCAGAATTCATGCGCGCTGACGGAAGTGGCCATCCAGCAGAAGGCCCACAGAAGGAGGGTTTTCATGTGCGTCGGGGGAAGGCGCCCTCGCGGACACCTTCCCGATGGGTTGCGCTGTTCGGAAACCGGCGTCAGACGGTGTCGTCCACCGGCAGCGGGGTGGCGTCCAGCGGCTGGGGTTCGCTGGTCTCATCCGTCTGCGCGATCAGCTGGTTCATGTAGTCCAGCAGTGACTGCACGGTTGTGCCCATGAAGGGCACCAGTCCGGGTGTCGGGGTGGATGTGCCCGGCGGGTTGGCTCCCCCACCGTCGCCCCCGCCGCCGCAACCCGCCAGGGCCAGCGCCACCGTGGCAGAGGCCGCGAGTGATTTCACGAGATGTTGTCGCATGGTTGCTCCTTGGGTGGTGTGGCCATCACTGCAGATTCACCGACCCCGGATTGGGCGTGTTCAGGTAGGGGAAGGTCGGCAGAAAAGGCACCAGCGCCTGGTCAACCGCGTCGTGCACGTTGGCCGACTGCGCGCCCAGCGGCACGCTGGCCGGCGAACAGTCCGAGGTGAGCGACGGAACGCCCGGCACGCTGTCCAGGCCCAGCACGTTGTTCTCGCCGTTGATCACGCACAGGCCCCCCAGCACCGCGACCAGTGCGATGTCCACCACATCGTCCTTGGGCCGACGACCGTTGGGGAACCCGGCCAGGTCGTTGGCCGGTCCGAGGTTGGCCGCACCGCCGGCCTCCAGCGCCTCGCCGGCCACGCCCAGGCGGTTCTGGTCCGCGTACGGCCGTGGCGCCACGGCGGTGTTCAACCGCAACATCTCCGAGGGGGTGGCGTTGACCGGTTTGTTGACGCCGTTGATGCCCGTCAGGAACGTGGTGAGCAGGTCGGTGCGGGGCAGGTTGGTCGGTGCGAGCGCGGCCGGGTTGCCCTGGGCCAGAACCACGCCCAACAGGGCGGGCAACGTGGGGTTGCTCACATAGGTCAGAAACTGGGTGTCGTCCTTCGGCGCCGAGGCGTTGAACTTGTCCTTGTCGGGCAGACCGATGACGACTTCGTTGACCAGCGGATTGCCCAGGCGCGAGACCTGCGTCCACGCGCCGCCGGCCTTCTCGCTGGCTTGATGCCCTGCGGCGGGATTGCCGTTCAGCAGGCGCGCCTGGCGCAGGCTGGCGGTGGTCCAGCCACCGATGACAGGATCGTTGCCGGCGGTCAGGCAGCTGCGATGCACCTCCAGCGCCAGCGAGGTGACGTTCTGCTGCTGGATGTAATGCGTGCCACCGCCGCCTTCGGCGTCCCTCAGGGCGGGGTTGAGCAGCACCGAACTCGGTGCGTTGACCAGATCGAAGATTCGACCCAGGTTGACCGCAAAGCCTTCCTGGCGCTGACCGACGAACACCTTGGCGGGCGTGCCGCACCCCGGGATGTTGACGGTGTGAATGTGTCGGTCGGCGTAGGCCCGGTAGGCGGCCGCATCGCCCAGCGTCTTCTGACCGATGTAGTCCACCGGCTTGGGCAGGGACGGGGCGACCACCTGGGCGGTTCCCCTGCGCCGGTCGCCGCGCACGACGGTCAGGCTGTAGGTTTCGGTGAGGTTCAGGCGGGGATCATTGACCTCGCTCACCGGGCCGGCCTGAATCAGGGGAATGGGAACCGAGGCGTTGCCGATGCTCAACGGAATGGAACGGAGCGTGTTCTGGAATCGGAACTGGAAGGTGATGTCTTCGCGGGCATCGCCGTTGTTGTCGATGTGGATCTCGTACAGGGCGTTCGGGTCCATCGAAAAGTAGTTCGGCCCCCCGTACGGACCCTGCAGCGGCTGGTAGTTGGCAATCAGCGTCACGAAGTCGGAACGCCCTCCACTGCCGTCGGCGGCCACGCCCTCGTAGCTGCGAAACATGTAGAAGTCGGTACCGTCCACCTTGGGACTGGTCGTGATGAATGGGGCTTCGCGGTGGCTGGAGGCGAGAACGGCACCGGACATGGCCAGCAGCATGAGGCTGCTGGCCACGAACAAGGGCTTCAAAGTCATGGATGGCTCCTGGATGTTGTGCGCCGGAATCGGCCCCCCAACTACGCACCGGGGACCCTGGCGGATTTGCCGTCCCCAATACCAAAGCAACGCCATCGGGTATGGCGGACCTGCCGGAAGCCCGAGAGCGCCGGGACATGGGGTCCCGGCCCGGCGAGCCCGCACGGCAGCAGCGGCAGCGGATCCCGGACGGCTTGGCACGAGAGGAACGCAAAAGGGGCGTTTTGCGCCGGCAAACCCCCCGGGTTCTTGAAATCGGGGTGTTCCGGCCTTATGATTAGCACTCGCTGGCGCTGAGTGCTAACACCGGTGCCAAGGCCACGGCGGGTCCCGCCGTGCGAACCCCGTATCCGTTCCCATCCACATCAGGAGATGCAATGAAACTTCGTCCCCTCGCCGACCGCGTGATTGTCAAGCGCGTCGAGAGCGAAACCAAAACCGCCTCCGGCATCGTCATCCCCGACAACGCCGCCGAGAAGCCCGATCAGGGCGAGGTGGTTGCGGTGGGTCCCGGCCGGACCAACGACAAGGGCGAAACCAAGGCGCTGACCGTCAAGGTCGGTGACCGCGTCCTGTTCGGCAAGTACAGCGGCCAGACCGTCAAGGTCGACGGCGACGAGTTGCTCGTCATGAAGGAAGACGACCTGTTCGCGGTCGTCGAGAAGTAATCCCCCCGATTCGAACCGAAGGAGCCTCAACATGGCAGCTAAAGACGTGATTTTCGGCGGTGACGCCCGTGCCCGCATGGTCGAGGGTGTGAACATCCTGGCCAACGCAGTGAAAGTGACCCTGGGCCCCAAAGGCCGCAATGTGGTGCTCGAGCGTTCGTTCGGCGCCCCCACCGTCACCAAGGACGGTGTGTCGGTCGCCAAAGAGATCGAACTCAAGGACAAGCTCCAGAACATGGGCGCCCAGATGGTCAAGGAAGTCGCTTCCAAGACCAGCGACAACGCCGGTGACGGCACCACCACCGCCACCGTGCTGGCCCAGGCCATCGTGCGCGAAGGCATGAAGTACGTGGCCGCCGGCATGAACCCGATGGACCTCAAGCGCGGCATCGACAAGGCCGTGATCGCCCTGACCGAGCAGCTGAAGAAGGCCTCCAAGGCCACCACCACCAGCAAGGAAATCGCCCAGGTCGGCGCCATCTCCGCCAACTCCGACGAGTCGATCGGCAAGATCATTGCCGACGCAATGGACAAGGTCGGCAAGGAAGGCGTGATCACCGTGGAAGACGGCAAGTCGCTGGACAACGAGCTCGACGTCGTTGAAGGCATGCAGTTCGACCGCGGCTACCTGTCGCCCTACTTCATCAACAACCCCGAGAAGCAGGCTGCCCTCCTGGACAACCCCTTCGTGCTGCTGTTCGACAAGAAGATCAGCAACATCCGCGACCTGCTGCCCGTGCTGGAGCAGGTGGCCAAGGCCGGCCGTCCGCTGCTGATCATTGCCGAAGAAGTCGAAGGCGAAGCCCTGGCGACGCTGGTGGTCAACACCATCCGCGGCATCCTGAAGGTCGTGGCCGTCAAGGCGCCTGGCTTCGGCGACCGCCGCAAGGCCATGCTGGAAGACATCGCCATCCTGACCGGCGGCAAAGTCATTGCTGAAGAAGTCGGCCTGACGCTCGAGAAGGTGACCCTGGCCGACCTGGGCCAGGCCAAGCGCATCGAAGTGGGCAAGGAAAACACCACCATCATCGACGGCGCCGGCGCCGCGGCCGACATCGAGGCCCGCGTCAAGCAGATCCGCATCCAGATCGAGGAAGCCACCAGCGACTACGACCGCGAGAAGCTCCAGGAGCGCGTGGCCAAGCTGGCTGGCGGCGTGGCCGTCATCAAGGTCGGTGCCGCCACCGAAGTCGAGATGAAGGAGAAGAAGGCCCGCGTGGAAGACGCCCTGCACGCCACCCGCGCTGCCGTGGAAGAAGGCATCGTGGCCGGCGGTGGCGTGGCCCTGCTGCGCGCCCGTCAGGCCGCTGGCACCATCAAGGGTGACAACCCCGACCAGGACGCCGGCATCAAGCTGATCCTGAAGGCCATCGAAGCCCCGCTGCGCGAGATCGTGGCCAACGCCGGTGGCGAGCCGAGCGTGGTGATCAACGCCGTGCTGAACGGCAAGGGCAACTACGGCTTCAACGCCGCCAACGACACCTACGGCGACATGATCGAGATGGGCATCCTGGACCCGACCAAGGTGACCCGCACCGCGCTGCAGAACGCCGCCTCCGTGGCCAGCCTGATGCTGACCACCGAGTGCATGGTGGCCGAGGCCCCGAAGGACGAGGCACCTGCCCCGGCCGGTGGGATGGGGATGGGCGACATGGGCGGCATGGGCATGTAATTGCTCCTTGCCAGCGACGCCATGCCGGCGTTGCAAGGGCTTGCCGTGGCGATGCCACTGTCTGCGCCCTTGCGCCTTGGCCTGGCGGCGCTGGCGGCGTCGTTGGGGCGTTGTTTCGCTCTGACGGGTGCAGCCTCAAAAAAAGCCCCGCGGTTTGTGCCGCGGGGCTTTTTTCATGGGCGGGCGGCGCCTCAGAGTTTCACGGTCGACAGCAGCAGGCTGGTCTCGGTTTGGGAAATGCCCTCGAGCAGCCGGATGCGGCCGAGCACCTGGTCGAAATCCTCCAGCGACTGGGCGTGCAGCTCGGCCAGGATGTCCCAGCGCCCATTGGTGGTGTGCAGTGCACCCACGGCCGGGTCGCCGCGCAGCGCCTTGAGCACGTGGTCGGTGCGGTTGCCATCCACGGCCACCGTCATCCAGGCCCGGATGCGCTGCGCCAGCACCTGCGGCTTGAGCCGCACCGTGTAGCCAACGATGGTCCCATCCGCCTCGAGCTTGACGAGGCGGTTCTGCACCGTGCCACGGGAGACCTTCAGGCGCTTGGCCAGTGTGGCCACGGGCTGGCGTGCGTTGTCGCGCAGGTCGGCGATCAGCTGGCGGTCGAGGTCATCCATTGAAGCAATTCGTCAATCAGTTCTGGCATTTTGCTTGATCCTGGGTCATTTTTGCTCATTCTTCTGTCTTTTCATTGGCGCCAGGGCTCCGGACAATGCCCGAAGCAAGCCAACAAGGAGACTTCTCATGGTGAATTACCTCGGCGTGGACAGCGTGCGGCAACTCGTGGCCCAGGTGGGCCTGGCGCCGTTGCTGGAACGCCTGGTCGGCGAGATCGAGGCCGACTACCGGCGCTGGGACGCGTTCGACAAATCGCCGCGCCACGCCATCCACTCGGCGGTCGGCGTCATCGAGCTCATGCCCACCAGCGACGGCCACATGTACTGCTTCAAGTACGTCAACGGCCACCCCAAGAACACCGCCGACGGGCTGCTCACGGTCACCGCCTTCGGCGTGCTGGCCGACGTGGACACCGGCTACCCGCTGCTGGTCTCCGAGCTCACGCTGACCACCGCCTTGCGCACCGCCGCCATGTCGGTGCTGGCCGCGCGCCACATGGCGCGCCCGGGAAGCCGGCGCATGGCCCTGATCGGCAACGGCGCCCAAAGCGAATTCCAGGCCCTCGCCTTCCACCACCTGATGGGCATCCGTGAGTTGCGCCTGTTCGACACCGACCCCCGCGCCAGCGCCAAACTGGTTCGCAACCTGGCCGCGCTCGGCCTGGCGGGACTCGACGTGCAGGTCTGCCAAAGCACCGCCGACGCCGTGCGTGGAGCCGACATCGTGACCACGGTGACCGCCGACAAGCGCAACGCGACCATCCTGCTGCCCGACATGATCGAACCCGGCATGCACATCAACGCGGTGGGAGGCGATTGCCCGGGCAAGACCGAGCTGCACCCCGACATCCTGAGCCGTGCCGATGCGCGCGTGATCGTCGAGTACGAGCCGCAGTCGCGCATCGAGGGCGAGATCCAGCAGATGCCGGCCGATTTCCGCGTGATCGAGTTTGCCGATGTGCTCAAGGGCCACGCCCAGGCGCGCGGCGGATCGGCCGAGGTCACGGTGTTCGACTCGGTGGGTTTTGCCCTGGAGGATTTTTCGGCGCTTCGCACCCTGCACGCGCTGCTGCAGCAACACCCCCGCCTGGCGCGCATCATCGACCTGATTCCGCAGATGGCCGACCCCAAGGACCTGTTCGGCGTGCTGGGGACCGGCGCCGCCCGCGAAGGGGTTGCACCGACGCCTGCGGTGGCCGCTTGAGCAGGCCATCGCAGGTCGCGGGCCTGATCGGTGCCCCCACCGATGTGGGCGCAGGTGCCCGTGGCGCCTCCATGGGGCCTGAAGCCCTGCGCGTGGCCGGCATCCGCACCGCCCTCGAGAACCGCGGCCTGGCCGTGCTGGACCACGGCAACCTCGGGGGCCCTCCCAATCCCTGGATGCCACCGGTCGACGGCCACCGGCACCTGCCCGAGGTGGTGGCCTGGAACCGGGCGGTGTTCGAGGCGGTTCTCGCCGAGCTCGGTGCGGGGCGCATGCCCATCCTGCTGGGCGGCGACCACAGCCTGGGCCTGGGCAGCATCGCGGCGGTGGCACGCCACTGCCGTGAACGCGGCAAGTCCTTGCGCGTGCTCTGGCTGGATGCCCATGCCGACTTCAACACCGCCGCGCTCACCCCAAGCGGCAATCTGCACGGCATGCCGGTGGCCTGTCTGTGCGGATTCGGTCCATCGGCCCTGACCGAGCTCGGCGGCCACACGCCGGCGCTGCGGCCCGACCAGATCCGTCAGATCGGCATCCGCAGCGTCGACGACGGCGAGAAGCGCTTCGTGCACGCACAGGGACTGGAGGTGTTCGACATGCGCTACATCGACGAGATGGGCATGCGCCACACCATGGAGCAGGCGCTGTCCGGGATGGACGGGAACACCCACCTCCACCTGAGCTTCGACGTCGATTTTCTCGACCCCGAGATCGCGCCTGGTGTGGGGACCACGGTGCCCGGTGGCCCGAGCTACCGGGAGGCGCAGCTGTGCATGGAGATGATCGCCGACAGCGGCCGGCTCGGCTCGCTGGACATCGTGGAACTCAATCCAGCACTGGACGTGCGCAACAAGACGGCGACGCTGGCGGTGGACCTCGTCGAATCGCTGTTCGGCAAGAGCACCCTGGTTCGCCGACCAGCGGGCCTCAGCCCATCAACGCTTCCAGCTTGATCGCATCGGCCACGAAGGCGCGGATGCCTTCGGCGAGTTTTTCGGTGGCCATGGCGTCTTCGTTCAACGCAAAGCGGAAACCGGCCTCGTCGTACCGGACTGCGGGAATGTCCATGGTTCGCGCGGCTTCGGGGTCAAGCGCCCTGTGCAGTGGCGCCTCCGTGGCCGCCAGTTGCGCCAGCAACTCCGGGCTGATGGTCAGCAGATCGCAGCCGGCAAGTGCCGTGATCTGACCCGCGTTGCGAAAGCTCGCCCCCATGACCTCGGTGGCGATGCCGTGGCGCTTGTAGAACTCGAAGATGCGCCGCACCGAGCGCACGCCGGGGTCGTTCGGGCCGGCGTTGGCGCCTTCGTCCCAGGCCGCACCGGCCTGCTTTTTGTGCCAGTCGTAAATGCGGCCGACAAAGGGTGAAATGAGCCGGACCCCCGCCTGGCCGCAGGCCACGGCCTGGGCGAACGAGAACAGCAAGGTGAGGTTGGTGTGGATGCCTTCGCGCTCCAGCGTTTCGGCCGCGCGGATGCCTTCCCAGGTGGCCGCCACCTTGATGAGCACCCGCTCGCGAGGCACACCCTCGGCGTCGTACAACGCCATGAGCCGTCGGGCGCGCTCGACCGTGGCAGGTGTGTCGAAACTCAGGCGCGCATCGACCTCGGTCGACACCCGACCGGGAATCAGGCGCAGGATCTCGCAGCCAAATCGCACCAGCAGCCGGTTCATCAGCTCCACCTTGTCGGCGGTGCCATGCCGCGCAACCGCTTCGGCCAGCAAGGGGGCGTAGTCCGGTTTCTGCACCGCCTTCAGGATGAGTGAAGGGTTGGTGGTGGCGTCCCGCGGGGCGAAGGCCGCCAGTTGCCGGAAATCGCCGGTGTCGGCCACCACCGTGGTGAACTGTTTGAGCGCGTCGAGCTGGTTCATGCCCGCATTATCCAGCGCCTTGGTAATAAAATTTCAAGTCTGCCACCCTCCGAGGTACACGCCATGCTCGACCGCATCAAGGCCTCCCTGCCATCGCTTGCGCCGGCCGAGCAACGGGTGGGGCGCCTGGTCTTGTCCGACCCGCGCAGCTTCGCCAGCCTGCCCGTCAGCGAACTGGCCGAACGGGCCCACGTGAGCAAGCCGACCGTGGTGCGCTTTTGCCGCAGCATGGGCTACGACGGACTGAGCGACTTCAAGCTCAAGCTGGCAGGCACGGTGAGCGAGGGAGTGCCCTTCATTCACCGGAGTGTGGACGCCGACGACAAGACCAGCGACGTGTTGGTGAAGGTGGTCGACAACACGGTGGCGGCCTTCCTCAAGTACCGCAACGATGCATCGAGCCACGCCATCGAGCGCGCGGTCGACGCGCTGATGGCGACCTGGAAGGGCAAGGGACGCATCGAGTTCTACGGTGCCGGCAACTCGGGCATCGTCGCGCAGGACGCACAGCACAAGTTCTTCCGGCTGGGCATCAACGCGGTGGCCTACAGCGACGGCCACATGCAGGTCATGGGGGCGTCGCTGCTGGGGCCGGGCGATTGCCTGGTGATCGTGTCCAACTCGGGGCGCACCCGCGACCTCATGGACGCCGCCGACATCGCACGCAAGCACGGTGCCACGGTGATCACCATCACCGCCAGCGGATCACCGCTGGCGCAGGCGGGGCATCTGCACCTTGCGGCCGACCACCCCGAAGGCTACGACCGCTACAGCCCCATGACGTCGCGCCTGATGCACCTCATGGTGATCGACGTGGTGGCCACCTGCCTCGCGCTGCGCATCGGCAGCGCGAAGCTGCAGCCCCTGCTGCGCGAGATGAAGAACAACCTGAGGAACAAACGGTACGCGTGAGCGCGCGTGCCGCAAGCGCCTAGATGCGGCCCTCTTCCACCGCGTGGCAGGCGATGCGGATACCGCCAAGCTCCTTGAGCACCGGGCGTTCCTGGCGGCAGCGGTCGTTGGCGTGCGGGCAGCGCGGGTTGAAGGCGCAGCCAGCGGGCGGGTTCAGCGGGTTGGGCACTTCGCCCTGCACCGGCGTGCGCGCCTTGCCGGTGTCGTGCATCTTCGGGATGGCATCGAGCAGCATGCGCGTGTAGGGGTGGCGCGGGCTGTCGAACAGCGTGTGCTTGGGGGCCAGTTCAACGAGGCGCCCGAGGTACATCACGCCCACCTGGTCGCTCACGTGGCGAACCACCGCCAGGTTGTGGCTGATGAACAGGTAGGTCAGGCCGCGCTCGCGCTGCAGGTCCTTCATGATGTTGAGCACCTGCGCCTGCACCGACACGTCCAGGGCACTGGTGGGTTCGTCGCACACGAGGAAGTCGGGCTGGGTGGCCAGCGCCCTCGCGATCGAGATGCGCTGGCGCTGGCCACCGCTGAACTGGTGCGGGTACTTCACCCGGTCCTGCGGGCTCAGGCCCACCGACATCAGCAGCGCGTCGACGCGCTCGCGCAGGCGGGCCGGGTCGGACTCGATCTGGTGCTCGCGCAAGGGCTCGGCGATGATGTCTTCGACCCGCCAGCGGGGGTTGAGGCTGGCGTAAGGGTCCTGGAAGATCATCTGGATCCGCCGGCGCAACACCCGGCCCGCCGGCGTCTTGAACGCGGCGTGGGCGTCCTGGCCATCGAATTCAAAGCCGCCTCGGGTGGGCTCGTACAGGCCCACCAGCAGGCGGGCCACGGTGCTTTTGCCGCAGCCCGACTCGCCCACCAGCGCCAGCGTCTGGCCGCGTGCGATGTCGAAGCTGACGCCATCCACCGCCCGCAGCAACTGCCGCGGCTGGCGCTCGATCACCCGGTTGAGCCAGGGCGCCGACACATCGAAGGTCTTGGCCAGGTCGGTGGCGCGCACCAGAAGCTGGCCCGTGCTGTTCACGTCGCTCATGCCGCCACCTTCTGCGCATGCAGCCAGCAGGCGGCGCGCGTGGCGCCGGCGTCCAGCAGGTCCGGGCGGTCGACATGGCAGCGGTCGAACACCTTGTCGCAGCGCGGGTTGTAGGCGCAACCCCTCGGGATGGCGTTCAGGCGCGGCATGGCACCGTCGATCTGGTGCAGCCGTTCACGGTCTTCGGTCATGTCGGGAATGCAGGCCATCAGGCCCCGGGTGTAGGGGTGCGCGGGGTGGTTGATCACCTCGTGCACCGGGCCGATCTCGGCAATGCGGCCGGCGTACATCACGGCCACGCGGTCGCAGGTTTCAGCGATCACGCCCATGTCGTGCGTGATCAGCATCACCGCGGCGCCGCGCTGTTTGCAGATGGTCTTGAGCAGGGTGATGATCTGGGCCTGGATCGACACATCCAGCGCGGTGGTCGGTTCGTCGGCCACGATCAGCTGCGGCTCGGCCGCCAGCGCCAGGGCGATCACCACCCGCTGGCGCATGCCGCCCGAGAACTGGTGCGGAAAGTGGTCGATGCGCTGCTCGGCCGCGGGAATGCCGGTGTCGCGCAGGAGCTGGATGGCGCGTTCGCGCGCCTCGGCCTGGCTCACCGGCAGGTGGGTGGTGATGGTTTCGGTGAGCTGCCGGCCCACCGAGTACAGCGGGTTGAGCGAGGTCAGCGGGTCCTGGAAGATCGCACCGATGCGGCGGCCGCGGATGCGGCGCATCTGCTCGTGGGGCAGGTTGTCGATGCGCTGGCCTTCCAGCACCACCTCGCCCGACGCGATGCGCCCCGGCGGCTCGAGCAAACCGATGATGGAGGCGCCGGTGAGCGACTTGCCCGCACCGGATTCACCGACCACGCCCAGGATCTCACCGGGCGCGATGTCGAAGGAGATGTCGTCGAGCGCGCGCAGCGTGCCGCGGCGCGTGGGGAACTCGACAACGAGGTTCTTGACTTGCAGAAGGCTCATGGTCAGCGCAGTCTCGGGTTCAATGCGTCTCGCAGCCAGTCGCCCAGCAGGTTCACGCTCAGCGCAATCAGGATGAGCATCAGGCCGGGGAAGATGGTGATCCACCATTCACCGGAGAACAGGTAGTCGTTGCCGACGCGGATCAGCGTGCCCAGCGAGGGCGAGGTGGGCGGCGCGCCCACGCCCAGGAAGGACAGCGTGGCCTCGGTGATGATGGCCGTGGCGACCTGGATGGTGGCCAGCACCAGCACCGGCCCGAGCACGTTGGGCAGCACGTGGCGGCCCATGATGCGCATGGGCGCCACGCCGGTCACGCGCGCCGCCTGCACGTATTCCTTGTTGCGCTCCACGAGGGTGGAACCCCGCACGGTGCGCGCGTACTGCACCCAGCCAGTGAGCGTGATCGAGATGATCAACACGCCGAAGGCGAGCGTCTCATGGGCGTTCGGGAACAGCGCGCGACCCACGCCCGCGATCAGCAAAGCGATCAGAATGGGCGGGAACGACAGCATCACGTCGCACAGGCGCATCAGGAAGGCATCGATCCAGCCCCCGAGGAAACCCGCCAGCAGCCCGAAGGTGACGCCGATGATCACCGACAGCACCACCGACGCAAAGCCGACGGCCAGCGAGATGCGCGCGCCGTACATGAGCGCCGAGAGGATATCGCGGCCCTGGTCGTCGGTGCCGAGGAAGAACGCCGGGTTGCCCCCCTCCTGCCACATGGGCGGCAGCCGCGCATTCATCAGGTCGAGGGTGGCCAGGTCAAACGGGTTGTGCGGCGCCACCCAGCCGGCAAACACCGCGCAGAAGATGCAGATGGCCGCAATCAACGCCGCGACGATGGCCGTGGGCGAAGTGCGAAAGCTGTAGCCGACATCGCTGTCCAGCGCGCGGCGAAGATAGGCGATCAAGGAAGTTTCCTAGCGAGTGAAGGAATACGAAGGTCCAGGGCCAGCGCGGATCCGGCTCCGCCGGTCCGCTGCTGGCGTCCCCCCTCCGGGGGGAAGACGCCGCAGGCGGCGCAGGGGGGAATCACTTCACGGACATGTAGCGGAACGGCATGAAGTTGTCGGCCAGCTGAACCAGCGTGACGTTGTTGGCCACGCCCCAGGCCAGCGCCTGCTGGTGCAGCGGAAGGTGGCCGATGTCGTCGGCGTGCAGCTTGAACGCCTCGCGGATCATCGCGTCGCGCTTGGCCTTGTCGGTTTCCGACTGGATCTGGTTGGTGAGCTCGTCGACCTTGGGGTTGCAATAGGCGCCCAGGTTGAACTGGCCTGCACCCTTGTCGTCGACACAGCGCATCAGCGCGTTGAGCGCGTTGTGCGAGTCGTAGGTGCCGGGGGTCCAGCCCAGCAGGTAGAAGCTGGTGTCACGGCGCAGGATCTTGGGGAAATACGTGCCCTTGGTTTCGGCCTGCAGGTTGATCTTGATGCCCACGCGCGCCAGGTTGGCCGCCACGGCCTGGCAGATCGCACCGTCGTTCACGTAGCGGTCGTTCGGGCAGTTCATCGCCACTTCGAAACCGTTGGGGTAACCCGCGTCAGCCAGCAGCTTCTTCGACGCTTCCGGGTCGTAAGGCAGGCGGGTGTTCATGCCGGCGTCGAAACCGTTGATGCCGGGACCGACCATCAGCGCGGTGGGCGCCGATGCGCCGCGCATCACGGTGCGCTGGATGCCCTGGATGTCGATGGCCTGGTAGAAGGCCTGGCGCACGCGCTTGTCCTTGAAGGGGTTCTTGCCCTTCACGTTCGAGTAGAGCAGTTCGTCGCGCTTCTGGTCCATGCCGAGGAAGATGGTGCGCAGCTCGGGGCCCTGCATCACCTTGCTCTTGCCGCTCGCGTTGATGCGCGCCACGTCCTGCAGCGGCACGGGCTCGATCACATCGACCTGGCCCGACAGCAGGGCCGCCACGCGGGTGGCGTCGTTGCCGATCGGCGTGTACTCCACGTTGAGCACGTTGCCTTCGATCTTGCCCCAGTAGCTTCCATTGCGCTGGAAGGTCGTCTTGACGTTGGGCTGGCGCTCGCGCAGGCGGAACGGGCCGGTGCCGTTGGCGCGGAACGAGGCGGCGTTCTCGATGCCCTTGCGGCGGTCCACCGGGCGCGTGGCCTGGTTCTCCTCGCTCCACTTCTTGCTCATGATGTAGAGCAGCGAGAGCACGTCGGGCAGGATGGGGAACGGTGCCTTGGTTTCGATGTCGACCGTGAAGTCATTGACCTTTCGGACCTCCTTCACGTCGTTGACGTAGCTCTTCATGTCCGAGCCTTCGCCGGCGGCGCGGGCGAAGCTGAACAGCACGTCATCGGCGGTGAAGGGCGTACCGTCGTGGAATTTCACGTTGCGGCGCAACTCGAAGCGCCACACGGTGGGCGAGGTCTGGCGCCAGCTGGTGGCGAGCGCCGGGGTCAGCTTGAGGTTCTGGTCGCGCCCCACCAGCGGCTCGTAGAGGTTGCCGGTGACGCTGAGCTGCAGGGATTCGTTGAGCGAATGCGGGTCCATCGACAGCGAGTCGCCCTGGTTGCCGATCCGCACGGTCTGTGCCGAGGCCGCACCGGTGGCGGCCAACGCGGCGGCCACCGCAAAGGCGGCCACGGTTTTCTTGAGGTTCATGCTTCGCTCCTGGCTGGGGTGGGGGAAAGAATGGCGTGTCGGGCCGCCGACGCGGGGTCGTCGTGCAGCGGCATGCCTTGTTCGATGAGGGAGGCGTGCAGGGCCGCGCCGAGCGGCAGCACGTCGTCGTTGAAGTCGTAGCGGCTGTTGTGCAGGAAGCAGGCGCCCACGCCGTTGTCGGCGCCCTGCCCCAGGCGCAGGTAAGCGCCCGGCTTGACCTGCAGCATGAAAGAAAAGTCTTCGGCACCCATGCTGGGGTCCATGTTGCGGTCCACGTGCTCGTGGCCCACCAGCTTCTGGGCCACCTCCATCGCAAAGCGGGCTTCGTCGCGCGTGTTGACGGTGGCGGGGTAGATGCGCTCGTAATGCAGATGGGCCGACGCGCCCAGGCCCAGCGCCACGCCGGAGCACACCTCGTGAAGGCGCTTCTCGACCATGGCCTGCACCTCGGGGTTGAAGGTGCGCACGGTACCGACGAGGCGGGCGGTGCCGGGAATCACGCTGAACGCACCCGGGTCGCCCGCCTGCATGGCGCACAGGCTGATGACGGCGCTGTCGATGGCGCGCACGTTGCGAGAGACGATGGTCTGCACGGCCGTGATGATGTGCGCCGCCACCACCACCGGGTCCACCGCGGCATAGGGGTGCGCGCCATGCCCGCCCTTGCCGGTGATCTCGATGGTGATGCGGTCGGCCGCGGCCATCATGGGACCGGGGTTGATGCCGACGGTGCCGGGACGCATCTGCGGCCAGTTGTGCATCGCGAACACCGACTGCACCGGAAACCGGTCGAACAGCCCGTCCTCGATCATGGCCTTGGCGCCGGCAAAGCCTTCTTCGCCGGGCTGGAAGACCAGCACCGCCGTGCCGTCGAAGTGCCGCGTTTCGGCCAGGTAACGGGCGGCGCCCACCAGCATGGCGGTGTGGCCGTCGTGGCCGCAGCCATGCATCATCCCGGGCTTGCCCGACTTCCAGGCAAAGTCGTTGTGCTCGGTCATGGGCAGCGCGTCCATGTCGGCGCGCAGGCCGATCATGCGGCCGCTGGCCTGCGAGCGCCCGCGGATGACCGCCACCACACCGGTCTTGCCGATGCCGGTGTGGATTTCGTCCACGCCGCAAACCTTCAGCGACTCCACCACGCGCTTGCTGGTGTAGACCTCTTCGAAGCCCAGTTCGGGGTGGGCGTGCAGATCGCGCCTCAGCGCGGTGAGCTCGGGATGGTAGGCAGCAATGTGCGCAAACGCACGGCCGTGGGCCCGGATTCGAGCATTGCCCATGCTCAATGTCCCCCGGCCTTTTCGACGCGCAAGCGCGGATCGACGGCGAAGTACAGCAGATCGACGATGAGGTTGATGACCACGAAGATCAGCGCGATCAGGCAGAGGTAGGCGGCCATCACCGGGATGTCGGCAAACGTGACCGCCTGGATGAAGAGCAACCCCATGCCGGGCCATTGGAACACCGTCTCGGTGATGATGGCAAACGCGATCAGGCCGCCGAGCTGCAGGCCGGTGATGGTCATCACCGGCACCAGCGTGTTCTTCAGGGCATGGCCGAAGTGCACCGCCCGGTTGGTGAGACCGCGCGCCCGGGCGAACTTGATGTAGTCGGTGCGCAGCACCTCGAGCATCTCGGCGCGCACCAGGCGCATGATCAGGGTGAGCTGAAAGATGGCCAGGGTGATGGCTGGCAGCGTGATGTGCAGCCAGCCCTTGGGCGTGAGCAGGCCACTGGTCCACCAGCCCACCTGCACCACGTCACCGCGGCCGAAGCTGGGGAACCAGCCTAGGTGCACGGCGAACAGCAGGATCAGCAGGATGCCGATGAGGAACGTGGGCAGCGACACCCCGAGCAGCGAGATCGTCATGAACACCTGGCTCATGAAGGTGCCGCGCTTGAGGGCTGCGTACACACCCATGGGGATGCCGATCAACAGCGCAAGCATGGCCGCCACCAACGCCAGTTCCAGCGTGGCCGGAAAGCGTTCGGCGATCAGGCGGGACACCTTGGCGCCCTGCCGCAGGCTCAGTCCGAATTCGCCCTGCGCGGCGTTCATCAGGAAATGCCAGAACTGGATGACGAAAGGCTGGTCGAGGCCGAGGTCTGCACGCAGCGCGCGCACCTGCTCGGGCGTGGCGTCCTGACCGAGCAGGAAGACCACCGGGTCTCCGACGTACTGGAACAGCATGAAGGCGATCAGCGCCACGCTGACCATGACGATCAGGGCCTGAGCGAGCCGCCGGAGAATGAAGGCAAACATCGTGATGGCAAACAAGAGAGGGTCGCGCCGCGGACGGGGCGACCCTCTTCGGTCGGAGAAGCGGTCAGTTTACCTTGATGAGGCGCCAGTCAAGGCGGTTGTCGGCGCGGTGAACCACGTCGATGTTCTTCTTCATCGCCCAAGGAATCACCTGGTTGTGCAGCGGGATGTGCGACACGTCGGTGTTCGACAGCTCCAGGGCCTCGGTCAGCAGGCGGTTGCGGATCAAGGTGTCGGTTTCGGTCTTGGCGCGGTCGATGATCTGGTCCATCTTCGGGTTGCTGTACCGGCCAACGTTGTAGTTGCCGTCACCGCCCTGCCCCACCGTGCGCACCAGCGACTGCAGGCTGTAGAGCGCGTCGAAGGTGGGCACGCCCCAGCCCAGCATGTAGATGCTGGCTTCGTAGCGCTGGATCATGGGGAAGTAGGTGGACAGCGGCAGGGTGCGCAACTTGGCCTTGATGCCGACGCGGGCCCACATGGCGGTCACGGCCTGGCAGATGGCTTCGTCGTTGATGTAGCGGTTGTTCGGGCAGGCAAAGTCCACCTCGAAGCCGTCCTTGTAGCCGGCATCGGCCAGCAGCTTCTGGGCGGCGGCGACGTCGAACGGGTAGCGCGTGTGCACGCCCTCGGTCCAGCCGGCCACTTGGGGGGCCACCAGGGCGCCGGTGGGCTGGCCCAGGCCTCGCAGCGTGACGCGGGCAATTGCGTTCATATCGATCGCCTGGTACAGCGCCTTGCGCACGCGCACGTCCTTCAGCGGGTTCTTGCCCTTGACGTTGCTGCCCACCAGCTCGTCGCGGAACTGATCCATGCCGAAGAAGATGGTGCGGTTCTCGACGCCATCAAGCACCTTCAGGTTGCCGTCCTGGCGCAGGCGCGGCAGGTCTTGCGGGCTGGGGTCGAGCACAAAGTCGACTTCGCCCGACAGCAGCGCGGCCATGCGGGTGGCGGTGGCCTTGACGGGTGTGTACACCACCTCGGTCACGTTGCCCTCGGCGCGGCCCCACCAGTTGGGGTTGCGGGTGAGCACCATCTTCTGGTCCTGCACCCACTCCTTGAGCATGAAGGGACCGGTGCCGTTGGCGTTGCGGTGCGCAAAGTTCTCGTCCTGCGTCTTGATGTCCTTCGGCGCGGTCGAGTTGTTCTTCTCGGCCCAGGCCTTGCTCATCATGCGCAGCTCGGTCAGCTGGTTGATCAGCACCGGGTTGGGGCCCTTGGTGAAGATGTCGATGGTGGTGTTGTTGACCTTGACGATGCGGTCGATGCCTTGAACATAAGGCGTGAAGTTCGACGTGGGCGCCATGGCGCGCTGCAACGAGAACACCGCGTCGTCGGCGGTGAAGGCCGAACCATCGTGGAACTTCACACCGGTGCGCAGCGTGAGGCGAAGCTGGGTGGGTGACACCTCGGTCCAGCCGGTGGCCAGCAGGGGTTCTGCCTTGAAGGTCCGGCTGTTGTAGTAGACGAGGGATTCGTACACCGACGCGTGAATGCCGTTGGCCAGCGCGTTGTTCTGCGAATGGATGTCCCAGGTCGGAATGTCGCTCGCGCTCGTCCATTTGAACGTCTTGGCCTGAGCGCCGACGGCCGCAAAGGCCACGGCTGCACCCAGAATGACCGCGCGCAGCGGCATGGAGGTCGGTTTCATCGTTGACACCTGAATTAAATGACGGTGCCGCGACTATGCAACAAGCGTTCCCGCGCGAACGCCGGGACTTACCCGTACCGGGTATTCGACGCAACACTGGCCGAGCATCGGGCCGGATGCCCGCCGCCCGACGGGGCGAGGTGGCGAATACTCCCGGGACGTTGATGAGTTTCTTGGTATTACATTGATTGCTCCAATGGCATCCGCCAGAGGACTTAGGCATACGCCATCAACCCAAGGAGGACATCATGAAACGCTTGCTGCTCACCGCCCTGCTCTCGCTCGCCACCACCCTTTCAATGGCCGCTGTCGACGTCAACAAGGCCTCCGAGGCCGACCTGGACAGCATCAACGGCATCGGACCAGGCACCAGTTCGAAGATCATGGAGCAGCGCAAAGTGGCTCCGTTCAAGAACTGGGGCGACCTGATCACCCGCGTGCCCGGTATTGGTGACAAGCGCGCTGCCAAACTGTCCGAACAAGGGTTGAACGTGAACGGGGAAGCATTCAAGCCGACGGCCGCTCCGGCCACCGAGAAGAAGGCCGCCACCAAGCCCTGACCGGGCGAATTCCCGATCGCCCAAAGAAAAAGCCGCCCGGCATGCCGGGCGGCTTTTTGGCTGATGGTCCGTCGAGGACGGAGATCAGAAGCGGTGACGGATACCGAAGCCGACGCGCTGGTCGAAACCACCGGCGCTGGTCACAGCGACGTCGTTGTCGTTGCGGTAGCCGGCGTACAGGGCGGTGCGCTTGGACAGGTTGTAGGTGCCCATGATGGCCACGCCCTTGGCGTCACCAGCGGCGCCGCGGTCAGACATGGCGTAGCCAGCCGACAGCGTGAAGGCGCCGAAGGGGATCTCGGCGCCGATGGAGATGTCATCGGCGTCGTTCAGGTCGTCGGTACCGTAGGCGGCCAGCAGCTTGAAGGCGCCGAAGTCGTAGGAACCGTTCAGGGTGGTGAACTTGTTGCCCACGCCCACGCCGCCCACATCGCTCTCGTCCTGGTAGCCCAGGCCAACGTACAGCGGACCGCCTTCGTACTTGATGTGGAAGGAGGTCACGTTCTCATCGGCAGCGTCGAGCTGGTAGCTGAACGCGCCGCTGAAGCCGCCGAAACTCGGGGTCGAGTAGTAGAAGTTGCTGCCAGGGTTGCTGTTGTAACCCATGCTCGCGAAGATGTCCTGCGAGTCATACACGCCCGAGTCAAAGCCCAGGGCGGCGCCGGCGGCGATGTCGTCGTACGCGGTGTACACGTTGCCCAGCTTGATCTCACCGAAACCACCGCTCAGGCCCACGTAGGACTGGCGGTTGAAGGTCACGCCGCCACCGCCGGTGCCGTTGCCGCTGGCCAGGTTGATGCCCTGCTCGAGCAGGAAGTTGGCGGCCAGACCGCCACCCAGATCTTCGGTGCCACGGAAGCCGAGGCGCGAGGTGTTCAGGCCACCGCTGCGCAGGGTGGTGCTGGAGCCCTTGTCCTTCAGGACGCCGGCGTCGGCGACACCGTAGATGGTCACGCTGGATTGCGCCATGGCGGCGCTCGAGGCGGCCAGAACAGCCAGAGCGATCAGAGACTTTTTCATTTCAAAGTTCCTCGGGGGTTGAAATTCCGCCACCAGGGGTCTGGTGCCGGCTGTGACATGGGGTCAACGCATTGCATGCTAGCCGCATGGGGACTGCCCCTTACGGGTATTCCCTGCAAAAGAGGGCATTCAAGCCTTGTTGCGTTGCAAAAACGGAACACTGGCAAGCATCGCCCGGATAAAACGAATACCAAAGTAGAAAGGCCCACCGCCTTTCGGCGGTGGGCCTTAAGCCCTGTCATATCCAGCTGGCAAGCGCCAGCGGGAGATCAGAAGGTGTGGCGCAGGCCGACGTCGTAGCCCGTCTTGTTCGCGGTGCGAACCGAGTCACGACCGTAGGACACGTACACCAGGGTGCGCTTGCTGAGCGGGTAGTCGATGCCGATGCCGAGCTTCTTGACCAGATCGGCTTCAACGTTCACGCCACCGGCGCCTTTGTCTTGCTTGCTCACGCCGTAGCCCACTTTCACGGTCATGGCGCCCAGCGGCACGATGCCCATGATGTTCCAGTTGCTGTGCTCGTTGCCGGCAGCCAGCTCGACGCTGCCATAACCAGCACCCAGCTTGAAGGCACCGAAGTCGTAGGTGCCCAGGATGGCCATCATGTCGTCGTTGCGACGGTTGCTCTCGGCACCACCACCGATGTAGATCGGGCCGGCGGCGTACGACAGCCAGACGCTGGTGAAGGCGTCGGTGTTCAGGACGGGGGTGGATGCGGTGGAGTTCTTGAAGCCGTAGCTGATGGCGCCAGTGAAGCCGCCGAAGTTGGGCGAGCTGTAGTGGATCGCATCGGTACGGCCCAGGCCGGCGCCGTCACCCTGGCGCGGGTCGGTGGCGTAACCGTTGGTCAGCAGGGCGGTGGAGGCCTGCTGCAGGGTGCCCCACGGGTCGGTCAGGTTGACCGGGCCCTGGAGGGCGCTCAGGGCACGGCCGAGGCGCACGGCACCGAAGCCACCCGACAGACCGATGGTCGACTCACCCTGGAAGGTGGGGCGGCCGTTGGCGGTACCGTCGTTGTTGCCCGACTCCAGGCTCAGGCGCTGGGCCAGCACGAAGTTGGCGCGCAGGCCACCGCCGAGGTCTTCAGAACCACGGAAACGGATCTGGGTGGAGCCGTTGGCGGCGTCCAGGCGGGTGCCGGTGGTGCCGATGGGCTTGACCACGCCGAGGTCCACTTGACCGTCGATGGTCACGGTCGATTGAGCGAAAGACGCGCCGGTCGCAGCAACGGCGGCCAGGGCAATCAGGGTCTTTTTCATGAATGGGATCTCCAAGGGTTGAAAAGGGCCGAGTGTTCTGGGACATCGGGCCAACCTCCTTCCGGAAGCTGGGGGTGATTCCATCAGAAAGGCGCAGGCACCGCCATGGTGGATTGCCCTTTTGCAGCCCCATTGCGGTGCCGTTGTTGCTGGTGCGCGACGACCACAGGGTTAACCCTTGAGAGTTAACGTTACCCCGCACAGTGTTCCAAGGAACCCCTGTGGCCACACAGCGAAAAACGCCCCCGGCATGACCGCGTTCGTGGGCATGGCAACATCTGCCCTGCGCCGCCTGAAAACCAATTGATCGCACCGCCCATGACAACCCCCATGACAAGCCCGGTCGACGCCCTGATCGGCGCCGCCGATTCGGCGCTGAGAACCTTGTTCGTCAAACCGCACGCGTCGCGGGCCTGCCCCACGGTGCCCGAAACGCACGACGATGGTGCACTGTCGGCCGAGGACAAGGCGCTGGCGGGCGCGCTGATGCGCGTGAACCACGTGGGCGAGGTGTGCGCACAGGCGCTCTACACCGCGCAGGCCCTGGCGGCCCGCTGGCCGGGCCCGGGCGGGCGGGCACCGAACGAAGCGCTGGCGCAGCGGCTGGAAGAGGCCGGGCGCGAGGAAACCGACCACCTGGCCTGGACGCAGGCGCGTCTGGATGAACTGGGCGCGCGGCCTTCGCTGCTGAACCCGCTGTGGTACGCCGGGGCGTTTGGTCTCGGGCTGGTGGCGGGCGGGCTGGGCCGCGGCGCCAGCCTGGGTTTTGTGGTCGAAACAGAGCGGCAGGTTGAAGCCCACCTGGCCAGCCACCTCGACCGCCTGCCGACGCAGGACCACGCGTCGAGGGCGATCGTGGCGCAGATGAAGAACGACGAGGCCCGCCACGCCCGGGATGCCCAGCACGCCGGCGCCGTCGAACTGCCACCGCCGGTGAGGGGACTCATGAAGGCCATGGCCAAGGTCATGACCACGGTGGCGCACCGCGTCTGAGACCACCGCCCGCCGCGGCGGAGCGGGCCCGGGGTCAGGCCTCGATCAGATCGAAGCTGGTGGTGACCTCGGCGGTCTTGGCCAGCATGATGGTGGCCGAGCAGTACTTGTCGTGGCTCATGGCGATGGCCCGTTCCACCGCGCTCGCCGGCACGCCACGGGCCGTCACGGTGAAGTGCATGTGGATCTTCGTGAAGACCTTGGGGTCGGTGGCGGCGCGCTCGCTGGTGAGCTTGACCGAGCAACCCCGAACGTCGTGGCGGCCTCGCTTGAGGATCAACACCACGTCGTAGGCGGTGCACCCGCCGGTCCCGGCCAGCACGGTTTCCATGGGGCGCGGCGCGAGGTTGGATCCCCCGTTGTCGGGCTTGTTGGCATCGGGTGCGCCGTCCATGGTGAGCACGTGCCCACTGCCGGTCTCGGCCACAAAACCCATGGCCGAGCGGGTGCCGGTGGCGCCGGTCCAGGTGACGGTGCATTCCATGCAGGACTCCGTGAAGCAAGTCGCGCCGTTTGTGGGGACGGCGCTCTAAAAATGAGGGCAAGACCGCCAGGGTTGTTGCGTTGCAGCATGGCGGCGATATACTCGCGTCATTGTATTGAAGGTTGTCTCCTCTGCCCTCCACGGGTGGATTCCAGCCCGGACCGATTCCGTCGGTCCGGGTTTTTTTTCGCCTGGCAGAACACCTCGCTGCTAAAGGAGGCCCGATCCGCCGCCGGGCCGCCCCAAGGCGGATCAGCCCCCTCGGGGGGCAGCGACCCGCGCAGCGGCGGAGCGTGGGGGGGTCGATATGATTCCCGCATGACCTCCCCCGCCGCCCTCACGCCCGCCGACTACCTGAAAAAGATCCTGACCGCGCGGGTGTACGACGTGGCGGTGGAGTCCGACCTCGAGCCGGCACGGGTGCTCAGCAAGCGGTTGCACAACACGGTGCTGCTCAAGCGCGAAGACCAGCAGCCGGTGTTCAGTTTCAAGCTGCGCGGGGCCTACAACAAGATCGCCCATCTGAGCCCGGAACAGCTCGCCAAGGGGGTCATCTGTGCCTCGGCGGGCAACCACGCGCAGGGCGTGGCCATGAGCGCCCGCAAGCTCGGCATCCGGGCGGTGATCGTCATGCCGGTGACCACGCCGCAGCTCAAGGTGGACGCGGTGCGCGGCTTCGGTGGCGAGGTGGTGCTGCACGGCGACAGCTATTCGGATGCCCACGCCCACGCCGTGGCCCTGCAGAAAAAGCAGGGCCTCACCTTCGTGCACCCGTTCGACGACCCGGACGTGATCGCCGGTCAGGGCACGATTGCCATGGAGGTGCTGCGCCAGCTGCAGCGGCTGGGCTCCGACCGGCTCGATGCGGTGTTCGTCGCCATCGGCGGTGGCGGCCTGATTTCCGGCGTCGCCAACTACATCAAGGCGGTGCGCCCCGAGATCAAGGTGATCGGCGTGCAGATGACCGACTCGGACGCCATGATGCGGTCGGTGGCCGAGCGCCAGCGCGTGACGCTGCCCGACGTCGGCCTGTTCGCCGACGGCACGGCCGTGAAACTGGTGGGCGAGGAAACCTTCCGCATCGCGCGCGAACTGGTCGACGACTACATCGCGGTCGACACCGACGCGGTGTGCGCGGCCATCAAGGACATCTTTGTCGACACGCGCAGCATCGTCGAACCCTCGGGTGCGATGGCGGTGGCCGCCATCAAGCAGTACGTGGCCACGCACAAGACCAAGGGGCAGACCTACGCAGCCATCCTGTGCGGCGCCAACATGAACTTCGACCGGCTGCGCTTCGTGGCCGAGCGGGCCGAGGTCGGCGAAGAGCGGGAGGCGCTGTTCGCGGTGACCATCCCCGAAGAACGGGGCAGCTTTCGCCGCTTCTGCGAGGTGATCGGCAGCCTGCCCGGCGGGCCGCGCAACGTGACCGAATTCAACTACCGCATGCACGACGGCGCGCAGGCCCACGTGTTCGTGGGCCTGACCACCTCGGCCAAGGGCGAATCCGGGCGCATCGCCCAGCAGCTCATCCGGCAGGGCTTCGAGACGCTGGACCTCACGCACGACGAGCTGGCCAAGGAACACCTGCGCCACCTGGTCGGCGGACCCTCCCCGCTGGCCCACGACGAGCGCCTGCTGCGATTCGTCTTTCCCGAACGGCCGGGGGCGCTGCTCAAGTTCCTCAGCCTCATGCGCCCGGGCTGGAACATCAGCCTGTTTCACTACCGCAACCAGGGCGCCGACTACGGGCGCATCCTGGTGGGGCTGCAGGTGCCGGCCAAGGACGACAAGGCGTTTGCGAAGTTTCTCGACACCCTGGGCTATCCCTCGGTCGAGGAAACAGCCAACCCGGCCTACCGCCTGTTCCTGCGGCATTGAGTGGGTGCATGGCCCGGCATCCCGCGCTCACCCCGATCAACGCGCGCCCGTTTGCGCCGGTGCCGGGGCTCAACCTGCCGGTCATCGCCCCCACGGCCGACGCGCTGCTGGATCACGCGCTCGACAAGCGCCTGCAACCCGCCGCACAGCCGCCCATGGCGCTGGGGCGCCTGCGGACGCTGGCCCTGCAGCTGGCCCGCATTCGCAACGTTCCTGACCGGCCCGCCGGCGGGCCGCCACCGGGCCCTCCGCAATTGGTGGTGTTCGCGGCCGATCACGGGCTGGCGGACGAAGGGCTGAGCGAATGGCCGCCGTCAACCACCTGCGAGCACGTCTGGCAACTGCTGGCGGGCGACGCACCGGTGAGCGCCCTGGCGCGCCGGCACGGCTTCGATGTGACGGTGGTCGATGCGGGCGTGGCCACGCCCCTGGCCGCGCCGCCGCGCAGCCGGCCGCCGACGCAGTTGCAGCACCGCAAGATCGGCTTCGGCACGCGCAACGCCCTGCTCGGACCGGCCATGTCGCTGCCGCAGGCGGTGGCGGCCATCCACGCCGGCATGGACGTGGTGCGCCACCTTCCGGGCAACGTGCTCGCGCTCGGGGACATCGGCGTGGCCAACGCGGCCAGCGCGGCGCTGCTGCTGGCGCGGCTTTGCGGCGTGCCCCCGGTCGACGCATTTCCGCGCGCCGATGTGGCGGGCGACGCTCAGGACGACACCCGCCACTGGCAGCGGCTGGACAAGCTGCAGGTGGCGCTGCAACGCCACGCCAAGGCGTTGTCCCCCGTCCACGCGCTGGCGGCGTTCGGCGGCTTCGAGACCGCCATGCTGGTGGGCGCCATGCTGCAGGGGGCGAGCGAACGGCGTGTGGTCATCGTCGACGGGTTCGTGGCCGGCGCGGCCGCGCTGGTGGCCCGTGGACTCTGCCCCGCGGTGGTGGACTACCTGGTGCACGCCCAGCGCCTTTCGGCGCCGCCGCACCGGCTGATGCTGATCCACCTGCAGGCCCAGCCCCTGCTTGATCTGGACCTGGCTCTCAACCAGGGCACCGGCGCACTGCTGGCCTGGCCGCTGGTGCAGGCCGCGCAAGCGCTGACCGACGCGCCGGTCTGACGGTTCAGGACTGGGGCAACCAGCGCCGCTGCCGGGCCAGCCGCTGCACGTCGCGCCACTGGCGGCACTCGGCCGCCACCTTCGGCCACACGCGCAGCAACAGGTCGCATTCGGCCAGGGTGTCCGCCGCGGCCTGGTGCCGGTTGGGGCAGGTGATGCCGAAATGCGCCATCCATTCATCGAGTGAGCGCGCTCGAACCTCGGGATGCGACACCGCACACAGGTGCTCGATATCGACCCACGGGTTGGGCGGGCGGTGATTCAGGTGCATCTGCGCGTGGCGGCCGATGAGCGCTTCGTCGAATGCGCTGTGAAAGGCCAGCAGCGGCGCCTGTCCCACATAGGCCTCGAACGCCTGCAGGGCTTCAACGGGATCAACGCCATCGCGCTGGCTCTGCACACCGATGCCGTGCAGCAGGATGTTCTCGCGGCTCGACACGACGTCCTGGCGCAACACCACCTCGAAACTGTCGCCCAGGCGCACATCCATGCGCCGGCGCGCCCAGTCCACCTGCAAGGCCACGGCGGCAATGGCCAACAGGCGATCGCGGTGCACATCGAGGCCGCTGGTCTCCACATCGAGCACCACCCAGCGTTCCAGCCCGGCCGCCGCGGCGGGGCTGCCGTTGCCGAACCAGCCCGACCACCAGCCGCTCACCGGTCGTAGTCCAGCTTGAGCCGTTGCTGCAGGGACCGCAGCACGCGCAGGGTTTCCTTGAGGATCCGGCGGTCGATGTCGTTGAGCGAGTCGACCGCAATGCGGTTGGGGTTGTCGCCCAGTGTGGTGCCCTCGAGCTGGGCATGCAGCCGAAGCATCTGCAGAAACTCGAATCCACCCACCCAGCCTTCGGCCTCGTGCCCGGGCACCCCCAGCAACGGACCGACCGCCTCGAGGCGGTCGCGCGTGCCGGTGGCAGGCACGCCATGGGCCAGTGCATAGAGGCGGGCGGCATCCACAAAGATCGCGGTGCCCTGAAGCTTGATGTCGAGCGAGGCGTGGCCTTCGGCTTCCACGGTGTCGATGTTGCCCAGCCAGTTGAGCGGCGCCGTGCGCTGCAGGCTGTTGATGGCGAGCTGCTTGAGAAACCGCGGCGTGACGCGGGCGCGCCGGGTGATGAACTCACGCAGCGAGCGGGCCATGGATTCGTCGCCAATGATGGAACGCAAATCGAAGTAGATGCTGGCGTTGAGCAGGTCTTCGGGCGTGCCGTGCTCGATCCAGTCGTCAAATCGCGCTCTCCACTGCGAGGGCGTGAGATTGCAGGCCGGGTTGCCGGCCATGATGTTGCCCTTGCACAGCGGGTAGCCGCAGTCGTCGAGTGCCTGGTTGACCTCGCGGGCAAACGCCAGGTAGGGTTCTGCGTCGGTGCCCTCGGGCCGGATCAGCGCGTTGTCCTGGTCGGTGGAAATGGTTTGCTCGCCGCGCCCCTCGGAACCGAGCGCGATCCAGCAGCAGGACGACAGGTCGATGGAATGGCGCGAAGCCACCAGCTCCACCAGGCGCGAGGTCAGCACATCGTTGAGGTGGCTGATCAGTGCGGTGAGCTGCCGCGCCTGCACGCCCTGGCCAAGGAGCGTGCGCGCGAAGCGGCGGATGTCGTTGGCCACCACGCGCAGGGTGTCCACGCTGGCCGCGTTGCGAATGCTCGAACTCACCTGCTTGAGGCTGAGCCGCTGCAGGGCGAACAGGTCGCGCTCGGACACCACGCCCACCACCCGGCCGTCCCGCGTGACCGGCAGGTGCCGAATGCCGTGGGCCGACATGGCCAGCGCCGCGTCCTGCGCCGTGGCGTCGTGCGGCAGGCTGTGCACCGGCGTCACCATCACCCGCGACACCGGGGCGTCCAGCGGCACCTGCGGCAGGGTGACCCGGCCCAGCACGTCGGACCGGGTGAGGATGCCCAACGGCGCACCGGCCGCGTCCACCACCAGCATGGAGCCGATGCGCCGCTCGTGCATGAGCGTGATCACCTCGCGCAGCGGGGTCTCGGGTGGGCAAGTCACCGGGGCCTTGTGGCCCAGATCGGCCAGCGGGGTCTCGAGCGACTGCTCGGCCAGGGCCTGCGACGAATACGCCACCTGAAGCGCGGCGCGCGACAGGTCCAGAAACTTCAGGATGCGGCGGTTGAGGAAATCGCCGAACACCGGGCTTTGCGTGGCCAGCGCCCGCATGTCGTCGGCCCCGATCACCAGCACGAAGGTGTCTTCGGTGGCGTGGTACTGGGTGGTGGGCGCGCGTTGGGCCAGCACCGCACTGATCGGGAACAGGTCGCCGGCCTCGTACTGGAAAGCGCCGCCCGACACGTCGGACAAGCCCCGTTTGCCGGTGACGGCGCCACGGCGGATGAAGAACAGTTCGCGCGCGGGCCCGTCCTCGGGCGCCACCATCACCTCTCCAGGCGCGAAATACGCCTGGTGGGACGCGGCCACGAAGGCCGACACGTGGGCCGGATCCATCTCGTTGAAGGGCGCGAAACGGCGCAGTTCTTCGGTCAGGTTGGCCAGCAGGCTGCCCGATGGGCGAAGGGAATCGGCGCCGACGGAGGGCTGGAGCGGGTCCGGGCGCTGTGCCATGGCGGCCGAGTGGCAGAGGTCAGGAGGGCGTGGCCGGGGGCTCGGGCAGGCTGAGCTCGATCGCCTGGCCAGTGCCCTGGGCGGAAGGCGCCAGCCGCACCGAGCGGCGCTGCACCGACTGCAGCACCAGCCCGCCGTCGAGCGAGGCGCCGACGCGGTAGGGACGGGGTGGCTGGCCATCGACGGCAATCAGCGCCGCACCGCCGTCGGCCGCGTCGGCCACCACGCCGATGAGCTGGAAGCGCGAAGCCAGCGGCGGGGCCGACACCGGCTGCACGCTGGCGGCGAGTTCGGGCGGGGCGCCGAGCACGCGGGCCAGCGAGGCGGGTTCGGGTGCGGTGGCCATGACAGCCCCTGACGCCACCGGGGTGACCGGCGAACGGCCCAGCACATGCAACACCCAGTAACCAATGCTCAGGCCGGCGATCAGCCAGAAAGCGACCGCCAGCAACGCCGGCGCACGGCGTGGCACGGCGGAGGCCAGTCCTTCGCCGAGAAACACCGAGTGCGCAAAGCTTCGATCGGTTGCCATTGCCGCGCATTATGATCGACCGAACCCCTTCCGGGGCATTGCCGACACGGCACCGGAGATGCGCTTGATCCGAACCCCTTTCCCCCGCCTTCGCGCCCTGCGGCGCGGTTTCACGCTCATCGAGCTGATGGTGGTGCTGGTCATCATTGGCGTGCTGGCCGCCCTCATCGTGCCCAACGTGCTCGACCGGACCGACGACGCCCGGGTGACCGCTGCCCGCACCGACGTCAACAACCTGATGCAGGCGCTCAAGCTGTACCGCCTGGACAACCAGCGCTACCCCACCAACGAGCAAGGTCTGGCCGCGCTGGTGGCCAAGCCCGCCGCATCGCCCGTGCCCCCCAACTGGCGCCGCTACCTCGACAAGTTGCCCAACGACCCGTGGGGCCGGCCTTACCAGTACCTCAACCCCGGCGTGAACGGCGAAATCGACGTGCTGTCGCTTGGCGCCGACGGCCAGACCGGCGGCGAAGGCACCGACGCCGACATCGGCAGCTGGCAGTGAGCCAGCCGGCCCGCTGACCAAGGGCCCGCATGCGCCGACACCAGGGCTTCACGCTGCTCGAGATCATGGTGGTGGTGGCCATCGTGGCGATGGCCACAGCCGCCGTCACCCTGTCGCTGCGCGACGACGGCGGCACGCGGCTTGAGCGCGAGGCCCTGCGGCTGTCGGCCCTGCTCGAAGCGGCGCGGGCCCAATCGCGCACCAGCGGCCTGCCGGTGCTCTGGCGATCGCTGCCCGGAGGCTTCGAATTCGTCGGCTTGCCGGCCCCGGGCACCGCCAGCCGAACCACCGTGGCCACCGGACCGCAGCGCTGGCTGAACGAAGGCACCGGCGCCCAGGTGATGCAACCTGCCGGGGCCACCACCCTGGTGCTTGGCCCCGAGCCGCTGATTCCGCCGCAGCGGCTGGTGCTGGCGCTGGACGACCGCCGCGTGCTGCTGGTCACCGACGGACTTGGCCCGTTTTCGGTCACCAACGCCCCATGAAACGCCTGCGCGGCTTCACCCTGATCGAGGTGCTGGTGGCGCTGGGTGTGGTGGCGCTCACGCTCACCGCCGGGCTGCAAGCCAGCGGGGCCCTCACCCGCAACGCCGAACGGCAGACCGAACAATGGCTGGCGCAGCTGTGCGCCGAGAACGCACTCACCGCGGTGCGCCTGCAGCGCCAGCTGCCCACCACCGGCGACAGCGAATCCGCCTGCGAACAGGTGGGTTTGGTGCTGCGGGTGCGGCTGTCGGTGCTGCCGACGCCCAACCCCAACTTCCGCCGGGTCGACGCCACCGTGCTGCGGGGGCCGGGCGACGGCGCCGTCCGCCTGCTCACGCTGTCCACCGTGCAGGGGCAGTACTGACCATGCGCAGCCGCGGCTTCACGTTGATCGAGGTGCTGGTGGCCCTGGCCATCCTGTCCACCATCGCGGTGCTGAGCTGGCGCGCCATCGACGGCATGAGCCGCACCCAATCGATCACCCAGGCGCGGGCCGACGAAATGCTGCGCCTGCAGGCTGCGCTGGGCCAATGGACGGCCGACCTCGATGCGCTGATCGACACGCGCGAGATCGGCCCGATCGAATTCGACGGGCGGGTGCTGCGCCTGACGCGGCGCGACGCCATGGAAACCGGACTGGACAGCCGCGGCATCCGCGTGGTGGCCTGGACCATGGTCACCGGCCCGCAAGGCCCGGCCTGGTCGCGCTGGCAGTCCGGCCCGCTGCGCCAGCGCGACGAACTGGCGCGGGCGTGGCAGCGGGCATCGGAATGGGCCTCGGGCCGGGCCAACGTGCCGGACGGCTCGGGCGACGCGCTGGTGGCGCCCACCGCCGACAGTGCGATCGCGCTGGTTCGCGCCACCTCGTGGCAGTTGGCCTACCACCGTGGCGAAACCTGGACCAACCCGCAATCGGCCGCCGACGTGCCCGCAGCCGGCGACGATGCGCCCCCCAACGCCGCCCTGCCGAACGGCGTGCGGCTGCAGCTCACCCTGGCCGAAGGCATGCCGTTGCAGGGCACGCTGCTGCGCGACTGGGTGCGGCCCACCCTGGAGCCCGCTCCATGAGCCGCCCGGCCTTGCGCGTCCGGCCCCAGCGCGGCGCCGCGCTGCTGCTGGCCATGCTCACCGTCACGCTGGTGGCGGCGCTGGCGGCCAGCGCGCTCTGGCAGCAGTGGCGCGCCATCGAAATCGAACGCGCCGAGCGGCAGCGATCGCAGGCGGCCTGGATTCTGGCGGGCGCGCTTGACTGGGCGCGGCTGATCCTGCGTGAGGACGCACGCGGCAACCAGACCAGCGGCAATCCCGACCACCTGGGCGAACCCTGGGCCCTGCCCCTCGAGGAAGCCCGCCTGTCGAGCTTTCTGGCGGCCGACCGGGACAACAGCGCCGAGAGCGTGCTCGAAGCCTTCCTGTCGGGCGAGATGACCGACCTGCAGTCGCGGCTGAACTTCAACAACCTGCTGCGCCGCGAAGGCAGTGGCGCCGAGCTCAAGGTCACGCTGTCCGAGCCCGATCTCGAGGCCATGCAACGGCTGTTTCAGGGCCTGGGGCTGCCCACGGGCGAACTGCAGGCGGCGGCCGACGAATTGCTGGCCAGCACGCGGCTGGCGCTGGCCGACCCCCTGCCCTCGCGCACCGCACTGCTGCCGGTCAAGCTGTCGCAGCTGGCCTGGCTCGGCCTGTCCCGGGAAAGCCTGGCCCGGCTGGAACCCCACCTGACCGTGCTGCCACGCCGCACCACGCTCAACCTCAACACCGCCAGTGCCGAGGCCATTGCCGCGTCGATCGCGGGCCTCGATCTGGCGCAGGCGCGGCGGCTGGTGACCTCGCGAGAGCAGAACCCCTTTCGCACCGTGAGCGAGGCCGCCCGCCAGCTGGGCAACGAACAACTGGTGCTGTCCGACCAGACCCACGGGGTGCGAAGCGAACATTTCGAGGTGCGCGGGCGGCTGCGCCTGGACGACACCATCATCGAAGAACGCTCCTTGGTGGAGCGCCGGGGGCTGGACGTCCGGATCGTCTGGCGCGAACGTTTCACCCGCCTTTGAAGCACCGAAGCAACGCCGTCAAGGGCCTTGACGGTCTTTTGTCGCCTGTCGTCCCTAGAATGGGCTGTTCCATCACCTGAAAACGCCACCCGTGCTCATCGTCACGCCCGCCGACTACCTCGCCAGCCCCACGGCCGCCTCCACGCTGCTGCGTTGGGTGAGCAGCGCCGACGGCCAAAGGGTCGACGACCACGGCGAAAGCGCCATCGGCCTGCTGCCCCGGGACGAGGAACTGGTGCTGGCGCTGCCGCCGCGTGCTCTCTCGTGGCACCGCGTCGCGCTGCCTCGGGTGAGCGGGCCGCGCTTGCGGGCTGCCCTCGACGGACTGCTGGAAGACCGGGTGCTCGGCGAGGTGGGCGAACTGCACCACGCACTCGAACCCGGCGGTCGACCGGGTCAGCCGGTGTGGGTGGCCTGCACCGACCGGGCACGGCTGCGCGGCTGGGTGCGGGCACTGGAAACCTCCGGCCGGCCGGTGGCGCGGATCGCCCCCACCATGTGGCCGCTGGTGGCCGCCCCGACACCCACCGCCGCGGGTGCCACGCGAAGCTTTGCGATGGACGCGCCCAGCCTGTTGCACTGGGCCCATTCGGACGGCGACCAAACCTGGCTGGCCAGTGCCAGCCCGATCGGGGTGAGCTGCCTGCCGTTGCACGATGGCACCGGGGGTCTGCCCCTGGCCGCACTCATTCCGGGGTCCAGCGAAAGCACCGACCCCCGGCTCAGCCTCGACGTCTGGCTGGCCGATCCGCTGGTGGCCGAGCTGGCCGAGCGAGTGCTCGGCCGCCGGGTCGAACCGGTGCCGGAATCCCAATGGCTGCTGCGCGCCGGCCAGACCGACTGGAACCTCGCGCAGTTCGACCTGAGCCTGTCGTCGGGTGCCCGGCGCAGCCAGCGATTGCGCCGCACCTGGCGCGAGTTCCGCAAAGCCCCGGCCTGGCGCGCCGCCCGCTGGGGACTGGCGGCACTGCTGGCCGCCCAGCTGTTCGGCCTCAACATCGCCGCCTGGCAGGAGAGCCGCACCCTGCAGGCCAAGCAGGAGGCGGTGCGCAGCACGCTCACCACCGCCTTTCCTCAGGTGACCCTGGTCATCGACGCACCGGTTCAGATGCAACGAGAGGTGGCACGGCTGCAGCAGGCCAGCGGTCAACTGGCGCCGGGCGATCTGGAAAACCTGCTGGGTGCCGTCGACCGCGCGGCCGGCGCCGAGCCGGTGACGCCCACCCGCATGGCCTATGACGCCGGCGGGCTCAAGCTGTCCGGCTGGCGGGCAGGCGAGGAACAGGTGCGCGCCCTGCAGCAGGCCTTGCAGGCCGGTGGCTGGCGCGCGCAATTCGACGGCAACGAACTGGCGCTGCAGGCGCCGCAGCCCTGACCATGGCCGACGCAGCCTCCCCCTCCCGATCCGCCAGCGCCATGGCCTCGGCCACCGCGTGGCTGGGCAGACTCTCACCGCGCGAACGCCAGTTGGTGACCGTGGCCGCCGCCGTGGTGGCGATCGGCCTGTTGTGGTGGGTGCTGATTGCGCCGGCCTGGGGCACGCTGCGCGCCGCGCCGGCGCGCCATGCCGCGCTGGACAGCCAATTGACCCGCATGCAGCAATTGGCCCAGACCGCCGAGGTGTTGCGGGCCCAGTCCAGTGCCACGCCGAGCCGCGACGAAGCCCTGCGGGCGCTGGAGGCGGCCACCACCGGACTGGGCGGCAGCGGCCAGGTCGCGGTGCTCGGCGACCGGGCCACCCTGTCGCTGCGCCAGGCCGACCCGCGCGCGCTCGCCCAGTGGCTGCAGCAGGTCCGCATCAACGCCCGGCTGCTGCCGGTCGAATCCCAGCTCACGCGCGACGCCGCTTCGGGTGGCTGGACCGGCACCATCGTGCTGGCCGGCCCCAGCCTGGGAGGCAACTGAGTCCATGGGCATCATCGCCATCCGCCGCCTGGCCATTGCCGCCGCCCTGCTGGGCACGCTGCTGGCGATGCTGCTGTTTGCGCCCGCCCGGTGGCTGGCCAGCGCCGTGACCGACGCCAGCGGTGGTCAGGTTCAGGTGGTCAACGCGCGGGGCACCGTGTGGAACGGCCGCGCCGATGTGGTGCTGACGGGGGGCGAAGGCAGCCGCACGCGCAGCGCCCTGCCCGACGGCGTGGTCTGGCGGCTGCGCCCGGCCTGGCACGCTGGCGGACCCGCCCTGGCGCTGGGGCTGCAGGCCCCATGCTGCACGCCCGAGCCGTTGGAATTGCGCCTGCGCCCCGGCCTGGGCGAAACGGTGCTGGACGTGGCGCCCTTCAACAGCCGCTGGCCCGCCGGCCTGCTGACCGGCCTGGGCACCCCCTGGAACACCCTGCGCCTGGAAGGCACGCTGGCGCTTCGCAGCAACGGGCTTGGCGTGCGGGTGGCCGACGGCCGTGTTCGGCTGCAAGGCGGCCTGGACATAGAAGCGCTCGATGTGGCGTCGCGGCTGGCCAACGTGAGGCCCCTTGGCAGCTACCGCGCGAGCCTGCGGGCCGACACCGACGGCCATACCGCGCAACTGGATCTGGCCACCCTGAGCGGCGCGCTGCTCCTTCAGGGCAATGGCCAATGGGTGGGCGGCCGTCTGCGGTTTGCAGGCGACGCCCAGGCGGCTCCCGGAACCGAGGCCGCCCTCACCAACCTGCTCAACATCGTGGGCCGCCGGGACGGCCCCCGTTCGGTCATCTCCATCGGATGATCGCCCCGGGCCCCCACACACGCTAGGATCGCGCCATGTTTGCCCTCACTCCCACGGCCCACCGCCGCAGCGCTGCAGCGCTGGCAAAGGCGCTCGCGATTGCCTTCACGGTCGGTCTGCTCTCGGCGCCCGTCGCCTTCGGCCAGGCCCGCAAGGCCGAGCCCGTCACGCTGAACTTCGCCAATGCGGAGATCGAGGCGGTGGCGCGCACCATGGCCACCATCACCGGCCGCAGCGTGGTGGTCGACCCGCGGGTGCGCGGCACCATCAACCTGGCCACCGACCGTCCGGTGCCGCCGGCCGCGGCGCTCAACCAGTTCGCCGCCGCCCTGCGCCTGCAGGGCTTTGCGCTGGTCGACACGGGTGGCCTCTACAAGATCGTGCCCGAGGCAGACGCCAAGCTGCAGGGCAACGTGGTGAACGCAGGCGCGGCGTCGGCGCTGCCGTCCTCCAACCTGGTCGTCACGCAGATCTTTCGCCTGAACCACGAAAACGCGAACAACCTGGTGCCGGTGCTGCGGCCGCTGATTCCGCCCAACAACACGATCAACGTCAACCCGGGCAACAACTCGATCATCATCACCGACTACGCCGAGAACCTGCAGCGGGTGGCGCGCATCATTGCGGCGCTCGACGTACCCGGCGCGAGCGACATCGAGATCGTGCCGCTGCAGCACGCCGTGGCCGCCGACCTGGTGCCGTTGATCCAGCGCCTCATCGATCCGGGTGCGGCCGCCGGCGGAGCAGCGGTGGCCGATGGCGGCTTCCGCACCACCATCCTGGCCGATCAGCGCAGCAACACCCTGGTGCTGCGAGCCGCCAACCCGGCGCGCCTCGCCTTGGTCAAATCGCTCGTGGTCCGGCTCGACCAGCCTTCGTCGGCGGCCATCAGCGGCAACATCCACGTGGTCTACCTCAAGAACGCCGACGCGGTGGCGCTGGCCACCACGCTGCGGGCGGCGCTGTCCGCCAACGAGGGCGGGGGTGGCGGGTCGGCGGGCGGCTCCACGGCATCTGCCGCCGCGCGGCCGGCCACCACCCTCAACCTGTCTGGCGGTGTCGGCACCAGCGCCTCCACCGCGCCCGTGGCCCCGAGCGCACAGCCCTCCACCGGCGGGCAGATCCAGGCCGATCCCGCCACCAACTCGCTCATCATCACCGCGGCAGAGCCGGTGTACCGCCAGCTGCGCGCCGTGATCGACCAGCTCGATGCCCGGCGCGCGCAGGTGTATGTGGAGAGCCTGATCGCCGAGGTGAACGACGACAAGGCGGCCGAGTTCGGCATTCAATGGCAGGGCGCTTCGGGCAGCTCGGGCGACCGCGTGATCGGCTTGCTCGGCACCAACTTCGGCGAAGGCGGTCGCAACATCTTCAGCTTGGCGCAAGGCGAAACCGCGCCCGCCGCCGGCCTCAACATCGGTCTGGCGCGCCGCACCAACGGGGTCTACGTGCTGGGCTTCCTGGCGCGCTTCCTCCAGGAAAACGGCGCCGGCAACATCCTGTCCACGCCCAACCTGCTCACGCTCGACAACGAAGAAGCCAAGATCGTCATCGGCCAGAACGTGCCCTTCGTGACAGGCCAGTTCACCAACACCGGCAGCAACAACGGCTCGGTCAATCCGTTCCAGACCATCGAGCGCAAGGACGTCGGCCTGACGCTGCGGGTGAAGCCGCAGATCAGCGAGAACGGCACCATCAAGATGACGATTTACCAGGAGGTCAGCAGCGTGCAGGCCTCCTCCGTCAACTCCAGCACCGGCCTCATCACCAACAAGCGCAGCATCGAAAGTACCGTGCTGGTCGATGACGGCGCCATCGTGGTGCTGGGCGGATTGCTGCAGGACGAATTCGCGGCCAACCAGGACAAGGTGCCGGGCCTGGGCGACGTGCCCGTGATCGGCAACCTGTTCCGCAGCGAGAACCGAAGCCGCCGCAAGACCAACCTGATGGTGTTCCTGCGCCCGGTGGTGCTGCGCGATGCGCGCGACACGACCAACTTGGCCCTGGACCGCTACGAGCAGATGCGGTCCTCCCAGCGAGCCACCCAGCCGCCGCCCAGCGGCGTGATACCCATCAACGAGGTGCCGGTGCTCGACCCGCAGGCCCTGCCCTACCAGCGCACGGCGCCGGCTGCCGCACCTGCCGCGCCCGCCACCCGATGACATGAGGCACCGGCCGTGAAGTACCCGCTGCCCTACGCCTACGCCCGCGAACACCAGTGGCTGCTCGAGGAAGACGCGGGCACCTGCGTGCTGATCGGCAGCCGGGGCGCAGCCCACGACGCAGAAGCCCAGACGCGGCGCCTGTCGGCGTTGTCGGAAATCCTGCGCACCCACCTGGTCGGCGACATCCGGTGGGAGGACGCCGAAGGCCTGCGCCAGCGCATCAGTGCCGCCTACTCGCAAGGCGAATCGAGCGCGGCCGCGGTGGTCAGCGAGGTGCAGAGCGATGCCGACCTGAGCCGCATGATGCAGGAGCTTCCAGCAATTGAAGACCTGCTGGAAACCGCCGACGACGCGCCCATCATCCGCATGCTCAACGCGCTGCTCACGCAGGCCGCGCGCGACGGCGCCAGCGACATCCACATCGAGCCCTTCGAACGCCATTCCAGTGTTCGATTCCGGGTCGACGGCACGCTGCGCGAGGTGGTGCAGCCCAACCGCGCCCTGCACGCCGCGCTGATCTCGCGCCTGAAGATCATGGCCGAGCTCGACATCTCGGAAAAACGCCTGCCACAGGACGGCCGCATCAGCCTGCGCATCGGCACCCGGGCCGTCGACGTCCGGGTGTCCACCCTGCCCAGCGCGCACGGCGAACGCGCGGTGCTGCGCCTGCTCGACAAGACCGAAAGCAAGCTCAACCTCGAGGCGGTGGGCATGCAGGGTGATGTGCTGTCGCGCTTCGAACGCCTGATCACGCAGCCGCACGGCATCATCCTGGTGACCGGACCCACCGGTTCGGGCAAGACCACCACGCTGTATGCCGCGCTGCAGCGGCTCGACGCCGGCACGCAGAACATCATGACGGTCGAGGACCCGATCGAGTACGAACTGCCCGGCATCGGCCAGACGCAGGTCAACCCGAGGATCGAGCTGACCTTTGCCAAGGCGCTGCGGGCCATCCTGCGGCAGGACCCGGACGTGATCATGATCGGCGAGATTCGCGACCATGAGACCGCCCAGATCGCCATCCAGGCCTCGCTCACCGGTCACCTCGTGCTGGCCACCCTGCACACCAACGACGCCCCCAGCGCCGTGACGCGCCTGACCGACATGGGCGTGGAGCCTTTTCTGCTGAGCAGCTCGCTGCTGGGCGTGCTCGCGCAGCGCCTGGTGCGCAAGCTGTGCGTGCACTGCAGGCGCGAGGACGCCCAGGGTCGCTGGCACCCGGTGGGCTGCCCCCTGTGCAACCACAGCGGTTACAAGGGCCGGACCGGCATCTACGAGCTCATGGTCGCCGACGACAACATCCGGGCGCTGGTGCACAACCGCTCGGCCGAGAGCAAGCTGTTTGCCGCGGCCGAACGCGCCGGCATGCGCACCATGCGCGAGGACGGGCAGCGCCTGATCACCTCGGGCGTGACGTCGGTCGAAGAAGTCCTGTCGGTCACGCGAGAGTGAATTTGGTGCCCCCACCCTCCACCGCTGCGCGGGTCGCTGGCCCCCAAGGGAGCTGCCTCGCCTTGGGGCGGCCCGGCGGCAATGCTCTACCCCCACGCTCCACCGCTGCGCGGGTCGCTGCCCCCCAAGGGGGCTGTCCCGCCTTGGGGCGGCCCGGCGGCGAGGGGCTCTGATGCCGGCCTACACCTTTGAAGCGCTCGACGCCGACGGGCAGACCCACAAGGGCCTGATCGACGCGGACACCGCGCGGGCGGCACGAAGCCAGTTGCGGGCGCGCGCGCTGGTGCCGCTGGCGGTGGAACCGGCCACCGGCGGAGCGGAAGGCGCCGAGCAGAAGGGCCTCAACGTCACGCTGTGGGGTGGGCGGGTGTTCAACGCCACGGCCCTCGGGGTGTGGACGCGACAACTCGCCGGCCTGGTGAGCGCGGGCATGCCGCTGGAGCGGGCACTCACGGCACTGGCCGAAGAGGCCGAAGAAGACAAGGTGCGCAACCTGGTGGCCACCCTGCGCGGCGAGGTCAACGCGGGCTCGGCGTTCGCGCGGGCGCTGTCGCAGTTTCCGCGCGAGTTCGCGCCCAGCTACTGCGCCGTGGTGGCCGCGGGCGAACAGAGCGGCCAGCTCGGCACGGTGCTCGAACGCCTGGCCGACGACCTTGAAGCGCGCGAGGCGCTGCGCAACAAGCTCATCGCCGCCGCGCTCTACCCGGCCATCGTCACCCTGGTGGCGATCGCCATCGTGGTGTTCCTGGTGAGTTATGTGGTGCCCCAGGTGGCCGGTGTGTTCGAAGGCAGTGAAAGGGCGCTGCCGCTGCTCACGGTCGTGATGATGGCCATCAGCGGCTTTGTGCGCGAGTGGGGCTGGCTGGTGCTGGCGTTGCTGCTGAGCGGGCTGGGGGCCCTGTGGTTTGCCCGACGCCAGGACGCCGTTCGCCTGCGCATGGACGCCAGCCTGCTGCGCCTGCCGGTGATCGGCCGGCTGGCGCGCGGCTTCAATGCGGCCCGGTTTGCCGGCACGCTGGCCATGCTGGCGGGCTCGGGCGTGCCGATCCTGCGTGCCCTGCAGACCGCGGCCGAAACCCTGAACAACCGCGCCCTGCGCGAGGACGCGCTGGATGCGCTGGTGCTGGTGCGCGAGGGCGCGCCGCTGGCCTCGGCACTGTCGAGCAAGAAGCGTTTCCCGCCCTTGCTGAGCATGTTCGCCCGCCTGGGCGAGCAGACCGGGCAACTGCCGCAGATGCTGCAGCGCGCCGCCGACCAGCTGGGCGCCGAGGTGCAGCGCCGCGCCATGGCCCTGGCCACGGTCCTCGAACCGCTGCTCATCGTCGGCATGGGCCTGATCGTCATGCTGATCGTGCTGGCGGTGCTCATGCCGATCATCCAGCTCAACCAGCTGGTGACCTGAGAACCATGAGCCCCCACGCTCATCACTTCGTGTATTCGCTGCCCCCCCGCGGGGGCGCAGACCGCCCTTGGGGCGGCCCGGCGGGCGGTCTGATCATGGGCCCCCACGCTCATCACTTCGTGTATTCGCTGCCCCCCGCGAGGGCGCAGACCGCCCTTGGGGCGGCCCGGCGGGCGGTCTGATGCCAGTCACGCTCGACGGCAAGCTCGTCGTTGCCATCTCGTCGCGCGCGCTCTTCGACTTCGAGGAAGAGAACCGGCTGTTCGAGACCGGTGACGACAAGGCCTACATGCAGCTTCAGTTGCAGCGGCTGGACCAGCCGGCCGCGCCGGGCGTGGCGTTTTCGCTGGTGCACAAGCTGCTGGCGTTCAACGATGCGCAGGCCCAACGGGTGGAGGTGGTGATCCTGTCGCGCAACGACCCGGTGTCGGGCATGCGGGTGTTCCGCTCGGCCCAGCACTACGGGCTGCCCATTCAGCGCGGCAGCTTCACGCGCGGGCAACCGCCCTGGCGCTACCTGCGCCCGTTGCGCGCCAACCTGTTCCTGTCGGCGCACCTGGCCGACGTGCGCGCGGCGCTGAACGCTGGCGTTCCCGCTGCGCAGGTCTACCCCACCTCGGTTCGCGCCAGCGACGCGCACCCGCACGAGGTGCGCATTGCGTTCGACGGCGACGCGGTGCTGTTCTCGGACGAGGCCGAGCGGGTGTACCAGTCGCAGGGGTTGTCGGCGTTTCAGTCGCACGAGGCCAGCAAGGCCGACACCCCCCTGGGTGGCGGTCCTTTCAAGCCGCTGCTCGAAGCCCTGCACCGCCTGCAGCAGGAAGGCACGCCCCTGATGCGGGTGCGCACGGCCCTGGTCACCGCGCGCAGCGCCCCCGCGCACGAGCGCGCCATCCGCACGCTGATGAACTGGAACATCGAGGTCGACGAGGCGATGTTCCTGGGCGGTCTGCCCAAGGGCGAATTCCTGCGCGAATTTGAACCCGACTTCTTCTTTGACGATCAGACCGGCCACATCGAATCGGCTTCGCGCCACGTGCCGTCGGGGCATGTGGCGGCAGGCGTGTCCAACGAGCCCTGAACCATGACCTTCAGCGAAAAATTCCGTGCCTTCCGCGAATTCGCCGGCAAGGCCTGGCGACTCTCGACCCCCTACTTTTCGTCCGACGAAAAGTGGAAGGCCCGCGGCCTGTTGCTGGCCATCGTCGCGCTCAACCTCGCGGCGGTGTACATGCTGGTGCTGATCAACGAGTGGAACCGCGTGTTCTACGACGCGCTGCAGAACAAGGACGCGCCGGTGTTCTGGCGCGAACTCGGCCGGTTCACCTACCTCGCGTTCGGTTTCATCGTGATCGCGGTGTACCGGTTCTACCTCACGCAGTTGCTCCAGATGCGCTGGCGGGCGTGGATGACCGGCCACTACCTCGACCGCTGGCTGCAGGACAAGCGCTTCTACCAGATGGAACTGGCGCGCTACGCCAAGGGCGAGGACGCGCCACCCGACAACCCCGACCAGCGCATCGCCGAGGACATGAACCTGTTCACCAGCTACACCGTCGGCCTGTCGATGGGCCTGCTGAACGCGGTGGTCACGCTGGTCAGCTTTGTCGGCATCCTGTGGACGCTCTCGGGCAGCTTCGGATTCACCTTTCAAGGTGAGAGCTACAACATTCCGGGCTTCATGGTGTGGATGGCGGTGATCTATTGCGTGCTGGGCAGCATCGCCACGCACTACATCGGGCGCCCGCAGATCGCGCTCAATTTCCAGCAGCAGCGCTACGAGGCCGACTTCCGCCACCACCTGGTGCGGGTGCGCGAGTACAGCGAGTCGATCGCGCTCGACAAGGGTGAGCCGGTCGAGCGCCGCCAGCTCGGGCTGCGCTTCGCGGACGTGCTGAGCAACTACCTGCGGCTCATCAATGCGCAGAAGCGGCTCACCTGGTTCACGGTCGGCTTCGGTCAGGCCGCGGTGGTGTTTCCATTCATCGTGGCCGCGCCGCGTTTCTTCAGCGGCGCCATCCAGCTCGGGCAACTCATGCAGATCGCGTCGGCGTTCGGGCGCGTGCAGGATTCGCTGTCGTGGTTCGTGGACAACTACAGCAGCCTGGCGGCGTGGCGCGCCACCACCGACCGGATCACCAGCTTCGAGGCCAGCTTTGCCGCCCTCCAGTCCAACGCCGGAGGCGCCGACCAGCCCACCAGCAGCGACGGCGCCATCGACGTGGACGACCTGCAGCTGGCGCTGCCGGGCGGCGCGCCGCTGCTGGCGGCACACGGCCTGAAGGTCCAGCCCGGCGACACGGTGCTGGTCAAGGGGCCGTCGGGCAGTGGCAAGTCCACCCTGTTCCGCGGCCTCTCGGGCATCTGGCCGTGGGCCACCCGGCGGCTGCGCCTGCCGGCCGACTTCAGCGCCCGCGGCATGTTTCTGCCGCAGCGACCCTACTTTCCGAACGGCAGCCTGCGCGATGCACTGGCCTACCCCGAATCCGCCGATCGCCACAGCGACGACGAGTTGCGCCAGGCCCTGACCGACGCGCTGCTGCCCGACCTGGCCCGTCGCCTGGACGACCACGACGCCTGGGGCCAGAAGCTGTCGGGCGGCGAACAACAGCGCCTGGCGATTGCGCGCGCGCTGGTCAAGAAGCCACGCTGGCTGTTTGTCGACGAGGCCACCAGCGCCCTCGACGAAGCCGCCGAAGCCACGTTGTACGAACGGCTCAAGGCAATGGTCAAGGACCAGAACGGCGCCCTGGTGTCGATCGCCCACCGCCCGGGGGTTTCGGCGTTCCACGCCCGGCAATGGGCGCTCGAACCCGGCGCAGAGGGCGACGCCCGGTACCGCGTGGTGGCGGGCTGATCAGCCGGCGAGCCCGGCGCGCTCCAGCATGACCCGCAACAGGACGTCGGCGCCGGCGGTGAGGTGCGCCGGGTCGGCGTCCTCGATTTCGTTGTGGCTGATGCCGTCCTTGCAAGGGATGAAGACCATCCCGGCAGGGGCCAGCCGCGCGGCGTAGATGGCGTCGTGCCCGGCGCCGGAAATCACCGGCATGTGGGTGTGGCCCAGCGCCTCGGCCGCACGCCGCACGGCGGCCACGCATTCGGGGTGAAACGGTTGCGCGGCATAGGCCGACACCGGCTGGATGTCGATCGACAGGCCGGTCTGCGCGGCGAGCCGGCTCGCCAACGCCTGCACCTCGGCCACCTGCTGGTCCACCAGCGCATCGCTCGCGTTGCGCAGGTCGATCGAAAACTGAACCCGGCCCGGGATCACGTTGCGGCTGTTGGGGTGCACCCGAACCATGCCCACCGTGCCGCGGCCGTGCGGGCCGTGCCGCAGGGCGCTGGCCACCACCTCCTGCATGAGCACGGTGGCCACCTGCAGCGCGTCGCGCCGCAGGCCCATGGGCGTGGGGCCGGCGTGGGCTTCCATGCCGGTCACGGTGCAGTCGAACCAGCGGATGCCCAGCACCCCTTCCACCACACCGATGGTGACGCCCGCGTCCTCGAGCACCGGCCCCTGCTCGATGTGGACCTCGAAATACGCACCCAGCGGATGCTGGCCGGGCACCTCGTCGCCCAGGTACCCGATGGCCTCCAGCGCCTGTCGCACCGACATGCCCTCGGTGTCGCGCGCCGCATAGGCATGCTCAAGGCTGAACGCGCCCGCAAAGACGCCCGATCCCATCATCACCGGCACGAACCTCGAGCCTTCCTCGTTGGTCCAGAACGCGACCTCGATCGGTGCTTCGGTCTCGATGCCGTGGTCGTTCAGGGTGCGCACCACCTCGATCCCGGCGAGCACGCCGTAGTTGCCGTCGAACTTTCCGCCGGTGGGCTGGGTGTCGATGTGGCTGCCGGTCATGACCGGGGGCAATGCGTTGTTGCGGCCGGGGCGGCGCATGAACACGTTGCCGATCTGGTCCACCGAGATCGACAGGCCTGCGTCTCGCGCCCAGCCCACCACCAGGTCACGGCCCTGTCGGTCAAGGTCGGTGAGCGCCAGGCGGCAGACACCGCCGCGGGGAGTGGCCCCGATCGCGGCCAGGTCCATGAGCGACTGCCACAGCCGTTGGCCGTCGACGCGCAGCCGGTCGACGCGGGACGCAATGGCGGTGGGACTCATGGGGACTCCGGTTCAGCGGTCGAAGGGGGTTCGCGGTAGGCATCGAAGGCGTCGCGACGCCGCCGTCCCCCGGGCACACCCGTCAGCGAACGCTCGAGTTCGATCAGGTGCCGTTTCATTTCGGACGCCGCCGGGCCTGCCCCCTGGCGCAACGCACCGATCAGATCGATGTGCCGGTGCGCCACGCACACCTGACCGCCGTGCCGCTTGAAGTGCGCCATCAGCAGCGAAGTGGTGGGCATGAGCCCGGCCAGCAGCCGCACAAACACCGGGTTGCCATGCATGCGCGCCAGAGCATTGTGAAACTCGCCGGAAAGCCGGATCGCCTCGGGGCGGTCGCCACGGGCATCCGCCTCGACTTCCTCGCGGGCCAGCCGCTCGAGTTCATCCACCTGGGCAGGCGACAGGCGACCGCCCAGCCGGCGCGCCACTTCGCACTCGACCATGCGCCTGGCCTCGAAGACGTGACGGGCATCGTCGGCGCCGGGCTGTGGCACCCGCGCGCCCCGGTTGTGCAGCAACTCGATGACCTGGTCCTGGGCAAGGCGCTGCAGGGCCTGGCGCACCACCGTGCGGGAGACGCCGAACTCGGCCGCCATGGCCTCTTCGCGCAGGCGCTGGCCGGGCTCGAGGCGGTGTTCCATCACGGCGCGGTACACCGCCTGGTAGACCCGGTCGGTGGTGGTGGCCGCACCGGCCTCCGCCTCGAGCGGCGCTGCACCGGCGGTGCCCAAGGGCAATGAGGTGTCCACGTTCACGCCGCCGATTGGGCCACACGTTCGGCCAGTCGCACCAGCGACCGGTCGCTGCCGGCAGGACCGAGCAGGGAGATGCCGAGCGGGGCGTCGGCGCGGCGCGCCAGGGGCAGCGATATCTGCGGGAAACCGGACAGACCAGCCACGCACAGCAGCCGGATGGCCCGGTTGCGGTAGTCCTCCAGGGCCGACTCGGGTTCGCTCACGCCGGGCGCGATGTCCGGCATGGTCGGCATCACCAGCACGCCGTCGCTGCCGAGCAAGGCCGCGAGGTGGGCGCGGAAACGTGCCCTGAAGGCGCGCGCCGCAGCAGCCTGGGCATCGGTGACCTTCGAACTCCAGTCGAAGCGCTCTGCCACGCCGGGCCCCAGCGGCGGGGCAAACCGGCGGATGAATCCACCGTCCACCTGCCAGGCTTCGGCGCCCTGCACATACCGGAAGTTCCAGTACATGTCGTCGATGCCGTCGAGCACCACCCGGGTCGGTCGGGCACGGCCAAGCGCCTCCTCGATCGCCCGGCGCGCCGGGGCCAGTGCCTTGGCAGCGGCCGCGGTGGCCAGGGGCCAGAGGTCGGAAGGCGCCAGCAGGCGCACCACCTCGGGCAATGGCCGTGCGTCTTCGCCCAGCAGGACGTCTGCCACCCGCGCGAAGGTGGGCACGTCGCGCGCGAACCAGCCGCAGGTGTCCAGACTGGGCGAAAGATCGAGCGCGCCCTGAAGGCTCACGCGGCCATGGGTGGGGCGCAGGCCGACCAGTCCGCAGTGGCTGGCGGGGGCGCGCACCGAGCCACCGGTGTCGGTGCCGAGCGCGAAGTCGCACAGGCCGTGCGACACCGCCGAGGCCGAACCCGAGGACGAACCGCCGGTGATGCGCGACGGTGCCGCGCCGTTGATGGGGGCACCGAAGTGCGCATTGCGCCCGTTCATCGAAAAGGCCAGCTCATCGGTGATGGTCTTGCCGACGAATCGGGCCCCGGCATCCAGCAGGCGCTGCACGGTCGGTGCGGTGGTCGTCTGCACCCCCAGCAGCGCCAACAGCAGCGGTTGGCCGCCGCTGGTGGGGTAGCCCGACACATGAAAGAGGTCCTTGACGGCAAAGCCCAGACCACTCAGCGGGCCGGTGGAGGCGTGCGGCACCGGCACCGCCGGGTAAGGCATGAAAGCGTGGGCGGGATCGTGCAATGCGTCGGTGTGGGGCATGGCGGGACAGGGTGAAAAATCAGGGGGTGGCCACAGCGGGTTCGGCCACGAGCCAGCAACGAACCCGGTGCCGGGTGTCGATCCAGGTGCTGTCCGGCCGCGCGGCGAGACAACCCGGTTGCACCTGCGGGCAGCGCTCGGCAAAGGCACACCCGCTGGGAAGCGCCGTCAGGTCCGGCGGCGAACCCGGGATCGTCTGCAGGCGGGCGCCCTTGTCCAGCGCGCCATGCGCGCGGCTTCGCAGCAGGGCCATCGTATAGGGATGGCGGGGGTTCTTCATGAGGGTCGCCGCAGGGCCCTCTTCCACGATGCGGCCCGCGTACATGACGGCAATGCGGTCGGCCACCTCCACCGCGGCGCCGATGTCGTGGGTCACGAAGATGACCGACAGCCCGAGCTCGCGCTGAAGCTCGCGAAGCAGCAGCAGGATCTGGATCTGCACCGTGGCATCGAGGGCGGTGGTGGGTTCGTCGGCCAGCAGCACCTGGGGCTTGCAGGCCAGTGCCAGCGCAATCATGGCCCGCTGGCGCATGCCACCGGACATCTCGTGCGGATAGGCCTGCAAGCGGCGTTCGGGGCTCGGAATGCGCACCCGCTCGAACAGTTCCAGGGCGCGCGCCTGCGCCTGGGCCGCGCTGACCGGTTCGTGGCGTCGAATGGCCTCCACGATTTGTTGCCCCACGGTGTACACCGGGTCGAGGGCCAGCAGAGGCTCCTGGAAAATCATCGACGCCACCTTGCCGCGGTAATCGGCCAGGGCGCGGGCGCCCAGCGACAGCACGTCGTGGCCGGCCACCCGCATGTCGCCTTCGATCTGCGTGCGCGCGGCCGGGTGCAGGCGCAACAGGCTGCGCAGCGTGACGCTTTTGCCCGAGCCCGATTCACCGATGAGCGCCACCACCTCGCCGCGCTGAAGCTGCAGATCGACGCCGTTCACGGCCTCGACCGGCTTTCGGCCACCCGTGAAGGTGACGCGCAGGTTGCGCAACTCGACGTGAGGGGCCGAGCCCGTGTCCGGGGAAGCCTCGGTGGTGCTCATGCGGCCTCCGCTTCGGGGGTGGCGGCGGGCACGGCCTCGGGGTGGCCGCCGCCTGCGACATGGATCCAGCAGGCCGCGCGCTGCCCGTGCGGCGCGGCCAGCAGCTCGGGCGTGCGCTGCGAGCAAACCGATGCGGCCCGGTCGCATCGGGTGTGGAACCGGCAACCCGAGGGCGGGTTGATGGGGTTGGGGGGATCGCCCGCCAGCGGCGGGACCTCGGTGCGGTGGTCCGGATCCATCGACGGCACCGACGACAGCAGGGCCCGGGTGTAAGGGTGCGCAGGATGGTCGAACAGCGCCTCGCTGTCGCCGATCTCGACCACCTGCCCCAGGTACATGACCATCACCCGGTCGCTCATGAAGCGCACCACATTGAGGTCGTGGCTGATGAAGATGTAGGTCAGGCCGAACTCGGCCTTCAGATCGAGCAGCAGGTTGAGCACCTGTGCCTCGACCGACTTGTCAAGCGCAGAAACGGCTTCATCGAGCAGGATCAGGCGGGACTGCAGCGCCAGCGCGCGCGCGATGTTGACGCGCTGGCGCTGACCACCCGACAACTCATGCGGATAGCGCTCGGCAAACCGCTTCGGCTCCAGGCCCACGCGGGCCAGCAGGTCGCGCGCGCGCTCGATGCTCTGTCGCTTGGGCAGGCCATGCACCTGGGGTGCAAACGCGATCGACTGCTCCATGGTCAGCCTGGGGTTGAGCGACGCGTAACTGTCCTGGAACACCATCTGGGCCTGGCGCCGGAAGGCCTTGAGCGGCAGCGCGCTGCCACCGACGGTTTCGCCGTCGAACACGATCTCGCCGGCATCGGGCTTGATGAGCTGCATCAGCAGCCGTGCGGTGGTGGACTTTCCACAGCCCGACTCCCCGACCACGCCCAGGGTTTCGCCCTTGAGCACGTCGAAGTCAATGCCGTCGACCGCGCGCACCACGCCACCACCACGGCCCAGCATGTCTTTCTTGAGCGGGAAGTGCTTGACCAGTCCGCGCACGCTCATGAGCGGCTGGGCCGGTCCGCCAACGTCGGGCAGCTTCAGGCGCATGTCGATCTCCCGGGCATCATTGCTTGATCTCCATCGCCGACCTCAATCCATCGGCCAGTAGGTTGAAGGCAATCGAGGTGATGAAAATCATCACGCCCGGCAGTGCGGCCACCCAGGGTTGCAGGTAGATGGCGGTGCGAAGCGTGTTGAGCATCAGTCCCCACTCGGGCTCGGGCGGCTTGACCCCGAGACCCAGAAAACTCAGGCCGGACGCCAGGATCATGCTGACCGCGATGAGGCTGGTGGCGTAAACAAAGATCGGCCCGAGCACGTTGCCCAGCACATGCACCCGCACGATGGTGAACGGGTTGGCCCCCGAGGCGCGCGCGGCGTCCACGAACTCGCGGCCACGGATCTGCGTGGTCACGCTTTCGGCGACCCGTGCGATCGGCGGAATGAACACGATGGTGAGCGAGATCAGGGAATTGGTGATGCCCGCGCCCAGCGCACCGGACAGGGCAATCGCCAGCAACACGGACGGGAACGCGTAGAACACGTCGATGGTCCGCATGAGCGCGGTGTTGACCATGCCGCCGGCGTACCCGGCGGTGATTCCGATGATCGACCCCAGCACGAAGGCGAACACCACCGGGGTGATGCCCATGAACAAGGACAGCCGTGCGCCCACGATCAAGCGCGACAGCATGTCGCGGCCCAGTTCATCGGTGCCCAGTGGATGCCCTTCGAAGCCGATCGGCTTGAGCCGTTTCAGCATGCTCGACTGGTAGGGGTCGGCCGGTACAAGCCACGGGCCGAAGATGGCCAGCACGAGCAGGATCAGCACGACGAAGGCAGCCACCATCGCCACCCGGTCTCGCCGGAAGCGGCGGCCCACGGTCTGCCAGTAGCCAGGGGAGCGCTCGTAGGCCGCCGCTTTCACGGCCGTGCCGGGAAGAACAACCTCGTTCATGGCAGCGTCCTCGATGTGGCGCAACGAAGGGTATTCATGATCTTGCTATCCGGGGGTCGAGCATGGTCTGGATCATGTCCACCACCAGGTTGAGCACCACGAAGAACATGGCGAGCACCAGGATCGTTCCCTGCAGCAGGGGCAGGTCACGCTGGAAGATGGCGGAGTTCAGCAGGAATCCGGTGCCAGGCCAGGAGAACACCGTCTCGATGAGGATGGATCCACCCAGCAGGTAGCCCAGTTGCAGGCCCATCACCGCCAGGGCGGTGGGCGCCGCGTTCTTGACGACGTGCAGGAACACGCCAAGGTCGGTGAGCCCCTTGGCGCGCAGGCCGACGATGAATTCCTGCGCCAGGATCTCGGCCACCAGCGCGCGCACCGTGCGCGCGATGATGCCCATGGGGATCACGCTCATGGTGATGGCGGGCAGGATCATGTGCTGGATGTGCACCCAGTCCCAGGCCCAGTCGCTGGAGCCGCCCGGGCCGGCACCGCCGGGGGGCAGCCACATCAGCGTGGCCGAGAACACGATCACCAGCACCATGCCGAGCCAGTAGTGCGGCACGCTGACGCCGAGCACCGAGGTCAGCGAGGCCGCCTTGTCGAGCCACGAATTCTGGAAGTAGCCGGCCACGAAGCCGAACAGGCAACCGAACACGAAACCGATGAGGGTGGCCAGCACCGCCAGCCGCAGCGTGTTGCCGACCGCGCGCATCACCTCTTCGGTGACGGCGCGGCCGGAAGCGATCGACGTACCCAGGTCGCCCTGCAGCGCCCGCCAGACCCACGAAACAAACTGCTCGGGATAGGAGCGGTCGAATCCATAGAGCCGCAAGAGCTGCTGCTGCAGCTCGGCCGACGCGTCGGGCGGCAGGATGGACACCAGTGGATCCCCCGGCGAGATGTGCACCAGGGCGAAACACACCAGCGCCACACCCAGCATGATGGGCAGTGTGTAGAGCAGGCGGCGCAGCAGGAAGGCGACCATGGCGCTTCGTCAGTCCATCGACACCGGGGCCAGGTCCACGAACCAGCTGCGCGGCTGCACGAAGCCCTTGACCTTGGCGCTCATGGCGCGCGGACCCACGTCGTGCGCGATCCACACGAACGGCGCTTCTTCGACGATGCGGGCGTGCAGCTTGGCCAGGGCCTCGTCGCGCTTCTTGTCGTCGAAGGTGGTGCGTGCGTCGGCGATCAGCTTGTCGAACTCGTCGTTGCCGAAGTAACCCCAGTTGTTGGACACCGGCGGGAAGGTCTTGGTGCTGGTGAAGCGCACCATGGCGAAGAACGGGTCCATGGCGGCGTAGCTCACGTTGGTGGCGTGGGCGCCGTTGGCCGACGGGTCCTTGGCGCCCTTGCGCCAGTTGGTGAACAGCGTGTTCCACTCGATCACGTCGAACTCGACATCGAAGAAGCACTGCTTGAGCGACTGCTGAACGAACTCGTTCATGGGCAGCGGCTGCATCTGACCCGAGCCCGACGCCGAGATCTGCACCTTCACCTTCAGCGGCTTGGCGGCCGAGTGTCCGGCCTGGGTCATCAGCGCCTGCGCCGCCTTCACGTCGTACTTGATGTCGAACTTGGGGTTGCCCCACCACGGGTGGCCCGGGGGCACGGTGCCCTTGGGCACGGCCATCATGCCGCCCAGCAGGGTCTTCAGCCCTTCGCGGTCCACGCACAGGTTGGCGGCGTGGCGCACGCGCTTGTCCAGCCAGGGCGAGCCTTCGGCGAACGACAGCTGCCACGGCCACACGTGCGGCTGCGCGTTGCTTTCGACCTTGAAGCCACGCTGGCGGATCTGCGGCAGCGCGTCGGGCGACGGCGCCTCGATCCAGTCGACCTGGCCCGACAGCAGCGCGGCCGTGCGCGCGTTGGCCTCGGGCATCGGCAGCAACACGACGCGATCGACCTTGGGCACGCGCTTGCTGTCCCAGTAGCCCTTGTTGGCCACCAGCTCAAGGCGCTCGCGCGGCACGAAACGGGCCATCCGGAACGGGCCGGAGCCCGAGGCGTCGGACGCAAACGCGGTCCAGGCGGCCTTGGCCTTGTCGGCCGGCGTGGCGCCGGCGGCGGCCTCGAACTTCTTCTGCCAGTGAGCGGGCGACGCCATGAACAGGTTGGTGAGGTTCAGCGGCAGGAACGCATCGGGCTCGCTGGTGGTGAGTTCCACCGTCAGGTTGTCGATCTTGCGGGCACTGCGCAAGGTCGGCATGCGGGAGGCGGTCACGCCGACCTGGCTGGCGTCGAAATGCACCGCGTCCTTGTCGAGCACCTTCTGCACGTTCCACACCACCGCGTCGGCGTTCAGGTCGGAGCCGTCGTGGAACTTCACGCCGGGGCGCAGCTTGAACACCCACTTGGTCTTGTCCTTGTCGTCCACCGCCCACGAGGTGGCCAGCCCCGGGATCAGCACGCTGGGACCGTCGGCGCGCGACAGGTCCCACTGGGTCAACGCGTCGTACATGGGGATGCCGGTGAACCGGTTGCCCTCGAAGCCTTGGTCGGGCTGACCCAGGGTGCGTGGAATGTCGGCGGCCGTCATGGCGATGCGAAGCACCTTTTCCTGCGCCTGGGCGCTGGTGGCGGCGGCGGCAAGGCAGGCCGCCGACACCAGGGAAAGCGCCAGCGAGCGGGCGGCGAAACGGGGTTTGAGGGTGGACCGGTTCATCGTGACTCCAGCAAAGATCGTTGAGATGGGGCGCTGCAAGGCGCGGGGGTTGGCAGGGTTTTTGTATGCAATCGGTGTGCCACGTTGTTCTTCACTTCAGCACCAAACTTCAATAAACGCGTTATTTTTCAATGACTTGCATGGATTCACTCACCACAAACGGGCATGCCGATGCATTCAATTCGTGCATCAAGGGGTCCGGTTTCGCCGATGTGGTGCGCACCGCCATCGGACTTTTTGTATGCAAAACGCCCCGCAATGGGGCCTGACTCACGCCCACAGGCACCACCATGAAGATCCTGTTGATCAACCCGAACACGTCCACCGGCATGACCGCCGGCATCGCTGCGGCGGCGCGCGCCGTGGCTTCGCCCGGCACCGAGGTGCTGGCCGTACAGCCAAGCTTCGGTCCGGTGTCGATCGAAAGCCATTTCGACGAAGCGATCGCGGCGGCCGGCGTGGCAGAACAGGCCCGCCAGGCCGACGCACTGCGGGTCGATGCGGTCGTGGTGGCCTGCTTTGGCGACCCGGGGCTCGACGCCGCCCGCGAAGCCACCTCGGCGCCCGTCATCGGCATTGCCGAAGCCGCGTTTCAGGCCGCGTCGCTGTTGAGCACCGGCTTCTCGGTGGTCACCACGATGACGCGCACCTGTGTGATGGCCGAACGCCTGCTGCAGCGCTACGGCATGGCGGGTGCCTGCCGCGGCGTGCACGGCACCGATGTGCCGGTGCTGGCGCTGGAGCACTGCGACGAGGCCACGCTGGCAAGGCTGGAAGCCACGGCGCTGGAGGCGCTGGAGAAGGACCGCAGCGGCGCGATCGTGCTGGGGTGCGCCGGCATGGCCCCCCTGTGCAGCACGCTGGCCACCCGGTTGGGTGTGCCGGTGGTGGATGGCGTGGCGGTGGCGGTCAAGTGGGCAGAAAGCCTGGTGGCGCTGGGTTTGCGCACCAGCCAGCGCGGCGACTACGCGCCACCGCCGCCGAAGCCGATGGTGGGCTGGGCTTCCACCCTTCGCTGGTGAGCGGCTCGAGGTTCAGGCCAGTTCAATGGCCACCAGCGCGAGCATCCAGGGCAGGGTCAGCAGCAGCAGAAGCGTCACCCATCGGCGGATGCTGCTGGGGTCGCTGTCGGCGCCACGTCCGGGGGCCAGCATGAGCCAGACCAGCAACAACGGCAGCGGGAACGCCAGCAGCATCGACAGGCCGACCACCACCAGCGTGGTGGTGCCGGACCAGCCCAGGTGGCGGGCCCGGCGGACGCAGGCCTGGCCGAATGCCAGCACCTGGGCGCCGATCGACACGAGCACCACTGCCAGCGCTGCCCCGGTCGGACCTTGTCCACCGGTGGCCAGGTGAATGCTGTAGATCAGCAGCGCAAGGGCGTTGACCGCCGGCAGCACGCCGAACAGGATGAACTGCCCACGGTTGTCGCGCATCAGTCCACCCTGCCGCGAGGCGCCACGAGGTCCAGGCGCATGAACACGCTGTGGGGGTCTTCCCGGTAATCGGCGAAGGGGCCGCACGGCACGAATCCCGCCGCCGCGTACAGGTTGCGGGCAGGCAGAAAATGGTCGGTGGAGCCGGTTTCGAGCCACAGCCGCTGCATCGACGTGCCGCGGGCGTGGTCGAGGATGTGGCCCAACAGGGCGCGCGCCACGCCCCGGCGCTGATGGCGCGAGGCGGTTCGCATGGACTTGATTTCGCCATCGTGCTCACCGAGCCGCTTGAGGGCACCGCAACCCAGCAGGTCGGTGCCGTCCCAGGCGGTCCAGAAGGCGATCTCCGGGCGCCGCAACCGGTCGAGGTCGAGGGCATGAACGCTGTCGGGCGGGGAAATGGCCCGCATGTGCGCGAGGTGCTCCTCCAGCAAGGCACGCACGTCGGGCCCGCGCAGGTCGTCAAGGCGAATCTGCAGCGCGCTCACGCGGTCACCTTCTCGACATGGCCCGCCCAGCCGCGGGCCCGCAGCTCGCAGGCGGGGCACGTTCCACAGCCAAAGCCCCAGGCATGGCGGTGTTCCCGGTCGCCCAGGTAGCAGGTGTGGGTGTGTTCGACGATGAGCCCGATCAGTGCATCGCCGCCCAGTTGATGGGCGAGTCGCCAGGTCTGCGCCTTGTCGATCCACATCAGCGGCGTGTCGACCAGAAAACGCTGGTCCATGCCGAGCGACAGCGCCAGCTGCATGGCCTTCATGGTGTCGTCGCGGCAGTCGGGGTAGCCCGAGAAGTCGGTCTCGCACACGCCCGTGACCAGCACGCTGAGACCACGCCGGTAGGCCAGCGCCGCTGCCAGGGTGAGAAACAGCAGGTTGCGGCCGGGCACGAAGGTGTTGGGCAGGCCGCTGGCCTCCATGCGGAACGCCATGTCGCGCGTGAGCGAGGTTTCGGACACCGCCCCCAGCACCGCGAGGTCGAGCACATGGTCCTGGCCCAACCGGGCGGCCCAGACCGGAAACGCGGCCCGCAGCTCGGTCAGCACCACCTGCCGCGCGTCCAGCTCCACCCGGTGCCGTTGTCCGTAGTCGAAACCGATGGTCTCGACATGCTCGAAGCGGTCCAGCGCGTGGGCAAGGCAGGTGGTCGAATCCTGTCCGCCGGAGAACAGGACCAGGGCTCGGGTGTGGCGGACGGCTTCGGGCATGGGCGCGATGGTAGCCGCGCCAGCCTCAACCCATCAGCCGTTCGGAGCGCCGTCCGGCGTGGTCGCGGCTGGTGGCCAGCATTCGCAACAGCGCCCGGTTGGCCTGCTCCAGCGTGATTTCATGGCGGCGGCACACGGTTTCCAGGCGGTCGATCCGGTCGGGCTCGGCCATGTGGCGCGCCACGTCGAGCAGGGCAAAGTAGGGTCCGTCGTGGCGCAGCAGCGCATCGGTCATGCGCGTGGGCAGCGGCAGCCGGTGCAGCAGGTCGGCCAGTGGCTGGTGCAGCAGGCGGTCAAGCTGGGCCAGCGCGGCGGTGGTGTACACCTCGGCACGCAGCACGTCGTCGGAGCCGCTGGCCAGCAGGTGCTGTGCCAGGCGCGAACGCATCACCATGGCATAGCGCACCGGCTGAAGGTCGGCGTCGGGTTCGATTTCGGGCAGCTGCTCGGTCAGCCACCGACCGAGCTCGCGAAAGCCCAGCATCATGAGCGCGTGGCGCAATGAGCCGATCTCGCGGCGCAGGCCGTACGCAGCCGAATTGACGAGCATCAGGATTCGATAGATCAGCACCGGGTCCTGGCGCACCAGCCGCTCGAGGTATTCCACCGAGCATTCTTCGTCGTCGATCACTTCGAGCACCTGGTGCACGACACGGCGGTCGTACTGCAGCGGTGCGCTCTTGTGCGCCTGCAGCACATCGGCGGTGGGCCAGCCGAGCACCGCGGCCACATCGGCCTCGTCCAGCGCATGCCGGACGGCGGCCTGCGTGCCCAACCCTTCCAGCATGTGCCCTGGCAAGGCGTCGAACCGGTCATCGGCCGTCACGCGGAGCAGGTTGCGGTGGTTCACCGCCGGTGTGGGCAGGCCACGCAGCGTGGACAAGGCCCCGCTGCGCACCAGTTGATGGCCCCGGCGCTGGGCTTGCGACAGGCGGGCCAGCGTGTCCTGGGTGCCGAACAGCGCGGCCGGCATTTCGAGCCAGGTGTTGCGGATGGGGGGGCATGCAAGCGCCTGTTGCTGCAACCGAGGCGTCTGCAGGGACAACAGCAGGGGCGGCGCGCCTTCCGGCCAGTCTTCGCCGATGGCCTGCAGCAGGTGGTCGGCATCGACACCTTCAGGATGGATGGCCCGCACGCACAGGCGCACGCCGGCCAGCTCGCGCTGGCGGTTCCACAATGGCTGGTAAGCCATGGCCACGCTGTCAAGAACGGTGTGGGCGTGAGACATGAGGAATCAGGACTGGCGGGCGGTTCGGTGGCGCAACCAGGTCAGATCTGGTTGAACAGGGACAGCCGCTGCACCTGGGCATAAGACTTGAGGGCTGCGTCCAGCGCAAGCTGCTGCTTCTGGAACTCCGAGATGCCGTTGACGAGGTCGATGTCGGTCAAGCGAGACTGTTCGGCCTTGAGGTCCACCGACCGGTTCTCCATGAGCATTTCCTGCGAGTCGGCGCGGTTGAGCCACTCGCCCACCCGGCCCCGTGCCAGCAGCACGCGATCCAGCGATGCATCCATCTCGGTGAGGGTACGCGCCAGCTCGTGGGTGCGGTATCCGGACTCGCCCGGCCCCTGGAACCGCAGGGCGTCAATGGCGTCCTGCACGACGCGGAACACGTCGGTGGCGCCGGTGTTCACCGTGAGATCGACGCGGTCTCCGTTGGCCGGTTGGCCATCCAGCCTGATGGCCAGACCGTCGAAGGTGATTTCGTTGCCCGCCTCGTAGGCCACCCCCACGTGGCCGGCCACCGGCACACCGGTCCCGACGTTGGTGATGGTGTACTGCGGCTGACCGGCCACGATCGCGAAGTCGATCCGGTAGTCGTCGCCGGTGGTGGCGGCCGCGTCGACCACCTCGCCCACGCTGGTCGACAGCGAACCGGTGTTGGTGTCGGGCACGCGGGCCGTGAAATTGCCATTGCCCGGGGGAACGCGCATCCAGATCGAATCGCCGTCGAGGGTCTGGGGCAGCGAGTTGTCGCCCGGCACGGGCTGGCCACGCAACCCCTGAAACGCCACGCCGTTGCCGCTGGGGCTGTACAGGTCAACAAACGGCACCGACGCGCCGCCCAGACCGCCGAACAGCGTGCGACCGTTGCTGTCGGTCCGGTTGGCCACCACGATCAGCTGTTCACGCAGGCCTTCAAGCTGACGGGCGACATCCTCGCGCTCGGCATCGGTGAAGGTGGCGTTGCCGGCAGACACCAGCAGGTCGCGCACCTTGACCATCAGCTCGCCCGATTCGGCCAGCCCGGCCTCGGCCTGCTGCAGGCTGGTGCGCGACGATTCGAGCGAGCGCAGGTCGGCCGCCAGGCGTGAGCTTCGGTTGGCCGAAGCCTCGGACAGCGCGGCGGCCACGGGATCGTCGCTGGCCTTGAGCACGCGCTTGCCGGTCGACAGGCGCTCCTGCAGGGTGGCGAGCTCGGTCTGCCGAACCCCGAGCTGGTTGATGGTGCGGTCGAACTGGTTGGCGGTGGCAATCCGGAATGTCATGGTCAGCGTCCCACGGTCTGCAACAGGCTGTCAAACGTGCTCTGGGCAATCTGCAGAAACTTGGCCGAGGCCTGGTAGGCCTGCTGGAACTGCAGCAAGCGGGCGGCTTCTTCATCGAGGTTCACGCCCGCCACGTTGGAGCGGGCCTGCTCGGCGGTGCGGGCGATGTTGTCGGAGAACTCCGCGGCGAACTGGGCGCTCTGCACGCGGGTGCCCACATCGGCGAACAGGCTCACGTAGCCATCGGACAGGGCCACGCCCTCGAACGTGGCGAGACCACGCAAGGCCAGCACGCCGTTGGCGTTGCCCGCGTTCTGCGCGATCGCGCTGGACGGTGACGCGCTGATGTCGAACCGGTCGCCCGCGGTCGGGCTTCCGCGCAGCGACAGGCTCCATCCGTTGAGCTGGATCGGCTGACCGGGCGTGAAGTTGTAGCTTGGCGGCGGACCGGCGTTGTCGGGCGGCGGGTTGCCGGGGCCGAGGCCGGTGGCGCTGAAGGTGCCATCGGCGTTGAAGGTGATGGTGACCGGGTCGGTCAGGTTCGGCGAGGCATCGACGGCGTAGATGTTTTCGATGCCCAGGCCGCCAGCGTTGGTGGTGGCAGGGGTCACCAGCACCGGACTGGCCACGGCCAGTCGCTGCGGCGCGGAAATCGCGGTTTGCAGGTTCCGGGCGGTGCCCTCGAAGGGGCGGATGCGGAAACGGTCGCCCACGGCCGTGGGTCCGACGTCGATCTGGAAGCTCAGGCCATCGACCTCGGCCGGCAGCGTCGGCAGGGCGGTGGTCGCGCCATCCGACAGGCGAATCACCGAGAAGCCGCCCGCTTCCACGCGCAGTTCGTAGTCAGACGCCATCAGGGCGGTCGGGTCGCTCACGACCGCACTCACCTCGGCGGCGCTGGCATTGGTGGGCGACGGCAGGCCGACGGCGGGACCGAAGGGCACGAAGAAGTCACCGCCCATGGCGCCGGTGAGGTCCACGCCCAGCCGGTGCTGCGCGTTGACGATCTCGGCCGTGGCCAGGGCCAGACGGCCGATCTGGTTCTGCACCGCCAGCAGGTCGTCGTTGAGGAAGCGCAGGGTGCCCGCCAGCTCGCCGCCGCCGAGCGCATTGGCATCGAGCGGCGTGGACATGCCCGCCTGCTGGAACACCAGCCCGATGCGCGAGTTGTCCATCGGATCCGGTTCGACGGCGACGCGCCCGGTCTGCGTGCCCAGCACCAGCGGCTGGCTGCCGGCAATGAACACATTGGAGGTGCCGGCCTCGCCGGGCACCACGCTGAGCTGGATGTACTGGCTCAACTCGCGCAGCAACTGGTCGCGCTGGTCGAACAGGTCGTTGGGGGTGTGCTGACCACCCGCGGTTTCAATGATCCGCCCGTTCACGTTGGCCAGGTTCTGCGCAAGCCGGTTGACCGCATCGACCTGCTCGTCCACCTGCTGCTGGGTGCTGTTGCGCAACAGGTCGATCTGGCCCGCGGTGTCGCGCAGGCGGGCTGCAAACGCGCCTGCCCGTTCGATCACCACGGCACGCGCGGTGGAGTTGCTGGGAGACGCCGTCAGGTCGCCCCAGGCGTTGAGCATGCCGTTGAGCGAGGTGCCCAGGCCCTGCTCGCCCATGGGAAACAGCGTCTCGAGCTGCTCGAGCCGCTCCAGGCGGGCGGCATCCCCGGCGGCGGCGGCGGCGGTGATGCGCGCCTCCCGCGTGAGGTTGGCGTTGTAGGCGCGCTCGACCGTCACGATCTCGACGCCCTTGCCGAAATAGCCGCCGCCCGTGGCCTGGTAGCCTGAACTCTGCAGCTGCACCGTCTGGCGCGAGTAGCCGGCCGTGTTGACGTTGGCGATGTTGTGGCCGATGACCTGCAGTGCGGCCTGGTTGGTGGTGAGCGCCCGGGTGGCGATGTTGAGTGACGACATGGATCAGCCTTGTGCTCTCTGCAGACTCAGCGTGGTGTTGATCGCGCGGCTGAGCTTGGCGGCGTAGGCCGGGTCGGTGGCGTAGCCCGCGCGCTGCAGGCCGTTGGCAAAACCCTGCACGGAATGCACCTGATCCATCACGGCCTCGTAGCGCGGGCTGTTGGTGATCAGGCGTGCGTAGTCCCTGAAGGATTCCTCGTACGAGTCGTAGGCGCGGAACTTCGCCGTCACCTTGCGCGGCTCCCCGTCGATGTATTCGGTGGTGGTGATTTCAGCCACTTTGCCGGTCCAGCCGGCGGTGGCCTTGATGCCGAACAGGTTGTGGGCCGGCGATCCGTCGGCGTGGCGGATCTCGCCGCGGCCCCAACCGGTTTCATGGCCCGCCTGGCCCAGCATGAAGGCGGCGGGAATGCCCGATTCGCGCGCCACCGCCTGCGCCGCGCTGGCGTGCCGCGACACGAAGCCGGCCTGACGCTCCGAGGCGTTCACCCGCTCGAAGGTGGTCGACACGGGAGGGGTGGACGGCAGCGCGGCATCGCCCGCCATCTGGCGGCCGAGCTGGCGCTCGATGGCCTCCGACAATCCGCCGGGCAGGCCGGAGAGTTGCAGCGCAAACTGCTGGTCCAGCAGATCGGTGCCCAGGTTCTCGCCCTCGCTGTCCATCAGGCCACTCTTGGCGGTGGCCTCGCGCATGCTCTTGAGCAGCTCGCGCATGAACAGCGCCTCGAACTGTTTGGCGGCCTCCTTGACGGCGGCCTTGTCCGTGCCGGCGCCCTTGAGCGCGTTCAGCGCGTTCGGGTCGGCGGCCAGGCCGGTGGGCATCAAGGGGTTGGTGGCCATCAGATGATGTCCAGTTCGGCGTTCAGAGCGCCCGACGCCTTGATGGCCTGCAGGATGGCGATCAGGTCCTGCGGGGTGGCGCCCAGCGCGTTGAGCGCCTTGACCACATCGGACAGTTGCGCCGCGGGACCCATCTGGATGAGCGCGCCCTTGTCCTGACTGATCTGGATGCTGGCCTGCTCGCGCACCACGGTCTCGCCGCCAGACAGCGGGTTGGGCTGGCTGATGACGGGCTGCGAACTGATGCTGACCGACAGGTTGCCGTGCGCCACCGCCACCGAACCCAGCGTGACGGCCTGGTTCATCACGATGGAGCCGGTGCGCGCGTTGACGACCACCCTGGCCGCGGGCACGCTCGATTCGATGCGCACTTCCTCGACGCGCGCCAGAAACGCGACGCGCGCGCTGGGGTCCGTGGGCGCGGTCAGGCGCACCACCCGGCCATCCACGGCGCTGGCGGTGCCGGCACCCAATGCCTTGTTGATCGCCTCGGTCACCCGGCTGGCGGTCTGAAAGTCGTTGCTGGACAGCCCGAGGTCGATGGTGGGACCGCTGTGCAGTGGCGTGGCCACCGCGCGCTCCACCTGTCCGCCCCCGGGAATGCGGCCAGCGCTCAGGTGGTTGATCTGCACCTTGCTGCCACCGGCCGAAGCGCCAGCGCCACCGACCAGCAGGTTGCCCTGGGCCAGGGCATAGATGTCGCCATCGGCACCCCGCAGCGGGGTGGTGATGAGTGTGCCGCCGCGCAGCGACTTGGCGTTGCCGATGGACGACACGGTGACGTCGATCGCCTGCCCGGGCTGGGCAAACGGCGGCAACTCGGCGGTGACCAGCACGGCCGCCACGTTCTTGAGCTGCGGGCTGGCACCGGGCGGCAATGTCAGGCCGTACTGCTGCAGGAAGTTGGACAGGCTCTGCCCGGTGTAGGGCATCTGCGTGGTCTGGTCGCCGGTGCCGTCCAGGCCCACCACCAGGCCGTAACCCGTGAGCGCGTTGCTGCGCACGCCCTGCACCGAGGCGATTTCCTTGACGCGCACGCTCTGGGCCGCCGCCGGAAAGAGCACCAGCGTGCAGCACATCACCATCAAGAAACGAAGAATCCGGTCGATAGACATGACAGAAGCCCTGGGTGCCACGCTGAAATCCGATCGGTCGGGACGACCGCACGGCGCATGGCGGGGGTGTTTCATGATGCGGCCGGTCAGAACGGCAGAACGCTCAAAAAGAAGCGTGCCAGCCAGCCAATTGAAAGGGCTTCGCCCTGCGCGCCGCGTCCCCGCGACTCGATGCGTGCGTTGGCCACCTGGGTCGACGGGACCACATTGCCGGGACGGATGTGCCGGGGATCGATGGTGCCGGAGAACCGCAGCACGTCCACGTTGGCGTTCACGCCGATCTGTTTCTCACCCGTCACCACCAGGTGTCCGTTCGGCAGCACCTCCTGCACGGTGGCGGTGATGGTGCCGTTGAAGGTGTTGTTGCTCTGGGTGCTGCCGTCGCCCGAGAAACTGTTCTCGCTTTGCGCCCCGAGGTCGGCGCGAGACCACGGCGATCCCTTGAACAGCGGCAGCGCGGTGATGCCGGCAGAGGCCTCGGCGCTGCGCTCGATCGAGGCCGAGGAGCTCTGGCTCGCGGTGACGCGCTCGGTGATCTGGATGGTGACGGTGTCGCCAGGCAGGCGCGCGCGCGGGTCTTCGAACACCGGGCGGTAGGTGGCGGCGCGGAACAGGCCGCCGGTGGGCGCCGCGGCCGCGGCGCCGGCTGGGTCGGTCTGGGCGTAGCGCACCGGCTGCACCGGCTCGAGGTCGACCTTGGGTTGGCGCTGCAGGGTCTCGCAGCCGCTGGACAGCAACGCCAGCGCCAGCACGGCGGCCAGGGACACGAATCGGCGGGACATCTTTTTTCCTTGGAATCGCGTTGGCTTCACAGCTGGGCGAGCCGCTGCAGCATCTGGTCGGACGTCTGTATCGACTTCGAATTCATTTCGTAGGCGCGCTGCGTCTGGATCATGTTGACCAGTTCCTGCACGACGTTCACGTTGGACGCCTCGGTGTAGCCCTGCATCAGGCGGCCCATGCCGGTGCTGCCGGGCGCGCCCGCCACCGGGTTGCCCGAGGCCACGCTCTCGCGGTAGAGGTTCTGGCCCAGGGGCTCCAGGCCGGCCGGGTTGATGAAGTTGGCCAGTTCGATCTGCCCCACCTGCTGCGGCTGGGTCTGACCCGGCAGCTTGGCCGACACGATGCCGTCGCTGGAGACGGTGACGCTTTCGGTCTCCACCGGCAGGGTGATGCCGGCCGACAGCGGAAAGCCGCTGTTGGTGACGATGCGGCCCTGGGAGTCGACCTGGAAGCTGCCATCGCGCGTGTAGGCGGTGGTGCCGTCGGGCATCTCGATCTGGAAGAAGCCCGCGCCATTGACGGCGATGTCCAGCGCGTTGCCCGACTGCTGCAGGCTGCCCTGCGTGAAGTTGCGGCTGGTGGCCACGGTGCGCACACCCAGACCCACCTGCAGGCCCGTGGGCAGTTCGGCCTGCTCGGTGGCGTTGGCGCCCACCTGGCGCAGGTTCTGGTACATCAGGTCCTCGAACACCGCGGTGGAGCGCTTGAAGCCGTTGGTGCTGACGTTGGCCAGGTTGTTCGAGATGACGTCGAGCTGGGTCTGCTGCGCCGTCATGCCGGTCTTGGCGATCATGAGGGAATTGATCATGAAATCTTTCTCCGGTTAGCTGGTGCCCAGCAATTGGCTGGCGCTGCGGTCGTTGCCTTCGCCGTTCTGAAGCATGCGCATCTGCACCTCGAACTGGCGGGCGGCCGCGATCATTCCGACCATGGCCTCGACGGGGTTGACGTTGGAGCCTTCGAGCGCACCGTCCTGCAGGCGAGCCACCTCGCTGGCGGGCAGCGGGTCGCCCTGCGGGCCGCGGAACAGGCCGTCGCCGCTGCGCTTGATCGGGTTGTCGGCGTCGGGCACGACCATCTTCAGGCGGCCGACCACCTGACCCGGTTCGTTGCCCACGCGGGCGTTCACCGTGCCATCGGCGCCGATGTCCACCATGGCATTGACCGGCACCACGATGGGCCCGCCGTCGCCCAGCATGGGCAGCCCACTGGCGTTGACCAGCGTGCCTTCGGCGTTGACCTGCAGCGAACCGGCGCGGGTGTAGGCCTCGGTGCCGTCCAGTCCCTGCACCGCAAACCACGCATCGCCCTGGGCGGCCACATCGAGCGCGCGGCCGGTGATCTGAACCGACCCGGCCTTGGCGTCGTGGCCCGAGGTGGCCTCGAGCGCAAACACGCGCGTGCTGGCGCCGTCACCCCGCACCGGAACGGCACGAAAGGTCGACAGCTCGGCGCGGAAGCCGGGCGTGGAGACGTTGGCCAGGTTGTTGGACAACACCTGCTGGCGCTCGGCCGCGGCCTTGGCGCCCGTCATGGCGGTGTAGATGAAGCGGTCCAAGCACGAATCCTTTCAGAGGCCCGTCGCCGTCAGCAGCGCTGACCACGGGGGCTTGAAAGGATTGTGGAAATACTTGAGGGGGTTCAATGCCCCGAACAGCGCGGGTCGCGCGGTTCAATTCGCCCGTTTCCGGGCGACGGACGCGGTCAGTCGGGCGTGCGGCGGTGCCAGCGCAACCGGGGCAGGTTGATGCGGGTGTCGCCCTTGCCGTCCCAAGCGACCTCGATGCCCTCCTGCTGAAGCGCTTGGCGCACGATCTCGCCGATCCGGAGGTGATCCTGGGCGCGTTTGGAATCGATATGACCGAATGCGAGCAACAGGCCTTCGCCGTCCAGCGCACGGTCGATGTCCTGGCTGTGAAAGAAGCAGTAACCCTGGTATCCACCCGCTGGCGCATGGTCGGCTTCGAGCGCTTCGTCCACGGCCTCGAAGCCGTCGTCGAGCGTGTTCCCTGCCCACTGCAGTGCGCAGATGCCCTGCGCATTGAGCTTCTCGAACGCGTTGTCGAGCCGGTCGGTGTCGGTCACGGCCGGCCAGGTGGCCTCGGCGGCGCGCTTTCGGGCGAGCGTGCGGGCCAGCAGGGCCTTGATCCACCCGATGTCGACGCCGCGGCCTTCGTCGGCCGCCTCCTGAATCCAGCGGTCCATGGCCTCGGTGGCGTAATAGCCGTACCAGACCCAAGCCCTGACGTCGCAGGCCATGTCGTCGGTGGCGTCGTCGGGCGCGTCACCGAGGTCGTCGAGTCTGAAGTCGAAGGTCATGGGGCAGCGTGCTGGATGAAAGCACCCATGCTAGCCAGACCGGTGGCGCACCGCACTCGGCCGGATGGACGATGGCACACCGGCCATAAGCCCGGTCAACGGGTCATCCGGTCAACCGCTCAACCGCTCAACCAGCGATCAGCGCATGTTCAGCAGCGTGCTCAGCACCTGATCCTGCGTCTTGATGGTCTGGGCGTTGGCCTGGTAGGCGCGCTGCGCGGTCATCATGTTGACCAGCTCGGCGGTGATATCGACGTTGGAGTCTTCGAGCGCACCGGCGCGCAGCGAGCCGTAGTTGCCGTTGCCGGGTTCACCGCGCACCGGCTCGCCCGAGGTGAAGGTGGCGGTCCAGTTGCCGCCACCGGTGGGCTGCAGGCCTTGTGCGTTTCGGAAGTTCACCAGCGCGATCTGGCCGGCGGCGCGGGTTTCGCCGTTCGAGTACTGGCCGGTCACGGTGCCGTTCTCACTGATCTTCAGGCCGATGAACTGGCCCGGGCGGTAGCCGTCCTGGTCGAGGTCGGTCACGCCGAAGGCGGTGCCGAACTGGGTGATGTTGTTGAAATCCACCGCCACGTTGAAGGTGGCGTTCGGCGAGGTCAGCGTCAGCGGCGGCACCACGGTGGCCGGGTCGAGCGAACCATCGGCCAGGAAGTTGACGGTGAACGGCGTGGACAGGGCGGGGTCGGCGCCGTTGACGCCGGTGTAGACCTCCCAGCTGTTGTTGCCGACCTTGCGGAAGGCCATGGTCACCGGAATCTCGATGCCCTGGGGGTCGAAGGCCACCAGCGAGGTGCCGTAGGTGGACAGCGGCGTCGGGGGCGTGACGGTGTTCCACACCGGGGCGCGCGCGTCTAGGTTGAACTCGGCCACGATGTTCGCCGTCTGCTGGGCCGGGATGGGGCTGCTGGTGGGCAGTGCCAGCGGCACCGGGTTGAAGCTCAGGCGGTTGCCGTCCGGATCGGTCGGGTAGCCCATGAGCTGCCCGCCCGAGTTGGTGACGATGTTGCCTTCTCGATCGAGCTTGAACATGCCGGCCCGCGTGTACGACGTGGTGCCGTTGGGCATGGACAGCTCGAAGAACCCGGCGCCGTTGACCGCGATGTCGAGGTCGTTGCCGGTGATGGTGATGTTGCCCTGCGTGAACTGCTGCGTGACGGCGGCCACCGACACGCCGATGCCCTGGTTGACGCCCCCAGCGGCGTTGACCGAGCTGGCATAAACCTCGGCGAACTCGGCGCGCGATGATTTCATGCCGACCGTGTTGCCGTTGGCAATGTTGTGGCCGATCACGTCGAGGTTCTTGCTCGCGCTGTTGAGGCCGGAGAGTCCTTGCTGGAATGCCATGGTGAGGTCCTTGCGACGCGGGTTCGCGGTTACATGAAGGTGGTGACCTGGTCCTGCGCCAGGGTGCGGCCGTCCTGCAGCTGCAACTGCATGACGCCGTCCTTCTGGCTGACCGAGGTGACGGTGAGGCGGCTGAAGCTGGTGGTGCTGACCGGGTTGCCGCCGTTCGAGGCGCGCACGCGGTAGCCGGCCACCTGGTTCGGGTCGATGCCCGTGCCGTCCCAGTTGAAGGAATGCTGGCCGGCGGTGAGACCGCCAAAGTCCAGCGTGTCGAGCACCGCGCCGTCCTTGCCCACCACATCGACCTGCACATTGGCCGCGGCATCAGACAGGCGAAACGCCGCCTTGCCCATGGCGCCGTCGAAGCCGAAGGTGTTGCCCGCCACCAGCGCCTCGCGGCCGATCAGCGTGATGCCCTGCAGCGATTGCATGGCTGTGTATTGCGCGGCCATGCCCTTGAGCGTGGTGTTGAGCGACTCGATGCCGGCGACCGTGTTGATCTGCGTCATCTGCGTCGTCATCTGCGCGTTGTCCATCGGATTCATCGGGTCCTGGTTGTTCAGCTGCGCCACCAGCAGCTTCAGAAACCGGTCCTGCGTGGCCTCGGCGTTGGTGGCCGAGGTGGCCGACGTCTTGGTGGAGCTGCCGACGGCGGTGCCGAGGTTGCTCAGGTCGAGGGGGCTGGAAAACATCATGGGCGGGGTTCCTTCACGGGCGCGTTCACTGGCCCATCTGCAATGTCTTGAGCAGCAGGGTCTTGGCGGTGTTCATCACCTCGACGTTGTTCTGGTAGGAACGCGAGGCCGAGATCATGTTGACCATCTCCTCCACCGGGTTGACGTTGGAGTGGGTCACATAGCCCTCGGCGTCGGCGTTGGGGTGGGTGGGGTTGTGCACACGGCGGCCAGGTGCATCGCTTTCGGTGATGGTCTGGACCTTCACGCCGGCACTGCCCGCGTCGCCCATGGACAGTGTCTGGAAATGGATGTGGCGCGCCTTGTAGGCCTGCCCGTCCGGTCCGGCCACGGCGTCGGCGTTGGCGAGGTTGCTGGCCACCACGTTGAGCCGCTGCTGCTGCGCGCTCACCGCGCTGCCACTGACGTTGAAGATGTTGAACATCGACATGGCGGGTCCTTTCAGTCGCTCACTGGCCGGTGATGGCACTCATCATGGTCTTCACATGGCCATTGATGAAACGCAGCGTGGACTCGTAGCGGATGGTGTTGTCGGCGAAGGCGGCACGTTCACGGTCGAGGTCGACCGAGTTGCCGTCCTGCGAGGGTTGCGTCTGAACGGCGTAGGCCAGGTCGGGTTGACCCGGGCGCGAGCCCACGCTGCGGAAATGCCGGGCGTCGGTGGTGGCGGCCTTGCCTGGGGCGCCCGAGGCGTCCTTCAGTGCAGCGGCAAAGTCGAAATCGCGTGCCACGTAGCCCGGTGTGTCGGCGTTGGCGATGTTGCTGGCAATCACCTGCTGGCGCTGTGAGCGCAGCACCAGCGCGTTGGCGTGGAAATCCAGCCGGCTGGTCATCTGTTCGAGCATGGGCACCTCGCAAGCGGTGGTTCTTGTCCGGCCACGGATGCGGTTCCGGGCCGGGGCTTGCGGTCATTGTCAAAAACTTGAGCGCATCCGATGGCAGGAACAGCGGGGTGACAGACCGGCATTTCCCGGCTTAGGACTTCCGGCACAGGCCGGTTGGCGGAACATCGGCGCGTGCGCCATCACTCAGGGTGTCCGAAAGCCAGTGCCCCGCTGGCACTGCCCTCCGACACCCCGAGCAACCCTTTCATGAACCGAGCCAGCGCACCCACCAAAGTCCCCAGCCTGATGGTCTTCCGGTCCATTGCCGACGCGCTGGACTCCCTGCCCGACGACCACGTCATCTGCGCCGAGCCGGGGAACAGGGGGCAGACCATCTGGCAGGCCCAAGCGGCCGGTGACGTGCGCCTGCCCTACGACCGTTTTCACCGGCCCTGCCGCGCGCTGGTCACGGCAACCACCGCGCGCCTGCGACTGCAGGAGATGGTCACCCTCTGCAGCGCCGATCGGGATCTGGAGAGGAATCCCGAGGGGCTGGTGGCGCTGCGCGAGCTGGGCTGGCTGATCGGCCGTCCCCTGCAACGCCCCTTGACCGTGGGCGAGTTGCTGCCGGTCATCCGCGCACTGGCGCAGCTTGCGCCGGCGCCGGCGCAGGTTTCAAACCGGGTGACCCGGGAGATGGCGAGCATCGCCACCCTGCTGGAAAACGACCTGATGCACCCCGGTGCAGAGCTCGACCTCGGCGAGATCAGTCCGGACACGCTGGACGGGTTCACCGAAGCGGGTGGATTGAGCCGCTATCTCGCCTTGCGGCCCACCGTTGAGCCTCCGTTGCGGGTGTTGACGCTGCCCGCCGAGCTGGAGGAGTTGCCGCGCTTTCTCGAGCAACTGCCCAGCCTGCGCACCTTGTACATCCCGAGCTATGACGGCGATTCGATCGATCTGCGCGGACTGTCCTTCCTGTCCGAGGTCCGGCTGACGGGGGAATTCGACGAAGGCCTGGCAGGCCGTGTGACGATGCCCGAGTTCATGAAGCCTTCCGGTCAGCACCCGGCGGTCATCGAGGAGTAGGCGTGGCGCAACCATCTGCCCGATCAACCATGGATTCACGGTGCATTTCGGCGGATTGGCCAGCCGGCGCCGGCCCTAGATTGAAGGGATGAAACTCCCAGAACGCGTCGACACCCTGAACCGCCCTGCCCTTCGCCTGCTGCTGGCGGTCGTTTTCGGCCTGCTGATGCTCGCCACGGCGGCAGGCGCCCGCGCCACCGAGGTGGCCGGCCTCGAAAAACTCGCGCGCGACTTCCTGCAGGCCGGCGTGGACCAGTCCATGGCCGAACAGGCCGGCGCGCCGCTGCGCGCCGAAGTGACCATGGGAACCCTGGACAGCCGGCTTCGGCTGGCGCCCTGCAACGGAATCGAACCCTTCATGCCACCGGGCTCGCGCCTCTGGGGGCGCAGCCGCGTCGGCCTGCGCTGCGTGGATGGCCCCACCCGATGGAGCGTGTACCTGCCCGTGACGGTGAAGGCCTTCGGCCCGGCCTGGGTGATCAAGGCGCCCGTGCCGGCGGGAACACCCCTCACTCAAGAAGACGCCGAACGCGCCGAAGTGGATTGGGCGGCGCATCCATCCCCCGTGCTGGCCACGTCCGAGCGCTGGGTGGGGCAGCAGGCGGCCTACGCCCTGACGCCCGGGCAGGTGGTTCGGGAGAACACCGTTCGGGCTCCACAGGCCTTCGAGGCTGGAGTTCCGGTGAAAGTGAGCGCCAACGGCAAGGGTTTTGCCGTGACGGTGACCGGTCAGTCGTTGAGCACGGGCCACGTGGGACAGCCCGCCCGGGTGCGTTTGCCCAGTGGCAAGGTGGTCAGCGGCACGGTGCGCGCCGACCAGGTGGTGGAAATCCCCCTCTGACCGATGAACGGCAGAAAAAGCGCACCGAATGCCTAAAGTTCTGGAGACCGCGACCGATACACCAACGACAGTGCCCTGGTCTTCGGGGCTTGGAGCGTGACATGAAAGTCGATTCTTCAGCGGATTCCTACATCGGCAGCGTGGCCGGTGGCCCCCAAAAGGCGGCCACCCAGCCCAGCGCGGCCGTCGAGGCCGCGGCCAAGCCCGCCGCCGGCGCACCGCAGCCGGGTGTGACGGTCACGCTGTCTTCGGCGTCTGGCGCCGCGGGCGGCGAGGTCTTCAACGCCGAAAAGGTCGAGGCCATGAAGCAGGCGATCGCCAGCGGCACCTTCAAGGTCAACCCCGAGGCCATCGCCGACAAGCTGCTGTCGAACGCGGCCGAAATGCTCAACGCCGGTCGCGCCTGACGCGTCCCTCACCATGACTTCCCCGCAGCCCGCCCACCCCTGGATCGCCGCCCTCCACGGCCACCTGGATGGTCTGGAGCGCGCGCTGCTGCAAGGCAATGCGCCCGCCGTGGAACAAGCCAGCGCCGCGGTGACCAACGCCCTGCGCCAGGCGCCCCGCAGCCTCGACCTGCGTGGTGCCGACGCTTCTGCCCTGCAATCCGCCGCCCAACGGTTCACCCAACTGCGCGCCGCCACGGTGCGTGCCGCCGCGCTCAACGAGCGCGCGCTGGGCAGCCTGCTGCCAGATCACCTGCAGAAACCCACCTACCAGCCGCTGGGCCGCAAGGGCACCGCGGGTTTGCGGCCCGCCTGACGGGATCCGCGAACCGGGCACCGGGTCAGACCGGTTCCTGCTCGAACACGTCGCGCTGCAGGCCGGTGCGCGACAACTCACCTTCGCTTTCCGTCGGCAGACCCGCCGGAAAAAGGCGCGCCGCGTCGGCCGCCAGGCGTTGCCAGTGCGGGTCGTTCTCGAACATGCGCAAGCCGTCAAAGGCAGGGCCTTGGCGCTCGGCCGCCGACGCCCGTTGCCAGTCAATGGCCTCCTGAAGCACCTGATGGCGAAGGTCCGAGGCGAGGCGCGTGCGCCCGAGCGGTACCTCGAAGCGGCGATCGATGGCGGCCAGGTGCTCATCGATCTGCAGCCGCAACCGAAGGAGCGCGCCATGGCGCGCCGCCTGCTGCGCCTGCCTCGGGTCCACCTGAGCCAGGGAGGCGACGACCCCTTGCGGTGCATCGCCACCGGGGTCGACGTCGGACACCACCTTGACCACGCAGCCGGGCGCGGTCAGGACTTCAATCGGTCGGGCCTGCCGGATCGGCCGATTCAGCTCCAGCGACTCAAGGGCGGGCAGGTGCGAAACCTCCAGGTGCGAGCCGTTCCAGCGGGGCGCCACCAGATCGGTGAGGCCGGGCATTTGTGCGACCCACGAATGCACATCTTCCATCTCGGCGGGCAGGACCAGCGCCGTGATGGCGGGGTAACGCTGCTGGCGCTCCGCCAGAAAGGCCTGCATCCCTCCCGCATCGGCAAAGCGTCCGACGTCGTCGGCGTGAAATCCACTCAGGTCGAGCGCGTGCGAAGGGTGGGCCAGGTGGTCGCTCAGACAGCCAGCGAGCGCGATGAGCCGTGCCTGCAGCGGCTGGTTTCGCGCCACACGTGGCTTGGCCAGCAAGGATGCAAGGGGGCCCTTGAGTGCGTCGGCGATCGGCGCCTGTGCGTCGTGCCGGGGCAGGGTCTCCAGCACGGAGCGCTCGGCGTTGACCAGGGTCCGCAACGCTGCCTTCAGTTCGCCCGCCCGCAACCCCGGATCGCGGGCGTCGTCCGACACCGCCAACACCGCCTTCAGCATCTCGATGGCCTTGTGCACCTCGGGCCGATCGGCCGCGGGCGAGTTGCTCGAGAACCATGTCACCGCCTTCTCCACCACCGAGCGGGCTTTCATCGAGTCGAGGCGCCACTTGGCCAGGTGGGTTTCGCCCGGCTTGAGGTCGGACGACTTCTGTCCCATGCGCCCGTAGAGCAGCGGCGGCTTTTCCGGCTCCAGGAAGGTCAGGCCCAGCGCGGCCTGGTCGGGCTGTGCTTCGACCGATTCAACAAAGGCGTTGAAGCTGAGCTTCGGGGCGGGCCGGAAGCGGGTTTGGGTGGATGGGGTCATGGATGGGTTCACACAGTCGGACAAACCGACATGCTGAAGAACCCATCAGCGGCGTGCCATCGTCCTTCGGGCCGAGGAAACGGTCAGCGGCTTTGTGCTATTGCCCGGTCGGTGCCCCCATGCACCGCCGGGGCGGGTTCGGCTCAGTGCTCGCGCAACTTGGCGCGCAGCCTTGCGATCGACTGGCTGTGCAGCTGGCACACACGCGATTCGGTCACGCCGAGCACAGCGGCGATTTCCTTCAGGTTCATGTCGTGCTCGTAGTACATGCTCATGATGTGCTGCTCGCGCTCGGGCAGGGTCTTGATCGCCCCGACCAGCGCCATCCGCATGCGCTGGTCCTGCAGCACCGCCGATGGGTCGGCTTCGTGGTCGCCCATGTGGCGGTCGAGAAAGCTGTCTTCGTCATCGCCACCGCCGCCAATGTCCTCCAGGTACACCAGCTGGGTGCCGCGAACCTTCGCCAGCAGGCTCTGGTAATCGGCCAGGGTCAGGCCCATTTCGGCGGCAATCTCGCTTTCCTTGGGCGGGCGGTGCAGCTTCTGCTGCAGGCGGTGCACCGCCTGCTCGATGTCCTTCTGGCTCTTGCGCGAGCCACGGCTCATCCAGTCGCCATCCCGCAGCTCGTCGATCATGGCGCCGCGGATGCGCTGGCTGGCAAAGGTCTCGAACTGCACCCCTTGCGACGGTTCGTAGCGCGCGATGGCTTCGGTGAGTCCGATCATGCCGACCTGGATGAGGTCGTCGATTTCGACGCTGGGGGGCAGCTTGGCGATCATGTGGTGCGCCAGGCGACGAACCAGCGGGCTGTATTTGCGCAGCTGGTCGTCGCGGTCGAGCGTGCCTTTGGCGGTGTACATCATCAGCTCCAGAGAGGGGAAGCGTTCCCGGCGTTGGCGCCGTGAACCGAGAGGCGTCGCAGAGGTGAAGGCGTGGCACCGGTGCAGACCAGGGCACCGTCGGGCACGCGCTGCGCCCACGCGGCCTGGGGCCACACAGGCACCCGCAGGCCGAGGTGGCGCTCGGCGGTGTCGCGCACATTGGTCAGCACCTGGTCGGGTGCATGCAGCGGCGCCAGCACCGGGCACAGGCCCACACCGTGCAGCCATTTCAGGGCGCCATAGGCGTCGATGCTGGCTTGAGGCTGGTCGATCACCGGAACCAGCACCCGCGCGCTGACGCCGGCCAGCAGACCCGCCAGGGTCTGGGCAGGCGCATACAGCAGCACCATGGCCCCCGGGGCGAACGGAGAAAACAGGCGCGACAGCGCGGCGTCGGCGCCACCGGCCGATGCGGTGGCGACCAGGCTTTGCAGCCCTTTGGCGCCGGGCATCACGGTCCATTCGCCAGGACTGGCCACAGCGCCGAGATGCACCACACCGCCGTCGCCCAGGGCATGCGACAGCCCGCCGCGGTCACCGCGTTCGGTGGCGCAGGCGTCGATCACGACCACGCGCTGCCCTGCGTCCGTCAGGTCCATGGCCAGGCGGCACAGCCATTCGAAGCCGCGCGACGGCTGGGCCGGGCTGGCCAGGGGCATGAGCGCCGGGCTGCCTTCACGCGCCTGGATCTCCAGGCGCAGGCCGGCGGCCTGGTCAATGCCGAACTCAAACATGCAGGCCACCCAGGTTGGTGCCGCGTGCGGCCGACTGGGCAAAGTAGTAACCCATGTCGGTGGTGGCGGGGTCGAAGGCGGACTTGTGGCTGGCGCCCATGCTCAACTTCACCAGCGAGCCAGCGTCGGGCAGGTGCCAGTCTTCCGGCACGCGCTGGCCATTGGCCACACCGCGCAGCGTGACGTGGTGGCGGATGAGTGCGTCGATCGCCGGGCCGACCTTGACCGCCTCGTCGACCTTGGAAAGCACCACGCCGTGCAGCTTGTCGGACTTGAACGCCGACAGGGTTTCGTCAAGTGCGTCGCCCTGCGCACCGGCGTTGAGCACCAGCACCTTCTTCATGGCCGGCACGTCCAGCACATCGAGCATGTCCTGCACGCGTTGGTCGCGCTGGCCCAGACCCGCGGTGTCGATGATCACCAGGCGCTTGCCGGCCAGCAGGCCCAGCATGTCCTTGAGCGCGGCGCGGTCGTGTGCCAGGTGCGCCACCACGCCGAGCATGCGGCCGAAGGAGCGCAGTTGTTCGTAGCCCGAGACGCGGTAGCTGTCGAGCGTGACCATGCCCACACTGCCGGCGCCGAACTGCTTGACGCATTGCGCCGCCAGCTTGGCCGCGGTGGTGGTCTTGCCCACCCCGGTGGCGCCCACCAGGGCCACCACACCGCCTTCTTCGGCCAGGCTTGCACCGGGCTGGGCCACGCGGAGGTTGCGCTGGATCGCGTCCATCAACCAGCGCAGCGAATCGGCCGCGCCGGCGTCGGCCGGCAGGCGCTCCAGCAGGGCGCGCGACATCGCGGGCGAATAGCCGGCGCGGATCAGCTTGTGCATCAGGCTGGACTGGATCGGGTTGAGCTTGCTCGAACCCAGCCAGGCCAGCGTGTTGAAACGCTCCTCGATCATGTCCTTGAGCGCGGAGATCTCGACCGCCATGCGCTGGTCTTCCTGCGTCGCAAAGCGCGCGGGCGGCTCGGAGTCCTGGAACGCGGCGTCGCGGGTGCGGATTGGCTGGGGCTGCGGCTGGCGCGGCGTGCGCACGGCAGCGGGTTCGTTGAAGCGCTGCACCGGCACCATGATGGGCTCGGGCTCGCTGGTCGGCGCCGTCTCGGCCGGCGCCGCACCGCCAAGCTGTTCCCGGCGCTTGCGCAGCATGCGTTCGCGCACGTAGTCCTGGAACGACAGCGTGCTCATCGAAAGCGCCTCGGTGTCGCTCTCGACAGAACTGGTCGGGCTGGGGGGCAGGTCCTTGCGGGCCGGGGTGGCGCTGGCCGCGGGCGAGGCCTTGGCCGCCGGTTGCGCGGTCTGTGCCAGTGTGGCCAGGCTCTCTTCGGCCGCGGCCATCACCTCGAAGCCTTCGGCCGTCTGGCGCGTGGACAGGATGACCGCGCTGTCACCGAACTGGCGGCGCGCCTTGGCCATGGCCTCGCGCGAGGTGGGGGCGATGAAGCGTTGGATGTTCATGCTGCGAGTTCTCCAAGAATCGGGCCGATGCGGATCAGGTGGGTGTCAGGAATTTCGCTGTGCGCCAGCACCTGCAGGCGCGGCGCGGCACGGCGCAGCAGGCGCGCCATGGCGGTGCGGATCACGTCGGGCACCAGCAGGCAGGCGGGCACGCCCTTTTCCTCCTGGCGGTTGGCAATGTCGGTGGCGGACTTGCTCAGCATCTCGGCCACGCCCGGGTCGAGCGCGCCAGCGTTGCTGCCCGAGAGGGCCTGCATGAGCAGCCGCTCCAGCCCGGGTTCGATGGCGATCACCTCGAGCTCTTTCACCGGACCGTAAATCTGCTGGACGATGGCCGGGGCCAGTGCCATGCGCACGCGGCGCGCCAGTTCGTGCGGCTCGGTGGTGTGCGGCGCGTGTTCGGCGATCGATTCGATGATCGTCCGGATGTCGCGCACATGAACGCCCTCTTCCAACAGGAGCTGCAACACCTTCTGGAATGTGGCAACGGACACCATCTTGGGCACGACTTCCTCGATCAGTCTGGGGGCCAGGCGGGTCACGTGTTCGACCAGATCCTGGGTCTCCGTCCGGCTCAGCAACTTGGCCGCCTGGACTTGCATCAAGTGTGAAAGATGGGTCGCCAGCACAGTCTCGGAATCAACGACGGTGAAACCCGCCATTTGCGCGTTTTCCTTCTGACGCTCGTCGATCCAGTGGGCCGGCAGGCCGAACGCGGGGTCGGTGGTCGGGGTGCCGATCAGCGGGGTGCCGATGCCACCAGGGTCGATGGCCAGCCACATGCCGGGGAACACCTCGCCCTCGCCCACCACCACGCCACGCAAGGTGATGCGGTAAGCGCTCGGGCGCAGATCGAGGTTGTCTCGCACGTGCACGGCGGGCGGCAGAAAGCCCACGTCCTGTGCAAACTTCTTGCGCACGCCCTTGATGCGGGTGAGCAGGTCGCCCTGGCGGGTCTTGTCCACCATGGCGATCAGGCGGTAGCCCAGCTCCAGGCCCAGCAGGTCCACCGGCTGCAGGTCGTCCCAGCTGGCCTCGCCATCGCCGGCCGGCGCCGCGGCGGCGGCCTCGGCAGGCTTCTTCGGCGCCAGTTCCTGCTGGCGGCGCCACCAGGCCAGCCCCCCCAGCAGGGCCGCGAACATCAGGAAGAACACATGCGGCATGCCGGGAATCACGCCCAGCAGGAACAGCACCGCGGCGGCAATGCCCAGCACACGCCACGACACGAACATCTGGCGGCCCACGAGGCCGGCCACGTCCTCGTCCTTGCCGACGCGCGAGACCACCATGGCCGCGGCCACCGAGATCAGCAACGAAGGAATCTGGGCCACCAGCGCATCGCCGACGGCCAGCAGGATGTAGTTGTCGGCGGCCTGGCCCGCCGACAACCCGTGCTGCAGCATGCCGATGGCAAAACCGCCGATCACGCTGATGATCAGGATGAGGATGCCGGCGATGGCGTCGCCGCGGACGAACTTCGAGGCACCGTCCATGGAGCCGAAAAACTCGGCCTCCTCGGCCACCTCGGCGCGCCGCCGCTTGGCTTCCTTGTCGTCGATCAGGCCCGCGCCCAGGTCGGCGTCGATGGCCATCTGCTTGCCCGGCATCGCGTCCAGCGTGAAGCGGGCGGACACCTCTGCAATCCGCTCGGCGCCCTTGGTGACCACGATGAAGTTGATGACCACCAGGATGATGAACACGATCACGCCCACCGCGAAGTTGCCGCCAATGAGCACGTGCCCGAACGCCTCGATCACGGAACCCGCTGCGCCCGGACCGGTGTGGCCCTCCAGCAGCACCACCCGGGTCGATGCCACGTTCAGCGACAGGCGCATCAACGTGGTGAGCAGCAGCACCGTGGGAAAGACCGAGAAGTCCAGCGGGCGCTTCATGTGGGCGGCCACCATCATCACCACCAGCGCCAACGCGATGTTGAGGGTGAAGAAGGTGTCGAGCAGCCAGGGAGGCAGCGGCAACACCATCATCGCCAGCACCGTGATCACCAGCATGGGCGCGGCCAACCCACCGGCCAGCGCGCCGTTGCGCTTGAACCATTGCTGCAGGGCGTTCATTGCTCAGACTCCGGGTTCGGTGATTTCTTGAAGTGGGGATCGAGTTCGGGCGGCACCTGCGGCAGCGGATCGGCGGGCATGGCACCCTGACCCCGCAGTGCGGCCTTGAGCTGGTACACCCAGGCCAGCACCTGGGCCACCGCGGTGTACAGCGCGCCAGGGATCTCCTGGTCGATCTCGGCGTGGGCGTAGAGCGCACGCGCCAGCATCGGCGACTGCAGCACCGGCACGTCGTTGGCCTTGGCGACGTCGCGGATCTTCAGCGCGATCAGGTCGGCACCCTTGGCAATGACCCGGGGCGCGGCCATGGTGCTCTCGTCGTAGCGCAGCGCCACGGCGTAGTGGGTCGGGTTCATCACCACCAGGTCGGCCTTGGGCACGGCGCGAATGCTGTTGCGCTGGGCCAGCTCGCGCTGGCGCTGCCGGCGGCGGCCTTTCACGTGCGGATCGCCCTCGGCCTCCTTGTGTTCGCGCCGCACCTCGTCGTGCGACATGCGAAGGCGGTGCTTGTGCAGGGCCACCTGGGTGGGAATGTCGATGGCCGCCACCACACCGATGACCAGCAACAGCAAGCCCACCCCCACCATGAGCCATCGGGCCAGCTGGCCGATGCCGGTTTCCAGCGGACGCATCAACAGCGTGGCGAACGACTCGGCGTGGGCGTTCAGGAACTGTGCCGCCACCACCAGGACGACGGCCGTGATGAGCACCAGCTTGGCGGTCTCGACCAGTTGCTGGCGGGAGAACAGCCGCCCGAAGCCCGACAGCGGGCTCACGTTGGACAGCTTGGGCTCGATGGGTTTGGTGCTGAACGCATAGCCACCCGAGGCGATGGTGGCGACGACGGCAATCACCAGCACCACCAGCCCCAGCGGAAGGTAGATCACCAGGGCCTGGGTGGTCGACTCACCCAGACGCTCCAGCATGTGGGCGGGGGTGCGAACGCCGGCGTTGTCGAACCTGAACTGGCTGGCCATGGCGTCGCGCAGCATGCCGAACCCCAGTGGCGCCAGCGCAAACAGGGCGGCCATGCCACCCCCCAGAACGGCGAGGTTGCCCAGGTCCTTGGAACGCGCCACCTGGCCATCGTCGCGTGCCTTCTGCAGGCGTTGCGGCGTGGCTGGCAGGGTTTTGTCTTGGCTCGAGGAATCCATCGATCAGGCTCTGATGAGTGAGCCTGATTGTGGAAAGCGGGCCGGAAAACTAAAGGGCGATAAGGCGGGTGGCGACCCCGCTATTCACCGATACCGACGCGGGCAGGCCGCGGTCAGAAACCCAGGCTGGCCAGCAGGTCGTCGACCTGTTTCTGGTCGGTGACCACATCGGTGCGCCCCTCGGCGCTCACCACCGGGCCGGCCAGTTCGTAGGCCTTGTCCTGGCCGGGTTGGCCGGTGGGGGCCGATTCGAGCAGCAAGGCCAGCAACTGCTCCTCGATGGTGCCTGCCAGATGGACCACCCGGGCAATCACCTGACCGGTGAGGTCGTGAAAGTCCTGGGCCATCATGATCTCGGTCAGACGGCCATCGGTCTTCTCGGCGAGGGCCACCACGTCGTTCGACCATTCGAGCAGCTCCGGCATGGCCTTGGCCAGCGCCGGCACCCGCTTGATCGTGTCGGCCAGCTCACGCCCGCGGCGGGCCAGCTGCTCCTGTTCGCGCTTGCCTTCTTCAACCTGGCTCAGCACTTTCTCCGCCGCTTCGCCGGTGAGGCGCGCGATGTAGGACAGGCGGCTCTGCGCGTCGGGCAGCTGCTCCACCGTGCCTTGCAGCTTGTCGGCGTAGCCCAGTTCCTTGAGCGCGTCGTGCAGCTGGCGGGTGATGCCACCGAGCTTGCGGAACATGTCCGGATGGGCACTGCCCTGGACTTCGTTTTGGTCGTTCATGGCCGGAACCTTCCGCTCAGATGCCGAGCTTCTTGAAGATGTTGGCAAGCTTTTCTTCCAGCGTGGCCTTCGTGAAAGGCTTGACGATGTAGCCGGCCGCACCGTTCTGGGCCGCGAGCACGATGTCTTCCTTGCGTGCTTCGGCCGTCACCATCAGCACCGGCAGGTGCTTGAGCTTCTCGTCCTGCTTGATGGCGTTGAGCAGCTCGAAACCGTTCATGTTGGGCATGTTGATGTCGGTGACGACGAAGTTGAAGTTGCCCGCCTTCAGTTTGCCCAGGGCGATCACGCCGTCCTCGGCCTCGTCGGCATCGGCATGCCCGATCTCCTTGAGCAGGTTGCGCACGATGCGGCGCATGGTGGAGAAGTCGTCAACGATCAGGAATTTCATCGGCGTGGACATCGGTGCCTCCGCGGAGGGGTCGGTTCAGGGGGGTCGGGCCGCTCAGCGAGGGCTCGTCTCTTGGGGTTTCGACAGGTCGGGGGATTTCTGTAGGGGCAAGGGCAGCGCGGCCGTGGATGACTCGACCACGCCGGACACCGGTGCCGCCGGCAGCGCGGGCGGGAACATGCGGTCCTCGTATTCGCGCGTCATGATCACGATGCTGATGCGTCGGTTCGACGGGTCGAGCGGCTGATCGGGCAGCAGCGGCACGCTGGCCGCCAGGCCCTCCACCCGCCGCAGCTTGTCGTCGGGCAGTCCACCGGCCACCAGCTCGCGGCGGGAAGCGTTGGCCCGGTCGGCCGACAGTTCCCAGTTGCTGTAGCCACGGTCGCCGCTGCCGTACGGCGTGGCATCGGTGTGGCCGGCCAGCGCGATGCGGTTCTCCACATCGCCGAGCGATTTGCCCAGCGTGCGCAGGATCTCCTGCATTTCCGGTTTCACCAGCGCGCTGCCGGTGTCGAACATGGGTCGGTTCTGGGCGTCGACGATCAGGATGTGCAGCCCGTCAGGGGTCTTGATCATCCGGATCTGCGACCGGTATTCGCCCAGCTTTTCATTGCTGTCGATCAGCGTGTTGATCTTGCGCTCGAGCGCATCGATGCGCTCCTGGTCCTTGCGGGCCATTTCGGCGCGGGCCATCTGGGCCCCGATTTCCTTGGTGGTGCGCTCGGTTTCGCCGGAGTCTCGCTGGCCATTGGCCGCGCTGAGGTCGCGCCCGCCACCGGGAATGATGCTGGTGCTGTTGCCCGATCCATCACCGCCCATGAGCGAAACCTTGACCGGGTTGGAAAAGTAGCTCGCGATGCCCTCCAGCTCGCCCTTGGTGGTGGAGCCGAGCAGCCACATCAGCAGGAAGAAGGCCATCATGGCCGTCACGAAGTCGGCGTAGGCGATCTTCCAGGCACCACCGTGCGCCGCATGGCCGCCCTTCTTGATGCGCTTGACGATGATCGGCTGCAGTTTCTTTCCGTCGCCTGCCATGTCAGTGCTCCCCAGCCACGCGGTTCAGGCTGCCGGTCATGCTTTCTTCCCCTTGACGTGGTTTTCGAGTTCGCTGAAGGTGGGACGCTCGGTGGACATCAGCACCTTCCGGCCGAACTCGACCGCGGTCGAGGGAGCGTAGCCCTGCATGCTGGCAAGCAGCGTGGTCTTGATGCAGACCAGCTCCTTGGTGCCCTCTTCCAGCTTCTGGTCGATCACGCCCGCCATTGGCTCGGCGATCGCGTAGGCGAGAAAGATCCCGAGGAACGTGCCCACCAGCGCCGATCCGATCATGCCGCCGAGCACCGCGGGCGGCTGGCCCACAGCGCCCATGGTCTTGATGACGCCCAGCACCGCCGCGACGATGCCGAACGCCGGCAGTCCGCCGGCGACCCGCTGAATCGCAGCCACCGGCGCATGGCCCTCGTGGTGGTGGGTCTCTATTTCGGAGTCCATCAGCGACTCGATCTCGTGGGCGTTGAGGTTGCCGGACACCATCATGCGCAGGTAGTCGGTGATGAACTCGACGACATGATGGTCGCCTGCGATGGCGGGGTACTTCTTGAAAACCGGCGACTGGTCCGGGTTCTCGACGTCCTGCTCGATGGCCATCAGGCCTTCCTTGCGTGCCTTCTGGAGCAAGTCGTACTGCAGGGCAAGGAGCTGCATGTAGCGCTCCTTGGTGTACTTGGAGCCTTTCAGGGCACCCGGCACTGCCTTCATGGTGGCTTTGAGAACCTTGGGCTGGTTGTTGACCAGAAAAGCGCCCAGCGCTCCACCACCGATGATGGTCATCTCGATCGGCAAGGCCTTGAGAATGACCATCATGTTGCCGCCAGCAATCATGTATCCGCCGAAGATACAGGCCAGCGCGACGACATAACCGACGATGACGAACATGGTGAGTGCCTGAAGAGTGCCCGCGCCGCCATGGACGCATGCCGAGGTTTGTGTTGAATATCGACCGACTCTAGGGGAGATGGAGATCGCCAGAAACGTGAAAAGGGCCCCGGTGAGGGCCCTTTTCAAGCTTTGAGGTCGGTGACCGGTCAGTGCAGGCGCAGGCTGCCGGCGGTGGATCCCTTGCCGGCACGGGCGGGCGGCTGGCACAGGCCGCACACGAAGTGGCGGGCGTTCTCATAGGGCTCGGTGACGAAGTGGCCACCGCAGCAGGAGCATTTGGTGAGGGTGAGCATGCCGTTGTCGACGAACTTCACCAGGCGCCAGGCGCGGGTGATGGACAGCAGCGGCTCGATGGCGCTGGCGGTCATCTGCTCGCTGTACAGGCGAAACGCCTTGATCACGGTGTCGATCTCTTCCAGCGCGCTCGACTTGGAGAGGTACTCGTGGATGTTCAGGAACAGCGACGCATGGATGTTGGGCTGCCAGGTCAGGAACCAGTCGGTGGAGAACGGCAGTTGACCCTTGGACGGGCTCTTGCCCGCGACTTCCTTGTACAGGCGCAGCAGCCGCTCGTAAGACAGGCTGGTCTCGGACTCGAGAACCTGCAGTCGCGCACCCAGCTGGATCAGGGCGACGGCGCGTTCGATGTCGCGCGACTCGGTGAGGATGCTCTTGCCTGCGGCCATGGTGTGCTCCTGCGGGGTGTGGGGTTCAGTGGGCGGTGGCCGTCATGGAGTCGGCGTAACGGCCGGCCATGAGGATGCTGGCGTGCAGCTGGGTGGTGGTGCTGTTGTCCACCTTCTTCACGTTGTGGCTGGTCAGCAGGTTCCAGACCAGGTCGTCGTCCACGCGGAAGCGGCACAGCAGCATGTTGCTGGACGCGATCTTGAGCAGCTGGGCCGTGGAGAGCATGCCGAGCAGGTCGGCGGCTTCCTCGGTCAGGCCCAGGCGGAACAGGGCCTCGGCGCGGTCCTTGCGGATCAGGTTCTGCGCCAGCATCAGGTAGGTCAGATTCGCTTCGCGGATCTCGGCCAGAAGTTGTTCGCTGTCCATCTCTCGCTCCTTGGGGTTGCCTGGGTGGGGGGTCATCGCTTGCAGCTTTGTTTGACCCGATGTGAGGAATTGTGTCGAGCGGTGAACAAACTTGAATCGGGAAATGGCTGTGCACGGTGTCGGGAGAACCGGAAGGCCTTGTCATCCATTTGCCTACGTCTTTGGTTCTAACAACAACCATGGGGCGCCGCCCGGCCGGTGCAGCGCGCCGCATGGTGACGCGCCCCGGCCGACATGGCCCGGGCTAAAGAATCGGCAGGGCTCACCGAAATTGACTCCAACGGACTTCTGAAGAGGTTCGTCGTCCGGCCAGCAAGAGCAACGAAGCGGTGAAGACAGCGATGCCCCACCGCACCAAGTGCCCCCAGCTCCGGTCATGGCCGCCGGTGGTGACACCGGCATCTGATTGGCAGCAATGCCGGATTACCTTGTTTCTTCTCTTTAGGAGTCTTTCATGACCACCATCAACACCAACGTGATGTCGATGAACGCCCAGCGCAACCTGATGGCTTCGCAGGGCTCTCTTGCCACCTCCATGCAGCGCCTGTCTTCGGGCCTGCGCGTCAACAGCGCCAAGGACGACGCCGCCGGCCTGGCCATCGCCGAGCGCATGAACGCGCAGGTCAAAGGCCTGAGCGTCGCTGCCCGCAACGCCAACGACGGCATCTCGCTGGCCCAGACCGCCGAAGGCGCACTGGGCAAAGTGGGCGACATGCTGCAGCGCATGCGCGAACTGGCCGTGCAGTCGGCCAACGCCACCAACAGCGAAGACGACCGCACCGCCCTGCAGGCCGAGGTGAAACAGCTCACCGACGAGATCGACCGCGTGTCGCGCCAGACCTCGTTCAACGGCAAGAAGATCCTCGACGGCTCGTTCACCGCCGCCAGCTTCCAGGTGGGCGCCAACGCCGGCGACAACATCACCATCGGCTCGCTGGCCGACACCACCGCCGACAACCTCAGCACCATCATCTACGGCGAGTCGACGGCCACCGTCACGGCCGCCAACATCGTCGACTACGACGAAGACATTGCAGCCGGCGTGCTGACCATCACCGTCAACGGTGGAACCGCGGTGGACCTCGGCGCGATCGACGCGACCACCTCTGGCAGCGCACGCCTGGGCCAGGTGGTCGAAGCCATCAACCGCAAGACCAGCGAAACCGGCGTTTCTGCCTACCTGGTGGACAACGAAGACGGCACGTTCGATGTCGAGCTGCTGTCTTCGCAGCTCAACGCCGCCGGCACGGCACCTGCCACGGTCGAGTTCTCCGCCGGCTTCGCTGTCGCGGACACCGGCCTGCTGGAAGCCACTGGCGACGCAGCCGACACCGCTGCATCCGCTGCCGACTCCACCGGCATCTCCAACATCGACATCACCACCGAAAAGGGCGCCTACATCGCCATGAAGAAGGTCGATGCCGCGCTGGACGCCGTCAACAGCGCACGCGCCACCCTGGGTGCCGTACAGAGCCGCTTCGAGAACGCCGTGGCCAACATCCAGATCGGCGTTGAGAACCTCTCCGCTTCGCATGGCCGCATCATGGACGCCGACTTCGCCAAGGAAACGGCCAACCTGTCGCGGGCCCAGATCCTTCAGCAGGCCGGCACCGCCATGGTGGCCCAGGCCAACCAGGCATCGCAGGGCGTGCTGTCGCTGCTGCGCTGATCGTCGGCGCTGCCAGAAAAGCCACGGCTCAGGCCGTGGCTTTTTTTCTTGTTGGTCATCCCGTTGCAGATAAGTCGCAGAGAGCACTCAAGAAGTCCTCGGGTGCACCGAAATTGATTTCAACGGACTTCCAAAAGGGGTTCGTCATCCGGCCCGCAAGGCCAGATCACTTTTCATCAACCCTTTAGGAACTGACCATGACCACCATCAACACGAACGTGATGTCGATGAACGCCCAGCGCAACCTGATGGCTTCGCAGGGCTCTCTTGCCACCTCCATGCAGCGCCTGTCGTCGGGCCTGCGCGTCAACAGCGCCAAGGACGACGCCGCCGGCCTGGCCATCGCCGAGCGCATGAACGCCCAGGTCAAGGGCCTGAACGTGGCTGCCCGCAACGCCAACGACGGCATCTCGCTGGCCCAGACCGCTGAAGGCGCACTGGGCAAAGTGGGCGACATGCTGCAGCGCATGCGCGAACTGGCCGTGCAGTCGGCCAACGCCACCAACAGCGAAGACGACCGCACCGCCCTGCAGGCCGAGGTGAAACAGCTCACCGACGAGATCGACCGCGTGTCGCGCCAGACCTCGTTCAACGGCAAGAAGATCCTCGACGGCTCGTTCACCGCCGCCAGCTTCCAGGTGGGCGCCAACGCCGGCGACAACATCACCATCGGCTCGCTGGCCGACACCACCGCCGCCAACCTGAGCACGATCGCTTACGCCGAAGAGACGGTGGAAGACATCGACATCGCCAACGCCACCATCACCGGATTCGACACCGAGATCGCCGACGGCACGCTGGACATCACGGTGGACGGCACGACCTACGAACTGGGCGCCATTGCGGCCGCTTCTTCGGGTCAGGAGCGCCTGGGTCAGGTGGTGGAAGCCATCAACCGCAAAACCGCCGAAACCGGCGTGTCGGCCTACCTGGTGGCACTGGACAACGGCGACTTCGATCTGGAACTCCTGTCTTCGCGCCTGGATTCGGATGGAGACCCGCTGGTCCCCACCTTCGCCGGCTTCACCGTGGCCAACTCCGGCTTCACGCCGCCCACGCTGGCGGCTGCCGCCACCGACCTGACCGGCATCGACTCGGTCGACATCACCACCGAGAAGGGCGCCTACATCGCGATGAAGAAGATCGACGCCGCCCTGGACGACGTCAACAGCGCACGCGCCACCCTGGGTGCCGTGCAGAGCCGCTTCGAGAACGCCGTGGCCAACATCCAGATCGGCGTGGAGAACCTCTCCGCTTCGCGTGGCCGCATCATGGACGCCGACTTCGCCAAGGAAACGGCCAACCTGTCGCGGGCCCAGATCCTGCAGCAGGCCGGCACCGCCATGGTGGCCCAGGCCAACCAGGCGTCGCAGGGCGTGCTGTCGTTGCTGCGCTGATCGATCGATCGCTCAACGCACCACGCCGGATGGCGTGGTCGCCCCGGACGGCGGTGGCGGTGAAAACCGCCACCGCCGTTGCACTTTGGTGGGTTTGATCGGTGGAATTGGGCGGGGTAGTGCTTGCTTTTCCGGGCGATGTCCGTCGCCCGAATCTCAAGAATACGTCAGGGCTACCGAAATCAAACCCAATGGACGTCTGGACAGGATCCATCTCCAGCGGGTGAAAACGGCGACACGGTCATAGCCCTGGACCCCAACCGGGGCAGCAATGCCGGATCGCTTTTCATTCATCCTTAGGAGTTCTTCATGACCACCATCAACACCAACGTGATGTCGATGAACGCCCAGCGCAACTTGCAGTCTTCGCAGGGTTCGCTGGCCACCTCCATGCAGCGCCTGTCCTCGGGTCTGCGCGTCAACAGCGCCAAGGACGACGCCGCCGGCCTGGCCATCGCCGAGCGCATGAACGCCCAGGTCAAAGGCCTGAGCGTGGCTGCCCGCAACGCCAACGACGGCATCTCGCTGGCCCAGACCGCCGAAGGCGCGCTGGGCAAAGTGGGCGACATGCTGCAGCGCATGCGCGAACTGGCGGTTCAGGCGGCCAACGCCACCAACAGCGAAGACGACCGCGCCGCTCTGCAGGCCGAGGTCAAGCAGCTCACCGATGAAGTGGACCGCGTGGCCCGCCAGACCTCGTTCAACGGCAAGAAGATCCTCGACGGTTCGTTCACCGCCGCCACCTTCCAGGTGGGCGCCAACGCAGGCGACAACATCACCATTGCATCGCTCGCCGACACCACCGCTGCCAACCTGAGCGTGGTGGCCTATGGCGAAGTCACCGTGGCCAGCGTGGACCCCGACGCAGCGGGCTTCACCGCCTTCGGCACGGCGATTGCCGATGGTGCGCTGGACATCACGGTGGACGGCACCACCTACGAGCTGGGCGCCATTGAAGCCGCCGATTCCGGGACCGAGCGCGTCGGACAGGTGGTCGAGGCGATCAACCGCCGGGCCAGCGAAACCGGTGTGTCGGCCTACCTGGTGGTCAACGACGACGGCACCTTCGACGTCGAGATCCTTTCCTCCCGCCTCGACGACACCGGCGCCGTGCTGGTGCCGACGTTCGCCGGCTTCACCGCCGCCGACACCGGCTTTGCCAACCCGACCGTCGTGGCCGCAGCCACCGACCTGACCGGTATCGATTCCATCGATGTGACGACCGACAAGGGCGCCTACATCGCAATGAAGAAGATCGACAGCGCACTGGACCAGATCAACGGCGCACGCGCCACCCTGGGTGCCGTGCAGAGCCGCTTCGAGAACGCCGTGGCCAACATCGCGATCGGTGTGGAGAACCTCTCCGCGTCGCGCGGTCGCATCATGGACGCCGATTTCGCCAAGGAGACCGCCAACCTGTCCCGGGCCCAGATTCTTCAGCAGGCCGGCACGGCCATGGTGGCACAGGCCAACCAGGTGCCGCAGGGCGTGCTGTCGCTGCTGCGCAGCTGAGTCAGGGACTCGGCGGCGCTGAACAAAGCCACCCGATCGCGGGTGGCAACCCCGGGCGGCGGTGGCGGTGATCAACCGCCCCGCCGCTTCGGGCTTTGCAGGATGAACACAGCGCATGCCGACCGCGTGCGCTGTGTCCAACCCGAGAAGGATTCACCATGCCCATTTCATCTCCCGGCCTGGCCAGCGGCATCGACATCCAGGGCATCGTGTCCAAGCTGGTGGCGCTGGAGCGCGCCCCGCTGGCGCCACTGCAGCAGCAGGCCGCAGGTTTCCAGAGCAAGCTTTCGATCTACGGCACCATCAAGTCGATGGTGTCTGCGCTCGGTGACGCCGCCGCCAAGCTGGCCGATACCAAGTCGTGGGACCTGGTCAGAGGCGCCTCCACCGCACCCGACAGGGTGGGCATCAGCGTGGCAGCAGGCACCGCACCCACGTCGATGAGCGTCGAGGTGCAGTCGCTGGCCAGGGCGCAGTCGAACGCATCCACGGCGGTGCCGGCCGGGTCGGCCATCGGCAGCGGGACATTGAGCATTCAACTGGGCAGCTGGGCCACGGGCGATTTTGTGGCCGGCAGCGCCGCCGCCGTGAACGTGGTGGTGGAGGCGGGCGACACCCTGTCGGCGATTGCCACCAAGATGAACGCGGCCAACGCCGGCATCAGCGCCACGGTGCTGCGCGATGCCTCGGGCGAGCGGCTGCTGGTGCGGTCGAGAGACACCGGCGCGGACCTGGGCTTCCGCATCCAGGCCACCGACGACGACGGGGCGAACACCGACGGTGCCGGTCTTTCGCGCCTGGCCTACGACCGGGTGGCTGGCAACTTTCACGGCATGGCGCTCAGCCAGGCGGGTGTGAATGCACAGGCCACGGTGAACAACGTGCCGATTTCCTCGGCCAGCAACACGGTGCGGGATGCGCTGCCGGGCATCACGCTCAACTTGTCGCAGGTCACGACCAGCCCGGTGGAACTGACCGTCCTGAACGACAAGGACGGCATGCGCAAGAACATCCAGGCGTTCGTCGACGCCTACAACGCCATCAACGGCATGCTGGCCACCGCCACCAAGTACGACCCCGACACCAAGGTGGCCGGCTCGCTGCAGGGCGACAGCACCGCGGTGGGCCTGCAGAACGCCCTGCGCAGCATGATGCGCTCGGTCACCCCCGGCGGCGAGTACACGCGCCTGCTCGACATCGGTCTCGAGATCAAGACCGGCGGCACCATGAGCATCGACGCCAGCAAGCTGGACGAGGCGCTGAACAACCCGGCGGGGCTCAAGGCGCTGTTCACCACCGCGAGCAGCAACCCGACCACCAAGGGTTTCGGGCTCAAGCTCGACGCCTTCGCCGACGGCCTGCTGGCCGCGGACGGCCTGGTGACCGGCCGCACCGAGGCGCTGAACAACGCGGTCAGGCGCAACACCAAGGAGCAGGAGAAGGTGACCGACCGCGCGGCGCGTGCCGAGGTCCGCCTGCTCGCCCAGTACAACGCCATGGACGCGGCGGTGGGCAAACTCAACGGCCTCAACGCCTTCGTGTCCCAGCAGATCACGCTCTGGAACAAGAACACGGGCTGATCGTTCGTCTGCGAAACCACCCGACCGACCCGGCAAAACGCGCCGCGGTGTCGGGTTTTTCACGGTCGATGGCCCACGAATGCCTGCACGGGGACCCCATGAGCTTCAGACCCTCGAATCCGCCGCACATCGTCCCTTTGGTTCCTACAGTCCCCACGGGGCGTGCCGATACAGAAAGGCATCAAGCACAAGGAACCCCCGCCATGTTCACCTCTGTCAACACCCGAGCTGCTTCTGCCTACAAGCGCGTCGCTGTCGAAACCGGCGTCACGTCCGCAGATCCCCACCAACTGGTGAGCATGCTGTTCGACGCGCTGCTGCAGTCGGTGGCGCGGGCGCGCGGTGCGATGGAGCGCGGCGACCCGGCAGAAAAAGGCCAGCACATCGGCAAGGCCGTGCGCCTGATCGAAGAAGGCCTGAAGGCGGGGTTGAACCCGGTCGAAGGCGGCGACATGGCGCAGAACCTGGACGCGCTTTACGCCTACTGCGTGCGTCGGCTCACCGAAGCGAATCTGCGCAACGACCTGAAAGCGCTCAATGAAGTGGCCCAGCTCATCGAGCCGGTGGCCCAGGCCTGGCAAGACATCCGCGCCCAGGCCCTTCAGGGAGCCTGACCATGGCGCACACCCTCATCGACTACTACAAGGCCATCGAGCGAACCAGCGAGCAGATGCTCGCGGCCGCCCAGGCCGAGGACTGGGACCAGGTGGTGCGGCTGGAAGGCGCCTGCGCCGTGCTGATTGCCCAGCTGCGCTACAAGTCGCGCGAGGCCGAACTGGCGCCCGAAGAGCGCAAGGAAAAGACGCGCATCATGCAGCGCATCCTGCGCACCGACGCCGAGATCCGCTGCCTCGCCGAGCCCTGGCTCAGCGACCTGGCCCACATCCTGGACCGAAGCAGCCCGGCACCCACCCATTGAACCGGCGCAGGGCGCAGGGCGGCACGAACCGCCGTCGCCCCGCCCGCGAACCCGCACATCGCCCGGAGGCACCGCCCACCTCCCCGGCGGAACCCGTGTCAGGGGCGTTACCACCCATGGTTCCCTCGTCCCTGGAGACGGTCGGCCATGGTCCCACGCTCCCCCGTATCGTCCCGGTTCGTTCCGGGCATGGCACCGCTGCAGCGGCACCATCTTCCAGAGGGGTCCGCGCCACATGGCGCCCTGCCCGACCCTGCGCTTGAGCGGCTTGTTTCCGAACGGCTTGCACGCGTCCCTCAAGGCCTTCAATCCCACGCCTCGGCACGGGCGGCTCAGTGGCAGTGCATCGAGTGCATGGCCGACCTGCTGGTGGGCGAAGACGGTCACTGCCGCCCGGAGGCACTGGAACCCCTGCGGCGAGCCCTGGCGCCAGGAGAACCCGCCGCGAAACTCTTGGGGCCCACCGGCACACGGCACATCCTGTTCCGGCTCGGTCAGCTGCAGCGCCAGCCTGGGTTGATGCAGCGCGTCGACCAGCTTGCACAGACCCGACCGGTCCACCCGGATGCCCTGCCGCTGGTGCTGGCGCAGGCCCGTCAGACCGACAGCGAAGCCCTGACCCCACGGGACCTTGCGAAAGCTGCACTGACGGCGCTGTTCGACCGCCTGCGCCAGGACAATGCCCCCAACTGCTGGCAGCTGGCCGACCGCATCGATCTGCACGAATCGTCGCCCGGCGATCTGCTGGACGACATGCACCGCATGCTCACGGAAGGCGTGGCGGAGGCACACCACCCCGACCTCGATCGCGTGGAGGCCACGTTCGACACGGTCCCCATCGACCAGCCGGCGGCATGGAGGGTCCGTTCGCCCGCGGGACGCATCTCGATGGCACACCTGATGAACCTGTGCCCCACGGTGCTTCGGTGCGCGGGGCTGGACCACCTGAGCCCGGTCGAGCTGGCCCGCACCCTGAACGACCTGAGCCTGCGCCTGCTGGCGCAGGCCGGGAACCTGCCGCGTCGGGAACGGCGCAGCCGGGAGAACCCGACCATGGGCAGCCTGCTGGAGGCCCATGTCATGGAGATGGACCGCGCCAGGCTGGAGGGTCTGGCGGCGGTGCAGGGGCCGACCGACCCGGCGCCGGACGACGAAACGCTGCGCACCCAGGCGGTGAACACGCTGCGCAACGCCTTGGCGGCCCAGGAGCAGAACCTGCTTCTGGCGTCGTGGTCCGGGGTGGTGCCCAACGCCACCCAGACCGAGCTGACCAGCATGAGCGCTGCGGCCGTGCACGAGGTGCTGCGCTGCGGCTCACAAGACCACCACATCGGCGACTTTCTGGGGTTGTTCCACGACATCTATCTGGCCGAAGTGAGGCACACCCTGGGCGCCACCGAAAAGGACACCAGGCCGGTGATCCTCTGCCTGCGGGCAAAGGGAACCCACCCCCGGTGCGACGCCCGGAACGCGGAGTCGTTTCGCCAGCTCGTTCTGGCCGTGCTGGAGCGCGCGGCAGACCGGCTGGCCACCCGGCAGCACCTTGCCCTGAAGCCGAAGCAGGTGGCGATGATCAACGCGCTGCGGCAGGCGGTGCTCCAGCCCGACTTTGTGGAACGCGTCACCGCCCTCTACCGGCCGCGCACCCGCTCCAACGCAGCGGTCTGCAAACCCTGGGAACTGGACGGGGTGGTGCCCACAGCAGGCATCGAGGTTCGCCTGCCGGGTCAGGCGCCACGGGCGGTCATTCCGCCGCTGATCGACCGAAAGAATCCCGGGGACCGGGCACGCAACAGGCTGGAGGCGTTCCTCGCCCTGCTTCGCTCCGTTAACGAGGACCGGTCGAGATTGCCCCCGTTCATGCAGGAGGTGACCAGGGAGAGCCTCGTGGTGGCGCACGACGGGCATCAGTACCGCCTTCTGCCCTTGCACGCGTCATGGGCCCCGGGCTGGATGGACAGCGATGTCACGCCAGCAACCTGGGTCACCGAACAGCTGGAGTTGCCGGCCCGGGCCAAAGGCCGAACGCGCCACCCCGAGTCGGAGATCCGGCGCATGCTGCTCAAGCTGCTGGACGGCATTGCGCTGAACGAAGGTGTCACCCCCGAGGCGGTGGTGGACGAAGTGCTGAAGCAATGCCAAAGCCGCGCGCGAGCCACCCACAAGGGTGAACCCGCCTACCGCCTCGATCAGTCGATCCGGCAACTCTCGCGCACGCTGCGAGGCGCGCAATCGGCCGGTGGGGTGGCGTGGTCACCGCTGCGCAACACCCGGTCGCGCCTGGCGGCCGCTGTTCAGTTGTTGCCCGAACTGGGTGGAAACATGGTGATCCACGGCGACAGCAACTGGACAGTGCCCTTGCTGGTGGACGGCACGCTGCAGGAAGAACCCATCCTGTTCGGCATGGCCTACGACATCGTCACCCAGCGCATCCGCCGGTTCGGCGTGGCCGAGGACGATGCCTCGACCACCGGGTTGCGGTGGTGCGAGGTGGATGACGTGTAGGGGGTGTCAATGCAAGGCGCGTCCCGGCTCGGCCGGGCACCGCGGCGGGCAAGTCTTCAGCCCGCTTGGGACGTCACGCGAGCCAGGAGTCGATCCATGAGCGGCTGCAGTGGCGGCGGATTCCCGCCCATTGGCAGCGCCGACTTGACAACCGCTTTCGAGACTGCCTGAGCCGCCTTGGCCTCATCGGTCGAAAGCGGTTGACCACCACCGGACTTGGCGAAGCCACTCCCGACGTTGCGCAGGACCAGATCTTTCAGGACCGTTTGAACGATGTGCTCACGGGTGCTCTTCTCCACACCTTCGTCAGACAGATTCAACTGCGAATCGGCATGGGCACCCCGACGAAGGTTGGCTCGGAGTGGCGCCTCCGAACAGGTGTGCAGCACCACGCCCAGGAGCTTGAGGTACTCGGCCGGATAGGCAGCTTCCAGCGGCTGCGGGTCATGCATGTTGACCAGATACGCTGCTGCGATCGCGGGTTGCTGCGCTGGCGCTGCCGCAACCAGGGCATTCTTCTGGGTCTGTGGCATTTGATCGAGGGCGGTCACAAACGGGGTCACGCCACCGGGCAGTTCGCGGTTCATCAGCGCGTGAAGAAATCTGGACGGGGGCGTGTCCAACCGGAACATGTTTTCGAGGTCGGTCTGCTCGGCCAGCGAGCACATGAAGAGGGCCCGGGCGAGATCAGACTTTCCGTTGGGAGTCTGCCCCGCAAGTTGGACAAACCCCACGCGTCCGCCTTCGGTGGTGTCGATTTCTTTCAGCACGGCCGAGAACAGCAACTGTGCGCCGGTGGGTTTTCCGCTCGGATTCGCTTCACCCAGCACTGCCGCCTGAGCCAAGGCGGCAATCCTGTGCCGGTCACCGCTCGCGATCAGGCGCTTGAACAGATCGGTCCTGGCAAACTGCCCTGGCTGGGTGGCTGCCATGTTCAACGCGGCGGGCTGGGTATGGGCTTCGAGTACTGCATTCTTCAGCGTTTCTGCGTCGCACCCGATGTCCTGGATGATCCGGGCCAATTCCGGATCGTTCAGCAGCAGGTCGATTTCGGTCTCGACGGATTTCTTGACTCGGAGGGGCTCCAGCACGTCAAGGCCCTTGACGAGGCTTCCCGCGGTCATGCGATCCCCACCGAATCGCACCTCACGCTCATCGTTGAGCGTCGCGCCAACCATGGCTTCGAATGCCGTCTTGGCGAGGTCACGCTTCTCCTTGATCCTGGCAATGGCCTTGCGGTTGCCCAGCTTGGCCAGCACGTCCTGAGCCGACTTGCCGTTCTTCACGTAGATCACGGTCTCGCCGTTCTTGGACTTTGCCCTGACCTCGCGGTTGGCGTCGATCTGCCGGGCGCCGTTCAGGCTGGTGGCGGCAAAGGGAGTTCCGATGGATGTTCTTGCGAGGACGGTGTTGCTCACGGTGGCTTCCTGGGTGGTTCAATGGGAGTTGTCAGACGATGTTCGGCAGCGCCCAACACCCGACAGTGCCCACTGAGTGAACCAAATCACGAAGCAGTTCCATGAGAAATGCGGATAGCCCTGCACGAGCGACAGGGCGGGACCAGCGGCCATCGGACCCGAATGGCGCCGATGGCGGCGTGCAAACAAGCCAGGGTATGCCGCCTCAGACGCTCATGTTCATGATGTCCGAATACGCCTGCACCATGCGGTTGCGCACGTGCAGGGTGGCCTGGAAGCCGATCTGGGCCTTCTGCATGGCCACCATGGTTTCCTCCAGGCTCACCTTGGGATTGCCCATCTGGACCTCGGTCTGCATCTTGCTGGCCTGGTTCTGGGCCTCGCTGACCTTGTTCAGGGCGGCCTTGAGGTTGTCGGCAAAGGCCGCGCCGGCGCCGCCAGCGGCCGCCGTGCCGGCCGCGGGGCGCTTGAGGCCGCCTACGCCGCTGAGGGCCTGACTCGACAAGGGGCTGACGCGCATGTCCATGGGGGACTCCTTCCACAACCGAAGAACAGGCCCCGATGCTAGGGGGCCCCTCGGCAGGTCGGGGCGGGAATAAAGGCCCAATAGGGCGCCTTTTTCGCCGACCGGGCGGCACCCGCGCCGGGATACTCGTTTGCATTCCAGGCCATTCGCGCCCCGAAACGAGTCATTCCGCCCATGAGCACCACCGTTGCCGAAATCGATGCCCAGCCCGTGCGCCAGAGCGCCCTGGCCGATGGCTTCGCCCGCATGGACGCCGCCCAGAAGATCAAGCTGGGGCTGGGAGCGCTGGCCCTGCTGGGCATCGCGCTGGCCTTCTTCTTCATGGGCCGCCAGGCCGACTGGCGGGTGCTGTACGCCAACCTGGGCGACAAGGACGGTGGCGCCATCGTGGCGCAGCTCTCGCAGATGAACGTGCCCTACAAGCACGCCGAAGGGGGCGGCGCCATCATGGTGCCGGCCGACAAGGTGCACGACACGCGGCTGCGGCTGGCGTCCCAGGGCCTGCCCAAAGGGTCGGTGACGGGCTTCGAGCTGATGGAAAACAACCGCTTCGGCATGACCCAGTTCCAGGAGCGGCTGAGCTTTCAGCGCGGGCTCGAGGGCGAACTGACACGCTCGATCCAGTCGCTCGCGTCGGTGCAGGCGGCCCGGGTGCACCTGGCCTTGCCGAACCAGAACGGGTTCTTCCGCGAGCAACAGAAACCCAGCGCCTCGGTGCTGCTCACCCTGCACCCGGGCCGTTCGCTCGACCGTGCGCAGGTGGCGGGCATCGTGCACCTGGTGGCCAGCAGCGTGCCCGAGATGAACCCCAAGGCGGTGAGCGTGGTGGACGACCAGGGCAGCCTGCTGTCGAACCCGCCCGACGGCCAGTCGGCGCAGGGTGCCGACGTGCAGAAGCTGCAGTACGTGCAGCAGCTGGAACAGACCTACACCCGCCGCATCCTGGACATGCTCGAACCCCTGGTCGGCGTGGGCAACGTGAAAGCCCAGGTGAGCGCCGACGTGGACTTTTCAGAAGCCGAAATGACGTCGGAGCAACACCGCCCCAACCAGGGCGGCGAACCCAGCGCGGTGCGCAGCCAGCAACTGGTGGAAGACACCAACGGCGCCAGCGCACAACCCGCCGGCGTGCCGGGTGCGGTGAGCAACCAGCCGCCCGCCACCGGCACTGCCCCCATCAACGGCCAGCCCGCGCCGGTGGGCGTGGCTGCCCAGGGCGGCACCGACAAGCCCGGTTCGAGCCGGCGCGAGTCGGTGGTGAACTACGAAGTGGATAAAACGGTGCGGGTGGTGCGCGAAGCCAGCGGCACCGTCAAGCGCCTGAGCGCGGCCGTGGTGGTGAACCACCGGACCACGCTGGACAAGGCGGGCAAGGCCGTGACCAACCCGATCCCGCCGCAACAACTCGAGCAGATGACCGCGCTGGTGCGCGAGACCATCGGTTTCAGCCAGACCCGCGGCGACTCGGTGAACCTGGTCAATGCACCCTTCAACGAGATCAAGACGACCGAGCCCGAGCCGCTGCCCTTCTGGCAGCAGCCCGACACGGTGGACCTGGCGCGCAGCCTGGCCTTCCCGGCGGGCATGGTGCTGCTGGCCTTCATCGTGTTCCTCGGCATGGTCCGCCCGGCCCTGCGCATCCTCAAGGCGCCGCCCGCCCCGGTACGCGAGGTCACGCCGCTCAACGCCATCGTGAACGAACAGCCCGAGCGGCCCGGCCTGCCGCAACCCGGCGCGGCAGACGAAGACACGCCCGAGAAGCGGCGCATCTCGGACGCCAAGCGCCTGGCGCTGGAGAACCCGGCAGCGGTGGCCAACATCGTCAAGGGCTGGGTCAACGGCGAAGCCGCCGCCTGACCGGGCGCGACAAGGGAACAGACCATGGATGACCAGGGATTGCAGGACGCGGCGATCTTCCTCATGTCGCTGGGCGAGGAGGAAGCGGCCGAGGTGTTCAAGCACCTGAGCCCGAAAGAGGTTCAGAAGCTGGGCGAAACGATCGCGCGCACGCGGGCCGTGTCCCACGAGCGCGTGGATCAGGTGATGCAGCGCTTCACCAGCACGGCGTCGTCGCAGAGCCTGCTGGTGTCCGACACCGACAACTACGTGCGCAGCGTGCTCAAGCGCGCCCTGGGCGACGACAAGGCCGCGCTGCTGATTGACCGGATCCTGCAGGGCGGCGACGTCTCGGGCATTGAAAGCCTGAAATGGATGGACCCGTTCTCCATCGCCGAACTGCTGCGCAACGAGCACCCCCAGATCGTGGCCGCCATCCTGGTGCACCTCGAGGCCGACCAGACCGCCGCGGTGCTGAAGAACTTCACGGAGCGCGGCCGCAACGAGGTGATGCTGCGCATCGCCACGCTCGAGGGCATTCAGCCCACCGCGCTGAAGGACCTGAACGAGGTGCTCTACAAGGTGCTGGCCGGTGGCGACAAGATCCGCAAGACGTCGATGGGTGGTGTCAAGACCGCGGCCGAAATCATCAACATGATGGGCACGCAGATCGAGAGCACCATCATCGAATCGATCCGCGATTTCGACCCCGAGCTGGCGCAGAAGATCATGGACAAGATGTTCGTGTTCGAGGACCTGCTCAAGCTCGACGGCAAGGCCATCCAGCTCGTGCTCAAGGAAGTGGCCACCGACCAGCTCATCGTGGCGCTCAAGGGCGCCACCGCCGAGTTGCGCGAACTGGTGCTGTCGAACATGTCTTCGCGTGCCGCCGAATCCCTTCGCGAAGACCTCGAATCGCGCGGTCCGATCCGCCTGTCCGAGGTGGAGGCCCAGCAGAAGGAAATCCTGAAGATCGTCCGGCGCCTGTCGGACGAGGGCCAGATCATGATCGGTGGCGGCGGCGAAGACGAGGCCTTCGTGTGAGGCGCGCCCCCCGGAACAGGACAGCACCGTGAGCCAGCGACCCAAGCACGACCCCTACGCCCGCTTCATTCCGCGCGAAGAGATCGACGGTGTGGCGGCCTGGCAGTTCGCCGCCGTGGACGGCAGCGACCAGCGCCCCGCCTTGACCGGCGATGCCGCCGAGGCGGTGGTGGCCGAACACCTCGAAGAGTCTCGCCGTCAGTCGTACGCCGAAGGCTTCCAGCATGGCCATGATGCCGGTGCCAAGGCCGTGCGCGATGCGATGGAAGCCACCATGCGCCGCACCGCCGAGGAAACCGCAGTCCGGATGGCGCAGTTGCTGCGCAATGCCCGAGATCATGTGAAGGCCAGCGAAGAGCAGATCTCGCGCCACATCCTCGAGCTGGCCTGCGACCTGGCCCGCCAGGTGGTGCGCCAGGAGCTGGTGCTGAACCCCGACCCGCTGCGCCCGGTGGTCAGCGAGGCGCTGTCGCAACTGATCGACGACGGCCTGCCCGCCACCGTCCGCATGAACCCCGCCGACCTGGCGTTGATGAAGGGCGCGCTGTCCGAAACCCTGGGCCCCGACGGCCCCGAGCTGGTGGCAGACGCCGCGATCACGCCGGGCGGTTGCCTGATCGAGACCCGCACCAATGCCGTGGACGCCACGATCGAGAAACGCTGGCTGCGCGCCATCGGCAACCTCGGACTCAACACCCCATGGAACACCTCCGACGCGGACGTATGACGAACCTGAAAAACCATGCCACGAACAGCGTGACCCAACCGGGGGCAGCGCGGATCTGGCTCTGCCAGTCCGCAGGTGCCGCCCCCTTGAGGGGGTCGCGCGCAGCGCGGCGGGGGTGAACCGTGTCGGACAGCACCTTTGACGAGACACCGAGCCGCTGGGGCCACTTCATGGAGGACCTCCGCGCCAGCGCCAGCGTGCCGACGCGGCTGGAGGCGCGCGGCACCCTGACCCGCCTCGCGGGCCTGGTGCTGGAGGCGGTCGGCCTGCGCGTGCCCGTGGGATCGCAATGCCTGATCGACAACGGCCACAAGCGCCCGGTGCTTGCCGAGGTGGTGGGGTTCTCGAAAGACCGGGCCTTCCTGATGCCCGCTGGCGATGTGCATGGCCTGTCGAGTGGCGCCAGCGTGACGCCGCTGCCGCCCTACCGCACGGTGCCCCGCCTGGGCAAGGACAACCCGCCGCCGTCGCCGGACGACCGCAGCGTGCTGAGCCTGCCCATGGGCCGCGGGCTGCTGGGCCGGGTGGTCGATTCGCACGGCCAGCCCCTGGACCACCAGGGGCCACTGCGCGACGTGGCGGTGGCCCCGCTGGAGCGCGCGCCCCTGAACGCGATGGACCGCGACCCGGTTCGCGAACCCCTGGACACCGGCGTTCGCGCCATCAACGCCCTGCTCACCGTGGGCCGCGGCCAGCGCCTGGGCCTGTTCGCCGGTTCCGGCGTGGGCAAGAGCGTGCTGCTGGGCATGATGGCGCGCTACACCAAGGCCGACGTGATCGTGGTGGGCCTGATCGGCGAACGCGGCCGCGAGGTGAAGGAATTCATCGAGGACATCCTTGGCGAAGAAGGCCGCCGCCGCTCGGTCGTGGTGGCGGCGCCGGCCGACGCACCGCCGCTGGTGCGCATGCAGGGCGCCAGCTACGCCACCGCCATCGCCGAACGGTTTCGCGACGACGGGCTGCACGTGCTGCTGCTGATGGATTCGCTCACGCGGTACGCCATGGCCCAGCGCGAGATCGCGCTGGCGATCGGTGAGCCGCCCGCCACCAAGGGCTACCCGCCGTCGTGTTTCGCCAAACTGCCACAGCTGGTGGAACGCAGCGGCAACGGCCTGAACGGCGTGGGTTCGATCACCGCGTTCTACACCGTGCTGAGCGAGGGCGACGACCAGCAGGACCCGATCGCCGACGCCGCCCGCGCCATTCTCGACGGCCACATCGTGCTCTCGCGCGCACTCGCCGAATCGGGGCACTACCCCGCCATCGACGTCGAGGCCTCGGCCTCGCGCGTGATGCACAACGTGGCGCCGCAGGTGCACCTGGACATGGCGCGCCGATTCCGCGCGAACTACTCGCGCTACCAGAAGAGCCGCGACCTGATCCAGCTGGGCGCCTACGTGGCCGGCAGCGACCCCGAGACCGACCGCGCCATCGTGCTCTACCCCGGTCTGCAGCGCTTCCTGATGCAGGACATGCGGGAAGCCGCGTCGATGTCTGCGAGCCTGCGCGGCCTGCAGGCCGCGCTGCAGGAAGACAAGGCCGCCACACCCGGCCCGGGCCAGACCCCGCGAGGCGCCCGACCGCACCACAACCCCTATGAGGGCACGGCATGAACAAGCCCGCGCAGAACGTGACCAAGGTCATCGAGCTGGCCGAACGCCGCCGGGACGAGGCGCTGGGCGAGCTGGCCCGGGCGCAGGTGGAGCAGCGCCAGGCCATGGAACAGATGGACCAGCTGCGCGGCTACGCCGACGAGTCCCGCCGCCGCTGGGCCGAGCGCAGCGCGCAGGGCGTGGACGCGGCGCTGCTGATGCACCACCGCCAGTTCATGCAGAAGATCGAGCACGCGATCGACTTCCAGCAGGGCGTGCTGACCGACCGCGCCCAGCGCGTCGAGCACGCGCAGTCGCAGGTGATCGAGGTCGAACGCGACCTCGCCGGCCTGCGCAAGTACGCCGCCCGCCAGATGGAAACCTGGCTGCAGCGCCTGCAGCGGCGCGACCAGAAGCAGACCGACGAAATGGCGCAGAACATCCACCGCCGCCGGATCGAAAACGACAGCAGCTTTCAGCCAATGACCTGATGAGCACCAACGCCACCCCCCCTTCAGCCCCCGGTTCGCAAGGCACGCCAGCCGTGGTGCGCACCTCCGCCACGGGCCAAAGCGGCCTGCAGACCAGCCAGGCGCCCGCCGACCTGTTCGCCACCTTGCTGGCCATGGCGGCCGATGCCGGTGGCGGCCTGGCCGCTGACGGTTCGGCACTGGCCGATCCGCTGGCTTCCGACACCGACACCGCCGCGCCAGACGCCGACACCGTGCCCGGCGAAAACCCGCTGGCCGGCTTGCTGATGTGGCAGCCCCCGGGCCTGCGCGATCCCGCCGCAGACCACCGCTTGGCCGGGGCAACGCCGGGCGACCGCGCCGCCGGGCTGGCGGCCGGCGGCACCCCGGGCGAGCCCAAGGTGGAAGGCAGTGACACCGCCAACCCCGCGGTCCCCGCCACCCCGGCGGGCAACCGCCCACCTGCCCTTTCATGGCAGGTGGCCGCCACCCGCGCGGCCCAGACACAGGTTCAGGCCAACGCCGCCCACCCGACCACCGGCAACGGCCCGACCGAGGCCCCCGCCATGCGCTGGACACACGCCGCTGCAGCGGCCGACCCCGGTGCCGCGGCCCTGTCCAGCCGCAGCACGGTGGCCATGGATGCGCGCTACCAGCCAGCGCCGGGTGCATGGCGAGAAGCCGTGTCAACCAACAGCAGCGGCACGGACGACTCGCGCCTGGCAGGCAGTGCGCCCGGCGAGCGCCTCGCGGTGGGAAGTCCTTCGGCAGCGCAACAGACCGACGCCGGCGGTGGCCACACCGGCAGCGAAAGCGAAACCGCTTCCCGCGCCACGACCGAGGCGCCCGACGAGGCTACGCGAACGGCTGAAGAATTGCTGGCGAGCGAATCCGAGTTCGTGGAGGTGCAGCATTGGGGCACACCCACGCTTCGACAGGCCAGCGTGCGCGTGGGCGAAGACCCCGACCAGGCCATCGACATCCAGCTGGCCTTGCAGGGCGACGAACTGCGGCTGGACATCCGCACCGACGACAGTGCCGCCCGCGAGGCCCTGCGCGAACAGGCCCAGGCTGCCCTGGGCGATCGGCTGGCGCAGGGCGGGCTGCAGCTGGGCAGCGTGTCCGTGGGGGCGCAGAACCAGGGTCAGGGCCGGGAGGCGCCGCCCCAGGCGATGCCCACCGCTCGGCAACCCGCTCAAGGCGAGACCGAGACCGTCCGCCAGGCACCGATCGGGCGCACGCCCGTCGACGGAAAACCGGGGCTCGACCTGTTCATCTGAGCGCCGGAATAAGCGGCTTTTCCCGCGCTTATCGCGCGAACGGCGCATGGGCCGGTCCCCACAATCCTTCTCAACCCGCACGCATTCGACGCGTGCGACACCGACGAAGGAAGCCCATGTCTGCCGCCACCGCCGCCGCACCCACCGCAGAAGCCGCCCCGAAAAAGAAGGGCAAGAAACTGTTGTTCGTGATCATCGGCGTGGTGGTGCTGGCCCTGGCGGGCGCCGGCGGCGCGCTGTTCCTCCTCAAGAAGAACGCTGCCGAGGATGCCGAGCTGGAGGAAGAGGAAGCGGTGGTCAAGCCGGTCGATCCGAAGACCGCGCCGACCTTTCTGCCGCTGGACAACATGGTGGTCAACCTGGCCGACCCGGGCGGCAACCGCTACATCCAGGTGGGCCTGACGCTGCAACTGCAGGACAGCGCGACCGGCGATGCCGTCAAGGCCTTCATGCCCAGCATCCGCAGCCAGGTCCTGTTGCTGCTGTCGCGCAGCACGTCTGAAGAAGTGCTGAGCGCCGAGGGCAAGGAAAAGCTCGGCAAGGACATCATTGCCGCCGTCTCCGAGGTCATGGGCTATCCAATGCCCAAGGACGCTGCTGAGGGCGAGGGCAAGAAAAAGCGCGGACCCGCCAGCCCGGTGCAGGCCGTGCTGTTCTCCAGCTTCATCGTCCAGTGACCCCCACCACCCACTAGAGCCATGGCTGACTCGTTTCTTTCTCAGGAAGAGGTCGACGCCCTGCTGGAGGGCGTGACCGGTGAGAGCCAGAAGCTGGCCAAGGAAGAGGTGCCCACCGGTGGGGTGCGCACCTACAACCTGTCCAGCCAGGAACGCATCGTGCGTGGGCGCATGCCCACCATGGAGATCGTCAACGAACGCTTCTCGCGCAACCTGCGCCTGGGCCTGTTCAACTTCATCCGCCGCAGCCCCGAGATTTCGGTGGGTGGCGTGCAGGTGCAGAAGTACAGCGCCTTCCTGCGCGAACTGGTGGTGCCGACCAACTTCAACATCATGGCCATCCGCCCATTGCGCGGCAACGGCCTGGTGGTGTGCGAACCGACGTTGCTGTTCGGCGTCATCGACAGCCTGTTCGGCGGCAACGGCAAGTTCCACACCCGCATCGAGGGCCGTGATTTTTCGCCCACCGAGCAGCGCGTGATCAACCGCCTGGTGGAGGTTGTGGCCGAGGAATACAAGAAGGCGTGGCGAGGTGTGTACCCGATCGAGCTGGCCTACCAGCGTTCGGAGATGCAGCCCCAGTTCGCCACCATCGCCACGCCCAGCGAAATCGTGGTGTCCACCAGCTTCACGCTGGAGATCGGTGACATCACCGGCTCGCTGCACATCTGCATTCCCTACGCCACGCTCGAACCGATTCGCGACGTGCTCTATTCGAGCGTGCAGGGCGACGCCATCGAGGTGGACCGCCGCTGGGTCAAGCTGCTGAGCCACGAGATCCAGGCCGCCGAGGTGACCATGGTGGCCGAGCTCGCCAAGACCGAGGCCACGGTGGAGCAGCTGCTGGCCATGCAGGTCGGCGACTTCATCGAGCTCGACCGCCACCCTTCGATCACCGCCCACGTGGACGGTGTGCCCATCTTCGAGTGCCAGTACGGCACACACAAAGGCAAGTACGCACTGCGCGTCGAGCGCGGCCTGCGGGGAGCCGACATGAACTGGCTGGGATCGGCCGATATCTGACACCGGGAGAACCACATGTCCACCGACGCACCGAATCAGGACGCCATCGCCGACGAATGGGCGCAGGCCCTGGAAGAACAGACCGCCGTCACCACCGACGACAGCGCACCCGCCTTCGACGCCGACAGCATTCCGGTCAAGACCGCGAGCGCCTCGGGCGCCCAGGACATCCAGATGGTGCTGGACATCCCGGTCCAGCTCTCGGTGGAACTGGGTCGCACGCGGGTGCCGATCAAGTACATCCTGCAGCTCGCGCAGGGCTCGATCGTCGAGCTCGACGCACTGGCCGGCGAACCAATGGACGTGCTGGTCAATGGCTACCTGATCGCCCAGGGCGAGGTGGTGGTGGTCAACGACAAGTTCGGCATCCGCCTGACCGACATCGTGACGCCGTCCGAGCGCATGAAGCGCTTGAGCCGCACCTGAAGGAACACCGACATGTGGCAGAACGCCTGGCCGGCGCTGGTCCTGCTCGCCCTGATGGTGGGCATCGCCTGGGCCCTGAAATGGGCCCGCGGCCGGCTGCCGGGCCTGCCCGGTGTGCCCGGCCTGCCGGGGCAGCAGGGCCCGGCCCTCAAGGTGCTGTCCAGCGTCAACCTGGGGCCGCAGCAGCGGGTGGTGACCTTGCTGGTGGGCCAGGGCGAACAGGCCACCTGCCTGGTGCTGGGCGTGGCGCCCGGCAGTGTCAACACGCTGCACACGCTGGCGCTGCCGGTCGATGCCACGGCGCCGGCCGCCCCGGTGACCGGAGGATTCGCCGCGCGGCTTGCACAACAGCTCGTGAAAGGCCCTGGTGATGCGCCGCGCTGAACGACGAACCGACGCGGCACTGCTGCGCGCGCTGGCCCTCTTTCTGGCCATGGCGCTGCTGTCGCTGGGTGCCTGGGCTCAAAACGCCCCCATCCCCACGCCCCAGGGTCCGTCGCTGCCCATCGTGGTGGGCCAAGGCTCGGGCGGCACCAGCTACTCGGTGCCCATCCAGACGCTGCTGTTCTTCACGGCGCTGTCGTTCCTGCCTGCGGTGCTGTTGCTGATGACGGGTTTCACCCGCATCGTCATCGTGCTGTCCCTGCTGCGGCAGGCGCTGGGCACGCAGTCGGCACCGCCCAACCAGGTGATCGTGGGCCTGTCGCTCTTCCTCACCCTGTTCGTGATGGGACCCACGCTCGACAAGGTGTATGCCGATGCCTACGCGCCCTATTCGCGCAACGAGATCACCTTCGAGCAGGCGATCCAGCGAGGTGAAGCGCCCATGCGCGCCTTCATGCTCAAACAGACGAGGCAGTCCGACTTCGAGCTGTTCGCCAACCTGGCCAAGCTGCCCGCCGATGTGACGGCCGAGACGGCGCCGATCCGCGTGCTGGTGCCGGCGTTCGTGACGAGCGAGCTCAAGACCGCTTTCCAGATCGGCTTCATGATCTTCATCCCTTTCCTGGTGATCGACATGGTGGTTGCCAGCGTGCTCATGTCGCTCGGGATGATGATGCTGTCGCCGGTCCTGGTGGCGCTGCCCTTCAAGCTCATGCTGTTCGTTCTGGCCGACGGCTGGAACATCCTCATCGGTTCGCTCGCGGCGTCGTTTGCGCAATGACGGTCATCCGACGCCCCTGCGCCGCCAACCGCCCCGGAAAGGTCACCTGATGGAACCCCAAGCCGCCCTCACCCTGGGCCAGAACGCCCTGTTCCTGCTGCTGGCGGTGTCTGCGCCGGTGCTGATCACGGTCCTGGGCGTCGGTCTGGTGATCAGCCTGTTCCAGGCCATCACGCAGATTCACGAGCAGACGCTGTCGTTCGTGCCCAAGCTGGTGGCCGCCATCGCGGTGTTTGCCATCGCCGGTCCGTGGATGCTCACCACGCTGGTCGAATTCATCCGCAGCACCATCCTGTCGATCCCGCAGTACGCGGTGTAAGGCCTCGTCACACCCCCGGTCATGCCGACCTTCACCGAAGCACAGGTCATGGCATGGGTGTCGCCCGTGTTCTGGCCGTTCCTGCGCATCCTGGCGGTGTTCACCAGCGCGCCCATCTTCTCGGCCCGCTCGGTGCCCATGCGCTCGCGCGTGGCGCTGGCCTTCCTGATTGCGGTGTGCGCACAGGCCACGCTGGGCGAACAACCCGTGGTGGGCTTGACCGATCCGCGCGCCGTCGAGGTCGCGGTCCAGCAGGTGGTGGTAGGTCTGGCCATCGGGCTGGCGGTGCGCATCGTGTTCGGCGCGGTCGAGCTGGCGGGCGAAGTCATCGGTCTGCAGATGGGCCTGAACTTTGCTGGGTTCTTCGACCCCACCACCGGCAGCCAGACCAGCACCGTGGGCCGATTTTTCGGCAACACCACCATGCTGCTCTTCGTGGTGATGGGGGGGCACCTCATGCTGCTGCAGGCGGTGGTGGCCAGCTTCAACACCTTCCCGATCGGTGGTGGTGCGCTTGACGCGGTGAACACCATGCGCCTGCACGAACTGGGCGGCGTGGTGTTCCGCTACGGCCTGTGGATCGCGCTGCCGATGATCGGCATGCTGATCTTCATCAACGTGGTGCTGGGCTTCGTCTCGCGAATCGCGCCCCAGATGAACGCGTTTGCCATCGGCTTTCCGATCACCCTGTCGGCCGGCCTGGTGGGCATTGCCTTCACCCTGCCCATGCTGGACGCGCCGGTGGCCGCGCTGCTGCGACTGGCCACTTCGCTGTTCACGGGGTGACCGCCTCGCTCGCGGCCAGCGGTGCCAGCCACCGACCCGCTTCGCGGAACGCCTGGGCGCTGCCCTCGGCCCGGCCGCGGATGTAGGCGCCTTCGATCGCGCTGAGAACAAGCCCGGCAAACGACCGGGCACGGCGGCGGTCCACCCAGCCCAGGCCGTCGGCGATCGCCTCCCGCCAGATCTCGAAGGCCGACGCCACCGGCGTGCGCAGGCCAAGGGAGGCTTCGTCAAGGTCAAGGCTCACCGCGCCCGCCGCACAGCTGCGCAGGCAATCCGCCGCCTCGAGGCGGCGTGCAAACGCATCGAACAGGGCCAGCACCCGTCGCTCGGGTGTGCGGGCGCCGTCCATGGCATCCACCATGAAGGTCCGCACGCGCTCTGCATAAAGCGCCAGCGCCTCGGTCACCAGCTGGTCCTTGCCACCCGGAAAGAAGTGGTAGACCGACCCCTTGGGTGCGCCACTGGCTTTCACCACTTCGTTGATGCCGGCACCGCTCAATCCGCTGGCGCGCATGCGTTCGATGCCGGCGTCGAGAAGCCTCAGGCGGCTGAGCTGGCCCTTGGGCGTGGGGGGTTCGTTTCCATCGGTCATGCGGGCTTGAAAAATAGACCAGTTGTCATATTATGAACCCTCGCCATTTCAGGAGTGCCCCATGGATGCCGCCACCGCCGATCCGACCAGCACATTCTGTCCGCCGACCGAGGCGCAGCTGCGCCGCGACCTGGCCGCCTGCTACCGGCTGATCGCCCGCTTCGGTTGGGACGACCTGATCTTCACGCACGTCTCGGTGCGCCTGCCCGGTCCGGCGCACCACTTCCTGATCAATCCCTACGGCATGCTGTTCGACGAAATCACGGCGTCGAGTCTGGTCAAGGTGGATCTTGACGGCCGCAAGGTGGACGACAGCCCGTGGCCGGTGAATCCGGCCGGTTTCACGATCCACAGCGCGATTCACCGCGCGCGCGACGACGCACACTGCGTGCTGCACGTTCACTCGGTCAACGGCATTGCCGTGTCGGCACAGGCAGAAGGTCTGCGTCCGCTTTCGCAGCACTCGATCTTCGTGCTTCCGTCGTTGGGGTACCACGGCTACGAAGGCGTGGCGCTGAACGAGGACGAGAAGCCCCGGCTGGTGGACGACCTGGGGGACCACACCTTCCTGATGCTGCGCAACCACGGCTTGCTGACCGTGGGTCGGAGCGTCGCCGAAGCGTTCACCGCGATGTACCTGTTCGAGACGGCCTGCACGATCCAGGTGCGCGCGCAGGCGGGCAACGGGCGGTTGATCGAGATTGCCGAACCGATCGTGGCGGGTGGCCGGCGGCAGTGGCAGCAGGTCACACATGCCTCCGGCGGCGAGTTGGCATGGCCCGCGCTGTTGCGCAGGCTCGATCGTCGAGAGCCCGACTACCGGCATTGAGCCGGTGGACGGTCAATCCCAGCGCAGGTCGCTGAGCTTCCAGTCGCCGTTCACCAGGCGCCACTCGGTGCGCACGGTGTAGGGCTCGGCCCGCTCGGGAATCAGCCCTTGCGCGCCGGTGACCACGACCTTCGATTCGATGGTGCCCAAGGTGGGTACCGACGGATCGATGCGCACGATCGGGGCCAGCGGCACGACCTTGATGTTCTGGTAACGAAGGAAGGTTGCCGTGAGCAGGCGGCGGGCACTCTGGGGGTCCAGGTTGGCGCTGCCGCGAAAGTTCTCGTCGACGAGGTCCATCACGTCGCCGGTGTCGCGGTCCTCGATCGCGTCCTGCAGGGCTTCGGCGGTTTCGAGCAGCTGCTGTTCGGGTGCGGTGCGGCTGCAGGCCGCCAGTGCCACCGCCAGCAGCAGCAGCGCGACGCGCCGGGTGGGCCGTTGCAGCAGGGCGCGGGCCATCACACCAGACCGTTCCGAATGGCGTACACCGTGAGTTCCGCGTTGTTCGACAGGTGCAGCTTCTCGAGCACGCGGGCCCGGTAGACGCTCACCGTCTTGGGGCTGAGCATGAGCTCCTCGGCGATGTCGGACAGCTTCTTGCCCGAGGCGATCTTCTGCAGTGTCTGCAGCTCGCGCTCGGACAGACTGGCGTGGAGTTCCTCGGTCTCGGGTGCGCTGAGCGTGTCGACCAGCATCTGCGCCACTTCGGGTGTGACGAACTTGCGGCCCTGCATGACCACGCGGATGGCATTGACCAGTTCGGCCGGGTCGCCGGCCTTGTTCACGTAGCCGCGGGCACCCGCACGCAGGCAACGAATGGCGTACTGGTCCTCCGGGTACATGGAGACCACCAGCACCTTGACCACCGATCCTTCGTCCTTCAGGGCGCCCAGCACCTCCAGGCCGCCACGGCCGGGCATGTTCAGGTCGAGCACCAGCACGTCGCAGGTGGTCTTGCGCATGAGCTCGCGCAGCTCGGGGTAGCTGCCGGCTTCGCCGACGACCTGGATGTCGACGGCCTCGCTGATGGTGTCGCGGATGCCGCGGCGCACCACCGCATGGTCGTCACACAAGATCACCTTGATCATGGGTCTCCTTGGAATCGGGCTCGCTGGGTGGGGTCGGCTCGGTCGCCTGCAGGGGCACCGACAGGATGACCGACGTGCCTCGGGACGAGGTGCTCACGTCGAGCCAGCCGCCCACCTTGGCCGCCCGCTCGCGAAGTCCGAGCAGGCCGAATGATTTGGTTTTGCGCAGCGCACCGCTGCTCAGCCCGGGGCCGTTGTCGGTCACCTCGAGCGTGAGCACACCCTCGCCATCGTTGAGGTCGATCTCCACCTGGGTGGCCCCGCTGGCGTGTTTGGACACGTTGGTGAGGGCTTCCTGGGCCGTGCGGTAAGCCACGAGCTGAACGTCCCGCGGAACCTCGATGCGCTCGGCCGTGCGCCGCACGACCACCCGAAGCCCGGTGCGCCGCTCGAATCCGTTGGCCAGCCATTGCACCGCGGCCACCAGGCCCTGGTCGAGAATGGGCGGGCGCAGGTTCATCATGATCCGCTGGCTCGCGCCCAGGGCGTGTTGCAGCATGTCCATGGCGGAGGCCACGTGGCGCTGCATCTCGGGGTCGGTGGCCCGGCGACCCACCCAGGCCAGGTCGAGTTTCACGGCGGCCAGCGCCCCGCCGATGTCGTCGTGGATCTCGCGGGCGATGTCGGCGCGCTCCTGTTCGATGCTGGTCTGCAGGTGCTCGGCCAGTTCGGCCAGGCGCTGGCGCGATTCGGCCAGTTCGGCGTCGGCGCGCTCGCGCGCCTTGCGCGCCTCGCTCATTTCCAGGGCCCGCTTCACCACGTGGGACAGGCGGTGCATGCTGTCCTTGAGCAAGTAGTCGCTCACACCACGGTGCATGGCGTCCACCGCGGCGGTCTCGCCGATGGCGCCCGACAGGATCACGAACGGAATCTGCACCTGCAGCTCGCGGGCCACCTCCCAGGCGTCCAGCCCGGAGAAACCGGGCAGGTGGTAGTCGGCCAGGATGATGTCGTGGCGGTTGCCCTGCAGCTCACGGCGGAACTCCTCCAGCGAGTCGACCAGCGTGATCTCGTTGGCCAGCTGGCTGCGCTGGAGCGCGAACTTCACCAGCGCGTGGTCCACGCGGGAGTCCTCCAGGTGAAGGATGCGCACCACGCGCTGCTCGCTCGCTTCGCCGGGACCGGTCATGTGTCGGTGTGGATCAAGGGTGTGCAGAGGCGGCCAAATAGGCCTGAATCCGGGCCGTTTTCGGTCGATACCACCAAGAACGGTTGCAGAGAATTCTATTACCCCCTACCCCATCACACCGCCGCGCCCATGGAGTCCAACCCCTCTCTGTCGACCATGCCCACCGTCACGCTGCCCGTGGCGCTGGTGGCCGATCTGCAGGACTCGCTGCTGATGGCCATGACCGACCTGCAACGGCTGGAAGGTCTGCTTGACCACGCGACCGGCAACCTGCTGGAGCGTTTTGGCAACGCCAACCGGGACCTGGCCGCGCTGGAGACCGTCCGCGGCGAGCAACTCGCCAGCATCCGCCACAGCCTTCACCAGGCGGTGACCGAGCTGCAGTTCCACGACATGGCCACCCAGTTGCTGGTGCACACCGGAAAAATGCTGCAGGGCTGCGCCTGGCGCCTGGCCGAGCAGGCGATGGCGCCCGAAGAAGACGAAGTGCCGCTGAACCTGGACCCGATGCCGGACCGGCCCAGCCCCGTCACCCAGAACGAGATGGACGCCGGCTCCGTCGAACTGTTTTAAGTACCAGCCCGAGCGGCCGATATCACCCGAAGAACGGAGAACCCCATGCGATCCATTTTGGCCGTCGACGATTCGGCATCCATGCGAAAAATGGTGTCCTTCACCCTCACGGGTGCCGGCTTCCACGTGGTCGAGGCCGTGGACGGTCAAGACGCCTGGGAAAAGGCCCAGACCCACACCATCGACCTGGTGCTGACCGACCAGAACATGCCCAACCTGGACGGGTTGGGACTGACCCGAAAGCTGCGCGACCACCCCAAGTTCCGGGCCACGCCGATCCTGATCCTCACCACCGAGTCGAGTGACGCAATGAAACAGGCCGGCCGCACAGCGGGTGCCACGGGCTGGCTGGTCAAGCCCTTCGATCCGGGTCGCCTCATCGAGGTCATCCAGAAGGTCATCCGCTGAACGGCGGCCCCCCATTTCCCCCAGGAGCCACGACATGGGCGACATGATGAACGAGGGTCAACACCTCGGCAACGACATCGACCTGAGCCAGTTCTTCCAGATCTTCTTCGAGGAAGCCGGCGAGAACCTCGACCAGATGGAGCAGATGCTGCTCGCCCTGGACGTGGAGAACGCCGAAGACGAAGAGCTCAACGCCATCTTCCGCTGCGCACACTCGATCAAGGGCGGTGCGGCCACCTTCGGCTTTGCCGACGTGGCCGAACTCACGCACCAGGCCGAGTCGCTGCTGGACAAGCTGCGCCGCCACGAACTCAAGCCCACGACCGCCATGGTCGACGTGCTGCTGGAATCGAGCGACGCCCTGCGCGGCCAGCTGGCGGTGCACCAGGGCCGCTCCGGCACCAGCCCCGACACCGGCAACCTGGTGTCGCGCATCTATGCGCTGGCCAACAGCGAAGACCTGCCCGAAGCCGCCACACCCGTGGCCGCGCCCGCGGTGGTGGCACCCGTGGCCGCGCCCGCGCCCGCCGCAGCCCCCGCCAAGCCGGCCGCCGCGACCACCAAACCCGGCAAGGGCGAGCGCGAAATCGACATCCACATCGGGCCGCTGGACAACCCCGCCGTGGCCGACGGCATCGCCGAACTGTTCCGCGACATTCCGGGCCTGGGCACCGTCACGCCCCTGAACTGCGACCAGCCCGGCAAGCGCGTCTTCCGCGCGCGCACCGGCGCCAGCGACAACGAACTGCTGGACCTGTTCACCTTTCACGTGAGCCGCGAACAGATCCACATCCACGAGGCCGGCGAGGTCGTGCACGGCAAGGTGCCCATGCCCCCGGCCACCGAGGGGAAGGATTACGGGTTCTTCGAAGGTTCTCCGGGGCTGCCAGGCACCGATTCGGCGCCCGCGACCGCTGCCCGCAAGGAAGCCAAGCCCGCCGCCGACAACAAGGCCGCCTCGGCGGCCAGCACCGCCGGGCTCGAGTCGACCACGCTGCGCGTGTCGGTCAGCAAGGTCGACCAGCTCATCAACCTTGTGGGTGAACTGGTGATCACCCAGGCCATGCTGGCGCAAAAGAGCCGCGAGCTGGACAACAACAACGCCAACCACCCGCTGCTGGCGGGCCTGGCCGACCTCGACCGCAACACCCGCGACCTGCAGGAAGCGGTGATGTCGATCCGGATGATTCCGATGTCGGTGGTGTTCAACCGCTTTCCGCGCATGCTGCGCGACCTGGCGGCCAAGCTCGGCAAGAAGGTCGAGCTGGTCACGCAAGGCGAATCCACCGAGCTCGACAAGGGTCTGGTCGAGAAGATCACCGATCCGCTGACCCACCTGATCCGCAACAGCTGCGATCACGGCATCGAGATGCCCGAGGAGCGTCGGGCCAAGGGCAAGAACGAGACCGGCAACATCATCCTGTCGGCCACCCACCAGGGCGGCAGCATCCTCATCGAGGTGCGGGACGACGGCAAGGGCCTCAACCGCGAGAAGCTGCTGAGCAAAGCGCGCGAGAAGGGCATCGACGCTCCCGACAGCCTGAGCGACCAGGAGGTCTGGAACCTGATCTTCGCGCCCGGCTTCTCCACCGCCGACCAGGTCACCGACGTGTCGGGCCGGGGCGTCGGCATGGACGTGGTCAAGAAGAACATCACCGCGCTCGGCGGCACGGTCGAAATCGATTCGGCCGAAGGCTACGGCATGCGCGTCTCGGTGCGCCTGCCCCTCACCCTGGCCATCATGGACGGCATGTCCGTTCGGGTGGCGGACGAGGTCTACATCCTGCCGCTGGCCAGCGTCATCGAGTCGTTCCAGATCAAGCCGACCGACATCAACACCATGGCGCAAGGCGCCCGGGTGGTGAAGGTGCGCGACGAATACATGCCGGTGATCGAACTCGAGCAGATCTTCCATGTGCCCCGCTTCGAGCACAGCGGGGGTGTGCCGATCATGGTGGTCATCGAGGCCGATGGCCAGCGCGTCTCGCTGATGGTGGACGAACTGCTCGGCCAGCAGCAGGTCGTCATCAAGAACCTCGAGAGCAACTACCGCAAGGTGCCCAACGTCTCGGGCGCCACGATCCTGGGCGATGGCAAGGTGGCACTGATCCTCGACACCTCGGCCCTCGTTCGCCGCTCGAGGCACTGAACCCCATTCGGGCCGCGCAGGCGGCCCTCCACCCACCGGCACGCCCCGCGATGCTCACCCCTTCCGCCTCACGACGCCCTGCCCCGCAGCCGATGCCCCGCCTGGCCATGCCGGTCGACGACGGCCCCGTGGCAGAGGGCCGCGAATTCGTCTGGTCCGACGACGACTTCACCCGCATCAAGGCGCTGATCTACAAAAAGGCCGGCATCAGCCTGCACGACGGCAAGCACGCGATGGTGTACAGCCGGGTGTCGCGCCGACTGCGCGAAACCGGCCACGGGAGCTTCAAGAGCTACCTGGACTGGCTCGAGCGCCATGATGGCGCCGAGTGGCAGGAGTTCATCAACGCGCTGACCACCAACCTCACAGCCTTCTTCCGCGAGTCGCACCACTTCGATGCGCTGGCCCAGCTGCTTCGCAGCAAGCCGGGACATGCCTGGCGCATCTGGTGCTCGGCCGCATCCACCGGCGAGGAGCCTTACTCGATCGCCATGATCTGCGCCGAGGTGCTGGGGGCCAACGGGCAGTTCGAGATCGTCAACAGCGACATCGACACCAAGGTGCTGGCCACCGCACAGCGCGGCGTCTACAAGGTGGAGGGCAACAAGGGGCTCTCTGCGGAGAGGCTGCAGCGCTTCTTCCTGCGTGGCAAGGGCACCAACGCCGGGTTCATGCGGGTCAAACCCGAGCTGCAGAAGCACATGAGCTTTCAAGTGGTCAACCTGATCCAGGAGCTTCCCCTGCGAGACGCCTTCGACGTGGTGTTCTGTCGCAACGTGATGATCTATTTCGATGCACCGACGCAGCGCACCGTGCTCGAGCGGATCCACCGGGTGATGCGCCCGGGCGGCACGCTGTTTGTCGGTCATGCCGAGAACTTCAGCGACGCACGAAACCTGTTCACGCTGCGAGGCAAGACCGTCTATGAACGCCTCTAGCCTGGCCAGCTCGGCGATCCGGCAGGCGCCGCTCCCCCGCGTGACACCGGCACCCGGGGTGGTGTCGCGCGTGGAGGAGTACAAGCGCCGCACGCCCAAGCCGGGCGAGGCATCGTTCTTCTTCCACGAGCCGCACTTCCGCAGCGACGCGGTCAAGGTGCTGCCCGGCGAGTACTACGTGACCGCCGACGAGCTGGTCGTCATGACCGTGCTCGGTTCCTGCATTGCCGCCTGCATCTGGGATCCCCGCGTTCGGGTGGGTGGCATGAACCATTTCATGCTGCCCGAGGGCGGCAGCGACTCGGGCGGTCGCTACGGCTCCTACGCGATGGAGCTGCTGATCAACGAGCTGATGAAGCAGGGCGCCCGGCGCGAGACCATGCAGGCCAAGGTGTTCGGTGGGGGCGCCGTGATGAGCAGCTTCACCACCATGAACGTGGGCGAGCGAAACACCAGGTTCGTGCTGGACTATCTGCAGACCGAGCGCATCGCGGTGGTGTCCAAGGACGTGCTGGACATCCACCCGCGCAAGGTGTGCTTTTTTCCGGCCACCGGCAAGGCCATGGTCAAGCGCCTGGCGCATTCGCACCCCGACACGCTGGAGACCCAGGAACGCAAGGGCAGTGCCGCGGTGGTGGTCACCAGCACGGCGGGTGGCTCCATCGATCTGTTCTGAGAGACAAACCGGGAGAGGACCTTGGCAAAGATCCGAGTGGTGGTGGTGGACGATTCGGCGCTGGTGCGCAGCCTGCTGGCCGAGATCATCAATCGGCAGCACGACATGCAGTGTGTGGGCGCTGCCGCCGATCCGCTGGCCGCCCGCGAAATGATCCGGGAACTCGACCCGGACGTGATCACGCTGGATGTCGAGATGCCTCGCATGGACGGGCTGGAGTTTCTCTCCCGCCTCATGAGGCTGCGGCCGATGCCGGTGGTGATGGTGTCCACCCTGACGGAGCAAGGGGCCGACATCACGCTGCGTGCCCTGGAACTGGGCGCGATCGACTTCGTGGCCAAGCCGCGGATCGGGGTGAGCCAGGGCCTGAACGAGCTCGCCGGCGACATTGTCGACAAGGTCCGCGTGGCGGCCGCGGCCCAGGTGCGCCGCCTGGCGAGCGCCCCGGCCACGAATTCCGCGCCGGCCGTGAACAGTGCCGCGGGCGTTTCACACAGTCGGCCCGCCGGGCCCTTGCCGCGCGTTTCGACCGAGAAGATCATCTGCATCGGTGCTTCCACGGGAGGCACGGAAGCCATTCGTGAGGTGCTGGTGCCGATGCCGGCCGACGCGCCTGCCATCGTCATCACCCAGCACATGCCCCCGGGATTCACCACCAGCTTTGCCAACCGGCTGGACAGTCTTTGCAAGATCCGCGTGGCCGAGGCCCGCGACGGCGAGCGCATCCTGCCCGGCCATGCCTACATCGCGCCGGGTGGCCGCCACCTGCGCATCGAGCGCAGCGGCTCGAACTACGTGGCGGTGGTGGAAGACACCGAGCCCGTCAACCGCCACCGCCCATCGGTGGAGGTGCTGTTCAAGTCGGCGGCCCGCGTCATCGGCCCGAACGCCATCGGCATCATGCTCACCGGCATGGGCGCCGATGGTGCAAGTGCCATGCGTGAAATGAAGGACGCCGGCAGCTACAACTATGTGCAGGACGAGGCGAGCTGTGTGGTGTTCGGCATGCCGCGCATGGCGATCCAGCACGGCGCAGCCCACGAGGTGCTTCCGCTGAACCAGATTGCCCCCGCGGTGCTCGCACGGCTGGCCAGTGCACCGGCCGGCGTTCGCCACCGCATCTGACCTGACAGGTGAATCCATGAACCATCGACCCTTCGCCCGACGCGCCCTGATCGCCCTTGCTGCCGCCCTGCCCCTGCTGGTCACCGCAGGCACAGCCTCCGCCCAGAACCTGGCCGAGCCCAAGGGCCGGGTGATCCTGACGGTCGACGGAAAGATCGGCGCCACCAACCGGGGCAGCACCGCGGTGTTCGACATGGCCATGATCGAGGCCCTGCCCCAGCACAGCTTCACCACCCGCACACCCTGGTACGACAAACCGGTGAAGTTCACCGGCCCCCGGCTGGCCGATCTTCTGGCCGCGGTGCAGGCCAAGGGCACGACCGTGAACGCCACGGCCATCAACGACTACACCATCCGCATTCCGGTGTCCGATGCCGCCGCCCAGGGCGTGATCGTGGCGCGCCTGCTGGACGACAAGCCGATGGCCGTGCGCGACAAGGGGCCGCTCTTCGTGGTCTACCCCTTCGACAGCAAGGCCGAGCTTCGTTCGTCGACCTATTACGAGCGTTCCATCTGGCAGCTCAAGCGGATGAACATCGAATGAACCAGCCTGCCCGCGGTTTCGCCGCATGGGGGCCGCGGCAATGGACGATGGCGATTTCGGCGTTGCTGATGGTGACGCTGATTCCGCTGGGGTGGCTTCAGTGGCGCCAGTGGCAGTTGCTGCAGGACACCGACACGCGCCAGGTCGACTCGATCATGTGGCAGGCCTACCAGCTCGAGCGCGAGCTGACCCGGCTGGACGAGGTGGTGGTCGCCGCGTCGAGGCGGGAGCCCAACGTGCTGCCCGAGGATCTGATGGAACGCCACGAGGTGTTCCTGAGCCGCATCGAGCTGATCAGCGCCATCCCGCGCCGCGACCTGCTGGCCGCCTGGCATGGGTTCGAGCCGCTCCTGCTGGAGGTCCAGAAGTTCGAGCAGATGGCCGAACCGCTGTTCGCCAGCCCGGACCGCCTGATGAACGACCCGGCGGCGCTGGAGCTTCTGCACGTCGAAGCCCGGCGCCTGAGCCCGGCCCTGTCCGAACTCACCCGCGAGGCGAACCGCGCGGTCGCGCGGTTCCTCGACGAGCGCAACACCCTGTTGCGCCGCCAGGGTCTGCTGCTCATCGTTCTGGCGGCGGTGCAGGTCGTGGCCATGCTGCTGTTCGTGACGCTGCTGGTTCGGCACATCCGGCAGCAGGCACAGCAGTACGCAAAGCTGCAGCACCTCAGCCAGGAACTGGCAGCGGCCCGTGACCAGGCGGAAGCCGCCAACCAGGCCAAGAGCGCCTTCCTGGCCAACATGAGCCATGAAATCCGCACCCCGTTCCAGGGTGTGCTCGGCATGCTCAAGCTGCTCGAGGACACCCGCCTGACCAGCCAGCAGCGCGACCATGTGCAGACGGCTTCGGACTCGGCCCAGCACCTGCTCGGCATCGTCAACGACATCCTCGACATCTCCACCATCGAATCGGGCACGTTGAAGCTGTCGCCGGCCGCGCTCAATCTTTCGCAGATGGCCGGCGACGCCGTGACCCTGCTCGAACCGCTGGCGCGCGACAAGGGCGTCACACTGACCTGCGTCTGCGATGACAGCCTGCCGGCCTGGGTGAAGGCCGACGCCACGCGCGTCCGGCAGATCCTGCTGAACCTCTTGAACAACGCCATCAAGTTCACGCCGAAGGGCAGCATCGAAGCCATTCTGGAACCCGACAGCGGCCTGCCCGACGGCATCCGGATGACGGTTCAGGACACGGGCATCGGCATGGACGCCGAGACCATCGGTCAGCTGTTCACCCGCTTCTACCAGGCCGACAGCTCGCTTCGCCGCCGCGTGGGCGGCACGGGCCTCGGGCTCGAGATCTCGCGCACGCTGGCGCGCATGATGGGCGGCAACATCACGGTGCAGAGCACCCCCGGCAAGGGATCGGTTTTCACGGTCACGCTCAGCCTGCCTCGCTGCGACGCACCACCGGTGGACCACGCTGCATTGCTGGACGACGAGGCCTGGGAGCGCCGCCGCGTGGCACCGACCAGGCGCCTTCGCCTGCTGGTGGCCGAAGACCACCCGGTCAACCTCAAGTACCTCAACCTGCTGATCGAGCGCATGGGGCACGAAGCCCAGTTCTGCGAGAACGGCTTCGAGGCGCTGCAACTGCTGCACCGCGAACCATTCGATGTGGTGCTGCTCGATTACCACATGCCCGTGCTGGACGGCATTGCCACGGCGCGGGAGATCCGCGCGCTGCCGTCCCCGGCCGGGCAGGTGCCGATCATCATGGTCACCGCCGATGTGGTGAATGACACGCGCAAGCTGGCGGCTGAAGCTGGCGTGACCCAGTTCGCGCCCAAGCCGCTGCAGGAAGCCGACCTGCGGCGCGCGCTGCGCCGATGCGGCTTGTTTGGCGACTCGGCAGAGACGGCCCCGGCCGAGCTGCAGGCCGCTGTGCGGCTGGAACGCAGCCCGCACCAGTTGATCGATGCCGACGTGCACGGGCAGCTGAGGGACATGATGCCCGGCGACATGCTGGCCGAGCTGCTGGGCATGTTGTTCGATGGGCCCGACGGCACGGTGCCGGTGCTTCAGCGCGCACTGGCCGAAGAGGACGTCACCGCCATCGTGTACCAGGCGCACCGGCTCAAGGGGTCGTGCATGCTGCTGGGCCTGCGCGCCCTGGTGAACGTGTCGGGACGCATCGAGAAGGCCGGTGCATCGGGCGACATGCAGGCGCTGCGCGCGCTCGCCGACACCCTTCGGGTCGATGTTCGCGACACCCGTGCCGCACTGCCCGCGTTTTCTCCGAACGGACTCGACCTCAGCCTGACCTGAGAGCGGTCAACGGCAATCAGGCCCGGTGACTCACCCCCGGCGTCCGGTCATCGGGCGTCGCCGGGGATTCATAGGCGCTGATGGCGCGCGGCGCCACCGGGCTCACGCCAGCCTGCTGCTCGGCCTCGCGGGCCAGCGCCTGTTCGACCACCGCCGCGCTGGCGTCCCACACCTTGCGAAGCACCTGGCGCAATTGCTCCACCGTTTCGGCCTGCGCTTCCTGAAGTTCCAGTGCACGCCGGGCCTCGGCTTCGCGGCGCTCCGACTCGGCCATGCGCTGCTCGGCCAGATCGGCCTGCACCCGGGCCGCATCGGCGGGCTGAACCGCCGATGGCGTGGCCCGGGCATCGCGTGCCGGGGCCTGGCTGCGGCGCTGTTCCAGCCCGGTCTGCGCATCGCGGGAGGCCGGGGCGGCCGGCGCCACGGCGAGCACCGCCGGAACGGCGGTGGACACGGGTGCACTGGCCGACGTCCAGGCGCTGGGTTGGGTGGGACTGGTTGGGATCATGGCTACCCCCGAGAAGTGTGGCTCCGGCACAAACAGGCCGGGTGTTCTGATGGGCTATCGGTGGAAAAGGGGGGGACTTTAGGTTCAGTTCTGCGGTTCCGACCAGCGGCAACACGTACCCAGGAGGGGTATCGGGGCCGCCCGGTGAAGACACTGGACCCCGATTCAGTGCACCCCCAAGGAGGACCCGCGTGACCCATCGCACGAACGACCGGCAACCCAAGGCACCGGCCTTGACCCACGAGGCCGCACCACCCGCCCACCTGCCGGGGGAATTCCTGGTGCGGTTCCGGCCGGCGGCCCTGCGCGCAGCGATGACCTTCACCCGCGGCCCGCGCGACGGGTTCGAGGCGCACCGGATTGCCGCGGCGTCCAGCCAGGCGCTGCTCATGAACCACCTGCACGACCGGTTCGGGCTGCGGTCGGTCGAACCGGTCTTCACGCTCGACCCGCTGCACGCGCTGGCGAGCCGGTTTGCCAGCTGGCAGCGCGCGCTGGCCCGCACCGTGGGCGATGCACTGGCGCCCGGCGGAGAAGGCTTCGCGATCCTGCGCTTTCCGGACGGGCCCGGTACCGACCCGCGCCGGTTGGACCGCCTGCTGCGCAACAGCGAGGAAATCGACCTCGTCGAACCGGTGCCGGCGCGCTGGCTCAGCGCGCCCCGCCGACCCGACCCCGCCCTGAACCGCCAGTGGGGCCTGCGCGCCATCCGGCATTTCGGCGCCCGGCGAACCAGCGCGCACCGCGTGCCGGTGGCCGTGATCGACAGCGGCATTGACCGCCGCCACCCGCTGCTGCCCGATTCGGTCGTGACCCGTTACGACCACGACGGCCTGTCGCCCGACGACCTGGAGGGCCATGGCACGCACGTGGCCGGCACCATCGCGGCCCTCTGCGACGACCTGGCCGGCTGCAGCGGCATCGCCAACTGCCCGCTGCAGGTGTGGAAGGTGATCGACGACCGGCCGATGGGCGATGGTCGGCGCTATGTGGCGTTCGCCCAGTACCTTCGCGCGCTGGCCGCGGTCGAGACATCGGGTGCGCGGGTGCTCAACCTGAGCCTCGGTGGCACCGCGAGCAGCCAGACCGAGACCCGACTGTTCCGTCGGCTGCGCGCAGCCGACGTGTTTGTGGTGGCCGCGATGGGCAACGAGCGCGAACTGGGCGATCCGGTGGAATACCCCGCTGCCTACCCCGGCGTGCACGGGGTGGCGGCGGTGGACGAACTGGACCGGGACGCGCCGTTTTCCAACACCGGCCGGCACGCGTTCCTGAGCGCACCGGGTGTCAACATCGTGTCGACGGTGCCGACCTCGGCCCGGTCGGGGCCCCCGTTCGACACCAGTTCAGGCACCTCGATGGCCACGCCGCACGTGGCGGCGGTGGCTGCCCTGGTGCGCGCCCGCCACCCCGACTGGGACGTGGCGCAGGTGGCCGCCCACCTGGCCGCCACCGCACGGCCGGCTGCCGGTCAACGCGCCGGAAAGCGCAGCAATACATTCGGACACGGCATCGTCAACCAGGAAGATGCCTTGCGCTGACCCCTCTGGCATACTGACCGTTCATCCGAGGGTCTCCTCCATGAACGTGCTGTTCAAGCTGAAGTCTCGCGCGTCCCGGCGCTCGCGCGACGAAGTCACGCGAACGATCGAAGAGCGCTTCCACTGCCGGCCCGAGCAGGTGTTCCCCGGGGCGTCCACCCACGCCATGGCAGACGTGTACGAAGTGCGGGTGTCGCAGACCGACGCGCCCGGCGCGGTGGCACTGCTCACCGGGCTGCGCGCGGTCGAGTACGCCGAAATCGAACCCGTGCGCGGGCTCAAGGCCGCCGGGCCGGCCTGACACTCCCCCCGTCGCCGCCAGGCGGTCGTCGCCAGACCGCTTAAGGCCCGGTTAATCACCGGCCCCGAGCATCGCCTCCGAGCCACCCGCCCTCGCGGGTGCCCGGAGATTCCATGCCCACGCTTTCCATGGCCTGGCCACCCCATGCGGCCATGCCCCCCGGCCTCACCCAGCCAGCCGGATTCCCCGCCCTGCGAGAGCACGGGCCGGGCGACCCGGGCCGCGCGGCGGTCGAGGCCTACATCCGGACCGTGTTTCGCGACCGCTTCGGCGCCGACGTGCACAGCTTTGCCCCCATGCTGGTGGGCCTGCACGACGCCGATGGCACCCTGGTGGCCGCCGCTGGCTACCGTGCCGCCGATCAGGGCCCGCTGTTCCTGGAGCGCTACCTCGATGCCCCGGTGGACCAGCGGCTCACCGACGCATTCGATCAGCCGGTTCTGCGCTCGCGCATCGCCGAAGTGGGGCACCTGGCAGCCACCCGGGCCGGCGAAGGGCGCCGGCTGATTCTGCTGATGGCGCCGCTGCTGGCGCGCGAGGGCTTCGACTGGATCGTGAGCACCCTCACGCAGGAACTGCGGCAGCTCTTCGTTCGCCTCGGTGTGGCCCCGATCGCCCTGGGCATGGCCGATCCGGCCCTGCTCGGCGAAGACGCTGGGGACTGGGGCAGCTACTACGACCACCGCCCGCTGGTGCAGGCCGGACAGTTGCAGGTGGCCCTGCATGCGCTGCAGCGCCGGGGCGGTCTGGCATGAACGCGGTGCTGCGCTCGGCCCACGGCGCCTGGACGGCCACCGATTGGAGGGATGAAGTGCGCCAGGCCAGTCTCGCGCTGGCCGAGGCGGGTTCCCGTGTGGTGGCGACTCTGCTCGACAACGGCGCCGCGTTCGTCGCCATCGACGAAGCGGCCCTCGCCGATGGTGTGGTGCATGTGCCGCTGCCTTCGTTCTTCACCTCCGCTCAGGTGGCCCATGCCATGGACGCCGCCGGTGTGGACACGCTGATCGCCGCACCCGCGCTGGCGGTGCAATGGCCCGAGCTGGCCTGGCGAACGCGTCGACTGGCGAAGGAAACGGTCTGTCTGGCCCGGCGAGAAACCGCTCACCGCCCCCTGCCGCCCGGGACCGCCAAGGTCACGTTCACCTCGGGCACCACCGGGCAGCCCAAGGGCGTCTGCCTTGGCGCGGCGGCACTGGATGCCGTGGCACAAAGCCTGGTGCACACCCTCGGGCCGCTCGGCATCGAGCGCCACCTGAGCGTGCTGCCCTATGCCGTGCTGCTGGAAAACGTGGCGGGGTCGATGGCCGCGCGCAGCCAGGGGGCCACGCTGATCTCGATGCCCGCGGCCGCCGTGGGCCTGAGTGGCTCGTCGAAATTCGACCCGGCGGTGCTGGACCGCACCGTGCGCGAGCAGCAGGCGGGCAGCCTGATCCTGTTGCCCCAGATGCTGCGCGCCTGGTGCGCATTCCTGGCCACCAGCGGCCAGCGCGCCAGCGGGTCGCTGCGCTTCGTGGCCGTGGGCGGCGCGGCGGTCGGCGCACCGCTGCTCGGCCAGGCGCGCTCGCTGGGCATACCGGCCTTCGAGGGCTACGGCCTCTCGGAAGCCTGCTCGGTCCAAAGCCTGAACCTGCCGGGCGCCGACCGCGCCGGCAGCGTGGGGCGGGTGCTGCCGCACGGTGAGGTGCGGGTGACCGCCACCGGCGAGATCGAGGTGCGCGGCAGCCTGCACCTGGGCTACCTCGGCGACACCGAACCCGTGCCCCCCTGGTGGCCCACCGGCGACCTCGGCCACGTCGACGACGACGGCTATCTCTTCATCGAGGGCCGCCGCAAGAACGTGCTCATCACCGGCTTCGGCCGCAACGTGTCTCCCGAATGGGTGGAAACGGTGCTCGCCAGCCAGCCCGCCATCGCGCAGGCGGTCGTCATGGGCGACGGTCTGCCCGAACTGCAGGCGGTCATCTGGCCTTCGCCCGCGGCCGGCCCGGAACCGCACGCCGCCATTGCCCAGGCGGTCGAGCGCGCCAACCGCGGGTTGCCCGACTACGCCCGCATCGGCGCCTGGGTCATCGGTCAGGCGGCACACGACCAGGCGCACGGGCTGTTCACCCCCAACGGCAGGCCGGTGCGCGCGCGCGTGCAGGCCCGCTACAGCCCGCTGTTGCAAGACACCGCCAAACCCGACCCGACGCAAGCCACATCCCCCATCCATTGCATGAGGACATCCGCATGACGTTTCACACCACGCTCGAACGCGACACCGCCGAGGCCCGCCAGCGGCTGCTGGCCACACCCATCATCCAGGGCGCACTGGCCGGCCAGGTGTCGGTGCCCAGCTACCTGGCCTTCCTGCGCGAGGCCTACCACCATGTGCGCCACACGGTGCCGCTGCTCAGGGCCATGAAGGCCGCATTGCCCGCGCGCCACCAATGGCTGAACGAGGCGCTCGACGAGTACATCGAGGAAGAGGCCGGCCACGACGAGTGGATCCTCGACGACATCACGGCCTGCGGCGGCGATGCGCAGGCGGTGCGCCATGGCCAGCCCGCGGTGGCCACCGAGGTGATGGTGGCCTACGCCCACGACACGATCCAGCGGGGCAATCCGCTGGGGTTCTTCGGCATGGTCCATGTGCTCGAGGGCACCAGCGTGTCGCTGGCCCTGCTGGCGGCCGACGCCATCCAGAAGCCGCTGGGCCTGCCCGACGCCGGCTTCAGTTACCTGCGCTCGCACGGCACCCTCGACCGTGAACACACCGCTCACTTCGCCCTGTTGATGGACCGCATCGACGACCCTGCCGACCAGCAAGCCATCGTGCACGCGGCCAGGGTGTTCTATTCGCTCTACCGCGACGTGTTCCTGAGCCTGCCCATGCCCCAGGCCGTGGCGCGACAAGAGGCGGTTGCATGAAGCCGGACCGCGCTCGCGTGCTGATCACCGGCGCTGGCGGCGGCATCGGCCGTGCCATGGTGGCGGCGCTCCATGACGCGGGTGCCCGCACCATGGGCGTGGCGCGCCAGGCACGGACGGTCGAACCCGGCCGAGCCGGTGAACCGCAGGTCTGGGTTCAGGGTGACCTCACCCAACCCGCCGATATCGCCCGGGTCGCCCGCACCGCCATTGCCTGGGGCGTGGACACGGTGGTTCACGCGGCAGGCCTGCCTGCCTTCGGCGCCTTCGAGACCCTGCCACCCGACGAAATGGCCAGGGTGCTGCAGCTCAACCTGTGGTCGCCCATGGCGCTCACCCAGGCGCTGCTGCCGCACCTGCGGCAAATGCCCGAATCGCGCATCGTGTTCGTGGGCTCGGCGCTGGGGCGCATCGGCGTGCCGGGCTCCTCGGTGTACGGCGCCAGCAAGGCGGGGCTTCACCGGTTCGCCGAAGCCCTGCGCCGCGAACTGGCGGGGACCGCAGTGGGGGTGCAATGGCTCGGGCCCCGCGCCACACGCACCGCCTTCAACAGCCCTGCCAGCGATGCCTTCAACCAGGCCACCGGCACGGCGGTCGATCCGCCGGAGCGGGTGGCGCAGGCACTGATCGGCCTGCTCGCCAGTGGCGACGCCGAACGCCACATCGGCTTCCCGGAACGCCTTGCGGTGCGCCTGAACGGCGCGTTCGGCCCCTGGCTCGACACCGGTTTTCGAAAGCACCGCGATGCGCTGCTGCCCACCACCACCAAAGGAATCCCCACATGAAACCCGCCACGAGAAAATCCCTTGCCGCCCTGCTCGCCATGAGCCTGTGGCTTCCCTTTGCCCTGCACGCCGCGCCGGTGGACGATGCGGTGAGCGAACTGCAGCGCGACTGGGAGGTGATTCGCTACCAGACGCCTTCGAAGGAACGCGAGAAGCGGTTCGAAGCACTGAGCACCAAGGCGCACGACACCAGCACGGCGTTCAACGGCCGCAGCGAGGCGCTGGTGTGGGAAGGCATCATCCTCAGTTCGTGGGCCGCCGAGCGCGGGGGCCTGGGCGCACTTTCGCTGGTCAAACAGGCCAAGGCGGTTTACGAGAAGGCGATCGAGATCGACGGCAACGCGCTCGACGGATCGGCCTACGCCAGTCTGGGCGTGCTCTACCACAAGGTGCCGGGTTGGCCCATCGGCTTTGGCGACAAGGCCAAGGCCGAGACGCTGCTGAAAAAGGCGCTCGCGATCAACCCCAACGGCATCGACCCCAATTTCTTCTACGCCGAGTTGCTGATGGACACCAACCGCGCTGATCAGGCGATGCCCTACCTTGACCGTGCACTGGCCGCCCCGCCACGGTCGGGGCGCCAGGTGGCCGACGCCGGCCGCCGCGAGGAAATCAAGGCCTTGATGGCCAGGCTCAACGCTCGCTGAGCACGGCCTGCACGTGCTGGCCATCGGCCGAAAGCCGGTGCGCCAGTGCCAGGCCGTGAAGCTCGGCGATCCGCCGGGCGATCGACACACCCAGGCCGCTGCCACTTTCGCTCTGGCCATCCGGGCGGTGGTAGCGCTCGCCCCAGTCGGCGAGATCGTGCGTTCGCAGTCCCGGCGGTGCCTGGTTTTCCACGCACACATCCTGCCCGGAGAAACGCAGCCACACGGTCGATCGCTCGGGGGCATACCGCACCGCGTTGTCCAGCAGGTTGCGCAGCAACAGGCCCATCAGGCTGGCATCGCCGCGCCAGGCGGGCGATGCACCTTCGGCGCCGGGCGCATCGCCCCAGTCACACGCCAGTTCAACATGCCGGCGCTCGGCCAGCGGCAACACATCGGAGACCACCTGCTCGACCAGGGCAGGCCAGTCCAGCGGTTGCGGGTCCTTCAGCCGGTCGGTGGCCTCCAGCCTCGACAGACCGAGCATCTGGTCCACCAGGCGCGACAGACGGGCCAGGCCCGCGTCGAGGGCCCGCGACGCGCGCTCGCGTTCGGCGTCGCCGCTGGCGCCGCGGTACACGGACCATTGCGCGGCCAGCACCGAAATCGGCGTGCGCAGTTCGTGCGCGGCATCGGCGGTGAATCGGCGCTCGCGCGCGAGCGTGTCGTCGATCCGGGCGAACAGGCCGTTCATGGCCGCCAGCAGGGGCTGCAGTTCGCTCGGCGCACGCTCGACGACCACCTGGCCCAGGTTGTCGGCGCCCCGTTGGCCCAACTCATCGGCCAGCTCCCGCATGGGGGCCAATGCCGTGCGAACCGCCCAGGCCATGGCCGCGAGCAGCAGCGGCAGCACCAGCAACCAGGGCAGCAACTGGCTGCCCAACAGTCCCCAGACCAGTTCGTCGCGTTCGTACATCCGCTGCCCGGCGGCCACCAGCCATTGCCCCTGGGGCGCCTGCAGGTAGAAGATGCGCCAGGCTTCGTCGTCGATCAACTGATCGCTGAAGCCCGATGCATCGGCGCGCCACGGCAGTTGCGCGCCTTCACGATCGACCAGCACGCGCTGGCCCGTCCGGTCCCAGACGGCCAGGGCGAGGTCTTCCAGGTCGGCCTCCCCACCCAGCACGTCGTTCGCGGTGGGCGGCGGCGACGGCGCTTCCGGGCGCAAGATGCCCTGACCCGCCGTGAGCACCTGAACCTGGCGGGCGAGGCGGATCAGCTCGGTGTCGAACAGCTCATTGACCTCGTGCCGTGCCTTGGCCGCGGATATCGCCAGGGCCACTCCCCAGACCAACGGCGCGCAGATCAGCAGATAGACCAGCAGTCGGCGCTGCAGGCTCACGGTGCGTCCTCGGGGTCGGCGGCGCCCAGCGCGTAGCCCACGCCGCGCACGGTGCGGATCACGCCGGGGTGGATCTTGCGGCGCAGGTGGTGCACATGCACCTCGAGGGCGTTGCTTTCGGGTTCCCCGCCGCTCCAGTCGTACAGCCGCTCCTGCAGCTGCGCCTTGGACAGCACGCGCTGCGGCTGCTTGAGCAAGGCCTCGAGCAGTGCCGTTTCGCGGGCGGTCAGTTCCACGGCGCGGTCGCGCCAGTGCACCTGGCGGCTTGCGGGGTCGTAGCGCAGCGGACCGTGGGTCCACTCTGTCTGAGCGCGGCCGGTGGAGCGGCGCAGCATGGCGCGCAGGCGCGCGGCCAGTTCCTCGATCGCGATCGGCTTGATGAGGTAATCGTCGGCCCCGGTGTCCAGACCCGCCACGCGCTGGTCCAGCCCATCGCGCGCGGTGAGCACGAGCACGGGCAGGGGCACACCCCGTTCGCGCCAACGCTTCAGCCAGGCCAGGCCGTCGGTGCGCGGCAGGCCGAGGTCAAGCACCATGGCGTCGTAAGGGGCGGTCGACACGGCCTGGTCGGCCTGCTCGCCGTCGGTGAACCAGTCCACCACATGGCCCTGCTGGCGCAGTCCGGTGCTCAGGGCGTCGCCCAGCGCGGGGTCATCTTCGAGAACGATCAGTCGCATGGGCAACAACGGGCAAAGCGCGACAGCGTGCGCGCGCAGGCTTAACCGGGCATTAAGCGCTCTCGCGGGGGCGCACCACCGTGACCGGCACGGGTGCGGCCTGCACCAGATCGATGGTGACCGAGCCGAGCACCCGGTCGGCCAGCCCGGCGGCTCCCGCGCCCATGAAGATGGCGTTGACCCCGTGGCGATCGGCCACGTCCAGCAGCGCGTCGGCCACTTCGCCGGTCTGCACCACCTCGGTGTCGACCTGCACGCCGGCGGCCGCCAGCAGTTGCAGCGCGGGGCGCAGCAAGTCGTGGCCGGCCTCGTCGGCCACGCGCTGCAGCACCTCGGGGTCGTGGGCGGTCACCAGTTCGTACAGCGACGCGCTTTCCTGCACGTTGGCCAGCACACAGCGCACCCGCATGCCGGCACCCACACACTCCAGCACATGGTGCACCGCGGCCAGCGCCTCGGCCGAGCCGTCCAGGGGGATCAGGATCTTGAACACGTCGCACCTCCAGTGGTCGTCATGGGTGCAGCTTACCCGTTCGGCAGGCCGGAGAATCAGTACGGGCGCTCGTTGTGGACGCACCAGTACAGCTCGATGTGCTCGGCCACGTCAATGAACTTGGAGAAGCTGACCGGCTTTTCGATGTACGAGTTGACGCCGTGGTCGTAGGCCGACTTGAGGTCGCGGTCGTCGCGGGACGACGTGAGCACCACCACCGGGATCCGGCGGGCCAGCTCGTGGCGCTTGAAGGTCTGCAGCACCTCCAGACCGGTGATCCGCGGCAGGTTGATGTCGAGCAGGATCACCGCCGGCATCGGCTCGCCGGCCTCCCAACGAGGGAGAAAGGCCAGCGCCTCCTCGCCGTCTCTGGCAATCTGAATTTCGTTGGAAAACTTGCGCTTGCTGAAGGCGCGCAACGTCAGATCGAGGTCCATCGGGTTGTCCTCGACCAGCAGGATGGGTGGCAACGACACGGTTCGGTTGCTCATGCGGGGAACTCCAGGAAAAACGTGGCGCCGCTGCCAGGCTGGCTCTCAGCCCAGACGCGGCCGCCCATGCGCTGCACCGCCTTGAAGACCAGGGCAAGACCGACACCCGTGCCCGGATAGTCTTCGGCGCGCTGCAGGCGCTGGAAGATGCCGAAGATCCTGTCGTGGTACTTCATGTCGAATCCCACACCCTCATCACGCACCCACACCAGGTGCCGTCCGCCTTCGGTTTTCGAGCCGATCTGCAGCCTGGGCACTTCGCCTGGCCGCGTGAACTTGAGCGCATTGCCGACGAGGTTGCGGACCACCAGCGACAGACCTTCGCGGTCGAGTGTCAACCGCATCGGCTGTAAAAGCAACTGAACTTCCGCACACGTTCGCTCGATATCTGCACCGAATTCCTCCAGCACGCGCTCCACGGTCGCGGCCAGGTCGATCGGCTGCATGTCCAGCGTGCGGCGCTCCATGCGCGAATAGTCGAGCAGGTCGTTGATGAGCGCGCTCATCTGCTCCACGCCACGCCGGATGCGCCGGACGAACCCCCGCGCATCCTCGTCCATCCGGGGGCCGTACTCCTCCTCGAGCAGCTGGCTGTACCCATCAATACCGCGCAACGGCGCCTTCAGGTCGTGAGAAACCGTGTAGGTGAACGACTCGAGTTCGCGGTTGGCCACGCTGAGCTGCTCGGTGCGTTCGGCCACCCGGCGCTCAAGCTCGGTGTTGGTGCGCTGCAGGGCCAACTGGGCCTGCTTGAGCGGTGTGATGTCGAGCAAAGTGCCCGAGTAGCGCCAGCCGCCGTCGCGGCCCCGGTGACGCTCCATGCTGGCACGGAACCAGCGCTCCTCTCCCAGGTCGGGGTGGCGCCGGAACTCGGTGTGGATGACGGCCACGGCCGCATCGGCCGAGCGCATGAAGGCGTCGACCCGCTGCCGGTCTTCCGGATGAATGCAGTCCAGGTAGCCGGCCAGATCGGGCGGGGCTCCCAGGGCCGGGTCGCGCCCGATGTTGCGGAACATCTGGTTCGACCACCACACCACATGGTCGCTGGCGCCATACTGCCAGCAACCGAGGCCGGCCAGTTCCTCGGCCTGCTCCAGCAGCGACTTCTGCTCGCGCAGCGCTTCGCCAGCCTGCATCCACTCGGTGACGTCGCGCACGGTGGCAAACAACCGGTGCAGGGTGCCGTCGGCCAGGCGCAGGGCGCGCACATCGAGCTCGGTGTGCACGATGCGGCCGTCCCCCCGGATGTAGCGCTTCTGCATCTGGTATTGGTCGGTCTTGCCATCGACCATGGACTGAAGCAGGGCCAGGTTCTGGTCCAGATCGGGCTGGGGCGTGATGTTGGTCCACGGCGTGCCCAGCAACTCTTCTCGCGAGTAGCCCAGGATCTCGCACATGCGGTCGTTCACCTGCAGCCACTGTTTGGACCCGGGCGACGAAATGCCCATGCCGATGAAGGGCAGTTCGTAGAACAGGCGCTGCACCTCGCCTTGTTCGCGCAGGGCCGCCTGCGCTTTCTTCTGCGCGGTGATGTCGAGCAGGATGCCGCTGATGCTGGCGATCTCGCCCGAGGCATTGCGGGTGATGGATGTTCGGTCGTCGATCCACACGTAGCGGCCATCGGCGCACCGGAGCCGGTATTCCTGGCGGTATTCGTTGCGCCCGGCCGCCCAGTGCGCCTGGATCTCCCGGTTCATGCGGTCGACGTCGTCGGGGTGCACGAGGTCGTCCCAGTCAACGCCCCCAGACATGAGCTCTTCTGGCGCATAGCCCCACTGCTCCACATTGCGGCTGAGGTAGGTCATGGGCCAACCCGGACGGTTGGCCCATTCAATCACCACGGCGGGCGAGCGGTCCACCAAGGCATAGAGCAGCCGAAGCTGTTCCTGCTGCTTCTGCAAGCGCTCGGCCATGCGGTCGGCGACTGCGCCGATGTGGGCCAGTTCGTCGCGCCCCTGCAGCCCCGTGCGGCGCTCCAGCCGCCCTTCGCCGATCGCCACCAGCGTGGCCGAGAGCCGCTCGGCGCGGCGAAACCACACAAAGTGCAGCACCAGCGCCAGTGCGGCCACCAGCACCACCAGCAGGAACGACTCGCGCAGCACCTCTTCGCGAAGCTGGGCCAGCCGCTGCGCCAGTGGCAGGCTGATGTCGACCACCGCAATCAGCCGGCGCCCGCTGCTGAAAGGCACCACACCCACCAGTTCGTTGGTGCCGGGTCGCCGCTTCAGCGCGATCGACAGTTGACCCATGTCGGCGGCAGGCAGTGCACCCAGGTGGGCCAGCGCCGGCCGCTCGGCCAGCACCTCGTCGAAACGACGGCCGATGTCGGCGCGCACCAGCGACGCCTGGATCGTTCCGTCCGGCTGCAGCAGAAAGGTGGTCTGCATGCCCTCGTACAGCCCCATGCCACCCACCAGGCTGCGCACGAACTGAAGGTTGCTGCCGTCGCCCTGCAGGTAGAGCCGGCTCTGTTCCACCGCCAGGCGCTCCAGCAGGCGGCGGGTTTCGACCGCTTCGACTTCGTGCTCGATCAGGCGCAGGCCGTTGAGGTAGTTGACGCCCGACGCCAGCGCGGCAAAAACGGCCAGCAGCAGCGGTGCCAGCCAGCGCCCCGGCGGTGTCCACCGCCCGGCCCGCCGCATCATGGCCGATCCTCCTCGGCCAGAACGCGTTGCAGCGGTCCGGTATCGACAATCTCGCGCAGCAGGGGCATGCGCTGAATCGCGCCCATGTCCATCAGCGCGCTGCCCACCGCCTGCGCGCGGGCCTCGATCTCGATCCCCGGCCCGGCCAGCTGCAGAAGCGACTCGCGCAACGGCACGAACTGCAGTTCGGCCAGCAGGGTCCGGTACTGGTCGGGCTCGAGATCGGTGCCCCGCGCCAGCGCAGCGCTCGCGCCAACGGGGTCGGCCTGAAAGGCCTGCAGGCCCGCGGCCCAGGACCGCAACAGCGCATCGACCGCATCGGGGCGCTCGGCCAGCAGGTCGCTGCGAACCACCAGCACATCGACGATCTCGCCCTGGATCTCCCGGCTGGAAAAAACGGGCTTGTAGCCGGCCTCGATCAGCGGACCCGAGATGGGCGCGTAGCTCACGGCGGCGGCCACGCGACCCTCCCGCAGCGCGGCAAGGTGGCCGTTGGATTCCATGTTGACCACCTTGATGTCGCGGCGCGTCATCCCCGCGCGCTGCAGCATGCGCTGCAGCAGCAGCGCCCCCACCGACGAATCCTCGACCGCCACGAATTCACCGCGCAACTGCGCGACGGTGTCGATGCCCGGGCGGGCCACCACCACGTCGGCACCATCCGACGCGTCCAGCAGGGCCACGATCCGGACGTCGGTGCCGGCATCGAGCAGGCGCATGGTTTCGTCCAGGGTCATGGCAGCCGCGTCCAGCAGGCCGTTGTTCAAGGCGCGTTGAACTTCCGTGCCCGAGGTGAGCTCAACGACCTTGACATGACGCCCATCCACAAGCCCCCTGTCCCTCGCCAGCACAAGGGGGTCGAAACCAACCCAGGGGTTCATGCCCAGGGCCAATGGCGCCTTGGGTGCATCTCCACAGCCGGCCAGGCCCAGCGCCAGGGCGCCCAGCAGCAACCGCCACGCACTCCATGCCCGACGGCCTGTTCCGCCTAGTGATGCCTTGTTCATCAAGATCCGGTGTCTTCTTCGGTTCTTCGGCGCGCCGGGTGCCGGACTTGAGCACCACCCCACGCCGCGGCGGGATGTCCGGGCATGCTCCTTGGTCGGCACGCCGCCAGCATACTCCGAAGGAATGAAGAGCTTCCCATGATCGAGATCACGGATCTGCACCTTTCCTACCCGATGGGACCGACCCGAGTGGAGGTTCTTCGGGGGGTCGACCTGCGCGTGGCGGCCGGTGAACGGCTGGCCATCGCCGGCCCTTCGGGCTCCGGCAAGAGTTCGCTCCTGCTGGTGCTGGCCGGTCTCGAGCGGCCCGCCAGCGGGCGCATCGCCATCGGTGGCACCGACCTCGCCCGGCTGGACGCCGACGGGCTGGCCGACCTGCGCCGGGAGCGCATCGGGATCATCTTCCAGAGCTTTCACCTGCTGCCCAGCCTGAGCGCCCTCGACAACGCCGCCCTGCCGCTGCAGATGGCCGGCCGGCGCGACGCCCGTCAGGCCGCTCGTGCGCTGCTGGAGCGGGTGGGTCTGGGGCACCGGCTCGACCACCTGCCGAGCCAGCTGTCCGGGGGCGAACAGCAGCGGGTGGCCATTGCCCGCGCGCTGGTGCACCGACCGGCCCTGCTGCTGGCCGACGAACCCACCGGCAACCTCGACGACGCCAGCGGCGAGGCGGTGCGCCAGTTGCTGTTCGAGCTGAACGCCGAAATGGGCACCACGCTGGTGCTGGTGACGCACGACCTGGACTTTGCGGCCCGCTGCGACCGGGTGCTGCGCCTGCACGATGGCCGCCTGCACGACATCACCGCGGAGCGCGTTGCCCATGTTCCTGCTTGAACTGGCCTGGCGCGACCTGCGGCACGGCAGCCGGCACCTTCGCATCTTCGCGGCCTGCCTGTTGCTCGGCGTGGCGCTGGTGGCGGCGGGCGGCGGCCTGTACCGGCAGGTGACCGGTGCGCTGCAGACCGAGGCGCGCGCCCTGTTCGGAGGCGATGTGGAGGTGGAAAGCCCCCGCCCCCTGCCCGGCCCCGCGCTGGACTGGCTGCAGGCGCAGGGGCCGCGGTCGCGCCTGATCGAGCTGCGCACCATGATGCGCAGCGGCGATGGAAGCGCCCAGCTCATTGAACTGCAAAGCGCCGACGCGGCCTACCCGCTGGTGGGCAAGGTCGAACTGGCGCCAGCCGGCCCGCTGGCCGACGCGCTGGCGGTGCGCGCCGACCGCTGGGGCGCGGCCGTCGACGCGGCCCTGGCCACCCGCATGGGGCTGCGCGTGGGCGACACCGTTTCCATCGGTGACCTCGACCTCGAGGTGCGCGCCCTGATCGTGCGCCAGCCCGACCGCAGCCTGCGCGCCGACTGGGCGGGCGCGCCGGTGCTGGTGGCCGAAGGCGCCCTGGCCGCGACCGGGCTGGTGCAACCGCTGTCCCGGGTGGAATACCGCTACCGCGCCCTCACCGACCGGCCGGTGGCCGACTGGCGTCGCGATTTCTACGCCGCCTTTCCCGACCTTGACGCCGAGGTGCGCGGCCTGGATCAGCGCAACGAACGCATGGCCGAGGTGCTCGGGCAGATCGGCTCGGGCCTGCTGCTGATCGGCTTTTCGGCGCTGTTCATCGGTGGACTGGGCGTGTTCAACAGCGTGCGCGCCTACCTCGACGGCAAGCTTGGCACGCTGGCCACCCTGCGCGCCATCGGCCTGCGCGATGCGCGGCTGGCGGGCTTCGTGCTGCTGCAGGTGCTCATGCTGGCGCTGCTGGCCAGCGCCGCGGGCGTGCTGGTCGGCAACGCGCTGGCCCTGGGCGGTGCGCTGCTGGCCAGCGAACGGCTGCCACTGGGTGGCTTGACCGGCCTGCTCGCGCCGCTGGTGCTGCCGTCGCTGGTGGCCATGGCGTTCGGCGTGCTGACCGCGCTCGTGTTTGCACTGCCCGCGCTGGGGCGCGCGCTCACCGTGTCGCCGGCGGCCCTGTTTCGCGGGCTGGACGGCGCGGTGCTGCACACCCCGCGGCGCGCCGTGGTGGCCACCGCCACGCTGGGCGCGCTGATCGTCGGTGCGCTCGTGGCGGCCCTGCCCGACGCCCGGTTCGGCCTCGCGTTCGTGCTGGCCAGCGTGGCCCTGCTGGCGCTGCTGGAGGGCATCACGCGGGGGCTGCGGCGGCTGGCCGCGCGCGCGCTGCAAGGCGCCGACCTGACGCTGTCGGTCCGGCTCGCGCTCTCCGGCCTGCAACGCGCCGGCTCGCCGCTGCGCTCGGCGCTGCTGTCGCTGGGCGCCGCCCTCAGCCTGCTGGTGGCCTGCACGCTGGTGGTGGCCACGCTGCTGCGCGCCGTGAACGACACCGTGCCGCAGAACGCCCCCGCGCTGGTGTTCTACGACGTGCAGACCGAACAGATCGGGCCGCTGCGCGAAACGCTGCAGACCCTGCCCAGCCTGCGCGACGTGACCACCGCCCCGCTGGTGCTGGGGCGGCTGGGCAACGTCAACGGCGAGGTGCTGCGCGAGAGCGGCGACGATGAACGCGCCAGCGAGGCCCGCGACGAGCAGAAGCTGTCCACCCGTGCGGGCAACGTGGACGACGTGGTGATTCGCGACGGCGCCTGGTGGCCCGACGACCACCGCGGCCCGCCGCTGGTGGCCATGGAAGACCGCGAAGCCGACGAACTGGGCCTGAAGGTCGGCGACCGGCTGGTGTTCCAGATCCAGGGCCAACCGCTGGAAGCCACGCTCGTGGCCATTTACAGCCAGCGCCGGATGCAGGCGCGCCTGTGGCTCGAAGCCATCTTCAGCGATGGCGCTCTCGACCCGTTCATCACCCGCCACGTGGGCGCGGCCTGGCTCGACGCGACCGAGGCGCTCACCGCGCAGGACCGCGTGGCCGCGCTGGCACCCAACATCGCCACCGTGCGCACCGAGTCGCTGCTGCGCGAAACGCGCGGCCTGATGGGCCAGGCCAGCGCCGGCCTGCTGGTGATCGCCCTCACCTGCCTGGCCGCCAGCCTGCTGGTGCTGGCCAGCGTGGTGGCGGGCAGCCGAACGCGCCAGCTGTACGACGCCACCGTGATGCACGCGGTGGGTGCGCGCCACGGCACCCTGCGCGCCGTGCTGCTGTGGGAATACGGGCTGCTGGCCTTGGTGACCACCGTGTTCGCCACCCTGGCGGGCAGCGCGCTGGCGGCCGGCCTGCTGCACTGGCGCCTGCAGCTCGACCCCGGGGGCCTCTACGCCGCCGGGCTGGCCACCGCCGCCTTGGTGAGCACGGTCAGCCTGGGCCTGGGCGCGCGGCACCTGCTGGCGCAGATGCGGCTCAACCCGGCCATGCTGCTGCGCGGCGGCTGAGCGCTCAGGCGGGCGCGGCCTGCTGCCCGGCCAGGCGCGGGCGCACCAGCACGCGGTCGCCTTCGCGCAGGCCCGATGCGTCAAACGCCTGGGTGGTCAGCCGCGCCTCGATCAGGTCGTGGGCCCCCGACTCGGGCTCGAGCTCGAGCCGCACGACCGGGTCGAGCACCAGGGCGCGGCGCAGGGTGGCCACCACGCCCGACGCCGGGTCGATCGCTTGCGCCAGCGGCAGCACATCGAGTTCGTGCGGCCGCAGCGGCCGGGTGCCGTCGCCCACCAGGGGCACGCCGCCGAGGAATCGGGCCACGAAGGGCGTGGCCGGGTGTTCCCACACCGCGCGGGGGGAACCCACCTGCTCGATGCGCCCCTGGTTCATCAGCACCACGCGGTCGGCCACTTCGAGGGCTTCTTCCTGGTCGTGGGTGACGAAGATGCTGGTGACGTGCAGTTCGTCGTGCAGCCGGCGCAGCCAGCGACGCAGCTCCTTGCGCACCTGGGCGTCGAGCGCACCAAAGGGCTCGTCGAGCAGCAGCACCTTGGGCTCCACCGCCAGCGCGCGTGCCAGGGCGATGCGCTGGCGCTGGCCGCCCGACAGCTGCGCCGGGTAGCGGTCGGCCAGCCAGTCGAGCTGCACCAGCTTGAGCAGGTCGTGCACCTTGGCCTGGATCTGCTTGTCCGAGGGCCGCTGATCGCGCGGCTTCACGCGCAGACCGAAGGCCACGTTGTCGGCCACCGTCATGTGGCGGAACAGCGCGTAATGCTGGAACACAAACCCGACGTTGCGCTCGCGCACATGCACGTGGGTGGTGTCTTCGCCGCTGATGACGATCTGACCGGCGTCGGCGGTCTCGAGACCGGCAATGATCCGCAGCAGTGTGGTCTTGCCGCAGCCCGAAGGACCGAGCAGGGCCAGCAGCTCGCCGCCTTCGATGTCGAGCGAGATGTTGTCCAGCGCGTGAAAGGCGCCGAAGTGCTTGGAGATGTTCTGGACGGTGATGCTCATGGCGCTGGGCGGGTGAGGGCTTCGACAGGCTCAGCCCGAACGGGGGTGGGCTCGGCCCGAACGGGGGTGGGCTCGGCCCGAACAGGGGTGGGCGCGGCCCGAAGGGAGGCGGATGGGGTCGGGACCGGCGACGGCCGCTCGGGTGGCAATTCAGCCAGGGCCTTGAGCTCGCGCTCCATGCGCCACTCGGCCACCGACTTGATCACCAGGGTGACCAGCGCCAGCAGCGCAAGCAGCGACGCCACCGCGAAGGCCGCGACGGACTGGTATTCGTTGTAGAGCACCTCGACGTGCAGCGGCATGGTATTGGTCTGGCCACGGATGTGGCCGGACACCACCGACACCGCCCCGAACTCGCCCATGGCGCGGGCGTTGCACAGGATGACGCCATAGATCAGGCCCCACTTGATGTTGGGCAGCGTCACGTACCAGAAGGTCTGCCAGCCGCTGGCGCCGAGCACCTGGGCTGCCTGCTCTTCTTCGTTGCCCTGGGCTTGCATCAGCGGAATGATCTCGCGCGCGATGAAGGGAAAGGTGACGAAGATGGTGGCCAGCAGGATGCCTGGCACGGCAAAGATGATCTTGATGTCGTGCTCGGCCAGCCACGGACCGAACCAGCCTTGGGCGCCGAAGACCAGCACGTAGATGAGTCCCGCCACCACCGGCGACACCGAGAACGGCAGGTCGATCAGCGTGGTCAGGAAGGCCTTGCCGCGGAACTCGAACTTGGCGATGGCCCAGGCCGCGGCGACACCGAACACCAGGTTCAGCGGCACCGCGATCGCTGCCACGATGAGCGTGAGGCGGATCGCCGACCAGGCGTCGGGCTCCTTCAGCGCTTCCCAGTAAGCGTCCCAGCCCTTGCGCAACGCCTCGGTGAACACCGCGGCCAGCGGCAACACCAGGAACAGCAGCATGAAGGCCAGCGCCAGGCCGATCAGCGTGCGCCGAACCCAGGGCGACTCGGCGCGGGCGCCGGTGGGGTGAACGGTGGCCATGCTCATGCCATGGCCCCCCCGCTGCGCCGACGCTGCCAGGCCTGCAGGCCGTTGATGAGCAGCAGCAACATAAACGAAATGACCAGCATCACGGTGGCCACCGCGGTGGCCCCGGCGTAGTCGTACTGCTCAAGCTTGGCGACGATGATGAGGGGCGTGATTTCGGACACCATGGGCATGTTGCCGGCGATGAAGATCACGGAGCCGTATTCACCCACTCCGCGCGCGAAGGCCATGGCAAAGCCGGTCAGCAGCGCCGGCGCGATGCCCGGGAAGATCACGCGCCAGAACGTCTGCCAGCGCGTTGCGCCAAGGCAGGTCGCGGCCTCTTCGAGCTCTTTCTCCACGTCCTCCAGCACCGGCTGCACGGTGCGCACCACGAACGGCAGGCCGATGAAGATCAGCGCGATCACCACGCCATTGGGGTTGAAGGCCAGCTGGATACCGAGCGGCGCGAACAGCTGCCCGATCCATCCGTTGTCGGCCAGCAGCGCGGTCAGCGAAATGCCGGCCACCGCGGTGGGCAGCGCGAACGGCAGGTCCACCAGCGCGTCGACGATCTTCTTGCCGGGGAAGGTGTAGCGCACCAGCACCCAGGCCACCAGCAGGCCGAACACCAGGTTGACCAGCGCCGCGATCAGCGACGCGCCGAAGGTGAGGCGGTACGACGCCAGCACGCGCGGCGACGACACCGCCTCGACGAACTCGGGCCAGCCCATCGACAAGGTCTTGAAGACCAGCGCCGACAGCGGGATCAGCACGATCAGGCTCAGGTAGAGCAGCGTGTAGCCCAGCGTGAGGTGGAAGCCCGGCAGCACGCGGCGCGTGGCGCGGCGCGCGCCCGGGGCCGCTGCCGCCGGCAGCGAAATCGCGGTCATGGCTCAGCGGACCGTGTAGATCTGGTCGAATCGGCCGCCGTCGTTGAAGTGAACCTTCTGCGCTTCACCCAGCGAGCCGAAGTACTGGTCGACGGTGAACAGCTTGATCGGTTTGAAGGTGCTGGCGTACTTCTTCAGGATGGCCTCGGAACGCGGGCGGATGTTGTGTTTGGCTGCGATCTCCTGCCCCTCGTCGCTGTAGAGGAAGTCCAGGTAGGCCTTGGCGTCGGCCGCCGTGCCCTTTTTGGCGACGGTGCGCTCGACGATGGCGACCGGGTTCTCGGCCACGATGCTGCTGCTCGGGTAGACCGCGTCGACGCGTCCGGCGCCGAATTCCTTGTCGACCGACACCACCTCGGACTCGAAGGTGATGAGCACGTCGCCGATGTTTCGCTGCAGGAACACGCCGGTGGCGTCGCGGCCACCGCGGGCCAGCACCGGCACGTTCTTGTAGAGCGCGCGCACGAACTCGGCGGCCTGCTCGTCGGTGCCGCCCTTGGCGCGCACCTGGCCCCACGCCGCCAGGTAGGCCATGCGGCCGTTGCCACCCGTCTTGGGGTTGACCACCACCACCTGTACGCCGGGCTTGATCAGGTCGTCCCAGTCGCGGATGTTCTTGGGGTTGCCGTTGCGCACCAGGAACAGCATGGTGGACGTGGTGGGCGCGGCACCGTTCGGGAATTTCTGCCGCCAGTCCTTGGCGACCACGCCGCGCTCGGCCAGAAAGTCCACGTCGGTGGTGGTGTTGAACGTCACCACGTCGGCCTCGAGGCCATCGGCCACGGCGCGCGCCTGGGCGCTGGAGCCGGCGTGCGACTGGTTCACGGCAATCGACTTGCCCGCCTTTTGCTGCTGAGCCACGAACGCGGCATTGATGTCCTTGTAGAACTCCCTGGACACGTCATAGGACACGTTGAGCAGGGTGGTCTGGGCCGACGCGAGGGCCGCGAAGGACAGGCTGAGGCCGGCGACGGTGGTGCGAAGGGCGTTTTTCATGGGAACGACAGCTGGATTTCAGACGAGGAGCCGGATTGTGAAAGCGCGTCGGTCAGCGACCAACGACTTTGTTCTTGTTTCTTTATGCCGTGGCGGCATTTGGCGCAGCGAGGTCGCGCGGCACGTCGGCCCCCAGCGATTGCAGCAGGGCCAGACCAAGGGGCCAGGGTCCGAAGCCGGCGTCGACGTTGATGTGGCCGGCGCCGTGCAGGCGAACGAATTCACTGCCCCAGGCGCGGGCATAGGCGCCCGCCAGCCGAATCGGGCAATACGGGTCGTTGTCGCTGGCCACCAGAATGTGGCGGTAGGGCAGCCGCTGGTAGGGCACCGGCGCGAAATCGGCCAGCGCGCCGCGGCGCTCGGGGTCGGCCGGCGCCACGAACAGCGCACCCGCGATGCGGGCCACCACCGACGGCGGCAGGTGGCTGGTGGCGATGCAGCCCAGGCTGTGCGCCACCACCACCACCGGCCGGGCGGCGTGCTCGATGGTTTCGGCGATGCGCCGCACCCAGGGCTCGCGCAGCGGCGACACCCAGTCGTCCTGCTCGACGCGCAGCACGTTGGGCAGCTGGCGGCTCCAGAGGCTCTGCCAATGCGCAGGCCCCGAGTTGCGCCAGCCCGGCACGATAACCACCGCGGGATGGGACATGGAAGAAGTGTCCAGTGGTCCGGTTCAGCGGTCGGGCTGCGGTGTCAGCCGAAGGTAGGGGCGCAGCGCGCGGTATCCCTTGGGGAACCGGCGCGCGATCTCCTCGGGGTCCTGCAGGCTGGGCAGGATCACGACGTCGCCGCCGTCGGTCCAGTCGACCGGCGTGGCCACCTTGTGCCCGTCGGTCAGCTGCAGCGAGTCGATGACGCGCAGGATCTCGCCAAAGTTGCGACCCGTGCTGGCGGGGTAGGTGAAGGTGGTGCGGATCACCTTCTTCGGGTCGATGATGAACACGCTGCGCACCGTGGCCGTGGCCGACGCGTTGGGGTGGATCATGTCGTAGAGCGTGGCCACGCGACGGTCGGCATCGGCCAAGATCGGAAAGTTCACCGCTGTGCCCTGGGTGTCCTCGATGTCGGGCACCCACTGGCTGTGCGAGGCCAGCGTGTCCACGCTCAGGGCAATCGCCTTCACGCCGCGCCGCGCAAACTCATCGGCCAGCGCGGCGGTCCGGCCCAGCTCGGTGGTGCACACGGGCGTGAAGTCGGCTGGGTGCGAGAACAACACCACCCAATGGTCGCCCGCCCACTCATGGAAGCGGATCGGTCCCTGGGTGGAGTCCTGAACGAAATCGGGGGCGGTGTCGCCGAGGCGCAAGGTCATGGGAAAGACTCCGGAATGATCACCCGATTCTGTGGGCCGACTCGTTGCACACCAACGACCGAGTTCTTCTTTGCTCATGTCCTGCGTGCATATCAATGTGTCGCAGCGCCCGTCACGTCAAAGCAGCGCGTCTGCCCAGATGTTCCGGGCCCACGATCGCGCGTACTGCCCCTCCAAGGCGTTCGCCGCTGTGGACAGCCCCCCGGCCCCGGCCACGGCGACCAGCGTCTTCTGATCGGCGTTCCATTTGTGCACCGAGGCGACGTGCACCACGTCGGTGTCCGACACGAAGCTGTAGCAGGTGTTGGCGATGATCGGCTCGGGATTGACCGGCCGGCCCTGGATCAGCGCGATCACGGCGTCGGCCGCCACCTTGGCGTGGTTGTTGGCCATGAACCCCGACTTGGGCATGCCGGGGGCAGCCAGCGTGGCGTCGCCCAGCACATGAATGCCGGGCGCAACCGTCGATTCGAAGGTCTGGAAGTTCACCCCGCACCACTTGTTGTTGGCGGTGATGAGCCCGGCGGTCTGCGCCACACGCCCGGCTTGCTGGGGCGGAATCACGTTGAGCACGCCGGCGCGAATGGTCTCGAACGAGGTCTCGATGGTGTTGGTGGCCGCGTCCACCCGCACCAGTTCCTGGTTGGCCCTGTATTCCACGATGCCCGGATAGCGGTCGGTCCAGGCCTTGGTGAACAGCGCCTTCTTGGACACGATGTCCGGATTGGCGTCGAGCAGCAGGACCTTGGAGCGGGGCTTGAACTGCTTGAAGTAGCTGGCCACCTGGGCTGCGCGCTCGTAGGGCCCCGGCGGGCACCGGTATGGCGCCTTGGGGATGTGGAGCGCGTACACGCCACCGTCGGGCAGCGCTTCCAGCTGGCGCCTCAGGGCCACGGTCTGCGGCCCGGCTTTCCAGGCATGCAGCACGCGGCCCTGGGCCTCGGCGCCCTGCAGACCCGGCACTTGGTCGTACTGGAAATCCACACCGGGCGACACGATGAGGCGGTCGTAGCGAAGGGCGTCGCCGCGGGCCAGCCGCACGGTCTTCTGCTGTGCGTCGATCGCGGTCGCTTCGTCTCGAACCACCCGCACACCGTACTTCTTCTGCAGCGTGTCGTAGCCGGTGGTCAGGTTCTCGATCTTTTCACTGCCGCCCAGCACGAGGTTGCTCAGCGGACAAGACACGAAGGCGGCCTCGCGCTCGACCAGCACCACCTCGATCTCGGGGGCCCAAAGGCGGATGTATTTGGCGGCGGTGGCGCCACCGAATCCGCCACCGATGACCACCACCCGGGCCTTGGGCTCTGAAAGAGAGGCGCAGCCAGGCAGGGCCAGGGCGGTGGCAACGGCGCCGGTGGCGCCCAGGAACGTGCGTCGGGTTGGGTTCGATGTAATGGTTGAAGTGCTTCCTAAGTCGGACAGGGACGCCAAAACCCGTCGCATCAGCGCTTGGGTTGCCGCGAGAAATGGTCGGCCAGCCGCTCCAGTTCGCCATCGGTGTAGCCCTTGGCGTGCTGGTGCATCACCGTCGCCGGCAACTGGTCCCGCTTGTAGGCCAGCAGCTTTTGCAGCAGGACCTGTTTGTCCTGTCCGTTGATGGAGGGAATCGCGCTGTTGCTCTGGCCGCCGGTGCCGTGACAAGCGGCACACGAGGCGGCCCAGGCGCGGGTCTGGAGTTCGGGCGACTGGGCGTGGGCGACACCCACGCAGGCCAGTGCCAACAGGAAGGGCCAAGGTTTCATGACAAGTCTCCGGGGGTCACAAGAAATCAAACAGCGGCCAGCGCCTGGTCGAGATCGGCCAGCAGGTCATCGATGTGCTCGATGCCCACGGACAGCCGGACGGCGTCTTCGGGCACGCCGGCCCGGGCCAGTTCGTCGGGGGCCAGCTGGCGGTGGGTGGTGGACGCCGGATGCGTGGCCAGCGACTTGGCATCGCCGATGTTCACCAGCCGGGTGAACAGCTGCAAGGCGTCGAGGAAACGGGCCCCGGCGGCGCGGCCTTCGCCCGCCGGCGCCTTCACGCCGAACGTGAGCAGCCCCGACGCCTGACCGCCCAGGTACTTCTGCGCCAGGGCGTGGTCCGGATGACCAGGCAGGCCGGCGTAATTCACCCAACCCACCTTGGCGTGCGCCGACAAGTGCTGCGCCACGCGAAGGGCGTTGGCGTTGATGCGCTCCAGCCGCAGCACGAGGGTTTCGATGCCCTGCAGGATCAGGAACGCGTTGAAGGGTGAAATGGCGGCGCCGGTGTTGCGCAGCGGAACCACCCGGGCGCGGCCGATGTAGGCTGCCGGACCCAAGGCCTCGGTGTAGACCACGCCGTGGTAGCTGACGTCGGGCTCGTTGAGGCGGCGGAAGCGGGCCTTGTGCTGGTGCCACGGAAACCGGCCGCTGTCGATGATGGCGCCGCCGATGCTGTTGCCATGGCCACCAAGGTACTTGGTCAGCGATTGCACCACGATGTCGGCCCCGTGTTCGATCGGCCTCAACAGGAACGGCGTGGCCACGGTGTTGTCGACGATCAAGGGGACGCCATGGCGGTGGGCGATCTCGGCCACCGCCGCGATGTCGGTGATGTTGCCCTGCGGGTTGCCGATCGACTCGACGAACACCGCTTTGGTGCGTTCATCGATCAGGGGCTCGAAACTGGCCGGGTTTCGATGGTCGGCAAAACGCGTCGTGATGCCGAACTGAGGCAGCGTGTGGGCGAACAGGTTGTAGGTGCCTCCGTACAGCGCCGTGCTCGACACGATGTTGTCGCCGGCTTCGGCAATGGTCTGGATGGCGTAGGTGACGGCGGCCTGCCCCGACGCCAGCGCCAGGGCGGCGATGCCGCCCTCCAGAGACGCCACCCGCTGCTCCAGCACGTCCTGGGTCGGATTCATGATGCGGGTGTAGATGTTCCCAGGCACCTTCAGGTCGAACAGGTCGGCTCCGTGCTGGGCGTTGTCGAACGCGTAAGCCACGGTCTGATAGATCGGCACCGCCACGGACTTGGTGGTCGGGTCGGGGCGGTAGCCGGCATGCACCGAACGCGTTTCGAATTTCCAGTCCTGGGACATGGCGTCTCCTGTGGGCGGGGGTCAGAAGCCGACCACGACCGAGCCCTTGAACTCGGTCTGGACAAACTGCTTGATCTCGGGGGACTGGTAGGCCTTGACCAGTTTGGCGACCCAGGGCTTGTCCTTGTCCTGTTCGCGGACCGCCAGCAGGTTCACGTAGGGGCTCTTGGCGCTTTCCTGCGCGATGGCGTCCTTGCCGGGGTTCAGGCCGGCCGACAGCGCGTAGTTCGTATTGACGAACGCCGCGTCGAGGTCCTCGAGCGAGCGCGGCAGTTGCGCAGCGTCCAGTTCCACAAAGCGCAGTTTCTTCGGGTTGTCCACCACGTCCAGGGGCGTTGCGCGCAGGCCCGCGTCGGGCTTGAGCTTGATGACGCCCAAGTCTTGCAGCACCAGCAGCACCCGCCCCCCGTTGGTGGGGTCGTTGGGAATGCCGATGCGCGCACCCTCCTTGAGTTCCTTCACGTTCTTCACGCGCTTGGAATACAGACCGATCGGGAAGTTGACCGTGTAGCCCACGGGCACGATCTTGTAGCCACGGTCCTTGACCTGCTGGTCGAGGTACGGCTTGTGCTGGTAGCTGTTGGCGTCCAGATCGCCGGCCGCGAGCGCTGCGTTGGGCTGCACATAGTCGCTGAACTCGACGATCTGGATCTTCAGACCGTCCTTCTCGGCCACTTTCTTCACCTGTTCGAAGATCTGCGCGTGCGGGCCGGCCGTGACACCGATTTTCAATGGCTTGTCTTGTGCCCAGGTCGGCAGCGCGAAGGCGCTCGCCAGCGCCAGGGCGAGGGTGGATTGAAGCAGTTGCCGTTTGAACATGAGAACTCCTTTTGGGATGGGTCGGTTGAGAGGGGTAGGGGAAATCACTTGTGGCTGAGGCGGTGCACCAGCCAGTCACCCAGGCTCTGCACCGCCTGGACGAAAAGAATCAGGATGAGCACCACGGCCAGCATCACCTCGGGCAGAAAGCGCTGGTAGCCGTAGCGGATGCCCAGGTCGCCCAAGCCACCGCCACCAATGGCGCCGGCCATGGCGGAGTAGCCCGTAAGGCTGACCAGCGTGATCGTCAGCCCGGCCACGATGCCCGGCACGGCCTCGGGCAACAGCACCTTGAAAACGATCTGCGGCGTGGTCGCTCCCATCGCCTGCGCGGCCTCGATCAGGCCGGCATCCACCTCGCGCAGCGAAGCCTCGACCAGGCGCGCAATGAAGGGCGCGGCCGCGATCGTGAGCGGCACCACGGCGGCGGCGGTGCCGATGGACGAGCCGGTGATCAGGCGGGTGAACGGGATGATCGCCACCAGCAGGATGATGAAAGGCGTCGACCGGACCGCGTTCACGGCGGTGCCCACCGTTCGATTGAAGGCCGGGTTTTCGAGCACGCCGCCGCGGTCGGTGAGCCGCAGCGCCACGCCCAGGGGAATGCCGATCAGCGCACCCACCACGCCCGAGATGCCCACCATGACGGCGGTCTCCCAGAGCGAGGTCAGGAACAGCGCCCGCAGGGGCGCCGGGAACCAGGTGTCCAGTTGCTCAAGCATGGGCGATCTCCTGCACCTGAACCCCCGCCCCGCGCAGGTGCCCCACCGCCGCCTGCAGCTGCTCCGTGGCGCCCCGGGCGAGAACGGCCAGATTGCCGAACGGACGGCCCTGCACCTCGTCGATCTGGCCGTGCACGATGTTCAGGTCGAGCCCGTACCGGCGCACCAGTTCGCTCAGCAGCGGCCGGTCTCCGTCGGCACCGGCAAAGACCAGCCGCAGCAGGCTGGCGCTGCCGGAGGCCGGTGTGCCGAGCAGGTGCCGCACGCGTTCGAGCACGTTGGCTGGCAGTTCCCGGGGAACGACGTCGTCGAGCAGGCTGCGGGTGACCTCGTGGTTGGGCCGGCTGAACACCTGCAACGTGTCGCCGAGTTCGACCACCTCACCGGCTTCCATCACGGCCACGCGGTGCGCGACCTGCTTGATGACCTGCATCTGGTGGGTGATCAGCACCACCGTCAGGTTCAGCTCGCGGTTGATCTGCTGAAGCAGGGCCAGGATCGAGCGGGTGGTCTCCGGATCGAGCGCCGACGTGGCCTCATCGGACAGCAGCACCTTGGGCTTGCTGGCCAGGGCGCGCGCAATCCCCACCCGCTGCTTTTGCCCACCACTGATCTGGGCCGGGTACCGATCGGCCAGCGTGCCAAGACCGACCAGCTCGAGCAGGGGAAGCACCCGGGCGCGGATGGCGTCGCGGGACAGGCCCTCGAGTTCGAGCGGCAGGGCCACGTTGTCGAACACGGTTCGCGAGCTCAACAGGTTGAAGTGCTGGAAGATCATGCCGATGCCACGCCGTGCGTCGCGCAGGCCCCTGGCCTTCAAGGCCGTGAGTTCCTGTCCGTCCACCACCACCCGGCCCTGCGTCGGTCGGTTGAGCAGGTTGATGGTTCTGACCAGCGAACTCTTGCCGGCGCCACTGCGGCCGATGACCCCGAAGATTTCTCCCCGTTGGACCTCAAGATCGATGCCGCGCAGGGCGTGCACCGGACCTTTCGGGCCCCGGTAGGTCTGATGAATGCGTTCAAGGGCAATCACGGTGTGGGCGGTTCCGGTGTCAGAGCTTGGCGATCGAAACTTCGGTCGACTTGACCAGCGCCACCACTTCCGAGCCCGGCTTCAGGCCGAGGTCGTCGACCGAGCGCGTGGTGATGACGGAGGTGACGATGCCCCACGGGGTCTCGACGTCGACCTCGGAAACGACGTCGCCACGGATGATTTCGCGCACCTTGCCTTTGAACTGGTTGCGCACGTTGATGGCCTGGATGGACATGTGAAGCTTTCGAATGGAAGTGAAGGAAGGGAAATCAGATGGCCCAGCGGACGGCATGCGCCTCGGGCCACGCGGGCCAGGCGGGATCGCTGGACGGTGGTTCGGTGTCGGGCTGCTGGAGCACCCGGTCGAGGATGCGTTTCTCGATCGCGGCAAAGGCCGCGTCGCCGCGCGATCGGGGCCTCGCCAACGAAACGCGTTCGTCGAGCGCGATGGCACCGTTTTCGATCAGGATGACGCGGTCGGCCAGGGCCACCGCCTCCTGCACGTCGTGGGTCACCAGCAGGGCGGTGAAGCGGTGCCGGTGCCAGAGCCCTTCGATGAGTTGGTGCATCTCGATGCGGGTGAGGGCATCGAGCGCGCCCAGCGGTTCGTCCAGCAGCAACAGCCGGGGCTGGTGCACCAGGGCGCGCGCCAGCGACACGCGCTGCCGCTGCCCGCCCGAGAGCTTGGCCGGCCAGTCGCCCAGCCGGTCGCCCAGACCCACCTGGCCGAGCACCGCCTCGGCGTGGCGCTTCTGGTCCCGCGGCAGACCCAGGGCGACGTTGTCGAGCACGCGCTTCCAGGGCAGCAGCCGCGCGTCCTGGAACATGATCCGCGTGTCTTCGCGCAGGTCGCGCACCGGTCGGCCGTCGACCAGCAGTTCCCCGGCGCTGGGCGCGTCCAGCCCGGCCACCAGGCGCAGCAACGTGCTCTTGCCACAGCCGCTGCGGCCAACGATGGCCACGAACTCGCCGGGTTCGATGACGAGGTGGTTGTCGCGCAGCACCTCGCGGGCGCCGAAGCGCTTGGTCAGTCCGCGCAGTTGGAGGCGCAGCCCGCCCCCGGCTTGAACATCGGTCATGCGACCTCCTTCTGGTAGCCGGGGTGCCAGCGCAGCCAGCCGCGCTCGAGCGCACGGGCCAGCAGGTCGGCCAGCTTGCCGAGCGCCGCATACAGCAGGATGCCCACCAGCACGACGTCGGTCTGCAAGAACTCGCGCGCGTTCATCGTCAGGTAGCCGATGCCGGCCTGCGCCGAGATCGTCTCGGCCACGATCAGGATCACCCACATGAGGCCGAGCGAAAAGCGCAGGCCCACGAGGATGGACGACAGCGCGCCCGGCAGGATGATCTGGGTGTAGAGGCCCCACCGGGTCAGGCCGTAGGTGCGCCCCATTTCGATCAGGCCGGGATCGACGTTGCGGATGCCGTGGTAAGTGTTGAGGTAGATCGGGAAAAACACCGCCACCGAGATCAGGAACAGCTTGGCGGCTTCGTCGATACCGAACCAGAGGATCACCAACGGAATCATCGCCAGCGCCGGGATGTTGCGCACCATCTGGATGGTGGAGTCGAGCAGGGTCTCGAAGAACCGCACCGAACCGGTCAGCAGGCCCAACAGAAGACCCAGACCGCCGCCGATGGCAAGCCCGAGCAGGGCCCGGCCGGCGCTCACGCTCACGTGCGTCCAGAGTTCGCCACTGGCGGCCAGCTTGCCGGCGGCCAGCAGCACATCCCAGGGCGCCGGCAGCACGCGCGACGACAGCCAGCCGACCGAGGCCGACAGTTGCCAGATCACCAGCAAAATGACCGGCACGACCCAGGGCAGCACCCGCCGGGCAGCGGCCCGGATCATCCGCAGCCACAGCGCCGCCACGCCATCGGCGGGTGCGTCAGGCGACACCGGCACCGGGACCACCGGCACCTCACGAAGGGCGGCATTCGCCTGTGCAACCGCGCCACTCATGACGGGCTCCCGGTGTCGTGGTCGGGCTCCAGCAGCTCCACGGTGTTGCCGGCGGGGTCGGCGACGTACAACCGCCAGTGCCCGGGCAGTGGTCGCGTCTCGTCGATGGAGAGACCCGCGTCCAGCAAGGTGGCGCGGATGCCGGGCAGGTTGCGAACCCGCAGCGCCACATGGCCCGGGGCGGCGAGCGGGGCAGCGGCTTCGGTTGGAGCGAGGTCGATCCGATGAGGCCCGGCCGCAAACCGCAGCGTGGGCGTGCTGTCCAGCCGGACCTCGGCCAGGCCCAGCAACTGGCCGTAGAAATGGCGCAACCGCGATTGCTGTGGACCCGCGAAGCTCAGTTGAACGTGATCGATGTGTTCGACACCCATGGAATGGCTCCTCAGCTCTGCGCCGCGCGCGGCACGAACACGTTGGCCACCGCTTCGCCAAAGGGCCCGGAGAGCACCTGACCCGGCAGCTTCTGGCGCAGGGCGCGGGGCAGCAGCGGGAACACCAGTTCGGCGAACCGGTAGGCCTCTTCAAGGTGCGGATAGCCCGAGAGCACGAAGGTGTCGAGGCCGAGGTCGGCGTATTCGCGAATGCGGGCCGCCACCTGATGGGGGTTGCCCACCAGCGCGGTGCCAGCGCCGCCACGCACCAGGCCAACGCCCGCCCACAGGTTGGGGCTGATCTCGAGGTCGGCGCGCGACCGCCGGGCGCCGCCGGCGTGCAGGGCCGCCATGCGCCGCTGGCCTTCCGAGTCCATCTTCGCGAAGGCCGCCTGGGCCCGGGACACGGTGTCGTCGTCGAGCCGGCTGATCAGCCGGTCGGCGTCGGCCCAGGCCTCGTCCTCGGTCTCGCGAACGATCACGTGCAGCCGGATGCCGAACTTCACCTCCCGCCCGTGCTTTCGGGCGCGGGCGCGCACGTCGGCCACCTTTTTCGCCACGTCGGCGGGGGGTTCACCCCAGGTCAGGTAGGTGTCCACCTGCTCGGCCGCAAGCTCGTGCGCGGCCTCGGAAGACCCTCCGAAATAGACCGGTGGATGTGGTTGCTGCAAAGGCGGAAAGAACAGCTTGGCGCCTTTCACCTGCAGGTGCTTTCCATCGAAATCGAGGGTGTCGCCGTCGTGGCTGCGCGCCAGGATCTCGCGCCAGATCCGGATGAACTCGGCCGACTGCTCGTAGCGCTGCGCGTGATCGAGGAACACGCCGTCGCCTTCAAGCTCGGTGCGGTCGCCGCCGGTGACGAGGTTGATCAACAAACGGCCGTTCGAGAGCCGGTCGAAGGTGGCGGCCATGCGGGCCGCAAGCGCCGGCTGGTGCAGGCCGGGCCGCACCGCGACAAGAAACTTCAGCCGCTGCGTCACCGGCAGCAGGCTGGCCGCCACCACCCAGGGGTCTTCGCACGAACGGCCGGTGGGGATCAGCACGCCCTCGTAACCCAGGCTGTCGGCCGCCTGGGCCACCTGCTTGAGGTAGTCGTGGCTGAGGGCGCGTGCGCCCTCGGCGGTGCCCAGGTAGCGGCTGTCGCCGTGGGTGGGGATGAACCAGAAGACGTTCATGCGGGGCTCCGGGTGTTGGTGCGGGGCCGCCAGACAATGTCGGCGACGGTCACGGGCCGGGGAATGAGCCCGAGGCGGTGGAAAGCGTCGGCCACACGCTGCTGGTCCTTGACGGTGGCTGGCGACAGCGGAGCCACGGGCGACGGCGGACGGCGCTGAAGAAACAGGCTCACGACACCGGCATCGAGGCCACTGAAGGCCGCGATCAGCTTGATGGCCTCGGGGCGGCGCTCCTGCGCGAACCGGTCGGCGCGGCTCAGTTCCTCGAACAACACCTGCAGGGTGCGCTCGTGCGAGGTGACGAAGTCGCGCGAGGCGAGGTAGAAAGAGTTGTTGCTGGCGAGGTCGCGCCCGGTGGCCAGCACGCGCGGCTTGATCGCCAGTTCGGTGGCGGCATAGAAGGGGTCCCAGATCGCCCAGGCGTCCACGCTGCGGCGCTCGAAGGCGGCGCGGGCGTCGGCGGGCGTCAGGTAGGCGGGCTCGATGTCGCTCCATTGCAGACCGGCTTTTTCCACCGCCCGCACCAGCAGATAGTGCGCGCTGGAGCCCTTCTGCACCGCGATCTTGCGGCCCTTGATGTCGCTCAGGACCTTGAGGGGCGAGTCCCCCAGCACCAGTAGCGCCGAACTGTCGGGCTTGGGCGGCTCGGCGCCCACGTAGAGCAGGTCCTTGCCGGCGGCCTGGGCGAACACCGGCGGCGAGTCACCGGTCAGGCCGAACTCGAGCGAGCCAACCGACAGGGCTTCGAGTAGTTGAGGGCCAGCGGGGAATTCGATCCAGCGCACCTGCGTCCCGGGCAGCCGTTGCTCGAGCCAGCGCGATTCCTTGACGATGACGAGATTGGCGGCCGATTTCTGGTAGCCGATGCGCAGTTGCGCAGGCGCATTGCCCGACGCGCTGCCCTGAGCACGGGCCTGCAGGGTCCAGGCAGCGCCGGTGACGGCCACCACGTGCAGCGCCTGGCGCCGTGTGAATGAAGCGGGTTTCATGTTCAGCTCCTGGGGTGTGGATCAGTAGAGCGAGGTGACGGCGGCGTCGCGCACCTGCACCGCTTTGGGAATCAGCTTCAATTCGAAGAACGCGTCGGCGATCTTTTGCTGCTCCCTGATGACCTGATCGGTCAGCGGCGCCACGCCGTACTGGTAGCGGCGCAGGTTGGTCTCCACGATGTCCACGTCCAGCCCTTGCTGCGGCGCAATCAGCTGCGCGGCCTGCTTGAGGTTGGCCTTGAGCCATCGGCCCTGCCCCACCGTGTCTTCGAAGAGCACCTTGATCACGTTGGGGTTCTTCTCGACGAAGCTGCGTTCGCCCAGATAGAACGCGTAGTTGTTCACCACGCCTTTGCCGTCGGCCAGGATGCGTGCGCCCACCTGTTTCTCGGCCGCTGCCAGAAACGGGTCCCAGATCACCCAGGCATCGACGGCGCCGCGCTCGAAAGCCGCCCGGGCATCGGCCGGCGCCAGGAAAACGGGCTGGATGTCCGTGTACTTCAGACCGTTCTTCTCCAGCAGCTTGACCAGCAGATAGTGAACGTTGGAACCGCGGTTGAGCGCCACCTTCTTGCCCTTGAGTTCGGCCACGCTCTTGATGGGCGAGTCCTTGGGCACCACGATGGCCTCGGCCTCGGGGGCCGCCGGGTCGTTGCCGATGTAGACGAAGCGCGCGCCGGCGGCCTGCGCAAAGATGGGTGGTGCCTCGCCCACAAACCCCACATCGATCGAGCCGACGTTGAGCCCTTCGAGCAACTGCGGGCCAGCCGGGAACTCGACCCACTTGACCGTGGCGCCCAAGGGGGCGAGCTTCTTCTCCAGCGTGCCCTGGCCCTTCTGCAGCACGAACAGACTGGCCGATTTCTGGTAGCCGATGCGAAGTTCGACCTTCGACTGCGCGTGGGCCTGGGGCACAGGCAGGAAGAGCAGCGACAGCCCGAAGGCCGTGATGACGGCGATCAGCGCGGCCCAGGCCCAGCGCTGGAAGCGCTCGAAGGCGCGGGTGGGTTCGCCGTCGGCGGTTTGGCCGGATTCGGCGGCGGCAAGGTGTTCGATGGGATGGCTCATGGTGGTGTGCGGTGTTCGGTGAATGAAGCGGGCAAAGCCCGGCCTGGCCACCCGGTCGGGTGGCAACGCATGGAAGAAGGGGACGGAGGATTCGGTACCCGGGCCGGTTCAACCGGCGGGTGGCGGGTCAGACGCTACATCGCACCTGGTCGAACGGGACCGGTGCAAAGGCGCCTGTGACCGGCATTCGAAGCCCTTCGTGCAGCAGGCTTTGCACGGCCACGTCCAGGCGCTGGGCCACTTCGTCGCCGACGCGGTAGACGCCTTGATCGTCTTTTGGGACCTGCGCGTCGGTGGCGTAAACGCCCGACAGAATGTGGCGCGCGCCCAGCGACTGCAGCACCGGCCGCAGCGCGTAGTCGAGCGCCAGCATGTGGTGGGGGCTGCCGCCCGTGGCCAGGGGCAGCACCGCCTTGCCCTGCAGACCGCTTTGCGGGAGCAGGTCCAGAAACACCTTGAGCACGCCGCTGTAGGCGGCCTTGTAGACGGGCGTGGCCACCACCACCGCCCGCGCCGATGCCACCTGCGCCAGCGCATGCTGCACCGACTTGTGGGTGGTGTCGGCCAGCAGCAGGGCCTGAGGCGACAGGTCACGCACGTGGAGCCGGTCGATCAGGGCCTGCCGGAGGCCGAGGCGCTCGGCCACCGCGTCGAGCAGGGCCGCGGAGCGCGACCTTTCCGAGGGGCTGCCGGCAATGAGGAGAACGCTCACGGAATCTTCCCTGGGATGTGCAACCGCGCCAGACTCACTTCTTGGTGTAGATCTGGTCAAAGGTGCCCCCATCCGCAAAGTGCACCTTGGCCGCCTGCTCCCAGCCGCCAAAGGCCTGGTCGATCGTGAACAGGTTGAGTTTGGGCAGCTGCTTCGCGTACTTGGCCTGGGCCTTTTCCGACCGTGGGCGGTAGAAGTGTTTGCCGATCAGGTCCTGCGCTTCCTCGGTGTAGAGGAACTCGAGGTAGGCCTGGGCCACGGCACGGGTGCCTTTCTTGTCCACGTTCTTGTCGACCACCGTCACCGCCGGTTCGGCCAGGATGGACAGCGACGGGTAGACGAAATCGACCTTGTTGCCGAACTCTTTCTCGAGCAGGTAGGCCTCGTTCTCCCAGCTGATGAAGACGTCGCCCTGGTTGCGCTGGGCGAAGGTGACCGACGAGCCGCGGGCCCCGGTGTCGAGCACCGGCACGTTGGCGTACAGCTTGGCCACGAACTCGCGGGCCTTGTCGTCGCTGCCGAGCTTGCGCTTGGCAAATTCCCAGGCGGCCAGGTAGTTCCAGCGGGCCCCGCCCGAGGTCTTGGGGTTGGGGGTGATCACCTTCACATCGGGGCGGATCAGGTCGTCCCAGTCCTTGATGTTCTTGGGATTGCCCGCTCGGGTGACCAGCACGATGGTGGAGGTGTAAGGCGAGCTGTTTTGCGGCAGGCGCTTCTGCCAGTCCTTGGGAATCCAGTTGCCGTTGGTGTGCAGGGCGTCGGTGTCGCCGGCCAGGGCCAGGGTGGCCACGTCGGCGTCCAGGCCGTCGATGATCGATCGCGCCTGGCGGCCAGAGCCGCCGTGCGATTGCTTGATGGTCACGTCCTGACCGGTTTTCGCCTTCCACTGCTTCGCAAACGCGGCGTTGATGTCGACGTACAGCTCGCGCGTCGGGTCGTAGCTGACGTTGAGCAGGGTCACGGGGGCGGGCTGGGCCCAGGCCACGCTGGCGCCCAGGGGAGCGGCCACGGCGAGCGCACCGGCGGTCAGGGTGTTCAGAAAGCGGCGGCGGGAAGTCATGGGGGTTCCTTTGTGTGCAGGGTTCGTCAAAGCGAGGACGCGATGGTTTCCCGGCGGCGTCAGAAAGGGAACGAATACGTTTTTGGTTGTTTATGACCGAAACATCTGAAGAATCGGGCCGTCGGGGCCGATTCGCGCACCGCCCGGCCCGTTTGCGGCGACACTGCCCCGATGAGCACCGTGACCCGCGACCACCCCGTTTCTCCACCCGTCGATCCGCTGTTCCTGGCCACGCCCCGTGTGACCACCTTTCTCGGCAACCACTCGCTGACCAATGCCAGCGGGTTTTTCTTCGAGCGGGACGACCGGCTCTATCTGGTCACCAGCCGCCATGTGCTGATCGACGAGGCCAGCAACCACATGCCGGACCGGATCGAAATCGGTCTGCACATGGATGCGCAGAACCTCACCCAGACGACCGTGTTTTCCATGCTGATCTACGCCGATGGGCGGGCGGCCTGGCACCAGGGGCGCGATGGCGGCGGCGAGATCGACGTGGCGGTCCTCGAGATCGACCGCGGCGCGCTGCCTGAAGGGGCCATCGTGTATGCGTTCTCGCCCGACCATCTTCCGCGCTTCGATGCGGTCCCGATCGACGCCGCGCTGTGCATTGCAGGTTTTCCGCTGGGATTTCAGGACACGGTGCACCAACTGCCGGTGCTGCGCCATGCGGCCATCGCATCACCGTTTGGCGTGCGCTTTCAGGGCCGGGGGTTCTTTCTCACCGACGCCCGCACACACCGTGGCACCAGCGGTGCACCGGTGGTGATGCGCGATGCCGACCCCACCGAGGCCACACGGGCGCTGCCCTGGGTGTTGCTGGGCGTGCATTCGGCGCGCATGGACATGGGCAACCGCGACCGTTCGGTCGATGAATCACTGGGGCTGAACTGCGCCTGGTACGCCGACATCCTGCTGACGCTCACCCAGGGGACCTGACGACTTCGGTCAAAGGCGCTTCAGGCCAGTGCCGGGGTGCGCACCGGTTCGCTCAACGGCAGGCGAACATCGAAGCAGGCGCCTTGTCCCGCTTCGCTGCGGACGGCGATCGATCCACCGTGCGATTCCGCAATCTGCCGGGCCAGCGCCAGGCCAAGACCGGTGCCTTCGTATTCGCTCTTTCGGTGCAGGCGTTGAAACGGCTGAAACAGCCGCCCCTGGTGCTCGGGCGCAATGCCGATGCCGTTGTCGCACACGCTCACGACGGCAAAATCTTCGTCGATGCGCACACCCACCTGCACCTCGGGCGCTCGCCCGGCCACCACGAACTTCATGGCGTTGGTCAGCAGGTTCTGGAACAGCATCGTCAGCAGACTGGCATGGCCGTGCACCACCGGCAGCGGGGCCACGGTCCACATGGCGTCGGTTTCGGCCATGCGCGCGGCCAGTGCGTCTCGCAGTTCGGCAAACACGCGGTCGAGCGCCACCGACTGGGGTTTGTCGACCTCGCCCGCCTGCAGGCGGGCATAACGCACCACGTCGTCGAGCAGGGTGCGCATGCGCACGCTGGCCCGCAAGACCAGGTGCATGTACTGCTGTGCTTCGGGTGGCATCCGGGCACCATGGTCTTCGTCGATCAGGCCGACGAACTGGGTGATCGTGTTCAGCGGTTCGCGCAGATCGTGCGAGGCGATCCGCACGAACTGCAGCAGGCTTTCATTGGCGTGGCGCAGCTCGTCGGCCGTTCGCTGCAGTTGCACATGGCTCTCGCGCAGGTCTTCCAGCGCAATCGCCAGATTCACCCGGTCCATGGCCGACATCTGGCGCAACTGGTCGTTGGCCTGCTTGAGCCGCAACTGGGTTCGCACGCGCGCCTGCACCACCAGCGGGTGGATCGGCTTGGCAATGAAATCGGCGGCACCTTTTTCGAGGCCGGCCTGTTCGAAGTCGGCCTCGGCGTGGCTGGTCACCATGATCACCGGCAGGTCGGCCAGTGACGGTTCGGCCTTGATCCGCTCCAGCACCTCGAAGCCGGACAGCCCGGGCATCTGCGCATCGAGCAGCACGATGTCGGGCACCGATTCGGCGATGCGGTGCAGTGCGTCAAGGCCATGCGTGGCAAAGCGCAGGCGCCCCAGCGTGCGCAGCGCCTTGGCCAGCGCCTGCACCATGCCTGCATCGTCATCGACGATGAGGATGTCGGGCAGCGGCGCGTGGTTCATGAGGGCGTCCCATCGGTGAGCTCACCTTGCAACAAGGCCACGGCAGACGAGAAATCGAGCGCATCGACACGCGCCGCGAGATCGTTCAACCGGGTGCTGCCAAGGCGCTTGTGCAGCGCCGCGCGGCGCGATTCGAACAACGGCAAGGCATCCAGGTCGTGGCGCGACAGCAGGTCGAGCAGCCTCCGCAGTTCTTCGTCGCTGGCCGGGGGCTGATCGGGCGACGGTTCGGCCACCGGCACCGCCTGATCCAGCCAGGGCGCAGCGGCCAGGTGCAGGCGGCGGATGGCGGCCTGCATCGAGGTCCAGCGTGAGGCCAGGTCTGCCTCGGCGGCGCCATCGCGCAGACCGTTCTCCAGTTCACCGGCCAGGCGGTGCAGTTCCAGGGCGTCGATCAACCCGGCAGCGCCACGCAGCTTGTGCATGCGGCCAGCCAGCCGCCGGGCGTCCTCTGCCTGCAGGTTCAACGGTGCGGGCAGGTCGGTGAACTCGCCAAACTCGTCGAACAGCCGCTGCAGGCTTCGGCGCAGCAGCCCGGTGTCCCCGCCCAGCCGCCGGGCGGCCTGCGCGGCATCGATGCCGTCGATGTGCGGCCAGTCAGACGGCAGGCCGCCCTGCGGTGCCGACCCAGTCGTTTCGTTGGCCGCATCCATGGCGGGCAGGACCCCCTGGCGCCCCAGAACGCCGGCCACGGTGTCCACCAGTTGGTCGGGGTCGAGGGGCTTGGTGAGGAAATGGTCCATGCCGGCGTCCAGCGCGCGACGGCGCTCTTCGGCCAACGCACCCGCGGTCAGCGCCACCACCGGCAGCTTCTGCAATACCTGGTCCTGGCGCAGGGCACGTGTGGCCTGCAGACCGTCCATCTCGGGCATCTGCACGTCCATGAGGACAAGATCGAACCCGGCGGGGTCGTCCCGCAGCACGGCCAGCGCCTCGCGGCCGTTGCCGGCCAGGAACACGCGCGCGCCCTCTCGCTGCAGCATGTGCTGAGCGATCTCCTGGTTGATCTCGCTGTCGTCCACCACCAGCACACGCGCGCCGTTGAGGCGCTGCCCCGGGGAGCCGGGCTGGGCGCGCTGCGCGCCGAGCACCCGACCGCTGTGACCATGCCGTGTCACCACGCCCTGGTTGACCGCGTTGAACAGCACCGAGGCGTTGACGGGCTTGGTGAGGATGTCGTCGGCCAGCCGCAACCGGTCCTCGCGCGCCACGCGCTCGCGCTCACTGGCCGACACCATCAACGCAGCGGGCAGGCGCGACAGCCCGTGGCGTTCGGCCAGTGCGGCCAGTGCCTGCAGACCGTCCATGCCCGATCCGTCGTCGCCCTGCATCTGCCAGTCCACCAGCATGGCGTCCGGGAGCGCCTGTCCGCTGCTCAGGCGCTGCTCCATCCACGCGATCATGGCCTCACCCGAATCACACGACTCGGTGCGCCAGCCAAACGCCCGCGCCATGTCCACCAGGGCCTGTCGCTCATCGGCCACGTCGTCCACCACCAGCACCTCAAGCGCCGAGGAGCCGGCGTGCACGGCACCCAGGGTCGCGTCGACCGGCTTGAGCGCGACCTCGAACCAGAACAGGCTGCCCTGGCCCACCGCGCTGTGCACGCCGATCGTGCCGTCCATGAGCTCGACCAGGCGGCGCACGATGGACAGGCCCAGGCCGCTGCCACCGTGGCGCCGGGACGTCGACGCGTCGGCCTGGGAGAAGGGCTGGAACAGGCGCGCCTGAACCTCGGGCGATATGCCGTCGCCGGTGTCGCGAACCTCGCCACGCAGGCGCACAAGGCCCGGTACGCCGTCCACAGGGCGCAGCGCCAGGGACACCCCGCCCTCGCTGGTGAACTTGAGCGCGTTGCCCAGCAGGTTGGTGATGATCTGTCGAAGGCGCAAGGCATCGCCACGCACCTGCGTCGGCAGGTCGGGGGCGGCCTGCACCGACAGCGTCAAGCCCTTCGATTCGGCCTGCTGGTGGAACACCGCGTCCAGTTCGGCCAGCAAGGCCGCCGGGCTGAACGGCTCGTCCTCCAGCACCAGGGCCCCGGCCTCGATCTTGGCCATGTCGAGCACGTCGTTGACGATGCCCAGCAGGGACTGACTGGCCATCTGCGATTTGCCCAGCAACTGGCGTTGCCGAGCCGACAGGGGCGTGTCGGCCAGCAGGTGCGAGAGTCCGATGAGCGCGTGGAGCGGCGTGCGGATCTCGTGGCTCATGTTCGCCAGGAACTCGCCCTTGGCGCGCGACGCCGCCTCAGCGGCCTCGGTGGCCCTCACCAGGTCGGTGATGTCGATCCGGAATCCGACGATGTGGCCGTCGGGCAGCCTGTTTTCAATCACGCGCAGCACCCGGCCGTCGGCCTGCGGCTGGACCAGCAGGTAGCCCCCCTCGCGGTGCGTGCGCAGGCGCTCGGCAATCCATTCTTCTTCCCGCCCCACCGCGTCCTTGTAGTCGCCGCGCGCCACACCAGCGCGCACAAGCTCTTCAAACGCGATGCCTGGCACCATCAGATGCGCGATGCCGGGGTAGGCGTCGCGGTAGCGCTGGTTGCACATCACCAGCCGATCGTCGGGGTCGTAGAGCACGAACGCTTCGTCGACCGCGTCGATGGCGCCGCGCAGCAGGGCCTCGCTGCGGGCCACGCTCTGCTCGGCGCGGCGGCGCTCGGTCATGTCCATGTAGGTGGTGACGAAACCGCCGCCAGGCATGGGCGTGCCCCGCACCTCGATCGGCATGCCGTCGGGGCGCACACGTTCGAACCGGTGCGGCACCGGGTGACGCGCGCGCTCGATCATCATCTGCACCTTGTCTTCGACATCGCCTTCGCCATACTCACCGCGTGCGGCGTTGAAACGGAGGATGTCTTCGAACGACGGCACGCCCCGCTCGAACAACGCCTCCAGGCCGAGCATCTTCACGAAGGCACTGTTCCAGGCCACCAGACGCAGGTTGGCGTCGAAGGCGCTGATGGCCCCCGGCATGTGTTCCAGGATGCTGTGCTGCAGTGCGTTGATGCGCAGCAGTTCGGCCTCCATCAGGTGGCGATCGGTCACGTCCTGCAGGGCACCCACGATCTGCACCGCCTTGCCACTGTCGTCGAACACCGGTTCACCCACCACCCGCATGCGCAGTTCTCGGCCGCGCGCCGTTCGGAAGGGCACTTCAAAGTCGAAGGGCTCGCCTTCCTTGCGGGCCCGCCTCAGGGCCTGCATCACCTCGCGCCGGGCCTCACCTTCGTAGAACGCCAGCGGCGACGAAGGGTTGACCTCGAAGTCCAGCCCCACTTCGTGGATCGCGTACATCTGCGGCGTCCACACCACCGTGCCTTCACGCAGGTCGAACTGCCAGCCGCCCACACCCGCCACCCGGCCGGTGCGGTCGAGCAGGCCTTCGCTCGCGGCCAGTCGCTGCTGGGCTTCCTTGGCGGCGGTGATGTCGCGGTGCGTGCCGTACATCCACAACGGCTTGCCGTCCTCGGTCCAGCTGTTGACGCGCCCGCGGTCCAGCACCCAGATCCAGCGACCATCGCGGTGCCGCATGCGCAGCTCGCATTCGTACTGGTCGATTTCGCCGGTGAAATGGCGCCTGAGTTCGCGGCCGGAACGCTCTGCATCCTCGGGGTGCACCAGCGCGTGCCAGGGACGGGGGCCAAGGGCAGTCACGTCGGCGATGGTGAGGCCCAGCATGCCGGCCCAGCGCTCGTTGTAGCGGCGCTCGCCGGTCTGAACGTTCCACTCCCAGGTGCCGGCGTTGGTTCCGCGCAGGATGTTCTCCAGCCGCTGGCGCTCGTGGGACAGGCTGGCGGTCCGTTCGCGCACCTGCTGTTCGAGGCTGGCGTTGAGCTTGGCCACCTCGCGCTGGGCAGCGCGCTCGTCGGTGATGTCTCGAACAATCGCCGCCGCGCCAGCGGGCTGGCCGTCGGCGCCGATGATCGGCGACAGCGTGATGGCGACCTCGACAAGCCGGCCGTTCTTGGTGCGCAGCCAGCGCTCCAGGTTCGGCGTATCTCCGGCGCCTGCGGCGCCGGTTACATGGACGCGCGCGCCGTCGTCATCGGGCGGCACCACCAGCGATTCCACCGACTGCCCGATCGCTTCTTCAGCGCTGTGGCCAAAGAGCACCTGGGCCCCACGGTTCCATGACGTGATGCGCCCCTCCGGGTCCAGACCGATGATGGCGTCCCTTGTCTGCTCGACGATGGTGGCGAGCCGCAGGCGCTGGCGCTGGACCTCTTCGCGGCGGCGCACGCCGACCCAGTAGAGGTACACCACGAACAGGCCAAGCAACAACGTGGCCACCACCACCGGCACCCGCGCCACCACGTTGCCCCAGGCCACCTGCCGCACCTGCGCCTCGGGCAGGACGACGTGGAAACGCATCAGCCCGGTGTCTGAATCGGGGTTGCTGCGCACCTCGGCGATTGCAGCGAGCAATACACCAGCCTGCGGGTTGCGCCACCGCGGAACACCACCTGCCCGGAAGGGGGCCACACGCTCGTGGTCGTCCTGCCAGCGCTGGCGATTTCCGGTTTCAAAGCCGAACTCGCGCGCGCGGTCGCCATGGATCACGTAGTCGCCGGCGCCATTGGTCACCAGCACCGACGCGCCCTCCGGCGGCTTGACGGGAAACTGCTGCACCGCGCGGTTGCGATCGACGTGGATCACCACCACGCCCGTCAACTTGCCTTTGTCGTTGAACACCGGGGTGGCATAGCGCACCGCAGGCCGCGCCGGCGTCTGCACGACGCCGCCTTCGCGGTGCAGTTCCATGTCGGACACATGCACCCCACCCATCCCCAGCCGCAGCGCCTCGCGGACATCGCGGGCGCCGTCCGACTGCTCCAGCCGATCGTGCGGCACCACCTGCACGCCGATATCGGTGCGGTCCACGCGCACCAGCTCGTGGCCCCCATCCTCGACGCCGAGGTAACGGGCGCGAAAAACGTCGGGGGTCGAGTCGAGATAGCCCGTGAAGATCTGCTCCAGCCGGCGTTCCCAGTGGGCGTAGCTCGAGCCGTCGACAGGGTCGATGCCACCGTTATCGAGAGCCCGATCGATCCCGGGGATCGGCGGGGTGCTGGCCAGAAAGCGCAGCGACCGACGGCGGAACGCCTGCTGGGCCTGGCTGGCTTCGACGTAGGTGCGGGCGGTTTCGTCCAGCGCCCGCTGGTGTTCGACCATCGCCTTGTCGAACTCCATCCGGTTGCTCGTGGCCAACCACAGGCCGAACAGCAGCAGCGCCAGCAGCAGGCTCCGCTGGAACATGGGGCTGCGCGCAAAGGCCTGGGGGCCGACCGACAGGCGGGCCAGCGCGCCACCGGGTGACCTCGGTGCGCTCATGTCCCCCGGAACCCGACCGAGCAACCACAGGTAAACCACGGCGGCCAGTGCGCTGCTCAGCAGCACCCCGTAGGCCAGGACCGCCACCGCCGAGAGGCCCTCCACGGTGTCCACCAGCCCGGTGGTGGCGCGGGTCCGCACGGTCCAGGTGCGGCCATGAATGTTCATGGATGTGCTGAACTGGACCTGGTCCAGCACTTCGCCGACACCGGTGCGTTCATAGAACGGCGTGCCGTCGGCGGCGTCGGCGAGTTCCATCGCCACTTCGTGGCTGCGCGGGCCCAGTTCGGTCAGCACCTGATCCACCACCAGGGGCGCGTAGGTCCAGCCTATCGTTTCGCGCCAGCGCACCTCGGGATCGTTGCCCGGATCCAGGCGATAGACCGGGAGCAGGAACAGCAGACCGCGGCGCGTCTGGCCACTGGCCTGCACCAGGGTGATGGGCGCGGTGAGTCGGGCCTCGCCGTCACGGGCGGCGGCCACGGCCGCGTCGCGGCGATTGGTTTCGGAGCCGATGTCGAGTCCGGTGGCGCCCTGGTTGTCGGCCAGCGGGTAGATGTACTGGATGACGAAGCGCTCGCCGTCGGACGGCTGGAGCTGGCGCACCTGGAAATCGGCCGGCCCTTCGGCCCTCGCCGATTCAAGGAAGGCGGGAAGGTCGTCGGGCGCCACGCGCCGGATGTAGCCGAAACCGCGCGCACCCGGAAACTCGCGCGACACGTCGCGCGTCCCCACATAGGCCTCGAAGGCCGGGCGGTTGATCGACACGCCCCCACCCGCCATCACGGCGCCACGGGCGCCGCGCAGGCCGTACTCGTAAATCTTGAGCCGGTCCTGGATGTGCTGGACGATTTCGAGCGTGTCTTCCTGCAGCCGCTCCTGGATGCGGTCCTGGCGGTCGACATGCGACCAGCCCGCCGCCAGCGCGCTGAGCAACAGCCCCGCGAGCCACAGCGTCCATGCCCACCGACGTGGTGTCTGGCGCCCTGCCTTGTCCAATCCCGACGTCCTTCGGGGCCTGTGGCCCGCTTTGTGGTTTGGTGCCGCCCGCGCCATCGCGCGAGCGGAACGTGTCAGCTCCGGTGCGCCACGGCATTTCAGCGCACGGAACGCATGCTACCGGTGCGATTCGGTGGTTGCGGCGGGAAATGAAGCATCTTCACGGCCCGATTCGACCGGCGGCAGCCCTGCGCCGACCAATCAGTCGCCGATCGTGCGGTGCAGCAGGTCGGCCGCCTGGGCGCGGTCCAGGGGCTTGGTGAAATAGCCGGTCACGCAGGGGTAGCGCTCGGCGCGGGCACGGTCGGCGGGGTCGGCCGACGACGACAGCATGACCACCGACGTGCCGCTGCGGTGGGATTCCGGCAGCGCCTGAAACGCGTCGAGAAAGCCGAACCCGTCCATGACCGGCATGTTGATGTCGAGCAGGATCAGCCGCACTCCGTGGTCGGGACGGCCGGCAAGGTGGGCCAGTCCGTCCTCCGCGCGCTCGAAGGCCAGAACCTCACAGGGCACACCGCAGCGCTGCAGCGTGACACGGGTGAACAGCAGGTCGCTGTCGTTGTCGTCGACCATCATCACGCGGGGATACATCAATGCTCCGTGGACAGGGCGCGTGCGCCATTAAGCCGCCACTGTACGCTGGCCGCCGGGATGCCGACAATGCCGACCAACCACCGAACCGGGGAGCCGATCGACCATGCGACGCAAGACCTGGGCATGGGTGCTGACGGCAATGCTTGCCACGGCCATTGCCGCCACCCTGGCCTTCAACCTCAGCCCGCGGCCCATGATCGCCGTGGTGGCCTGGCTGTTCGACCGTGGCGCAGAAAGCACGGCCCGGGCCCTCGAGCGGCATGTGCCCGCCGGCGGCACATCGCGCCTGGACCTGCCGGTGGGTGAACGTTGGCCCGGCCTGGCGTTCGACCTGCACCTGCCCGGTGCCGCGCCACCGCCCGGCGGGTGGCCGGTGCTGGTATGGATTCACGGGGGCGGCTGGGTGTCGGGCCACAAAGGCGACGTGGCCCATTACCTGCGCATCGTCGCGTCGCGGGGCGGGCTGGCCACCGCCAGCCTCGACTACACGCTGGCGCCCGACGCCACCCACCCGGTGCAACTTCAGCAGGTGCACGCCGGCCTGGTGGCGATCCGGGCGCGGGCGGCCGAACTGGGCATCGACCCCGACCGGGTGCTGCTCGCGGGCGACTCGGCGGGCGCGCAACTGGCGGCCCAGCTGGCCACCGCCATCACCGACCCAGGCTATGCCGAACGGCTGGGGGTGGCGCCGGGTGCCGTGCCACCGTCGGTATTGCGGGGGGTGGCGCTGTTCTGCGGCCCCTATGACCTGCGGATGTTCCAGCTGGACGGCGCGCTGGGGCCGGTGCTGCGGGCGACGCTGTGGGGCTTCACCGGCCAGCGGGACCTGGAGAACAACCCGGCGATCGACCTGGCGTCGGTGCTGAACCATGTGACCCCCGCGTTCCCGCCGGCGTTCATCACGGTGGGCAACGCCGATCCGCTCAAGCCGCATTCGCTGGCGCTGGAAGCCCGTTTGCGCGCGCTGGGTGTGGCGGTGGACACGCTGTATTTTCCCGACGACCGCGCGCCGGCACTTGGCCACGAATACCAGTTCAACCTCGACGACCCGGCGGGTGGGCAGGCGCTGCAGCGCCTGCTCGATTTCGTGGATCGGCAGGCGCGCTGATTCAGGCCGCGGCCAGCACCGGCGGCACGCCTTCCTGCGCTTGCCGGAGGATGTCGGCCAGGATCTGCGGCACTTCGTGCAGCGCCCGGTTGGGCATGGCGCGCACGCGCTCGCGCAGCGACGGCAGGTCGGCCAGCAGCCGGTCCACCGCCCGGTCGATGGTGCGGTGGCTGTGGTGCACGATGCCCAGCCCGTGCTCGAGCACCCACTGGGGGTTGTAGCGTTCTTGCGGCATGGTCCACGCGTTGTCCACCACGATCACCGGCAGACCGCGCTGCACCGCCTCGCTCACGCTGCCGGGACCGGGCTTGCCGATGAAGAAATCGGCCAGGTCCATGCAGCCCGGCACGTCGGTGGTGAAGCCCACCACATGGCGTGGCGCGCGCGCTGGCTGGGCCTTCAGCGCACGGGCCAGGGCCTGATTGTGGCCGCACATGAGGATCAGCTGCACGTCCGGCAGGCGGCGGGCGATGGTGAGCATGGCGCGGGAGCCGTGCCCGCCGAACAGCACCAGCCCGGTCGGGCGGTGCGGGTCCAGGCCCAGGCGTTCGCGCTCGGCCGCCCGGTCGGCCAGCGGCGGCCGGTAAAAGTCGGGGCGCAGGATCATGCCGCTGGTGGCGTGCACGTGCTCGGGTGGGTGGCCAGCCGCTAGCGCCTGCTCCACCGCGCGCTGGGTGCCACAAATGAAGTGCTGCACCTGACCGGACTCGATCCAGAAATGGGGCGGAAAGTCGGCCAGGTCGGTGAGCACGGTGACATAGGGCACGCCCGGCAGCGCCTGCGCGAGCGACTGGCACAGCGCGCGGTTGAAATTGGGAATGAGCGAGACCACCACGTCGGGCCGGCTGTGTGCCCAGTGGGCGCGCAGCCGGTTGACCAGCGTCGGGTGGGCCAGCCGGATCAGCCCCTGCAGCAGCTTGAGTTCCTGGGCCATGCCGAGCGTCCAGCCGCGCGCCAGACGGCGGTTGTACCAATCCTCGGGCGCGCTGCCGGTCACCTGCCGGAACCGGTCGACCGGGTCGAGCACCTCGAACAGGTTGACCAGCCTCACCTCCCAGGGCAGTGGCAAGGTCTGCAACGCAGACTGAAGCGCCATCGCCGAGGCGCGGTGACCGCCACCTGCGTTGAAATAGATCAGGTCGATGCGGGCCAAGGGTTGCTCCAGCAGTCGCGATGGTGGCGATGCTATGAAGCGGGCGCGACTGTTTTGTGACAGCCCGGACGGGCCGATGGCGGTTGCCCGAGGGCCGTCAGGATTCGAGTGCGCGGAAGACCAGCAACAGCAGGGGCGGCAGGATGGCGATCACCAGGCTGAGGCCCATGGCGCCAGCCAACGACGATCGCTGCCGCACCGCCAGCACACCGTGCACCAGCAGCGCCAGCACCGACACCGCGGCCACCGGCATGGCCAGCAACCCCATGAAAGACCCACCGCCCTGGGCGGCGATGAACACCCCCATGTACGCCAACACCTGGACAACGAGGGGCAGCAACAGGACAGCGAAGAAGTGCATGGCCGATGGGCTTGGGCGGGGTGTCGCCCAGTGTGCCCGCCCGGCCGCGGTTGGACAAGCCTCAGGGCGGCCCGTGGTTGCCCTTGACCGTGACCGGTTCGAAACCCGACTCGGGCGGCGCCACGACCGAGACGAACCGGAACGGCTCGCTGCCCACGTTCAGTGCACCGTGCACCGCGCCGGGTTCGGCGATCGCCACATCGCCGGCGCGAATCCGGTGCCCGGTGCCCTCTGCATCGGTGAAGTACACCGCCTCGCCCGACAGCACGATCCAGGTGTCCTGCCCGGCGGGATGCCGGTGTCCGGAGATCGCCTGCCCGGGCTCGACGTGCCAGGCCACGACGGTGGACAGGGACGACTCCGCCATGACGATGCGCAGGGGTTCGCCCGGTGCGGACTGGAAGAAGTCGGTGGTGTGGAGGACACGGTCGGTCGGCATGGGCGCTCCCGGTGGATCACCCTGGAAAGCAACGATCGCGCCCGCGCGGCGCGGCAGCGCTTCGCCCTCAGCCGAGCGACCCGACGATGGCATCGACCGGGCGCACCGCGGCGAAGCCATCGTTCAGGGCCGACAGGTAGGCCGCCTGCACATCGTCGGCCTCCACCGTGCGGTCACCGAAGCGCAAGTGGGTGGTGGCGCACGCATCCTGCGCCAGTTCGCAGGCAAAGCCCAGGTCGCTGGCCGCCCGCACGGTGGTGTCCACGCACATGTGGGTCATCATGCCGGCGAAGGTGATGCCCGTCGCCCCGGCAGCCCGCAGGTGGTCGAGCAGGCGGGTCTCGCGAAAGCCGTTGGGAAAGTGCTTGATCACCAGCGCGTCACCGGCCGCGGGCTGCACCAGGCGGTGCAGGTCGGCGCCGGGGGTCCCGGGCAGGAAGAACGTGGCATCGGCTTCTTCGGCCAAGTGCTGGATGTGGATCACCGGCAGGGACCGCGTGCGAAACGCCTGCAGCAGCACCGAAGCGCGCGCCACCGCCTCGTCGGCCCGCACCAGCTCCATGCGCCCTCCCGGGAAGTAATCGTTCTGCAGGTCGATCAGGACAAGGACTTGGGGCATGGCAAGGGGTCGAAGCGGCCGGGAGGCCGTGTGGGGTGTCGGGTGCGGCAGGGCGCGATGATAGGAAGCCCGGTGGCCCCAGCACCGGCGCCGTTCGCAAGACCCGGCGCCGCGCGGGGTCGACCGCGCGTGGCGCTCAGGCCGCCACCAACCGCTGCCGCAGCACCCGGTGCAACACCTTGCCGGTGGCCGTGCGTGGCATCTCGCTGTCGGCAATGAAGGCGATCGAGCGCGGGCATTTGTAGCCCGCCAGCCGTTCGCGGCACCAGGCCAGCAGTTCGGCGGCGTCGGCCTGCTGCGCTTCGTGCAGCACCACCACGGCGTGCGCCGCATCGCGTCGGGGCCTGCGTTGGTGGCAGGCGCTACCGCACAGCAGCCGGGATGCCGGGTGCGGGAAGGAAACCCGGCAGGGATTTGATCCGCGCAATCCACGCCTGGACCGCCGGGTATGGCTCGAGACTGACGCTGCCCTCCGGCGCCCATGCCAGGTACGGGAACACGGCACAGTCGGCAATGGTCGGGCGGTTCAATTCGAGCCAGTCGTTGCGTGCCAGGTGTCCATCGATCAAGCGCAGGATGGACTCACTGCACCTCAGGGCTTCCGGCTTGTCGAGGTCGTGTCCGAACTTCTCGACCAAGCGTGCCGAGGCTGGCCCACGCTGGATCTCACCGGCCGACGTGGACAGCCACTGCACGATCCGCCCTTGCGACGCGGCGTCGCTCGGCCACCATGCCTGCGCGCCACTGCGCGATGCGAGGTACACGAGGATGGCTTGTGAATCGCGCAGCACCACGTCGCCGTCGACCAGCAATGGGACCTGCGCCCAAGGGCTCAGCGCGGTGAATGGCTCGCTCTTGTGCTCGCCGGCCGCCAGATCGACCGGGCAGATTTCCAGGGGAATGCCGGCGAGTGCAGCGAAGAGCCGGACCTTGTAGCAGTTGCCGGAGAGTTCGACGTCATAGAGCTTGATCATGGCGCGGCCCTCACAGCAGTTGATTGAACTCGAGCACATTGCCGTCCGGGTCGCGGATGAACAGGCCCACGCGGCGCGGTCCGATCGGCCCGGGCCCCTCGGTGATGGCGATACCGGCATCGTTGAGCCAGTTCACCAGGGCATCGAGATCCTCGACGACGAACGCGACGTGGGTGATGCCAGGCCACTTCACGGGCTCGTCATGAAGCATGTTCCGGGCACCAGCGCGCGCTGCGCCATTGAAAATCAGGTTGATGCGCACACCCGCAGGCGTGGCCATCTCGTTGGCGTAGTCGTCGAAACGGATCTCTTCATGGAACCCCAGACGCTCATAGAAGCGGCGGGCTTGGTCAGGATCCGACACACGGATGCCGACGTGTTCGTACGCCGTGGCATGCGCCGGGCAGGTCGATTGGGTGGGTTGTTTGGTCTTCATGCCTCCATGATCGTTATCGCGGCAAATACAATAAATAGATCACTTTGCAGATGACAAGTGCGATCAACGCAGTAATCAGGACGCCATGGACAAACTCAGGGCAATGGCGACATTCGTTCGCATCGTCGACGGCGGTAGCCTGACGGCGGCCGCGGACGCGGCCGGCACGTCGCTGACGTCGGTGGTGCGCTCGCTCGCCGCACTCGAGCAATCCCTGGGTACGCGGTTGCTGAACCGGACCACCCGGCGGCTGTCGCTGACCGCCGAAGGGCGTGACTATGCGGAACGGTGCCGGCAGATCCTTGCGGCCGTGGACGAAGCGGATGCGGCCCTGGGTGCGCAGAAGGGCTCACTGAGCGGTCGGCTGGCATTGACGGCCCCCGTCACCTTCGGCCGGCTGCATGTCGCGCCGGTGGTTGCGTCGTTTCTGCAGAAGCACCCGGACCTGTCGGTCGAGCTGCTGCTGCTGGACCGTGTGGTCGATCTGCTCGAAGAAGGGCTCGACCTGGCGATACGCATCGGGCAGCTGCCCGACTCGTCTCTCGTGGCAGTTCCGCTCGGCTCGATTCGACGGGTGTGCTGTGCCAGCCCTGCCTACCTTCGCCGTCATGGCACGCCAAGGGCGCCGCTGGACTTGCTGAAGCACCGCTGCATCGGCTTCAAGGGCAGCGGTCCTGGCTCGGACTGGCGCTTCAAAGTCGAGGGCCGAACCGTGAAGGTGCCGGTGACGCCGGTGTTCGTCACCAATCAGATCGAGGCGTCCGTCGACGCAGGCATCGCTGGACTGGGGTGTGTGTCGCTGCTGCACTACCAGGCCCGCGCAGGCCTGGCATCGGGTGCGTTGAAGACATTGCTTCGTGAGTACGAAGTCGATCCGCTGCCAGTGCACATCCTGTACCGGCCGGACCGCCTCATGTCGACGCGCGTGCGCGCGCTGCTCGATTGGTTGGCACCGCGACTGCGTGAGAGTCTGGCCAGCGATTCCGTTGGATGACGGGCGCTTGAGCGGTGGATTGGTGGCTGCCGGGCCGCCAGTGCGCGGCGTTGTGAATCTTGCCGCGGTCGATCTCCGTGGGCGCGCCCTGCATGGGCAGCCCGTGCGTATCGGCGTCGGTGAATTGCGCCTCTTTCGCCTTCCGTTCTTGTCTTCTACCTGGGGGCGGTCGCCACAGGCACGTGGCTTCTCCACTCCCGAGGTGATTGGCCGGTTTGGGCCTTGAAGGCCCGAGAGAGCGCAGCCTCGCTGCCGTATCCGACCTCGGCAGCGATGAGTTTCAGTGGGCGTCCGCGCCGCAGTGCCAGTTGCGCCATCCGCACGCGCCAGCCCTGGAGGTACTGCCCCGGCGTGATGCCAACGATCGAGTGAAAGGTCGAGGCGAACACGCTGCGCGACATGTTGGCCACGCCAGCGAGCTCATTGAGTGTCCATTCCTTTGCCGGCTCTTCATGCATCGCCACCAGTGCGTGCCGCAGCCGTGGATGAGACAGCCCCGACAGCAAGCCGCCCTTCACCTGGCCGCTCTCCATCAGCTGGCGCAGGATCTGGATCATCACCACCTCGAACAACCGCTCGACCAACGCTGTGCGCCCGCAACGCTGCTCGAAAGCCTCCTCGAACAGCAACGCCAGCACAGGCGCGGCTCCACTGATGTCCTCCAGCGGCAGGCAGACCACCTCCGGCAAGGCCGATGCGATCGGGTTCTCCGCACCGCCATCGAATGAGAGGTTCGCGCACACCACGTCCGCGCCGCGCTCGCGATCGGACGTGAAGCGGTGCGTCAGGGGCCGCGGAAAAAGCAGCACGCTGGGCTTGTCGATCTGCAGCGTGGAGCGGCCATGGCTGACCGTCATCGTGCCGCTGCGCACGAGATGCAACTGACCGTGGGTGCCGTCACTTTCCAGCGTGTTGATCCCACACAGGGGCCCGGCGTTGAACACCTGCGCTGACACGGGAAAGTGCGCCATCAAGGACGCCAGTCGATCACCCACAAAGTACTCCAGATCAAGTATTGAGGACTTTATATCACCTATCGTCCGACCTTGCGGAGCACAGTACGTCTCACCGGACAACAGCCGTCCGGCCCTTACGACCTCCAACCAGGAACCATTGCCATGACCATCGAGAAGATCCTTTACACGGCCACTGCCACCGCCTCAGGCGGCCGCGAGGGGCGCGCCACCTCATCCGACAACGCTCTGAACGTGCAGTTGTCCACCCCGCGTGAACTGGGCGGCGCTGGCGGCCCCGGCACCAACCCCGAGCAGCTGTTCGCTGCGGGCTATTCGGCCTGCTTCCTGGGCGCGCTGAAGTTTGTCGCTGGCCGTGAAAAAGTCTCGCTGCCCGCCAGCACGACCGTCACCGGAAAAGTCGGGATCGGTCAGATTCCCACCGGCTTCGGCATCGAGGCCGAACTGACCATTTCAGCGCCCGGCATTGATCGAGCGGCTCTGCAGTCGCTTGTCGGCCAAGCGCACATCGTTTGCCCGTACTCCAACGCGACGCGCAACAACATCGACGTCACGCTGGTCATCGCCGATTGACCCGCGCCATCCGCCAGTTCCAACAGGACACGAATTCCATGAAAGTCACCTCCCGCATCCTCGCCACCTCGCTGCTCGCCATCGCGATGCAGTCTGCCCTCACCGCGCATGCCGCCCAGCCGGCGACACCCCCACAGACTGCCGCCGCGGCCACCATCGACGGGAGCCACGTGGTCACCCGCGACAACGTCCGTCTGTACTACAAGGACTGGGGCCCGAAAGACGGTCCGGTCGTCACCTTCAGCCACGGTTGGCCACTGAGCTCGGACAGCTGGGAATCGCAGATGATCTTCCTGGCCGCGAAGGGGTACCGTGTGGTCGCTCATGACCGCCGTGGTCACGGGCGCTCCAGCCAACCTTGGGACGGCAATGACATGGACCGGTACGCCGACGATCTGGCGGCCGTCATCGAGGCGCTCGACCTCAAGGACGTCACTGCGGTCGGCTTCTCCACCGGCGGCGGAGAGGTGGCGCGTTACATCGGTCGCCATGGGACCAAACGGCTCAAGAAGGCGGTGCTGGTCAGCGCGGTTCCGCCGATGATGCTGCGCACCGCCGACAACCCCGGCGGTCTGCCACTGGAGGTGTTCGACGGCATCCGCAAGGCATCGCTGGAGAACCGCTCGCAGTTGTACATCGACCTGGCCTCCGGCCCGTTCTATGGCTTCAACCGCCCAGGCGCCAAGGTCTCGAAAGGTCTGATCGACAGCTGGTGGGCGCAGGGCATGCAGGCTGGCCACAAGAACACCCACGACTCCATCGCCGCTTTCTCGGCCACCGACTTCCGCAAGGATCTCGAGAAATTCAATGTGCCCACGCTGGTGATCCACGGAAGCGACGACCAGATCGTGCCGCTCGATATCTCTGGCAAGGCCTCGGCTGCGCGCATCAAGGGGGCGAAGCTGATCGTGTACCCCGGTGCACCGCATGGCCTGACCGACACGCACAAGGACCGGTTCAACAAGGATCTCCTCGACTTCCTCGAGAACTGATATCCCCACACACCCAGAACATCATGAAACATCAAAGAAACATCCTCATCGCGGCCCTGCTTGTGGCCGGTGCTTCGTCCGCCTTCTCGCAGTCGGGCCTCACCCGTGCCCAGGTGAAGGCCGAACTGCAGGAAGCAATCCAGAACGGCGAGATCCTGGTGGGTGATCGCGGTGAAACGCTGCGCGAGACCTACCCCAGCCGTTACCCCGCCAAGGTGAAGCAGCCAGGCAAAACGCGCGAACAGGTTCGCCGGGAACTGCAAGAAGCCGTCGCATCGGGCGACATCGTGGACGGCGGCGATCAGGCCCTGGCGCGAAACGAACTGCGTCCCGACCTTTATCCGTCCAAACCCATGCCCATCGCCAAGACCCGCGCCGAGGTCAGGGCAGAACTCGCCGAAGCGATCCGCACGGGCAACATCCAGGCACACGGTGACCGGTCAGAGCCGCTCAACGTGCTCTTTCCGGACCGCTACCCCCAGAGAGCTTCCACCAACGCAGGAGCAAAGCCTCTGTCTTGAGGCGCTGCGCTCAGGCCTTCCGAGCCCCGCTGGACGACGCTCCCGTCGTTCACGGGTGCCGGTGGGTTCTTCCAGTCCAGGGATGCGGTCTTTCAACATCTGAATCAGGCCGCGCTCTGGGCGAGCGCGGCCAGGGTGGCTATCGCATGGGACAGCGCATGAGCCAGCATGGCAGCCTCGAGCCCCCACCGCCAGTAGAGCCAGCCAAACAAGGTGCCTGGCACCGCATTGCCGGCGATGACGAACAGGGCGACAGAGCCGCTTGGTTCCACGCCCATGCTTGCAACGAACGGCAGATGGCCCACGCCAAAGAGAACCGCTGCCAGGACGATCGCCATGACGACGAGCGAGCTTCTCGGGGGACCGGCACGCTTTTGCAGCACGCGCCAGAGCAGCCAGATCAGGGCGGTCATCAGCCCCCAGCGCATGATGATTTCCTCGGTGATGCCTCCATAAAGCAGCTTGGCCAGAAGAGGAATTTCCAACGCGAGACTTGGCGCGCTCAACGCCTCCGGCGCGAAGCTGGTCAGCACATGGAGCAGACCACCGACCAGCAGGCCTACAGCCATGGCTGGGAATACCTGTGGCTTCAGCGCCCGCCACATTCCGGTGCCGGCCATGGCCGACTCGGCAACAGGTGCATGCAGTCCGAGGGGCGGCGCCAGCACGACACCCGTCCAAACGGCCAAGGCCAGAAGCGCGCCGCTCTGCAACACGCTGGCAGCCACAGCGACCTGGACTGGAAGCGATGAAGGCACCCTCTCCATCAGCTGCGGAAGCACCGCCAACGAAAGAGCCACCACACCTGCCATGCCGGCCAGCCACAGGCCAGTGGCGAGTTTCAGCCTTTCGCAATTGAGCATTTCGAGTCCCTGGGAGGTCGGCAGCGGATCAACGCATGCCGTCGGTTTCAACAAATCGGTGGCAGAAGACCACCGAGGCGCGCACGGCCATCGGGGGCGTCACGCGCTGTCAGAACCGAGTGACGACGATGGGCGCGCCATTCGTGATGATCAGCGTGTGCTCAAACTGAGCAGAGAGGTTTCCCGGTGAGCCCGCCAGCGTCCAACCGTCGTCGGTTTCGCTGACGGTGCGGCATCGGGTCGACAGGAAGGGCTCGATCGTGATGACCATTCCCGCCTTCAGAATGCGACGGTCCAAGGCGTCGAAATGGCCTGCGATGTGCTCCGGCTCCTCGTGCAGCGCGCGCCCCACGTCATGGCTGCCGAGGTTCTCGATCACCTTGAACCCATAAGCTTTCGCAGTGCGCTCGATCGCAGCACCGATCCGGTTGATCGGCTGCCCCGCGCGTGCACCGGTCATGGCATCGTTCAGTGCGATCCGGGCTGCATGACACAGACGCGTCTTCTTCGGCGTGGTGGGCGGGACAACTTTGGTCCCACCGGTGTCGGCAAAGTAGCCATTGAGCTCTGCCGACACATCGATGTTGAGAACGTCGCCAGCCCGGATGATGCGATCGCCAGGCACCCCATGTGCCGCCTCTTCGTTGATGCTGATGCAGGTGAAACCCGGAAAGCCATAGCTGAGCTGCGGCGCGGATCGAGCACCGTGATCCTGCAGCAGCCGCCCGCCGAGCGTGTCCAGTTCGCGAGTCGTCATCCCCGGCTCTGCGGCCTCGAGCATGCGCTTCAATGTCACCGACACGATTCGGCCGACTTTCTCCAGGGCAAGCACGTCATCGTGCGTCTCGATGGTCATGCCGGGATCCTTTCGTTCAAGAACAACGTGTGCACGCGCCAACGGCCATGGGCGATGCCACAGGAATGTGGCCCGTGCACGACCGCTTCAGCGGCCGGCAATCGGAGGTGCAACCTCGGCGGCAAGCGCCACGGCGTCTGCGCCGATCGGCATGCGACGAGGCGACGATGCATCGGTCACTGCCCGCCAGACCCCCATGGCCACGTCGTTCGCGGTGGTGATCTCGACAGATTGTGGTGGCGCTGCCGAGAGCGCCTGTCGGGCCCAGGCCGCATACGCTTCGGGTATGCCGTCTTGTGACCGGGCACGGGCTGCCGCGCCAAAGGAAGTCTCAGGCGATCGACCGGGGATGACGACCCGCACGCGCACGCCGAACGGCTCCACCTCCAGGGCGAGTCCTTCGCTGAAGGCCTCCAAGGCCACCTTGCTGGCCGTGTAAGCGGACAGCAACGGCAGCGGCTTGAGCGTCACTGCAGACGACACGTTGACGACCACCCCCGCGCCCTGCCTGCGAAAGCCCGGCAACAAGGCCTGCGTCATGGCCATGGCCCCGAACGTGTTCAATTCGAACAACTGTCGCGTCGCGTCCATCGACACACCCTCCAACGCACCCATGAGACCGGCGCCAGCGTTGTTGACCAAGGCGTCGACGGTCCCCGCTTCGCTCACGGCGCGCGCAATGCTTGAAGCGTCGGTCACGTCGAGGGCAACCACCCGCAGCCGGTCTGATTCGGGGAACAGGTCCCTGCGCGGCGTGCGCATCGCGGCCACGACAGACCAGCCGCGATCGAGGAAATGCCGGGCCGTCGCCAGTCCGAAGCCGGACGAGCTGCCTGTGATGAGGATGGTGTTCATGGAAGCTTTCTGGTTGTGCTGGTGGCGAGGGGAGATCGTCAAGGGCGGCAGCCGCCCTCCCCTTTGAGATCCGGATCAAGCGAGGACGCCCAACGCATTCATCAACTTGTGCGCTGCCGCCACCCGGTCGCCGACAGGGAAGTTCTTGTTGGCCAGCATCACGAGTGCAGCCTGGCGATGCGGCACGAGCGCCACATAAGCTGAGAATCCGAACGTCGATCCGGTCTTGTTCAACAGCATCGGGCGCGTTGGCATCGATCGCGGTCGTACTGCCCGCGTGATCAGCGGATCGTCCAACGCCGGCGTTTTCCCTTGAGGCTGTTCTGTGCGAGAGGTGATCGCCCGCACCGGCAGCGCGTCGAGCACGGTGCGCGGCCCGTTTCCTTCCTGCAGCGCTTCCAGCGACCATGGCGACGGATACATCTCCCAGCCCATGCCTTGCTGCATCGGACCGACCTGGTATCGGGGAATCATGGTGTGCGCCACAGCCCTCTGCAGTTCCGGCGGCAAGCGTTCGGGATCGAGCAGCGACTGCAGAAAATGAAGCATGTCGCTGACAGTGGATTTCACGCCGTAGGCCTGCGCATCGAACACGCCGGGATTGACGCGCACCTGCCGCTGATGTTTGTCATGGCCCCAGGCATACCGATGCATGTGTGCGTCAGGAACCTGGATGTGGGTGCTTTTCGACCCCAGCGGGTCCAGCAAGGCACGCTTGCTCAGTTCGACAAAATCGCCTGCCAATGCCTGTGCGGTGGCATGTCCAAGCAAGCCGATGCTGGGATTTGAGTACCGCCGCACCACCCCAGGCGCGGCGCTGGGTGTGAATGTCGACAGCCACGCGATGGCCTTGTCGCTTGAGGTCACGTCCTCGGGAAACTGCAGCGGCAGGCCTCCTGCGGTGTAGGTGGCCAGATGCATGGGCGTTGCCTTGCCGATCGGCGTGCCTCGGAGTTGCGGCACGGTATCGCTCACGGGCTGGTCCAGGCTCAAGCGATCTTGCACGTGGGCAAGAGCGGCCAGCAACGACGTGAAACACTTGCTGATCGAACCCAACTCGAAAATCGTGTTGCGCGTTACCGCGCTGCCGGCATGTCGCGCGGTGGTTCCCGACTCCAGGAAGTACGGCCGCCCCTCGAAGATCAGGCCGGCGACCAAACCCGGGATCTCGTGGGTTTTGACGAGCGGCCCGTAGGTGACACCCAGAAGTGCTTCAACTTCTGCAGCGCCGGTGGTTTTGTGCGCAAGCACCGGAGCCACACAAGCACTGCCGGCAGCCAGAATCAACCGGCGGCGTCCGATCGGTGCGATGTTTTCAAGTGTCATTTCAGTTGCGATGCAGGTCGATGATGCGAGCACGGGACTTGCCGCGCTGACGCTGCTGGACGATCACGACGGCAGCTTTGCGATCACCTTGATCTCGAACTGGAAGCCGTACAGCCAGGTGACGCCGACGCCGGTGAGCGTGGGGTGGGGTGCCTCACCCCAGTGCTCTTGCACCACGGGCCACGCCACCGCGAAGTTCTGCTCCGGATTCACCATGAACACGGTCACGTCGATCACGTCCTTGAAGCTGCAGCCCGCAGCCTCGAGGATGTCGCTGAGGTTCTGAAAAGCAAGGCGCACCTGCGTGGGCAGATCGGGCTCGGGTGAACCGTCGGACCTGCTGCCGACCTGGCCAGACACGAACAAAAATCCATTGGAGCGGATGGCGGGTGAATACCGGTTGCGCTCGTACAAGGCCTGGCGGCCAACGGGAAAAACAACGTCTCTGGGGCTGGTCATGGAGCGGGTTGGTGAAACAAGGATTGGCAAGGTGTCGACTTTAGGAACACCCTGCGCAGGGATAAACACGGCAGATCAACAATCACCGTTTGCAGATGACAAACAATCCACAAGATTCAAGGGGAACACCATGGACCGATTCGATGCCATGAGGGCGTTTGCGCGCGTGGTGGAGGCCGGCAGCTTCACCAAGGCATCCGAAACGCTGCGCCTGAGCAAGACCAGCGTGACCCAGCTCATCCAGCAACTGGAAGCGCACCTGCGCGTGAAACTGCTCAACCGCACCACGCGCAAGGTGCAGGTGACCGCGGACGGCGCCGCCTACTACGAGCGCGTGGTTCGTCTGCTGGCCGAGCTGGACGACGCCGAGACCAGCCTCTCCAGCGCCAAGACCTCGCCACGCGGACGCCTCCGCGTGGACGTACCCACCCCGCTCGCCCGATTCGTGCTTGTGCCTGCGCTGCGCGACTTTCACGCCAAGTACCCCGACATCCAGATCGACATGGGTGTGAGCGACCGGATGGTGGACTTGATCGGCGACAGCGTGGACTGCGTGATCCGCGGTGGCGAAATCACCGACCCATCGCTGGTCGCGCGTCGGATGGGCGAACTGCAGATCGGCGCCTACGCCGCGCCCGACTACCTGCAGCGCCACGGCACGCCAGAACACCCCAAGGACCTGGAACACCCGAACCACCGCGTCGTGGGATTTCTGAGCACGCGAACCGGCCGCGTGCCGCCATACGCCATGCAGTTGGGTGACCACGAACCCATCACCGTGCGTGGCCGCCATGTGGTGGCGATCGACGACGGCAACGCCTACCTGGCGGCAGGCCTTGCCGGCCTGGGCGTGTTGCGGTTGCCCACCTACATGGCCAACGAACATGTGGCACGCGGTGAGCTCAAGCCCCTGTTCCATGGATGGCGCTTTGACCCCATGCCGCTGTACCTGGCGTATCCGCCGAACCGGTATGTGAGCGCGAAGCTGCGCGCGTTTGTGGATTGGGTGGTGGACGTTGTTGGCAAGGCCGCTCCGTCGGCGACACGGCCAAGGACCTGAACGGCCCTTGCTGCCATCGGCATCGGGTCCAGCCAATGAACGACTTGCCTTCATTGGTCAACGAGTTGTGGTCGGCGACGCCATGCGCCGTAGTCAGCCCGGGCGCTGACCATCACCGGCCTGCCGCTGCAGACCGTCACCCTTGGATCGTCTATCCCGGTCATGTGCAACACCGCATCGCCCGCGGCGGTGAAGGTGGCACCTTCGCACAGCGCGATGGGCTCGCCGGGCGCGTCCGTGCCGACCCACACCGTGCCGTGCTCGATGCGCAACGTATCACCGAGATGCAGACGGATCTGCAGGCTGTGTTCCATGGAAAGACGCCATTCGCTGACGAGGCGCGCCGCTTCGACCGCCGAAGGTCTCTGATCCGAGCCGAATGGGGTACCGAGAGGATTCATTGCAGCGCTCCTTTCAGACGGAATTCCACCGATCGCCGAAGCATGGAACCTGGTCACCCGACCGCGAAGTCGGTGGACACCGAGAGCGCAGCGTGTTCGGCGATCTCCGCCTGGCGCCGGACATACGCTTCGCGAGCGTAGGCCACCGCGTCAGAACCGGCCGTGAAGCGAAGCGGTGGTTTGGCCAGCTCAGCAATCTGCACCAACGCGCGCCCCAACCTGGCTGGATCTCCAGGCTGTCGGTGGTTGTAGGCCTCATAGCCAGTGCGCGGCGCCCCATGCGGATCGTCATAGTCAACGATCCTTTTGTCGCCGTAACGCACCGAGGTTGCGTCCAGAAAGTCTGTGCGGAAGAAGCCTGGTTCCACAACGGTGACATGGATCCCGAAGCGGGCCACCTCCAGCGCCAGCGATTCCGAGAATCCCTCGACGGCAAACTTGGTCGCGCAGTAGATGGACGACGATTCGAATCCCATGAAACCGCCAATCGATGCAAGGTTGAAGATGTGTCCGCTGCGTTGCCTTCGCATCTGTGGCAACGCAGCACGCGTGACGTGCATCAGGCCAAACACGTTCGTCTGGAACTGCTCTTCGACCGCCGTTCCAGGCACCTCCTCGAACAGACCCAGCTGCCCGTAACCGGCGTTGTTGACCAGCACGTCGATGCGTCCGAAACGATCGACCGCCCGGGCAACGGCACTGGCAGACTGCGGCTCACGGGCCACGTCCAGCGGGAGACAAAGGACATTCCCGCCATGGACCTTGAAGGTCGCTTCGAGGTCACTTGGCTTTCGGCCAGTGGCCACCACACGATGACCAGCTTCCAGTGCGCTGCGCGCGATCTCTGCGCCGATTCCACGCCCGGCGCCCGTGATGAACCAGACTTTGCTCATGGTCTCTTCCTGATCGGGATTGAACATGCGCACAGTCTAGGAACAGGGCAACAGGCCGCAGTAGCCCGAAAACACACGAAACTTGCCTGAAGGTGCGGATGCGCACCACGCGCTCCGTTCGGCCGGGCACTGGACGCACCTCACCCGTTTTGAGCAGTGGGTGACCAGTGCCCCTGCGGTCACGCGCCTGGCTTGGTCGCACCGCGAGGAATGAGCAAGGCAGGAATGGTTTTGTGCAATGCAGCCAGGGGGTGGTCGCCCTAGAGTCCGGCACATCCCCACCCCTTGATGGAAAGGCCGCGTTTCATGAACACACCCCACATCCTGTCGCACGGCATCCGCCTGCTCCTGGCCGCCGGCCTGATGCTGACCGCCAGCAGCAGTGCGCTCGCCACGGCCAACGCCTCTGCGGGCACGGCCAACAGCCCGCGTTACGACAAAGGCATGCAGGTTCTGCGGGACCTCAACAACGGGCAGCCGCAGCCGGTTTTCGAGGCCATGCGCCGGGAGTTCCCCTTTCTGGCCGAGAGCACCGCGTCGTATGCGCTGGGCGATGTGTGGGGGCGCGAAGTGCTTGACCCCAAGACGCGTCAACTCGCGGCGATGGCGGCCTTCGCCTCGCTCGGCCTGCGCGGCTTTTTCAAGACGCATGCAGGCTATGCACTCAACCTCGGCGCCACGCCCGATGAGCTCAAGGAGATTGCCTACCTGGTGACCGTGCCAGCGGGTTTTCCGCGCGCCATCGAGGCATCGCAGGCCCTGCAGGAACTGTTCAACGAACGCGGGCTGACCAGCCCGCCAGGCAGACAACCGTGACGCCGCCCGCCGCGGCAACGGCGGCGGGCATCCCAGCGGCTTCAGGCAGGGCTGTGTTTCGGTCTCACCAAGGCCTTGCACAGGCCCACTGCGGTTGCTCGATCCTCATGAGTTGTTGCCGAAGACTGCCCGGATGATGGAAAGTTGCGCCGCATTTGCCTAGAGTTCACCCCATGGCCCAAACGACCTTCGACTGCAACGGCCCGCCTTTCGCAGCAGCCGACATCGCTACCGGCATGGCCGCACTGCGGCCGCTGTTCGATCGCCACGCGCCCGGCGACGGCTTCTTCCCCGCGCCGATCGCGGGCCTGCAGCTGATTCGCGCCAGCGCACCCAGCGAGCCTTTGAGCGTGATGTACCGCCCCGCGCTCTGTCTGGTGGTGAGCGGAAGAAAACGCGTCTACCTGAACGACCTGATCACGGAGTACGGCTCGAACGGCCACCTCGTGATTTCGCAAGACCTTCCGGTGCTCGGGCAGGTCGTCGAGGCATCGCCTCAGGAGCCGTACCTGTGCGTTCATCTGCGCATCGAGCACGCCGAGATCAACCAGATCGTGCTCGACCACGGCCTGCCGCGAGAGCCCGAAGGCGCCACCATGCAGGCCGCCAAAGGGTTGTACGTCGAGACAACCCCCGCGCCGTTGATGGATGCGATCCTGCGCCTGGTGCGGCTGCTGGACACACCGGCGGACCTGGCGGCCATCGCGCCACTGGTGCGGCGCGAAATCGTTTACCGTCTGCTGACCTCACCGAACGGCTGGCGCATTGCGCGAACTGCCAAAGCCGACTGCTACGACCAGCGCATCGCTCGGGTGATCGCCGTGCTGCGCACGCGCTTTCGGGAACCCATCGGCGTTCCCGAACTCGCCGACATCGCCCATTTGAGCCCATCGGCGTTGCACCTTCACTTCAAGACGGTGACGTCGTTCACACCACTGCAGTACGTCAAGCAACTGCGCCTGCAGGAAGCGCGGAGGCTGCTGGTGACCACCGACCTGGATGCCGCAGCGGTGGCTTTCGAGATCGGCTACGAAAGCCCTTCCCAGTTCAGCCGCGAGTACGCACGCATGTTCGGCCAGCCACCTGCGCGCGACAGGGCTCGCTTGACGGGTGGTCCGGTCGTGTTTGAGCTCGGATAGGCGGGCGACCACGCAGCACGGCTGCAGTCAACGATGCGGGTCCCTGCAGCTTGGGTTGACGGCGTTCTGCGGCTCTCAAGAGAACAGGGTTCAAAGTACCGCTCACTCCACCGTCACGCTCTTCGCGAGGTTTCTCGGCTTGTCGACGTCGGTCCCCTTGGCCAGGGCGGTGTGGTACGCCAGCAATTGCAGCGGCACCACGTGCAGGATCGGAGACAGCGCGCCGTAGTGTTCGGGCATGCGGATGACGTGGATGCCTTCGCTGCTGGTGATGCGGGTGTCGGCGTCGGCCAGCACGTAGAGCACGCCGCCGCGGGCGCGCACTTCCTGCATGTTGCTTTTCAGCTTTTCCAGCAGCGCGTCGTTGGGGGCCACGGTGACCACGGGCATGGCGGCGGTCACCAGCGCCAGCGGGCCGTGCTTGAGTTCACCCGCGGGGTAGGCCTCGGCGTGGATGTAGCTGATTTCCTTGAGCTTGAGCGCGCCTTCCAGGGCGATCGGGTAGTGCAGGCCGCGGCCGAGGAACAGGGCGTTGTCCATGCGGGCGAAGTCTTCGGCCCAGCTGATCACCTGGGGCTCGAGCGCCAGGGTGGCCTGCAGGGCCACCGGCAGGTGGCGCATGCGCCTGAGGTGCTCGGCCTCGTCGGCTTCGCTGAGCAGGCCGCGCACCTGGGCCAGCGCCAGGGTGAGCAGGAACAGGCCGGCCAGCTGGGTGGTGAAGGCCTTGGTCGAGGCCACGCCGATTTCGACGCCGGCGCGCGTGATGTAGGCCAGCTTGCATTCGCGCACCATGGCGCTGGTGGACACATTGCAGATGGTCAGCGTCTGGGTCATGCCCAGGCCCTGGGCATGGCGCAACGCGGCCAGGGTGTCGGCGGTTTCGCCGCTCTGGCTGATGGTGACGACCAGGGTGCGCGGGTCGGGCACGCTGCTGCGGTAGCGGTATTCGCTGGCCACCTCCACCTGGGTGGGGATCTTCGCGATGGATTCGAGCCAGTACTTCGCGGTGCAGCCGCTGTAATAACTGGTGCCGCAGGCCAGGATGAGCACCCGGTCGATGTCCTTGAACACGCGGTACGCGCCGTCGCCAAACAGCTCGGGCGTGATGCCGGCCACGCCTTCGAGCGTGTCGGCAATGGCGCGCGGCTGTTCGAAGATTTCCTTCTGCATGTAGTGGCGGTAGGGGCCCAGTTCGGCGGCGCCGCTGTGGGCGTGCACCGTGCGCACCGGGCGCTGTGCCGCACCCAGGGTGCGGCCTTCGCGGTCGGCGATCCAGTAGCGGCCCAGTTGCAGGTCGACGAGGTCGCCTTCTTCCAGGTAGACGATCTGGTCGGTGACACCGGCCAGGGCCATGGCGTCGCTGGCCAGAAAGTGCTCGCCGCCCTGGGCGCCGGTGCCCACGCCCAGCACCAGCGGTGAACCGGCGCGCGCGCCCACCACGCGGTGCGGTTCGTCGCGGTGGAACACCGCCAGCGCGTAGGCGCCGTGCAACTGCTTCACGGCCGCCTGCAGCGCGGCGAACACGTCGCCCTCGTACAGCGAGTCCACCAGGTGAGCGATCACCTCGGTATCGGTCTGGCTTTCAAACACGTACCCGCGGGCCTGCAGCGCCGCGCGCAGCTCGTCGTGGTTCTCGATGATGCCGTTGTGCACCAGGGCCACGCGGCCCGCCGCGCCGCTGGCCGCGCCCGGGCCATGGCTGAAATGCGGGTGGGCGTTGTGCACCGCGGGTGCGCCGTGCGTGGCCCAGCGGGTGTGGGCGATGCCGGTGCCGCTGGCGATGCCGTCGGCCTGCACCTGCTGGCCGAGTTCTGCCACCCGGGCCACGCTGCGGGCGCGCCGCAGGCCGCCGCTGTGCACGGCCACACCGCACGAGTCATAGCCGCGGTATTCGAGCCGCTGCAGCCCCTGAACCAGAACCGGCACGATGTCGCGCCCCGAAACCCCTGCCACGATGCCGCACATGCCCGGCCCTCCAATGTTGAACGTGGGCGAATGCTAGGGCCAGCATGGTGAAATTAATGGTCATAATCTGACCGATTTTGACGATATCGGTACTCGATCGATGTCGACGACGATTTATTTCATTTACTGCTGATTCATGGAACAAATTGAGCTCGATGCCGTTGACTTGCGGCTGCTGGACTTGCTGCAACAGGACGCCTCGCTCAGCAACCAGGCACTGGCCGAGCGCGCACACCTGTCGGCCCCCACCTGCCTGCGGCGGGTGAAGCGCCTGCGCGAGCGCGGCTGGATTGCGCGCGAGGTGGCCCTGCTGGACGCCGACCGCCTGGCGCCCCTGCTGGGCCATGGCCTGACCGCGGTGGTGGAGGTGACGCTGGAGCGCCAGGGCGCCGAGGCACTGGATGCCTTCGAGGCCCGGGCCGTGGCCGAGGCGCGGGTGCAACAGTGCTACCGCGTGAGCCCCGGCCCCGACTTCGTGCTGGTGGTGCGCTGCACCGACATGCCGGACTACCTGGCCCTGACCCAGGGTTTGTTCACGGGCGACGCCAACGTGCGCAACGTCAAGGGATTCTTCAGCACCCGTTGTTCAAAGTTCAATCCACGGCTGCCGCTCAGGCGATCGATGTGACCGAATGGCTTAAATGCCCCGGGGAGTTCGCAGCAAAACGCACACTTACGCCCGCTGGGCCCACACTTGGGTGTTGACGGAATGGCAACGGTGTAACAACCTCGCAACATATCGCGCTTGCCGCATGGGCGCAGCGCCCCAGGAGGATTCATGGACATGATGGTGATTGGTGCGGGCATCGCGTTGGTGGTGCTGGCGCTGTGCGTCTGGCTCTACATGCGCTTCATGCGGTCCCAGGACGATGGCCGCGACGACCGCTTCAGCCCCGAACGCATTCTTTCGGCCGAGCAGGTGGCCATGCTCGATTACCTGCAGGACACCTTTCCGGGTCAGGTGGTGCTCCCGAACGTGACGCTGGCCAACATGCTGTCGGTGCGCCGCGCCAACAACAAGGATGCCGCCCGCAACCGCCTGAAGGAGCACAAGGTGGATTTCGTGGTGTGCGCACCCGATGGCCGCCCCACGTTTGCCTTCGACATCGAGCAATACCACCTGAGCAACGCCGAAGCCAAGGCCCAGCGCGTCAAGATCAAGAACCGAATCCTCAAGACCGCCGGCGTGCGCTTCGTCTTTCTCAAGAACGGCATTCACCGTATGCCGTCGCCATCGGAGTTTCGGGCCCAGCTCAACCTGGTGGAGCTGCCCAAGCCGCGTGCGGCCGCCCCGGCGCCCCAACCCGAACGCGAAACCGCCGTGCGGGAGCTGGAAAGCCAGATGTCGACGCTGGACGAGAAGTACGGCAACTCGTCCTACCGCGACTCCGAGGTGCTGGGCCTGAGCGGCCTGATGGACCTCGAAGACGAACTGTCTCCGCGCCGCTCGCGCGCCAACGCCGAGCCCCGCAAGTACGACGGCGGCTCCTACGACGTGCGCGGCGGACGCTGAGCGCAGGCAACCGCCCCGCCAGCCTGTCCACCAGGGCCCCTCACGGGGCCTTTGGTTTTTTCTGGGGCCGCGGCCAATCGGGAATGGCGGTCTGGCGCCCGCGCGCCACCGCGAGCGCCCCGGGCGCCGTGTCCTTGGTGATGGTGGAGCCCGCGCCCACCGTGCCGCCAGCGCCCAGGGTGACCGGCGCCACCAGCACGCAGTTGCTGCCCACGTGGACGTCGGCCTCGATGACGGTGCGGTGCTTGTTGGCGCCGTCGTAGTTGGCGGTGATGCTGCCGGCGCCGTAGTTCACGCGCTCGCCCACGGTGGCGTCGCCCAGGTAGGCCAGGTGGTTGGCCTTGGCGCCACGCGCCAGCGTGCTGTTCTTGACCTCCACGAAGTTGCCGATGTGCACCTCGGCACCGAGGTCGGCGCCGGGGCGCAGCCGGGCAAACGGGCCCACCAGGGCGCCCGCGCCCACGCGCACGCCCGCGGCCTCGCCGTCGATGTGGGTGAACGGATGAATCACCGCCCCGGCCTCGATGCGGGCGTTGGCGATCACGCAGTGGGCGCCGATGCGCACGCCGTCTCCCAGCGCCACGCGCCCCTCGAACACGCAGTTCACGTCGATCTCGACGTCCTGTCCGCAGGTCAACGTGCCGCGCACGTCGAACCTCGCGGGGTCGGCCAGGCGGACCCCTTGTTCCATGAGCTCGACGGCCACGCGCTGCTGGTGGGCGCGCTCGAGTTCGGCCAGTTGCCGCGGGCTGTTCACGCCCGCCACCTGCACCGGGTCGTCGATGCGGTGGGCCTGCACGGTCTCGCCGTCGGCCACGGCAAACTTCACGACGTCGGTCAGGTAGTACTCGCCCTGGGCATTGCGGTTGTCCAGGCGCGCCAGCCACGCGCGCAGCCGGGCGGTGGGTACCGCCATGATGCCGCTGTACACCTCGGTCACGGCGCGCTCGGCGTCGCTGGCGTCCTTCTGCTCGACGATGGCGCGCACCGAACCGTCGGCGGCGCGCAGCACGCGGCCGTAGCCGGTGGGATCGGGCAGGTGCAGCGTCAGCAGCGCCAGGTACCGGTCGTCGCACAGGTCGATCAGGGTCCGCAGCGTGTCGGCGCGCGTCAGCGGCACATCGCCCGACAACACCAGGGTGATGCCGTCGTCGGGCAGCACGGGCATGGCCTGCTGCACCGCATGGCCGGTGCCCAGCTGCGGCTCCTGCCGCACGAAGCGCAGCGCGGTGTCCGCGGGCGCGGTCAGTCCGGCCTCGACCTGCACCGCGCCATGGCCGGTGATGACCACCACCGATCGGGCCGATAACCGCGCGGCACAGTCGATCACGTGCTGGGCCAGTGCACGCCCGGCCAATCGGTGCAAGACTTTGGGCCGTTGGCTCTTCATGCGGGTGCCTTTGCCCGCCGCCATCACCACCACATCCACCGGTAAGGACATGAACACCTCTTTCGCGAATGAACAGCGCGGCCGGGTGGGCGGCGCCAGACTGCGGCGGATTATCGCGCGCGCCCTGCTGGCGCTCTGCGTGCTGGGCGCCATGGCGGCCTGCACCACCGCGCGGCTGGCCTACAACCAGGCCCCCAACCTGAGCTGGTGGTGGCTCAACCGCGAGTTCGACATCGGCGAGGCGCAGGCAGACCAGGTGCGCGGCGACATCGACGGGTTCTTTTCATGGCACCGCCGCGAAGAACTGCCGCAGTACGCCGGCCTGTTGCGCCAATGGCAGGCGATGGCGGTGCGCGACGTGACCACCCAGGAGGTCTGCCAGCAGTTCGACACCATTCGCGAGCGCCTGGTGCTGGCCAGCGACCGCATGGTGGAGCCCTTTGCCCGGCTGGCCCTTCAGCTCACGCCGGACCAACTCGCGCACCTGCGGGAGCGCCACGCGGACAGCAACGCCGAGTTCGCCAGTGACTTCATCGAAGGCACCGCCGAAGAGCGGCTGGAGCGCCGCCTCGACCGCACCGTGTCCCGCACGGAAAGCCTGTACGGCCGCCTGAGCCGCGAACAGCGCGCCCTGCTGCGGGAGCGGTTGGCCGCCTCGCCATGGGACCCCCGGCGCGCCCAGGCCGAGCGGCTGCGCCGCCAGGCCGATCTGCTCCAGACCGTTCGCACCGTCCAGGCCAGACCCGATCAGGCCAACGACGCGGTTCGAGCCAAGTTCAGGCGGCTGGCCGAATCCCCCACGCCCGGCCACCAGGCCGCCAATGCGGTGGCCATCCGTCACGCCTGCCAGCAGTTCGCCGACCTGCACAACAGCACCACGCCCGAGCAGCGCGCCCAGGCCGTGCAGGTGCTGCAGGGCTACGAGCGCGATCTGCAGGTGCTCAGCGCCCAGCGCTGAGAGACCTCCGCTCCCCGACGTCTTCCAGCCCGTTGCGGTGCATGCACCGGGACGGGCCGCGCCAGCGTGCGCCTGGACAACCGCCGGTCTTCTGCGCGCACAACTGCGGTGCATCAGGCTTGCATACAAGTCTGATGTGGGTGTGGCACGAATCTGGCATGCAAGGCAGGACAGATTCCCACCCGAGCCATGGTCAGCCCCACCGACATCGCCCAACGCATCGTCGAAGCCATCCTTGCCCAGCGCCTGGCGCCGGGCACCCGGCTCGGCGAGCAAAGCCTTTCGCTGCTCTTCGACTGCAGCCGCACCCTGGTGCGTGAAGCCCTGGTCCGGCTGGCGGCCCGCGGCATCGTCACCGTGAGTTCGCGCCGCGGGTGGTACGTGGTTCAGCCTTCCCACGACGAAGCGCGAGAGGCCTTCGAGGCGCGGCGCGTGATCGAGACCGGCCTGATCCGGCGCAGCGGCCGCATCGACAAGGCGGCACTGAAGCGGCTGCGCCAGCACCTGCGCGAAGAGCAGGCTGCGCTGAAGGGGCCCGACGTGGGCCAGCGCAGCTACCTGCTCGGCGATTTCCATGTCTGCCTGGCCGAGTGCCTGGGCAACCAGTTGCTGGCCGAAACGCTGCGCGACTTCACCGCCCGCACCACGCTGATCGCCATGCTCTACCAGAGCACGCACGACGCGGTGCAGTCGTGCGCCGACCACGTGCAGATCGTCGAGGCGCTGGAGCGCGGCGACGTGGCCGAGGCCGAGCGCCTGATGGAACTGCACATCGGCCAGGTGCAGGCCGCACTGCGACTGACCACCGCGCAAGACCCGCTGGCCAACCTGCGCGAAGCGCTGGCGCCCGTGCGAGAGACCTCCCCCACCCGACAACGGACCGTGCGCAAGCCGGCCGACCCTTCCACCCCCGACCGCGAAACCTACCTAGGAGCCCTGCTATGAGCCTTTCGAAACGCCGCTTCGTCCTCTTCACCGCAGCCCTGGCCAGCACGCTGGCCGCCGGCCACGCGCAGGCACAGTCCGCGCTGGACGACGTGATGAAGAACAAGCTCATCAAGATCGCCGTGCCGACCGACTTTCCGCCCTACGGCTTTGTCGGCATCGACCTCAAGCCCCAGGGCCTTGACGTGGACATGGCCAACCTGATCGCCACCAAGCTCGGTGTGAAGATCGAACTGGTGCCCGTGACCAGTGCCAACCGCATTCCCTACCTGCAGACCAAGAAGGCCGATCTGGTGATCTCGACGCTGGGCAAGAACCCCGATCGCGAGAAGGTGATCGACTTCACCATCGCGTACTCCCCCTTCTTCCAGGCGGTGTATGGCCCCAAGGGCATGGCACTGCCCGATTTCAACGGGCTGGGCGGCAAGTCGGTCGCGGTCACGCGCGGCGCCATCGAAGACCAGGAACTGACGAAGATCGCGCCCGCCAACACCGACATCAAGCGCTTCGAAGACAACAACGCCACGGTGTCGGCGTTCGTCTCGGGCCAGACGCAGTTCATCGCCACCGGCGTGTCGGTGGCCGACAACATGATCAAGCGCAACCCGACGCTGGGCGCCGAGTACAAGCTGCTGCTCAAGGACAGCCCCAACTTCATCGGCGTGGCCAAGGGCGAGGATGCGCTGCGCACCAAGGTGAACGAGATCATCCTCGCGGCCAAGAAGGGCGGCGAGATCGATGCGATGGCGAAGAAGTGGCTCGGCCGCCCGGCCGGCACGCTGCCCGAGTAAGCCCCGGCCTTCACCGCGGATCCGACTGCCATGGGCATCGAACTCGACTTCATGGCCGTGCTGTCGCAGTGGCCGCTGCTGCTCAAGGGCATCGCCTGGACGGTCGGCCTGACGGCTGTCTCGGCGGTGCTCGGCGTGGCGCTGGGCGTGGCCTGCGCGTGGGCACGGACCGAAGGCCCGGCCCCGTTGGCCTGGCTCACGGCCACCTACGTGGAGCTGATCCGCAACACGCCATTCATCGTGCAGTTGTTCTTTGTGTTCTTCGGCCTGCCGGCGGCCGGCGTGAAGCTCACGCCGGAGCTGGCGTCGGTGATCGCCATGGTGATCAACCTGGGCGCCTACGCCGCCGAGATCGTGCGCGCCGGGGTGGAGGCGACACCGCGTGGACAGGTGGAAGCCGCCGCCAGCTTGGCGCTGTCGCGTGCGCAGACCTTCGTGCACGTGGTGCTGCCGCCGGCGCTGCGCAAGGTGTGGCCCGCACTCACCAGCCAGATCATCATCGTGATGCTGGGTTCGGCCGTCTGCGGGCAGATTGCCACCGAGGAACTGAGCTACGCGGCCAACCTGATCCAGAGCCGCAACTTCCGCGCGTTCGAGGCCTTCATCGTCGCCACCGCGCTGTACCTGGTGCTGTCCATGGGTGTCCGCGCCCTGCTGAATTGGGCCGGCCCGCGCTTCATTTTCGGAGGCGGCCGCCGTGGTTGACTTCACCCTCTGGGACATCGTGCGCAACCTGCTGCTGGCGGCCCGTTGGACGGTGGTGCTGTCGCTGATCGCGTTTGTCGGCGGGGGTCTGGTGGGCCTGTTGCTGCTGGTGGCGCGCACCGCGCGCTGGCCGGGCGCCACCGCGTTCGTCAAGGGCTATGTGCAGTTGTTTCAAGGCACGCCGCTGCTCATGCAGCTGTTCCTCGCGTACTTCGGCCTGGCGCTGTTCGGCTTTGACACATCGGCCTGGGTGGCCGCAGCGCTCGCCCTCACGCTCTACACCAGCGCGTTCCTGGTGGAGATCTGGCGCGGCTGTGTCGAGGCGGTGCCCAAAGGCCAGTGGGAAGCCGCACAAAGCCTGGCGCTGAACTTCGGCGAGCAGCTGCGGCACGTGATCCTGCCGCAGGCGCGGCGCATCGCCATCGCCCCCACGGTGGGTTTTCTGGTGCAGGTCATCAAGGGCACGGCGCTGGCGTCGGTGATCGGCTTCGTCGAGCTGACCAAGGCCGGCACCATGATCACCAACGCCACCTTTGCCCCGTTTCTGGTCTACAGCTGTGTGGCGCTGATGTACTTCGCCATCTGCTTCCCGGTGAGCCTGTACGCCCGCACCCTCGAGAGGAAACTGAATGTCCGCCGTTGAATCGCCCGCCCCCGTGGCCACCGGTCTGGTTGCCCCCATCGTCGACATTCGGGGTTTGCGAAAGTCGTTCGGCACCAACGAGGTGCTCAAGGGCATCGACCTGCAGGTGCAGCCCGGGGAAGTGGTGGCCATCATCGGAAAAAGCGGCTCGGGCAAAAGCACGCTGCTGCGTTGCATCAATGGGCTGGAGGTGTTCCAGTCCGGCACGCTCACGGTGGACGGTCAGCCCCTGAAGCACCAGGACGCTGCCGCCATGCGGGCGCTGCGCCAGCGCGTGGGCATGATCTTCCAGAGCTTCAACCTCTTTCCGCACCTCAGCGTCGGCCGCAACGTGATGCTGGCGCCATCGCTGGTGAAGAAGACCGCCGAAGCCGAGGGCGTGGCGCTGGCGCGCCAGCTGCTGGCGCGCGTGGGCCTGGCCGAGAAGTTCGACGCGCTGCCGGAGCAGCTCTCGGGCGGTCAGCAGCAGCGCGTGGCCATCGCGCGCGCGCTGGCCATGCAGCCCAGCGTGCTGCTGTGCGACGAGATCACGTCGGCACTCGACCCCGAACTGGTGGGCGAGGTGCTGCAGGTGGTGGAGTCGCTGGCCAACGAAGGCATGACACTGCTGATGGTCACGCACGAAATGAACTTTGCGCGAAAGGTGAGCGACCGCGTGATCTTCATGCACCAGGGCCGGGTGCACGAAATGGGTCCGCCCGCACAACTCTTCGGCAGCCCCGCCACCCCCGAACTCAAACAGTTCCTGGCGTCGGTGCACTGAACCGGGCAGCCGCGGAGCCGCGGAGCGCGGGGGCTCTCACCGGGAAACAATCCAGATCACGCCCAGCGACAGCAGCGTGACCGGCACGCCGACGATGGCGTGGCGCTTCCAGTCGATGACGATGCCCTGCTGGCGCGCGAGGTCGGCGACGATGAGGTTGGCGATCGACCCCACCAGCAGCAGGTTGCCCGCGAAGGTGGTCACCAGCGCCAGCAGCACGCCCGCCTGGGGATCGTTCGCCAGGTGGGGCAGCAGCAGCATCACCGCGGGCACGTTGGACACCAGGTTGGACAGCACCACGCCCACCACCACCAGCGGGCCCGGGTCGTTCAGGCGCACACCGTGCTCCGTCAGCCAGGCCACGGCATCGGTCGACAGACCGGTCTGCTCGAACGCATGGTTCACGACGAACAGCCCCATGAAAAGGATCAGCAGGGGCCAGTCGACCAGCTTCATGAACTCGGCCGACGCCAGCCGACGGCTGAGCAACAGCAGGCCGGCGCCCAGCAGGGCAATGACCTCATGGGGTCCGTCGTGGAACAGGAACAGCCCCATGAGCACGCCCGCCACCGCCAGGCCCTTGGCGGTCTGCCAGGCATTGAACGGCGGGTCTTCGGAGCGCCGGTCGGTGGGCGGCAGCGGGTCCACGCGCTGGTGCGGCACGCACACCAGCCAGCCCCAGAGCACCAGCAGGCTCAGCAGCACCGGCACCAGGGCGGCGCGGGCGTAATCGGCAAAGTCGAGCCGCAGCACCGAGCCGATGAGCATGTTCTGCGGGTTGCCGATCAGCGTGGCGGCCGAGCCGATGTTGGCCGCGCAGGCCAGGCCGATCAGGAACGGCAGGGGGTTGGTGCCGCGGCGCAGGCACAGCCGCGCCACGATGGGGGTCATGGCCAGGCAGATCACGTCGTTGGAGAACACCGCCGACAGCACGGCCGCCACGGCGATCAGTGCGGCGAGCAGCGCGGGATCGGGCAAGGGCAGCTCACCCACCCGGCGCGTCACCGCGGCGTAGAAGCCCCCCAGGCGCATCTGCGCCGAAATCACCATGAAGGCAAACAGCAGCAGGATGGTGGGCAGGTCCACGGCCTCGGCGGCCTCGACCACGCCCATGCCCGAGACGGCAATGACCGCGATGGCGCCCAGCAGCGCCACCCCCGAGCGGTCGAGCTTGAGGCGCGGCAGCCCTCCCAGGAACATGCCGAGGTAGACCACGCCGAAGATGAAGACGACGGCCCAGTCGGCGGCGGCGATGAACAAAGGGTCGGTGGTCAAGGGGTGGAACGTGGGCGCCACGCCGGGCGGTGTGCCCATCGTAGCGGCGGACGGCAAAAAGCCGCCCGAAGGCGGCTTACCGAAGGCGGTGGGCCCGGGACGGGCGGTGGGCTCAGGCCTGCAGCGCGGCCCACATTTCCTTGTCGCGCTCGGCCGTCCACACCCGCGGGTTCTTGATGCCTTTGGCCTCGTCGTAGGCGCGGCTCACGTCGAACGGCAGGCAGTGCTCGTAGATGAAGACATGGCCGAACACCGGGTCCATCGACTTGCGGGTGTGGGCCATGGCGGCCTTGAGGTCCATGTTGGCGGCCACGGCTTCCTTGCCCGCCTGGAACAGGGTGGTGACCCAGCGCTTCGTGTAGTCGAGCGCCTTGTTGACGTCGGCGTTGCCCTTCATGGCTTCGCCGCGGCCGGGCACGATGGCCTCGGCCTTGAGGGCGCGCAGCGCTTCCAGCGTTGCGGGCCATTCCTCGAGCTGGGCGTCGCCGGTGTACACGCCGGCCTCGTACTCGACCAGGTCACCGCTGAACAGCACCTTCTCGCTCTCGACCCAGGCAATGGTGTCGCCGCGGGTGTGGCCCGAACCCGGGTGCCAGATCTCGACCTTGACCCCGCCCAGGTCGACGGTCAGCGAGCCCTGACGGCCCGGCGTGCCGTCGCCGATGACCAGCGTCGGCCAGGTGAGGCCCGGCACGGTGTCGGCGCCGCGGAACAGGCGCGGGAAGCGGTCCATTTCGCTCTGCATGTCCTCGGCCCCGCGCTCCACGATCAGGTCGTGCGTGCCTTTGCTGGCGATGATCTCGGTGGCGCCTTCGGCAAAAAAGGCGCTGGCCCCGAGCACGCGCACCGCGTGGTAGTGGGTGAGCAGGACGTACTTGATGGGCTTGTCGCTGACCTGGCGGATGCGCTGGATGAGGTCTTTTGCCATCGCCGGGGTGGCGGTGGCGTCGCTCACCATGATGTATTTCTCGCCAATGATCACGCCCGAATTCGGATCGCCTTCGGCGGTGTACGCCCAGCAGTGCGGGCTGAGTTGCTCGAAGGTGATCTGCTTGTCCTGCAGATCGGCCTGGGAGGCGAAGGCTTTGCTCATGGGGCGGTCTCCTGTGGAATTCGCAGATTTTACCTAAACGAAACTCGTTTCATATGGGTAAATCAGGAATGGCCAGGCGGCGGACTGGACAAGCCCCCTTCCAGCATGGCCACCACCTCGCCGGCAAAGTCGGCGTAGCTCATGGGTCCGCCCGGGCGCAGCCAGGTGAAGGTCCAGTTGATCATGCCGAACAGCATCATCGTCAGCGCGGTCTGGTTGCGGGCGTTCACGCGGGCCGGGTACGCGCGCTTGAGGAACCGGGTGAACGCGGCCACCACGTCGCGCTGGCGGTTGAGGATGTGCTCGCGCTGCACCTCGCCCAGAAACTTGGTGTCGGACACCAGCGCCACGTGGCGGGTGGCGCTGGTTTCGTATTCGGTCAGGAAGGCGCGCACCAGCTCGTACAGCGCCTCGCGCTCGCTGAGGTCCTTGCGCTGGGCATGCGCCTCGGCCTCACCGATGAGCGCCAGCAGTCGCTGGGTGTAGCGGTCCAGCAGGTCGAACAGGATGGCCTCTTTGCTCTCGTAATAGTGGTAGAGGCGCGCCTTGCTGGTGCCGCAGGCCTTGGCGATGTCGTTCATGCTGGCGGCCGGAAAGCTTTGCCGCGCGAAACACAGGGCCGCGACGTCGAGGATCTCGTCGCGCTTGAGGTCGTGGGTTGCGGATTTGGGCCTTGCCATGGCGCCTATTGTGACGACCCCTTGGCAAGGCGCGGCACACCGCGGCCGGCCCCTCAGGGCGGGTTGGACTCGAAGCGCGAGAGCACCCGGCCGCGCCCGGCCACCAGGTATTCGCTGTAGCCGAGCAGGCCGCGCAGCAGGCGCGTGAACGCCACCGCCACCTGACCCAGGGCATGCGCGAGTTCGCGCGAGGGCTGGGCCACCTCGCGAGAGAAGCGCTGCGGGCCGTGGCCGAAGGCGGCCTCGTTGGCGGGCACGACGCACCAATCGAAGCGCAGCGCATCGCCGCTGGCCCAGGGCTCCATCACCGCGTGGGTGCCGGCGGGCACACGCAGCGTCTCGCCGGTCTGCAGCACGATGTCGCCCAGGCCACCAGCCACCTGGGGCAGGTTGAGCGTGACCCACGCACGGCCGTTGAGGATGCAGAGTTCGCTGTCCTCGGCGGGAAACAGGCTGATGGCCCGGTGTGCCGCCACGAGGTGGCCGCGGCGGGAGTTGCTGCAGACGGCATTTGATGCTGATTCGGAACGGGTTTCCATGTCGGTTCTCCAGGCGCCGGGGGTGTTGGCGCGGATGTCATCCTCCCGCCACGGATGTCAAGCGTCCAATGAAACCGCGCTAAGCTATTGATTCGATCCACGCATCAATGGTCTGCCATGAGCTTGACGCCCAGACACCCCCGGACACGCCCCATCGGCATGGGCCACCTGCGCGCCTTCGAGGCGGTGGCCCGCCACCTCAACTTCCGCGCCGCGGCCGAAGAACTTTCGCTGACGCAGAGCGCGGTAAGCCGCCAGATCCAGTCGCTGGAAGACGAAGTCGGTGCCTCGCTGTTCCTGCGGCACACCCGGGCGGTCGAGCTCACCAGCGCGGGGTCGATGCTGTTGCGGGCCACTGCCATGGCGCTCGAGCGCATGGACGGCACGGTGCGCCAGATCCGCCAGAGCGCGGGGCGAAAGAGCGTGGCCATCACCACCTGGGCATCGTTCGCCTCGATGTGGCTGATCCCCCGGCTGGAGGCGTTCCAGCGCGACCATCCCGACATCGACATCCGCATCGATGCCACCGACGCCGCGGTCGACCTGTCCACCGCCGACGTGGACCTGGCGCTGCGCTACGCGGTGCCGCAGGCCGTGCCGCCGAGCGCGATCCGGCTGTTCGGCGAGCAGTTGACGCCAGTGGCCAGCCCCTGGCTGCTGCAGTCGCACCCGATCCAGCGCATCGAGGACCTGGCCGGTTGCGCGCTCATCGAAGCCGGCGACGCGCACCGCACACGCCACCTCGAATGGCTCACGTGGCAGCGCTGGCTGGACCACTTTGCCGCCACGCCCGAACCCGCGCCGCGCGGTCGCAAGGCGGTCGCCCGGCCCCGACTCAGCCCGCAGCGATGGCTGTACTTCAACTACGCCCAGCAGATCGTGCAGGCCGCGATCATCGGCCAGGGCGTGGCGCTTGCCCGCCTGCCACTGGTGGCCGAGAGCCTGGCCAGTGGCGCGCTCGTCGAGCCGCTGCCCCAGACACGCATCGACTCGCCGCTGGTGTACTGGCTGGTGGTGGCGCCGCGCAGTGCCCAACGCCCCGAGGTGAAGGCCTTTGCAGACTGGCTGCTGGGCCAGGCCGCGGCCACGCGCAAGGCCATCGGCGAAGTGCCCGACCCCGACACAGTGGATGATATCGACTGACCCCTGGTGGCTCCCCCCAGGGACACGGGCACAGGCACACTCACGGACTTTTGCCCGCCACCATGAACACCCTGCGCCACAACAGCAACCTGCGAAGCATCGTCGCCATGCTCATCGCCGTGGGCTTCTTTGCGCTGATGGACGCGGTGCTCAAGACGCTCTCCGCGCGCTACCCCGCGGTGCAGATCGCGTCACTGCGGGGCATGACGGCGCTGCCGCTGGTGCTGATCTACATCGCGTGGCGTGGCACCTGGCATTCCATGCGCCACATGCGCTGGGGCCTGCACGTGCTGCGGGGGGTGCTCGGCATCGTCATGCTCACGCTGTTCACGATGGGTGTGCGGGAGCTGCCGCTCTCGGCCGCTTACACGCTGTTCTTCATTGCACCGCTGCTGATCACCGCACTGTCGGTGCCGGTGCTCAAGGAGCGGGTCCCGGCCGCACACTGGTGGGCCATTGCGGTGGGCTTCGTGGGTGTGCTGATCGCACTGAGGCCCAGCGGTGACGACCTGCAGGCCAGCCTGGCCACCACCGGCGGGTTGGCGGTGCTGGGAGCGGCGCTGTGTTATGCGGTGGCCGCGGTGGCCGGGCGCCTGGCCAGCCGCACCGACAGCAGCGAGGCCTTGATCCTGACCATGATGGTGGCGATGTCGGTGGGCGCGGGGGTGCTCGCCCTGCCCGGCTGGGTGCCCATCGAGCGCAGCGATGCACCGCTGCTGCTGGCGCTGGCCCTCACGGGTTTTGGTGGTCAGCTGGCCATCACCGAGGCGTTCCGGCACGGCCAGGCGTCGGTGGTGGCGCCGTTCGAGTACAGCGCGCTGGCCTGGGGCCTGGCGCTGGACTGGATGATCTGGCAGACGTTGCCGGCCTCGCACACCTGGCTGGGCGCGGCGATCGTGATCGCCAGCGGGCTGTACCTGATCCGCCGCGAACGCCGCATCAGCGAAGTGCACGCCTCCGCCGAACACCCCTGAGCCGCGGCAGGGGTCAGGCGATGGTCATTTCACCGGCCACGCCACGCCGGTGTCGCACAGGATCGCGTCCAGCGGCACGTCGTGGGGCTCGGGACGCATCTCGGGCACAAAGGCAAAGTCGTAGCCCAGCCCGACAGTGAAGGGCCGAGGCTGGAGCGTGGCCAGGGTGCGGTCGTAGAAGCCACCGCCGTAGCCCAGGCGGTAACCCCCCGGGCCGTAGCCCACGCAGGGCACGAAGATGAGCGTGGGGTGAACCACCTCGGTGTCCTTGGGCTTGGGAATGCCGTAGGCGTCTTCTTCCATCGGACAACCGGGGTACCAGGTGTAGAAGGTCAGCGTCTTGTCGATCTTGTTGACCACCGGCAGGCCGATGCGACGGTGCCGCTGCTGGCCTTGCGCGTCTTCTTCGAGCCCCGCCTCCTGCCAGCGGAACAACGCCGGCAGCGGGTCGAACTCACCCTTGATGGGCCAGTAGGCCCCGATGACGGCGTCGGGTCGGTGGACCAGCCAGACGCGCATCACCCGCTGCAGCATGTCGTTGCGCCAGATGCGGTCGGGCATGGCCTGGCGTTTCTCGACCAGTGCCTTGCGCCATCGCGCCTTGACCTCGCCCGGGGTGCCGCCGGCTGTCCTGCCGTCCGATTTCGGGGAACTCTCGCCGGTGTTGCTGTCCATAATCCTCGTGTGTTGTGCAGGACCGAGATTCAGGGAAATCGCATGTCGTTGAAAGCGCTGCGCCCGGGCTGTGTGCCCCGGGCACGTCGGGCCATTATGGCCGTGCTCATGGTGCCGCTTGTGTCGTGGGCACAGCCGGCGGCCGATCGCGCCCTGCTCGACATGCGCGAAGCGTTCCGGAAAAACCAGCCGGGCGAGCTGGCGCGCCTGCTGCCGGCCACGCGTGGCCACGCACTGGAACCGCTGGCCCGCTACTGGGACATGCGCTCGCGGCTTGAAAACGCGCCGGCGGCCGATGTTCGTGCCGCCCTTGACGCCATGGCCGGCACCTACTGGGAAGACCGGCTGCGCAACGACTGGCTGCTGGTGCTCGGGCGCCAGCGCGACTGGCAGCGCTTTCGCGCCGAGCGACCGCTCTACCGGATGAACGACGACCGTCAGGTCACCTGCTACACGGTGATGCTGGACGCCGCCGACGGGCGGCTGCCGCCCGAGGTGGCGGCAGAGCGGGTGCGCGAGCTGTGGCTGGCGCAGCGCGATCAGGAAGACGGTTGCGCCACCGCAGCCCAGGCCCTGCTGGCCAGCGGCCACCTGCGCGATGCGGTGGTCTGGCAGCGTGCCCGGCTCATGATGGAGGCGAACCGGCTGCGTGGCGCTTCCCAGGCGGTGGGCTTGCTCAACCCCGAATGGGCGCAGATGGTGGAGTCCATCGGCACCCAGCCGGCGAAGTACCTTGACGAAAAGATCACGGCCATCCGGCCTCGCACCAAAGAGCTCGTCACGCTTGCGCTGATCCGCCTCGCGGCGCAAGACCCGGCGGCCGCCGCCGAAGAGGCCGACAACCTTCGCTGGCGCGCCCAGCTCACCGCCGAGGAACGCGCCTGGGTCTGGGGGGCCATCGGACGGCGCGCGGCGCAGCGCCTGCAGGACGACGCCCTGAGCCACTTTGCACGCGGCGACCTGCGACTGATGCACGACGAGCACCTGGCCTGGATGGCCCGCGCCGGCCTGCGCGCCGGGCGGTGGGACGCGGTGCGCGACGCCATTTACGCCATGGGTCCGGCGCAGCGCAACGAGACCGCCTGGGTCTACTGGCGGGCCCGCGCCATCGATGCACTGAAGGAGCCCGATGCCACGGTGGCGCGCGCCCAGGCGCGGGCGCTGTACGAATCGATCGCCTCGCCGCGCGACTTCCACGGCATGCTGGCCATGGAAGCCCTGGGCCTGCCCATCACCGCATCGGCCACGCCCGAAGCGCTGAGCGCCGACGAGCGCCGCGCCGCCGAAAACAACCCCGGCCTCCGCCGTGCGATGGCGGCCATCCGGCTGGGCCTGCGAAGCGAGGGCAGCCGCGAATGGACCTATCAGGTGGCGCTGCACCAGCCGGGCGGCATGCCCGACCGCGAATTGCTGGCCGCGGCAGACCTGGCCTGCCGCGAGCAGATCTGGGACCGTTGCATCAACACCAGCCTGCGCACCCGCGAGCTGGTGGACATGGCACAGCGTTTTCCCACGCCCTACCGCGACCTGGTGGTGGCGCGGTCCAAGGAAATCGGGCTCGACCCGTCGTACGTGTACGGCCTGATCCGCCAGGAGAGCCGCTTCGTGACCGACGCCCGTTCGCATGTGGGGGCCTCGGGGCTGATGCAGGTGATGCCCGCCACCGCGCGCTGGACCGCGCGCAAGATCGGGCTGGAGAACTTCCGTCCGCAACAGATCACCGAGCACGACACCAACATCCAGATCGGGACCGCGTACCTCAAGTTCGCGCTGGACGACTTCGAGGGATCGATGCCGCTGGCGGCCGCGGCCTACAACGCCGGTCCGAGCCGGGCCCGCCAGTGGCGCAACGGCCCGGTGCTGCCGGGCGAGGTGTGGGCCGAGAACATTCCGTTCGAGGAAACGCGCGACTACGTGCAACGGGTGCTGACCAACGCCACCCTGTACGCCGCGCTGCTGTCGGGCCAGCCGCAGTCGCTGCGGGCGCGCCTGGGCGAGGTGGGGCCGCGCAGCACCACCGCGGGCGCGGTCAACACCGAGCTTCCCTGATCACCCCTGATTCGTTGAGGAGACCGACATGAAGAACGTCCTGGTGCTGGGCGGCACCGGTTTCGTGGGCCGTCACGTGTGCGAGAAGCTGCACCGCGAAGGCTGGCACATCACCGTGCCGACCCGCCACGCGCGAAAGGCCGCGCTGGTGCAGCACCTGCCCAGGGTGACCGTGATCGAGGCCGATGTGCACGACCCGGCGCAGTTGCTGCGCCTCATGTCCGGCCAGCAGGCGGTGGTCAACCTCATTGCCATCCTGCACGGCACCGAGGCCGCCTTCGAAAGGGTTCACGTCGAGTTGCCGCTGACGATCGTGGAGGCCTGCCTGTCCGAAGGCCTGCGTCGGCTGGTGCACATCAGCGCCCTTGGCGTGGCCGCCGACGGACCTTCGCGCTACCAGCGCAGCAAGGCGCGCGGGGAAGACGTGCTGCGCGCCGCCAACCTCGACCTCACCGTGTTGCGCCCGAGCGTGATCTTCGGGGCGGGTGACCGCTTTCTCAACCTGTTTTCCCGCATGCAGGCGGTGGCGCCGTTCGTGCCGCTGGCCGGCGCCGACGCCCGCTTCCAGCCGGTGTGGGTTGAAGACGTGGCCACGGCCGTGGCCACCTCCCTGCGCGAGGACGCCACCGGCCGCGGCACCATCGGCCAGACCATCGAATGCGCCGGACCCGAGGTGCTCACCCTTCGCGACCTGGTGCGGCTGGCCGGGCGGCACGGCAGCCGGGAGCGGCCGGTGATCGGCCTGCCTTTGTCACTGGGCCACTGGCAGGCCGCCATGATGGAGCTGCTGCCGGGTGAGCCCCTCATGAGCCGCGACAACGTGGCCGCCATGCGCGTGCCCAACGTGGCCAGCGGGTCGCTGCCCGACCTGCGCGGCCTCGGCATCACACCCGCCAGCGTCGGTGCGGTGGCGCCCACCTACCTGAATGACCGGAATGGGCGCAGCCAGCTACTGCATTTGCGGGAGAGGTCTGGACGTTGATCGGATGAACCGTCCGAATCCATCACCAAAACGGTACTGGAGTGGTGTTATCTGGCACACTCGCGGCGCTCATAAATGAGTACCTTTCACTCACAGGCGCAGCATGAACACACCATCCAATGCCCACTCCTCCGGCCATGGCCTGCTCGCCGGGCGCTCCGACGCCCAGCGCGACGTGGTCAACCGGCTCAAGCGCATCGAAGGCCAGGTGCGCGGCCTCATCGACATGGTGCAGGCCGACCGGTCCTGCGAAGAAGTCGCTCAGCAGATGTCGGCGGCGCGCAAGGCCATGGACAAAGCCTTCTACCGCATGATGGCCTGCACCATGATGGAGGCCGTGGCCGACGCGGCCATTGAAGGGCCGGCCATGCGCGACGTCGAGCGCTCGACCCGGATCCTCGAGAAGTACGCCTGACACGGCATTCATGACCGGGCCGCATCCATCGGCCCTGTTTTTTGCATCGACCGCTGGGCGCGCCGCGCCTACCATCGGCAGCTTCTTCACGAAGGACGCCCATGGCCCTGCAACTCTTCATCGGCAACAAGAACTATTCGTCGTGGTCCATGCGCCCCTGGGTGCTCCTGCGCCAGGCCGGCATTGCTTTCGAGGAAGTCCGGGTGCGCTTCGACTCCTTCGACCCGGACTCGCAATTCAAGGCCCGCCTCAAACAGGTGTCACCCGTGGGCAAGGTGCCGGTGCTGGTGGACGACGGCTTCCCGGTCTGGGACACGCTGGCAATCGCCGAATACCTGGCCGAGCGGTTCCCCGATCGGCACCTCTGGCCGGCCGATCCCAAGGCGCGCGCCCGGGCGCGCAGCGTCTGCGCCGAAATGCACAGCGGCTTTTCGGCCCTGCGCTCCCACTGCCCGATGAACATCGAGGCGACCCTTCACGACATGGGCCGCATCATCTGGCGTGACCAGGCCGGCGTGCGCGCGGACATGGCCCGCATCAGCGGTCTGTGGAGCGAATTGCTGGCCGCGCAACCCCCGGGAAGCCTGCTCTTTGGCGCCTTCACCATCGCCGACGCCTATTTCGCCCCGGTGTGCATGCGCATCCGCACCTATGGCTTGCCGGTGGCGGCCGACCTGCAGGCCTACGTGGACCGCGTGGCCACCCTGCCCGGCGTGAAGGCGTGGATCGACGACGCGCTCGCCGAGCACGATTTCATCCCGTTTGACGAGCCCTACCGCCTCGGCCCGACGCCCTGACCCCGCGCCTACACTCGCGCCCATGCAGATTTATCTGGTGGGCGGCGCGGTGCGCGATGCCCTGATGGCGCGTGAGTTCGGCTGGCCTGCCCCGCAGGGGGCCGACCGCGACTGGGTGGTCGTGGGTGCCACACCCGAGGCCATGGTGGCGGCCGGCTATCTGCCGGTGGGCCGCGACTTCCCGGTCTTTCTGCATCCACACACCCGCGAGGAATACGCGCTGGCGCGCACCGAGCGCAAGACCGCGCCGGGCTACCACGGCTTCGCCTTCCACGCCGACCCCGCCGTCACACTGGAAGACGATCTGGCCCGGCGCGACCTGACCCTCAACGCCATGGCGGTGGCCGCCGAGCACGCCGACCAACCCGCCGAAGCCCCGCTGATCGACCCATGGGGCGGCCTGGCCGACCTGCGCGCGCGCGCACTGCGCCATGTGACCCCCGCGTTTGCCGAGGACCCCGTGCGCATCCTGCGCGTGGCGCGCTTCATGGCCCGCTGGCCGGGGTTTCATGTGGCCGATGAAACCCTGGGACTCATGCGCCACATGGTCGAGCACGGCGAGGTCGACCACCTGGTGCCCGAGCGGGTGTGGCAGGAGATTTCCCGCGGCCTGATGGAGCCGCATCCCGGCCGCATGCTGCACACCCTGCAGGCCTGCGGCGCGCTCGGCCGGGTGACGTCGGACGCCATCGCGCCCGGGGCGCTGACCGACCGGCTGGAGGCGAGTCCGCTGTTTGCCGGTGCCTCGCTGGCGGTGCGCTGGTGCTGGATGGTGGCCGGGCTGAACGACGCGCAGGCCCTCCGTTCGTTGTGCGACGCCCTGCGCGTGCCGAACGATGTGCGCGACCTCGCGCTGCTGACCATTCGCGAGGGCCCTGCGGTGCGGGCCAGCGGGCAGCTTGGCGCGGCAGCGGTGATCGACCTGTTCGAGCGCTGCGATGCGTGGCGCAAGCCGGCCCGGGTGAGCGAGTTGCTGCATGCCCTGGACGGGCTGGCCCTGAGCGATCCCGATGGCGGCCAGGCGGTGCACCGGGCCACCCGCCGGCTGGCGGCCGCGCTGGCGCAATTGCGGCAACTCGACCTCGGCGCCGTGAGCCGGCAGGCACTGGCCGACGGCCTGCAGGGTGCTGCCGTGGGTGAGCGCCTGCTTTCAGCCAGACTCAGTTGCCTGGCGGACGACACCCGCTGGTCGGCTTGATCCACGCCGTGTCAAGCGGCGCCCCGTTTCTCGCACCTGGCCGCTGGGGCAAACCCCGATCGGCTTGATCCCGAGGGCGTCACTGGGTTACGGTGACCGGCTCCATGACGACGCTGCCCCCCCTGATGGCCCAGCGCTCGGCGCTGTTCCTGGACTTCGACGGCACGCTGGCAGACCTTGCCAGCCGACCGGACACCGTGCGGATTCCCCCCGAATTGCCAGCGCTGCTCGACGCCTTGCACGAGCGGCTGGGCGGCGCGATGGCGATCGTGACCGGCCGCGCCCGAACCGATCTGCTGCGCTGGCTGCCGGTGCAACGCTGGCCGGGTGCGTTCGAACACGGCGCACTGCGCGTCGGCACCGATGGCCTCGAGCGCCTTGAAACCGGCGCCGACCTGAGACCGGTGACCGCGGCGGCCGAATCCTTCGTGGCGCGCCACCACGGGCTGATCCTCGAGGTGAAGCAGACGTCGATCGCATTGCACTACCGACTGAACCCGGCGCTGGGCACGGCCTGTGTGGACCTGCTGGCGCGGGCCATCGATGGGCAGACCGAACTCCAGCTGATGCAGGGCAAGTCGGTGGTGGAGGTGAAGGGAGCACGGGCCAGCAAGGGCCGGGCGATCGCGGCCTTTCTGGGCGAAGCACCTTTCGCCGGTCGCCACCCCGTTTTTGCCGGTGACGACGTGACCGACGAGGACGGCTTTGCGGTGGTGCAGTCGCTCGGCGGTGCCGGGGTGAAGGTGGGCGACGGCCCCACCAGCGCAAGACACCGCTGCCGAAGCCCCAAGGCCCTGCGCGACTGGCTGCGCAACACACTGGAGGCGTGTGCATGAGCACCAGACCCGAACGTGCCCCTCCGGTGCGCGCCTCGTTGAATCTCGGCGTGATCGGCAACTGCGCCATCAGTGCGCTGGTCGACGAGCGGGCCCGCATCGTCTGGGGCTGCCTGCCCCGCTTCGACGGCGACCCGGTGTTTTGCGCCTTGCTCGCTGGCGATCGGCACGACGAAGGCGACTGGGCGATCGACATCGAGGACTTTGCCGAAGCGCGCCAGCGCTACGAACCCAACACCGCGGTGCTCGTCACCGAACTGTGGGACCGGCATGGCCAGGGCCTTCAGATCACCGACTTTGCACCCCGCTTCCCATCGCGTGGCCGCTTCTTCCGGCCGATGCAGATTGTGCGCCGGGTGCGCCCGCTGCGGGGAGCGCCGCGCGTGCGCGTGCGGCTGTCGCCACGGTTCGAGTGGGGCGCGCAGGCGCCACGGACAACCTCTGGCAGCAACCACATCCGTTACGTGGGCGAGCACCTCGCCCTGCGCCTGCACACCGACGCGTCGATCACCCACGTGCTGGCGGCCGAGCCCTTCCTGCTGCTGCGCGAGCACAGCTTCATCCTCGGACCCGACGAGACCATCGAGGGTGGCATTGGTGACACCGCCCGGCATTTCGAGCAGGAGACGGTGGCCTACTGGCGCGGCTGGACTCAGCGCCTGGCACTGCCGCTTGAATGGCAGGAGGCCGTGATCCGCGCGGCCATCACGCTCAAGCTTTCGTTGTTCGAGGACACCGGGGCGATCGTGGCGGCCATGACCACCAGCATCCCCGAAGCGCCGCACAGCGAGCGAAACTGGGACTACCGCTACTGCTGGCTGCGCGACGCCTTCTTCGTGGTTCGCGCGCTCAACAGCCTGTCCGAAGTCGGCACGCTGGAGGACTACCTGCGCTGGCTGGCCAACGTGGTGGTGGGCACCGCGCGCGAAGGACGTGGCCACGTGCAGCCGCTGCTCGGCATCGGTCTGGAGCGCGACCTGCCCGAGCGAATCGTGGCGTCGCTGCCGGGTTACCGAGGCATGGGACCGGTGCGCGTGGGCAACCAGGCGCACGAACACTTTCAGCACGACGTCTACGGCAACATCGTGCTGGCCGCCGCCCAGGCCTTTCACGACCAGCGGCTGCTGCACCAGCCGGGCATGGACGAATTCGAACGGCTCGAGTCCATCGGCGAGCAGGCCGTTCGCGTGTTCGACCAGCCCGACGCCGGCATGTGGGAGCTGCGCACACGGGCCCGCGTGCACACCTCGTCGGCCCTCATGAGCTGGGCCGCCTGCGACCGACTGGCCAAGATCGCGCAGCGCCTGCACCGGCCCGACCGCGCCGCCCTCTGGGGCGATCGGGCGGCCACCATGCGGGAGCGCATCCTGCGGGAATCGTGGAGCGAGGAACGCCAGGCATTTGCGGAGAGCTTCGGCGGGCGCGACCTCGATGCCAGCGTGCTGCTGATGGCCGAGGTCGGCCTGATCGACCCGATGGACCCGCGCTTCGGCGCCACCCTGCGCGCGCTGGAAACGCACCTGTGCGACGGGCCGTACATGAGGCGTTACGAGGCGTCCGACGACTTCGGCAAGCCCGAGGTGGCGTTCAACATCTGCACCTTCTGGCGCATCGATGCGCTGGCGCGCACCGGCCGCAAAACCGAAGCCCGTGAGGTGTTCGAGGCCATGCTGGCGGTGCGCAACCCGCTGGGCCTGCTGTCGGAAGACACCCACGCGACCACCGGCGAGATGTGGGGCAACTTTCCGCAGACCTATTCCATGGTGGGCCTGATCAACGCCGCGGTGCGGCTGTCGGCACCCTGGGAGAGCGTGATATGACCCACCCCGCACAGGAAGGGCGGACCTGATGCCGCGCCTGGTGGTGGTCTCCAACCGCGTGGCTGACCCGCGAAAGCCCGGGGCCGGCGGTCTGGCGGTGGCGCTGGGGCAGGCCCTGGAACGCACCGGCGGGCTGTGGTTCGGCTGGAGCGGGCGCATCAACGAACAAGGCACGCCGGGCGAGGGCGAACTGCACCTGCAGCAGGCTGGCGCGGTCCAACTGGCCACGGTCGACCTCAGCCGCGAGGACCACGACGCCTACTACTTGAACCACAGCAACGGTGTGCTGTGGCCGGTGTTTCACTACCGCCTCGACCTCGCCGATTTCGACGCTGGCGGCATTGCCGGCTACCGGCGGGTGAACCAGCTGTTCGCCCACCGCCTCAAGGCGTTGCTGCGACCCGACGACGTGGTGTGGGTGCACGACTACCACCTGATTCCGCTGGCCGCCGAGTTGCGGGCCATGGGCTGCGAGCAGCGCATCGGCTTTTTCCTGCACATCCCCCTGCCGCCCCCCCTGCTGCTGGCGGCCCTGCCTGAAAACGACTGGCTGATGCGCTCGCTGTTTTCCTACGATCTGGTGGGCTTCCAGAGCCAGGCCGATCTGGCCCATTTCGCGCGCTATGTGGGCACCGAGGCCGGCGCCGACGTGCTGGGCGAGCACGAATTTCGCGCCCACGGCAAGACCCTGCGAGCGCAGGCGTTTCCCATCGGCATCGACGTGGACGAATTCCAGGCGCTGGGCCAGGGCCGGGACGCGCAGGAGATGTTCGACCAGCTCCGGCGCGAGTACGCGCGGCGGCGCCTGCTGGTGGGTGTGGAGCGCCTCGACTATTCCAAGGGACTGCCGCAGCGCCTGAAGGCCTATCGCCAGTTGCTGCAGCGCTACCCGGAGAACAAGGGCAGCGCCACGCTGATCCAGATTGCCTCGCCGAGCCGCGAATCGGTGGACGCATACGCCGCACTGCGCGCCGAGCTCGAAAGCCTGTCGGGCGCGATCAACGGCGAATACGGCGAACTGGACTGGATGCCGGTGCGCTACATCCACCGCAACGTGGCGCGCAAACGGCTGCCCGGGCTGTACCGGGCGGCATCGGTGGCCCTGGTGACGCCCCTGCGCGACGGCATGAATCTGGTGGCCAAGGAGTTCGTGGCCGCGCAGGACCCGGACGACCCCGGCGTGCTCGTGCTGTCGCGCTTCGCCGGTGCGGCCGAACAGCTCGACGAGGCCTTGCTGGTCAACCCGTTCGACACGGCCCGCACGGCCGAGACCATCCAGCGCGCGCTGCAAATGCCGCTGGCCGAACGCCGGGAGCGGCACACCGCCCAGCTGGCGCGCATCCGCATACACGACGTGCACTGGTGGCGGTCGGCTTTCCTGGCCGCCCTGCAACAACCCGAGGACACGGCATGAACGAAGACCTGCTGGCGATGGTCACCCACGCGTGGGCCGGGCTGGGCGGTGCGGCCGCCACCGCCACGCGCATCACACTGATCCTGCTGGCCGCCTGGGTGCTGGTGGGGGTGCTGCAGCGTGCGATCCGCACCATGCGCGAACGCATCGCCAGCCGGCTGGACGACCGCGAAGCCGCCAAACGCGCCGAAACGCTGGGCCGCGTGTTCCGCTACCTGGTGGCCGTGGTGGTCAGCCTGATCGCGGGCATGCTGGTGCTGGGTGAACTCGGGGTGTCGGTGGCGCCGATCCTGGGGGCCGCCGGCGTGGTCGGGCTGGCGGTCGGCTTCGGTGCGCAGAGCCTGGTCAAGGACTACTTCACCGGCTTCTTCCTGCTGCTGGAGAACCAGATCCGCCAGGGTGACGTGGTCAAGCTCGGCGACCACGCCGGCCTGGTCGAGGAAGTGACGCTGCGGTTCGTTCAACTTCGTGACTACGACGGCAATGTGCATTACGTGCCCAACGGCCACATCACCACCGTGGTCAACATGTCGCGCGGATTCAGCCAGGCCGTCATGGACATCGGCGTGGCCTACCGGGAGAACGTGGACGAGGTCATGGCCGTGATGCGCCGCGTGGGTGAGCAGATGCGGTCCGACGAAAACATGGGCGCGCGCATCATCGACGATCTGGAGATCGCCGGGGTGGAGCAGTGGGCCGATTCGGCGGTGGTGATCCGCTGCCGTTTCCGCACCCTGCCGCTGGAGCAATGGACCGTCCGGCGCGAATACCTCAAGCGGCTGAAATCGGCCTTCGATGCCGAAGGCATCGAGATTCCCTACCCGCACCTGACCGTCTACGCCGGCGCCGACCGGACCGGCAAGGCCCCGGCGTTTCCGATGCAGCAGGTGCACCAGCACTGAACCGCCGCCGGCGGCATTGCCCGACTGCCGCACGCAACAATCGGCGGGCGGGGCTGGCGCCGCAACCGCCGCGGTGCCACCATGGTTGCTTCTTCCGACGGAGGCTGCCATGCCCTCATCCAATCCGCTGAACCGCCCGCTGGCCGAGGGCATCCGTCGCGTGGGGTTTCGCAAGTGGTACGAACGGGAACTGCTGTCCAGCCACGCCCACATGACGCTGGCCATCCTGGCGGCGGTGGCCATGCTGGCCAGCCTGGAGGCCCTGCGCGGTTCACCGCTTGACCAGCAGCTGGTCAACGTCGGCATGGGGGCGGTGTCCGGCCTGATCGCCTTTTGGGCCCTGCGGCGCTACCTCTACCTGCTGATGCACGCCGAGGAAATCGCCAACCAGGCGAACTGCCCCAACTGCAAGGCTTACGGGCTGTTGCGCATCGACGGTGCGGAGCGGACCGGGCGTGAGCAGAACCGGCTGGTGCCGGTGTGCTGCAAGAAGTGCAGCTTCTGCTGGACGCTCAACGACTGACCGGGGGGCCGGCGCGCCCTCGCCGTCGCCTTCGATAATGGGTGCATGGCGCACCTGTTGATCATCGAAGACGACGAACTGCTGCGAGACGGTCTGTCGGCCCAGCTGGCCCGGGCCGGCCACGTCATCAGCCTGGCCGAAGACGGGGCCGTGGCCCTGGAACAACTGCAATCCCGGTCATTCGATGGCGTGGTGCTCGACCTTGGTCTGCCCAGGGTGGACGGCCTGCAGGTGCTGCGGGAATTGCGGCGAACGCAGCCGGCCCTGCCGGTGCTGGTGCTCACGGCGCGCGATGGGGTGGAAGACCGGGTGGCGGGTCTCAATGCCGGCGCCGACGACTACCTCACCAAACCCTTCAGCCTGGACGAGCTGCAGGCGCGGCTCGGGGCGCTGCTGCGCCGGGCCAGCCTGCCGGCGGTGACCCCGGCGGCCACACCGGGCAGCGCGGCGCCGGCGGGCGGTTTGCGGCTGGAATCACACCCCCCGCGCGCCTGGGTGGGCAGCGAGGCCATCGACCTCACCCAGCGCGAATGGGCCCTGCTCGACCTGCTGGTGCGGCACCGCGGGCAGGTGGTGAGCCGCGAGGATGTGCTGGCCGCGTGGCAGGCCGAACCGGGTGAAGGCGCGGGCTTGGCGTCCAACGCGCTGGAGGTGTACGTGCACCGGCTGCGCCGCAAACTGGGCGGCACCGCGTTCAACATCCGCAACATCCGAGGCCTGGGCTACCTGCTGGACCACGGCGCCGCACCCTGACGCCGATGGACAGCCCCTCGCGCCTGTCGCTGCGCCGCCAGCTGCTGCTGTGGCTGCTGCTGCCCCAGCTGGTGCTGTGGGCCGGTGGCGGGCTGCTCACCTACCGGATTGCACTGGCCTATGCCGAGAAAGGCATTGACCAGTCCCTCACGCAATCGGTGCGGGCGCTCGCGCGCCAGGTCAAGCCGATCGGGTCGGGCCTGCTGATCGATTTTCCGCGCGCCGCACAGGACGTGCTGGCCCAGGACCCGGACGATCCGGTGAGCTACCTCGTGACCTCGCCACCCGGTCAGTTCCTGCTGGGCAACCCGGGGCTGCCGGCACCACCCGGCGCACCGGCGCGGCTGGGCGAACCGCTGCTCTACAGCGCCACTGCGGGCGGGCAGCCGCTGCGTCTGGTGGCGCTCGATTTGCGCTACGGCGAGACGGATGCGCCACAGACGCTGCGGGTGCAGGTGGCCAAGGGCACGGCCACGCAACAGCGCTTTGCCCGCGAGCTGGTGGCCGACCTGCTGGTGCCCCTGCTGGCGCTGGGTGTGCTGCTGAGTGCGGTGGTGTACGGCGGCGTGAGCCGGGGCCTGGCCCCGCTCAAGCGCCTGACGGCGCAACTCGAGAACCGGTCGGTCAACGCGCTGACGCCCATCGGCATGACGCAGTCGCCGAGCGAAGTTCACGCGCTGGTGCAGGCCATCAACGGGCTGCTCGCCGAGGTGACGCGCAGCGTGAACCAGGAGAAGCGCTTCATCAACGACGCGGCGCACCAGCTGCGCACGCCGCTGGCGGGACTCATCAGTCAGGTGGAAATTGCCCGCCGGGAAACCAGCGATCCGGTCATCACGGCCCGGTTGGCCAAGGTGCTCACGGGGGCCGAGCGCAGCGCCCACCTGGTGCACCAGCTGCTCACCCTGGCCCGCACCGAAAGCACCGCCCGGCGAGAGCCCATGGACCTCGCCGCGCTGGCGCGGGAAGTGGCCCGGGAATGGACCCCGCGGGCGGTGGCGGCCGGCATCGACCTGGGTTACGACGGCGAAGCACAGCACCGGATCGACGGCGATGCACTGCAGCTGCGCGAGGCGCTGAGCAACCTGATCGACAACGCGCTGCGCTACACCCCGCGCGGGAGCACGGTCACGGTGGGCGTGCACGCGCGCCATGGCCGCACCGAACTGGTGGTTGAAGACGACGGGCCGGGCCTGCGCGAAGAAGACCTGAACCAGGTGTTCCAGCGGTTCTGGCGCGGCAGCGAGCAACCTGGTGGCTGCGGCCTCGGGCTGGCCATCGTGCGCGAGATCGCGCGCCGCCACGGGGGCGACGCCACCGTGACCACGGTGCAGCCGCACGGACTGCGCGTGCGGCTCACGCTGGGTTGAGCCCGCGGCGCCGGGTCAGCCAAACACCGAGTCGCTTTCGGCGTGGGCGCTGCCCACGAACACCCGCAGCACGGGGCCGTCGGCGTCTTGTTCCCAGAGCCGGCCCTGGATGGTGAACTGCCGGCCGCCGAGGCGAAACACGTCGCCCACCAGCGGGGGCACGTTGTGGCCGCGCCAGAAATCCGGCACGGCCAGGCCGGAACGGCGGATCCAGGTCTGATCCTCGTGACTGAACACCACGGCGAACCGCAGGTTGGGCTGGCTCATGACGACTCCTGAAGCGGGGGTTCAGCGCGCATTGTGCGCTGGCCGGCTCGGCATCAGGCCAGCCGCTGCCCACTGCTTTGATCGAACCAGTTCAGGTGGTCGGTCTCGAGCGCCAGGCCCACGTGCTCGCCGGGCACCACGCGAAGCTGTGGCGAGGTGCGCACCGTCACATCGCCGGCGGCGGTCTTGATGACCACGTAGGTGTCGGCGCCGGTGGGTTCGACCACGCTCACCTCCCCGCGCCACGGGGCCTCGCCGCCGGCCAGGCGGATGTGCTCGGGCCGGATGCCCAGGGTGCCTTGCGCGCCGGGCGCCAGCGGGCTGGCGAGCGGGAGGTCGGCGCCGGCAATGCTGAAGCCGCGGCCCGCCTCGGCCACCGCGCGGCCCTCGATCAGGTTCATGGTGGGCGAACCGATGAAGGTGGCGACGTAGGTGTTGGCCGGGCGGTTGTAAATCTCGTCGGGCGTGCCGAGCTGCTGCAGCACACCGTCCTTCATCACCGCGATGCGGCTGCCCAGTGTCATGGCTTCGATCTGGTCGTGGGTGACGTACACGCTGGTGATGCCGCTGGCCTGGTGCAGGCGCTTGATCTCGGCGCGCATCTCCACGCGCAGCTTGGCATCGAGGTTGGACAGCGGCTCGTCGAACAGGAACAGCCGCGGCTGGCGCGCGAGCGCCCTGCCCATGGCCACGCGCTGGCGCTGACCGCCCGAGAGCTGGCTGGGCCGGCGGTCGAGCAGGTGGCCGATCTGCAGCATGGCGGCCACCTCGTCGATGCGCTGCTGGCGCTCGGCCTTGGGCACCTTGCGCATCTCGAGCGCAAAACCGATGTTCTCGGCCACGCTCATGGTCGGGTATAGCGCGTAGCTCTGGAACACCATGGCGATGTCGCGCTGGGCAGGTGGAACACCCACCACGTCGCGCCCGGCAATGCGGATGGCGCCTTCGGTGGGTTCCTCCAGCCCGGCGATGAGGCTCAGCAGGGTGCTTTTGCCGCAGCCCGACGGACCCACCAGGATGAGGAACTCGCCCGGTGCGATGGCGATGTCGATCTTCTTGAGCACTTCCACGGCGCGCGCGCCCTTGCCGAAGCACTTGCGCACACCCTGGATGTCGAGCGAGGAGGCCATGGGGTTCAACCTTTCACGGCGCCGGCGGTGAGGCCGCGCACAAAGTACCGGCCCGCGAGCACATACACGGCCACGGTGGGCAGCGCGGCGATCAGGGCCGCGGCCATGTCCACGTTGTAGGCCTTGACGCTGCTGGTGGTGTTGGCGAGGTTGTTCAGGCCCACCGTCACGGGTTTGGAGTCGGCGCCGCTGAACGAAACGCCGAACAGGAAATCGTTCCAGATCTGGGTGAACTGCCAGATCAGCGTGACCATCACGATCGGCGTGGACATGGGCACGATGATCCGCCAGAAGATCTGCCAGAAGCCGGCGCCGTCGAGCCGCGCCGCCTGCAGCAGTTCACCGGGCACCTGCGCGTAGTAGTTGCGGAAGAACAGGGTGGTGCTGGGCAGGCCGGCCAGGCAGTGCACCAGGATCAGCCCCCCGATGGAGCTGGACAGGCCGAGCGCGCCGAGCACCTGGCTCATGGGCAGCAGCACCACCTGGAACGGCATGAACACACCGAACAGCAGCAGACCGAAGAAGGTTTCGCTGCCACGGAACTTCCACAGGCTGAGCACGTAGCCGTTCAAGGCGCCCCAGGCGGTGGAGATCAACACAGCCGGAATCGCCATCCACACCGAGTTCCAGAAGAAGGGCTGCAGGCCGCGGCAATCGGCCCCGGTGCAGGCGGTCGACCAGGCCTCGGCCCAGGCGCTGAAGTTCAGGCTGGTCGGCGGGCTCAGCAGGTTGCCGGTGCGAAGCTGTTCGGCGTCCTTCAGGGACGTGGCCACCATGACGTAGAGCGGCGCCAGAAAGAACGCCGCGCCCACCAGCAGCGTGGCCACCAGGAGCACCCGCCCCGGGGTGAGTCGGCGGGCGTTCATCGGGGTTTGCTCCGCAGTTCGCTGTACAGGTAAGGCACCACGATGGCCGCCACCGTCGCCAGCATGATGGTGGCGCTGGCCGCACCGAGCCCGATCTGGCCGCGCGTGAAGCTCATGGCGAACATGAAGGTGGCGGGCACGTCGGTGGCGTAGCCGGGGCCTCCCCCGGTGAGCGCCATGACGAGGTCGAAGCTCTTGATCGCCAGGTGCGACAGCACCATGAGCGTGCTGAAGAACACCGGCCGCATGGCCGGCAGCACGATGCGCCAGTAAATGCGCGGCAGCGACGCACCGTCGATCTGGGCCGCCTTAATGATGCTGTCGTCGATGCCGCGCAGCCCGGCCAGAAACAGCGCCATGGCGAACCCGGCCGACTGCCACACACCAGCGATCACCACGCAGTAGATGGCCATGTCCGACTGCACCAGCCAGTCGAAGGTGAACGTGGTCCAACCCATGTCCTGCACCACTTTCTGCAGGCCATCGCTGGGGTTCATGATCCATTTCCACGCCGTGCCGGTGACCACGAACGAGAGCGCCATCGGGTAGAGGTAGATGGTGCGGATGAAGCCCTCGCCGCGCACCTTCTGGTCGAGCAGGATGGCGAGGAAGATGCCGATCGCCATCGACAGGCCCACGTAGAGCACGCCGAAGATCGCCAGGTTCTTCAGCGCGACCCACCAGCGGTCCATGGCGAACAGGCGTTCGTACTGGGCCAGCCCCACCAGCTCGTAGTTCGGCAGCATGCGCGAAGCCGTCACCGACAGCAGCCCGTTCCACACCATGAAGCCATAGATGAACGCCAGCCCCAGCACGAAGGCCGGGGCCAGCACCAGCTTGGGCAGCAGGGTGTCGAACGAGCGGGTGCTCACGGCGGGCCTTCGTTGGGCGCCGGGATCAGTTGGTCTTGGCGGCCTGGGCGATGCGCTTCATGGCATCGGCGACGCTGATCTTCGGGTCGTTCCAGAACTGGCTCACCACGTCCTTGATGGCGCCTTCGGCCGCCGGGCTGATGGCCATGCCGTGCGCCACCGAGGGCACCAGGCCGCCGGTCTTGGCGGTGTCCACGAAGTCCTTGCTGGAAAGCTTGGCGCAGTCGTCGAACTTGGCCATGTTCATGTTCAGGCGCACCGGGATGGAACCCTTGTTGAGGTTGAACACCTCCTGGAACGCCGGGCTCATGATGGCCGCGGCGAGGTCGCCCTGCGCCTTCTGCGCGTTGGCGTCCTTGAGCTTGTACATGGCAAAGCTGTCGACGTTGAAGGTGAAGGCGTTCGCCGTGCCCGGTGCGGCCGCGCACAGGAAATCCTTGCCCGGCACCTTGCCGGCGGCGATGAACTCGCCCTTGGCCCAATCGCCCATGAACTGGAAGCCGGCCTTGCCCTGCATCACCATGGCGGTGGCCAGGTTCCAGTCGCGGCCCGGGGCGGCGGCGTCGGTGTAGCCCTTGATGCGGCGGAAGGTGTCGAGCGAGCGGGCCATGGTGTCGCTGGTGAGCGCCTTCTGGTCCAGCTTGACGAAGGCGTCCTGGTAGAACTTGGCGCCACCGATGCCGAGCACGACCGATTCGAAGGTGGTGAAGTCCTGCCAGTTCTGGCCGCCGTGGGCGACCGGAATCAGGCCGGCCGCCTTGATTTTTTCGGCCGCGGCAAAGAATTCGTCGAAGGTCCTGGGCATGGCGGCCACGCCGGCCTTCTTGAGCACCTCGGGGTTGGCCCAGAGCCAGTTGACGCGGTGCACGTTGACCGGTGCCGCCACGTAGTTGCCCTTGTACTTCATGACGTTGGCCACCACGGCGGGCAGGTTGGCGTCCCACTGCTCGGCCTTGGCCACCGCGTCCAGGTTGGCCAGCACGCCCTCGGCCGCCCATTCCTGGATGGCGGGGCCCTTGATCTGGGCCGCAGCGGGCGGGTTGCCCGACACCACCCGGCTCTTCAGCACGGTCATGGCGTTGTCGCCGCCGCCACCGGCCACCGCGAAGTCCTTCCAGGTGTGGCCCTTGCCCTGCATCATCTTGCGCAGCTCAGCGGCCGACTTGGCCTCGCCACCCGAGGTCCAGTAGTGCAGCACCTCGACCTCGCCAGCCTGGGCAGCATGGACAGCGACCGCGGCCAGCGCCGCACTCAGCAGAGCGTTCAGTTTCATGGGTTGTCTCCGTGAAAGGTGCCGCGCGTGCGGCCCGGGGGTTGGGGGCGCCCGCCGATGCCGGCAGGGACCCGAAGGCGTTCATTTTTCATTAATTAATTAACGCCGGCATCCGGAGATACCCTCAGGTCGCCGTGCCGTCGGCGATCCGCCTGCCGGCCCATCGGCCGGTGAACCGGTCAAACGGCCTGGTCGAGCGCCCGGGCGGCCCCCAGCAGCGCGGGGGATTGCGAAGAAGTGATCACCCACACGGGAATGTCGCGCAGGTAGGGCCTGAACCGGCCCTTGGTCTCGAAGCGCTCGCGAAACGCCGAGCCATCGAACCACTCGCCCAGCCGCGGCACGATGCCGCCGCCCACGTAAATGCCCCCCCGCGCACCCAGCGTGAGCGCGAGGTTGCCCGCCACCGAGCCCAGCAAGGCGCACAGGATGCCGAGCGCTTCCAGGGCCTGCGGATGGCCCAGGCGCAGACCGGCGTCGGTCACGTCGGCGGCGCTGTCGATCCCGTGCACCGCCACGCCGTCGGCCGCGCACAGCAGGCCGAAGGTGTCGAACAGGCCCTGGCCGCTGCAGACGCGCTCGGCCGAGGCGTGGCCGTAGCGCTGGACGAGGCCGTCCATGACGAGGCGCTCGCGGGCGGTGGCGGCCGGCAGGGTGACGTGGCCGCCCTCCCCCTGCAACGGCACCCAGCCACCCCGCCCGTCGGGCAGCAGGCCGGAGACGCCCAGGCCGGTGCCGGCACCCACCAGGGCCAGGGGCGCGCCGGCCTCGGCATGACCGCCGCCGACCTGGCGGCGTTCGTGCGCGGGCAGATCGGGCAGGGCCAGCGCCAGCGCGGTGAAGTCGTTGAGCAGCCGCAGGGTGTGCAGGCCCAGTTCGGCCATCACCTCGCGCTGCGAGAACGCCCAGTGGTGGTTGGTCATGCGCACCGCGTCACCGGTGACCGGGTTGGCGATGGCAATGGCCGCCGACGCCACGGTGCGTGGCGCAATGCCTTGCAGGTAGGCCAGCGCCGCGTCCTGCAGGCGCGGGAAGTCGGCGGCGGGCAGCACCCGCACGTCGGTGATGGGTGCGCCGGGCGCAGCCTGGTGGGCGAATCGGGCGTTGGTGCCGCCCACATCGGCCAGCAGGCGACCCGGGGCGGCGTGGGGCAGCGGCGTCATGGCGCGCGATGATAGACGCGCGGCGGCACCCGGCGCGACCGGCGATGTCAGCGCGGCAGGTGGGCGCGGGCCCAGCGCACGATGTCGGCCGACCCCATGGCGCCGGGCTGTCGGGCCACCTCGCGCCCGCCCACGAACAGCGCCAGCGTGGGAATGCTGCGAATGCCGAGCGCGGCCGACAGCCCCGGCGCGGATTCGGTGTCGACCTTGGCCAGGCGGAACTGTGGTTCGAGTTCACGGGCGGCGGCTTCGAAATGCGGCGCCATGCTGCGGCAGGGTCCGCACCACGGTGCCCAGAAGTCGACCAGCACCGGCAGGTCGGACTTGGCGACCGTCTTGCGAAAGCCCGCTTCGTCGAGCGCCACCGGCGCGCCGGTGAACAGCGGGCGGTGGCATCTGCCGCAGTCGGGACCCGCCTGCAGCGCGTCGGCCGCCAGGCGGTTGGTGGTGCCGCAATGCGGGCAGACCGTGTGAAGGAGGGTGGCGCTGGTGCTCATGCCGACGCAGTTGGTGGCGCCGCTGCGGAGTTCAAGCCGCCTCAGATGAGGTAGCCGATGAGCGAGGCGACCAGGCTGAGCAGCACCGTGCTGGCAAACGGCAGAAACCATTCGCGCCCGAACGCGCGAAAGTGCAGATCGCCCGGCAACTTGCCGAAGCCCAGCTTCTTGAACAGCGGCGTCGCCCAGCTGATCAGCAACAGGGCCAGAAAAATGACGATCATCCAGCGGATCACGGCGTCTGCCCTCAAAGGCGGTGGGTGCGGTCGCCGGTGGCGAACCCGATGGGCACCCAGCCCGCGCTGCTCGCGGGCGGGGCCAGGGCAATGACCTTGAACAGCTCGCCCATTTCGTGCTCGTTGACGAGTTTCTGCATCATCGCGTTCTCCCGCGGGCCGGCCTCCCGCGCGAGGTCGATCAAACCGGCATTGATCAGAAAGCGGCCTTGCCCGGTGTAGCCGATCACATCGAGCCCGGCGCCTTGCGCGGCGAGCGCGATGCCGGTGAAGTTGACGTGGGCGGTGAGGTCCTTCTCGCCGGGCCGTCCCAGCACGTCGTCGTCGCGGCGGTGCGCCTGGTGCGCCACCAGCGTGCCCATGGAGCGCTGCGGGTGGTAGTACTCGGCCTCGGGGAATCCGTAGTCGATGAAGAACGCCGCGCCGCGCACCAGCCGGTCGGCCAGCGTGCGCACGAAGGCTTCTGCCTGCGGGTGGATTTCGGTCAGGTAATCGTGGGGGCCCGGCACCTCGAGCGGCGGGCGCAGCGCGGTGGGCCGATCGGCCCAGGCCAGGCGATCGCCATCGAGGGCGACACCCCGCTCGAACCAGGCGCCGTCCACGCGCGCCAGCAGCGTCACGGGCATGGCGTCGAGCACCTCGTTGCCCACCACCACGCCCTCGATGTGCTCGGGCAGCGCGTCGACCCATTGCACGCGGTCGGCGTGCGCGCCCAGGGTGGCGCGCTGGCGTTCGCGCAGGGCGCCCGACAGGTCCACGATGGTGTAGCGGTCCAGCGGCTGGCCGGCGCTGTCCAGGGCCTCGATGAGCTGCAGGGCCAGTGCGCCGCTGCCGGCGCCGAATTCCCAGACCGCCCGTGTGCCGGTGGCGGCCAGCGCCTGCGCCACCTGGCGCGCGAGTGCGTGGCCGAACAGCGGCGTGAGTTCGGGGGCGGTGACGAAGTCGCTGCCCTGTTGCGGCAGGTGGCCGAACTTGCGGCTGGCGTGGGCGTAGTAGCCCAGGCCGGGCTCGTACAGCGCCATGGCCATGAAGCGGTCAAACGGCAGCCAGCCGCCCGAGGCGCGAATGGCCGCGGCCACGCGCGCCGACAGGGCGCTGGCTACACTGTCGGCCTCGTTCACGGGTGCGGTGTCCACGCGCCGCATTGTCCCCCATGACCTCCCCCTCCCCTTCTGCAGTGGCGCCCCGCACGGCCCTGGTCACCGGCGCCGGCAAACGGCTCGGCCGCGAAATCGCGCTCACGCTGGCGCGCGCCGGCTGGAACGTGGCCATTCACCACCGCCACTCGGCCGACGACGCGCGGGCCACCGCGGCCGACTGCGACGCCGCCAGCGGCCGCGCCGGCAGCGCACACCCGTTCTTCGCCGACCTGTCCGACGAAGCCAGCGTGCGGGCGCTGCTGCCCGCGGTGCAGGCGCACTTCGGCGCGGTCGACGCGGTGGTCAACAGCGCGTCCACCTTCGAGCACGACAGCGCGCAGAGCTTCGGCTTCGCGGCCATGGAAGCCCACCTGCGCGCCAACACCGGCGCGGCGGTGCTGCTGGCGCAAGCCCTGCATGCCCACCTGGAAGACCGCGACGCGCGCGGCGCGGTGGTCAACCTGCTGGACCAGAAACTCTGGAACATGAACCCGGATTTCTTCAGCTACACCCTGTCGAAGGCGGCGCTGGAGGCGGCCAACACCATGCTGGCGCTGGCGCTGGCGCCCCGCGTTCGGGTGGTGGGCGTGGCACCGGGACTCACGCTCACCAGCCACATGCTGTCGGACGACAAATTCGCGGCGCTGCACCGGCAGTCGCCGCTCGGCCGCTCGTCCACGCCCGAGGACGTCGCCGCCACGGTGGCGTTTGCGCTGACCAACGGCTCCATCACCGGCACCACCCTGCTGGTGGACGGTGGCCAGCACCTGATGCGCTTCGAGCGCGACTTTTCCCTGATGTGAGGAAGCCCATGATCCCCACCGTTGCCGGCAACCAGACCCTCACCCTCACCGGCCTGCGCTTCGACGCCAACCTGGGCATCCTCGACCACGAGAAGAACGCCCCCCAGCCGATCCAGGTGGACGCCGAACTGAACCAGGGCACCCAGCCCCTGCTGCCGCACGACGACGACATCGGCCACGTGCTGGATTACCGCAAGGTGCGCCAGATCATCATCGACGAGTGCACCGCCGAACACATGAACCTGCTGGAGAGCCTGATCGGCAAACTCACGCGTCGCCTGATGCAGCTGCCGGGGGTGATCGGTGTGCGCGTGAAGATCGCCAAGCTGGAAATCTTCGACGACTGCGAGGTCGCGATCCGGATGGAAAGCGGGCAATGGTGACCACCTGCCAGGCAGCATCGAGTCAGGTTCGGCAAGTTACTGTTTTTCAGTAATTTACAGAACTTCGCTAGAATCGCGGGCATGAACCCGGTCAGAAACCCCTTTGCGCCCGGCGCGGGCGCACCGCCGCCCGAGCTGGCGGGCCGCGACAGCCTGCTGGCGTCGCTGCGGGTGGCGCTGGAGCGCACCCGCATCGGCCGACCGGCCAAGAGCGCCATGCTGGTGGGGCTGCGCGGCGTGGGCAAGACCGTGCTGCTCGACCGGGTGCGCGACGACGCCGAGGCTCTGGGCATCCACACCATCCGCCTCGAAGCACCCGAGGGCCGGTCCCTGCCGGCCATGCTGGCACCCCAGCTGCGGCAGGCGCTGCTGCGGCTGAGCCAGGTCGAGGCCGCCAAGGACTACGCGGTGCGCGGGCTGCGCGCCCTGGCGGGTTTCGCCGGCAAACTCAAGCTCACCTACAAGGACATCGAGGTCGGCATCGACCACGAGCCCGAACCCGGATTGGCCGACAACGGCGACCTGGAGCACGACCTGCAGGCGCTGATGGAGCAGGCCGGGCTGGCGGCCAAGGCCGGTGGCACCGCGCTGGCGCTCTTCATCGACGAATTGCAGTACGTCGAGGAAACCCAGCTCGCCGCCCTCATCACCGCGCTGCACCGCATGGCCCAGCGCCAGCTGCCGGTGGTGCTGGTGGGCGCGGGCCTACCGCAACTCCGTGGGCAACTGGGCAACGCCAAGTCGTATGCCGAGCGCCTGTTCGACTTCACCGAGATCGGACCCCTGCCGACCGAGGCCGCTGCGCAGGCGATCGAAAAGCCGCTGCACGACGAGGGCGTGGCCATCACGCCGCAGGCACTGGCCGAGGTGCTGCGCATGAGCCAGGGCTATGCCTACTTTCTGCAGACCTGGGGCAGCCACACCTGGCTGGCGGCCGAGACCAGCCCGATCGACGAGGCCGCGGTGCGCAAAGCCGGCGTGACCGCGCTCGCCGCGCTGGACGAAGGCTTTTTCCGCGTGCGGTTCGACCGCTGCACGCCGAAGGAGAAGAAATACCTGCGCGCCATGGCCGAGCTCGGCGAAGGCCCCCACCGATCGGGTGACGTGGCCGACGTGCTGGGCGAAAAGGTATCTTCGCTGGCACCCACCCGCGCCATGCTGATCGGCAAGGGCATGGTCTGGAGCCCCACCCACGGCGACACCGCTTTCACCGTGCCGATGTTTGCGGCCTTCATGCAACGAATCATGCCGGGCAACGACTGGCGCTGACACCACTGGAACACCGATGGACATCGAACGCGAAAACCACAAACTCGAGAAGCGGCTGTGCCGCGAAGTCGGGCGTGCCATCGTCGACTACAACATGATCGAGGAAGGCGACCGCGTGATGGTGTGCGTGTCGGGTGGCAAGGACAGCTACGGCATGCTCGACATCCTGCTCAAGCTGCAGCAGCGCGCACCGGTGAACTTCGAGCTGATCGCGGTGAACCTCGACCAGAAGCAGCCCGGCTTTCCCGAACACGTGCTGCCCGAATACCTCACGCAACTCGGCGTGAAGTTCCACATCGAGAACCAGGACACGTACTCCATCGTCAAGCGCGTGATCCCCGAGGGCAAGACGTTGTGCAGCCTGTGCAGCCGGCTGCGCCGCGGCATTCTCTACCGCGTGGCGGGTGAACTCGGTGCCACCAAGATCGCGCTGGGACACCACCGCGACGACATGTTGCAGACGCTGCTGCTCAACATGTTCTTCGGGGCCAAGCTCAAGGGCATGCCGCCCAAGCTGGTCAGCGACGACGGGCGCAACGTGGTGATCCGGCCCATGGCCTACGTGGCCGAGAAAGACCTCGCCCGCTGGGCTGAAGTCCGCCAGTTCCCCATCATCCCCTGCACCCTGTGCGGCAGCCAGGAAAACCTGCAACGCAAGCAGGTCGGCAACCTGCTGCGCGAGTGGGACGCAAAGTTTCCCGGGCGCATCGAGAACATGTTCACCGCGCTTCAGAACGTGGTGCCCAGCCACCTGATGGACCGCCAACTGTTCCCGTTCGAGACCCTCAAGGCCACCGGTGTGCCCAGCGAGGACGGCGACAAGGCCTTCGACGAAGAACCCTTTGCCGCGCCGGTCCACACCACGCCGCCGGCCGCCGGGGGGAACCCGGCGCCGGCGCGAGCGGTCATACCGATTGCCGCGGGCGACGACTGACGCCTGTCTGCGGCTTCGTTCTGGAGTTGCGCATGCACCCGATGTTTCGCTGTCTTGCCCTGTCGGCTTCGGCCCTGCTGCTGTCGGGATGCGCTTCGGTGTTTCTGGTGGACAACCAGGTGGAGAGCTTTCCACGCTGGCAGGACCGCGCACCCGATGCCGCGGTGCCCGCGCCGCCACAGACCTACCGCTTCGACCGCCTGCCCTCGCAGCAGAACGAGCGCCAGGCCGGCGGACAGGGCGAACTGGAGCGGCTGGCCGAGACCGCGCTGGCCAAGGTGGGCTGGACCCGTGCCGCCGATGGCGTGGCGGCGCCATGGACGGTGCAGGTGGGCGCCAACACGGTGCGGCTGCCGCGCGCGCCCTGGGAAGACCCCTGGGACCGCTGGGGGCCGTTCGGCGGCCCCTTCGGCAGCCCGTTCGCGCTCCCCGGGCGCGACTATGTCGTCACCGGCAACGGCCAGATCGTCTACTTCCCGGTGTTTCCCCGCTTCGAAACCCCGTACTTCCAGCGCGCCGTGTCGCTGGTGATCCGCGACGCCCGCACCGGGCGCGTGGTGTATGAAACACGGGCCGCCCACGACGGCCGCTGGAACAGTTCACCCGCGCTGTGGACGGCCATGCTCGACGCGGCACTGCAGGGATTTCCGGCGCCGCCCGGGGGCGTGCGGCAGGTCAACATCGAGATCCCGCGCTGACCGGACCCCGCGGTCCGCGTCACGAACCAGGCTCAGCGGGTTCGAGCAAACCCCGGATGGCCTTTCCGAGGGCGTCCATGCTGTCCTGCTTGGCCAGCACTTCGCGCACGCCCGCCGCTTCCGCTTCGGCCATCAGCGATTCGCTCACATGGCCGGACACGATGGCCACGCGAAGGTCCGGGCGCAACTGCCGCGCCTCTCGGGCCACGTCCACGCCCGAAATCCCGGGCATGTTCTGGTCGGTCACCAGCAGGTCGATCGACTCATTCGGGTGGTTGCGGAGCCATTCGACCGCCGCTTCGCCCGATTCGAACGTGGTGGCCCGGTAGCCCTGCTTGCGAAGCAGGCGCCCCACCAGAAACACCAGGGCCTCGTAGTCGTCCACATACAGCACATGCCGCCCGGCCGGTTCGGCAGGAACCGGCTCCTCGGGCGGCGGCGGCGCCGGAGTCGCTGGCGCCTCGACATGGGGAGCCGTCGGCAGGTAGACGTCGAACCGGGTGCCCACGCCCAGCTCGCTCCAGACGGCAATCGCCCCGCGGTGCGCCTTCACGATGCCATGCACCACCGCCAGGCCCAGCCCGGTGCCGGCGCCGGGCGCCTTGGTGGTGAAGAAGGGTTCGAAGATGCGGCGTTGGGTGTCGGCGTCGATGCCGGGCCCGTTGTCGGCCACGCTCAGGCGCATGTAGGCGCCCGGCTCGATCGCGCCGTACTGCAGGGCCAGCGAGGCGTCCAGCTCCGCCGGGTCCAGCGCCACGGTGATCTCGCCCGGCCGCCCTGCGAAAGCCTGCCAGGCGTTGCTGCACAGGTTCATGATGACCTGCTGCAGTTGCGTGCCATCGGCCAGCACGAACAAAGGCTCGCGCGAAAGCCGCGACACGAGTTGCACGCCCGCCGGCAGCAGCGATCGCATCAAGGTCAGCGACTCCTCCACCAGCGGCAGCATGGCCTGCCGCTCCATCACCTGCGCGCCGCGCCGGCTGAAGGTGAGGATCTGCTGCACGAGCTGGCGGGCACGGATGGCCGCGCGGTTGATCTCGCCCAGGCTTTCCTGAGCCGGGTGGTCCGGGCCCACGTCTTCGCGCGCCAGCACCAGGTTGCCCAGAATGGCCGCCAGCAGGTTGTTGAAATCGTGGGCCACGCCACCGGCCAGGGTGCCGATGGCCTCCATCTTCTGGCTCTCGCGCAGCTGCGCCTCCAGCGCCCGCTGTTGCTCCTCGGCCAGCTTGCGTTCGGTGATGTCGGTGTGGGTGCCGACAATTCGCAGGGGGCGGCCATGATCGTCGCGCGAGATCACCATGCCCCGCGTCAGCACCCAGATCCAGCGACCGTCGCGGGCGCGCACGCGGTGTTCGTTGCGGTAGAGCGGCGCATCGCCTTCAAAGTGGGCGCGCCGCGCCGCCACCATCGCGGGAACGTCGTCCGGATGGGTTCGGGCGTCGAGGTCGACGGCCACACCTTTCACATCGTCGCGCGAATAGCCGTACATCGACAGCAGGCTGTCCGACAGGTATTCACCCCCCGTGGCCAGGTTCCAGTCCCAGACGCCCTCGCCCGCGCTCTCCAGCGCCAGCTTCCACAGGGCCTCGTTCTGGCTCAGCGCCTCTTCGGCCTGCTTGCGCGCGGTGATGTCGAGCAGCACACCGACCCGATGCACCCCCTCGGCGTCGCGCTTCACCTCGCACGAGCGGCGGTAGATCCACTTCACGCTGCCATCGTTGAGCACGATGCGGAACTCGCCGGACAGATCGGTGTGCCCGTCGAGGATCGCGCGCGTGTCGTCTTCGAGCCGCTCCTGGTCGTCGGGGTGGCGGTGGCGCGCGATCAGCATCGGGTCGCGCATGAGGTCTTCCGGCGAAAACCCGTACATGTCGCGCACACCCGAGCTGACGAAGCGGTAGGCGCGCGTGCCGTCGGGTCGCACCAGCAGCGAGAACACGGTGCCGGGAATCTGGTCGGCCAGGGCCTGCATGCGCGCCTGCTGGTCTCGCATCGCGTTCTGCTCGGCCACGCGGGTGGTGATGTCCTCGACCGTGCCTTCGTAGAACAACACCCGGCCATCTTCACCACGCACCAGGTGCGCGCTTTCGCTCACCCAAATGCGCTCGCGCGTGGCGTGGCGCATCACCTCGGACACGAAGTTGCGCACCGAGCCGTCGCGGGCGAGGCGCTCACGAAACTCGGCCTGCCGGCCCGGCAGGACATACCACTCGGACCCGGCGCCCGCCACCGCAGCCAGCAGTTCGGCTTCGCTGTCGTAGCCGCTCAACCGCACCAGCTCGGCGTTGGCGCGCAGCATCCGACCGTCGGGCGCGCTGCGGTAGGCGCCGATCGGAAGGAAGCGGAACAAGGTGGAAAAGTCGCCTTCGGGCGAGTACGGCGGCGCCATGCGGACGATTGTGTCCCAAGGGCCGCTACATTTCATGTGTCGCATTCACCTAGTGTCGAAGCACCTTGCAAGTCACCCGAATCCTGGCCGTGCGCCATGGCGAGACCACCTGGAACCGCGACACCCGCATCCAGGGCCACACCGACATCGACCTGAATGACCTCGGTCGCTGGCAGGCGGGCCGTCTCGCGCAGGCGCTGCGCGATGAATCCATCGCAGCGGTCTACAGCAGCGACCTGAAACGCGCCCGCGACACCGCACAGGCCGTGGCCGATGTGCACGACCTGCCGGTGCATGCCCACTTCGGGCTTCGCGAGCGCGCGTTCGGCCGCTTCGAGGGCCACACCTGGGACGAACTCGAGCTGCACTACCCCGCCGAAACCCTGGCGTGGCGCAAGCGCATGCCCGATTTCGCACCCCCGGGTGGCGAAACGCTGCTGCAACTGCGTGAGCGGGTGATCCAGACGGTGCTTTCGCTGGCCGAGCGACACCCCGGCGAACAGATTCTCGTGGTCGCGCACGGCGGCGTGCTCGACGTGCTCTACCGCGCCGCAACCCGGCTCGAGCTGCAGGCGCCACGCACCTGGCAACTGGCCAACACCGGCGTCAACCGGCTGCTGTGGTCGCCGGAGGGCCTGGCCCTGGTGGGCTGGGGCGATGTGCGCCACCTGCAGGTGGACGAAGACAAGGACGTGCTCGATGAGCGCAGCGCCTGACCGGTTTGCCGGCCTGGTCGGGCAACCGGTGGCGGCCATCGACACGCCGGCGCTGGTGATCGACCTCGACGCGATGGACCGCAACCTGCACCGCATGGCCGATTTCTGCCGTGCGCGCGGGCTGCGGCTGCGGCCCCACGCCAAGATGCACAAATGCGCCGAGCTCGCCCGGCTGCAGATGTCGCATGGCGCCGTGGGCGTGTGCGTGCAGAAGGTGGACGAAGCGCTCGCGCTGGCCGCCCACGGCGTGGGCGACATCTACGTGAGCAACGAGGTGGTGGACCCGGCCAAGCTGGCGCGGCTGGCGCGCGCGGTGCGGGATGTCAAGGCGCGATTTGCGCTGGCGGTGGACAGCCTCACCGGCGTGAACCACCTGGCGCAGGCGCTGGCCGCCGCCGCGGTGCAGGCGCCGGGCGCGATCGACGTGTTCGTGGAGATCGACGTCGGGCACGGGCGCTGCGGTGTTCCCCCGGGCGCCGCCGCGCTGGCGCTGGCGAAGGCGGTGGCTGGGCACCCTGTGCTCCGGTTCGCAGGCCTGCAGGCGTACCACGGTTCGGCGCAGCACCGGCGCAGCGCGGCCGATCGCCACGCGGCGATCGGCGCGGCGGCGGAGGCGGTTCGGGCCACGCGCCGTGCCATCGAAGAGGCAGGGATGGCGGTGCCGCTCGTCACGGGCGCGGGCTCGGGCACCTTCGTGCATGAGGCAGCGACCGGGTTGTGGGGCGAACTGCAGGCGGGCTCGTACCTGTTCATGGACGCCGACTACGCCGCCAACGCGGCCGATGAAGGCGCGCCGGCCTTCGAGCACGCCCTGTTCGTGAAATCGCAGGTCATGAGCCGGAGCGCCGACCGGGCGGTGGTCGATGCCGGCCACAAAAGCCACGCCATCGACAGCGGGCTGCCCACCGTGTGGATGGCGCCGGAGCTGACCTTTGGCAACGGGGGCGACGAGCACGGCGTGTTGCGCGGCGCGAGGTTGCCCGACCTGGGCGACACCGTCTGGCTGGTGCCCGGTCACTGCGACCCGACGGTCAACCTGCACGACACGTTGGTCGGCGTTCGCGGTGGCCTGGTGGGTGGGCGGGTGGAACGCCTGCTGCGCGTGGACGCGCGCGGCGCCGTCGGCTGAACGGGCCGCTCAGCGGGGCCCGAACACCCGCGCTTCCAGCCCGAGCTGGCGCACGGTCTCGGCAGCGGCCTGCGCCTGCTCGCGCGTCGAGAACGGACCGACCCGCACGCGGGTCAAGGTTCCGCGCGCCGACTCCACCGGATCGCTGACCACCGGCAGACCCGCGTCGCGCAACCGCCGGGCTGCGCGCTCGGCGTTGGCCGGGTCGGCAAACATGCCCACCGCCACACCGTGACCTTCCAGCCGGGGCCGCGGCTGCGGGGGGGTGTCGACAGACTGGCCCACGGCTGAAGCGGCGGGCTCGGGCACAGCTTCAGGTGCGGGTGCGGGCGGGGGGGCGGCTGCGGTCGGTGCCGCTGCGGGCGCCTCGGTAGTGGGTGCCGGGCTCGGAACGGCGGGTGCGGCAGGTTCGGCCGGGGCCGCAGGAGCCGCCGTCGGCGGTTCGCTGACCACGCCGGTGATCATCGCCGATGCCTCGGACCGGACCGGCGGCTCGGCACGCGGCGGATCCGCTGGTCGCTCCGCCACCACGGGTTCGGGTGCCACCGGCGCCACCGCAAGCGATTGGGCCGGGCGCATAGACCACCCCCAGGCCACCAGGCCCAGTTCAAGGGCCAGCACGCCCAGCCACACCCAGCGCGAGGGCGAGGGACGCGCGAGCCACTCGCACGCTTCCTGCACGGTGCGCGCGCGGCGCACCGCCGCCGTCATGCGCCGGCGCACGTCGGCATGCAGCCAGCCGTTGCCCCACCAGCCCGGTCCCACCACCGCCACGGTGACGATGGCGGCGAGCAGCCCCCAGCGGACCCCGGCGGGCCAGGGTCCCAGGGCCTCGTGGGCCCACCACCAACCCGCGAGCGCCGCCAGCAGCAGGGCCACCACCGCGAGGGCCTCGCGCCAGAGGCGGCGGTAGAGCAGCCAGTGCCAGCCAAGCCACCCCGCCGCGTGGTTCCAGTGCGGGCGGGTCATGCCGAGCTCGTCGAAGCGGGCAAACACCGGCAGGTACCCCGCCGACCGCCCCGGTCCCAGCGCGGCCCGGTACAGCGCCTCGGTGGCGCTGGCCGCCGGCGGTATGGCCGGTGCTGGCTCGTCGTGGTCGGGGGGTGGCAGCGTGTCGGGCATGTCGACGGGTCGGCCGGTGGGTGGTTGGCTCAGCTTCCTTCGTTGAACAGCGAGCCATCGGTTTGCGGCGGCGCCACGCCCAGGTGCCGGTAGGCGGCCAGCGTCGCGATGCGGCCGCGCGGCGTGCGCTGCAGGTAACCCTGCTGGATCAGGTAGGGCTCGATCACGTCCTCGATGGTGTCGCGCTCTTCGCCGATGCTGGCGGCGATGTTGTCGAGGCCCACCGGCCCGCCGTCGAAGCGGTGGATCACCGCCTCGAGCAGCTTGCGGTCCATCAGGTCGAAGCCTTGCGGGTCCACGTCGAGCATGGTGAGTGCGCGCTCGGCGATCGGGCGGGTGATGTGTCCCACGCCCTTCACGTCGGCGTAGTCGCGCACGCGGCGCAGGAGCCGGTTGGCGATGCGGGGCGTGCCGCGCGAACGGCGCGCGATCTCGAACGCGCCGTCGTCCTCGATCGGCGCGTGCAGCAGGCCGGCACTGCGCCGCACGATGCGGGTGAGCTCTTCGGCGGTGTAGAACTCGAGCCGCGCCACGATGCCGAAACGGTCGCGCAGCGGGTTGGTGAGCATGCCGGCGCGCGTGGTGGCACCCACCAGGGTGAACGGCTGCAGGTCGAGCTTGATGCTGCGCGCTGCCGGGCCCTCGCCGATCATGATGTCGATCTGGTAGTCCTCCAGCGCGGGGTAGAGGATCTCCTCGACCACCGGCGAGAGCCGGTGGATCTCGTCGATGAACAGCACGTCGTTGGGTTCGAGGTTGGTCAGCAGCGCGGCCAGGTCCTTGGGTTTCTCCAGCACCGGCCCGCTGGTCTGGCGCAGGTTCACGCCCAGCTCCTGCGCAATGATGTGCGACAGCGTGGTCTTGCCCAGCCCGGGCGGGCCGAACAGCAGCACGTGGTCGAGCGCCTCGGCGCGTTTCCTGGCCGCGCCGATGAAGATTTCGAGCTGCTCGCGCACCTTCTGCTGACCGACGTACTCGTCGAGCAGCTTGGGGCGCAGGGCGCGCTCGATCGCCTCTTCCTTGGGCGAGACGGCGGCCGGCGAGATGACGCGCGGCGCGGGGGCGAAGTCGTCGGTCTGGATGGACATTTACCGGGCCAGTGCTTTCAATGCCAGCTTGATGCCGTCGGTGACCCCGACGTCGGCCGGCAGGGCCTTGAGGGCGGCGGCAGCGTCTTTCTCGCTGTATCCCAGGGCCATCAGGGCCTGCTGGATGTCGGTCTGTGCGTCGCTGCGCGGGGCCGCCCCGGCGGCCGGGCCGAGGTCGGCGCCGAGCTTGCCCTTGAGTTCGAGCAGCAGCCGCTCGGCCGTCTTCTTGCCGATGCCGGGCACCTTGACGATGCGCGCCGTTTCCTGGGTGGTGACGGCCTGGGCCAGGTCGGCGACCGACAGGCCCGAGAGCACCGACAGCGCGGTGCGAGGCCCCACGCCGCTGATCTTGATGAGCTGCCGGAAGGCATCGCGCTCGGCCGGGGTGGCAAAGCCGTAGAGGATCTGCGCGTCCTCGCGCACCACGAAGTGGGTGAGCAGCGACACCCGCTCGCCGCTGGCGGGCAAATGGTAGAACGTGCTCATGGGCACATCCACCTCGTAGCCCACGCCATGGCAGTCCAGCAGGATCTGGGGCGGGTTCTTCTCCAGCAGCGTGCCGGTCAACTTGCCTATCATCGGTGTCCTTTGGGCGCTTGTTGGAATTATCGGCTTGATTCTCAGACACACCTTCTCCCCACCGGACAACGTCCGCATGTCCCACCTGTGCGGCCCGGTGGATGCGCACATCCGCGCGATCGAGGCCGCGCTCCAGGTGAAGGTGGCGCACCGCTTCGAGCAGTTCCGCATCGAGGGGCCCAAGGCCCGGGCCCAGCAGGCACTGGAAGTGCTGCAGGCCCTCTACGAAATGGCGCGCGGCCCGATCCCGCCCGAGCAGGTGCAGCTGATGCTGAGCGGCGACACCGCCCTGGAGGCGCCCGGCGATGGCGCCCTGGCCATGCAGACCCGGCGGGGCGAGGTGCGCGGGCGCACGCCCAACCAGGCCCGCTACCTGGAGAACATGGCGCTGCACGACATCACCTTCGGCATCGGCCCGGCCGGCACCGGCAAGACCTACCTGGCGGTGGCCTGTGCGGTCGATGCGCTGGAGCGCAGCGCGGTGCAGCGCATCGTGCTCACCCGCCCTGCCGTGGAGGCCGGTGAAAAACTCGGCTTCCTGCCGGGCGATCTGGGCCAGAAGGTCGACCCCTACCTGCGCCCGCTCTACGACGCGCTGTACGACCTGATGGGCTTCGACAAGGTGCAGAAGGCCTTCGAGCGCCAGCAGATCGAGATCGCGCCGCTGGCGTTCATGCGCGGGCGCACGCTCAACCACGCGTTCGTGATCCTCGACGAGGCACAGAACACCACGCCCGAGCAGATGAAGATGTTCCTCACCCGCATCGGCTTCGGCAGCAAGGCCGTCGTCACCGGCGACGTGAGCCAGATCGACCTGCCGCGCACACAGCTCAGCGGCCTGATCGACGCCGAGCGGGTGCTCAAGCGGGTGCAGGGCATCGGTTTCACCCGGCTCTCGAGCGCCGACGTGGTGCGCCACCCGCTGGTGGCGCGCATCGTCGATGCTTACGACGCGCGCACCCCCACGGCGGACGACGCCGCGCCCGCATCCCGAGCCAGCCGCCGCCGCACCTGAAGGAGCCCAGCCATGCGCCGATTCATGCCGATCACCCTGCTTGCCGTGGCCATCCTGACCGGTGGCTGCGCGCCGATGCTCCAGCGGCCGGGCTCAACGGCGCCCACGGGCGGCGCCATCCAGGGACCGGGCTACCTGAGCGAGACCGTGCGGTATCGATGCGATGGCGGTGCGACCATTGAAGTCGCCTACCTGGAATTCGGCCACGGCGAGTCGTTCGCGGCGCTGCACCACGCGGGCCGGACCGCGCTGCTCAAGGCAAGGTCTGCGGCATCGGGTGTGCGCTACATCGCGCTCGACGAACAGCACAGCCTGCGCTGGAACACCAAGGGCGATGAGGGGTTCCTGAGCTTTCTGGCGGCCGACCACACGGCCCGCGAGCAGATGCTGCTGACCGGCTGCAAGGCCGACAAGGCGGTCCGCTGATGGCCCTGCCCTCGCTGTCCCTGTCGCTGCAGTTTGCCCGCTTCGACGGCGTGGCCGACCACCGCGCCGCGCTGCCCCGTGGCTGGGTGGCGCGCTGCCTGCGCCGCGCGCTCGACCGCGACGCCGAGCTCACCGTGCGCATCGTCGGTGCCGAAGAAGGCCAGGCGCTCAACCGCGACTACCGCGGCCGCGACTACGCCACCAACGTGCTCACCTTCGATTACGCGCTGGAGCCGGTGGTGATGGCCGATCTGGTCTTGTGCGGGCCGGTGGTCGAGGCAGAAGCGAAGAAGCTGAACAAGACGCTGGCGTCGCACTACACCCACCTGCTGGTGCACGGCGCCCTGCACGCCCAGGGCTGGGACCACGAAACCGGCGAGGCCGACGCCGAGGCCATGGAAGCGCGGGAGATCGATATCCTCGCCGTTCTGGGCGAGGCGAATCCCTACGCCTGACGACAGGTCAGGGTCCCATGCGCAGCGGGATGGTGACCGGTCCGTCGTTGACCAGGTGCACCTTCATGTCGGCACCGAAGCGCCCGGTGGCCACCTCGGGGTGCGCCGCGCGGGCCGCGGCCACCCACGCGTCGTAAAGCGCTTCGCCCAGCGCGGGCGGCGCGGCGCGGGTGAAGCCGGGGCGGTTGCCGCCCGAGGTGTCGGCCGCGAGGGTGAACTGGCTCACGATCAGCAGACCCCCCTGCACGTCCTGCACGCTGCGGTTCATCCGGCCCGCGTCGTCGGCAAAGACACGCAGCTTGAGGATCTTGCCCAGCAGCTTCTGGCCGATCGCCTCGGTGTCGTCGGGCTCGGCGCACACCAGCACCAGCAGCCCATGGCCGATCGAGCCGACGGTCTGGCCGTCGATGTCCACGCGCGCCTCGCTCACGCGCTGCAGCAGGGCGATCATTTCAGGTCTTTCTCGTCGTCGAAATGGGCTTCCACGTCGGTGGGCAGCAGCTGGATGGTGGCGCGCAGCCCGGGCACCGCGCTCATCAGCGCCTGCTCGACGCTGGCGCGCAGCGCGGCCGCACGCCCCAGCGACCAGGCCGCGGGCATGTGCATGTGCAGGTCGACGAAGCGGCGCTGGCCGGCCTTGCGGGTGGTGACGTGGTCGAAGCGGATGATGTCGGTGCCATCGCGCACATGGGCAAAGCCGGCCAGCGTCGTCTCGATCGTGGCCTGCACATCGGGTTCGAGGGCCTCGTCCATCAGGGCGCGCGAGGCCCCCCACACCAGGCGCCCCCCCTCGCGCAGGATGTTCAGCGCCACCAGGATGGCGACCACCGGATCGAGCCACAGCCAACCGGTCACGCCCACGAGGCCGATGCCCCCGACCACGCCGACCGAGGTCCAGACGTCGGTGAAGAGGTGGCGCGCGTCGCCCTCGAGCGCGGCCGAGCGGTGCTCGCGCGAGGCCCGCAGCATGACCCACGCCAGCACCCCGTTGAGCCCCGAGCTGATGACCGACAGCCACAGGCCCAGGCCCACCTGCTCCAGCGGCTGCGGGTCGGCGAACCGGCCGGTGGCGGCCCACACGATGCCGAGTGCGGCCGCGATGATGAGGATCCCCTCGAAGCCGGACGAGAAATACTCGGCCTTGTGGTGGCCATAGGGGTGGGCGTCGTCGGCCGGCCGTGCGGCCAGCGTGACCATGAGCAGCCCGAAGGTGGCACCGGCCAGGTTGACCAGCGACTCGAGCGCATCGGACAGCAGGCCGACCGATCCGGTGACCCACCAGGCAGCCGTCTTGAGGGCGATGGTGAGCAGGGCCACCACCACCGAAGCCATGAGCAGGCGGCGCGGCGTGAGTGAGCGGAGGATGTCGGCCATGGGCTCGATTCTGCGCCAGCGCCCGTGCCAGAATCCGGCGCATGCGGCGCATGGGGTTCCCGACGTTGGCCTGGACCGTGGTGGGCGTGGTCGTGGGCGTCATTGGCTGCGTGCTGATCGCACAGCGCTGGCTCGACGCGCAGCGCGCCGCCTTCGAAACCGACGCCCGCATCGTGCACCGCCTGCTCAGCCAGCAGGTGGTGCAGCACGACGCGGTGCTGGCCACCCTCGCGCTGCTGCAGCCCGGCGCCGCCGGCACCGCACAACGCCTGACCTCGATCTACCCCCGCCTGCTGTCGGTGCAGCGGCGCGACCCCGGACAAGGCTGGCCCGATCCGGCCATCGAACGCGCCGAGGCGGCGTCGCTGCTGGCCCGGCGGGCGGCCATGGTCGAGGCGCCGCTGAGCCTGGGGCGCTACACGCTGGTGCTGGCGGGTGACCCGGCCAGCCACGCGCTGACCATTTCGCTCGACGGGCTGGTGCCCCAGGTCGACTGGCCGATGGACCGCACCACCAGCCCGGTCCGGGTCGCGCTTCGGTGGCGCGGCGAGGAGCACGTGATCCAGGCGGGCAAGGCCGCCAGCCCGGGCTGGCGATTCGATTTCGACAAGGTGGTGGCGGCCGAGAGCCAGCCCTTCCACGCCGTGGCCACCCGGTGGGTGGCGTGGAACGAGCTCCCCTGGTGGCCCATGACCGGCTGGGTGCTGGCCACCGGCCTGATGCTGGCCGCGCTGCGGCATGGACTGCGCCAGCGCGAGCAGCGCGAGCGGGCCGAGGCGCTGCTGCGCCTCGACCAGTTGGGCCGGCTCAACGCCATGGGCGAACTCGCCGCCGGCATGGCCCATGAACTGAACCAGCCCCTGACGGCCGTGCTGGCCAACACGCAGGCGGCGCAGCGGCTGCTGGCCGACGACCCACCGGCACTCGACACGGCACAGCACGCGCTGGACCAGGCGGCGGCGCAGGCGCGCCGCGCCGCCGACGTGGTCGGGCGGCTGCGCCGCAGCCTCGATCAGAGCGCCACGCCCGCCGCGGCCCGGGCGGTGGACCTGGCCGCCTGTGCGCGGTCTGCGCTGCACCTGCTGGCGCCGGACACGCAAAGGCTGTCTGTGCAGGTGAGCGCCGCGCCCGACCGCAGCACGGTGGTGCGCGCCGACCCGGTGGCGCTCGACCAGATCGTGCACAACCTGCTCCTCAATGCCCTGCAGGCCATGGACGCCCCCTCGGTGTCCAGGCGCCAACTGGCGGTGTCGGTCGGCGCCGAGGGCGCTCAGGGGTGGCTGAGCGTGAGCGACACCGGTCCCGGGCTGCCCCAGGATGTGCTGCCCCGGGTGTTCGAGCCGTTCTTCAGCACGCGCGAAGGCGGGCTGGGGCTCGGGTTGTCGCTCAGCGAGAGCCTGGCGCAGGGCATGGGCGGGCGGCTGATGGCCGAGAACCTGCCGGCGGGGGGCGCGCGCTTCACGCTCTGGCTGCCCCTGGATCAGGACTGACGATGGACACCCGCCACTCACCCACGGTGCACCTGGTCGACGACGACGCGGCGGTCCGGGACAGCCTTGCGCTCCTCATCGGCACGGTCGGGCTTCGGGTACAGACCTGGGCCGACCCGCTATCGTTTCTGGCCGCGTTCGACCGCGAGGGCGTGGGCGCCGTGGTGCTCGATGTCCGCATGCCCGGCATGGGCGGGCTGGCGGTGCTCGAAAGGCTGGTGAGCGAAGGCGTGGACCAGCCCGTGGTGATGCTGACCGGGCACGGCACCGTCGACATGTGCCGGCGCGCTTTCAAGGCCGGTGCGGCGGAGTTTCTCGAAAAGCCGGTGAACGACGAGGCGCTCATCGACACGCTGCAGCAAGCGGTGCGGCAGCATGTGCGGTCGCGCGAGCGCGCGCAGGCTGATCGGGCCGCGCGGGAGCGGTATGCGCAGCTGTCACCGCGGGAGCGCGATGTGCTGGCGCTGATCGTCGAAGGGCTCACGAACAAGGAGATCGGGCGTGCGCTGGGGCTGTCGCCACGCACGGTGGAAGCCCATCGGGCGCACGTGTTCGACAAACTGCAGACCGGCTCGCTGGCCAGGCTCATCCGGGACTACGCCGCTCTGGCGGCCGAGGGCCAGGCCTGACCCATGCCACGCCCGGCACCGCCACCGACACCGACACCGACACCGCGTAGTTCTACGCAGCGTCGGCCGTAGCCGCGCGAATGGTGCGCCCGCGCCGCGCTGCCTACAGTGCCCCCACGGTTGATCGAACCGATTCCCCGACAGGAGCACACCAATGTCCCCCCTCTTCAAACACCTGATCCCGGCCACCCTCATCGCCGTCGGCACCCTCGCGCACGCGCAGGCCATCCGCACCGAGCGCGTGGTGTCGCTCGAACTCGCCCAGCAGCTGGCCGGGGCCACCGTGGCGGCCTGCAGCGCCAACGGCCACAACGTGACGGCCACCGTGGTGGACCGCGCCGGCAATGTCCGCGCCATGCTGCGCGCCGACAACGCCGGCCCCCACACCCTCGAGGCCAGCCGCCTCAAGGCCTACACCGCCGCCTCGGCCCGCAACAACACCCTGGCCATGATGGAAGCGTCGCAGAAGAACCCCGCAGCGGCGAACCTGGTGCACATCCCGGGCTACCTGCTGCTGGGTGGCGGCGTGCCGATCCGCGCCGGCACCGAGGTCATCGGCGCCATCGGTGTCGGCGGCGCCCCCGGGGGACACCTGGACGAGCAGTGCGCGCTGGCGGCGCTCGAGCAGGTGAAGGGTGCGCTGCAATGAAACGGCGGCTGGCGGGCATGGCCCTGGCGGCACTCGGGGTGCTGGCGACAGGGCCGATTCAGGCCCAGGTCCCTCCCACACCGGCTGAAATCGCCACCTATCAGGGGCTGCACGCGGCGGCTCACCGCGGCGACGTGCCCGCGGTCCGGCGGTTGCTGCAGTCGGGTGACCCGATCAATGCGACCGACCCGGGCGGGCGCACGCCGCTGCACGTGGCCACCTTTGCCCGGCGGGCCGAGGCGGTGTCGGCGCTGATGCAGGCGGGTGCCGATCACCGGCGCCTCGAGCAAGGCCGGTACGACGCCGTGACGATTGCCGCGGTGGCCGACGACGAGGCCACCTTGCGGGTCCTGTTGGCGAATGGCGCCAGTGCGGGACTGACCACCAGCCGGTACGACGGCACGGCACTGATCGCGGCCGCCCACCTCGGTCACGATGGCGTGGTGCGGCAGCTGATCGCGGCCGGCGCGCCGCTGGACCACGTGAACAACCTCCACTGGACCGCCGTCATCGAATCGATCGTGCTCGGCGACGGGGGAGCGCGGCACCAGGCCACGCTCAAGGCGCTGATCGACGCCGGCGCCAACCTGCAACTGGCGGACCGCAGCGGCCAGACGCCACTGGCCTTGGCCCGCGCGCGTGGTTACCGCGAGATGGTGTTGATGCTCGAAAAAGCCGGCGCCCGCTGAGCGGGTGTCGCGTCAGGACAAGGTGACGCGCGCGAACTTGCGCCTGCCGACCTGGACCACGCAGGTACCGGCGCCAATCTTCAGGGCCTTGTCGCTCACCACCGCACCGTCCACCCGAACCCCGCCACCGTCGATGAGGCGGTTGGCCTCGCTGGTGGAGGGCGCGAGGCCGGCCGACTTGAGCAGCGCACCGATGCCCAGCGGCGCACCCGTGAGGGACACCTCGGGGATCTCGTCGGGCACGCCACCTTTGGACCGGTTGATGAAATCCTGTTCGGCCGCGTCCGCCGCGGCGGCGCTGTGGAAGCGGGCCGTGATTTCCTTGGCCAGCATCACCTTGGCATCTTTCGGGTTGCGGCCATCGGCCACCTCGCGCCGCAGCGCCGCGATGTCGTCCAGTGACTTGAACGACAGCAGGGTGTACCAGCGCCACATCAGCTCATCCGAGATGCTCAACACCTTGGCGAACATGCTGTTGGCGTCCTCGGAAATGCCGATGTAGTTGTTCTTGCTCTTCGACATCTTCTCGACGCCGTCGAGCCCTTCCAGCAGCGGCATGGTCAGGATGCACTGGGGCTCCTGACCGTACTCGGCCTGCAGGTGGCGGCCCATCAGCAGGTTGAACTTCTGGTCGGTGCCGCCCAGCTCGAGGTCTGCTTTCAGGGCCACCGAGTCGTACCCCTGCATCAGCGGGTAGAGGAACTCGTGCACGCTGATGGGCGTGCCGGCCTTGAAGCGGTCGTGGAAGTCGTTGCGTTCCATCATGCGCGCCACGGTGTACTTGGCCGCCAGCTGGATCATGCCCATCGATCCCAGCGGCAGGCTCCATTCGCTGTTGTAGCGGATCTCGGTCCTGGCCGGATCCAGCACCAGGCTGGCCTGGCGGTAGTAGGTTTCGGCGTTGGCCTTGATCTGCTCGGGCGTGAGCGGCGGGCGGGTGGAGTTGCGCCCGGACGGGTCGCCGATCAGGCTGGTGAAGTCGCCGATGAGGAAGATGACGGTGTGGCCCAGGTCCTGGAGCTGGCGCATCTTGTTGAGCACCACCGTGTGGCCCAGGTGGATGTCCGGGGCGGTGGGGTCCAGGCCCAGCTTGACACGCAGCGGCACCCCGGTCCGCTCCGAGCGTGACAATTTTTGCACCCAGTCGGCCTCGGGGATCAATTCTTCGCACCCGCGGCGGGTCACCGCGAGGCCATGGCGCACGCCGTCGGTCAGCTCCAGCGGGCCATTGGCACCCGGCTCCGGCTTGGCGTGAGCGAATTGGCCGTTGTTCATACGTGTTTGTTCCGATTTGTGGCAGGAGGGCCGTCGTTACAATTCGGACCCGAAAGGCCGGATTTTAGGTGGCGCGCTTCTTGCACCGACAACGGCACGTCAGTAAAGCCCGGCCGTGGCGTGAACTCTCGCGTCGCAGCCCGCTCACTCCCTGGATCCTCCGACCGGCACTGCCGTGCCGCCCGGGCCCTTTCATGGATGACCGATCTTGATACGCCAGACACTGAACGCCGCCGCCCTGCTGGGTCGCCAGACCACCGAAGCGCTCTCGCGCCACCCCCGCCGCGTCATGGGCGGCATTGGTGCGCTCCTGCTCGGCACCGGCGTCACCGCCTTCGGCATTGCCCCGCTGGCCCCCGACGCCGCCGACCTGCCGGTGCGGCAGGTGGTGGAGGCATTGCCCACCAGCGCCAGCCCGGCCGTGCTGCCGTCGCCGCTGAACGCTGAAATCACCCAGGGCAGCCCGCTGCTGGCCGATCCGCAACCCTGGACGCTCTACCGCAGCGACACCACCCGCAACGACGACACCCCGCAGTCCCTGCTTCAGCGCCTGGGGGTGAACGACACCGAGGCCCAGACCTTCCTCGGCCGCGACGCCACCGCCCGCCAGCTGCTGACCAGCCGCCAGGCGCGGTTGGTGCACGCCGAGGCGTCGCCCACCCAGGAACTGCAGCGCCTGACGGCCCGTTGGGCCGACCCGCGCGACGACCGGGGCTTCCTGAAGCTGGTGGTCGAGCGGGGTTCCTCGGGCCTGACGTCCCGCCTCGAGAAAGGCCGGCTCGAGGCCTCGCCGCGCCTGGCGAGTGGCGTCATCCAGAGTTCGCTGTTTGCGTCCACGGACGCGGCGGGCATTCCCGATGCCGTGGCCGTTCAGCTGGCCGAGATGTTCTCCAGCGACATCGACTTCCGCCGCGATCTGCGCAAGGGCGACCGGTTCAGTCTGGTCTACGAAAGCCTGCAGGCCGACGGCGAGCCGCTGCGCACCGGCCGCATCCTGGCGGCCGAATTCATCAACGATGGCCGCGAACACGAGGCCGTCTGGTTCGAGGCACCCGGGCTCAAGGGCGGCTATTACGGCTTCGATGGCGAGAGCAAGCGCCGCTACTACCTGTCCTCCCCGCTGGAGTTTTCGCGCGTGAGCAGCGGCTACGGAACCCGCTTCCATCCGGTGTTGGGCATCCGCCGCCCGCACCTGGGCGTCGACTTTGCCGCTCCCACCGGCACCCCGGTTCGCACCGTGGGCGACGGTGTGGTGGAGTTTGCGGGGGTGCAGCGCGGCTACGGCAACGTGATCTTCATTCGCCACCGCAACAACCAGGTCACCGTCTATGCCCACCTGCACCGCATCGGCGTGCGCGCCGGCCAGCGGGTGTCGCAGGGCGATTTCATCGGCCAGGTCGGCTCCACCGGCATGTCGACCGGCCCGCACCTGCATTTCGAGTTCCGCGACAACGGCGAGCACCGCGACCCGCTGGTGATTGCCCGTCAGAGCGAAGCCATCAAGCTGCCGGACGCCCTGCGCCCGGCCTTCACCGAGGTCGCCACGGCACAGCGGATGCAGCTGGACGCCGCCTCGACGGTGCAGCAGGCCAGCGCCGAGTGATCAAGGCCGGGGCATCCCCGGACACCCGCATGCACATGAAAAAGGGGAGCGTCTGCTCCCCTTTTTTGTGTTGGCGGCGCCGCTCGGGACGCCCGTGTGGTCAGACGCTGAAGCTCGAACCGCAGCCGCAGGTGGTCGAGGCGTTCGGGTTCTTGATCACGAACTGGGCGCCCTGCAGGTCTTCCTTGTAGTCGATCTCGGCACCCACCAGGTACTGGTAGCTCATGGCGTCGATCAGCAGGGTGACGCCGTTCTTGGACATGCTGGTGTCGTCGTCGTTGACGACCTCGTCGAAGGTGAAACCGTACTGAAAACCCGAGCAGCCGCCACCCTGCACGAACACGCGCAGCTTCAGGTCGGGGTTGCCTTCTTCGGCCACCAGCTCGGCCACCTTGGCGGCGGCGCTGTCGGTGAACACCAACGGGGCGGGAAATTCGGTCTGGATGTTTTCGGCGACGGCGCTCATGGAATTCCTCTCGTGGGGCGGGCAGAAATGCCCCCTCGTGGCCGAATGGTACGGCAGGGAACCCGAAAACGGGAATCAGCGGTGGTTTGCCGCCAATTTCAGTGTGGGCATTTCCTCGCTGCCGTCGGCGGCGGTCGGGCGCAGCTGGCCGGAGATCCGGGCACCCTGGTGCATTTCGATCGACCGGTAGGACACGTCACCCTCGATGTGCGCCTTGGGCTGCAGTTCGAGCAGTTCGCGCGCCAGAACAGGGCCCTTGACGTGGCCGTTGACGATCACGTGGTCGGCCTCGATCGAGCCGGTGACCTTGGCCACCTCGCTCACGATCAGGATGCTGGGCGACTCGGCGCCGGCCTTGATGTTGCCGACGACCTCGCCGTCGATCCGCAACCCCTCGGTGAACAGCAGGTCGCCCTGGATCCGGGTGCCTTGGGCGATCAGGCTCTTGATCGGGGGCTGCTTGGTCTTGCTGCCGAACATGGGCATCTCCTCGGAGGTTGGGGTCGAACTAGAGCTCGAAGGTCTGGACCGATCGCACCGCACTCCCCTGCAGGACCTTGGCCGTGACGGCTTTTATCACGGCCTGCTCGGGGAGGTCGACCACACCTTCCTGCCGCAGATAGCCCTTAACCAGGACGGACTGCGGGGTGGGTGCTTGCGTGGCAGACCAGGGCCTTCCGCCCAGGGTGCCGGTGAACGTGATTTCGAGGCTTCCGCGGAATTCTGGGGCCCGGCGGGCGGCCTGGATCATCAGGACCTGCCAACGCCACTGTGTGGCCGACAGACGTTCGGCCTGGAGCCCCCGAATGGCCAATGCGTCGCCGCTGCCGCCCGGGATAAGGCGCTCGAAGAACCCGAGGTCGTTTCTGAGCGCCTGGTTGTCGGCCTCGAGCTGGCGGATCTGCATGCGCAGCTGTTCCACCATGGTGCGCTCGGCGGTGAGCAGGCTTTCCGAGGTGTTGCTGACCGACCGCGATTCGTCGAGTTCGGTGCGCAGGCCGATGACCTCGCGCCGCAGCTGGGACAGTTCCTCGCGGGCGTTGCGGTCGAGGCCGGCGATGTCCTTGCCGAACTCGAACGCCCACAGCGCCAGAGCCCCCGAGAAGCCAAGCATGACCGCCACCAGCAGCCACCGGAAGGGCCACGGCAGCGCGCTGCGCACCGCCATTCGCGGTGCCCCAGCCGACCATCGCCTACGCAGCAAGCGCCACCGCATGCAACCCTTTCATTCAAGTGCAAGCAAACGAAAACAGGGCCCAGAAAGCAGAAACCGCCCCAAGCGGACTTGAAGGCGGTTTCTGTGAGGTCTTGAGCCGGGCGGTCAGCGCTTGCTGAACTGCTTGCGGCGGCGCGCCGAGCGCAAACCGACCTTTTTACGTTCCACTTCGCGGGCGTCGCGGGTGACGAACCCGGCCTGCGACAGTGCGGGCTTCAGGGTTGCATCGTAATCGATCAGCGCGCGGGTGATGCCATGGCGCACCGCGCCGGCCTGACCGGATTCACCGCCACCGTGCACGTTGACCTGGATGTCGAACGTCTCGGCGTGGTTGGTCAGCAGCAGCGGCTGCTTGGCGATCATGATCGAGGTTTCGCGGCCAAAGAAGGACTGGATGTCCTTGCCATTGACCGTGATCTTCCCGGTGCCCTTTTTGAGGAACACGCGGGCGACGCTGGATTTGCGACGGCCGGTGCCGTTGTTCCATTCACCAATCATTCAGGGCTCCTTCAGATGTCCAGCGCCTGGGGCTGCTGAGCGGTGTGCGGGTGCTCGCCACCGCCGTAGACCTTGAGCTTCTTGATCATGGCGTAGCCCAGCGGGCCCTTGGGCAGCATGCCCTTGACCGCCTTTTCCAGCGCGCGGCCGGGGTGCTTGGCCTGCATGTCGCGGAAGTTGGTGGCGTAGATGCCGCCCGGGTAACCCGAGTGGCGGTAGTAGATCTTGTCGGTGGACTTGGTGCCGGTCACGCGCAGCTTGGCTGCGTTGATGACGACGATGAAGTCACCCGTGTCGACGTGAGGCGTGTAGATGGCCTTGTGCTTGCCGCGCAGTCGGAGAGCCACTTCACTGGCAACTCGTCCGAGGACCTTGTCGGTCGCGTCAATCACAAACCACTCGTGCTTCACGTCAGCGGGTTTGGCGCTGAACGTTTTGGTCATGAGCTGAACTCTTGCGAGGGTTTGGCGGCCCTTTTCCACGGTCGGCGGTTCTCTGGTGGAACCCTCTTAGGTGGTGGTTGAACTTCGCCGCGGGGCCAGCAGAAATCGCTGCGAAGCCCTCGATTGTACGAAATCCCGGCCGGGCGGGCAAATTCCGGCGCTACCATCGGCGCCACATGTTCTCCTACCGCCACGCCTTTCATGCCGGAAACCACGCCGATGTGCTCAAGCACATGGTGCTGATGGCCACCCTGCGGCACCTGATGCAGAAGCCGCCGGCCCTCACCCTGGTGGACACCCACGCCGGCGCCGGCCTGTACCGGCTGGACGGCGACTACGCGGAGAAGGGGGGCGAGGCCGAGCACGGCGTGGTGCGCCTGTTCTCGGCGCTTCGCCCGGCCGGCGGGGGGGCGGCGCCCACGGCGTCGCCGCTGATCGACGACTACCTCGACATGGTGGCCGGCTTCAACCCTTCGGGCTCGTTGCGCGTGTACCCCGGCTCGCCGTTCGTCATGCAGCGCCTGATGCGCGATGCATCGCGCGACCGGCTCAAGCTGTTCGAGCTGCACCCGACCGACGGCAAGACACTGTCGGCCAACGTCGCACAGCTCGAAGCGGGGCGCACGGTGGTGGTCAAACGGGAAGACGGCTTCGAGGGGCTCAAGCCCTTGCTGCCGCCGCCGGCCGATGCCCAGGGGTCCCGCCGCGCGCTGGTGCTGATCGATCCGAGCTACGAGATCAAGACCGATTACGCGAAAGTGAGTGCCTGCCTCCAGGACGCGGTGAAGCGCTTCCCCACCGGCACCTATTTTGTCTGGTACCCGGTGATCCCCCGGCAGGAGGCCCACGACCTGCCCCGCAAACTGCGTGGGGTGGCCCAGCGGGCCGGGCGCCCCTGGCTGCACGCCACCCTCGCCGTCGGGCATCCGCCGCTCGAACCCGACGAGCGCCCGGGCCTCACCGCCAGCGGCGTGTTCCTGATCAACCCGCCCCACACGCTGGCGGCTGCGTTGCAGACGGCGCTGCCGGTGCTGGTCAACACGCTGGGCCGCGGCCGGGGCCAGGCCCAGTCGGTGGAATCCTCGGGCTGACCGCGGGTACCCGACCGGCGGACCCGAGTTAACCGACCGACCGGTCGGCTAACTTGGTACACTGCGCGGCCACGCCCCCGAAAGGCCAGGAGACGCGCATGTACACCCAGTCATTCAACGTGCCCGACGCCGGGCAGACCCCGACCAGCCTGCAACCGGTGCCCAGCGAGGCCGACGCGGCCCTGCAGGCGCATTTCGACGCCGTCATCGACGCCGACGGCAAGATCGAGCCGCGCGACTGGATGCCCGAGGCCTACCGCAAGACCCTGGTGCGCCAGATCAGCCAGCACGCCCACAGCGAAATCGTGGGCATGCTGCCCGAGGGCAACTGGATCAGCCGCGCGCCCAGCCTGAAGCGCAAGGCCATTCTGGTGGCCAAGGTGCAGGACGAAGGCGGCCACGGCCTGTACCTTTACAGCGCGGCCGAGACGCTGGGCACCAGCCGCGACCAGATGTTCGACGCCCTGCACAGCGGCCGCGCCAAGTACAGCTCGATCTTCAACTACCCCACCCTCAACTGGGCCGATGTCGGCGTGATCGGCTGGCTGGTCGATGGCGCGGCCATCATGAACCAGATCCCGCTGTGCCGCTGCAGCTACGGGCCCTACGCCCGCGCCATGATTCGCGTCTGCAAGGAAGAAAGCTTTCACCAGCGCCAAGGCTATGAGTCGCTGCTCACCATGATGCAGGGCACCGCCGAGCAGAAGGCCATGGTGCAGGACGCGGTGAACCGCTGGTGGTGGAAGTGCCTGGCCATGTTCGGCCCGCCCGACGACAACAGCCCGAACAGCGTGCAGGGCATGCGCTGGGGCATCAAACGCATCAGCAACGACGCGCTGCGCCAGAAGTTCGTCGATGCCACGGTGCCGCAGGCCGAGGTGCTGGGCGTGACCCTGCCCGACCCGGACCTGAAGTGGAACGCCGAGCGCGGACACCACGACTTTGGCGCCATTGACTGGGACGAGTTCTGGCAGGTGGTCAACGGCAACGGCCCGTGCAACAAGGAACGCCTGGCCACCCGGGTCAAGGCGTGGAACGACGGCGCCTGGGTGCGCGAGGCCGCGCTGGCCCATGCCCGCAAGCAGGCACAGCGCGCCCTGAAGGAGGCGGCATGAGCACCGGCAAGGCCCTGAAGGAATGGCCCCTGTGGGAGGTGTTCGTCCGCAGCAAACAGGGACTGGAACACAAGCACTGCGGCAGCCTGCACGCCAGCGACGCACAGCACGCGCTGCAGATGGCGCGCGACGTGTACACCCGGCGCCAGGAGGGGGTGAGCATCTGGGTCGTGCCCTCGGCCAGCATCGCGGCCAGCGAACCCGACAGCAAGGACAGCTTTTTCGACCCGGCCGCCGACAAGGTGTACCGGCACCCGACCTTCTACGACATCCCTGACAAAGTGGGGCACATGTGAACGCCGCGCCCACGCATGCACCGGTTGACTACCTGCTGCACCTGGCCGACAACGCGCTGGTGCTGGGGCAGCGCAATGCCGAATGGTGCGGGCACGGACCGGTGCTCGAGGAAGACCTGGCGCTGGCCAACCACAGCCTCGACCACATCGGACAGGCGCGCCTGCTGTACCAGCACGCCGCGTCGATCATCAACGCCGACGGCCTCACGGCGCAGCGGTTCGCGCACCTGCGCGGGGCCCGGCAGGCCGGTGCGGTCACCGAGGACACGCTGGCGTACTTCCGGGGACCGCACGAGTTCCGCAACTTCACGCTGCTGGAACTGCCGCACCACGGCCCGCTGGCCGGTCCGGCAAAGGCCGATCGAGACTACGCCGTCACCATCGCGCGCAACTTTCTCTGCGCGGCGCTGATGGGCCTGATGTGGGAACAGCTGCAGACGAGCGCCGACGCCCAACTGGCCGGCATTGCGGCCAAGTCGCTCAAGGAAGCGCGCTACCACCTGCGCCACGCCGGGGACTGGCTGGTCCGGTTCGGCGACGGCACCGACAAAAGCCATGCCCGGGCGCAGGCGGCCATCGACCACCTCATGCCCTACACGCAGGAGTTCTGGATCGGCGATCCAGCGGAGCAGGCGGCCGTGGACAACGGGACCGGTGTGGCCATGGCGTCGCTCAAGCCGGCGTGGGATCACCTGGTGAACGACACCCTGGCCGAAGCCACGCTGCGGCGGCCCGCCGACGGCGGCTACGTGACCCAGGGCAGGCAGGGCGTGCACTCGGAGCACATGGGCTTCCTGCTGGCCGAGATGCAGAGCCTGGCGCGCGAACACCCCGACGCGGTCTGGTGATGAACACCCTGCCCGCGGTCTCGCCCGAGGCGGTTCGCCAGGCCATCTCGCACCTCGCCGACCCGGAGATTCCGGTGGTGAGCCTCTCAGAGCTCGGCATCCTGCGCGAGGTCAGGATCGGCGACGACGGCATGCCCGAGGTGGTGATCACGCCCACCTACAGCGGCTGCCCGGCCATGGGCCAGATCGAGGACGACATTCGTGCCGCGCTGCGCGACGCAGGAATCGAGGCGCGCGTGTGCACCCGGCTCTCGCCCGCCTGGACCACCGACTGGATGTCGGCCGAGGCCCGCGAAAAGCTGCGCGCCTACGGCATTGCGCCACCCAACGGGCGCGCAACGCACGCCAGCGACAAGGTGGTGACCTTCTCGCGCCGGGCGCGCGCCGAGCCGGTGGCCTGCCCCCGGTGCGGATCGACCCACACCACCGAGACATCTCCTTTCGGCTCGACCGCCTGCAAGGCGCTCTACCGCTGCCTCGACTGCCTCGAACCCTTCGACCTGTTCAAACCGTACTGACCATGAGCAGCAACCCCCGCGGATTTGTCGAACTCCCAGTGGCGCGCGTGAGCCCGGAAGCGGCCGGCTCGGTGGCGGTCACGCTGACGGTGCCGCCCGAGCGCCGCGGTGCCTTTGCCTTCGAGCCCGGTCAGTTCCTGACGGTTCGCGCATCGATCGGCGGCCAGGACGTGCGGCGCAGCTATTCCATCAGCAGCCCGCGCAGCGCCTACACCGCCCAGGGTGAACTCACGCTGGGCATTCGCCCGGTGGAAGGCGGCGTGTTCAGCAACTGGGCCGCCACCGAACTGAAGGCGGGCGACACGTTGCAGGTCATGCCGCCGGATGGGCGGTTCACCGTGCACAAGCCCCGCGCCATCCACCGGGTGGGCTTCGCCGCCGGCTCGGGCATCACGCCGATCCTGTCGATCATGGCCAGCACGCTCGAGGAATCGCCCACCGCCAAATTCACGCTGGTGTATGGCAACCGGCGCATGGCCAGCGTGATGTTCAACGAAGCGCTGCAAGACCTGAAGGACCGCTACCGGGACCGGCTCACGCTGATCCACGTGCTGTCGCGTCAGGCCCAGGAAGTGCCCTTGCTCGAAGGGCGCATCGATGGCGACAAGGTGCGCGACATCGTCGCCACGCTGCTGCCGGTGGGCAGCATGGACGAAGTGTTCATCTGCGGTCCCGAAGCGATGATCGAGGCCACCGAGCGAGCGCTGCTCGACGCGGGTGTCAAGGCGGACCGCATTCACACCGAACGCTTCACCTCGCCCACGCTGGAGGCCATGCCGCGGGAACAGCGCGCGCAGGTCCGGTTGGGGCACGCGGCCGTCCGCGAAGCCGGCGACGTGGCCCTGACCGTGGTGCTCGACGGCAAACCGCACGAACTGCGCATGGGCCGCGGCGACAAGGTGCTCGACGTGGCCCTGGAAGCGGGACTCGACCTGCCCTGGTCCTGCCGCGGTGGCGTGTGCTGCACCTGCCGCGCCAAGGTCATGGAAGGGCGCGTGGCCATGGACAAGAACTTCACGCTCGAGCCCTGGGAAATGGAGCAGGGCTTCGTGCTGAGCTGCCAGGCACGCCCCACCACCGACAGGGTGGTGGTCAGCTTCGACGAACGCTGACCGGACGGCCGGGGAGCCGCCGGCCAGCCACACCGGTCAGAAGCGCCAGCCCAGGCCGATGCCGACCAGCACCGGGTCGACCTTGAACTTGCCGAGGCCCGTGCCGCCCGCGCTCACGTCGGTCTCGATGTAGACCTTCTTGACGTCGAAGTTCAGGTACAGGTTCTTCTGCAGCGGCACATCGACACCGAATTGCAGGGCAGCCCCCACGCTGTTGCGCTTGATGTCGGCGCCCCCATTGAGGATGTTGACCGAACTGAAGCGGGTGTAGTTGATGCCAGCGCCCACGTACGGCTTGATGCCGCTCGCGGTGTTGAAGTGGTACTGAAGCGTCAGCGTCGGTGGCAGGTGGCGCAGCGTGCCGATCGGCGAACCGTTGGACGACAGCGTGTGCTTTTGCGGGACGGTCAGGACCAGTTCGGCGGCGATGTTGGGGCCGAAGAAATAGCTGACGTCGACTTCCGGCAGCCACTTGTCGTTGACGGTGAGGCCGAGGCCGGTGCTGTCCTTGTTGGCGGGGTCGAGGTGAACGGCGCGTGCACGAACCAGCAGGGTTCCTGCGTTGAAATCCTGCGCCACGGCGGCGCCCGATGCGAAGAGGCCGGCCACGGTCACGGCGGCCAGCGCGATGGAGTGCAGTTTCATGATCTTCTGTAGGCGGTTGCGGGGTGAATTCCCCGCTGCCATTACAGAAGTGCGACCCGGGCGCGGTTTTGCGGCAGATCAAACCCGCCGGCAGCCGATGCTGCACCGCCGCATCGGATTGATGCAGGTCAAATGGCGGGTGTCAATCGCGCAACAGAACCACGTCACCGACGCCAACCCGCAGCAGACCGATGCGCTCGGCCGCCGCGCGGCTGAGGTCGATCACGCGGCCTGGCGTGAACGGGCCCCGGTCGTTGATGCGCACCACCACGCTCTGGCCGTTGGCCGGATTCTGCACGCGCACCCGGGTGCCGAAAGGCAGCGTCTTGTGGGCAGCGGTGAGGGCGTTCATGTCGAAGGTTTCCCCGCTGGCGGTGCGGCGGCCATGGTGGCGTTCGCCATACCACGAGGCCACGCCCCGCTCGATCTCCCGACCCGACGGCGCCTCTGCACCCGGCGCTGTCCCCCGGCCGCCCACCGACGGCGGCGGGCCGCTGGCGCAGCCGGCCAGCAGCAGCACCAGCGAGGTGGCGCAGGGCGCAAGGAGGCGCTGCATGTTCATCGTCAGACCGGGTCCAGCCGGCTCAGGATCTCGAGCGTGGCCGCGCTCTGGTTCATGGTGTAGAAGTGCAGCCCCGGCACGCCGGCGTTGCGCAGCTGGTCGCACAGGTCGGTGACGACATCGAGGCCGAACGCCTTGATGGACGCCGTGTCGTCACCGAAGGCCGTCAGGCGCTGCCGGATCCACCGCGGAATTTCGGCGCCGCAGGCATCCGAGAAGCGCATGAGCTGGGTCGAGCTGGTGATGGGCATGATGCCGGGCACCACCGGCACATCGGCACCGAGCCGGTGGGCGTCGTCCACGAAACGGAAGTAGGCGTCCGAGTTGTAGAAGTACTGCGTGATGGCCGAGTCGGCACCCGCCTTGACCTTGGTGGCGAAGGCCTGCAGGTCGGCCTCGGGCGAGCGGGCCTGCGGGTGCACCTCGGGGTAGGCGGCGACTTCGATGTGGAAGTCGCTGCCGGTCTCGGCACGGATGAAGGCGACCAGGTCGCTGGCGAAATGGAATTCGCCACCGGCCCCGTAGCCGCTTGGCAGATCGCCGCGCAACGCCACCAGGCGCTTGACGCCCATGGTCTTGAGCTGCGCGAGCTGCTCGCGAACCGTGGCCCGCGTGGCGCCGATGCACGAGAAGTGCGATGCCGCGGCCACGCCTTCGTCGAGGATGGCGCGCACCGTGCCGAAGGTGCCGGCCTGCGTGGAGCCGCCGGCCCCGTAGGTGACCGAACAGAACTCGGGCTGGCGCGCATAGAGCTGCTGGCGCACCGCGCGCAGCTTGTCCGCGCCCTCGGGCGTCTTGGGAGGAAAGAATTCGAAACTGATGGGCAGGCTCATGCCGGCTTCCTGATGAAGACGAAGAATTCGCGGTTGCCATCGCCCCCGGCAATCGGGCTGTCGATGTAGTCCACCACCTGCAGGCCCAGGGCCTGCACGGTTGTCATGATGCGCTCGCGCACGAACAGGTACAGCGAGGGGTCTTTGACCAGGCCGCCTTTGCCGATCTGGTCGGGTTGCAGCTCGAACTGCGGCTTGACCAGCATCAGCGCGTGCCCACCGGGCAGGATGAGCGGCGCCAGCGCCGGCCACACCAGCGTCTGCGAGATGAACGACAGGTCGCCAACGACGAGATCGAACGCCACCGGCGCGCCTGCCTCGACCAACCGCCCGACCGTCAGGTCACGGGCGTTGCAGTGCTCGATCGGCAGGACCCTCGGGTCCTGGCGCAGCGAAGGATTGAGCTGGCCCGAACCGACATCGACCCCGGTGACGTGGGACGCGCCACGCCGAAGCAGCACGTCGGTGAAACCGCCGGTGCTCTGACCCACGTCGAGACAGCGCAAACCGGTGACCCCCAGGCCCACGCGGTCCAGGGCCCCGTCGAGTTTGAGCCCGCCCCGGGAGACGAAGCGGATCTCGGCCGTGTCGAGCACCTGCAGTTCGGCCCGCTCGGGCACCTCGTCGCCGTTCTTGCCCACCGCACGCCAGTCGCCGCCCAGCCGCCACCGGACCCCGGCGGCAATGAGCCGCTGGGCCTGGGAGCGCGAGGCCGCAAGGCCCCGCTCGACGAGCAGTTGATCGGCACGCACGCTGGAGGACCCCGTTCAAAACCCAGGGCGCCGAGGATCCGGCTTTGCCGGTCCTCCAGCGCCGCCCTTGGGGGTGACGCCGCAGGCGGCGCGGGGGTCGATCAGTACCGGTAGGTGTTGGCCTTGTAGGGACCCTGCTTCGGCACGCCGATGTACTCGGCCTGCTCGTCGCTGAGTTCGGTCAGCATCGCGCCGACCTTCTTGAGGTGCAGGCGGGCGACCTTTTCGTCCAGGTGCTTGGGCAGCGTGTAGACCTTGCCGATGTCGTAGCTGTCCGGGTGCGAGAACAGCTCGATCTGGGCGATGGTCTGGTTGGCGAAGCTCGAGGACATGACGAAGCTGGGGTGGCCGGTGGCGCAGCCCAGGTTCACCAGCCGGCCCTTGGCCAGCAGGATGATCTTCTTGCCGTCGGGGAACTTGACGTGGTCGACTTGCGGCTTGATCTCGTCCCACTCCAGCTTCTCGAGGGCGGCGACGTCGATTTCGTTGTCGAAGTGACCGATGTTGCAGACGATGGCCTCGTCCTTCATGGCGGCCATGTGCTCGTGGCGGATCACGTTCTTGTTGCCGGTGGCGGTGACGAAGATGTCGGCCTTGTCGGCGGCGTACTCCATGGTCACGACCTTGTAGCCTTCCATGGCGGCCTGCAGGGCGTTGATGGGGTCGATCTCGGTGACCCACACCTGCGCCGACAGCGCGCGCAGGGCCTGGGCAGAGCCCTTGCCCACGTCACCGTAACCGGCCACCACCGCCACCTTGCCGGCGATCATCACGTCGGTGGCGCGCTTGATGGCGTCGACCAGCGATTCACGGCAGCCGTACAGGTTGTCGAACTTGCTCTTGGTGACGCTGTCGTTGACGTTGATGGCGCGGAACTTGAGCGCACCCTTGGCCGACATTTCGTTCAGGCGCAGCACGCCGGTGGTGGTTTCCTCGGTCACGCCGATGATTTCGGCGGCCTTGCGGGTGTACCAGGTCGGGTCCACGGCCAGTTTGGCCTTGATGGCGTTGTAGAGGCAGGTCTCTTCTTCGCTCTTGGGGTTGGCCAGCAGGGACGCATCTTTCTCGGCGCGCTGGCCCAGGTGCATCAGCAGGGTGGCATCGCCGCCGTCGTCGAGGATCATGTTCGGGCCTTCGCCGGGCGTGCCCGCGGCGCCGAATTCGAAGATGCGGTGGGTGTAATCCCAGTAATCGGCCAGCGTTTCACCCTTGATGGCGAACACCGGGGTGCCGTTGGCGGCGATGGCGGCGGCGGCGTGGTCCTGGGTGGAGAAGATGTTGCACGAGGCCCAGCGGACCTGCGCGCCCAGCGCCTGCAGCGTCTCGATGAGCACCGCGGTCTGGATGGTCATGTGCAGCGAGCCGGTGATGCGCGCGCCCTTGAGCGGCTGGCGCGCGGCGTACTCCTCGCGGATGGCCATCAGGCCGGGCATTTCCTTCTCGGCGATCGAGATTTCCTTGCGGCCCCAGGCGGCCAGGCCGATGTCGGCAATGATGCAGTCGGTGTTGACGGGGTGAATGCGTGCGTTCATGTGGCGCTCCAATGTCATCGGTTGAAGCCAAAGCACGGTGCGGACATGAAAAGCCCATCACACGCGCAGTGGATGAGCGTCGTTGCTAGATGTGGTCCGAGCCTCACGCCCGCGGCCTGTGAAACACAGGTGGGGCGCTGCAACGCTCCTCGGATGCGCTGATTTTACCGGGTACCGCAGGCACCGCGTCAACCGCCGCTCGGGAGACCAACGGTTTCACAGGGCTGTGCGACACTGCCGCCCCGCATGAACCCGACCCCGCTGGCCGAATGGCCGCTGCACGAGCGCGCCCGCATCCACGGCGTGCTCACCGACATCGACGACACCCTCACCACCGACGGCGCACTGGCACCGGAGGCCGAGGTGGCCCTGCAGCGCCTGCGCGCCGCCGGCCTGCCGGTGTTCGCCGTCACCGGGCGCCCGGCTGGCTGGAGCGAGCCTTTTGCCATGGCCTGGCCGATCGACGCGATCGTGGCCGAGAACGGTGCCGTGGCGCTCTGGAACGAAGGTGGACGGCTGGTCAAGGCCTACGCACAGGACGCCGCCACACGCCAGGCCAACCGGCAAACCCTGCGAGCCGCGGCCGCCCGCGTGCTGGCCACCCTGCCCCACGCCCGGCTGGCCACCGACAGCGCGGGCCGCGAAACCGACATCGCCATCGACCACAGCGAACACGCTCGGCTCGATGACGCCGACATCGCGCGGGTGGTCGACCTGCTGCGCGCCGAAGGGCTGACCGCGACCGTCAGTTCGATCCATGTCAACGGCTGGATCGGCGACCACGACAAGCGCAGCGGCGCGCGCTGGATCGTGCGCGAACGCCTCGGCCGGGCCCTGGACGACGAGCGTTTGCAGTGGGTCTACGTGGGCGATTCGACCAACGACGCGGCGATGTTCGGCCACTTTCCCCAGAGCGTGGGGGTGGCCAACATCGCCCGCTTCTGGTCGCAGCTGAGCCAGCACCCGCGCTACGTCGCGCCGCGCGAACGCGGTGCCGGTTTCGCCGATGTGGCCGCTGCGGTGCTGGCGGCCAGGGGGCGCGCGTGAGCGAACACCCGCTGCCCCCACGCGCCACCAGCGGCACGGCCCCCGAGCACGCGCGGCTGGGTCTGGTGGCCATCTTCGGTGCCACGTTCTTCGAGCTGGTGGGCTACTTCATGCTCACGCCGCTGCTCATCCTGCGCCTCAAGGACGACGGTGTGTCCACCGCACTGGCCGGCGTGTTCGCGGCCAGCGGTTGGCTCGGCATTCTGCTGATGGTGCCGTTTGCATCCGCCATCACCCAGCGGCTCGGACGGCGCCCCACGCTGTGGCTGTCGGCACTCATTCCCACCCTGGCCACGGCGGCCTTTGCGCTCACCAGCTCGCTGCCGCTCTGGTTTGTCTTCAAGCTGGCCGCGGGCATGGCCTCGGGCCTGCGGTGGGTGCTGGCGGAAGCCGTGGTGGCCGAGTTCTCGCCACCCGGTCAACGCGGCCGGTACGTCGGTCTGTTCGAAACCATGGTGGGCGTCACGTTCGTGCTGGGGCCGCTCACGCTGGCCTGGATCGGTCCGCAGAACGACGCCGCCATCTGGGCGGCCTTCGGCTTCATGGCCATCGGTCTGGCCTGGAGCTTCCTGATTCCGCGCGTGCCGGCCGCGCCCGACGCCGACCGCGCACGCGTGGGGCTGGGCGGCGTCTGGCACGCCCTGGCGGCGCACCCGCTCATCATGACGGTGGGCTTCGTGGGGGGCTTTTTCGAGAGCGGGCTCACGTCGATCCTGCCGCTGTACGGGCTCGCGCTCGGGCTGGGCGCGGTGGCGGCCGCGCTGCTGGTGTCGGCGAGCGGCCTGGGCAGCGCGCTCACCATGCTGCCGGCCGGCCTGCTGGCCGACCGCATGGCGCACCACCCCGCCCGGCGCTGGGGCGACGAACGGGCCGCGCGCCTCACGCTCATGCGCGTCTGTGCCGGCATCACGCTGGCGGGCTCGCTGCTGATCCCCTTCGTTGCGGGCTCCCCCTGGCTGGCCGCACCAGTGGCGTTCGTCTGGGGCGGCGCGGGCGGCTGCCTGTACACGCTGGCCATGATCGACATCGGCTCGCGCGAGCAGGGCATCACCCTGGTCAACAGCACCGCCGTGCTGGTGATGAGCTACACCCTGGGCGGTGTGCTGGCGCCGGTGCTGGGCGCCGCCGCGCTGCAGTGGGCGCCGGTGGTGGGCTTTCCCCTGTTGCTGCTGGGTGTGGCAGCGGCCGGTTGCCTGCTGTTGCGGCGGGCCTGAGCACGGGTGTCGACCAACGCGCGCGCCGGCGCGCCGACCGGCCGGACGCCGGCAAAGATACTCCCCAGGGCGTATTGGCCCGGGTCGGGCCGGCTTGGAAGATGGGCCATGTTGGCGGTGCGCCGTGCCCCGCCCCACCGGATGGCCCGCCATGAAACCTTCGCTGCGCACCGTCTCCGCCCTCTTCCTGCTGGTTGCCACCCTGGTGCTGGGGGCGTGCCGCACGCCCGGATCGGGCACGCCCGACCCGCGGGGTGCCTACAGCGGCACGCTGGGCGAATCACCCGGGGCCGAATACCTCGCCCTGATCCTCGACGACCACAGCTTCTGGTCGTTGTACGGCGTGCGCGATGGGCGCGGTTTCGTGCTGAAAGGCTTTGTGCAGGGCCACGGGGTGGCCGAAGGCGCCAGCTTCCGGTCGGCCGACGTGAAGGATTTCGGCCAGCTGCCGCCCACCGCCGGTTCGATGGGCGCGCGCTACGACGGCGCCACCGGCACCCTGGCCGGCACGCGCCACAGCGGCGACCGCTGGGTGGATTTCGCGGGGCGCCGCACCACCCCCGACCGGTACGACCACCAGGCCACCGCATCAATCGCCACTGTCTGGGGCAACTGGACGCTGCTGACCCCGGCCGGCCAGCCGATCGACCTCAGCATCGCCCGGGACGGCGCCCTGTCGGGCCGCACCGCGCGCGGCTGCCGGGTCACCGGCACGGTGGGGCCGCACGCGTCGGGGAGAAACCTCTTTGCCATCCAGATCCGGTTCGGCGACGCGCCGTGCGCGATGGCGCACGAAACGGCCGACGGCATCGGCGTGTCGGTGTCGCTCCCCGGAGGCCGGCAGCAATTGCTGCTGGCCGCCACCAACCGCGAGCGCAGCCGGGGGTTCACCGCCGGCGGTATCCGGCCCTGAGCACCCGCTGCGCGGTCAAGGCAGCGCGGCCGAGGTGCGGGGCACCGCGACCGTCGCGGCGTCGGGACCATCGATCAGCCGGTCGGCCAGCCCACCACCCAGCCACATGCCCACCAGCGTGAGCCACGCCGTCACCGCGAAGATGGCGCCGCCGGTCATGCCGGCCCCCACGGCACAACCGCCCGCCAGCATCGACCCGAAGCCCATCAGCACCGCTCCGGTCAGGTACCGGGGCACGCTGTAACCGGGCCCGAAGGTCTCGATCCGCCAATCGCCCCCCACCAGGGCGCCCGCGAGCGAACCCAGGAACACGCCCGGCAACAGCCCCAGCGCGAACGTCCACGGGCCCTGAGGTCCGGCGAGCACGCGCATGAGCCATTCGGCCGACGGACCGCTGAACGTGATGCCCTGGATCTGCACCGGCTCGAACGAGTGGGTCATGACCTGGTAACCGGACCACCAGGCCAGCGCCACCATGAGCCCGGTGCCGATCCCTCCCACCCACTTCCACAGCCCGCCGCCCGTGCGGTGGGCAAAGAACAGGGCCACCGCCGCCCACACCAGGCCGGCCACCAAACCGTCGCGTGGTCCGGCGCCCACCAGGGCGAGCAGGCTGCGCGAAGCACCGCCCTCCACCACCCACCAGCCCGCGATGTGTTCGCGCAACGGCGCCAGCAGGCCCCAGCCCGACGCCTGGGCCGCCACGGCAAACACCAGGCCGGCCAGAAGGGCCCGCAGGTTGCCGTTGGCCGAGAGCACCAGCAGCCGGCTGGCGCAGCCCCGGGTGAGCACCATGCCGACGCCGAACACCAGACCGCCCACCAGGGCACCCGACAGGCTGCCCCGCGCCGCCAGCTGCCGCGCCGTGCCCACGTCGAGCGCGCCGGCCAGCACCAGCACCTGAACCGCCACCACCGCCGACGCGAAGGCGAGCAGCCAGACCGCCAGCTTTTCGCCAAACCGGCCGTGCCAGAAATCGATCACCGCGCCGCGCAGGCAGAACCGGGACCGCTGCGCGAAGAAGCCGAAACCCAGCCCGACCACCAGCCCGGCCACGGCCAGCACCACCGGCTCGCCCCAATGCTCGATCCACGCCGCGAGGTCCATGCCTGATCACCCGTTCATTCGTACTCGCTTATGTTCAGGGAACCCGGGTGGCCGGCCCTTGATCCAGCGCAAGGGGCCTGCGCAGCCAACGGCGGCGTATGCTGCCCCTCCCGATGAAAGGATCGACGCGATGGCCATCCCCTGGCTGGTAGCCCTGAAGGTGATTCCGTGGGGCGACGTCATCGAGCACGCGCCCAAGGTGCTGAACGCCGCGCGCAAACTGCTCGACAAACAAAAGCCGCCTGTCACCCCCGTGCCGGCCGGCCCGCCGCTGGACCCGACCGCCGAACCGCCCAGCCTCGGCGAACTGCGCAACCGGCTGATCGAGGCGCGCCAGCTCATCGACCAGCAGGCGGGCGTGCAGCAGCAGATGGCGCAGACGCTGGGCGAGCTGGCCGAGCAGAACGCCCGGTTGGTCGAGGCGGTTCAGCTGCTGCGCGTGCGCACGCGGGTGCTGATGGCGGTGGCGCTGGTGCTGGCGGTGGGTGTGCTGGTGCTGATGTTCCGCTGATCAGGCCCGCTCGACCTCGAGCGCTGCATCGCAGCCAGCGCCTGCGGCGATCCAGCGCCGCGCCAACCGGCTCAGCACAGGGGCTGCAAACCCCCAGCGCGGCCCCAGCACGCCGGCGGCGGCGGTGACCGCACCGCAACGGTAGACCCGCAGCGTACCGTCCCAGCGCAGCGCGTCGCAGGCGCCGCGGCGGCGGCGCGAGATCACCTGCCCCAGCGGACAGGGCTCGGCCAGGCAACACACGCCGCAGCCGTTGCAGGGCGCCCCCAGCGCCGGCTTGACCGGGGCCTCGGGGTGGATGTGCACCACCCGCACCGGTTTCACGGCGGCCATCTCAGGATCGCGCCAGCACGGGCGCGAGCACGCGCCCGGTGTGGGTGGCCAGCGCCACCACGCCCTCGGGAGGCGCCGCGGCCACCACGCGCCCGCCGGCCGAACCCCCTTCAGGCCCCAGGTCGATGATCCAGTCGGCCTCGGCCATCACGTCCAGGTCGTGCTCGATCACCACCACGCTGTGGCCCCCGTCCACCAGACGGTGCAGCACGCGGATGAGCTTTTCCACGTCGGCCATGTGCAGGCCCACGGTGGGCTCGTCCAGCACATACAGCGTGTGCGGCGCCTTCTGGCCGCGGCGGCCGACCTCGTCGCGCACCTTGCTGAGTTCGGTGACGAGCTTGATCCGCTGCGCCTCGCCGCCCGACAGCGTGGGGCTCGGCTGGCCGAGGGTGAGGTAGCCCAGGCCCACGTCCTTGAGCAGCTGCAGCGGGTGGCTGATGGCGGGCATGGAGGCGAAGAAATCCACCGCCTCGTCCACCTCCATCTGCAGCACATCGCCGATGCTCTTGCCCTTCCAGGTCACCGCCAGCGTTTCGGGGTTGAAGCGCGCACCGTGGCAGGTTTCGCAAGGCACCTTCACGTCGGGCAGAAAGCTCATCTCGATGGTGCGCATGCCCTGACCTTCGCAGGTGGGGCAGCGGCCCTCGCCGGTGTTGAAGCTGAAGCGGCCCGGGCCGTAGCCGCGCGCCTTGGCCTCCAGCGTGTCGGCGAACAGCTTGCGCACCGTGTCCCAGAAGCCGATGTAGGTGGCGGGGCAGGACCGCGGCGTCTTGCCGATCGGTGTCTGGTCGACTTCGAGCACGCGGTCCACCGGCTCGCTGCCGATCAGCTTGTCGCAACCGGACCACGCCGGGCGATCGCCCTTGTCCCATGCCTTCTTGCCAGCGGCCGTGCTGCGCATCGACACCGCCGCCGCCACGTTGGTGAGCAGCACGTCGCGCGCGAGCGTGCTCTTGCCCGAACCGCTCACACCGGTGACCACCACCAGCCGCTTGAGCGGCACGGTCACGTCGAGCCGCTGCAGGTTGTGCAGCCGGGCGCCACGCAGTTCGAGCTCACCGGCATCGGCCGGCACCGGGCGGCGCGCCTGCAGGGGATGCTTCATGGCGTGCAGCAGGTAGCGGCCAGTCACCGACTCGCTGTTGGCCGACAGATCGGCCACCGACCCTTGTGCCACCACTCGGCCGCCCCGTTTGCCGGCGCTCGGGCCGATGTCGATGATGTGGTCGGCCCGCCGGATGGTGTCTTCATCGTGTTCCACCACCACCAGCGTGTTGCCCTGCGCGCCGAGCTGGTGCAGGGCGTCCAGCAGGATCTGGTTGTCGCGCGGATGCAGGCCGATGGTGGGCTCATCGAGCACGTAACACACGCCCTGCAGGTGGCTGCCCAGCTGGGCCGCCAAGCGAATGCGCTGCGCCTCGCCACCGCTGAGCGTGGGCGCGCCGCGGTCCAGCGTGAGGTAGTTCAGGCCCACCTGTTCCAGAAACGCCAGGCGGCTCTCGATCTCGGGCAGCAGGTCGCGCGCGATGTCGGCCTCGCGCGCGGTGAGAACGGATCCCTCGGGCGTCGACGCCGACATCAAACCGCCGATCCATCGCCGCACCTCGCTGACCGACAGCCGCGCAATGTCGGTGATGGCGACACCGTTGAAGCGTACCGCGCGCGCCTGGGCGTTCAGGCGGGTGCCGTCGCAGGTCGGGCAGGTTTCGTTGCCCACGTCCTCGACCTCGGGTTCGGCAAAGCTCTGCTCGCGGCCCTTCTCGTTGTCGTCGCGCACCGAATCGTCCAGCGCCTTGCGCTGCTCGCGCGACAGCTTGAGGCCGGTGCCCACGCAGTCGGGGCACCAGCCGTGCTTGCTGTTGTACGAGAACAGGCGCGGATCGAGTTCGGGGTAGCTGGTGCTGCACACCGGGCAGGCGCGCGCGGTGCTGAACACCTCCACCGACCCGATCGCGCGGGTGGACCGTCCTTCGGCAATGGCTTCCTTGAGCCCGTCGAGCGGGTGCAGCAGGTGCAGCACCCCCTTGCCGAGCTCGAGCGTTCGCGCCAGCTGGGCGCGCAGGTGGGCTTCATCGGCCGGGTCGACCACGAAGTCGGCCACCGGCAGCTCGATGGTGTGCTCCTTGTAGCGGTCGATGCGGGGAAAACCGGTGGTCGGCAGGAACTCGCCATCGACGCGCAGGTGGGAGTGCCCCCTGGGACGCGCCCAGTCGGCGAGCTCGGTGTAGACGCCCTTGCGGTTCACCACCAGCGGTGCCAGCAGGCCCACGTGGCGCCCGGCGTGCTTGCGCAGGATGGTGGCGGCAATGCTGTCGGCGCTCTGGGGTTTGACGGCCGCGCCATCGTGCACGCAGTGCTGCGTGGCCAATTTGACGTAGAGCAGCCGCAGGAAGTGCCACACCTCGGTGGTGGTCCCGACCGTGCTCTTGCGCCCGCCACGCGAGAGGCGCTGCTCGATCGCCACCGTGGGCGGAATGCCGTACACCGCATCCACCTCGGGGCGCCCTGCGGGTTGCACGATGCTGCGCGCGTAGGCGTTCAGGCTTTCGAGGTAGCGGCGCTGGCCTTCGTTGAACAGGATGTCGAAGGCCAGCGTGCTCTTGCCGGACCCGCTCACGCCTGAAATGACGTTGAACTTGCCGCGCGGAATGTCCACGCTGAGGTTCTTGAGGTTGTGCTCCTTGGCGTTCACGATGCGGATGGCGCTGCCGCCGGCCGGCGTGCGGGCGCTGCGGTGAACCGCGTACGGCGCAGCGGGGGTTTCGCTCACCGCATGCACGCGGTCCATCGCCAGCGCGTACTCGCGAAGCGCCAGGGCCGTGTGGCTGGTGGCGTGCTCGCGCACCTGTTCGGGCGGGCCTTCGGCCACCACGGTGCCCCCGCCATCACCGCCCTCGGGGCCCATGTCGATGAGCCAGTCGGCCGAGCGGATCACGTCCAGGTTGTGCTCGATGACGACCAGCGAATGCCCCGCATCGATCAGCTTGCGCAGGGAACGCATGAGCTTGGCGATGTCGTCGAAATGCAGGCCGGTGGTGGGTTCGTCGAACAGGAACAGCGTGCCCTTGCGCGACAGCGGCTGGTGGCTGGCGCTCGCGGCTTTGGCTGCTTCGGCCAGAAAGCCGGCGAGCTTCAGGCGCTGCGCTTCTCCGCCCGAAAGGGTGGGCACCGGCTGGCCGAGCTTCACGTATTCAAGGCCCACGTCCACGATGGGTTGCAGGGCTCGGATGACCTCGCGGTCGCCGGCGAAGCGCTGCGCCGCTTCGCTCACCGTCAGGTCGAGCACGTCGGCCACGCTCATGCCCACCAATTGCCCCGCGCTGGTGGAAGGGCGCTCGATCTTCACGTCGAGGATTTCCGGGCGGTAGCGCCGGCCGTCGCAATCCGGGCAGCGCAGGTACACATCGGAGAGGAACTGCATCTCCACGTGTTCGAAGCCCGATCCGCCACAGGTCGGACAGCGGCCGTCGCCGCTGTTGAAGCTGAACTTGGCCGGCGTGTAAGCGCGCTGGCGCGCCAGCGGCGCGTCGGCGAACAGGGCCCGGATGGCGTCCCAGGCGCCCACGTAGCTCACCGGGTTGGAGCGTGCGGTCTTGCCGATCGGCGACTGGTCCACGAACACCACGTCGGCGAGTTGCTCGGCGCCCAGCAGTCGGTCGTGTGCGCCCGGCGATTCGGTGCTCTGGCCGAAGTGGCGCATGAGCGCCGGCGCCAGCACATCCTGGATGAGCGTGGACTTGCCCGAACCCGACACGCCGGTGACCACCACCAGCCGCTGCAGCGGAAACTCGATCGACACGTTCTTGAGGTTGTGCTCCCGCGCACCCTCGAGAATCAGGCGCGGCGTGCTGTCGGTCACCGCCCGCTTGAAGCCCATGCCGATGGTCTTGCGCGCGCCGAGGTAAGCACCGGTGAGCGTGTCGGCCGAGCGGATCTCCTCGGGTGTGCCGTCGAACACGATCTGCCCACCGCGCTCGCCCGGGCCCGGCCCCATGTCGATCAGGCGGTCAGCTGCGAGCATCACCGCGGGGTCGTGCTCCACCACCACCAGCGTGTTGCCCGCGTCGCGCAGGCGCTTCATGGCATCGACGATCCGCGACATGTCGCGCGGGTGCAGGCCGATGCTCGGTTCGTCCAGCACGAACAGGGTGTTGACCAGCGACGTGCCGAGCGCCGTGGTGAGGTTGATGCGCTGCACCTCGCCACCGCTCAGGGTCCGGCTCTGGCGGTCCAGCGTGAGGTAGCCGATACCGACCTCGCACAGGTAGCGGATGCGGGTGTTGATCTCGTCGAGCAGCAGCTTGAGGGCCTGCTGTTCACCGGCGCTGCCGGCCTGGGCGGGCGCGATCGAGTCGAAGAAGCGCCGCAGGTCGGTGAGCGGCATGAGCATGAGGTCGTGCAGGCAGAGCCCGGGCAGGGCCTCGACCTGTTCGCGCGACCACCGCACACCCGCCGGCAGGTAGCGCCGCGCGGGCGGCAGCACCGCATCGGCCTGGGCTTTGGTGCCGATGCGCCACAGCAGGCTGTCGGTCTTGAGGCGCGCACCCCGGCAGGTGGGGCATTCGGTGTAGCTGCGGTACTTGGACAAGAGCACGCGGATGTGCATCTTGTAGGCCTTGCTTTCCAGGTACTCGAAGAAGCGCCCGACGCCGTACCAGTGCTGGTTCCATTTGCCGTTCCACTGCGGCGAGCCGTTCTTCACCCAGGCCTGCTGTTCCGGCGTGAGCTTGGACCACGGCGTGTCGCGCGGAATGCCGGCGGCCTCGGCGTGGCGCATCAGGTCGTCCTGGCATTCCTTCCAGGCCGGCGTCTGGAACACCTTGATGGCGCCGTTGCGCAGGGTGAGCTTGTCGTTCGGGATCACCAGCCCGTAATCGACGCCGATGACACGGCCGAAGCCGCGGCAACTGTCGCAGGCGCCCACCGCCGAATTGAACGAGAACATCGACGGCGACGGCTCGGCGTACCGGATGTCGCTTTCGGGGCAATGCAGGCCGGTCGAAAAACGCCAGATGTCGGGTTCGCCCTCGTCTTTCAGCGCGTACACGGTGAGGCGTCCGGCGCCACGCTTGAGGCCGACCTCGATGGCTTCCATCACGCGGGCCGTTTCGGTGCCGGACAGGCGGAACCGGTCGGCCACCACGTCCAGCACCTTGACGGCCTCGATCGCGGGGGCGGCCTTGCGGCCCTTGGCGGGCACCTCGTCCTTCACCGCCCGCTGCACGGTGCGTTCGGCCTGCACGCGGGTGTATCCGCTGGCCGACAGCCACTGCGCCACCTCGTCGGCCGTGGTGTTGGCCGGCAGTTCAACGGGAAAGGTGAGCACCAGCCGAGGGTCGTTCAAGGCGGTGGCACGGCGCTGCAGCTCGGCGGCGATGGTCTCGGGCGTGTCGTGCCGCACCGGCAGCGCGGTCTCGCGGTCGAACAGCTCGGCACCACGGGCAAACAGCAGCTTCAGGTGGTCGTTGAGCTCGGTCATCGTGCCCACGGTGGAGCGCGACGACCGCACGGGGTTGGTCTGGTCGATGGCGATCGCAGGGGGAACGCCTTCGACCCGGTCCACCGCCGGCTTGTCCATGCGGTCCAGAAACTGCCGCGCGTAAGCGCTGAACGTTTCCACGTAGCGCCGCTGCCCCTCGGCAAACAGGGTGTCGAAGACCAGGCTGGATTTGCCCGATCCGCTGGGCCCGGTCACCACCGTGAGTTCGCCGGTGCGGATGTCGAGGTCAAGCCCCTTGAGGTTGTGCTGCCGGGCACCGCGGATGCGGATCAGGCCGTCCCCGCCTTCGGCACGCCCTCCGCCGCCACCTGTTTGCTCGCTGGTGTCGGCGAGTGGCGTTTCAGACGGGCGTTGCTCATCAGACATGCGGGGCTCCGTGGGGGGAAGCCGAAGATTCTAGGCAGTCCCCCGTCCCGCGCCGCGATGGCGGGGAAAGCCCCGCCCTGTCAGTCGGATCGCGTCACATCCCGGTCAGGATCGGCAGGGTCTTTCTCGGTGCGGGGCGTTCCGGTCGGGGTGCTGGTCGATCCGGATCTCGACATTGCCCCATCCGCATCGTCCACCACCACCTCGCTCAGCTGGGAAGGGTCTGCCGGGTCGGCCTCGGAAATCTCCTCGATCAGCTCCACGGAGTTGTCGTCCGAGGCATGCCTGAACTCGTTGATTCGCAAGTTGGGTGATGAATCCGCGCTGTCGTCCACGACCACCTCGAGCAGCTCGTCCGGTCTGGTGGTGGGAAGAAGCGGTGGCGGCTGCCACACCGCGCCTCGCACCGCGCCCGCCAGATTGCCCACCCCCGAGACCACGAACGTGAGGAGACCGTCCGGAATGCGGGTGCCGTTCTCGGCAATCGACTCGGTCGTTCGTAGGTAGCTCAGTGCACGGCTCCGCATGGCGCCGAAGACGCCATTGAGGAGAACGCCCACCACCGCGACGCTCCAGGCCGGCCCGTCAAATCCATTGCTCCGCAATGCGGCGGCCACGGCCGCCATGACATCGGCGGGTCCGATCGCGATCACACGGGCGGCCGTGTGGTCAAGGAAGTGATTCGGATCGGCGCCGGGGTTGGTCTGGGTGTCCGGTTGCAGCATGAATTCGTCCCCGTAGACGCCCCGGAAGATGACCTTGGCGAGATCGGGGTTGATGCCATCGATAAGCTCGTTGATACCCGAGGCCAGCAACGTGGCCGCCGCCACCAGGGCAGCATCGCTGAGCGAAACCACCACCGGAATGGCCGCCTCGATCAGCTGCGCGGCATACGTGGGGCCATACACCAGCAGCCCCACGCTCGACACCACATACAGTGTGTCGCGAATGATGTTCAGCCGGTACTGCTCCTGGGCCGAAAGGCCCGAGCCATCGCGGTGGCGGATGGCCAGCCCGGCGGTCAGCGGCCCCTGGGTCCAGCTTTGCAGCACCTGCCGCACCTGCCGCGCCAGGTTGTTGAGCGCAAAGACGTCCAGCACCTGCAAAGACAGTTTCCCGGCTCCCGCACCGGCTGCCATCGCGACGCCTGTTGCCATGGTCAGCACCACCGAGGTCACCAGCAGCACATTGGTGGTGCTGCTGGGGTTGGCCTTGTAGTCGGCGCTCTTGGCCGCGTTGAGGCGCCAATAGCTGGCCATTGGCAGGACAACGGCACCCATCACGCCGAACACGCCGGGCAGGATGTAAGGATTGCCGGCGCTGCCGATTGCACTGCCGATGGACTTCAGAAGCACGAACGCCCCGTAGTGAGCTCCGCCCTCGCGGAGGCCATTCAGCGTCGACCTGCCCGCGGTGGCGAGATAGTTGCTCCACTGCATGGGCACATTGCTGCCCAGGTCGTTGCGCAGCGAATAGATGAACTCGTTGCGCAACGCCGTCGCCAAGGCTGCCGAAGGTCCACCCTCGGCAGAAATCTTTCCCAGCGCACCGATGATGCGCGAGGGCGACAGGTCGCTGAAAACCAGCAGCTCGTCGCATTTCTCCGCCGCCGTGGTCTCCCGGGGGGGCTGGTCATCATCGGACAGGAAACGCGTCAGGGCCAGCAGCTGTTTTCCGACCGCGGCCGCGTCCTTCCTGGCGAGCTTGACGTGCGCCCGGTAGACGCGCAAGCGCTCCGCGTGTTTCTGCTGCTCGGCGTCGGATGGCTGGTTGCGCAGCGGGGGCGGTGGAAAGCGCTTCAGCGTGCGGGGCTGCCGCGCGAGCGGGCGCCCGGGAAAGGCCTGTGCGGCGAGAGGCTGTCCCTTCTGGGTGATCAACAGGGCGATCGCGCGCTGCAGAAGCAGGCGTTCGCCCTGCGGCCAGGTGGCGAATGCAGGGCTTTTCAGCGTGCTGTCGAGCGCCAGGGCAATCGTCGCGTCGCTGCCGCGCAGCGACTCTTTCAGCAGCGTGAGGAATTCCTGCGCGCCGTCGCCGACGCCAGCGCCCACCACCGCGGCCCTGGCCACGGCAATCTTCAGCTCATCCCGAACGGAACCCACCCACTGCATGTGGAACTCGTCTCTGCCGGTCAGGACGCCTTTGTCGTCCTTGAGGTTCGTCAGCGCGGCGCGCACACCCTTGCGTTGATCGTCCGTCAGCTGATCCGAGTACCGATGCAGCATGAATCGCCACATTTCGATGGAGGCCGGTACATCGCCCTCGACGATCAATGTCGGCTCGGGATGGCCCTGGGGGTCATCGCCCCAATCGGCCAGGTCGGCCAGCAGCTGAAGATCGGCGGCGATCATCGTGGCCGGGGTCCGCGCACCCGCCGAGCGGATCCGTTGCACCTCGCGGTAGGCCTTTTCAATCGCCTCATCCAGCACTCGGCACAAGGGGTCGCCTTCGGGCAATTCCTTCTTCATCCAGATCAGCGCACCCCAGCGGATGTCGGGCCTGAGGTGCCCGGCCGCACCCAATGCCTCGGACAAGGCCGTCTCCCGGTCGCTTCGGGAACTCAGCACGCCCTGCCATTCGCTGGCCATTTGCCGGGACACCGACTTCTTGTCGTGAAGATGGATCAAGCGCAGGTTCGCCGGCGGCAGCGCCATGGTGGCAGGATGGGCCTTGCGCAACTCCTCCAGCGTGTTCGCCACCAGCTTGCGCTCCTCGCGGGACAGGGGGCTTTCCGATACAAGGTGCTTCAGCCGCCGGAACAGCGATGCAACGCTGGCGTCTGGCAGGCCCGGAAACACGGTGTTGATCCATTCCCGGGCGCCAGGTCCGCCGACTTCGGGCGACTTCCCCTTGGCGATCGAGTCGATGACGGCATTGAGCTTCTTGTCGGAGGTGTCCGGAGGATCAGGCCGGACCTCTGTGTCGGAAACCACCTCCACCTCCTCCACCTCCTCCACCTCCTCCACCTCCTCCACCTCCTCAACGTCCTCGGCCGTCTGCTCCGGGCTGCTCGGGGTCTTCGGGCTCTGCGCGGGAATGATCGACTTCAAGGTGCCCTCGATGACCGCCCTGCGGGTGGCGTCGAGCCCGGTCGGCAACGAATTCAGCACCTGGAGAGCGGCCTCTTGGAGTGCGGCGCCCTCGAGCCCGGGGAACAGGTCCTCCTGGAGGTGCTCTGCGTCGTATCCGGTGTCCACCATCCTGCGCGCCACCGCCAATGCGTCGAAGGCACGCGTCGACTTCAACACCCCCGTTGGGGAGCCGGTCTGAAAGGTGTGGGTCGCGTCGAGGCTGAGCCGTTTTGGCGCTTTCCCCGATGGCGAAACGCTGGACAGGCTTTTGGACCGTGCCAGCAGGGTGGTGGGATTCGTGGTGATCGTGCTGCGGGGCGTCATTTGGCGATGGGATCGATGGGTGGTGGGTGGCTCAGCGCCGCAAAGGTCAAATCGATGCCTGCGGAAGAAAGCGTCCTTCGCGCCAGCGCCCGGGCTGGTCGCCGAGGTGAAACAACGCAAGGCGAAAGGCGTTTTCGGCTTGGGGATCCAGCGAGATCTCGTCGGTCAGGCACACGCCGTCGTCGTCGGGATGCAGGCCCAGGACCAGCGATCCGCCCTCCAGGCTCATCTGCAGGTTGGCGTGCAGCAGTTGCAGCATCAGGGGAACCTCGTCGGTGGCTGGCAGCTCGCCGAGCGAACAGACCGCGCGCACGTGGTACGGCCGGTCGTTGGCGTCGTGAAACAAGCGCACCACCTCGCCATGGACCACGCAATCGGCCACCAGGATTTCATGCAGCGGCGCGCCGGTGTCCTCGTCCGGAACAGACCAGGCACAGCCGGCACGCTCCAGCCAGGTCAGCAAGCGCTGGCGGGGCGGGTCTTCATCGGCACCATCGGGCGTGACAGAAGGCATCGGAACTCCATGTAGACGGATCGAGGGGAATCGGGTGGACGCCGAGGGTGGTCAGACCAACCCCGACTCGCCCGCCAGGGCGACGGGCATGTCCCGGTCAAGAAAGTGGTTCTCGCCCCAGTGCACGGCCAGGTCTGCCAGCCCGGCCAGGGCGTCGAGCACGAGCCGGGCGGTTGCACGCGGCAACGGCAGGGAATTCACCAGGTACAGGCACTGTTCCGAGGGCGAATACCCGACGGTGCTGCCGGACGTGGCCGTCAGGTGGGCAATGCGCAGCAGCTGGCGCAGAACCGCCTCGGCCTGCGCGAGGGGCACCGGCCCGAGCGGGCAAGCCATCGACACGCAGGGTGGCGATGCATGGGGATTGAAGACCAGATGCACCGCCTGCCCGGCCCATTCGAAATCGAATTGCGCTGCGCTGTCGTGCGCTGGTGGTTCGATCGGGTCGCTGCCCGACAGGGCCGCGTTGATGTCGGCGAGCAGTTCGCGAAGTTGCCGCTGGGAAGGCAGGTTCGACATGGGGTCATCCATCGGGTTGGGGTATGCGTCTGGGTAACCCCGCCCTCCACCCGGTTCCAGTCGCGGCCGGCGCTCAAACGGCCTACGGCGATCGGACGATTCGGCACATACGTCGTTTCCACGATGCCTGACCGGACCCTGCTGCCTACACTCCCGCGACCCGACCGATACCCCCCTACCCTATGCCGCGCCATCCACTCACCGCCCTCGCCTTCACCCTGCTGACGCTCCTGGTGACGTCGGCACATGCCCAGTTGCGGATTGGACAGCCCTCGGGATTCACCGGGTCGGTCGCCGCCGGCGTCAAGGAAAACACCGACGGGGCCAAGCTGTACTTCGACGCCGTCAACGCCCGTGGTGGCGTGAACGGCCAGAAGATCGAACTGGTGTCGGTGGACGACAAGTTCGACCCCAAGGTCACGGTGGAGGTGGCGCGCGATCTGATCACCAAACAGGGCGTTCTGGCCTTGTTCCTGAACCGGGGAACACCCCATTCACAGGCGCTGCTGCCGCTGCTGGCCGAGTACAAGGTGCCGCTGGTGGCACCCAGCACCGGTGCCATGGTGCTGCACCAGCCGGTCAACCCCTGGGTGTTCAACGTGCGCGCCACCTACCAGCGCGAGGCGGCGCGCGCCATCGAGCACCTGGCCAGCATCGGCCAGACCCGCATCGCCATTCTGGAGACCGACGACAGCTTCGGCGCCGACGGTGCGGAAGGTGCCATGCAGGGATTCGCCAAGGTCAAGCTCGATCCGGTGCTGCGGCGCAAGACGCCGCGCGACAAACCCGACTTCGCTCCGGTGGCGGCAGAAATCGTGAAGCTGCAGACGCAGGCGGTGATGGTGATCGCATCGGCCGGCAACACGGCCAATGCGGTCAAGGCGCTGCGCGAGGCAGGGTCGCGGGCGCAGGTGGTCACGCTGTCGAACAACGCCTCGGACGGCTTCATCAAGCTGCTGGGCGAAAACGCGCGCGGCGTCATCGTCACGCAGGTGTTCCCCAACGAGCGCTCGATCTCCTACCCGTTGATCAAGGAAGCCGCCGACCTGGCCAAGGCCAAGGGGCTGGAGGGTGTTTCGCCGGCCATGATGGAAGGCTTTGCCGCCGCCAAGGTGGTGGTGGAAGGGCTGCGCCGCGCCGGCCCGCAACCGACGCCGCAGAAGGTGCGCGACGCCCTGGAGGGCATGAACCGTTTCGACCTCGGCGGCCTGACCATCAGCTACGGCCCGACCAACCACACCGGCCTGGATTTCGCCGACCTGTCGATCATCGACGCCAGCGGCCGCTTCCGCCGCTGAGGCGCGGCGTGATCCGGACGCGGCGTCAGCCCTTGACGATCAGCACCGGCATCTGGGCGTGCGTGAGCACCTTCTGCGCCACGCTGCCCAGGATCAGCGCCTTGACGCCCTGGCGGCCGTGCGACCCCATCACCACCAGATCACAACCCTCCGCCTTGGCGGTCTCCAGGATGCCTTCCCAGATCAGGTTGCGCTCGATGGTGTCGCCGGCAAACGGCACCTGCTGCGCCTGGCAGGCGCGGGCCACGGCCTCCAGCGCGATGCCGGCCGCGCGCTTGGCCTCACTCAGGTAGGACTGCAAGCCCACGGCCGACGCATCGCCGATGCCGATGTAGGGGAATGGGTCGATCACATACACCCCGATGACCTGACCGCCCGAACCCCGGGCCATTTCGGCGGCGACAGCGGCGGCCTTGGCGCCCACATCGGAACCGTCGGTGGGGACGAGGATTTTCTTGAACATGCGAGCCTCCGGAGGTTGCGTTGACGAGGCATTCTGGAGCGACGCGGCGCACCAGGCCTTGAGGCAGGTCAAGCGGGACGCCGGCGGCGCGCGCCGGCCGATCAGATCGGGTTCGCCGGCCTCACGTCCACCGCACAGTACTTCAGTTCGGCGATCTTGCCCACCGGGTCGAGCGCCGGGTTGGTGAGCAGGTTGGCCGCCGCCTCGACGTAGGCGAACGGAATGAACGCGGTCTCGGCGGGCATGCCGTCGTCGCACCGCACGGGCAGCCGGATGGCACCACGGCGCGAGGCGACGCGCGCCAGGGCGCCGGGCTGCAGCCCGAGCCGTCGGGCGGTGGCCGGGTGCAGGCTGACCGACGGGCCCGGCTCCAGCGCGTCGAGCACGGCGCTGCGCCGTGTCATGCTGCCGGTGTGCCAGTGTTCAAGCTGGCGACCGGTGATGAGCACCAGCGGGTATTCGGCGTCGGGCCGCTCGGCCGGCGGCACGACGCCGGCGGGCACGAGCCGGGCACGGCCATCGGCGGTGGGGAAGCCGTCGGTGAACACCACCGGATGCCCGGGATCGAGCTCGCTGGTCACCGGGTAGGTGACCGCTCCCTCGTGCCACAGGCGCGGCCACGACAGCCCCGAGATGCTGGGCATGAGCGAGCGCATTTCCTCGAACACGGCGCCGATGCCCCGGGTCGCGTCGCCGTCGCCGCTGCCGTCGGGGGCCACGCCGTAGCGCCACGGCAGGCCGAGGCGAAGCGCGATCTGCTCGGTGATCCAGGCATCGGCCCGCGCGTCACCGGGCGATGCCACTGCCTTGCGGCCCAATTGCACGCAGCGGTCGGTGTTGGTGACACTGCCGGTCTTCTCGGGCCAAGCGGTGGCGGGCAGCACCACGTCGGCCAGCGACGCTGTCTCGGTGAGGAAGATGTCGGCCACCACCAGATGCCGCAGACCGGCCAGCGCCTCCCGGGCGTGGCTGGCGTCGGGATCGCTCATGGCCGGGTTCTCTCCCTGGATCAGCATGGCGGTGATCTCGCCGCGGTGGGCCGCGTCGATGATCTCGACCACCGTGAGGCCGGGCTCGCTGCCCAGCGTGCCGGGCGCCAGCCCCCAGATGCCTTCGGCCTGCGCGCGCGACGACGCGTCGCCCACACGGTGGTAGTCGGGCAGCACCATGGGAATGAGCCCCGCATCGCTGGCGCCCTGCACGTTGTTCTGCCCGCGCAGCGGGTGCAGGCCGGTGCCGGGCCGGCCGATGTGCCCGGTGACCAGTGCCAGCGCAATCAGGCAGCGCGCGTTGTCGGTGCCATGGGTGTGCTGGCTCACGCCCATGCCCCACAGGATCATGGCGTTGCGGGCGGTCGCATAGGCGCGCGCCACTTCGCGGATGGCGTCGGGCTCGATGCCGCAGACCGGGGCCATGGCCTCGGGACTGAAATCGGCCACATGGGCCTTGAGCAGCTCGAAGTCGCGCGTGTGCGCTTCGATGTAGGCGGTGTCGGTCAGGCCTTCGCCAATCACCACGTGCAGCATGGCGTTGAGCAGCGCCACGTCGCTCCCAGCGCGAAACCCGAGGTGCCGCCAGGCGTGGCGCGCCAGCTCGGTTCGGCGCGGATCGGCCAGCACGAGGCGGGTGCCGCGGCGGATGGCGTTCTTGATCCAGGTGGCCCCGACCGGGTGGTTCTGCGCCGGGTTGGCCCCGATCAGGAACACGAAGTCGGCGTGCGCGACATCGCGCAGCGGGTTGGTCACCACGGCCGACCCGAGGCCCTCCATGAGGGCCGCCACACTCGATGCGTGGCACAGGCGGGTGCAGTGGTCCACGTTGTGCGTGCCGAAGGCGCTGCGCACCAGCTTCTGGAACAGGTAGGCCTCTTCGTTGGTGCCCTTGGCCGAACCGAACCCGGCCACCGGACCGGCCCGCCCACGCCCGGCCGAGGCCTGCAGCGCGCGCTGGAACCCGCTGGCGGCGGCGTCGAGCGCCTCGTCCCACGTCGCTTCACGGAACAATGCGCGCCAGTCGCGGTTCGCGATGGCACCGGCCTCCTTGGGCACCCCGGGCTTGCGGATCAAGGGGCGGGTGAGGCGCTCCGGGCTGTGGGCGTAGTCAAAGCCGAACCGACCCTTGACACACAGGCGGCCTTCGTTGGCCGGGCCCGCAATGCCTTCGACATGGGCAATCCGGCCGTCGTCGCCGACGTGGTAGCGGATCTGGCAGCCCACACCACAGTAGGGGCACACCGAGTCGACCTTGCGCGCCGCCGCGTGCGCGAACGATCCGTTGGCCGGTGCGATGGCGCCGGTGGGACAGGCCTGCACGCATTCGCCGCAGGCCACACAGGTGCTCGTGCCCATCGGGTCGTTCTGGTCGAACACGATCTGCGCGTGGCCGCCCCGGAACGCCAGCCCGAGCACATCGTTGCCCTGGGTGTCGCGGCAGGCACGGATGCAGCGCGTGCACTGGATGCAGGCGTCGCGGTTGACCGTCATGGCCGGGTGGCTGGTGTCGACACCGACGGATTCGCGTGGCCCGAAACGCGCCGCGCGGGCGCCGCTTTCGCGCGCCCAATGCGCCAGCTCGCTGTCGTGACGAAGGCGGGTGGTGTCGGGCGCATCGGCCAGCAGCAGCTCGATCACGCTGCGCCGCGCGTTGCGGGCGCGGGGTGTGTCGCTGCGAACCACCATGCCCTCGGTGGGCGCGCGGCAGCACGACGGCGCCAGCACGCGCTCGCCTTCGATCTCGACCACGCAGGCCCGGCAGTTGCCCACCGGCTGAAGGCCATCGCTGGCGCACAGGCGGGGCAACACGACGCCCGCTCGCCCGGCGGCCTCCAGCAGCATCTCGCCGGGGGCGGCCTCGACGCGCCGGCCGTCCAGGGTGAAGGCGATGGGCGTGGCGTCGCGCGGCAGATCGTCGGTCTTCACAGTCCCACCTCCGGCGCGAAAAAACGCCGCACGCTGTCCACCGGGTTGGGCGCGGCCTGCCCCAGTCCGCAGATGCTGGCGTCCCGCATCACGGCCGACAGCTCGTCCATGCGACCGGCATCCCACCGCGGTGCCTGCATCAGACGCACCAGCTGGCCGGTGCCGGCGCGGCAGGGCGTGCACTGGCCGCACGATTCGTGCTCGAAAAAGCGCATGAGGTTCAGTGCCGCATCGCGCACGCGGTCGTGTTGCCCCAGCACCACCACCGCCATCGACCCCACGAAGGCACCGTGCCCGGCGAGCGTGTCGAAGTCCAGCGGCACATCGGCCAGCGACGCCGGCAGGATGCCGCCGGACGCCCCGCCCGGCAGAAAGGCCTGCAGGGTGTGGCCATCGGCCATGCCGCCCGCGAATTCGTCGATGAGCTCGCGCAGGGTGATGCCCGCCGGCGCCAGGTGAACGCCGGGCTTCTTCACCCGGCCCGACACCGAGAACCGCCGAAGACCGTGGCGGCCTCGCCGGCCCAGGGCAGCCCACCGGGCGCCGCCACTGGCCAGCAGCTCGGGCACCCACCACAGGGTCTCGAGGTTGTGCGCCAGTGTGGGGCGACCAAAAACACCGCTGAGCGCCACGATCGGCGGCTTGAGGCGCGGCAGGCCGCGGCGGCCCTCGATCGACTCGATCAGTGCCGACTCTTCACCGCAGATGTAGGCGCCGGCACCCCGGCGCAACTCGAGCCTGGGCGGTCGGTAGTGGAAGAAGCGCTCGCGCAGCGCCGCCAGGCGGGGCTGCAGGCGGTCGAGCTCGCGCTGCAGCAGCGCCCGGGCGTCGTGGTATTCGTCGCGCAAGTAGAGCCAGACATGCTCCAGCCCCACCACCTCGGCGGCGATCAGCACGCCTTCAATCACCTGGGGTGCGCCGGTGGTGAGCACGTGCCAGTCCTTGAACGTGCCGACCTCGCCCTCGTCGATGTTGACGATGCCGACCCGCGGCCCCGGCTGAGCGCGCACGGTCTGCCATTTGCGCCACGCCGGGAATCCCGCGCCGCCCAGGCCGCGCAGGTCGGCGGCCTTGAGTTCGTCGATCACCTGCTCGGCCGTGCACTCGCCGGACAACACCCGCTGCAGTTGCAGCAGACCACAGGGTTCGGGCTCGGGCAACGGACGCGGTCCGGTTTCGCCGCGGGCCACGAGATCGGCGATGGCGGCGGGCGTGGCGGCGGGCAACTGCCGCTGGCCCACACACGCGGCCGGCGCGTGGTGGCACAGCCCGATGCACGGCGCCGGCTCGACCGCCACACCGTCCATGCCCGCCATGGCCTCGCGCGTGCGCTCGAGAAGGGACTCGCCATCTGCCATGGCGCAGGCCAGGCTGGTGCACACCCGCACCGTGGTGGCGGGGACCACCGCGCCGTCGGCCACCACCTTGAAGTGGTGGTAGAAGCTGGCCACCTCGTAGACCTCGACCTGGCTCAGGCGCAGGTGCTCGGCCAGCGCGGCGAGGTGCCCCTGCCGGAGCGCGCCCTCGGCGTCATTGAGCCGGTGCAGGTGCTCGATGAGCAGGTCGGCGCGCGGCGCCAGCCCTTCGCACAGCCGGGCCACGCGTTCACGGTCGGCGGACGACACCTGGCGCCCCTTGGGCGTGGATCGCGCCGACCTGGGAACGGCGTGGACGGGAATCACGGTGGGCTTGGCGGGGCCGGGGTTCATGGTCGGGCAGCCTAGCAGGGGTGGGGCCCGTTAATATGCACCGGATTGCACATTGAAGGCCATGACCACCCGTCCAGCGACAACGCCTCTTCAGGTCGACCTGCAACCGCGCTGGCGCATCGGGCGCGAGGGCGGCGACACGCTGGACGCCACCACGCTGCTCGACCTGCTGGCCACGGTGCAGGCCACCGGCAGCATCGCGCAGGCCGGTCGCGAACTGGGGCTTTCCTACCGCCATGCTTGGGGCCTGCTGCGGCAGGCCGAAGCGCTGCTGGGCGCGCCCTTGCTGGCGCGCGGTCGGGGGCTCGGGTCGGCGCTCACCGAACTGGGCGAACGGCTCGCCTGGGCCGACGCCCGCATCGGGGCGCGGCTGCAACCCTTGCTGGAATCGCTCGCCGCCGAACTCGAAGGCGAACTGGGCCGTGTGCAGCGCCGCGCCCGCAGTGTTCCCCGGTTGCACGCCAGCCACGGGTTTGCCGTGGCCGCCCTGCGCGAGCAGCTGGCCGCGCGGCAGGTCCCGGTGGAGGTGCGCTACCGCAACAGCGGCGAGGCGGTGTCGGCGCTGGCCCATGGCGAATGCGAACTGGCCGGCTTTCACGTGCCGCTGGGGGCCTTCGAGGCCGAGGCCGCCCGCCGCTACCTGGCCTGGCTGCGCCACGACCAGCACCGCCTGGTGCAGCTGGCGGTGCGCACGCAAGGCCTGTTCGTGGCGCCGGGCAATCCGTTGGGCCTTCGCGGCGTGAGCGACCTCGCACGGCCGGGAGTGCGCTTCGTGAACCGGCCCGAGGGCTCGGGGACGCGCATGCTCACCGAGCTGCTGCTGCAGCGCGAGGGCATCGATGCGCGGGCGGTGGCGGGGTATGACAACACCGAGCTCACCCACGCCGCGGTGGCGGCGTTCGTGGCCAGTGGCATGGCCGATGTGGGCATCGGCGTGCAGACGGCGGCACAGCGCTTCGGCCTGCATTTCGTGCCGCTGCTCAAGGAGCGGTACTTTTTTGCGGTGCCGTCGAACGCGCTGCACCGCGCCGACCTGGGCCCGGTGCTGGCGGTGTTGCGATCGGCCGCGCTGCGCTCGCGCGTGGCGGCGTTGCCCGGGTACGAGGCCGCCCAGACCGGACAGGTCCTGACGCTCGCCGAGGCGTTCGGCTAGGGCCGGGGCCGGGTCACGCCTTGCGCGGTGCGCGCGGCGGCGTCCCAGGCGCCGCTGGCAAACCAGTCGTCGCCATCGAGCCAGGCCTTGAGCATCGGCAACGCGTCAAAGCCCCAGAACACTCGGCCGTCGACCACCATGGCGGGCACCCCGAACAAGCCCAGCGCCAGGGCCTCTTCGGTGTTGGCGCGAAGGCGCTGCTTGACGGTCTCGCTGTCGGGTTCGATCCACGGGTGTCCCCGCCGGGCCATCTGGTCCTGCAGTTCGGCCCGAAGCGCTTCGATGCGCACGGCATCGCCGGCGTCGGCGCCACCGTGCCACACGTGGTGGAACAGCTGCTCGGTCACGTGGCGGCTGGTGTCGCCGGGTGCATCGGCCACCGCGGTGGCCAGCCCCAGGCGCAGCAGGGGCAAGGGGTTGAAGGGGTGGGCCGCCGGCAGCTCGAGCCGGATGCCGCTGGACCGGGCCAGCCAGAGGATCTGCCGGTAGGTCCAGTCGCGCTTGGCCGGGATCTCGGCCGGGCCGAGCTGGCCGTGCGCCTTGAGCAGCGCGGCGAACAGCACCGGCCGGTACCGCACCGCCACGCTGTGGCCGGCCAGTGCCTGGGGCAGCGCGGCAAACGCGAGGTGCGCGTAAGGCGAAATCGGGTCGTAGAAGAATTGCAGTTCGTGCAGCGTGCTCATGCCGGGGCCCAACGGGTGTCGATGGCCTGCCACACGCGCAGCTTGCCGGCGTCGTCCATGCGGCTCCATCCGCCGATCTCGTCCAGGGTGCGCGCACAACCGGCGCACAGCCCGGTCGATTCGTCCATGCGGCACACACCGACACAGGGAGACGGCACGGCGACGCCGGGCTGTCGCCGGCGGGCGCGTGCAAGGTCGGGGCGCTCGCCCGGCGTCACGTGGTTGCTCCTTGCGCCACGTCGACCACCGGCGCACCGGTGTAGCGCTGCAGCTCGTGCGGCGTGAGCGGAAACACCGCGTGCGGATGGCCCGCCGCCGCCCAGATGGTGTCGAAACGGAACAGGTCGCGGTCGATCAGGGTCACCGGTTCGCAGGCATGGGCCAGCGGCGACACGCCACCGATCGAAAAACCGGTTTGCGCCTTCACGAAGTCGGCGTCGGCGCGGCCGAGCTTGCCGCCATCGGCACACACCAGCACCTGCACCTTGTGCTCGTCGACCCGGCGGTCGCCGGAGGTGACCACCAGCACCGCCCGGTCCTGTTCGGTCGGGTGGTTCTTGCGGCGGAAGATGATGCTTTTGGCGATCTGGCCCAGGGCCACGCCCAGGGCATCGGCGGCCTGTTGCGCGGTTCTGGCGGCATCGTCCAGCATCACCGGGCTGCGGTCATGGCCCAGGGCGGCCAGACGCTCCTGCACGCGCTGGACCGCCGGGGTGTGGGTGGGGCTTGGGTCGCTCATGGCCCAAATGGTAGCCCGGCGCGCACCACCCTGGCGCCCTGGGGCCATGCGACTCAGCCGATCAGCCCCGGCAACCAGGTGGCGATGGGGGGGAACCAGAACACGGCGCTGAGCAGCAGCAGGCTCATGACCACGTACGGAATCACCGCGCGGAAGATGTCCGCCATGGTGACACTGGGTGGCGCCACGCCGCGCATGGTCATGAGCAACAGGCCATGCGGTGGCAGCAGCAGCCCGAGCTGCATGCAGATGAGGAACATCACGCCGAACCACACCGGGTCGATGCCGAGCGCCTGCACGATCGGCATGAAGATCGGCAGCGTGATCATCATCATGCTGATCTGGTCCACGAAGATGCCCAGAAAGATCAGCATCAGCATCATGCCGACCACGATCATTTCGGTGGACCACCCTTGCCCGGTGATCATCTGGACCAGCCCGTTGCTGGCCCCCGAGAACGACAGGATCTGTGCAAACGTGGTGGCACCGAGAATGATGAACAGGATCATTCCCGAGATGCCGGCCGTGCCCTTGAGGGACTTGATGACCGCCTCGACCGTGAGCACCCGGTACGCCATGGCGAGCACCATGGTGGCAAACGCCCCCAGCGCCGCGCATTCGGTGGGCGTGGCCCAGCCATTGGCCAGCGCACCCACCACCACGCCAAAGATCGACAGCGTGGGCAGCACGTAGGCGAAGAAAGGTTGCCAGCGCTGCCAGCCGCGGTGGCCGGCGTCTTCCGGGTCGCGGGGCGCCAGGTGCGGGCTGATGCGCACGCGAACCACGATCCACAGCACGAAGGCCACCGACAGGATGAGGCCGGGCATGACGCCGCCCACCAGCAGCTTGGAGATCGAGATGCCCGACAGCGAACCCAGCAACACCGTGAGCGCCGAGGGCGGTATGAGCATGTCGACCGCGCCGATGGCCATGATGGGACCGGTGGCCATGGTGGGGTGGTAGCCCCGCGCCAGCATGACCGGCAGCATGAGCGATCCCAACATGGCGGTGGTGGCGATGGTGGACCCCGAGATGGCCGAGAACACCGTGCCGGCCACCACCGCGACCACGGCCAGCCGACCCGGCAGGCGCCGGATCAGGCGCTCGACACCTTCGATGACCTTGAGCGCCAGGCCGGTGTGGAACAGCACCTCGCCCATCAGCACGAACAACGGGATCGGGGTGAGGGAGAACGCGGTGACCGAACTGACGCTGCTGCGCGCGAGCTGCATCAGCCCGGGCTCGCCGCCCATGTACAGCCACGCCCCCACGATGTTGACCGTGATGAAGGTCAGCGCCACCGGCATGCCGATGAACAGCAGCAGGGTCGATCCCCCGAGCATCAGCCAGGCGGCCAGCACCCAGCTGCTCATGCGGCACTCACCGCGTCCTGGCGCGGGCCGCGCTCGGCGCGGGCCAGGCGGCGCATGCGGAACAGCATCTCGATGGCCAGCAGCACGAACACGACTGGCAGCGGCGCCAGACCCCACCACTCGGGCGTGACCAGGGTCTTGATGTTGAGCGCGCCCGAGCTGTAGCTCGCCCAGGCGGCCTGGGCGCTGTACCACGCAATGACCAGGCAGCACAGAAGGCCGATGGCATCACCCACCCACTCGAGCGCCCAGGCCACGCGCGAAGGCAGGGCCTGAAGGACGATGTCCACCCGGATGTGCTGTCCCTGCCGCAGCAGCCAGGGCGCCACGCACATGGTGATGAGGTAGAGCATGAGCTCGGAGACCTCGTTGCTCCAGGCCAGGCCCTGGGGGAGGCCCGGCACCGGGATGTTCCGAAGCGCCACGTCGGCCACGATGACCAGCATCATGGCCAGCAGCAGCGCGCAGCCCACCATGGCCAGCGCCGACAGCAGGCGTCCGTACGCGGTGGACAGCGCGTCGATCACTTGGAGAACAGCTTCTTGAACTGGGCCGCGATCTCGGGGCTTTGCTTCTCGGCGCCGGCCCAGCCGACGTCATAGGCTTTGTCGCGGAAGGCCTTGGCGGTGGCGGCGTCGAAGGCGATCGTCTTGATGCCGGCCTGCGCCTGACGCGCGGTCTCTTCGGTCGCGTAGCGGGTCCAGAAGGTGTTCTCGGCCTCGAGCGCCAGCAACTGCCGCTGCAGGTAGGCGCGCTGGGCGTCGGTCAGCCGCTTCCAGGCCGGCAGGTTCATGATGAGCGACACCTCGGCGTCGTAGAAACCGGGGTCGATGCGGAACTTGGTCTTCTCGTGCCAGTTGAGGTCGAAGATGCCGCCGATGGGCCAGCCGTAGCCGTCGACCACGCCGCGCTCGAGCGCGGTGTAGACCTCACCCGGCGGCGTCGTGATGACGCTGGCGTTGAGGGCCTGGAAGAAATCGCGGTACACCGGCGTGATGCGGATCTTCTGGCCGGTGAGGTCGGGCTTGTCGACCGGCTTGTTGGTGTAGATGTGGAACGGCTGGTTCTCGACCATGCGGGCGAGGTACTGCATGTTGCCCTTTTCGTTCCACACCTTGTTGATCGCGTCGAACGCGCCGTTCTTGCGCTGCTCGGCGATCGGGATCTGCGTCAGCTTGAGGAAGTCGGCCTCGGGCATGACGTTGGTGTAGAAGGCGCCCGTGCTCAACGCCATGTCGACCACGCCGGTCTTGACCGCGTTGCCGACCTCGAAGGTGGGGATGGCCTTGGGTCCGCCGATGAAGTTGATCTGCAGAACGCCCTTGCCCTCGGCGTTGACCTTGTTGATCCAGGGCTGCAGGCGCTGGACGTAGATGCCGTTCTCGGCAAAGGCGCTCACCAGGCGCAAGGTCACCTCCTGGGCCTGTGCGAGCGGACTCAGCACCAGGGTGGCCAGCAGGGCGGCGGTGGCTTTCACGAACCGGTTCTTCATCGCAGGTCTCCTTCTTCGGTTGGGGGGTGGATCAACTTGGCGTCATTGCACGGCACGGGTCAGGCGCGCGTCCAGCGCCTGCCCCGAGTCATCGGCCAGCGCCGCCTGGCTCAATTCGCGAAAGGTGGCGGGCCCGTCGGCCCGGGCGCGCAGCTGCGGCAGCGCGCCGATCAGGCGTTCGTAGCTGCGCCAGCCCCGGGCATGGGTGTCGCCATAGCCCTTGATCAACCGCTGCGCACGCGCCACCTCGAGGGCCAGGTCGGGGCGATCGATTGCCAGCTCCTGCACCAGCGTGAGCCACGCGCGCAGGCGCGCGTGCTCGACCTGGAACCTGAGCGAGCGCCGCCGCAGGCCGCGCAACGCGGCCACGCCATACAGCAAGAGGTAGCCGCGCAGCGAGCTGGTCTGCACCGTGCGGCCCTGGCGGGTGAAGCGGCCCACGAGCGCACGCGCCCAGCCGGTGCGCAGCAGCCAGCGCCCCACGGGCGCGGGCAGCGTGTCGGCGATCTCTTCCAGCCGGGGGTGCAGGAACTCGCTGATGTCGAGCTGCTGGTCATTGGCCAGCCGCACCTCGCGCGCGACGCGCTCGAAGCGCGTGCGGCGGGTCTTGAGGTCGGCCACGCGCACCGTGTCCTCGTAGCTCATCCACAGCGCGAGGTGCCGTGCGGTTTCCTCGAGCACGTCGGTCCGCGCGGCGAGCAGCGGGTGCAGCAGGTCGAGGTATTCGTCGGCGTAGGCGATGTCCTGGTAATCGGCCAGGCGCAGCACCGCGGCCAGCACGGTGGGGTGGACCGGGGCCGGAAACTCGGCGTGCACCCGCTGGGCGGTCCGTGCCAAACGGGGGCCGGTGACCGGGGCCGGCGGCGCCACCGGGGCGGCTTCCGCCTCGCCGCGGGCGGCGGCGTGGCCCGCGGCAAACGCCTTGAGGCTGGACGCCACGCCCACGCCGGCCCGCTGGATGGTGGCCTCGAACTGCGCGCGGTCAAACGGCAGCGCGCCCGACGCCGACAGCGCGCCATACAGCACCGGGGAAATCAGGCTGCCGGTGCGCTCGGCGAGCAATCCGAAGTCGGCCGCGACGAAGCGCCGTGCCGCGTTGCGCCCTCCCTCGATCAACGAGGCCGCGTCCACCCGGCCGTCGCCCATGGCGGTGCGCTCGGTCATGGAATACACGCGGTGGGTGGAGGCGATCAAGGTGGTCCGGTCCGGCGTCACCAGCCCCCGCTGCAGTGCCCGGCCGGCCTCCATCAGCTCGGAGGCGATCACCACGTCCACCTCGCCCGGCACCGGGCTGAGCCCCAGCACCGGCTGCGCGCCCACGGGCACGGCGTCGGCCGGGAACAGCTCGAGGTAATAGATGGTGGCGCCCGTGCGCTGGGCCACGCCCGGCACCGAGGTGGTCTGGGCGATGTGGCCGTTGGCCTCGGCCAGGTCGACCAGCCAGTCGGCGAGCACACCGCCGCCCTCGCCGCCCATGGCCAGGATCGCGATCGTGATCGCGCGCGGCGAACTCATGCGGCCAACCCTTGCAGGCGCCGGTCGATGCGGTCCTGCAGCCAGCCGATGACGGCGCGGCGCACCCGCTGGCGGATGCGGTCCCAGCGGCCCGGGTTGTTGACGATCTCGGCGCGGTAGAACGACGGGCACAGCACCGCCGCATGCGCGACCTCGCCGCACAGGCCGCAGCCCACGCAGCTGTCCACCACCGAGGCCACCGGGTCGCGCCGCAGGGGGTCGGGGTTGGGCGCGATCGTCAGCGAAGGGCATCCCGAGAGGCGGATGCACGAGTGGTCGCCGGTGCAGGTGTCGGGATCGACGCCGAAGCGCTCACGCACCACGCGCTCGCCCTGGGCGATGCGCTGCCGGATCTGCGGCTTGACCCGGCGCTGCCGGTTGAGCATGCATTCGCTCTGCGCCACCACCACCTTGGGGCCCTTTTCCCGGGTGGTGAGCGCCTCGCGCAGCGCGGCCTTCATCTGGGTGAGGCTGTAGGTGTGGTTGACGCTGCGCACCCACTTCACGCCCACGCCGCGCACCGCCGTTTCGATCGGGTTGTTGGTGCTGCGGATGGCGTTGGGCGCCTTGGAGGACAGCACGTCCTGCCCGCCGGTGGCCGCCGAATAGCCGTTGTCGATGACCACCAGCACGTTGTCGGACTGGTTGAACACCGCGTTGCCGACCCCGCTGGTGAGGCCGTTGTGCCAGAACCCGCCATCGCCCATGATGGAGATGGTGCGCTTGTCCGTCTCTTCGGTGTTGAACGCCGACGCCCCGGCCCAACCGAGGCCATAGCCCATGGTGGTGGCGCCGATGTTGAACGGCGGCAGGATGGAGAACAGGTGACACCCGATGTCGCAGCTCACGTGGCTGGGGCCCAGCTCCCGCTCCAGCAGTTTCATGGCGGTGAAGATCGGCCGCTCGGGACACCCGGTGCAGAACGATGGCGGGCGCGGTTGCACCTGGGCGGCGGCGGCCAGCACCGCCGGCAGCGCAGGCTCGGCCTGTGCACGCGCCGCCACCGGCAAGGGGCGGCCGGCCAGCAGGGCCGGATCACAGCGCTCGACAAAGCGCGCAATGCCCTTGAGCACGGCCCCGCCGGTGTACTCGCCCGCGGGCGGCAGCACGTCCTTGCCGTGCACCCGGGTCGGGAGATCGGCGCGGCGCAGGATGGCATGCACCGCCTGCTCGATGAAATCGGGTTGCCCCTCCTCCACCACCAGCAGCGCGCGCTTGCCGGCGCAGAAGCGGGTGAACTCGGCGTCCACCAACGGGTAGGTGACGTTGAGCACGTACAGCGGCACGCGCGATGCGCCGAAGGCATCGGCCAGGCCCAGCAACTCCAGCGCCCGAAGCACCGCGTTGTACATGCCGCCTTGCAGCACGATGCCGAAGTCCTGCGCGTCCTCGGCGAAGAACTCGTTCAAGCCGCGGTCCTGGATGAACCTGACCGCCGCCGGCCAGCGCTGGGCCAGCTTCTCCTGCTCGTGCAGGTAACTGGCGGGTGGCAGCACGATGCGGTTGACGTCGCGCACCGGCTTCTCGATCGCGTCCTTGAGCGTGAAATCGGGTCGCCGGTTGGCCTTGGTGGTGAAGTGCCCGTGCACGTGACAGGCGCGGATGCGCAGCTCCAGCATCACCGGGGTGTGGCTGGCTTCGGAAAGCTCGAACGCCTGCTCGACCGCGTTCACGATGCTGGGCAGGTTGGGCCGGGGATCGAGCAGCCAGATCTGCGACTTCATCGCGAAGGCGTGCGACCGCTCCTGCATGATGCTCGAGCCTTCACCGTAGTCCTCGCCCACGATGATCAGCGCGCCGCCGGTCACGCCGCCCGAGGCCAGGTTGGCCAGCGCGTCCGACGCGACGTTGGTGCCCACGGTGGACTTGAAGGTGACGGCACCGCGCAGCGGGTAATTGACGGAGGCCGCCAGTGTGGCCGCGGCGGTGGCCTCGCTGGCGCTGTGCTCGAAGTGCACCCCGAGCTCGCGCAGGATGTCATTGGCGTCCGTGAGCACGTCCATCAGGTGCGAGATCGGGGCGCCCTGGTAGCCCGCCACGTACGAAACACCAGACTGCAGCAACGCCTTGGTCACCGCGAGGATGCCCTCGCCACGGAACTGCTCGCCCTCGCCGAGCCGCAGCTTGGTCACTTCATTGGCAAAGGATCGTTCGGCCATTGCGGGTCTGGTTTGGGCTGGGTCTGCCGGGCAATGTACGCATGCGTCCGCAATCTGGCGAATGGATTGTGTGGATGCACTGCATCGATCCCGTGAATAATCCGGGTGAACCCTGAGACACCCCCGCGAGCACCGACATGAACTTCCGCCAGCTCGACCTGAACCTGCTTCGCGTGCTGGCGGCCATCCACCGCACGCGCTCGGTCACCGCCGCGGGCCGAGCGCTGGCCCTGTCGCAATCGGCCACCAGTAACGCGCTGGCAAGGTTGCGGCATTTCTTCGACGACGAGCTGTTCGTCCGGTCACCCGCCGGCCTGCAGCCCACGCGCCTGTGCGAGACAGTGGCCCCCGCGGTGCAGGCGCAGCTGCGCGCGCTCGAGGCCGCCGTCACCGGTCAGGAGGATTTCGATCCGGCCACCAGCGAGATGCACTGGCGCCTGTCGCTGTCGGACCTGGGCGAGATGCTGTTTCTGCCCTCGCTGGCGGCCGCGCTGCGCGCGCAGGCGCCGCGGGCCCACCTGTCCAACGTGGCGGTGGCCGCCGGCGACGTCGCCTCGGCCCTGGAGTCGCGCGAGATCGACTGTGCCGTGGGCATTCTGCAGCCGCGCCACCGGGGCGTGCAGGCCGAGCCGCTGTTTCGCGAGCAGTACGTGGCCATCACCGCGGCCGGCTGGCGACCCGCGCACGGCCGGGCCGGCGCTTCACTGTCGGCCGCGCAGCTGGCCGAGGCTTCGTTCGTGGTGGCGTCGCCCACGGCCACCTTCCACAGCAGCGTGGAGCAGATGCTGGTCCGCATGAAACTGGCCGACCGCATCGTGCTTCGGGCGCGCCATTTCGGCGCCCTGCCCGATCTGGCGCTGGGCACCGACCTGGTGGCCATCGTGCCCGAGATGTATGCGCGCAACCTGCAGTCGCGCCACGAGTTCAAGCGCTGGCGGCTGCCCGACGCGCCGCATTACGAGGTTCGGCTGGTGTGGCACGCCAGCACCGCGCGGGACCCCGCCCACCTGTGGATGCGCGCGCTGTTGCGCCGCCTGTTCGCCCGCGCCTGAACCAGCGTGGCGCTCAGCCCGCGCGCTTGGCCAGCAGCGCCCGCGCCACGCGCGAGTTGGTGCTGCGCCCGAGCTGCGCACTGATCCAGGCGCCCGTGTCGACCAGCGCATCGAGGACGATGCCCGTTTCGATGCCCATGCCGTGCAACAGGTACACGACGTCTTCGGTGGCCACGTTGCCGGTGGCGCCCTTTGCATAGGGGCAGCCACCCAGCCCGGCGATCGAGGTGTCGTGGTGCCACACCCCCAGTTCGAGTGCGGCAAGGGTGTTGGCCACCGCCTGCCCGTAGGTGTCGTGGAAATGGCCGGACACGTGGTCGATGTCGTAGTGCTTGAGCGTCGCCTCGATCGCCGCCTGCACCTTGCGCGGGGTGCCCACGCCAATGGTGTCGGCCACGCCGATGTGCTCGACCCCGATGCCCTTCATGAGCCCGGCCAGGTAGTCCACGCGGGCGGGTGCGATGTCGCCCTCGTAGGGGCAGCCCACGGTGCAGCTCATGGCGCCCCGCACCGCGATGCCGGCCGCCTTGGCGGCCTGCACCACGGGGGCAAACCGCTCGATGCTTTCGGCGATGCTGCAGTTGATGTTTTTCTGGCTGAAGGCTTCGCTGGCGGCGCCGAACACCACGATCTCGTCCGGCTTGTCCTGCAGCGCGGCCTCGAGTCCCTTCATGTTCGGGGTGAGCACCGCGTAACGCACGCCGCGCTGGCGCTGAACGCCCTGCATCACCTCGTGGTTGTCGGCCATTTGCGGCACCCATTTCGGGCTCACATAGCTGGTGACTTCGATGTCCTTCAGACCGGCCGCCTGCAGCCGGTGCACCAGCTCGATCTTGACCGCCGCGGGCACCGGCTGTTTTTCGTTCTGAAGCCCGTCGCGGGGGCCGACGTCGATGATCTTCACGCGGTGGGGGATCTTCATGGGGATGTCCTCGGGTTCAGTAGCCGCGGCGCCGGTCGACCTCGCCGGCCACGGTTTCGCCGCGCTCCAGCGCGGCCATCTTGCGGGCCATCTGCGCAATGCTTTCATCGCGCAGCGTTCGGGCCGACGTGTGCGGTGTCACGGTGATCTTCGGGTGGGTCCAGAACGGATGGTCGGCGGGCAGCGGCTCGGTGCGAAACACATCGAGCATGGCACCCGCGAGGTGACCGCTGTCGAGCAATGTCAGCAGATCGTCATCGACCACATGGGCGCCACGCGCCACGTTGATGAGGTAGCCCCCCGGTTGCAGCAGACCCAGCGTGCGCCGGTTCAGGAGGTTTTCGGTCTGCGGGGTCAGGGGCAGCAGGTTCACCAGCACGCGGCAGTTCGACAGGAAGACGCCGAGCCGGTCTTCACCGGCGTGGCACACCACCCCTTCCATGGCCTTGGGCGTGCGGCTCCAGCCATGCACCGGAAAATCGAACACCGAGAGCGCGCGGGCCACGCGCTCGCCGAGCACGCCCAGCCCCATCACGCCCACGGGAAAGTCGGCGCGGGAACGCGGCTTGCGGTAGCTCCATCGGCCATCCCGCACATCGGCCTCGTAGCCATCGAACTCACGGAAATGCCGAATGACCGCATGGCACACGTACTCGGCCATCTGCACCGACATGCCCGCATCGTCGAGCCGCACGATGCGCGTGCCCTCGGGGATTCGCAGGCGCAGCAAGGCGTCCACGCCGGCCCCGGTGTTGAACACGGCCTTCAGGGCTGGCTGCTCGTCGAAGAAGGCCTGGGGAGGCGCCCAGACCACCGCGTGGTCGGCGGCCGGCGCACCAGGCTGCCAGATGCTCACGGTGGCGTCGGGGAACGCGGCCTGAAAGCCCTCCTGCCAGGGTTCGGGTTTTTGCTGGCTGACGCAGATGGTGATGTGCATGGCGGGATGCTAGCGGCAAGGAGCGCCGCGCGCAGGCTTACGCGGTGGCGAGCTTGAGCAGCTCCGCCCCTTCGGCCACCTGGTCACCAGGGGCGTACAGCACCTCGGCCACCGTGCCGTCGACCGGGGCGGCAATGGTGTGCTCCATCTTCATGGCTTCCATCACGGCCAGGGGCTGGCCCTTGCGGACGGTGTCGCCCGCCTTGACGGCGATCGACACCACCTTGCCCGGCATCGGGGCGGTGAGGCGACCGCCCTCGGCTTCGCCCTCGCCCGCATGGGCCAGCAGGTCGATCTCGATCAGGCTGGTGGCGCCGCGCCCGGTGAACACGTGCACGGTTTCGCCCTGGGTCCAGGTCTGCACGGTGTCGCGCCGGCCGGCGAACTGCAGGTCGAACAGACCGGCGTCGGTGGCCTCGAACACCAGCGGGCCCTGCACGTCGCCCACCGCGAGGGTGAGCGCGCCGTCGCGGCCGTAGGTCAGCATGGCCTGGAGCGTGGCACCCGCCACCTCGAAGTCGAAGCGGCGCGCAGTCTGGCCGTGGGAGCGGAAGCCATCGCGGCGCGAGAACGGATCGGCGCCCTCGAGCGCCCGCTCGGCGAGCAGGGTCTGCGCCACCGCGGCCGCCACCGCCGTGGGCGTGCCCACGCGGTCCTGCTGGAACAGCACGGCCGCCTCGCGGGGGATCAGCGCGGTGTCGAGCCGGGCCGCGGCAAACGATTCGCTGCCCACGACATGGCGCAGGAACTGGACGTTGGTGGCGAGCCCGACGATGCGCGTGTCGGCCAGGGCGGCGTCGAGCCGCGCCAGCGCCTGCTGGCGCGTGTCGCCGTGCACGATGAGCTTGGCGATCATCGAATCGTAGAAGGGGCTGATGGCGTCGCCCTCGCGCACGCCGTCGTCCACGCGGACGGCGCCGCGCTCGAAAGCGGTGTGCGGCGGCTTGCGGTACACGCGCAAGGTGCCGGTGGCGGGCAGGAACTGGTTGTCGGGGTTCTCGGCGCAGATTCGCGCCTCGATGGCGTGGCCCTGCATGCGCAGCTGGTGTTGCTGCAGGGGCAGCGGCTCGCCCGACGCCACGCGCAGCTGCCACTCCACCAGATCGAGGCCGGTGATGGCCTCGGTCACCGGATGCTCCACCTGCAGGCGCGTGTTCATTTCCATGAAATAGAAGCGCATGGCCTCGGGGTGGTCGTAGCCCTGCGGCTGTTCGACGATGAACTCCACCGTGCCGGCACCCACGTACTTGACGGCCTTGGCCGCGGCCACGGCCGCCTCCCCCATGCGCTGGCGCAGCTCGGGCGTCATGCCGGGCGCGGGCGCTTCTTCCAGCACCTTCTGGTGCCGGCGCTGCACCGAGCAATCGCGCTCGAACAGGTAGACGCAGTTGCCCTGGGTGTCGCCGAAGACCTGGATCTCGATGTGGCGCGGGCGCTGCACGTACTTCTCGATCAGCACCGCGTCGCTGCCGAAGCTGTTGCGCGCCTCGCGCTGGCAGCTCGCGAGGGCGGCGGCGAAGTCTTCGCTGCGCTCGACCACGCGCATGCCTTTGCCGCCACCGCCCGCGCTGGCCTTGATGAGGGCCGGGTAGCCGATGCGGTCGGCCTCGCGCTGCAGCAGGGCCGGGTCCTGGTCGGCGCCGTGGTAGCCCGGCACCAGCGGCACGCCGGCCTTCTCCATCAGCCGCTTCGATTCGGCCTTGAGGCCCATGGCCTCGATGGCCGACGACGGCGGCCCGATGAACACCAGACCGGCCTTGGCGCAGGCGTTGGCAAAGGCCTCGTTCTCGCTGAGGAAGCCGTAGCCGGGGTGGATGGCCTGGGCACCCGTGGCCCTGGCGGCTTCGATGATCCGCTCCCATTGGAGGTAGCTGTCCTTGGGCGCCGAACCGCCGATGTGCACCGCCTCGTCGCAGGCGGCCACGTGCTTGGCGCGCGCGTCGGCGTCGGAATGCACGGCCACGGTCTTCACGCCCAGGCGGCGCGCGGTGGCGGCGACGCGGCAGGCGATTTCGCCCCGGTTCGCGATCAGGATCTTGGTGAACATCTCAGTTTTCCTTGGGGACAAAGGCAAACACGCGGCGCCACGCGGCGCGCAGGAACCGGAACAACATCCAGGTGACCAGCCACATGGCGATCACCACGATGCACAGCAACACCGCAAACACCAGCGGGTGTTGCGTGGCGAGCCACAGCGCGCCCACCACCAGCCCGTCTTCGACCAGGCTGGCGCCGACGTTGCTGAAGGGCTCGGGCGAGGCATTGACGGCCGCGCGCGTGCTGGTCTTGGCGGCCTGGCTGGTGGCGGCCAGCGTGCCGCCCATGAGCGCGGCCACCAGCGCCATCGTGGCGCTGTCGGCCACCAGCGCCATCGTGGCGCTGTCGGCACCCAGCGCTCCCGCCGCAAGCGCGGCGCCCGCAGGCACCCGGATCACGCTGTTGGCCAGGTCCCAGATCGAATCGACATAAGGAATCTTGTCGGCGAAAAACTCCACGAACAGCATGAACCCGCTGACCCCCAGCAGCGCGGGGTGCTGCAGCGCCTGCAACCCGGGCGGCAGCGCAATCCAACCGAGCCAGCCCGCCAGACCGGTGGCGAACACGACCAGGTAGAGGCGCAGGCCACTGGCCCAGCCGAGCGCGGCGGCCAGCGCCAGCAGCTCGGGTGTGCCCAGGGTGTTCAGCGCGTCGGTCATGGGTCAGGGCAACCAGTTCGGTGAACGTTTGCCCAGAAACGACGACAGGCCTTCCCGGCCTTCGTCGCTGGCGCGGATGTCGGCAATGCGGCGCGCCGTCTCGGCGCGCAGATCCCCGATGAGGGGCACGCCGGCGACATCGCGCACCAGGGCCTTGCAGGCACGCACCGCAGCCGGGCCGTTGTTCACCAGCGTGCGCACGATGTCGTCGACGCTGGCGTCCAGCGTGTCGGGCGTGGCGAGCTCGTGCACCATGCCCAGGGCATGCGCCTGCCGGGCGCTGAAACGTTCGGCCGTGACCATGTAGCGGCGGGAGGCCTGTGCCCCAAGGGCGCGGACCACATAGGGGCTGATGGTGGCCGGCAACAGACCCAGCCGCGCCTCGGACAGGCAGAAGGTGGCACCCTCGACGGCCACCAGCACGTCGCAGATCGCTGCCAGCCCCATGCCACCGGCATAGCAGTCGCCCTGAACACGGCCGACGATCGGGACCGGGCATTGGTCGAGTGTCCAGAGCATGTCGGCCAGGCGCTGGGCGTCGGCCCGGTTTTCCTCCCAGCTGTAGCCGGCCATCGCCTTCATCCAGTTGAGGTCGGCGCCGGCGCAGAACGCCTTGCCATGCGCGCCCAACACCACCACGCGCAGGTCCTTGTCCTTCGACAGGTCTTCGAAGGTGCGCGTGAGCGCGGCAATCACCTCGTCGTTGAAGGCGTTGCGCACGTCCGGGCGGTTGAGCCACACACGCGCCACGTGCGGGTCCGGGCGGGAAACGTCGATCACATCGCTCATGTCGTCAGTACCTCTTGGCCACTTCTTCGAGCATCACCTCGGTGGCGCCGCCACCGATGGCCAGCACGCGCGCATCGCGCCACAGGCGCTCGATCGCGGTCTCGCGGATGAAACCCATGCCGCCATGAAACTGCTGGCAGGTCTGCACCACCTCGTTCACCAGTTCGCCGGTCAAGGCCTTGAGCATCGACACCTGCTGCACGATGTCCCGGCCCTGCGTGACCGACCAGGCGCAGTGGTACATGAACTGGCGCGCCGCGCGGACCTTGGCGTCGAGCATGGACAGGCGCTGGCGGATGGTCTGCTGGTTCCACAGCGGACCACCGAAGGCCTGGCGCTGCCGCACATGGTCCAGGGTGAGCTGAAGCGCCCGCTGACAGTGGCCCACCGCCATGGCACCCAGCGCGATGCGTTCGGTCTGGAAGTTCTGCATGACGGCGTAGAACCCTTTGCCCTCCTCGCCCAGCAGGTTGGCCGCGGGCACGCGCACGTGGTCGAACACCAGCTCGGCGGTGTCGGAGCTGAGCCACCCACTCTTGCTGAGGGCGCGGCCGACGGTGAACCCCGGGGTGCCCTTCTCGACGATGAACATCGACACCTCGCGCTTGCCCGGCCCGGTCTTGGCTGCCACGAAATAGAGGTCGGCGTGTACACCGTTGGTGATGAACATCTTGGTGCCGTCGATCACCCAGTGATCGCCATCGCGAACCGCGCGCGTGCGGATGCCGGCCACGTCCGATCCGGCGCCGGGCTCGGTGATGGCGACGGCGGTGATGGCATCACCCGAACACACCCGGGGCAGGTACCTGGCCTTCTGCTCGGCGGTGCCGGCGTGGTGCAGGTGCGGGCCGGCCATGTCGGTGTGCACCAGCACCGTGATGATGAAACCGGCAAAGGTGCTCTGGGACAGCGCCTCGGCGAACACCAGGTTGGTCATGGCGTCGGCATCGGCGCCGCCGTATTCGCTCTCGAACGCGATGCCCAGCAGGCCCGCCTGGCCCATGCGCCGGAGCACATCGCGCGGCACGCAGCCCGCCTGCTCCCACGCGTGGGCATGGGGCTCCACCTCGCGCGCCAGAAAGCGCGCCACCTGCTCACGCAGCGTGGCGTGCTCGGGCGTGTCGTAGATCGTCGGTTCCAAAGGCCTGTCTCCTCGGTGAGGTGAGGGTGCTGTGCGCCGGCTTCAGCCGGTCTGCTGCGTTTGCAGGAAGAACACGAGGTCGAGTTCGGGTCCCGGCTCACCGAGCGCCGTCAGCGCAGCGGTGATCTGACCGCGGTGGTGTGTGGCGTGGTTGAACACGTGGGCCAGCGTCGGCGCGAACGGCAGGCTCATGGCCTGCCCGCGCATGTTGGTGTAATCCAGGCGCCCGTCGAAACGCTCGGCCGGCCAATCGCTGACCAGGCGCTCCCACACGCGCGCACCGCCCAGCACCGCCTGCGCGAGCCGGGCCCGGTCAGGCTCGGCCTCCATGTCGAGCGCCACGGTGGGCGAGGCACCGCGCGCAAAACGCTGCTGCCACAACAGGCTCTCACCCACCAACAGGTGGTTGAGCGTGCCGTGCACGCTTTTGAAGAACAGCCCGACGTCGCGCCGGTAGGCTTCATCGCCCAGAGGCGCCACCGCGTCCAGCAAGCGCTGCGTGGCCCACGCGTGGTAGCGCGAGAGCGTGAGGAAGTGGGCGCGGGCGTCCATGCTCACATCCGGAACACACCGAACTTCGGTTCGGGGATGGGCGCGTTCAGCGTGGCGGACATGGCGAGCGCCAGAATGCGGCGCGTGTCGGCGGGGTCGATCACGCCGTCGTCCCACAGCCGGGCGCTGGCGTAGTAAGGGTGCGATTGGTGGGCGAACTGGTCGAGCAGCGGCTGCTTGAAGTTCGCCTCGTCTTCGGCGCTCCAGCTGCCGCCCTTGGCCTCGATGCCGTCGCGCTTGACGGTGGCCAGCACGCTGGCGGCCTGCTCGCCACCCATCACGCTGATGCGCGCGTTGGGCCACATCCAGAGGAAGCGCGGGCTGTAGGCGCGGCCACACATGCCGTAGTTGCCCGCGCCGTAGCTGCCGCCGATGATGATGGTGAACTTGGGCACGTTGACGGTGGCCACGGCGGTGACCATCTTGGCACCGTGCCGCGCGATGCCCTCGCTTTCGTACTTGCGGCCCACCATGAAGCCGGTGATGTTCTGCAGGAACAGCAGCGGCACCTTGCGCTGACCACACAGCTCGATGAAGTGGGCGCCCTTCTGGGCGCTCTCGGAGAACAGCACGCCGTTGTTGGCCACGATGCCGATGGGCATGCCCTCGATGTGGGCGAAGCCGCAGACCAGCGTGCTGCCGAAGCGCGCCTTGAACTCGTGAAACTCCGAGCCATCGACGATTCGCGCGATGATCTCCCGCACGTCGTAGGGCTTGCGCACGTCGGAGGGAATGACACCGTAAATCTCGTCGGCCGCGAACAGCGGCGCGCGCGGTTCGCGCAAGGCCTGCGTGACCTCTTTGCGGTGGTTGAGCGTGGCCACCGCCTGCCGCGCCAGTGCGATGGCGTGCGCATCGTTCTGCGCCAGGTGGTCGGCCACGCCCGACAGGCGCGTGTGCACGTCGCCGCCGCCCAGGTCTTCGGCGGTCACGATCTCGCCGATGGCGGCCTTGACCAGGGGCGGGCCGCCGAGAAAGATGGTGCCCTGGTTCTTGACGATGATGGTTTCGTCGCTCATGGCCGGCACGTAGGCGCCACCGGCGGTGCATGAGCCCATGACCACCGCGATCTGCGCAATGCCCTGGGCGCTCATGTTGGCCTGGTTGTAGAAGATCCGGCCGAAGTGGTCGCGGTCGGGAAACACGTCGTCCTGGTTGGGCAGGTTGGCACCGCCCGAGTCCACCAGGTAAATGCAGGGCAGGTGGTTCTGCATCGCCACTTCCTGGGCGCGCAGGTGCTTCTTCACCGTCATGGGGTAGTAGGTGCCGCCCTTCACGGTGGCGTCGTTGCACACGATCAGGCAGTCCACCCCGCTGACGCGCCCGATGCCGGCAATGACGCCGGCGCACGGCGCGTCGCCGTTGTACATGCCGTGGGCGGCCAGCGGCGCGATTTCGAGGAAGGGCGTGCCCGGGTCGAGCAACATTTGAACCCGGTCGCGCGGCAGCAGCTTGCCGCGCGCCACGTGCTTGGCCCGGGCGGCCTCGCCGCCACCTTGAGCGGCCTTGGCGAGTTGCAGCTTCAGGTCGTCGACCTGCGCGCGCATGGCTTCGGCGTTGGCCTGGAACTCGGCCGATCGGGGGTTGAGCTTGGTGTCCAGGATGGTCATGGTGTGTGGGCAACTGGGCGGGCGGGCGTGCCGCGGACGAGCGCCGAGGGTACACCCGGTCCACGGCCGATGTCCGCCCGATGGGTTGCAAATCGCGCCAGCTGGGGTAGGCTTGCGGAATGAACCCGGAGATCCACGACCTGCACGCCGGGCCAGCGCTGACGCCGGTCAGTCTGGTCAAGGCCATGGTGCGCGCCTATCAGGCCCGGGGAATGGACCCGGCAGCGGCCTTGGCGCAGGCACAAATTCCGCCACGAATGCTGGACCAACCCCAGGGCCGCATCACGGCCGCGCAAATGGAGGTGGTCTCGTACGCCGCCATGCGCGAACTGGACGACGAGGCGCTGGGCTGCTTCGAGCGGGCCCTGCCGTGGGGCAGCTACGGTCTGCTGGCCCGGGCGTCCCTGTCGGCGCCCACGCTCGGGGTGGCGCTCAAGCGCTGGTGCCGCCACCACGGCCTGCTCACGCAGGCCATCGACCTGCGGCTGGTGTCCGATGGGGAACGCGCCGAAATCGCCCTGCGGCTTCGGCGCGACCCCGGGGCGATGACCGAACTGTGCGTGGTTTCGGTGCTGCGCAACATCCACGGTCTGGCGGCCTGGTTCATCGACTCGCGCATTCCGCTGCTCGAAGCGCGGTTCCCTTACCCGGCGCCTGCGCACGTGGCGGCGTATGCGGTGCTGTTCGACGCGCCGGCGAGGTTCGGCGCCACCGACGCGGCCGTGGTGTTCGACGCCCGCTACCTGGCGCTGCCCTTGCGCCGCGACGAGGCCGCCATGACCCAGTTGCTGCAGCGGGCGCTGCCGCTCACCGTGCGGTCATACCGCCGCGACCGCCTGCTGGTGGAGCGGGTGCGCCAGGTGCTCGCGCTGCAACCGCAGTCCGCCCACAACGCGGCCGATCTGGCCGCCCTGTTGAACACGTCACCGCGCACCCTGCACCGGCAATTGAAGGAAGAAGGCGCCACCCTGCAGGCCCTGAAAGACGCGGTGCGGCGCGAGCGGGCGGGCCAGCTGCTGCTGCGCACCAGAAAACCGATCAAGCAGGTGGCCGAAGCCACCGGATTTCGCAACGAGAAGAGCTTCATCCGCGCGTTTCGCGCCTGGACCGGCAAGACACCGGGCGAGTGGCGATCGGGCTGATCGCCCGGGCCACGGGTCAGGGGTGCAGTTCGCGCATGTGGTGGAACACCCGCGCCACCGGCAGGCCGTCAAAGGCGCGGCCGTGGCCCTGCATGCAAAAGCCCCACACCGTGGCGCCGGCCGCCAGGCCGGCCTGCGCGCCTGGCGCGGTGTCCTCGATGACGAGGCAGCGCGCCGAGTCCACCCCGAGGTGGGCGGCGGCCGCCAGGTACACGTCGGGATGGGGCTTGGACCGCGGCAGGTCGTGGCCACTGAAGATGGCGTCGCCAAACCAGCGCCGCAAGCCGACCTGATCGAGCTGCATCACCACCTTGGGCCGGTCGGCCCCCGACGCGCATGCGATGCGCCCACCGACCAGCGCGTGCAGGTGGGCCACCGCCTCGTGCACGCCCTCGATGGCCTGCAGTTCGGCGCGCAGGCGCGCATTGCGGCGCTCGTAGAACGCCTGCATCCACGCATCGGTGAGGGGACGCCCGGTTTCGGCCTCGATCAGCGCCCGCTGGTCGCGCACGGCGCGGCCGATGAACAGGCGCTCGCACTCGTCGGGCGTGATGGCCCAGCCCGATTCGTTGAGCACCTCGCGCAACACCCCGTTGGTGATCGGCTCGCTGTCCACCAGCACGCCATCGCAGTCGAACAGCACCGCATCGAAATTCATTCGTTTCCCTTGGTGATCAGGTCACCGTCCCGGTAGTACCAGCGCCCGCCCTCGCGCACGAAGCGGCTGCGTTCGTGCAGCCGCTGCCCGCGCCCACCCTGCCGCGACCGGGCCACGAATTCGACCTCGGCATGGTCGGCGTCGATGGCGCGGTGGGATCGCACCTCCAGGCCCAGCCACTTCACGCCGGGTTCCAGATCAAGCGTGGCGGGCCGGGTGTCCGGGTGCCAGGTGGCCAGCAGGTGCGCCACGTCCCCCCGGACAAACGCGCTGTAGCGCGAGCGCATGAGCGACTCGGCGTCGGGGGCGGGTGGACCGTCCGGGGCGGGAAAGCGGCCACAGCAGGCGCTGAAGGCGGTGCCGCGCCCACAGGGGCAGGCGTCGGGACGGGGGATTGGCTTCGGCATGGCGGGGCGGAAACCGATTATCGATGCCCGTGCAGCCGCAGGGTCATCGACCCCTGCGGCACAGAATGGCGCCATCACAACCCGGAGATGCCATGAGCGCCCTCGACCGTTTTCCCATCACGAAGAAGTGGCCCGCCCGCCACCCCGAACGCCTTCAGCTGTATTCGCTGCCCACGCCCAACGGGGTCAAGGTCTCGATCATGCTGGAAGAGACCGGACTGCCCTACGAGGCCCACCTGGTGAGCTTCGACCAGAACGACCAGTTCACGCCCGAGTTCCTGTCCCTCAACCCGAACAACAAGATCCCGGCCATCCTCGATCCGGACGGACCGGGCGGCAAGCCGATGGCGCTGTGGGAATCGGGCGCCATCCTGCTGTACCTGGCGGGCAAGACCGGCCGGCTGCTGCCCGAGGACGTGGCCGCGCGCTACGAGACCCTGCAGTGGCTGATGTTCCAGATGGGTGGGGTCGGCCCGATGTTCGGCCAGCTCGGCTTCTTCCACAAGTTCGCCGGCAAGGACTTTGAAGACAAACGCCCGCGCGACCGTTACGCCAACGAAACCAGGCGCCTGCTGGGTGTGCTGAACGAGCGCCTCAAGGGACGCCATTGGGTCATGGGCAAGGACTACACCATCGCCGACATCGCGATCTTCCCCTGGGTGCGCAACCTGGTCGGCTTCTACGGCGCGGGTGACCTCGTGGGCTTCGCCGAATTCCCCGAGGTCCAGCGCGCGCTCGATCAATTCGTCGCCCGCCCCGCCGTGCAACGCGGCCTGACCATCCCCGCCCGCGGCTGAAGCGACCTCATCCAGAGACACCACGGATCCGGCTCTGCCGGTCCGTCGGTGTCGTCCCCCCTTCCGGGGGGAAGCCGCGCAGCGGCGCAGGGGGGCGCCTCTACCGCCTCCAGAAGTGGCCGGTGAACAGCACCAGCACCGTGAGCAGCTCCAGCCGGCCCAGCAACATCGCAAAGCTCAGCACCCCGATCTGGAAGTCGTTGAGCACGCCGAAGTTGCTGCTGGGGCCCACCAGGCCCAGACCGGGTCCGATGTTGTTGACCGTGGCCACCACCGCGGAAAACGAGGTGACGATGTCCAGTCCGGTGAGCAGCAGCAGCATGGTCAAGCCCATGGTCGCGGCGCCGTAGATGAGCATGAAACCGAGCACCGCATTCATGACATGGGGCGGCACCACGCTGCCGCCCAGCGTCACCGGGTTGACCACCCGGGGGTGGATGATGCGCACCAGCTCACGGCGGGCCTGCTTGACCAGCAACACCATGCGGACCATCTTGATGCCGCCACCGGTGGAGCCGGCGCAGGACGCAAAACAGCCCAGGAAGATCAGCAACACCGGCACGAACACCGGCCACTGGGCATAGTCGGTGGCCGCGTAGCCGGTGGTGGTGGCGAGCGACACGACGTGGAACGCGCTCGTGCGCAAGGCCTCGAGGGCATCGCTCTCCACACCGTGGATCAGCAGCAGGCCCATCACCAGCACCACCGACACCGCGAGCACCGCCAGGTAGGTGCGGATCTCGCGGTCGGCCGTGATCGGACGCAGGTTGAAGGAACGCAACACCACGAAGTAACGCAGGAAGCTGATGCCCGCCATGGTCATGAACACCACCGCCACCCATTCCACGCGCGCGGAGTCGAAGTGGCCGATGCTCGCGTCGTACGGTGAGAACCCCCCCAGGCCCATGGTGGTGCACATGTGCATGAAGGCGTCGGCCCAGCCCATGCCGGCCCATCGATAGGCCAGCAGGCAGGCCACCGAGAACACCACGTACACGCCCCACAGGCCTCGCGCCGTTTCGCTGATGCGCGGGGTGAACTTGGTGTCCTTCATCGGGCCTGGCGTCTCGGCCTTGTAGAGCTGGACACCACCCAGCCCCAGCAACGGAAGGATGGCCACCACCAGCAGCATGATGCCCAGGCCGCCGATCAGCTGCAGGAAACAGCGCCACACGTTGACGGACACCGGCAGGTTGTCCAGCCCCGAAATGGCGGTGGAACCCGTGGCCGTGAGGGCGCTCATGGCCTCGAAGTAGGCCTTGGCGAAGGTCAGATCGGGGACCGAGGTCCAGAGGGGCACGGCCGCATACGCCGGCAGGACCACCCACACGAGGTTGACGAGCAGGAAGCCGTCGCGCGGCAGCAATTCACGGCGGTGGCGCCGGGTGACGGCCCACAGCAGCGCGCCGCTGCCCACGCTGGCCGCGAAGCCGAGCGCCCACACCAGCACGTGCTGCTCGCGGTCCAGGCCCCAGGCCCAGGCCAGCGGCACCAGGTAAGCGGGCGAGAACGCCAGCAGCACACGGGAGAAAACCGACAGGACGGGCAGCCAGGTGGATTGCATCAGCCAAAGAAGGTGGCGCCGACCTGGAACAGCTTCTCGACCTCGCGCACCAGGCGCTTGTTCGGAATGAAGATGATGATGTGGTCGTCGGCTTCGACCACCAGGTCGTGGTGCGGCATGAGGACCTCGGACGACTTGCCTTCGCCGCGAACGATGGCACCGATGCGCGCGCCTTTCGGCAGTTTGATTTCCTCGATTCGCCGCCCGACCAGCTTGCTGGTCTTGACGTCGCCGCGGGCCACGCCTTCCAGCGCCTCGGCCGCCCCGCGGCGCAGGCTGTGCACCGCCGCCACGTCACCCCGCCGCAGGTGGGTGAGCAGCTCGCCGATCACCGCCTGGGAGGGCGAGATGGCAATGTCGATCGTGCTGCCCTGCATCATGTCGGCGTAGGCGCGGCGGTTGATGAGCGCCATCACGCGCCCGGCGCCCAGCCGTTTGGCCAGCATGGCCGACATGATGTTGTCTTCGTCGTCGCTCGTGAGCGCGATGAACATGTCCATCTGGCCGACGTTCTCTTCGTCCAGCAGGTCCTCGTCGGCCCCGTCGCCCTGCAGGATGAGCATCTTCGAGGGCAACTGGCTGGCCAGGTACTCGCAGCGCTTCTTGTCGCGCTCGAGCACCTTGACCTCGCACTGCCCCTCGAGGCTGCGCGCCAGCCGCAGGCCGACCTTGCCGCCGCCCGCGATCATCACGCGCTGCACCGGCTTGTCGGTGTTGTGGATGGCGGCCAGCACGTCGCGGATCTTGTCGGTGTCGGCGAGCACGAACACCTCGTCGCCCGCCAGGATGCGGGTGCTGGGCGTGGCCTCCATCTCGGTGTCGAGGCGGTACAGCGCCACCACCCGCATCTCGCAGCGGGTGAAGCGCTCGCGAAATTCGCCGATGGTGTGCCCCACCAGCGCCCCGCCGTGGCTGGCGCGCACCGCGATCAGGCTGGCCCGGCCATCGGCGAACTCGAGCACCTGCAGCGCTTCGGGGTAGCTGATGAGCTGGTGGATGTAGCGCGTGACCGACTCCTCGGGGCAGATCACGTGGCTGACCGAGAAACCGCTCTTGGACAGCAGCTCGTCGCCTTCGGCGAATTCGGGCGAGCGCAGGCGGGCAATGGTGGTCGGCACGTTGAACACGTCGTGCGCCACCTTGCAGACCACCAGGTTGGTTTCGTCCTGCGCCGCGCAGGCGATCACCATGTCGGCGTCCTTGGCCCCCGCCTCGCGCAGCACCGACGGCTGGATGCCGTTGCCCACCACGCCACGCAGGTCGAGTTTGTCCTCCAGCACGCGCAGGCGCGCCGGGTCCATGTCGATGACGGTGATGTCGTTCTGCTCGGACACCAGGCTCTCGGCGACGCTTTCGCCGACCCGGCCCGCGCCGAGGATGATGATGTTCATGTGGAAATGGTACCCCCCCGCGCCGCCTGCGGCGTCACCCCCCGGGGCAATGCCACCGGACCGGCGGAGCCGGATCCAGGGCAGTCTGGACGGAGACACGCCCTGCCGAAGGGAATCGGGTGCCGCGTGCCTTGCTACGCCAGCGCGCGCTGGATGAGGATCTTCTGCACGTCGGACGTGCCTTCGTAGATCTGGCACACGCGCACGTCGCGCCAGATGCGCTCGACCGGGAAATCGGTCACGTAGCCGTAGCCGCCATGGACCTGGATGGCGTCGCTGCAGACGCGCTCGGCCATTTCGCTGGCAAACAGCTTGGCCATCGCCGCTTCCTTGAGGCTGGGCTGGCCGGCGTCGCGCAGGGCCGCGGCGTGGTGTGTGAGCGCTCGCGCCGCTTCAATCTGCGTGGCCATGTCGGCCAGCTTGAAGCCGACCGCCTGGTGGTTGAAGATGGGCTGGCCGAAGCTTTCGCGCTGCTTGGCGTAGGCCAGCGCGCAGTCGAAGGCGCTGCGCGCCATGCCGATGCTCTGGGCGGCGATGCCGATGCGCCCGCCTTCCAGCGCCGACAGCGCGATCTTGTAGCCCTCGCCTTCTTCACCGATGCGGTTTTCCGCCGGGATGCGGCAGTTTTCGAGGTTGATCTGGGCGGTGTCGCTGCTGTGCTGCCCCACCTTGTCTTCCAGCCGGGCCACCTGGTAGCCAGGGGTGTCGGTGGGCACCAGAAAGGCGCTCATGCCGCGCTTGCCGGCGGCCTTGTCGGTCACGGCAATCACGATCGCCACCTGGCCATGCCGGCCGCTGGTGATGAACTGCTTGACGCCGTTGATGACGTACGCATCGCCCTGGCGGACGGCGGTGGTGCGAAGCGCCGACGCGTCCGAGCCCACGTGCGGCTCGGTCAGGCAGAAAGCCCCCAGCATGCGCCCGGCCGCCAGCGGGCGCAGCCATTGCTCTTGCTGCTGCGGGTTGCCGTAGCGAAGCAGGATCGCGTTGACCGGGCAGTTGGTCACGCTGATGGCGGTGCTGGTGCCGCCGTCGCCGGCCGCGATCTCTTCCAGCACGATCGCCAGTGTCACGTAGTCAAGGCCGGCACCACCCAGCGATTCGGGCACGCAGATGCCGTAGCAGCCCAGCTCGGCCAGGCCCCGGTGCGCTTCCTTCGGGAAGTGGTGCTCCTTGTCCCAACGGGCGGCGTGGGGCCAGAGCTGTTCCTGCGCAAACGCCCGAACGGCGTCGCGGATCATGAGTTGGTCTTGGGTGAGCGTCATGGGGTGGGGTGTCGTGGATTTACCAGGTGTCGGCCCGCCGGCCGTCGTGGTGGATGAGGCGGCCGTTGTCGTCGTCGGTCAGCGTCGCGATGACGCCGCGCAGGCCGGCGACGCTGGCCTCGATCGTGATCGGTGCATGGGCGCCGCCCATGTCGGTCTGCACCCAGCCCGGGTCGAGCGCGACGCAGCGCGCCCCGGGCCAGGCATGGCGTGCACTGGCGACCACCATGTTGAGCGCGGCCTTGCTCACCCGGTAAAGCCAGGCGTTGTCGGCCGGCACGGTGCCGATCTGGCTCATCGAGCTGGAAAGCACGCCGAACACGCCACCGGCGGCCTGCACGCCGGGCATCACCTGCGGCATGGCCTGCATGGCCCCGAGCACGTTGGCGTGCATCACGCGGTCGAACGCCTCGCGGGTGGGCGGGCTCGATGCACCTGTGCGGTCCATGACACCGGCCACGTAGAGCACGACATCCAGCTCCACGCCGTCGAGCTGCCAGCCCAGGCCACTCACGCTGGCCGGGTCGGCCAGATCGATGCGCAGGGCCTCGGCGCCCAGGTCGCGCAGCCGCGCCAGGCCGGCATCGTCCCGCGCGGTGGCGATCACCCGGTCGCCGGCCTCGAGGTACTGGCCGGCCAGTTCGAAGCCGATGCCGCGCGAGGCGCCGAGGATCAGCACCGTGGCCATGGCGCAGGTCTCAGACGAGTTCGATGGCCATCGCGGTGGCCTCGCCGCCGCCGATGCACAGCGTGGCGACGCCGCGCTTGCCGCCGCGCGCCTGCAGCGCGTGAATGAGCGTGACCAGAATGCGGGCGCCGCTGGCGCCGATGGGGTGGCCCAGCGCGCAGGCGCCACCGTTCACGTTGAGGCGGTCGTGCGACACCTTGAGTTCGGCCATCAGCGCCATCGGCACCACGGCAAAAGCCTCGTTCACCTCCCACAGATCGACGTCGCTCACCGTCCAGCCGATGTTGGCGAGCAGCTTCTGCGTGGCGTACACCGGTGCGGTGGTGAACCAGTTGGGTTCCTGCGCGTGGGTGGTGTGGCCCACGATCCGCGCCACCGGCTTGCCGCCGAGTTTCTGCGCGGTGGAGGCCTTGGCCAGCACCAGCGCGGCCGCCCCGTCGTTGATGGACGAGCTGGACGCGGCGGTGATGGTGCCGTCCTTCTTGAAGGCGGGCTTGAGCGCGGGGATCTTGTCGAGCTTGATCTTGCCGGGGCCCTCGTCGATGGTGACCACGCGCTCTCCGCTGCGGTCCTTCACCGCGACGGCGGCGATTTCGGCGGCGAAGGCGCCGCTGTCGGTGGCGGCCTTGGCACGCGACACCGACGCGGTGGCAAAGGCGTCCTGCTGCTCGCGGGTGAAGGCGTACTTGGCGGCGCAGTCCTCGCCGAAGGTACCCATGCTGCGGCCGGGCTCGTAGGCGTCCTCAAGGCCGTCCAGCATCATGTGGTCGAAGATGCGGTCGTGGCCCATGCGGTAACCACCACGCCCCTTGAGCATCAGGTAGGGCGCGTTGGTCATGCTTTCCATGCCGCCCGACACCATCACCTGCGCGCTGCCGGCCACCAGCATGTCGTGCGCCAGCATGGTCGCCTTCATGCCCGAGCCGCACATCTTGGACAGCGTGACCGCGCCGGTGGACAGTGGCAGACCACCCTTGAGCGCGGCCTGGCGCGCGGGCGCCTGGCCCTGGCCGGCCATCAGGCAGTTGCCGAACAGCACCTCGTCGACCGACTTGGGGTCGATTCCGCTGCGCTTGACGGCGGCCTTGATGGCGACGCCACCCAGGTCGTGGGCCGCCAGCGTGGCGAAGTCGCCCTGGAAGGCGCCCATGGGTGTGCGCGCGGCGCCGAGAATGACGATGGGATCGGACATGGTGGGTTCTCCTGAAATGGGATCGGGTCAGGCGGTGACCGTGGCCCGAAGGCGGCGGTCGCGCTCGTAGGGAAAGACATCGTGCACATGGCCCGCCTGAATGCGTTCCTTGTGCGATTGCCAGAACTCGGCGTCAAGCAGGTCGGCGTGGTGCTCCATGAACACGTCGCGCACCATCGGGTTGCCCAGCAGGAACGGCCCGAAGGTTTCGGGGAACACGTCGTGGCGGGCCACCGAATACCAGACCTCGCCCGACATTTCGTCTTCTTCGTTGCGCGGCGGGGGCACGCGCCGGAAATTGCAGTCGGTCAGGTACTCGATCTCGTCGTAGTCGTAGAACACCACCTTGCCGTGGCGCGTGATGCCGAAGTTCTTCCAGAGCATGTCGCCCGGAAAGATGTTGGCGGCCACGAGGTCCTTGATGGCGTTGCCGTACTCGACCACGGCGTGCCGCAGCTGGCTCTTGGCCGCGGCGTCGTCGGGGTTCGCCTGCAGCGTGTCGAACACCTCCTGCAGGTACAGGTTCAACGGGATCATGCGGCGTTCGATGTAGACGTGCTTGAGGATCACCTCGGTGGTGCCGTCGCCGTCGCGGTCGCTGATCTCGAGCTGGCTGGGCGCGAATTTCTGGATTTCGGCAATCAGCTCGTCGGTGAACCGGTCGCGCGGAAAGCCCACCTCGGAGAACTCCAGCGTGTCGGCCATGCGGCCGACACGGTCGTGCTGCTTCACCAGCAGGTACTTGTCGCGAATCTGCTCGCGCGTGGTGTCCTTCTGGGGTGGGTAGTGGTCCTTGATGAGCTTGAACACGAAGGGAAAGCTCGGCAGGTCGAACACCAGCATGACCATGCCCTTGATGCCGGGCGCGATGCGGAACTTGTCGGTGCTGTGCCGCATGTGGAAGAGGAAGTCGCGGTAGAACAGCGTCTTGCCCTGCTTGGCCAGACCGAGCGCGTTGTAGAACTCGGCCCGGGGCTTGCGCGGCATCATGCTGCGCAGAAACTGCACGTAGGCGCTCGGAATCTCCATGTCGACCATGAAGTACGCCCGCGCAAAGCTGAACAGGATCAGCAGGTCGTCCTCGCCAAAGAGCGCGGCGTCCACCACCAGCCGGCCCTCGCGGTTGTGCAGGATCGGCAGCGCGAAGGGCACCTCCTGAAAGCCGTTGATGATCTTGCCGACCACATAGGCGCCCTTGTTGCGGAAGAACAGGCCGCTGAGCACCTGAAACTGGAAGTTGGCGCGCAGCTTCACGTGGTCGAAATGGCGCTTCATGGCCTCGAGCACCAGCGCGGCGTCGCGGTCCAGATCGTCAAAGGGCACGGTGAGGCCGAAGTCCCGGAGCAGGCGGAGCACCTCGGCCTGCATGGTGTCGTGCGTGGGGTAGTAGCAGCGGTAGGTGGGGCGGGCGGTGGGTTCTTCGTTCTCGATGTATTCGGTGGACACCGCCGGCCGCACGAAGATGAAGTCGTTCTGGAAGTAGGCGCGCTTGAGGATCTTGGTGGTGACCGAGTTGAAGAAGGTCTCGGCCAGTTCGGGCTGGTGGTGGTTGACGAGCAGCCCGATGTAGTGAAGCTTGATCTGCTCCCACACGGCCATCGGCTGTTCGTCGGCCTTGAACTCCTTCACGAGCCGCATCAGGCATTCCTTGACGCGCAGGTCGTAGAACTCGATGCGCTCGCGCTGGGCGCGCTGCTGGCCCAGCCAGTCGCGGGTTTCAAACCGGTGCTTGGCCCGCGCCGACTCCTGCCGGAACAGGCGGTAGTGGCGGTTGAATCCGTCCATCATCGCCTTGGCAATGTCGTAGGCGACGGTGGAGTCGAGGCGCTGGGGGAACATCGGCGGTCTCCGGTTCGGGCGGGGCGGCGGTCCATCATAGGCAGGACCGGGACGCCCGGGTGCCGTTCAGTGCCTTGTCCTGTTGGCCACCTCGGCGACGGCGGCGGCGTGCGTCGTCGCCAGGTCGTCGGTGCCGCGGATGACCATGTGGAGGTCCTGCAGCAGGCCGTCGCTCAGCCCGTAGACCCAGCCGTGCAGGGTGAGCGGCTGCCCCCGGGTCCACGCGTCCTGAACCACGGTGGTTTCGGCCACGTTCATCACCTGCTCGATGACGTTGAGTTCGCACAGCGCGTCGATTCGGTGCACCTCCCGGAGGCCGGCGAGCAAGGGCGCATGGCGGTCCCGCACGTCCTTGATGTGGCGCAGCCAGTTGTCGGCCAGGCCGACCCGGGTGTCCTGCAGGGCGGCCGTGACACCCCCACAGCCGTAGTGGCCGACCACCATGAGGTGTTCGACCTTGAGCATGTCGACCGCGTACTGGATGGTGGACAGGCAGTTGAGGTCGGTGGGGACCACCACGTTGGCCACGTTGCGGTGCACGAACACCTCGCCGGGTTCCAGACCGGTGATCTGGTTGGCGGGCACGCGGCTGTCGGAACAACCGATCCACATGTAGCGCGGGCTTTGCTGCTGCGACAGGCGCGTGAAGAAGCCCGGCCGCTCGGCCTCCATCTGGGCCGCCCAGGTCCGGTTGTGGGCCAGCAGGTGGCGCAGCGGCATTACATGGTCTCCGCAAACAGCTCGCGCCCGATCAGCATGCGCCGGATCTCGCTGGTGCCGGCGCCGATCTCGTACAGCTTGGCGTCGCGCCAGAGGCGGCCCAGGGGGTACTCGTTGATGTAGCCGTTGCCGCCGAAGATCTGCACGCCTTCACCCGCCATCCAGGTGGCCTTTTCGGCGGTCCAGAGAATGACCGACGCGCAGTCCTTGCGCACCTGGCGCACGTGCTCGCTGCCCAGCATGTCGAGGTTCTTGGCCACGGTGTAGGCAAAGCTGCGCGCGGCCTGCAGCACGGTGTACATGTCGGCCACCTTGCCCTGGATGAGCTGGAATTCGCCGATGCTCTGGCCGAACTGCTTGCGGTCGTGGATGTAGGGAATCACGTTGTCCATGACCGACTGCATGATGCCCAGCGGGCCGCCCGACAGCACGGCACGCTCGTAGTCGAGGCCGCTCATGAGCACCTTGGCTCCGTTGTTCAGACCGCCCAGGATGTTCTCGGCCGGCACCTCGACGTTCTGGAACACCAGTTCGCCGGTGTGGCTGCCGCGCATGCCCAGTTTGTCGAGCTTCTGCGCGATGCTGAAGCCCTTCATGCCCTTCTCGATCAGGAAGGCCGTGACGCCCCGGGCGCCCATCTCGGGTTCGGTCTTGGCGTAGACCACCAGCGTGTCGGCGTCGGGGCCGTTGGTGATCCACATCTTGCTGCCGTTGAGCAGGTAGAAGCCGCCCTTGTCCTCGGCCCGGAGCTTCATGCTGATGACGTCGGAACCGGCGCCGGGTTCGCTCATGGCCAGTGCGCCCACGTGTTCGCCGGAGACAAGCTTGGGCAGGTACTTCTGGCGCTGCGCGTCGTTGCCGTTGCGCTTGATCTGGTTCACGCACAGGTTGGAGTGGGCGCCGTAGCTCAGGCCCACCGAGGCGCTGGCGCGGCTGATTTCCTCCATGGCCACCATGTGCGCCAGGTAGCCCATGTTGGCGCCCCCGTAGGCCTCGGGCACGGTGATACCCAACACCCCCAGATCGCCCATCTTGCGCCAGAGGTCCATGGGGAACTGGTCGGTGCGGTCGATCTCGGCGGCGCGCGGCGCGATTTCGGCTTGCGCAAAGTCGCGCACGGCGTCGCGAAGCGCGTCGATGTCGTCGCCAAGCTGGAAGTTCAGGCCGGGAAGCTGGGTCATGTGGGAGTCTCCGTGGGAATGGGGGGTCAGCCGCGCACGTTGTCGCGGCCCAGAACGGTCATGAGGGTGCAGCCCATGGTGGCGATGAGCTTTTCCCGGCCGTCTTCGATGGCGTAGGCGTGGCCCTCGGCCACGGTGATGGTGCGCCCGGGCTTGATCACCGTGCCGACCATGCGGAAACGCTCGCCGCGGGCCGGCGCCAGCAGGTTGATCTTGAATTCGATGGTGAGCACGGCCGCGTCGGCCGGCATCAGGGAGAAACCCGCGTAGCCGCACGCGGAATCGAGCGCGGTGGACACCATGCCGGCGTGCAGGAAGCCGTGCTGCTGGGTCAGGTGGGCCGCCCACGGCAGCGTGATCGCCACCCGGCCCGCCTGCACCTCGGCCAGCGTGGCGCCCAGCGTGGTCATGGCCGCCTGGCGCGCGAAACTGGCGCGGACGCGGTCGGCGAAATCCGGGTCCTGGGGCTCGAAGGTGGTGCTCATCGGAGGGGCGGCAGCGGCCAGAGGCAAACCGCGATTCTAGATTTACGTTTACGTAAACGTCAATTCGGTCTGTCGGACGTCATCCGCCCTTGCGCTCGACCTTGGCCAGCAGGGCCCGCGCCTCTTTTTCGTGCACCTTGACCTCCTCGAGGTTGGCGGTGAGGTCGGCCATCTGCTCTTCGAGCTGGCGCCGGTGGTCGGCCAGCACGGCGAGGAACTTGCGCAACTGGGGCCCGGTGTCGCGCGGGCTGTCGTACATGTCGATGATGTCCCGCGCCTCGGTGAGCGACAGCCCCAGGCGCTTGGCCCGCAACGTGAGCTTGAGCCGCGTTCGGTCGCGCGGGCTGTAGACGCGGTTTCGGCCACCCGGCCCTTCGCGGCGCGGCTGCAGCAGGCCGACGTCCTCGTAGAAGCGGATGGCGCGCGTGGTCAGGTCGAACTCGCGCGCGAGATCGCCGATGGTGTAGCTGGATGGTGAGGGGGTGGTGACCATGTTCCGGTGTCGGGTGGCAGACAGCTCGTGGCGCATGCGGTCCATAGAATCCGGCTTATTGACGTTTACGTCAACGTCAAAACCGCCGGCATCTTAATCCAGTCCCCACCGATGAACCCCTCCCGCAACGAGCTCGAAGCCCGCCTGCACTACCCCCTGGGCGACGCCCTGCCCGAGCCGGGCCGCGCCCTGCCGGTGGCGCCCGGCGTCAAGTGGGTGCGCATGGGCCTGCCGTTCGCGCTCGACCACATCAACCTGTGGCTGCTGCGCGATGCGGTGGACGGTCGCGAGGGCTGGACCGTGGTGGACTGCTGCATCGCGCGCGACGAGGCCAGGGCCCAGTGGGCGCAGGTGTTCGAGCGCGAACTGGAGGGCCTGCCGGTGCTGCGCGTGATCGTCACGCACATGCACCCGGACCACATCGGCCTGGCGCACTGGCTGTGCGAACACTGGAGCACACCGGCGCACGAATGCCGCCTGTGGATCAGCGCGACGGATTTCGCCATGGCACGCATCGGCTCGCAAAGCACCACCGGCTTCGGCGGCGAAGCGGCGGCGGCGTTCTTTGCCAGCCACGGACTGACCGACCCCGACAGCGTGCAGAAGATCCGGGCGCGCGCCAGCTACTACCCGGGCCTGGTGCCCGCGGTGCCCGCACGCTACCGGCGCCTGTTCGATGGCCTCGCCGTCCGGATCGGTGACCACGAATGGCGGTGCATCAGCGGGCACGGACATGCGCCCGAGCACATCGCGCTGTGGTGTGCCGCGCTGGGGGTGCTGATCAGCGGCGACATGATGTTGCCGCGCATTTCCACCAACGTGAGCGTGTACGACCAGGAACCCGAGGCCGATTCGCTGCGGCTGTTCCTCGACTCGATCGACAAGTTTCGCGACCTGCCGGCGGACACCCTGGTGCTGCCATCGCACGGCCGTCCGTTCACCGGTCTGTACGAACGCATTGACCAATTGCACACGCACCACGAGGAACGCCTGGCCGAGGTGATGGCGGCGTGCCTGGAAAAACCCTGCAGCGCCACCGACGTGCTGCCCGTGCTGTTCCCCCGGGCGCTGGACCTGCACCAGACCACCTTTGCCATGGGCGAGACGGTGGCCCACCTGAACCGGCTGTGGCACGCCGACCGGCTGGTGCGCCAGCGCGGCAGCGACGGCGTGTGGCGCTTCAGCGCGCGCTGAACCCGCCAGCGCAGGTCAGTCCTCGCCCAGCGGCAGCGCCGCGTCCTTCAGGGCCCGGCGCCGATCGGCGTGGTCGGGCATGACGCTGGCCACCACGTCCCAGAATCGCGGGCTGTGGTCCATGTGGCGCAGGTGGCTGAGTTCATGCACCACCACATAGTCCACCATGTCCATCGACAGGTGGATCAGGCGCCAGTTCAGCCGGATGCGCCCGTCGGCGCTGGCGCTGCCCCAGCGCGTGTCGGCGTTGGACAGCGTCAGGCGCGACCACTGCACGCCCACGCGCGGCGCAAAGTGGTTCAGGCGCTCGGTGAACACGGTGCGCGCATGGCGCATCAGCCAGGCCTGGGCGGCATCCCGGATCTGCGCCTCGCTGGCGTGGTGCGGCAGGCCCAGGTGCAGGGTGCGCGACGCGTCGTCGAAGGCCTTGCCCCGGCCTGAAAAGCCGTAGGCGGGATCGAGCCTGAGCGCGACGGGCGCACCCAGCACATCGAACACCACGCCATCGGCCCAGCGGATGCGCGACTGCGCCTGACGTTCGGCCCGCTCGCGCGCTTCGGCCAGCTTGTCGAGCACCCAGCCGGCCTTCTCGTGCAGCACCGCCTCGACCTCGCCCAGCGTGCTCCAGCGGGGCGCCCGAACGCTCAGGCCCTCGGTGCCCACCACCAGACCGATGGTGCGGCGCTTGCCGCGCTGAAACTCGTAACCCACCTCGCAACCGCGCAAGCGAACGAGGCGGTTGGCGCGTGGATGGTGCAGGGAGCCGGGTTGAAACACCTCGCCGAACGGCAGACCCGGGACCGAAGGTCCGGCGGGCAGCAAGGGAGCAGAGGGAGCCGGCTCGCTGGACGGTGAGCCGAAGAGGTCGAGCGCGAGCTGCACGAAGCGCTGCATGGTCCTAGCGGTAGGCGTCGGGGTCCAGCCGCCGCATCTCGGCCTCGATCCAGGCCTCGACCTCGCGCATGAGCTCGTCGGCGTCGCGGCCTTCGGTCGGGATCGGCTTGCCGATGGAGAAGTCGACCACGCCCGGCCGCTTGATCAGCGCCTTGCGCGGCCAGACCTTGGCCGAGGACACGGCCACGGGAATCACCGGTGCGCCCGTGGCCACGGCCAGGCGGGTGCCGCCGGTCTTGTAGGTGCCGGCCTGTCCCCTGGGGATGCGGGTGCCTTCGGGAAACATGATGACCCAGGTGCCCTGGTCGAGCAGCCGCTGGCCCTGGGCCACCACCTTGTTGAAGGCCTGCGCCCGCTTGCTGCGGTCGATGTGGATCATGTCGAGCCGACCCATGGCCCAGCCGAAGAACGGCACGTACAGCAGCTCTTTCTTGAACACGTAGGCCAGGGGGTGCGGCATGAGCGTGGGCATGCAGAAGGTTTCCCACGTGGACTGGTGCTTGACCAGCAGGATGGCCGATGCCGTGGTGCCCACCGGCAGGTTCTCCCAGCCGGTCACGCGGTTGCGGATGCCCAGGATGAGCTCGCCGCTGCGCACGGCCAGACGCAGCCAGCCGACACACATCCAATAGACCTGCGTGCTGCTGAGGAATGGCGCAGCGATGATGACCGCCGTGCCCCAGGGAATCACGGTGACGGCCATCACCAGCAGGTGCAGCAGGGAGCGCAGGGCGTGAACCAGGATCATGCGGAAGGGCGCGCGGCGGCGGTGGATTCGTTGAGCAGCCAGTCGGCAAAGGCGCCGAGGTCCTGGTGAACGAGGGTGTGGTCGGGCAGGCCGAGGATGGTGTCGCGCTGCAGGCCGCGAAGGTGGGCCGACTGGCCCGCCAGCAACAGGTGCGTGGGGCAGCCGGCGGCGGCGGCGGCCTGCACGTGCCGCAGCGCGTTGCCGGCGGCGGGCACGTCGGTCAGCGGCACGCCGAAGCGGGCGCCGATCTGGCGAAACAGGCCAGGCGCCGGCTTGCGGCAATCGCAGGCCTCTTCGGGCGCGTGCGGGCAGATGAAGATGGCCTCGACCCGAGCCCCCACCGCGGCCAGCTGGCGGTGCATCTTGGCGTGAATGGCGTTGAGCGAGGCCATGTCGAACAGGCCGCGGCCGATGCCGGACTGGTTGGTGGCCAGCACCACGCGCCAGCCGCCGTGGTTGAGCCGTGCCACCGCCTCGAGCGCGCCGGGCAGCGCCTCCCACTCGTCCGGCGACGCGACCTTGTCGTCGCGGCTGCGGTTGAGGGTGCCGTCGCGGTCGAGGATGAGCAGTTTCATGGCGCCATCATGCCGCCAGACGCGACAGGTCGGCCACCCGGTTCATCGCGCCGTGCAGTTCGCGGAGCAGGCCCAGCCGGTTGGCCTTGAGCGCGGGGTCGTCGGCGTTCACCATGACACCGTCGAAGAAGGCGTCGACCGGTGCGCGCAGGGCCGCCAGGGCCTGCAGGCTGGCGGTGAAGTCGCCGGCCTCGAAGCGGGCGTTGGCGCCGGGCACGGTGGCCTGCATGGCCGCAAACAGGGTCTTCTCGGCGGGCTCCGCCAGCAGCGCCGGGTTCACCACCGCGCCGGTGCCGTCGGATTTCTTGAGGATGTTGCCGATGCGTTTGTTGGCCGCGGCCAGCGCGGGGGCTTCGGGCAGGGCGGCGAAACCGCGGACGGCCTGCAGGCGCCTGGCCACGTCGTCCAGGCGCTCCGGGCGAAGCGCCAGCACCGCATCGACTTCCTGCGCGCTGCAGCCCTGCTCACGCAGGCTGCCGGCGAGGCGGTCGTACACGAAGTCGCCGAGGGCGGCGCTCGGGTCCTTGATCAGGTCACCGAACGCCGGCACGGCCGCCCGCAGCAGCGCGGTGAGGTCCAGCGGCAGCGACTGTTCGACCAGCATGCGCACCACGCCCAGCGCATGCCGGCGCAGCGCGAACGGGTCCTTGTCGCCGGTGGGCAGGTTGCCGATGCCGAACATGCCCACCAGGGTTTCCAGCTTGTCGGCCAGCGCCACCACCGTGCCCACGGCGTTTCGCGGCAGGGCATCACCGGCAAAGCGCGGCTTGTAGTGGTCTTCGATCGCGAACGCGATGTCTTCGGTCAGGCCGTCGTGGCGCGCGTAATAGCCGCCCATGATGCCCTGCAGCTCGGGGAACTCGCCCACCATGTCGGTGAGCAGGTCGGTCTTGGCCAGGCGCGCGGCGATGTCGGCCTGCTTCGCCAGCACATCGCCCCCGAGCATCTGCCCGATGGCCCTGGCGATCGCGCGCACGCGCTCCACCCGCTCACCCTGCGTGCCCAGCTGGTTGTGATAGACCACCTTGCCCAGGCCCGCGACGCGCGATTCCAGCGTGCGCTTGCGGTCCTGGTCGAAGAAGAACTTGGCGTCGGCCAGACGGGGGCGCACCACGCGTTCGTTGCCGCCGATCACCGCGCTGGCGTCGGCAGGGCTGATGTTGCTGACCACCAGGAACCGGTTGGTGAGGCGCCCCTGCGCATCGAGCAGCGGGAAGTACTTCTGGTTGGCCTTCATCGTGAGGATGAGGCATTCCTGCGGCACGTCGAGGAACTGCTTTTCGAACTCGCACACCAGTACGTTGGGGCGCTCGACCAGTGCGGTCACTTCGTCGAGCAGGGCGTCGTCTTCGATCGGCCTGCAACCGCCGCCCACCCGGGCCGCGGCGGCGGCCAGTTGGCGCGCGATCTCGGCGCGGCGTTCGGCAAACGAGGCGATGACCGCGCCGTCCCGGGCCAGGGTGTCGGCGTAGGCGTCGGCGTGCGGAATCACCACCGGATTCACCGCGGCCTCGAAGCGGTGACCGTGTGTGGCCGAACCGGCCTCCAGGCCCAGGGCCTTGACCGGCACCACGGTGCCGCCATGCAGCGCGACGAGGCCATGCGCCGGGCGCACGAACTGCACACTGTCCCAACCCGGCAAGGCGCAGCCCGATTCGAGCTGGTAGGTCATGACCTTGGGGATGGGCAACTGCGCCAGGGCTTCGTCGAGCGCTTTCTGCAACCCCACCGCCAGGTCGGCGCCGGGTGCCACGCTGTCGAAGAACAGGGCTTCGGCCTTGCCGTCGGGTGCGCGGCGCAGGCCGGCGACGGCCGATGCATCGGCACCGAGCGCCGCCAGCCGCTTGAGCAGCGCGGGCGTGGGCTGGCCGCTGGCATCCAGCCCCACGGAGACGGGCATGAGCTTCTGCGAAACCGGTTTGTCGGCCGCGCGCGGCAGCACACCGGCCACGTGAGCGCCCAAGCGGCGCGGTGAGGCGAAAGCGGTCACGGCGGCATCGGCCGGGGCGAGCCCCTGCGCCATGAGGCTGCGGGCAAGGCCGGTGGCGAAGGCGTCACCGAGCTTCTTCAACGCCTTGGGCGGCAGTTCCTCGACGAAAAGCTCGACGAGCAGGTTCTGTGCGGTCATCTTGTGGGTTCGCTTCTCAGGCGGCCTTCTTGTCCATCTGTGCCACCCATTCGCGCGGCGCCATGGGGAAGCCCAGGCGCTCGCGGCTCTCGTAATAGCTTTGCGCCACGCTGCGGGCCAGGTTGCGGATGCGTCCGATGTAGGCGGCGCGCTCGGTCACACTGATGGCGCCGCGGGCGTCCAGCAGGTTGAAGCTGTGCGCACACTTGAGCACCTGCTCGTACGCCGGCAGTGCGAGCTGCTGCTCCATGAGGTACTTGGCCTGCTTTTCGTGGGCCGCGAACGCGGTGAACAGGAAATCGGCGTCGCTGTGCTCGAAGTTGTAGGCCGACTGCTCTTTTTCGTTCTGCAGGTACACGTCGCCGTAGCTCATCGAGTCGGTCCACTTCAGGTTGTAGACGTTGTCCACCCCCTGCAGGTACATGGCCAGGCGCTCCAGGCCATAGGTGATCTCGCCGGTGGCCGGACGGCAGTCGATGCCGCCGACCTGCTGGAAATAGGTGAACTGCGTCACCTCCATGCCATTGAGCCAGACCTCCCAGCCCAGGCCCCACGCGCCGAGCGTGGGGTTCTCCCAGTCGTCCTCGACGAAGCGGATGTCGTTCTTCTTCAGGTCGAAGCCCAGGGCTTCCAGCGAGCCGAGGTAGAGCTCGAGGATGTTGGCCGGCGCGGGCTTGAGCACGACCTGGAACTGGTAGTAATGCTGCAGGCGGTTCGGGTTCTCGCCGTAGCGGCCGTCCTTGGGCCGTCGGCTCGGCTGCACATAGGCGGCCTTCCACGGCTCGGGACCGATGGCGCGCAGGAAGGTGGCGGTGTGGCTGGTGCCGGCACCCACCTCCATGTCGTAGGGCTGCAGCAGTGCGCAACCCTGGGCGTCCCAGTACGACTGCAGCTTGAGAATGATCTGTTGGAAGGTCAGCATGCGCGAATGGCCCGCACGCTGGCGGGCCGACGGTCTCGGATCGGTGGGGATCGCGGCGCCCTGACGCGCCGCGGTGACAGCCCGGGATTTTACGGGCGGGGGACGCCGGGTGCCGTGGCCCGGCCGGGCGCGCTTCAGCGGCGCCGGGTTCTGCCGCCGCGCCGCCCCAGGTTGCGCAGCGACGCAATCACCAGCACCAGCACCGCGCAGACCAGCCACACGGGCTTGAGGCCCCACCGGGCGGTCCAGCTGGCGTAGGGAGTGAGGCCGGTGCGCCCTTCCACCGACGCCTCGAGGCGGCCCCGCTCGAGCCGGGGCAAGGCGTGCGTCACGGTGCCCCGGTGGTCGATGACGGCGGTGGCGCCAGTGTTGGTGGCCCGCAGCATCGGGCGCCCGAACTCGATCGCCCGCAGGCGGGAGATCTGCAGGTGCTGGTCGATCGCCACGGAATCGCCGAACCACGCAATGTTGCTGAGGTTGACGAGGACCGTGGGCGCGGTGTCCGCCCGCGTGAACGAAGCAGCCAGTTCCTCGCCGAACAGGTCTTCGTAGCAGATGTTCGGGGCAATGCGCTGGTCGGCCCAGGACCATGGCGGCTGCGGCAGGGCACCCCGCGAAAAGTCGCCGAGCGGGATGTTCATCATCTGGGTGAACCAGCGGAAAAACGGGGGAATGAATTCGCCGAACGGCACGAGGTGGTGCTTGTCGTACCGATGGGCATCGATCGACCCGGGATTGCCCAGGGCACGGCGCGCGATGGCGGGGGTGATGCCCCAGGCCGAGTTGGTGTAGCCGGCCTCGAGGCTGCCCAGCGGCAGGCCCGTGAGGATGGCGGTGGACCGGGCGCCGGTCTGGGCCGCCAGCGGCTCGATCAGGCCGCGCCAGAAATCGGTGCCGAGCTGGGCCGGCAACAGGGGCAACGCGGTTTCAGGCGCCACGATGAGCTGGGGGCCGTTGCCCGATGCCGCCGCCGCCATCCCCTCGACCATCTGCCGCGGGTACCAGTCCAGTGCCTGCGCCACGCCCGTGCCGGGCACGAACTTCTGGTCCTGGGGAATGTTGCCCTGCAGGAGCCAGACGCGCAGCGGGCCTGCCGACGCGGTGTCGGCGTGCCCGAGCCCGCGCCAGCGCTGGCCACCCCCCACCAGACTGACAAGCAGCAGCGCCACCACCGACCAGACGACCGCCCCTCGGGCCAGGGCCCAGAGCGACACCGCCCGCACCTGCAACCCGGTCTTGGCGGTGGCCACGTACACGCCACCCGGGGCGCGCGTCGGCACCGGGCGCACCGGCTGGCGCATCCAGGCAATGGCGCGGTGGACCGCAGAGGTGATCAGTGAGGCCAGCACGTAGGCCAGCACGGCCGCCAGAAAGCCCATGCCGTACACACCCACCAAGGGTGCCCAGGGCGCCATCAGGTCAACCTGCGCGTAGCCCCCAGCCCCCCATGGAAAGCCGGTGAAGAGCTGACCGCGAGCGAGTTCGGCCAGGGTCCAGGCACCGGCGAACATGATGGCCTGCGCGCTGCGCGCCAGCGGGGCGAAGGCACACAGGAAGCCCACGGCCAGAGCGTAGTAAAGGGCGAGCGCCCCCGCCAGCGCACCGACCGCGAGCACGGCCAGCCAGACCTGGAGCCCGCCGTAGGTGTGCAGGGAAATGAACAGCCACCAGAACGTGCCCGCCAGCCAGGCCGTGCTGAACACCCAGCCCCGCCACATGGCCTGGCCGACCCGGGTGGCGAATTGAAGCGAGAACACCAGCACCGCCAGCGACGCAATCTGGAGCCAGCCGCTGGGTTGGCCGACCTCGAGTCCGGCGGGCGTCCACTGCTTCAGTGGCCAGGCCACGGCCGCGCCTTGTGCCAGCCCGCCCAGCAGGCACACCCAGAAGAACAGGAACGAAGCCAGCCGTGAGCCGCGCCCCGGGGGGCGGCGCGTCATCGGGTGAAAGCTCGATGGGGTGTGGAGCGATCCGAAGAGGCTGCGCATGGGGCGGGGCGTTGCGGCGGGTCAGGGTTCGGTCGGCAGGGGGGCGACCTTGAACCACTTGACCGCGCCTCCCTTGGTGTGCAGCACGGTGAAGCGTAGGCCTTCCAGCTCGTGCACCTCGCCCCGCTTGGGCACGTGGCCCATGGTGTGGGCAATCAGCCCGCCGACGGTGTCGAAATCGTCGTCGGACAGGCGCAGGCCGAAGGCCTCGTTGATGCGGTCGATCGGCGTGTCGCCACTGACGCGCCAGGTGCTGTCGGCCAGCGCGAAGATGTCGCCGGCATCTTCATCGACGTCGAATTCGTCCTCGATCTCGCCGACGATCTCCTCGAGCACGTCCTCGATGGTGATGAGACCGGCCACCCGGCCGAATTCGTCGATGACGATGGCAAGGTGGTTGCGGTTGCCGCGAAACTCGCGCAGCAGGTCGTTGAGGCCCTTGCTCTCGGGCACGAAGGTGGCCGGGCGCAGCAGGGCCCGGATGTTGAGTTCGGGGGCGCGCTGCAGCTTGAGCAGGTCTTTGGCGAGCAGGATGCCGATGATGTTCTCGCGCTCGCCTTCGTACACCGGGAAGCGTGAGTGCGCGGTGTCGATCACCAGGTGCAACAGCTCGTCGTAGGGCGCATCGATGTCGATCATGTCCATGCGCGGCGCCGCCACCATGACGTCACCGGCCGTCATGTCGGCGATGCGGATCACGCCTTCGAGCATGACCCGGGATTCGGCGTTGATGATGTCGTTGTCCTCGGCTTCGGCGAGGGTTTCGATCAGCTCGTCCTTCGAGTCTGGGCCCGGGTGAAGGAACTCGGCGAGCTTTTGCAGGAATCCGCGTTTGTCGGGGAGCCGCAGGCCGCGCTGCGGCCCGCTACTGGGGGGTTGGTCGGCCACGGGGGAAGCTGGGTGGTTGCAACAGCGGGCAAGGATACCGCAACGGTGTGTCAGGGGGCGCCAACTTCGCCCTGAAGAGCCCGGCGGGCAAGGCTAGCGGCGACTGCGGTCGCGCGCATCGCGCACCCCCTGCCGGATTTCCTGCAGCACCCGGATCACGCCCCAGAACTGCTTGGCCTGCGCCTTCAGGTGGTAATCGGTGAGGGCCACCTGTTCGCTGATGAGTTCGCTCACGCGGGAGTCGAAGCTGGCGGGCGGAAGGCGAAGGTGGGCCTCGGTTTCGGACCCGGCCCGCTCGAGCACCGCGCCGGCGTTGCGCGCGATCTTGAGCATGGCGGTGTTTTCGGACAGGGCGTGGATGAAGAGTTGGTACACACCTTCGTTGCGCGCGTGAACCACAGCGCGCTCGAAGAGACGGCTTCCATAACCCTTGCCGCGCGAGGCGCGCGCCACCGACACGCCGAACTCGGCGCAGTTGCGCAGTTCGGGGTCGACCGAGAAGGCCAGGTGGGCCATGGCAATGAGGTGCAGGCGGCGGTTGAAGATGCCGAACAGCATGTCGCGATCGAAGTCGAGCTGGTCGACATAGCGCTGGATCTGCTCGTCACTGGCCGCATAACCGAAGCGCAGGTACCGGTCGGGCCCCTCCAGCGCCTGCAGGTGGCGCAGGATCTGCGGCCGGTGTCCGCTGTCGAGCGACCGGATCGGCACCGTCGTCGGCTCGGGCCGGTCGGCGCGGGGGGCTTGGGTGTCTTTGTCTTGCATGGAGCGAACATGAAGGTGCGCCAGCATGGCCCGGACGGGCGCCCTGCGCAAGCCATTCCTTCGGGGTCACAGCGGCAGGGCGGTTGTGCTCTTGACGCGGTCCATCACGAAACTGGTCTTGCAGTCCTGCACGCTGGGGTGCTTGAGCAAGGTCTCCATCATGAAGCGTGAATAGGCCGGCATGTCGGCCACCAGCAGGCGAAGCTGGTAGTCCATCTCGCCGGTGAGGGCCACACACTCGACCACCTCGGGCCAGGTCATGACGCTGGCCCGGAATTCGTCCATGGGGCTGCGCTTGTGGCCGTCGGCATGCTTCTCCAGGCGCACGCTGACGTGGGCCGTGAGGCCGAGCCCGACGGCTTCGGGCCGAAGCAGCGCCACATAGCCGGCAATCACCCCCGCGTCTTCCAGGCGGCGCACGCGGCGCAACACGGCGCTGGCCGACAGGCCGACCGCCTCCGCGACCTGGTCGTAGGTGGCGCGCCCATCAGATTGGAGCCTGCGCAGAATGGCTCGATCCAGCTTGTCCAAGGCTTGCATTTTCGGGATTGTGCAGGTTTCTTGCGTGATGGACGAGTGGCGCGCCCCAGAAAGCCGGAATCGTGACACGCTGTCGCCCTACAGTGGCCCGTCCGCCAACCGATCCGAGGAGACCGCCATGAACGCCGCCCTGCCCACCGCCGCCACCGCCACGTTCGAGGGTTGGGAGAACCCCATGGGCACCGACGGTTTCGAGTTCATCGAGTACGCAGCGCCCGACCCCGTGGCCATGGGCGCGCTGTTCGAGCGCATGGGGTTCAAGCCGATCGCGCGGCACCGCCACAAAGCGGTCACGCTGTACCGCCAGGGCGAGATCAACTTCATCATCAATGCCGAGCCGGACAGTTTCGCCCAACGGTTTGCGCGACTGCACGGGCCCAGCGTCTGCGCCATCGCTTTTCGGGTGAAGGATGCCAAGGCCGCCTACGAGCGCGCCATCTCGCTGGGCGCCTGGGGTTACGCCCAATCGGCGGGCCCGGGCGAACTGAACATCCCCGCCATCAAGGGGATCGGCGACTCGATCATCTATTTCATCGACCGCTGGCGCGGCAAGAACGGCGCGAAGGACGGGGACATCGGCAACATCGGTTTTTACGATGTCGATTTCGAGCCCCTGCCCGGCGCCGAGCTCAACCCGGTCGGGCATGGACTGACCTACATCGACCACCTGACGCACAACGTGCACCGGGGCCGCATGGCCGAGTGGGCCGATTTCTATGAGCGGCTGTTCAACTTCCGCGAGGTGCGCTACTTCGACATCGAGGGGCAGGCCACCGGCGTCAAGAGCAAGGCCATGACCAGCCCCTGCGGAAAGATCCGGATTCCGATCAATGAAGAGGGCAACGAGAAGGCCGGACAGATCCAGGAGTACCTGGATCGATACCACGGTGAAGGCATCCAGCACATCGCCATGGGCTCGACCAATCTGTACGAGACCGTGGACGCGCTGCAGCTGGCTGGCGTGAAGTTGCTGACCACCAGCGAAACCTACTACGAGCTGCTTCCCAAGCGTATTCCTGCGCACGGCGAAGACCTTGAGGGCCTCAAACAGCGCAACATCCTCGTGGATGGGCAGCCCGGGGAGTTGCTGCTCCAGATCTTCAGCGAGAACCAGCTCGGGCCGATCTTCTTCGAGTTCATTCAGCGCAAGGGCAACCAGGGTTTCGGCGAAGGCAACTTCAAGGCGCTTTTCGAGACCATGGAGATCGATCAGGTTCGCCGCGGCGTGCTCAAGGCCTGACGGAGAAGACGCCATGGCCGTTGAACCTGTTGTGTATGGCGCCAGTGAGCGGCCGCCGCGTGGCAACTACGGGCGCGCGCGCGACGATTACACCTGCGAGCAGGACTGGGCGGGCTACACCGCGGCAGACCACGACACCTACCGCCGTTTGTATGAACGGCAGCGTGCGCTTCTGCCAGGGCTGGCTGCACAGGCTTTCATCGATGCGCTCCCATCGCTGGGCGTGAAGGACCGGATCCCGCGATTCGACGAAATCAACGAGCGGCTGAAGCCGGCCACCGGCTGGGAAATCGTCGCGGTCCCCGGGCTCATTCCCGAGCGCCCGTTTTTCGAGCTGCTGGCCCATCGACGCTTTCCCGTGACGGACTGGATCCGCACCCCGGAGGAGTTCGATTACATCGTGGAGCCGGATGTGTTCCACGACCTGTTCGGTCATGTGCCTTTGCTGTTCAACCCGGTGTTTGCGGACTATGTGCAGCGGTATGGCGAAGGGGGCTTGAAGGCCCACCGCCTGGGCGCCGGTGAGCTGTTGTCGCGGCTGTACTGGTACACGATCGAGTTCGGCCTGATTCGCGAGGCCAGCGGATTGCGGGCCTATGGCGCCGGCATCCTGAGCTCGTCTGGCGAGCTGCGGCACAGCGTGTACAGCCCGCGGGCCCGGCGTGTCATGCTTGATCTGGTGCGGTGCATGCGCACCCGCTACAAGATCGACGATTACCAGGCCACCTACTTCGTGATCGACAGCTTCGAACAGCTGTTCGAGATGACCGCCCCCGACTTTTCGTCCATTTACGAGCAGGTTCGTTCGCTGGGCGAGCTGTCCGCCGACGCCAGCATCGCCAGCGATTCGGCCATCACGCCGGGGTGAAAAGCGAGGTCGACATGGCCAGCGCCCCGGATGAGGCGGTTGTCGGCACCGGGCAGCGTGGCGGTTGAAGCCGGAAACACGATGTTGTCTGTGGTGGAGACCCAGCAGACAAATCCGGCGTAGGTGTCTTGTGGGCGCAGGGCGTGCTCGCGTGCCGACAGGCTTTCGAGCCAGGGCCCGCCCGGGCGCATCTGCCGGCCGTTGGGGCTGTGTCCGAACCGAGCCAGCCAGGTGCCGGCATGCGGTGAGCCGATGGTGATCACCTTGGACACCCGCTCGCGCCGGCGCGGATCGGCGGCCAGCCAGGCCCGGGCCGCGAGCCCACCCATGCTGTGACAGATCAGCACCGGCTTGGCGGGCGACAGCGCTTCCGCCCGCCGGACCGCGTCTTCGATCTGGTCCGGGTAGTCATCGATCGATCCGAACACCGGCTCGAGGTTGACGCTGGTCCAGGCAATGCCCATGCGGGTCATGCGCTCCATCCAGGGCAACCAGAATCCCCGGTTGCAGACAAAACCATGGATCAACACCGCGGGGGCGTGGGCGGCGGCTGCTTTCGTGCGATGGTCGGGGTGGCGCGCCCATCGAAAGGGCTGGCGCCAGGCAAACACCTGCACGGCCACGCGCACTTCCTGCGTCCATGCGTGCAGCCATTCGGCGAAGGTGGGCCGCGGGAGCGGGTCGGCCCGGTTCACCCGGGCGGCCAAGGCGAGTTCGAGGGCGATGGCGGCGGCATGACCGGTGGTCAGGGCGACCAGCAGTGCCAGGCCCCAAGCTGCATGTCCCCGGGCCATCAGCGCGATGGCGGCCAGGATGAGCGCAGCCGCCGTGATCACCATGCCTTGCTGGATGCGCGCGAGCGAGGAGGACCGTGGTGTGTGGGGTTCTTTCGTCATTCCTTGACTATCGCACTGGTGGCACTGGTGGTACTGGTGGTACTGGTGGTACTGGTGGTACTGGTGGCACTGGTGGCATTGGTGGCACTGGTGGCACTGGTGGCACTTGGTGCCCGCTAGACTGGTGGCATGTCAGGTTCGACGTCCCCTTCCGATGCCATTCGCCGCAATCTGGAGCTGGTGGCTTCCCTTCGGCGCCGCGCGGAGCTGACCGGTGAGGCCGAGGCGCTCCGCATGGTGAAGCGCTTGCAGGCTGCGCGGTTTCGACACACCTATGCCGACTTCGCGGCCCGGACGCGCAGCGCTCCGGCGGTTCGTTTCTTCCTGGAGGAACTGTACGGCGAACATGATTTTTCCAGGCGGGACGAACAGTTTGGCCGGATTGCCGGCGCGCTCGAGCGCATGTTTCCCGCGCAGGTGAATCGATTGGCGGTGGACCTGACCGAACTGCATGCGTTGACCGAACAACTGGACCACGAGCTGGCCCGGCGCTGGTTGGCGAACGAAGGATTGGCCAGTTCTATGCGGTATGTGCACGCATGGCGCGAATCCGGTGGTCGTGAGGCCCGTTCAAGGCAGTTGGCGGTGGTGCTGGACATGGGACGCGAACTTCAGCGGCTGACGCGCGTGCGCTCGCTGCGCATCGCGCTGCGCATGATGCGACCGGCCGCACGCGCCGCCGGGCTCGAAGCGCTTCAACACTTTCTCGAAACCGGCTTCGACGCCTTTGCCGAGCTTGCCGGCGACACGGATCTTTTTCTGCAGGCGATTGCCTCGCGAGAGGGTGTCTGGATCGAGGACCTGTTTGAAGGAGACGTGGCGTTGCTGGTTCATCGGTTGGACGGCTGCGGCTTTGCCTGACACCCGTACGGCGACAATGGCTGAATGACCCTTCCAGCGCATCCAGAACCGCCCAGCGACCCTTTGCTGGCAGACCACGGCGTCTTCGTCTTTGAGCGTGGCTGGTTGTCGTCCAACAACGTGCTGTTGGTGGACGACGCGCAAGCCACCGTGATCGACACCGGTTACGCGACCCACGCCGACCAGACTGTGTCGCTGATCCGGAACGCGTTGGGCGGTCGTTCGCTGGACCGGATCGTGAACACCCACCTGCACAGCGATCATTGCGGAGGCAATGCCGCACTCAAGACCGCATGGCCGATGGCGCAGATTGCCATTCCCCCGGGGCAATGGGCGGCTGTTCAGAATTGGGACGCTGTGGCGCTCACCTATGAACCCACCGGACAGCAGTGCCCAGCGTTCCGGGCCGATGCCGTGATTCATCCCGGTGATGTGCTGGAGGTGGGGCGCCTTTGCTGGCGCGCATTGGCCGCGCCGGGCCACGACCCCCATTCGCTGATCTGGTTCGAGCCCCAGCTGAAGGCGCTCATTTCCGCCGATGCCCTCTGGAACAACGGCTTTGGCGTGGTGTTTCCCGAGCTCGACGGCGACTCGGGCTTTGCAGAAGTTCAGCAAACGCTCGAGGTCATCGCATCCTTGTCGCCCGAGATCGTGATTCCCGGCCATGGCGGAGTGATCAGAGGGCGGGCCGAGGTGTCGTCTGCGCTGGAGCGGGCGCACCGGCGATTGGCTCAGTTCCTGGGAGATCCAGCGCGGCACCGCCGCCATGCGCTCAAGGTGCTGGTCAAGTTCAAGCTGCTGGAGTGGCAGTCGTGTCAGCGTCAGACCCTTCACGACTGGTTTGCAGCGTCGGACTACTTCGCCCGAATTGCGAGGGTCGATGACCAAGCACCGCTGGACATTCAGCTCGACACACTGGTGGAAGAACTGGTCCGCCAGCAAGCATTGAGCGTGGAAGGCGACCAGATTTTCAATCGCTGAAACGCTGGTGGGTGTTCCACCCTGCCCTCCATGGCAAACGCCAAAAGAAAAAGCCCTCATTGCGTTTGCAATGAGGGCTTCTCAGGATAAGAGCCTGACGATGACCTACTTTCACACGGGAATCCGCACTATCATCGGCGCGAAGGCGTTTCACTGTCCTGTTCGGGATGGGAAGGAGTGGGGCCACCTTGCTATGGTCGTCAGGCATAACGGGTTGCCTGGCTGAAGGTGTTCAGCCAAGCGAATTCATAGAGTCTTGAGCGCCACCAACCTGGTGGGCCATCAGCGATCATCTTGATTGCAGCCAACGATGCGGCACATCGTTGCATTTGCTTTTGGATGCTGTTGCAGCATCAAAGTTATAGGGTCAAGCCTCACGGGCAATTAGTACTGGTTAGCTTAACGCATTGCTGCGCTTCCACACCCAGCCTATCAACGTCGTGGTCTACGACGACCCTTCAGGGGGCTCAAGGCCCCGGCAGATCTCATCTTGGAACGAGTTTCCCGCTTAGATGCTTTCAGCGGTTATCTCTTCCGCACTTAGCTACCCGGCAATGCCACTGGCGTGACAACCGGTACACCAGAGGTGCGTCCACTCCGGTCCTCTCGTACTAGGAGCAGGCTTCCTCAAATCTGCAGCGCCCACGGAAGATAGGGACCAAACTGTCTCACGACGTTTTAAACCCAGCTCACGTACCTCTTTAAATGGCGAACAGCCATACCCTTGGGACCGGCTACAGCCCCAGGATGAGATGAGCCGACATCGAGGTGCCAAACACCGCCGTCGATATGAACTCTTGGGCGGTATCAGCCTGTTATCCCCAGAGTACCTTTTATCCGTTGAGCGATGGCCCTTCCATACAGAACCACCGGATCACTATGTCCTGCTTTCGCATCTGCTCGACTTGTCAGTCTCGCAGTTAAGCACGCTTATGCCATTGCACTATTAGCACGATGTCCGACCGTACCTAGCGTACCTTCGAACTCCTCCGTTACGCTTTGGGAGGAGACCGCCCCAGTCAAACTGCCTACCATGCACTGTCCCCGACCCGGATCACGGGCCTAGGTTAGAACCTCAAACACACCAGGGTGGTATTTCAACGTTGGCTCCACAAGATCTAGCGACCCTGCTTCAAAGCCTCCCACCTATCCTACACAGATCTGTTCAAAGTCCAATACAAAGCTACAGTAAAGGTTCATGGGGTCTTTCCGTCTTTCCGCGGGGAGATTGCATCATCACAAACATTTCAACTTCGCTGAGTCTCGGGAGGAGACAGTGTGGCCATCGTTACGCCATTCGTGCAGGTCGGAACTTACCCGACAAGGAATTTCGCTACCTTAGGACCGTTATAGTTACGGCCGCCGTTTACTGGGACTTCGATCAAGAGCTTGCACCCCATCAATTAATCTTCCAGCACCGGGCAGGCGTCACACCCTATACGTCCACTTTCGTGTTTGCAGAGTGCTGTGTTTTTAATAAACAGTCGCAGCCACCTATTCTTTGCAACCCGTTCGTGCTTCGTTGTTCACTACACACTAATAGGGCACACCTTCTTCCGAAGTTACGGTGTCAATTTGCCGAGTTCCTTCTCCCGAGTTCTCTCAAGCGCCTTAGAATACTCATCTCGCGCACCAGTGTCGGTTTGCGGTACGGTCGATCACAAGCTGAAGCTTAGTGGCTTTTCCTGGGACCTCGTTCAGTAACTTCGCGAGCAAGCTCGCTCGATCTGCAGCCTCGGTATATGAGCGCCGGATTTGCCTGACGCTCGCCTACTTCTGCCTAAACCGGGACATCCAACACCCGGATTACCTATTAAGATCCGTCCCCACATCGCACTTGTGATCGGTGCAGGAATATTGACCTGCTTGCCATCAGCTACGCATCTCTGCCTCGCCTTAGGGGCCGACTCACCCTACGCCGATGAACGTTGCGTAGGAAACCTTGCGCTTACGGCGAGCGGGCTTTTCACCCGCTTTAACGCTACTCATGTCAGCATTCGCACTTCTGATACCTCCAGCAGCCTTTACAAGCCACCTTCACAGGCTTACAGAACGCTCTCCTACCACTCGCCATTGCTGGCGAATCCGCAGCTTCGGTAACTGGCTTGAGCCCCGTTACATCTTCCGCGCAGGACGACTCGATCAGTGAGCTATTACGCTTTCTTTAAATGATGGCTGCTTCTAAGCCAACATCCTGACTGTTTTAGCCTTCCCACTTCGTTTCCCACTTAGCCAATTTTAGGGACCTTAGCTGGCGGTCTGGGTTGTTTCCCTCTTGAGTCCGGACGTTAGCACCCGGTGCTCTGTCTCCCAAGCTGTACTCGTCGGTATTCGGAGTTTGCCTTGGTTTGGTAAGTCGCCATGACCCCCTAGCCAAAACAGTGCTCTACCCCCGACGGTAATACTTGAGGCACTACCTAAATAGTTTTCGGAGAGAACCAGCTATTTCCAGGTTTGTTTAGCCTTTCACCCCTATCCACAGCTCATCCGCCAGTTTTGCAACACTGGTCGGTTCGGACCTCCAGTACCTGTTACGGCACCTTCATCCTGGCCATGGATAGATCACCTGGTTTCGGGTCTACACCCAGCGACTGAATCGCCCTATTCGGACTCGGTTTCCCTGCGCCTACCCTATTCGGTTAAGCTTGCCACTGAATGTAAGTCGCTGACCCATTATACAAAAGGTACGCCGTCACC
>JBKIXD010000002.1:930000-1339257 GCA_046604145.1 Hydrogenophaga sp. XSHU_21
GGTGAACAAGGCCTTTCCCCTGGCCGATGGAAGCGCCCGCGCGGTCGTTCGCGATTTCTCCACCACCATCCTTCGAGGCGACAAGGTGGGGATCATCGGACCGAACGGCGCCGGCAAGACCACGCTGTTGAAAATCATTCTGGGTGAACTGGCGCCCGACAGCGGCACGGTTCGCCAGGGCAGCCGTGTCCAGGTGGCGTATTTCGACCAGATGCGGGACCAGATCGATCTGGACGCCACGCTGGAGGATTTCATCAGCCCCGGCAGCGAGTGGATCGAGATCGGCGAGAAGCGCACGCACGTCAAGAGCTACCTCGGTGACTTCCTTTTTTCGCCCGCTCGGGCCAACTCGCCGGTTCGCACGCTGTCCGGCGGTGAGCGCAACCGCCTGCTGTTGGCGCGGCTCTTTGCCCGGCCCGCCAACGTGCTGGTGCTGGACGAACCCACCAACGACCTCGACATCGACACGCTCGAACTGCTGGAGGACCTTCTGCAGCAGTATGAGGGCACGGTGTTCCTGGTCAGCCACGACCGGCGCTTCCTGGACAACGTCGTGACGAGCACGCTGGTGGCCGAGGGGGATGGTCAATGGCGCGAGTACGTCGGCGACGTGCAGGACTGGATGACGCAGGCGGCGCGGGCGGCGTCAGCGTCACCGGCTTCCACACCGGCACCTGCGCGCAGTGCCAACACCCGCAACCCCGCACCGGCCGCGGAGCCCGTCGCCCGCCGCAAGCTCAGCTACAAAGAGCAGCGCGAGCTGGAATCCCTGCCGGCGCGCATCGCCGAGCTCGAGGCGGAACAGGCGGCCATCGACGCCGAACTGGCCGATGGCGCGGTGTTCACCACCGATCCGGCCCGGGCTGCTGCGCTGTCCACGCGCCACGCCGAGGTCGAAGAAGCCTGGATGGCCGCCATGGAGCGGCATGAGGCGCTGAGCGCGCGGTGAACGCCCCCACCGGGATCGCACCTCAGGGCAGCTCGGCCACCCTTTTCGAATAGGTGCGCCAGAAGGCGGCGTCCTGGCTGGTGGTGAAGTTGATGCGCATGAGCGTGCTCGGCGCCCGGGCCGCATGGAACAGCGCGCCGGGCGCGATCAGGTAGCCGTCGTCGAGCAGGCGCTGCGCCAGCGCGTCGGTGTCCACGCCGGTGTCGACCCAACCGAACAGCCCGACCGGCTCGGCCGCGAAGCGGCATCCCGACGCCAAGGCCAGCTTCACACTTCGGGCCCGCGCGGCGTCCAGCCGCACACGGATTCGCTCGGCATGGCGCCGCAGTTGGCCCTGTTCAATGCAATGGGCGAGGGCCTTCTCCAGCAACGCGGGCGTGGTCAGGGTGCTCAGCAGTTTGGTGTCGAGCAGGGACTCCACCAGCGCGGCAGGCGCCGCCATGAACCCGATGCGCCAGTTGGGCGCCAGGATCTTGGCAAATCCGCTCACATAGATGGTTCGCTGCAGACCGTCGAGGGCGCAGAGCCGCGTGGCGTGTTCGGGCGCCAGGTGGCTGTAGGTGTCGTCTTCGACGATGTGAAAGCCGAAGCGCTGGGCCAGTTGCAGCAGCCGGTGCGCGACGCCGGGCGCGAGGCTGTATCCGGTGGGGTTGTGCAGCACGCTCACGCTGACGAACAGCTTGGGCCGATGCGCCTCGGCGAGCCGCTCCATGACCGCCAGGTCGGGGCCGTCGGGACCCCGCGGCACCGGCAGCACCCGCATGCCCAGCGCGGCCAGGCGGGCAAACTCGACCGCCCACCCAGGCTCCTCGACCAGCACCGGATCGCCAGGCCGCAACAGGGTGCGGCTGACGATGTCCAGCGCATGGGTGGCGCCCACCGTGGTGATGATCTGGCCGGCGTCGGCGAGCACGTTGAGCGTGGCCAGCTTCTGAGCCAGCACCCGGCGCAGCCCGCCGTCGCCCAGGGGCTCGCCGTAGTTGAGCGAAACGTCGTTGAGCGCGCGGGTGGACGCCACCCGCCGAACCGCCGCGGGCATGAACCCGGACTCGAGCCAATCCGGCGGAAACACGCCCATGCCGGGCTGGGGCTTGTCGCTGACCCGGTGGAACATGCCACGGATGAGCGCGGTGGCGTTGATGGGGCCGGCGCTGGGTGCCTGGGGCGCCGCGGTGCGCACGTCGGCGCGCGGGGCGGGCAGTTCGCGCACGAAGAATCCACGCTGCTTGCGGGCCTGCACCAGGCCTTGCGCCAGCAACTGGTCGTAGGCGGCCACCACGGTCGACGGGCTCACACCGTGCTGGCGCGCGCATTCGCGAACCGACGGCAACCGCGCCCCGGGTGCCAGCAAACGCTGGCGAATGCGGTCGGCATAGCGGTCGGCCAGCTGGTCGGTCAACGACTGGGTGGCGGTCTTCATCAGCATGGGGGGCTCCGTCTGTGTGGCCTGCCCCACCAATACAGACAGGCAACTGCGCCGGTCATCTGTATTGGTGGTGTATTGCCTGCCAAGGGTACATTGCACCGTCCACCTGCGCCAGTCCCGCATGTCCGCCACCGAACTGACCGCCCTGCTGATCTTCTGCACCGCGATGAGCTTCTCGCCGGGGCCGAACACGACCCTGTCGACCGCCCTGGCGGCCAACTTCGGCCTGCGGCGCGCCTTGCGGTTCTGCCTCGCCGTGCCCGCGGGATGGACGCTGCTCATGCTGGCCACCGGCCTGGGCGTTGGCGCCCTGATCACCGGCGTGCCCCTGTTGCGCTGGGCCGTGAAGTTGCTGGGCGTGGCGTACATGCTCTGGCTGGCGTGGAAACTGGCGGGCACCAGCCGGATGGCATCGGCCGATCCGGCCCGCCTGGACGTGGGGTTCTGGCAGGGCGTGGGTCTGCAGTTCCTCAACATCAAGGCCTGGATGCTGGCGCTCACACTGAGCGCCGGCTGGGTGGTCAGCAGCGCCGGCTCGCCCGCACCCAACCCGGGCGAACGCCTGGTCATCGTCTGCGGTGTCATGCTGCTGTTCGCCTTCAGCAGCAACTTCCTCTACGCCCTCATCGGCTCGCTGTTGCGCGACTGGCTTTCGCGCGGGCGGCGGCTGCTCTGGTTCAACCGTGCGCTGTCGCTGGTGCTGGTGGCCACCGCCCTCTGGATGCTCGCCGTATGAAATCCCAGGAAACCCGCGGACTGTTGCTGGGCCTGCTCGGGGTCACGGTGTTCGGCCTCACGCTGCCCATGACGAGGCTGGCCACCGGCACCGCCGACGACCCGCAGCTGTCGCCCTGGTTCGTCACCTGGGGCCGGGCGGCCATTGCCGGCGTGCTGTCGCTCATCTACCTGTGGGCCACGCGGTCACCGCTGCCGGGTCCGTCGCACCGGCGCCCCCTGGCACTGGCGGTGCTGGGCAACGTGATCGGTTTTCCGCTCTTGCTGGCCTGGGCGCTGCGCCACGTGAGCGCGAGCCACGCCGCCGTGTTCACCGCGCTGCTGCCACTGGCCACGGCCGCGATGGCCGCCTGGCTCATGCACCAGCGGGCGCGCCTGGGCTTCTGGATCTTCGCGGGTCTGGGCAGCGCACTGGTGGTGGTCTACAGCATCTTGCGGGCGCATCAGGCGGGCCACGGCTTCGGCCTCACCTGGACGGACACGCTGCTGGTGGGTGCGGTGCTGGCCGCGGCACTGGGCTACGTGGGTGGCACCCAGGTCACGCCCGCGCTGGGCGCCGAGCGCGTGATCAGCTGGGTGTGCGCGCTGGCGCTGCCCTTCACCATCCCGGGCGCGCTGCTCACCTGGCCCGACCGACCGATCGACACCGGCGCCTGGCTGGCGCTGGGCTATGTGGCCGTGTTTTCGATGTGGGCCGGCTTCTTCGCCTGGTTTCGGGGCCTGGCCATTGGCGGCGCGTTGCGCGTCAGCCAGCTGCAGCTGTTTCAGCCCTTCATCAGCATCGCCGCGGCGGTGCCGCTGCTGGGCGAGCGCATCGACGCCCTCACCCTGGTTTTTGCGCTGGCCGTGGTGGCCAGCGTGTTTGCGGGCCGCCGCTTCGGCGGATCGCCTGCCCCTGCCCTGACCCCTGCCAAGGCCACACCATGACCCAGACCCCCTGGACGCTGTCCCGACGCGCGGAGCGCATGAACCCCTCGGTGCTGCGCGAAATCCTCAAAGTCACCGAGCGGCCCGGCATCATCAGCTTTGCTGGCGGCCTGCCTTCGCCGCGAACCTTTCCCGTCAGCGAATTCGCCAAAGCCTGCGACGCCGTGCTCACCCACGACGCAGCGGCAGCGCTGCAGTACGCGGCCAGCGAAGGCCACGCACCGCTGCGCGAATGGGTGGCCGGCCAGCTTCCCTGGACGGTGGATCCGGCACAGGTGCTGATCACCACCGGCAGCCAGCAAGGCCTGGACTTGGTGGCCAAGGTGCTCATCGACAGTGGCAGCCGGGTGCTGGTGGAAACACCCACCTACCTCGGCGCACTGCAGGCATTCACCCCCATGGAACCGGCCTTTGAAGGCGTTGCCAGCGATGCAGAAGGGGTCGACCCGGACGATCTGGGCCGCCTGGCGCCGGGCGCCCGGTTCGTTTACCTGCTGCCCAACTTCCAGAACCCCACCGGGCGCACCATGACCGAAGCCCGCCGCGTGGCGGTGGTGCGCGCCGCCGCCGCCGCCGGGCTGCCGATCGTCGAAGACAACCCGTACGGCGATCTCTGGTTCGACACCCCGCCCCCCGCACCCCTGAGCGCGCGGCTGCCGGACGGCTGCCTCTACCTCGGGTCGTTCTCCAAGGTGCTGGCGCCGGGCCTGCGCCTGGGCTATGTGGTGGCGCCCAAAGCCGTTTACCCCAAGCTGCTGCAGGCCAAGCAGGCCGCCGACCTGCACAGCCCGGGCTTCAACCAGCGGCTGGTGAGCCGGGTGCTGGAGGGCGGTTTCCTCGACCGGCATGTGCCCACCATCCGTGCGCTGTACAAGGCACAGTGCCGGGCCATGCTGGCGGCGCTCGAGCGAGAGATGACCGGTCTGGGCGTTCAATGGAACGCGCCCGACGGCGGCATGTTCCTGTGGGCACGGCTGCCCGAGGGCATGAACGCCACCGCCTTGCTGCCGCACGCGGTGGAGCGCGGCGTGGCCTACGTGCCCGGCACCCCCTTCTACACCGAACGCGCCGACCCGCGCGCCCTTCGACTGTCGTTCGTCACCGCCTCGGTGGAGCAGATCGACATCGGCATCGCCGCGCTGGCGCAGACCGTGCGCGAGCACCTGCCGCTGGCAACCCCTGCATGAACGAAGCGACCGGCCTGCACCTCTGGGGGCGGCTCAGTTCCATCAACGTGCGCAAGGTGGTACTGTGCGCGCAGTGGCTCGGGCTGGACCTGCCGCGCACCGACGCCGGGATGGCCCATGGCGTGGTGAACACCCCCGCCTACCGGGCCATGAACCCGAACGGGCTCGTGCCCCTGCTGCGGGACGGTGACTTCACGCTCTGGGAAAGCAACGCCATCGTGCGCTACCTCTGCGCGCGCAGCGGGCGAGGCTACCCGGCCGACCTGAAAGTGCGCGCCGACGCCGACCGCTGGATGGACTGGCAGCAAACCACGCTCAACCGGGCCAGCGGGGCGGCGTTCGTTCAATGGATCCGCACACCGGCCGGGCAGCGCGACCACGCCGCCATCGAGGCGTCGGTGCGCGCCAGCGAGCCGCTTTTCGCGCAACTCGACGAACACCTGGCGCGGCGCGCCTTCATGGCGGGCGACGAGCCCACCATGGCCGACTTCCCGATCGCGTGCGAGCTGCACCGCTGGTTCGGGCTGCCCCAGTCCCGACCCGACTGGCCCCACCTGGACCGATACCTGGCCCACTGGCTGACCCAGCCCTGCGCGCGCGGCGTGCTGGACCAAACCCTCTCCTGAGCCCGACATGAACATCCGCCCCTTCTGCCAGGTCGACGTCTTCACCGCCATCCCCTACCGCGGCAACCCGCTGGCGGTGGTGCTCGATGGCGCCGGTCTCGACACCGCGCAGATGCAGCACTTCACGAACTGGACCAACCTGTCGGAGTGCACCTTCGTGTTGCCGCCAGACCAGCCCGACGCCGACTACCGCGTCCGCATCTTCTGCCCGGGCCGCGAACTGCCGTTCGCCGGGCACCCCACCCTGGGCACGGCGCACGCGTGGCTGGCAGCCGGCGGAAAGCCCCGAGGCGAACACATAGTGCAGTCCTGCGGCGTCGGGCTGGTGAAGATCCGCCGCGACGGATCGCGCCTGGCCTTTGCCGCACCGCCGTTGCGCCGGGCGGGTCCGCTGGACGAGGCCGACGTGTCGCTGATTGCGCGCGGACTGGGCGTGGCGCGCGAGGACATCGTGGCCCACAGCTGGTGCGACAACGGGCCGGGCTGGCGCGGTGTCATGCTGCGCAGCGCCGAACAGGTGCTGGCCATCCAACCCGACGCGGCGGTGCTTGCGGGGCTGGACATCGGCGTGGTGGGCCCGCGCGGCAAGGTCGGCGTGATCGGTGGCAGCCAGGCCGAGGGCATCGCGTTCGAGGTGCGCGCGTTCTTCCCGGGCAACAACGGCATCACCGAAGACCCGGTGACCGGCAGCCTGAACGCCGCGCTGGCGCAATGGCTGATGGGTGCCGGACTCGCACCCGAGCGGTATGTGGCGTCGCAGGGCACGGCACTGCAGCGTTCCGGCCGCGTGCACATCGACCGCGTGGCCGACGGCACCGTGTGGGTCGGTGGCGATTCGGTGACCTGCATCCAGGGAACCGTGACCCTGTGAACGCGGCATTCGACCACCTCGTGGTGGCGGCCGACACGCTGGCCGAGGGCGTGCGCTGGTGCGAAACCACGCTGGGCCATGCGCCGGCGCCGGGTGGGGCGCACCCGCTGTTCGGCACCCACAACCGGCTGCTCCGGCTCGATGGTGCGGCACCCGCCTACCTCGAAGTGATCGCGGTCGACCCAGGCGTGACGCCACTGCGCAAGCCGCCGCTGCGGCGCTGGTTCGATCTCGATGACCCGGCGCTGCGGGCCCGCTTGCGGGCCGCAGGCCCCCACCCCATCCACTGGGTCGCCAGGGTCGACGACATCGAGTCGGCGCGGGCTGCGTGGCTCAAGCTCGGCATCGATCCGGGCCCGGTGATCACGGCGTCGCGCGAAACACCGCGGGGCCTCCTTCAATGGCGCATCACCGTGCGGGACGACGGATGCCGGTGCTTCGACGGCGCGCTGCCGACGCTCATCCAGTGGAGCGGCATGCACCCGGTCCACGCGCTCCCATCGGTCGGGCTCGCCCTGCATTCGCTGTCGCTGACCCACCCCCGGGCACCGGCGCTGGGGGAGGCCCTGCGCGCGATCGGGCTCGGGCACATGCCGGTGCACGAAGGGCCGGTGCGCATCGACATCGACCTTCGCGACGCCGCCCGACACCTGAACCTGTGAACCCGACCATGAGCTTGTTGCTGCCCACCCTTGCCGACATCGAAGACGCGGCCGCCGTGGTGTACCGCGCCTTCGGCCCGACGCCCCAATACCGCTGGGCCACGCTCGGCGCGCGCTTGGGCACCGAATGCTGGGTCAAGCACGAGAACCACACGCCGGTGGGCGCCTTCAAGATCCGCGGCGGCCTGACCTACTTCGACGCCCTGGCGCGGCGCGGTGCGCTGCCGCGCGCGGTCATCAGCGCCACGCGGGGCAACCACGGCCAGAGCGTGGCCTGGGCGGCGCGGGCGCACGGTGTGCACTGCACCATCGTCGTGCCCCACGGCAATTCGGTCGAGAAAAACGCCGCCATGCGAAGCCTGGGCGCGACGCTGGTGGAGCATGGCGACGAGTTCCAGACCGCGCGCGAACACGCCATGAAGCTGGCAGCGGACAGCGGCGCCCACATGGTGCCCAGTTTCCACGCCAACCTGCTGAGCGGTGTGGCCACGGCGTGGTGGGAGCTGATGCGCGCAGCGCCCCACCTCGACGTGATCTACGTGCCGATCGGCCTGGGTTCGGGTGCCTGCTCGGCCATTGCGGCCCGGCGCGCGCTGGGCCACCCGGCGCGGATCGTCGGCGTCGTCAGCGCACACGCCACCACCTATGCCGACTCCATCGGGGCGGGGCGCGTGATCGAGGCCCCGGTGAGCACGGTGCTGGCCGACGGCATGGCCTGCCGCGTGGCCGAGGCCGACGCGCTCGACCTGCTTTCACGAGAACTGGACCACGTGGTGAAGGTGACCGACGACGAAGTGGCCGACGCCATGCGCATGTTGTTTGCAGACACCCACAACGTGGCCGAAGGCGCCGGCGCCGCCAGCCTGGCGGCCGCCTGGCAGGAGCGCGCCACGCTGGGTGGCAAGGTGGTGGGCACCACGCTGTGCGGCGGCAACGTGGACAGCGCGTGCTTCTCGCGCGTGCTCGCGGGCGCCAGCGCCTGATGCGGCGCTAGGCCGGACCGGTCTTCACCAGACGGGCCACGATTTCGCAGAACTGGTCGACCGCGTCGGTCTTGAACACCACCTCGCGCACGCCCGCGGCCTTCGCCTCGGCCTGCAGCTCGTCGGTGATGTAGCCGGACGCCACCGCCACGGTGAGGGAAGGGTCGAGCGCCAGCACCTCGCGGGCCACGTCGATGCCCGACTTGCCGGGCATGTTGAAGTCGGTCAGCAGCAAGGCGAAGCGCCCGGGGTTGTCGCGCACCGCGCCAATGGCCTCGTCCTGCATCGACAGTGCGGTGACGCGGTACCCGCGCCGCTCCAGCAGACGCCTCACCAGGAAGACCAGCGTGTCGTCGTCATCGAGGTAAAGGATGTGGGGGGCATCGCCGTCGGCGGCCTGCGGGCGGGCGGGTGAATCGTTGGGCTCCACGGTGTTCATTGTGACGGGTTTGCCAGTGGCTGTCGCCGGTTGGTCGGCGGCGGGAGGAAACAAAAGCGTGAAGGTGCTGCCCGCGCCAGGCTGGCTGGTCACCTCGATGTGGCCACCATGCGCCTCGACAATGCCCAGCACCACCGGCAGCCCCAGGCCCGTGCCCTGCCCGACCGGCTTGGTGGTGAAAAACGGTTCGAAGATGCGCGCACGAAGGGCTTCGTCCATGCCGCAGCCATCGTCGCTGACGCGAAGGCGGACGGCACCCTGGTGGGCGGCGGCACACGCCCGGGCCAGTTCGGCCGGCAGATCGGGGTGGTCCGGCGGCAGGGTGTCGACGGCGAACTCGATGCGCCCGCTGCGGCCCTGCATGGCGTGCAGCGCGTTGGTGCCCAGATTGACCAGCACCTGCTGAAGCTGTGTGGCATCGCCGCACACCGGCGGCAGCAGGCCGCTGGCGGTTTGCACCAGCTGCACCTGCGGCGGCAAGGCCGCGCGCAGCAGCGCACAGGATTCAGCCACCACCTCGGACATTTCCAGTCGGGCGCGCTCCAGCGGCTGTTGCCGGCTGAAAGCCAGAATCTGCCGCACGAGTTCGCGCCCCCGCCGTGCCGCGGTGCCGATCTCCCCCAGGCTTTCGCGCGCGCGTGACTGCGCCGGCAGGTCATCCAGCGCCAGTTCGGCATTGCCCAAGATGGCCGCCAGGATGTTGTTGAAGTCGTGCGCAACGCCACCCGCCAGGGTGCCCAGCGCCTGCATCTTCTGCGACTGTGCCAGCCGTTCCTGCAGCGCCTGCTGCCCGGCCTGCGCGGCCTTGAGCTCGGTGATGTCGATGAACGTCAGCACCACCTGCCGAAGCCCCCCCTGCACATCGTTCTCGGGATAGGCATTGCAGAACGCCCACCGCACCTGGCCATCCGGCAGCACCGGCACGCCCACCACCAGGTGGTGCACCGGCTGGCCTGTCGCCAGCACGCGCTCGAAGGGCATGTCGTGCCGGCGCATCGGCTGTCCGCCTTCGTCGACCAGCTGCCAGCCCGCGGCGTTCGGCTCGAGCAGGGCCTCTTCGGCGCCTGCGTCGCTCCAGCCCATGAAGCGCCGCGCGGCCGCATTCATCCGGTGCGGGGTGCGGTCAGGCTTGAACACGATCACCCCGGCACTGAGGTTGTCCACCAGCAGGCGCAGATCGGCTTCGCTCTGACGCAGGCGGGCGGTGGCGCGTTCGCCGTCATGGCGAAGGCGATACACCACCAGCCCATTGCAGGCCAGCGCGCGCAACAGTGACGTCAGCGTGAACCAGAAGATCAGGATCGGCAGCGAGGCGAGAAACGGCCACTGCAACACCAGGTAGATCACCGCATAGAACCCCAGTCCCAGCAGCTCGGCCAGGTTGACCCAGCGCAGGAACCGGTACTCGGGCAGGTTGGGGCTGGGCTGCATGCGCACCGCGTCGCGCATGAACAGGATGAGCACGGCCGCCGATGAGGTGCTCCACAGCAACTGACGCAACAGAATCCGGTCGTGCACTTCCAGCAGGATCAGGTAACCCAGCCAAAGCAACGCAAAGCCCGTGGCCACCGGCCAGAACCGAACCGGAAGGCCCACATGCCTGCGGAAGCCCAGCCAGACGCAGACGAACGTGCCGGTGAACAACAGATTCGACAGCGGCAGGATCCAGGGCGCGGGAAGGTGGCTGCGCAAGACCAGCGACGCGGTGGCAGCGATGTGGATCAGGGACGCGCAGGCCCACCATCGCGGTCCGGGAATGGCCGGCATCCGCCGCTGCATCCCCCAGAAAGCCGCGGCAATCAGAACATCGACACCAACCCGCAAGGCGAGCAGCGTTGGCAGGTCAAACAGCATGTCACCCCGTGAAACATCCAGCCCGATCCCCCGGAAGGAGAACCACAGTCATTGGACCACCGCAGTCACCACATCGTCGGCGGAATCAGCGGGGGATTTCCAGTGGTGTTTTCACCCACGCGACAGCCCGGCCCGTTTCAGTCGCTGCCGGGACAAAGCACCACCGGGTCGGGCTCACAGAATGCAGCGCATGGGAACGCTTCATCTCGTGCGACATGGCCAGGCCTCTTTCGGCGCGGCCGACTACGACCAGCTCAGCGACCTCGGCCGGCGCCAGGCGGTGCAGCTGGGGCGGCATTGGGCCGACCGCGGGATTCGCTTCGATGCGGTGATCACCGGATCGCTCAAGCGGCACGCACAGACCTGGGAGGGCATCGCCGAAGGCGCAGGACTGGATCTGCAGCCCCTGGTGTGGCCCGGGCTCAACGAGTACGACAGCGAAGCGGTGATCCGCGCCATCCACCCGCAGCCGCTGCAGAAGCCCGACACCCCCGAGCTGTACCGCCACCACTTCCGCCTGCTGCGCGACGGGCTGGCGCAATGGATGGCCGGCACCGTGAGCCCTCAGGGCATGCCCACCTACGATGACTTCGTGAAAGGCATCACCAGCGCGCTCGACCACGTGCGCGCCCACCACCACGGGCAGAACGTGTTGATCGTCTCCAGCGGCGGGCCGATCTCGACCGCGGTGGGCCATGTGCTGGGTCTCAGCCCGGAGGCAACGATCGAGCTCAACCTGCGCATCCGCAACAGCGCCGTGACGGAGTTCCAGTTCACCCCGAAACGGCACAGCCTGCTGACCTACAACACGCTGCCGCACCTGGACCACCCCGACTTCCGGGACTGGATCACCTACGCCTGAGCCGCTGCGCAGGCCACGCGCGGCGTCAGCGGTGGCGCAGCGTGTCCAGCGGCAGCTGATCGATCTCGGTCAGCAGCTTCGCGAAAGCCCGGCCAGCGGCGTCCAGCACCGCGCGCCCGTTGTCCACGGTGGCCGCCGCGGCGTTGCCCACGGCGCCTGACGGATGCAGGTCCTGGGTCTGCCAGGCAAAACGGGCGCTGCGGCCATTGCCCAGCACCGGGTAGCGTTCGGCCCGGTCTTCGCTGGTGGAACGGAAATCCCGCGCCTCGTCCATGCGAACCAGGTCGGGCCGCAGGGCCCGCATGAGCGCGGTTTCGACCTCACCCGCGTGGATGCCGAAACGGTGTTCGCGAGCCGTGAAGCGGGCATTGACATCGCGACCCTCGGCATCGACCAAGGGCAGGTGGAACCAGCTGGTGCTGAACGCCAGCAGGCCGCGCCGCGCCCGCAGGTCGCGCGCCACCGGGTCGAGCAGGCCCACCTGGCCACCGTGGGTGTTGAACAGCAGAAACTTCTTCACGCCGGCGTCGGCCACGGCGTCGCCTAGCTCGGTCCAGATGCGGATGAGGGTCTCGGCCTTCAGGGTGAGCGTGCCGGCGAAGGCGGCGTGTTCGGGCGAAAAGCCCACCACCTGGGGTGGCAGGAACAGCACCGGCAAGGCGGGCGGAAGGTGCGGCAATGCGGCGCCGATCACGCCTTGCGAAATGTCGGCGTCGACCGACAGCGGCAGGTGCGGACCATGCTGCTCGATGGCCGCGACCGGCAGCACCGCGATCGTGCGCTGGCCATCGAGGGCGGCGAAATCGGCGGCGGTGAGGTCGCTCCAGAAGCGCGACGGCAAAGGACTCGTCATCGCGCGATCTTACGTGCGCGGCGCAGTCGCGGCGCGATCGCAGCGCATCAATGACCGGCGTAGAGCCAGCGCCGCGACCAGGGCAGCTCCTGCGCGGAACGTCCCGCGGGTCGGCAGAGCACCTGGTAGAGCGCGATCTCGTCGTGCTCGAAAGCGCGGGCGCACCCGGCGAGGTAGACGCGCCAGATGCGCCAGGTCTTCTCGTCGACCATCGCGCGCAGGGCATCGGCGCGCGCCTCGAAGCGTTCGCTCCAGTGCCCGCAGGTGCGCGCGTAATGGCGGCGCAGGTTCTCCACGTCGAAGGCCTCGAGACCGCCTTGCTGCATGGTGCGAAGCACCGTGCCGATGTGGGGCAGTTCACCTTGCGGGAACACGTAGCGCTCGATGAACGAGCCCGCGCCATGGCGGGTCTCGCCATCGTCGGGGTCGGTGCTGGTGATGCCGTGGTTCATGGCCCAGCCGTCCGGTTTGAGCAGGCGCCGGATCTGCGCAAAGTACGGCGCGAGGTGGTTCAGGCCGACGTGTTCGAACATGCCGACGCTGGTGACCCGGTCGAACGGTCCATCGCTGACGTCGCGGTAGTCCTGCAGCCGGAGTTCGACGCGGTCCTGCAGTCCCGCTTGCTTCACGCGCTCGGTGGCCAGTTCGAGTTGGGATTTCGACAGGGTGATCCCGACGCACCGGGCCCCGAAATCGCGCGCCGCGCGAATCACCAGGGAGCCCCAGCCGCAACCGATGTCCAGCAAGCGCTGCCCTGGCTGCAACTGCACCTTGCCAAGGATGTGGTCGATCTTGCGGTCCTGCGCCTGCTCCAGGGTTTCGGTGCCCTGCTCGAAATAGGCGCACGAATACACCATGCTCTCGCCCAGCCACTCGCGGTAGAACGCATTGGACACGTCGTAGTGGTACTGAATCGCTTCGGCATCGGTCTCGCGCGAATGCGCAAAGCTTCGCTTGATGCGCCCGAGCAGGCCGGTTTCGGGCTCTGCGTGGTCGGCCAGGGCATGGGCCACCGCCACCACCTCGGTCAACGAACCTTCGACGTCGATCAGGCCCTCCACGTAGGCGCGGCCGAGCGTGTCGAGGCTGGGGTCGATGAGCAGCGGCAGGCCGCTCGCGTCCCTGACGCGTATCGTGACGGCCGGCGACTCGAAGTGGCCGAGGTCGAGCGGCGTGCCGCCATCGCGCCAGACCAGGCGAACCGGCAGGTTGACTTTGTCCTTCATGCGCCGAGCCCAGGGCATCAGCGCCATTTCCACGATCGCGCCCATGAGGAGACCCTCCGGATGTGGTGACGGCGAGCAGCCAGACGCCTGTTTTAACCAAAAACCGTGCCAGGTGTGAACCTTGGCCGCGGCCCACCGCCGACCGGTCAATGTCCCCGGCGGAACTTGGTCGCCACCCGGGGCTCCTACCGCAGGCCGCCAGCCGGCCCGACAATCCCCCCTCCATGCCATTCGACCGCTTTGCCACCCGCCGGTGGCCTCTTCTGCCTTTGCTGCTGGCAGCCGCCACCTGGCTGGCGGCTCAGCCCGTGCTCGCCCAGGGGCTGGGCGCGGTGCCCGGACTGACCCCCGGCCTCGCGCCCGGCGGTGTTTTCCAGTCGCCACAAACGCGCGCCGAGCTGGTGGCCCATGCCCCCGACGGCGTGCGCGCCGGCCAACCCGTGTGGGTCGGCCTGAGGCTGGACCACGCGCCGGAATGGCACACCTACTGGAAGAACGCTGGCGACTCGGGCCTGCCGACCGAGCTGCGCTGGGCCTTGCCCGAGGGGGTGACGGCGGGCGAGATCGCGTGGCCGACGCCGCGCAAGTTTCCGATCGGCAACCTGGCGAACTATGGCTACGACGGCACCGTGGTGCTGCCGGTGCCGCTTCAGGTCGGTCCGGACTTTCGCGGCAGCGAGATCGCGGTCAAGTTGCAGGCGTCGTGGCTGGTCTGTCGCAAGGAATGCATTCCCGAAGAAGCGGCATTTGCCCTCAACCTGCCGGTCAACGGCTCCACCGCGGGCCACACCGCGCTGTTCGACGCCATGCGGGATGCGCAGCCGCGGGATTTCCCCGCGGGTGGCAGTCGGGTCGAGCCCGAAACCGGTCATGTGCGCGTGGCGCTCGACGGCCTGCCCGCCGACTGGCGCGGCCGGGACCTGGAACTCTTTCCCGAGCTGACCGGCATCGTGGAGCCAGGCGCACCCTGGACGCAGGCCTGGGAGGGTGACCGCTGGACGGCGCGGGTTCCGCTGTCGGCACACCGTTTCGAAAGTCCGCCGCAGATGGTGCTGGTGGTGAGCCCGGCCAATCCGCCCGGCCTGGGCGCAGGACTGCCCGGTGCCCGGATCGAGGCCCCTGTGCAGGGCACGTGGCCGGCCGTGACCGCCTTGCCGGCTCCCGCGGCGGTGCCCGATGCATTGCAGGCCGCCCTGGACGCCAACGCCGCCAGGAACGCGCAAGCCTCCGGTGCCACCGCGCTCACGCTGGGCGCGGCGCTGCTCGGCGCCCTCATCGGCGGCCTCATCCTCAACCTCATGCCGTGTGTGTTCCCGGTGCTCGCCATCAAGGTGATGGCGTTCGCCCGCCATGCCGACGACCGCCGCGCGCACCGCGTGTCCGGCCTCGCTTACACCGCGGGGGTCGTGGTGTCGTTCCTGCTGCTGGGCGCGCTGCTGCTGGGCCTTCGCGCCGCCGGTGAACAACTGGGCTGGGGTTTCCAGCTGCAAAGCCCGGCGGTGGTGGCGGCACTGGCGGTGTTGTTCACGCTGATCGGGCTGAACCTGGCCGGGCTGTTCGAGTTCGGCCAGATGGTGCCCGGGCGCCTGGCCACCCTGCAGGCCCGCCACCCGGTGGCCGACAGCTTCCTCACGGGCGTGCTGGCCACGGCCGTGGCATCGCCCTGCACGGCGCCATTCATGGGTGCGTCGCTCGGGCTGGCCATCGGCCTGCCCGCTCCCCAGGCGCTGGCCATCTTTGCCGTGCTGGGACTGGGCATGGCACTGCCTTACCTGCTGGCCAGCTGGGTGCCTGCGGTGGCGCGGGCGCTGCCGCGACCGGGGGCGTGGATGTTGCGCTTCAAGCAGTTCATGGCCTTTCCCATGTTTGCCACGGTGGTGTGGCTGCTCTGGGTGCTTGGCCAGCAAAGCGGGATCGACGGCGCGGCCGCGCTGCTGATGCTGCTGGTGACCCTGGCGCTGGCGGTGTGGGCATGGGGACTGTCGGGCAAGGGCCGTGTGGTCATGGGCGGTCTTTCGCTGGCGGCGCTGGCGGCGCTGGCCGTGGCGGTGGGGCCGAACATCGTGAAGTTGCAGGACGGTTCGTCGCCGGCCACCCCGGTGGCCACGGGCGTGCAGGGCGTGGCCTGGGAGCGCTGGTCGCCGCAGCGCCAGGCCGAGCTCGTCGCCCAGGGGCGTGCGGTGTTCGTCGATTTCACCGCCGCCTGGTGCGTGACCTGCCAGTACAACAAGCGCACCACGCTCGCCGATGAAAGCGTGCTGGCCGACGTGGCGGCCCGCCAGGTGGCGCTGCTGCGCGCCGACTGGACCCAGCGCGATCCCGCCGTCACGCAGGCGCTGGCGGCACTCGGTCGCAACGGCGTGCCGGTGTATGCGATTTACAAGAAGGGGCAGCCCGTGAAGGTGCTGTCCGAAGTGCTGAGCGTGGAGGAGGTCCGCTCGGCCCTCGCGTCGTTGTGAACGCGGGCGCGCCGACCCATTCGTCACACACACCTCAAGGAGCAACCGGATGAAACGACGTCCCCTGCTGGCCCTGGGCGCCCTGGCGCCACTGGCATCCTTCCTGCCCGCGGCGCATGCCGCCGCCGTGGGGCAGGCCGCCCCCGACTTCACCCTGACCGACACCGCCGGCAAGGCGGTGAAGCTCTCCGACTTCCGGGGAAAGCACGTGGTGCTGGAGTGGAACAACCCCGCCTGCCCGTTCGTGCGCAAGCACTACCAGGGCAACATGCAGGCGCTGCAGAAAGAGGCGGCCGACAAGGGCATCGTCTGGCTGGCCATCAACTCCACCGAAGACGGCAGCGCCGACTACCTGACGCCGCCGCAACTGGGCCGCTGGATGACCGAGCAGAAGGCCATGCCCACCGCCACGCTGATGGACGAGGACGGCAAGGTGGGGCGCGCGTACGCCGCCCGTGTCACGCCGCACATGTACATCGTCAACGCCCAAGGGCAGCTGGCGTACGCGGGGGGCATCGACAGCATTCCCTCGGCGCGGGTGGAAGACATCGCCAAGGCCACCCCTTACATCCGCCAGGCCATGGCCGAGATCGCGGCGGGCAAGCCGTTGAGCGTGAGCACCAGCAGGCCTTACGGCTGCAGCATCAAGTACGGTTGACCTGCGACCGCAGCCCGGCGCGTGCCCAGGCGCGTCGGGAACACGGGCGACCCGGGCCGGCATGGATAATGGGTCGCACCATACCCCTGCCCCTGTAGAGCCCATGCCTTTTGCCCCTCTGAAGAACGACAGCTTCCTGCGCGCCTGCCTGCGCCAGGCCACCGACCACACCCCCGTGTGGCTGATGCGGCAGGCAGGCAGGTACCTCCCCGAATACTGCGCGACCCGGGCCAAGGCAGGCAGTTTCATGGGCCTGGCGACCAACGTGGACCACGCCACCGAGGTCACGCTGCAGCCGCTGGAGCGCTACCCCCTGGACGCCGCCATCCTGTTCTCGGACATCCTAACCGTGCCCGATGCCATGGGCCTGGGGTTGTCGTTTGCGGTGGGCGAAGGGCCGAAGTTCGCGAAGACGGTTCGCACCGAGGCCGACGTGGCCGCCCTCGCGGCACCCGACCTCGATCGCCTGCGCTATGTGTTCGACGCGGTCACCTCGATCCGCAAGGCCTTGAACGGCCGCGTGCCCCTGATCGGCTTTTCGGGCAGCCCGTGGACCCTGGCCTGCTACATGGTCGAGGGCGGTGGCTCGGACGACTACCGGCTGGTCAAGTCGCTGATGTACGCGCGCCCCGACCTGATGCACCGCATTCTGGCCATCAACGCCGACGCGGTGGCGGCCTACCTCAATGCCCAGATCGAGGCCGGCGCCCAGGCGGTGATGGTGTTCGACAGCTGGGGCGGTGTGCTGGCCGACGGCGCCTTCCAGACCTTCAGCCTCGCCTACACCAAGCGCGTGCTGGCCGGCCTGAAGCGCGAACACGACGGCGCCATCATTCCCCGCCTGGTCTTCACCAAGGGCGGTGGTCTCTGGCTGGACGACATGAAGCCCCTCGACTGCGAGGTGCTGGGCCTCGACTGGACCGTCTCGCTCGCCCGCGCACGCGCGCAGGTGGGCGAAGGCGCGAACGCCAAGGCGCTGCAGGGCAACATCGATCCCAACGTGCTGTTCGCGCCGCCGGCGGCGATCGAGGCCGAGGTCGTGAAAGTGCTCGAGAGCTTCGGACGACCCCACCAGGGTCCGGGCACCGGCCCGACCCACATCTTCAACCTGGGCCACGGGATCAGCCAGTTCACGCCCCCCGAACACGTGACAGCCCTGGTGGATGCGGTGCATTCTCATTCGCGGCGGTTGCGCCAGGCGGCCTGACATCAAGGCCGCGCGGCGCTACCGATTTCGCAGCACCGTGCGCGATGTGCGGTTGTCATCGAGGTTTCATCGGTTGGTCCTTAGCACAAAAAAAGGCCAAAAAAACGCTTGACAGGACCCACTTATGCACAAAATTTGTGCTGCGGTGCGCCAACCCGGTAGAACACGAATTTGTCCGCCGACCATTCGGGTTTTTCCGGTAAGTTGTTGATTCAAAACAGCTTTGTTGAGTGCCTGTTTTGTGGGCAATCTAAGCAAGGCCTTGATTTTCAAGGGTCATGGCGGCGCGCAAGACAGCTATCAACAAAGTTATCCACAAAACCGTTGGATATGTCGGCAAGCCCTTGGACATCAAGCACTTAGCGCCGATTTCGCCGCCCGACCTGAGGAACGTCCCCTAAGCATGTGTCACTGGCCCGCCGTGGTGGTGGCCACCCCGGCGCACAGCGGGGTGGGCGATCTCCTGACCTATCGAAGCGAGCACCAACTGGCTCCAGGCACCTTGGTCCGGGTGCCGCTGGGTGCGCGCGAGGTGCTGGGCATCGTCTGGCGGTGCGACACCGCGCCGCCCGAAGGCCTGGCGCCCGAGCAGGCCCGGGACATCACACAGGTGCTTGGCGACCTGCCCCCGCTGGACAGCCATTGGCGGGGACTGGTCGCGTTCGCGGCGCGGTACTACCAGCGTGCACTGGGCGAAGTGGCCCTGGCGGCCCTCCCGCCGCCGCTGCGCGACCTGTCGCCAGCGCAACTGGCGCGGCGCCTCAAGCGGCCGGCGCGGGCCGGCCTTGCACCCGTTGCGGCCGACACCCCGAGGGCCCTCAGCGCAGAGCAGGCCGACGTGCTGCGGGGCGTCGCGCGGGCCGAAGCCCCGGTGCTCCTGTTCGGCGCCACCGGGAGCGGCAAGACCGAGGTGTACCTGCAGGCCTGTTCAGACGCCCTGGCGAGCGACCCTGCGGCCCAGGTCCTGGTGCTGGTGCCCGAGATCAACCTCACGCCCCAACTCGAGACCCGGTTCAGGGCCCGCTTTGCAGCCACCCATGGCGAGGACGCGGTGGTCAGCCTGCACAGCGGCATGACGCCGCCCCAGCGCCTGGCCTCGTGGATTGCGGCGCACACGGGGCGCGCGCGCATCGTGCTGGGCACACGCCTCGCCGTGTTCGCCAGCCTGCCCGGCCTGAAGCTGGTGGTGGTCGATGAAGAGCACGACCCGAGCTACAAGAGCCAGGACGGCGCGCGCTACTCGGCGCGCGACCTCGCCATCTACCGCGCCCGCGACAGCGGCGCCCGCGTGGTGCTGGGTTCGGCCACGCCATCGCTGGAAAGCTGGCACGCCGGCGATCAGGGGCGTTACCTGCGGCTCGAGATGCCGTCGCGCATTGGCGGCGGCGCCCTGCCCCGGCTGCGCCTGGTGGACATGAACCACCAGCCCAAGGGCGCGCTGCTGGCGCCCCCTTTGCTCGCCTCGATGGCAGAGCGCATCGGCCGGGGCGAGCAGTGTCTGGTGCTGATCAACCGCCGCGGCTATGCCCCCGTGCTGGCCTGCCATGCCTGCGGCTGGAAAAGCGGCTGCCCGAACTGCAGCGCGTACCGGGTGTTCCACAAGCTGGACCGCACCCTGCGCTGCCACCACTGCGGCTTCACGCAGCGCGTGCCACGGGCCTGCCCCGACTGCGGCAACCTCGACATCGAACCCGTGGGCCGGGGCACCGAGCAGGTGGAGGAACAGCTCGGCGCCCTGCTGGCCGATGCGCGCCGCCCCGATGGCGGGCCTGCCCGGGTGGCCCGCATGGACGCCGACACCACCCGGGCCAAGGGCAGCCTCGAGGCGCAACTGACGGCGCTGCATTCGGGGGAGGTCGACGTGCTCGTGGGCACGCAGATGATTGCCAAGGGCCATGACTTCCGGCGCATCACGCTGGTGGCCGCCATCAACGCCGACGCCTCGCTGTTCGCCAGCGACCACCGCGCCGCCGAACGGCTCTTCGCGCTGTTGCTGCAGGCCGCCGGCCGCGCCGGGCGCGACGCGGCGCACAGCGGGGCCAGCGAACTCTGGGTGCAGACCTGGCACCCGGAGCACCGCCTGTTTCACCACCTGCGCACGCACGACTACCCCACGTTCGCGCGCGATGAGCTCGCCGACCGCCAGGCCGCGGGCATGCCACCGTTCGGCCATCAGGCGCTGCTGCGCGCCGACGCCCGCACGCAGGAAGCGGCGCAGGCCTTCCTGAAGGCGGCCGCCGGTGCGGCACAAGACCTGCCCCAGCGCGACGCGGTCACGCTTTACCCGGCGGTGCCACTGACCATCCAGCGCGTGGCCAATGTGGAGCGCGCGCAGCTGCTGGTCGAAAGCGAATCGCGCGCGGCGCTGCAACGTTTCCTCTCCGCCTGGCAACCCGTCCTGCTGCAGTGCCGGTCGGTGCCGGACGCCAAGGGCCTCATCCGCTACGCCATCGACGTCGATCCGCTTTCGCTCTGAATCGTGGTCCGGTCGGGTTCATCGCGGCACATGCCGATGCACCTCGCGGCGCACCAGCACCTGCACCGCCAGATCGCGCAATGCGCCCAGCAGGAGCGGTGCGTCGGCGTTCAGGGTCCGGGGCCTTCGGTCCATCACCGCCAGCACGCCCAGCTCGCCGCCGTAGGGCAGGCGCAGGGCGGCGCCGGCGTAAAAGCGAACCCACGGCGGTCCGTTCACCTCGGGATCATGGCGAAACCGCAGGTCCTGCAAGGCGTCGGCCACCACCAGCAGCGGTCGGGCCTGCAGGGCGTATTCGAAGAATGTGATGCCGGTGACCGCACCGGTCGACGAAATGCCGAAGTTCGACGGGCACCACGGCCGCTGCCCGGTCGACAGGGTGATGGCGGCCATGGGCATGTCGAGCCGCTCCATGGCGCAACGGGTGATCCGGTCAAGATGGTCCTCGGGCGGCGCATCCGCGATCAGCTCGCGATGCAACGACCGGGTGAGCGCCGCCTGATCGGGTGCGCCTGGGCCTGTGTTCATGGGTTCTCCGGCGCGACCAAGCGCCCCGGCGGACTCTATCGGTGCCAAGGCGATGCACCGGCCGTTCATTGATCGATCGCGTGATCCACCTCACGCAAGGCGGCCCCGAGATGCGTGCATCCCGGGGCCGCGGACCCGATGCGAGCGGGTTCAGGCGAGGTCGAAGCGGTCCAGGTTCATCACCTTGGTCCATGCGGCCACGAAGTCCCGCACGAACTTGGCCGTGTTGTCGTTCTGCGCATAGACCTCGGCCAGCGCGCGCAGCTGCGAGTTGGAGCCGAACGCCAGGTCCACGCGGGTGGCCGTCCACTTCACGGCACCGGTCTTGCGGTCGCGGCCCTCATAGGCGTTGTCGCCCACCGGCTTCCACGCGGTGGACATGTCCACCAGGTTGACGAAGAAGTCGGGCGTGAGCTGGCCGGGACGCTGCGTGAACACACCGTGCTTCGAGCCACCGTGGTTGGCACCCAGCACCCGCAAGCCACCCACGAGCACCGTCATTTCGGGCGCGCTCAGCGTGAGCAACTGCGCCTTGTCCACCAGCATCGCCTCGGGCGAGACCTTGTAGGCCGCCTTGCGGTAGTTGCGGAAGCCATCGGCCTGCGGCTCGAGCACCGCGAACGACTCGACATCGGTCTGCTCCTGCGAGGCGTCGGTGCGGCCCGGGGTGAACGGCACGTCCACCGGGTGGCCGGCGGCCTTGGCCGCGGCTTCCACACCCGCATTGCCAGCGAGCACGATCAGGTCGGCCAGGGACACCTGCTTGCCGCCCGACTGCGCCTGGTTGAACCCGGTCCGGATGGCCTCCAGCGCCTTGAGCACCTTGGCCAGTTGGGCGGGTTGGTTGACCTCCCAATCCTTCTGGGGTGCCAGCCGGATGCGAGCGCCGTTGGCACCGCCCCGCTTGTCGCTGCCGCGGAAGGTGGACGCCGCCGCCCACGCGGTGGACACCAGCTCGCTCACCGACAGACCGCTGGCCAGCACGCGCGCCTTGAGGGCGGCCACGTCGGCGGCGTCGATCAACGGGTGCGCCACGGCCGGCACCGGGTCTTGCCAGATCAGGTCTTCGGCCGGCACTTCGGGGCCGAGGTACAGGGCCTTGGGTCCCATGTCGCGGTGGGTCAGCTTGAACCAGGCGCGGGCATACGCGTCGGCGAACTCGTCCGGATGGGCCGCAAAGTGGCGCGAGATCTTTTCGTAGGCCGGATCGAACCGCAGCGACAGGTCGGCGGTGGTCATCATCGGCGGGTGCATCACGCCGGGGCGGTGGGCGTCGGGAATCATGTCCTCGGGCGCCACGTCCTTGGCGCGCCACTGGTGCGCGCCCGACGGACTCTTGACGAGTTCCCAGTCGTACTTGAACAGCACCTTGAAGTAGCCCATGTCCCAGGTGGTGGGGTTGGGCTTCCACGCGCCTTCGATGCCGCTGGTGGTGGTGTCGGCGCCCTTGCCGCTGCCGAGCCGGTTGATCCAGCCGAAACCCATTTCTTCCATCGGGGCGGCCTCGGGCTCGGGTCCCACCAGCGTGGGATCGCCCGCGCCATGCGCCTTGCCGAAGGTGTGTCCGCCGGCCACCAGGGCCACGGTTTCATGGTCGTCCATGGCCATGCGGGCGAAGGTCTCGCGCACGTCGCGGCCGGACAGCACCGGGTCGGGGTTGCCGTCCGGGCCTTCGGGGTTCACGTAGATCAGGCCCATCTGCACGGCGGCCAGCGGGTTCTCGAGCACGCGGTCACCGCTGTAGCGGCTGTCGGGCTTGTCGCTGGTGGCCAGCCACTGCTTTTCGGCGCCCCAGTAGATGTCCTCTTCGGGCTGCCAGATGTCGGCGCGGCCGCCGCCGAAACCGAAGGTCTTGAAGCCCATGGTTTCCATGGCGACGTTGCCGGCCAGCACGAACAGGTCGGCCCACGAGATGGCGTTGCCGTATTTCTGCTTGATCGGCCACAGCAGGCGGCGGGCCTTGTCCAGGTTGCCGTTGTCGGGCCAGCTGTTGAGCGGGGCAAAGCGCTGGTTGCCGGTGCCGGCGCCGCCGCGGCCGTCGGCCGTGCGGTAGGTGCCGGCCGCGTGCCAGGCCATGCGGATGAACAGGCCGCCATAGTGGCCCCAGTCGGCGGGCCACCAGTCCTGCGACTGGGTCATCAGCGCGGCCAGGTCCTTTTTCAGGGCCTGGAAGTCCAGCTTCTTGAACGCCTCGGCGTAGTTGAAGTCCGGGTCCATCGGGTTGGACGCCGGGCTGTGCTGGTGCAGGATGGCCAGGTTGAGCTGGTTGGGCCACCAGTCGGCGTTGGACTGGGCGCCCTGGACGGCGCGCGCGCCGCCCGCGGCGTGGAACGGGCACTGGGCTTCGGCGGTGGGGTTGCTCATGGTGGTCTCCTTTCGAGGGCAGGTGGGTTCAGGGTCGCGGTGCGGCATGCACCCGGGTCAATGCGCCAGCGGCAAACCGGCGAAACGCTCGATCCAGTGGGCGGTGGCGGTGAATGGGCGGGGCAGGTCTTGCATGGTGCATCTCCGTGAAGCGACCCGACAGACTCTAAAGACCAGGTGTTGATTCGTCCAGACGATTGTCCGGATTCATCCAATAGCCAATTACTATGGATTCAAGCCGGATCGACCCGACGGTGCCAGCGGTTCAGGTCAGCAGCGTGACCGCGCCTGAAAACGTGAAGAACGCCGCCGCGGTGGACACCAGGATGATGCGGGCGATGCGCCCGTTGTCGGCGCCAAACCGCTCGGCCAGCAGCGACACGTTGCTGGCGCTCGGCAGCGCCGCCACCAGCACCATCACCGTGAGGGTGGCGCTGGTCAGGCCCAGACCGAGCTGAATGGCCACCAGGCCGACGGCCAGCACCAGCAGGGGGTGCACCACCAGCTTGAGCAGGGCCACCGGCAGGTAGTCGGACACCGGCATGGGGTGGTTGGCGGTCATCTGGGCGCGTGCCAGCACGGCCCCGATGGTGAACAGCGCCACGGGCGAGGCGGAATCGGCCAGCAGCCACACGGTCTTCTCGACCGGCTCGGGAAAGCGGAACGACCACGCCGACGCCACGCCGCCCAGGATGATGGCCCAGGGCATGGGGTTGGTGAGCACCCCCTTGAGCGCCTTGCGCGCGGCGTCGAACACCGCCGAATGGCCGTTGCCCTCGGCCTGATCGAGCCGGGACAGGGCAATGCACAGCGAGGTGGTGATCACCATGTCGACCACCATGGTGAGGATGACCGTGCCCGCCACCGAAGGCCCGAGCAGGGCCACGATGAGGGGCACGCCCATGAAGCCCGAGTTGGGAAACGCCGCCACCAGGGCGCCAAACGACGCGTCGTTCCAGCGGATGCGCGGGTTGAGCGTGAACGCGATGGTGAGCCCCACCACCACCAGCCCGCACAGCAGGTAGACGCCCGCCACGCCGGGGTCCAGCAACTGGGCGATCGGGGTGGTCGAGCCGAACCGGAAGAGCATGCACGGCAGTGCAAAGAAAAGCACGAAGCCGTTGAGCCCGGGAATGGCCTCGAGCGGAAGCATGCGCCGGCGCGCCGCCACGTAGCCCGCCAGCACCAGCGCAAAAAAGGGAAAAGTGACCAGCAGGACGTTCAGCACCGGCGCATTGTCTCAGCCCGGCGGTGCGGCGCCCGGCGGCCTGACCGGTCCGGGACACCCCGCTCGCTATCATCCCCCGCTTGCTCGCCCCCGCTTGCCCTGCCCTGCGCGCCGGTGTGCCGCCCGTTTCCATTCACCACCCCCGATGTCCGCCGGTCTGAACCTTGCCCAGCTTGAAGCCGTGAACCACCTGGGGGGCCCATGCCTGGTGCTCGCGGGTGCCGGTTCGGGCAAGACGCGGGTGATCACCCACAAGATCGCCCGCCTCATCCAGGCCGGGCTCGAGGCCGACCGCATCGCGGCCATCACCTTCACCAACAAGGCGGCCGCCGAAATGCGTGAGCGCGCCGGCCACCTGGTGGGGCGTGATGCGAAGAAGGTGCTGATCTGCACCTTTCATGCGCTGGGTGTGCGCCTGCTGCGCGAGGACGGCGAAGCGCTCGGGCTCAAGAAGCAGTTCAGCATTCTGGACACCGACGACATCACCAGCCTGCTCAAGGACTGCGGCGGCACCACCGACGCGGCCACCGCGCGGCAATGGCAGTGGACCATCAGCGCCTGGAAGAGCGCCGGCCTGAACGCCGCAGGGGCGCTGGCGCAGGCGCGCGACGAAAACGAACGCGTGGCCGCGGCCATCATGCAGCGCTACGAAGAACGGCTGGTGGCTTACCAAGCGGTGGATTTCGATGACCTGATCGGCCTGCCGCTGAAGCTGCTGAGCGGGCACGATGCGGTGCGCGAGAAATGGCAGCACAAGATGGGCCATGTGCTGGTGGACGAATACCAGGACACCAACGCCACCCAGTACGAGTTGCTCAAACTGCTGGTGGGCGAGCGAGCGCGCTTCACCGCGGTGGGCGACGACGACCAGTCGATCTACGGCTGGCGCGGCGCCACGCTCGACAACCTGAAGCGCCTGCCGCACGACTACCCGCAGCTCAAGGTCATCAAGCTGGAGCAGAACTACCGCTCCACCAGCGCCATCCTGCGCGCGGCCAACGCGGTCATCGGCCCCAACCCCAAGCTGTTTCCCAAGACGCTGTGGAGCGAACTTGGCGAGGGCGAGCCGGTGCGCGTGGTGGATGCCGACAACGAAGAGCACGAAGCCGAGCGCGCGGTGGCGCGCATCCAGAGCCTGCGTTCGACGTCGCCGCACAAGGAGTGGCGCGACTTCGCGATCCTCTACCGCGCCAACCACATGGCGCGCGCGTTCGAGCAATCGCTGCGCAAGGCGCAGATCCCGTACAAGGTGTCGGGCGGGCAGAGCTTCTTCGACAAGGCCGAGATCCGCGACCTGTGCGCGTGGCTGCGCCTGATCACCAACAACAACGACGATCCGGCGTTTCTGCGCGCCGCGACCACGCCCAAGCGCGGCATCGGCCACACCACGCTGCAGCAGCTGGGCAACTTTGCCACCCAATACAAGCTGAGCCTGTTCGCCGCGCTGTTCTCGCACTCGCTGCCCAGCGCGGTGTCGGGGCGCGCCATCGGGGCGCTGCACGAGTTCGGGCGCCAGGTGAACGACCTGGAGTACCGCGCCCGCCACACGCTCGGCCACGAATCGGCGCGCGCCTTCCTGACCGAATGGCTCAAGGACATCGGCTACGAACAGCACCTGTTCGACAGCGAGGAAAACGAGAAGGTGGCCGCGGCCCGCTGGGGCAACGTGGTGGAGTTCTGCGACTGGATCGCGGCGCGCTGCGGTGGCCAGGCCGACGACACGGCGGGCGTGAACACCGAGACGGAGCGCAAAAGCCTGCTCGAGGTGGTGCAGACCATCGCCCTGATCTCCACCCTGTCCGAGCGCGAACAGGACCAGAACGTGGTGACGCTGTCGACCCTGCACGCGGCCAAAGGCCTGGAGTGGCCGCACGTGACGCTGGTGGGGGTGAACGAAGGCCTGCTGCCCTTCAAGATCGACGACGAGGCGGCGGGCGGCGACGCCCAGCAACTGCGCATCGAAGAAGAGCGCCGGCTGATGTATGTGGGCATCACGCGGGCGCAGCGCACGCTGGCGGTGAGCTGGCTCAAGCGCCGCAAGAAGGGCCGCGAGAGCGTGCCCGGCGCGCCCAGCCGCTTCATTGCCGAGATGGCACTCGATCAGGCCACCGTGAAGGAAGACCCGCGCGAGAAGCTCAGGGCGTTGCGCGCCGAGTTTGCCAAGCGCGCGCAGGACGGCGCCGACGCGCAGAAGGCCCAGGCATGAGGCGGCAGGCATGGATGGCGCTGGTGGTGTTGGTGGCGTGGTGCGGGTGGCCGCTGCTGGCCACCGCCAGCACCATGTCGTGCACGGTGCCCGAGCACGTGCCGCCGGCGCGCCTGAGTGGCGAATGGCGCGTGACCTTGTGGCCCGAGGGCGGCGCCGACAGCCAACCCCGGGACGTGGGCACCCTGTGGCTGGAACGGCACGTGGAGTTCGAGGCCAGCGTGCACGGCAACCTGCTGCTGGGTGGCACCGGGCCGGCGCGGCGATCGCTGGTGTCGGGCGACGTGACCGAGGGTGTGTTCCACCTCGAGGAATCCGACGACGGTCAGCGCATGTCGGCGGTCTGGGCCGGGGTGGCCGAAGACTGCGCCGGCCGCCTGACGATCACCGGCACGCGTCGCACGGCCGAGGGCGTGGAGCCGGCCGACCCGGTGCTGGCGTTCCGGATCGAGAAGGCGCCGGGCTGGCGCTGAGGCAAACGCCCGGCGTCAGGGATCGAGCGCCTTGCTGCGCTCGGCCGGCATGTCGAGCGCCTTCTGCACATCCTGCTGCACGCGCTGCTGCGTGGCCTTGGCCTGCTCCAGCTCCTGCTGCTTGACGGCGGCGCCGGTGGCGGCAGCACCCACCGCCTCGGCACCACAGGCGGTGAGCAGCACCATGGCGGCCAGAGCGGCCACGGCACGCGCGGGGCGAAGTGCTTGAACAGGCGGTTGAAACACGGGGGTGGTGCTGTGCAGGTTGGATTGGGGTGGCGACTCCATTCTGCGGCGTTCGGGGCGGCGCTCGCGCCGAAACCACCCGGCGCATGGCCTACACTGATCGGCGGTCATTTCCAGGGACACCATGAGCTTGGTCGACACGGCCGCCTCCGCGGCCAGCCGGCAGATCCGATTGGCGCAATACGCGCACCGCGGGGGCGACACCGCACTGGCCCGCCGCCTGGCGAGCCGTGTGCTGCGCGACCTGCACCAGCCCGACCTGGCGCGCGACGCGCACCTGCGGGCGCAAACGCTGCTGCTGGCCGCCCAGCTCGACACCACCGACTCGCGCATGTCGCGCGCCCACGTGTTCAGCGCGCAGGCCATGCGCGCCTTCGAAACCCTGGGCGACGCCGACAGCCTGGCAGAAGCCCTGGGGGTGCACAGCTACACCGCATCGGCCCTGGGCGACCACGCGCTGGCCCGCCAGTCGGCCCAGGCCTGCGCCGACCTGCACAGCGTGACCCGCTGGCCCCGCACCCGCGCGCTGGGCCTCAACTACCTGGGCGTGGCCGCTTCTTGGCAGGGCGACCACCTGGGCTCGGGCCACGCGCTCGATGCCGCGCGCGACGCCATCGCCCACACCCGGCGCAGCGCGCAGGCCTTCCAGCCGCTGGTGAACCAGGTGTTCAACCAATACCTGGCGCTGAGCGCGCCGCAGGCACACCCAACCGCCGCCGGGGCGTCGTCGTTTCACCGCTTGCTGGAAATGGCTCGCCGCCTGGCGCTGGCCGGCGACGCCGCCTCGATCGGCCGCGTCTCGCCCGACATCGGTCTGATCCTGCTGCTGTTCCTGTGCGCCCAGGCCGCCACCCTGCGCGGCCGAACCCACGACGCCGAGATTTACGCCGAAGCCTGCCGGCGCCGCACCGAACGCCTGGCCCACACCAGCTGGCTGCGCGCACTGCCCCACTGGTGCACCCACGACGCCGCCCGCGCCCGCGGCGACCACCGCACCGCCGCCGTGGCGGCCTGGAGCCTGCTGCACGCCGCCCGCCTGGGCGAACACCGCCCGCTCACCGCGCTGGGCGACCAGTTGCTGGCCGATTGCGCACTGCGCCAATCACCCGCTCCGGTTCAGGCCGTGCCCGACGGTGTGGGTGCGGGCATCCCGACGGCGCGCGATTGAAGGTATTCAACGAACCGCCGGGCCGGCAAGGGCAGCGGGACATCGGTGCGCCACACCACCGACCACTGCCGCTGGATCGGAAAACCCTCCACCGGTAAACGCACCCAGGGTGGCGGGTCGGCCGGGGCCGGGCCGGCGTCCACCGCCAAGGCCGACACCACCGCCAGCCCCAGGCCAGCGCCCACCGCATGCTTGAGCGCCTCGTTGCTGCCCAGGCTCATCGCCACGCGGGGCGCCACCCCATGGGTGGCGAAATGCTTCTCGGCCACCAGCCGGGTGCCGCTGCCGGGCTCGCGCAGCAGCCAGCGCTCGCCGGCCAGCCGCTCGAGCGGCACCGGCGCACCCGCGCGCGCCAGCGGGTGGTCGCGCGGGGCGATCACCACCAACGGGTTGTCCAGAAACGGCAGGCTGTGCAGCGGCAGCTCGTCGGGCGGCAGCATCATCACCGCCAGATCGTCGGCCTGGCGGTGCAGCCGCCCGATCACCCGGTCGCGGTTCTCGACCGCGAGGTCGATCTCCACCCCGGGGTGGCTGGCGCTGAAGGGGCCCAGCAGGTCGGGCACGAAATACTCCGCGGTGGTGACCGCCGCGATCCGCAGCCGGCCGCGCAGCAGCCCCCTCAGGTCACCCAGTCGGCCCTCGAAGCGCTCCCAGCAATGGCTGATTTCGCCCACCGTGTCGCGCAGGGCCTCGCCCACCGGGGTGAGCCGCACCCCCCGGCCCAGGGGCTCGAACAGGGGTTCGCCCACCAGCTCGGCCAGCTGCCGCAACTGCGCGCTCACCGTGGGCTGGCTCACGTGCAGCTCGCGGGCCGCCTGCGTCACCGACAGGCGCCGCGAAGCGGCCTCGAACGCCCGCAACTGCTGGGGCGAAATGCGCAACAGGCGCTTCAGCGGGGTGGGCATGGCTTCGGCGCGGGGTGCGTGGGAGATGAAAAACACATAGCTCGAAGTCTATGTGTTTCATCCAAACAAAGTATTTTTCTTGATCGATGAAGCCGCCTACGCTTCGGGCCGTTCCCACCCACCCCCTGAACGACCCATGAAAAGCGACGCCCCCACCCCCCTGCTCGCCGCCGCCGACCCCAGCCCGACCACCCTCGTGCCCATCACCGTGGCGCACGGGGACGGGATCGGCCCCGAAATCATGCAGGCCACGCTCAAGGTGCTGGCCGCCGCCGGCGCGCGCATCGCGCCCGAGACCATCGAGATCGGCGAGCAGCTCTACCGCGCCGGCCACAGCAGCGGCATCGCGCCCGAGGCCTGGGACAGCCTGCGCCGCACCAAGGTGTTCCTCAAGAGCCCCATCACCACGCCACAGGGCGGTGGCTACAAAAGCCTCAACGTCACCATCCGCAAGACGCTCGGCCTGTACGCCAACGTGCGGCCGTGCGTGGCCTACGCGCCGTTCGTGGCCACCCGCCACCCGAAGATGAACCTCGTCATCGTGCGCGAGAACGAGGAAGACCTGTACGCCGGCATCGAGCACCGCCAGACCGACGAGGTCTTCCAGTGCCTCAAGCTCATCACCCGGCCGGGCTGCGAAAAGATCGTGCGCTACGCGTTCGAGTACGCCCGCGCCAACGGCCGGCGCAAGGTCACCTGCATGACCAAGGACAACATCATGAAGATGACCGATGGCCTGTTCCATCGGGTCTTCGACGAGATCCGGGTCGAGTACCCCGAGATCGAGACCGACCACATGATCATCGACATCGGTGCCGCGCGGCTGGCCACGCGCCCCGAGCAGTTCGACGTCATCGTCACGCCCAACCTGTACGGCGACATCCTCAGCGACATTGCCGCCGAGCTCACCGGCAGCGTGGGTCTGGCCGGCAGCGCCAACATCGGCGAGCACGTGGCCATGTTCGAGGCCATCCATGGCAGCGCGCCCGACATCGCCGGCAAAGGCATCGCCAACCCCAGCGGCCTGCTGCTGGCGGCCGTGATGATGCTGGTGCACATCCGGCAGGCCGACATCGCGACCCGCATCCACAACGCCTGGCTGTGCACCCTCGAAGAAGGCGTGTTCACCGCCGACCTCGCGGGCGCCGGCCGGGTGGGCCGGCCCTTCGGCAGCATGGACTTCGCCGACGCCATCATCGACCGGCTGGGTCGTCAGCCCCGGCAACTGGCGCCGATGCAGTACCAGAACCCGACCGACAGCGCACCGGCCGACAGCCCCGCTGCCCGCCCGGCCGCGCCCGCCGCCCCGGCGCGGCGTCCGGCCGCGCGCAAGGCGCTGGTGGGCGTGGACGTGTTCGTGCATTTCGCGGGCCACGACGGCGAAGACCTCGCCCGCCGCCTGCAGGCCAGCCCGTCGCCCGCACTGCAACTGCAGATGATCACCAACCGCGGCGTGAAGGTGTGGCCGGGCGGCTTCCCGGAAACCTTCTGCACCGACCACTGGCGCTGCCGCTTCCTGGCCACCGACCCCAGCGGCCAGGTGAGCCCCCGCGCCATCGTCGACCTGCTCGGCGCCCTCACCGACGCCGGCATCGACGTCATCAAGACCGAAAACCTCTGCACCTTCGACGGCGAACAAGGCTTCGCGCTCGGTCAGGGGCAGTGAGCGGGGGGGCGGGCCGCCAGCCGCGGCCCGTCAAGGAACGAACCCCAAGAAAAAAGCCCAGCTGGAATCAGCTGGGCTTTTGCATTCTGGTGGCCTGGGGCGGAATCGAACCACCGACACGCGGATTTTCAAACCCCCGAGGCGGACGAAGCACATCAACGGGCTAGATTTCGCCGCACTCGACAACTTGTCTTGCATGCCTGCGACGCCCCGCCCGTCAGTGGCAGTCAGTTGTAGAAGGCCGTAGTCGTTGCTACCATTTGCACTTGAGAGAGGGCCGCTATGCCCTCTGGAACTGTGCTACTCCAGCCTGTTCTGCCTATCCGGCTCCCGGCAGGCCGTCAGCCCATACAACTTTCGTTGGCTGATCGCACTCGCGCATGGCATGCGCTTGTTCGCCGGAGTCATCATGAAATCTCTCGTCAAGTTTCGCCTTGATGCTCAATCACGTCAGGGTGGTTTGTGCTTCTACTGTCGTTTGCCAATGGCCTCCAGTACCAATCCCGACTTGGCATCCAGTCATCTCGGAATCATCCCATCCCGAGCCGGGAAGTTGATACCCACTGCTGAACACTTGCAGGCCCGAAGTGATGGCGGGGAGAACACACCGACAAACATCGTCGCTGCCCACCAGGAGTGCAATCAACGACGCCACCGCATGCGCCCACCCCCTCCACCCGAGTCATTCCTACGAATTGCGCGGGCTCAAGTCGAACAGGGGACCTGGTTCGAAGCGCCCATTCTTCGCAGGCTTATCGAGGTCAAGCAAGAGTTGTCCAGGAGTTGAGGCTCCCCCGAAAACCTTCAACCGGACCTGGTCAACTCCAAGACTGACGGCTTATCTCCCGCTGGACAGACCAAAACGTGATCTGCATACTCTCCTCATCGGGGCTATGGCTCCCAACCACCCGTTGTTGTCCCGAAGGTCTAGTTCATGGCAGAAACACACACTGATGCTGGAACTTCCGGATGCACAAACAGCATTCAGTACGTTGCGGGCATTGCACTTGTTCTGGCCAGTTTGCCACTGACAGCGCAGACAGTTACGCAGTCTCAACTAGAGCAGCAATACAGGCTTACTTGCTCCCCGCAAAACATCGCTGCAGCACCTTTCCTACGAGTTCAGTGCGCGCAGATGCGAGCGACTATTGACCAACTTGCTGCAAATGGAGACCTCCTGGAAGACAAGGAGCCGGAAAGCCTGAATCCTCGCCAGACGCCATCAGTGCCTAGCGGCGTGATCGGCGACCCGAACTCGTTATCGCGTGAACGGGTGTACGAAGCTCAATGTGAAAGAAAAACGCCGCGCACGGATGCAGAGCGCGCTCAGTGTCAGCGCCTCTACCAGATGATGAATCCGGGCGCAAACGCTGCTCCAAGTGCATCCGCGCCCCGCGATCGCGGCGACCCTGGTGTAGCCAGTCGCAGCCGAGGCACCCCGGTGGATGAGAAGGGCAGACCTTGTGTCGAAGTCGTCGATCAGAAGCAAGAGAGGTGGGGCAGCAGCAACGAGAACATCACCTATCGCTACTTCTTCAAGAACACTTGCAATCACCCGATGGAAGCCGGTGGTAGGTTCGGTCAAACCAACGGCACAGATCAGGAGTTATCCAAATTAGTTTGTCCAGGTCGGACGGAGTCTCTCACGTGCCAGAGTTTCTCTGGGAGGGGTTGCACAGGGATGAATGCTTGGGGCTTTACGGTGGCGCAGCTATCGCCTGAAAACTGTGAACGTCGTTGACGGTCGTCTTGACCACCAGGGTAGCGGGTCTCAGCGTGCTCAACATGGCGTAGATCTCTAACAGCTTGGGGCGCATCCGCTTCTACACTTCTCTCGCTGGGATCCGCTCCATTTACGTCAGGTGCAACCTCAGGCTGTGGAACGCCGATCACTTCCAAGGTGGTTGCCGCAGAGGCCCGGTGTACTTGGGCTCTTCGGCATGAACCCATTGAACTTTGTGATTGGGTGCAGCCGTCATCACAAACATCCTCAAGGCGCCATCGAGGACTTCAACCGGCCGACTACACCACCGCGCCGAACCCCTGCCTGGGCGTGAAGGGCTTCATTGAAACCGAGCGCGACCGCTACGTCATAGACGATGAGTTTGAGAGCGTGAAGGCCCATGCGCACTTCACCGTGCTCGATGCCATTGACCTTGCGTCGCTCACCGGCCAGCGGCCCGCGGACGAGCTCAAGATCAAGCGCACAGACATTCGCGATGGCGCGCTTTGGATCGTGCAGAACAAGACGGGAGCCCGACTCGGAATCGAGATCACGGACGAGCTGGCGGCCGTCATTGACAGAATCAACGCGCGACCGCGCCATGCGATCAGCGCGCGCTTGATCCAAGAAGAGACACGGCAACCTCTTGGCGTGTTCGCGCTGCGCTCACGCTTCGCCAAGGCACGAGAGGCTGCGAAGGTGAGCTTTCAGTTCCGCGACATTCGGGCCAAAGCGGCGACTGACACGGGCGACTTGGCGCATTCGCAGAAGCTGCTGGCACACAAGAATCGAGATATGACTGAGCACTACGTAAGGCTGCGACGCGGGGAACTGGTCAAACCGCTTCGCTAAACCTCTAGTCCAACCTCGCGAATGATGGCTTCGCCGAGATGACCCGGGGTGCCATCTCCTTGATGTGAAGCCAGGAAGGAGCGTTCACGCTAACGAGTCGGTGGGTACTGTTGACGAGGTCCTGTTGAGCTGCATCATCAAGAGCAGCTTCGACTTCAGCAGCTTTCGCATCGCCAAACCGCTCCAGCTGTGCTTGAAGCTTCTGACCCTTTGCACTAGGTACTGCGTAGTAAGGCGGCTGACTCATCTTCCCTAGCTTGTTCACTGCTCGGGCAACAGACAGATAGGCGTCATTGAAGATCCCCATGAAGCCGCTTGGGTCCGCTAGCGTCACCTGCCACAGGCCATGAACGCTGTTGTACAGCACTCCTGGGGGATGACCATTCGCCTCAGGGACGATCCCGATTCGCAACCCTTTCCCCCCTTCTAAATGAGACGGATTCGACTTGACAGTCGCTGCTAGGTGCTTGTTGTCACCCTCGGAGTACAAAAACAAGTCCGTCTTCCAGATCTTTTTTATCCTGGCCTCAAGCTGCGGTTCGGCAAGATGCCCCTGCGCCGCTACTTGCACCCAAGGCCCGAAGTAGAAAGGCCGCCCCGAGCCCTGCGTCAGAAGAAAGGCCTCTTCTCTTCCGTCAACAACTGACTCCATGAATCCCAGGTATCTCGCACGCTCTTGTCCGAAAAGCAGAGACATGGGGGCGGAGTCCTTTACGAACTTCGAGCACTTTTTGAGCGCGGCGGCTAGAGGGTCGATGACTGTCGGCTCCCGACCTAGGATCGCCTCATGAACGGCCCACTCGAAGCCATCCCCACGCATGCCCTTATCGCGCTCCAGCCTTGACACCTTCGAGAGCTGTCGAAAGTTCACGTCAGCTAGCGGGGTATTCAGGTCGCTCAGATCCTCCTCGGATAGCGAGTCGATCATCGCCCGGACTATTGAACGGGCTACCGCATACAGAGCTCTGCCGTACTCATCTACCGGAGCGGCTTGCTCGATGAACGTGACTGTGGCCGCCATGATTCCCCCTGAGCAGAAATTGTAGAAATTCGACTCGGATTGTAGAAACGCCCCAGAACCCTGTACGGGCGCTGGGGCGCATGGAATCTGGTGGCCTGGGGCGGAATCGAACCACCGACACGCGGATTTTCAATCCGCTGCTCTACCAACTGAGCTACCGGGCCTTGGGAAGACCAAGATTATAGCAGCCCGCGCGGGCGGTTCAGCCGAACTGGCCGCGCTTGGCGCGGGCGAGGTCGACACCGAGTTGCTTGAGCTTGCGGTAGAGGTGGGTGCGTTCCAGGCCGGTCTTTTCGGCCACGCGGGTCATGGAGCCAGACTCTTTGGCCAGGTGGTATTCGAAGTAGGCTTTTTCGAACTCGTCGCGGGCTTCGCGCAGCGGGCTGTCGAGGTTGAAGGTTTGCTGCGGCTGGGGGCCGAGCGGCATGGTGGGCAGGCTGTGGCCGTTGAGCGGGGTGCCGCCGTTGGGCAGGCCGTGGTGGGTCATGGCCTCTTCCACGGTCACTTCGCTGAGGCCCGTGCGCGGGACGATGGTCAGCGGGGGCGGACTGCCTTTGGGCGCGGCGGCCTTGTTCAGGCCCTGGTCGACGGCCTTGAGCAGCTTCTGCAGGGTGATGGGTTTTTCGAGGAAGGCGCTGGCGCCGATGCGCGTGGCTTCCACCGCGGTGTCGATGGTGGCGTGGCCGCTCATCATGATGACCGGCATGGTGAGCAGGCCGGTGCTGCTCCATTCCTTGAGCAGGGTCACGCCATCGGTGTCGGGCATCCAGATGTCGAGGAGCACGAGGTCGGGCCGCAGCTGCTGGCGCAGGCTGCGGGCCTGGGCCGCGTTTTCCGCGAGTTCGACGGTGTGGCCTTCGTCGTTGAGGATTTCGGAGAGCAGGTCCCGTATGCCGAGTTCGTCGTCTACGACCAGAATCGTTGCCATTGCTTGCGGTGTCCCTCGGTGCCTGTTGTCAATCTGCAACTGCGAATGATAGCGACACTTGCGCGCCCGTCACGCGGCCGTCGGCTGTGCGGTTGGTGATGTCCACCCGGCCACCGTGCTCGTCCATGATTTTCTTGACCACGGCCAGGCCCAGTCCGGTGCCTTTGGTCTTGGTGGTGACGTAGGGCTCGAAGGCGCGCTTGAGGATGTGTTCGGCAAAACCCGCGCCGCTGTCGATGACGACGAGCCGCACCCACTGCCCGCTGTCGGACAGGCGCGTGCGCAGCACCACGTGCGCGTCGGGCTGGCCGGCCATGGCGTCTTGCGCGTTCTGCACCAGGTTGTGGATGAGCTGGCGCAGTTGCTGGGCGTCGGCCTTCACCTTGGGCAGGGGGTCGGCGAGTTCACAGCGCACGGGCACGGGCGCGTGGTCGTACAGCACCACGGTGTCGCGCACGACGGCGTTGATGTCGATGGGGGCGAGTTGGGCCGCGGGCAGGCGCGCGTAGTCGCGGAATTCGTTCACCAGGCGCTTCATGGCGTCGACCTGGTCGCCGATGGTGCGCACCGACTTCTGCAACAGGGCCGCCTCGGTGGGCTGCAGCTTGCCGTCGAGCTTCATGGCCAGCCGCTCGGCCGACAGCTGGATGGGCGTGAGCGGGTTCTTGATTTCGTGCGCCAGGCGCCGCGCCACCTCGCCCCAGGCCTTGGCGCGCTGGGCCGACACCACCTCGGTCACGTCGTCGAACACCAGCAGGCGTTCGTTGTTGGGCAGCAGCGCGCCGCGGGCAATGAGGGTGATGACCTGGTCGAACGGCGACTGGCCGTCCGCATCGAGCTCGAACGACTGCAGCCAGTAGCCTCCTTCGTGGGGGGTGTCCTTGGCCAGAAAGCGGTCGAACTGCTGGACGACACCGCTGGCCAGCGCTTCGAGCCCCGGGATCTCGCCGATGGGCTCGCCGATGTGGACGTTCAGGGGCGCGTGCAGGATGCGGGCCGCACCGGGATTGGCGCTGATGAGGCGGTTGTCCTGGTCGAACACCACCACGCCGGCGGTGAGGTTGTCCAGGATGGTCTGCAGGTTGTCGCGGGCGGCGTCCACCTGCGCCATGCTCAGCTGCACCGCCTCGCGGGCGTCGGCCAGGTCCTGCGTCATGTGGGCAAAGGTGCGCGTGAGGCCCGCCAGCTCGTCGCGCGACGCAAGCGCGGCCTTGGGGGCCAGGTTGCCGGCGGCCACTTCGCGCATGCCTTCGGCCAGCACGATGAGCGGGCGGATGAGCTGGTTGCCCAGCAGCACGGCCATCAGCACGGCGCCAAACACCGCGAGGAACAGCGCCAGCGTGAGCGTGCCGATGTACATGCGGCGCAGGCCTTCGCGCGCCAGCGCGCGTTCCTGGTATTCGCGGTTGGCGGCCTGCACGGCCAGCGCGTCGACGATCAGGGCCGCCGGCAACGGGGCCACCACCTGCAGGTAGCGCGGCTCGGCACTGAAGGCAAAGCTGGGCGGGGTCACCAGCGCCAGCACCTTGATGCGGGCCTGCCCCGCGGCCAGCGCTGCCTGCAGTTCGCCGCTGTCGCCTTCGTCGAGGCCTTCGATCTGCGCCACCACGCGGTTGGCGCGCACGTTGCGCAGGGTGGCCGCGGCGGGGCGTTCGGGCGACAGGTCGAAGCGGGAACTGCCCGAACTGCCCAGCAACTGGCCCGACGCGCCGAACAGCACCACGTCGACGGCGCCGAGCTGCTCGCGCACCCGGTCCAGGCCCAGCACCGCGCCGCTGTTGCCCTGGCGTGCCAGGCCGTCGGCGGCCACGCGGGTCTTGGTGGCCATGTCGGCCACCAGGGTGTCGAGCGTGGTGCGCCCCAGGTTGAGACCGGCGGTGAGCGCGGTTTCCACCCGAACGTCGAACCAGCTTTCGATGGAGCGCGAAACGAACTGGTAGGACACGGTGTAGATGAGCAGCCCGGGCAGGATGCCGACCAGTCCGATGATGGCGGCGAGCTTGACCAGCAGCTGGCTGCCGAACTTGCCGCGCTTGAGCCGCAGCACCAGCCGCACACCGAGCCAGAGAATGACCAGGCCCAGCCCGGCCGCGGCGGCCACGTTGATGCTGACCAACAGCGGGAAGTTCTGTTCGTAGAACGCGCTGTTGCGCGTGGCCAGGGTGAGCAGGAACAGCAGCACCATGCCCAGCCCGGTCATGAAGATCAGGCCGGCCACCACGGCCCAGCGGGTGGCAGCGGGTTTGCGGGGGTGGTGCGGCAGCGCGTTCACGGCGATCGGGGCGCGTCAGCGGCCCGGGCTGTCGGCCGACTCGGTGCTGTCGGCGGCCGCTTCAATGGCGCGGGGGTCGCCCGTGGCCCGGGCCTCGGCGGCGGATTCGGGCGTGGCGAGGTCGGGCACGCGCAATTCGCGCTCGACGGCCAGTGTCCATTCGCTCTGGTTGCCCAGCCCGATCTGGAACGGGCGTGGCAACAGCGACAGGTCGAGGCGGAAGGCGAAGTCGACGTAATGCGATGCGCCGGGGTCGAGGTCGCTGGCATTGGCCAGCCGCCAGCGGGCCACGCGCGCCACCGCACCGAGCGCTTCTTCGAGCGAATCGTGGTTCTGGTGCAGGGCGTAGGGCAGTCCGGCGCCGGCGCTGCCGCCCACATCGGTGGAGATGCTCACGCGCCAGAGTCGGGTGAGGGGCTGGTAGGCCAGTCGCAACACGCGCCGCGCATCGGCCACGCGCCGGTCGGTCCAGTACCAGCGGTTGCGCCAGACCCGCGCTTCCCAGACAAAGTACAGCGGTACGCCTTTGAGCAGGGCATCCTGCACGGCGGGCGCCAGCGTCAGTTCGAGCCGGGCATTCAGGAACAGCGCCTCGGTGGTTCGCTGCAGGGCGAGTTGGCGCACATCGAGCGGCTGCGCCAGCGCGCGCCCGGGCACCAGGGGCCAGGCGAGCAGCCACGCCAGCACCACCCGCCGGCGCAGGGCATGGCCCCGGCGGGCCTGCTCAGCGGGGGCGGGCTTTGTCGAAGCAGGCGTAGAAGAAGCCGTCCGGTCCACCCGAACGATTGTCGTTGAACTCTCCCACGGTATCCGGAAGCCCCGGGAACAGGTGGCCCGGAGCGGGTGCCGGCCGGGCGTCGGTGTGGCGTTGAACAAACGCATCGGCCTGTTCGCTGCCTTCGGCCCTGAAAACCGAGCAGGTGGCGTAAACCAGACGCCCGCCTTCGCGCAGCAGCGGCCAGAGGGCATCGAGCAGCGAGCGCTGGGTGGACGCCAGCGCGGCGATGTCGCTTTCGCGGCGCAGCCAGCGCACGTCGGGGTGGCGGCGCACGATGCCCGATGCGGTGCAGGGCGCGTCGAGCAGGATGGCGTCGAAGGGGCGTCCGTCCCACCAGGTGTCGGGGCGGGCGGCGTCGGCCGCCCGCACATCGGCCTGCAGGCCCAGGCGCTGCAGGTTGTCGGTGATGCGGGTGCAGCGCAGGGGATCGACATCGAGGGCCAGCAGGTCGGCGTCGGCGCGCTCCAGCAGGTGGGCGGTCTTGCCGCCGGGCGCGGCACAGGCGTCGAGGATGCGCGGGCGCGTCCCGGCCTGCCGGCCCGCCAACGCCTGCAGCAGCAAGGGCGCGGCCTGCTGGGCCGCCTCGTCCTGCACCGAACATTCGCCGCGCGAAAAACCGGGCAGCTGGTCCACCGGCAGTGCACGCGCCAGCTCGAGGCCATCCTCGCCGACCGGGCGGGTGGCCACGTCCAGCCCAGCCAGGGCAGCGGCCAGTGCGTCGCGCGTGGTGCGGCGGCGGTTGGCTCGCAAGGTCATGGGGCCAGGGACCTGGTTGGCCCGCAGGATCTGCATCCAGCGGTCGGGGTGGTCACGCCGCAGGCGGTCGATCCACCAGCCGGGGTGGTTCCATTGCGCCACCGGATCGGCCTGCGCGCGTTCACGCAGGGCATCGGTCTCGCGCAGCGCGCGCCGCAGGCAGGCATTGACGAAGGCGGCCTGGCGCGCCCAGCGGTGGTCGGCGCGGGCAGCGCGCACGCATTGGTCCACCACGGTGTGGGGCGCGTAGGTGGCTCCCGGCGTGTCGGGGGCCACCAGCAGCGCCAGCGCCAGGGCCATGAGGGAGCGCAGCGGCGGCGGCGGCGCGCGGTCGGCCAGCGCAGACAGCCAGGCGTCGGCGGTGCCGAGGTGGCGCAGCCCGTGAAACGCCAGCGCCTGCACCCCGGGGCGGCGATCGGCGGGCACCGCGGCCAGCGCGTCGTTGAGCGAGCGGCCCTGGCGCACCGCCAGCATGGCCGCGGCGGCCAGCGCCAGCTGTTCGCTCAACGCCGGGGCGCGCGCGGCGGAGGGGTGAAGGGCGTTCATGCGCCCGAACCCGTGGGGTCGGTGACGCCCAGGCGCGGCAGGGGCAGCGGGCCCATGCGGCGGCCATAGATGCGCCGCACGCGCTCGTCCAGTGGCGGGTGGGCGTCGAACCAATGGGCCATGCGGCCGGGTTCGTTGCCCACCAGCAGCAAGTGCTGCAGCGGCGAACCCACCGAGCCGGCCGCCACGCCCGCCTGCTGCTGCGCCATGACCTTGCGCAACACGCCGCCCAGGCCGTCGCGGCTGCGCGTCCATTGCACGGCGCGCGCGTCGGCCAGGAACTCCCGCTGGCGCGACACGCCGGCCTGCAGCGCGTGCCCGGCCAGCCAGCCCAGCCAGCCGACGGCCATGATCAGCAGGCCCGCCACAAACCACAGGCGGCGACCGCCCACGTCATCGGGTTCGGCCATGCGCTGGCCCAGGCGGTGCACGCATTCAAGGCCGAACACCATGCCCGCCAGCCGCAGGTTCAGGCGCGTGTCGCCCTCGCCGATGTGGCCGAGTTCATGCGCCACCACGCCTTGCAGTTCCTCGCGCGTGAGGTGTTCCAGTGCCCCTTGTGTCACGGCCACGGCCGCGTCGTCGGCATCCCAGCCGGTGGCGAAGGCGTTGATGGCGCCGTCGCGGGCCAGCACCATGGGCACCGGGCGCGGCAGGCCCGAGGCAATCGACAGCTCGTCGACGATGTTCACGAATCGCTGCTCTTCAAGGCGGCCCGAGGGCTGCGCCGGCCGGGCGCCCATGCGCTCGGCCAGGCGCTGACCGCCGTGGTGGCGCAGGTTCGACGTTTCCACCCACCAGCCACCAAGCACGAACAGCAGGGTGACGCCGGTGTTGACGGCCCAGAAGTGGCGCGGGAAGGTGAGTTCGCCCGGCATCCAGAAACCCCAGGTGAGGCCCCAGGCCAGCGCCAGGGCGGCGTTGACGGCCAGCACCAGCAGCACGATGGTGAGGGCAAACCCGGCGACCAGCCGGGCACTGCGGGCACGGGCTTCGCGCTGCGACTCGAAGAAGCGCATGCGGTCCGGGTCAGAACTGGACCTTGACCGGAGCGCGCTCGGCTTCGCTGGTGGTGGCTTCCAGCATGGCCATGGGCGCAAAACCGAACAGGCGCGCCACGATCAGCGTCGGAAACTGCATGGCAGCGTCGTTGAAATCGAGCGCCTGGTCGTTGAAGGCCTGGCGGGCAAAGCCGATGCGGTTTTCGGTGCTGGCGAGTTCTTCGCTGAGTTCGCGCATGGTCTGGTCGGCCTTGAGGTCGGGGTAGTCCTCGACCACGGCCATGAGCCGGCCGAGTGCGCCGCCGAGCAACGATTCGGCGCCCGAGAGGTTGCCGACGAGGGCTGCGCTGAGCGGTCCGGCCGTGGCGGCCTGTTCGGCGCTGCGGGCCTGGTTGCGGGCGGCGATCACGGCTTCGAGGGTTTGCGACTCGTGGGCGAGGTACTTGCGGGCCACCTCGACCAGGTTGGGCACCAGGTCGTGCCGCCGCTTCAGTTGAACGTCGATCTGCCCGAACGCGTTGGCCACCGCGTTGCGAAGGCGGGTCAGGCGGTTGTAGGCCCCCACCGCCCAGAAAAAGACCACCAGCAGCAACGCCAGCAGCACCCATTGCACGATGCCCATCGTCCTCACTCCTGTTGAGCGCCGCATGGCGCGCATTCAATATAGAGCCGAAGCATTCAAGCGGAAAAAAGGGCCCCCGACCTTGCGACCGGGGGCCCCTTCAGGCGGATGAGCGAGTGGCTTACTCGGCCGTTTCGCCAGCGGCCGCCGCGTCGGCCTGATCGGCCGCCAGCGACAGGGCGTCGGCTTCAGCGATCGCGCGGCGCTCCTCGTCGTCCATCTTCTCTTTCACGCGGCGTGCGTCGTGGTACGCCATGCCGGTGCCCGCGGGGATCAGGCGGCCGACGATGACGTTTTCCTTCAGGCCACGCAGCTCGTCGCGCTTGCCCATGATGGCCGCTTCGGTCAGCACGCGCGTGGTTTCCTGGAAGGACGCGGCGGAGATGAACGAGTCGGTCGACAGCGAGGCCTTGGTGATGCCCAGCAGCACGTTGCTGTAGGTCGCGGGGATCTTGCCATCGGCGCGCAGGGCGTCGTTGGTGTTGAGGATCTCCGAACGCTCGACCTGCTCGCCGGCGATGTAGCTGGAATCGCCCACGGCGTCGACGACCACGCGGCGCAGCATCTGGCGAACGATCACCTCGATGTGCTTGTCGTTGATCTTCACGCCCTGCAGGCGGTAGACGTCCTGCACCTCATCGACGATGTAGCGCGCCAGTTCTTCCATGCCCAGCAGGCGCAGGATGTCCTGCGGGTCGGCCGGACCGTCGACGATGTTCTCGCCCTTGTTGACCACCTGGCCTTCGTGCACCAGGATGTTCTTTTCCTTGGGGATCAGTTCTTCCCAGACCTTGCCTTCCGGGTCGGTGATCTGCAGGCGGATCTTGCCCTTGGTCTCCTTGCCGAACGACACGGTGCCGGTCATCTCGGCCAGGATGCCCTTGTCCTTGGGCGAACGGGCTTCGAACAGCTCGGCCACGCGCGGCAGACCGCCCGTGATGTCGCGGGTCTTCTGGCCTTCGACCGGAATGCGGGCCAGCACTTCGCCGGGGCCCACGTCCTGGCCATCGCGCACCTGGATCAGGGCGCCGACCTGGAAGCCGATCGTCACCGAGTGGTCGGTGCCGGGGATCTTCACCTCGTTGCCGGACGCGTCGATCAGCTTGACCTGCGGGCGCACGACCTTGGCCGCACCGCGGCGCTTGGGGTCGATCACCACCAGGGTGGACAGGCCGGTCACGTCGTCGACCTGCTTGGCCACCGTGAGGCCCTCCTCCACGTTCTCGAACTTCACCGTGCCGGCGAATTCCGTGATGATGGGGCGAGTCAGCGGGTCCCAGTTGGCCAGGATGGTGCCGGCCTTGATGGACTGGTCGGGCTTGATGGTCAGCGTGGCGCCGTAGGGCACCTTGTGACGCTCGCGCTCGCGGCCGTGCTCGTCCTGGATGATGATTTCGCCGGAACGCGCAATCACCACCAGCTCACCCTTGGAGTTGGTCACGTAGCGCATGGTGGCGTTGAAGCCGATCACGCCGCTGGACTTGGCCTCGACGCTGGACGCCACCGCTGCACGCGATGCCGCACCACCGATGTGGAAGGTGCGCATGGTCAGCTGCGTGCCCGGCTCACCGATCGACTGCGCGGCAATCACGCCCACGGCCTCACCGATGTTGACCAGGCCACCACGGCCGAGGTCACGGCCGTAGCACTTGGCGCACAGGCCGAAGCGCGTCTCGCAGGTCAGTGCGGTGCGCACCTTGACCTCGTCCACACCCGCGGCCTCGAGCTCGTCGAGGTAGTCCTCGTCGAGCATTTCGCCAGCGGGCACCAGCAGCGCACGCGTCTCGGGGTGAATCACTTCCTCGGCCGTGGTGCGGCCCAGGATGCGGTCGCGCAGCGACTCGATCACCTCGCCGCCCTCGACAATGGCGCGCATGAGCGTGCCGTTGCTGGTGCCGCAGTCCTGCTGGGTCACCACGAGGTCCTGCGTCACGTCGACGAGTCGGCGGGTCAGGTAGCCCGAGTTCGCGGTCTTCAGCGCCGTGTCGGCCAGGCCCTTTCGGGCGCCGTGCGTGGAGATGAAGTACTGCAGCACGTTGAGGCCTTCACGGAAGTTCGCCGTGATGGGGGTCTCGATGATGGAGCCGTCGGGCTTGGCCATCAGGCCGCGCATGCCGGCCAGCTGGCGGATCTGCGCCGCAGAACCGCGGGCGCCCGAGTCGGCCATCATGTAGATGGAGTTGAACGACTCCTGGTCGACTTCCTTGCCGTGGCGGTCGGTGGTCTTCTGCTTGGCCAGCTGGGCCATCATGACCTTGGAGATCTCGTCACCGGCCTTGCCCCAGATGTCGACCACCTTGTTGTAGCGCTCGCCCGCGGTCACCAGACCGGAGGCGTACTGCTGGGCGATTTCCTTCACCTCGGTTTCGGCGCGCTCGATGATGCCGCTCTTCTCCTTGGGCACGAGCATGTCGTCCACGGCGATCGAGATGCCTGCGCGGGTGGCCAGGCGGAAGCCGTTCTGCAGCAGCTTGTCGGCGAAGACCACGGTCTCCTTCAGGCCGCACTTGCGGAAGCTGGCGTTGATGAGGCGCGAGATTTCCTTCTTCTTCAGCGGACGGTCCAGCACAGAGAACGGCAGGCCCTTGGGCAGGATCTCGGACAGCAGCGCGCGGCCGACGGTGGTGTCGACCAGCTTGGTGGCGGCCACGAACTCGCCGCTGACCTTGTCCTTGGTCCACTCGACCAGGCGAACGCTGATGCGGGCGGTGAGTTCCACCACGCCGTTGTCCAGCGCGCGCTGCAGCTCGAGCAGGTCGGCAAAGATCATGCCTTCGCCCTTGCCGTTGATTTTCTCGCGGGTGGCGTAGTACAGACCCAGCACCACGTCTTGCGACGGCACGATGGAGGGTTCGCCGTTGGCCGGGAAGAGCACGTTGTTGGAGGCCAGCATGAGCGTGCGGGCTTCCAGCTGGGCTTCCACCGACAGCGGCACGTGAACGGCCATCTGGTCACCGTCGAAGTCGGCGTTGAACGCCGCGCAGACGAGGGGGTGCAGCTGGATCGCCTTGCCTTCGATCAGGATGGGCTCGAACGCCTGGATGCCCAGGCGGTGCAGCGTGGGCGCGCGGTTCAGCAGAACCGGGTGCTCCTTGATGACCTCTTCGAGGATGTCCCACACCACCGGGGTGCCGGATTCGACTTCCTTCTTGGCCGCCTTGATGGTGGTCGCGATCCCCATCGCTTCGAGGCGCGAGAAGATGAAGGGCTTGAACAGCTCGAGCGCCATCAGCTTGGGCAGACCGCACTGGTGCAGCTTGAGCGTCGGGCCCACCACGATGACCGAACGGCCCGAGTAGTCGACGCGCTTGCCCAGCAGGTTCTGGCGGAAGCGGCCACTCTTGCCCTTGATCATGTCGGCCAGCGACTTGAGCGCGCGCTTGTTGGCGCCGGTCATGGCCTTGCCACGGCGGCCGTTGTCCAGCAGGCTGTCCACGGCTTCCTGGAGCATGCGCTTCTCGTTGCGCGCAATGATCTCGGGGGCCTTGAGTTCGAGCAGGCGCTTGAGACGGCTGTTCCGGTTGATGACGCGGCGGTACAGGTCGTTGAGGTCGGAGGTCGCGAAGCGGCCGCCGTCCAGCGGCACCAGCGGACGCAGGTCCGGCGGCAGCACGGGCAGCACGTCGAGCACCATCCACTCGGGCTTGATGCCGGACTTCTTGAAGGCCTCGAGCACCTTCAGGCGCTTGGCGTTCTTCTTGATCTTGAGCTCGGAGCCGGTCAGGTCGTTGCGCAGCTTCTCGATCTCGATCTCGAGGTCGATGTTCTGCAGCAGCTCCTTGATGCCCTCGGCGCCCATCTTGGCGACGAATTCGTCGCCGTATTCCTTGCGCTTGGCGTCGTAGTCGTCCTCGGACATGATGCTGAACTTCTTCAGCGGGGTCATGCCAGGGTCGGTCACCACGTACGCTTCGAAGTACAGCACGCGCTCGATGTCGCGCAGCGTCATGTCGAGCACGAGGCCCAGGCGCGACGGCAGCGACTTCAGGAACCAGATGTGGGCGCAGGGCGCGGCCAGATCGATGTGACCCATGCGCTCGCGGCGCACTTTGGTCTGCGTGACTTCAACGCCGCACTTCTCGCAGATCACCCCGCGGTGCTTCAGGCGCTTGTACTTGCCGCACAGGCACTCGTAGTCCTTGATGGGGCCGAAGATCTTGGCGCAGAACAGACCGTCGCGTTCCGGCTTGAACGTGCGGTAGTTGATGGTCTCGGGCTTCTTGACTTCACCGAAGGACCACGAGCGGATTTTCTCCGGCGAAGCCAGGCCGATGCGGATCGCATCGAAGTGCTCGTCGGGCGTGAATTGCTTGAACAGGTCGAGCAAGGATTTCATGTGAGCTTTCCTTTACTTCAGTGAATCACGAACGCTCGAGCTCGATGTCGATACCGAGCGAACGGATTTCCTTGACCAGCACGTTGAACGACTCGGGCATGCCCGCGTCGATGGTGTGCTCGCCCTTGACGATGGACTCGTAGACCTTGGTGCGGCCCTGCACGTCGTCGGACTTGACGGTGAGCATTTCCTGCAGGATGTAGGACGCGCCGTAGGCTTCCAGCGCCCAGACCTCCATCTCGCCGAAACGCTGACCACCGAACTGCGCCTTGCCGCCCAGCGGCTGCTGGGTGACGAGCGAGTACGGACCGGTAGAACGGGCGTGCATCTTGTCGTCGACCAGGTGGTGCAGCTTCAGGAAGTGCATGTAACCCACGGTGGTCTTGCGCTCGAAGGCGTCGCCGGTGCGGCCGTCGTACAGCTGCGCCTGCGTGCGGGTGTCGGTCAGGCCCTTGAGGGCGGCGACTTCGTCCGGGTAGGCCAGCTTGAGCATGGCGCGGATCTCGTCTTCGGACGCACCGTCGAACACGGGCGACGCGAACGGAACGCCTTCCTTGAGCTTGTCGGCCATCTCCAGCACTTCCCCGTCGGACAGGTCGGCGAAGTCTTCCTTCTTGCCCAGCTGGTTGTAGATCTTCTCGAGGAACTGACGGATCTCGGCGGCTTTGGCTTCGCGCTGCAGCAGGTCGCCGATGCGCTGGCCCAGGCCTTTGGCGGCCCAGCCCAGGTGAACCTCGAGCACCTGACCCACGTTCATGCGCGACGGCACGCCCAGCGGGTTGAGCACGATGTCGGCGGGGGTGCCGTCGGCCATGTAGGGCATGTCTTCGACCGGAACGATCTTGGACACGACACCCTTGTTGCCGTGGCGGCCGGCCATCTTGTCGCCAGGCTGCAGGCGGCGCTTGACGGCCAGGTACACCTTGACCATCTTGAGCACGCCGGCGGGCAGCTCATCGCCCTGGGTGAGCTTCTTGCGCTTCTCTTCGAAGGCCAGGTCGAAGCTGTGGCGGGTCTGCTCCATCGAGTTCTTGATGGACTCGAGCTGGGCGGCCACGTTGTCGTCGGCCGGGCGGATGTCGAACCAGTGGTACTTCTCGACGTCGGCCAGGTAGGCCTTGTCGATGGTGGTGCCCTTGGCCAGCTTCTTGGGGCCGCCGTTGGCGACCTTGCCCACCAGCAGCTTCTCGATCCGGTCGAACGCGTCGGCTTCAACGATGCGCAGCTGGTCGTTCAGGTCGAGACGGAAGCGCTTGAGCTCGTCGTCGATGATCTGCTGGGCGCGCTTGTCGCGCTGGATGCCTTCGCGGGTGAACACCTGCACGTCGATCACGGTGCCCTGCGAGCCCTGCTCGACGCGCAGCGAGGTGTCCTTCACGTCGGACGCCTTCTCGCCGAAGATGGCGCGCAGCAGTTTCTCTTCGGGGGTCAGCGTGGTCTCGCCTTTCGGGGTGACCTTGCCCACCAGCACGTCGCCGGGCAGCACTTCGGCGCCCACGTAGATGATGCCGGACTCGTCCAGGCGGTTGAGCTGCTGCTCGGCCAGGTTCGGGATGTCGCGGGTGATCTCTTCGGCGCCCAGCTTGGTGTCGCGCGCCATCACCACCAGTTCCTCGATGTGGATGCTGGTGTAGCGGTCGTCGGCGACCACGCGCTCGCTGATGAGGATCGAGTCCTCGAAGTTGTAGCCGTTCCAGGGCATGAACGCGATCAGCATGTTCTGGCCGATCGAGATCTCGCCAAGGTCGGTCGAGGCACCGTCGGCGATCACGTCGCCGGCCGCCAGCTTGTCGCCCTTCTGGACGATCGGGCGCTGGTGGATGTTGGTGTTCTGGTTCGAGCGCTGGTACTTGATGAGGTTGTAGATGTCCACACCCACTTCACCGGCCACCGCCTCGTCGTCGTTGACGCGGATCACGATGCGGGTGGCATCGACATAGTCGACGACACCGCCGCGCTTGGCCACCACCACGGTGCCCGAGTCGATCGCGGCCACGCGCTCGATGCCCGTGCCCACGAACGGTTTCTCGGGACGCAGCACCGGCACCGCCTGGCGCGACATGTTGGCGCCCATCAGCGCGCGGTTGGCGTCGTCGTGCTCGAGGAAGGGCACGAGCGAGGCAGCCACCGACACGATCTGCGCCGGCGACACGTCCATGTACTGGATGGTGTCGGGACCGGTCAGGATGGATTCGCCCTTTTCGCGCGCCGAGACCAGCTCGCCCACGAGGCGGCCGTCCTTGTCGAGCGCGGCGTTGGCCTGCGCAATGACGTACTTGCCTTCTTCGATGGCCGACAGGTAGTCGATCTGGTTGGTGACCTTGCCGTCGATCACGCGACGGTACGGCGTTTCGATGAAGCCGTATTCGTTCAGGCGCGCGTACAGGGCCAGCGAGTTGATCAGGCCGATGTTCGGGCCTTCCGGCGTTTCGATCGGGCACACCCGGCCGTAGTGCGTGACGTGCACGTCGCGGACTTCGAAGCCGGCGCGTTCGCGGGTCAGACCGCCCGGGCCCAGGGCCGAGACGCGGCGCTTGTGCGTGATCTCGGCGAGCGGGTTGGTCTGGTCCATGAACTGCGACAGCTGCGACGCACCGAAGAACTCCTTGAGCGCCGCGGAAATCGGCTTGGAGTTGATCAGGTCGTGCGGCATCAGGGGCTCCTGCTCGGCCTGGCCCAGACGCTCCTTCACGGCTTTCTCGATGCGGGCGAGGCCGGTGCGGTACTGGTTTTCGGCCAGTTCACCGACGCAGCGGACGCGGCGGTTGCCCAGGTGGTCGATGTCGTCGACTTCACCGCGGCCGTTGCGCAGGTCGACGAGGATCTTGACCACGGCCAGGATGTCCTCGTTGGACAGCACCATGGGGCCGGTGGCTTCGTTGCGGCCCACGCGGGCGTTGAACTTCATGCGGCCCACGCGCGACAGGTCGTACGTGTCCGGGTTGTAGAACAGGCGGTGGAACAGCGCCTGCACCGCGTCTTCGGTCGGCGGCTCGCCGGGGCGCATCATGCGGTAGATGGCCACGCGGGCGGCAAATTCGTCCACCGTTTCGTCGATGCGCAGGGTCTGGCTGATGTAGGCGCCCTGGTCGAGTTCGTTGGTGTAGATGCAGGCCAGGTCCTGGATGCCGGCGGCGCGCAGCTTCTTCAGCAGCGCTTCGGTCAGCTCGTCGTTGGCCTTGGCGATGATCTCGCCGCTGTCGGCGTCGACGATGTTCTTGGCGACCACGCGGCCGATCAGGAAGTCTTCCGGCACGCTGATGTGGGTGGTGCCCGACTGCTCGAGTTCACGGGTGTGGCGCACGGTGATGCGCTTGTCCTTGGCCACCACCACCTTGCCCGACTTGTCGGTGATGTCGAAGCGCGCGACTTCGCCGCGCAGGCGCTCGGGCACGAAGGCCATCTGCGCACCGCTGTCCATCAGGCGGAAGTGGTCGTTGACGAAGAAGTTGGCCAGGATGGCTTCCGGCGCCAGGCCGATGGCCTTGAGCAGGATCGTCACCGGCATCTTGCGGCGGCGGTCGACGCGGAAGAACAGCACGTCCTTCGGGTCGAATTCGAAGTCGAGCCAGGAGCCGCGGTAGGGAATGATGCGGGCCGAGAACAGCAGCTTGCCCGAGCTGTGCGTCTTGCCCTTGTCGTGTTCGAAGAAAACACCCGGCGAGCGGTGCAGCTGCGACACGATCACGCGCTCGGTGCCGTTGATGATGAAGGAGCCCTTGTCGGTCATCAGGGGCACTTCGCCCATGTAGACCTCTTGCTCCTTGACTTCCTTGACCACCTTCGACTGCGGTGTGGAGGACTCGCGGTCGTAGATGATGAGCTGCACGCGGGCGCGCACGGCCGACGCGAAGGTGAGGCCGCGCGTCTGGCATTCACGCACGTCGAACGCCGGCTTGGCCAGGTTGTACTCGACGAACTTCATCTCGACAAAACCGTTGTGCGAGACGATGGGGAACGCCGCCGTGAAGGCGGCCTGCAGACCCTCGGTGGTGCGCTGCTTGGGTGGCACGTCGGCCTGCAGGAAGGCGGTGTAGGCGTCCTTCTGCATCTGGAGCAGGTAGGGAATGGCCAACACGTTTTCGCGCGTGCCGAAACTTTTTCGGATGCGCTTGCGTTCGGTGTACGAGTACTTCGATGCCATGAGATCTCCGGGCTTGAGGTCTTGGCGACTGGCGGTCAGCGGCGCTCTGCGCTGACGATCTTGGTGGCTGGCCTCTACCAACCGATGGCGGACGGCCCCCGCATTGCACGGGGGCCCGAACCAAGTGGTCTTCTGCAGTCGGGGTCAGAAAACACTGATAAGGAGACTCGGGTGAATCTGCTTATCGGTGCTTTTCGGGCTGTCCGCCGGGGTTGCGGGGCAACCGCAGCGGGCAGGCTCTGAAAGCACACAAGGCTGGAGGCCCTTTCGGACACTCCAGCCTGCGGGGTCGAGCGGATTACTTGAGCTCGGCCTTGGCGCCGGCTTCCACCAGCTTCTTGACGGCGGCTTCGGCGTCGGCCTTGGCAATGCCTTCCTTGACGTTCTTGGGGGCGCCGTCCACCAGGTCCTTGGCTTCCTTGAGGCCCAGGCCGGTGATTTCGCGCACGGCCTTGATGACCGACACCTTGTTGGCGCCGGCTTCGGTCAGCACGACGTTGAACTCGGTCTTCTCTTCCACGGCGGCGGCGGCGGCACCACCACCACCAGCGGCCGGGGCGGCCATGGCCGCGGCGCTCACGCCGAATTTCTCTTCGATGGCTTTCACCAGGTCGTTGAGTTCCATGACCGACATGCTGTCCAGCGCGGTCAGAAATGCGTCTTTATCGAATGCCATTTGGGTTTCCTATCAATCGGTTGAATGGGGGAAGCTGCGCGCCATCAGGCGGCAGCGGTTTCGCCTTCGCCTTTTTTCTTGGCCAGCGCGCCGAGCACCACCGCGGTGCTGGACATCGGCGACATGAGCAGGCCACAGAGCTGCGACAGCAGGACCTCTTTCGAGGGGATGCTGGCGAGCTGCTTCACACCTTCGGCGTCCAGGGCCTTGCCCGCGTAAACACCGCCGCGAATGACCAGCTTGTCGTTGGTCTTTGCGAACTCGGCCACCACTTTTGCGGCGGCCACGGCGTCTTCGGAGAAGCCATAGACCAGCGGGCCGGTCATCTGGTCGGATGCCACTTCAAACGGGCTTCCCGCCACCGCACGGCGGGCCAGGGTGTTTTTCAACACGCTCAGGCTGACACCGTTGCTGCGGGCGTTCACGCGCAGTTTGTCCATGGAAGCGACCGTGATGCCGCGGTATTCCGCGATCACGAGGGTTTGAGCTTTGGCGGCGAGGCCGGTCACTTCGGTGATGACCGCTTCTTTCTCACTGCGATTCAGACTCAAGGTTCACTCCTTCAATGTGCGGGGGTGTTGCCACCCGCCACACGCCTCATTGCAGCGATCAACCGTTGTCCGAAACCCTTCGATTTCTTACAGCGGCGGGATCGCCATCTGCGTTGGCCCCTTCCGGGAATTAAGTGCGCCGGGATCGGTGCACACCAACGGTCTTGGATGGCTTCGGGGTCTGCCTTGCGACGCGCCCCGAACCCACCACACCCGGGCGGCCGCAGCCGCCCGAATCCTTCATGCCATCAGGCCGACAGCGTCTGGGTGTCCACGCGGACGCCCACACCCATGGTCGACGAGACAGCCAGCTTGCGCAGGAACACACCCTTGCTGGTGGCCGGCTTGGCTTTGTTGAGTGCGTCGATCAGCGCCAGCAGGTTGCCCTGGAGCTTCTCGGCGTCGAACGAACGGCGGCCGATGGTGCCGTGCACGATGCCGGCCTTGTCGACGCGGAACTGCACCTGACCGGCCTTGGCGTTCTTGACCGCGGTGGCCACGTCGGGCGTCACGGTACCGACCTTGGGGTTGGGCATCAGGCCACGGGGACCGAGCACCTGACCCAGCGTACCGACCACGCGCATGGCGTCCGGCGACGCGATCACGACGTCGAAGTTGATGTTGCCTGCCTTGACTTCGGCAGCCAGGTCGTCCATGCCGACGATGTCGGCGCCGGCGGCCTTGGCTTCTTCGGCCTTGGCGCCCTGGGCGAACACCGCCACGCGCTTGGTCTTGCCGGTGCCGTTGGGCATCACGACGGCGCCACGAACCACCTGGTCGGACTTCTTGGCGTCCACGCCGAGCTGGATCGCCACGTCGATGGACTCATCGAACTTGGCGGTCGCGCATTCCTTGACGATCTTGAGCGCGTCGGTCAGGGGATACAGCTTGTTGCTGTCGACCTTGCCTTCGAACGACTTCTCTTTTTTGGTGAGCTTGGCCATTTACACGCCCTCCACGATCACGCCCATCGAGCGGGCCGAACCGGCGATGGTGCGCACGGCGGCGTCCAGATCGGCGGCTGTCATGTCTTTCATCTTGGTCTTGGCGATGTCCTCGAGCTGGGCCCGGGTGATCTTGCCGACCTTGTTCTTGTTGGGCACCGAAGAGCCCTTGTCGAGCTTGATCGCCTTCTTGATCAAGGTGGTCGCCGGCGGCGTCTTGATGATGAAGGTGAAGCTCTTGTCCGCGAAGGCGGTGATCACCACCGGCAGCGGCAGGCCCGGCTCGACACCCTGGGTCTGCGCGTTGAACGCCTTGCAGAACTCCATGATGTTGAGGCCGCGCTGACCCAGCGCCGGACCGATCGGGGGAGAGGGGTTGGCTTTACCAGCTGGCACTTGCAGCTTGATGAAGCCGACGATTTTCTTCGCCATTTTTCAGCTCCTGCGAGTGCAGACGGTGGACAAACGCCACCTCCTCGCGGTTGGGGACCCGGGAAACAACCACGGTGCTGGCGTCGGGCCGACCCGCCAGCACCTGAGCGATGTCAGGTTTTCTCGACCTGACCGAATTCGAGTTCGACGGGCGTGGCGCGACCGAAAATGGTCACCGACACGCGCATCTTGTTCTTCTCGTAGTTGACTTCTTCGACCGTGCCGTTGAAGTCGGTGAACGGACCTTCCTTGACGCGCACGTATTCGCCGACCACGAACTCCACCTTGTGGCGGGGCTTGTCGGTGCCTTCCTGCATCTGGCTGACGATCTTCTGCACGTCTTCTTCAGAAATGGGCACCGGGCGGTTCTTGGCGCCACCGACGAAGCCAGTCACCTTGTTGGTGTGCTTGATCAGGTGCCAGGTTTCGTCGTCCATGACCATTTCCACCAGCACGTAGCCGGGGAAGAACTTGCGTTCGGTGGTGCGCTTCTGCCCGTTCTTGACCTCGACCACCTCTTCGGTGGGCACAAGAATGCGGCCGAACTTGCCCTGCATGCCGGCGCGGTTGATGCGCTCGATGATGTTGCGTTCGGCGGCCTTCTCCATGCCCGAATAGGCATGCACCACATACCAGCGCATGCCTTCGGTGGGAGCGGCCAGGGTCGCTGGCGTTTGTTGCTCGGTCATCGGTTCATCTCCAGCCCAGAATGAGGTCGTAGAACACCCATTCGAGCGTCTTGTCGGTCAGCCACAGGAACAGCGCCATCACCACCACGAACACGAACACGTAGGCGGTCATCTGCATGGCTTCCTTGCGGGCCGGCCACACCACCTTCTTGGTCTCTTTCCAGGAGTCACGGCCGAAGGCGATGAGCTGCTTGCCGGACTCGGACACCGCAAACACCACCACACCGGCGACCAGGGCGGCGATGAGTGCACCCCATTGGGCGAGCGCACCGCGACCGGTCAGCAGGTAGAAGGCCACGAAACCGCCCACGACCAGCGCCACAGCCAAGGCCAGCTTGGCTTTGTCGGCGCCGGAGGAAACGGTTTGAACGTCGGATGAGGCCATGAGGATTCAGACAATGGTTATCGGATTGCACGCCACAGACCCGAAGGTCATGAGACACGCAAGCCCACCAGAGGTCTCAGCGACTTCGGTGGGCTTGGTTTGCCACAAAACAGGTGAGCTGATCGGTCGGCTTCGGTTCCTGTCAGGTGGCAGGGGCAGAGGGAATCGAACCCCCAACCTTCGGTTTTGGAGACCGACGCTCTGCCAATTGAGCTATACCCCTACTCGGCTTTCGCCCGGTTGCCCGGGCCTTACTCGATGATCTTGGCCACGACGCCGGCGCCGACGGTGCGGCCGCCTTCGCGGATGGCAAAGCGCAGGCCTTCTTCCATGGCGATGGGCGCGATCAGCTTGACGGTGATCGACACGTTGTCGCCGGGCATGACCATTTCCTTGTCCTTGGGCAGCTCGATGGAGCCCGTGACGTCGGTCGTGCGGAAGTAGAACTGCGGACGGTAGTTGTTGAAGAACGGCGTGTGACGGCCACCCTCGTCCTTGGACAGCACGTACACCTCACCGGTGAAGTGCGTGTGCGGCTTGATCGAGCCGGGCTTGCACAGCACCTGGCCGCGCTCGACTTCCTCGCGCTTGGTGCCGCGCAGCAGAATGCCCACGTTGTCGCCCGCCTGGCCCTGGTCCAGCAGCTTGCGGAACATCTCCACGCCCGTGCAGGTCGTCTTCTGCGTGGCCTTGATGCCCACGATCTCGATTTCCTCGCCGACCTTGACCACACCGCGCTCGATACGGCCGGTCACCACCGTGCCGCGGCCCGAGATCGAGAACACGTCTTCCACCGGCATCAGGAAGGCACCGTCCACCGCGCGCTCGGGCGTGGGGATGTAGCTGTCCAGCGCATCGGCCAGGCGCATGATCGCCTGCTCGCCCAGGTCGCCCTTGTCGCCTTCCAGCGCCAGCTTGGCCGAACCCTTGATGATCGGCGTGTCGTCGCCAGGGAACTCGTACTTGGAGAGCAGCTCGCGAACTTCCATCTCCACCAGCTCGAGCAGCTCGGCGTCATCGACCATGTCGCACTTGTTCAGGAACACGATGATGTAGGGCACGCCCACCTGGCGCGCCAGCAGGATGTGCTCGCGCGTCTGCGGCATCGGGCCGTCAGCGGCCGAGCACACCAGGATCGCGCCGTCCATCTGCGCCGCACCCGTGATCATGTTCTTCACGTAGTCGGCGTGGCCCGGGCAGTCCACGTGCGCGTAGTGCCGGTTGGCCGTCTCGTATTCCACGTGCGCCGTGTTGATCGTGATGCCGCGCGCCTTCTCTTCCGGAGCCGCGTCGATCTGGTCGTACGCCTTGGCCGAGCCGCCAAACTTGGCCGCCAGCACCGTCGTGATCGCCGCCGTCAGCGTCGTCTTGCCGTGGTCCACGTGACCGATCGTGCCCACGTTCACGTGCGGCTTGGTCCGCTCGAATTTCTCTTTTGCCATTTCTTCAGCTCCAAAAACGAAATTGCCGAAACACCGATCAAGCAACTGGTGCCCATGGCGGGAATCGGACCCGCGACCTCTCCCTTACCAAGGGAGTGCTCTACCACTGAGCCACATGGGCGAAGGCGCCAACCCGGGGGCGGCGCCGGAATTCACTTCAACCAACACCCGGACGACATGGAGCGGGAGACGGGAATCGAACCCGCGTCATCAGCTTGGAAGGCTGGGGTTCTACCATTGAACTACTCCCGCCCGGGCTGGCATGCCATCCTGGTTCGCGCTTGGTGGAGGAGGCTGGATTCGAACCAGCGTAGGCGTAAGCCAACAGATTTACAGTCTGCCCCCTTTAGCCACTCGGGCACCCCTCCGTAGCGCAGCCGACGATTATGCCATGATTTTGTGGCAGGGGGCCAGCGCCCTCACCACCGGATCGGCGCCGCGCCGAGCGAGGCCAGCCAGGCGTTGACCTGCCCGAAATGCCCGCAACCCAGAAAGGGCACCGGCCCCCGGCGGGCCGACAGAGGCGAGGGGTGGTTGGACCGCCAGATCCGGTGGCGGCCATCGATGAGCGCCGCCTTCTGCTGGGCGTGGGCGCCCCAGAGCAGAAAGGCCTTGGGCGAACCGTGGTCGCCAACAGCCTTGATCAAGGCGTCAGTGAGCACTTCCCAACCCGTACGGGCATGGCTGGCTGGCGCCCCGTCTTCCACGGTCAGGCAGGTGTTGAGCAGGAGCACCCCCTGCCTGGCCCAGCCCGCCAGACTGCCGTCCATGGGAGGCGGCAGGCCGAGATCGCGCTGGCGCTCGAGGAAGATGTTGCGCAGGCTGGGGGGAAACGCCACCCCCGGTGCCACGGAGAACGCCAGCCCCTCGGCCTGACCCGGGCCGTGGTACGGGTCCTGGCCCAGGATGACCACCCTGACCGAGGCCAGCGGCGTGAGCGCGAGGGCGCGCAGCGGCTCGGGCGGGTAGACCGTGGCGCCCTGGCCAAGGCGCTCGGCGAGAAACGTGGTCAGGCGCCGGCCGGCCTCGGTCGACCAGAACGCATCGACCACGGGTGCCCAGTCGGGCGCGACCCGCCAGGCCGCGGGGTCGGCCTGCACCAGCTTCACGCAAACAGCTCGGCCAGCGCCAGCCCGGGTTCAGGCGCGCGCATGAAGGCCTCGCCGACCAGAAACGCGTGAACGCCGGCCGACCGCATGGTCTGCACGTCGTCCCGCGCCAGGATGCCGGACTCCGTGATCAGCAACCGGTCGGCGGGCACCTCGGGCAGCAGGTCGAGCGTGGTGGAGAGCGAGACCTCGAAAGTGCGGAGGTTCCGGTTGTTGATGCCCACCAGCGGCGTCCGGAGCTTGAGCGCCCGGTGCAACTCGCCGCGGTCGTGCACCTCGACCAGCACCGCCATGTCGAGGGAGGTCGCAATCGCCTCGAACTCGGCCATCTGCGCGTCGCTCAGGCAGGCGGCAATCAGCAGGATGGCGTCGGCGCCCATCACCCGGGATTCGTAGATCTGGTAGGGATCGACCATGAAGTCCTTGCGCAGCACCGGCAGGTCGCAGCTTGCGCGGGCCTGCTTGAGGTAATCGGCGCTGCCCTGGAAGAACTGGCGGTCGGTCAGCACCGACAGGCAGGCCGCACCCACCACGCCATCGCCCTCGGCGTAGCTCTGCGCGATGTCGGCGGGAATGAAGTCCTCCCGGAGCACACCCTTGCTGGGGCTGGCCTTCTTGACTTCGGCGATCACCGCGGCCTGCCCGGCGGCGATCCGGGCGCGCAATGCACCGACGAAATCGCGCGTGAGCACCCGGCTGTGCGCATCGGCCTGCACCACATCGAGCGGCTTTTTCTTCTTCGCGGCAGCCACCTCTTCGTGCTTGACCGCGACGATCTTGTTCAGGATGTCACTCATGGGCGTGTCCTCAGGCGGCGAACGCTTTGAGACGATCGAGCCGCGCCAGCGCAGCACCGGATTCGAGCGCCTGGCGCGCCAGGGCAATGCCCGCCCCGATGTCGCTGGCCACGTTGGCGGCATAGAGCGCCACCCCAGCGTTGAGCACGACGATTTCGCTGGCGGCCTTCAGTGCCGGGTCGTCGCGGCGCTCGAGCACGCCCAGGAGCATGTCGCGCGAGGCCTCGGGCGTTTCCACCCGCAGGGCGCGGTTGCTGGCCATGGTCAACCCGAAATCTTCGGGATGGATTTCGTACTCGACCACCTCGCCGTTCCTGAGCTCACCGACCATGGTGGCGGCGCCCAGCGACACCTCGTCCATGCCGTCGCGGCCGTACACCACGAGGGCGTGTTCGGCGCCCAGCCGCTGCAGGGCGCGCACCTGAATACCGACCAGGTCGGGGTGGAACACGCCCATGAGGATGTTGGGTGCGCTGGCCGGGTTGGTCAGCGGGCCCAGGATGTTGAAGATGGTCTTGATGCCGAGCTCGCGCCGCACCGGGGCCACATTCTTCATGGCCGGGTGGTGGTTGGGCGCGAACATGAAGCCCACGCCCACCTGGTCGATGCAGCGCGCGATCTGCTCGGGCGACAGGTTGATGTTCACGCCCAGGCTTTCCAGCACGTCGGCACTGCCGCTCTTGCTGGAAACACTTCGCCCGCCATGCTTGCTGACCCGGGCACCCGCGGCCGCCGCCACGAACATGCTGCAGGTGGAGATGTTGAACGTGTGGGAGCCGTCGCCGCCGGTGCCGACGATGTCGACGAGGTGGGTCTTGTCGGCCACATGCACCTTGGTCGAAAACTCGCGCATCACCTGCGCGGCCGCGGTGATCTCGCCAATGGTTTCCTTCTTGACGCGCAAGCCGGTGATCAGCGCGGCCATCATGACCGGCGACATCTCGCCCCCCATGATGAGGCGCATGAGGTGCAGCATCTCGTCGTGAAAGATCTCGCGGTGCTCGATCGTTCGCTGCAGCGCTTCCTGCGGGGTGATGTGGTGGATGCGTTGAACCATGGCTCGTCTCCTCAGGGTCTTGTGGGGTGATCGGTGAGCGCCAGCCGCAGACCGAATGCAATGAACATCGCGCCCGCGGCGCGGTCCATCCAGCCCATGGCGCGTTGCAGGGTGTGCAGGCGCCTGGCGGCCCAGGAGGCCAGCCAGGCGTAGCCCAGGTTGACGGGCAGCGAATTCAGGTTGAACAGCACGCCCAGCAGCAGGAAACTCAGCGCGGGATGGGCAGCGTCCGGCGGGATGAACTGGGGCACGAACGCCAGGAAGAACAGGGCCACCTTGGGGTTGAGCACGTTGGTGAGAAAACCCCGGCGCCACACGGCCCACAGGTCGACCGGGGTCCGACCATCGGACGCCGTGTCGTGATCGAGGCCCAGTCGGCCGCCGCGGGAGAAGACCAGCTTCACGCCCATCCACACCAGGTAGGCCGCGCCGACCCACTTGACCACCGTGAACGCCGTGGCCGACGTGGCCAGCAGCGCGCTCAGGCCGGCCGCCGCGGCAAACACATGCACGAAACAGCCGGCCACGATGCCCAGCGCGGCGACCATGCCGGCGCGCGCGCCGCTGCGCAACCCGTGGCTCACGATGTAGAGCACATCGGGCCCGGGCGTGAGGTTGAGCAGCCAGCCGGCGGCGATGAACAGCAACAACTGCGGCAGATCGGGCATGGTGGGCCCCTCTTCAGTACACCGCGTGGCCGCGTGCGGCCGGCGTCGATGGCGCGGCCTGGTCGAAGAAGCCGCGCACGGCAGCCAACGCGCGCTCGATGCCGGCGGCGTCAACGCCCAGGTGGGTGACGAAACGCAGGCCGATCAAGCCGGTGGCCAGCACGCCCTGCCGCTCCAGGTGCGCCAGCAGGTCGGGGCCGCGACCGTCGGCAACGTCGACAAACACGATGTTGGTGTTCGCCGAACGCACCGTGAGCCCGTCGATGGCGGACAGCCCCTGGGCGAGCTTCTGCGCCAGCGCGTGATCGTCGGCGAGACGGTGCACGTGGTGATCGAGCGCGTGCGACGCCGCGGCCGCCAGCAGTCCGGACTGCCGCATGCCCCCACCCACCATCTTTCGCCAGCGACGCGCACGGTTGATCAGCTCGCGCGTTCCGCAGAGCGCCGAACCCACCGGTGCGCCCAGGCCCTTGCTGAAGCACACCGACACGCTGTCGAACAGGCCGGTGATGGCGCGGAGCGAGGCGAAGGGATCGCCTCCCGTGCCGGCGTCGGCCACCGCCGCGTTGAACACCCGGGCACCGTCAAGGTGGGTGGCCAGCCCGTGCCGGCGGGCCAGATCGGTCATGTCCCGCAGGTACGCGGCCGGCATGGGGTGTCCGTTCCAGGTGTTTTCGAGGCAGAGCAGCCGGGTTCGTGCAAAGTGCGGATCGTCCGGCTTGATCGCGGCCTGCACGTCGGCCAGCTTCATCAGGCCCTGTCCGTCCTGCACCAGCGGCTGGGGTTGAATGCTGCCCAGCACCGCGGCGCCACCGCCCTCGTAGCGGTAGGTGTGCGCGTTCTGACCCACGATGTATTCATCGCCCCGCCCGCAGTGGGCCATGATGCCGCAGAGGTTGCTCTGGGTGCCGCTGCCCATGAAGAGCGCGGCTTCCTTGCCGGTGAGCGCGGCAATCTTGTCCTGCAGGGCATTGACCGAGGGATCGTCACCAAAGACGTCGTCACCCAGCGGCGCGGCCATCATGGCCTCGCGCATGGCGGCGGTGGGCTGGGTGACGGTGTCGCTGCGAAGGTCAACGGTGTTCATGGGGCCTGCTCGAGAAAGTTGCGCAGCATCGCATGGCCGTGTTCGGTCAGGATGCTCTCGGGATGAAACTGCACGCCTTCGATGGCCAGCGTCTTGTGCTTCACGCCCATGATCTCGCCGTCGTCCGTCCAGGCGGTGATCTCGAGTTCGGGCGGGCAATCGGCGCGTTGGATGGCCAGCGAGTGGTAGCGGTTGACGGTGAAGCGCTCGGGCAGACCGGCGAACACGCCGCGCCGCGTGGTGTTGATTTCGCTTGTCTTGCCGTGCATGAGTTCCCGGGCACGCACGATGGTGCCGCCAAACGCCGCGCCGATGCTCTGGTGCCCGAGGCAAACGCCCAGGATGGGCAACCTGCCGGCAAAGTGGCGGATCGCCGGCACCGAGATGCCTGCCTCGGCCGGCGAACACGGTCCGGGAGAAATCACCAGCCGGTCCATGGCACCGGCATCGAGCCGCACCTGCAGGTCATCCACCGTCACCTCGTCGTTGCGCACCACGGTCACGGTGGCGCCCAGTTCGCCGAGGTACTGCACGATGTTGAAGGTGAACGAATCGTAGTTGTCGACCATGAGCACGCGAAGACCCGCCCGCTCCCCCGCGGGGACCTGAGCACCCGGTGACAACCCGGCGTCGTGCATCTTGATGCCGTTCATTCCAGACCCTCCTCGACCAGTTCGGCGGCGCGCAGCAGCGCACGGGCCTTGTGCTCGGTTTCCCTCCACTCCATCTCGGGCACCGAGTCGGCCACCACGCCGGCGGCGGCCTGCACATAGAGCGTCTGGTCCTTGACGATGGCGGTGCGGATGGCGATGGCCACGTCCATGTCGCCGGCGTAGCTGATGTAGCCGCAGGCGCCGCCATAGATGCCGCGCTTGACCGGTTCGAGCTGGTCGATCAGCTCCATGGCGTGCACCTTGGGCGCACCGGTGAGCGTGCCCGCGGGGAAGGTGGCCTTGAGCACGTCCATGTTGGTCATGCCGTCGTTGAGAATGCCTTCGACGTTGCTCACGATGTGCATCACGTGGCTGTAGCGCTCGACCACAAAGGCCTCGGTCACCTTGACGCTGCCGGTCTTGGCAATGCGCCCGATGTCGTTGCGCGCCAGATCGATCAGCATCACGTGCTCGGCGCGCTCCTTGGGGTCGCTGATCAGTTCCTGCTCGGTGGCCTTGTCTTTTTCGGGCGTGGCGCCACGCGGCCGGGTGCCGGCAAGAGGCCGGATGGTGACCTTGGTGCCGGCGTCGGTGTTCTCCTGCCGCACGAGGATTTCCGGGCTGGCGCCAACCACATGGAAGTCACCGAAATGGTAGTAGTACATGTACGGCGACGGGTTGAGCGAACGCAGCGCGCGGTACAGCGACAGCGGCGATTCGGTGAACCGCTTCTGGATGCGCTGCCCCACCTGCACCTGCATGAAGTCGCCCGCGGCGATGAGGTCCTTGGCCCGGTCCACCGCCTTCAGGTAGTCGGCCTTGGCAAAACCGCGTTCGGCCGGATGCGGCTGCGAGGGCTTGACCTGCGGCGCGCTCACCGAGTACTTCAGCGATTCCTTCAGCTCGCGCAGGCGCTTCTTGGCGTTGCTGTAAGCCTCGGACTGCCCCGGATCGGCGTACACGATCAGGTAGAGCTTGCCCGACAGGTTGTCGATGACCGCAAGCTCTTCGCACTGCAGCAGCAGGATGTCGGGGCAGCCCAGGGTGTCGGGCGGACAGCTGTTCTCCAGCTTTCGCTCGATGTGGCGCACCGCGTCGTAGCCGAAGTACCCGGCCAGGCCGCCGCAGAAACGGGGCAGGCCGGGACGCAAGGCCACCTTGAAGCGGCGCTGGTAGGCATCGATGAAATCGAGCGGATTGCCCTGCGCGGTTTCAACCACCTCGCCGTCGCGCACCACCTCGGTCCGGGCCTGGTCGCCGAATCCGCTCGCGCGCAGCAACGTGCGGGCGGGCAGGCCGATGAAGCTGTAGCGCCCGAAGCGCTCACCGCCCACCACCGACTCCAGCAGGAAGCTGTGCCGGCCATCACCCCGGCCATGGGCCAGCTTGAGGTAGAGCGACAGCGGGGTCTCGAGGTCGGCAAAGGCCTCGAGCATGAGGGGGATGCGGTTGTAGCCCTGCTGGGCCAGGCTCTTGAATTCGAGTTCCGTGATCATGTTCGTCCATCCGTCCGGGGCCGCGCGCAAGCAGGGTTCAGGCGCAGCCGGGGTTCCAGTCTGGCCGGCGCGGTGGGCCGGCGGCGGGGGCGGGAGGGGCCGCGGCCTCGGAGGCCGGCGGATTCCCGCGGGGGAGTGGGGGCACGTTCAGGCTGGCTTGCGCCAGGGCCAGGCTCCCCCGCCAAAGAGGCGCGGCTGCTGACCGAAGGAAATCGTGCAAGGACGAGACATGGTGCACGCACTATAGCAAAGGGCCGCCATCGGAAAAGTCGGCGTGGCGGGACCACGCAATCGCCATCAGCGTGAGCCGGTTCACGCCGACATGCTTTCGTTCTAGTGCCTAACCCGGTGGCCCGTGGGTCGGTCAACTGGGAAAATCAGGGAAATCGAACGACCGTTCACTTTTGGACCCATCATGCTTTTGAACGCATTTCGCGCGCTGGTCACGGCTGGCGCCTTGCTGGCAGCCGCATCGGCCTCCGCAGCCACCATCGACGTGGCCGGCGTGCCCCACGAAGACCGCCTAACCGTGGCGGGCGCGCCGCTGGTGCTCAATGGCGCCGGGGTGCGCTACAAGGCGGTGTTTCAGGTGTACACCGCGGGCCTCTACCTGAGCGCCAAAAGCAGCACCACCGACGGCGTGCTGTCGGCCACCGGCCCCAAGCGCCTGTCCATCACCATGCTGCGCGACATCGACGCGGCCGAGCTGGGCAAGCTGTTCTCGCGCGGGATGGAAGACAACATGGACCGGGCCGCGTTTTCCAAGCTGATTCCCGGCGTGCTGCGCATGAGCCAGATCTTTGCCGACCACAAGAAGCTGAACAAGGGCGACACCTTCCTGATCGACTGGGTGCCCGGCACCGGCACGGTGCTGACGATCCGCGGCAAGGTCGAGGGCGAGCCCTTCAAGGAGCCCGAGTTCCACAACGCGCTCATGCGGATCTGGCTCGGCCCCAAACCCGCCGACTGGCAGCTCAAGGACGCGCTGCTGGGCGTGAAGAAACAGCCCTGAGCCGGACCGTGCTCACGCCAGCAGGGCGTCGAGTTCAGCCAGCGAGTCGATGAGGCGGTCGTGCGGTGCGCGGCCGATCGGCTCGCCGTGGTTGTAGCCGTAGGTGACCAGCACCACCGGGCAGCCGGCCGCGCGCGCGGCCAGGCCGTCGTTCTGTGAATCGCCCACCATGAGGGTTTGCGCAGGCACCGTGCCCAGGGCCCGGCAGGTCTCGACCAGGGGCAACGGGTCGGGCTTGGTGCGGGCAAAGCTGTCGCCGCCGAAGGTGTGTGCAAAGTGCGCCGACAAGCCCTTGGCCTGCAGCAGGTCGCGGGCAAAGGCGAGGGGTTTGTTGGTCAGGCAGGCCAGCGGCAGACCGCGGGCGCGCAGGGCCTCGAGCCCTTCGACCACGCCGGGATAGACCATGCTGTGCTGGCCGTTGATGGCGAGGTAATGCGCTTGGTAGCGCCGCCACGCCTCGTCTTGCAGCGCCTGTGCGCCCGCTTCGTCAAGGCCGCCATGCCGCAGCGCCGAGCGGATCAGGTGGGCCGATCCCTTGCCGACGAAACGCTCGATGTCGCCGCGCGCCACGCCCGGGCGCCCCAGGTCGGCGAGCGTGCGGTTGAGGGCGGCGTCGAAATCGCCCAGCGTGTCGACCATCGTGCCGTCGAGGTCGACCATGACAGCCTCCACGCTCCACCGCTGCGCGGGTCGCTTCCCCTCCTGGGGGCTGGCCGGACTTGGGGGCGTCCCGGCGTCGGTCGTCGAAGTCACCGCAGGGCCGAGCGCATCTGGTCGATCACGGCCCGGTAGTCGGGCTTGCCGAAGATGGCACTGCCCGCCACGAAGGTGTCGGCGCCGGCGTCGGCCACCCGGCGGATGTTGTCGGGCTTGATGCCGCCGTCCACCTCGAGGCGGATGTCCTTGCCGCTGGCCTCGATGCGCTTTCGGGCCTGCTCGATCTTGCGCAGCGCGGAATCGATGAAGCCCTGACCGCCAAAACCGGGGTTGACGCTCATGATCAGGATGAGATCGATGTCGTCGATCATCCAGTCGAGCACGTCCAGCGAGGCCGCCGGGTTGAAGGTCAGACCGGCCTTGACGCCCCGGGCCTTGATGGCCTGGACGCTGCGGTGCACGTGCGTGCTGGCGTCCGGGTGGAAGCTGATCAGGTCGGCGCCGGCGTCGATGAAGGCCTGCGCCAGCGCGTCCACCGGCTGCACCATCAGGTGCACGTCGATCGGCACCGGTGTTCCGTCGGGCTTCTTCGCGTGCGGCTTGAGCGCCTGGCACACCATGGGACCGAAGGTCAGGTTGGGCACGTAATGGTTGTCCATCACGTCGAAGTGGATCCAGTCGGCACCCGCGGCCACCACGTTGCGCACTTCTTCACCCAGGCGGGCGAAGTCGGCCGAAAGGATGGACGGGGCAATGCGGAAGGTGGTCATGGCGGTGGGAGGTCGGCGTCGGAGGCAGGGATTGTCTCAGGCCTTGGGCGCGCACGCCGGCCGCAGGTAACATGCCGCCCATGCCCAAGTACGCATTCACCTGCGAGGCCGAGCCCCAGTACCTCAGCGAGCAGTCTTCCCCCGAGGAAGATCTCTATGCGTTCGCGTACACGATCACCATCACCAACGCGGGTGAGGTGCCGGCACAGCTCATCGCGCGGCACTGGATCATCGAGGACGCGCACGCCCACACCGAAGAGGTGAAGGGCCTGGGCGTCGTCGGGCACCAGCCCCTGCTGAGGCCGGGCGAGTCGTTCCAGTACACCAGCGGCACCCGGCTGCGCACGCCCACGGGGAGCATGCGCGGCAGCTTCTTCTGTGTGGCCGAGGACGGCGAGCGCTTCGAATCGGCGGTGCCCGAGTTTGCGCTTCGGGCCAGCGGGTCGGGCGGTGATGACCGCCCCGCCCGCGTGCTGCACTGAACGCAGCCGACACCCCATGAACCTCACGACCCTGCTGGCGTCGCTTTCGCCCGATGCGCCGGTGGCACAGCGGCACCTGTGGCTGATGGACGCGCTGGCCTGGGTTCGGGGTGACGCCATCGACGTGGCGGCGAGCGTGGCCCGCCTGCGCGAATTCATCGCCGCGGTCGAGGCCGACCCGGCGCTGCAGGCCCGCTGGCACGGCTGGCTGCGGGCCTTCGTGCATTCGGTCGACATCACGCCGCTGCTGGCCGATTTCGGCTTCGCACCCCGGACGGCGTTTCTCAGCGAGTTCGGCCACCGGCTGCGGCGCAAACTGCTGCCCGGTACTCCCGAAACGGGGGACCTCGCCGAGCTGTTCTCGCTGCTGCTGTCGTCGCCATTCGACGTCCGCTGGATCAAGGCGCTGGACACCACCACCCTCGAGCGCCTGGGTGCGGTGCTGCCCGATGGCACCACGCGCGTCTGGACCGAGTCGATCATGGACGCGCTGACCTGCTGCGTGAGCCAGGTCAGCGCCACCGGCTTTGCGTCCGAAGTCCGCATCCGGATGTCGGACGAAGCCCGCAAGGCGCACCCGTTCCACGAGCTGCCCGGCACCTTCGAAGGGCTTCGCCGCGAAGTGCGGGTGCACGGCGCCGGCAGCGAGGAGGCGCGCGAAGCCGCCAACCGCCTGCGCGAGCAGCTGGATGCCTGCCGCCACGCGGCCTACACGGTCTACCACCACCTCGAGGAGCACGGCGTGTCGGTGGGCATCGTGTTCCGCCTGCGCCAGTTGCGCGAGCGCATCGTGCGGATCAAGCAACTGCTCGACTGCCTGCTGTCCGACCAGCCCGGGCGCGCCAACGCGGCACTGATGGCCGACCTGGTGCAGGTGGGCATCGACAGCCGGAGCATCCGGGCACTGGTGGCCAGCAGCTCGCACCTGACGGCGGCCAAGGTGACCGAGCGGAACGCCGAAAGCGGCGAGCACTACATCACCCGCAACGCCGCCGAATACAAGGAGATGCTGGGCAAGGCGGCCGGTGGCGGTTTCGTGATCGGCTTCACCACCTGGATCAAGTTTTCGCTCTACGGGCTGGGCCTGTCGGCGTTCTGGAGCGGCTTCGCGGCCGGCTTCAACTACGCCAGCTGCTTCGTGCTCATCATGTTGCTGCACTGGACGGTGGCCACCAAGCAGCCCGCCGTGACGGCACCCGCCATGGTGGCCAGGCTCAAGGACATCAAGGCCACCGGGGCGGTGCGGCGGTTCGTCGACGAGGTCGCCAACCTGTTCCGCTCGCAGATCGCGGCCATCCTGGGCAACATCGGCATGGTCATTCCCACGGTGCTGCTGATCAGCTCGCTGCTGTACTTCACCACCGATTCGGCCATCGTCGATGCCGACAAGGCCATGCACGTGCTGCACGACCTGCACCTGCTCGGACCAACGCTGCTGTTTGCGGCCTTCACCGGCGTGCTGCTGTTCGCCAGCAGCATCATCGCGGGCTGGGTCGAGAACGGCTTCGTGTTCCACCGCCTCGACTCGGCGATCGAGCACAACCCGCGGTTCACCCGGGTGCTGGGCCGCGAGCGCGCGGCTCGATGGGCCGCTTTCCTGCGGACCAACATCTCGGGGCTGGCGGCCAACATCTCGCTGGGTTTCCTGCTCGGCCTGGTACCGGTGATCGCGCAGTTCTTCGGGCTGGGGCTGGACGTGCGGCACGTCACCCTGTCGGCCGGCCAGGTGACGGCCGCGGCCTTTGCGCTCGGGCCCGAGGTGCTGCGCATGGCGGACTTCTGGTGGGCCGTGGCCAGCGTGGTGCTCATCGGGCCACTCAACCTCACGGTGAGTTTCTACCTCGCCTTCCGCTTGGCACTGCAAGCCCAGGCGGTGAGCACGCCGAGCCGCCGACTGATCGCGGTGGCGATCCGGCGCCGGCTGCGCGCCGCGCCTCTGTCGTTCCTGTTGCCGCCCCGCGGCCCGACCAGCACCGCCCCGACGCCCGAAGCGGAGGGCGACGGCACCAACACCCGTGGGTGAATTCGACCTGATCGCGAGGCACTTCACGCGCGCCGTGCCCTACCCGGCCGCCGTGGTGCTGGGCGTGGGCGACGACGGCGCGCTGCTGCAACCCACACCCGGACACCAGCTGGTGATCAGCAGCGACATGCTGGTCGAAGGGCGGCATTTCTTTGCCGGCGCCGAACCGGAAGCACTGGGCCACAAGGCGCTCGCGGTGAACCTGTCGGACCTGGCCGCGATGGGTGCGCGGCCGCTGGGGTTCACGCTCGCGCTGGCCCTGCCGGCCGCCGACGACGCCTGGCTGGCCGCATTCGCCCGCGGCCTGTTCGCCCTGGCCGACGCACACGCCTGCCCGCTGTTGGGGGGCGACACCACCCGAGGGCCGTTGAACCTCTGCCTCACCATCTTCGGCGAGGTGCTGCCCGGGCGCGCGCTGCGCCGCGACGCCGCCCGGGCGGGTGACGACCTCTGGCTCAGCGGCCGCACCGGCGAAGCACGTCTCGCATTGGCACTGCGACGGCATGAGACCTGGGCGACCAGCAACCTTGAAGAAGTGGCCGTCCGGATGGACCGCCCCCAGCCGCGCGTGGCGCTGGGCCGGCTGCTGGCCGATGTTGACGGCGTGCACGCCGCCCTCGACGTGAGCGACGGTCTGCTGGGCGATCTCGGGCACATCCTGAAAGCCAGCGGCCTCGGGGCACGCATCGATCTCGACGCGCTGCCCGTGGCGCCCTCGTTGCGGGGTCTGCCGGTGGACCGACTGCGCGAATGCCTGCTGGCCGGGGGCGACGACTACGAGCTGCTGTTCACCGCCCGACCCGACGTGCGCGGCGCGGTGGAAGACGCGGGCCGGCGCGCGGGGGTGGCTGTCACACGCATTGGCCAACTCACCGCCGAAGGATCGGTGCGCCTGTTCGACCAGACCGGCGCGGTTGCCGCACCCGCAGCGCGCGGGTTCGACCACTTCAACGCACCCTGAGTCGTCTTCCGGGCGGCGCGGAACACGCGCGACAGGTGCCTGTCGATTCCGTCCAACAGGCACTCCCGGATGTCATCGCTCTCGCCTAACATGGGTGCAGGAGGCGGCCGCACACCCCACATCTCCATTCGATGCGGCCCCTGGAGGAGCGACGTGCAAACACCCCGAATCGGCCCATGGGCCCGGATGGCGGCTGTGCTGGTGGTGGCCGCCAGCAGCGGTTGCGCCACCTTCATCAACGACCCCACGCACCCGATGCGCATCGACACAGCCACCGAGGACGGGCGGCTGATCGAAGGTGCCGATTGCACCCTGACCAATCCGTTGGGCACGCTCAAGGCCCGCTCGGGCGAAACATCCCTGGTCCCGCGCTCCAACAGCGACATGGACATCGTCTGCCGGTTGCCGGGCCAGCCGGACGCCAGCGCCAGGGTGGTGTCGCGCGCCAACGTCGGTCTTGCCGGCAACCTGTTCTTCGGGGGCGGCGTCGGGGCACTGATCGACCACTCCAAGTCCACCGCCTATTCGTACCCCACGTGGATCCGCCTCGTTTTCGGCCAGACACGGCTGATGGACCGGCGCGAGGAAGTGGATGGCAAACCGCTCCTGGGGCGCCCCTCGGGCACACCCGCTTCTTGAAACTTCAACCTCACACCATGCCGAACTTTCGACTCTTCCGCCTCCCTGCCCTGCTGTTGCTGGCCTTGCTCCTGCACGGGTGCGCACTGCAGACCCCGCCCTATTCGCCGTCGGCCAATGTGCTTGACCGCATCCGCAACGGCGGCACCAAACCGGTGGCGCTGGGCGCCTTCACCGTCAAGCCCGGCGCGCAGGGCGCGAACAGCATCAGCCTGCGGGGCAACCCGATGGCCTCGTCGGTGGGCGCCGACTACGCCGCGTACCTGGCCGAGGCGCTTCGCGTGGAGCTGCAGATTGCAGGAAAACTCGACCCCCGCTCCACCCTCGAGATCAGCGGTGAACTCCAGGGCACCGACATCGCGGCCGGCGGTCTTTCCACCAACACCGGGTTTGTCGAGGCCCGGTTCGTGGTGAAGTCGGCTGGCCAGGTGCGTTACGACGCGGTCAAACGGGCCGATGCCACCTGGGATTCGTCCTTCGTGGGGGCCATTGCCATTCCCAAAGCGCAGCAGCAATACCCGGTGCTGGTTCAACAACTGCTCGCCGCCCTGTGGGCCGACGAGCGCTTCCTCGCAGCCCTCAAATGACAGGACGCCCGCCCATGATTCGCCGACTCTTTTCACTGGCCGCCCTGGCCATCGCTTTCGTGCTGGGTGGCTGCGCCCATCCCATCAGCCTGAGCCCCGAGGTTGCCGGGCTGGTGGGCACGGGCCCGTCGCCCAAGATCGACCGCCCGGTGGTGCTGGTGATCACCGAAGCACAACTCGCCCAGGAAGTCATCAGCCCTGGCGGCGGTGGCGACAAGGTGAGCTACAAGCCCTACAAGGACCTGCAGACCGGGCTGTACGTGGCGCTGGGCGAGGTGTTCACGCGGGCGTCTCTGGCCAGCAGCGCCACCGATCCCAGGATCGGCAACGACCCCGCCACCGTGATCGTCACCCCCACCATTTCCACCACCTCGTTTTCGCCCAGTCTCTTCACCTGGCCACCCACCATCTTCACGGTCACCCTCGAGATGAGCTTTCGTGGAACGGGCAAGCCGGACGCGCTGACCAGCGTGCGGGTGCAAGGCGAAGGACGTGCGGAGTTCGACGAGTTCAAGGGCAATTTCTCGTTGTCGGCACAGCGGGCTTCGCAGGACGCGCTCGCGCGGCTGGTGAAGGCGATCCAGGCGCAGTCCGACACGCTCAAGCGCTGGACCGTGGCTTCCGCCAGCGCCTTGAACGCCACCCCGGCAGCCGACCACTGACGGCGTCGGCTGGCGCGCGCCGGGGTGGCTGGCCGTTGCCCGCCCGGGCGGCGGCGCCCCCTATCATTCCCGCATGACGACCGCCGTCCGATCGCGCCCCGACTGGCGCTTCCTGTTCTCCCATCCCGCGCATTTCATCGCGTTGGGCGGGGGTGCCGGGCTGTCGCACCTGGCGCCGGGCACGGCGGGCACGCTGTGGGCCTGGGTGGCGTGGCTGGTGCTGCAGCCGCTGCTGCCGCACGAAGCCTGGGGCCTGGTGATCGCAGCCGCCACGCTGGTGGGCTGGTGGGCCTGCACCGTCACGGCGCAACACCTCGGCGTGGCCGACGACGGCCACATCGTCTGGGACGAGGTGGTGGCTTTCTGGCTGGTGCTGTGGCTCTTGTCGCCCAGCGGCTTCTGGGGGCAGTTCGTCGCCTTCGCCTTGTTCCGGCTGTTCGACGCCGTCAAGGTCGGCCCCATGGCCTGGGCCGACCAGACCTTCAAGGGCTTTGGTCCCCGGGGGGGGTTCGGCATCCTGCTCGATGACTTCGCGGCCGCGCTGTGCACGCTGCTGGTGATCGCGCTGTGGCGGTTCTGAGACCTGACCCATGGACACCGACCTGCTCGACCTTGTCTCACGCCTGGCGCGGCGGCTTCGCGAGCGCGAATGGACCATGGCCACCGCCGAGAGCTGCACCGGCGGCCTCATCGCCAGCGCGTGCACCGAACTCAGCGGCTCCAGCGACTGGTTCGATCGCGGCTTCGTCACCTACTCCAACCAGGCCAAGACCGACATGCTGGGTGTGCCGGCCGACCTGATCGAGCGGGTGGGCGCGGTCAGCGAACCAGTGGCCCGGGCCATGGCCATCGGTGCCCTTGAACACGCCGGCGTGCGGTGCACCGTGGCCGTCACCGGCGTGGCCGGCCCCACCGGCGGCAGCGACGACAAGCCGGTGGGCACCGTGTGGTTCGCCTGGTGCACCCCGGCGGGACAGTTCGCCGAGCGACAGCGGTTCAACGGTGACCGCGCCGCCGTGCGGCGGGCCACGGTGGCCCATGCCCTGGGCGGGCTGCTGCAGCGCATCCCCTGACCGCAGCGGACATGGCCGAGGCCTTCAAGCACCTCATCAACGCGGGCACGGTGCGGCACACCGCGCAGCACCTGCGAAGCGCATGGCGCCGATTCGACGCCGGCCGGTTCGAGTCGGTTGCCCTGGACGGTCTGGAGCAACTCGAGTTCAAGGCCCGCGCCATGCGACTGGCCGACGCCCTCGAGGCCACGCTGCCCGAGGACTTCGACCAGGCCTGCGGCGTGATCGAAGCAGCGCTCGCGCCGCCCCTGCCACTGGACGAATCGGGCGAACCCGTGGGCCTGCAGGAAGGGGTCAACGCCGACGGCGTGGCGGGCTGGGCGCTTTGGGGAACGGGCGAGTGGGTGGCCCGCCGCGGTCTGCACGCGCCCGAACGGGCGTTGGCCTGCCTGCACGCCATCACGCAGCGTTTCACCGCCGAATTCGCCATCCGGCCTTTCATCGACCAGCGCCCTGAAGCCACCTGGCCCGTGCTGCACCGCTGGGTGAACGACCACAGCGCCCACGTGCGGCGGCTGGCCAGCGAAGGCAGCCGGCCCCGACTGCCCTGGGGCCTGCGGCTGCAGGCCCTGGTGGGCGACCCGTCGCCCACCCTGCCCTTGCTGCGGGCGCTGCAGGACGACCCCAGCTGCTACGTGCGTCGCAGTGTCGCCAACCACCTCAACGACATCGCCAAGGACCACCCCGATCTGGTGGCCGCCTGGGTGCGCGAGCACCGGAGCGGCGCCAGCCCGGCGCGCGAAGCGATGCTGCGCCACGCGAGCCGGGGACTGATCAAGGCCGGGCACCCGCCCACACTGGCCGCCTGGGGCCTCGCTCACGGCCTCAAGGGCACGGCGACGCTGTCGGTCCATCCGCAGCGCGTGCGCATGGGCGGCGCCGTGGCGCTCGACGCCAGCCTGCGCTCCACCAGCCGCAGCCGGCAGGCGCTGGTGGTCGATTACGCCGTGCACCACGTGAAGGCCAACGGCGGCACCTCGGCCAAGGTGTTCAAGGGGTGGAAGGTCGACCTCGCGCCCGGCGAGACGCGGCACCTGGAGAAGGCCCACCCGCTCCGGGAGGTGACGACGCGGCGCCTGTACCCAGGGCTCCACCGGGTGGACCTGCGGGTGAACGGGGTCACCGTGGCCGAAGCGGCGTTCGAACTCAGGCCTTGACGATGTGGGCGTCGAGCCCTCGCCGAGGCGACGGCTGCACCGGCGGTGCGTATCCCAGCCGCGCCCACATCTGCACCGTGAACCGGGGTGCGGGCGCGTTCAGGCGGTCGTGGATCTCGCGGTACTGCGCCTGCACCTCGGGGTACTCCTGCAAGGCCTGCGAAATCGGTTGCATCGACAGCCCCTGCCCGGTGGCCGCCAGCTGCGCGCGCACCCATGCCCGGCCGGCGTTGATCTGGGTCACCCGGTCGTTGCCCTCGGTCACCAGCCAGTAGAACGCCGGTGTGGCATCGATGGCCGCATTGAAGTCGGCGATCTGCCCGGTGGTGGCCTGGTCGTCGGGGCCGGGGGCGACGTTTCGGTTCACCAGGCCCAACGCATCGATCACGCGCAGCATCGGGTCGTTGATCGAAATGCCGTCTCGGTGCTCGGCGATCTGTCGCGGTCCGATGCGCAGCACCTTGAGCGATTCGAGCACCGTGCGCGGCGTGGTGAGTTCGATGCGCCAGGCTTCTTTGGCGATGCGCTGGAGATGACCGAACGGCTCGGCCTGCTCGCGCGTGACCACCCCCGCGCGAAACCCTGCGCGCGAGGTGCTGCCGGTGATGGCCTGCAGGGCGTCTGCGGCGGGAACACGGGCTTCGTAGGCCTCCCGGTTGGTGTGGCGGCGAAACACCTGCGCGAACAGCGGGTCGGGTTGCGCCGCCGCATCCACCACCAGGCGGATGCGCGCGGTCGGTCGATCGTCCACCGTGGCGGGGCCGAACACACCGTCGGGAAACAGCGCGATGTCGGCGCGCAGCCCCTTCTGCCGGGCCGCCTGATCCAGCAACTCGAGAAACGTGCCCTGGCTCATCATCATCTGGCGCGAGAACGGATCGGTCTCGGGCAACAGGCGCGACCGGTCGATGAAGAGCGTGATCTGGTCGGGAACCGACAGATCGACCAGCCAGCTCTGCAGGTTGTGCGAATGCGGCGCGAGGATGGCGTGCGCCAGGATCCAGCGGCGAACGTCCGGCTCGTTGCCGGGCCCCTGCCACGCCGCCAGCGCTTCAGGGGGCAGCGCGCTGCTGCAACCTGGCAGGACGGCGGCGCCGATGACGCCGCCACCCACGGTGCGAAGAAAAAGACGACGGTCCATGAAAGGCTCCTTGCGGTGAATCGATGTCGCGATTGTGGAAACCTCGGGGCCATTCCACAATGACCCATCTTCACACACCAGTCATGCACGAATGAATGACACAAGCTTCAACTGGGCCCTGGTTCGATCGTTCCTGGCCGCGCTGGACCACGGCAGCCTGATGGGCGCCGCCCGCGCCCTGGGCACCCACCAGCCCACGCTGGGTCGCCACATCGCCGAACTCGAAGCCCAGTGGGGGCTGACCCTGTTCGAGCGCACAGGGCGTGGCCTGGTGCCGACCGCCGACGCGCTGCGCCTGGCCGATGCCGCCCGACAGATGGCGCAGGCGGCGGACCAGCTTGCCCGGCAGGCCAGTGGTGCCCAGCGCGGCCTGACCGGGACCGTGAGGCTGAGCGCCAGCCAACCGGTGGCCTGCGCGCTGCTGCCTCCGGTGCTGGCCCGCTTGCGCGACAGCCTGCCCGATGTGCAGATCGAGCTGGTGGTGAGCAACGCGGTGAGCAACCTGCTGCAGCGCGAAGCGGACATCGCGGTCCGGATGGTGCGGCCGGACCAGGGCTCGTTGATGGGCAAGCGGGTCGGGCAGGTGGCCATCGGCGCCTATGCCCACCGCGACTACCTGCGACGCCGCGGCACACCGCGGCAGGTGACCGATCTGGCCCAGCACGAACTCATCGGCTTCGACCGGGCTGGCGACATCGTGCGCGGCATGGCCGGCATGGGCCACACCATGACCCGTGACCAGTTCGCCCTGCGCACCGACGACCTCAACGCCCACGAGGCACTGGTGCACGCCGGCCTCGGCATCGGGTTCCTGGCGCGTTACGTGGCACGCCGCCATGCCGATCTGGTGCCGCTGCTGCCGGCATTGCCGATACCGCCGCTGCCCATGTGGCTGGTGGTGCACCGCGAGATCCGCAGCAGCCCCCGCATCCGCGCGGTGTGGGATGTCCTGTCGGCGGCACTGCCCGATGCCCTGGGCTGAAACATCCACGACACACCCCCGGCTCCTATACTGACCCTTCCACCATTTCACGGGAGCACGCCATGGGTTTCTTCAGCACCATCCTCGACAAACTGGGACTCTCGAAAGCCGAGGCGGCCACACCTCCGGCACCGGCGACACCTGTGGCTCCGTCCGCACCGGCGGCAGCAGCCCCAGCCGCGGCACCGGCCGCCCCAGTCGCGGCGGTGGTCAACCCCATTGCCATGGTCGACGTCGTGGCGCAGCTCGAGAAGCGCGCCGCCGCCAACCCGCAGAAGCTCAACTGGCGAACCTCCATCGTCGATCTGCTCAAGCTGCTCGACATGGACAGCAGTCTGCAGGCGCGCAAGGAACTCGCCAAGGAGCTCTACTGCCCCGACGAGCTGATGGGCGACTCGGCGAAGATGAACGTGTGGCTGCACAAGAACGTGCTGGGCCACATTGCGGCCAACGGGGGCAATGTGCCCAAGGAGCTGCTGGACTGAGGTCGCGGACGGGGGGTCGTCATGGACATCCGCTTCGTCGACGTTCCCGGTGCGCGCCTGGCGCTGCGAACCCTGGGTGACGCGTCGGCCCCACCCCTGGTGCTGCTGCACGGCTTTCCGCAGACCGGCGCGTTGTGGCGTCGGGTGGCCGAGCGGCTGGCCGACCGGTTCCACCTGCTGATGCCCGACCTGCGTGGCTACGGGGCGTCATCGCACCCGGCAGACACGCCGGACCACGCCGGCATGGGCAAGCGCGCGCTGGCGCAGGACATCGTCGACCTCGCCGATGCGCTGGGCATCGGCACCTTCGGCCTGTGCGGACACGACCGGGGCGGGCGCGTGGCGCACCGGCTGGCGGTGGACCATCCCGACCGCGTGAGCAAGCTCTGCGTGATCGACATCGCGCCCACGCTGGACATGTACGGTCGCACCGACATGGCGTTTGCGCGGGCCTACTACCACTGGTTCATGTTGATCCAGCCGGCCCCGCTGCCCGAGCGGTTGATTGGCGGCATCGCCACCGACTTCCTGCACGCCACGCTGGGTGGCTGGGGCAGCGCGGGACTCGGTCACATCGAACCGGCCGCACTGGCCGAATACGAGCGAAGCTTCTGCCGTCCCGCCAACATCCACAGCGCCTGCGAGGACTACCGCGCCAGCGCGGGCATCGACCTCGATCACGATCGCGAAGACCGCGCCCAGGGCCGGCGCATCGTGTGCGATGTGCGGGTGCTGTGGGGCGAGCGCGGTGTGGTGCACCGCTTCTTCGACCCGGTGGCGCTCTGGCAGGCGCAATGCAGCGGACGGGTCGACGGCTGGGCCATGCCGGCCGGCCACTTCATCCCCGAGGAACTGCCCGAGGCCACGGCCACGGCACTGGCCTCCTTCTTCCAACCCTGACCGCCCACCCGATGATCCGTGTCCACCACCTGAACCATTCCCGCTCGCAGCGCGTGCTGTGGCTGCTTGAAGAACTCGGCCTTCCCTACGAGATCGTTCGCTACGAGCGCGACCGCAAGACCATGCTGGCGCCGCCCGAACTCAAGCAGGTGCATCCGCTGGGCAAATCACCCGTGGTCACCGACGGCAACCTGGTGCTGGCCGAGTCGGGCGCCATCATCGAGACGCTGGTCGAGCGCCACGGCCCGCAACTGGCGCCGGCACGCGACACCCCCGAGTTCCTGCGCTACCGGTACTGGATGCATTACGCGGAGGGCTCGCTCATGCCGCCGCTGCTGCTCAAGCTGGTGTTCGACCAGGTCGAGAAGGCGCCACTGATCGTGCGGCCGGTGGCCAAGGCCATTTCGGCCACGGTCAAGGCCCGGTTCATCACCCCCAACCTCACGCAGCACCTCGACTTTCTGGAAGCGGAGCTGGCGGGCTCGCCGTGGTTCGCCGGCAAGGCGTTCAGCGCGGCCGACGTCCAGATGAGCTTTCCGGTCGAAGCGGCCGCCGCCCGGGGTGGGCTGAACGAAAGCAGGCCACGGCTGATGGCGTGGTTGCACCGCATTCACGAGCGCCCGGCCTACCGGCGCGCGATCGACAAGGGTGGCCCCTTCGAGGTGCCGGGCTGACCGCTACAGCAGGGCCAGACTGATGGCCGGAAAGGCGATCAGCAGCGCGAGCACCGCCAGCATGATGAGCGTGAACGGCAGGGTGCCGGCAAAGACATCCCCCAGCCCGAGCTCGGGGTCGTTCACGGCGCTGTGCACCACGTAGGCCGACAGACCGAAGGGGGGCGTGAGCAGACCCACCTCGACCGCCACGATGGTGACGATGCCGAACCAGACCAGGTCAAGCCCGAACTGGCTGGCCAGTGGCAACGACAGCGGGAGTACGATCAGCAGGATCGACGAAGCGTCGATGAACATCCCCAGCACCAGGATCACCAGCACATGGGCAAACACGAAGCCCGTGGAGCCCACCCCGAAGGTGTTCAGGCCCGCCATGAGCGCCTGCGGCAATCCGGACAGGGCCAGCATGCGGCTGTAGGTGCTCGCGCAGATGATGAGGAAACTGATCGAGACGGTGATGTGCCCGGTCTCGATGAGGTCGTTCCAGATGCCACGCAGGTGTGGCCCCCGGCGGCAGAACAACATCGCCAGTGCCAGCGCCGCGCTGACCGCCGCGGCCTCTGTCGCGGTGAACAGGCCGCCGTAGAGCCCGCCGAGCACCACGACGATCATCAATCCGCCCGGGAGCGCCTTGAGCGCCAGCTTGATCGGGGGCAGGTGATGAAGGGGCTCAAGGTCGGCGCCTGGACTGGCGAACACCATGCCCGGCCGGCGGGTGGCCATGAACACGATGCCCGCCGAGAACGCCAGCGCCAGCACGATGCCCGGCAGCACACCGGCGGTGAACAGATCACCGACCGACTGATTCGAGAGGTAGCCGTAGAGCACCATCAGCAAGCTCGGGGGAATGAGCATGCCCAGCACGGACGAGCCGGCGACCACACCCACGGCGAACCGGGGCAGGTACCCGTGGCGCCGCATCGGCGGAACCGCCACCCTTGAGAACACGGCAGCGGACGCCAGCGAGATGCCGGTGATGGCGGCAAACACCGCGTTGGACGCCACCGTGGCCACGCCCAGACCGCCCTTGAGGCGCCGGAGCAACTGGTGCGCCACGTCGAAGGCGTCTCGCCCCAGATCGGCGCGCGCCACCACCAGCCCGGCAAGCACGAACAGCGGCACCACGCCGAAGATGTGGCTGGCAATGGCGTCGCCGGCGGCCTGCGACAGCAGCTGGGTGGCCACGGCGGCGTCGCCGCGCAGCAGCCAGATGCCGAGGAAAGACACCAGCCCCAACGCGATGGCCACGTGCATGCCGGACCAGACGGCCAGCAACATGAGCACCACAGAGCCAGCGGCGATGGCGGTCCCGCTCAAGGGACGCCCTCGGCGCGGCCAAAGGCACGGCGAAAGGCACGGCGTCCATGGGCCAGTGCCAGCAGCAGAAAACTCAGTGCCGTGACCGACAGGCCAACCACGATCAACAACCGCACGGGCCACAGAGGCAGCCTGAAGTCGCCCAGCGCGCCGACGTATTCGCCCACCCGAAAGGCATCCACCAGGTCCGGCACGGCCGAGATCAGCACCAGCGCCATGAACACCGCGCCCAGCACATCGAAACAGGCCAGCAAGCCGAACGCGATCGCGGGACGGCGCTGCCGCAGCGGCGCCAGCCAGACCTCGGAGCGCGTGAGGCGGCCACACAGAAGCGCGTCGGCCAACTGCAGGAAAACGATGCCGACGATGGACAGGCCGATGAGCTCGGTGGTGCCTCGCACGGGCGCACCCAGCAGGTTTCGACCGATCACGTCGGCCATGATCAAGACCATGAGGCCCAGCACCCACAGGTTGCCGATGGCGCCCAGACCACGGGCAAGCTGCCGCCACCACGGCGGCAAGTCTTCGGGTGACTGCGCGGCAGCGACCGGCATCGGGGGGCCGCCTCAGCGAGCCGACCAGTCGCGGGGCAGCACCGCCCCACGCTGCTTGAGTCCGGCGATGTAGGCGTTCAGGACCTGCCGGCCCGGCAGGCCCTTGGCGTCGAGTTCATCGGCCCACGCCCGGGCCACGTTGGGCAGGGTGTCGGCCCAGCGCTGGCGCTCACCAGGGCTCAGCTCGGTGACCTTCGCACCAGCCGCTTGGGCCTGATCGAGCAGGCTGCTCGCGCTGCGCGACTGGATGTCGGCGTAGCGGCGGGCATATTCGGCGCCCACTTCACGCAGCACCCGCTGCACATCGGGCGGCAGCCCGTCGAAGCGGCGCTTGTTGACGACCAGCGCACAGGCAAACATCGACCCGATACCGACCTTGGTGATGAAGGGCGCGACTTCGTGCAGACGGGCGCCCCAGGCACCGGTCGAGAAGCTGAGAGCCCCCTCGGACACGCCCGACTTGATGTCCTCGTAGTAGGTGGGCAGCGACCCGGCCACGGCGACGGCCCCGGTGTTGCGAATCCAGTTGGCGGCCGGGCCGGGCGCGCTGATCTTGCGCCCCTTCAGGTCGTCGATCGAGCGCACGGGGAAGCGGGACCAGAGGTGGTAGCTGTCCAGCGACGCGCCGCCCAGGTACACCAGGTTGTTCTGCGTCCAGGCGTCCCGCATGGCGGGCACCTGCTCGTGCAGCTCGGCCAGCACCGTGCCCACGATCGCGACGTCGTCGGTGCCGAAGGGCACGACATAGCTGACGTTCTGCAGCGGGAATCGGGCGGCCTCGAACACCGTGGCCACGATGCCGACGTCGGCGATGCCTTCAGACAGGCCGCGCGACTCGTTGCCCAGCTTGACGAGGGTTCCGCCCCAAGCCTTGGTCCAGTCGATGGGGCCTTGCCAGGACATGGCCGCCAGCCGACGGTCCACCTCGGGGATGAAGAACTCGTCGAGCAGCTTGACCCACAGGAACACGGCGGGGTGCCCGGTGGCGGCGGTCAGGCGCAGGCGGGGCTGGCCAAGGGCGCTCAGGGGCAGCACACCTGCGCCCGCAGCGCACAGCAGGCGAGCGGTGGCCTGGCGTCTTTTCATCGGCAGCCCTCCATGGTGGAAAAGCAGGCCCGACAGCGCAATCGGGGGGTGCAGGGACACGGGACAGTGGCAATGCCGACGATTGTCCGGCCCAGCAACCCCGAATACTCCCGACCCCATGCAGTGGACGCGCGGCCGGCGGCCGCGGCATCGGTAGAAACCCTTTCAGTCCGGGGAGGTTCCGTCAGGCGCCGTGGCAGCGCTTGAACTTGCGACCGCTGCCGCACCAGCAGAGGTCGTTGCGCCCCGGCTTGGGGTCTTGCCGTGCGGGCTCGATGCGCGGCCCGAGGCTTTTCCAGATGCGGTGGAGGTCGTGGGCGGCCCAGAGGGCGTGGGCAAAATCGTCGAGGCGGGCCTGGCTCACGCTCGGCGGCGCCTGCTCATCGTGCAGGTTGACGGCTGGTTTGCCGGTGTCGTCTTCACTGAGCGCGACGATGGCGTCGAGCGCCTCGTCGATCCATTGCGCGGTTTCGCGGTCGCGGGGCAAGGCCCATTCGTCGCTCCACTGCTCGACCACAAACAGGTAGCCCAGCGACCAGACCTGCCCGTAGGAAGGCAGGGGCTCGCCCGCGGGCGGGCGCTCAGCCTCGGGCAGGGAAGCGATCGCGCCCCGCACGTCCAGCGTCTCGGGGTGGTAGCTGCGCTCGTCTTCGAGCGTGTCCACGTCGGCGGACAGCGCCCGCCGGACCTCGGACTCACGCCGTGACCACAGCGCCATGAAACGCTCGAACTGCGCGGTGTGGGCGAAATGGGTGCCCTGGGCCTGCGGCAACGTGGGCAGATCGCCCGTTCCCAGCAACAAAGGCAACCATTCGTTGGCGGGAATGTCGCGGCGCGTGCTCACGAGCGCGGCCATGGCGCCTTCCAGAAACTCCCACTGCGGCACCTCGTCGTCGCGGGTTCGCAGGTCGTCGAGGATGGCCTCGAGTTCGTCGTAATCAGCCCCTTGAAGGGGCTCGGTGGCGGGCGTGTTCATGGGCAGGCACTGGCGCAAGGGCCGCCAGTGTAGCCCCGCGCCTGAAGGTCAGTGGTGCAACCGCGAGTCGGCCTCTGCCGCCCCGAACGCCAGCGAAGCCAGGGCCGTGGGCGCGGGGCGAACCGGATCGTGTGGCGTGCCCGTGTGGCCGGCCGGCGCCTGGCTCACGCCGCGCCAGGCGTCCTGCAGCAGGCTCCACACGCGCGGGGCGACCTTCATCGAATCGGGCTCGTCCATCAGGATGGGAAACATGGGGTCTCCTTCCAAGGCAGGCTCCAATGAAGGTCCGGGCCGCACGGCCTGCCGCGCACGGGGGATCGTTGCGGCCATTGTTCGCTTGTACAAGGTCGTCGCCAATAATGCACACGCACCATTTCGCGCCTGCATGGCGCCGTCCGTCCGACCCACCACGATGCTTGACCGACTCAACGCCGTTTATCCCGTCCGATACACCGCTCTGGCCTTGTGCGCGGTGATCGCCTTGCTGAGCCTGTTCACCCTGGTGGCGTTCGGCATCGGGGGTTTCTGGTTCCTGCTGTTCGCCGCGCTCACCGGCCTGGGCGTGTGGGACCTGCGCCAGACGCGCAGCTCGGTGTTGCGCAACTACCCGGTCATCGGGCATCTGCGCTTCATGCTGGAGTTCGTGCGTCCGGAGATCCGGCAGTACTTCATCGAGAGCGACACCGAGGCCCAGCCGTTCTCGCGCGCCCAACGCAGCCTGGTGTACGCGCGCGCCAAAGGCGAGACCGACAAGCGGCCGTTCGGATCGCAGCGCGACATGCGCGCGGACGGGCATGAGTGGCTCAACCACTCGATCGCGCCGACGGCACTGGCCACCCACGACTTTCGCGTTCGCGTGGGCGGGCCCGATTGCACGCAGCCCTACGACGCCAGCGTGTTCAACATCTCGGCCATGAGCTTCGGTGCGCTGTCGGCGAACGCCATCCAGGCCCTGAATGCGGGCGCGGCGCGCGGTCGGTTTGCGCACGACACCGGTGAAGGCTCGATATCGGCGTGGCACCGGCTGCATGGCGGTGACCTGATCTGGGAGATCGGCTCGGGTTACTTCGGCTGCCGCCAGGACGACGGCAGCTTCAGCGAGGAGAAGTTCGTCGCCAACGCCATCGACCCCCAGGTGAAGATGATCGAGCTCAAGCTGAGCCAGGGCGCCAAGCCGGGCCACGGTGGCGTGCTGCCGGGCGCGAAGGTGACGGCGGAGATCGCGGCCGCGCGCGGCGTGCCCGAGGGCGTCGACTGCATCTCGCCCGCCTCGCACAGCGCGTTCTCCACACCCCTGGAAATGCTGGCCTTCATTGCCCGGCTGCGCACGCTGTCGGGTGGCAAGCCGGTGGGTTTCAAGCTGTGCATCGGACACCCGTGGGAGTGGTTCGCCATCGTCAAGGCGATGCTGCAGAGCGGCATCACGCCCGATTTCATCGTGGTGGACGGGGCCGAGGGCGGCACCGGCGCGGCACCGCTGGAGTTCACCGACCACGTGGGCGCCCCGCTGCAGGAGGGCCTGCGCCTGGTGCACAACACGCTCGTGGGCGTGAACCTGCGCGACCGCATCCGGATCGGCTGTGCCGGCAAGGTGGTGAGCGCCTTCGACATCGCTCGCGCCATTGCCATCGGTGCCGACTGGTGCAACAGCGCGCGCGGCTTCATGTTCGCGCTGGGTTGCATCCAGGCGCAGCACTGCCACACCGGGCAGTGCCCCACTGGCGTGACCACCCAGGACCCACTGCGCCAGGAGGCGCTGGTGGTGCCCGACAAGGCCGAGCGCGTGTGGCGCTTTCACCAGAACACACTGAAGGCGCTCAAGGAGCTGGTGCAGGCCGCCGGTCTGCAGCACCCGAACGAGATCACCGCCCACCACCTGGTGCGGCGCGTGAGCGACAACGAGGTGCGACTGCTGGCCAACATCCTGCCGACCACTTCGCCCGGGGCGCTGCTCGACGACGATCCCGAGGGAGAGCACCCGGTCTTCACCACCTGGTGGCGCCGCGCACGGGCCGAAAGCTTTGCGCTTGAATGACGGCGTCAGGTGCGTGAGTCGTCGTCGGCGATGCGCTCGGTGCGCTGAAGGCGTCCGCTCGCATCGTAGTGCTTGCGCTGCAGCAGCACGCCCTGCTCGCCGTGTTCGTCTTCGCGCTGGATCGCGCCACCGGGCGCGTGGTAGCGCTGCCAGCCGAACAGGCGCCCATTGCGCTCGCGGTTGAGCGCCGCCGGTGCACCGTCTTCAAAGTAGCTGCGCGTCTCGCGCAGTTCGTCGCGGCCGAGCCGGCGCACCGTCTGGTCCAGCTTGAGCTGTCCGTTGAGGTACCACTGCCGCACACGGCGCTCGCGGCCCTCGGCCCATTCGACTTCCTGGGTGACCTGGCCGGATTCGGCGAACTCGCGTCCGCGGCCCTCGCGCCCCCGGTAGACCTCGGGCGGCGGTTCGACGAGGTCGATTTCGTGGCGCAGCTTGCCCGATGGGTAGTAAACGCGCTTGATGCGGCGGTCGGGCGCGGCCGCGTTGTCGACGAACTCCTCGCTGCGAACCATGGCCCCTTCGGCATTGACGAAGGTCTGCCGGACCAGCACGCCACGCAGCCAGGTGACGGTGCCCAGCACCTGCCCCGGTGCGCGGTGAACCTTGAGCTCGCGCGCCTGGCCGTCATGGCCACAGGGTTCGCGGTCTTGCGGCAGCAGGCTCACCGGCGCACAACGCAGCTCGGCTAGGCTGCCGTCGGGCCAGCGCCGCAGCAGCACCGAAGCGCGTCGACCGTCGGCGGTCAGCACCCGGTCGGCCAGCGTGCCGTCGGGGTAGAGGCAGCGCTGCGGCGCGCCGGGTCCCGGTCCCGAGCACTGTGGTTCGTCGGCATGGGCTGCGGCCCAGGGCAGCAGCGCGGTGGCGATGGCAAGCGCCAGGCGAGACGGGTTCATGCGGCAATCTTCTCCGGGCCGGGGGCGGGCGGTGGCCAGTGGCGACACACCTGCACACCGATGCGCGCCATCCGCCGGGATAGTGCCAGCACCTTCAAATCCTTGCTCAGCAGTGTGGCGGTGTGTGCGGTGGCCAGGTCGATGTAGCGCTGGTCGTCCGGGTCGCGGCAGGTGAACGGCGCGCGGGGCGCGGGGTCGACGGTGTGCACGTGGCGGTCGAACGACGCCAGCACCCGATCGGCCGGCGTGGCGCCCAGGCGCCGCACCAGATGGGGATAGGTCAGCACGCGGCGCAACTCCTCGCGCATCGCCTGGCTGGCGATCCAGGTCACGGCGCCAGCGGTCAAGGCGTCGCGCAACGTGGACACCATCGGGTCGTCGAACACGAACAGGTCGAGCACGACGTTGGTGTCGATCACCACCGCGTTGGCGATGGGTGCCGCCATGCTCAGGCCTCGGTGGCGGCCGGGCGCGGGTTGCGCGCGGTGAGGTCGAAGCGGAACAGCCGGCATTCGATCGGGCCGTTCCACAAGGGGACGCGCCGCGATTCCTTCAGGCGCATCCGGCCGGGCAGCTTGAGGTCGGGCGTGAGGAGCCAGGCCGTCCAGCCCGCGTAGTGCGATTTCCAGTGCGCGGCCAGTCGCTCGAAGAATGCGTCGGCCGCAAACCCGTCGTCGCTGCGGGCCTCTTCGCGGCCGATGGTGTGGGTGCGCGCGCGCTCGGCCGCGTTGCGCCCGGCCACACCGGCCGCCGCGATGCGCTCGCCGTACGGCGGGTTGAGCAGCAGCACGCCCGGCCTGGGTGTGGGCGGCAGGCGCTGCAGGGCATCACCACCGCGAAACTCGATGGCCTGGCCCACATGGGCGCGCTCGGCGTTGCGTTGCGAGAAATCGACCATGCGAAAGGCGACGTCGCTGCCGAACACGATGGGGCCCTGCCCTTCGGGCCAGGGCCGCTCGGCGTGGCGCGCTTCGTCGTGCAGCGCGTACCAGACGTGGGGCTGGTAGGGCAGCAGCTTCTCGAACGCAAAACGGCGCTGACCGCCCGGGGCGATGTGCAGCGCGATCTGCGCCGCCTCGATGCAGACGGTGCCGCTGCCGCAGCAGGGGTCCACCAGCGGCACCACATCGGCCAGCGTGGCGGCTTCGCGCGCCTGAACGTCCCATCCGGTGGCGGCGATCATGGCCGCGGCGAGCGTTTCCTTCAGGGGTGCGTCGCCCTTGTCCTCGCGCCAGCCGCGCTTGAACAGCGGCTCGCCGGTGGTGTCGATGTAGAGCGTGAGGGTGTCGGTGGTGACGTGGGCGAACAGGCGCACATCGGGACGGGCGGTGTCCACGCTGGGCCGTTCGCCGCGCTTGTCGCGGAAGCGGTCGCAGACGGCGTCCTTCACCTTGAGCGCGGCGAAGTTCAGGCTGGGCAGCGGGCTGTGTTGCGCGGTCAACTCGACCTTGATGGTCTGGCGCGGGGTGAACCAGATCTCCCACGCCACCTCGGCGGCGGCCGTGTAGAGGTCCTGCTCGTTGCGGTAGGGGCCGTGCCACAGCCGGACCAGCACGCGCTGCGCCAGCCGGCTGTGCAGGTTGAGCTTCATGGCGTGGCGCCACGAACCCTCGAGCGACACCCCGCCCCGGGAGCGCTGTGTTTCAACCGCCCCGGTGATGCGCTGCACCTCGGCGGCCAGAAAGTCCTCGACGCCGGCGGCGCAGGGGAGAAAAAGCGGGATCTGGTTCAAAGTGACTTGCGGAGGTTGGCGGGTGCGATGCGCATGGCTTCGCGGTATTTGGCGACCGTTCGCCGGGCGCATTCGATGCCCTGCTCCTTCAGCAGGTCGGACAGCTGGTTGTCCGACAGCGGCTTGTTCGGTTCCTCGGCCGCAATGAACTGCTTGAGCAGCGCGCGCACCGCGGTGCTGGACGCGTTGCCGCCGGTTTCGGTGCCCAGCGACGAACCGAAGAAGTACTTGAGTTCGTAGGTGCCGAAGGGCGTGGCCATGTACTTGGCCGTGGTGACGCGGCTGATGGTCGATTCGTGCAGGCCGAGCTCGTCGGCGATTTCGCGCAGCACCAGCGGGCGCATGGCCAGTTCGCCGTGCATGAAGAAGTTGCGCTGGCGCTCGACGATGGCGCTGGAGACCCGAAGGATGGTGTCGAAGCGCTGCTGGATGTTCTTGATGAACCAGCGCGCCTCCTGCAGGCGCTGCTGCATGGCGGCATGGCCACCCTCGCTGCCATCGCGCGCACCGCGGTTCTGCCGCATTGCGTTGGCGTAGACGTCGTGCACGCGAAGCCGCGGCATCACATCGGGGTTGAGCACCACCTTGAAGCCGCGCCCCGCCCGGGTGACGATCACGTCGGGCACCACGACGTTGCGCTCCACATCGACGAAGCGCCGGCCCGGCTTGGGCTCGAGGCGTGCGATCAGCCCCAGCGCGGCACGCACCGTGTCTTCGTCCAGGCGGCAGGTGCTCATGAGCTTGCGCACATCCCGCTTGGCGATGAGTTCCAGCGGTTGGGCGCAGATGGCCAGGGCGGCCCTTGCCTCGGCCGTGTTGCGCAGCTCGAGGATCTGCAGGCGTAGGCACTCGCTGAGATCGCGGGCCCCCACGCCGGGTGGGTCCATGTGCTGCAGCCACTGGAGCGCGGTGCGCAGCTGCTGCTCGGCCGCCTCCACCGCTTCCAGCGCGGCGGCCGGGTTGCCGTGCGGCAGGGGGCGCCCGATCAGGCTCAGGAACGCCGGCGCCAGATCGGCCAGGGGTTCCTCCAGGTAGCCCTCGTCGTTGATCGATTCGATGAGAAAGATCAGCGCGGCACGGTCCTCGTCGGACAGGCGCAGGCAGCGCGCCTGCTCGTGCAGGTGGTCCTGCAGCGAGACCTGCGCGCGCGCCAGGTCGGCGGCACTGGCGGTTTCGTCGTCGCCGCCCGGCGCACTGCGCGGGGGCGCATCGCCGCCCCATTCGCTGTCGTCCGCCGCCATCTCGACCGTGCCGTCCCCTTCCCAGCTTTCTTCGAGCGGGCTGGCACCGTCGAGCCGCGCCTCGAGGGCCTCGCCTTCGCCCGCCTCGCCCGCCGTTTCGCCGGCATCGGGCGCGGCCGGAGCGGCGCTGGCGTCGGCGATCTGCTCGCCCCCAGACACCGGCACGTCGGCCACGGCCACGCCGAACTCCTCGCGGTCGCTCGCCTCTTCCGTGCGCTCCAGAAAGGGGTTCTCGTCGAGCATCTGCTCGACCTCCTGCGCCATCTCGAGCGTGGACAACTGGAGCAGCCGGATCGACTGCTGCAGCTGGGGCGTGAGGGCGAGGTGCTGCGAGATCCGCAGCGACAGACCTTGCTTCATGGGTGACGGGCCGGACGTCCCATGGTCACATCCTGAAGTGTTCGCCGAGGTACACCCGGCGCACGTCGGCGTTCTCGACGATTTCGGCCGGCGTGCCACTGGCCAGCACGTGCCCGTCGTTGATGATGTAGGCGCGGTCGCAGATGCCCAGGGTCTCGCGCACGTTGTGGTCGGTGATGAGGACGCCGATGCCGCGCGCCTTGAGGAAGCCGATGATGCGCTGGATCTCGATCACCGCGATCGGGTCGATGCCCGCAAAGGGTTCGTCGAGCAGGATGAAGCGTGGGCTGGTCGCCAGGGCGCGCGCGATTTCCACCCGGCGCCGTTCGCCACCCGACAGGGCCGGTGCCGGTGAGTCGCGAAGGTGTTCCACGTGCAGGTCGCGCAGCAGCGTGTCGAGGCGCTGGTCGATTTCTTCGCTGCCCAGCGAGCGGCCCCGATCGTCCTGTTGAAGCTCGAGCACGGCGCGCACGTTCTGGGCGACGGTGAGCTTGCGAAAGATCGAGGCCTCCTGGGGCAGATAGCCCAGACCCAGGCGCGCGCGCCGGTGGATCGGCAGGCGCTCGATCGACTGGCCATCGAGCAGGATCTGGCCGCCATCGGCCCTCAGAAGACCGACCAGCATGTAGAACGACGTGGTCTTGCCGGCCCCGTTGGGCCCGAGCAATCCCACCACCTCGCCTTTTTCGACCGCGAGCGACACGTCCTTGACGACCAGCCGGCTGCCGTAGGATTTCTTGAGGCCACGCGCCAGCAGACGGCTCACGCCCACCAGGGCCTGCGTCTCGGCAAACTCGCCACCCGGGGGCACCCGGCTCACGGACGGCTCCCGCCCATCTGGCTGGAGGGGCGCAAGGGGGTGGTCGGCTGCTCTGGCGCGGGTGGCGGTGTGGCGTTGTCGCCGGCGCGCGGCACCGGTGTGAGGGTGGCGCGCACCCGGCCGCCCGGGTTGGCCGCGGTGGCGCTGGCGGCGGTGCCGTCGACGGTGAAGACCTCGGTGCGGTTGTCGTAAACGATCACGCTGCCACGGGTCTCGTCGTTGAGCTGCGTACCGAGGTAACGCCTCAGCACGGCGTCGCCCAGGAAGCGCACGGTGTCGGCACGGCTGTCGTACTCGATGCGGCGGGCCTCGCCTTCGATGAATTCATTGACGCCCTCGCGCTTCTGCCGGAAGAAGCCGGGACTGCCCTGCACCACCCCGAACTGGTGTCCCTGGGTGTCCTGGCGAACCTCGACCTGGGCACCGCGGATGACGATGCTGCCCTTGGTGATGACCACGTTGCCGGTGAACACGCTGACCTGGCGCGCGTCGTCGTAGCGCAGGTTGTCGGCCTCGGCGTTGAGGGGCTTGAGTCGGTCGGCCTGCTCGGCGTGGCTGGCTCCCATGGCAAGCGCCAGGGCCAGACCGGCGGCGGCCAGAAGGGAGGGGGTTGGGGCAGGGCGGCGCATGTGGGGGCACGAAAATTGCATGCCATTCTAACGACGCGGGCGCCAAAGGCGCCCGCTCGGGATGGCTGCATCAGCCGTTTTTTTGAACAGCGCCCCGGATCGGCGCCCGGTTCAGCCTTTTCGGGCTTCGCCGATCAGTGCATTGGCCACCACCAGCGTGTTGGGGCCCTGGCCAGGCACGATGAACCGGCCGGCCACGCCCAGGGCCGGGGTGCCCTCGACCATGTAGGCGTCCTGCAGGGCGGCGGCTCGCTGGGCCTTGGTGCCGGTGGCGCCGCTGTTGAACACCTCGAGGAACTTGGCGCGGTCGACGCCCTGGCGCACCACCCAGTCGGTGATGGGGCCCGGCGTGGTCAGGGGCAGGCGCTCGGTGTGGATGGCCTGGAAGACCTTGGTGTGCAGGCGCTCGACCTGCCCCATGGCTTCGAGCGCGAAGTAGAAGCGCTGCATGGATTCGAACGCCGGCGAGAACGCCACCGGGATGCGGCGCAGCACCACATCGGCGGGCTTGCGGCGGTCCCACTCTTCGAGCAGGGGCTCGAAGTTGAAGCAGTGGACGCACGAATAGGCAAAAAACTCGACCACCTCGACCTTGCCGGCCGGCGCCTCGACCGGCACCGGCTTGGGCAGCCGACGGTACTCGACCCCCTCCTTGGGGGCGACGCGCTGGGCCAGCGCGGGCATGGCCGTGCCGGCGGCGAGCAGGGACAGGGTGAATTCGCGGCGTTGCATGGAAAAGGGTCTCCGGAAACAGGTTGCGGCGTTGGGCGGGCGCGCGGCGCGGAAAGTTCCCGCAGGGCAGACGACAGGTCGGATCAGCGCTGCACGCGGACCAGCGCCGCGTCGACGCGGTTGACCTGGAGCTGCTCGATGGTCAGGTCGGCCAGGGCCTTCTGCGCAAACGGGCCGACACGCACCCGGTACACGGTGCGGCCATTCTGCTCGCGTTCGTCGATGCCGGCGCTGATGCCCAGCATGGCCAGGCGGGCGCGCTGGGCTTCGGCGTCTTCGGCCGTGCGGAAGGCGCCGGCCTGCACGAAATAGGTGAACGGGTCGGCCGCGGGATCGGGTGCGGCGGCGGCCTGCTGGGCAGCCCCCGGCGCACCAGCGGCGGGCGCAGCGGGAGTGGTGCCGGGCGATTGCCCGAGGCGGGCGTTGGCCAGATCGCCCAGCGGGTCTTTCGACGCCGCGGGGCCTGGCGCCGGCAGCGGACGACCGTCGGCGGGCGGCACCGAAATCGCGCCCTCGCTGCCCGGTGTGGTGGGCGCGGTGGCCGTGGCCGCGGGCGCGGGAGCGCCACCGGGCACCGGCGTGCCGCTGATGGCCCGGTTGGGGTTCCAACCCTTGTTGCGCTCGGCTTCCTTGGCGTCGTCTTCGGCGCTGCGCGACAGGCCGCGGTCGACGAAGGGAACGGGCACACGCGTCACGTAGACGGCCACGGCCAGCGCCGCGGCCAGGCCGACCAGCAGGCCGACAACGAAGCCCATGAGCGTGCCGCCAAGGTGGCTGCTTCGGGATCTGGAGGTGGTGGATTTCTTCATGGGGCTCAAAGGGCCTTCACATCTTCTGCGGGGCGCTCACGCCCAGCACGGCGAGGCCATTGTGCAGCACCTGCGCGGTGGCCGCGACCAGCGCCAGCCGCGCATGCTTCACGCGCTCATCATCGACCAGGATGCGCTCGGCATCGTAGTAACTGTGGTAACTGGCGGCAAGTTCGCGCAGGTAGAAGGTCACGTCGTGCGGCGCAAAGTCGCGGGCGGCCGCGGTGAGCATGTCGGGGTAGCGGGCCAGCTGGCGCATCAGGGCCTGCGCGGCCGGCGTGTCCAGCGGGGACAGGTCGGCGTTGACGAGGGTGGCCGGATCGCCGCCCCAGCCGGCAATCACCGAGCAGATGCGTGCGTGGGCGTATTGCACGTAGTAGACGGGGTTGTCGTTGTTCTGCTGGATGGCCAGGTCGACATCGAAGGTGTATTCGGTGTCGGGCTTGCGGCTCAACAGGAAGAAACGCACCGCGTCCTTGCTGGTCCATTCGATCAGGTCGCGCAGCGTGACATAGCTGCCCGCGCGCTTGCTGATCTTCACCTCCTGCCCGCCGCGCACCACCCGCACCATGGTGTGCAGCACGTAGTCAGGGTAGCCCGCGGGAATGCCCACGTCGGCCGCCTGCAGGCCGGCGCGCACGCGCGCAATGGTGCCGTGGTGGTCGGTGCCCTGGATGTTGATGACCTTGGTGAAACCGCGCTCCCACTTGGCGATGTGGTAGGCCACGTCGGGGACGAAGTAGGTGTAGGACCCGTCGGACTTGCGCATCACGCGGTCCTTGTCGTCGCCGTAATCGGTGCTGCGCAGCCACAGCGCGCCGTCCTGTTCGTAGGTCTTGCCGTTGGCCACGAGCCGGCTCACCGCGGCGTCGACCCGCCCGCTGGTGTACAGGCTGGACTCGAGGTAGTAGTGGTCGAACCTGACCGCAAAGGCCTGCAGGTCGAGGTCTTGCTCGCGGCGCAGGTAGGCCACCGCAAACTGGCGCATGCCGTCGAGGTCGTTCACATCGCCACTGGCGGTGAACTCGCGGTCGTCGGCCTTCACGGTTTTCTTCGCCAGGAAGTCGGCCGCGATGTCGGCGATGTAGTCGCCGTTGTAGGCCGCTTCGGGCCAGCCCACCGAGCCGGGCTGCAGTCCTTTGGCCCGCAGCTGGGTGGAGGTGGCCAGGGTGCCGATCTGCACGCCGGCGTCGTTGTAATAGAACTCGCGGTGCACCCGCCAGCCCTGGGTCTGGTAGAGGTTGCACATGGCATCGCCCAGCGCGGCCTGCCGGCCGTGGCCGACGTGCAGCGGGCCGGTGGGGTTGGCCGACACGAACTCCACCATCAGCCGCTGGCCGTTGTCGGGCTGCGAGCCGAAGCGGTCACCGGCCGACAGCACGTCGCGCACGACCTGCTGCTTGGCCTCGGCCTTCAGGCGGATGTTGATGAAGCCGGGGCCGGCGATCTCGACCGCCTCGACCCAGCGCTGGAAGGCCGGCTGCAGCAGCAGCGCATCGCGCAACTGCTCACCCACCGCGCGCGGATTGAGCTTGAGCGGCTTGGCCAGCTGCATGGCCGCGGTGACGGCGAAGTCACCATGGGCGGCCACCTTGGGGTTTTCGAACGTGGCTTTGTCGCCCGCGCCGGGGCTGAGGCGTTCCAGCTCGGCGGCCAAGGCAGCGAGCAGGTCTTTCTGGATCTGGAGCATGGGGCGATTTTAGGTGGCGCCCCGTTCGCGCTCGCCCAGCCACTCCCGCCAGTGGTCGATGCAGGCGCGAAGCTTGGGCAGGCGGTGCCTTTCGGGCAGCATCACCGCCTGGATGGGAATGCGGCTGCGGTCGAACCAGTCGTCGAGCAAGGCGACCAGCGCTCCGCTGGCCAGGTGGTCGCGCGACAGCAGGTCGTTGAGGCGCGCAATCCCCACGCCCTGCAGCGCGAGTGCCATGGTCACGGCCGAGTTGTCGGTGCGGGTGCGCCCTTGCGCGGCCAACGCGGCACCCTTGGCAAAGCCCTTGCCCGCCGCGTAGGGCCAGCGGTTGAGCGCGGGGTTGCTGCTGTGCGTGATGAGGTGGTGGCGGGCCAGGTCGTCGGGGTGCTGCGGCACGCCGTGGCGGGCCAGGTAGCCCGGCGCGGCGCAGAGGCGCCGGCCGTGTTCGGCCAGTGGCAGTGCAATCAGGTTTTCGTTCTGCGGCGTGCCGGTGCGCACCGCGATGTCCACACCGTCGCGCGCCATGTCGCTCAGGCGGTCGTCGGCCATCACCTCCACCTGCAGCTGCGGGTGCTTTTCGTACAGGCTGGGCAGGCTGGGCACGATGACGGTTTCGGCCAGCACCGGACTCACGCTCACGCGCACCCAGCCGCTGGGACCGGCGCGGTGGCGGGTGAAGGTGGCCGCCAGTTCGTCGCGTGTTTCCAGCAGGCGGCGGGCGTGGGCGACGAAGGTGTCGCCTTCGTCGGTCAGGCTCAGGCTGTGGGTGCTGCGGTGCATCAGCCGCGCGCCGCAGCGCGACTCCAGCCTGGCCAGCGCCCGGGAGACCTGGCTCACCGGCAGATCGCGCTCGCGCGCGGCGGCCGACAACGAGCCGAGGTCGGCCACGCGCAGAAACAGTTCGGCGTCGTCGAGGTCGAGCTTCATGGGTGTCCATTCTCTTTGTTTTGCCGAATCTGCAAAACCAATTGGCGATTTTTGCGGTTTCCGGGGGTTTATGTGGTCAATAGAGTTCACGAACCGACCCACCCAAGGAGCCCCGCCATGCAGCACCCCCTCCCCGTCACCTGGCACGAAGAACACGCCAGCGCCCTGCGCCACCAGGCCATGGAGAACTTCTGGCGCGACGCCGACGCCGTGTGGGCGCGCGTGCAGCGCGGCGCCGCCAGCGGTCTGGCGCGCAGCACGCAGCGGCTGCAGGCGCGCCTGCGGCACCACCAGGCCAGCCGCACCGGCCGCACCGCCCCGTCGGCCTGAGGAGCGGACCATGCCACTGGTCACCCTCACCGTGCGACAGGACACCCCCGCCGCCACCCGGGCCGGCATGCTCGACGCGGTGCATGACGCGCTGGTGGCCAGCGGCGTGCCGGCGAACGACGTCTTCCAGCGGGTGCTGCCCCTGGCAGAGAGCGATTTCCGCTTTGATCCGCGCTACCCCGACCTCGACTCGGACCGCCCGCCGCAGTTCGTGCTGGTCGAGATCCTCTGGTCGGTGGGCCGCAGCGTGAAAGTCAAGCGCGCGCTGCTGCAACGGCTGATGGCCTCGGCGGCCGCGCTGGGCCTGTCACCCGAACACGTGATGGTCTGCTTCAAGGAAACGGCCTGGGAGAACTGGTCGTTCGGCGGCGGCCGCCTGCTGCACGCCTGAGCGCGCCGGACACCATCACGCCGCCATGGGTGGCAGGTGCTGGCGGGCGGCGGCCTTGACCGCCGCCGTGAGCCGTTGGGCCGACGGCGGCTCGTGGGTCCAGTGCTGCCAGTACAGCGCCACGTCGACCGACGCCCCGGGCAACACCTCTTGCAGCGTGGGCCGTTGGGACAGGTGCTGCTCGGGCACCATGCCCCAGCCCAGGCCGAGTTCGATGGCCGTCTCGAACGCGTCGACCGCGGGCGCGTAGTGGCGCGGATAGGCGGGCTCCTTCAGGCCGAAGTGCTGCGCCAGAAACGCGTCCTGCAGGGCGTCCTTGCGGTTGAAGATCACGGCCGGCTGCGCCAGCAGCTTGTGCGGTGACACGGCGGCTTTCTTGCCGCCGCTGCGACAGCGCTGCACCACGGCGGGCGTGGCCACGCAGCGGTAGCGCATGACACCCAGCGGCTCGGCCACGCAACCGCGCATGGCATCGGCGCGGGTGGTGACGCAGCCCACCACGTCGCCGCGCTTGAGCGCGTCGTGGGTGTGGTCCTGGTCGTCGATCACGATCTCGAGCAGCAGGCGCTGGCGCGCCAGCAGCGGTGCCACACCGGGCAGGAACCAGCTCGCCACCGAGTCGGCGTTGATGGCCACCGACAGGCTCTGCCATGCATCGCCCGTGGCGGCGGTGCCACCGCGCAGGCCGGCCAGCAGGTCGGCCTCCATCAGGCGCACCTGCTTGACATGGCCCAGCAACGCCTGGCCGGCCGGCGTGGCGCGCACGCGCTTGCCACGCACCAGCAGCCGCTGGCCCAGCTGGTCTTCGAGCGACTTGATGCGCAGCGAGACCGCCGCCAGGGTGAGGTTGAGCGCGCGCGCGGCGGGGCCGAAACCACCCTGCTCCACCACAGCGGCCAGGGCATCGAGATGGCGGGGATCGATCATTTAATGAAACTTGAGTGAACCGATTTCGAATCAACTCGATTAAACAACACCGCCGTTTCCGGCACCATCGCGTCCGTTGTCACCGATTTCCCGTGAGCCGAACATGACCCTGAGCCTTCCCGTTTTCTCCGCCGGCATGGTGCTGAGCCTGTCCCTGATCATGGCCATCGGCCCGCAGAACGCCCATGTGCTGCGCATGGGCCTGCAGCGCCAGCACCTGTGGCTCACGGTGGCGATCTGCGCCGTGGCCGACATTGCCCTGATCGCCCTGGGTGTGCTCGGCCTGGCCCAGCTGGGTGGTCTGTCCGACAAGCTGCAGGGCGCGCTGATCGGCGCCGGCGTGCTGTTCCTCGGCGCGTACGGCTGGCAGGCGTTCCTGCGCTTCCGTTCGCCGGTGCAGCGATCGCTGGACGGCCAGCCCACGGCGCCGCCGCCCACGTCGGCCCGGCAGGCCGTGCTGTCGGCGCTGGCGTTCTCGTGGCTCAACCCGCACGCCTGGCTGGACACTGCGGTCCTGATCGGCACCGCTTCGCTGGCCTACGGGCAGGCGAGCCAGACCTTCGGGCTGGGTGCGGCCGCCGGCTCGGTGGTGTGGTTCACCGTGCTGGGCGCCGCTGCCTTCTGGATGGGCCGCCGGCTCAATTCGCTGCACATCTGGCGCGCCCTCGACGGCCTGGTTGCGCTCATGATGTGGGGCACCGCCGCCTGGCTGCTGGCTTCGCTGTTCTGACATGCCGTCCTCCAGACCCGTCACCGTTTTCGGTCCCGACTTTCCGTTCGCCTACGACGACTGGCTGCGCCACCCCGCCGGTCTGGGCGAACTGCCACGCGACCTGCACGGCACCGAAGTGGCCGTGGTGGGCGCCGGCATGGCCGGCATGACCGCCGCACACGAGCTGATGAAGCTCGGGCTGCGACCGGTGGTGTACGAGGCGTCGCGGCTGGGCGGCCGGCTTCGATCGCAACCGTTCGAAGGCGGGCGTGGCGTGGTGGCCGAGCTGGGCGGCATGCGTTTTCCCCGCTCGGGCACCGGCTTCTTCCACTACGTCGACCAGCTCGGGCTGACCACCAAGCCTTTTCCGAACCCGCTCACCCCCGCGGCCAACTGCACGGTGATCGACCTGGAAGGCATCACCCACCGGGCCCGCACCCTGGCCGACCTGCCGCCGCTGTTCGGCGAAGTGGCCCGCGCCTGGGCAGACGCGCTGGAAGAAGGCGCGGGCTTCAGCGACCTCCAGGACGCGCTTCGCGAGCGCGACGTGCCGCGGCTGAAGGCCTTGTGGGACCAGCTCGTGCCGCGCTGGGACGACCGCACCTTCTACGACTTCGTCGCCCAGTCGAGCGCGTTCAAGCGGCTGAGCTTTCACCACCGCGAGGTGTTCGGGCAGGTGGGATTCGGCACCGGTGGCTGGGATTCGGATTTCCCCAACTCGATGCTCGAGATCCTGCGCGTCGTGCTGACCGGCTGCGACGACAACCAGCACCTGATCGTCGGGGGCGTGCAGCAGGTGCCGCAGGGTCTCTGGCAGCACGTGCCCCCGGCCGGGGCACTGACGCACTGGGGCGCCGGCACCTCGCTGTCATCGTTGCACGGCGGCGCGCCGCGCCCCGGGGTGGCCGCCATCGCGCGGGCGGCCGATGGCCGCTTCGACGTGACCGATGTGCTGGGCAACACCCGGCGGCACGCGGCGGTGCTGGTCACCTGCCAGAGCTGGCTGATGACCACGCAGATCGCGGTCGAGGAATCGCTGCTGTCGCAGAAGCTGTGGATGGCGCTGGACCGCACGCGCTACATGCAGTCGTCCAAGACCTTCGTCATGGTGGACCGGCCGTTCTGGAACGACCTGCGCGACGACGGCTGGCCGGTGATGGGCATGACGCTCACCGACCGCCTGACCCGCGGCACCTACCTGTTCGACAACGGCCCCGATCAACCGGGCGTGATCTGCCTGAGCTATGCGTGGATGAGCGACGCACTCAAGATGCTGCCGCACCCCACCGCCCGGCGCGTGCAGCTCGCGCTGTCCGCGTTGAAGAAAATCTACCCGGACGTCGACATTGCCAGCCACGTCATTGGCGACCCGATCAGCATTTCTTGGGAGGCCGACCCCCACTTCCTTGGCGCCTTCAAGGGCGCGCTGCCCGGTCACTACCGCTACAACCACCGCATGTACGGCCACTTCATGCAGGACGCGCTGCCGGCCGGCGAGCGCGGCCTGTTCCTGGCGGGCGACGACGTGTCCTTCACGCCGGCGTGGGTCGAGGGCGCGGTGCAGACGGCGCTGAACGCGGTGGCCGGCATCGTTCGCCACCTGGGCGGCAACGGACACCCGGACAACCCCGGCCCCTGCGAGGCGTTTCCGCGCCTCGGGCCCATGGCGCTGGCCGACTGATGCGCATGACGCCCCTGCCGGTCGCGCTGTGGCAAACGCCGCACCCGCAAGACAGCGCCCAGGCGCTGTCTTGGCTGGACGCCGCGGCACGCGACGCCGCCGCGGGTGGCGCGCGGTGGCTCGTCACGCCCGAGATGTTCCTGACCGGCTACCTCATCGACCCGGTCGTGCTGGGCCACCGGGCCGAGCCAGTCCGGGGCCCGCTGATCGAAGCGGTGCGGGCACTGGCGCGGCAACACGGCATCGGCATCGTGACCGGCTGGCCCGAAGCCCGAAACGGCGCGCTTCCGTTCAACAGCGTGGCCGCCATCGGCGAAACGGGCGAGGTGCTGGCGGTGCACCGCAAGCTCCACCTGTTCGGCGAAGGTGACGCGCGTCGCTTCTCGCCGGGCACGCTGCCGCCCGCGATGTTCGAATGGCAAGGCTGGCGGCTGGGCCTGCTGGTCTGCTTCGACGTGGAACACGACGCGCCGCTGCAGTCGCTGGCGGCCCGGGGTGCGCACGCGGTGCTGGTGCCGACGGCCAACATGGTGGGGTTCGACAGCGTGCAGCAGCAGCGCCTGCCCGATGCCGCGCGCCGGTTCGGCCTGGCGATCGCCTATGCCAACGCGTGTGGCCGCGAGACGGACACGGTCTACAACGGCCTGACGTGCGCGTTCAATGCCGCCGGCCACCGATTGGCCCGGGCAGGCACCGGGCCCGAGCTGTTGCTGGCGACCGTGGCGCCCCCCGCACCCTGACCGTCAGCGGCCGCGCCAGTAATCGGCCCGACCGTATTCGTGCTTGAGGAAATCGATCCACAGGCGCACGCGCAGCGCCAGGTGCTTGCGTTGCGGAAAGAGCGCATAGATCCCGTTGGGCGGCGCGGCGTGGTCGTCGAGCACGCTCTGCAACCGCCCAGCCCGGATGTCGGCCTCGACCTCCCAGGTGCTGCGCCAGGCAATGCCGTGCCCCCCCAGGCACCACTCGTGCAACACCTGGCCATCGCTGCAATCCATGGGGCCGCCGGGTCGCAGGTAATGCAGTTCGCGCTGCGCCGGATCGGCTTCGCCCGGGAGCATGAAGGCCCAGCCCCGCGTCTGTGACGCGTCGCTCGACAGCGTGAGGCAGTCGTGCCGCACCAGGTCGGCCGGGGTGGCGGGTGTGCCGCGGCGTTGCAGGTAGGCGGGCGCCGCCACGCAGAGGCGGCGGTTGTCGGCCAGGCGAACGCTCACCAGCGACGAGTCGGGCAGGTCGCCGACGCGCACCGCGCAGTCGTAGCCCTCACCGGCCACATCCACCACCCGGTCGGACAGGTTCAGCGACACCGTCACCTCGGGATGCAGGTCGCGAAAGCGCGGCACCAGCGGCGCCACGTGGCGCCGCCCGAAACCCGCCGGCGCGGTGACGCGCAGGTGGCCGCTGGCCTTCACGCCGCCGGCACTCACGCTGGCCTCGGCGTTCGACAGGTCGGTGAGCAGCCGTTGACAGTCTTCCAGGAACGCACTGCCCTCGTGGGTGAGGCTGATGCGCCGCGTGGTGCGCACCAGCAGCTTCACCCCGAGGCGGGCTTCGAGCGCGTCGAGCCGGCGGCCGATGATGGCGGGGGCCACGGCTTCGGCCCGCGCCGCCGCCGTGAGGCTGCCGCGGGTGGCCACGGCCACGAACGTTTCGAGCTGCTTGAGCTTGTCCACGGGCAGGCCCTCAGTCCCTGGCCGCCGTGCGCGACAGGCGCTCGATCGCGGCGGCGTCGTAGCCCAGCGAAGCCAGGATGTCGGCGCTGTGTTCGCCCAGGCGCGGCGGGCTGTGCACCGGCAGGCGCTGGCCGTGCAGCGTGAACGGCAGCGGCACGGTGGCCACCGTCTGGCCCGCGCGCTCACCGTCGGGCAGGGTGATGGGGGCCAGCCCGCCCGTGGCCTGCAGGTGGGGATCGTTCAGCAGTTCGTGCGGCCGGGTGATCGGGGCGAACGGCAGGGCATGCCGCTCGAACAGGTCGGCCAGGTCGCGCGCGCGGCTGCCGGCCACGCGGCGCCGCATCTCCGGCAGCAACCAGTCGCGCGAACGCACCCGGTCGTTGTTGCTGCGAAGGCGTTCGTCGCCTTTCCAGTCGGCCCAGCCCATCGCGTCGCAGAACACGGCCCACTGCGTGTCGCTCACGACCGCCAGAAAGATCTGCTCGCCATCGGCCACCTCGAACACGTCGTAGATGCCCCAGGGCGAAATGCGTTGCGGCATGGGGTTGGCGGGCACGCCGGTGACCGCGCACTGCAGCATGTGCTGGGCCACCAGAAAGATGTTGTTCTCGAACAGGGCGCTCTGCACGGCCTGGCCCCGGCCGGTCACGTCGCGCTCGCGCAGCGCCGCCAGCACGCCGATGGCGCCGAACATGCCGCCCATGATGTCGTTGACGCTGGTGCCGGCGCGCAGCGGATCGCCAGGCCGCCCGGTCATGTAGGCCAGTCCGCCCATCATCTGCACCACCTCGTCGAGCGCGGTGCGGTGGTCGTAGGGACCTGGCAGAAACCCCTTGTGGCTGACGTGGATCAGCCTGGGAAACCGCGCCTTGAGGCTGTCGTGGTCGAGGCCGAACTTCTGCATCGTCGAGGCCTTGAAGTTCTCGGCCAGCACATCGGCCGTGGCGATCAGGCGCAAGGCGGCCTCGCGGCCTTCGTCCGAATGCAGGTCCAGCACCAGGCTCTTCTTGCTCCGGTTGAACAACGGAAAAAACCCCGCCCCGGAACCCAGCAGGCGGCGCGTGTTGTCGCCCGCCGGCGGCTCCACCTTGATCACCTCGGCCCCGAGGTCGGCCAGCACCAGGCCGCAGGTGGGGCCCATGACCATGTGGGTGAATTCGACCACGCGGATGCCGGCCAGGGGCAGCGCGGGCGCGTCGGGGGAGGTGTTCAATCGGGGCTCCTCGAGGGCGTGAGAACGGGCCAGGACCGCAGATTACACTCAAAAAAGTCATGGATCCATGGCTTTCTGCGCCATCAATATGTGCGCAGGTTCGCAATACAGTGTCAAGCATGGCCAAACCCCGCGCTGTGCTCTTTGACGCCTATGGCACGTTGTTCGACGTGTACAGCGTGGGCCTGCGCGCCGAGCAGCTGTTTCCGGGCCGCGGCGCGCGGCTCGCCGTGCTGTGGCGCGAGCGCCAGATCGAGTACACGCGCCTGATCACCATGAGCGGCGACGGCGCGCACTACCGGCCGTTCTGGGACCTCACCGAACGCGCGCTGCGCTACGCGATCCAGGCCATCGTGCCGCAGGCGCAGGACGACTTCGCGCCCCACGAAGACGCGGTGTCGAGCCTGATGAACCAGTACCGGCACCTCTCGGCCTTTCCTGAAAACCGCGAGGTGCTGCAGGCGCTTCGCGCGCAGGGTGTGGTCACGGGCATCCTCTCCAACGGCGACCCCGCGATGCTGGGCATCGCGCTGCGCAGCGCGGGGCTCGAGGGGCTGGTCGACCACGTCATCAGCGCCGACTCGGTGCGCCAGTACAAGGTGGCGCCCGCGGTGTATGCGCTGGGCGAGCAGGCCACCGGGCTGAACCGGTCGCAGATCGCGTTTGTCAGCAGCAACGCCTGGGATGCACTGGCCGCCACCTGGTTCGGCTACCGCACGCTGTGGGTCAACCGCGCCAACCTGCCCTTCGAACAGCTCGACACCCAGCCCGAAATGACCGGGACGTCCCTGCGTGCCGTGCTTGATTTCTTCTGATCCGTTTTTCGTTTTTTCACCATCACCGTCCCCGGAGTTCCAACGCCATGTCCTCGCGCACCAAGATTCACGGCCTGCAGGTCGACACCGCCCTTCACGATTTCATCAACAACGAGGTGCTGCCCGGCACCGGCGTGGCCCCGGCGGCTTTCTGGCAAGGCTTTGACACGCTGGTGCATGCGCTGGCGCCCAAGAACGCGGCGCTGCTGGCCGACCGTGACCGCCTGCAGACCGAGCTGGACAAATGGCACAGCGCCAACCCCGGCCCGGTGCGCGACATGGCCGCCTACCGCAAGTTCCTCGAGACGATCGGCTACCTCGTGCCCGAGCCGGGCAAGGTGAAGGCCACCACGAAGAACGTGGACGATGAACTCGCCGTGCAGGCCGGCCCGCAGCTGGTGGTGCCGATCCTCAACGCTCGCTACGCGCTCAACGCCGCCAACGCCCGCTGGGGTTCGCTGTACGACGCCCTGTACGGCACCGACGTCATCGCCGAGGACAAGGGCTTCGAGAAGGTCGGCCCCAAGGGCGGCTACAACCCGAAGCGCGGCGCCCGGGTCATCGAATGGGCGCGGCATGTGCTGGACCGCACCGCACCGCTGAAGAAGGGGTCGCACGTGGGTTCCACGGGCTACCGCGTGAAGGACGGCGAACTCGTGGTGACCCTGGCAGACGGCAAGACCAGCAAGCTCGACGACAAATCGCAGTTCGTCGGCTTCCAGGGCGATGCCAAAAAACCGTCGGCGGTTCTGCTGCAGCACAACGGCCTGCACCTGGAAATCCAGGTCCGCCCTGACACCCCGATCGGCAAGACCGACCCCGCCGGCGTGAGCGACCTGGTGGTCGAAGCGGCGCTGTCCACCATTCTCGATCTGGAGGATTCGGTGGCCGCCGTGGACGCCGAAGACAAACTGCTGGCTTACCGCAACTGGCTCGGCATCCTCAAGGGCACGCTCACCGAATCGTTCGAAAAGGGCGGCAAGACGCTCACCCGCGGCCTGAACGGCGACCGCGAATACACCGCACCCGACGGCAGGAAGGTGGTTCGCCTGCATGGCCGCTCGCTGCTGTTCGTGCGCAACGTCGGCCACCTCATGACCAACCCGGCCATTCTGTGGGGCCCCGAGGGCAAGGAGATTCCCGAGGGCATCATGGACGCGGCCATCACCACCGCGATTGCGATCCACGACCTGAAGAAAGACCGCAAGCACCCGCTGCGCAACTCGCGCAAGGGCTCGGTGTACATCGTCAAGCCCAAGATGCACGGCCCGCGCGAGGTGGCGTTTGCCGCCGAGCTGTTCGGCCGCGTGGAGCAGCTGCTGGGCCTGCCGCAGGCCACGGTCAAGCTGGGCATCATGGACGAAGAGCGCCGCACGTCGGTGAACCTGAAGGCCTGCATCGCCGCCGCCGCCGACCGGGTGGCATTCATCAACACCGGCTTCCTGGACCGCACCGGCGACGAAATGCACACCGCCATGCTGGCCGGCCCCATGGTGCGCAAGGGCGACATGAAGACCAGCGCCTGGATCCAGTCCTATGAGCGCAACAACGTGCTGGTGGGCCTGTCGTGCGGCCTGCGCGGCAAGGCGCAGATCGGCAAGGGCATGTGGGCCATGCCGGACCTGATGAAGGCCATGCTGGAACAGAAGATCGGTCACCCCAAGGCCGGCGCCAACACCGCCTGGGTGCCCAGCCCCACCGGCGCCACCCTGCACGCCATGCACTACCACCAGGTGCTGGTGCGCGACGTGCAGAAACAGCTGGAGAAGATCGACGCCGACAAGGAGCGCGACAACCTGCTGACCGGGCTGTTGACCGTTCCGGTCAGCACCAACCCGAACTGGACCGACGCTGAAAAGCAGGCCGAGCTCGACAACAACGTCCAGGGCATCCTGGGCTATGTGGTGCGCTGGGTCGATCAGGGCGTGGGCTGCTCCAAGGTGCCCGACATCAACGACGTGGGCCTGATGGAAGACCGTGCCACGCTGCGCATCAGCAGCCAGCACATCGCCAACTGGCTGCACCACGGCGTGGTGACCGAGGCGCAGGTTCGCGAAACCTTCGAGCGCATGGCCGCCAAGGTGGACAAGCAGAACGCCGGCGACAAGCTCTACAAGCCGATGGCCGGCAACGCCCGGACGAGCATGGCCTATCAGGCCGCGCTCGACCTGGTGTTCAAGGGCAAGGAGCAGCCCAGCGGCTACACCGAGCCGCTGCTGCACGCGTGGCGCCTGAAGGTGAAGGCGGCCTGACGCGTCCATCGCACCAGCGAGAAGGGCGCCCGCGGGCGCCCTTCTCTGTTGCGGCAGCGCCGCGCCTCAAATCGTCTTGGCCAGCTCGAACATGACCGCGGTGCCGAGCGACTCGCGGATGTTGCCGCGACCCACCTTGGCCATCGACAGTTCGCCGAAGCCGGACATGTCGAAGGAGGTGTCGTCGGGCGAAATCTCGACAAAGGGCATGTCCATGGCTTCGCGCACCAGCTCGCGGCGGAAGGCATCGAAATCGGGGCCTCGGAGGTTGGAGTCGATCACCACGACGCTGGGCATGCGGTGCATCACCGCCTCGCGTGCCTGCTGCAGATCGACCACGCTGTCGGCGGCCACGCCGATCTCGCGCAAGGCGTCGCGCACATCGGCGCGAACCTGCAGCACCGGCGACACCACCAGCGCATACACGCCCTGAAGCGACTTGAACATCGACGATTGGTCGTCGGACAGATCGATGGCCGAGATGCCGTCGACCGACTGGGCGGTGCGCTGGAACAGTGCGGTGGCCGTGATGCAGTCGTCGACCACCTCTCGCTGCAGTTCAATGCCGCCAGCGGTGGCGGCGATCTGGCGCACCAGCGCCCAGTCGAGGTTGTCGAGCGCGGGCGCCAGGGACGAAGGCGGTCCGCTTTCGGCATGGGCGCGCACCTGCAGGCGCGCATGGGGCGGCCAGTGGTTGACGTCGACGCGGACGTCGATGCGCCGACCGAGCGGGAGTGCCCAGTCGATGAGTCCATTGAGCAGGGCATGCCCCACCGTGGGATCGATCAGGACGTCCACCGGCTTGACCTTGCGCCGCATTTCGACACCCATGAGGGCGAATTCCTTGCGGCGGTCCTGGAGCGATTCTTCGGCCAGCCGGGCGAGGTCGATCTTTTCGTGGGACTGGCGGATGCGCCCCGAGTGAAAACGCTGGATCTGCTGCATCACGACGGTCAGCCGCCTGATGCGGCCCAGCGGGACGCCCAGCGTCCACTGGGCCTGGGGCCCGAGGCGGTCCTGCGCGTGGAGCTGGTCGATGCCGGTTTGCAGCGCGTTCAGCGCATCGCCGATCTGTTCGGCCGCCGACGCCAGCAGCGCCGGGGCGTTTTCGGCAAGCGACCAGGATGCACCTGGATGCGCCGATCCAGCGGCGCCGGTGGCACCAGGCTGGTCTTTTTTGGGAGTGGCCATCAAGGGTTTCAAAGCTGTGTGTCCGGTATGAGCGGGCCAGTCCGGGCTGGGGGAGCCATCGGCATGGGGCACTGACGCGGCCATGTACGAAATTTGCACGAAATTGTCCGCCGCCGGGAGAGGCAGGTAGCGGGAAGTTCTACATTCCGTGCATTGCCGCACACTTGCAGCTGCTTCAATCGACGGCAAAAGACTTTGCCACAATGAGCCCCATGCATACCCCAGCCCCGTACCCTGCCGCCCGCCCCCGCCGCCTGCGCCGCGACGCCTTCACGCGCGAACTGGTTCGCGAACACCGGCTGCATCCGTCGGACTTCATTTACCCGGTGTTCGTGCTCGACGGGCAGAACCGCCGCGAGGCGGTCGGCTCGATGCCCGGCGTGGAACGCCTCAGCCTGGACCTGCTGCTGCCCGTGGCCGAGGACTGCGTGAAGCTGGGCATCCCGGTGATGGCGCTGTTCCCGGTGATCGACCCGTCGCTGAAGACGCCCAATGGCCAGGAAGCCATGAACCCCGATGGCCTGGTGCCGCGCGTGGTGCGTGCGCTGAAGGACCGGTTTCCGCAGCTGGGCGTCATGACCGATGTGGCGCTCGACCCCTACACCAGCCACGGGCAGGACGGCCTGCTGGACGAGCACAACTACATCCTGAACGACCCCACCGTGGCCATCCTGGTGCGACAGGCGCTCACGCAGGCGGCCGCCGGCGTGGACATCGTGGCGCCCAGCGACATGATGGACGGCCGCATCGGGGCGATCCGCAGCGCACTGGAGGCCGAAGGCCACGTGCACACGCGCATCATGGCCTACAGCGCCAAGTACGCCAGCGCGTTCTACGGCCCGTTCCGCGACGCGGTGGGCTCGGCCGCCAACCTGGGCAAGGCCGACAAGAAGGTCTACCAGATGGACCCGGGCAACACCGACGAAGCCTTGCGCGAAGTCGCCATGGACATCGCCGAAGGCGCCGACATGGTGATGGTCAAACCCGGCATGCCCTACCTGGACATCGTGCGCCGGGTGCGCGACGCGTTTGCCATGCCCACCTTCGCTTACCAGGTCAGCGGCGAGTACGCGATGCTCAAGGCCGCCGCGATCAACGGCTGGCTCGACCACGATGCGGTGATGATGGAAAGCCTGCTGGCCTTCAAGCGCGCCGGCTGCGACGGCATCCTGACCTACTTCGCGCGCGACGCCGCGCGGCTGCTGCGCGGCTGAGGCTGGCGCCCGTTCCATGCGCGTCTTTCACGTCCAGTCCGGTGCGGTCAACGAATCGGCGGGGCTGCCGATGGTGCTGCCCGCGCGCGGTTTCATCTGGATCGCCTGTGGACGCCGCGAGTTTGAACTGGAGCACGGCAACGTGCAGGCCGCGCTGCAGGTGCTGTGCGGCACCACGCTGGTCGATCTGCACGTGAGCGACCTGCTGAACAACCAGCTGCCCTCGCATTACGACTACACGTCGCAGTACGACATCCTGGTGTTCAGGCGACTGGCAGCCGGCCAGTCGGAAACCGACCTGACCCAGCCCGGCACGGTGCTGACCGAGCACGTCAAGCGCGGCGGGCCGCCGGTGCTGCGGCGGATCGACACCAGCCCGGTGGGCTTTGCCGTGTTCGACCGCGTGCTGCTCACGGTGCACCCCGCAGGCTGCGGCGTGCTCGACCACTATTCAGCGCGCCTGCTGGCCAGCGCCGGCATGGCGCCGCGCGCGGCCGGGGCCGGCCTGCCCACCAGCCCGGCCGACACCATGCTGCGCATCGTCAACCAGATGGTCGATGGCTACCTCGACCTGCGGCGCGAACTCACGCGGCAACTCGACCACTGGCAGGCGGAGCTGCTGCACCCCAAGACGCGTTTCAACAACTGGAACTCGCTGCTGGACGCGCGCATCTCGCTGCACCACCTCGACGAAATCTGCGAGGACCAGCGAAGCGCCATCCAGGACTGGATCGAAGCGCTGGAAGACTGGCCCCCCGACGAGGCGATCGGCGGGCAACGCGGCCTGGAGCTGCTCAGGGTGCGCAGCCGGGACGTGCTGGAGCACATCGAGCGGGTGGTGCACCACGTGCGGCGGCTCGAGCAGAACGCCGAAACCGCGGTGCAGATGCACTTCTCGGCACAGAGCAACCGCACCAACGACATCATGCGCACCCTCACCGCCCTGACCGCGGTGTTCCTGCCGCTCAACCTCATCGCGGGCATCTTCGGCATGAACTTCGAGTTCATTCCGATGATTCACGAGCGCGCCGGCTTCTGGTGGGCGATGGCCTCGATGGTGGCGGTGGCGGTGGGGCTGAGCGTGTTCTTCTGGCGCAAGCGCTACCTGCGCCCGGGCGGACGCTGAAGCCGGGTCACCTCGGCGCGGGCGCGCCCAGACCGAACAGCCGGGCGCCGTTGTCCCAGGCGATCTTCGAGGCCACGTCGGCTGGCAGCGTGCCCAGCCAGGCGCGGTAGCCCCGCATCAGCTCGTCGTAGTACAGCCAGCGCTGGTTGACCCAGGTGTCCGACCCGATCATGAAGCGGTCGGGGTGCTTGAGCAGCAGCGCACGCCACTCGGGGCACAGCACGCCGTCGCCGCAGGTGAGGCCGGGCCGGTAGGAGAGTTCGCCACGCAAGGACGCAAACTTCGCCATCAGCGCGTCGACGCGTTCCACCGGCGACCCGCCGATGCCGGTGTGGGCCCAGATCAAGGCGAAACCCCGCGCGGGCTCGGCCGGCGTGTGCGCCATGAGCTTCTCGATCGCCACGTCGTCCACATGGGCCAGCACCACCAGGCCTTTCGCGGCGGCCAGCTTCATGAGTTGCCGGGCCACGGGACCGTCGGCGTTGGCGCTGTCGTACAGGTGGAATTCGCCGAGGCCGCGGTAGGGGCCGGCGGGCGTGCCGCGGGCGAGCTCGGTGTCCACCATGGCCGCGATCGACGGGTCGCGAAACCAGTTGTTGTAGTCGGCCCGGTCGCGGTAAAGCCGCACGAAAGGGACCACCGTGACCCCGGCCGCGCGGGTGGCGTCGAGCGCCTGCGCCAGCGCCCGGGTGCCGTCGTTGGGCCGCGAATTGGCCACGATGGCGCGCACCCCGTTGCGCTGCATGCGGTCGAGCACATCGGCCAGCGGGTGCGGGCAACCCGGCGCGGGCTGCGCATCGTGCACGCAGGCTTCGTCGTTGTAGTGCAGGTGGGCGTCGAACAGCGGTCCGCGGTACTGGGCCGCGGCACTGCCCGCCCACCCGGCCAGCCCCGCCAGCAACAGCGACAGGCAGTGGCGCCGCATGTCAGCCCACGTGTTGCGCAAAGAAGGCCAGCGTGCGCTCGCGGGCCAGGCGCGCAGCGGCCTCGTCGTAGGAACCGCGCTGGTCGCAGTTGAAGCCGTGGTTGGCGGCATACACCTGAACGGTCACGCCGGGCTGGGCCTTCTGGAACGCCTCGACCGTGTCGAGGGGAATCCAGTGGTCCTGATCGCCGAAATGGGCCAGCACCGGCACCTGCGGTTTTCGCGCCGCCTCCTCGGGCGTGGTCATGCCGCCGCCGTAATAGGGGGCGGCAGCGCTCAGCCCCTTCAGGGTGCAGGCGGCGCGCCAGGTGAGCAGACCGCCCCAGCAGTAGCCCACGATGCCGACCCTGCCCGCCTGCGCAGCGTGGTCGATGGCGGCCTGGATGTCCGCCAGCACGCCCGGTGCGGGGAGGCTTTCCACCGCCGTCTTGAGGCCGAAGCCTTCCTTCATGTCGGCCTCGGTGTAGCCCAGCTCGAGCCCGGCCTGGCCGGCGCGCGAGAAGGTGCTCGGCGCCACGGCCAGGTAGCCGGCCGCGGCGTACCCGTCGGCCACCGAGCGGATGTGCGAATTGACGCCGAAGATTTCCTGCAGCACCACGATGCCGCCGCGCGCCTTGCCGGCAGGTCGGGCCACATAGGCGGGAAAGCGGTGGCCGTCGGCGGCCTGCAGGGAAACGGTCTCGTTCATGGAAGGGCTCCTTGGGGGTTCGAGGGGGTTCAGGCCAGCAGCCGGCGCTCGACGAAGTCAAGCCGGTCCTGGCCCCAGAAGATCTCGCCGTCGATGACGTAGCTGGGCGCGCCGAACACGCCCGCATCGATCGCGGCCTGGGTGTGCGCGTCGGCCACCGCCTTGGCAGCGTCCGTCTGCGACTGCGCCAGCCGTCCGGGGTCGAGCCCGCACTCGGCGAGCAGCGCGCCCAGCGTGGCGGCGTCGGCAATGTCCATGTCCCGGGCCCAGACCGCGGTCAGCACCGCGCCCGTGAGGCGCAGCGCCGCGTCCGGGCCATCGTGTTCGGCGACCACCGCGATGAGGCGCGCGGAGGGATCGCCCGCCACGGGGAAGAACGCCGGGTGGAGGTTCAGCGGACGGCCCAGCCATTCGCTGAAGCGCCGAAGCTCGGCCAGCCGGTAGGCCTGGCGCTGCGGCGCGCGCTTGCCCAGCGGCAACCCGCCCGACACGGGAAAGACCTGCCCGAGGTCCATCGGGCGCACGCGCACATCGGCGTCGCAGCGCCCGGCGATCTGCACAAAGCGCTCATGCCCCAGGTAGGCCCAGGGGCTCATGGTGGCGAAGTAATAGTCGACCGTGCGACGCATGGATGTCTCCTCGGCTGTTGTAATCGTGCCCGGATGGCGGGCGTTCCGTGACCGGGTTTGTACGCCAGGCGACCACATCGTGCAGGAGAACGGGAATGACCGACAAGGTTCTTTTGGTGACGGGCGGCTCACGCGGGATTGGCGCCGCCACCTGCCGGATGGCCGCCCGGGATGGCTGGGCCGTGGCGGTCAACTACACCGCCAACTCGCTCGCCGCCGACGAGGTGGTGCGCGACATCCGCGCCAGCGGCGGTCGTGCCATGGCGGTTCAGGCCGACGTGGCCGACGAGGCACAGGTGCTGCGCATGTTCGAGCAGGTGGACGCGAAGTTCGGCCGGCTCTCGGGCCTGGTGAACAACGCGGGCGTGGTGGACGTGACCGCGAGGCTGGACGAAATGAGCGTGGCGCGGTGGCGCCGCATGTTCGACATCAACGTGATCGGCAGCATGCTGTGCGCGCGCGAGGCGGTGCGGCGCATGAGCACACGCCATGGCGGCTCGGGCGGCGCCATCGTCAACGTCTCGAGTGCGGCGACGCGCATCGGTTCGGCCGGCCAGTACGTGGACTATGCCGCCGCCAAGGGCGCCATCGACGTCTTCACCATCGGTCTGGCGCGCGAGGTGGCTGCCGAGGGCATCCGGGTCAACGCCGTTCGGCCAGGCCTGATCGAAACCGAGATTCATGCCAGCGGAGGCCTGCCCGACCGGGTTCGTGACCTTCAGCACCTCGTGCCCATGGGCCGGGGTGGCCAGCCCGAGGAGGTGGCGGCGCTGATGGTGTGGCTGCTGTCGGACGCCGCCAGCTACACGACCATGGGCCTGATCGACGTATCGGGAGGCCGCTGATGGCATCCACCCCCTTCCAGCGCTCCCCGGTCAAGGTCTTCTGGGAAGACCTGGTGGTGGGCGAAACCCGCGACCTCGGCACCATCACACCCACCGCCGAAGACATCGTGGCATTCGCCAGCCAGTGGGACCCGCAACCGTTCCACCTCGACGCCGAAGCCGCCAGGGACTCGGTATTCGGTGCGCTGTGCGCCAGCGGCTGGCACACCTGCGCCATGGCGATGCGGCTGATGGTGACCAACTTCCTGCACGAGACATCGAGCCTGGGCGCGCCCGGCCTGGAAAGCCTCAAGTGGCTCAAACCGGTGTTTCCCGGCGACACGCTGCACCTGCGCCACACCATCACCGAAAAGCGCGTGTCCGCCAAACGACCCGATGTGGGACTGGTGCGGGCCGTCTGGGACATGGACAACCAGCATGGCGAGCCGGTGTTGCGGATGGAGGGTTACGCCATGTTCCGTCTGCGGGGCAGCGCCTGACCTGCCGGTTTGGCACCACAATGCCCGCCATGGATTTCAAGCCCCTCATCACCCTGCTGGCGATCGTCAACCCGCTGGCCATCGTGCCGTTCTTCATTCACTACACGCAGGGCTTCAGCCGCAAGCAGCGGCAGCGCACGGTCATGGTGGCGGCGTTCAGCGCCTTCGCCGTCATTGCCACCTGCGCCATCATCGGCCTCCAGATCCTGGCGTTTTTCTCGATCTCGCTGGCGAGCTTTCAGGTGGGCGGTGGCATGCTGCTGCTGACCTCGGCGTTGTCCATGCTGAACGCCCAGCCGGCCGAGGCCAAGACCAACACGCAAGAGGTGAACGACGCCTCGGCGCGGGCGAGCATCGCCGTGGTGCCGCTCACCATTCCGCTGCTGACGGGGCCGGCGACGATGTCCACCGTGGTGATCTACGCCGACCAGGCGAAGACCTTTTTCCAGCACGCCATGCTGGTGGGTTACGGCGTCGTGATCGCCGCGGCCACCGCCTTGTGCTTCACCCTGGCCGAGCCCATCGCGCGCTTTCTGGGCCAGACCGGGATCAACGTGATGACCCGGCTCATGGGCCTGATCCTCGCCGCGCTGGCGGTCGAGGTCATGGCCGACGGGCTGGTCAAGCTGTTCCCCGCGCTCGCGGGTTGAGCGTCACTTCAGTTTCTGCGTCTCGGCGCGGAACTCGGCCAGCACCGCCCGGGCGTTCTTCAGACCCCGGGCCTCGGCCGCGGTCACCCAACGGTCTTCGAGCTGCTGCTGCTTGGCCTTGACCTCGTTCACGAAAGCCTCGTTGGCCACCTGCCGCTGAACCCCGGTGGTTTTCTGGATGTCGCGCGACGCAGCGTCGGTGCGGTCCCAGCCCGAGGCGAACAGGCGAGCGGCATTTTCGCCGGACACCTTGTCGATGGCCGCTTTCTCCTCGGGCTTGAGGGCGTTGTATTTCGCCGGGTTCATCATGAAGACGAAGCTGGTGTTGTAGAGCCCGCCCGGAAAGGTGGTGGCGTACTTCACCATGCTCAGCCGCATCGACTGCAAGGATTCGTCGGGGAAGAAGGTCCCGTCCATGACGCCGGTGGACAGCAGCTCGAACGATTCGGTGGCCGGCTTGAGCGTGGTGTTCCAGCCCATCAGCTTGGAGAGCTCATTGATGTTGCCGCCGCCGATGCGGAACTTGAGCTTGGCCGCCTCGGCCGCGCTGGTGACCGGTTGCTTGACGGTGAAGATGATGCCGGGCCCGTGCGTGAACACCCCCAACACCTTCACGCCGCGGTGCTCGCCCAGCGGGGCAAAGTACTTGTCGTAGATGCGCTGGTAGGCCACGCTGGTCGCGGTGGAGGAATCGCCCAGGAACGGGAACTCGGCCACCTGCGTGAAGATGAAACGGCCGGGGGTGTAGCCATCGACCGTGAAGGACACATCGGCCAGGCCATCGCGCACCGCGTCGAAGGTGCCGGGCGGCGCCGACACGGGCTTGGGCAGCAGGTTGCACTTGACGCTGCCCTTGGTTTCCTTCTCCACCGCTTCGCACCACTGGTTCTGCGCCACCGTCGCACCGTGCGACGGCGGAAGCCAGGTCGAGACGTTGAGCACGGTCTGCGCCGAAGCGCCACCTGCGATGGCCATCAGGGCGGCGGTGATCGGGGCCAGGGCAAAGGTCTTGCGGTTCATGGACTTGTCTCCGTTCAAGTGGTCAGGCCATCGCGGCCGGTTGGGGGAAAGCTTGGGCTCCGGCCGGTTGTTCGGCCCGCCAGCGGGCCTCGAGCAGGCGGCGGAACTGGATCAGCGCGGCGTCCATGGCCAGCGGCATCATCGGCAGCGCGGGGTTGTGCTGGATGTTGCGGTGCTGCGCGGTGATCATGTCGCGGTCTTCGTTGAAGGCACCGATCAGGCTGTTGTAGATGCTTTCGGTCACCGAGTCGTCGCCCTCGCCCACCGGATGCGACTGCTGGAAGAAGTAGTGCGTGGTGGTGGCGGATTCGGGCGTGAGGGTCTGGCAGGAATGCAGGCGCACCGAGGGCCCTGGCGCATCGGGCGCGGTTCCGGTGGGGCGGCCGCCCGAGTGCATGAGCAGCGTGCCCGGCAACAGGAAGTCGTACACGAACCAGCGGTCCAGGTGGGTGTCGAAACGGCGGAAGCGCTGGTAGAACGGCGGCGCCGGCACGTCGTTCACGTGGCGCGACACCTTGATGCCGATCTGCGGCCAGTCGGCGCTGGGACCGGGCACGGGTTCGATGGTGGGACGGGCCTGCGCGATGCGGGTGGAGCCGCCCAGCGATTTCTCGTGCACGAAGCTCAGGTGCGAGAAGTCGAGCAGGTTGTCGCAGATCAGCAGGTAGGGCGTGTCGTAGTGAAGGTACCCCGGCTTGTGCTTCCACTCGGGCGAATCGCAGCTGAAGTTGTCGGGCAGCAGCGCGTCGTCCACCAGCGCGGGATCGCCCATCCACACGAACACCCACTTGTTCTTCACCACCAACGGGTAGCGCTTCACCTTGGCGCGGTCCGGGACGATCTCGATGCCGGGGGCTTCCACGCACTGCCCGCGGTGGTCGAACTTGAGCCCGTGGTAGCCGCAGCGCACGCAGTCGCCCTCGCGCCGGCCCGCCGACAGGGGGGCATGCCGGTGGCAGCACCGGTCCTCCAGCGCAATCACGTCGCCGGCGTGCGTGCGGTACACCAGCACCGGCTCGCCCAGCACGGTGCGGGTGAACAGGGTCGGCGAATCGGCCGGCGGAATCTCGTGGTCCCAGGCGATCACATACCAGCAGTTGCGCAGCCACATGGGCGGTCTCCTCCTCGCGGGGTTGGAGGGTCATGCTAGGGCGCAGGGCCGCCGGTCCCGTCCCCTCCGAAGGGGACGGACGGGGACATCCGGACCCACCCGTGCCGCGCCGGTTGGTGCCTCAAGGCTTCATGCCAGCCACCGCGCCAGGCGCAGCCGATCGGCCGGCAACCCGGCCTGCGCCAGCTTGGCGTAGGCCCGCTTCCTCAGCGTGACCACGGTCGAAGGGGCGACGTCGAGGTCGGCGGCGATGCCGTCGGCGCTGAGGCCGCAGGCGATGCGGGCGACCACCTCGACCTCGCGCGGGGACAACCCCGGCACCAGGCGCCGCAGCTTCTGGCGCGACGCGTCCAGCCGGGCCACGCGGTCGGCGGCGGTGCCCTGCGCGTTGAGCGCCGCCTGGTGTGCCTGCCGAAGCAGCGGCGCCAGGCCCAGCAACCGATCGATCTCGTCGGGCCGGAACAGGCCCTGGCGCTCGTCGCGGTACAGGTGAATGGCCTGCACCGCACCAGACACCGGCGCATGCAGCAGGGTGAAGCGCTCGGTGAGGCGCTCGCGCACATAGATGTCGTTGCGCCAGCCGGCCACGGGCAGTTCGTCGGCGCGGCAGTGGAGCACGGCCACCTCGCGGGCCGGACGCCGGGAAACGCGATCGGCCAGGCGGACCACCGCATCGCTGCGCCAGTAGCTGCGCCGGTAGATGGCAAAACACTCGGCCACCACGTCGCGGTCGTGCGTGTGGCGGGAACTGCCTTCGACCAGCTCGGGCGTGTCGCGCCGGAAGTTCACCAGCGACAGGTACTCGACCGGCACCACGGCATCGATGGCGCGCAGCAGGGTGGCAGCGCTCGGCGGTGCGCTGGCGCAGTCGATCAGCGCCGACACCGCCACCGGGCTCAGGGCCTGGGCGGGCGCGGCACTGTCGAGGGACCAGATGGCGGGCATGGCAACATTCTTGGAATCCGCCCCACCCGGCGCCAGCGGGCTAACCCTGTTGCCCGGCGGACGGCGGCTCGGGGTAGAGCCCCAGGGTGCGGGCCTGCAGGCGCGCCAGCCCCAGCAAGGCGTCGGTGAAGGGGGTGGGCACCTGGGTGAGCCGGCCCAGCTCGCGCACCGCCGACACCAGCGCGTCAAGTTCGACCGGTCGGCGGGCTTCCACGTCCTGCAGCATCGACGTGCGGAACGCGCCGAGCTTGAGCGTCACCGCGTGCCGGTCCTCGGGCGCCTGGGCAATGGGAATGCCGATCTTTTCGCCAATGGCCTTGGCCTCGCGCATCACGGCGCTGATGAAGTCGCGCACCTGCGGGTCGGCCAGGATGCGGTCGGTGGTGGCGCCGGTGAGCGCACTGACCGGGTTCACGGTCATGTTGCCCCACAGCTTGAACCAGATGTCTCTCTGGATCTGCGCCGACAGGGTGGCGTCGATGCCGGCCTCGCGAAGGCAGGCCACCACGGCCTGCGCGCGCGGGCTTTGTTCGCCCGACGGTTCGCCCACGATGAGGCCGTTGCCGAAGTGGTGGCGCACGATGCCGGGGCCGTCGGTGGAGCAGCTGGCGTGCACGACACCGCCCAGGATGTGCCGCGCAGGCACCGCGCGCGCCATGGCGCCGCCCGGGTCCACCACCGGCAGCGGTGTGCCCTTGAGTGCACCGCCAAAGCCCTCGAAAAACCACCACGGTACGCCATTCATGGCGGTGAGCACCACGGTGTGCCGTGCAATCAGCGGACCGATGACCGGCGCGATGCCGGGCAGCGCAGGCGCCTTGACGGCGAGGACGACGAGGTCGTGGGCGCCGAGCTGGTAGGCGCGGTCGGAGGCGTCCACCGGCACCTGCAGCAGCTCGCCGCCCTGGTGCAGACGAAGCCCGTGCGAGCGCAAGGTGTTCAGCGTCTCGCCGCGGGCCAGGGCACTGACCTGGCACCCGGCACGCGCCAGGTGAACACCGAGCCAGCCACCGATGGCGCCAGCGCCGACGATGGCCACGCTCTGGATGGAGGGCAGGCTCATGGGGCGAGCTTAACGCCGGCGCGGGCGGGTGCCTGTCTGTTTCATGTCGACCTCATGTCGCCGTCACGACCGGTAACTGCTGTCGATGCGGTCCACCTGCCGGACCAGGGCGTCGAACACGTCGCGGCCGGCGCCGTGGTGGGGATTGAACTGCAGCGCATCGCGCGTGCAGCGCGCCGCGACGGCTTCGGGCACGGGGAGTGCCGCCTGCGCGCCACCCATGCTGAAGGTGGCCAGCTGGATCTCGCAGGCCCGTTGCAGTGTCCAGAGGATGGCGAACGTCTGGGGCAGCGTGCCACCCCAGGCCAGCAAACCGTGGTTGCGCAGGATCACCGCGGGCTTGTCGCCGATGCTCTTGAGCAGCCTCGGGCCCTCATCGGCGTGGATGGTGATGCCCTCGAAGTCGTGGTAGGCCACCATGCCGTGCAGCTGCGCGGTGTAGAAGTTGGTCTGCTGAAGGCCGTCCTTGAGGCAGGCCACCGACACACCGGCCGTGGTGTGGGTGTGCATGACGCAGTGCGCGCCTTCGATGCCGTCGTGGATGGCGGCATGCACGGTGAAGCCGGCCGGGTTGACGCGGTGGGCCGAGGCGTCGAGCACCGTGCCCTTGAGGTCGATCTTCACCAGGTTGCTGGCCGTCACCTCGCTGTAATGCAGACCGAATGGGTTGATCAGGAACTGCTTTTCTCCACGCGCCACGCTGTCGGGCAGCCGCAGCGTGATGTGGTTGTAGATCATCTCGGTCCAGCCCAGCATGGCGAAGACCCGGTAGCAGGCGGCCAGCTCGAGGCGGGCGGCCCATTCGTCGGGGTGCATGCCGGGCGGCAGCACGGTGGTGGTCTGCAAGGCGGCGTTCATGGCGTGTCTCCTGTCCACATCAGTACCCGGCGGGCGCGTCGGGCCCAGCCTGCTTGAATCGGCCCAGCAACTGCGCCGCACCCTGCGCCAGCAGCATGGTGTCGGCCCCCACCGCCACAAACAAGGCCCCGGCGTCGAGCCACTGGCGCGCACCGGCTTCTGTGGTGGCCAGGATCCCGGGCGCCTTGCCCGCGGCGCGGATGCGCCGGATGCCGTCTGCAATGGCCGCCTGCACCGCGGGGTGGGCGGCGTTGCCGCGGTGGCCCATGCTGGCGCTCAGGTCGGCGGGGCCGATGAACACCCCGTCGACGCCCGGGGTGGCGGCGATCGCATCCAGGTTCGCCATGGCGGTGACGGTCTCGGCCTGCACCAGCACACACACCCGGTCGTCGGCTTCGTGCACATAGCGTTCGTGGGCCTGCCAGCGCGACGCCCGCGCGAGCGCACTGCCCATGCCGCGAACCCCCACCGGGGCGTAGCGGGTGGCGGCCACCACCTGCGCGGCCTGCTCGGCGGTGTCGATCATGGGCACCAGCAGCGTCTGCGCGCCGATGTCGAGCACTTGCTTGATCAGCGTGGTGCCGACGTCGCCCACACCGACCGGCAGGCGCACCACGGGGTGTGAGCGCGCGTCACCGAAGGCCTGCTGGGCACTGGCCACGGCCTGGAGCTGCGCGAGGGTGCTGCGCACGTCGTTCGGGGCATGTTCGCCGTCGATGAGCAGCCAGTCGTAGCCGGTGCTGGCAATCAGCTCGGTGCTGTACGGGCTGGCCAGTGCGGCCCACAGCCCGATCTGCGGACGGCCTTCGGCCAGGGCCTGCTTGAACGTGTTGAGGGGGGTCTGCATGGATGGAGTCACACAAAGCGGAAACGAAGCACGCCCAGGGGCCCGTAATCGGCCTCGAACCGGTCACCGGCCCTGGCGGGAACGGGGCGGGTGAAAGAGCCGGCCAGCACGATCTGCCCGGGCTGCAGCGTTTCGCCCCAGGGCTGCAGCTTTTCCGCGAGCCACGCGATACCGATCGCGGGGTGCCCCTGCACGCCAGCGGCCAGGCCGGTTTCCTCGACCGCGCCGTTCTGGCGCAGCACCGCGCCGCACCAGGGAAGGTCGGTGGTGAGCGGGTCGGCACGGTGGCGTGGGTCGCCCTCGCCGATCACGATGGCGGCATTGGCCGCGTTGTCGCTGATGGTGTCGAACACCTTGCGCGGGGCCCGCGTGTGGCGGTCGAACTGCTCGATCCGGGCGTCGATGATCTCGATGGCCGGCGTGACGTGGTCGGTGGCGGCCAGCACCTCGGCGACCGACACGCGGCCGGTGAGCGGGTGCTTGAGCACGAAGGCCAGTTCCACCTCGACCCGGGGCGAGAGGAACCGGCTGGCGGGGATCTGAAGTTCCTCGCCCGCGCGCGCCACCAGCTTCATGGAGCCCAGCAGCGTGCCGAAATCGGGTTCGTCGATCTGGCTGGAGAGCTGCATGGCCCGGCTGGTGAGGCCGATCTTGTGGCCGATCACCGGATCGCCGCGCTGGCGCTGCAGCGCCACCCAGGCGCGGCCCACCCGGTAACCATCGTCGATGGTCATGCCCGGAAAACGCTGCGAGAAATGCGTGAGCGGCTCCCGCGTCTGCGCAGCGCGATCGAGTTCGTGGGCAAGCTGCTGGATGGTGGTTTCGTCGAGCATGTTGGGCGGGCTTCGACAGGCTCAGGCCGGGCGTTGAAACAAGGGGTGGATGGAGCTGTTCTTGGCGTCGAAGACCTCGTGTCCTTCGTCCACCTGCGTGGTGATACCGATGGCGCGCGTGGCGAGATGGGTGGCGAAATGCGCCCTGCACTCGGTCTCCAGGGTGTCGCCCACGCGCCGGTGCACCTCGGCGCTGCGGCCCTTGGCCATGCGCAGGTTCAGGTAGACGAACGCGTAATCGCTGCCGCGCCCGGCGGCCTCGCCGGCGGCACCGCCGTCGGCGATGGCCCAGTGGGCGGCGGGAAACGCCAGCACCCGCGTTCCACCGGTGGGGAACACCTGGCGGTCCTGTTCGTCGCGCACACCCAGCAGGGCGTCGCACAACCGCCGGCACAGGGCGCCCATGTCGGTGCCGCCATCGGTGGGGGCGCGGTCGAGGTTGCCGCTGTAGAGGATGACCAGGTGGGGCATGGTGGTGTCGTCGGGGTGGTGTCGTCGGGGTGGTGTCGTCGGGGTGGTGTGGAGGTTGCCGGTGGGACGTTCAGAGGCGGGCAACGGCCTGAAAGCCCTGGGCCGACGAGGCCTGGGCGGCGGGAATCGCCGCGCCGGTGACGGGCGTGACCGGGAACACCGCGTTGATCTGCCCCGTGCCCGAGGCGCCGAAGTACGGGGTGACGACCTCGGCCCGACCGCGGTACTCGCTCCAACCCAGGGCGCCGAGCATCATGGCGGTGTCGTGCATGAAGCCTTCGCCATGCCCTTTCACCGCGTACTCGGGCAGCATGTCGCAAAACGCGGGCCATTCACCGGCCTGCCACATCCGCACGACCTCGCGGTCCATCGTTTCCAGGAAAGGGCTCCACAGCTTGAACGCGTACTGGGGCGCGAGGCCGTTCTGCGCGAAGCGGTGGCTGAGCGAGCCGCTGGCCACGATGGCCACCGTGCCGGCGTAGTCGTCTTCGATCGCCCGGCGGAACGCCCAGCCCAGGCGGGCGCTGTCGTTGAGGTAATGCGCCATGCACAGGGCCGACACCGACACCGCCTTGAAGTGCTGGTCGGGGTTCATGTAGCGCATGGGCACCAGGGTGCCGTATTCGGGTGCGAGCGTGGTGGCGTCGTGGGCCAGCGTGTCCACGCCCATGTGGTTGGCCACCCGCGCCAGCAGCTGGCCCAGCTCGGGGTTGCCGGGAATGGCATAGGGCATGTTGCTGATGAAGTGGGGCAACTCGTTGCTGGTGTACTGGCCCGCCCAATGCCTGGCGCAGTTGATGTGGTAGCTGGCGTTGACCAGCCAGTGGGTGTCGAACACGACGAAGGTGTCCACACCCAGGTCGCGGCAGCGCTGGCCAATGGCCTTCAGGCCATCGATGGCGTCCTGCCGCGTGCCCTTGCGCGGGCCATCGAACTCGCTGAGCACGATCGAGGGAACGTGTGTGATCTTGGCGACGAGAGCGAGCTTGCCCATCACGGTCTCCTGTGGTGGCCGCCACGAGTGGGGTCGGCGGTCTCGCGTGCCTGATCGAGAGCCACCGTGGAACCGGCTTCGCCGGGCCACGGGTGGCGCCCCCTGGAGGGGGTGACACCGAAGGTGGCGCGGGGGTGTTTCATGAGCTTCCCCAGTGCGGGATGTGGTGCGAACCCAGCGACACCGCCACGTTCTTGGGCTCGAGGAACACCTCGTGACTCCAGGTGCCGCCCTCCCGCCCGGTGCCCGATGCCTTGGTGCCCCCGAAAGGTTGCCGCAGGTCGCGCACGTTCTGCGAGTTGACGAAACACATGCCGGCCTCGATGGATGCAGCCACCCGGTGCGCGCGGCCGATGTTCTCGGTCCACACATAGCTGGAGAGGCCGTAGGCGGTGTCGTTGGCCAGTTCGATGGCATGCGCCTCGTCCTTGAAGGGAATCAGGCAGGCCACCGGGCCGAAGATTTCTTCCTGCGCGATCTTCATGCGGTTGTCGACATCGGCAAACACCGTGGGCCACACATAGTTGCCTTCACGCACGCGGGCCGGCAACTCGGGTGCGTACGAAGGTCGGTCGAGACCGCCGCACAACAGCGTGGCCCCTTCCTTCGGACCCAGCTCGATGTAGCCCTTCACCTTGGCCAGGTGCGCCCGGCTGATCATGGGGCCGATGATGGTCTTCTCGTCGAGCGGTTCGCCCACCGCGATCCGCCTGGCACGCTCGGCAAAGCGCTGCGCAAAATCGGCGTAGATGGATTGCTGGACGAGGATGCGGCTGCCAGCGGTGCAGCGCTCGCCGTTGTTGCTGAAGATCATGAAGACCGCGGCGTCCAGGGCGCGGTCGAGGTCGGCGTCGGCAAACACCACGAACGGGCTCTTTCCGCCGAGCTCCATGCTGAACTTCTTGAGCCCGGCGCTGCGCACGATGCGGTTGCCGGTGGCGGTGGAGCCGGTGAAGCTGATGGCGCGCACATCGGGGTGGGCACACAAGGGCTCGCCCGCGTCCCGGCCCAGGCCGTGCACGATGTTGAGCACGCCCGCCGGCACGCCGGCCTCCAGCGCGAGTTCGCCCAGGCGCGAGGCCGTCAGGGGCGACAACTCGCTCATCTTGAGCACCGCGGTGTTGCCGAACGCGAGGCAGGGCGCCACCTTCCACGTGGCCGTCATGAAGGGCACGTTCCACGGGCTGATGAGGGCGCAGACGCCCACCGGGTGAAACAGCGTGTAGTTGAGGTGGGTGGGCGTGGGGTAGGTGTGACCGTCCACCCGCACGCACATTTCCGCGAAGTAATGGAAGTTGTCGGCCGCCCGCGGCACCAGTTGTTTGCCGGTCTGCGCAATCACCTGGCCGGTGTCGTCGGTCTCGGTGCGCGCCAGGTCGGGCACGTGCCGCGCGATGAGTTCGCCCAGCTTGCGCATGATGGCCGCCCGCTCGGTGGCCGGGCGGCCGGCCCAGGCAGGAAAGGCGGCCCTGGCGGCCGACACGGCGGCATTCACCTCGGCCTCGCCACCGGCGGCCACCTCGGCGAGCACCTCCTGGGTGGCGGGGTTGAGGGTCTCGAAGCGGGTCGCGCTGTCGACGGACTGGCCGTTGATGAGGTGTCGGATCAGGGTCATGGCTGGGCGGTGGGGTGGGGATCTTCGGCGGGCGCGGGGGCGGGGGCGGCCACCAGGGTGTTCTGAAGGTCGCCGATGCCCTCGATCGACGTGACGACCACGTCGCCCGGCCGGCAGTCGACCACGCCATCCGGGGTGCCGGTGAGGATCAGATCCCCGGGTTGCAAGGTCATGAACGCGGTGAAGTGTTCGATCAGCGCTGGGATGTCGAACACCATGTCGCGGGTGTTCCCGCGCTGGGTGACTTCACCGTTCACGGTGGTCTGAAGCCACAGGTTCATCGGGTCGGGCACGTCGGCGGCGTCGACCAGCCAGGGGCCGATCGGGGTGCCCGTGTCGCGGTTCTTGACGCGCAGGTTGGGTCGGTACCAGTTTTCGAGGTAATCGCGGATGGCGTAGTCGTTGGCGACGGTGTAGCCGGCCACGAAGTCAAGCGCATCGCCGCGCGCGACACGCCGAGCGGTCCGGCCGATCACCACCGCCAGCTCGCATTCGTAGTGCATGAAACCGACGCCCGCCGGGCGCACGGTGAAACCGCGGTGGCCGATCAGGCTGGCCTGTCCCTTGACAAAGGCCAGCGGTTCGGTGGGTGGCTTGAACGCCAGCTCGCGGGCGTGGTCGGCGTAGTTCAGGCCCAGCGCAAGCACGGTGCGGGGCCGCGGCACGGGGGCCAGCGGCGGCAGCCAGACGACGTCGTCCATCGAGACGCGGTTTCCCCTGAAGGCAGGCGTCAGCAGCTCGACGCACCCCTCCGCTTCGACGGCGTCGTGCACGGCACCGGCCCAGGCGATTCGGGCGCGCTTCATGCCGGCACCTCCCCGGCGTCGAAGCGCTGCAGCACCGGCCGCAGCCCCGGTGCCACGATTTCGACCACATCGCCCGCCACCACGCGCGGCCGGCCGCCATCCGCCAGCACCTCGCTGCCGGTCAGCAGCACATCGCCGGGCTGCAGCGACATGAACCCGGCCACATCGCGCCACAGCGTGGGCAGGTCGCGGACGAGGTCGCGCAGGTGGGTGGTCTGCCGGTGCACGCCATGGATGCGCAGCTCGATCGCCAGATCGGCCAGCGCCTGCAGCCCGCCCGGCCAGGCCAGGGGCGTGGGCTCGAGGGGCAGGCCCAGAAAACCGTCGCGACAGCGGTGCCGCACCGCCGGGCGGTGGTAACTGTCGTGCGCCACGCACACGTCGTTGACCAGCAGCGCGTGCGAGGGTTGGCCGTCTGCGCCGACCAGCAGCCCCAGGCTGGCCGAGACCTCCACGGCTTCGCCGGCGGGCAAGGCAATGGCGCCGCCGTGCGGTGTGAAGGTGTTGGCGGTCTTGACGTACAGCACCGGCGCCACGGGTGGCGCCAGGTAGGGCTTTTCGTTCATGCGCGCGGCCCAGTGCGCCCATTCGCCCCGGTAATTGAGCAGCGTGCCGTAAACGGTGCCTGTGGGCATCCAGCCTTGGGGGTTCATTCCGCCACCTCCTCGGCCAGCGGCGCGTCCACGCCGCCTTCCAGGGCAATCACCTGATCGAGCAGGTCGTAGAGCTGCGCCAGGCTGTCCTTGCCGAGGCGGTCTTCCAGCCAGCGGTAATGCGCCTCGATGGTGGCCGACAGCTTGCGCACCAGCCGCAGGCCGGCGGGCGTGGCGCGCACCACGGTGCGACGCGCGTCCTGGCTGCAGCGCTCGCGGCTGACCAAACCATCGCGCTCCATGCGGGCCAACACGCCGGTGAGGCTGGGGCCGAGCAGGAACGCCTCGCGGGCGATGCGGCCGGTTTCGATGCCGCCGGGCTCGCGGGCGTGTTCACCCAGCACGCGCAGCACCCGCCACTGCTGGTCGCTCAGGCCGTGCTCGCGCAGGCTGGGCCGGGTGTGCTGCATCACGGCTTCACGCGCCTGCAGAAGCAGGCGCGGCAGGTTGCGGTGGGCGAACGGCGTGGCATGCATGCGGGCAATTGTTTAACAAGTTAAATAAAAGCGCAATGGCCCGCTGGCGGCCCGGCATGGGTGCTTTCCCTGACCGCCCCGCCGCACCACAATCGCGGCATGAACGCTCTCTCCCATCGGCTGGGCACCCCCTGGCCACTGATTCAGGCCCCCATGGCCGGCGTGCAGGGCGCCGCGCTGGCCCTCGCCGTGGGCGAAGCGGGGGGGCTCGGTTCGCTGCCCTGCGCCATGCTGGCGCCCGATGCCATGCAGCGCGAACTGCGGCTGCTGGCCGACGCCGGTCGGCCCTTCAACGTCAATTTCTTCTGCCACACCCCGCCCGAGCCGGACGCGGCGCGGGAAAGCGCCTGGCGAACCGCGCTGGCGCCGTACTTCGCCGAGATCGGCGTGGACCCGGCCAGCGTGCCCGCGGGCCCCGGCCGACTGCCGTTCAGCGAGGCCGCCGCAGATGCCCTGGAGCCCTTCAAGCCCCGGGTGGTGAGTTTTCATTTCGGGCTGCCGTCGCCCGCCCTGCTGGCGCGCGTGAAGGGATGGGGGTCGATGGTGCTGAGCTCGGCCACCACGGTGGACGAGGCCGTGTGGCTCGAAGCGCATGGCGCCGATGGGGTGATTGCACAGGGGCTTGAGGCGGGCGGGCACCGTGGTCACTTCCTGAGCCACGACCTGAGCCTGCAATCCGGCACCTTTGCGCTGCTGCCGCAGATCAAGGGCGCCGTGCGGGTGCCGGTGATCGCGGCCGGCGGGATTGCCGACGCCGCCGGCGTGCGGGCGGCCATGGCGCTGGGCGCCGACGGCGTGCAGGTGGGCACGGCCTACCTGTGCAGTGCCGAGGCCACAACCAGCGCCGTGCACCGCGCCGCGCTGCAGAGCGAGGCCGCGCGCCACACCCAGCTGACCACCCTGTTCAGCGGGCGCCCGGCGCGAGGCATTGCCAACCGGGTGATGCGCGAGCTGGGACCGATGAACCCGGCCGCCCCCGCGTTCCCGCTGGCCACCGCCGCCATCGCGCCCTTGCGCGCGCACTGGGAGGCCCGGGGCCGCGGCGATTTCTCGCCGCTGTGGTCGGGTCAGAACGCACAGGGCTGCCGCGCCGCGCCGGCGGCCGACATCACGCGCGCGCTGCTGGCAGGCTTTTCAGCCGGGGCCTGACGCCTGGTTTCAGCGGTGGCGCAGGCCGTTGAGCCACCGCTTCAGCCGCACGCCGTTGGTGGTCTGAGCCAGCGCATGCTGCGCCTCGGCCACGGCGTCTTCCAGCCGCTGCACCTCGTCGATGCGCGCCTGCCGCAAGGTGTTGGCGTTGGCGCTCACGCCATCGGGCAGGTCGAACAACCGGGCCAGCGCCTGCTGGCGCGCGGCGCGTTCGCGCTCCAGCGCGGCCACCTGCTGCTTGAGCAGGTGCGTGAGGGCGGCGAGGCTTTCTTCGGGCAGGGGCGCGCTGTCGTCGAGCCCGGCGCGGTGCCGCACCTCGAGCAAGGCCAGCCAGTCGCGCTTTTCGTGGGCGGCATTGGCCTCGCTCATGAACGCGGTCTTTCGTAGACGCTGCACGGCGTCGGGTTCGCGGTCGGGGTGCAGGGCGCTGGCGAGTTGGCGGTACAGGCGGCGCAACAGCGCGTCGGCACCGTCCTGCACCGCGGGCGGGGTCTTGTCGGCGCGGGCCTTGCGGGCGGCGCGCCGTTGTTGCCGGGCATCGGATTCCTCGCCGCCGGCGGCGCGAAGCCGCTCGAATCCGGCGTGCAGCACGGCCTCGGGCGAGGCGCCGTCCAGGCCGTCCAGCGGCGCGCCCAGCGCGGCTTCGATCTGCGCCCGCAGGTCATCGGCCCGCTGCTGCCGCTTCTGCCCCAACGTCTGCGGGCTGTGGGCATCATGCAGCGCGGCCATGTCGGCGTGCCCGTCCTCGGCCAGCGACTGCGCGAGTTCGCACAGGTGCTGCCGCGCGGTGGTGCGCTGGGCGGCGCTCAGCCCGGCGGTGCCGGCGGTCTCGCGCAACGCCGCGTCGAGCGCCCGCACCAGCTGCTTCTGCGCCTGCACGTGCCGCGCCTGCAGCGGCGCCACCAGCGCCAGATGCTCGGCGCGGTGCGATTGCTCCAGCGCGTCGAGCGCGGCCAGCTGCTCGCGCAGGCGGGCCACACGCGCCATCTGAAGCTGGTGGGCACGTTCGGCGGGCGATACAGGCGGCGGGGGCGGCGCGGCCGACGGCTGAAGCGAAAGTGGGCGGTTGGCGGGCGGGGTCACGGCGGGAACAGGGGCTGGCGGTGGCAAAGCGGTGCAGCGTATCGCGTAACCTTGCCGGTTTTGCGGAATCACCCACGCGACCGGTCCCGACCGCCCCGCGCCCCGACCCCTTCATGGCCAAAGAAAAGACGATCTTCACCTGCAACGAATGCGGCGGCACCAGCCCGCGCTGGCTGGGCAAATGCCCGGCCTGCGGCGCCTGGAACACGCTGGTGGAGTCGGTGGCCGAGGCGGCGGCGCCCGCCCGCAACCGGTTTGCGGCATTGGCCCGAACAGCCGAGGTCAAACCGCTGGCCGACATCGAGGCGAGCGACGTGGACCGCACGCCCACCGGTCACGAGGAGCTCGACCGCGTGCTGGGCGGCGGCATCGTCGAGGGCGGCGTGGTGCTGATCGGTGGCGACCCCGGCATCGGCAAATCGACCCTGCTGCTGCAGGCGCTGGACAGCCTGCAGCGCGCCGGCCTGAACACCCTGTACGTGACCGGCGAGGAAAGCGGCGCCCAGGTGGCGCTGCGCGCACGCCGGCTGGGGCTCGATGGCTCGCGGGTGAACGTGATGGCGGAGATCCAGCTCGAGAAGATGCTGGCGACCCTGGCCGAAACCCGGCCGGCCATTGCCGTCATCGATTCGATCCAGACCGTGTACTCCGAGCAGCTCACCAGCGCGCCCGGGTCGGTGGCGCAGGTGCGCGAGTGCGCGGCCCACCTCACCCGCGCGGCCAAGGCCTCGGGCACCGCGATCGTGCTGGTGGGGCATGTGACCAAGGAAGGCGCCCTGGCCGGCCCGCGCGTGCTCGAGCACATGGTGGACACGGTGCTGTATTTCGAGGGTGACACGCACAGCAATTTCCGCCTGATCCGGGCGATCAAGAACCGCTTTGGCGCGGTGAACGAGATCGGCGTGTTCGCCATGACCGAAAAGGGCCTCAAGGGCGTGAGCAACCCCAGCGCCATTTTCCTGAGCCAGCACGCCGAACCGGTGCCCGGCAGCTGCGTGATGGTGACGCTGGAGGGCACGCGCCCGCTGCTGGTGGAGCTGCAGGCCCTGGTGGACAGCGGCGGGCCCAGCCCGCGCCGGCTGAGCGTGGGCCTGGAGCGTGACCGCCTGGCGATGCTGCTGGCGGTGTTGCACCGGCACGCCGGCGTGGCCTGCATGGACCAGGACGTGTTCGTCAACGCGGTGGGCGGCGTGCGCATCAGCGAACCCGCGGCCGACCTGGCGGTCATGCTGGCCATCACCAGCAGCCTGCGCGGCAAGCCGCTGCCCAAGGGCTTCATCGCCTTTGGCGAGGTGGGCCTGGCCGGCGAAGTGCGCCCCGCCCCGCGCGGCCAGGAGCGCCTGAAGGAGGCGGCCAAGCTGGGGTTTTCGGTGGCGGTGGTGCCCAAGGCCAACCTGCCCAAGAAGAACGACAAGGCCTTCGAGGGCCTGACCGTGCACGGGGTCGAGCGCATCGAGCAGGCGCTGGAACTCGCGCGCAGCCTGAACTGAAAGGAATCCTGCGATGACCTGGCAACGCATGGCCGCCGCGCTGATCGCCGCCGCGCTGCTGTTCTGGGGCCACCGGCAGTTCGGTTGGCCAGGGGTGGCGGCCGTCACCGGCGGCCTGCTGCTGTGGGTATTGCTGCACTTCACCCGGGTCATGTCGGTCATGCAGCGCGCGGCGCAGCGCCCGATCGGGCACGTGGACAGCGCGGTGATGCTGAACGCCCGGCTCCACCCGGGCCAGCCCTTGCTGACCGTGACCGGGCTGGCCCGCGCCCTGGGCCAGCGGCAGTCGCCCGAGGGGCAGGAGCCGGAAACCTACCGGTGGACCGACCCGGGCGGCTCGTGGGTGCAGGCCGACTTTGCGCGCGGCAAGCTGCTGAGCTGGCGGCTGGAGCGCCCGACCGGCGGCGAAACGCCCGACGCCGCCCCGTAAAATCGAGCGTTGACCTGAATACCCCCCAATCCTCAAGGATGCCCATGAGCCCGACCCCCCCTTCGATGTCCGACCGCGACGGCAAGATCTGGATGGACGGCCAGCTGGTGGACTGGCGCGACGCCAAGATCCACGTGCTGACCCACACGCTGCACTACGGCTGCGGGGCGTTCGAGGGGGTTCGTGCCTACAACACCGTCAACGGCACCGCCATCTTCCGCTTGCAGGAGCACACCGAGCGGCTGTTCAACAGCGCCAAGATCCTGCGCATGAAACTGCCCTTCACCCAGGATCAGGTGAACGAAGCCCAGAAAGAAGTGGTTCGCGCCAACAAACTGGAAAGCTGCTACCTCCGCCCCCTCACCTGGATCGGCGACAAGAAACTGGGCGTCTCGCCCAAGGGCAACACCATCCACCTGATGGTGGCGGCCTGGGCATGGGGCGCCTACCTGGGCGACGAAGGCCTCAAGCGCGGCATCCGCGTGAAAACCAGCAGCTACACCCGCCACCACGTCAACATCACCATGACGCAGGCCAAGGCGGTGAGCAACTACACCAACAGCATCCTGGCCAACATGGAGGCCACCGACGAAGGCTACGACGAGGCCCTGTTGCTCGACACCGCCGGGTTCGTGAGCGAAGGCGCGGGCGAGAACCTGTTCGTCATCAAGGGCGGCGTGATCTACACGCCCGACCTGTCGGCGGGTGCGCTCAACGGCATCACCCGCAACACGGTGTTCCACATCGCCAAGGACCTGGGCCTCGAGATCGTGCAGAAGCGCATCACGCGCGACGAGGTGTACATCGCCGATGAGGCCTTCTTCACCGGCACCGCCGCCGAAGTGACCCCCATCCGCGAGCTCGACCGCATCGAGATCGGCGCCGGCAGCCGCGGCCCGATCACCGAGAAGATCCAGACCGCGTTCTTCGACATCGTGAACGGCCGCAATCCGAAGTACAGCCATTGGCTCACCAAGGTCTGACAGGACTCGACATGAGCAAGCCCGCTGTTGAACTCAAGGCCAAGGACCTGAACGCCCATGGGGGGGTGTTCTGCCCCAGCCCCCTGGCCGACATGAAGCTGTGGAACAGCCACCCCAAGGTGTACCTGGACGTGGCCCGGACCGGCGAAGCCCGCTGCCCCTACTGCGGCACGGTCTACAAGCTGGCCGCTGGCGAAACCGTGGCCCACGGCCACTGACACCATGCAACGGTGGGCGGCGACGAACCGGCACCACACTGGGAGGACGATCGAATGATTCTGGTCACTGGCGGCGCCGGCTTCATCGGCAGCAACTTCGTGCTGGACTGGTTCGCGCAAAGCGACGAACCGGTGCTCAACCTCGACAAGCTCACCTACGCAGGCAACCGGCGCAACCTCGCGAGCCTTGAGGGGGACCCGAGGCACGTGTTCGTGCAGGGCGACATCGGCGACACCGGGCTGGTGGCCCGGCTGCTGGCCGAGCACCGGCCGCGCGCGGTGGTGAACTTTGCCGCCGAGAGCCATGTGGACCGATCCATCCTCGGCGCCCAGGACTTCATCCAGACCAACATCGTCGGCACGTTCCACCTGCTCGAAGCCGTTCGGGGACACTGGCTCGACCTGCCCGAGGCGGAGCGCCAGGCCTTCCGCTTTCTGCACGTGAGCACCGACGAGGTGTACGGCAGCCTGGCCCCCGACGAGCCCGCCTTCACCGAGCGCCACCCGCACGAACCCAACAGCCCCTACAGCGCCAGCAAGGCCGCCAGCGACCACCTGGTGCGCGCCTGGCACCACACGCACGGGCTGCCGGTGGTCACCACCAACTGCAGCAACAACTACGGGCCGTTCCACTTCCCGGAAAAGCTCATCCCGCTGATGATCGTCAACGCGCTGGCGGGCAAGTCGCTGCCGGTGTACGGCGACGGGCTGCAGGTGCGGGACTGGCTGTACGTGGGCGACCATTGCAGCGCCATCCGCCGCGCGCTCGAGGCTGGCCGCGTGGGCGAGACCTACAACGTCGGGGGCTGGAACGAGAAGCCCAACATCGAGATCGTGAAGACCATCTGCGCGTTGCTCGACGACATGCGCCCGCGCAGCGACGGCCAGAGCTATGCCACGCAGATCACCTACGTGAAGGACCGCCCCGGTCATGACCGGCGCTACGCCATCGATGCCCGCAAGATCGAGCGCGAGCTGGGCTGGCGACCGGCCGAGACCTTCGACACCGGCATCCGCAAGACCGTGCGCTGGTACCTGGACCACGCCGACTGGGTGGCCGAGGTGCAGAGCGGCAGCTACCGCGACTGGATGCAGGCGCAGTACCAGGGGGCTGCGTGAAGCTGCTGCTCCTCGGCGCCAACGGCCAGGTGGGCTGGGAGCTGCAGCGCGCGTTGGCACCGCTGGGCGAGGTGGTGGCGGTTGGCCACGACAGCACTGGTGCACACCGCGCCGATTTTCGCGAACCCGAGGGTCTGGCCGCGCTGGTGCGGCTGGTGGCGCCCGATGTGGTCGTGAACGCCGCCGCGCACACCGCCGTGGACAAAGCCGAGAGCGAACCCGATCTGGCGCGCACCCTGAACACCACCGCGCCGGGCGTGTTGGCCCGCGCCGCCGCCGCGTGCGGGGCATTGGTGGTGCACTACTCAACCGACTACGTGTTCGATGGCAGCGGCGACCAACCGCGCACCGAGGACGCCGCCACCGGCCCGCTGAGCGTGTATGGCCAGACCAAGCTCGAGGGCGAGCAGGCCGTGCGCTCGGGCTCGCCTCGCCACCTGATCTTTCGCACCAGCTGGGTCTATGGCGCTCGCGGCCAGAACTTCCCCAAGACCATGGTGCGGCTGGCGCAAGAGCGCGACGCGCTGCGTGTGATCGACGACCAGGTGGGCGCCCCCACGGGCGCGGACCTGCTGGCCGACGTGACCGCCCACGCCCTGCGCGCCACGCTGGCGAATCCGGCGCTGGCGGGCACCTACCATGCGGTGGCGGCAGGTGCTTCCAGCTGGCACGGCGTGGCCCGCCTGGCCATCGACACCGCGCGGCAGCTTCGCCCCGACCTGCCCTGGAAGGTGCAGCGGATCGATCCCATCCCGACGGCCGACTACCCCACGCCGGCCCGGCGACCGCTCAATTCTCGCCTGGACACGACCCGCCTGCGCAAGGCCTTCGGGTTGAACCTGCCGACCTGGGAAACCGGTGTGCGGCGCATGCTCACGGAGCACCTCACACCATCATGATGAACAACACCCCACGCAAAGGCATCATCCTGGCGGGCGGGTCGGGCACGCGCCTGCACCCGGCCACGCTGGCGGTCAGCAAGCAGCTGCTGCCGGTGTACGACAAGCCCATGGTGTATTACCCGCTCAGCACCCTCATGCTGGCGGGCATCCGCGACGTGCTGGTGATCAGCACACCGCAAGACACCCCGCGCTTTGCGCAACTGCTGGGCGACGGCAGCGCCTGGGGCATGAACCTGCAATACGCCGTGCAACCCAGCCCGGATGGCCTGGCGCAGGCCTTCATCATCGGCGCCGACTTTGTGGGCAACGGCCCCAGCGCCCTGGTGCTGGGCGACAACATCTACTACGGCCACGACTTTGCCACCCTGCTCCACCGCGCCGATGCGCAGGCCCAGGGCGCCACCGTGTTCGCCTACCACGTGACCGACCCCGAGCGCTACGGCGTGGTGGCCTTCGATGCCCAAGGCAAGGCGCAAAGCATCGAGGAAAAACCCGCCAAGCCCAAGAGCAACTACGCCGTCACGGGCCTGTACTTCTACGATTCGCAGGTGGTGGACATTGCCCGCGCCGTGAAACCCAGCGCACGCGGCGAACTGGAAATCACCGCCGTCAACCAGGCCTACCTCGACCGCGGCCAGCTCGACGTGCAGATCATGCAACGCGGCTACGCCTGGCTCGACACCGGCACCCACGACAGCCTGCTCGATGCCGGCCAGTTCATCGCCACGCTGGAACACCGCCAGGGCCTGAAGATCGCCTGCCCTGAAGAAATCGCCTGGCGCAACGGCTGGATCGACCGCGAACAGGTCCTGCGCCTGGCCGAGCCGCTCAAGAAGAACGGCTACGGGCAATACCTGCTGCGGCTGCTCGATGACCAGGTGCTTGGGGGAACGAGGAAGTGAGCTCGCCCAACCTCAAGGTCACCCCGACCGCCATCCCCGGCGTGCTCATCCTCGAGCCACGCGTGTTCGGCGACGAGCGCGGCTTCTTCCTGGAGAGCTTCAACCAGAAAGCCTTCAACGAAGCCACCGGACTCGACGTGCACTTCGTGCAGGACAACCACAGCCGCAGCGCCAAAGGCGTGCTGCGTGGTCTGCACTACCAGCTCCCGCCACACGCACAGGGCAAGCTGGTGCGCGTGGTCCGCGGCAGCGTGTTCGACGTTGCCGTGGACATCCGCCGCGACTCACCCACCTTCGGCAAATGGGTGGGGGTGGAGCTGAGCGAGGAGAACCACAGGCAACTGTGGATCCCGGCCGGGCTGGCGCACGGGTTTCTGGTGACGAGTGAGAGTGCGGATTTTTTGTACAAGGCGACGAACTACTACGCACCAGCGGCCGAGCGCAGCCTCATGTGGAACGATTCAGCAGTGGCCGTCCAGTGGCCCTTGGACGGTCCGGTCAACCTGTCCGCCAAGGACCAAGCGGGTCATCGTCTCGAGGAACTTGGCGTTTCGAGCGCCTCTGCTGGCTGAGGGACATCCATCGCCCACGCCCGCTGACGTCAGCTTGCGCGCGTTCAGATGGTTTCAGGATTCCAGCTTGAGCGCGATATCGGCCAAGCGCTGCATCTGAATTCGGCGCGTGTACTTCTGTGTGAAAGCAACTCGGTCAACAGGGTTCAAGTGCAAGTTGACGAGAGCGTCGACAGCGCGTTTGGTGTCGCATGGAGGAAAGCTGGCGACACCGGGAATTTCTTGCAGGAATTGGGCTGCATATCCGGCCACCCCTGCAAGCATGGGTTTGCCTGTGGCCGCATACTCGAAAAGCTTGGAGGGCAGTACTTTCCGAAATGCGGGAAGATCGTTCAAGTGGAGCAGCAGGACATCGCAATCCCGATACATCTCCCTCAGAGTCTGACGATCGACGGGCGGGAGCCATCTGACATTGGACAACCCCGCAATGGCAGCTTGCAGGCGCGTTCTGGCGCCCCCATCACCGACCACCACAAATTCGTGTGAATCCGCCAAGTGCCGAGCAAGATCGGGAACAAGCAAATGGAGCGCCTGACCGTCGCCGATGTTTCCGGCGTACAGGACGCGGATGCGCCCTGCAAGTGACCGGAAGGCGGGACCTGACGGGGGCAATGGCTCAAGGAACGCGTCATCGATTCCGTTGGTGATCACGCTGAGCGACGTCTCGGGATAGCGCTCCCTCAGATAGGGCAGGAAACCACCCGAAACGACATTGATGTGCTCTGCCCGAGAGAAAGTCAATCGTTCAAGTGCAGACAGGATCAGCTTCAGGGGGCGAGCCCACCCGGGCAATACATCTCCAATCGCGTCAACAAAAAGATCTCGAACGTCAAGGAACAACCGGGCACCCTGCCGACGGGCAATCAGCGAGGCCAGAAGGGCCGTCATGAGTCGGGACGAGGTTGCGCAGACCACGTCGTAGCGCTGACGGCGGGAAAGCTGCCATGCTTGAAATGCGTACCTCATGAATGCTCGCGACTGATCGAGGAATCCGCTGCGGTGAGAAGGGAGGTCAAAGCGATGGACGGTCATCGCGCCCTCATGCTGCAGCGGCATCGCGTCCGGGGCGAAGGAGGCGTAGCGATTCGGTCGGGTGGTGAACACGTCCAACGATCCGCCAGGATGAAGTCGTTCGTTCATCGCGCGTGCCCATGCGGTAGCCCGAAACGCACCCGGACCCAGGTCGGGCTCGAAGTAGAAACTGAGCAGCAGCACCCGCATGTTCAGGAGCTCCACCTGACGCGGGTGCGCCATTCGTGAGACTTCAGAAGGGACACGACGCCGTGCAAACCCATGGATGGCACCGCCACGCCAAAGCCTGGATGCCAGGTTTCATTCCTCAGTTCCCAAGTCAGTGAATCGTCGACCTCCATCGTCCCGATGACGCGATCGCCGAGATCGCGTATCTCGAACACCGAGTCTTGAACGGCGCGAAGGGTCACGTCCGGATGAACATGGAAATGGACGTCGATTCGGTGGCTGCCCTGGCTTTGCACCTGGTCAATCACTTCGAGCATTCCTGGCCGAAGGACCCAGCGCCTGCGGTGCACTGGTTTACCCGGCAAGCGGGCGTACCCATCATGGAACGCATCCAGCGTCACTTCGGGGCCAGCGGTGAAGTTCACCACCTGTGTATAGGCCCTTCTTGCCACCCTGAACCCGGCCCAGACCTCGGAGGAGTCTTCTCCGTCGATGCAAACCGTGTTGTGGGAAGCGGTACCACGCTGCCGTTGTCGCTCGGCACCGAGGGTGTAGGTCGAGGTGCCTCCATTCACCAGCACACGCTGCCCTTGGATCGAGCACTCGAAGCTCAAGGAGTCGGCATGAGCGTGCCCGGGCAGATAGTCCGGTCCCACGGGCGCAACATCGGCAAGAACCACGGTGCCGCCCACCTCAAGCCGGGCGTACCCGCTTGCGCCCAGCCAGGATGGCTCAGCTGCTTCGGGACTGGCCTTGTCGAGCCCCAGGCGCATGGCATAGGCGTGCAATTCGTCCAGGGAAGGGGCAACACCAAATGCAGCATCGTTGAAGAACGCGATCTCTCCGTCCGGATGGCACAGTCGGCGCAACCATTCAAGCATCTTCGCAGCCGGGGACGCCCAGGGCGATGACCCGGCAACCCCGGCCGTCATGTGCAGGTTGTGCAAATCCAGCAGACCTTCCAGCAGAAGAGCCTGGTACATCGGGCTGCGCTCAAAGTGACCGCCATCCTCAAGCAACTGCTCCTGCAGCTGCGCCTCCATGATCCTGCGACCAGTCGAGTACCAATGATCTGCTTCGTCGCCGGCAAAAAAACACCCGGCGACGATCAGCGCCTTGGCATTCTCGAACAGGTGATTCCCCATGAGATGGTACTCAAGGCGCTTCGAGAGATAGCGCGTCTGAACCGCGAGGCTATGCAATACCTCGGGGGTTGGTGGCTCACCGCCGAGCATCCACTTGATCCAGTTGGTGATGCGCAGTGAAAGCGGATAGGGCTCCCACCCGTTTCCTTGGCCGGGGGGGTTGTCGTGAATCCATCTCTGAACCCAGGCGCGGCGAGTCAGAGCCTGAGCCCCATCGTCAGGCGCCAGTAGGCCTTCAAAGTAGTGGAGGTTGTAGAGCCAAAGCTTATCCACGACAGGCTCGTTCCAGCCGGTTGGAAACGTGACGCGCCGTTGGACATTGAGAAAACAGGCCTCACCATCGGCGCCGAGCGACATGGGCCGACGGCAAGGCTCATGCCATGCAGCGACGGATCTCCGCAGGCTGGGCGCAGGACTCAGATCAGGTCTGGGTCGTCGCAGGCGGTGAGTGATTCGCCCCAGAATCTGGCCGATGCGCAAGTGCCGCACCGTGTGGAAATAGGTCATCCACATCAAGTGCGGGCAGCCTCTGCCAGTTCGATCGACACCTTTGCAACTTCCTTGATTTCGCTCCAGGGAATGGGCATCGCTTCCCCCTGACGCACCGCGTCCATGAAGGCCTCGATACACGTCTGCGTCCCCTTGTCCTGACGCCAAAGGTTCATGCGCGAAAAGTTCGGCCAACCCCAGCCCGTCATGCGGCGAAAGTTGTCGATCTGAAGAATGCGTCCGCCACAGAAGGCCTCGAGCCGCTCTTTCGGGAAGGCCTTGCTGCCATTGGCCAGATAGTGGACGGTGCCCATTGAACCGTCGGCGAACGAGAGCGAGAACGAGACTGAATCGCCGCTTCCACTGGCAGCGCCCCGCCCGAGCTTGGTCAAGGTGGAATGGTCGATCGGGTGCCCCACCAGGTACCGCAACAGATCGATGAAGTGACACGCCTCTCCAACGATTCGCCCGCCCCCTTGCAGGGGATCCTGTGTCCAGTGATTCGCCGGAATGGCGCCTGCGTTCACGGTGACCACAAAAGCCTTTGGCTCGACCACTGGCGCCAAGAGGGCCTTGAGGCGCTGCACGTGGGGCGCAAATCGGCGGTTGAAGCCCACGGTGAGTATCTTTCCCGGCGCATTGCTCACGGCCGCCTCGACCGCGTCAAGTTCGGCCAATGTCAGGGCCAGCGGCTTTTCGACGAATACATGCTTTCCTGCCGCCAGCGCCGCACAAACCTGCCTCGCGTGCGCATCATGCCGGGTAGCGATGACCACGGCATTGACATCGGGGTCGTTCCACACAGCTTCGAGATCAGTACCTGCCGATTCGAAGCCGTGCTTTCTTCCTACATGCACGCTGCTGACACCACCAGCCGATGTGACAGATTTGAGGCGAAAACCGGCACGCCGAAGCGAGGGGGCAAGGACCTGGCCTGCATAGTTTCCAGCACCCACCATGGCCACCACAGGCGTCCCGGTTTCGGGACTGGCCGACTTGAGCGACACCGAACGAACAAGACTGTTCGCAGATGAAGTCTCCTTCCGCCGAGGGTAGCTCAACAACACACCCAGCGAGGGTGCGCGACTCGCAATCAGGTCATAGGCTTGATCACTGGAAGACAGATCGAAGCGGTGCGAAACCAGGGAACTCGGCGTCACCCTCTTGTCGGCGATCATGTCGAGCACGGCTTCGAAGTTCCGCTGCTCGGTCCAACGGACGAATCCGACTGGATAGTCTCGACCCTTCTCTTCATAGTCTGGGTCGTAGCGTCCTGGGCCATATGAGCACGACACCTGGAAGGTGAGTTCTTTCTCGTAGAAATCGGCACGCGAAAGCTCCAGGCCGGTGACGCCCACCAGCACAATCCGCCCGCGCTGCCTGCACATCGTTGCGGCCTGATGAATGGGTGTCGGACTGTCTGTGGCCAGCGTCAGCAGCACTGCATCGACCCCACGTCCGCGGGAAAAGCTGAGGGTAGCAGCGAGAGGATCCGCACCTGAAGAAAGATCAATTGTTTCGGCACCAAGAGCGCGCGCCTTCTCCAGCTTGGAGGCATCGTAGTCAATGCCCATCACGCGGCACCCGTTGGCTATCAGCAGTTGTACCGTCAACAAGCCGATGAGCCCAAGCCCCATCACCACAACGGCCTCACCAAGCGTGGGCTCGGCCAACCGAATGCCCTGCAAGGCAATGGCGCCCACCACGGTGAATGCAGCAGCTTCGTCGTCCACCGAGTCGGGTACCCGGGCGCACAAGATGGATGGAACCGACACAACTTCGGCATGTTTGCCGTTCGAGGCCACCCGGTCACCGACCGAGAACCCGCTCACCCCAGCACCGACGGCCAAGACCACCCCCACGTTGCAGTAGCCCAGCGCCAACGGTTGGTCGAGCTTGTTGCGAACTGCTTCAATCGTGGGCAGTAGGCCGTCCGTCCGCACCTTGTCGATCACCTGACGCACCTTGTCAGGCTGCTGCCTGGCCTTGTCCAGCCAGTTGGCTCGGCCAAAGTCGATCAACATCCGCTCGGTCCCCGCCGAAATCAAGCTGACGTCGGTACGGATAAGCAGGCAGCCCGGTGCAGCTGATGGAGCTGGCACGTCGGCCAACTCGACTTTCCCTGTCTTGAGACTCTGGAGAATTTGAAACACGTCGAAAGTCCGGATTTGTGCAAGTTGACCTGTTGGGAGCTCAGGCCTCGACGTTCATGGGTTGCTGGCGACCGACGCCATCAAGGATTTTGTCAACATGGACGTCCCAGGTGAAGTACTCGAGCGCCGCCTCGCGGGCATTTCTCCCAAGCGCAATTCGAAGCGATTCATCCCCAGCCATCCTCTGCAATCCCAGAACGAGCTCCTCGACTTCGCCAGGCGTGACGAGGAGGGCGCGAGGTTTGATGGTTGAACCGTCGGGCAAGGGCTCGTCCAGCCGAAGGCCCGGTGACAATACCTCGCCGATCTGCTCAAGATCAGAGGCAAGGATGGCCTTCCCCATGGCCATGTACTCGAAAAGCTTGGTGGGTGAGCCAAAGAAACGGCTGCCATCGGCATTGGGAACATGCGGCGATACCAGAATATCAGAGGCGGCCAGATGGAGCGGCGCCTCCGGCTGAGGCACGAGACCTGCAAACGTACAGACGGCCTCGGCGCCTGCCTCTGCGATGATCTGGACCACGCGTGGCCTTGTGAGTCCGTCACCCACAAACAGGAAATGCAGCTTCGATGACACCAACCAGTCACGTTGCCTGTTCCACAGCTGCGCGACTGCGGCGGCAAGTTTTTCTGCCCCGTGCCATTGTCCGAATGTGCCGACAAATGTGACCAGCAACGCATCGGTACTGATGCCCAGTCTCTGGCGCAATCCCGCCAGCGCTGCAGAATCAAAACGGGTGGGATCGAAGACCTTGGGGTCGATGCAGTTCGGATAGGACACGATGCGACCGGGCTCGACTCCGCGCCCGATCAACTCTTCCTTGAGCACGTCGGACACGGTGACCACGAGGTGAGCATGCCGCAGCATGGCAGCTTCGGCCATCTCGGCGAGTGCGTGGAACTTCATGCCTCGCCCCCAGTTCTTGGCCACCCACACCTCGGACCCGTTGTATTCGACCACCAGTGGCAATCGATGGCGCCGCGAAAGCACTGCCCCCAGGTAGTTGGCCGCTGACAGGCGTTGGTAAATCAGGCGTGCACGCCCAAGGACCGGGGTCCTGGCCAGCGCTTCGTCGAAGCTGCTCTGGAATCGGTAGTTGTTGAGCTCATAAGGGAGACCAAACGCTCGGGGAGGCCTGACATCGAGCATTTGCACGCCGTCATCGATCATCACCGCTGGTTCAGCCGACGCGAACGTGACCGGATGACCGGACCGCTGCAGGCCATTGACCACCCCGGCGATGTGTCCGACCGATCCGCCGGCCTTGATGCCAAACCAGAGGTTGGTCTTGAGGTAAAGAACCTCGCCGTGCTCGGACAAAGCCTGGGGAATCACCCGCTCTGCCACCACCAAGGCGTTCAGTTCGCGGCGGGCTCGGTGCGCAGCCCATCGACAAGCGACGCTGGCGCCGGCAAACCGAATCGCGTCAGAAGCGATCTGCCAGCGGGTGACTGTGTGACGGCTTAAATCAGGCCGCACAACACAGATGGACCGCGACCTTGTGAAAGCAGCCAACAGCTTGAGAACCGGGAGCAATGCGGCGCTGTTGTCTTCTTCGATGGGGAGGACGATGGGGTCTCCTCGCATGCGCCAAAGCTCTCGAAGCAAACCGAGCCCCCCTGAGCCTCGCAGCTCCGCCGCCGTAACAACGCGGCCACGACTGCCGAAGGATGCCCTGAGCGAGTTGTCAAACTCAGCCGACAAGGGATAGGCAACAAGAAAAAGTGGATTTGTCAATCAAGCTACCTCTGCTCAACTCCGGAGTCATGCCTCTTGGCTCCTTGGTACGCCACATACCAACCCATGCGTGGCTCAAGCCGGCCCAAGCTGCCACGAACCATTCGGCCGATGAACGAAGGCCAGAAATGATCCTCGTGCAGTTGGTGGATCGAAATGTCCTGCAGTTGAAATGCCTTCATCAGTTCAAGCGTTTCCGCTTGACTGAACAAACGGACATACGGTTTGACATTGACTCCGTCCGCGCCCATTTCGATGGTAGCCAACAAGCCGGCATATCCTTTCGTGAACAGCCAGCCGTTCCGAAGCCCATTGGCCAGGAGTTTGCTGAAAAGATGAAACGCAGACCACTTGTGGTAGAGCGCAATCATCACCTTCCCTCCGGGCTTGAGGACGCGGTGGATCTCGCGAACCACCTGGTCGATCTCTGGAATGTGATGCAAAACGCCGAATGAGTACACGCAGTCCAGCGAGTTATCTGCAAAGGGCAAGCGGGTGGCATCGGTTTCATGCAGGTCCACCTCAATGCCACGAAGTGTTGCATTGAGGGCTGTGAGCTTGAGGTGGTTCTGTGTGATGTCCACGCCGTGGCAAATCGCACCTGCTTGGGCAAACTGCATCATGTCGGTGCCCTGCCCGATGCCGATTTCGAGCACATGCTGCCCGGCAAACCGTTCGTACCTGAAGTAATCATGCATCCAGGGTTGTTGACGATAGCGATCGCGCGCGACCGCGTCGAAATACTCAACCGACTGCTTGTCGCCTGGCAGTTCGCCACAGGCGCGGGCGTTCCATTGCTTCTGGGCGCCCAATCGGGCGTTGTTGTCAAGCATGTTTATCCTTGAGTCGATGAATAAGGCTGAACATCAGCATCAGACCCGTTACATAAGCCACGGAGAGGCTCACCATGGCGCCCGTAGCGCCATGTTCAGGAATCAGCCAGATGGCGACAGCCGCCTGCAGGGTAGCTACTGTCGCCCACAGCAGTATGAGCGCCCGCGGGAGTCCGATTGTTGCCATGTACTGGGAGAGCACCGAAATGACCGAAAGGGCAACCAGGCCGGGAAGGCCCCAAATCACGTAGTCGAAAGCGGCTCCATACGCCTCGCCGTAGAGCAAGATGATCAGCGGCTGGCCCACGAGAATGAAGCCAGCAGAAACAACCAACATGATGCCGGCAACCGCCAATGCATTGATACGAACCATTCGATGTGGCTCACTGGATCGCATGATCCTGGGGAGCATCACCAGCGCTACCGACGCAGGGAGCAAAGTGAGCACGTCGAATATCTGTGATGCGATAGACCACGCTCCGTAGTCTGCAGGCGGAATGCTTGGCTCCAGAAGAAATGCATTGAGTCGGGACACGAGGGCGGCCAGACATGCCACCACATAGGCCTTCAAACCATACGAGAACCCGAGCTTCAGAATGGCAGCACTCGGAGGAACCAGCCTGATGTGCCGCCTCAACCACCATCCCAGCACCACTGAAGTGACAGCGCCGGCGGCCGCCAACCCCCAAAGCAACAGGTGTGCCTCGCCCCAGAACACGGCAGCCAGAATCAGAGCACACAGCGAGAGCGCTTTGCTCAGGATTTCCAGAACGTTGTACGCTGTGAGCCGCCCAAGTGCGACCAGAAGATTCGACGACAGCAGAAAGTAAAGGCCGGTCACACTCATCAGCAACAAGGGAATCGCGACCCTGGGGCTCCATGCTTCTTGCTGCCCGAGCAATGACGCAACAGCCAATCCGGCGATGGTCCAGGCAAGCCCCGCAATCAGCGCGCCCACCAGGGAATTTGACGCCAATACATGAACGTCTACCCCTTTCTTCGCCAGGAGGTAGGTGTTGCTTGCGTGGAGGCCGAAGTTGCCGAACTGGACGATCAGCATCGCCAGTGTCGTCCAGAAAAAGAACCACCCCCGACCTTCTGGTCCGAGGTACCGCGCAGTGACGATGCTGGAGAGCAAGCCAGCAATCACAACAAGCAGGCGAACCGCCAATGTGAGCAGCACCTGGGACATGTTCAGACTGGCCCGTCCGGACTGCGTACGGTGCACTCCACGTACCACACACTGACAAACCACCGTGGTAATCGATTTGCCACCTCGGTGTTGATTCGACAGAATCCTTCAGAGGGGGCAAACAGGTAGTTGGTGAACGGACCACACCACCACGCCACATTGCGCCACCGATGCACCTTCAGGCCGCCAAGGCGCAGTGTTTTCTCGAGGCCTCTGGTTGAGAAGAACTGCACATGTCCAGATTCTTCGTTGTATGGCAATTCAGGTGGTGTCTGATCGCTCAGCCTGGACCAGAGGCCACGCAAGACCGTCTTGTTCAGCAGTGCGACGAAAACATCGGTTGCCTTGAGCAGCAGGCCCCCAATGACAGGCAACCTCGAAATCGCACTCTCGATCTCGAACGGGCCTCGGCCATTCGGTACAGACACAAGCACCATGCCACCCGGCGCGAGGCGCGCGACCGCGGCGGCGAGAACCTGCTCAGGCTGAGTGAGGTGCTCCAGCACATCGGCCAGCACTATCGCGTCGTACTCGCCATCTCCATCAGGCAACATCGACAAATCGGAGCAAATGAAGCGCAGGGATTCTTCACCATAGTGCCGCTGCGCGTACTCGATTGACGGTGCGTGCATGTCGATTCCCAGTACATGGTCTCCTTGTCGCGCAAGAAATCGCGTGACCGCGCGGCCGCTTCCACAGCCTGCGTCAAGTACACGCAGGTTAGGCCGTTCACTGGTTCGGAGTCGGTCAATCGACGCGCGAAGACACTCCACCTTGTGTCGGTGACCGTAAACGTTCTCTGGCGGAAGGTCGACGTGAAGATATGGGGGCAGCGTCATGGCCATGCCAACTCCTTTCGGGCCGCCTCGATCAGAGCGGCGGCGCTGGCTTGCACGCGAACCGGAGCGATCACCACCGCCAGATCCAACGGCAGTCCAAGTCGCCCTCGCCACACAAGCCTGGTGGTTGGAATCACCGTTCCGTAGGAAGGCGACACGCGGGCCGGTTCCTTTGCCATCTCGAGCGCGTCCGGGGCGTGCCAATCGAGGCGAAACCGCCGCCCCTCGCTTTCGAGGATCGCGTGGTCACACGCCAGTGAGACCACTTCGACGCCAGGCGCCAAGTGCAGCGGGATCTCGATCAGGTGTGATCCTCGCCCCACGATGCGATCCATCACCACGAGGGCATGATTCACTTTGTCCAGATGCCAAGCTCGGTGGGGTGTCACTGGATCGGACAGGCGTTCGAAGCCACTGTGGGCTCCTGCAAAGCCGGCAGAAGACTCTGAGTCATGCCAGACAAGCGCACGCGGTAGCGCATCGTTGTGCAGATTCCAGAGGTAATCCGGGCGAATGAAACGGTTGAGCTCTTCGGCATCCACGCGAGGTGTGTTGTGAAGATCGGTGGAGCGGAACCGGTTGCGTTCCTCGTAAGAAGCGGTGTAGAGATAGGCGCCGCAGTCGGAAACGAGGGGGGTGCCGTCGAGGACCACCTCGAAAGACAGGCAGTCGTTGTGCCCGTGCCCACCGCGACCAGCCAACCCCAGGGGGCCGCAATCAATGAATACATGGTCGACCGCGCCGCGCAGAACGTAAAACCCACCATCGGGGAAGGCCTCTGAACTGGTGGCCTGTGGACAGGCGTTTCGCCATTGCGCCACAGCGTCAGGCCCTCTCACCCAGAAGAGTTCACCCAAGCCATCTTTCTCGCCTCCCAATCCGTGCTCGCCGCCCAGATAGGCGCCGATGAGGGCGGGCAGGTACCGGTGGTCGTTGATGGATTGCATGCCCAACGGCAATGCCCTCGCATCGTCGGCATCTCCCCACAACGGTACCTGCCCGTTCGGCTTGGTGTATGCCTTTGCAAAACGCCCCATCGCCAGCAGCCGCTGACGGTAGGCGTCATCAACGGGCAGACCATGGGCGGTTCGATGCATGGCGGGCCAAAGAAACAATTCAGCCACCAGCCGGTGGTAGGGCACCGAGGCCTCGAAATCCACGCCATCGGGGAACACTTGCCGCGGCATTTCTTCAACCAGAATCCGCCAGCCCTCCTGCTGCCAATGCGTCGGGCCCTCACCTTCTCCGAAGAATAGCCCACCGACCACTAGCGCGGCTGCATCGGCGGTGTAGTGGTTGCCATTGACGTCCGAACGTTCAATGTGCCGGTCTGTGAATTCGACATGCAGGTACAAGGCCCGAAGAAACCGGAACCTGAACGCAGGATCGTTCCAACTGGCTGCGTCCTTGAAGATGTGGAAGAACCAGGTCCATGTGAACACGCGAAGAGCGGCTTCCATGGTGCAGGACCAGTTGACTGAACCTCCACACGGGTTGGCATCGATCCACTGCTCCAGAACACTTTTCACCGCTTCGGCATAGCGTTCGTCGCGGGTCATGACCCAGACCTGCCCAACGGGCATCAACCATTGCAATCGAGACAACTCCCACGGCACCTTGACGTCGCTGGGGCGATCCGGGTTGTTGTAATCAATGTCGGCAAAGTAGCGTGGCGACCAACCAATGCCGGTCTTGAAGTCAGTGTGCCAATCGATCTGGTCACCCAGCGGCGCAAGACCCGACCCGAGCAAGTTCACCCGATGGGCCAAGGCATCTTCAGCCCGGGCAAACAGCATTTCTCGTTCGACTGGACCGCAAACATCGTCAAGGCAAGCCACGGGGACAGGGTCGCACCAAGCAGGGAACGGTCGGCTTGCGAGCCTATCCCACAACTGCTCCAACGAGAGCGCTTGAAGCTCTCGTAGCAGCCGGGCCTGTGACATGCGGCGCCGCGCGGGAAGTCGCAACCTTTCGGTTTGCGTCCGCAACATGGCCAGAACACGCGCCACGATCACCCGCGGCGGCTTTCTCAGTCCGCGGCGTACCTTGCCAAGCAGATCAGCCATGGCTGCCGCCACGCGAGGTGTGGCTCGCCGGAACAGCAAGAACAACAGAGAGACACTCGCGCATGGGCGCACGCATAGACATCAGGGTGAGCAAGGGATCGGAGATGATTCGCTTGATCAAGGGGCCCACGAACGAATAATTGAAGCTGGATTCATGCAGCACTTCTAGATCAGCAAGCGCGGCGAGCCGATGGAGTTCAGCCATGGTGAACTCGTGGTGGTGTCCGATGAACGGGACCGCCGACTGAAATACGTCATCTATCGAAGATAAAGGCGTATGGCCACGCAACAGGGCAAACCGCCTCGGCCAGTAGGCGATATTGGGCACTTCGAGATACAGCCGCCCTCCAGGGCCGGCAATCGATCGCATGAACGCAAGAAACCGCTTGTGCGAGTGTGGGTAGTGCTCAATCACCGCCATCGCGGTTACAGCATCAAATCTTCGATCGACACCTGCATCCTGCTCGAACGGGTCGTGGTCGATGATGTCGACCCCTTCATTGCGCAGGAATGAAAAAAGTGGAGAGAAGGAATCGCTGTAGTAGCCGAGTGCCTCGGTCATTGCAACCTCGACACCAAGGCGATGCATGGTCAATGGAAACGCGCCAAAGAAGCCGCCCACATCGCAAAGCGTACGCAAAGGTCCTGTCTTGGCAAGCGAGTCCAGAGCTACCCAATACCGCAGTTCAGACTGCCGAAGGTACCCTCGAAAATCGAGCGATCGCCACCCTTGGTTGTGCTTGGCGATTTCACCTTGCATTGTCTCCGTCCAGAAACGCAGGACATCGTCAACGGACTGGAGATAAACCTGCCGGAAGCGGTCGCGATCCAGTTTGATGGTTCGTGTACTCATCTGCTCCAAAGCCTCATCCTGCTCGCCGATCGATCCAGTAGTCGTACCAGGATGTCAGGTTGAAGAGCGTCCACAGGTAGAGGCTGGTGTCGCGACGGCCGCTTCGATGATCGTCGAACAACTGGCGCACGTGCTCGATGTTGAAGTGGCCGCGACGCAGCAACCCGCTGCCCATCACCGCCTGCTCGGCCTGACGCCCGAAGTCGCCGCGCAACCAATCGGCCATCGGCGCACCGAACCCCATCTTCTTGCGATAGATGATGTTGTCGGGTATGAGACCTTCCACGGCCTTCTTGAGCAGGTACTTGGCCACGCCATTGCGCGTTTTCCACGACTCTGGAATGTCCATGGAGAACTCAACCAGCTCATGATCGAGGAACGGGACCCGTGCCTCCAGCGATTCAGACATCGTGATCTTGTCGACACGCATGAGCAGAAGTTCAGGAAGGCGAAGCTTGAACTCGTTGTAGATCATTCGAGTGAGCACATCCTGGCCTGGATGCGCGGCATCGAACGGTCCCAGAAAGGACGAGATCACATTGAACGTGTCGGTCTCGAGGTAGCCCGGAGGGATCAGGCCGCTTTGCAGCACAGCATCAGGGATGCGGGCGCTCCAGTCGGCATCGGCGCGCACCAGCTTGCGCTTCATGGTGTCCCAAAACACGGTGGCGCCGCTCCAGAAGTGCTCCCGGTCGCGCGCCGCGCGGTCAATGATGTCGGCGTACATCTCCAGCCCGGGTCGAACGTTCGCCGCGGCCTTGGCCAGGCCGGCCGTGAGCTTCTGCAATGGGCCTGGCACAAGGCGCCGAAACGGAGCCCAGTACTGGTGATACAGCTTGAGGTACCCCATATAGCTGGCATAGCCACTGAACTGCTCGTCCGAACCCTCACCCACCTGAATCACCGTCACACCGTTGTCGCGTGTGAGTTTGGAGACGAAGTAGAGCGGGATACAGACCCAGTCGGCGATCGGCTCATCTTGATGATGGATCAGCTGGTCGAGGTAACCCACCATATCCTTTTCGTCGATCAGGATCTGGTGGTGATTGGTCTTGTATTCACGGGCCACTTGGTCCGCGTATTCAAGCTCGTTGAGGTGGGCATGGTCCTTGAAGCCAACCGTGAACGAGTCGACTGGTCGGTCCATCAGTCGACTCATCAAGGCCACGTTGGTCGATGAGTCGATGCCACCCGACAGGAACACACCAAACGGCACGTCCGACATCATGCGGCGCTCCACCGCCTTCTCGAGCCGCGCGCGGATTCCCTGAACATAGAAGTCTTCGGTGGCCGACTCGGAAAGTCCCCGCACCTCCGAGGGGTCAATGCCTTGTCCAGGGACGGCATCCCAGTAACGCCAGGCTTTGATGGCACCCGCACGATCGACCGTCATCGCGTACCCCGCAGGCAACTTGTAGATACCGCGGAACATCGTCAGGGGTGCAGGCGTGGTCAGGAAACTGAGGTAGTGGTACATGGCCACTGGCTCGACGTCCCGCGGCACCTCGGGATGGGCAAGAATGGCCTTGATCTCCGATCCAAAAAGGAACTGCCCTGATCCGGAATGGAAGTAAAGGGGCTTGACGCCAATACGATCACGAGCAAGGGAAAGCTGCTGCGCGTCCTCATCCCAGATCGCAAAGACATAGTCGCCTGCAATGCGCGAGAGCAGCCCGTCAAGACCCCACTCTTCGTAACCATGCACCAGCACCTCGGTATCCGAGTGATCGGTACGGAACTTGTGGCCCTTCTCGACCAGCTGCGCCCTCAGTTCAAGGTGGTTGTAGATTTCACCGTTGAACGTGATCCAGACCAAACCAGTCTCGTTGCACATGGGCTGTGTGGCCGCATTGGACAGGTCGATGATCGAGAGACGCCGGTGTGCAAGCCCCACCGTGCGGTCGGGTGAGAGCCAAGTCTCGCCCCCATCGGGTCCCCGATGGAACATGGTGTCGCGCATGGCGATCAATGTGTCTGGATCGACAGTGCGCCGAGAAGCAGTGGAAAGAATGCCGGTGATGCCGCACATGGTTTGTACTGAGTTAAGTCGGGCGGCGGATCAGGCATTCAGCAGGCGTTCAACCTGCAGCGCGACCCGTGAAGTGCTCAATTGGTCAGCGAGCGAAATTGGCCACGGTGCGCCAGCGCGCAAGGACTTCGCCAGAACCTGGAGCTCCTCGAACTGGCCCTTCTGCGCGGTGGGGGAAGACCATCCCTGATGGCGACCACCCTGCACGGTGACCGATTTGTAGTCGTCCAGCGAGATGACCCGTCCATCCGCGAACACGTCCATTCGCTCTTTTGGATGCGACTTGTCGCCCATCGAGGTGTAGGTCAGCGTGCAGACCGAACCGTCGGCGTAGCGAAGAGTGGTCACAAAGTTGTCGTTGCGGCGCCAGGGGTCACCCCTGGGATGCACAGCCATGGCCTGAACCTCGACCACAGCGTGGTCTCCTACCAAGGCATTGAACAGGTCGTAGATATGGCAGGCTTCGCCCAGGTTTCGACCACCCCCTTCTGGCCCGTGAACCCAGTGCTCGGGCGGGATGAAACCGGCATTCATGCGGTAGTTGATCAGAAGCGGGGTCGTGCGTCCGTGGAGGATTCGCGCAACGGCTTGCGCTGCGGGCGAAAACCGGCGGTTGTATCCCACCATCAGCAGTGGCTGATCGGACTTGTCTGCGTAGAGGCTCTCGATGGCGTCAACCTCGTCGTCTCGAAGCGCAAGGGGCTTCTCCACAAACACATGTTTTCCAGCTTGCAGCGCCTGGAGAGCCATCGGTGCATGCAGGTCATGCCGGGTGGTAACCATGACAAGATCGACGTCCGGATCCTCCAGCAGATCTTCGAATCGAGTGGTGCAGTAATTAGCTTCGTACTGGGTTGCAACCGCCTTTGCGTTGGAGCCGGTGCGACTCATCACAGCACGCAGGCTGAACTGGTCCCGCAGCTTCACCATGTTGGGCAGGTGCATCCCTTGGGCAAAGCTCGATGCGCCGGCAATGGCCACCCGGATCGTGCTGTTGGAGATCTTCTGCCTTGATAGCGGCACGCGGGTTGCTCGTTGGCCCTCGCGCTCAGGGTAGGTCAGCAACACCAGCAAGGGTTTGCGACCCTCAGCCTTCAGGGCGTCGTAGGCAGCGCCAGCTTGATCGATGGGGAAGGGGTCCGCGCAAAGATGACTGAGCCTGATCCGCCCATTGGACAACAGGTCGAGGTAGGCCTGCATATTGCGGTTTTCGGTCCACCGAACGTAGGGGAGCGGATAGTCCTGCCCCCCTTCTTCGTAAACCGGGTCATAGCGCCCTGGGCCGTAGGACGACGATATGAGAAAGTCGAGTTCCTTTTTGTAGAAGTCTGACCGGTTCAAGTCAAGACCCACATCTCCCACCAAAACCACGCGGCCTTTCTTGCGGCATGCCTGCATGGCCTCGCTGATGACCTCGTTGCTTGGGGTGGCAGCAGTGACGATGACGCCGTCCGCGCCCAAGCCTCTGGTGTGCTTGAGCACGCGCTCGACATAGGAATCGGTAGCGGGGTTGATCCCTAGCGTCATTCCCGTACCCAGGGCCAGCTCCACCCTCTCTGGATCCAGATCAACACCAATCACTCGGCAGCCGTTCGCAACCAGCAGTTGCGCCGTGATCTGCCCAAGAATGCCGAGTCCCACGACCACGAACGTTTCGCCCAAGGTTGGCTGCGCGCGCCGAACCCCCTGCATGGCGATGGCCCCCAGCGTCACGGTCGAGGCCATGTCGTTTCCAAGGGAGTCCGGGCAAAGAACCGCCAGATTCACTGGAACATCGATGATCTCGGCATGGTTTGCAACGCCGGCACCCGCACAGGCCACCCGGTCGCCAACCGAAAACCCCTCAACATCGGCACCCACTTCAATCACGACGCCAGCGGCCGAATAGCCTGTGGGGCTACCAGCCGACAACTTGCCCTGCACGCGATCCAGGGTGCGCTTGATGCCCTGGTCGCGCATCATGTCAAGCACCCGTTTGACGTTCTCGGGTTGCTTCAACGCACGCTGGTAAAGGGGCAGTCCGGACATGCGCACGCCCGCCATCTCAGTCCCGACACTGATGCATGAATGCGTGACGCGCACAAGTATGTTTCGGCGTCCCACGGCCGGGCTGGGCACATCGTCGACCACAGCAGAACCGCCCTTGATCAACACCTGCTTCACTGCCACACCCCACGCGTGTCGATGACCCGCTTGCCTTGCAGTTGCGCCTTGGTGATTCCATAGAACGCGCGATGATTGACCAGCATCGCAACCACCTGCGCCTGTTCGATCGCGCTGTGTGCTGATGTGAGCTCCACGTTCTGCAGCCCTCGCAAGGCTGGCGGCAATTGATCAACATGGGGTTCGACCACCAGCAGACGGCCGGCGGCGTGCGTGGCCAGCATGTGCACGATTTCAACGGCAGGGCTTTCGCGAAGGTCGTCGATATCGGGCTTGAATGCCAGGCCGAGGCAGGCGATCACCGGAGCAGGATGCGCGGCGGCGGCCTCGGTGATGCGCCCCGCCACGAAATGCGGCTTGCTGTCGTTCACTTCCCGAGCGGTGCGAATCAGGCGAGCGCGCTGCGGCGAAGAATGGACGATGAACCAGGGATCAACAGCAATGCAGTGCCCTCCCACGCCGGGACCTGGCTGAAGAATACTCACGCGGGGATGGTGGTTGGCGAGTCGTATGAGCTCCCAGACGCTGATATCGAGTTCATCGCAAATCAGAGAAAGCTCGTTGGCGAAGGCGATGTTCACATCGCGGAACGAGTTCTCGGTGAGCTTGCACATCTCGGCCGTTCGAGCGTTGGTGATCAAGCATTCGCCCTTGACGAACACTCGATACAGATCAGCCGCTCGGCGGGCACAGGCAGGCGTGACACCGCCCACCACCCGATCGTTCTCGACCAGCTCAGAAAGGACCTTGCCGGGGAGCACACGCTCAGGGCAATACGCCACCTGGATCTGCGCGGCTTCGCCACTGTTCTGGGGGAAGGTGAGGTCAGGCCGGGCTTCGGCCAGCCACGCCGCCAATTGCTCGGTGGCACCGACAGGCGAAGTCGATTCAAGAATGACCAGATTGCCAGCCTGAAGCACGGGCGCAATTGCTTTGGCGGCTGCCTCTACATAACTGAGGTCTGGTACGTGTTCATCGCGAAAAGGGGTGGGCACGGCAATGACAAAGGCGTCTGCTGCCTCGGGGCGGGTCGTGGCGCGCAGCAGACCTTGGCGAACCACATCGCTCACCAAGGCGTCCAGGTCAGGCTCGACGATATGAACGCGCCCGCTATTGACAGTGTCGACGGCATGCGTGTTGACATCGACGCCGATGACGTGGACGCCGCGGCTGGCGAGGACGGCTGCGGTGGGAAGGCCGATATAGCCGAGGCCGATGATTGAAACGGTCTTGAAGGTCATGAGGGGACTCGGGAGAGGTTCGATTGCAACAAGTCGGCGATGCGGCGTGCGGCCAATCCATCACCGTAAGGGTTGTGTGCCCTGGACATGGTCTGGTACTGGATGGGATCATCCAGCAGTCGCTGAGCCTCGGAGACGATGCGCCCGGTGTCGGTCCCGACAAGCCGCACCGTGCCAGCATCGACTGCCTCGGGCCTCTCGGTGGTGTCACGCATCACCAGCACCGGCTTGCCGAGAGAAGGCGCCTCTTCCTGGATTCCGCCCGAGTCCGTGATGACGAGGTAGGCCCTGCTCATGAGCCGAACGAACGGCAGGTAGTCGAGGGGATCGATCAGGTGCACCCGTTCACAGCCGGAGAGAATGCGCCGCACCGGTTCCTGGACGTTGGGGTTCAGATGGACTGGATAGATGATCTCGACGTCACGGTTTTCGGCGATCGCTCTGAGGGCGAGACAGATGTTCTCGAACCCCTGTCCGAAGTTTTCACGCCTGTGCCCCGTGACGAGAACGATCTTCCGACCCTGGGCGATGGAAGGCACTGCGGCGTCAAGGCGATCGCGCAGCTGCAGGTCAGCGTCAATTCGACCAACCACGTCCAGCAACGCGTCGATGACCGTATTGCCCGTGACGTGGATTGAATGGTCGTGAATGCCTTCGGCGAGCAGGTTCGACCGAGCTTTCTGGGTAGGGGCAAAGTGGATCGAAGCGAGTGCACCCGTGAGACGCCGATTCATTTCCTCGGGCCAGGGTGCGTAACGATCATGGGTACGCAAACCCGCCTCCACATGTCCAACATCGATCCGTTCGTAGTAAGCAGCAAGGCTGGCGGCCAAAGTGGTGGTGGTGTCGCCGTGCACCAGAACCACGTCAGGTCGCCACCTCTTCAACACCGCACGAAGTCCAAGCAAGACGTTGGACGTGATGTCCGTGAGGTCCTGCCCGGGTTTCATGAGGTCCAGATCGTCATCGGGTCTCATCTCGAACAGATCAAGCACCTGATCCAGCATGCCGCGGTGTTGAGCCGTCACACACAGATGAACCTCATAGCGTGGGTCAGCAAGAAGTGCCTTGACCACCGGCGCCATTTTTATGGCCTCTGGTCTGGTACCAAAAACAATCAGGACGCGCATGTGGACGAAAGTTGTGTGCTGAGTTGGTCGCGGGAGCGAGGCTGGCAGATCAGCAGGTTCGGCGAGGAGAATTCAGCTGCGCGCAGACGCGATTCGAAGCCTGCTCCTGCGTCCGTGAGTTTATGCGACCGGAACACTCCAGCCCCGGGCATGACCGCCGGGGGCGCTGTCGTCGAGAATGAACACCTATTCGGAGGTCACCCGTTGTCAATGTCGTTGCTCACAGGCGCTCAGGGATTTCTGGGCTCCAGGCTCGCCTCGCGCCTGGCAGAAACCGGACGCGAGTTTCGAGTCTCTTCGGTTCGCCTGGGAGCTCAATGTCTGCAAGATTGCCTTGTGGAGCTGCGCTGCTGCACCACCGTCATGCACCTGGCCGCCCGAGTCCACATCATGGACGACCAGGCCGCGGATCCCCTGGCCGCCTTCCGCGATGTGAACACCGCCGGCACCCTGAACCTCGCCCGCCAGGCAGCTGCCGCAGGCGTCAAGCGGTTTGTGTTCGTCAGCTCGGTCAAGGTGCTTGGCGAAGCCACAGCGCCGGCCCGACCCTTCCTGCACGACCACCCTCCCGCCCCACTCGACCCCTACGGCATCTCCAAGCACGAAGCCGAAGACGGACTGCGCGAGATTGCCGCAGCCACCGGCATGCAGGTGGTCATCGTCCGCCCGCCTCTGGTGTACGGCCCGGGCGTCAAGGCCAACTTTGCGGCCATGATGCGCGCCGTGCAGCGCGGGCTGCCCCTGCCCTTTGCGTCGGTGACGCACAATCGCCGCAGCTTCGTTGCCCTCGACAACCTTGTGGACCTGCTGATCACCTGCATTGACCACCCCGCAGCCGCCAACCAGACGTTTCTGGTGAGCGATGGCGAAGACCTTTCGACCGCCGACCTGCTGCGGCGGCTGGGCAAGGCCATGGGGCGCCCGGCGCGGTTGTTTCCAGTGCCGCCGGCGCTGCTGCAGGCCGGGGCCGATCTGCTGGGCAAAGGCGACGTGGCCCAACGCCTGCTGGGCAACCTGCAGGTCGATATTTCACACACCCGGGAGACGCTTGGATGGACGCCGCCGATCACGGTGGACGAGGGCTTGCGGCGCGCGGTGGCCGGCCTTCGCACGCCATGAAACGCCTGTTCGATCTTGTGCTGGCCATGGTGGCCGCGCTGGTGCTGCTGTTGCCCATTCTGGGCATTGCCACGCTGGTGCGAATCACCTCGCCCGGGCCGGCGCTGTACTGGAGCGACCGCGTGGGCCGCCACAACCGCATCTTCCGCATGCCCAAGTTCCGCAGCATGCGCATCGACACACCGGCCGTGGCCACGCACCTGCTGACCGACCCGCAACGCTGGCTGACGCCCATCGGGCCGCTCCTTCGAAAATCCAGCCTGGACGAGTTGCCTCAACTCTGGAGCATCCTCAAGGGGGACATGAGCTTCGTCGGGCCGCGGCCGGCGCTGTTCAACCAGGACGACCTGATTGCCCTGCGCACCGAGGCCGGTGTGCACGAACTGGTGCCCGGGCTCACCGGGTGGGCTCAGGTGAACGGCCGCGACGAATTGCCGATTCCGCAAAAAGTGGCGCTGGACGCCGAGTACCTTCGCCGGCGCAGCCTGGCGTTCGACCTGCGCATTCTCTGGCTGACGGCCGTGAAGGTCTTGCGCCGAGATGGGGTGGCCCACTGAACCGCACACCATGAACGAGCCTGCGCCCGACAACGCCGCCAACGCCCTGCTGCACCTTCCGCGGCTGGCCAAGCGGTTGCTGGCCGTCACGGTGGACGTGGCGCTGTGCGTCCTCGCGGTCTGGATTGCGCTGTATCTGCGACTGGAGGTCTGGCTGCGCCTGGAAGAGCCGCCTTACCTGTGGCCGGTGATCGGTTCGGTGCTGATCGCCATCCCTTTGTTCGTCAAGTTCGGTCTTTACCGCGCCATCTTCCGGTACGCGGGCTGGAACGCCATGCTCAGCCTGGGGCAGGCCATGGCCCTGTATGGCCTGTTCTTCGGCACCGTGTTCGCGGTGATCGGGGTGGCCGGTGTGCCGCGCTCTGTGGGCATCATCCAGCCGTTGCTGCTGTTCGTCTTTGTCGGGCTGAGCCGGCTGTTCGTTCGGGCCTGGCTGGGCGGGCTTTACCAGAACCTGCTGGCCCGGCACAAGCTGCCGGGTGTGGTCATCTATGGTGCGGGAACGGCGGGGCGGCAACTGGCGGCCGCGCTCGCCCGCAGCACAGAACACCGCTTGCTCGGCTTTGTGGACGACGACACCGCGCTGCAAGGCAACAGCCTCGACGGCCGCAATGTGTACCCGCCGGACAAGCTGGCCGACCTGGTGGAAGCCGTCGGCGCCACCGACGTGCTGCTGGCCCTGCCGTCGGTCTCGCGACAGCGCCGTCGCGAGATCATCGAGTCGCTGCGCGACCTGCCGTTGCACGTGCGCACGCTGCCGGGCATGGCCGATCTGGCCTCGGGGCGGGTCAACCTGAGCGACCTGCGCGAACTCGAGATCGAGGACCTGCTGGGGCGCGAACCTGTGGCGCCCGACACCGCGCTGCTGGAGCGGCTGATCACCGACCAGGTGGTGGCCATCACCGGCGCGGGCGGCAGCATCGGCAGCGAACTGTGCCGCCAGATTGCCCGACAGCACCCGCGCACGCTGCTCTTGATCGAGCAGAGCGAGTTCGCGCTTTATGCGATTCACCAGGAACTGCTTCGCCAGATGGGCGACGACGGGGTGGAGATCGTGCCCCTGCTGGCCTCGGTGCAGGACGAGGCGCGCATGGGCCAGATCCTCGGTGCATGGAAGCCACACACCCTGTACCACGCCGCCGCCTACAAGCACGTGCCGCTGGTGGAGCACAACGCGGTGCAGGGGCTGCGCAACAACGTGTGGGGAACCTGGATCACCGCGCGCGCGGCGCTCGATGCCGGCGTGCGGCACTTCGTGCTGATCAGCACCGACAAGGCGGTGCGGCCCACCAACATCATGGGCGCCAGCAAGCGCCTGGCCGAACTGGTGCTGCAGGCGCTGGCCGAGCGCGAGGCCGGCCGCACACGCTTCAGCATGGTCCGCTTCGGCAACGTGCTGGGCTCCAGCGGGTCGGTGGTGCCGCTGTTCCGGGAGCAGATCGCCGCCGGTGGGCCGATCACGCTCACGCACCCCGACATCACCCGCTTTTTCATGACCATCCCGGAAGCCGCCCAGCTGGTGCTGCAGGCCGGCGCCATGGCCGAAGGCGGCGACGTGTTCGTGCTCGACATGGGCGAACCGGTGCGCATCATGGACCTGGCGGTGCGCATGATCGAACTATCCGGCCTGCAGGTGAAGAACGACCGGCAGCCCTGGGGCCAGATCGAGATCCGGGTGACCGGGCTGCGCCCCGGCGAAAAACTCTACGAAGAGCTGCTGATCGGCGACGATCCGCAGGCCACGCAGCATCCGCGCATCTGGCGCGCACGCGAAGCGCGGCTGGAACACGCCGAGCTGATGGCGCTGCTGGCGGCGCTCAACGGTGCGATGCTGTCCAACAACGTGCCTGCCATCCGCGAGTTGCTGCAGAAGGCCGTGCACGGCTACCAGCCCGCCGGGGAGGTGGTCGACTGGCTGCATTCGTCGCCCGGCGAAGCCCAGGGCGCGCGCCCGGTGTTGCACTGACAAAAAAAAGCCACCCGGGGGTGGCTTTCTCAAGTCCTTGGAAGGACGTCGTTGGGAGACCTGTTCACACGTGCTGGTCGGCGCAAGCGCTCAGACGGGGTGCTGGTTCTGTTGTTGGTGGTGTTGTGACAGCAACGTGGTTATTGTGCAGGGCAACACGCCCGCAGGCCATCCCCAATTTGGGGGAAGTCGCCGGTGCCGCCGGGCACCTCAGGTCGGCAAAGTGACCACGAAGCGGGCGCCACCGCCCGGCCGGTCTTCGCACACCACCCGGCCACCGTGCCGTTCGACAATGGTTCGCACCAGTGCAAGGCCCAACCCCACCCCGCCCTCGCGCTCGCTGGCGCCCGGCAGGCGGTAGAACGGCTCGAAGATCCGTTCGCGAAGCGCCGGCGGCACGCCCGGGCCGCGGTCTTCCACCGCGAGGATCAGCCCGGCGCCGGGGCGGCGGCCCAGATGCACGCGCACTTCGGCGCTGTCAATGCCCGCCGCGTGACCATAGCGGCGCGCGTTCTCGAGCAGGTTGCGCAGCACCCGGCGCAACAGCTTCGCGTGGCCCTGAACCACCAGGGGGCCGGCGCCCTCTTCCACGTCCAGATCGGCACCGGTTCGGGCGCATTCTTCAGCGGCCAGCCCCAACAGGTCCACTTCTTCGGTGGGGCCCAGGGCGGCCGGGTCGCTGGCGTCGCTCAAGTCGAGCCGGCTGGCCAGCAGGATCTCGTCGATCAGCTGGTCCAGTTCTTCAATGCTGCGGGCGATCTCGGCGCGCTGCGCCTGGTGGGCAGGGTCGTTGCCGATCAGGGCCAGGCCCATGCGGATGCGGGCCAGCGGCGAGCGCAGCTCGTGCGACGCATTGGCCAGCAGCCGCTTGTGCGATTGCAGCAGCTCCTGCACGCGCTGGGCGGCGGTGTTGAAGCGCTCGGCCAGAAAGGCCACCTCGTCCTCGCCGGTCACCGGCATGCGGGCGGTCAGGTCGCCCGCGCCCCAGCGCTCCACGCCCTTCTGCAGGGTTTCCAGCCGCTTGGTGAGGCGCCGCACAATGGGGTAGGCACCAAGCGCCACGGCGGCAGCCACCAGGCCCAGCAGCCAGGCAAAGCCGGCCGGGGTGAGCAGCCAGGCCGGCGCGCGGCTGCCCGGTCCGGCGGGCCGGTTGTTCGATCGCGGCAGAAGCACGTAAAGCTTCTCGCCGTTTTTCATAATCACCTCGAAGCGCAGGCCGACACCCGGAATGCGCTCGGCGCGCGCGGGCGCATCGCCCAGCACGTCGCCGGCGGCGTTTTCCACCAGGATGGTGCGGGTGAAGCGGGCCTCGCGCTCGGCGCGGTCGCGCTCAAGGGCCTGTTGCCAGAGCCAGCCCACCACGAGCGTGAGCACGGTGACCGCCGCCACCACGGCCAGCCAGATGCGCAGGTACAGGCGCTGTCCGAAGGCCATGTCAGTCTTGCTGTTTGGCGAAGACGTAGCCCACACCGCGCACGGTCAGGATGCGTTTGGGGTTCTTGCTGTCGACCTCGATGGCGCTGCGGATGCGGCCGATGTGGACATCGATCGAGCGGTCGAAGGCCTCGAGTTCTCGGCCGCGAACGGCTTCCATGATCTGGTCGCGGGTGAGCACACGGCCCGCGCGCTCGGCCATCGCCACCAGCAGGTCGAACTGGTACGACGTGAGGTCGGCGACCTGATCGCCCACGCTGACGGTTCGGGCGTCGCGGTCGATCTCGAGCGAGCCGAAACGCAGCACCGGGGTGCTGCGCGCCGACGCCGCCGAGCCGCCGTTTTCGGCACGGCGGCGCAGCACGGCGCGCACCCGCGCCAACAGCTCGCGCGGCTCGAACGGTTTGGGCAGGTAATCGTCGGCGCCCAGCTCCAGGCCGATGATGCGGTCCATGGGGTCGCCCTTGGCGGTGAGCATGAGCACCGGGACCCGCGCCAGGTCGTTCGGCAACGCGCGGATCCGGCGGCACACCTCAAGGCCGTCGATTCCGGGCATCATCAGGTCGAGAATCACCAGATCGGGCTGCACGGAGGGGAGCTGGGTCAGGCCGTGTTCACCGTCGGGCGCGTGCGTCACCTCGAAGCCCGACTGGCCCAGGTATTCCTGCACCATGTGCGCAAGCCGCGCGTCGTCTTCGATCATCAGGAGTCGGGTGGTCGTCATGCAGTCCAGTGTAGCGAGGGGGTCACGCATGGGGCCGATGCTCGCAATGGGGGATGTATCCCGCTTGAGGCGCGCGTAAAGTAAGGTAAATGCCGTTGGAGCCCGCAACCACCCTGGGCGCACTGCTGGCGCAGTGCGCCACCCGCCACGCCCGCCGCACCGCAGTGCAGTGGGACGGTGCAGACGCGCGCTGGCAGCGGCTCGACTTCGCCGAACTGGCGGAGCGCGCCCACGCACTGGCCCGTGCGCTGCCGGTCGACCGCGGCCTGCGCGTGGCCTGGCTGGGTTTCAACCACCCGGCACAGATCGCGCTGCTGTTTGCCATGGGCCTGCGGGGTGCGGTGCTGGTGCCGCTGAACCACCGCCTGTCTCCCGCCGAGTGGGCGACCGTCCTCGACGACTGTGCGCCGGTGTGCCTGGTGCACGACGAGGCCTTTGCCGAGCCCGCCCGGGCACTGGCCTCCGCCGAGGGCCTGCAGGCGGTGGCGGTGGATGCCCTGGACATCGGGCCCGGAGAACCCGTCGGCGACACGGGGCGCCCACAGGACGCCGCGTTGCTGGTCTACACGTCGGGCACCACCGGCGACCCCAAGGGCGCGGTTCACACCCAGGCCCATCTGCTGGCCAACATGGCCATCGCGGCCAAGGTGCAGGCCCTGACCGATGCCGACACCGTGCTCACGGCGCTGCCGCTGTTCCATGTCGGCGGTCTGTGCATCCAGACACTGCCGGCGCTGTCGGTGGGCGCGCGCGTGCTGCTGCACCGGCGGTTCGATCCCGGGGCCGTGCTCGACACCATTGCCCTGGAGCGCCCCACGCTCACCCTGCAGGTGCCGGCCACGCTTCAGGCGCTGCTGCAGCACCCGCACTGGAGGGCGGTCGACGTGGCCTGCCTTCGTGCCATCTGGGCGGGCTCCAGCCTGATCCCGCCCGAACTCATCCGCGGTTGCCACGCGCGGGGGGTGCCGGTGTGCAACGTGTACGGCAGCACCGAAACAGGCCCGTTCTCGATCGCCCTCGAGCCATCCCGTGCGATGGAGCTGGTGGGCTCGTGCGGCTGGCCCGCGCCGGGCGTGGACATCAAGCTGGTGGACGAACAGGGCGAACCCGTCAAGCGCGGCAGGGTGGGCGAGGTGTGTGTGCGCGGGCCCAACGTGGTCTCGCTCTACTGGCCCGACGTGGAGGCGGTGGACGACGAGGGGTTTTTCCACAGCGGCGACCTCGCGCGGCAGGAAGACGGCGGCCATTTCGTGATCGTCGGCCGATCCAAGGACATGATCATCTCGGGCGGCGAAAACATCTACCCGGCCGAGATCGAACACCTGCTGGCCGAGCACCCCTGGGTGGCCGATTGCGCCGTGGTGGGCCGCCCCGACGAACGCTGGGGCGAGGCCTGCGTGGCGGTGGTGGTGCTGCGCGAAGGCGCTCCCGACGACTGGCAGTCCGGTGTGGAGGCGTCGCTGCAAGGGCGGCTGGCGCGCTACAAGTGGCCGCGCCACTGGCACCGGGTCGATGCGCTGCCGCGCACCGCGCTGGGCAAGGTGGTCAAGCCCGCGATCCGGGCGTGGCTGGTGAGCCAGCGCTGACCGCTGCCGCACCGGGCAGCGGCAGCCACCGCGTGGCCAGCCACACCAGCAGCAGCACCGGCAGCCCCAGCGCGGCCGTGCCCAGGAAAAACGGCACATACCCGTGGGCGTCCACAAAGGCGCCCGAGTAGCCCGCAAGCCACTTGGGCGCCAGCAGCATCATCGAGCTGAACAGCGCGTACTGCGTGGCCGAATAGGTCACGTTGGTGAGGCTGGAGAGGTAGGCGATGAAGGCCGCCGACGCGACGCCCGCGCTCAGGTTGTCGGCCGAGATCACGAACACCAGCGCGGTGACGCTGGCCGTGTGACCCGCCAGCCAGGCAAACAGCAGGTTGCTGGCCGCCGACAGCACGGCGCCGAGCATCAGCACCCGCATCACGCCCATCCGCAGCGTGAGCGCGCCACCCAGGAACGCGCCCAGCAGCGTCATCACCACGCCGTAGAACTTGCTCACCGCGGCCACCTGGTCCTTGGTGTAGCCCATGTCGACGTAGAACGGGTTGGCCATGATGCCCATCACCACATCGCTGATGCGGTAGACGCCGATGAGCGCCAGGATGAGGATCGCCTGACGGCCGTGGCGGCGCAGAAAGTCGGCAAAGGGCTCGATGAGGGCGCCGTTGAGCCATTCGGCCACCCCGCGCGCCGGAGGCAGCTCCACCCGGGCCGGTTCGCGCGAAAAAAGCACCGTGAGCACGCCCACGGCCATGCTGGCGGCCATCACCAGGTAGGCGGTGGTCCACGCCGCCTGCTGGTAACCACCGGCGCCCGCGGTCTCGTTGCGGGCGGCGAGCCACAGCACCCCGGCACCGGCCCAGATCATGGCCAGGCGGTAGCCGGTCTGGTAGGTCGCCGCCAGCGCGCCCTGGCGCTGCGCGTCGGCCGACTCGATCCGAAAGGCGTCCAGCGCGATGTCCTGCGTGGCCGAGGCAAAGGCCACCGCCAGCGCGCACCAGACCACCCAGTCAAGGCCCTGCCGCGGATCGGCCAGCGCCATGCCCACCAGCGACGCCGCAATGCAGATTTGCGACAGCAACAGCCAGCTGCGGCGCCGACCGAGCGTTCGCGTCAGCAGGGGGATGGGCAACCGGTCGACCAACGGCGCCCAGCACCACTTGAACCCATAGGCCAGCCCCACCCAGCTCAGGTAGCCGATGGTGGTACGGTCGATGCCGGCCTCGCGCAGGCGAAAGCTCAAGGTACCCAGCACCAGCAGCAGCGGCAGGCCCGCCGAGAAGCCGAGCGCGAACATGCGCAGGCTGGCCGGTTCGAGGTAGACGCGCAGCGTGTCTGCCCAGCTCGGGCGGGCATCGGCGGAGGACGGGGTGTCGATGTCGGAGGGCATTCGATGGATGGCGGTACCCCGCCCGGCAAGGGCGGGCGGCTTTCCCTATTATTCGCGCATGTGCTTCATTTGCGACTTCAAGGCCCGTCAGGACGCCGACCACCCGGCAACGGCGCGCACCGAACCGGTGTGGAACGCCCGCCGCGGCTTTCTGCTGGCGGCGGGTGCCGCCGCCGCCGCGCCCGCGCTGGCGCAGGTGGACGTGGGCAAGTCATCGGCGATTCGCTCGCTGGTGTCGGCCGAACAGCTGGAAGGCGCTGCCGACCAGCAGTACGGGCAGATGATGGCCGAAGCGCAGTCCAAGGGCGTGCTGGTGCCCGCCAGCGATCCCCAGGCCCAGCGCCTGCGCAACATGGCGCGGCGCCTCATTCCGCATGCAGCCCCCTGGAACGAACGCTCCCGCCGCTGGCAATGGGAGGTCAACCTGATCCGCAGCGAGCAGGTCAACGCGTTCTGCATGCCCGGCGGCAAGATCGCCTTCTACACCGGCATTCTCGACAAGCTCAAGCTCACCGACGACGAGGCCGCGATGATCATGGGCCACGAGATGGCCCATGCCCTGCGCGAACACGCCCGCGAGCGCGTGGCCAAAACCAGCGCCACCAGCATGGGCCTGTCGATCGCGGCGCAACTGCTGGGCCTGGGCCAGATCGGCGATGTGGCCGCCAACCTCGGCACGCAGCTGCTGAGCCTGAAATACAGCCGCGACGACGAGACCGAAGCCGACCTGGTGGGCCTGGAGCTCGCGGCCCGCTCGGCCTACCTGCCGCGCGCCAGCGTCACGCTGTGGCAGAAGATGGCCGCGGCCGGCGGCGGCGCCGGCCCGGGGTTCCTGTCGACGCACCCGAGCGGCCCCAACCGCATTCGCGAGCTCGAGGCCAACCTGCCCAAGGTGCAGGGCCTCTACGAACAGGCGCGGCGCGGCTGAGCCACCGCCCGGTCACCCGGCGCGCTGCCCCACGTACGGGTTGAAGCGCCGCTCCTCGCCGAACGTGCCCTCCGGCCCGTGGCCGGGAATGAACACCGTGTCGTCGCCCATGGGCCACAGCCGCTCGCGGATGCTGGCCAGCAGTTCGGCGTGGTTGCCCCCGGGGAAATCGGTGCGCCCGATGCTGCCGGCAAACAGCACGTCGCCGACAAAGGCGCGCCGGGCGGCTTTTGAATGAAACACCACGTGCCCCGGCGTGTGGCCCGGGCAGTGCCGAACGTCGAGTTCGCAGTGGCCGATGCGCACCGTGTCGCCGTCGTGCAGCCAGCGCGTGGGCACAAACGTTTCGGCCGACGGAAAGCCGAACATCGCCCCCTGCTGCGGCAAGGCATCGATCCAGAACCGGTCGCCTTCGTGCGGGCCGATGACGGGCAGCGAGAACCGGCGCGCCAGCTCGGCCGTGGCGCCGGCGTGGTCGATGTGGGCATGCGTCAGCCAGACCGCCTTCAGGGTCAGGCCCAGGCGCTGCACCTCGGCCAGCAGGCGGTCCAGGTCGCCGCCCGGGTCGATGACGGCGGCCTCCAGGGTTTCGTCGCACCAGACGATGGAGCAGTTCTGGGCAAACGCGGTGACGGGGACAGTGAGGTAGCGCAGCATCAGAGCGTGAAGTCGTAGCCGATGGTGACCGGCGCGTGGTCGGAGAACTTCTCGTCCTTGTAGATGGCTTCGGTTCGCGCCAACGCGGCGGTCGCCGGCGTGGCAAGGTGGTAATCGAGCCGCCAGCCCACGTTGTTGGCATAGGCCTGGCCCCGGTTGCTCCACCACGTATAGCAGGTGTCGGTGGTGTCGGGCTGCAGCCGGCGGTACACGTCGACCAGACCGCCCTGCTCGAGCAGCCGGGTCATCCAGTCGCGCTCTTCGGGCAGGAAACCGCTGTTCTTCTGGTTGCTGCGCCAGTTCTTCAGGTCGTTCCGGGTGTGGGCGATGTTCACGTCGCCGCAGAGGATGAACTCCCGCGTGCCCTTGAGCGCTTGCAGGTGCGGGTAGAACGCGTCGAGAAAGCGGTATTTGGCCTCCTGGCGCTCGGGGCCGGACGAGCCACTGGGAAAGTAGGCGCTGACGATGGAGAACTTGCGCTGGGGGGTATCGAAGCGCAGCTCGGTGTACCGTCCTTCGGCATCGAACTCGGCCGACCCGAAGCCGGTGACCACATCGCTCGGTTCGTGGCGGGTGTAGGCGCCGGTGCCCGAGTAGCCCTTCTTTTCCGCGAAGTGGAAATACCCCTGCAGGCCGGCCAGCGACTCGAAGCGACCGGCCACGTCGGGCGCCTGGGCCTTGACCTCCTGCACGCAAATACAATCCGGCCCACTTCGGGCCAGCCAGTTTTCAAGGCCTTTGGTGGTGGCCGAGCGAATGCCGTTGAGGTTGAGGCTGGTCAGCTTGAACATAGGTCGATGGAATCAGGAGTCCCCATGGAGATGGCAGGCGCCCCGGCGCAGGAACCGCTGGCCCAGGCATTCGTGAAGTTCTGTGTGGAGGCCGGCGCCCTGAAGTTCGGCGAGTTCAAGACCAAGGCTGGCCGCCTGTCGCCGTACTTCTTCAACGCAGGTCTGTTCGACGACGGCGCCAAACTCGGCCGGCTGGCGGGATTCTATGCACGCGCGCTGATCGATGGCGGCGTGCCGTTCGACATGATCTTCGGCCCGGCCTACAAGGGCATTCCGCTGGGGGCGGCGGTGGCCATCGAGCTGGCCCGGCTGGGGCGCAACGTGCCCTTTGCCTACAACCGCAAGGAGGCCAAGGACCACGGCGAAGGCGGCACGCTGGTGGGCGCACCGCTCAAGGGCCGGGTGCTGATCGTGGACGACGTGATGAGCGCGGGCACCGCCGCGCGCGAGTCGATCGCACTGATCCGCGCCGCCGGCGCCACCCCGAGCGCGGTGGCCATCGCGCTGGACCGGCAGGAAAAGGCGACCGAGCCAGGCCCGGACGGCGTCACCCGTGACGTGAACCACAGCGCGGTGCAATACGTGCAGCGCCAGCTGGGCCTGCACGTTTGTGCGATTGCGAGGCTGGATGATTTGCTGCAGTATCTGAATGACCAACCGGGGGGCGACATCGCGGCACACCGCGACCGCGTGCTGTCCTACCGGGAGCGCTACGGCGTCGAGGATTCCCGACCATGAAACACCCTGCCCTGCCGATGTCCCGGATCCAGCAAAGCGCCCTGGCAGCGCTGGGCGTGGTGGTGCTTGTGCCCGGCCTGGCGTGGGCGCAAGCACAGGGCATCTACACCTGCGTCGACAGCAAGGGCCGGCGCATCACGTCCGACCGGCCCATCGTCGAATGCCTCGACCGCGAACAGCAGCGACTGGGCAAGACCGGCACGGTGCGCGAGGTGATTCCGCCGAGCTACACGCGCGAGGAACGCGAGCGTGTCGAGGCCGAGCGCCGGGCCGAGGAAGAAAAGCAGGCCCGCATCAACGAAGAGAAACGGCGCGACCGCGCCCTGTTGATCCGATACCCCAGTCAGGCGGTTCACGACAAGGAGCGGCAAGAGGCACTGGTCCAGATCGACGAGGTCATCAACGCGGTGAACAAGCGCGAGGCGGCGCTGGTGGAGCAGCGCAAGGACATCGAGACCGAGATGGAGTTCTACAAGGCCGATCCGACCAAGACGCCGCTCTGGTTGCGCCGCAAGGTCGAGGACAACCAGAAGCAGATGGAGGTGCAGAAGCGCTTCCTGGCCGACCAGATCCAGGAAAAGCAGCGCATCAACGCGCGCTTCGACGAGGAGCTGGTCAAGCTCAAGCAGCTCTGGACCGCCCAGGCCGCGGTCAGCCGCTAGAGCAGGGAGTCACCCCAGTTTCTGGCGCAGCAGGTCGTTCACCTGCTGCGGGTTGGCCTTGCCCTTGCTGGCTTTCATGGCCTGGCCCACCAGAGCATTGAACGCTTTTTCCTTGCCGGCGCGGAACTGCGCCACCATGTCGGCGTTGGCGGCCATCACCTCGTCGATGATTTTCTCGATCGCGCCGCTGTCGCTGACCTGCTTCAGGCCTTTGGCCTCGATGATGGCGTCGACGTCCTGGCCTTCGCCGGCCCACAGCGCATCCATCACCTGTTTCGCGGCGTTGTTCGACACCGTGCCATCGGCGATACGGCCGAGCAAGGCCGCCAGCTGCGCCGCGCTCACCGGCACGGCGGTCATGTCGCGCTCTTCGGCATTGAGCCGGCGCGACACTTCGCCCATCACCCAGTTGCTGGCCATCTTGGCCTGACCGCTGGCTTTTGCCGCCGCCTCGAAGTAAGTGGCCATGGCCGGGCTCTGGGTGAGCGTGGTGGCGTCATATTCGGGCAGTCCGTACTGCGCCACGAAGCGCTCAGCCATGGCGCGCGGCAGCTCGGGCATCGACGCTTTCACCTCCTCAACCCAGCTGCGCGCCACCACCAACGGTGGCAGGTCAGGGTCGGGGAAGTAGCGGTAATCGGCCGCGTCTTCCTTGGTGCGCATGGCGCGCGTTTCGCCAGTGTCGGGATCAAACAGCACGGTGGCCTGCTGGATGGCGTGGCCGTCCTCGATCTGCTCGATCTGCCAGCGCACCTCGTAATCGATGGCCTGCTGCATGAACTTGAACGAGTTCAGGTTCTTGATCTCGCGCCGCGTGCCCAGTGGCGCGCCGGGCTTGCGCACCGACACGTTGGCGTCGCAGCGGAACGAGCCTTCCTGCATGTTGCCGTCGCAAATGCCGATCCAGGTGACGATCCGGTGCAACTCCTTGGCATAGGCCACGGCCTCGGCGCTGCTGCGGATGTCGGGCTCGGTCACGATCTCGAGCAGCGGCGTGCCGGCGCGGTTGAGGTCGATGCCGCTCTGGCCGATGAAGTCCTCGTGCAGCGATTTGCCGGCGTCCTCTTCCAAGTGTGCGCGCACCAGGCGGACGGTCTTCTTCTGGTCGCCCAGGAAAAAGCCGACCTCGCCACCCTGCACCACCGGAATCTCGTACTGGCTGATCTGGTAGCCCTTGGGCAGGTCGGGGTAGAAGTAGTTCTTGCGCGCGAACACGCTGCGCTCGGCGATGTGCGAGTCCACCGCCAGGCCGAAGCGGATGGCGCAGGCCACGGCCTCGCGGTTCATCACGGGCAGCGTGCCGGGGAGCGCCAGGTCGACCGCGCAGGCCTGGGTGTTGGGCTCGGCGCCGAAGGCGGTGGCCGCGCGGCTGAAGATCTTGGAGTGGGTGGCGAGCTGGGTGTGGGTCTCGAAGCCGATCACGACTTCGTAACCCTGCACCAGCGGGGAAGTGGTTGCTGTGTTCATGTCAGCCTGTGCGCCGTTCGCCCTGAGCCTGTCGAAGGGCTCTGGCGATGTTGGTGAGAAAGGGCTTCGACAAGCTCGGCCCGAACGGGGATCGCGTCACGTCAGAACCCATGGGGCGATTTCAGGTGCCAGTCGGTGGCTTGCTGGAACGCATGGGCCGCCTGCAGCAGTTCGGCCTCTTTCAGGTAGTTGCCCATGAGCTGAAGGCCCACCGGCAACCCCGCCGCGCCAAAACCGGCCGGCACGCTCAGACCGGGCAGGCCGGCCAGGCTGCCCGGCAGCGTGAAGATGTCGGCGAGGTAGTTGGCCACCGGGTCGTCGGCCTTGTCGCCCAGGCCCCAGGCCACGGTGGGGGCGGCCGGACCGGCGATCAGGTCGCAGCGGGTGAAGGCCTGCTGGAAGTCCTGCGCGATCAGGCGGCGGATCTGCTGGGCCTTGAGGTAGTAGGCGTCGTAATAGCCGTGCGAGAGGACGTAGGTGCCGATCATGATGCGCCGCTGCACCTCGGGGCCGAAGCCTTCGCTGCGCGAGCGCTTGTACATGTCGAGCAGGTCGCCGTACTGCGCGGCGCGGTGGCCGAACTTGACGCCGTCGAACCGGCTGAGGTTGGAGCTCGCCTCGGCCGGCGCAATGATGTAGTAGACCGGGATGGCGAGTTCTGTGCGCGGCAACGAGATGTCGACCAGGGTGGCGCCCAGCTTTTCCATTTCGGCCAGCGCGGCGCGCACCGGGGCCAGCACGTCGGCGGCCACGCCCGGGCCGAAGAACTCGACCGGCAGGCCGATGCGCAGGCCTTTGAGCGGTTGCGCCGCCGTGGCGCCTTCGCGCGGCTGGCCCAGCAGCCGGCCGAAGTCCTCGGCCGGTTCGTCCAGGCTGGTGGAATCGCGGTCGATGTCGGGACCGGCCATGGCGGTGAGCACGGTGGCGCAGTCGGCGGCGCTGCGGGCCATGACGCCGGCCTGGTCGAGGCTGGACGCAAACGCCACCATGCCGTAGCGCGAGCAGCGGCCGTAGGTGGGCTTGATGCCGGTCACGCCGCAGAAGCTGGCGGGCTGGCGGATGGAGCCGCCGGTGTCGGTGCCGGTGGCCGCGGGCAACAGGCGGGCAGCCACGGCCACCGCCGTGCCGCCGGAAGAACCGCCGGGCACCCGATCGGTGTTCCAGGGGTTGCGGGCCGGGCCATAGGCCGAGTTCTGGTTGCTGCCGCCCATGGCGAACTCGTCGCAGTTGAGCTTGCCCAGCGACACCGCGCCGGCCTGCGCCAGCCGGGTGACCACCGTCGCATCGAAGGGGCTGCAGTAGCCCTCGAGCATCTTCGAGCCGGCGGTGGTGGGGAAGTCGCGCGTGACGAAGATGTCCTTGTGGGCGATGGGCACCCCCAGCAGCGGGGTGCGCTCGCCGGCGGCAATGCGGGCGTCGGCCGCCCGGGCCTGGGCCAGCGAGGCGTCGTCGTTGAACGCCAGCCAGGCGCCCAGCGAGTCGTGCTGCCGGGCGCGAGCCAGCAGGTGCTGTGTGGCTTCGGCGCTGCTGGTCTTTTTGCCGGCGATCGCGGCCGCCAGTTCGGCCACGCCCATGTGGTGCAGGTCGGGCGCGCTCATTCGATCACCCTGGGCACCAGGAACAGGCCGCGCTCGACGGCCGGGGCGCTTTGCTGGTTGGCCTCGCGCTGGTTCGGCTCGCTCGCCACGTCGGGGCGAAGGCGCAGCTGCACGTCGCGCATCACCGCGGTGGGGTGGGCCAGCGGCTCCACGCCGGTGGTGTCCACCGCGTTCATCTGCTCGACGATGTCGAAGAAACCGTTGAGCTGGTCGCACATGCGCTGCGCCTGCTCGGGCGGGAGGTCCAGGCGCGCCAGTTGGGCGATGCGCCCGATGTCGTTGAGGGTCAGGGACATGGTGTCGGGGGTTGGGCAGGGACGGCGCCAGCGCCGCCGCGGGTTTGCATCCGGCCGCAAACGGGTGGACTGGGCCGCAAAACGGCCCGTTTTCGTGCGGTTGTGCACAGGCGTTCGGGTATTATCCAGCGTTCAGCGAAATGGCCTTTTCCGCCTGGTTTTCGCGCTCGAATCAAACACTTAGCCCCGATGCCCGGCCAACCGATCGGCCCCGCCCCCGTCTGCGTCCACCAGCCGGTCTGCGCGCATTCCACAGGACCCACCCACCATGTTTGAAGCGTTCCGTCGGAGTTTCTCGACCGACCTGGCCATCGACCTCGGCACCGCCAACACCCTCATCTACGTTCGCAACAAGGGCATCGTGCTCGACGAACCGTCGGTGGTGTCGATCCGCCACGAAGGCGGGCCCCAGGGCAAGAAGACCATCCAGGCCGTGGGCCACGAGGCCAAGGCCATGCTCGGCAAGGTGCCGGGCAACATCGAAGCCATCCGCCCCATGAAGGACGGCGTGATCGCCGACTTCACCGTCACCGAGCAGATGCTCAAGCAGTTCATCAAGATGGTGCACCCGCGCTCGATGTTCAAGCCGAGCCCGCGCATCATCATCTGCGTGCCCTGCGGGTCGACCCAGGTCGAGCGCCGCGCCATCCGCGAATCCGCGCTGGGCGCCGGCGCCAGCGAGGTCTACCTGATCGAAGAGCCGATGGCCGCAGCCATCGGGGCCGGCCTGCCGGTGTCCGACGCGTCGGGCTCCATGGTGGTCGACATCGGCGGCGGCACCACCGAGGTGGGCGTCATCAGCCTGGGCGGCATGGTCTACAAGGGCAGCGTCCGGGTGGGCGGCGACAAGTTCGACGAAGCCATCATTGCCTACATCCGCCGCAACTACGGCATGCTGATCGGCGAGCCCACCGCCGAGGCCATCAAGAAGCACATCGGCTCGGCCTTTCCGGGCAGCGAAGTCAAGGAAATGGAAGTCAAGGGCCGCAACCTCTCCGAGGGCGTGCCGCGCAGCTTCACCATCAGCAGCAACGAGGTGCTGGAAGCGCTGACCGAACCCCTGAACCAGATCGTGAGCGCGGTGAAGAACGCGCTCGAGCAGACCCCGCCCGAACTCGGCGCAGACATCGCCGAGCGCGGCATGATGCTCACCGGCGGCGGCGCCCTGCTGCGCGACCTGGACCGCCTGCTGGCCGAAGAAACCGGCCTGCCCGTGCTGGTGGCCGAAGAGCCGCTCACCTGCGTGGTGCGCGGGTGCGGCATGGCCCTGGAGCGCATGGAGCGCCTGGGCACCATCTTCACCAACGAGTAAGCGCCCCCCGCCGGGCGAGCCGCCATGCCACTGGGCACGCTGGACCGCACCCCGCCCCCGTTCTTCAAGCAGGGCCCGTCGGCCCTGTCCAAGCTGGTGGTGTTCAGCGCCGTGGCGCTGTTCCTGATGGTGGCAGACCTGCGTTTCGGCGTCACCCAGCCGGTGCGCACCGCCATGGCCACTGCGCTGTACCCGGTGCAGTGGGCCGTGCTGCAACCGGTGGAGCTGGCGCGCGCCGCGGGCGGCTACTTCGCGTCGCTGCACCGCGCCCAGCAGAGCGAACTTGACGCCCTGCGGCGGCTGGCCGACCAGGCCGTGCGCACCAGCCAGCTCGAGCAGGTCGAGGCCGAGAACCAGCGCCTGCGCGAACTGCTGTCCATGCGGGTTCGCGTGGGCACCGCAGCCATCGGCGCCCAGGTGCTCTACGACGCGGCCGACCCCTTTTCCCGCCACGTGGTGATCGACCGGGGCCAGACCCATGGCGTGCAAGCCGGCGCACCGGTGATGGACGAGGCCGGCGTGCTGGGCCAGGTGACCCGCGTGTACCCCCTGCTGTCCGAAGTGCGTCTGCTGATCGACCGCGACCTGGCGATACCGGTGCTCAACGTGCGATCGGGCGTGCGCAGCCTGGCCTACGGCCTGCCGGGCGAAGGACTCGAGGTGCGCCACACACTGGCGGGCACCGACATCCAGCCGGGTGACCTTCTGACGACCAGTGGCGTGGACACCGTGTACCCGCCCGGCCTGCCGGTGGCGCGGGTCACCGCGGTCGAGCGGCAGGAAGGATCGTCGTTCCTGCGCGTGCGGGCCGCGCCGGTGGCGCGCATCGACGGCGCCCTGCACGTCCTGGTGCTGACCCCCGCGGGCACCCCGCCGCCGCCCGCACCCGCGGCAGCCGCCAACCGGGGGGGTGCGACATGATCATGCGCCCCGGCCAGCAGCTGCTGCTGCCCGCCAACCCGGTCTTCATCTGGTTCAGCCTCATCGCCACGCTGGCGATGAACATGCTGGTCAACATTGGCCTCTTCGGCCGAGCCGCCTGGGTGCCCGACCTGCTGGCGGTGGCCCTGGTGTTCTGGTGTGTGCACCAGCCGCTTCGCATCGGCGTGGGCACGGCGTTCTTCTTCGGCCTGGCCATGGACGTGCACCAGGGCGCGCTGCTGGGCCAGCACGCCCTGGCCTACACCGCCATGGCGTTCGGCGCCGTGGCCATGCACCGGCGCCTGCTGTGGTTTCCGGTGCCGCAGCAGGCCATTCAGGTCTTGCCGCTGTTCGTGGTGGCCACGCTGCTGCAGATGGTCGTCCGCTTGTTCGCCGGCGGCGGCTTTTCGGGCTGGAGCCACTTGCTCGCGCCGCTGATCGAGGCCATGCTCTGGCCGGTGTTCACGGTGTTGCTGCTGGCGCCGCAGCGCCGGGCACCCAACCCCGACGACAACCGCCCCCTATGACAGAGATTCGCAACGTCGAAGCCGACCTGGCCCAGTTCCGGACCCGGGTGCTGGTGTTCGGCCTGGCGGTGCTGCTGTGCTTCGGGCTGATCGTGGCCCGGCTGGTGTGGCTGCAGGTGGTCAAGCACGAAGAGTTCATGGCGCAGGCCGAGAGCAACCGCACGGCGGTGTTGCCGGTGGTGCCCAACCGGGGGCGCATTGTGGACCGCCACGGGCGCCTGATGGCCAGCAACTACTCGGCCTACACGCTGGAGATCACGCCGTCGCTGGTGACCGACCTCGGCGCCACGATCGAGGAATTGCGGCAGCTGGTCGAGATCACGCCGCGCGACGAGCGCCGTTTCCGCAAGCTGCTGGAAGAATCGCATCGGTTCGACTCGCTCCCCATCCGCACCAAGCTGAGCGACGAAGAGGTGGCCCGTTTTGCGGCGCAACGCTTCCGGTTCCCGGGCGTGGAGGTGCAGGCACGGCTGCTGCGCCACTACCCCAACGGGGAAACCGCCAGCCATGTGGTGGGCTACATCGGGCGCATCAACCAGCGCGAGAAAGAGCAGATGGTCGACTGGCCCGAAGAGGACCAGGCCAACTACCGGGGAACCGAATACATCGGCAAGCTCGGCGTCGAGCAGCAGCACGAGCAGGTGCTGCACGGCACCACCGGCTTCGAGCGCGTGGAAACGTCGGCCGGTGGCCGCGCGGTGCGCTCGCTGGCCGCCACGTCCCCCACCCCGGGCGACACGGTGGTGCTCACGATCGACGCCAAGCTGCAGCACCTGGTCGAAACGCTGTACGGCGATCGCCGCGGCGCGCTGGTGGCCATCGATCCGCGCAACGGCGAGGTGCTGGCCTTCGTGTCCAAGCCCACGTTCGATCCCAACCTGTTCGTCGAGGGCATCGACGTCGACAACTGGCGTGCGCTCAACGAGTCGATCGACAAGCCGCTGCTCAACCGGGCGCTGCGCGGCACCTACCCGCCAGGCTCCACTTACAAGCCCTTCATGGCATTGGCCGCGCTGGAGACCGGCACCCGCAAGGCCGAGACCGTCATCAACGACCCGGGCTTCTGGATGTTCGGCAACCACCGCTTCCGCAGCCACAACGACACCTCGCTGGGCGCGGTCGACCTCAGGCGCAGCATCGTCAAGTCGAGCAACACCTATTACTACTCGCTGGCCAACGAGATGGGTGTGGACGCCATGCACGACTTCATGAAGCCGCTGGGTTTCGGGCAGATCACCGGCATCGACCTCAAGGGCGAGCTGCGCGGTGTGCTGCCCAGCCAGGCGTGGAAGCGCGCCAACTACAAGACGCCCGAGCAGCAGCGCTGGTACGCGGGCGAGACCATTTCGCTCGGTATCGGACAGGGCTACAACAGCTTCACCATGCTGCAGCTGGCCCATGCCATGGCCACGCTGGCCAGCGGGGGCGTCCGGCACACCCCGCACCTCACGCTGTCCACCCGCGACACCCTCACCGGGCAGGTGCGCACCACCGTGCAACCCCCCGGCGAACCGCTGGGCTACAAGGAAGCCCACGTGCGCGCCGTGCTCGACGCCATGCAGGCCGTCACCACCGAAGGCACATCGACGCGGGTGTTTGCTGGCGCGGGCTACACCAGTGGCGGCAAGACCGGCACCGCCCAGGCCGTGACGATCGGCCAACGCGACCGCTACGACGCGCGCAAGCTCGAAGAACACCAGCGCGACCATTCGCTCTACCTCGCGTTCGCACCCGCCGAGGCACCGCGCGTGGTGATAGCCGCCGTGGTCGAGAACGCCGGCTTCGGCGCCGCCGCCGCCGCCCCCATCGCCCGCCGGGTGTTCGACTACCTGCTGCTCGATCAATACCCCAGCGAGCAAGACATCGCCGCGGTGCAACAAGGCCAGGCCAGCGCCCCCCTGGGCACCCCCCGCCCCGCCGCCGACGTGCCCTGGCCGCCCGCCCCCACAACCGTCGACGCCATCCAGTAAGCGCCTCGCCCCTCCAGACCGCGGACGCCCGATCCGCCGCCGGGCCGCCCCAAGGCGGATCAGCCCCCTCGGGGGGAAGCGACCCGCGCAGCGGTGGAGCGTGGGGGCACTGGCGATCCGCCGCCGGGCCGCCCCAAGGCGGATCAGCCACCTCGGGGGAAGCGACCCGCGCAGCGGTGGAGCGTGGGGGCACTGGCGATCCGCCGCCGGGCCGCCCCAAGGCGGATCAGCCCCCTTGGGGGGCAGCGACCCGCGCAGCGGTGGAGCGTGGGGGCCCTACCTCACCCAGGCGTCGTAAGTGGTTTTCAAGATCAGCGCCGTGACCACCACGATGAACACCCCGCGCACGAAGCCGCTGCCGTGCTTGAGCGCCAGCCGCGTGCCCAGCAGGCTGCCCGCCACGTTGGCCACGGCCATCACGAGCGCGTAATGCCACCACACGTGGCCTTTCGCCGCAAACAGCATCAGCGCGGCGAGGTTGGAGGCGGTGTTGAGCAGTTTGGCGCTGGCGCTGGCATGCAGGAAGTCGAACCCCAGCCAGCGCACGAACAGGAACACGAAGAAGCTGCCGGTGCCGGGGCCGAAGAAGCCATCGTAGAAGCCGATCACCAGGCCCAGCAGACAGGCCGCGGCCGTCTGCCGCGTCCCTGAAAAAGCCGGCGCGTGCGCGCGCCCGAGTTCCTTGCGCATCAGCGTGTACAGCAGCACCGCCCCGAGCACGAACGGCAGCGCCCGGCGCAGGAAATCGGGCGAGATGACGGTGACCATCCAGGCGCCGGCCATGGAACCCGCAAAGGCCAGCCCGGCGGCGGGCAGCAGCGCCGCCCAGGGCATGTCGACGCGGCGCGCGTACTGCACCGTGGCGGCCGCAGTGCCCCACACCGAAGCCCCTTTGTTCACCCCGAACAAGGTGGCCGGGTGGGTGGTGGGAAACACCGCGAACAGCGCCGGAACCAGCACCAGCCCGCCCCCGCCCACGATCGCATCGACAAAACCAGCCAGCAGCGAAGCGGCGGACACAAGCAGCAGTTCCATGGGAAGGATTGTCGCCGCCACCCGAGGCGCCTCGAGGACACCCGATGCGTTGGCGCGAGAACCAGCCAGCCGAGGTGGCCGAGGATCCGGCTCCGCCGGTCCTCTGGCCGCGTCCCCCCACCGGGGGGAAGCGCCGTAGGCGCGCAGGGGGGCCTTCAGAAACGAACAAAGCCGACCTTTTGGGTCGGCTTCATCGGTTTGGTGGGCACCAGATCGGCATGTCGGGCGCGATCGGCGTGTTGTCGTCTCCTCGGTCTCCACGGCCACTACCCCGTAGGGCACCAGCGAGTGACGGAAATATACCCGGTCGCACCGGGCAGGTGCATCCGGGCTTTCCCTCGCACCGCCGCGTCACTGGCACAGGAAATGCTGATGGCGACCCACATCGTTGGGGGTTCACTCATGCACCAGAAAAGACCGTTGGGGCCCGGCGCCCCGGCACGCCTCAAAAGCGTGCTCTCTTTCGTGAAGCATGTCACGGTGGCGGTGGGGTTGGTCCTGCCGCTGACCGGGCAAGCGGACCAGGCGGCCGCGGGACCCGCCCTGGCCGCGGTGGACACCCTTCGCGGGGCCGACACGGCGTGGGTCATGGTCAGCACGGCGCTGGTGGTCCTGATGACCCTGCCCGGTATTGCCCTGTTCTACGGCGGCATGGTGCGGCGGTTCAACGTGGTCAACACCATGGCCAGTGTGGTGGCGATTGCCGCTTTGGTCAGTGTGCTGTGGTTTGCGCTCGGGTATTCGCTCGCGTTCACCCCCGGGGGCGCCCTGGGCGGCTTCATCGGCGGCCTCGACCGGGCCGGTTTTGCCGGTCTCGAGTACCTGGGCGGCGCGGGGCAGGTGGCGGTGAGTCACATTGCGCGGCACCTGCCCGAGTCGGTGTTCGCGATGTTCCAGCTCAGCTTCGCGGTCATCACCTGCGCGCTGGTGGTGGGCGCGCTGGTGGAGCGCATGCGCTTTGGCGCCTTGCTGGGGTTCATGGCGTTGTGGCTGTTGCTGGTGTATGCGCCCATCGCACACTGGGTGTGGGAACCCGGTGGCTGGCTGGCCCGGTTGGGCGCGCTCGATTTCGCCGGCGGTGCCGTGGTGCACATCAACGCCGGTGCGGCCGCGCTGGTCTGCGCCTACGCGCTGGGCCCCCGCAAGGGCTACGGCCAGGAGCCTTTCCTGCCCTTCAACCTGGGGCTGACGATGGCGGGCACCGGCCTGCTCTGGGTGGGCTGGTTCGGCTTCAACGGCGGATCGGCCCTGGCCGCCGACGGCCGCGCCGGCCTGGCGATCGCCGTGACGCACCTCGCTGCGGCCGCGGGTGCGTTGGGCTGGATGGCGGCCGAGTGGATCGCGCGCCGCCGCGCCACGCTGCTGGGCCTGTGCTCGGGCGTGGTGGCGGGGCTGGTGGCCATCACGCCGGCCGCCGGCTTCGTGGGACTGCGCGAAGCGCTCCTGATCGGCGCGGTCGCGGGCATGGCCTGCTACTGGGGAGCCACCGGCCTCAAGCGCCTGCTGCGCGCCGACGACTCGCTCGACGTGTTCGGCGTGCATGGCGTGGGCGGTCTGGTCGGAGCACTGCTCACCGGGTTGCTCGCCGACCCGGCGATCGGCGGCGTCGAGGGCAGTCTGATGACCCAGCTGGTGGCCTGCGTGGCCGTGCTCGGCTACAGCCTCATCATGACCACGGTGGTGTTGTTCATCGTGTCGCGGTTCGCCGGCCTGCGCGTGCGCGAGGGCGACGAACGCCTCGGGCTGGACCTGTCGGTGCACAACGAGCGATTGGGCGGATGAAGCCCTGCAGGTCGCGCAGCACCTCACCCGGGGAGGACCGCCAGGCATGAGCACGAGCAGCGAACTGTTCGCCATTGCGGCGCACCTTCACGTGCTGCTGCGGCGCAAGACCGGTCGCGTCACCGACACCGAGTGGCTGGCGTCCAACCCCGAGTACGCGCGCGAGATCGTGCGGTTCACGCGCGAGAAGGCCCGGGCCGAGGGCCACACCGAACTGCTGCCCTGGGCCGACAAGCTGGAGGCGGCCATCGTCGGCATGGGGGCCACGCCGCGCCGCACCCTGCTGGAGGTGGCCAGCGATGCGCTCAAGGCCGTGCCCCCACCCACCACCGCTGCACCCAGCCCTGGCGCCCCCGCCGGCGACGACCGCTACATCGGCGGTCTTCGCTGAGCCGGCGCCTCAGGTGCCGGCGGCGATCCAGCGCGCGGCCTTCTCGGCGATCATGAGCGTGGGGCTGTTGGTGTTGCCGCTGGTGATGGTGGGCATGACGCCGGCATCGACCACACGCAGCCCTGCCATGCCGCGCACGCGCAGGTGGCTGTCGACCACCGCCATCGCCTCGTCGGCGCGGCCCATCCGGGTGGTGCCGACGGGGTGGAAGATGGTGCTGGCGATGTCGCCAGCCAGGCGCGCCAGTTCATCGTCGCTCTGGAACTGCGGACCGGGTTTGAACTCCTCGGGTCGGTACTTCGACAGGGCCGGCTGGGCGACGATCCGCCGCGTCACGCGCAGGCTGTCGGCGGCCACCTGCCGGTCCTCGGGCGTGCCGAGGTAGTTGGGCGCGATGGCGGGTGGCAACTCGGGATCGGCGCCGGTGATGCGCACGTGCCCGCGGCTGGTGGGGTTGAGGTTGCACACGCTCGCGGTGAACGCGGGAAAACCGTGCAGCGGTTCGCCAAACGCATCGAGGCTGAGCGGCTGCACGTGGTACTCGATGTTGGCGTGCGGTTGTGCCGGATCGCTGCGGGTGAAGGCGCCCAGCTGGCTGGGCGCCATGCTCATGGGGCCACTGCGCGTCAAGGCGTACTGCAGGCCGATCTTCGCCTTGCCCCAGATCGAGCTGGCCAGCGTGTTGAGCGTGAGGGCGCCTTGCACCTTGTAGACGGCGCGGATCTGCAGGTGGTCCTGCAGGTTCTCGCCCACGCCGGGCAGTTCGTGCCGCACACCGATGCCGTGGCGCTGCAGCAGCGCGCCGGGCCCGACGCCCGAGCGCTGCAGGATCGCCGGCGAGCCGATGCTGCCGGCACTGAGCACCACCTCCCGGGTGGCGCGCACCGTGACCCGCTGGCCCGCCCGGCGCAATTCGGCACCGGTGCAGCGCAGCGCACCCGATGCATCGGGCTCGAACACCAGCCGCTCGGTGAGGGTGTCGGTCCACACGGTGAGGTTGGCGCGGTGCTGCACCGGCCGCAGGAATGCCTTGGAGGCATTCCAGCGCCAGCCGGCTTTCTGGTTGACCTCGAAGTACCCCACGCCCTCGTTGTCGCCGGTGTTGAAATCGGCCGTGGCGGGCACACCGGCCTGCTGCGCGGCCTGGGCAAAGGCGTCCAGGATGTCCCAGCGCAGGCGCTGCTTCTCGATGCGCCACTCACCGCCGTGGCCGTGCAGGCGGGCAAAGGCCTCGTCGCGGGAGGCGTCCAGGCGGTGGTGGTTTTCGTGTGCCTTGAAGTCGGGCAGGCAGGCGTCCCAGCGCCAATCGGCGTCACCGGCCAGGCGCGCCCACTGGTCGTAGTCGCGTGCCTGGCCGCGCATGTAAATCATGCCGTTGATGCTGGAGCAGCCCCCCAGCGTCTTGCCGCGCGGGTAGCGCAGCCGGCGTCCGTTCAGCCCGGGATCGGGCTCGGTCTGGTAGAGCCAGTCGGTGCGCGGGTTGCCGATGCAGTAGAGGTACCCCACCGGGATGTGGATCCAGTGGTAGTCGTCCTTGCGACCGGCCTCCACCAGCAGCACGCGCCGGGTCGGATCGGCGCTCAGGCGGTTGGCCAGCAGGCAGCCCGCCGTGCCGGCGCCGATGACGATGAAATCGAAGGTGGTGTCGCTCATGAGGGCCTGTCCCCGTCCACGTGTTCGTCACTCAATCCAAAATCGCCGCGTTCGTAGGCAGCGAGCACTTCCTCGGCCCGCGTGAGCCACCGCTCGGGCACCTGCACCCGCACCGGAATGGCCGGCGCCAGCAGCCCGTGCGTCTGCACCAGGTGTGCGTCGGCCACCGCTGCGGGCACACCCGCCGCCTGCAGCACCCCGCGCAGCATCCACGCCTCGGTCGGGCTGAACACCGTGGTCAGCGTCTGCCAGTCACCGTCTTCGGGCCTGTATTCACTGTTCCCGTCGTCCATGCAAACCCTCTTCGGCGCGAAGTGCCTGAACCCAGGGACACCGCGGAACCGGCTCCGCCGCGCCGCTGGTGTCGTCCCCTCTCATGGGGGAAGCGCCGCAGGCGCGCAGGGGAGTCACTTGGAGACCGGCATCACGAACTCGGCGCCTTTGCCGATCGATTCGGGCCAGCGCTGCATGATCGATTTCTGCTTGGTGTAGAAGCGCACGCCTTCTTCGCCGTAGGCGTGCATGTCGCCGAACAGGCTCTTCTTCCAGCCACCGAAACCATGCCAGGCCATGGGCACGGGGATCGGCACGTTGATGCCCACCATGCCCACCTGGATGCGGCGCGCGAACTCGCGCGCCACGTTGCCGTCGCGGGTGAAGCAGCTCACGCCGTTGCCGAATTCGTGGTCGTTGATTATCTGCACGGCGGTGGCGAAATCGGGCACGCGCACACAGCTGAGCACCGGGCCGAAGATCTCTTCCTTGTAGATCTTCATGTCGGTGGTCACGTGGTCGAACAAGGTGCCGCCCATCCAGAAGCCCCGGTCGCAGCCGGCGCCGGCCCTGGCACCGTCGAAGCCACGGCCGTCGACCAGCAACTTGGCGCCTTCCTTCGCGCCGGCCTCGATGTAGCCGCTGATGCGCGCATGGGCTGCGGCGGTCACGATGGGGCCCATCTCGGCCGCCAGGTTCAGGCCGTCCAGCACCTTGAGCGTTTTCGTGCGCTCGATCAGGCGGGGCATGATGCGGTCGCCCACGTCGCCCACCAGCACCGCCACGCTGATGGCCATGCAGCGTTCGCCGGCGCTGCCGTAGGCCGAGCCGATCAGCGCGTCCACCGCCTGGTCGAGGTCGGCGTCGGGCATGACGACCATGTGGTTCTTGGCGCCGCCCAGGGCCTGCACGCGTTTGCCGTGGTGCGCGCCGGTCTCGTAGATGTAATTGGCGATCGGCGTAGAGCCGACGAAGCTGATGGCCTTCACGTCGGGGTGCACCAGCAGTGCATCCACCGCCTCCTTGTCGCCCTGCACCACGTTGAACACGCCATCGGGCAGACCGGCCTGCTTGAGCAGTTCGCCCATGAACAACGAGGGCGACGGGTCGATCGGGCTGGGCTTGAGGATGAAGGTGTTGCCCGCGGCAATGGCCACCGGGAACATCCACATGGGCACCATCACGGGAAAGTTGAACGGGGTGATGCCGGCCACCACGCCCAGTGGCTGGCGCAGGGTCCAGTTGTCCATGCCGGTGGACACCTGGTCGGTGAAATCGCCCTTGAGCAGTTGCGGAATGCCGCAGGCGAACTCGATGATGTCGATGCCGCGGGACACCTCGCCCTGCGCGTCGGTGAACACCTTGCCGTGCTCGGCGGTGATCATGCGGGCCAGATCGTCCTTGTGCTGGTTCACCAGCTCCAGGAACTTGAACATGACGCGCGCGCGGCGGATCGGCGGCGTGTCGGCCCAGGCGGGGAAAGCCGCCTGGGCGGCGGCAACGGCGGCGTTCACGTCGGCGGCGCTGGCGAGCGCCACGCGGCCGGTGACCGCACCGCTGGCGGGGTTGGTGACGTCCTGCGCGCGGGGGGACGAACCGGGCACCGCACGGCCGCCGATGAAGTGATTGATATTGTTGATGCTCATGGAAGTTCTCCGGGAATGGTGCGCAGTCTGGCCCTGTCGGGCCGAAAAATCCAATGAAAAGGCCACCAGCGCTTCATAAGCTGTGCAAATAATCAAGGGTGCGCAAATCGACCGCCCTGCCCTTCGACCCCCAGGCCCTGCGCGCCTTCGCCACCGTGGCGCGCGAAGGCAATGTGTCGCGGGCGGCCGAGCGGCTGCACCTGAGCCAGCCGGCCGTGAGCCTGCAGCTGAAGGCGCTGGCCGAGGCCACCGGCCTGCAGCTGTTCACCCGCACGCCGCAGGGCATGGCGCTGACGCCCGACGGCGCGGCGCTGCTGCCGGTGGCGGACAAGGCGCTGGCCGCGCTGGCCGAGTTCGGGAGCGCGGCCGCCAGCCTGCATTCCACGGTGCGCGGGCGCCTGCGCATCGGCACCATCCTCGACCCCGAATTCACCCGGCTCGGCGCGTTTCTGCGCCAACTCGTCGAGTCCAGCCCGCAGCTGGACACGGTGCTGCGCCAGGGCATGAGCGGCGAGGTGCTCGCCCGCATCGACGCGGGTGAGCTCGACGTCGGCTACTTTCTGGACCTGCCCGACGACCCGGTGGGCTCACCCTGGGCGCGCAAGACCCTCACCCGGTTCACCTACCGGGTGCTGGCGCCGGCCGGTTGGGGACCGCAGGTGCGCGGGCGCGACTGGAAGGCACTGGCCGCCCTGCCCTGGCTGGCCACACCGCCGGCCAGCGCTCACCACCGGCTGCAGCGCCGGGTCTTCGGCCCGGGCTCGGTGACCGGCCTCGAGCCGCGCCGCGTGGCATTGGTCGACCAGGAGGCCTCCATGCTCGACCTGGTGCGCAGCGGCGTCGGCCTGAGCCTGGTGCGCGACGCCATCGCCATCCGGGAAGCGCAGGCGCGCGGGCTGGTGGTCGCCGACCGGGTGTCGCTGGACTGCGAGCTGAGCTTTGTCTGCCGCGCCGAGCGGCGTGGCGAGCCGGTGATCACGGCCGCCTGGGCAGCGCTCGAATCGGTCTGGGCCTGAGCCCGACGGGAAAAGGACCATCGGCCGTTCCACCGGACGAATGGACGCCTGGCCCCGGAACGCGAAGGCAACCACTGCCCACTCACAGGGGTATCCCACAAGAATCGATCCACCATCAGGGAGGGGCTCCGCCACGCTTCGAAAAGGAAGCCCCCATGACCGCCGACGAGTTTCGCGCCTGCCTTGACGATCTGTCCGCCCGCTTCAACGGCGGGCCCAGCCCCGTCCTTGAAAACGGGCACGAAATCGAGCTGCAGGACACGGCCATCTGCCTGCAATGGAACGACAGCGACGCCCGGATCGACGTCTCCATCCCGTTGCCGGTGGTGATCGACACCACCGACGACCCGGTGCAGGCGCTGGCGCTGATGCGGCTGCTGCTTGAGCACCACTGGACACAGCCCGACGGCACGGACCGGGTGGTCTTCGCGGTGATCGAAGAACTCGACGAGATCGTGGCAACGGTGGGGCTGGACGCCGAGGGCGTCGACGACGCTGACGACCTGGTGGAGCAAACCGAAGACGCGTTGGCGCGCGCACTGGCCGCCTGGTACGAGGCCTGCGCCCAGGTGCTGGCACAAGCCGCGGCAGAGGCGACGGGCGAGGCCACCTCCATGCCCACCGGCATGCCTTTTCAGTTGACCATCGCCTGACGCGCGGCACGGTGCAGCCATGATCCGCGAAAGCAGCAGCTCCAGCTTCGGCGCCTCCAGGCGCAGCGCCGTCAACAAGCGCCCGGCCCGCCTCGGCGTGGACCGTTCGCTGTCCCAGAACCAGATCACACCGTCCGCCGCCAGCAGGGCCTCCCGGATCGGTTCACCCGGGGCCAAACGGGCGTTGGCCCGAAAGAGCACGTCGGCCAACACGGGCAAGCGCGCCTTGAAAAGGGCCCTCCCCGGACCCGGCCCGCTCGACCGGCCCATCGCATTGTCCAATCCGCCGCCGGCCATGGAGGCTGACGCCTCGATGTCGCCGCAGCAGCTGTCGGCTCACATCGCCAGCCGCCATCGGGCGCTGCTGACCGACACCAAAAAATCCACCGCCTACTCGATGTGGAGCCTGTCGGTGCTGGGACGTGGGACCAACGCGGTCGCCGGGGGAGGCGCGGAAGCCGCCGCGGCTTTCGGTGTTCTGGCGGTCATCGGGCAGGTCTACGATGCCTACAGCACCCATTCCGACGCCAGGAAGGCCAAGGACGATTTCGCCACGGCCGGCCTGCTGTTGACGCAGCAGGCATCGGAACTGGCCGAGGCAGAGACCCGGCTGGCCAGACTCACCGAGGCGGCCGAAGAAGGGGCGGTGACCGACCCCGACCAACTGGCCGCGGCAAAACAGCACATTGAAGTCTGCGCCTTCAACATCAAGGCGCTGGAGACCCTGCGCAAAAACTACCTCAAGGCGTACTACGGCGAAGACCAGCAGGACTGCATCGAGGCGCACCTGGAGCGGTTCGGCAAGGCCACCGCCGATCTGTCCGCCGACCTGATCGCCATCGACCGGCTGGAGCGGGCCCTTCAGAGCAGAAAGGCCGACCTGGAGACCGTCACGGACCTCGCCGGTGACATCGACACCGACGAGCTCGAAGACCAGGTTGCCACGCTCAATGCCGAATGCCTCGGGCTGCAACGCGACCTCGACGCCGCGCTCGATCGCCACGCCAAGCGGGTCGATGCACTCCCCGATCTGCTGTCGATTGCGGCCATCAAGCGCGAGATCCAGGCCGAGCTGACCGCGCTCAAGGCCGGGCACAAAGCCGGGATCAAGGCAGCGGCGAAGCGTGCGCCCGCACCGAGGTTCACGGTGGACGGAACGCCGATCGACCCGCAGAAGGAGCACGACGAGAAAGTGGCGGCACTCGAGGCCCGCCACAAGGCGCTGTCGCGGCCGAGCGCCAGGAAGCTGGTGTTTCGCCCCTTTGAGGGACTGGCACACCAGGAGATCAAGCGCATCCGCGATGTCCCCCTGCAGGGCACCCGGGCGGCAGCGGACCTGAGCGCGGTGGCGCTCAACGTCGCGGGCGAGGTCACCAGCCTGACCGCGGCCACCCTGGGTGCCCTGGGCACGGGCCTTCTGTCCGGCACGCTGGGCCTCTACATGGCTCGCCTGGACATGAAGGATGCCAAGCGCGAACTCAAGGCGGCATCGGCGAGCAAGGCAGTCGCCCTCGAGAAGATCGCGACCGCGGGCAAGGTGGTGGCCAACATGCGTGCGGCGGGCTCAGCACTGTCGCCCTCGCAAAGGGCCATGGGCAGGGCCGCCGCCTGGGCCTTGATGCGCAGCCAGAGCCGGGTCGTGCGGGTCCTGCACCGCGCCTCCCTTCAGGCCCACACCCGCGGCAACAAGGCCACCGCCAACTTTCTCAACGGCGGTCTGGGCCTTGCCCTGACCCTCTCGGCCCTCGTCGTGGGCGGCCTCACCGCCTCGGTCGCGACAGGGGGGTTGGTGACCGCGCCCGCGGTGGCGATCGGGGCCGGGATCGGTTTGGGTTACCTCGGCTCGGTGGCCGTTCGCGCCGGCCAGCGCAAAGCGGAGAAGGACGAGCTGAAGGCGAGAAGCCGGGCCGCCAGGGCGTTCGTGCAGCGCTTCGGGATCGATGGCTACCGCCAGCTGATCAACGACGTTGAAGCCGGTGACGAGGAATCCCTGTTCGCGTGGAAGATCGCGCTCGATGACCTGGCCGCGACATTGAAGAATTCACCGGGCGCCAGCGCGAAGGCACTGGCCGACTTCAACTGGTCGCTGTTCTCGCCCGAGCGCATCAAGGACAACGAGTTCCTGCTGGTGGATCTGCTGGCCCACGGCCTGCACGGACAGGCCAGAGACCACGTGCCGATGGACCAGAGCGATGAAGCCGCCGTGCTGAAGGCCTTGAAGATGCCGGTCGAGACCATTCGGTTCATCCTCGCCAGCCACGATTCCAGGCCCACATCGGCCGATCACCTGGCCAACACGAAGTTTCTGCTCTGCAACTTCCTGGGCATCAAGGACTACCCCGATGACCGGCTTCCCCTGCACCGCAGCGCCACCGTGTCGCACAACGTGGCGTCCATGAACCAGCTTCTGGCGGGCTGCAGCGACCCCTTGTACCGCCTCGTGCGGCACATGGCGGAACACCCCGACGCAACGGCGCGGGACCTCCGCAGGACCTTCAGCAGGGAAATGCCCGAGTTGCTGAATGAACTGAAGGCACTGAGGTCCGACGCGCAGCGCCAGCACCTGATCGGTGCAGAACAGCTCATCGAGCTTCAGGCCCACACCCGCAAGCTGCACCCCCTGCGCGGCACTTGGCTGGTGGAAGAAGGCTCCGCCAGGAACCGGGTGGGGCCGTCGCCGTCAAGCCGCGAGCAGCTGGAGGTGGCCTACCTTCTCGAGCTGCTGGCCGACCCGACACGGCTGGAGCCGGTCGCGCGACCGGCGCCAGTGGCGCCACTGAGCGCGCTCGACGACACGGGCGACGGCCCCGCCCGCCTGAAGGACCTCAACAGCGCCATGAAGGCGCGAGGCGACGCGCTGCGGCTGAAGCAGAGCCCACAGGCACCGGCGCCGGCCGACCCAAAAGACACCACCTCCAACGCCAGCGCCGACCGCCCCAGGAGCCGCTCGACGAGGCTCAGGAAGAGTCTCGGCCAGCACGCGCGGTCGAAGCTGTCCAACCCCATGGGCTCGCCCCGCATGGCCACCACCCGGCTGGAGGAGCTGCGGCAAAAGCACGACCAGGCGCCCGGGGCCGGCAGAGCCACCGAGGTGCTGGTGGACGACGTCAGCCACATCCTCGCCGACCTCGCCGCCCGCGCCTTTGGTTCGGCAGACCGGATCACCACCCTGCCGGAGAACACCGACGATGCCATGGCCCTGCTGATCGACCAGCTGGACAACCCGCGACCGGACGTGCCGCAGGGCGGGCGGGACGACGAGGCCTACGTCCTTCCGCTTCAGACCATGCTCGAATCGATCGTGGCGACGGCGGAAACAACCGCGGACTGGATCGAACGGGAACGCCGGGGGCTCACCCCGACGGGTGAGCCCAAGGATTCCAGAAGCCTGGACCGCGTGACCGAGCGGATGCTGGGGTTGCGCGACCTCGCCAGGCAGTTGCAGTCGGTTCTGGCAAACCCCGTCCTCCGGCGCCTGACCATCGAGCGCATGGAACAGCTGGGGGTCCGGCACGGGCAGTTTTCGACCGTCTGAACGGTTCGCCGGCCGGCGCCGGGAACCGGAGCCGACATCAAGGAGTCATGCAACCATGCTTCATTCGGCTCCAACATGAACAACGCCCTTGCCCGCCGCCTGCGGCGCAGCGCCGTCGGTTTCGAGCGCCAGGTGCGCCAGGCGCCCGGCGGCACCGCCGACCTGCGTCTGTCGCTGGCCGATCTCCTGCGCCTGCACGGGGACGCTTCGCTGCCGGTGCTGGTGATGCTGTTGTCGATGTTCACCCTGATCCCGGTCGGGGGCGCCGGATGGTTCCTGAGCTTTTTCATCGTTGCCTTGGGCTGGGCCTGGGCGCGGGGGCGCGAAAGCGTGGAGCTGCCCGGCTCCATTGGCGGGCTGACCCTCAACGAGAAATGGTCCCGGCGGAGCCTGCATGCCCTGGCATGGCTCTACGCCCGTGCCAACCGCTGGCTGCGTCCGCGCTGGCAGGCATGGCGGCACGAGCGCACGCGCGGCTGGTGGGGCGCCTGGATCGCCGTCATGGCCGCCATCATTTTTCTGCCCCTGCCGTTCGGCAACGTGCTGCCCAGCCTGAGCCTGGTGCTGCTGGGGCTGGGCTGGCTGTTTCGCGATGGGGTGGCGCTGGTGATGGCCACCACCGCCGGCGCGGGCGCGGTGGCCTACACCGTGGCGTTCGGCCAGGTGGCCGTCGATCTGGCGCTGCGCGCCTGGGGCTGGCTGGCCGGCTGAGCCGCGCGGGGCGCGCGCGGGCCGCCCCCTAGAATCGGCCGACCAGCACCGCGCCAGCACCATGAACCCACCCGCACCGGACGATTGCCCGCTCTACGTTGACCTGGACGGCACGCTGACACCCAGCGACACGCTGCACGAGTCGGCCATGCTGTTCGTCCGCCAGAGCCCGTTCAACCTGGTGCGCATGCTGCTCTGGTTGCCGCGCGGCAAGGCCGGCTTCAAACGCGCCCTGGCCGACTCGGTGCTGCCCGATCCCGCCCACCTGCCCTGGCGACAGGACTTCATCGACTTTCTCCGCGCCGAGCACCGGCGGGGGCGCACACTGGTGCTGGCCAGCGCGGCCGACGAACGCATCGTGAAGCGCGTGGCCGACCACCTCGGCGTGTTCAGCGACGCCATCGGCACCTCCGATCACACGCAAAACCTGAGCCGGGCGGCCAAGCAACAGGCCATCGACGCCCATGCGCGGGCGCAGGGGCACACGCAGTGGGCCTACGCCGGCAACAGCCACGACGACCTGCCGGTGTGGCAGGGCAGCGCCCAGGCGGTGGCGGTGAACGCGCCCGACGGCGTGCTGCAACGCCTGCGCGCCCATCGCGAGCCTTCCCAAGTGTTCGAGCGCGCGCCGCTGTCGCTCAAGACGGTGCTGCGCGCGATCCGCCTCAAGCAATGGTCCAAAAACGGGTTGCTGTTTCTGCCCTTGCTGGCCGCACACTCGCTCGACCCCCTGTTGTGGCTGCAGTTGTTCGTGGCGTTCGTCGCGTTCGGCCTGTGCGCCTCGGCCACCTACCTGCTGAACGACCTGCTCGATCTGCCCAACGACCGGGTGCACCGCATCAAGCGCCTGCGCCCGCTGGCCTCGGGCGCATTGCCGATCTCCACCGCCGTGGGGCTGGGCGCGGTCATGATCGTGGCGGCGTTCGCGCTGGCGGCCTGGGTCGGAGGTGCCTTCGCGGCCGTGCTGCTGCTCTACACCGCGCTCACGCTGGCCTACTCGATGGCCTGGAAACGCATCGCCCTGTTCGATGTGCTGCTGCTGGCCACGCTGTACACCCTGCGCATCGGCGCCGGCGCAGTGGCCACCGGGGTCGACCTGTCCAACTGGCTGCTGGCGATCTCGATCTTCCTGTTCCTGAGCCTGGCGCTGGTCAAGCGCTGCGCCGAGCTGGAAGAGGCGGTGGACGACAACCAGGCGCCCGCGCCCGGGCGTGGCTACCAGCCACGCGACCTGCCTTCGCTGCGCGCCATGGGCATGGCCAGTGGCTTCATGGCGGTGCTGGTGCTGGCGCTCTACATCGATTCACCCAACAGCCGCGCCCTCTACGCCCAGCCCGACCTGCTGTGGGCGGCAGCGCCGGTGCTGCTGCTGTGGGTGATGCGCATCTGGCTCAAGACCGGACGGCGCGAGCTGCACGGCGAAGACCCGCTGGCCTTTGCCCTGAAGGACCCGTTCAGCTGGGGCACCCTGCTGGTGATGGGCGCCATCGGCGTGGCGGCCACCGTGGGCGGGGTGAGCGCATGAAGGGCGTGGCGCTGGCGCTGGCCGTGTTCTGCGTGCTGCTGTCGTCGGCCGCGCAGCTGGCAATGAAGCGGGGGCTGGCCCCGGGCCCGGCATCGGGCGCCGCCGACGTGGCCGGCACGTACCTGCAGGCCTTCACCAGCCCGATGGTCTGGCTGGGGCTGGTGCTTTACGGTGCCAGCGCCGTGCTCTGGTTGTGGGTGCTGTCCCGGCTCGACGTGTCGCTGGCCTATCCGCTCGTGAGCCTGGGCTTCGTGGTGACCATGCTGCTGGGCGTGCTGTGGCTGGGCGAGCCGTTCTCCTGGGTGCGGGTGGCCGGCTGCACCCTCATCGTCATCGGCGTGAGCCTGCTGGCGTTCGACGCGCGTTGACCTCGCTGCACACCGCGCACCGCCAGATTCCTTGCACATGAACGCAGACGACACATCGATCGCGGCCGCCCGCCGCGTGTTCTGGTGGGCACTGGGCCTCACGCTGTTGCTCAAGGTGGTGCTGGCGGCGCTGTTCCCCTTCACCGGCGACGAAGCCTTCTTCTTCCAGTGGGGTGTGCACCCGGCGTGGCACTACTCCGACCACCCGCCGCTGGTGGGCTGGCTGCTCGCGGTGCTGCACCGCATCAGCGACGAACCGCTGGTGCTGCGCAGCGTGACGCTGCTGGTCACCAGCGCCATCGCGCTGCTGATCGTCGACCTGCTGCGCCGCCTGCTGCCCGAAGACCGGGAGGCCGCCGCCTGGCTGGCCGGTGCGGTGTACCTCGCCATGCCCTGGAGCTGGATGTTCGTGCTGGTGACCACCGACACGCCGCTGATCCTGTTCATGGCGCTGTCGTTCTGGGCCTACGTGCGCGCCGACACCGCCGACCGCAGCGCGCCCTGGTACCTGCTGTGCGGGGCGCTGCTGGGCGCCGCATTCTTCGGCAAGTATTTCGCGGCGCTGCTGGGCTTTGCCTACGCCGCCCATGCCTGGGGCTGGCGGCGCGAGCGCTGGTGGGCACCGTTCCTCATCCTGCTCACCGCGCTGCCCGCCATCGCGGGCAACCTCTGGCTGAACGCCACGCACGGCTGGAGCCACATCATGTTCAACGTCTTCAACCGCAACGAGGCATCGGCCTGGTCGGTGGAGACGTTCGTCACCTATCTGGCCATGGCGCTTTACCTGTTCACGCCCTGGTGGGTGTGGCGGGCCCTGCGCTCGCGGTCGCCGGTGGGCGTGAGTGCCAACACCCGAACCACGCTGGCGGTGCTCTGCCTGTTTCCGCTGGTGGTGTTTGCGCTGCTGGCCACGCGCCGCACCATCGGGCTGCACTGGGTGCTCGGCTTCGTGCCGGTGTTCGTGGTGTGGGCCGGGCTGCGCACCGACGTGCGGCCGCTGCGCCGCCTGCTCGGCTACACGGCGGCCTTGTCGGTGCCCCACCTGATCGTGGTGGTCGGCATCGCCCTGTCGCCACTCTCCTGGTGGTCCGGCACCCGGCTGCACGACCGGGCGGTGTTCCTGCGCGAAACACCGGCGGTGGTGGAGGCCCTGCAGCGCGATCTGCCGCCCGGCGCCACGCTGATGGCGCATGCCTACAACCCGGCCGCCGTGCTGGCGTTTCACCACCGCCAGTACGTGCCGGTGTTCGGGCCGGGCCGCCACCACGCGCGGCAGGACGACCAGATCGTCGACTTCCGGGCGTTCGAAGGACGACCGATCCGCGTGTTCCAGTACGACGAGCCCGATCTGTCGGCCTACGCACCCTACTTCGAGCGCGTGGCCAAGCGCCCGATCGAGGTCGAGGGCGTCCGGTTCTGGGCGGTGGACGGCGAGGGTTTCCGGTTTGCGCCTTACCGCGAGCGGGTGCTGGCCGCGGTGGCGCGCGACTTCCACGACATTCCGCGCTGGTTGCCCGTGCTGGGCAACCCGTTCTGCGAGCGCTACGGCTTTGCCGACTGCGCGCCCGGCCGACCCTGATCAGAAAACCCGTCCGACCGCACGGGCTCGCCGGCGCTCACCCGGTCACCTGGAACGGCACCCGGGGCGCCACTGCGCACAGGGGCTCGTAGGCGATGGTGCCGGCCGCGTGCGCCACATCGTCCACCGGCAACACCGCGCCGTGGGCCGAATGGCCCCAAAGCACCACCTCGCTGCCGATCTGCGCCTGCGGCACCGGCGTCAGATCCACCATGGTCATGTCCATGCTGACCCGGCCGACGGTGCGGGTGCGCACACCGTCCACCAGCACGGGCGTGCCGGTAGGCGCGTGCCGCGGGTACCCGTCGGCGTAACCACAGGCGATCACGCCCACCCGCATGGGTCCGGTCGCGGTGAAGGTGGAGCCATAGCCCACCGTGTCGCCGGCCTGCAGCGACTGCACCCCGATGACCCGGGTGGACAGCGTCATGGCCGGCCGCAAGCCCCAGTCGGCCGCGGTGTGCTCGGGGTGGTCGGGCGCGCCGCCGTACAGCGCAATGCCCTGGCGCACCCAGTCGGCACCCAGGTTGGCCGCACCCTGGAGGGCGGCGCCGGCATGGCGCAGGACGGCGGCGCTGTTGCACAGCGTGCGTTCGCCGCCCAGGTCGGCGCCGGCCCGCTCGAAAGTCGCCACCTGGTGCGCGATGCCTCGCGCGCCGTCGGCGTCGCTGAAATGCGTCATGAGGGCGATTTCCTCGACCTGCGGCAGCGCGTTCAGGCGCGCCCACGCGGCCCGAAAGGCCGAGGGCGTGAAGCCCAGGCGGTTCATGCCGCTGTTGAGCTTGAGGAACACCTTGTGCGGCTGGTGGGTCTTGTGGGCCGCCAACCAGTCGATCTGCTCGCTGCAGTGCACCACGTGCCACAGGTTCAGCCGCGAGCAAAGCTCGAGGTCGCGGGGCTCGAACACGCCCTCGAGCAGCAGCACCGGGCCACGCCAGTCCAGCGCCCGGATGCGCTCGGCCTCGTCCAGGTCGAGCAGGGCAAAGCCGTCGGCGCCGCGCAGCCCTTCGAACGCGCGCTCGATGCCATGGCCGTAGGCGTTGGCCTTGACCACGGCCCAGACCCGGGCGTCGGGTGCTCGGTCGCGCGCGACCTGCAGGTTGTGGCGCAGCGCGCCGGTGTGGACGGTGGCAAGAATGGGGCGGGGCATGGCGTGAGAAATGTCAAGGAGCGCGCCGATGGCCCGGGCGGCGGACCGGCAAACACCCTGTGATGCCCGACCCGCATGCTATAACCCGCGCCACCTCTGGAGACAACCCGCGAACTGTCGCACAAACGGGTGTCGGCGCCCCCCGTCAAGGCGCCGCCCCTGGCCGCCCGACAGCGCGAATCATCGCCATGAAGCGCGGCTTCTACACCATCATGACGGCGCAGTTCTTCAGCTCGCTGGCAGACAACGCCCTGTTTGTCGCCGCGATCGAGCTGCTGCGTTCCCGCCAGGCACCGGAATGGCAGAGCGCTGCATTGGTGCCCATGTTTGCCCTGTTCTACGTGCTGCTGGCGCCCTTCGTGGGGGCCTTCGCCGACGCGCGGCCCAAGGGGCAGGTGATGTTCATCAGCAACGCGATCAAGGTGGTGGGCTGCCTGCTGATGCTGTTCGGCGTGCACCCCCTGCTGGCCTACACGCTGGTGGGCCTGGGCGCGGCGGCGTATTCGCCGGCCAAGTACGGCATCCTCACCGAGCTGCTGCCGCCCTCCCAACTGGTCAAGGCCAACGGCTGGATCGAGGGCCTGACGATCGCGTCGATCATCCTGGGCGTGCTGCTGGGCGGCCAACTGGTGGGGCCGGCCGTGGCCTCATGGCTGCTGGCGATCGACATGCCGGGCATCCACACCGCGCCGCAGGCCGCCATTGCCCTGCTGGTCGGCGTCTACGTGCTGGCCGCCATTTTCAACCTGCGCATTCCCCTCACCGGCGTCACGCCCCGGCCCATGCCGCGCAACCCGGTGGTGCTGCTGCCCGACTTCTGGACCTGCAACCTGCGCCTGTGGCGCGACCGGCTGGGCCAGATCTCGCTGGCCACCACCACGCTGTTCTGGGGCGTGAGCGGCAACCTGCGTTACATCGTGCTGGCTTGGGCCGCGGCGGCGCTGGGTTACGGCACCACCCAGGCATCGGCACTGGTCGGGGTGGTGGCGCTGGGCACCGCCGTGGGCGCGGTGGTGGCGTCGATGCGCATGCGGCTGGACCAGGCCACGCGGGTGATCCCGCTGGGCATCGGCATGGGCCTGCTGGTGGTCCTGATGAACTTCATCGACAACGTCTGGGTGGCCGCGCCCTTCCTGGTGCTGCTCGGCGGCCTGGGCGGGTTTCTGGTGGTGCCCATGAACGCGCTGCTGCAGCACCGCGGGCACAACCTCATGGGCGCGGGCCGGTCGATTGCGGTGCAGAACTTCAACGAGCAGGCCTGCATCCTCGGTCTGGGGGCGATCTACACGGTCTCGACCGGCATGGGGCTGTCGGCCTTCGCGGCCATCAGCCTGTTCGGCCTGCTGGTGGCCGGCACCATGGCGGTCATCGGGGCCTGGCACCGCCGCAACCAGCGCGATCACGCCCACGAGCTCGACCGCCTGCTGGAGATCGCGCGACGCGACGACCTGCACGGCTGATCCGGCCGCGCCGGCGCCGGCGGGCGGGTCAGAACGAGCCGACGTTGGTGGGGGCGAAGCCGTTGAGGTTGACCAGGCGGTGCTGGGCCAGCACCTTGTACAGGTCGGCCTCGCTCACCGAGCGCGACAGGTAGCCATCGGCACCCGCCAGACCGGCTTTCATGCGGTCCATGCTGCCGGCGGTGGGCGCGAACAGGATGACCACCGGCGAGCCCTTGGGCCCCTTGGACTGCTTGGCCCAACGGCAGATGGTGAAGGCGTCGGGCTGGCCGCCCAGGCGGTCGATGATGACCAGGCGGTAGGGATGCGCATCGAGCATGGCCTGCGCCTGCGAGGGCTCGCGGCACCAGTCGATTTCAAGGTCGTACTTGCGAAAGCGCTTGAGCAGGATGCGCCCTTCGACCAGGCTCTGCCCGACCAGCAGCGCATCGCCGCGCGCCACCTCGGCCATGGCCGCATCGCCGCGGCCCGAGCGGGTGGCCTGGGCGCGCGTGCCGCGCGCCTTGGGCGCCGGCGGGGCCACGTTGAGCAGTTCATCGAGATCGCCGAAATCGGTGGCGCCTCGCAAAGGAATGCGCACCGTGCCGGCCGCCGGGGCGCGGGCCACGGCTGGCGCGGGCGCTGGTGCCGGGGCGGGCGCAGGGGCCGGAGCGGCCGGCGCCGCCCGGCGCGCTGCGGCGGCGTCCATGGCCCGGATCTCGTCCCGGGTCATCGGTCGCGTCGGGGGGAAATCGGTGTCGGGGAAGCGGCGCCGCGGGCGCGCCGCCGGGGCCATGGCGACGCCAGCCACCGGTTTGCCACTGGCCAGGCGCATGCTGACATCCAGCCCCTGGAGCTGCGAAGCCTTGAACGGCTCGGTGGCGGGGAAGTTGGTGGCGGGGGGCGGGGAAACGGCGGCTGCGCGCTCGGTGCTCAAGCCCACCAGGGCGTCCAGCGACCCGAGCAACGAGACAAAACGCACCGGCCGGGGCTGGCGCGGCCAGCCCGTGCCACCGTCACTGCCGCCGATGAGCAGCACGCGCCCGGGCAGGCGCGCGCCCTGCACCAGCAGCATGGCCTGTGCGTTGTCGGCGTTGACCAGCAGGATCTGGGCGTCGAGCACCTCCTCCTGCACCTGGTAGGCCGGTGGCCGCCTTGCCGCCAGCCTGAAGAACGAATCGAAGGTGGCACTTTCGCTCTGGGAAAACCCGACGAGTGCCACGGTGTAGGCCGCCCCCATGCCTGCTCCACGGTGATTGGGTGAGTTTGCTTACGTTCTGAAACCGTTCGCAGTATGGCGTGGAGGGCGACTTTTTGGTGCACACACCCGCAACTCAGGGCCGCTTGTGTGATGATTTTGTCGCACACCCAACACCCCGGCCGTCCAGAAGGAGCATTCATGCCCGGCATTCACGACTTTGAAGCCTTGTCCATCGACGGAAAAACCGTGCCCTTGAGCCAGTTCCGGGGCAAAGCCATGCTGATCGTCAACACCGCCAGCGCATGCGGCTTCACGCCGCAGTTCGGCGGCCTGGAGAAACTGCACGAAACCTATGGCGCCCGCGGCTTGGTGGTGCTGGGGTTTCCCTGCAACCAGTTCGGCGCGCAGGACCCTGGCAGCAACGAGGAAATCGCCGGGTTCTGCCAGCGCAACTTCGGCGTGAGCTTTCCCATGATGGCCAAGATCGACGTGAACGGCGCCGACGCCCACCCGCTGTACCGCTGGCTCACCGCCGAAGCACCGGGCCTGCTCGGCAGCAAGGCCATCAAATGGAACTTCACCAAGTTCCTGGTCGGCAAGGACGGCCAGGTGATCAAGCGGTACGCGCCGCAGGACGCCCCGGAAAAGCTGGCCGGGGACATCGAAGCGGCACTCAAGGGCTGAAGCCCCCGGCGCCGGGCAGACGCCCCTCTAGAAGTAGCGCCACGCGTACACCCGGTCCGGGGTGATGGCGGCGCCGCGTTCGGCGCCCTCGGGCGCAGCGATGCCCGCATCGATGAAGGCCTGGCCGAACGCGGCGCGGCAGAGCTGGCAGGTATCGGGGTCGGCGGGCAAGCCGGCGGGCGCTGCATCGCGCCAGGCTTCGAGGTAGGGCACAGGCGCCTCCAGAAACGCATGCAGGTGCTCACCCGAGATGAATCCGCGCTCGGCAAGTCCGCGCATGGCGTCTTGCGCCAGCGCCTGCAGCAGTTCGGGGTCCCCCTCCCCCGCCTCGGCGTGCGCCAGTGCGTCGCCGTGGGCTTGCAGGGCCAGTTCGATGAAGCGGCCCTGCAACCGGTGTTCGATGGCCTCGGCCCGATCCCCGGTCCGCTTCTGCGCATGGGTGGGCGGCAACCCGTTGCGCAGCCGCTCATCGACCCGCTCCCGGTGCCGGTCCCGGCCGACCACGCGGTAGGCGGCATCGAGCACGTGGCGGGCGGCGCTCTGGTCTGCGGGCATGTCTTTGGTGTATCTGCGCACGGTTGGGCATCCTGAAGGGAACAAGGGCTGATCGGCAGGGCGGTCGGCGCGGCAGTCTAGGCCGGGGCAGCGTCCGATACCCGGCCTAGGATGCCTGGCTAGACCGTTCAGCCGTTGCGGGCGGCGCGCCGGCTCCTCACACTGAACCACGATGCGGCGCAAGGCGCATCACGGTCGCAGGGAGAACCCACCACTCAAAGGTCCTCCATGCATGCCAATTCCCTCGGCAGGGTCCGTTCGCGATCAGCACCCGCCCGCCTCGTCACCCCCATCGAAGTGGCGGTCCCTGACCGTCTTCAATGCGCCACGGTCCGCTTTCAGCGTGCGCTTGACGGAGCGCGGGCGCACCTTGCGCCAGAGCTTCTCCACGACTTGTCGCAGCTGGCCCACCACGGTGGCGATCTGCTGCGCATGGATGAGCTCCCCTCGGGCGCGCGATCGCAGGACGGCGAAACCGCGCTTGACGAGGTGATGGCTGCCCTCAACGAGGTGCGTGCCGCGCATGGCACACCGCTGGCGGCCATTGCCTTGCCCGCGGGATTGAAGCGCTTGCCCAATTGGCTTGCGCACTTTGACGGCCTGCAGCGCCTGAGCGTGCCGCACTTCCGGGGCCGGCAGCTCGACGCGCGGCCGATGGGCGGATTGCTGGAGCTTGATCTGGGTGAGCTGATGCCGCGCGAGTTGACGCTGCGCCTGCCGACGGCCTGCGGGTTGAAGATTTCGCATCCCGATCAGCGCCCGCCCCGAAAGGTGGCGCTGCCACGCGCAGACCACGTCAAGCTGCAGCTGCACTGGCGGGCGTTGAATTTCAATGGCGCGGTGCAGCGCAAGGAAGCCCCCAAGGAAAACTACTTCTGTCGCCACCTGGCGATCGAGAAGATCCGCCTCTGGGGCGAGGAGCCTCTGCGCAAGGCCATCGGCGAAGCGGGCGAAGACCCCTTGACCAGCCGCTCGGGCATTGCGCAGATCATGGGCATCGACACCGAGGAGCTCTACGTCGCGCTGGACGACCACCCGTGCCGCGCAGACCTGGTGGCGCATTCGCAGTGGGGCGCGTTCGCAGAGCACCAGTTTGCGCAAATGGCGCAACAGGGGCAGGCCGTGGCGTTCGCCTTCATGAACACCCGCTACCACGTGCTGGCGCTGCGCTTCGATGCCACCGGCCCGGGCGCGCCTCGGATCGAGTGCTGGGACCCCAACTTCGCCAACGTCAGCTGCATCAGCCAGGCACCCTTCGACTTCAACACGCTGCTTCAGGACCCGGATCGGCTCACGGCGCCCTATTTCGGACAGGCCAGCGAGCCCATGGGCACGTCGCTTCACACCAAGATCGTCTTCATCGCGGACCCCCTGGACCCGGCCGGCAGCATTGCCGGCAAGCCATCCGGGCGCAAGGTCTCGGTTGCACACGCCGATCTTCCACACGCCTGGCACCCTGAGCTCGTCCGCGAGCTGGTGGGCCACGGGTTTGCGTCCGCCGAACTGCAGCAGCATCTGATCGACTTCATGGCGATGAAGGGCCTGTCGGCGGACGATGCCAGGACCTTGCTCAGAGGCGACAGCCCCAGCGGATTCCCGGCCTTGTTCGCGGCCGCCGAGCGGGGTCACGCGCAACCCTTTCGCGACATGGGCGCGGTGCTGCAGGTGGCATTCGGCAAGGGTCTGCTCAAGGAACCCGACGTGTTGAAGATCCTGGCGGCCAGCTGCGCTGGCGGACAGGCCATGGGCAGGGCGTTTGCGCTGGGACACCACCAGGTCATCACCGCCATGGGCAGCACGGTCCTCCAGCTGGTGAATCAAGGCACGCTCAAACCCCGCGCGGCCTACCACCTGATGAGGGCCACCAACAGGGACGGCAACACCCTGGTGCACCAGATCAAGGACAAGCGGTCCGCCAAGGCGCTGATCAAAGCGCTCAAGGCGCTTCGGACGCACAGGGCGATCGAGAAGGAAGACTTCAAGGAACTGATGGAGGAGGTCGAGGAAAGACTGCTCACCTTGCGCCAGGATGCCAGGACCCGGCGGGCACCCGCTGCCGCGGCGTTGAAACACGACCCGTCGTCACGGGTGTGACCGGGCGATATGGCCGGTCAGCGACGATCGGTCCGGGCCTCAGAGCACGCGGAGCAGGCCGGCCACGATCCAGGGCAGCGCCACTGCGCTGAACAGCGCGCTCAGACCCATGGCCAGGCCGGCGAAGGCGCCCATTTCCTCGCTGACCTGAAACGCCCGCGCGGTGCCGATGCCGTGGGCGGCCGTGCCGAGCGCAAAGCCCCGCACCGCGGGGTCGTTGATGCGCAGGGCGTCGAACAGGAAACGCGCGCTGGCCGCGCCGACGATGCCGGTGCTGACCACGAGCACGGCGGTGAGCGAGGGCAGGCCGCCGATCTTCTCGGCAATGCCCATGGCCACCGGCGTGGTGACCGATTTGGGCGCCAGCGACGCCAGCGTGGCCGGTGAGGCGCCGAGCGCCCAGGCCACGCCGATGGCCGTGACCGTGGCGGCCAGCGTGCCCACCACCAACGCGCCGATCAGGGGAAGCGCCAGGCGCCGCAACCGGCCGGCCTGCTCGAACAACGGCACCGCCAGCGCCACGGTGGCTGGCCCGAGCAGGAAGTGCACGAACTGGGCGCCTTCGAAGTAGCGCGCGTACGGCGTGCCGGTGGCCCACAGCAGCGAGGCCAGCAGCACCACCGAGATGGCCACCGGGTTGGCCAGCGGGTTGAAGCCGCTGCGCCGGTAGAGCATGAACGCGCCCTGGTACACCAGCAGCGTGACCGTGAGGCCCAGCAACGGCGTGGCCGACAGGTACACCCAGACATCGGCCAGCCGCTGGGGTGTTTCGGCGTTCATCGGGCCGCGCGCTTCATGAGCCAGATCATGGTGAAGGCCGCACTGGCCAGGCCCACCAGGGTGCTGATCACCAGCGCCACGCCGATGGCCAGCGCTTCGTCGCCAAGCCGCTGCAGGTGCTGCATGACGCCCACGCCGGCGGGCACGAACAGCAGCGACAGGTGCTGCAACAGCGTTTGGGCGGTGGGCTTGATGGCCTCGATCCAGGCCGGGCGCAAGGCCAATCCCGCCAGCAGCAGGGCCAGGCCCGCCACCGGTCCGGGCACCGGTGCCCCGGTGACCAGCACCGCGGCCTCACCGATCAGCTGGAACACAAGCAGGGTGGCCAGCGCGGGGATCATCGGCGCTCAGCCTTGCAGGGCCTCGTCGAGCAGTTCGACCCAATGCCGCACCGGTGTGTCGGTGCCGCTTTGCAGGTGGGTGATGCAACCGATGTTGGCGCTGGCAATCACCGCCGGCTTCAGGTCACCGAGGTGGCCGAGCTTGCGGTCGCGCAGCGTGGTGGCGATCTCGGGGTTGAGCACCGAGTAGGTGCCGGCCGATCCGCAGCACAGGTGGGATTCGTTGCGCGCCACCTGCACCGTGAAGCCGAGTGCGCCGAGGTGCTGCTCGACGCCGCCGCGCAGCTTCTGGCCGTGCTGCAGGGTGCAGGGCGGGTGAAAAGCCACCACCTGCTGCGCGTCGGGCGCGTGCTGAAGCCGGGGCTTGAGCGCCGGCACTAGGTCGGGCAGCAACTCGGACAGGTCGCGCGTGAGCTCGCTTATCCGGGCGGCCTTGTCGGCGTAGGCGGCGTCGTCGCGCAGCAGGTGTCCGTATTCCTTGACGGTGACACCGCAGCCCGAGGCGTTCATCACGATCGCTTCGACCCCCTGGGCCACCAAAGGCCACCAGGCATCGATGTTGGCGCGCATCTGATCGAGGCCGCCGGCCTGGTCGTTCAGGTGGAACTTCACCGCACCGCAGCAGCCCGCTTCGGGCGCCACCAGCGTCTGGATGCCGGCGGCATCGAGCACGCGCGCGGTGGCGGCGTTGATGTTGGGCGCCATGGCCGGTTGCACGCAGCCGGCGAGCATGAGAACGCGGCGCGCGTGGGTGCGCGTGGGCCAGTTTCCCGCCGGGCGGGGCGCGGGCACCTTGGCCTTCAGCGATGCGGGCAGCAGGCCACGCACCGCCTGGCCGAGCTTCATGGCCGGGCCGAACAGGGGCGAAGGCAGGCCCTCCTTGAGCATCCAGCGCACGGTTCGCTCGGCGGCCGGGCGCGGCACCTTGGCATCGACCACGGCGCGACCGATGTCCACGAGGTGACCGTACTGCACGCCGCTCGGGCAGGTGGTCTCGCAGTTGCGGCAGGTCAGGCAGCGGTCCAGGTGCTGCTGCGTCTTGCGCGTGGGTTGCGCGCCTTCCAGCACCTGCTTGATGAGGTAGATGCGGCCGCGCGGACCGTCGAGTTCGTCGCCGAGCAACTGGTACGTCGGGCAGGTGGCGGTGCAGAAGCCGCAGTGCACGCATTTGCGCAGGATGGCCTCGGCCTCGCGGCCGGCGGCGGTGTGCTGGAACTCGGGGGCAAGCTGGGTCTGCATGTCAGAACAGCGTGGGGCCGGCGAACACGCCCTGCGGGTCGAAGGCGGCCCGCAAGCGCTGCATGATGACCGCCAGGGCGGGCGAAGGGGTGTCGAACCGGCGCACGCCACCGTCGCCGGCGGGGGGAGCCCGGAACAGCTGCGCGTGCCCGCCGACGGCATGGACGGCCGCCCGGATGTGGGCCGCCGAAGCGACCGGCGCCCAAAGCCACCGCTGGGCCCCGTGCCATTCGATGAGCTGGGCGTGCTCGGGCAGCAGCGGGCGGGCCGTCTGCGGGACCGACAGGCGCCACAGCCCATGGTCGGGCGATGGCACCTGGGTGAAGAACGGCAGGCGGTGTTCGCGGCAGTCGGCCCAGTCGCCCGTGGCCTGGGCGTTGGGAATGCGCTGCCCGCCGTGTTCGCGCAGCAGTCGTTCACAGGCCGCGTCCACCGCAGCCACCGCGCCGCGCAGGCGCAGGAACAACAACTCGGGGCTGCCCGGTGCGGTGTCGTCCCGAACCCAGCAACTGGCGTTCAGGGGCAAAGGCTCACCGCCCCAGCGGTGCAGCCGCTCGAGCGCCCGGTCCTGGTCGACCTCGAACACCAGCGTGGCTTCGGCCGGCGCCACCGGCAGCACCTTGAGGCTCACCTCGGCGATCACGCCAAGCTGACCCCAGCTGCCGGCGAGCGCGCGGCTGACGTCGTAACCGGCCACGTTCTTCATGACCTGGCCGCCAAACACGAGCCGTTCGCCTTTGCCATTGACCAGCTGCACGCCGAGCACGTAGTCGCGCAGGCCGCCCACGCTGGCGCGGGCGGGGCCGGCCAGACCGGCAGCGACCATGCCGCCCACGGTGGCGCCGGGGCCGAAGTGCGGCGGCTCGAAAGGCAGGCACTGGCCATGATCGGCCAGCGCTGCTTCGAGCTCGACCAAGGGGGTGCCGCCCCGTGCGGTGATCACCAGCTCGCTCGGCTCGTGGCTCAGGATGCCGGTGCAGGTTTGAAGGCTGAGCGGCTCGGCGTCGACCGGACCGGTCACGAAGGCCTTGGTGCCGCCACCCTCGATGCGCAGGCGCCGGCCGGCGGCGGCGGCTCCGCGCACGCGGTCGCAGAGTTCGGTGGTGGGATCGGCCACGGTGCTGGACATGGCGGCGATGGTAGTCGCCGGCCAGGGGGCCGCCCTTGAATTTTTTGCACGGCCGGGTGCAAACCCGCGGGTCGCCCGTCAGGGCGAGGCGTGGCCGAGGCAGGCACCGGCATTGGGCCGGCCCTTGCACTCGCGCCGCAGGCGGGTGGCCCGGGCGGCCGGGCTTTCTTCGGAGGGCGCCTTGTGAAACGTGACCTTGGACGGCAGCTTGCGGGGCGGCGGATCGGTGTTGGCCGACGCCGCGAGGGCAAAGGTGGTCACCAGCAGGGTGACGACAAGCAGGCGCATCGCAGGCTTTCAGTGTGTGACAGCCGCCATGCTAGACCCGCCGCCCACCGGGTTCTCCCCGGGGTTCAGGCACAAAAAAGCCCGCGGGCCGGAAGGCGCCGCGGGCCAGGGGGTCGATCCCCCCGCACCAGGCGGGGGCAACCCTGGAGGAGATCAGCGGTTGTAGGCGGTCTCGCCGTGCGAGGTGATGTCGAGGCCTTCGCGCTCGGCTTCCTCGGTCACACGCAGGCCCATGACCATGTCGACGATCTTGTAGGCGATGAACGCCACCACCGACGACCAGACCATGGTGATCACGACACCTTCGGCCTGGATCAGCAGCTGGCTGCCGATGGAGTAGCCGTCGCCCTTGACGCCACCCAGCGAAGCCGCCGAGAACACGCCGGTGAGCAGGGCACCGACGATGCCGCCGACGCCGTGCACGCCGAACACGTCGAGCGAGTCGTCTGCACCCAGCATCTTCTTCAGGCCGCTCACGCCCCACAGGCAGAGGAAGCCGGCGATCAGGCCGATGATGATGGCGCCCATGGGGCCCACGGTGCCGCAGGCCGGGGTGATGGCCACCAGGCCGGCCACCGCGCCGGACGCAGCGCCCAGCATCGAAGCCTTGCCCTTGCCCAGCGCTTCACCGATGCACCAGGCCAGCACCGCGGCGGCGGTGGCCACCAGGGTGTTGATGAAGGCCAGGGTGGTGCCGCCGTTGGCTTCGAGGTTGGAGCCGGCGTTGAAGCCGAACCAGCCCACCCACAGCAGCGAGGCACCGACCATGGTCAGCGTCAGGCTGTGCGGCGCCATCGATTCCTTGCCGTAGCCGATGCGCTTGCCGAGCACGTAGGCACCGACCAGACCGGCCATGGCGGCGTTGATGTGCACCACGGTGCCGCCGGCGAAGTCCAGCGCGCCCTTGTCGAACAGGTAGCCACCGGCACCCCAGACCATGTGGGCGATCGGGATGTAGCTGAAGGTGAACCACAGCGCGCAGAACAGCAGCACCGAGCCGAACTTGATGCGCTCGGCGAACGAGCCCACGATCAGCGCGCAGGTGATGCCGGCGAAGGTGGCCTGGAAGGCGATGAAGATGTACTCGGGAATCATCACGCCGGCGGTGAAGGTCGCGGCGAGCGAGTCGGGCGTGACGCCCAGCAGGAACACCTTGTCGAGGTTGCCGATGATCAGGCCTTCGCCGCCGAACGCGAGGCTGTAGCCGTACACGGCCCACAGCACCGAGATCAGCGAGAACACGACCATCACCTGCATCAGCACCGACAGCATGTTCTTGCTGCGCACGAGGCCGCCGTAGAACAGGGCCAGGCCGGGGATGACCATCATGATGACCAGCACGGTGGCGACCATCATCCAGGTGACGTCGCCTTTGTCGACGGTCTCCTTGGGCGCTTCTTCGGCCGCGGCGGGGGCGGCTTCGGCAGCGGCCGGAGCGGGTGCCGCTGCAGGAGCGGCTTCAGCGGGTGCCGGGGCCGCAGCGGGGGCGGCGGCGGCCGGGGCTTCGGTGGTCGGCGCCGGCGCCGTTTGGGCAACGGCTGCGCCGCCGATGGCCAGGCCCAGGCCCAGCATCAAGGTCACGAGCAATTTCTTCATGGGAGTGACTCGGTTGAATGGGATGTGGGACTCAGATCGCCTCGTTACCGGTCTCGCCGGTGCGGATGCGGACCACCTGCTCGAGGGGGGAGACGAAAATCTTTCCGTCGCCGATCTTTCCGGTGCGCGCGGCACCTTCGATCGCCTCGATGACGCGATCGACCAGCTCGTCCGCGACGGCTGCCTCGATCTTCACTTTCGGCAGGAAGTCGACCACGTACTCCGCGCCTCGGTAGAGCTCGGTGTGGCCTTTCTGGCGACCGAAACCCTTGACTTCGGTGACGGTGATGCCCTGCACGCCCACACCGGACAGTGCCTCGCGCACCTCGTCCAGCTTGAACGGCTTGATGACGGCTGAAACCATTTTCACGACGATCCCTCCAGGGGTTGGTTGATCTGGTCAAGGCATAAGCAGCTTGTGTGCCAAGTTGTGTCATTGCCGCCCGACGGCACCGGGCACCAGCGCGAAGCAGACGGGGGGTCGGGCAGCGACAGACGGTCCCGAGAGCACCAATCAGGTGCTTCTGTGCGCCAACAGGGTGCGCCGCGCCGGCCCGCGTCGACGTTCGTGGCCCGCCAGCCGGTCCCGCACCGCGCCGATGCGCACCACCGTGGCGCCCCACACCCCCACGGGTGTCGAGCCGCCCGCGCTCGCACAATCGCCAGCCGCGGTGGCCATGCAGGCCACCCGCGCAACAAGGAACCCATATGGCGCTGGCGCGCGTGCACAGCCGTGCATTGCAGGGGCTGCAGGCCCGACCGGTGGGCGTGGAGGTGCACCTGGCCAACGGACTGCCCAGCTTCACCCTGGTGGGGCTGGCCGACACCGAGGTGAAGGAGGCGCGGGAGCGGGTGCGCGCCGCCATTGCCCACAGCGGGCTGGAGTTTCCGGCCAGCCAGCGCATCACGGTCAACCTGGCGCCGGCCGACCTGCCCAAGGACTCGGGCCGGTTCGACCTGCCGATCGCCCTCGGCATTCTGGCGGCCAGCGGCCAGATCGACGCCGAGGCGCTGGCGCACTGGGTGTTCGCAGGCGAACTGTCGCTGGGTGGGGAATTGCGCCCGGTGCGCGGTGCGCTGGCGATGGCACTCGGTCTGGCCCGGGAGTCACAGCCCCTGACCCTGGTGCTGCCGGGCGGCAGCGCCGAAGAAGCGGCACTGGTGCCCGGGGTTCGGGTGGTGCGGGCGCGCCACCTGATCGACGTGGTGGCACGGTTTCGCCGTGAGCAACCCGAAACCGGCGAGGACACCGGCTGGTCGCTGGTGCCATCGCGCCCGTGCCAGGAGGGTCCGGCCGGGCCCGACCTGGCCGACGTGCGCGGACAGGTGGGCGCGCGGCGCGCGCTGGAGATCGCCGCCGCCGGCGGCCACAGCCTGCTGCTGGTCGGTCCGCCAGGCTCGGGCAAGTCCATGCTGGCACAGCGCCTGCCGGGCCTGCTGCCGCCCATGGCCACCGACGAAGCCCTGGAGGCCGCGGCGGTGGCCTCGCTGGCCGGGCGCTTCGACATCACCCGCTGGGGGCGCCGGCCCCTGTGCGCGCCCCACCACAGTGCCTCGGCCGTGGCGCTGGTGGGTGGCGGGTCGCCACCCCGCCCGGGCGAAATCTCGCTGGCCCACCATGGCGTGCTGTTCCTGGATGAGTTGCCCGAGTTTCCGCGCCATGCGCTGGAGGCCCTGCGCGAGCCGCTGGAAACCGGCCGAATCCGCATTTCACGAGCGGCCCACCAGACCGAGTTCCCGGCGCAGTTTCAGCTGGTGGCCGCCATGAACCCGTGCCCCTGCGGCTGGCTGGGCCACCCGGTGCGGGCCTGCCGCTGCACCCCCGACCAGGTGGCGCGCTACCAGGGACGCATCAGCGGGCCACTGCTCGACCGCATCGACCTGCAGGTGGAGGTGCCGGCGCTGCCGCCCGACCAACTGCTGACCGGTCCGGTCGGTGAAGCCAGCGCCGCCGTGCGCCAGCGCGTCACCACCGCCCGCGCCATCGCGGTGGGCCGCCAGGGCGGACCCAACCAGACCCTGGCCGGGCGAACCCTGGACGAGCACCTGCACGCCGAGCCGGCGGCGATCACCTTCCTGCACGCGGCCGCGGCGCGCCTGGGCTGGAGCGGTCGGGGAACCCACCGGGCGCTGCGCGTCGCGCGCACCATCGCCGACCTGGCCGGCCGCGAGGCGGTGGCGGTGGGCGACATTGCCGAGGCGGTGCAGTACCGGCGGCTCGCCGGCCATTGACACGGCGGGCACCGCGGTGCCGCCGAGTCGCCGAGTCGCCGAGTCGCCAGCTGCGGTGTGACAACATGCACCCCACCCTGCCCGTCTTGATGCCGCCATGAACCCATTCACCCACCCCGCACCGGCCCTCGTTGAAGGCCCGGGCGGGCTGCCCATGCTCGACGTCAGCAACCCGCTCGGGCGCGCCCGCATCTCGCTGCAGGGAGCCCAGGTGCTCGAATTCCAGCCAACGGGCGGCCCCGACCTGTTGTTCGTGAGCCCGAAAGCGGTGTTTGCGCCCGGCCAGCCCATCCGCGGCGGGGTGCCGGTGTGCTGGCCGTGGTTCGGGCCCGATCCGCTTGGCCTCGGGCGCCCCATGCACGGCCTGGCGCGAACGCGGCCCTGGGCACTGCGCTCGTCGGCGCCCACGCCCGACGGCGGCACGCAGGTGGTGCTGGGTCTGGTGGACGACGCCGCCACGCGCGCGCTGTGGCCCCATGCCTTCGACCTGGAGCTGGCGGTGTCGGTCGGCCGGCACCTTCGGCTGGCGCTCACCACCCGCAACACGGGCAACACGCCCTTGTCCATCACCCAGGCGCTGCACAGCTACCTGGCGGTGGGCGACATTGCCGAGGTGGAGGTGCTGGGGCTGGACGGGTGCAGCTACATCGACAAGGTCGCCGGCCCCGGCGCGCCCCGGCCGCGGCAGGTGGGCCCGGTGCGGTTCACCGGCGAGGTGGACCGGGTCTACCAGGCGGTGCCGGCCGAGCTGGTGGTACGGGACCACGCCGGCGCGCGGCGCGTGGAACTGCGCAGCGAGGGCAGCCGCACCGCGGTGGTGTGGAACGCGGGCGCCGACAAGGCCGCCACCATCGCCGACCTGGGCGCGCCGGCGCACCGGGGTTATGTGTGCGTGGAGACCGCCAACGCCGGCGACGAGGTCATCGCGCTGCCGCCGGGGGCCCAGCACCGCATGGCGGTGGCGCTGAGCGCCGCGGCAGACTGAGCCCGGCGCGCGCCGGGGCGGTGGCGACTCAGAGATTGGGCGCCAGCCAGCGCTGCAGTTCGCCGCGCGCAACCCGGCTGCGCTCGGCCAGGTCGGTCACCTGGTCTTCACCGATCCGGCCCACATTGAAGTAGGTGCTCTGCGGGTGGGCGAGGTAGAAGCCGCTCACGCTGGCCGCGGGCGTCATGGCCAGGCTCTCGGTCAGGCCCATGCCGATGTCGCCCGCCTGCAGCAGATCGAACACGCCGCGCTTGACCGAATGGTCCGGGCAGGCCGGGTAGCCCGGTGCCGGGCGGATGCCCTGGTACTTCTCGGCAATCAACTCTTCATTGCTCAGCGATTCGTGCGGCGCATAGCCCCACAGGTCGGTGCGCACGCGGTGGTGCATCTGCTCGGCCAGCGCCTCGGCCAACCGGTCGGCCAGGGCCTTGAACAGGATGGCGGAGTAATCGTCGTGGTCGTCGAGGAACTGCTTTTCCTTCTTCTCGACCCCCACGCCCGCGGTGACGGCGAACACGCCGACGTAATCGTTGGCCACGCCCTTGGGGGCCACGAAGTCGGCCAGGCAGCGGCTCGGGCGCATCGCACCGTCGACTTCCTGCTTCTCGGCCTGCTGGCGAAGGCCGTGCCACACCAGCACCGGCCGTTCGCGCGACTCGTCGGCGTACAGCTCGATGTCGTCGTCGCCCACCTGGTTGGCCGGGTACAGCCCGATGACCGCGTTGGCGGTGAGCCAGCGGCCGTCGATCAGGCGCTGCAGCATGCGCTTGCCGTCGCTGAACACGCGGCGCGCCTCCTCGCCCACCACCTCGTCCTTGAGGATCTCGGGGAACGGACCGGCGAGGTCCCAGGTCTGGAAGAACGGGCCCCAGTCGATGTAGCGGGCCAGTTCGGCCAGATCGACGTTGCGAAACACCCGGCGGCCGATGAACTTGGGCACCGGCGAGGCAAAGCCGGTCCAATCGATCGGTGCCTTGTTGGCGCGCGCCTTGGCCAGCGGCCACAGCGGCACCTGCTTCTTGTTGGCGTGCTGCTGGCGCACGCGCTCGTAGTCGGCGTTGACCTCGGCGATGTAGGCCGCCGCCTGGGTGGACAGCAGGCCCTGCGCCACGCTCACGCTGCGCGAGGCGTCGGGCACGTACACCACCGGGCCTTCGTAGTGCGGCGCGATCTTGACCGCCGTGTGCACGCGGCTGGTGGTGGCGCCGCCGATCAGCAGCGGGATCTTGCGCATGCGGAAGTGGTCGTCCTTCTGCATCTCGCTGGCCACGTACTGCATTTCCTCGAGGCTGGGCGTGATCAGGCCCGACAGACCGACGATGTCTGCACCCTCGACCTTGGCCCGCGCCAGGATTTCGTGGCACGGGACCATCACGCCCATGTTCACCACCTCGAAGTTGTTGCACTGCAGGACCACGGTGACGATGTTCTTGCCGATGTCGTGCACGTCGCCCTTGACGGTGGCGATCACGATCTTGCCCTTGGGCTTGACGTCGCCGCCCGAGGCCTCGAGCCGCTTCTTCTCTTCTTCGATGTAGGGCAGCAGGTGGGCCACGGCCTGCTTCATCACGCGCGCGCTCTTCACCACCTGCGGCAGGAACATCTTTCCCTGGCCGAACAGGTCGCCCACCACGTTCATGCCGTCCATCAGCGGGCCTTCGATGACGTTCAGCGGGCGCCCGCCGTCGGCCTCGATCAGGCGCCACATTTCTTCGGTGTCTTCGGTGATGTGGTCGTTGATGCCACGCACCAGCGCGTGCGACAGGCGCTCGCGCACCGGCAGCTCGCGCCAGGCGTTCTTCTGCGTTTCGTCCTTGGCGGCGCCCTTGGCGGTCTCGGCGATCTCGAGCAGGCGCTCGGCGGCATCGGGCCGGCGGTTCAGCACCACGTCTTCCACGCGCTCGCGCAGCACGGGCTCCAGCTCGTCGTACACGCCCACCATGCCGGCGTTGACGATGCCCATGTCCATGCCGGCCTTGATGGCGTGGTACAGGAACACGGTGTGGATGGCCTCGCGCACCGGGTCGTTGCCGCGGAACGAAAAGCTCACGTTGGACACGCCGCCCGACACCTTGGCGCCCGGCAGGTTCTGCTTGATCCAGCGCGTGGCCTCGATGAAGTCGACCGCGTAGTTGTCGTGCTCGGCAATGCCGGTGGCAATGGCGAAGATGTTGGGGTCGAAGATGATGTCTTCGGGCGGAAAACCGACCTCGTCGACCAGCACGCGGTAGGCGCGTTCGCAGATCTCGGTCTTGCGGGCAAAGGTGTCGGCCTGGCCTTTCTCGTCGAAGGCCATCACCACCGCGGCGGCGCCATAGCGCTTGACCAGCCGGGCCTGCCGCTTGAATTCGTCCAGCCCTTCCTTCATGCTGATCGAGTTGACGACGCCCTTGCCCTGGATGCACTGCAGGCCGGCTTCGATCACCTCCCACTTGGAGCTGTCCACCATCACCGGCACGCGCGCGATGTCGGGTTCGCCGGCCATGAGGTTGAGGAAGCGCACCATGGCGGCCTTGCTGTCGAGCATGGCCTCGTCCATGTTGACGTCGATGATCTGGGCGCCGTTTTCGACCTGCTGGCGGGCCACGGCCAGCGCGTCTTCGAACCGGCCTTCCAGCACCATGCGGGCAAACGCCTTGGAGCCGGTGACGTTGGTGCGTTCGCCGACGTTGACGAACAGGCTTCCCTGCCCGATGGCCAGTGGCTCCAGCCCCGACAGCAGCATGGGGCGGACGGCGGCGGGAACGGAAGGGGAAGGCTCGGAAGACATGCGGCTCACCAGGGTTGTTTGCGAAGAAACCGACCGGTGAGCGCCGTTGGGGCCGTTTCACGCCCGCTCAAGCCTGACGCCCGGCGCCCGCAAAACCGCGGGGCGGGCGCTGCAGCGCTCCTTGAGTGCCGCGATTTTAGCGGGGTCGGGCGCCTTGGTGTGGCCGTTGGTGCGGCCCTTGCTTGCCGCCCGGGCATGCCCAAGCCCCCTTCGGCCGATCCCGCCGCCGACACACCGCCGACCGACTGGCGCGCCCAGGAACTGCTGCTGATGCGGCAGGTGATGGCGCTGGTGGGGCGCAGCCTGGCGCCGGCCGAGGTGTTCAAGGAAATGCTGCACCTGATGAGCGAGCTGCTGGGCCTGAACCGCGGGCGGCTGGTGCTGGCCGACGAGGCCCGGCCGGGCGCCCCGCGCGGGGAACGCACCGCCAGCATCCGCCACGCCTACGGCCTGACGCGGGCCGAAATCGACCGCGGCGTGTACCGCTGGGGTGAGGGCATCACCGGCCGGGTGCTCACCAGCGGCCTGCCCGCCATCGTGCAGGACGTGGACGCCGAGCCGCTGTTCCTGTTCCGGGCGGTGTGCCGGGCCCAGCTCCCGCCGCAAACGGTGGCCTACATCGCGCTGCCGGTCAGCCTCAACGGCGTCACCATCGGGGTGCTGGCCTGCCACCGCATCCGCAGCCGCCAGCGCCACCTCAACGACGACCTGGCGCTGCTGCGCATCCTGGCCACGCTGGCCGGCCAGCTGCTGCAGCTGGAACAGCTGGTGGCCGAGCAGACCCGCCAGCTGGAGGCGCGCAACGCCGCGCTGGAGCGCGCGCTCGACAGCAGCAGCGCCCGCTACGGGCTGATCGGCCGGTCGCCTGCGCTGCTGCAGGCGCTGGTGGAGCTGGAACGGGTGTCGCAATCGCAGGCCACCGTGCTGCTGCTGGGCGAATCGGGGACCGGCAAGGAGCTGTTTGCGCGCGCCGTGCACCTGGCCAGCCCGCGCCACGACCGGCCGTTCATCAAGGTGAACTGCGCCGCCATCCCCGATTCGCTGTTCGAGTCGGAACTGTTCGGCCACGAGCGCGGCGCCTTCACCGGCGCCAACGCGGCCCGCGCCGGCTGGTTCGAACAGGCGCACGGCGGCACCCTGTTTCTGGACGAAATCGGCGAACTGCCACTGGCCCTCCAAAGCAAGCTGCTGCGCACCCTGCAAGAGGGCACGCTGGTGCGCCTGGGCGGCACCCGCGAGGTGAAGGTGGACCTGCGGCTGGTGGCCGCCACCCACCGCGACCTGGCCCGCGACGTGCAGACCGGCCGCTTCCGGCAAGACCTGTACTACCGGCTGAACGTGGTGCCGATCCGGCTGCCCAGCCTGCGCGACCGGCCCGAAGACGTGCGCCCCATCGCCCTGCACTTCGTGAGCCGCGCCAACCAGGCCCACCAGCGCAACGTGCACCTGACGCCCGACGCCCTGCAGGCGCTGCAGGCGCACGACTGGCCCGGCAACATCCGCGAACTGGGCAACCTGATCGAGCGCGTGGTGCTGCTGGCCGAAGACCCGCTGGTGAACGCCGCCGCGCTGCACCGGTTCATGCCCACCACGCTGGTCGCGCCGGTGACGCCGGCCCCCCGGGCGGCGTCACCGGCCGACCCCGCCCGCACCGACAGCGGCGTGGTGCGCGACTACCAGAGCGCGCAGTCGCACAGCGCCCAGGCACTGCAGGACGCGCTGGCCCGCCACCAGGGCAACCAGACCCGCGCCGCCCAAAGCCTGGGGCTCACGCTGCGCCAGTTCAGCTACCGGTTGCGCAAGGCGGGGCTGCGGTGACCACCGGCACGGTGCAACCGCCGACCGAAGCGATGGCGCCACCCGACTGTGTCAGCATCGACCCCACGGCCCACCTTGGCCACCCACCGGCGAGAACCCGCATGAAAACCATCGACGAGATGCTGCACCTGGCCCTGCTCACCCCCGACGAGCACCAGCAGATCAGCCACTGGATCGCCCGGTCGGCCACGCCCGACGAAATCCTGGCCATGCCGCAGCCGCTGTGGCGCGCGGTGGAACGGGCCAGCGAGGTGATGGGGATCGATCAGGACCTGTTGCGCCCGCCGGCACTGGACGCCGATGGGGTGGGGGCTGGATGAGGAGCCTGGGGGCGGCGAAGGCGTTCTGATGCAACGCGGGTCAGCCGCGCACGATGCGACGGGTGGACTTTTCGTCCACAGCGGGTTTGTCGGTGCCTGACTTTTCGTTGTAGAGATAGGCCGAAATCGCCTCGGTCAGTTTCTGCGCTTGCTTGATCTGGTTGTCGCCATTGACCATGAGGCTGGTCACCAGGGCCTCGATCACCAGCAGGGCGGCGGCGCTGCTGCTGGACAGCACGGGGTGCGACGCAGGCGCCACCAGCACGTCGTGAGCCCACGGGGTCAAGGGTGACGCCATCGAGTCGGTGAGCGCGATCACGTGGGCGAAGCGGTCGCGGGCGTAACGGGTGAGCATCACCGCATCGCTGGCGTAGCGCGGCAACGAGATGGCGATCAACAGGTCTTTCGGACCGATGTTCATCAAGCGTCCGGCGGCCACTTCGGTGCCGCCGAATTCGACCACGTTGATGGTCTGGCGGCAGAACGGTTGCAGGTCCAGCGCCAGCATCGCCGCGAGGTGGGCGCTGATGCCGAAGCCCATGGTGTAGACCGTCTCGGCCGCCAGAATCTTGTGTGCGGTGGCGGTCAGCAGCGAGGGGTTGAGGCCCGCCGCGGCGGCCTTCAGGTTGGCCAGGCTGCTCTCCAGGCTTTCGGCAATGATGGGGTGGTTGCCGCGTCCCCCCTGCGCAGAGCGGTGCAGCGCGTCGCGCAGTTTGTCCACCGGCTGAAACACCGGCTGCATGGCGTTCTGCAGGGTGTCCGCGATGCCGTTTCGCAAGGCCGCGTACCCCGCGAAACCCAGCGTGCGGGCGAAGCGGCTGAGCGTGGCCGACGATGTCTGGGTGTTGCTGGCCAGTTCCTCGATGCCCCAGGCCGTGGCACGCACCGGGTTGCGCAGCAGGAAGTCGGCGATGGCCACGTTGGAACCCTTGCCCTGGGTCAGCACCTCGCGCAGCTTCAGGCCGAGCGGTGACTGTGCAAAGGCCACGTCGACCGTGGCACTGGAGAAACTGGGGGACTCGTTGGGCGACGTGCTCATGTTGAGTCGGGCAGTGTATCGCGCGGGTCCGGGCGGCCATGAAAAAACGCCCTGTGAACGGGAGGCATCCACAGGGCGTTCGATCCCGACAGACTCAGGGCCGGGGGGCGAAGCTCAGCAACACATTCGTGTAGGCCACGGCGCTGTCTTGCCGGCCGCGGAACTCGGTGTTGGCGGTCCGCTCCAGCACGGCTTCGTACACCGGCGCTGTCTGGCTGGTGGCGCCCACGGCGCGCGGCGCGCCCTGCAGTCCCATGGCGCGTGCCATTCGCTGGAAGTTGGCGCTGCCGTAGTCCTGCACGCCCGTGGCGGTCACGGCGGCCACCGCCTGTTCGGGCAACAGGGGTTTGGTGGAGGCAGCCCGGTCCAGCCTCACGCTGAGTTGCCCCTGGCTGTCGATCTCGATGGTGTCGCCGGCGGTCACGTAATGCGCACGCACGCCGCTGATGGCGTAAGTGCCGCCGGTGTTGCCGCTGGCCGTGGCGTTGCGCACGTCCACAACGAACACGCCGCCCGCCCCGATGACGGCCATCGCGGTGCGGCCTTGCCGGTCGGTGCGGCCCACGATCAGCGCGGTGTTTTCATCCACGCCAAAGCCGTAGTCCATGCCGGTCTCGTGGGTCACGCGGGCCAGGCGGCCTTCGCGGGTGCGCTGCGAAAAGTGGGAATCGAGCAGCCCGAAGCGGAAGAAGCCCAGACCGCCTTGCGCATAGAGGCTGGGCGTTTCGCGGTCCTCCAGTCCGGCGCCGTTGCCGGCCACAAAGCCCTTGACCAGGGCGGGATGGGAGTCGCCACCGCCGATCATGGGCACCGGTCGGTTCTTCCACACACCACCGCCCTGCGCGTGGTTGCCTGCGCTGGTGCCCGAGACGACCAGCTGTCCGGCGTCGTACCGCGCCTTCAACAGGCGCAGCTGTTCACTCTGCACCGTGAGTTGGTTGCTGCCGTCGCGGCTGGTCAGCGCCTCCAGGTGGCGCGCCTGGTCGCCGCCGCTGAAGTACACGCCGTGCAGGGTCTGGATGGTGGAATTGAGCGTGGCCGCACCGTTGGCGCAGAAGGCCTGTGCGGGCTGCGCAATGTCGGGGAAAGCCAGGTCCATGTGGAAGGCGGTGGCGCCGGTGCCGGTGTTGGAGAAGCTGTCGTAGTAATACGGCAGGTTGGCGCAATCGTTGGCGTCGATGGCGCGGCGCAGGCCACCGTTCAACGGCAGGTAAACCACGTTGGCACCGGCGGAACGGAACGCGGTCACGTTGATGTCGTGATCGAAATAGGCGTTGTCTGCCGAGGCCGTGACCACGCCGATGGTGGGCTGGCGACCGCCAGCCACGGCGCGGGCCGCCGACACGATCTGCTCGTAGATGGCCTTCGAGTGGCGTTCGCCGAGAAACTTCACGGTGCGTGCTTCCAGCTTGCGCGGTGTCGCGGCCGGGCTGTCGGTGAAGGCGGTGCGCAGGATGGCGTTTTCGGCCTGTGTCAGTGCAGCGGTCAGGCCGGCAGCGGGTGTTCCGTCGGCCGCCAGCTGGCTGGCGCGGAAGGCGCTGCGGAAGTTGGGTGTGCCGCTGTTGTAGGGAATGGGGTTGGTGCCCAGTGTGGTCTGGAGGTATCGAAGGATCAGCAACACGTCCGCCTTCTGGTCGGCCGAGTCGAAGCTGGCGGCGTTCACGGCATCGATGTTGGCGTCGGACAGCGTGCAGTTGCCGGGACACACGGTGTCGAGCAGCGTGTTGAAGTCGTTGTCGCTGGAGGTGTTCCAGAACGCCAGGCCGTCAGCCTCCACCGGCTGGCTGCCGTCGAAGGCGGTGAACGACAAACCGCTGCGCGGGCCGCTCAGGGCCAGTCGGGACTGGATGGCACTGGTCACGTTGGCTTTGCGCGTGGCATCGAACAGGGCCGCCGGCACGGCGGCCAGCCGGTCCAGACCCGCCTGGTTCAAGGCGTAGGTGAAGGTCGGGAAAACGTAGTTGGCGTCAAAGCTGATGTCGGCCTTGGTCAGGCCTGCGAAGGCGGGGTCCTGCGCGAGGATGGTGGTCCAGTCGGCGGCGCAGTTGGTGCTCTGGGTGTCGCCGTTGAAGCTGGAGCAGTTCTTGCCACCGCCGCCAATCACCACGTTGGCCACGCCGCCGAGCCGCGCAATCCTGGCGCGCGCCGCCAGTGCGTTGAGCGACTCCGCAAAGTGGGCTTTGGCCTCAGGCGCCGGGCGCAGCGCGGGTGGGTTGGAGGCATAGGCCCGGGTGATCACCTCGGTGACGAGATCGGTCACGTCCTGCGCGCGCACCTCGGCGGGCAGCGCCGCCAACCTCGACACCACGGCGTCGGCGATGCGGATGCCGTTGCTGCTGTTGTTGTCCTCGTCCAATGTCTGCAGCAACTGCAGCAGCTTGACCACCTTGGGGTGATCGATGTCGCTGCCGGCACCCACGAGATCGAGCGGTGTCAGCGTCTCGCTGGCGCGGGCCTCGCCCAACAGCACGCGCCCGATGCTCATTCGCACCGTGTCGCCCGCCCGGTAGTTGAACTGCCCCTCGGCGTCGGTGGTGCCGCTGAGGCCCGAGCTGGTGCGGTAGGCCACGTTGGCCACCGGGCTGTCGATGAACTGGCCCACCAGCGTGGGGGCCCCTGAGGAGTCGCTTCCGCCACCGCCGCAAGCGGTGAGCAGGGCCATTGAACTCAAGGTGAGGAACAGGTGTTTCATGGGCGTTGGAGAGGCAAATGGCCCACAGGGAGCCAGGTTTGTGACGGCGCTCGAGCGGCGGTGCATCGCCGATCAGGCGGTCAAGTTGTAGCATTTACGTTCATAAACAAGAAACGTGAAAATCTACAAACAACAATCCGGACCCCGCTCCTGCCGGTTGTTTCGAGCTTTGCGTGAGGAAAATATCCAATAAAACCAACCATCTTTTCCGCTCATCGGATGGGCATCAGGGAATGTACCTATCCTTTCTTGATCTCGATGAATGAAAAAATACCTTCATCAAAGGTTGTCTTTGTTCATCCCCCCCTCCACTTGATCAGGAGTTTTCATGGTCCGTACCCTTGCCGCCGCCGCCACCCTGCTGGCCCTTCTGGGCCTGGCGCCCGCCCACGCCCAGGCCCAGGCCCCCAACTGGGAAAAGATCCGCATCGGTGTGGAGGGCAACTACCCGCCGTTTTCCAAGATGACGCCCGACGGCAAGTTCGAGGGTTTCGACATCGAGATCGCGCTGGCCATCTGCGCCGAGATCAAGGCCCAGTGCACCCTCATCAACCAGGAGTGGGACGGCATGATGCCGGCGCTCAACGCGCGCAAGTTCGACCTGATCGTGGCGTCGATGTCGATCACCGACGAACGCAAGAAGGTCGCCGACTTCAGCGACTCCTACTACGACATCCCGTCCACGTTCGTGGCCAAAACGGGCACCTTCCCCGACGTGTCGCCCGCCGCGCTGAAGGGCAAGACGATCATCGTCACGCGCAACACGCCGCGGGCAAAGCACCTGCTCGAAAACTACAAGGACAGCACCATCCTGCAGGTGGCGAAAGAGCCCGAGGTGACCATGGAGTTGCTGGCCGGGCGGGGTGACATCGGCTTCGCATCGTCGCTGGCGGCCACCGCCGCGTTCCTCAAGTCGCCCGAGGGCAAGGGCTACAGCCGTGTGGGCGCACCCATTTCCCTGGGCGGCCCCAAGGATGGTGGCGGCGTGGGCATGGCCATGCGCAAGGGGGAAGACAGCCTGCGCACCAGGATCAACGCAGGGCTCAAGGCCATCACGGCCAACGGCACCTACAAGAAGATCAACGACAAGTACTTCGACGTGAACATCCGCGGCGAATAAGCCGGCCGGTTTCTCTCCACGGGCATCGGCCCTTGCCACCCGCCCGGATCCCAGGGTCCGGGCGATTTTTTTGCGCCCCGGCTCAACACCCCGCGCCACTCCCATGCTGCTCCACGGCTACCTGCCCGCCATCCTCGACGGCCTGCTGCTCACCCTGCAGGTGTCGGCCACGTCGCTGGCCATTGCCTGTCTGTTCGGGCTGGTCGGCGCCAGCGCCAAGCTCTCCGGCTCGGTGGCGGCGCGCTGGACGGCCGAGGTCTACACCACGCTCATCCGCGGCCTGCCCGAACTCGTGCTGATGCTGCTCATCTTTTACGGCGGTCAGATCGGCATCAACCGGCTGGCCGAGTCACAGGGCTGGGGCTACATCGACATCCCGCCGTTCGCGGCGGGTGTGATCACCATCGGCTTCATCTTCGGGGCCTACCTCACCGAGACCTTCCGGGGCGCCATCCTTGCCGTGCCCAAGGGCCAGGCCGAAGCAGGCCAGGCCTTCGCGCTGAGCCGCGGGCAGGTGCTCTATCGCATCGTCCTGCCGCAGATGGTCCGACACGCCATTCCCGGCTTTGCCAACAACTGGCTGGTGATGCTCAAGGCCTCGGCGCTGGTCTCGCTGATCGGGCTCAACGACCTGGTCAACCGCGCGGGCCTGGCCGCGGCCAGCACCCGCGAGCCGTTCACCTTCTACATGGCCGTTGCCCTGATCTACCTGGCGCTGACCAGCGTGTCCATCTTCCTGCTCTCGCGCCTGGAGGCGCGTTTCAGCATGGGCGTCAAGAAAGTGCAGTTCTGAGCATGGACTGGAACATCGTCATCGACAGCCTGCCGCAGTTTGCAGCGGGACTGCGCACCACGCTCGTCCTGCTGGCCATCGCACTGGCCAGTTCGTTCGTGCTGTCCATCCCGCTGGCCATGGCGCGCGTGTCCACGCGGCGCTGGCTCAACGGGCCGGTGTGGCTGTTCACCTATGTGATCCGCGGCACGCCGTTGCTGGTGCAGCTTTTCGTGCTGTACCACGGGCTGTCGCAATTCGAGGCCATCCGCGAGAGCTTCGCCTGGCCGGCCTTGCGCAGCGCGTGGTTCTGCGCCTGGCTGGCGTTCACGCTCAACTCGACCGCCTACACCACCGAGATCTTTGCCGGCGCCATCCGCGCCACGGGCGTGGGTGAGATCGAGGCCGCGCGCAGCTACTGCCTGGGCGGCTTCAACCTGTACCGGCGCATCCTGCTGCCCAGCGCGCTGCGCCGAGCGTTGCCGCAGTACAGCAACGAAGTGGTGGGCCTGATGCACGCCACGGCGATCGCCAGCACCGTGACCCTGGTTGACGTGACCCGTGTGGCGCGCGACGTGTACGCCAACACCCTGCTCGTCACCGAGTCCTTCGGCGTGGCCGCCGTCATCTATTTCTGTCTCACCTTTGCGTTCGTGGGCTTGTTCAAGCTCCTGGAGTGGCGCTTTCTGCGCCACCTGCGGCCGCAAACCACCGCCGCCACACCGCGTTGACCCGCTCGCTCGTCCCACCCATGCACACCCAATACATCGATCTCCAGAGCCCATCGCCCGGCACCCGGCAAAGCCTGAGCGTGCTGCGGTTCGGCGCCCCGGGTCGCGGACCCAAGGCCTACATCCAGGGCGCCTTGCACGCCGACGAAGTGCCGGCCATCCTGGTCGCCCGCCAGCTCGCGCAGATGCTCGAGGAACTCGAAGCCCGCGGGGCCGTTCTGGGCGAAGTGGTGCTGGTGCCGTTTGCCAACCCGATCGGCCTGGCGCAGCACAACCTGGGCCAACTGCAAGGCCGCTTCGACCTGCGTGACGGGCGCAACTTCAACCGCGGTTACGCCGACCTCGCCGCTGCCGCCATCGACCGGATTGCACCCCACCTGACCGCCTCGCTGGAGGACAACACACGCCTCATCCGTGCGGCACTGAAGTCTGCCGCCGATGACCTGGTGGCGGTTCAGCCCGCCGATGACCTGAAGAACCAGCTGCTGCGCCTGGCCATCGACGCCGACACGGTGATCGACCTGCATTGCGACACCGACGCGGTGATGCACGTGTACGCCCTGACCCCTCAGGGCGGCCTGGCTGCCCAGCTCGGTGCCGCGCTGGGCGCGCAGGCCGTTCTGCTGGCCACCGAGTCGGGCGATTCGCCGTTTGACGAAGCCTGCTCGCGTCCCTGGCTGGACCTGCAGCAGCGCTTTGCACAGCATCCGATCGAACTGGCCTGCTTCAGCGCCACGGTGGAACTGCGCGGCGAGTGCGACACGCACCACGGCCTGGCCCGGCAGGACGCCCTGGGCTTGTGCGCGTTTCTCGCGCAGCGGGGTGTGCTTGCAGCCGACATCGCCGACCCGTTGCCGGCGCCCCGGTGCGAACCCACGCCGCTGTCGGGCTCGGAGCCCATCACCGCGCCGCACCCGGGCGTGGTGGTGTTTCACCGAAGCCCAGGCGACCGGGTGACCGCCGGCGACGTCATCGCCGACCTGGTCAACGCCGACACCGGCGCCGTCACGCCGCTGCGCTGTCAGTCGGCCGGCGTGCTCTACGCGCGAACGTCACAGCGCTGGGCCAGCGCCGGCAAACGCCTGGCCAAGATCGCGGGCACCACGCTGGCGCGCTCGGGCCGGCTGCTCAGCCCCTGATGCCGCCTCCACAGAAAAGGAAATCCCCGTGGTCAAAGAACCGATCCTGCAAGGACTGGACATCTGCAAACGCTTCGGCACGAACGAAGTCCTCAAAGGTGTGAGCGTGACCGCCGCACAAGGCGATGTGATCTCCATGATCGGCTCCAGCGGATCCGGAAAAAGCACGTTCCTGCGCTGCCTCAACCTGCTGGAACAGCCCAACGCCGGCCGCATCGTGCTCGACGGTGAGCCACTCGATCTGGTGCCCGACAAGGGCGGCGCCCTCAAGGCCCGGACCAGCGCGCAGCTGCAGCGGCTTCGCAGCCAGGTCGCCATGGTGTTCCAGCACTTCAACCTCTGGGCCCACATGACGGCCCTGGACAACGTGACCCACGCGCCCATCCACGCGCTGAAGGTCGGCAAGGCCGAAGCGGTGGAGCGGGCCGATGCCTACCTGCAGCGGGTGGGCGTGTACCACCGCCGCAACGCCTACCCCGCGCACCTCTCGGGTGGAGAACAACAGCGCGTGGCCATCGCGCGGGCGCTGGCCATGGAGCCCAAGGTGATGCTGTTCGACGAGCCCACGAGCGCACTCGATCCCGAGCTGGTGGGCGAGGTGCTGCGCGTGATGCGCTCGGTGGCCGACGAGGGCCGCACCATGATCGTGGTGACGCACGAAATGGGCTTTGCGCGCGAGGTCAGCAACCGGGTGGTCTTCCTCCACAAGGGCCAGATCGAAGAAGAGGGACCACCCGATGAGGTACTCACCCGTCCCCGCTGCGAGCGCCTGCAGGCGTTTCTGTCGAACAGCCTGAAGTGAAGACGCGCGCGGGAAAGGCGCACCCGCCGAACGACACCGTGGGCACCCCATTTCGTGGCCATGGAGCTGACCGAGCACAACCCGCAACGGGACGCTGGTGAACGCATGGCCCAAGCCACCCTCAGTCGGTGGACATTGAGCCCTGAACCTTCGAAACACAGGATCCCGGGACAGGTCCGACCCTGAAACCTGGCTTCATGGTCGTCGGCTTGAGACTCAACCGAGTCGTTCAGACTCGCTGCCTGAATTTCCGCTGTGCCCGAAAGCGAACGCTGGCGGCGCGTCTGATGGTCTTCCATCGTCCTGTCCGATCGAACCGGCACGAGCAAGGGGTTCAGCGCTCCTTGACCAAGCGGCAGTTCGCGCATTCGCCCTTGATCTCGATGCCATGAGCATGAAATCCGGTGGGGCCCAGCGCACGGCCCATGTAGCCCTTCACCTTGGCATCGTTCCACTCGGTGGCGCTGCCACAACGCTCACAAATCAGGAACACCGGATCGTCGTGCGGATGGTCGGCGTGATCGCACACGACAAAGCTGCTGGTGGCGATCACCTTGTGCACCAGATGCTGCTCGACAAGAAAGTCCAGCGCGCGATAGACGGTCATGGGAGCCACGCCAGGTTGGCGGGCTGACATGTCAGCCAGCAGATCGTAGGCTTTGGTGGCCTTTCCTCGCAACAACAGCAACTCCAGTACCAGGGCCCGGAGATCGGTGAGTTGGGCCTGATTGGCGTCGCATCGCGTGCGGGCGATCGCCAGCGCACGCTGAACCTCGCGCATGGGCCTGGACGGCGTGCTCGGGGCTGATGGAGTGGCTGGGCTGCTGCGGGGGCGTGGCATGGCGGGCGAGATGGATGCCGGGAATTCTATGTGCGGCGCGAAGACAACACGACGCTCAGGCCCGGCAGCCAGGCGCCATGGCCAAACAGGCGCGCCCGGGACGATTCCGACCCAGGCCAGGTCGACTCCAGAGATGCGTGAATACAAGGCTGACAGAAACCCCGCTTGGATGTGAGATGTTATACCGTAACATATGCAAGCGGCGATCCAACTCCGCGAATCTCGCAACTCTGTTGCATGAACTCTTGGTGCATCCGTGTACAGAAACCTCCGCACCCCAACCATCGAGCTGCGCGATCTCACGCTGGGCTATGAGCGTCATCCGGCAGTGCACCACCTGAGCCTGTGCATCGAGCCGGGCTCGCTGGTGGCGGTTGTCGGCCCCAACGGCGCGGGCAAGTCCACCTTGCTCCATGCGCTCGCGGGCATCCTGGAGCCCTTGTCCGGCGACATTGGAGGCTTGGCGCCCGGTGACTGCGCCTGGCTGCCGCAACGCAGCACGCTGGACGCTGGCTTCCCTGTTGATGTGCGCGGCATGGTCGCGATGGGCCTTTGGCGTGAGGTGGGTGCGCTCGGGCGCTTCAAGGCCGGGCACTGGCGCCGTTGTGACGAGGCATTGGCCGCGGTCGGGCTGTCAGGGTTCGAGAACCGCGGCCTGGACACGCTGTCGGGCGGTCAGTTGCAGCGCGCGCGCTTCGCCCGGCTCATCCTGCAGGACGCGCAGGTGGTGTTGCTGGACGAACCGTTTGCGGCAGTTGATCAGCGCACCACCGCCGACCTTCTGACTTTGCTGCACGCCTGGCAGCAGCGGGGCAAGACGGTGATCGTCGTTTCACACGACATCGAGCAGGTTCGCCAGCAGTTCCCGCTGACCCTGCTGCTGGCGCGCGAACCAGTGGCCTGGGGACCCACGGCCGAGGCCCTCACCGAGGTCAACTGGGCACGCGCGCAGGCGCTGCGCGAGCCCTTTGACGATCACGCCGGCGTGTGCGATGTGCCTTCGGACAAGGCCGGGCATGCGCAGGCGCCAGGCGCCACCCGCCCGCATTCGATGGAGGTTGTGTCATGAGCATCGACACCCCGTTGGTCGGCCCCTTCATCGAATTCGGCTTCATGCGCCAGGCGCTACTGGGTTGTGTAGCGCTCGCATTGAGCGCTGCGCCGGTCGGCGTGTTCCTGATGCTGCGGCGCATGAGCCTGATGGGCGACGCCATGGCCCATGCCATCCTGCCTGGCGCGGCGATCGGCTACCTGCTGTTCGGCCTGTCTCTGGCGGCCATGACCGTCGGTGGCGTGATCGCGGGTCTGGCGGTCGCCATCGGCTCCGGGCTGGTGGCTCGCAATACGTTGATCCGCGAAGACACCAGCCTGGCGGCACTCTACCTGGTGTCGCTGTCGCTGGGCGTGCTCATCGTCTCGGTGCGCGGCAACAACGTGGACCTGCTGCACGTGCTGTTCGGCACGGTGCTGGCGCTGGACGGCGCGGCGCTCACACTTCTGTGGGGCATCACGGTGGTGACCTTGGTCACCCTGCTGTTGATTCGCCGGCCGCTGATTCTTGAATGCCTCGACCCGGGGTTCCTGCGGCAGGTCAGCGGGCTCGGCCCGGTCGCGCACTACGGCTTCTTCGCCTTGCTGGTCATCAACCTGGTGGCCGGCTTTCATGCGCTGGGCACGCTGATGGCGGTGGGCATCATGGTGTTGCCCGCCGCCAGCGCGCGCTTCTGGGCGCGCCGCGTCGGTCCGATGGTGGCGGTGGCCACCGCCATGGCCCTGTCCGCTGCCGTCACAGGCCTGCTGATTTCTTACCACGCCGACTGGCCCACCAGCCCCGTCATCGTGTTGTGCCTTGGCCTGGTCTACCTGCTGTCCATGGTTTTTGCACCACGCGGCGTGCTGCAGCAGCGCTTTCTTCGCCAGTCCCATCTGCGGGCTTGACGCTCCTTTTGTTCACCCTGTTTCAAGGAATTCACCATGAACCTGCGACTTCGCCGGCACACCATCGCCGCTCTCACCGCCCTGGGCGCCCTGACGCTCAGCCCTGCGGTTCACGCACAGACCGCCGCGCCCGTCAAGGCGGTGGCCAGCTTCAGCATCCTGGGCGATCTCGTGACACAGGTGGGTGGGGACCGCGTCGCGGTTGAGGTGCTGGTCGGCCCGGGCGCTGACGCCCATGTGTTCCAGCCCTCGCCTTCGCATGCACGGCAGGTGAGCCAGGCGCGGGTGGTGTTCGCCAACGGTCTCGGCTTCGAAGGCTGGATGCAGCGCCTGCTGCAGACGGCAGGCTACAAGGCCAAACCCGTGGTGGTCAGCCAGGGCATCAAGCCCATCCAACTCGAGGAGGAAGGGCACGACCACAAGAAGGACAAGCACGCACATGACCACGGCGAGAACGACCCACACGCATGGCAATCGGTACCCAACGTGAAAATCTACGTGGCCAACATTGCGAATGGCCTGTGCGCTGCCGACGCCGCGGGTTGCGACTCCTACCGCAAGAACGCCGCCGACTACACGCGCCAGCTCGATGCGCTCGACGCCGAGATCAAGGCGGCGTGGGCATCGATTCCCGCGGGTCAACGCAAGGTGATCACCTCGCACGACGCCTTCGGCTACTACGCCAAGGCTTACGGCGTGAAGTTCCTCGCCCCGCAGGGCGTCAGCACCGATAGCGAGGCTTCTGCCAAGGGCGTGGCGCAACTGGTGCGGCAGATCAAGAGGGAGAAGATCAACGCGCTGTTCGTCGAGAGCATTTCCGATCCGCGCCTGATCGAGCAGATCGGTCGCGAGACCGGCGTCAAACCCGCCGGCGAGCTGTATTCGGATGCGCTGACCGATGCCAGCGGCCCGGCCGCCACCTACCTGGCCATGATGCGCTCGAACACCAACGCCCTGACCCGCGCGGTCAAGGGCCAGTGAAGGGAGCGGCGACATGGGATTCAACCCTGCTGCCAGGCCCGATCGCCGCCTGCCTGTGACCGTTCTCTCGGGCTTCCTCGGTGCGGGCAAGACCACGCTGCTCAACCACGTCCTGACCAACCGCGAAGGATTGCGCGTGGCGGTCATCGTCAACGACATGAGCGAGGTCAACATCGACGCTTCGCTGGTCGAGCGTGGCGCCGAGAACGCCGGGGCCGCGCTCTCGCGCACCGAAGAGAAGATGGTCGAGATGAGCAATGGCTGCATCTGCTGCACCTTGCGCGAGGACCTGCTGCTGGAGGTGCGCAAGCTCGCGGCCGAAGGCCGGTTCGACTACCTGCTGATCGAGTCCACCGGCATCGGTGAGCCCATGCCGGTGGCCGCCACGTTCGAATTCGAGGACGAAAACGGCGACTCGCTCAACGACGTGGCGCGCATCGACACCATGGTCACCGTGGTGGACGCCCACAACCTCCTCAGCGATTTCAGCAGCACCGACCTGCTGGCGCAGCGCGGTGAGGTGGCGGGCCCGGAGGACAACCGCAGCCTCGCGGCCCTGCTCACCGATCAGATCGAGTTCGCCGACGTGGTGGTCATCAACAAGATCGATCGGGTCGACGACGTTCGGCGCGTGGACGTCGCGGCCGTGGTCAAGGCCCTGAACCCGGCGGCCGAGATCGTGTACGCCGATCACGGGCAGGTGCCCCTGAGCCGAATTCTCGGCACCGGCCGGTTCGACCTGGAGCGCGCCAGCGCCATGCCTGGGTGGGCGCAAGCGCTCGAGGGGCACCACACCCCCGAAACAGAGGCCTATGGCGTGGAGAGCTTCGTGCTGCGCAGCGCCGAGCCCCTGCACCCCGCGCGTTTTGCCGGCTTCATGGAGCAGCCCTTGCCCGGCCTGCTCCGCGCCAAGGGCTACGTCTGGCTGGCCAGCAGGCCGCACTGGGTGGTGAGCTATTCCCGCGCCGGCAAAACCGCAACCCACGAGCCGGTGGGCCGTTGGTGGGCGAGCGCGCCGCGCGAGCGCTGGCCCGCCAAGGGCACACCGCAGCGCCAGGCCATCGAGGCGCGGTGGAAGGAGCCCTGGGGGGACCGCCTCAACGAGGTCGTGTTTATCGGCCGCCACCTTGACCGTGCTGCCATCGAAAAAGCCTGGAAGGCCATACACCTGAACTTCACCGAAAGTCGCAAGGGCTTGAAGTCCTGGGCGGAACTTCCCGACCCGTTCCCCCAGTGGGAAGCCACACCCGAGCACGCCTGAGCCCATCACGGAGCGCGATATGTCCCAAGGCCTGATCCCCGTCACCATCCTCACCGGCTTCCTGGGCAGCGGCAAGACCACGCTGCTCAACCACATCCTCAAAGCCGATCATGGCGAACGCATCGCCGTCATCGAGAACGAGTTCGGTGAGGCAGGCATCGACAACGAACTGCTGGTCCAGGACACGGGCGAGCAGATCGTCGAGATGAACAACGGCTGCATCTGCTGCACCGTACGCGGCGATCTGGTGCGCATCCTCGGCGAACTGGCCCACAAGCGCCGGGCAGGAACCTTGAAGTTCGATCGCGTGGTGATCGAGACCACCGGCTTGGCCGACCCGGCGCCGGTGGCGCAGACCTTCTTCGTCGATGAAGACATCGGCATGCACTACCTGCTTGATGCCATCGTCACGCTGGTGGATGCAGTCCATGCCACCGAGCAGCTCCGCGAACATCATGAGGCACAGAAACAGGTGGGATTCGCCGACCGCATCGTGCTGACCAAGACCGACTTGGTGCCGATGACCGACATCCTGACGCTCAAGGCGCGGCTGATGCGCATGAACCCACGCGCCGCCATCAACGAAGCGCGTTTCGGTCAGATTGACCTGCAGGAGGTGCTGGATCTGCGTGGTTTCAACCTCAACGCCATCCTTGATGTCGAACCCGGGTTTCTGACCGATGTGAGTCATGAGCACGACGATGACGTATCGTCCTTCGTGTTCCGGGAGACCCGACCGCTTGATCTGCAGCGGCTGGAAGACTTTCTGGGGGCGATGCTGCAAGTGCATGGCCAGACGCTCATGCGATACAAGGGCATTCTGCACATCGCGGGCGAACCTCGGCGCATCGTGTTTCAGGGCGTGCACATGCTCATGGGCACCGACAGGGGCAAGCCATGGCGCGAAGACGAGCCGCGCGAGTCGCGCATGGTGTTCATCGGTCGCCACATGCCCAGGGATCTGTTGCTCGCGGGCCTGCAGCAATCGGTGGCAGGTTCCACGCTGGGGACCGGATGAACGTGCACAAGTACTGACAGGCCAAATCCACGCAGGCGGAGGTCGAGGCGGCTGTGCGCTCCCTGATTCGCTGGGCCGGCGAGGACTCCGGGCGTGAGGGTCTGCGGGACACTCCCAACCGGGTCGCTCGCGCCTGGTGCCACCTCGTCGCGGGCCATGAAAAGGACCCTCACGCGCCGCTGGCCACCACCTTTGAAGACGCGGGGGGTTGCGCCACATGGTGCTGATGCGCGACATCCGTATCGAATTGCCTTGCGTACATCACCTCGTGCCCATGCCGGGCGTCGCCCACGTGGCCTGCCGGCCGGGCAAGCGCGTCGTCCGCCTGAGCAAGATTGCCCGTGTGGTGGACGCGTTTGCCCGCCGCATGCAAAACCAGGAGCGGCTGACCAACCAGATCCCGAAAAGCCTGCAAAACACGATGCCGCCTCGCGGTGTGGCGCTGTTGATCGAAGCCCATCACATATGCATGGCCACACGCGGCGTCTGCAACCCCGGCTCCACCACGCTGAGCCAGCGCTGGATCGGGCGGTTCAACACCCACCCCGTGGGCTCAAGGGCCGACACCGGCCCCCGTCTTGTTCAGCCGCCGATGCGGGCGACCGACGCCCCGATGCCGCCGCGGGCGGTGTTGGCGCCGGCGTCCAGGTTGTCGCGGCGCGGCGTGTCGAAGTTCGAGATGTAGGCAGCGTCGCCCACGAAGACCAGGCCTGACGGGAACTCCAGCGGACCCGCGACGCCGTTGCGCGCAATCTGCTGCACCTGGCCAGACGGCGTCACCTTGACGATGGCGTTCAGCTCGTTGGCGGCCACCCAGACGTCGCCGCGGCGGTCGACGGCGATGCCGTCGGCACCCTCGAGCAGGGCGTTCTGAGCCACCAGCACAGGCTTGCCACCCATGCCGTCGGGGCCCAGCGCCACCTTCCACAGCGCGCCGCGCGCCGTGTCGGCCACGAGCAGCGCGCCGCTGGCGTCGATGGCCAGCCCGTTGGCGACGATGGCCTGCTGCGTGCGGCCATCGGGCAGCGTGCGTGTGAAGCGCTCGATCTGCGCCGCCGGCTGTGCCGCGCCGCCGGCGGCCGGCACCCGGTACACGGTGCCGTTGGCGCCCCCGGACACGTACACGTTGCCGGCACGGTCGATGGCCAGCCCGTTGGCGCCCTGGGCGCCGGCGGCAAACGTGCTGGCGCTACCGGGCTTGGCCGGGTTCAGGTCGGCGGCGCGCACGCGCACCACCTCGTTGAAGGCGCCGGCGGCGATCAGCAGGTCACCCTGGGCGTTGAAGGCCAGGCCGCCGCCGTTGGCCCCCACCGTCTGGCCATTGACCTGGCGGGGTTCGATGCGAGCCACCACCACGGGCTTGGGCGACTTCGGGTCGATGCGCAGGATGTTGCCGCTGACGCGGTCGGGCAGGTAGAGCAGGCCATTGCGGTCGGCGGTGATGCTCTCGACGATCAACGTGCGATCCGCGCTGGCCGGATCGAGGTCCACCAGAATGGATGGCGTGGGTGCGGTGGACGCGGTGGGCGCAGTGCCGATGGCGGCGCAGCCAACGAAGGTGACGGACAGGGCCAGCAGGCCGGTCATGGCAGCTTTCATCTCGGGCGTCTTTCTCTGTGGGCTGGGGGGGTGGCGCGGTTGCATCGCCGTTTCAGGCGCCGGAGTGTAAGAAGGCCAGCGATAGTGCTGGGGTCTTTGCACGCAATAACCCCAGGTCGCGCGGGTCGGCGAACCGCAACCGGCTGGATCTGCCAGCGCTTAATGTGAATGAGCGTGACTGCGGAGACCAGCGCCGATGAACCGCGTCAGCTGTTGAGCAGTCCTTGATGGCTTTGCGCTCACACCGATCTCCCACCATTTCAGGTGCTTTCCTGGGCGTCTCTCAGATGGTCCGTCAAGGGCCTCAGTGCAGGAATCCAGTACAAGGCGGCCCCACTCACAAGACCTGACAGGGACCCGAACACGCTTGCCCTCAGGTTGAATCCTGGGTTCCCCAGGACTGCGCCCGCCAGATGGACTCCGGCGAACCCGAAGACCGCACACAACAAAGGCACCAAGGGCGCGGGCAACCGGTTCAGCACCGAACTGGCGGCCGCGACAAAGAAGAGCGTGCCGGCAAGGAAGGCCGGCAGGGCGGCAACGGCTGCAGCAACGAGGAAGAAGATCGGCATGAGCAGCAACCCGGCGATTGGCCCCAGCACCGCCAACAGTGGCGCACTTCGCAGCGCTGAAAGCATGCCCCCGGTGCCCACCAGCAGCGAAAGCCCCGCACCCAGTGCCCCAGCCAGCACCACCATCACGCCGCTGAAGGCCAGGGCGGCTTCCAGGTGGGCTCGAAGTGGCGCCTTGCTCATGGTATGGCCGTGCATCTTCGCCGTGGCGTCGGCTTCACAGCCGCTTGGCAAATCCTTTTGAGGCCAGAGCGCCCGCTTTGGCGAGGGGCGTGACGACCTTGTCCAGCCGCTGCTCGCCTGGACTGTTCGCTTCACCTTGCTGCTTGTGCTTGAGCTCTTCCTGAAGGATGGCCTCGATCGCCTGATGGACCTCGCTGTCGCGTCGCTCGAAAAAACGGGCGGCCTCTGTCAGCTCACGCTCCACGATGTCCTCGATCACCGCCGTGCTTCGCCACACTGCGCGGCGACCACCCAGAGCGGTCAGCACACCATAGGCAATGCCGCCTGCGCACCAGAGGATGGGGCCCACGACGGGTCGCACGCCACGCGCCCGCATGAGGCGACCAAACACGGCGAAATGCTCGACTTCATGGCCATGCATTTCGGTGAGTTGCGGCACAAGGTCGCGAAAGAACAGGGACGCAACGAGGCGATGGCCCCAGTAAACGCCGGTGGCACCTTTCTCGCACGCGTGCATGATGCGCAAATGGCGTTGTGCGAGCTTCAGCGCTGATTTCTCGTCGTTCCCGTCCGTCATCGCTCAAGCCCCCTGAATAGACCTCGATCCCCTCGCCGCCATTGACGGGCTCGGGATGGGTCGCTTGATTTTGCCAGCGCGGCCGCGCCCGAACCAGATCGGGGAGCCAAGGTGATTTCTTGCGAACCCAGGCTAGACGAGCCTGTCGCACCCTTGCGCGGGTTTGGTCCGGATGGGTCACCGAGCGGCGGGTTCAGCAGGCTGGCTGCGGCGCCACCGCCACCCACCCATCAACACTGTGTCGACAATCTGTCGACACAGTGCCACCCCTGCGCCACCGCCCGCCCCCGGCGGCATGGAGCCCCTTCCCCCAAAAACCCAAGCAATTCAACGCCCTTCCCGCGTTGAACCGCGTGCCAGGCGCCCTGGCACGTTGGTTGCGCTGGAGACCTCAGGCAATCCCGCCTGCCGCCCTATTCGCGAGGTCTCCATGAGCATCGACGCCACCCTGATCGCCCCCGCCCAGCTTGCTGCGCTGCAGTCGTCCGAACCCGTCGTCGTGATCGACACGCGAGACCCCGAGGCGTTTGCCGCGGGCCACATTCCCGGGGCGGTCAATCTGCGCGAGGTGTTCACTTATCTGGCCACGTCGTCGCCCGACGGGTTGCAGGCGCTCAAGGAAACCTTTGCCAGCGCGCTGGGCGCGGTGGGGCTGTCGGGCAAGGAGACGGCGGTGTTCTACGAGGATTCGATGAACAGCGGCTACGGCCAGTCGTGCCGCGGCTACTACCTGCTCACCTGGATGGGCTACCCCAAGATCAAGGTGCTGAACGGCGGCCTGAGCGCCTGGAAGGCCGCGGGCCTGCCGCTGTCGACCGAGGCGGTCACGCCGGTGGCGGCCACCTTCCCCGAACTGCCGATGGCCGACGTGATGCTGACGCAGGAAGACGTGCTGAAGGCTCTGGGCACCGACGTGGTGATGCTCGACGTGCGCGACGTGGACGAGTGGATCGGCGACAGCTCGAGCCCCTACGGCAAGGACTTCGCGCCGCGCAAGGGCCGTCTGCCGGGCGCCAAGTGGGTGGAGTGGTACCGCTTCATGAAGCCGTCGGCCCAGGGCCCGGTGTTCAAGACACCCGACGAGGTGAAGGCCGAACTGGCCACCGCGGGCGTGGGCACCGACGACACCATCTATCTCTACTGCTTCAAGGGCGCGCGCGCGTCCAACACCTTCCTGGCGCTCAAGCAGGCCGGCTTCAGCGACGTGCGCATGTACTTCGGCTCGTGGAACGAGTGGTCGCGCAACGAGGCCCTGCCAATCGAGACCGGCCTGCCGATCAAGGCATCGAACAAGCCGAAGCTGGCGCTGGCCGCCTGATTTCTTTTCATTTCAACCGCCACGGAGACACCATGTCCACCACCGACACCCTCGAACCCACCACCATCAAGACCTGGCTGCGCCCGATCGACGCCACCGGCCTGGCCGCCTTCGCGGCCAAGGGCAAGGCCAACCCCGCTTCGCGCGGGACCAACAAGGTGCACACCGTGATGGAGGGGCAGTACCGGTCGCTGAGCCAGGTGGGCAACCACGCGCCGGTGGTGGTGGACGAGCCGCTGCACCTGTTCGGCCAGGACACGGCGCCCGCGCCGGGCGAGATCGTGCTGTCGGGCCTGGGCGGCTGCATCGCCGTGGGCGTGACCGCCGTGGCCACCTGGAAGGGCGTCAAGCTGAGCCGGCTCGAGGTGTTTCTGGAAGGCGACATCGGCAACCCGGCGGCCTGGGGTGCCGGTGGCGCGCTCGAGAAAACGCCGCCCGAGATGGGCTTTCAGGCGATCCGCGTGAAGGTGCTGGTGGAAGGCGACGCGCCGCGCGAGGTGCTCGACGAGATCGTGCAGCACGCCAACTTCTATTCGCCGGTGGCCAACAGCATGCGCAACCCGATCCCGTTCGAGATCTCGATGGCTTGAAGGCGTCGACAGGCTCGGCCCGAACGAAGGTTCGGGCCGAGCCGAGCCACCACATCCGTTTCTTGATGGCTTCGACAGGCTCAGCCCGAACGGTGGTTCGGGTGGTCGCCTGATCCCCCACCCGCTGGAGTCCCGATGAACCCGAACGACCTGCCCCGCGACGTCACCCTGGAAACGCCCGACGGCCTGCTGGCCGCCGTGCGCGAGGTGGCGCGCGGCCCCCTGGCCAACGTGGTCGAGTCGATCGACCGCACCGGTTACTACCCGGGCGCCGAGCTGCGGCAGCTGGCCGCGCTGGGCGCGATGAGTGCGCACCTCGATGCGCCGGTGGGCCGCGGCGATTTCGGGCTCGCCATCCGCGCCATGGCCGAGGTGTCGCAGGTGTGCGGTGCCACCGGCTTCATGATGTGGTGCCAGGCGGTGTGCGGCCTGTACCTGCAGGCGTCGGGCAACCCGGCGCTCACCGCCGCCCCGCTGCTCGACCTGGCCAGCGGCCGGGCGCTGGGGGGCACGGCCATGTCCAACCCGATGAAGAGCTACGCGCAGATCGAGACCCTGCTGCTCAAGGCCACACCGGTGCCGGGCGGCTACCGCGTCAATGGCGCGCTGCCCTGGGTGAGCAACCTGGGCCCCGACCACGCCTGCGGTGCGCTGGCGGGCGTGATGGACGAGCAGGGCAATGTGGTGCGCGAGGTGATGTTCCTCCTGCGCTGCAATGCGCCCGGCGTGGAGCTGCGCGACTGCCCGAGCTTCTCGGCCATGGAAGGCACCGGCACCTGGGCGCTGCGCCTCACCGACCACTTCATCGGTGCCGACGAGGTGATCGCCGACCCGGCCAAGCCGTTCATTGCCCGCATCCGCGGCGCGTTCGTCATGCTCCAGTGCGGCATGGCGGTGGGCGTCACGCAGGGCGCCATCGACAGCATGTGGGCGGTGGAGGACCAGCTGGGCCACGTGAACCAGTTTCTTGAAGACCGGCCCGATGCGCTGCAGGCCGAGCTGGACGCGCTGACGGCGCGCGTGATGAAGCTGGCCGAGACACCGTTCGATGCGTCGGTGGAATTCTTCATCGACGTGCTGGACGCGCGCGCGCACGGCGCCGAGCTGTCGCTGCGCGCGGCACAGTCGGCGCTGCTGCACCAGGGCGCACGCGGCTACCTCATGAGCAGCGACGTGCAGCGGCGCGTGCGCGAATCGCACTTCGTGGCCATCGTCACGCCGGCCATCAAGCACCTGCGCAAAGAGATCGCGCGGCTGTCGGCCGAGGTGTTGCCGGCATGAGCGCCACCACGCAGGCGCCGTGGCGCCAGTACCTGTGCGACGCCTGCGGCTACGTGTACGACGAGGCCAAGGGCGACCCCGACGGCGGCCTGGCGGCGGGCACGCGCTACGAAGACATTCCCGACGACTGGGCCTGCCCGCTGTGCGGCGTCACCAAGGCCGACTTTCGCCTGTATGAGGCGCCCAGCCTCGAAGCGCTCAAGGCCCGCGCACCATCGGCCGCCGCCGTGGCCGCGCGCGGCGGACGGGCCGGCGTGCTCATCGTGGGCGCCGGGCGCGCTGGCTGGCAGACCGCCGAGGCGCTGCGCGCCATCGACGCCACGCTGCCCATCACCCTGGTCACGCAGTGCACAGGCGACGTGTACGACAAACCGCTGCTGTCGGTGGCCATGGCGCGCCGGCTCGACCACGGCACCCTGGTGAAAGAACCCGGCGCCGTGGCCGCTGCCCGCCTCGGCGTGCGCCTGCTGGCACACACGCAGGCCGTGCGCATCTGCACCGACACGCGCACGCTGCGCACCACGCGCGGCAACCTGCGCTACGACCACCTGGTGCTGGCGCACGGCGCGCACGCTGCGCTGCCCGAAGCCCTGCCCGCCGCCCTGTGCTGGCGCATCAACCACCTGGGCGCGTACCAGCAAATGCGCGCGCGCCTGGGCGACGCGCCGAAGGACGTGCTCATCGTCGGTGCCGGGCTCATCGGCAGCGAACTCGCCAACGACCTCGCGCTGGGCGGCCACCGCATCACGCTGATCGACGCGCTGACCGAACCGCTGGCGCGCTGGCGCGAACAGGGCGCGGGGGTGCAGCTGCTTGACGCCTGGAAGGACCTGAGCATCCGTTTCGTCGGCGGCGTGCAGGTGGCGGGCCTGGACGCCGTGGCGGGCCGCTACCGCCTCAGCACCGCGTGCGGCCAGCGGTTCGCGGCCGACCAGGTGATTGTCGCGGCCGGGCTGCAGACACCGACCCGGCTGGCGCAGAGCGCGCAGCTCGACTGGCACAACGGCATCTGCGTGAGCGCGCACAACCTGCGCACCAGCGCCGAGCGCATCCACGCACTGGGCGACTGCATTGCCATTGGCGGCCAGCCCAGCCGCTACATCGAACCCATCGCCCGCCAGGCCCGCGCCATCGCGGCCGACATCTGCGGCGCCACGCCAGCGCCTTACGTGCCGCGCGCGGCGGTGGTGCGGGTCAAGACGACATCGCGGCCGCTGACACTGCATTGAGCACCCACCCGGCCTTCAGCCGTAGGTGTTGGCCAGCGTGCCCAGGCCATCGATGACCACCTCCACCGTGGTGCCCGGCTTCATGGGCAGCACGCCCAGCGAGGTGCCGCAGAGGATCACGTCGCCGGGCTCGAGGGTCATGTCGTGCGAAATGCGCGAGACCAGCTCGGCCGGGCTGAAGAACATGTCGGCAAGCGGGTAGTTCTGCCGCTCGCGGCCACCGACCAGCGTGCGCAGGTGAGCGCCAGCGGGATTGAAGTCCGTGTCGATGAAAGGACCCAGGGCCCCGAATCCGTCGAAGCTCTTGGCCCGGGTCCATTGCGGAAACGTCGGGTCGCGCTGCAGCAGCTCGAGCGCCGTGACGTCGTTGGCACAGCAATGGCCGAAGATGTGCGCGGGCGCTTCAGCCAATGGCACGGCACGGGCACGGCGACCGATCACCACCGCCAGCTCACCCTCATAGGCCACACGGCCGTCGTGGCTGGCAGGCACCGGAATCGGCTGCCGATGGCCGATCACGCTGCCGGGGGACTTGAGAAAGTACAGCGGCTCGGCCGGCTGTGCCCAGCCATTCTTCTCGGCGGCTGCGCGAAAGTTGTTCCACAGGCCCACCACCTTGCCCGGTGCACAGGGCGCCAGCCAATCGACCTCGGCGAGGGGCAGCGTTTCACCGGTGGCCGTCGGTGTGCCGAATATGTCGCCGTGGTGAATGTGGACAAGCTCACCCTCGAGCGTGCCGAACGCCGCCTTGCCCTGGTGCATGAACCGAAGCCATTTCATCGATCGCTCCTTGGTGTGGTGGCCGGACCAACTGGCCGGCAGGCCTTCGATCTTGCACGACCGCCACATCAGGGAAAGCCCGGGGATGGGGGACATGTCGCGATGCCATACTTTTTCGCAGGACGGAAACGCCGGCCAACTTCTGGCTGTCGTTTTCGTCCGTCTTTTTTGGTGTCGCGGCTTTCTGCATGAGCGACACCCCCCATCCCAACACCTGCACAGCCCATGACACTCACCCTGAAAGACCTGCTGGCCGCTGGCGCCGACGCATCGCCTGCACTGTCGGCCCCCGGCCGCTCGCCACTGAGCCACGGCGAGTTGCGCGCGCTGATCCAGCGCACCTTGGCCACGCTCAACGGCCTGGGGATCGGGCGCAATGACCGTGTCGCCATCGTGCTGAACAACGGGCCTGAAATGGCGGCCTGCTTCATGGCGTGCGCCAGCGGCGTCACCAGCGCTCCCCTGAACCCGGCCTACCGCGCCGACGAGTTCGAGTTCTACCTCTCCGACCTCAACGCCAAGGCACTGATCGTCGAGCGCGACAGCACCTCGCCGGCGATCGATGTGGCCACCAGGCTGGGTGTGCGACTGATCGACCTGGTGGTCCCCGAAGGCGCGCCCGCCGGCGCCTTCACGCTGGCGGCGCGCGGCGAGCCGGGCGCCGCCCCCGCGGCATCGGTCGCAGGCGGCCACGCGCAACCGGACGACGTGTCGATGGTGCTGCACACCTCGGGCACCACGTCGCGGCCAAAGATCGTGCCGCTGTCGCAGCGCAACCTGGCGGCATCGGCCACACACATCCGACAAACCCTGCAGTTCACGGCCGCCGACTGCGGGCTGAACATCATGCCGCTGTTCCACATTCACGGGCTGATTGCCGGCGTGCTGGCACCGCTGGCAGCGGGCTCGCAGGTGTACTGCACGCCCGGCTTCAACGCGCTGAAGTTCTTCGGCTGGATGGACGAGGCCCACCCCACCTGGTTCACCGCCGTGCCGACCATGCACCAGGCCATCATCTCGCGGGCCTCGAAGAACGCCGACGTCATCGCCCGCCATCCGCTGCGCTTCCTGCGCTCGTCGTCCTCGTCGATGCCGCCCCAGGTGATCAAGGAGGTCGAAGCGACTTTCAAGGCGCCCCTGATCGAGAGCTACGGCATGACCGAGGCCACCCACCAGATGGCCAGCAACCCGCTGCCGCCAGGCCTGCGCAAGCCGGGCACCGTCGGCCGGGCCGCCGGCCCGGAGGTGGCCATCATGGCCGAGGACGGCACCCTGCTGCCGCGCGGCACCGGCCTTGAAAACACGGGCGAGATCGTCATCCGCGGACCCAACGTGACCGTCGGCTATGAGAACAACCCCAAGGCCAACGCCGAGGGCTTCAGGGACGGCTGGTTCCGCACCGGTGACCAGGGCGTGATGGACGAGGACGGCTACATCACCATCACGGGACGGCTCAAGGAGATCATCAACCGGGGCGGCGAGAAAGTGAGCCCGCGCGAGGTCGACGAGATCCTGATGGACCACCCGGCGGTGGCGCAGGTGGTGTGCTTCGGCATGCCGCACGCCAAGCTGGGCGAAGAGGTGGCCGCGGTGGTGGTGCTGCGCGAGGGCCAGCAGGTCACCGAACGCGAGCTGCAGACCTTTGTGGGTGGGCGAGCGGCCGACTACAAGGTGCCCAAGAAGATCCTCTTCATGGACGAGATTCCCAAGGGCGCCACCGGCAAGCTGCAGCGCATCGGGCTGGCCCAGAAACTGGGGCTGGGCTGACCTCGCCGCTCAACCTTTCAGCTTTGGCTTAACCAAAAGCCAAGAATTTCTTACTTTACTAAAGGTCATGGATTTTTGAGACTGGGGGAGTTGGAAAAAAGCGCGCCGGTTTGACCCACCACCCCGAGGAGCCTCCATGACCACCACTTCATTTCGCTTCCGTTCGCAACGCTGGGCCGCCGCAGCGGCCTCGCTGATGTGTCTGGCCGTCGCCGCACCCGCGGCGGCGTGGGAGCCGGAAAAGCCGGTCGAATTCGTGGTGCCTGCGGGCACCGGTGGCGGTGCCGACCAGATGGCACGTTTCATCCAGGGCGTGGTGGCCAAGAACAACCTGATGAAGCAGCCGATCATCGTGGTCAACAAGTCCGGTGGCGCGGGCGCCGAGGGGCTCCTCGACGTGAAGGGCGACAAGGGCAATCCGCACAAGATCGTCATCACGCTGTCCAACCTGTTCACCACCCCGTTGGCCACGGGCATTCCATTCAACTGGCGCGACCTGACCCCGGTGCAGATGCTGGCGCTCGACCAGTTCGTGCTGTGGGTCAATGCCGACTCGCCTTACAAAACGGCCAAAGAGTACTTCGACGCCGTCAAGGCTGCGCCGCCGAACTCCATCAAGATGGCCGGCACGGGCTCCAAGCAAGAGGACCAGATCATCACCGCGATGATCGAGAAAGCCGCTGGCAAGAAGCTCACCTACATCCCGTTCAGGGGCGGTGGTGACGTGGCCGTGCAGCTGGTGGGCAACCACGTCAATTCCACGGTCAACAACCCGATCGAGGCCGAATCGCACTGGCGTGGAGGCAAGTTGCGCGCGCTGTGCGTGTTCGACAAGGCGCCCATGCCCTACAAAACCAAGCTGACCGCCACGCAGGCCTGGGCCGACGTGCCGACCTGCGCCAGCGCCGGCCTGCCGGTGGACTACGTGATGCTGCGAGGCATCTTCATGCCACCCGGCGTCACGCCGCAGCAGGTGGCCTTCTACACCGACCTGTTCAAGAAGGTTCGTGCCCTGCCCGAATGGAAAGAGTTCATGGACAAGGGCGCCTTCAACACCACCGCACTGAGCGGCGCCGAATTCGTGGACTGGCTCGGCAAGAACGAGCAGATGCACCGGGTGCTGATGCGGGAAGCGGGCTTCATGGCCAACTGACCCCGCGAAACCCGGGTCCGACGGGGCGCGCGATCCGCGCGTCTCGCTTGTCTTTGCCGCCCACCGTGGGCGAACACTTTTCAATGAACGCGCGCAGCCGTGAAACACGGCGCGCGGGAGTCGGATCATGACTGTTGAATCGGGTGAATCCACCTCAAGCGGCGGGCAGGCGTCCAGCGGGCATCTGGATGCCCGCTGGCCTGAAGTGCTGATGGCTGCTTTCCTGTTCGTTGTGGCCATCCTGGTCATCGTCGACAGTGTTCGCGTGGGCACAGGCTGGGCGGACGACGGCCCCAGGTCGGGTTACTTCCCCTTCTACATCGGCCTGATGCTGGCCGGCGCCAGCGGCTGGATCATCCTGGGCCAGCTGAGCCGCTGGAACCGCGACCGAACGGTGTTTGCCGAGCACGAACAACTCCGCCTGGTGATGGCGGTGTTTGTGCCGATGGTGGTCTATGTGGCCCTGATTTTCGGCATCGGCATCTATGTGGCGTCTGCGCTGCTGATCGGTTACTTCATGCGGCGCTACGGCAAGTACCGGTGGGTCGTCACGCTGCCGGTGGCGATTGGCGTGCCGCTGTTTTTCTTTGTCGTGTTCGAACGGTGGTTCCTGGTGCTGCTGCCCAAAGGCCCCCTCGAGCGTTTGCTCGGCTTGTAAGGCAGACATTCCATGGAAGAACTTTCAAGTCTGGCGGGCGGCTTTTCCGTCGCGCTCACGGTGCCCAACCTGGCCTACATGCTGATCGGCATCACGCTCGGCATCCTGATCGGCGTGCTGCCCGGTCTGGGCGGCGCCAACGGCATCGCCATCCTGCTGCCGCTGACCTTCAGCATGAACCCGACCTCGGCCATCATCATGCTGAGCTGCATCTATTGGGGTGCGCTGTTCGGCGGGGCGATCACGTCGATCCTGTTCAACATACCGGGCGAGCCCTGGTCGGTCGCGACCACCTTCGATGGTTTCCCGATGGCGCAGAAGCAGCGCGCGGCGCAGGCGCTGACCGCCGCGTTCACCAGCTCCTTCGTCGGGGCCATCTTTGCGGTCGCCCTGATCACCTTTCTGGCGCCGCTGCTGGCCAGGTTTGCCTTGAAGTTCGGACCCGCCGAATTCTTTGCGGTGCAGTTGCTCACCTTCTGCAGCTTCATCGGCATGAGCAAGGAGCCTGCCGCCAAGACGCTCGCCTCGATGATGCTGGGTTTTGCACTGGCGGCGGTGGGCATGGACATGGTCACCGGCCAGCTGCGCATGACGTACGACGTGCCCGAGCTGCTCAAGGGCTTCAACTTCCTGATTGCGGTGATCGGCCTGTTCGGCATCGGCGAGATCCTGTTGACGATGGAAGAGGGCCTGTCCTTCAAGGGCAAGTCGGCCAAGATCAGCCCCAAGGTGGTGTGGGAGACCTGGCGCGAGATCCTCAAGTACTGGAAGACTTTCCTGCGCTCGACCGCCATCGGCTGCTGGATGGGCATCACGCCCGGGGGTGCCACGCCGGCGTCGTTCATGAGCTACGGCATGGCGCGCCGTTTTGCCAAGGAGCCCGACACCTTCGGCAAAGGCAACGTCGAAGGCGTGATCGCGCCCGAGACCGCCGCCCATGCGGCGGGCACGGCCGCACTGCTGCCGATGCTCACGCTGGGCATCCCGGGCTCGCCGACCGCGGCTGTTCTGCTTGGCGGCCTGCTGATCTGGGGCCTGCAGCCCGGGCCCATGCTGTTCGTCGAACAGAAGGACTTCGTGTGGGGCCTGATCGCCAGCATGTACCTCGGCAACATCGTCGGTCTGATCGTCGTGCTGACCACGGTGCCGTGGTGGGCGGCCATCCTGCGCATTCCGTTCTCGGTGATCGCGCCCGTGATCATCGTGATCTGCGCGATCGGCGCCTACACCGTCAACAACTCGATGTTCGACGTGGTGATGATGCTGGTCTTCGGCGTGATGGGCTACCTCTTCAAGAAGTTGAAGTACCCGCTGGCACCCCTGGTGCTGGCGCTTGTGCTGGGCGACATGGCAGAGACCAGTTTTCGCCAGTCGATGCTGCTCAGCCAGGGCAGCCTGTCGATCTTCTGGTCGAACCCGCTGGTGGGCTCGCTGTTCTTCCTGGCCATCGCGCTGCTTGTGTGGCCGCTGTGGGGTTCGATCAGACAAGTCATGCGCGTTCGCGAAGCCAGGGCGGTGTAATCTCGCGTCCGCATTGGGTCATGTTCGGAGTCAACGGATGAAGTTTGCGGTGGTGGGTGCCGGTGCGATCGGCGGGTATCTGGGCGCGAAGCTGGCGCGGGCGGGGGAAGAGGTCACCTTCATTGCGCGCAACCGCAATCTGGAGGCGATTCGCGCCCACGGTTTCAAGCTGATCCTTGAGGATGGGAGCGAGGAGCACGCGCCCACCGCGAGGGCGGTGCAGCACATGGCCGACGCCGGCCCGCAGGACGTGGTCCTGCTGACGGTGAAGGCGCACCAGGTCGGCGACCTGCTGCCCGACCTGCGGGCGCTGTTCGGTCCGCAGACCCTGGTGGTGACGATGATCAACGGCATCCCGTGGTGGTACTTCCACAAGCTGCCAGGTGCCCATGAAGGCATGGGACTCGAAAGCGTCGACCCGGGCGGGCGGCTGGCCGCGCACATCGAGCCCGAGCGCATCATCGGGAGCGTGGTGTATCCCGCGGCCGAGCTGGTGGCGCCGGGCGTGGTGAAGCTGATCGAGGGCAACCGGTTCACGCTGGGCGAACTCGATGGTTCGCGCAGCGAGCGCATCACCGCGCTGTCCGAGGCGATGATGCGCGCCGGCTTCAAGGCACCGGTCTCCAAAGACATCCGCAGCGAGATCTGGGTCAAGCTGTGGGGCAACCTCAGCTTCAACCCGATCAGCGCGCTGACCCATGCCACGCTGGAAGACATCTGCCGCTTCCCGGCCACGCGCGCGCTGGCCTCGCGCATGATGACCGAGGCGCAGACGGTGGCCGAGGCGCTGGGCGTGCGCTTCAAGATCACGCTCGAGCAGCGCATTGCAGGCGCCGAAGCCGTGGGCGCGCACAAGACCTCGATGTTGCAGGACGTCGAGAACGGCCGGGCACTGGAGCTGGAAGCGCTGGTCGGCTCGGTCGTCGAGCTTGGGCGCATCACCGGCCTGCCCACGCCCACCATCGAAGCGGTGTACGCCACCACCAGCCTGCTGGGCCGCTCGCTGGCGACCCAAAAAGGGCGGTTGCGGATCGAGGCCGCCTGAGCCCCAGAGCGCCCGCGAGCGCCGCTACAGGCTGCCCGCAGCGCGCACCATCAGCTTGACGGGGCGTGCACCTTGCGCCGCCCGGGCCCTCAATTGCCCGCAGCCCGCGTCCACGTCCTGGCCGGCCGACTGGCGCAGCTTGGTGAGAATGCCGCGGCGGTGCAGCCGGCGCGCGATGTCGGCCGCCTTGTCCCAGCCGGGCCGGGCGTAGGGAAGGCCTTCGACCGCGTTGTACGGGATCATGTTTAGCACGGCACGCTTGCCGTGCAGCAGGCGCACGATGCCCTCGATCTCGTCGTCACCGTCGTTCACGCCGTCCAGCAGCGTCCACTGCACCTGCATGGGGTAGCCAGTGGCGCGTGCATAGGCCTCACCGTGCGCCACCAGTTCGTCGGGCGAGAGGCGCGGCGCGCGCGGCAGGAGTTGCGCACGCAACTCGGCCTTGGTCGTGTGCAGCGACAGGGCCAGCGCCGGCTTGACGCGACCGCGCGGCAGCGCCTCGAACGCGCGCACATCGCCCACGGTGGAGAACACCAGGTTCTTGTGGCCGATGTTGCCGACCGTGCCGAGCAGGTCGATTGCCTCAAGCACGGCGTCGAGGTTGTGCGCGGGCTCGCCCATGCCCATGAAAACCACCTTGTTCACCGGCCGCGCCACACGGGCCAGCGCCACCTGCGCCACGATCTCGGCGCTGCCGAGCTGGCGGATCAGGCCACTGGTGCCGGTCATGCAGAAGGTGCAGCCCACGGCACAACCGATCTGGGTGGACACGCACAGGCCGCCGCGCGGCAGGCGCACGCTCTCCACGGTCTGGCCGTCGTTCAAGGCCACCAGCAAGCGGGCCGAACCGTCTTCGCCCGGGTACTCGGCCTGCAGGCGGGCCAGGCCGGCCAGTTCGTCGCGCAGCGCGGGCAGGGCCTCGAGCAGGGCCTTGGGAAAGTGGTGCGCGGGCTGGCGCCGCCCGGCGTCGGCCGGCAGCGCGTGCACCCAGTGGCGCAGCACGCGCTGGGCGTGCAGCGGCCCGGCCCCGAGGGCCGTCAGGCGTTGGCGCAGGTCGCTCACGTGCATGGGACCGCGATTGTCGCCGAGGCCGGTGCAGCGCCCGGTGCTACCGGTCGGCGTGCGCCAGCAGCGCGCACACCGCCACCGGCCAGGCACCGGGCCCGGTGCATGCACTGACGTGGCGCAGCCCCAGCGCGCGCTGCAACGGCCGCGGGTTGCCCGGCGCATGCACCAGCGAACACACCGCCACCCGCCGGGCCCGCGCCTCGGCCGCCGCCCGGTTCAGGTCGGCCGGCAGGTAGTTCGGGTCGTGCACATCGACGTCGTGCAGTTCGCCGTCGGTCAGCAGCACCACCACCGGCCGCCGGGCCGGGAGGGCCTGCCGTTCCTGCGCGAGCAGGTGCACCGCGTGGCGCAGGGCGGCGCCGGCGCGGGTGGACCCGGCGGCCCGCAGCGGCACCAGGCCGGCGGCCGGGACGGGCTCGTCCCAGTGCCACAGGCACGGCATGTCGATGCGGTGCCGCCCGTGGCTGGCAAAGGCCCACACGGCGCTGCGGTGGCCGAGCAGCCGCAAGGCCATCGCGGTTTCCAGGGCGCCTTGCTGCAGCCGCCCGAGCATCGGGCCGGCGGTGGAGGCCGAGGCGTCGAGCAACAGCAGCACCGAGCGCGGCGATGTGGCCTGCCGCGGGGCCCGGAACACCCGGGGGTCCGGCGTGCATCGGGCGCGCCTTTCGATGGCCGCATCCACCAGGGCCACCGCGTGCGGTTCGTCGCCGTCGGCGCGGCGGGTGCTGCCCGGGCGGGGATGGCCCAGGCGGGCGCCCAGCCAACGGGCCATGCGGTGGCGCCCGGCGGCCAGGTCGCCCAGGCTCCAACCCGGTGGACCCGCCGGCAGGTCGGTTTCGAACACGCTGCACCACTGGGGGCGCAGCCGCGCAATGCGGTGGTCCCACTCGGGGTGGCGCGCGGTCGGCAGGGGATCAGCCGGCGCGGCGGTGGCCGGCGGAGGCGGCGGTGCATCGCGCAAGGGGGCCTCGTCGGCCGCCAGCGGCGTGTCGCTGGGGGGCGCGTCGTCGGGCAGCCAGAGGTGGCTGTGGTCGTCGCGGTAGGCCGCCCCCACCCGGTGGGCGCGGGGGTCGAAGGGCAGCCGCATCTGCCCGATGTCGTTGCCCAGCAGCGAGGCGGCGGCACGAAGCTGCGCCGGCGTCTGCAGCGCAAGGCCTTGACCGTCGGGCGCGAAGAACGCGCCACGCACCTTGGCCACCCATGCGTGCGGCTCGGCATGCAACCCGGCGTGCGACGGGTCGAGCAGGGCCGCGCCGAGCCGCGTCAACAGGTCATCGAAACCTGGGCCCTGCGCGCGCAGCAAGGCCCGCGCGTGAAACGGCCACCACAAGCGCCGCAGACCGGGTAGCTCCTGCATCGCCAGCCATTCCACCCGCGCGTCTTCGAGCGCGCCCAGCAAGGCCTGCTGCACCGGCTTGAGGCCCTGGCGCGCCTGCGGCGGGGCGCCGAAGCGCTGGTGCGCCGCCGCGTGGGCGGCGATGGCCGCCGCGCACGCGGGGTCGGCCCGAAGCGCCCACGCGGGCAGGTGAAGGGCGGCAGGGCCGGTGTGCTCCTTCACCAGCACGGCGCGTGCGCCACCGTCTTCGCCGGTCGACGCTGCACCCGACACCGTGACCGGGGGCAGCGCCTGCCATTCACCGCCCCACAAGGCCACCGCCATGGCGCGGGCGGCCGCGACCGCGTCGCCCATCGCGTCAGAAGCCCGCGTCGACCAGCGCCCGCACGGTGGGGGCCAGCCGCGGGTCGTCGGTCAGCGGATCGGCGATGGCCTGCTGCGCGGCACGGCGTGGATCGAGCCCGGCGCTCACCAGCTGCGCCGCGTGCACCAGCATGCGGGTGGAGGCGCCTTCGTCGAGCCCTTCGTCGCGCAGGCGCCGGGTCCGGATGCCGATCTGCACCAGCCGCATCGCCAGCGCAGGCTCCACGCCGCCTTCGCGCGCCACGATGGCGGCCTCGACTTCGGGCGCGGGGTGGTCGAACGCCAGCGCCACAAAGCGCTGGCGCGTGGACGGCTTGAGTTCGCGGTGCAAGCCCTGGTAGCCCGGGTTGTAGCTGACGACCAGTTGAAAGTCGGGGTGTGCGCGCAGCAGTTCGCCGTGCCGCTCCAGCGGCAACGCACGGCGGGTGTCGGCCAGCGGGTGCAGCAGCACCGTGGTGTCGGCGCGCGCCTCCATGAGTTCGTCGAGGTAGCACAACGCGCCATGGCGCGCGGCCAGTGCCAGGGGGCCATCGGCCCAGCGCGTGCCCTGGGCGTCGAGCAGCCAGCGGCCGGCCAGGTCGCCGGCGCTCAGGTCTTCGTGGCAGGCCACGGTCACCAGCGGAAGTTTCAGCCGCCAGGCCATGTGCTCCACAAAGCGCGTCTTGCCGCAGCCGGTGGGGCCCTTCAACAGCACCGGCAAGCGCGCCGCGCGGGCCGCTTCGAAGGCAGCGATCTCGTCGCCCACCGGTTGGTAGAAAGGCTCCTCGGCCAGCCGCCAGGGCGCCAGCGGATCGACCACGGCGCTGCTCAGCGGTGACCGGCGGTGGACGGGTTGGGAATGCCTTCGATGGGGCACTCCTCGGTGCCCACCATCGGCCGCGTGATCGCCTCGACCGCCTTCTGCGTGCCCTCGGGGTCGTTGACCCACTTGCCGTAGAACTCGTACGGGCAGGCGGCGGCGCCCTTGTCGCCATCGCGCGAATTGATCATGCCGGTATAGCCGCGGTGCAGCAGCTTGAACAGGTGGTTCTCGCTTTGCGCGTTCTTGCGGAAGTCGCGGATCAGGCTGGTGGACAGCGCGGCGTATTGCACGCCGTAGTCCTCTTCACCGCATTCACCCAGGGTACGGCCGTCGAAGCCGATGATCGCGCTGTGGCCGAAGTAGCTGTAAACGCCATCGAATCCCGACGCGTTGGCCACCGCCACATAGGTGTTGTTGGCCCACGCCATGGCCTTGGCCATGAGCACCTGCTGGTCCTTGGCGGGGTACATGTAGCCCTGGCAGCGCACGATGAGTTCGGCGCCCTTCATGGCGCAGTCGCGCCAGATCTCGGGGTAGTTGCCGTCGTCACAGATGATGAGGCTGATCTTCAGGCCCTTGGGGCCTTCGGACACGTAGGTGCAGTTGCCCGGGTACCAGCCCTCGATGGGCACCCAGGGCATGATCTTGCGGTACTTCTGCACGATCTCGCCCTGGTCGTTCATGAGGATGAGCGTGTTGTACGGCGCCTTGTACGGGTGCTCCTCGTGCTGCTCACCGGTGAGCGAGAACACGCCCCACACCTTCGCCTTGCGGCAGGCCTCGGCAAAGATGGCGGTCTCGTCGCCGGGCACGGTCGACGCGGTGTCGTACATCTCCTTGGCGTCGTACATGATCCCGTGCGTGCTGTACTCGGGAAAGATCACCAGGTCCATGCCGGGCAGGCCGGTCTTCATGCCGACGATCATGTCGGCGATCTTGCGCGCGTTGTCCAGCACCTCGGCCTTGGTGTGCAGCCGCGGCATCTTGTAGTTGACGACGGCCACCCCCACCGTGTCCTTGCTGCTCGAAATGTCGCCGTGCATCATGGCGTGTTCTCCTAGTGGCTGATCATCCAGGGGCGCTTCGACGGAAACGCCTTGGCCCCGTTGGGCGCGGTCACGGTCGCCTTGCTGCGACCCGTGCCGCAACACCCGCAACCGGGCGGGTGCTTCAGGCGCGCGTAGTCGCCCGACCGCTTGGGCTCATGTTGCGCGCGCTCGTTGATGCCGATGGCCGTGCGCGTGGTGCTGCTCATGAGCGCCAGCCGCGGCGCCGACGCGAACACCCGCGGCGACGCGGTGCCGCAGTGCGGGCAGGCCGCGGGCTGGTTGCGTTCGCTCAGCGGGCGGAAGGCCTCGAAGCCGCCGCAGCTCGGGCAGTCGTGGTCGTAGGTGGGCATGGTGGCGCGCGGCTCAGAGGTCGGGCGACAGCGGCATCACCACCGAACCATCGAGGTGCTTGACCGGGCCGCTCGCGTTCGGGTTGATGTCGAAGTCGAAGATCTGCGTGGGCAGCCACAGCGTGGCGCAGGCGTTGGGCACGTCGACCACGCCGCTGATGTGGCCCTGCACCGGCGCGGTGCCCAGGATGGAGTAGGCCTGCGCGCCCGAGTAGCCGAACTTCTTCAGGTATTCGATGGCGTTCAGGCAGGCCTGGCGGTAGGCCACGTTGACGTCCAGGTAGTACTGCTTGCCGCTTTCGTCGACGCTGATGCCCTCGAAGATCACGTAGTCGTTGTAGGTGGGCGTGATCGGGCTGGGCTTGAAGATCGGGTTCTTGATGCCGTACTTGGCCATGCCGCCCTTGATGATCGACACCTTCATGTGCACCCAGCCGGCCATCTCGATGGCGCCGCAGAAGGTGATCTCGCCGTCGCCCTGGCTGAAGTGCAGGTCGCCCACCGACAGGCCGGCGCCGTCCACGTACACCGGGAAGAAGATCTTCGAGCCGCGCGACAGGTCCTTGATGTCGCAGTTGCCACCGTGTTCGCGCGGCGGCACGGTGCGCGCGCCGGTGGCGGCCGCCTTGGCCTTGGCTTCGCCGGTGAGCTTGCCCATGTGGGCGGTGCCCGCAAACGGCGGGTTGGCCAGACCGCTGGTGGCGGGGTCTGAGTCGATCAGCGCCTGCTCGCGCGTGTTCCACATCTCGAGCATCTTCGGATCGGGCAGGCAGCCGATGAGGCCGGGGTGGATCAGGCCTGCGTACTTCACCCCGGGCACGTGGCGCGAGGTGGTGAACATGCCGTGGAAGTCCCAGATCGACTTCTGCGCCTGCGGGAAGTGTTCGGTCAGGAAACCGCCGCCATTCTTCTTGCTGAAGAAGCCGTTGAAGCCCCAGAGGCTGTCGTCCTTGGCGCCGATGTCGAGCAGGTCGACCACCAGCAGGTCGCCGGGCTGCGCGCCCTTCACACCGACCGGACCGCTCAGGTAGTGCACGGTGCTCAGGTCGATGTCGCGCACGTCGTCGGCGCTGTCGTTGTTCTTGATGAAGCCGCCGGTCCAGTCGTAGGTCTCGAGCACGAAGTCGTCGCCCGGGTTGACCCAGCAGGCCATCGGGATGTCCGGGTGCCAGCGGTTGTGCACCATTTCGTTGGTGGGCGCGGGTTTCGTCAGGTCGACCTTGATCAGGGTTTCGGGCATGGCGCTTCTCCTTGGGTGAACGAAGTGAATGGGTGGGAAAGATTCAGACCGACAGGTAGGCCTTGATGCGCTGCTGGTCGGTGTTGGCGCGTTCGGTTTCGTGCACCAGGCGGCCGCCCTCAATGACGAACAGGCGGTCGGCCACGTCCATGGCAAACGACAGCACCTGCTCGGAGACCACGATGGTGATCTTTCGCATCTTGCGAATCTCGTTGAGCGCCTTGGCGATGTCCTTGATGATCGAAGGCTGGATGCCTTCGGTGGGCTCGTCGAGCAGCAGCACCTTGGGGTTGGTGACCAGAGCGCGCGCAATCGCCAGCTGCTGCTGCTGACCGCCCGAGAGGTTGCCGCCCTTGCGGCGGCGCATGTCCCACAGCACCGGGAACAGCGCGTAAACCTCTTGCGGAATCGTCTTGTCTTTGGCGTTCTCCAGACCGGTCTGGATGTTCTCTTCGACCGTCAGGGTGGGAAAAATCATCCGACCCTGCGGCACATAGGCCAGCCCCTTGGCCACGCGGCGAAAGCTCTCGTCGCGGGTGAGGTCCTGGCCCGCCACGCTGATGTGCCCGCTCTTGGCCGGCAGCACCCCCATGAGGCTCTTGAACAGCGTGGTCTTGCCCATGCCGTTGCGCCCCATGATGGCCACGCATTCGTTCTCGCGCGCCTCGAACGACACGCCGTGAAGGGCCTGGCTCTGGCCATAGGCCACGACAAGATCTTTGACTTGCAGCATGGTTGGTCCTTCAATGGCCAAGATAGACGTCAATCACCTTGGGATCGGCCTGCACCTGGTCCATCGGACCCTCCGCAAGGATCTTTCCCTGGTGCATCACGGTCACCTTGTGGGCGATCTTTTTCACGAAGTCCATGTCGTGCTCGATCACGATCACGGCGCGGTTCTGGCAGATGCGGTGCAGCAGCTCGGCCGTCAGGTCGCGCTCCTTGGCGCTCATGCCGGCGATGGGCTCGTCGAGCATCAGCAGTTCGGGCTCCTGCATCAGCAGCATGCCGATCTCCAGCCACTGCTTCTGTCCGTGCGACAGCAGGCCGGCTTCGGTATCGAGCTTGTCGGCCAGCCCGATCTCGGCGGCCACGGCCTGCACCCGGGCCTTGATCGCGTCGGTGGCCTTGAAGGCGAGCGCACCCCACACCGACCGTCCTGACGGGAACGACACCTCGAGGTTCTGCCAGACCGACAGGTTCTCGTAGATCGACGGCGTCTGGAACTTGCGGCCGATGCCCAGGCGCACGCGCTTGTGCTCGGGGACCTGCAGGATCTCGGCGTCCTTGAACTTGATGCTGCCGCCGCTGGCCTTGGTCTTGCCGCAGATGAGGTCGAGCAGCGTGGTCTTGCCGGCGCCGTTGGGGCCGATGATCACGCGGAGTTCGTTCTTGTCGACGTAGAGGGTGAGGTTGTCGATGGCCTTGAAGCCGTCGAACGAAACGGTCAGGTCCTCGACCGCGAGGGCGAAGTCGGTGCTGCTCATTCGGTGCTCCTCAGACGCTTTGGCCGCGGGTGCCTTCGGGCAGCGCCGCGTCGGCGCCGCCTGGTGGCTTGGACGAACTCATGGGCGAGGCCATGGGCGCCGGTGCGGGGGGCTGGGGCCGGGCGGCCGCCGCCGCCCGCAGGGCCGCCTGCCGGCCCTTCCACCAAGGCACCACGCGGCTTTCCCAGATGCCGGCCAGGCCCATCGGGAAGGCCATGGTCACGCCGATGAACAGCGCGGCCATGAGGAACAGCCAGAGGTCGGGGAAGCTCTCGGAGAAGAAGGTCTTGCCGGCGTTGACGAGCAGGGTGCCGTACACCGCACCAACCAGGCTCATGCGACCCCCCACGGCGGCAAAGATCACCATTTCGATCGAGGGCACGATGCCGACGAAGCTGGGCGACATGAAGCCCACCTGCAGCGTGAACAGCGCCCCGCCGATGCCCGACAGCGCGGCGGCCAGGCAGAACACGAAGATGCGGAAATCGGCCACGTCGTAGCCCGAGAAGCGCACGCGGTCTTCCTTGTCGCGCATGGCCAGCAGCAGGGTGCCCAGCTTGCTGGTCTGGATCCAGCGGCACAGCACGATCGACAGCACCAGCATGCCCACGCACACGTAGTACAGGATGTACTTGGCGCTGTCGGTGCGGGTGTCCCAGCCCAGCAGCGTCTTCAGGTCGGTCATGCCGTTGACGCCACCGGTGTAGCCCTGCTGCCCGATGATGGCCACGGTGAGGATCAGCGCCACGGCCTGCGTGATGATGGCGAAGTACACGCCACCGACGCGCCGCTTGAACATCGCGAAGCTGATGATCCAGGCCAGCAGCGTGGGCACCACGATCACCGCGGCCAGTGCGAACGGAAAGCTCTTGAACGGCACCCAGAAGCCGGGCAGCTCGGTGAGCTGGTTCCAGTCCATGAAGTCCGGAATGCCCGGGGTCGACTGGATCTTGGTGCTCTCGGGGTCGGACGCCTCGAGCTTGAGGAACATCGCCATGGCGTAGCCGCCAAGGCCGAAGAACACGCCCTGCCCCAGGCTGAGCACGCCACCGTAGCCCCACAGCATGACCAGGCCGATGGCGACAAAGGCGTAGGTCAGGTACTTGCCCACCAGGTTGAGGCGGAAGATGTCCAGCGAGAGTGGCAGCACCACCGCCAGCAGCAGCGTGAGCAGCACCAGGCTGGCCAGCTGGTAACGAAGGATCCAGGCTTTCAGGGCGTTCATCGTGTGGCTCCGTGGGCGGGTTCTGTGCGGGGCATGTTCACCGGCGGACCTTGGACGCAAACAGCCCTTGCGGCCGCACCATCAGGATCACGACGATGAGCGAGAGCGTGAGCATCTTGGCCATCGAACCCGCCAGGAAGAACTCGGTGATCGACTGGGTCTGGGCGATGCCGAAGGCAGAGACCACGGTGCCCAGCAGGCTGGCCGCACCGCCGAAGGTCACGACGAGGAAGGCGTCGACGATGTAGAGCGAGCCCGAGGTCGGGCCGGTGGAGCCGATGGTGGTGAAGGCGGCGCCGGCCACACCGGCGATGCCGCAGCCGATCGCAAACGTGAGTCGGTCGGTCTTCTTCGTGTCGATGCCGATGGCGTTGGCCATCACCCGGTTGCTGACCGTGGCGCGCACGCGCAGGCCCCAGCGGCTCTTGTGCAGCGCGATCAGCACGCCGCCGGTGACGACCGCGGTGAGGGCGAGCACGAACATGCCGTTGATGGGAATGTCGAGCCCTTCGGCGGGCGACCAGGAGCCCAGCAGCCACTCGGGCAGCGTGGGGCTCACCTCCTTCGGACCGATGAAGGTGCGGAAGCATTGCTGCAGGGCCAGGCTGATGCCCCAGGTGGCCAGCAACGTGTCCAGCGGCCGCTTGTAGAGGTGTCGAATGAGCGCCCACTCGACCACCCACCCAGCGGCAAACGCAAACAGGAACGCGGCCACGATCGCCAGCGGGAAATACGCGGCCACCGCGCCGGGGCTGATCGCTTCGGCGAGGGTGGAGCCCAGGAAGATGGTGTAGGCGCCGATCGTCATGAACTCGCCATGCGCCATGTTGATCACGCCCATCTGCCCGAAGATGATCGCCAGGCCCAGGCCCATGAGCAGCAGCACGGCGAACAGGCTCAGCCCGGCAAAGCCTTGCATCAGCCCGATGTTGAGCAGGTCGTTGAAACTCATGGCAGGACTCCTGGGCAAAAGAAACGCAGCGAGAGACACGCTCGATCCAGGATGCGGCGGACCCGGATGCCCCGGTCCGCGCGCATCGCCCCCTTGAGGGGGTCACGGCGCGGGTGCGCCGTGGCGGGGGTGGTCACTGATAGCCTTTCGGGAACGGGTCCGGCTTGATCAGGTCGGGCGACTCCGCCACCACCTTGAACGTGGCGTCCGGCATGCCCATGGCAATGCGCGACTTGCTCCAGAGGTGGTGGTTGGGATCGAGCTTGACGTAGCCCTCGGGCGCGTTCTTGAGCTCGATCTTTCCGGTGCGCGACGCAGCCACCACCTTGTCGACGTCGAAGCTCTTGTTCATTTCCACCGCGGCCTTCCAGAGCCAGGGGCCGAGGTAGGCCGCCTGCGTCACGTCGCCGATCACGGCGTCCTTGCCGTACTTGGCCTTGAACGCGGCGACGAACTTCTTGTTGTTCTCGTTCTCGAGCGACTGGAAGTACTTCATGGACGAGTAGAAGCCCTGGAAGTTTTCGCCGCCCACGCCGGTCATCTCGTCTTCGGTCACCGACAGCGTCACCAGCAGCTGCTTGTCACCGGTGATGCCGGCCGCCTTGAGTGCCTTGTAGAACGCGACGTTCGATCCGCCCACCACGGCGGCAAAGATGCAGTCCGGCTTCTGCAGCTTGATCTTGTTCATCAGCGAGCCGAAGTTGGTGCTGCCGAGCGGGTAGTACTCCTCGCCGACCACCTTGCCGAGCTTGCCGACGCGCTCGACGTGGGCGCGCGCGATCTTCATCGACGTGCGCGGCCAGATGTAGTCCGATCCGACGAAGAAGAAGGTCTTGGCCTTCTTCTCCTTCGAGGCCCAGTCCAGCGCATAGAGGATCTGCTGCGTGGCTTCCTGGCCGGTGTAGATCACGTTCTTGGACTGCTCCAGGCCTTCGTAGAAGGTGGGGTAGTAGAGGATGCCGTTCTCTTTCTCGAACACCGGCAGCACGGCCTTGCGCGAAGCGCTGGTCCAGCAGCCGAAGACGGCGGCGCAGCGGTCGTTGATGAGGAGCTTCTTCGACTTCTCGGCGAAGGTGGGCCAGTCGGAGGCACCGTCTTCCTTGATGACCTTGATCTTGCGGCCCAGGATGCCGCCCATGGCGTTGATCTCGTCGATGGCCAGCTGCTCGGCCTGGATCGACCCGGTCTCGGAGATCGCCATGGTGCCGGTGGACGAGTGGAGCTGCCCCACCGTGACTTCGGTGTCGGTGACCGCGAGCTTGGTGGTGTTGACCTGCGCGGTGGACTGGCCGAAGCTCCACGCCGGCAGACCGGCGAGCGAGGCAGCGCCCATCATCTGCAGCACGCGGCGGCGGCTGGCCTCCGGCGTTTCAAGGGAGACGGCGTTCGGATCGGGTTGCTTCATGGGGAACTCCTGGGGCGGTTGGGAGGTTGAAACCGGCGGTGTGCCGACCGATGCAGAGACTAGGGACAAGCCCCCGAGCCGCCCATAAGTCAAATAACGTATGCGTCGCGCAGACCACGGCCGCTCTGGCGGGGACATTTCTTGCTAGCGTTGACGGCATGCCGCCCCCCGAGCCCGCCGCACCCCTTGCCGCGCAGAAAATCTTCCGGTTCCGCCGGGAGTACAACTCGTGGGTGGCCGACGAGACCATGGAGGACTACGCGCTGCGCTACGCGCCGCGCAGCTTCCGGAAGTGGAGCGAATGGCGCGTGGCCAACACGTCGTTCGGGTCCCTGTCGTTTCTGGCGCTCGAGGCGATCGGCGGCGCCATCGCCATCAACTACGGCTTCGCCAATGCCATGTGGGCCATCCTCGTGGTGGGCCTCATCATCTTCTTCACCGGCCTTCCGATCGCGTACTACGCGGCGCGGCACGGCCTCGACATGGACCTGCTCACGCGGGGTGCGGGCTTCGGCTACCTGGGCTCCACCATCACGTCGCTGATCTACGCGGTCTTCACGTTCATCTTCTTCGCGATCGAAGCGGTGATCATGGCGCTGGCACTGCAGATGGCCACCGACTGGCCACTTCCGGTGTGCTACCTGGTTTCAGCCGTGGTGATCATTCCGCTCGCCATGCGCGGGATCACGCTCATCTCGCGCCTGCAGGCCTGGACGCAGCCGCTCTACCTGTTCCTGCTGCTGCTGCCGTTCGTGTGGATCGCGTTGTCGCAGCCGCAGCTGTACCGCGACTTCAGCAGCCTGACCGGCATCCGCTCGGGCAGCAACGACTTCCAGCCGCTGATGTTCGGCGCAGCGGCGGCGGTCATCTTCTCGCTGGTGGTGCAGATCGGCGAGCAGGTCGACTTTCTCCGCTTCATGCCGGAACGCACGCGCCAGAACCGCGTGCGCTGGTGGCTGGCGGTGCTGATCCCCGGGCCCGGCTGGATCCTCATGGGCATGCTCAAGATGGCCGGTGGGGCGTTTCTGGCGTTCGCCGCCATGCAGTTCGAGGTGCCGCCCGAACGCACCACCGAACCCACGCAGATGTTCCTCGCCGGCTTCACCGAGGCGGTGGGTCACCCGGGGTTGGCGGTGGTCATGACGGTGGTGTTCGTGATCCTCGCGCAGATCAAGATCAACGTGACCAACGCCTACGCCGGCTCGCTGGCGTGGTCCAACTTTTTCGCCCGCGTGACGCACAGCCACCCGGGGCGCGTGGTGTGGCTGGTGTTCAACGTCGCGATCGCCACCCTGTTGATGCTGCTGGGCGTGTTTGCGGGCATCGAGAAGGTGCTGGGCGTGTACAGCAACGTGGCCATTGCCTGGGTGGGCGCGCTGGTGGCCGACCTGATCATCAACAAGCCGCTGGGGCTGAGCCCGAAAGGCATCGAGTTTCGGCGCGCCTACCTCTACGACTTCAATCCGGTGGGCATGGGCTCGATGCTCATTGCCGCGCTGGTGGCCATCCTGGCGTACAGCGGGCTGATGGGGGAGGTGGCGGCGGCCTTCTCGCCGTTCATTGCGCTGGGCCTGTCGCTGGTGCTCTCGCCCCTGCTGGCCTGGGCCACGCGGGGTCGCTATTACCTCGCGCGGACGCCGTCGACCGAATGGCGGCCGGGGCAGGCGGTTCGGTGCGCGGTGTGCGAGAACCAGTTCGAGTCGGAGGACATGGCGGGTTGCCCCGCGTACCGGGCACCGATCTGCTCCCTGTGCTGTTCGCTCGAATCTCGCTGCCACGACCGGTGCAAGTCGAACTCGCGCGCCATCGACCAGGTGCGGTCGTGGCTGGCGGGGGTGCTGCCGCATGGCGTGATGGCGCGCGTGAATTTTCGCGCTGGCCAGTTCCTGGTGGTCTGGCTGTCCATCTGCGCGGTGGTGGCCTTCATCATCGGCATGGTCTATGTGCAGGAAGGGCTGCAGGGGTCGGCCGACGCGCTGCAGCTGCCTTTGCTCAAGGTCTATGCGTTCCTGGTGTTGCTGGCCGCCGTGTGTTCGTGGTGGGTGGTGCTCACCACCGACAGCCGCCGCATGGCGCAGGACGAGTCGGAGCGCCAGACGCAGCTGCTGATGCGGGAAATCGAGGCCCACCAGCGCACCGACGCCGAACTGCAATCGGCCCGAGACCGCGCCGAGGCGGCGAGCCAGGCCAAGACGCGCTACGTGGCCGGCATGACCCACGAGCTGCGGACGCCGCTCACCAGCATCCTCGGCTATGCGCAGATCCTGCTCAAGAACACGGAGCTGTCGGTCTGGGTGCGCGAAACGATCGCCACCCTGCAGCGCAGCGGCCAGCACATGCACGCCCTCATCGACGGTTCACTGGACCTGGCGCGCATCGAGGCCGGGCGCCTGAAGCTCGACCCGGTTCCGTTGCCATTGGGACCGCTGCTGCAGGACGTGGAGCGCATGGTGCGCCCCCAGGCCGAGGCCAAGGGGCTGCGCTTCACGGTGCAGCGCGAAGGCGAACTGCCGGGTTGGGTGCGCGCCGATGCCAAACGCCTGCGGCAGATCCTGATCAACCTGCTGAGCAACGCGGTGCGCTTCACCGACGAAGGCGAGGTGAAGCTGCGCCTTGACTTCCGGCAGCAGGTGGCCCGCATCGATGTCATCGACACCGGCATCGGCATTGCCGCCCAGGACCAGAAGCGCATCTTCCTGCCGTTCGAGCGGGGCAGCGCGGGGCGCCGCGCGCGGGACTCGGGCACGGGACTGGGCCTGACCATCACGCACCTGCTCACCGACATGATGGGGGGCGAGTTGCTGCTCAAGAGCCGCCCCGGTCACGGAAGCATGTTCTCCCTGCGGCTGTACCTGCCCCCGATTCCGTCGGACCCGCAGCACCCGCTGCCGATCCCGTCGACGCTGCGGGCGGTCACGGGCTACCTGGGCCCGCGGCGCACGCTGCTGGTGGTGGATGACCAGGCGCTGCACCGCCAGCTGCTGGCCAGCATCCTGGTGCCGCTGGGCTTCATCGTCCGCGAGGCGGCGAGCGGGCAGGAATGCCTGGAGATCATCGAACAACACCCCCCCGACCTGCTGTTGCTTGACCTCACCATGGACGGTCTCGACGGCTGGCAGACGGCGCACGCGGTGCGTCAGCTGATGCCGCCAGACCGCTTGCCCATCGTGTTCGTGTCCGCCAACCTGCTGGACCAACGGCCCGACGAAGCCAGCGGACTCGATTACCAGGGCTTCGTGGCCAAGCCGCTGACCGAATCGGAGCTGCTGGATGCGCTCCGGCGGGTGCTGGCCCTCGAGTGGGTGACCGAGGAAGCGGCGGTGGGGGCCTTGGTGGAGCCCGTGCGGCAGCGGGTCAGTGGAACGCCGCTGCCCGAGGCCCTGCGCGAGGAACTGCAACGCCTGGCGCGCCAGGGGCAGGCCGCCGCCCTGCGCCAACGACTGCTGCAGGCGCAAAGCGCCGAGCCGGCACACGCCGCCACGCTGGCGCTGCTGCAGGCCTGCACCGAGCGCTTCGATTTCGAAGCCCTGATCGGCTATCTCAGAGACACCGCGGAGCTGCCCGATGACGACGCCATGGCCTGATTCCGCCGACCGCCTCTCCACCGGCGTGGGCACGGTCACCCAGCCCGTGATCCTGGTGGTCGACGATTCGATCGATACGTTGCGCATGCTGGGCGAAGCGCTGGTGGCCGAGGGCTACGTGGTGCTGGCCGCCCGCGACGCCGAGGAAGCGCTGGAGCGGTTCGAGGTCGCCATTCCGGACGGCGTGCTGCTGGACGCCGTGATGCCCGGCATGGACGGGTTCGACCTGTGCCGGCGCATCAAGGACACGCCGGCGTGGTCGCACGTGCCGGTGGTGTTCATGACCGGGCTGTCCGACAGCGAGCCGGTGTTGCGCGGGTTCGCGAGTGGCGGCGTGGACTATGTGGTCAAGCCGCTGCGCATTCCCGAGGTGATGGCCCGGCTGGCCACGCACGTGCGCAACGCGCGGGTGGTTCGGTTGGCGCAGGAAGCCGTGGACGTGGCGGGCCTGGGCACGGTGCTGCTCGACTCGCTGGGCCGGGTGGCGTGGCGTTCGCCGCAGGCCATGGTGTGGCTGGCGCAGTCGTTCGGCGCCGATGCCGCCGCGAACGATCACGCCGCGCAGTGGCTGGTGAAGGCGCGGCAGGACGGCCTGGCCACCGCCACCCAGCCGGGCGGCGGCCGCTTGCTGGCGCGCCACCTCGGGCAGGGAAGCCTGGGCGAGTCGATGCTGCTGCTGAGCCCCGCGCCCGCCGACCAGCCGGTGGCGCAGCACCTGCGCGACGTGGCGCTGACGCCGCGCGAGACCGAGGTGCTGTCCTGGCTGGCCAAGGGAAAGACGAACCGCGACATCGCCGACATCCTGGGCATGAGCCACCGCACGGTGAACAAGCACCTCGAGCATGTGTTCGAGAAGCTGGGGGTGGAGACGCGGACCGCCGCCGCCGCCATCGCCGGGCGCTTGCTGGCGCAGGAATGAGCAGGCGGTGGCAGGCCCGGCGGGTTGCCACCACAATGCGGGTCCGACCCGACAGGAGACCCCGATGCTCGAGATGGTGATCACCGCGCGCGCCGCCGACCTGGGCCACGGCCTGACCGTGCGCCGTGTGCTGCCGTATGCCAAACGCCGCATGGTCGGGCCGTTCATCTTCTGGGACCACGCGGGCCCCGTGACGCTGGCGCCCGACGCGATCGCCGGCGCCGACGTGCGGCCCCACCCGCACATCGGCCTGTCCACCGTGAGCTACCTGCTCAGCGGCTCCATGACGCACCGCGACAGCCTCGGCACGGTGCAGGACATCCGCCCCGGCGACGTGAACTGGATGACCGCCGGGCGCGGCATCAGCCACAGCGAGCGCTTCACGCACCCGCAGTCGTTTGCGGGCGGTGGGCTGGAGCTGATGCAGAGCTGGGTGGCGCTGCCCACCGAAGCCGAAGAGACCGAGCCGGCCTTCGTGCACACGCCGCAGAGCGCCCTGCCCGAGTTCGCCGAGGGTGGGGTCTGGATGCGGGTGGTGGCGGGCGAGGCATTCGGTCTGAAGAGCCCGGTGGTCACCCATTCGCCGCTGTTCTACCTGCACGCCGAATGCGACCCGGGCGCCTGCCTGCGCCTGCCGGGGGGTTACAGCGAGCAGGCGGTGTACGTGGCGCGTGGCGAGGTCGAGCACGACCACCAGGTGGTGCGGCCCGGTCAGTTGCTGGTGTTCGGCGCCGACACCGACGCGCTCATCACCGCCCGCACGCAGGCCACGGTGTTCGTGTTCGGCGGTGAGCCGCTGGGCGACCGGCACATCTTCTGGAACTTCGTGTCGTCGCGCAAGGAGCGGATCGAGCAGGCCAAGGCCGATTGGGCGGGCGGGCGCTTTGCACTGCCGCCGGGCGATGACCGCGAGTGGATCCCGCTGCCCCAGGCCTGAGGCCGGTTCACCAGGGCAGCTCGCCAGCGCCTTTGCGCTGCACCCGCGCCATGCCCCAGACCACCTGAAGCTGCTTGCCCTGGCGGGCCAGCCCCTCGGCGACCTTCTCGATCACATGCCGGCGCCGCGCCGCCTCGCCCGGCACGTCGAACTCCCACAGCTTGAGCGACCCGTCGGGCTGCTCCTCGACCAGGATGTCGAACCGGCTGTGGGGATCGCGGTATTTCAGGGTGCGGCAGTACATGGGAGTGCAGGTGAACCCCGTGGGTAACCCCCCGCGACCAAGAGTTCACCCACCCCCTCAAACCACCCCACCCAGCAGGCCTCACGGATCCGGCTCCGCCGGTCCGTCAAGGCCGTCCCCCCTCCAGGGGGGAAGCCGCGCAGCGGCGCAGGGGGGTCAATACTGTTTATACGGAAGGAACTTGCCCGACAGCACCACGTTGACGCGGTCGCCCTTGGGATCGGCCTGGCGCTGGATGTCCATGCTGAAGTCGATGGCGCTCATGATGCCGTCGCCGAATTCCTCGTGGATCAGTTCCTTGATGGTCGCGCCGTACACGTTGACGATCTCGTACCAGCGGTAGATCAGCGGGTCGGTCGGCACCGCAGTGGGCAGCGAGCCCTTGTAGGGCACGACCTGCAACCACTTCTGGTCGTCGGCGCTCAGGCCGAAGATCTTGGCGAGCACCTTGGCCTGCGCCGGGGTGGCGGTCATCTGGCCCAGGCACAGGGCGGTGGTCCATTCCTTGGACTGGCCCACCTTCTTGGCCACGTCTTCCCACTTCAGGCCCTTGAGCACTTTGGCGGTGATGATCTTTTCGGTGACTTCCATGCGGCTCATGAGATGCCTCTTTGCTGTTGTTGAAGGAGAAGGAAAGGGGGATCCGGTCAATGCGCCTTCGCGCGCGTGACCAGGAAATCGACGACGTGGTTGCGCAGGTCGTAGTAGCCATCGAGGTGGTGCAGCTGGGCCCGGGTGCGCTGGCGCGGCAGCGGGTTGACCACCACCTCGGCCAGGCCGCCGGGCTTGTAGACGCCGTCGACCTCGTTGCCGTTGCTCATGAGCAGGATGCGGTCGGCCAGCAGGATGGCTTCGTCCACATCGTGGGTGATCATGAACACGGTCTGGTGGGTCTCGCGCACGATGCCCATCAGCTCGTCCTGGATGGTGCCGCGGGTGAGTGCATCGAGCGCGCCGAAGGGCTCGTCGAGCAGCAGCATCTTGGGCTGGATGGCAAAGGCGCGCGCGATGCCCACGCGCTGCTTCATGCCACCCGACAGCTGGGACGGCTTCTTGTCGATGGCGTGCGACAGACCGACCATGGCGACGAACTTTTCCACCTGGGCGTCGACCTCGGGCTTCTTCCAGTCGGGCCAGCGCGACTTGACCGCAAAGGCGATGTTCTGCCGCACGGTGAGCCAGGGCATGAGCGCATGCCCCTGGAACACCACACCGCGCTCGAGGCTCGGCCCGGCAATCTCGCGGCCGTCCATGAAGGCGTGGCCCGAGGTGGCCGTGTCCAGACCCGCCAGCACGTTGAGGATGGTGGTCTTGCCGCAGCCGCTGTGGCCGATGATGCAGACGAACTCGCCCTTGTCGATGCCGAAGGAGACGTCGTCAAACACAGGCTTGTCGGCCTGGTAGGCCTTGGCCAGGCGCTCGACTTGCAGAAAGGCGGGGGACGGTGCGCTCATGGCGGTGTCTTTCGGGGCGGGTGCCGGCAGAACGGCCCCTTGTTGGCGTTCATCACTCCACATAGGTCACCGCCCGCTGCAGTTGCGCAAACAGAAGGTCGAGGAACATGCCGACCACGCCGATCAGGACCACCGCAAAGATCACGTTGGTGAGCGACAGGTTGTTCCACTCGTTCCAGACGAAATAGCCCACGCCGGTGCCGCCCACCAGCATTTCGGCGGCCACGATGACCAGCCAGGCGATGCCCATGCTGATGCGCATGCCGGTGAGGATGGTGGGCGCCGCCGCCGGCAAAATCACCTGGAACGCCTTGCGAAGCGGATTCACCTCGAGCGTGGCCGCCACGTTGAGCCAGTCGCGCTTGACCGAGGCCACACCGAAGGCGGTGTTGATCAGCATCGGCCAGACCGAGCAGATGAAGATCACGAAGATGCCGCTGACGTCCGAGTCCTTGAGCGTGTAGAGGGCCAGCGGCATCCAGGCCAGCGGGCTGATGGGCTTGAGGACCTGCACGAACGGGTTGAAGGCCTTCTGCATCAGCGGCGACATGCCGATGAGGAAGCCCAGCGGAATGGCCACCGCCATGGCCAGCAGAAAGCCCAGCCCCACGCGGGCAAGCGAATGCGCGAGCTGGATGCCGATGCCCTTGTCGTTCGGGCCGTTGTCGTAGAACGGGTCGGACAGGTGGCCCCAGCTGGCCTTGGCGACCTCGATCGGCGGCGGGAAACCGGTGCTCTTTTGCGCGCCGGGGTCCTTGCCCATCATCTTCGCGTACTCGATCTCTTCGGCCGTCATGCCGGTGGACGCGCCGCCGATCGACGGGCCCGTGGTGGCCAGTTGCCAGGCCCCCACGAAGACCAGAAAGATCAGCAGCGACACCAGCGCGGCACGCAGGTTCAGGCTCGGCGCTTTCATGGTCAGGCCGTCTTGCTGATGGCGAAGCTCTTGAGGTATTCGGCCGGCTTGGCGGGGTCGAATTCCTTGCCCATGATGGTGTGCTTGACGTAGCCAGGGCCGGCCTTGAACTCCATGCCCAGGTCCTTCATGTGCTTGCGCGCGTCGGTGATGAGGAACACCCGCTCGGCGATCTGGTTGTAGTTCACATCGCCCTTGATGTAGCCCCAGCGCTGCATCTGCGTGAGCATCCACACCGCCATGCTCTGCCACGGCATCGGGTCGAAGTCGGCGCGGTCGGGCACGGTCTGGATCTTGCCGAGGCCGTCGGCAAAGCGGCCGGTGAGCACCTGGGTCAGTACCGCCTCGGGCTGGTTCAGGTACTGCTGCGGCGCGATCACCTTCGCGATCAGCTCGCGGTTCTTCGGCTGGCGCGCCATGGCGGCCGACGTGAGCACCGCGCGGTACAGCGCCGCAAAGGTGTTGGGGTTCTTCTGGATGAACTCGGTGCTGGTGCCGAAGGCGCAGCAGGGGTGGCCGTTCCAGAGGTCCTTGGTGAGCACGTGGATGAAACCGACCTCGTCGAACACCGCGCGCTGGTTGAAGGGATCGGGGCCGAGGAAGCCGTCGATGTTGCCGGCGCGCAGGTTGGCCACCATCTCGGCTGGCGGGATCACGCGCAGCTGCACGTCGGTGTCGGGGTTGAGACCGTTCTCGGCCAGGTAGTAGCGCAGCAGCAGGTTGTGGATCGAGTAGTCGAACGGAATGCCGAACTTGAAGCCCTTCCAGTTCTTCGGATCGCGGTTGTCCTTGTGCTTGAGCGACAGCGTGATGGCCTGGCCGTTGATGTTCTGGATGGTGGCCACGTTCATGGGCACCGCGCTGCTGCCCAGACCGAGCGAGATGGCCAGCGGCATCGGCGACAGGAAGTGCGACGCGTCGTACTCCTTGTTGATCATCTTGTCGCGCACCAGCGCCCAGCCGGCGGTCTTGGTGACTTCGACGTCCAGGCCTTCTTTCTTGTAGAAGCCCAGGGGGTGCGCCATGATCAGCGGCGTGGCGCAGGTGATCGGGATGAAGCCGATCTTGAGGCTGGTCTTCTCGAGCTTGCCCTTCTCTTGCGCCATGGCCTGCAGGCTGGCCATGGGCAGCACGCTGGCGATGGCGGCCATGGCCGTGCGCTTGCCCACCGCCTTCAGGAAGGCGCGGCGGACCGGCTCGTGCGGGAACAGCGACTTGACCAGCGTGGCTTCGATGAACTCGTTGCTGTAGGCCTCGAATTCGGCGGTCTCGCTGCGCTCGCGCAGGGTCGTGGCCGCCTGGGCCGCGGCCGCGTCCTCGGCCTGGTGGTCGGCCACGGTGTGGTCGCGCCCGCAGCTGCACTTGAGCATCAAGGGCCGGTCGGCGTTGTACGGATCGAAGAATTCGGACATGGCGCACCTCGTGGAGTGAAGATGCACCATGCTTTGCAAGCACCGGGCCAAGACGGCCCGCCGCAGACGGACGGGGACGATATCGCGGTGGCGGCTTCGATGCGCTGTAGGGCCAGCCCTACAAACCGGGGCGCTCAGCCCGGTGCGCGATGCCTTTCGGCGTACAGCGCCAGCTCGACGTCGTTCTTGGCGCCGGTCTTCTCGAGGATGCGCGCGCGGTAGGTGCTGACGGTGTTGGGCGCCAGCCCCAGCTGCGCACCAATTTCGCTCACGGTCAGGCCCTGGGTGAGCAGGCGGTACACCTGGTGCTCGCGGTGCGACAGCGCTTCGGGACCGGCCAGTGCGTTGGGCCCGCCCACGGCCGCGGCCAGCGCCTCGGCCGTGGCCGGCGTGAGGTACCGCCCGCCACCGGCGCACTTGCGCACGGCCAGCAGCATGTCGTCGGGGTCGGCGCTCTTGTTGAGGTAGCCGCACGCGCCAAGCCGGATGCAGCGCACCGCGTACTGTTTTTCCGGGTAGGTGCTGAGCATCAGCACCGGCAGGTGCGGATGCTCCTTGCGCAGGCGCTGCAACACGTCCAGGCCGTCGATGCCGGGCAGGGCCACGTCGAGCAGCACCAGATCGATGCCCTCGCGACCGCCCAGCGCCCGCACCTGCGCCAGCACTTCCTCGCCGCTCTGGGCCTCAGCCACCACCGCCACGTCGGGCGCATCGGCCAGGATCTGCTTGAGTCCTTCGCGCACGATGCGGTGGTCGTCACCGATGAGGACGCGGATGGTGTCGGCCAGCAGATCGAAGCGGCTGGCCTCGCCGAAGAGGCTGTTCATGAAGTTCTTTCCGACACGGGCGATGCGCCGAGCGCCACGCTGAGCGCCATGCGCGTGCCCTGACCCGGGCTGCTTTGGATCCGGATGTCACCACCAAAGTGCCGGGCGCGCTCGCGCATGCCCATCACCCCGTAGGCGTCACCCGCCTCGAAGGCCTGCGCCGGAGCGCCCACACCATCGTCCTCCACCAGCAGGTGCAGGCGCCCGCCGTGGTGACGGATGTGCACCGCGAGCCGACGGGCATGCGCGTGGCGGCCCACGTTGGACAGCATTTCCTGGAAGATCCGGAACACCGCCATGGCCAGCGGCTCGGCCGGCTCGGGTGCGTCGTCCAGATCGACCTTCCAGTCCAGCGCCAGCTCAGCGCTGGCCACGAACTCCTGCGCCTGCCATTCCAGCGCGGCCCACAGCCCCTGGTGATCGAGGATGCTGGGGCGCAGGTCGGTGATGATGCGGCCGACGTTGTCGACCGCGTTCTCGATCAACCGGCTCATGTTCTGGCACTTGCAGCGCATGCGCTGGCGCATGTCCTGCGCCTCGTCGGCGCTGCGCCGCTCCTGCTCGGAGAGGCGCTTGTCCATCCAGTTGACGTCCATCTTGAGCGCCACCAGCAGGCTGCCCAGCTCGTCGTGCACCTCGCGCGCGATGCGGGTGCGCTCTTCCTCGCGCACGGTTTCGGTGCGGGCGGCCAGGTCGCGCACCTGGTGCAGCGCGGTTTCCAGCGCGCGGGTGCGCTCGCGCACGCGCAGCTCCAGCTCGTCCTTGGCGGCCTGCAAGGCATCGGCGGCACGGCGCCGCTCGGTGATGTCGATGAAGGTGACCACCGCCCCGCGAACCTCGCCGCCGTCGATGATCGGGTGGCTGCTGTACTCCACCGGAAACGCGCTGCCGTCGCGGCGCCAGAACACCTCGGTGTCGATGCGGCAGGGTTCGCCGCGGCGAAAGGCGTTGAAGATCGGACAGTCCTCGACCGGGTAGGCCGCGCCGTCGGCGTGCGAATGGTGGGTGAGCTCGTGCATGTTGCGCCCGAGCAGGTCGGTCGGCTCAAAGCCGATCATGCGGGCGCCAGCGCGGTTGATGAACACGCACAGGCCGTCCAGATCGACCCCGAACACCCCCTCGCCGGTGCTGGCCAGCAGCAGGCCGAGCGGGTCGCGCCAGGCCGCGGTGGACGGTGCCACCGCGGTGCTGACCAGGTCGGGAAACGCCATTTGCATGGCACCACCGCAAGCAACGGTTGTGCCAAGTTGGTGCGCAGGGCGCCCCAACCACCGCCGTCAGGCGGTGGCCGCAAGGGGGGGGGGTCAGGCGATCCGCCGCCGGGCCGCCCCAAGGCGGATCAGCCCCCTCGGGGCTGAGCACCGCGGCTCCGGGCCTGCCTGCGCAGGCCTGGACGGTGCGAAGAGGCGCTGACTCCGACAGCGCCGCGGCCTGCAAGGCCTCGCGACCCGCGCAGCGGCGGAGCGTGGGGGCTCAAGTGTTCGGTGCGGTCTTGGCGCTCCAGACCATGGTGATGGCCAGGATGCCCACGACCACGGCCAGCGACACCGCCACCGGGATCTTGAAGATGTCGATCAGCATCATCTTGGTGCCGATGAAGACCAGGATCACCGCCAGACCGTAGTTGAGCAGGTGGAACTTGCTGGCCACCGCCTGCAGCAGGAAGAACATGGCGCGCAGGCCCAGGATGGCGAACACGTTGCTGGTCAGCACGATGAACGGATCGCGCGTGATGGCAAAGATGGCGGGGATCGAGTCGACCGCGAAGATCACGTCGGTGAGGCCCACCAGGCAGATCACCATGAACAGCGGGGTCGCGATGCGCTTGCCGTTTTCCATGGTGAAGAACTTCTCACCGTCGTACGACTTGCTCACCGGGATCAGCTTGCGCAGCAGCTTGAGCGCGGGGTTCTCGTCCAGGCTGGGTTCCTTGCCCGCGGCCCACCACATCTTCACGCCGGTGAGGATGAGGAACGCGCCGAACACATAGAGGATCCAGTGGAACTGCGCCAGCAGCCAGCCACCGATGAGGATCATGATGGTGCGCAGCACGATGGCGCCGATGATGCCGATCATGAGCACCCGCTTCTGGTACGCCGGCGGCACCGCGAAGTAGGTGAAGATCATCAGGAAGACGAAGATGTTGTCGACCGCCAGGCTCTTCTCGATGAGGTAGCCCGTGAGGAATTCGAGCGACTTCTCGTTGGCGATCTCGGTGGACCCGGTGGTGTCCTTCACGGCCCACCAGAACAGGCCGTTGAACAGGAAGCTCAGCGCAATCCAGATCAGCGACCAGTTCAGCGCCTCTTTGACGCCCACCTCGTGGGCGCCCTGCTTCTTGAGCACCACGAAGTCGACAAACAGGGCGGCCACGACAAACGCGACGAAAACCACCCACAACCAGACTGGGGCAATGCTGTCCATGAAGAACCTCGGAATCGGTGTTGAACGAACACCCCAAGGTCTTGCCACGACCACCGGTTGGATGGCCTGACGTTCCCGGCGGCCGGAAGGCCACGAATTGACGGAAACGCCCCCTGCCGAGGCCCCGCTGTGCGCGGGATGGCAGGCCGACTACTCCCCTTGAAGGGAATCGCAGATTCTCGCCGAAAGGCCGATAACCCGCTGAACCTGAAGGGTTTTTCTCAGGCGGCTTCGCGGTAGAAGGCAGGCCGGCCCCGCGGCGCCAGCGGCGCCACGCGCTGCCCGATCGCCGCGATGTGCTCGGGCGTGGTGCCGCAGCAGCCCCCGACGATGTTGACCAGCCCTTCGGCCGCGAACTCGTGCAGCAGGCGGCTGGTGACCTCGGGCGTTTCGTCGAAACCGGTCTCGCTCATGGGGTTGGGCAGGCCGGCGTTCGGGTAGCAGCTGATGAAAGTGTCGCCCGCCACCTTGGCGAGTTCCTGGATGTAAGGCCGCATGAGGGCGGCGCCCAGCGCGCAGTTCAGGCCCACGGCCAGCGGCTGCATGTGGCGCACGCTGGCCCAGAAGGCGCCCACGGTCTGCCCGCTGAGGATGCGGCCGGACGCGTCGGTGACGGTGCCGCTGATGATCAGCGGGAGTCGCTCGCCGGTGGCCTCGAACACCTCGTCGATGGCGAACAGCGCGGCCTTGGCGTTGAGCGTGTCGAAGATGGTCTCGACGAGCAGCACGTCGGCGCCGCCTTCCATGAGCGCCTCGACCTGTTCCCGGTAGGCCGCGCGCAGTTCGTCGAAGGTGACGTTGCGTGCGCCGGCGTCGTTGACGTCGGGGCTGATGCTGGCGGTCTTGGGCGTGGGCCCGAGCGCGCCGGCCACATAGCGGGGCCGGTCGGGGGTGGAGAACTTGTCGCAGGCCTGTCGGGCCAGGCGGGCCGACGCCAGGTTCATCTCGCGCGCCAGGTGGGCCATGTCGTAGTCGGCCTGCGCGATGGTGGTGGCACCGAAGGTGTTGGTCTCGATCAGGTCGGCGCCCGCGGCGAGGTAGCCCTCGTGGATGTCGCGGATCACGTCGGGCCGGGTGATGCTCAACAGCTCGTTGTTGCCCTTGACATCCTTCGGGAAATCCTTGAACCGCGCACCCACCGCGCCGGGACCGGCAAAGCCTTCGCCGCGGTACTGCGCCTCGCCCAGTTTGAAGCGCTGGATCATGGTGCCCATGGCGCCGTCGAGAATGGCGATGCGCTGCTCCAGCAGGGCGGGCAGCGTGCGGGCACGGGTGTAAGCGGGCGAGAGGTCCATGACCGGATTGTAGGGAGCACCCCGTCACCCCACCGGGCATGGGGCCCGGGCTTGGCCGACAATACGCGCCCATGAAACACCTGTCCCCCAAGGAAGCGTGGGCCTGGCTGCAGGCCGAGACCGGGCGCCGTGCGGCGCAGGGCCAGGAGCCGCCGCTGTTCGTGGACGTGCGGATGGAGATCGAGTCGCTCTACGTCGGGCGCCCGCCCGGCGTGGAGAACATTCCCTGGTACGAATACCCCGACCTCACCCCGGATCCCGAGCGCTTTGCACAGGCCGTGGCCGAAGAAGCCGGTGCCAAGGACCGGCCGGTGCTGCTGATCTGCCGCAGCGGCAAGCGCACGCTGGACGCCGGCAAGGCGCTGGAGGCCGCGGGGTTCACCGACGTGGCGCACGTGGTGCACGGCTTCGAAGGCGAACTCAACGAGCAGTTCAAGCGCTCCAGCATCAACGGCTGGCGCCACGACGGCCTGCCGTGGGAGCAGATGTAAGTTGTCTTCACCCGGTCTGATCGACGTGGCCGACGGCGCTGAAACGCTGGAGGCCTGCGTGGCGGTGCTGCAGGAGGTCTTCGGCTACGAGGCCTTTCGCGGACCGCAGGCCGGCATCGTCACCCACGTGAGCGAAGGGGGCGATGCCCTGGTGCTGATGCCCACCGGCGGCGGCAAGTCGCTCTGCTACCAGGTGCCGGCCATCGTGCGGGAACGCGCCGGCCACGGCGTGACGGTGGTGGTGTCGCCGCTGATTGCGCTGATGCACGACCAGGTGGGTGCGCTGATTGAGGCGGGCGTGAGCGCCGCCTTTCTCAACAGCAGCCTGTCGATGGACGAGGCCCAGCGGGTCGAGCGGCAACTGCGGGCCGGCGAACTCACGCTGCTCTACGTGGCGCCCGAGCGGCTGCTCACGCCGCGCTGCCAGGCCATGCTGGAGAGCCTGCACCAGCAAGGGCGTCTGGCGCTGTTTGCCATCGACGAGGCGCATTGCGTGAGCCAGTGGGGCCACGACTTCCGCCCCGAGTACCGCGACCTGGCCGTGCTGCCCGAGCGCTTTGCCGGCGTGCCGCGCATCGCCCTCACCGCCACCGCCGACGCCCTCACCCGGGCCGACATCGTGGAGCGGCTGCAGCTGCAGGCGGCGCGCACCTTCATCAGCAGCTTCGACCGCCCGAACATCCGCTACCTGCTGGTCGAGAAGAAGGACGCCAGCGCGCAGTTGCTGCGCTTCATCCGCGACGAACACACCCATCCGCAAGGCCACGACGCCGGCATCGTGTACTGCCAGTCGCGCCGCCGGGTGGAAGAAGTGGCCACCCTGCTGCAGCAGGCGGGGCTGAAGGCCCTGCCCTACCACGCCGGCCTGGACGGTGCGGTGCGCCAGGCCCACCAGGACCGCTTTCTGCGCGAAGACGGCCTGATCATGGTGGCCACCATCGCCTTCGGCATGGGCATCGACAAGCCCGACGTGCGCTTTGTGGCGCACCTGGACATGCCCAAGAACATCGAGGGCTACTACCAGGAGACCGGCCGCGCCGGGCGCGACGGCGAACCCGCCAACGCCTGGATGGCCTACGGCCTGCAGGACGTGGTGAACCAGCGCCGCATGATCGACGACAGCCCGGCCGCCGACGAATTCAAACAGGTGCTGCGTGGCAAGCTCGATGCCCTGCTGGCGCTGGCCGAGGCGTCGGACTGCCGCCGGGTGCGCCTGCTGCAGTACTTCGGCGAAAGCAGTCAGCCCTGCCAGAACTGCGACAACTGCCTGACGCCGCCCGAGCTGTTCGACGCCACCGAACCGGCTCGAAAGCTGCTGTCGTGCATCTACCGGGTGCAGCAGGCCAGCGGCCACGGGTACGGGGCGGGTCACATCATGGACATCCTGCGCGGCAAGTCCACCGAGAAGGTGCTGGCCCAGGGCCATGACCGGCTCAGCACCTTCGGCATCGGTGCCGACTGGGGCGAAACCCAGTGGCGCGCCCTGCTGCGCCAGCTGATTGCCATCGAAGCGGTGCGGGTCGACGACGCGCCCTACAACACGCTGCACCTGGCCGACGGTGCGCGCGCCATCCTCAAGGGCGGCGCCGAGGTGCGCCTTCGCATCCAGGCCGAGCGGGCCCCCGCGCGTTCGCGCAGCGCCCGCGCACGCCCGCCGGTTGGCGACGACGGTGCGCCACTGTCGCTGGTGGAACGCGACTGCCTAGAGGCCCTGAAAGCCTGGCGCGCCGGCGTGGCGCGCGAGCACAACCTGCCGGCCTACGTGATCTTTCACGACGCCACCTTGCGCGCCCTGGCGCAGCGGCGACCGGCGTCGGTGGACGACCTGGACGGCATCAGCGGCATCGGCCAGAAGAAGCGCGAGGCCCACGGCGAGGCCGTGGTTCGGGTGGTGAGTGCTTTTCTTTGACCCCGCAAGTTCTAAGCGCTCAAGCTTTTCACGCGCCAGCCGAAAACCTCCGTGTGACACACCGACCGCCCGTCGGCCATCCGCCCGTCGCGTGTGCGTTGCCGCTCAAGCCGAGGGCCCTTCATGCCGATGAATCCTGCAAACGGGGAAAGTCCCCCGCCCGGATCCGAACCTTTTTTGCATGGAGAGCGGCATGTTTTTCAGACTGCCCTGGCTGGCCCGACGCAAGTCCCCCAGCTACCACGACACCCAGGTGCTTGAAATCGACTACCTGGTCGACGAATTTCACTCGGCGATGGCCGACATCCAGGACCCGCTTCGCTCGCGCCTGCACGGCGCGTTGATGACCTGCCAGAACCCCAGGGACCTCTGGTTCCTGCGCGGCAAGCTGTTCAACCTGATCTCCAAGCACCACCACGAAGGCGAAGCCAACCGCCGCCTGGCACGGCTGGACGCCAAGCTGCGCTTCTTTGTGGAACACCACCCCGACTACGACGCCGACGAGCTGCCGAGCAAGCCGATGGGGTTGCTGCACTGACCAGCACCCCGTTGGGGCGGATCGCGTCCGCCCCAACGCCCGCCGGTCGATCAACCGCCCGGCTTAGGACCGATCAGGCATCGGTCCTGACGGACCATCCACAAGTCTGTCGACCCGGAACATCACGCCGCACCCCCGTTTCCCACCCTGGCGCATCGCCGATGGGGAGAAACGCGCGCTTTCGCGCAGCCCCTGACCCAGGCGTTGACGCGTGCTGCCATGTCGATTCTGGACACCCTGTTCGGCCCCTCGCCGGGCTACGCCGCCGACGTCCGCTGGCTCACGGTTGATGGCGACATTGCCGTGCTCGTCCTTGAATCCGGGGACGGAGCCCGGGTCGCCTTCATGAGCTCGCCCGGCTTGATGCCACCCAACGACTGGCTTGGCGCGTCGCAGGAACAGCAGACCTGGCCAGCGGCCTGGGGCACCGAGGCGCAAGACTTTGTTTGTGTGCTCCCTGACTCGGGGCTCACCCTGCTGGTCTCCCGGTGGGAGCGCGGCGCGCTCGACGCGTCGAGCCTGCCGGTTGCCCTGAAGGCGCTGCGAAACGCACACCGCGCCTGGACGCCCTGGCTGCTACAGCCCCTGGCGAGCACAGACCACCCCTGACAGCCCGACCGACCGACCACCACGCAAAGGCACGCCCATGCGACCCCGAAGCACCTCTCCACAGGGCAGAGCACTCACGCCGGAAGCCACGCGCAAGTACCTTCCCGCGTTTCCGCCGTACAACAGCACCGGCAGGCAACCGGAGATACCCCCCGTTTCGGTCGACGAATTCGGCGACGTCCATTTCGTCGTCGATAGCATGCCCGAGGCGCCAAGGACAGCGAGCGAGCGTGCGCATGCGGCCTGGTTGCAAGGCGCGGCCATGGCCCAATCGGTCGTGGCGCATCTGGACAACGTGCCGATGCAGGACGCGCCGATGCACATGCGCCTGCTGACGCAGCATGTGGCGGTCGAGAAGCGCGAAGGGTTCATTGCCACCGTCCACGCTTCCCTGGTGAAGAAGGGCCAAATGGCCGGTCTGACCATGGATGAAAAAGAGCTCCTGTTGCACCAGCCCCATGTCGCGCCGTCCTACGACCGGTCGGTTCGCCCAAGTGCGGCACGGCCCCCGCATCGACCGCCGGCCGGGACTCAACCTGCACCCACGCAGCCCGCCTCCGGCAAGCGCGCGCGAGACGCGGCAACACCGGATGCAAAAGCGCCACGCGAGAAGCCCCAGCGCCCGGAATGGGCCCTGATGACCCAGTTCAGAGTACCCGCCACGGTGGTCCAACCGCAGCCGGTGCTCCAAGCAAACCCACCGGATCCGAGGCGGCAACCGCTGCTGAACGGCCTCACCCAGAGCCTTGCCCTGGCACGCCAGATCAGCCCACAGAACGACACCGGGTTGCTGGCATACACCGTGGCACAAGGTCTTGAGCAACTGAGCCTCCTGGGCAACACGCCCTGGGCCCGGACGACCCCTCAAACCAAGGCGGCCCTGCTGAACCAGGTGCGGAACCAGTCACCCGGCATTGCCGAAGCGGCGCTCCAGAGGGCTGTGCAGTTGCTGGCCACGGGGCCGCTTCCACCGGAGCCGTGGCAGGTCTTCAGTGGGGCGTTGCAGGAGCAGTTGGTGCCGGTATCGACCTCGGCCAGCGACTGGCCATGGATGCTGACGGCCCTGACCGAGGCACGGACGATCGATCACCTGCTCGAGGCGGGACGCTCCCGGGGTCCCGCCCAGGGGGCACAACTTGCACAGCAGGTTCAGATGAGGTTCGTGGCACTGATCGAGTTGCTGGCGCAGCATCGGCCCGACGCACTGGGCAGGCTGCGGAACTCGCCGGCGGCGCAATTCGTCGGCACTGCGTTTCAGGCGCTGCTGCAAGGCTTGCCGGTGCCGCAGGCTCCGGTTGCCGCGGCGCCCAACGACCAGGCACTGCAGGCAGAAGCCCGGCGGCAGGCGCGCAGCACAGCCATCGCCAGGGATGTGGCAGAGGCGTCGATGCTCACCATACCGCAAGAAGACACCGTGCTGGCGCTCGCGCTGGCCCACGCAATGGAGCAGCTGGAAACGGAGGGCGGCCTGCCTTGGGCCTACCTGGACCTGTCCGCCCGCAAGGCGCGGATCGCCCAGTTGACCGCGGTCTGCCCCAACCTGCAGGCCGCCACGGTGAAAAAGGCCATGCTGTTCCTCGACACGGGTTTTCCACCGCCCTACGCCGGGCAGGAGGTCAGCCACCTGGTGCGCGAACTCAGTGCCCACGTGCTCCCCGGACATCCGCATTGGCACCTCAAGGTGAACGCGGTTTTTCAGGCCCGCATGATCGATGTCTTGATCAACCTGGGCCGCGAATGCGACGCAGGTATCTACAGCATGATCTTCGGCCTGGTGCTCTCGCGGCAGCAGGAACTGCTGCAGGCACTGGAGGGCCTCGGCGGAAACGTGCAGGCCGCGTTCACGAACGCTCCCTGTGCGTTCATGGTTCAGGCGGCGTTGGAGGCCCTTTCGAGGGGTCAACCGGTTCCCCCGGCGGATCCTCTGTGGACTGCCGACGCCCTGCCGGTGGCCCGTGCCACGATCGACCTCGATGGCGACATGTCGACAGAGGTCGTTCCGCACATGGAGAACCCGGCCAGCCCGACCAGCTTCGGCTCACCGGTGCGTGCGATCGACAAGGAGCCGGACCGGCCCACGGTCCGCGAACTGTCCGCGGGCGATTCGCTGGTGCTCGTCCTGCGCGATCCTGCGCCTCGAACCCAGGAGGAATGTGCCCACCAGATGCAGCAGATCCAGACCGACCTCCGGCTGTTCATCGAGTCGGGCCTTCAGGGCTGGCCGCTGGAGCGCCTGGGCGAGCTGCACGCCTTGTGCAGCGACCGGATGGCACAGTTGTCGCAGACCGCCGGGCAGCCTTTCAGTCCCGAGGACCTGACCGCAGGACTGAGTTCGGCAGGGCTGCAGACGCTGGCGGCGGGCCTTGGCGGAGACCCGACGGCGCGGCGGGCGAAGCTCGAGCTGGAGGTGCGTGAACTGATCGATGGCTCGATCCACGCCGACACCCACAGCGCCGGACAGCACCTGTTGCGGCTGGAGACGGCCTGGGACACCCTGCAACGACTGACGCAGCCGATCACCGGCTTTCCCGTCAGGGATGTTTCGGGTGCAAGCTGGTACCGCAACGACGTGGTGTTGGCGGTCGAGCGTCTGGGGCAGCTGCAGGCCACGGGCTCGGTGCAGGCCAGTGACGTGACGCAGGACCTCACCGTGCTGCGCCAGCAGGCCGACCACTTGGTGCAGGAAGCGCGCCGCGCAGGCGGCACCGAGCGCACTCGGATCCTGACCGGGTTGTCGGCGGTCTGGCGCGACGAACAACTGCTGGCCCAGGCCAGCGGTGAGGTGCGCGCACACGGCATGCGGGAGGGCACGATCATCGATCTGTTGGCCGAACTCACCGAGCCCGTGGTGATCGACGACCAAGACGGCAGACCCGAAACGCCGTCCTGAGGCGACAGCCTCAATGCATGAAGCCCATGCCACGCGCCTCGCGCACTTCGGGCTTGATGCGGTGTTCGGCCTCGAGCTGATCGAGAAACTCCAGCGGGTCCATGACGGTGCCCAGGATGTCGGCCTGGCGCTTGACGGCTGCAAAGTCGCCCGGACACAACTGATCCAGCGCCACCAGGCGGCGGCGCATGTCGTCGTCGATCCGGGTGGCGTCGGCGCCCAGGGCTTCCACCGCGAACATGGTTTCGCGCTGCGCCCGCGTGAGCGGCTTGAACCGGATCTTGAAGGTGAAGCGGCGCAGCGCCGCCTGATCGATGCGGTCCATCAGGTTGGTGGTGCAGATGAAGATCCCTGCAAAGCGCTCCATGCCCTGCAGCATCTCGTTCACCTCGGTGACTTCGTAGGTGCGTTGTGCGCCCCGGCGGTCCTGCAGGAAGCTGTCGGCTTCGTCGAGCAGCAGCACCGCGCTCTCGCTCTCGGCCTCGCGGAACATGGCGGCCATCTGCTGTTCGGTTTCGCCCACGAACTTGCTGACCAGGTCGCTGGCCCGGCGGATCATCAACGGCCGCCCCAGCCGCTGGGCAAGGTGCTCGGCCAGCGCGGTCTTGCCGGTGCCCGGTGCGCCATGAAAACACAGGCAGCCGTGGCCGCGGGACTTCAGCGCGTCGATGATCAGCGGGATCGGGTGCCGGGATTCGACGTTGAGCATGTCCAGGCTGTACTGGGTGACGCTGGGCCGCTGCACGACATCGGGCGATCGACCCAGCGCCTGGTCGGCGTGGCGCAACTGGCGTTCGATGAGGTCGTCGAGCGGTGCTGCGGCCACGGCCTTGGCGCCCCGGCGCGTGGCACTGCGCGCCGGCGCCACCGCCAGTTGCGCAAAGCGCACGGCCGTGCGGATTTGCGCCGGTGTGAGGCCTTTGCGCTCGGTGAGCCTGGCCACCAGGGCTTCGCTCACCGGCACGCCTTCCAGGGTTTTGCGCACCAGCTGCTCGCGCGCGCCGGGCGGCGGGCTCTTGAGTTCGAGGTGGTACGCAAAACGGCGCCGGAAGGCCGGGTCGATCTGCTCGATGCGGTTGGTGATCCACAGCGTGGGCACGGCGTTGGATTCGAGCACCTGGTTCACCCAGGCCTTGCCGCTGACCGAATGGCTGTGCGGGGCGGGCACCTGCTCGGCGCGCGCCATGAACTGCGCGGCTTCGCTGGAGATGGGCGGAAAGACGTCTTCGACTTCGTCGAACAGCAGGGCCGATTGCGCCGTGCCCTTGAGGAACACCTGCGCGATCTGCAGGGAGCGGTAGCGGTCGCGCCCGGACAGGGCGTTGCCGTCCCGGTCGGCGTATTCGACCTCGAACAGCGCGAGCCCCGCCGCCTGCGCCACCACACGGGCCAGTTCGGTCTTGCCGGTGCCGGGCGGGCCGTACAGCAGCACGTTGACACCGGCTTCCTTGCGGGCCACCGCCTCGCGCAGCAGGCCGCTGAGCAACCGCACGTCATCGGCGACAAAGTCGAAGTCGGCCGGCGTGAGCTGCGTGCGGGCCGCCGGGCGCGTGAACACGGCCATGAGCTCGCTCTGCGACCGGTATTCGCGCATGAGCACCGGGGGCAGCTTTTCGCTGACCTTCATGAGGTCGGCCAGGTCGGTGATGTTGTGCTCGGAGATCAGGTTCTCGACCATGCCGATGCGCTCGAGCCGTGAACCGGCGCGCAGTGCCTCGCCGACCTCGCTGGCCTTGACACCGGCCACATCGGCGATGGCGGCGTACGCCTCGGGCGCGTTGTTGACCTTGAATTCGACCAGGATCGAGCGCAGGTCGCGCTGGTAACGGGCCAGCGTGCCATAGAGCAGCAGGGCACGTTCGGCCCGGTTGAGCTGCAGCAGCTCGGCCAGCGCATCGATGTTTTTCTCCACCAGGGTGCTTTGCTTCTTCAGCGCCTGGCTCAGCCATTCGCCGGTGACGGCCAGCACCGACAGCAGGTCCTTGGGCGCTTCCTTGGCGTATTCATCCAGGTAGAAGAACAGCGTGCCTTCTTCGTAGGGGCCGCGCCAGACACCGTAGCGGTCCATGAAGGCAGCGCCGCCGAGTTTGTCGTGACCGGTCCAGAGTTCGTTGTCCTTGCAGCGGCGCTGCAGGAATTCGCGCAGGCGCTGCAGCACGGTGTGCGGCCAGACCAGGTGGCGCCCGGCCAGCGAGAGCAGGGTGTTGAGGTCGCGCCGCACGTTGAAACGGGGACCCTGGCGGGCGGCCAGGGTGAGCACGAAGTGCGAACACATGAGGTCGAGCACTGGCGCCTGGCGCAGCCCGTGGGGCACGTGCAGACGCCCTTCGCCCGTGCCGAGGGCGCGCGCCTCGGGCGGGCGGGCCACGGGGCTCGGTGTCAATGGGCGTTTGCTCATGCGCAGACCTCCAGCGGGACTGTCCAGCGTGCCGGGGCACTCACGGTGGGCGGCCCCTGTGCAACGCACCATAACGCAGCTTGATGCGCGATGGAAGTGCGTGATGACGGGCGTTCCCGGGCTTTTTCCACGGCTGGCGCGCCACAATCGCGGCATGCTCCAGATTGAACACATCCGCGCCGCGGCTTCCCGCCTCGAAGGTCAGGTTCTGCGCACCCCCTGCGTGGAGTCGCGCACGCTTTCCCAGATCACCGGCTGTCAGGTGTTCCTGAAGTTCGAGAACCTGCAGTACACGGCTTCCTTCAAGGAACGGGGCGCCTGCAACAAGCTCGCCCAGCTCTCGGCCGACGAACGCGCCCGCGGCGTGGTGGCCATGAGCGCCGGCAACCACGCCCAGGGGGTGGCCTACCACGCCCAGCGCCTGGGCCTGCGGGCGGTCATCGTCATGCCGCGCTTCACGCCGGGGGTGAAGGTCGAGCGCACGCGGGGGTTCGGGGCCGAGGTGGTGCTGCACGGCGACACGCTGGACGAAGCCCGGGCCCACGCCCGCACGCTGGCGGCGCAGCAGGGCCTGGTGTTCGTCCACCCCTACGACGACGAAGCGATCATCGCCGGCCAGGGCACGGTGGCGCTGGAGATGCTGGCCGACGTGCCGGACCTGGACACCCTGGTGATCGCGGTCGGCGGTGGCGGGCTGATTGCAGGCATGGCCACCGCGGCCAAGGCGCTGCGGCCGGGCATCGAGGTCATCGGCGTGCAGACCGAGCGTTTCCCGGCCATGGTGAACGCCATCAAGGGCACGCACCTGCCGCAGGGCAGCAGCACGATTGCCGAGGGCATTGCCGTGGGCACCCCTGGCGAGGTCAACCTGCCGATCGTGCGCGAACGGGTGGACGACATGTTGCTGGTCGATGAAGGCGACATCGAGCAGGCGATCGTGATGCTGCTGGAGATCGAGAAGACCCTGGTCGAAGGGGCGGGCGCCGCCGGTCTGGCGGCCGTGATCAAGCACGCCGCCCGCTTCAAGGGGCGCCGCGTGGGGCTGGTGCTGTGCGGCGGCAACATCGACCCGATGCTGCTGGCGTCGATCATCGAACGTGGCATGGTGCGCGCCGGCCGGCTGGCCCGGGTCGCCGTCAATGCGCGCGACGTTCCGGGCAACCTGGCCCGGATCACGGCGCTGGTGGCCGAAGCGGGCGCCAACATCGACGAGGTGCACCACCAGCGCGCCTTCACCTTGCTCGCGGCGCAGAACGTCGAGATCGAGCTGGTGCTGCAGACCCGCGGACGCGAGCATGTGCAGCAGGTGATCGACGCGCTGACCGCCGCCGGGTTCACCGCGCACGTGCAGTGAACCGCCCTTTGGCATGATGGCGCCCATGGAAAACGCCACCCTGCAGGCCGCGCTGGCCGAGTACTTTGCGCCCTGGGTTCAGGCCCTGGGTCTCGTGGTCGAGTCCAGCGGCGAAGGCGCTGCCACCCTCCGGCTGCCGCAGAACGACCAGCTTGCCCGCGTGGGCGGGATGCTGTGCGGACAGGCCATGATGGCCGCCGCCGACACCGCCATGGTGCTGGCCCTGATCCGCCACTTCGGTGCGTTCAGGCCCTGCACCACGGTGCAGATGAACACCAGTTTCCTGAAGCCGCTGTCCGGTCAGGACGCGCTGGTGGAAGCGCGCGTGATCCGGGCGGGCAAGAGCCTGGCCTTTGGCGAGATCGACATCCGGGGCGCCGACGACGGCAAGTCCGTCTGCCGGGCCACCACCACCTACGCGCTGCTTTGAGGCACGGGACGGCCTGCATGGCCTAAAATCGCAGGCTTTGACGAATTCGCAACGGAGCAACGGAGCACCCCATGGCCCACCACGAACACCAGCCCACCGAGCACACCGAAGACGTGGTCGAGTCCATCACGCCGCTGATGCCCATCGTGCTGCCGGTGGCGGGCGCCGTGCTCATGTTCCTGCTGGCCTTCATCGCCGTCTTCATGGCCTGATCCCCGCCGGGTCGGAACCGCCGAGCCGAAGGTCCCCCGGGGCCTTCGGCTTTTTGTTGTGTGCTTTAGTTTGCATGCAAACGATACTTTTGTGTTGACTGCATCACGCCATGCGGGTTTTGCATGTAACCGGTCTGTAACCCGAGGGGGTGCCTTTTAAAATCGCCGCATTGGCCGATTTGCGTCGCCCCGGCCCGGGTCATCCACCCGCTCGCGGGGCCACCTCGCTGCTCACCACCGCCTTGCAGCCCGGCGCCGACCGACCCGTTTTGCCGCCACCGACACCCCACCGATGACAGCCGCTTTTGCGGCTGTCGGTGTCTCTGGCCGATGCCGGTTTTCAACCTCTGGAGTCTGTCCGATGAACTCTCCCGTGATGCAGGGCCTGACCCTCGACACACCCGCGCACGTCAAGCATGCGCGCCTGATCGCCTGGGTGGCCGACATGGCCGCGCTGTGCAAGCCCGACCAGATCGTCTGGTGCGATGGCAGCGACGCGGAGTACGACCGCCTGTGCCAGCAACTGGTGGATGCCGGCACCATGAAGCGCCTCGATCCGGTGAAGCGCCCGAACAGCTACCTGGCTTGCTCCGACCCGTCGGACGTGGCCCGCGTGGAAGACCGCACCTTCATCTGCAGCGAGCGCCAGGAAGACGCCGGCCCGACCAACAACTGGAAGGCCCCGGCCGAGATGCGGGCCACGCTGCAGCCGCTGTTTGACGGCTGCATGCGCGGCCGCACCATGTACGTGATCCCGTTCAGCATGGGGCCGCTGGGCAGCCCCATTGCCCACATCGGCGTGGAGCTGTCCGACAGCGCCTACGTCGTGGTCAACATGAAGCTGATGACCCGCATGGGCAAGGCGGTGTACGACGTGCTGGGCACCGACGGCGATTTCGTGCCGTGTGTGCACACCGTGGGCGCGCCGCTGGAGCCGGGCCAGACCGACAAGACCGGCTGGCCCTGCAACCCGACGCTCAAGTACATCGTGCATTACCCCGAAACCCGCGAGATCTGGAGCTACGGATCGGGCTACGGCGGCAACGCGCTGCTGGGCAAGAAATGCTTCGCGCTGCGCATTGCGTCCAACATGGGGCGCGACCAGGGCTGGCTGGCCGAGCACATGCTGATCCTGGGCGTGACCTCGCCCGAGGGCCGCAAGTACCACGTGGCCGCCGCGTTCCCCAGCGCCTGCGGCAAGACCAACTTCGCCATGCTGATCCCGCCCAAGGGCTTCGAGGGCTGGAAGGTCACCACCATCGGCGACGACATTGCCTGGATCAAGCCGCACGCCGACGGGCGCCTGTACGCCATCAACCCCGAGGCCGGCTATTTCGGCGTGGCACCCGGCACCAACACGCTGACCAACCCGAACTGCATGGCCAGCCTGAACCGCGACGTGATCTTCACGAACGTGGCGCTCACCGACGATGGCGATGTGTGGTGGGAGGGCATGGGCGAAGCGCCCGCGCACGCGATCGACTGGCAGGGCAAGGACTGGACGCCCCAGCTGGCGCGTGAAACCGGCGCCAAGGCCGCCCACCCGAACGCCCGGTTCACGGTGGCCGCCACCAACAACCCCGCCCTGGATTCCGCCTGGGACGACCCGAACGGGGTGCCGATCGACGCCTTCATCTTCGGCGGTCGCCGCAGCACCACGGTGCCGCTGGTGACCCAGGCCCGCGACTGGACCGAAGGGGTGTACATGGCAGCGACCATGGGCTCGGAAACCACCGCAGCGGCGTTCGGCGCCCAGGGTGTGGTGCGGCGCGACCCCTTCGCCATGCTGCCTTTCACCGGCTACCACATGAGCGATTACTTCCAGCACTGGCTGGACATGGGCTCACGTCTTCAGGCCAACGGCTCGAAGCTGCCGGGCATCTTCTGCGTCAACTGGTTCCGCAAGGACGAGAACGGCAAGTTCGTGTGGCCCGGGTTCGGCGAGAACATGCGCGTGCTGAAGTGGATGATCGATCGCCTGGAAGGGCGTGGTCAGGGCGTGGAGCACGCTTTCGGCGTGAGCCCGCGCTACGAGGACATCCACTGGAGCGGGCTGGAGTTTTCGCGCGCCCAGTACGACACGGTGACGGCCATCGACAAGGCCGCCTGGGCCAAGGAGCTCGAGCTTCACGCCGAGCTCTTCCAGCAGCTGGCGCACCATCTGCCCAAGGCGCTGACCGACACCAAGGCCCGCATCGAGCAGCGACTGGCCGCCTGAGCGGCGCCGGCAGGCCCCACGGGGCCATGAAAAAGGCCACCCGAGGGTGGCCTTTTTGTTGGTGTGTGCGCGCTGGGCGCAGCGGGTCACACGTAGTACAGGTGCGCGTTGCGCGAACGGCTCTCGGCGAGGCGCTCCCAGTAGGTGCCTTCGACCGGCGCCGGGACGGGCAGACCCATGGGGGCGAGTGCCTCGCTGAAATCGGCACTGGCGGTGGCCACGGGTTCTTCGCTGCGGCTGCGCGCGGCCACCAGTTCGCTCATCACGCGGGGGTCCTGGCGGGCGATTTCCCACAGGCGCATCTCGGCGCGGGCTTCGGCCAGCGAGCGGGACCAGTCGTCCAGCGCGGCGACGGTGCGGCGGGCGACCCGGCGGGCGCTGTCGGCAAACAGGGCGAGACCCGCAAAGACGATGGCCCAGAGCAGGACCCAGGCCAGCAACAGGTGACCGTCGGCCCAGGTGTCGATGACCTGATCGGCGATCACGAGCACCGTGGCCAGGGCAGCGGCGAGCAACAGGGCGCTCAGGCGGCGGGCACCTTCGGGCGATGCGGCAGCCGACGGCCTGGCGTCGGCGCGGGGGGCGGTGGGCAGGGTGCGGACAGAGAGGGTGGTGCTCATGGCAACTCCTTGGGGGGACACCCGGTGGGGTGGATGGCGCAAATATAGGGTTAACCCTGCCATCGTGCCACTTTATTTTGATGATGGATATCATTCGCGGAGATGATGAATGCACCCAACTTCCGGACGATCGACCTGAACCTTCTGCGGGTGTTCGACGAGGTGATGGCCGAGCGCAACCTGACGCGGGCCGCCCACAACCTGGCCATGACCCAGCCCGCCGTGAGCAACGCGCTGCGCCGCTTGCGCGACCTGCTGGGCGACGAGCTGGTTCGACGCGCCGGTTTCGGGGTGGAGCCCACCCCGGCCGCGCTGGCGCTCTGGCCGGCGGTGCGCGAGGCACTCGGGCTGCTGCGCGAGGCGCTGTCGCCAGGTGCCTATGAGCCTGCCGCGGCCACCAACACCTTCCAGCTGGCCATGGCCGATGCCACCGCCGCCAAACTGGTGCCCGGCCTGATCGATCTCTGCGCGGCCGAGGCGCCCGGCGTGAACCTGCGTGTCCTGCCGCTGACCACCCGGGACCCGCGGGATTTGCTGGAGAGCGGCACGATCGACCTCGCCATCGGCCATTTCCCGGCCCTGATCGCCGAGCTCGGGGCGCGCCAGCAGCAGGACGAACTGCCCCGCTTCCTGTTCGAGCGCCTGTACGACGGCGATTACGTGGTGGTGATGCGCCGCGGCCATCCCCTGGCCGGTCAGCCCCTGTCGCTGGACACCTATTGCTCGGCGCGCCACCTGCTGGTCAGCTTCTCCGGGCGCCCGTTCGGCTTTGTCGATGAAGCGCTGGCGGCCCGCTCACGCCAGCGGCGGGTGGTTCTTACGGTGAACCAGTTCTTCACCGCGGGCCGGGTGGTGGCCGCCACCGACCTGCTGACTGTGCTGCCACGGCATTTCCTGTCGGCCACCGGCATGGAAAACGAGCTCGCGATCAGCGAGCTGCCCCTGTCCGTGCCCGAGGTTCATGTGGACGCGGTCTGGCACCGCCAGCGCCAGCACGACGGCGCACACAGCTGGCTGCGTGCCGTGCTGTCGAGGGCGGCCCTCGCGGGCTTTCGGGCCACGGCCACAATCGCCGCATGAAGATCCAGTTGTTGAGCGACCTGCACCTCGAGGCCAACCCGGATTTCGTGCCGAGCCCGGCCCCCGGGGCAGACCTGCTGGTGCTGGCAGGGGACATCGGGTCGTACCAGCGGCGAAAGGACGGCAGTGCGATGGCCGAGCCCGACTGGGGACTGCGCCGCTTCGCCGACTGGCCGGTGCCGGTGTTCTTCGTGCCCGGCAACCACGAGTACGACGCCCTCGACGTGGACGAGGCGCACGCCCGCCTGCGCGCCACTTGCGAGCGCCTGGGCCTGCACTGGCTGGAGCGCGAAATGGAGGTGGTTCGCGGCGTGCGCCTGGTCGGCGCCACCCTGTGGACCGACTACGACGCCATTCGGCCGCCCGGGACCCACCCGCTGGTGCAGCGCGAAAAGGCGTTCCGCGCCGCCAACCATTACCTGCGCCAGATGGCGAGTCAGCGCCACGGCTCGCCGTTCGACGCGGCGGCGATGCGCACGCTCGGGCTGGAGAGCCAGGACTGGCTGCGGCAGGCGCTGGCGCAGCGCTTCGATGGCACCACGGTGGTGGTCACGCACTTTGCGCCCACCCTGCACAGCGCCGACCCGCGCTACGGCCTCACGCCGGGCACGGCCGGTTTCTGCAACGCACTGGACGACCTTTTGCCCATGGCCGACCTCTGGCTGCACGGGCACCTGCATTGCCCCACCGACGTGCGGGTGGGGCGCTGCCGCATCAAGGCCAACCCGCTCGGCTACCGCGACAAGCACGAGCAGGCCGGGTTCGATCCGCACTGCACGGTGGTGGTGAACGGCGGCTGAGTTGATCCCGCGCAAGGTCCTGCATTGGCCGACCCGTACACTCGTGTTTTTTCATGCCCGCTAGGAGACCCTGATGAAGATCCTGCTCGCCATTGACGGCAGTGCGTACACCAAGAAGATGCTGGCTTACCTGGCCACCCACGACGACATGTTTGGCGGGGAACACGACGTGACGGCGATTGCGGTGCAGGACCCGCTGCCGCCCAGGGCACGGGCAGCGGTCGGCGCCGAAATCGCCAACAGCTATTACGAAGAAGAGGCCAACAAGGTCACCGCGCCGGTGGTGAAGTTCCTGGCGCGCCACGGCATCACGCCCAAGGTGCTGCACAAGGTGGGCTCGCCCGGCGAGCTGATTGCCAAGACCGCCAATGCCGGCAAGTTCGACCTGGTGCTCATGGGTTCACACGGCCATGGCGCGCTGGGCAATCTGGTGCTGGGTTCGGTGGCCACCAAGGTGCTGGCCCAGTGCAAGTCCCCGGTGCTGATCGTGCGCTGAATCGCATCGGGATCGCTCCACGAAAAAGCCGCCCGAGGGCGGCTTTTTCAATGGCCGGGCGGGATCGGGCTCAGCGCGTGCGCAACCCGTCGAAGCAGGTGGACAACACCAGTTCCACGATCTCTTCGCGGCTGTGCTGCCCGGCACCCTTGAGGAACCCGAGCACGGGATCACAGGCCCGGGCGTAGAGGGTGTAGAGCACCGCGACCGGTGGCAACGCCGGGTTCAGGCTGCCATCGGCCTGGGCGGCGGTGATCCATTCACCCAGCCGGTCGCTGACGTCAAACAGGCCATCCATGTAGGCCTTGTTGTTCATCAGGGCCGAACGCAAGGTGGAGTTTTCGCTGGGCAGTGACGGCATTTCGCCATCGAGCTGCACCTCCATGGTCCATCGCGCAACCGCCTTGAGTTGATCGATCGGCCTGGCGTTCTCCAGCGCGGACAGACCGTCCAGAAAGGCCTGGGCGCGGTTCATCACACGCACCATGGCAGCCGCGGCCAGGTCTTCCTTGCTGGGGAAGTGCTTGTACAGGCTGGCTTTGGCAATGCCCACCTCAGCCGCGACCTCGTCCACGGTCATGGCCTCGAAGCCTTTCTCGGCCAGCAACCGGTTCACCGCCGACACGATGGCGTCTTCCCGCGCGAGGTGCATCTGCTCGCGAAAACTGCGTTTCGGGGCGGTGGGGCGGACGGGCAACTCGGTGGCAGACGGCATGGGGGAACAACGGCGAAGCAAAAACCTGCTCGGACACCGGAATTCTGCCCGAGTTCGACGAATCCGTCGATAACCCGACTGCACAGTTGGTTACGCGACTGTTCGGTCTTATTTCACACTTTTGCGGCTAATATGCGCTCGCCTTGGTTCAAGGCAGGTCGCAAGACCCCACCGATTCCCTCGAAAGGACTCCCATGACGATCGATCGACGCAAGGTGTTGCTTTCCTCCCTCGCTGGTGCGGCAGCCCTGGCCCTGGCCGGCTGTGGCGGCGGGGACGACCCCGCGGCGCCCGCCACCCCTTCCACGCCGCTCAACCTTGTGGGACTGGCGCAGTCCGACGCGCGCTTCACCACGCTGGTGTCGGCGGTGGTCAAGGCCGGGCTGGACGGCGCGCTGTCCGGAACGACCGAACTCACGGTGTTCGCGCCGACCAACGCTGCCTTCGATGCGGCGGCCACCGCCATCGGTCTGGCCGACGGCCCGGCCCTGGTGGCGGCCCTGCCGGGCACCGAACTGGCCAAGGTGCTGCAGTACCACGTGGTGGCCGGCCGCAACCTGGCCGCCTCCCTGACGACCGGCAACCTGGGCACGCTCTACACCTTCAGTGGCTCGGCCGCGACGCTCAAGGTGGACACCACCGCCGGCGTGCAGATCACCGACGAAATCCTGACGGTGGCCACCGTGACCACGGCCGACCTGCAGGCCAGCAACGGCGTCATCCACGTCATCGACAAGCTGCTGGTGCCGCCTGGCGTGCTCAACGTGGTGCAGATGGCGCAGCTCAACAGCACGTTCAGTTCGCTGGTGAACGCGGTGGTGGCCACCGGCCTGACCGGGACCTTGAACAACGCCACCGCCACCCTGACGGTGTTTGCGCCCACCAACGCGGCGTTCCAGGCGGCTGATGCACTGGTGCAGACACTCACCACAGGCCAGCTGTCCACGGTGCTGCTCTACCACGTCCTCGACACGGTCGTGCTGGCCGCGGACATCCCGTTCGGCACCCCGGTTCTCACCGAGGCGGGTCAGAACATCACGATCAACAACCCGGGCACCCCGTCCATCACCGACACGACGACCACGCCGGCCAGCATCGTCGCGGTCGACATCAACGCCAGCAACGGCGTGATCCATGTCATCGACAAGGTGTTGATCCCCACCTTGTGATTTTTGTCAGCGGATCTGTTCTTCCTTTCCTTCCACCCCTCCAGGAGATTTCCATGAAAAAGACCTTGATCGCTTCCATTCTCGCCTTCGGTGCCCTGACCGCTGCCCACGCCAAGGACATCGTCGACACCGCCGTGGCGGCCGGCTCCTTCAAGACCCTCGTGACGGCCGTCCAGGCCGCCGGCCTGGTCGACACGCTCAAGGGCCCGGGCCCGTTCACCGTGTTCGCCCCGACCGATGAAGCCTTCGCCAAGATCCCGAAGGCCCAGCTCGACGCGCTGCTCAAGGACAAAGCCAAGCTGACCGCCGTGCTGACCTACCACGTGGTGCCCGGCAAGGTGATGGCCAAGGACGTCAAGGCCGGCAAGGTCAAGACCGTGCAGGGCGGCGAGATCACCGTCGGCACCATGGGTGGCGTGACCGTGGACAACGCCAAGGTCGTGTCCACCGACGTGGCCGCCAGCAACGGCGTGATCCACGTCATCGACACCGTGATCATGCCGAAGTGATCCTCGGCGGTTCCACGCTCAAGGCCCCGCTTCGGCGGGGCCTTTTTCATGGTTCGGGCAGCGCAGGGGGTTGAAGGCTTGCCCGGGCGGCCGCCCGAAGCGCCGCGCTGAGCGCGTCAAGGACCTCGGAACTCAGGTTCCAGCAGTGCCAGTGCAGCGCCACGCCATGCCGGTGGTGCGGCGCCAGATCGACCAGGTCGCCGCGGGCCAGCAGCCCTTGCACCAGCAGCACCGGCACCACGCTCACCCCCCAGCCCGCCAGCACGGCGCGCACCTGGCCTTCGCTGGAGGGCACGAAGCGCTGCTTGAGCACCACCCGCGCCAGCCCGAACACCTGTTCGACAAAGGCGTGCTGAAGGTGGTCCTTGCGGTTGAAGGCAATGAAGGGCAGTCGGTGGAAGTTCTGCGCGGTCAGGCCGCGCGGGCAATGCTCGCGGGCGAATGCCGGTTGCGCTACCAGTGCGTAGTCCATGACACCCAGCGGCTCCATGCGGCAGCCGCGCAGCGCCTGCCCCAGCGATGTCACGCAGCCCAGCACCTGTCCTTCGCGCAGCCATTCGTGGGTGAATTCCTGGTCGTCGGCAATGATTTCGATCGGCAGGCCCGAGCGCGCCAGCTCGTCCAGCGCGGGCAACGCCCAGGTGGCAATGCTGTCGGCGTTGATGGCCACCGAAATGCGTTCCTCGCCACGCGCGCTCGCGGCGGTGCCGGGGGCCAGCTCCTTGAGGTCATTTTCCAGGTCGGCGCGCAGCAGCCGCATCATCTTGGCGTGCTTGAGCATGAGCTGGCCCGCTGGCGTGGGCTTGAGCGGCCGGCTGCGAACGATCAGGACCGTGCCCACCTGCGCCTCGAGCGCCCGCAGGCGCTGCGACACGGCCGACTGCGTGATCGACAGCCGCTGCGCCGCGCGCTCGAAGCCGCCCTCTTCCACGATGGCGGCCAGGCATTCAAGGGCGTCGGGGTCGAAGGTGCTCATGGCGGGGGCTCGGGTCGGCTTCCATCAGCCAAACTGATGAAGCGGATTTTGCTTGAATCCCGCTTCACTCGGGGCGGGGAATTCCCGACACTGCCGGATCACCGTTTCGGTTGGAGATGGCCATGAAAGTCACTGTCCTGGGCGCCGGCATCATCGGCGTGAGCACCGCCTGGCACCTGCTGCAGCGCGGGCACGAGGTCACGCTGGTGGACCGGCAAGGCGATGCCGCGCTGGAAACCAGCTTCGCCAACGCGGCGCAGATTTCGGTCAGCTATTGCGAGCCCTGGGCCAACCGGGAGGCCCCGCTCAAGGCCCTCAAGTGGATGTTCTCGGCCACGTCGCCGCTGCTGTTTCGTCCGCAGCTGGATCCGGCGCAGTGGCGCTGGGGGTTGCAGTTCCTCGCGCAGTGCAACGACACGGCGTTCGAGCGCAACGTAGCGCAACTGGTGGCGCTGGGCTCGTACAGCCATGCCGCCCTGAAAGACGTGGTGCGCGACACCGGCATCCAGTACCACCGCCTCGAGCGCGGCATCGCGCACTACTACGTGGACCAGGCTTCGTTCGAAGGCGCGGCCACCGCCGCCGAGCTCATGGCCCGCCACGGCGTGCAGCGCCGCGTGGTGTCGCGTGAAGAACTGCTGCGGCTCGAGCCCGCCCTGTCGGCTTTCGCCGACCGCATCGTCGGTGGCACCTTCACCGACACGGATGAATCGGGCGACGCCCGGGTGTTCACGCAGCAACTGGCTGCCCTGTGCTCGCAGCGCGGCGCCACGATGCTGTTCAACCACGACATCGAAGGCATCGACGCCGCCGCGGGAACGGTCAGCGGCGTGCGGGTTCGCAGCCGCGACACGGGTGTGCTGCGCTCCCTCAAGGCCGACGCCACGGTGGTGGCCTGCGGCTCCTACACCACCCCCCTGCTGGCCCGCATCGGCATTCGCGTGCCGATCTATCCGGGCAAGGGTTACAGCGCCACCCTGCCCCTGCTGAAACCCGAGCGGGCGCCGTTCGTGAGCATGATCGACGACAGCCTGAAGATCGCGATCTCCCGGCTGGGCAACCACCTGCGGGTGGCCGGCACCATCGAGCTGGGTGGCTACGACCTGTCGCTCGACACGCCGCTGGCGCAGAAGCGCTGCGAGATGCTGGTGCGGCGGATCGAGCAGGTGTTTCCCGGGGTGGCCGACACGCGCCTGCCCGCCGAGGGCGGCAACCCGCAGTTCTGGACCGGCCTGCGGCCCGCCACCCCCACCAACATCCCGCTGATCGGCCGCCTGCCCATGAAGGGCCTGTGGATCAATGCCGGCCATGGCACGCTGGGCTGGACGCACGGGGCGGGATCGGGCAAGGCCATGGCCGAACTCATCAGTGGCGAGCGGCCCGACATGGCCTTCGGGTTCCACGGCTTCGCGGCCGCCGGCGCCGGCCGGGTGTCGCGCCCGCGCGCGGCTCAGGCGTCTCTCTCGCCCGGCTCGTAAAGCGTTTCACGCCCCATGCGGTCGACGATCAGCTCGGCCGTCCAGGGCAGCATGAGCGAGCCGCAGCGGCTGTCGCGGTACAGGCGCTCGAGCGGCAGGTGTTTCATCATGCTCTGGCCTCCGCAGGTGCGGATGGCCAGGCGCGCGATGTCGTTGGCCCCTTCCATCACCGTGTGGTGCGCGGCGTACAGGCGCAGCTTCTCGTCCTTGCCCGGGTTGGGCCGCGCCTCGCCGATCGCGCGCACGAACAGGCTCTTCATGGCCTCGAGCTGAATGCGCATCTGCGCCACCGCGATCTGTTTGGTGGGGTACTGCCGGCGCTTCACCGGCGGCTCGCCCTCGACCTCGCCGCGCAGGTACTTCACGGTGAAGTCGTAGGCCGCGTTGGCCAGGCCCAGGTAGGTGGGTGCCAGCGTGAAGAACATGGCCGGCCAGGTCTGCGCACCGACGAAGTAGATGCCGCGCGGCATGAGTTGCTCGGCATCGGTGACGAAGACGTCGTTGAACGTCAGGTTGCGGCTCACGGTGCCGCGCATGCCCAGCGGGTCCCAGTCACCGCTGACGGTGAGTCCGGCGCTGGTGGCGGGCACGCTGATGTAGAGGGTGTCGCGCGGGTCGGGGTCCTTGCCCTGCACATCCTCGGTGCACAGGATGCCGTAGTAGTCGGCCGCGCCGGAGAGGCTCGCGAAGATCTTGCGACCGTTGATGAGCCAGCCACCGTCCACCTTTCGCGCCGTGGTGCCGAACGGCGCGCGCCCGGCCGCCGCGGCCGAACCCTCGCTGAACGGTTGGGCGTAGAGCGCGCCGTCGTTGACGATGCGCGAGAAATGAAGCCCCCGCCGCGCGGCGTGCTCGGCACGTTGTGCCTCGGTCATGGCGATGCCGTCGGCCAGCACGCCGGTCCACATGGTGCTGCAGATGTGCATGTTCCAGGTCAGCGCGGTGGCGCCGCAGAACCGCCCGATTTCGGCCGCCACCATCATGTAGGTGGGGTAATCGGCGCCCAGCCCGCCATGCTCCCTGGGCACGCACAGGCGCAGGAAACCGGCCTCGCGCAGGTCGTCGTAGTTGGCGAACGGAAAGCTCGCCTCCCGGTCCCATTGCGCCGCGCGCGCGGCGAACCGGTCGCGCCCGAGCCGATGGGCGATGGTGAGCAATTCGCGTTGCTGGGGCGTGAAGGCCATGTCGCCCACAGCGGGGGTGAAGTCCAGTCCGGTGGAGAGTGGCTCGCGGTGCATGGGTTCTCCTGGGTCGCGGGTGCGGTGGGGTCAGTGCGGCGGGTCAGTGCAGGTCGCTGGCGGGCGATGGCGATGGTTCGGCCAGAAAGCCGAGCAGCAGGCCATCGAAATCGTCGGGGGCCTCGAGGTTCATCAGGTGCCCGATGCCTTTGAGCTCGGCGTAGCGGGCACGCGGAATCGACTCGGCCATCTGCTTCATGACCGATGGCGCGGCCACGCGGTCGAATTCACCGCCGATGAGCAAGGTGGGCACCCGGATGTCGGTCAGTGCGCGCTGGCGATCGAAGGTGACGAGGCAGTCGAGCGCCCGGCGGTAGGTGGCCGCCGGCACGCCGCCCATGCAGTGTTCGGCCAGGCGCAGCCCCTCGGGCAAGGCCCCGGGGCCCACCATGCGGGGCACCATGGTCCTGGCCACATCGGCCATGCTCTTGCCCGCGTCGAGCGGTGCGGTCCGCTCGGCAATGAACTGCTGCGCCCACGTGTCCGCCCGGCGGCCGTCGGTGGTGCGGCCGAACGCCGCCGACGTGCCGGCCAGCACCAGCCGGTTGACCTTGTCGGGGCGGCGCGCCACCACCTCCTGGGCCACCATGCCGCCCATGCTGTGCCCCACCAGGGCCACGTTCTCGCACTGCAGCGCATCGATCAGGTCGATGCAGCTTTGCGCCAGCCCCTTGAAGGTGTAGGGCTCGATCGGCGCACTGCGGCCATAGCCCGGCATGTCCCAGGCCACGGCGCGGTAGCCGGCGCCGGCCAGCGTCTCGACCTGCGGCGCAAACGCCAGGTGCCCGCCGCCGATGCCGTGCAGCATGACGACGGTGGGGCCGCTGCCGAGGGCGGTGAAGGTCGGCAGGCTGTTCATGCCACCACCTTGCCGGCATCGACCACCACCACGTCGTCCAGGCGGACCGTGCAGTGCCGCAGCGGAAAGTCGAAGTGGCCGCGGGTGTGGCGGCCCGCCACTTCGTTGGCCCCGGTGCTGTAGAGGAAGTTGCCGGCAAAGGCGCGCAGCTCGGTGCCGTTGAAGTCGCGCCGGTCGTACAGGGCCATGCTGTCCCAGCGGGCGCGTTCGTTCAGTCCGTAGCCCACATGGCTTACCGCGTAGGCCTCGGGCTCGCCCCAGGCGGCAAAGTGGCTGCGCAGCAGCTCGGCATCGACGCCCGTGCCCTCGATGCGCGTGACCACGTCGCGCTCGATGGTGAGGGCGATGGGGCGCTCGATGTAGCGCTTGAACGTGAGGTTCACATCGCCCTCGGCCAGCACCAGCGCGCCGCTGACGGTCCCCGCCGCCGGAAAGCCGAGCACCAGACCGCCGGGCCAGTGCGTGAGCGTGCCGGGTCGGGTGGTGCTGCCCCAGTTGCCCCCCACGGTGGCGCCCGCGAGGTCGATCGACAGGTCGGTGCCGGCGGCCGACGTGACGTGCATGCGGTGCGCGCCACGAAGGCGCTTCACATGAGACTTCACGCGGGCTTCGGTGGCGTCGTCGGGCACCAGGCGCACCAGGGCTTCGGGGTGTTCGTTGCTGACATAGACCACGCGCGGCTGTCCCTGGCCGGTGCCTTTGAGGATGGCTGGCAACTCCGGCGCGTGCATCAGGCCCTCGACCGTGCAATCGATCACGAGCGCACTGCCCGCCAGCGCCGCCACCACAGGATCCAGTTGTTGAATGGCATTGCTGGCGCCCGTGGACCGCTGTGGTGGGGCATCGGCGCTGAAGACCGAGGGCAACGTGACGCGGAAGCAACGGGCTCCAAGGCGGGCGGCGGCGAGGTGCGCCAGGTCGAGCAGCACTGGCCGGCTCTGGGTTTCACCGAGAATGGCGACCACTTCCCCGGCTTGCAGCGCGCATCGGCGCAGCACCGCCTCGAAGGCGTCGATCCACGCGGGTTCGATCCGCTCCTGCAGCATCCTGTCTCCTGTCGGTGATTGAGGCTTTCACGCATTATTCATGAATATTCATGTAAATTGATGTCCATGTCCCCCGCTCGTCAGGCTGGCCACGCGGCCCGCCCCCCCGATTTCTCGGCGCAGGAGTTCCGCGCCTCGCTGGGCATGTTCGCCACCGGCGTGACCATCGTCACCGCGCGCACGGCAGACGGTGGGCTGGTGGGCCTGACGGCCAATTCGTTCAACTCGGTGTCGCTTTCACCACCGCTGGTGCTCTGGAGCCTCGCGCACCGGGCCAATTCGATGGACGCGTTCCGCAACGGCCTCCACTACGCCATCAACGTGCTGGCGGCCGATCAGCAGGCACTGGCAGAGCGCTTTGCGTCGCGCGGCGTTGACCGATGGGCCGGCGTGGTTCACACCGAAGGCGCCAACGGTGCCCCGTTGCTGAACGGCGCGGCCGCGGTGTTCGAGTGCTTCAACCGCAGCCAGTACAACGAGGGCGACCACACCATCTTCGTCGGCGAGGTCGAGCGATGTCTCCACCGGCCCGATGCATCCCCCCTGCTGTTCCATGGCGGGCGTTTCTACGCCGAGCATCCCTTGTGAAGCCCGAGCGCTTCGTGGACACCTACCTGGGCTATTTGCTGGGCCAAGCCAATCACGCCCTGTTCAAGGCGTTCGAGGATCAGGTGCGCGAAGCCGGTCTGGGTTCGCTGGAATGGCGTGTGCTGGCGGTGCTCAGCAGCGAATCGCCCATGAGCGTCGGTCAGCTCGCGCAGGAGGTCCTGAGCCAACAGCCCACGGTGACCAAGCTGTTGCAGCGTCTGGCCGCGCAGGGGTGGGTGTCGTTGCACGACGACCCGGCCGATCAGCGCCGGACACTGGTCACCATCACCGTGGCCGGGGAGCGCAAGGTGGCCCCACTGCTGCGCCGTGCCGCCGAGCACGAATCGCATGCGCTGGCCGAGTTGTCGGCCGCCGATGTGCAGCGGCTCAAGGCCCAGTTGCGTCGGCTGGCCCGGCCCCGCTGACCGATCCGCCCGCGACACCGGGGTGACGCCGCGCCCCGCACAATGCACCCATGCCAGAGACCATCCAGCGCAAATCCCACCTGGACTCACTCGCCGTGACGCTGCTGGTCGTCTGCTGCGCGTTCTGGGGGTTTCAGCAGATCCTGATCAAGCTGGCCGTCGCCGAGGTGCCGCCCCTGTGGCAGGCGACCTTGCGGTTCTGGGGCGCCACCGCGCTGCTGTGGCTGTGGTGCATCGCGCGCGGCGTGCCCCTTTTTCACCGGGACGGCACGCTCGGGGCGGGCCTGCTGGCCGGTCTGCTGTTCGCGGGCGAATTCACGTTCATCTACCTCGGGCTGCAGTTCACCAGTGCCTCGCGCCTCACGGTGTTCCTCTACACCAGCCCGTTCGTGGTGGCGCTGCTGCTGCCGCGCGTGGTGCCCGGCGAAACCCTGCGCCGCGTGCAGTGGGCGGGTCTGGTCATTGCGTTCGTGGCGGTGGCGGTGGCGTTCGGCGAAGGTTTCCTGCAGACATCGCCGGTGGCCGGCCAGTGGCGCGGAGACGCGATGGGGCTGGCGGCGGGCATCCTGTGGGGCCTGACCACGCTGACGATCCGTTCCACGCGCATGGCCACGGCGAGCGCGGAGAAAACGCTCTTCTACCAGGTGGCCGTGACCGCCGCGGTGGCGCCGGTGCTGTCGCTCGCCCTGGGCGAACCCTGGGGGTTCAACTACTCCGCCACCGCGTGGGTGTCGATCGGTCTGCAGACCGCGGTGGGCGCTTTTGCGAGCTACCTCACCTGGATGTGGATGCTGCGGCACTACCCGGCCACGCAGATGAGCACCTTCACCTTCCTCACGCCGGTGTTCGCGCTGGTGTTCGGGGTGGTGCTGCTGGGCGAGCCCCTGACCTTCAAGCTGGTGCTCGCCCTCGCCGGCGTCGCCGCCGGCATCGTCCTCGTCAGCCGGCGCTGAGCAACCCGGGAAGCGGGGGACTCAGGTTTCGCCGCCGGGCCGCCCCAAGGCGAAACGCACCCCCCTCGGGGGGGCAGCGACCCGCGCAGCGGCGGAGCGTGGGGGGCTCAGGTTTCGCCGCCGGGCCGCCCCAAGGCGAAACGCACCCCCTCGGGGGGGCAGCGACCCGCGCAGCGGCGGAGCGTGGGGGCTCAGGTTTCGCCGCCGGGCCGCCCCAAGGCGAAACGCACCCCCCTCGGGGGGCAGCGACCCGCGCAGCGGCGGAGCGTGGGGGGCTCAGGTTTTTTTCGCGAGGCCCAGGCGTTCGATGGTCGACTTCTCGGCGGCAAACGTGCGCGCCGCGTAGGCGGTGTAGTCGGCCGTGTTCATGTAGATGACCGGCTGGTAGAACTTGTCGAGCGAGGCCTTGACCTCGGGGTCGTCAAGCGTGGCCTTGAAGGCGTCGTGCAGCACCTTCACGACCGCCGGGTCCATGCCCTTGGGACCGCCGATGCCGAAGGGCGACTCGGTGATGGTGTCCCAGCCGCTTTCCTTCACGGTGGGCACGTCGGGGAACGCCTTGTTGCGCTGGCTGCCCAGCGTGGCCAGCAGGCGCAGCTTGCCGCTCTGCACGTGGGGCGCGAACTCGGTGGTCCCGCTCATCATGCGGATGTGTCCCCCGAGAATCGCCTGCATGATTTCGGCCGACCCCTTGAACGGAATCGGGTTGAGCTGAATGCCGGCCTTGGCACTGAACTCCTCGATGGCCAGGTGCGGCGTGGTGCCGGTGCCGGTGTGTCCGTACTCCAGCTTGCCGGGGTTGGCCTTGGCAAAGGCCACCATTTCCTGGATGTTCTTGAAAGGGGCATCGGCGGTGCACGCGATGCCGAAGGTGTAGCCGGTGAGGCAGACGATGTGGGTGATGTCGTTCACCGGATGAAACGGCATGGTCTGCATGTGTGGCAGGCGGTAGATGCCCAGCGGCAGTTGTGTGACGGTGTAGCCGTCGGGCTTGGCCTGCAGCATGGCGCTGGCGCCGAGCGTGCCACCCACGCCGGGTTTGTTCTCGACGATCACCGGCACACCCAGGATGTTGCTCACGCTCTTGCCGAAGGCGCGCATCACGCCGTCGCTGCTGCCACCGGCGGGCCACGGCGCAATCAGGGTGATGGGGCGCGAGGGAAATTTTTCCTGGGCACTGGCGGGGCCGGCCAGCAGCGCCGGCGCGGCGAGCGCAGAGGCGCCCTGCGCCGCGAGCACAAGGGCCTGGCGGCGGGTGAATTGGCGGGAATCGTGGCGCATGGATGTCTCCTCGTTGCGGGTGGTGAGGGTGGCAAGGGGGACAAACTAGCGCAAGCGCGGCCAAGGCGAAAGCGGGATGGCCCGGGGAAACGGGGTGCCGCGCGTCGCCTGCGCGACCCTTCAGGCCGGTGCGGCGCGCTGCCTGGCCAGCGCCACGTACCAATCCAGGCTGGCCGGGTTCGCCATGGCCTCGCGGTTGATGACCTTCTCGATGGGTTGGCCGAGCAGCAGCTTCTTGACGGGCAGTTCCTGCTTCTTGCCCGACAGGGTGCGCGGGATCTCGGCCACCTGGTGAATCGCGTCGGGCAGGAAACGCGGCGACAGCGCGGTGCGGATGGCTTGCCGGATGCGCTCGGTGAGCACGTCGTCCAGCGAGAGCCCGTCGCGCAGCACGACGAAGAGCGGCATCCAGCTGTCGCGGCCGAGGTACTCCAGGTCCACGACCATCGAGTCGAGCACCTCGGGCAGCGCCTCGACGGCACTGTAGATCTCGCTCGTGCCCATGCGAAGGCCATGGCGGTTGATGGTGGCGTCCGAGCGGCCGTAGATCACGCACGAGCCGTCGGGCAGGATGCGCAGCCAGTCGCCGTGCCGCCACACGGCGCCTGCGCCAGGGTCCAGATCACCACCGCCAGGCTTGCGACCATGGCCCGGTGGGTAAGCGTCGAAGTAACTGCCGATGAGGCGCTGGTGGTCGGTGTCGCCCACGAAATACAGCGGCATGGACGGGATGGGCTGCGTGCAGACCAACTCGCCAACCTCGTCGACGACGGATTCACCCCGCTCGTTCCACGCCTCGACCGCACAGCCCAGCAACCGGCACTGCATGCGGCCGGGCACCTGGGGCAGTTCGCGGTTTCCGCCGATGAAGGCGCCCGCGAAGTCGGTTCCCCCACTGATGTTGCACCACCAGATGTCTGATTCCGGTTCGGACCGTGCCACTGCAAGGCCTTCGACGGGATGCCCTTCGACAGGCTCAGGGCGAACGGCGCGCACGCGGCGGAACTGCTCGGTGCCCCAGCGCTGCGCGTCTTCCGACAGCGGTGAGCCTGTGCTGCCAAGCGCGCGGATGCCCGACAGGTCGCCGCAGGTGGTGAGGTCGACGCCGGCTTTCTGGCAGTTGGCGTAGAACGCGGCCCCGGCCCCGAAGAAGGTCACGCCGGTCTCGGCCGCAAAACGCCACAGCGTGGTCCAGTCGGGACGGTCTTTCGCACCGCCGGGGTTGCCATCGAACAGGACACAGGTGGTGCCGTTGAGCAGGCCACTGACCTGGGCGTTCCACATCACCCAGCCGGTGGAGCTGTACCAGTGGTACCGCTCGCCCAGGTTGTTCGGGTCGTAGCTGCAGCCGATGTCGTTGTGCAGCACCTTGAGCGCCATGCCCACCAGCACGGTGCCACCATGGCCATGGACGATGGGCTTGGGCAGGCCGGTGGTGCCGCTGGAGTACACGATCCACAGCGGGTGGTCGAAGGGCAACCAGTCGGGCTCGAAAGCAGCCACCGCCGCATCGTCTCGCGCCACCACGGCGGCCAGGTGCGCACAGGGCGCCATGCGCTGCAGCGCGGCGGCTTGCGCGGCGGCGTGATCGGCCAGCTGGGTGTGCAGCACCACGTGCCGAACCGTGGGCAGGGCCTGGCGCAGGGCAGCGACCACGTCGAGACGGTCAAGGTCGCGGTGGCCGTAGGTCACACCGTCGCAAGCGATCAGCGCCACCGGCTCGATCTGCCGAAAGCGGTCGAGCACGGCGTTGGTGCCCATGTCGGGGGCACACACGCTCCACACCGCGCCGATGCTCACCACCGCCAGAAAGGCCACCACCGTCTCGGGAATGTTGGGCAGGTAGGCGGCGACGCGGTCCCCCGGGCCGACGCCCTGTGCCCGCAGGTGCAGCGCCAGCGCCGCCACTTGCCGCTGCAGGTCGCGCCAGCCCAGCTCGGTGGCGCGGCCCTTTTCGTTGCGGGCGATGAGCGCCGGCACGCCCGCCGCATGGGCCGCTTCCACGTGCCGGAACACCTGGCGCGCATAGCTGGCCCGCCCGCCCGGGAACCAGCGCGTGCCCGGCATGGTGTTGGCCGCCAATACCCGCCCCCCTTCTGGTTGGATGTCCAAACTAAAGTACGCGTCAATGCTTTCCCAGAAAGCCTCGAGTTCGGTGACGGACCAGCGCCACAGGGCGGGGTAGTCGTCGAACTTCAGGCCGCGATGCACCGACAGCCATTCGGTGTACCGGCGTATCTGGGGAACATGGGGAGGGGCTGGCATGGGACAGGGCTCCGGTGATCGGCGCAGGGTAGCGCTGCCGGAAAGGTCTGTCTGTCACCTGGCGCCGTGTGCGCCGGAAAGTCGGCCATGGACACCACAAAACCAACAGGCCATCCATGCATGACGACGTGCCACTGCTTCGCAACGACCGCCAGGAAGCCATCCTTCAATCGGCCGAGCGGCTGTTTGCCGACCAGGGCTTCCATGCGGTCACGTTGCGCCAGATTGCCGAAGCCGCCGAGGTGCCACTGGCGCTGGTGGGCTACTACTTCGGCCGCAAGAACGACCTCTTCCGGGCCATCTTTGCGCACCGGCGATCCGGGCATGCCGAGGGCCTGGCGGCCCTCGACGATGCGAGACGGCAGCCGCAGCACCCCGATGCCCTGACGCAGGTGGTGCAGGCGCTGGTGCTGCCCATCCTCAAGATGCGCCACCAGCCCCGGACGATGTCCTACGCACGGCTGCTGGCGCGCGAGCTCATGGAAGGCACGAACCAGCCGGACCACCCGATGCGCGATGTGTTCGAGCCGCTGGCGCAGCGCTACCTGGATGCCCTGCGGTCGTTGCAACCGCTGGCCGGCCAGGCCGACCTGGCGTGGGCCTGCCAGTTCAGCCTTGGCGCCCTGGCAATGCACCTGCGCGATCAGCGGGTGGAGCGGCTGTCCCAGGGGCGGGCACACGCCGCCGATCCTGCCGCGGCGCCACGCCTGGTGACGTTCATTGCCGGAGGCTTGCGGGCCTGTCTGCTGGCGTCGCCGGTGCGCGCCACTGGCGAGCGTTCCACAGGCTGACTGTCCTGCTGAAGGGTGTGCGCAACACCCGGGACGCGCCATGCCCCGGCGCGACGCGTCGGCGCGCCACTTGCTTGCACAATCGCGGCCACCAGAAACCGCACAGGAGCGAGAGAGATGGGTTTTTTCAACTGGACAGAAAAATCGGCCGACACCCTGACCCAGGGCGGGGTCATCGGGCCTGACGAGCGCCTGCCCTGGCCGCAAACCACCGTGATGGGCGTGCAGCACGTCATCGCGATGTTCGGCGCCACCGTGCTGGCGCCATTGCTCATGGGTTTCGACCCCAACGTCGCCATCCTCATGAGCGGCATCGGCACGCTGATCTTCTTCTTCATCACCGGCGGCAAGGTGCCGAGCTACCTCGGGTCGAGCTTTGCCTTCATCGGCGTGGTGATTGCGGCCAGCGGCTACGGCGGCAGCGGCCCCAACCCGAACCTCGGGGTGGCACTGGGCGGCATCATTGCCTGCGGCGTGCTCTACACCGTCATTGGTTTCGTGGTGCAGGCGGTCGGCACCGGCTGGGTCGAGCGGCTCATGCCGCCGGTGGTGACCGGCACGGTGGTGGCCGTCATCGGCCTGAACCTCGCGGCGATCCCGATCAAGAACATGGCGCCCACGGGTTTCGACGCCTGGATGCAGGCGATCACCTTCGTGAGCGTGGGCCTGGTGGCCGTGTACACGCGCGGCATGGTGCAGCGGCTGCTGATTCTGGTGGGTCTGATCGTGGCCAGCCTCATTTACGCGGTGCTCACCAATGGCCTGGGGCTGGGCAAGCCGATCGACTTCAGCGGCATCGCCAACGCGGCCTGGTTCGGCCTGCCCTCGTTCGCCGCGCCCGTGTTCAGCGCGCAGGCCATGCTGCTGATCGCACCGGTCGCGATCATCCTGGTGGCCGAGAACCTGGGCCACGTGAAAGCGGTGAGCGCCATGACCGGCCGCGACCTGAATCCCTACCTCGGCAAGGCGTTCATCGGCGACGGCATTGCCACCATGGTCAGCGGCGGCTCGGGCGGCACCGGCGTCACGACCTATGCCGAGAACATCGGCGTGATGGCCGCCACCAAAATCTACTCCACCGCCATGTTCGTCGTGGCGGCCGTGATCGCCATCGTGCTGGGCTTCAGCCCCAAGTTCGGTGCGCTGATCCAGACCATCCCGCTGCCGGTGATGGGTGGCGTGTCCATCGTGGTGTTCGGCCTGATCGCCATCGCAGGCGCCAAGATCTGGGTCGACAACAAGGTCGACTTCTCGGACAACCGCAACCTGCTGGTGGCCGCCATTCCCATCATCCTGGGCACCGGCGAGTACACGCTCAAGTTCGGCGGCTTCGGCCTGGGCGGCATCGGCACCGCCACCTTCGGCGCCATCCTGCTGTACTGGCTGCTCAGCCGCGGCAAGCAGGCCTGACCATGGCCGCCGTCTGGACCCGACCGATCTCGGTCGACATCCTTCAGCGGTTGCACGACGGCACCGCCGTGCAGCACCTGGGCATCGAGTTCACCGAGGTCGGCGACGACTTCATCGCCGCGCGCGTGCCTGTCGACACCCGCACCAGGCAGCCCTATGGCCTGCTGCACGGCGGCGTGAGCGTGGTGCTGGCGGAAACGCTGGGCTCGTGCGGCGCCGCGTTCAGCTGCCCCGACGGGCACCGCGCCGTCGGGCTCGACATCAATGCCAACCACCTCAAGGGCGCCACGCAAGGCTGGGTCACGGGCGTCACCCGCCCGGTGCACATCGGGCGCAGCACCCAGGTGTGGCACATCGACCTGCGCAACGAAGCCGGTCAACTGACCTGCGTCTCGCGCATCACCATGTCCATCCTCGCCCCGCAACCGAAGTGAGCCCCGTCCAGTGGCACCCCGGATCCGGCTCCGCCGGTCCGGCGGTGCCGCCCCCTCGAGGGGGTCGCGCGCAGCGCGGCGGGGGTGCTACTTCTTTTCGCAGCGGCCTTCGGATGTCGCCTGGCCGCGGAAGTCGCTGCGCCAGGTCAGCGTGGCGGTGTCGAGCTGGATCCGTTCGTTGTCGAGCGCCGTCATGACCACGGTTTCGTAGACCGTGAAGGTGTAGACCGGCACACCGTCGATGAGCAGCGATCGGATGCGCTGGTTGTCGACCGCAAAGCTCACCTCGCGGGTCCAGGTGCTGCGGGCAGGCAGGTACACCGCCTCGCAGCTCAGGGTGATGCGCTCGCGATCACCCGCGGCGGTGTCGGCGGGTGTGGCCGCCAGGGCGGGCAGCCCGAACAACGCCAGCAGCCAGGCGCAGGCAGCGGCCCTCACGACGAAGCTCCCTGCTGCAGCCGCTCGCTTTTCCAGTACACGTCGTCGCCGCCGTTCAGGCGGTTGAGCACGCGCGCCAGCACGAACATGAGGTCGGACAGCCGGTTGAGGTACTGGCGTGGCGCGTCCTTGACGGGTTCGGCGTTGCCCAGGGCCACGACCGCGCGCTCGGCGCGCCGGGCCACGGTGCGGCACACGTGCGCGAGGCTGGCGGCCCGGGTGCCGGCCGGCAGAATGAATTCCTGAAGGCGGGGCAGTTGGGCGTTGTGGTGCTCCAGCGCCTCGTCGAGCGCCAGCACCGCCTCGGGCTTGAGCAGTTCGAACCCGGGAATCGACAGCTCGCCGCCCAGGTTGAACAGCTGGTGCTGGATCTCGACCAGCAGGGTGCGAACCTCGGCCGGCATGTCTTCACAGAGCAGCACCCCGATGTGGGAGTTGAGTTCGTCCACCTCGCCCATGGCGTGCACCCGCCGGCTGTCCTTGGACACGCGCGAGTTGTCTCCCAGGCCGGTGGTGCCGGCGTCGCCCGTGCGTGTGGCGATCTGCGTGAGTCGGTTTCCCATGGTGTTCCTCGTCGAATCTGGGCCCATTGTCAGTGATCCACCCCGCCGTAACGAGGCGCATGGAAATGTGACGTCGGTGAAGCGCCGGTCAAGCGCGAAACGCCCGGCAAAAGCGCTGGCACGCCTGATTGGGTCGGGTTGCAATGCCACTTCTTTCAGCCCGAGAAGGAGCTCCCATGCGATTTCGACGAAAGGACCCTGCCCTGCCCCGCTTGGCCTTTGAGGCTCGCAGCGTGCAACTGGTGGCCGCCTGGACCCTGGCGATGGCCGGCATGTCGGCCACCCATCTGCCGGCACCCTCCCGGCATGGCGGTGGCGCGTCGTCCCCCGTGACTGTTCAGGCGCCCGCGAACGCCTTGCCACCGCTCACCGCGAGCCTTCCACGGAAATAGACCGCCCGCCCGGGCGCCGGGCGTAAACTGCGGCTCCCCGCCAGGCACCCCGCATGGCGCGCCGGAGACCGCCCATGAACGCCCCCACCGACATCACCCACCTGCTGCCGACGGTGGCCCAGCGCGAGGTGCCTGCCGCTTTTCTGACCGAACTGCAGCAGCGCTTCGGCAGCCAGTGTTCCACCGCCATGGCGGTGCGCGAACAGCACGGCCGCGACGAATCGACCTTCACCGTGCCGCCGCCCGCGGCGGTGGTGTTTGCGCTGAGCACCCAGGATGTCGCCGATGCCGTGGCCTTGTGCGCACGGCACCAGGTGCCGGTGATTCCGTTCGGCGTGGGCTCGTCGCTCGAAGGGCATCTGCTCGCGGTCCAGGGCGGCATCAGCATCGACGTGAGCCGCATGGACAAGGTGTTGTCGATCAACGCCGAAGACCTGACCGTGACGGTGCAGCCCGGCGTGACCCGAAAGGCCGTGAACGAAGCGGTCAAGAGCGAAGGCCTGTTCTTTCCCATCGATCCCGGCGCGGACGCGTCGATCGGCGGCATGACCGCCACCCGCGCCAGCGGCACGAACGCGGTGCGCTACGGCACCATGCGCGAAAACGTGCTGGCGCTCGAGGTGGTGACCGCCTGTGGCGAGGTGATCCGCACCGGCACCCGGGCCAAGAAGTCCAGCGCGGGCTACGACCTGACGCGCCTCATGGTCGGCAGCGAGGGCACGCTGGGCGTCATCACCGAAGTCACGCTCAAGCTCTACCCCTTGCCCGAGGCCATCTCGGCCGCCATCTGCTCGTTCCCGACCATCGAGGCCGCGGTGCGCACCGTCATCCAGGTCATCCAGCTGGGCGTGCCGATCGCGCGCTGCGAGCTGATCGACGCGAATACGGTTCGCATGGTCAACGCCCACAGCAAGCTGGGCCTGCGCGAAGAGCACCTGCTGCTGATGGAGTTTCATGGCTCGCCCGCAAGCGTGAAGGAGCAGGCCGAAACCGTGCAGGAAATCGCCAGCGATTTTGGCGGCAACGCGTTCGAGTGGGCCACCACGCCCGAGGAGCGCACCCGGCTGTGGACCGCCCGGCACAACGCCTACTTTGCCGCCATCCAGAGCAAACCCGGTTGCCGCGCCGTGAGCACCGACACCTGCGTGCCCATCAGCCGCCTGGCCGACTGCCTGCTCGACTCCGTGGCCGAAGCCGACGCCACCGGCCTGCCCTACTTTCTGGTCGGGCACGTGGGCGACGGCAACTTCCACTTTGGCTACCTGATCGACCCCGACAACGCCGACGAGCGCCGCGTGGCCGAAGAACTCAACATCAAGCTGGTCACGCGCGCGCTCAAGCTCGAGGGCACCTGCACCGGCGAGCACGGCGTGGGCCTGCACAAGATGGGCTTTCTGCTCGACGAAGCCGGCGCCGGCGCGGTCGACATGATGCGCACCATCAAGCGCGCGCTCGACCCGGACAACATCCTCAACCCGGGCAAGATCTTTTCGGTCTGACGCGGGGCGTGCGGGTGTGAGCGATCAGCCGATGGGGCAAGCCTTCTTGTCGGCGATCTTTTCAAGGTGCCGCTGGCGCTCTTTGGCGGCTTCAACCGCCTCCTCGGTGTTCTTGTAGGTACCGATCATGGCCGGCCAGAAAAAGATGGCGGCCGCCACGTTGGTGCCGGTCATGCCGCGTTCTTTGCGCGCCTTGGTTTCGAGATCGATGGCCTCGGCGTAGGCCGCCTTGATTTGCGCGCAATCCATGTCGGCGTCATTGGCCTGGCGTGTTTGCACGACTTCAGGGGTGGCACACCCACTGACCAGCACCACGGCAAGGCTGGCCGCGATCCACATCTTCAACATTCTGGCACCCCGGAAAGAGTTGTTAAGAACTACTGTCCGGCGGAAGTTTATCCAGAATGAATGCTTATTATTGACCTCGCAGTCGATCGATCAGCCCGTTGAGCGCTTCCAGCGAGCCGAACTGGATGGCGAGTTCGCCCATTTCCTCGACCCGCCCATGGCGCTTGACGCGCTTCTTCACGCGCACCTCGACCTCGGCCGTCAGCAGGTCGGCCAGCTCTTCTTCCACGCGGCGGATGTCGCGCGACTTTTCCTTGCGCGGCTTCTGCGGCGAGAGGGTGAACTCGGCCGCCAGCTTCTTCACCAGGCTTTCGGCCTCGCGCACCGACATCTTGCGGGTGGCGATCTGGTTGGCCGCGGTGATCTGCGACGCCTTGTCGAGGGGCAACAGGGCGCGTGCGTGGCCCATGTCGATGTCGCCCGCCATGAGCATGGTCTGGACCGGTTCGGCCAGTTGCAGGAGGCGCAGCAGGTTGCTGGCGGCGCTGCGCGAGCGGCCGACCGCTTGCGCAGCCTGTTCGTGAGTGAGCCCAAACTCCTTCACGAGCCGCTGCAGGCCGTGGGCTTCTTCGAGCGGGTTCAGGTCTTCCCGCTGGATGTTCTCGATCAGCGCCATGGCCGCGGCCGACTCGTCGGGCACTTCGCGAACCAGCACGGGCACTTCCGTCAGACCCGCCAGCCTGGATGCGCGAAAGCGCCGTTCGCCGGCAATGATCTCGTGCTTGCCGGCGTTCGGGCCGTCAGAAAGGCGCCGCACGAGGATCGGCTGCATGATGCCCTGGGCCTTGATGCTTTCGGCCAGCTCGTACAGCGCACCCTCGTCCATGCGGGTCCGGGGCTGGTACTGGCCGGGCACCAACTCGTCGAGCGACAGGGTGGACGGTGCGCCACCCTGCCCTGGCTCGGTGGCGGGCCGGTCTTCGACCTTGGGTCCAAGCAGGGCTTCCAGACCGCGGCCCAGTCCCTTGGGTTTCTTGCTGACCATCAGTGGGGGTCCTTCATGAGTTCAGTGAGCCAGGCGTGGCCATGAGGCCAATCACCCAGGCCCGAATCGGCGTTGATGTGCCCGGCGGGGCCGAGATCGATGAAGCGGGCGCCCCAGTCGGTGGCCATGCCTTGCGCGCGGTCGAACCGGCAGTAGGGGTCGTCGCGGCTGCCGACCAGCACGGCCGGAAACGGCAACGCCTTTCGCACCACCGGCGACCAGCCTGGCAGAACCCCCTGGAGCTCTTCGCGCTCAGGGTCGCCAGGCGCCACGAGCAACGCGCCACGCACCCGGTCGGTGTTCTTCGAGTGTGCCGCCCAGGCCGCCACGAGAATGCAGCCCAGGCTGTGGGCCACGAACACCACCGGTTCGTCGGCGGCCAGCACCACGTCCTCCAGCCGCGCCATCCAGTCACCACGCTGGGGCGTCATCCAGTCGTGCTGGTCGACGCGGTGGTAGCCATGGGTGCGTTCCCAGCGGCTCTGCCAGTGGGCGGGACCGCTGTTCTGCCAGCCTGGCAGGATCAGGACATTCCGTGGTTTCACGTGAAACTCACATCTTCCGGATGCGGTCGACCATCTCCTCGGCGAAGGTGATGAAGGCCTGACTGCCACGCGCCGCCGGGTCGAACACCACGCCGGGCAAACCATAGCTGGGCGCCTCGGCGAGCCGCACATTGCGCGGAATCACGGTGTCGAACACCTTCTCGCCAAAATGCGCCTTGAGCTGGTCGCTCACCTGCTGCTGCAGCGTGATGCGCGGGTCGAACATCACCCGCAGCAGGCCGATGATCTGCAGGTCCTTGTTGAGGTTGGCGTGCACCTGCTTGATGGTGTTGACCAGGTCGGTGAGGCCTTCGAGGGCGAAGTATTCGCACTGCATGGGCACGATGACGCCGTGTGCCGAACACAGGCCGTTGAGGGTGAGCATGCTCAGGCTGGGCGGGCAGTCGATCAGCACGAAATCGAAATGATCGCCCACCGACGAAAGGGCCTGCTTGAGCCGGCGCTCGCGGCGCTCCACCTCCACCAATTCCACCTCGGCGCCCGCCAGTTCGCGGTTGGCACCCAGGACGTGGTAGCCGCATTTTTCGGAGAACACCGCCGCCTCGTTGACGGACGCCGACTCCAGCAACACGTCGTACACCGAGAGCTTCATGGCGCGCTTGTCCACGCCCGAGCCCATGGTCGCGTTGCCCTGGGGGTCGAGGTCGACCATGAGCACCCGCTGGCCCACCTTGGCCAGGCCCGCCGCGAGGTTGACGGTGGTGGTGGTCTTGCCCACCCCGCCCTTTTGGTTGGCCACACAGAAGATCTTTGCCATGGCGCCCGCTTACTTGGAAAGGGCCAGCTTCAAGCCGAACCCGATGAGGAACACACCAGCCACCTTTTCCAGGGTGCGCCCGATGGCGGGGTTGGCCCGCATCCGCTCGGCCAGAAAATGAACCAGCAGCGTGACGCCCAGGCCATAGGCGAAGGTCAACACCGCGATGGTGGCTGCCATGGCGCCAAACGTGACCAGGCCCTGGTGGCGGGCGGGGTCGACGAAAAGGGGAAAGAACGCCATGTAGAACACGATGGCCTTCGGGTTGAGCAAGGTGATGGCGGCCGCCTGCTGGAAGTACTGGCGCGGCCGGATGTTCAGGATCGGGGCATCGCCAGGCTTGGCCGTGAGCATCTTCCAACCCAACCAGGCGAGGTACGCCGCCCCCACCCACTGCACCGCGCCGAACAGCGTTGGCGTAGCCGCCAGCAGCGCCGCCACGCCCGCCACCGCCGCCCACATGAGCACCTGGTCGCCGGCGATCACGCCCAGCGTGGCCGCCAGTCCACCCCGCACGCCCCCCTTGCCGGTCGACGTGATCAAGGCGAGGTTGCCCGGGCCGGGAATGGCGAGAAACACGACGATGGCGGCGACAAATGCGCCGTAGTCCGCAATGCCGAACATGGAGGGGCCCCGGAGAAAAACAGGGGTCGAGTGTACGTGACGCGTCCGTCGCGGACGGCGGAGATTCAGCCCAATCGCTCGCGCATCCACACGATGCAACGGTCTGCCTTCAGGCCCGGGACAGCCACCGGTTCCACGTGAAACACGTCCACCGTCGATGGCAGGGCATCGATCTCGGCCTGCGGGTGCTTTCCCTTGAGCGCCATCCACACACCGCCGACCTGGAGCGCGCCGCCCGACCAATGAACAAAGTCGCTGAGCGAGGCAAACGCCCTCGACACGATCACGTCGTGCCCTTCGCCGCGGCGCCGGTCCAGCGACTCCACCCGGGCATGCAAGCCCCGAAGGTTGACCAAGCCCGACGCCGCCGACACCTGCTGGATGAACGCCGCCTTTTTGGCCACGGTGTCCACGCAGGTCACCTCCACCTGCGGGCAGGCGATCGCGATCACCACACCCGGGAGCCCGGCCCCGGACCCCACATCGAGCAGCCGGATCGGCCTGCCCTCGGTTTCCCGGAGCAGCGGCCCGACCACCGCGAGACTGTCCAGCACATGGTGCGTCAGCATCTCGCCCGGGTCGCGGACCGCCGTCAGGTTGTAGACGCGGTTCCACTTCTCGATCATGGCCAGGTAATCGAGCAGAAGCTCCACTTGCGCATCGTCGAGGTCGAGCTCCAACACCTCCAGTCCCAGCACCAGCTCCTTGCGCAACTCCAGCCGCAAGGCCTGTTGAAATCCGTCGGTCATGGGGCTGCTTCTTCGGCTTCCGGACGGAGGGTGGCAAAACCCTTGAAGCCGCCCTTCTTGAGATGAATCAGCAGCAGCGATACGGTGGCCGGCGTGATGCCGGAAATGCGGGCCGCCTGGCCCAGGGTTTCCGGCCGGTGCCGGGCCAGTTTCTGCCGTGCCTCGAACGACAGCGACCCCACCTGCAGGTAATCGATGTCGGGGGGCAGGCGAAGGTGCTCGAACTGGGCAGCCCGGACCACCTCTGATTTCTGTCGGTCGATGTACCCGCTGTACTTCGCCGCAATCTCCACTTGCTCGATCACGGTGTCCGCCAGGTCGCCCAAGGTTTCACGTGAAACGTCTGCGCTGGCGTACACACCCCCATTCATACCGGCGAGCGCCGCATGGGTCACCCCGGGGCGGCGCAGCAGGTCGAACAGGTTGTGCTCGTGCTCGATGGCTTTGCCAAGCACCCGCTCGCTCTCCTCTGCCGGCAGGATTCGGGGGTTCACCCAGGTCGCCTTCAGGCGCTCGGTTTCACGTGAAACCGCGTCGCGTTTGCGGCAGAACGAGGCCCAGCGTTCGTCGTCCACCAGCCCGAGGCGACGACCTTCCTCGGTCAATCGCATGTCGGCGTTGTCCTCCCGGAGCTGCAGCCGGAACTCGGCGCGGCTGGTGAACATCCGGTATGGCTCGGTCACCCCCTGCGTCACCAGGTCGTCGACCAGCACCCCAAGGTAGGCCTGATCTCGCGTGGGCACCCATGCTTCTTGCTCCCGGCACTGCAACGCGGCATTGATGCCGGCAAAAAGCCCCTGGGCAGCGGCTTCCTCGTAGCCGGTGGTGCCGTTGATCTGGCCGGCAAAAAAGAGCCCGGCGATCTGCTTCGTCTCGAAGCTGCGCTTCAGGGATCGCGGATCGAAGTAGTCGTATTCGATGGCGTAGCCCGGCCGCAGAATGTGCGCGTTCTCCAGACCCGGCAGGCTGCGCACCATGTCGTGCTGGATGTCGAAGGGCAGACTGGTCGAAATCCCGTTCGGGTACACCTCGTGTGTCGTCAGCCCCTCCGGCTCCAGAAAAATCTGGTGGCTGTCCTTGTCGGCAAACCGGTTGATCTTGTCTTCCACGCTCGGGCAATAACGCGGGCCCACGCCTTCGATCTTGCCGGTGAACATGGGGCTGCGATCGAAACCGCTGCGGATGATGTCGTGCGTGCGCTGGTTGGTGTGGGTGATCCAGCACGGCACCTGCCGCGGATGCATGTCGGCGCGGCCCATGAAGCTGAACACCGGCACCGGGTCGAGGTCGCCCGGCTGCTCGGTGCATTTCGACCAGTCGATGCTTCGGCCGTCGATCCTGGGCGGGGTGCCGGTTTTCAGGCGGCCCTGCGGCAGCTTGAGCTCCTTGAGCCGCGCCGACAGCGACACCGCGGGCGGGTCCCCTGCCCGCCCGGCCGAATAGTTGTTCAAGCCGACGTGGATCTTGCCGTCGAGAAACGTGCCCGCCGTGAGCACCACCGTGCGCGAACGGAAACGGATGCCGACCTGCGTCACGGCACCGACCACGCGGTCCCCTTCGACCATGAGGTCATCGACCGCCTGCTGGAACAGCCACAGGTCGGGCTGGTTCTCGAGCCGGTGGCGGATGGCGGCCTTGTACAGAATGCGGTCGGCCTGGGCGCGGGTGGCGCGCACCGCCGGCCCCTTGCTGCTGTTGAGAATGCGGAACTGAATGCCTGCCTCGTCGGTGGCCAGCGCCATGGCACCGCCCAGCGCGTCCACCTCCTTGACCAGGTGGCCCTTGCCGATGCCGCCAATGCTGGGGTTGCAGCTCATCTGGCCCAGCGTCTCGATGTTGTGCGTGAGCAGCAGCGTGGCGCAGCCCATGCGCGCAGCCGCCAACGCGGCCTCGGTGCCGGCGTGGCCGCCGCCGACCACAATGACGTCAAATTCCCGGGGGTACAACATGGGCGATGCTCCGATGACTCCACCCGACCCCACGATCACATGGTCGGGGCGGGCAACCCGTGATTGTCCCACCAAGGCACGGAGCGTGCCCACCCCTGCCGAGCCCGCCCCCTGTGGCATGGGCCACAATGCCGCCCCATGAACGAAGCCCCTCTCCCCGTCCTCGTGTTCGCCGGCAGCACCCGGGCCCACTCGCACAACCGCCGACTGGCCAGGGTCGCTGCCGACATGGCGCGCGCCGCCGGCGCCCAGGTGACCTTGCTCGAACTGGCCGACCACAAACTGCCGCTCTACAACGCCGACCTTGAAGCGCGCGGCACCCCCGACGCAGCACGCCGGCTCAAGCAGATCTTTCACCGCCATCCGGCGTGGCTGGTCTGCTCACCCGAATACAACGGCAGCTACACCGGCCTGCTCAAGAACACCATCGACTGGGTGTCCAGCCCCATCAAGGGAGACCCCGAGTGGTCCAGCGGCACCAGGCCTTTCGCGGGCAAGGTGGTCGGCCTGCTCAGCGCTTCGCCGGGCGCCCTCGGTGGCTTGCGCAGCCTGTCCCACCTGACCCCGCTCCTGATGAACCTGCAGTGCTGGGTGGCGCCGAAACAGTTTGCGCTGAGCAAGGCCGCCGAGGCGTTCGACGACCAGGGCCGCCTGATCAGCGCCACCGCCCAGGCGTCGGTTCAGGGCGTGGTCGAGCAGGTGCTGCACGCCGCCCGCCGCCTGAACGACATCACCTGAGCGGACCACCCGATGGACTGCCGCCCCGGCTGCGCCGCCTGCTGCATCGCGCCGTCGATCAGCAGCCCGCTGCCCGGCCTGCCCCATGGCAAGGCCGCCGGCTTGCCATGCCCTCACCTCGCCGACGACCTGCGTTGCCGGCTTTTCGGGCAACCGGAGCGCCCTGCCGTGTGCAGCGGTCTTCAGCCGGCTGCCGACATGTGCGGTAGCGAGCGCTCACATGCCATGAAGTGGCTGAGCCACCTCGAGTTGGCGACCCGACCATGACACCCGCCGACTGGGCGACCGTCGCCGCGAACTACCCGGGCCTCACCGAGGCGCTGACGCCCACGCAAGTGGACGCCTTGCCCCTGATCGATGTGCCCGCAGGCACCACCCTGTTCCGGGAGGCCGAGGCGTGCCGCGGCTTCCCGCTGGTGGTCGAAGGCGAAGTCCGGGTGTCGCGCAGCGCCAGCAACGGGCGGGAGCTGGAGCTTTACCGGGTCCAGCCGGGCGAAATGTGCCTGGCCTCCACCTCGTGCCTGTTCCTGCACACACCGCTCAACGCGCGCGGTGTGGCGGTCCGCTCCACCCACCTGACCTTGCTGCCCCCGGACCTCTTTCAAGCGGCGCTGGCCGAGCCCGCGTTTCGCAACTTCGTCATGGGCCTGTTCGCCTCGCGCCTCACCGAACTCACCACGCTGGTAGAGGCGGTGGCATTTCAACGCCTCGATGCGCGGCTGGCGAACGCGCTGCTGGGCCATGGAACGCAGGTGCGCACCACACACCAGGCACTTGCCGACGGACTGGGGACGGTGCGCGAGATCGTCACCCGGCTGCTGCACCGCTTCGAGCGCGAAGGCTGGGTGGAGCTCTCCCGCGAGTGCATCACCGTTCGCGACAGCGCTGCGCTGCGCCAGCTGAGCAACGCCGACGGCGCGCCGGTCGAGCCTCCACGGAAACCTTGATCCAGGACAAACCGGCGGCGTTCACCGCTGGCCTTGGTGACCGGGGTCACATACGCTGACCGCCGGGTCCGGTGCAATCGGGTTCTGGCCATCACCCGGCCATCCGAAACCCGGTTCATTCACCTCACCAAGGAAATCACCATGACCAAGAACGTCGGCGGCATCGACCGCACCCTGCGCATCGTCATCGGCGTGGCGCTCATCGCTGCCGCGGCCACCGGCGCGGTGGGCGTCTGGGGCTACCTGGGCGTCGTGCCCCTGCTCACCGGCCTCGTCGGCTGGTGCCCGCCTTACGCCATGCTGGGCTTCAACACCTGCAAGACCAAGGGCTGAGGCCCTCCCGGCCACTCGGCGCGGCTTGTCGCCGCACGGACAGGACAGGCGCGGCACTAGCGCCTACAGTGCACATCGGGCCGCCCTCCCGGGGCGGCGCGATGGAGACACGCCATGCACATCCCTTCCCTGAAGGAAGTCGTCAGCGCCGAAGAATGGGCGCTTCGCTGCGACCTCGCGGCCTGCTACCGGCTGGTGGCCGCTTACGGTTGGAGCGACCTCGTGTTCACCCACATCAGCGCCAAGCTCCCCGACAGCGTGACGGGCGGTGAGCACCAGTTCCTCATCAACCCCTACGGCCTGATGTTCGACGAGATCACGGCGAGCAGCCTGGTCAAGGTCGACATGGACTGCAACAAGCTGCTGGACTCACCGTTTCCGGTCAACCCGGCCGGCTTCGTGATCCACAGCGCCGTGCACGAAGCGCGCCCCGAAGCCGGCTGCGTGCTGCACACCCACACCCGCGCCGGCGTGGCCGTGAGCGCGCAGAAGCATGGCATCCTGCCGATCAGCCAGCAGAGCACCTTCGTGCTGGCCTCGCTGGCGTACCACGACTACGAAGGCGTGGCGTTTCGTCCCGACGAGAAGCCGCGGCTGCAGGCAGACCTCGGCAAGGCCAACCACCTCGTGCTGCGCAACCACGGCCTGCTGACCGTGGGCAAGGGCATCCCCGAGGCGTTCCTCGCCATGTACACCTTCGAAAACACCTGCCGCATCCAGATCGACGCGCTCGCGGGCGGGGGCGAGCTCACGCAGGTGGACCCGCGCATCCTCGCCGGCATGGCCGACGTCATGCGCATCGCCACCGCCGGCCAGGGCGCCATGCTGGCGTGGCCTGCGCTGCTGCGCAAAGTCGAGCGCCTCGACCCGTCCTACCGGACCTGAGCCCGCGCCGATCGGGGCAGGCTCAGGGCAGGGGCGCGTCGACGAAGGCCGCCATGCCCGCCAGCACGGTGCGCAGCCGCATCAGCTCTCGAGAACCATCCAGCCGCCGCGACCAGGCCGCCATGCGCGCGATGCGCTGCAGCCGCGGCAACAGCCGCCCGATGAAGGCGCGCAGCGCCCGCCCCTGGGCCACATCGACCTCGGCATAGGCGCGCAACACCTCGTGCACCGCCCCCGGACCGAGCGGTTCGATCAACCGGGCCAACGACAGCAGCAGCTGAAGCACGTCATAGCGCTGCACCATGGGCAGCGGCAGCCCGGGCACCAGGCGCTCTTCGAAATCGAGCCGCGCAAACCGGTGGCCGTCCCAGGTGATGTTGCGCGCCTGTGCGCCGCCGTGCCAATGGCCACGCGCATGAAAGCCCGCCAGGTCGGCCGCGGCAGCGCGCATCAGCGGCAGGCGATCTTCGGGCGGGCGCTGGAACAGCAGGTAGTCGAGCGTGGTGCCGATGTCGCCGGTGACCAGCGCCCGGCCATCGAACGACAGCACCGGCGGCACCAGCTCGCCCGCCGCGGCGAGCTCCCGCAGCCGCTGGTGCTCGAACGCCAGCAGCGCCCGCGCATCGGTCTGGCGTGTGGCCGACCACGGCACGGGCACGCCCACGACATGTGCAAACAGCCAGATGCCCGCCGATTTGCGCCAGCTGCGCAGCGGCCGGGCGGTGGTCTTGGTCCAGGTTCGGTGGCCGTTGTCGGCGGTGGTGGGATCGCTCACGCGGCGGATTATCCCGACCCGCGGCACCCAGCGGTGCGTGGGGTCAGCCCGCGTCGGCGTAGCGCTGCAACTCCCACTCGCTCACCTGGCCGTGGAACTCGGCCCACTCGGCCTGCTTGAGCCGCAGAAACTGCTCGCTGCAGGCCTCGCCCAGCCCTTCGCGCACCACGCCATCGGATTGCAGCGCCTGCAGCGCATCGAACAGGTCGCGCGGCAGCCGCGCTGGCAGCGCCTCGCCCGCGGCATGAAGCTCGTACAAGTCGTCCTTGCAGGGCTTGGGCGCGCGCAGGCTGCGGTCCACACCGTCCAGCCCGGCGGCAATCACGGCCGCCAGCGCCAGGTACACATTGCAGGCGGGGTCGGGCAGGCGCCACTCGAGCCGCCCGGCCACCGACCGCAGCAGGCAGGTGCGGTTGTTGTCACCGATCGCTTTCCACACCGGCGACCAGGTGGTGCCCGATGCGCTGCGGCTGGCGGCCAGCCGTTTGTAGCTGTTGACGGTGGGCGCGCACACCGCTGCCAGCGCGTCCGCGTGCGCCAGCAGCCCGGCGGCAAAGCACCAGCCCAGCTCGCTCAGGCCGAGCGCACCCGCGGCATCGGCCATCAGGGGCCGCCCGGACCCATCGGTGAGGCTGAGGTGGAAGTGCAGCCCGCTGCCCGGCGCGTGCGCCAGCGGCTTGGGCATGGTGGAAAAGACGCAGCCATGGCGCTCGGCCACGGCGTGGGCCGTGAGCTTGAACAGCTGGTAACGGTCGGCCGCCGACAGCGCGTCGTCGTGCCGGTAGTTGATCTCGTACTGGCCGACCGCGTCTTCGTGGTCGATCTGCTGCAACACGAACCCCAGCGCCGCGAGGGCCTGGCGCATGTCGTCGAGAAAGCCCTGGTTGCGGCCGATGGCGCGAAGGTCGTACGAGGGCTTGGCCAACCGGTCGTGGGCATCGGCCACACCCCAGCGGCCATCGGCGCCGCGACCGAGCAGAAAGAACTCGGGCTCGGCACCCACCCACAAAGTCCAGCCGCGTTCGCGCAGCCGCGCCACCTGCCGCTTCAGCACCTGGCGCGGGTCGCTCGCCAGCGGCTCTCCGCCGGCAAAGCCGTCGCACACCGCGTGCGCCACCCCCGGCATGAACGGCAGGGGCCGCAGCGTCTCGGGCAGCACGCGGCCCATGTACTCGCTGCGCGGGCCCATGCGGGGCAGGCCGGTGCCCACGATGCTCGGGCCCGCAAAACCGGCGCCCGTGGCCACCGCATCGGCCAGGGCGTCAAGCGGCACCAGCTTGCCCTTGGGCGTGCCCTCCAGGTCGGTGAACGTGGCCAGCACCGAATGCACGCCCTGCGCCCGCAGCGCGGACGCGCGCGCGTCGAGGTCGCTGTGCACGGCGCTGCGGTCGTTCACGCAGCCACCTCGGCAATGGCCGCGTCCAGAATGGCCAGGCCTTCGTCGAACACGGCGTCTTCGATGGTGAGCGGAAAGAGGTAGCGGATCACGTTGCCGTAGACGCCGCAGGTGAGCACGAGCAGGCCCCGGCGCAGCGCCGCCATCTGCACCTTCTTCGTCAGGTCGGCGTCGGGCGCGCCGGTCTTGGGGTCGATGAACTCGCAGGCCACCATCGCCCCCAGGCCCCGAATGTCGCCGATGCGTGGGTGGACCGCGCGCTGCGCGATCAGGTGGCCGATCAGCTTGTCGCCCAGCGTCCGGGCGCGCTCGCACAGGTTTTCTTCCTGCATCACGTCGATCACCGCATGGGCCGCGGCGATGGCCAGCGGATTGCCCGCATAGGTGCCGCCCAGGCCGCCCGCTGCGGGTCCGTCCATCACGGCCGCCTTGCCGGTCACCGCCGACAGCGTGGTGCCGCCGGCCATGCTCTTGGCCAGGGTCATCAGGTCGGGGCTCACACCGTAGTGCTCCATGGCAAACATCCTGCCGGTCCGTGCAAAGCCGGTCTGCACCTCATCGGCAATCAGCAGAATGCCGTGCTGGTCGCACAGCTCGCGCAGCCACTTCACCGCAGCGGGCTGGATCGGGTTGAAGCCGCCCTCGCCCTGCACCGGCTCGAACACGATCGCTGCCACGCGCGAAGGCTCGATGTCGCACTTGAAGAGCTGCTCCATCGCCTTCTTGGTGTCGTCCAGCGAGCTGCAATGGCAGGGAAACGGCACGTGGTAGATCTCGGCGGGGAACGGGCCGAAGCCGGCCTTGTAAGGCTGAACCTTGCCGGTGAGCGCCACCGAGAACAGGCTGCGGCCGTGAAAGGCGCCGCCGAACGCGATGATGCCGCTGCGCCCGGTGGCCGAGCGCGCAATCTTCATCGCGTTCTCGATCGCCTCGGCGCCGGTGGAGAAAAACGCCGTCTTCACCGGACCGTCGATCGGCACCATGGCGTTGATGCGCTCGGCCAGCGCCACGTACTCGGTGTAGGGCACCACCTGGTAGCAGCTGTGGGTGAAGCGCTGCAGCTGCGCCGCAATCGCCGCCTGGACCTTGGGGTGCACATGGCCGGTGTTGAGCACCGCGATGCCGCCCGCAAAGTCGATGAACCGGCGGCCTTCGATGTCCCAGAACTCGGCGTTCTTCGCACGCTCGATGAAGAAGTCACCGAACACACCGACACCGCGCGGCGTGGCGGCCTGCCGGCGTGCGTGCCAGGCGGCGTTGGTGTGCGGGGCGTTCAGGTTCTCTGGCTTTTGCGGCGCATTCATGTCGGTCTCCTTCACAGTGCGCACGGTGGCGCGAGATGTCTGGTCGAGGGGTGCGCGGAACCGGCTCTGCCGGGCCGCAGCGGCCGTCCCCCTCAGGGGGACACCGCGTCAGCGGTGCAGGGGGGAGTCAATCCTTATCCAGGTCGTCTTGACCTCGGTGTACTTGTCGAAGGCGTGCAGCGATTTGTCGCGTCCCACGCCGCTCTGCTTGAAACCACCGAAGGGCACGGTGATGTCGTCCTCGTCGTACTGGTTCACGTGCACCGTGCCGGCGCGCAGCGCGCGCGCGACGCCGTGCGCCTTGTTGATGTCGCGCGTCCACACCGCGGCCTGCAGGCCGTAGACGTTGCTGTTGGCCTGCTTCACCACATCGGCTGCGTCGGTGAACGACAGCACCGACAGCACCGGGCCGAAGATCTCCTCGCGCGCGATGGTCATGTCGTTCTTCACGCCGTCGAAGATGGTGGGCAGCACATAGCACCCGCCCTTCACCGGCTCGGCCGCCTCGCCCCCGGCCAGGAGCTTGGCGCCTTCCTTCTTGCCGGTCTCGATGTAGCGCAGCACGGTGTCCATCTGGACCCGGTCCACGATGGCGCCCATCACGGTGGACTTTTCCAGCGGGTTGCCGGGCTGGTATTGCGGCACCAGCTTCAGCGCTTTCTCCAGAAAGGCCTCCTTGATCGAGGCCTCGACAAACAGGCGCGAGGGCGCGTTGCAGCTTTCGCCCTGGTTGAAAAAGATGCTGCCCACCGCGGCCTCCACCGCCTTGTCGATGTCGGGGCAGTCGGCAAACACGATGTTGGGCGACTTGCCGCCCAGTTCGGTCCAGGCTCGCTTGAGGTTGCTCTGCCCGGCCATCACGTGGATCTGCTTGCCCACGCGCGTGCTGCCGGTGAAGGCGATGCAGTCCACGTCCATGTGCAGCGCCAGGGGGCTGCCGGCCTCGGCGCCGAAACCCGGCACCACGTTGAACACCCCGGGCGGAATGCCGGCCGACACCGCCAGCTCGGCCAGGCGCAGCGCGGTCAGCGGGCTTTTCTCGCTCGGCTTCAGAACCACCGAGTTGCCCGCCGCCAGCGCCGGCGCGATCTTCCACGCGGCCATGATCATGGGGTAGTTCCAGGGCACGATCACGCCCACCACGCCCACCGGTTCGCGGGTGATCAGGGCCAGTGCCGTGTCGGCCGTGGGCGCGATCTCGTCATACACCTTGTCCACGGCCTCGCCGTACCAGCGAATGCAGTTGGCGGCGCTGTTCACATCCACCGCGCGGGCGTACTTCACGGGCTTGCCCATGTCGAGCGTTTCGGTCAGCGCCAGCTCGTCGGCATGGGCCAGCAGTTTGTCTGCAAAGGCCATCATCACGCGCTTGCGCCGCGCCGGCGGCATGCCAGCCCAGCGGCGGTCTTCGAAGGCGGCCCGCGCGGCGCTCACCGCGGCATCGATGTCGGCGGCCTGCCCGCGCGCCACCGAGGTCAGCAGCCGGCCATCCACCGGCGACAGGCAGTCGAACGTCTGGCCGTCGCGGGCGGCCACCCGCTCACCGTTGATGAACGCGCGGCCATCAAACGACAGCGATGGGGCCTGGAGGGTGGTGGTGGTCATGGCGGATCGGCAAAGACAAATGAATTGGCTCCATGCTACGCCCCCGCCAGCCATTCAGCAGCATCCACTTGCCGGCCGGCCCTTGAATCCACTGCCGGTTCGGCGCCCGCGGCCGCCCATGAAAAAGGCCACCCGAAGGTGGCCCTGGCACTCGGACGACCGAGGGTTTCGTGGTCAGAAGTTCATGCCCCAGGCCACGCCGATGCCCTGCAGCTTCATGCCGTCGTCGTTGTAGTAGCTGGTCCAGTTGGCCTGCAGGTACGACGTCTTGCTCAGGTTGAAGTTGGCGCCAATGCCGTAGGCAAGGCCGGTGTCGCTCAAGGACGCCGATCCACCAGGGCCCGACAGCTTGAGTGTGTTGCGGACGAAGCCGACGCGACCGAAGAGCTCGACCGACTCGGACACCGCCATGCTGGGGCGCAGGAAGACGCCATACGTGGTGCCCATCTCACCCATCACACCGGACGCCATGCCATTCAGCGTGATCTCGTCGTCGCCGATGCCGAAGCCCAGCAGGCCTTCCACGGACAGGTTGGGGTTCAAGCGGTACCCGATGACGCCGGTGAGCAGGTCGGGCTTGAACTTCACGGTGAGCCCGCCGCCGCTCTCGGTCACGCTGACCGAGTTGTAGCCGATCTCGCCGTACAGGCTGGACCCGGTGGATTGGGCATGGGCCGCGGCGGCGGCGAAAACGATGGTGACAGCAAACAGGGAGCGAAGAACGGAATGTTTCATGAAAGAGTACCTAAGAATTATCGACATCGCCCGATCTGGCGTCGGACGGATGAATCGTAATTCTTTTGAACTCTTTTTCGCCCGGTTGCGGGCCGATGTGCGGGCCCCCGTGGCATGCATCCCACGGTAGGCCCCACACACCAGGGTATTCAGACCACCCCGGCAGGTATCACCCCCGCATCGCGGCCGCCATCTCCCGTTCACGCCGGCGCGTCTGCCGGGCCACCCACACCGCGTAGCTCACCACCACGATCGTCACGGTGACGATCAGGATGGTGGCCGCCGCATAAATGGTCGGATTGATGCCCCGGCGGGCGTAACCGAAGATCACCTGCGGCAGAGTGCTCACCCCCGGTCCGCTGAGGAATTCGGTGATGACCACGTCGTCGAACGACAGCGTGAACGCCAGCAGGAAGGCCGCCAGGATCGCCTGGAAGATGTTCGGCAGCGTGACCAGGAAGAACACCTGGTGCGGGCGCGCGCCCAGGTCCATGGCCGCCTCTTCGATCGATCGGTCCATCTCGAGCAGCCGGCTCTGGATCACCACCATGCCGTAGGCCATGCCGAGCAAGGTGTGCCCCAGCACGATGGTGAGCATGCCCCGCTGGGGCCAGCCGAACACGTTCTGCGCGCCCACGAACAGCAGCAGCAGCGACAGGCCGATGATCACCTCGGGCATGACCAGCGGCGCATTCACCATGCCGCTGAAGACGGTGCGCCCCAGGAAGCGCCGGTAGCGCACCAGCACGAACGCAGCGAACGTGGCCAGCACGGCCGACAGCACGCCGGTGATGGCCGCGATCTTGAGCGACAGGAAGAAGCCCTCGACGATCTTGTCGTCGTTGAGCAGCGCCTCGTACCAGCGCAGCGAAAAGCCGGTGAATCGCGCGTCCTGGCGGGTGCTGTTGAACGAGAACAGCACCATGAAGGCCAGCGGCAGGTACAGGAAGCCGAAGACGATCAGCAGCCAGAACTTGCCGAAGTGTTTTTCAAGCAGTTGTTTCATGGCGGGCTCCTCAGCGGCGTTCGGCGGCGTCGCCAGTGAACTTGTAGTAAATCGCCAGCGGCACGACGATGATCGCGATCATCACCACGGCCAATGCGGTGGCCTTGGGCCAGTCGTTGGCGGTGAACATCTCGTCCCACACCACGCGGCCGATCATGTAGTTCTCGGGCCCGCCCAGCAGCGACGGAATGACGAACTCGCCGACGCAGGGAATGAACACCAGCATGAAGCCCGCGATGATCCCCGCCTTGGACAGCGGCACCGTCACCAGCCAGAACGCCTTGAACGGCGTGGTGCCGAGGTCGTAGGCCGCCTCGAGCAGGCGGAAGTCCATCTTCACCAGGTTGGCGTAGAGCGGCAGGATCATGAACGGCAGGTACACGTAGGTCATGCCCACCAGCATCGACACGTTGGTGTAGAGCATGGGAATCGGCTCGTCGATGACCCCGAGGAACATCATGAAGCGGTTGATCACCCCCTGATCGGCCAGCAGCCCCTTCCAGGCGTAGACGCGCAGCAGGAACGATGTCCAGAACGGCAGCATGACGAGCAGCAGCAGCGCCGGGCGCACGCTCGCGGGTGAGCGAGCAATGAAGTAGGCGAACGGGTAGCCGAGGATCAGGCAGAAGATGGCCGTGAGCAGGGCGTACCAGATCGAACGGAAATAGGCGTCGACGTACAGGGTCTTGAACAGCGGCGCGCCTTCCTCGGTCCGGAAGATGTCCAGGTAGTTCTCGTACTTCAGTCGGAGCACGCCGGTCTCGGGGTCCCACAGCGGCTTGAACGGGCTGATGTCCCCGCCCATGTCCACGAAGCTGATGTAGAGCAGGATCAGGAACGGCAGAAAGAAGAACAGCAGCAGCCAGCCATAGGGCACGCCGATGACGAAACGTTTGCCTGGAACAGGAACAGAAGCCATTGGGGTTCCTTAGAAATGGGCCTGTGGCACACCAACACCGAACCAAGGGCTGAGGAGGAACCGGCTTTGCCGGGCCTCGCTCAGCGTCTCCCCTTCCAGGGGGGAAGCCGCGAAGCGGCGCAGGGGGGTCTTCACCCTCAATCTCTCAACACCACACCGGCGGTGTCGCTCCACCAGAAGTTGACGTCGTCTTCCCAGGTGATGTCGGACAGGTCGTGGCGCGAGGTGTTGGCCTCGGTGATCTTCACCCGCTGCCCGTTGCCGGCCTGCACGATGAAGGTGTTGTACGAGCCGAAGTAGGCGATCTCCTTGACCTTGCCCCGAAACACGTTGGGGCCGGCGTCGGCGGGCGGCGGCTGCTTGCTGATCTCGATCTTCTCGGGGCGCACCGCGAACGCCACCGGCATGTGCAGCGTGCCCGGCATGCCATGGCCCACATGGATCTGGCCGATGCCGCTCTCCACGGCGCAGCGGTCGGGTTCGTCAACGCTGAGCTTGCCCTCGAACAGGTTCACGTTGCCGATGAAGTCGGCCACGAACCGGTTCACCGGGTGCTCGTAGATTTCCGACGGCGTGCCCACCTGCAGCACCCGGCCCTTGCTCATGATCGCGATGCGGCTGGCCATGGTCATGGCCTCTTCCTGGTCGTGCGTCACCATCACGCAGGTCACGCCCACCTTCTCGACGATGTTGACCAGCTCGAACTGGGTTTGCTCGCGCAGCTTCTTGTCGAGGGCACCGAGGGGTTCGTCGAGCAGCAGCAGCTTGGGCCGCTTGGCCAGACTGCGCGCCAGCGCCACCCGCTGCTGCTGCCCACCGGACAGCTGGTGCGGCTTTCGCTTGGCGAAGGTCGAGAGCTGCACCAGACCGAGCATCTCGTCCACCCGCTGCTGCACCTCGGCCTTCGGCAGGCCCTCCCGCTTGAGCCCGAAGGCCACGTTCTCCCACACCGTCAGGTGCGGGAACAGCGCGTAGCTCTGGAACATCATGTTCACCGGCCGTTCATAGGGTGGCACCGCCGCCACATCCTGACCGCCCAGCAGGATGCGCCCCGACGTCGGCCGCTCGAAGCCGGCCAGCATGCGCAGCAGGGTGGACTTGCCGCAGCCCGAACTGCCCAGCAGGGCAAAGATCTCGCCCTTGCGGATGGACAACGTCACCTCGTCGACGGCCACGGCTTCATCGAAGCGCTTGACCAGTTTTTCGGTCACCAGAAAACCGGTGCTGTCGGACATGAAAGTACCCTCCAAAGAAAAAGGGCTGTTCGACCCTTGCGGATGAACAGCCCCGTTGCCGAGTGTCGGCCAGGATTTACTTGCCGCGCTTGAACGCGTTGTAGGTGTCGTTGACCACGCCGGACACTTCATTGGAGAAGCCACCGGTGGGGATCAGGCGCGCGGTGTCTTCAGGCGACAGGAAGATGGTCTTGTTGCCCTTGACCTCGTCCTTGATGTCGGCCAGCGCAGCCTTGTTGCCGGTGGGATAGTTCATCTCGTTGGCCATCGCCGCACCGTTGGCCGCGCGCAGGTAGAAGTCGATGAACACGTGGGCGTTGTTCACGTGCTTGGCGTCCTTGGGGATGGCCATGGTGTCGATGAACACCAGACCACCGCCGGTGGGCAGCAGCGGCACGATCTCGTCCTTGCCACCGGTTTCCTTCACGCGGTCGGCGGCGATGTTGATGTCACCCGACCAGCCGATGAAGGCGCAGGCCTTGCCGCTGGCGATGTCGTCGATCATGGTGCTGGAGAACAGGCGCACGTCCTTGCGCACCTTCATCAGCATGTCGAGCGCGGCCTTGAAGTCCTCGGGCTTCTCGCTGTAGGCCGGCTTGCCCACGTAGTGCAGGGCCACCGGCAGGATCTCGCTGGGCGAATCCAGGTAGGCGATGCCGCACGAGCGCAGCTTGCTGGAGTACTCGGGCTTGAAGACCAGGTCCCAGGCGTTCTCGGGCATGGCCATGCCGCCCAGCGCCTTCTCGACCTTCTGCTTGTTGATGCCCACCGTGGTGAAGCCCCAGGCCCACGGCACCAGGTGCTTGTTCTCGGGGTCCACGCCGGCGATCTTGCTCATGAAGTCGGGGTCGAGGTTGCCGTAGTTCGTGAGCTTGCTCTTGTCGATCGGCTGGTACAGGCCGCCGTCGATCTGCTTCTTGGCGAAGCCGGCGGTGGGGATCACGATGTCGTAACCCGAATTGCCGGCCACCAGCTTGGCGTGCAGGGCCTCGTTGTTCTCGAAGGTGTCGTAGTTGACCTTGATGCCGTACTCCTTCTCGAAGTCGGCCACCAGGGTTTCGGTGATGTAGTCGGGCCAGTTGTAGATGTTGAGAACTTTCTCATCATCGAGCACCGGGCCGGCCGGGGCCGGAGCGGGTGCCGGGGCGGTGGCCACCGGGGCGGGTGCGGGCGCAGGAGCGGGCTCCTCTTTCTTGCCGCAGGCGGCGACCATCACGGCCGCCATCGCGAGAACCAGAACGTGCTTCTTCATGGTGATGCTCACTCCATCAGAGGATTGGGACCAAACACAGCTCAACCTGACGGCTGATGACCCGCGGAGGGCATGCAAGTTCCAGACCCGCTGCTCGCGGTCCCGGCCCAGGCGATGCCCCAAAAGAGGGATCACCGGCGATTCTATTCAAGCGTGCAGGCCTTTTTGGCGCAATTCCGACAGCGTTGCATCCAGGCAGCGGCGGATCAGGGCCGTCATTTCGTCGATCTGGGCCCGGGTGATCACCAGCGGCGGCGCAATGATCATGCGGTCGCCCACCGCCCGCATGATGAGCCCGTTGCGGAAGCAATGGGCCCGGCACATCATGCCCACGGCCAGATCCGGGTCGTACGTCGCCCGGCTTTGCTTGTCCTTGACCAGCACCAGGCCGGCCACCAGCCCGCAGGTCTCGGCAAGGCCCACCAGGGGGTGGTCGGCCAGCTCACCGAAGCGTTGCGCCAGGTAGGGGCCGAGGTCGTCGCGCACCTTGCGGGGCAGGTCCTCGCGCTCCATCAGCTCCAGGTTGGCCAGCGCCACCGCGCAGGCCACCGGGTGGCCGCTGTAGGTGTAGCCGTGGTTGAACTCGCCCCCCTGCTCGATCAGCACCTTGGCCACCCGGTCGCCCACCATCACGCCGCCCAGCGGCACATAACCGCTGGTGACGCCCTTGGCGAACGTGACCAGGTCGGGCCGGTAGCCGAACTTCTCGTAGGCGAACCAGTGGCCCAGACGGCCGAAAGCGCAAATCACTTCATCGCTGATCAGCAGGATGCCGTACCGGTCGACGATGCGCTGGATCTCGGGCCAGTAGGTGGCGGGAGGGATGATCACGCCGCCCGCGCCCTGCACCGGCTCGGCAATGAAGGCCGCCACCTTGTCGGGGCCGACCTCGAGGATCTTCTCTTCCAGCCAGCGCGCAGCGCGCAGGCCGAAGTCGGCCTCGCTCTCGCCCGGAAGGGCGTTCTCGAAGTGGTAGGGCTGGCCGATGTGGACGATGCCGGGGATCGGCAGGTCGCCCTGCGCATGCATGCCGCTCATGCCGCCGAGCGAGGCGCCGGCCATGGTCGAGCCGTGGTACGCGTTGTGCCGCCCGATGATCGTCTTGCGCTGCGGCTGCCCCAGCAGGTCCCAGTAGCGGCGCACCAGCCGCACGTTGGTGTCGTTGCTCTCGCTGCCGCTGGAGCTGAAGAACACGTGCTCGAAGCGCCGCCCGTCCACCTTGGGTGCGAGCGCCACCAGCTTGGCCGCCAGCTGGGCGGCCGGCACGTTCGTGGTCTGGAAGAAGCTGTTGTAGTAGGGCAGCGTCATGAGCTGCTGGTAGGCCGCATCGGCCAGCTCCTTGCGGCCGTAGCCCGCGTTCACGCACCACAGGCCGCTCATGGCGTCGAGGATCTTGTGGCCCTCGCTGTCCCAGATGTAGATGCCATCGGCCCGCGTGATCACGCGGGCACCGCGGGTCGCCAGGTCGCCGTGGTCGGTGAACGGGTGGATGTAATGCGCGCTGTCGAGCGCCTGGATGGCCTTGGTGTCGTGCTGCTCGGCGCGGCGAACCAGCGCGGGCGGGGCGATCAGGGTCGAGGGGTTCATGCGGGGCTCCGGGTCAGACGTGGAGAAGAAGGTGCTCGCGCTCCCAGGGCGAGATCACTTTCATGAACTCGTCGAACTCGAGTTCCTTGATCTCGGTGTAGATCGTCACGAACTCCTTGCCCAGCACGTCGTGCAGGTCGGGTTCGCGGCGCAACCAGTCCAGGGCCTCGCCCAGGCTGCGCGGCAGCGAGTAAGGCGACAGGTAGGCATCGCCCTTCATTTCGGGCTTGGGCTTGATCTTGTTCTTCATGCCCAGGTAGCCGCAGGCCAGCGTCATGGCCATCGCCACGTACGGGTTGGCGTCGGCGCCGATCACCCGGTTCTCGACCCGGCGCGCCTCGGGCGAGGCAATCGGCGAGCGGATGCCCACGGTGCGGTTGTCGTGGCCCCACTCGATGTTGATCGGGGCCGCGGTGTGGCGCGACAGGCGCCGGTAGCTGTTCACATAAGGCGCCACCAGCGCCATGGCGGCGGGGATGTAGCGCTGCAGGCCGCCGATGAAATGGAAGAAAGCCTCCGACGCGGTGCCATCGTCGTTGCTGAAGATGTTGCGCCCGGTGGCCTTGCTCACCACGCTCTGGTGCATGTGCATCGCGCTGCCCGGCTCGCCGGCGATCGGCTTGGCCATGAAGGTGGCGTACATGTCGTGGCGCAGCGCGCACTCGCGCACCGTGCGCTTGAAGAAGAACACCTCGTCGGCCAGGCCCATCGGGTGGTCGTGGAAGAAGTTGATCTCCATCTGGCCGGCGCCGGCCTCGTGAATCAGCGTGTCCACGTTCAGGCCCATGACGTTGCAGTACTCGTAGATCTCTTCGAACAGCGGGTCGAACTCGTTGACGGCGTCGATGCTGTAGGACTGCCGCGACGTCTCTGCCCGGCCGCTGCGGCCGATCGGGGGCCGCAGCAGGGTGTTGGGGTCGGTGTTGCGCGCGGTCAGGTAGAACTCGAGCTCCGGCGCAATCACCGGGTTCCAGCCCTCGGCGTCGTACAGGTCGCAGATGCGGCGCAGCACGCTGCGCGGGGCGTACGGCACCAGCTTGCCGGTGTGGTCGAAGCAGTCGTGGATCACCTGCGCCGTCGGGTCGGTGGCCCAGGGCACGATGCGCACCGTGGTCGGGTCGGGGCGCAGCTGCATGTCGCGGTCGGTCGGCTCCACCACGTCGTAGTACGGGCCGCTGGGCGGCTGCTCGCCGGTCACGCTCATGGCCACGATGGCGTGCGGCAGCCGCATGCCGCGGTCTTCGGTGAACTTCTCGCGCGGCAGGATCTTGCCGCGGGCCACGCCCGTGAGGTCGGGCACCAGGCATTCCACTTCGGTGACGCGGTGTTCGTTGAGCCAGCTCTCCAGCTCGTTGAAATTCTTGGGGGCGCTCATGGCCGGTTCCTTGTTCCAGTTGGCGTTGATCGGGGTCGAGGCGAGGTCAGGCCGGCGGCACTAACCAGGCTGGCTGCGCGCCAGGTCGCCGGCCTGCAGGCGCAGGCTGCGGCGTTGGCGGCAGGCGCGGCCGAAGGCCTCGAAGATCGCGGCATAGAACGGGGTTTCCCAGCAGCGCCACTCGGGGTGCCACTGCATGGCGTACGCGAAGGTGCGGGCGCCCTTGACGGCAAAGGCCTCCACCAGGCCGTCGGGCGCCCAGGCCAGCGCCTGCAGGCCGTCGGCCAGCCGGGCGATGCCCTGGCCGTGCAGCGAATTCACCTGCGCCGAGGTGCCACCGGCCCACTCCGCAAACGGGCTGTCCGGCTCGATGCGGATCGGGTGGCGCGGCGCGTACTGCTCGTCGGGCGGCGCGGTCTTGGGTTCGCGGTGGTCCATCAGGCCGGGCACCTCCTGCACGCGCTGGTGCAGGGCGCCCCCCAGGGCCACGTTGATTTCCTGAAAGCCGCGGCAGATGCCCAGCAGCGGCACGCCCTGGTGCACGCAGGCTTTCACCAGCGCCAGCGTCAGGCGGTCGCGTTCGGTGTCGAGCGGCAGGGTGGGATCGGCCACCGCCTCGGCAAAGTGCGAGGGGTGAACGTTGGACGGCGAACCGGTGAGCATCACCCCGTCGACCATCGCCAGCAGCTCGTCGATCTGCTCGGCGTCGGCCAGGGGGAACATCACGGGCTGGGCCTGCGCGCCCACCTTGACGGCGCGCGCGTATTTGTCGCCCAGCAACAGGAAGGGCATCTGGTGCCCGTGGTCGCCCAGCAAACGGTGGTCGGCGGGTAGCCAGACCATGCATGGCGGCTGTTTCATGGAATCTCCAGACGGTCGCGGACCATTGTGGGCCGCAAATTGGATGACAATGAGGGCCAGTTGTGCCCATCCCGTGGTGCCACTTACCCTGCCCCCCACCGCACATGTTGTCCGAATTCCTGCTGGCCGAGATGAACCGCCTGGGCTCGCACGACGCCTTGCCGCTGCACCGCCAGCTGTACGAGTCGTTGCGCCGCGCCATGCTCGACGGCAAGCTGGGCGCCGGTGAACGCCTGCCCTCCAGCCGGGACCTGGCGCAAGACCTGGGGTTGTCGCGCAACACGGTGGTGGCCGCCATCAACCAGCTCAGCGTCGAAGGCTATCTGGCCAGCCGCGTGGGCAGCGGCACCTATGTCAACGACCACGTGCCCCGCGCCAGCACCGCCCGCCTGCCGGCCGGTGCGCACGGGCTGGCGCCGCACCGCCAGGTGGCCCGGCTGTCCGGCCGGGGGGAGTCGCTGGCGCACCGCTTCAGCGCCAACGACCTCGAGGTGCAGCCCTTCACCCCGGGCATCGCCGACTTCAGCGCGTTTCCGCTGGCGCTGTGGCAGCGGCTGCAGAACAAGCACTGGCGCATGACCTACCCGGACATGCTGGACTACAACACCTCGGGCGGCTACGCGCCGCTGCGCCGGGCGATCGCCGATTACCTGCGCGTGTTTCGCAGCGTGCAGCTCGACGCCGACCAGGTGATCGTCACCACCGGCACCCAGCAATCGCTGGAGCTTTGCGCCCGCCTGCTGGCCGACCACGGCGACACCGTGTGGGTGGAAGACCCGGCTTACTGGGGCGCGATGAAGGCGTTCCTGGCCACCGGCCTGGCCGTGCACCCGGTGGCCACCGACGACGAGGGCATCTGCCCGACCGAGGCCGACGGCGCGCAACCGCCGCGCCTGATTTATGTCACCCCGTCGCACCAGTACCCCACCGGCGCCGTGATGTCGCTCGCCCGGCGGCAGGCGCTGCTGGCCACCGCCCGCGCGCACGGGGCCTGGGTGCTCGAAGACGACTACGACAGCGAATACCGCTTCAGCGGCCCACCGCTCTCCAGCCTCGAAGGCCTGGACCTCGACGGCCGGGTGCTCTACATGGGGACCTTCTCCAAGGTGCTCTACCCCGGGCTCAAGCTGGGCTACCTGGTGGTGCCGAAAGGCCTCGTCGAGCCGTTCCGGCAGGCGCACTACGACCTCAACCGGCCGGGCCACATGCCGACGCAGGCCGCGTTGGCCGAATTCATCGAGATGGGGCATTTCGCCAGCTCGCTGCGCCGCGCGCGGCAAACCTACGCCGAGCGGCGGCAGTGCCTGCTCGAGGCCCTCAAGCCCGTGCTGGGCAACGGCCCGGACGCCCCATGGCTGAGTGGCGCCGAACAAGGCCTGCACCTGTGCCTGCGCCTGCCGGCCGGGGTGGACGACCGGGCGCTGGCCCAGCAGCTCGCGCGCCAAGGCCTGATCGTGCGGCCCCTGTCGGCCTACTGCCTGCGCCGCGATGACCTGCGGGGCCTGGTGATCGGCTACGGCTACGCGGCGCTCAGCGAGATCCAGCGCTGCGGCCCGCAACTGGCCTCGGCGGTGCGGCAGGCACTGCAGCCCCGCTGACGCCGCGCACCGCCCGGTGCGCCACCGCACAGACCGGCGCACCCTGCCGGGGCACCCTGCTCGGGACACCACCGCAGGAGAACCGCCATGAACCCGTCCCTTGTGCCTCTGCTGGCGCTGGCCACCTTGATGGCTGCCACCGGCGCCCATGCCCAGGCCACCTTTTACGGAGACGACACCTACGGCGGCCCCTCGCTGACCGCCAACCTGCGGGTGCCGAACTTCCAACGGTACGGTTTCAACAACCAGGCCTCTTCGGTGGTGGTCGCTGCCGAGCGCTGGGAGGTCTGCGATGACGTCCAGTACGGGGGCCGCTGCGTGGTGCTGCGCCCGGGCCGCTACCCATCGCTGGCGGCCATGGGCCTGAACAACCGGGTGTCTTCGGCCCGCCTCATCGGCCGCGACGTGCGCATCGCCGACCACCGCTACGCCCCGCTGCCGGGCATGCCGCCAGCCAGCGTCGTTTTCTTCGACCGCGAAGGCTTCGACGGCCGATCCTTCACCACCACGCAACCCGTCGCCAACCTGCGGCGCGGCCTCAATGCGCGCGTGGCCTCGGCCATCGTGACGGGCTGGGGCTGGGAGGTCTGCGAAGACAACCGCTACCGCGGCCGCTGCGTGGTGCTGCGCCCGGGGCGCTACCAATCGCTGGCCGCCATGGGCATGGACGACCGGATCGCCTCGGTGCGCCGCGTCGATCGCGCGCAGGACCGGGACGATGCGCGCAACGAACGCAACGAACGCCCGTATGGCGCGGAACGACCGGCCTACGACGGCCGCCGCCGGGACGGTGAGCGGCTGTACGAGGCACCGGTGACCTCGTCGCGGGCCGTGCTGGCCACACCGGGGCAGCGCTGCTGGGTGGAGCGTGAACGCGTGCCCACCGCCATCGGCGGGGCCAACATCCCCGGGGCCATCGCGGGCGCCTTGATCGGCGGCATCCTGGGTCACCAGGTGGGGGACGGCTCAGGCCAGGACATCGCCACCGTCGGCGGGGTGGTCGCCGGTGCGGCGCTGGGCTCGCAGGTGGGTCGGGCCGGGGCGTCCTCGACCCAGGACGTGCAGCGCTGCGAAAACATCCCGGGCGGCGCACAAGCCGCCTGGTGGGACGTGTCATACAGCTTTCGCGGGCGCGATCACCGGGTGCAGATGACCTCGCCGCCCGGCCGGACTGTCATGGTCAACAGCGAGGGCGAACCGCGCGAGCGCGATTGAACCGGCGCGGGCCCGCGCCACGCGCCCTCACACCACGTCGCGCAGGCGGTGCCACCACATGCCCAGCGCCAGGCTGGGGGTGCGCAGCAGGCGGCCACCCGGAAAGCGGTGGTGGCGCAGGCGCGCAAACACATCGAACCGCCCGGCCTGCCCCAGCACCGACTCGGCCACCAGCTGCCCAGCCAGCCCCGTGAGCGCCACGCCGTGCCCGCTGAAACCCTGCAGGTAGTACAGGTTGGGACCGAGCCGGCCGAAGTCGGGCGCCCGGTTCATGCTGATGTCGACAAAGCCGCCCCAGACGTGCTCCACCGCCACGTCGCGCAAGGCCGGAAACACCGCCGCCATGCGCGCCTTCATCGTCGCCTCCAGCCGCGGCGGGGTCTGCGTGGTGTAGCTCACGCGGCCACCAAACAGCATGCGGTGGTCGGCGCTGAAGCGGAAGTAATCGAGCACGAAGTTGTTGTCGCACACGGCCGCGGCGCCGGGGATCAGCCGCTCGGCGAGCGCGGCATCCACCGGCGCGGTGCCGATGATGTAGGTGCCCACCGGCATGATGCGCGGCGTGATCTCGGGCGCCACCGCCGGCCCGTGCTCCGGCAGCATGCAGTTGCCGGCCAGCACACCGAAGCGGGCCGTCACCTGACCGCGGGCGGTGCGCGCCACCATCGGGTCACCGCGCTGCAACGACGTCACCGGCGAGTGTTCGAAGATCCGCACGCCGGCCGCCTCGGCCGCGCGGGCCAGCCCCAGGGCGTACTTCAGGGGATGCAGGTGGCCGCTGCGCATTTCCCGGGCCGACGCCACGTAGCGTGTGGTGTCGATGTGGCGGCGCACGTCAGGGCCCTCGGCCCAGTCCACGGCCACACCGCGCGCGGCCAGGCCGTCCATCTCGGCTCGCAGGTCGCGCGCCTTGCGGGCGGATTCGGCCACGTACACATAGCCGAACACCCGGTCGCACCGAATGCCGTGGTCGGCGATCCGGCGATCGATCAGGTCGATCGCCTCCAGCGACATCGCCCAGGCGCGGTCGGCGTCTTCCCGGCCGAGCTGTTCTTCGAACGGGCCCTGCCCGCTGGCAAAACCCACAATGGCCTGGCCGCCGTTGCGGCCGCTCGCGCCGCTGCCCACGCGGTCGGCCTCGAGCACCACCACCGACAGACCGCGCTGCGCCATCTCGAGCGCCGCCGACAGCCCGGTGAAGCCGGCGCCCACCACCACCGCATCCACCTTCAGGTGCTCCTGAAGCGGCTCGCGCAGCGGACCCCGTTCAGCGCTGGCCTCGTAATAGCTGCGCTGGTTCAACTGGGTGTCGGACCCGATCAGCGAACGGCCCCACATGGTCAAGCGCTCCGCAGGCGGGCCACCCGGCCCGCCAGATAGGTCCAGACGAAGCAGGCCGCCGCGTTGGTGGTGAGCTCGGCGTGGTCGTAGGCGGGCGCCACCTCCACGCAATCCATGCCGATCCAGTTCAGGTCGGCCAGCTCTTCGAGGAACGTCAGCACCTGGGAACTGGTGAGCCCGCCGGGCTCCGGGGTGCCGGTGCCGGGCGCAAAGGCCGGATCGAGCACGTCGATGTCGAGCGTGAGGTACACCGGCCGCCCATCCATGCGGGCGCGGATCGACTGCAGCACCGGCGCCAGCGAGGCGCCATCCAGGCCTCGCAGCGAGCGCGCGGTGAAGACCTCGCCGCCGCGGTCGGTGACGTACTCGCGGGCGCCGCGCTCCCCGCTGGAGCGGATGCCGATCTGCACGGTGTGGGCCGGGCTCACCAGCCCCTCCTGAATGGCCTCGTGGGTCCAGGTGCCGTGGCCGGAAGGCTCGCCGAAATGGTCGGTCCAGGTGTCGCAATGGGCGTCGAAATGCACCAGGCCCAGCGGTTCACCGCCATGGCGCGCGCGGGCCGCGCGCAACAGCGACAAGGTCACGGAGTGGTCACCACCGAGGAACACGCAGTGGTGCCGCGCCATCAGCTCGGCCGCCTGGCGCTCGATGTGCCGGCGAACCTCGGGCAGGGGCGAGGCATTGGGCAGGCGCATGTCGAGCGCATCGCCCAGGTGCTCCAGCGGCGACACGTCGAACACCGGGTGGATGCCGTCGCACAACATGAGGCTGGCGGCGCGGATGGCCTGCGGCCCGAAGCGCGCACCCGGGCGGTTGGTCACCACCCCGTCGTAGGGCACCCCGCACACCGCGAACGGCTGTGCCTCCAGGGGCGCGCAGGCCAGGAAGCGGTTGGAGTTGTTGGCAAAGGCGAACCGACCGAGGGCCATGGATGATCCGTGCGTGCGGGAAATGGACCGGCACGATAGCGCCTGCCTGCCCGGTCACAGGGGACCACTTGGGGCCGGGCGTCCGCGTCCACCGGCCCGTGACCGGGCCGCCACGGACTTCAGCGCTTCGGGTCGTCGCCGCCGAACAGGCCCTTGAGGCCCTCGCCCAGGCGATCGCCCAGGTTGGCGCCCGCGCCGGTGCCCACACCCGGCATCACCGCCGTGCCGATCGCCGCGCCCAGCAAGGCCGCCCGCGTGAGGGTGACCTGGGGATCGTCCACCGTGCCACCCAGGGCCAGCGGCACACCCACGACCTGCCCGCCGGCGCCCCGCGTCATGTCCACCCGGATCCGGCCTGACAGCGCCCGGGCGGGCGACACATTCACCTCGCCGGTGGCCGCCAGCACGCCGGAGCTGGCCACCAGGTTGGACAGGGCAATGGCCTTGCCGCGGGTGCTCACCTGCCCCGCCAGCGTGTCCAGCCGCGTGCTGCCCCCGCGCGACAGGCCCACGGTGCTGACCGCCTTGGCCAGGTCCACCCCGTCGATGACCGCGTCGCTCACGGTGAAGGTGGTGTCGGTGCGCAGCGCACGCACCAGACCGTCGGCACTGACGCGCTCCGGGAACCGCGCCGCCAGCTCGGTGTTCGCCTGCAGCTTGCCGGTGAGCGTGCGGCTCGGTGCCGTCAGCGCCGACACCTCCACCCCCTCGGTCTTGAACCGGCCCTTGATCTGCACCGTGCGGTCCTTGGCGTCGGCCGCCGGCAGCACGACGGTCAGGGGGCCCTGAACGCGGCCACCGCCCACGCGCGCCTGCAGGTCCCAGGCGGTCTGGTCGGCCTGCCGCACCAGCTGGGCGCTGGTGCCCCGCAGCGCACCGCCGGTGATGGCCACTTCGACATCCCGGGGCCAGCCATCGCCATCAAGCTGCAGATCGGCGTTCACCGTCGTGCGGGCCCCGTCGGCGGCCAGCCAGGTGACCTGGTCCAGCACCAGCTCGCGCGGCAGCACCGAAAAATCGAGCGCCTCGTCGGCCGGGGTCTCGGGCCCCGAGCGCGCGGCACCCTCGCTCAGCCGGGCCGTGATCAGCGCAATGGTCGCCTCGGGCAGGACCGCCTCGCGCACCACCAGCGTGTCCACGCGCAGGCGCCCCACCAGCAGAGGCCACCAGCGCGGCCGCAGTTCCACCCGTTCCAGCGTCAGCGGCGTGCGCGCCTGGATCACCAGTCCATCGACCGCGACACCCGGCACCGGCCACAAGGCCAGCGACAGCCGCTGCGCCCGAACCGGCGCACCGAGGGTTTCGCTGGCCACCTGCCCCAGCCGGGTGCGAAAGTCGTCGCTGGCAATCCAGCGGTGCAGGGCGAACACCCCGGCACCGACCAGCAACACGGGAACGACCAACCAGAGCAACAGACGAAGCGAACGGGGCATGCCGAAATTGTGCCGACCCGATGGCCCGGTTCGCACCGGTGGAGGGACCGTTCGACCCCCCCGCCCCACCTCACAGCGGGCGCTGCCGCCAGGCGAGCACGGCACCGAGCGCCAAGGCCGCCGCCGAGAACACCAGACCGCGGGCGAGACCCCCCGCCCCATCGCTGATGAAGCCCACCACCACCGGCCCGACGATGTGGCCGATGGCAAAACAGATGGTGAAGGCGCTGATGCCCTGCGCCCACTGCGCTGGCGGCAGGTTATGCCGCACGAACGCCGTGGTCGACGCCACCACCGACAGGAACACGCCGCCAAACAGCAGCCCGGACACGATGGCCAGCGGCAGCCCCTGCCCGACCACGGGCAGCACCGCGGCCAGTGCCAGCCAGCCATTGAGCCGCGCCAGCGCACCGCCGCCCCGCTCGCGGTCGAGCAGGCCCGCCCAGACGCGCGGCGCCACCACCACCGCCAGCCCCAGCAGCGCGTAGTACAGCGTGATGCCGCCCGCCGACAGGCCCTGTTCGCGCAGCAGCGCGACCGAGAACGTCATGTAGCCGATGTAGCCGACCCCGAACGCGCTGTAACCCGCGAGGCCCCAGCCCATGTCGCGCCAGCGCAGCGGCCGCAGGGGCGCCTGCCCCGGCACGGCGGCCCGGGCATCGGCCGCCGCCCGGGCGGCCAGCACGCGCGCCGGCCAGGCCGTGCAGGCCACGGCAACCGCACACAGCACCGCCAGGCCCCACCAGGCCCAGGTCCAGGCCGGCGGCCGGGCCGCACCCAGGGCGAGCAGCCAGGGAATCGCCAGGGCCGAGGCGGTGATACCGAAGCCGGTTCCCCCGTAGTACAGCCCCAGCAGCAGGCCACCACGACCGGGATCGAGCGCCGCCAGGCGGGCCGACAGCAAACCACCACTGATGAACACCAGCGCGCTGGCCATGCCGGCCACCAGCCGCTGGGTCATCAGGGCCCAGGAATCGCTGAAAAAACCGCTGGCGGCCATGACCAGCGCCGCCAGCCAGCCACCCACCACGAACAGCGTTGACGGCGACGTGCGCCGCAGCAGCAGCGGCACCAGCAGCGCGCCGACCAGGTAGCCTGCGGCGTTGCTGGTGTTCATGGCGCCGGCCAGCGTGTAGCTCCAGCCGAGGTCTTCGCGCATGGGCGGCAGCAGCAGGCCGTACGAAAACCGCGTGATGCCCAGCGACACGGCCGCCCCGAACGACAAGGCCACGGCCAGTCGCCACAGGGGAAGGGGTTGGGCGGGCGTCATCGAGGGAGATTGTGGGGTCTCAACGGGCATGGGCGCGTCGCGCCGGTCCGCACCGGGCCCGATCCACTGGACCCACCGGCCCACGGCCGGGGACTTAGAGTCATCGCATGGAAGCTTCTGCCATTTCAACGCAGCGCATGGCGGCCCTGCAGCGGGCCGAGCGCGAGCGCTTCATCGCCACCCACCCGCGGTCCATGGCGCTCGCCGAGGCCAGCCGGGCGCACTACCTCTTCGGCGTGCCGCTGCACTGGATGCGCGACTGGCCCAGCCCCGCCACGCTGGCCGTCGAGCGCGCGCAGGGCAGCACCCTCACCTGTGCCGATGGTCTGCACCACGCCGACTTCTGCCTCGGCGACACCGGCGCCATGTTCGGCCACAGCCCGGCGCCGTTGGCGCAGGCCATTGCTTCGCAGGCGGCACAGGGTCTCACCTGCATGCTGCCTTCCACCCTGGCGCGGGCGGTGGGCGAAGGCCTGCAGCGCGTCTTCGGCCTGCCGGTCTGGCAGATGGCGCTGTCGGCCAGCGACGCCAACCGCTTCGTGCTGCGCTGGGCCCGCGCCATCACCGGCCGGCCCCGCCTGCTGGTGTTTGACGGCTGCTACCACGGCGCGGTCGACGACACGCTGGTCGATCTCGACGCCGCCAGCGGCCGCACGGTGCAGCGACCGTCGGTGCTGGGCCAGGTGCACAACCACGCTGCGTTCACGCGCGTCGTGCCCTTCAACGACCTGGCGGCACTGGAGCAGGCGCTGTCGCCGGGCGACGTCGCCTGCCTGCTGGCAGAGCCCGCCCTCACCAACTTCGGCCTGGTTCCGCCTGAAGAAGGCTTCTGGCCCGCGGCCCGCGAACTGTGCCGCCGGCACGGGGTTCTGTTCGTCATGGACGAGACCCACACCGTGTCCACCGCCCCGGGGGGATACGCCAGGGCGCACGGGCTCGACCCCGATGTGCTGGTGGTGGGCAAGGCGGTGGCCGGCGGCCTGCCGTGCGCGGTGTACGGCTTCACGCAGCCGGTGGCCGAACGCATGGTGCGGGCCAAGGAAGCGGCGCCCGACGGCCACAGCGGCATCGGCACCACGCTCGCCGGCAACGCGCTCACGCTGGCCGCGCTGGACGCGGCACTGACGCACCTGCACACCGAATCGAACTACGCCCACATGACCGCGCTGGCCCGGCAACTCGAAGACGGGCTGGTGCAGCGCATCCGCTCGGCGCGGCGGCCCTGGACGGCGACGCGCCTGGGTGCGCGCCTCGAGCTGCAGTTCATGCCGCGCACGCCCAGGCACGCACAGGATGTGCGCGACATGGCGCAGAGCGACCTGGAGGCCCTCACCCACCTGTTCATGCTCAACCGCGGCGTGGTGCTGACGCCGTTTCACTGCATGATGCTGGTGAGCCCGGCCACCACCGAGGCCGATGTGCAGCGCCTGCTGGGGGTGTTCGACGAACTGAACGAGGCGCTGGGTCGCGACAGCGGCGACTGAGGTCAGCCAAGCCCGACCGGCGAGGGCGCCAGCCTGACGATGCGGGTGAACAGGCGGTCGAACGCCGGGTCCCGCGAGCCTTCGAGGCTCAAGGGATCGTGGTGGTGCGCAAACGCCGCATCCAGCGCCCGGCGGTCTTCGAGGTCGAGCGACTGTTCGGCCGCCGGCAGCACCACCTGTTCCTCCAGCTTCATGTGGGACAGGTAGAACTGCACGTAGGCCATCGCCTCATCCTCGAACGCCAGCCGGCGCGCCTCGCCCAGGTATTCCCAGGCCATGAGCAGGTGGACCAGTTCACGCACCCGCTCCTCGCCACCCATGTGGTCCTTCTCCAGCCGCTCGATCGCCTGCAGCGTCTGCGGGGCGGCACGGGCCACGCGCGGAAACAGCAGGTCGGATTCCTTGGGGTGGTGCTGCTTTTCGGGAAACTCGCCGATGTAGAACAGCATGGCCCGCAGCACGTCGAAGAAACGTTCGCGGTCGTCCTCGGCCTCGGCGATGGGGCCACGCCGGAGCATGGCCACCATGGACTGCAGCATGGCCGCGAGGTTGGCGTGTTCTTCGCGCAGGGTGCGCAGGGCGTCTCGTGGCATGGCGGTCTCCTCGGTCTGGCGCCAGCTTCCCACAGGCGGCGTCACCCGGCCTTGACCTGCGTCAAGGGCGCCAGCGCTTGAGCAGCAGGGCGTTGCCCATCACGCTGACGGAGCTCAGCGCCATAGCGGCACCCGCCACCACCGGGTTCAGAAACCCCAGCGCGGCCAGCGGAATGCCCGCCACGTTGTAGACAAACGCCCAGAACAGGTTCTGCCGGATCTTGCGCACGGTGCGGCGCGACACGTCCAGCGCGGCGGCCACCAGGCGCGGGTCGCCCCGCATCAGGGTGATGCCGGCGGCGTGCATGGCCACATCGGCACTGGCGCCCTCGGCGTGGCTCATTGCCATGCCGACATCGGCGGCGGCCAGGGCCGGTGCATCGTTCACGCCGTCGCCCACCATGGCCACCACCCGGCCGCCCTGCTGCAGCTGCCGGATCACCGTGGCCTTGTCACCCGGCAGCACCTCGGCAATCACCTCGCCTTCACCGGCCCGCAACCCCAGGCGCTGCGCCATCGCCTCGGCAGCGGCACGGTTGTCGCCCGACACCAGCACCAGTTTCAGTCCCTGTGCCCTCAGCCCGGCAATGGCCTCGGCGGCGCCGGCTTTGGGTTCGTCACCGAAGGCCAGCACCGCCAGCGCGGGACCTCCTTCGTGCGCCAGCACCGACACCGAGGCGCCCTGCCCCATGGCTTCATCGACGAGACCCTGCAAGGGGCCGAGGTCGATGCGCAGTTCCTGCATCCAGCGCACGCTCCCGAGCAGCAAGGTCACACCGACCACCTCGCCGCGCACCCCGCGACCGGTCACGCCTTGCATGTCGCGCACCATGGGCAGCGGGAGAGCCCGGGCCTTGGCCGCGTCGACCACCGCCCGTGCCAGTGGGTGGGCGCTTTGCACCTGCAGCGCCGCTGCACGCGCCAACAGGGCAGCCTCGTCCTGGCCCGGTGCCGCTTTCAACGACAGCAGGCGGGGATGTCCCTCGGTCAAGGTACCGGTCTTGTCGAACGCCACGGTGTCGACCCGGTGTGCAATCTCCAGCGCCTGCGCATCGCGGATCAGGATGCCGTGCCGCGCCGCCACACCGGTGCCGGCCATGATGGCCGCCGGCGTGGCCAACCCGAGCGCGCACGGGCAGGCGATCACCAGCACCGCCACGGCGTGCAGCAGCGCCTGCTCCATGGGCGCGCCCACGGCCAGCCAGCCGAGCAGTGTGGCCAGGCCGATGCACAGCACCACCGGGACGAAGACCGCGGCCACCCGATCGACCATCCGCTGCACAGGTGCCTTGCCGGCCTGCGCGTCCTGCACCAGCGCAATGATGTGCGCCAGCACCGACTGCGCGCCGCTGGCGCGCACCTGCACCGTCACCGCACCTTCGCCGTTGAGCGACCCGCCGGTCACGGCATTGCCCGGTGCCTTGGCCACCGGCATGGCTTCTCCCGTCAACATCGACTCATCCGCCTGCGTGTGGCCCTCGAGCACCTCGCCATCGGCGGCAAAACGCTCGCCTGGCAGCACCTGGATGCGGTCACCCGGCAACAGCTCCTCCACCGGAATCTCGACCACCTCGGTGCGGCGGACGCCGTCGGGCAACAAGCGGGCTTTCTCGGGCCGCAGGGCCTGCAACGCCCGAATGGCTTCGGTGGTCTGGCGCTTGGCCCGAACCTCCAGCCACTTGCCCAGCATCACCAGCGTGATCACCACCGCCGAGCCCTCGTAATAGAGGTGGACCATCTCGTCCGGTTCGGCCCGCCACCAGAGCCAGGTGGACAAGGCCCAGCCCGCCGACGTGCCGATGGCCACGAGCAGCTCCATGTTGCCGGTCCGCGCCTTCAGCGCGTGCCAGGCCGAGCGGTAGAAGTGCGCACCGAGCACGAACTGCACCGGTGTCGCGAGCAGGAACTGGATCCAGGGCGCCAGCATCCAGTGTTTGCCGAACAGGTCGCCGACCATCGGCAGGGCCAGCGGCGCCGACAGCAGCGCCGCCACCAGCACCGGCCAGGCATCCCGCGGCACGCCCAGCACGTGCCGCCGCGATGCCCCGTCGTCCACCTCGATCGACCGCGGTTCGTAACCCGCATCACGGACCGCCCTTTTCAGGCGGGCGTCCATGCCACTGTCGCCTGCCCGAAAGCGGATCCGGGCGGTTTCGGTGGCCAGGTTCACGGTGGCCTCCTCGACGCCTGGCTGTTTGCTCAGGGCGCGTTCGACACGACCGACACAGGTCGCACACGTCATGCCGCCAATGCCGAGATCGATCTCACCAAGCTCGGCTTCGGGTGCAGTGGAAAGGGTGGTGGTGGTGTTCATGGAACGCATGGTGCACCTTGTCCTGATGTCAAGGTCAAGGGCGGGAGGCAGAAGTCCCTTGGCTTGACGTTGACAACATGTCAAGCTTGAGAATCTCCACTCCTCCCATTCAACACCGAAAAGCACACCATGAACCAGATATTCACCGTTCAAGGCATGACCTGCGGTCATTGCGAACGCGCCGTCACCACCGCCATCAAGCAGGTCGATCCTTCGGCCGACGTGCGCATCGAGCGCGCCAACAACCGGGTCGAGGTGCAATCCGACGCGGCACACGAGAAGATCGCCGAGGCGATCCGCGAAGAAGGCTACCGCGTGACGGCCTGATGGCAACGCCCACCTGGCCGGTCAACATCGGGCTGGCAGCCCGGCTCAGCGGCATCTCACCGAAGATGTTGCGCCACTATGAAGGTCTGGGGCTGCTGGGCGACGTCGCCCGAACCGAAGGCAACTACCGGCAGTACGGCGAAGCCGACGTGCACACGCTCCGGTTCATCCGCCGGTCGCGCGACATGGGCTTCACGCTCGACGAGATCAGGGACCTGGTCAACCTCTGGCACAACCGGCGCCGCAGCAGCGAAACGGTCAAGCGCATCGCACAACGCCACATCGAAGACCTCACCGAACGCATCGCCGCCCTCGAGGCCATGCGCCGGACGCTGCACGACCTCGTGGAGCGCTGCCCCGGAAACCAGCGTCCCGACTGTCCCATCCTGGACGACCTGGCCGAGCAGGCGACAGATTCCGACAAGCTTCTTTACACGGCGCACACACAAGCCGGACCCAGGCGAAACAGGACCAGCGCACAGTGAACCCACGCCACCACCCCGGTGGTCCCGTTCACCGCAAGGAGTCTCCATGAAACCGTTCTTCACCCGCCGCGGCCTTGCCGCCACCGCCATCGCAGCCGCCGTTGCCGCCGTCTCGATCGGCGCCATTGCACAAAACGCACCATCCGCTCCCCCAGCGCCGCAAGCACAGGGTCACCGCCACGACCCGCAGCACCACGCAGAACACCTGCAGCGCATGCAGCAACGCATGGCCCAACACCAGGAGCGCCTGAAGGCCAGCCTGCAACTCACGCCCGAACAGGAACCGGCCTGGAATGCATTCATCGCCCGCATGCAGCCGGCCGAGCGCCCGGTCGGCGCGCGAATGGACCGCGATGAATGGAGCAAGCTGACCACGCCAGAGCGCCTGGCCCGCATGGAAGCCATGAAGGCCGAACGCGACAAGGCCATGGGCCAGCGGCACGATGCGATCCGAAGCTTCTACGCCCAACTCAATCCCGCGCAGCAGAAGGCGTTCGACGCGCAACAAGGCATGGGCATGATGCGGGCCGGCATGAAGTAGCAGGGCCACCGGCACGGACATCGACACGGCGAGCACCGGATGTGATCGATTCTTCTGAGCGGCTTTTCCCTGTCTTATCTCTTCATTCATTTACTTTGAATAGCAGTAGCTAGTAAAGGGCGCTGTCCGCTGTGGACAAGCGCCCTTCTTCCTTGTTCCACAAGGGTTTCTGGTGCGTGACAACCTTGTGTGAAGGCCAGCTTTGCTGCCCGTGTCCATTGGGGACAAACCGCCGTTGCCGGCCCGGGCTGTGGACAAGTACCGGGTTGTGCCGGAACTGTCCACAGCCTTGTTCAACATCCCGTCACGAAAGCTCACGAAGCAGGGGAGGATGCGCTGCTACACTGCGCCCCTTTCGCCGCGCCCGACCCCCGTCCATGCCAGTGTCCCTCGGCGGCCAAGCGCCTGCCAGTTTCGATCTCAAGAGCGCCCACCTTCCCCTGCTGGCCTTGCTGCTCAAATCGGGCGACATGGCGCTGTTGCGGCGTGAATTCGACGAACGCTACCGGGACCAGCCCGAGTTTTTCGATGACGATCCGCTGCTGATCGATCTGCAGGGAATCCAGGGCGACGAATCCCCCGATCTCGCCGGTCTGAGCCAGTGGTTGCAGACGCACCGGCTTCGCCCGGTCGCGGTTCATGCGGTTCGGGAAACCCACCGCCAGGCCGCCCAGGCCGCCGGATTCCCGCTGGCCGATGCCGTGCAGCTGCCCCGTCAGCAAGCGCCGCAGGCAAGCGTCCGTCCGGTCGCCGCCGAGGTCGCTGCCGAACCGGTGGCCGATGCCATGCCGCCACCCGTGCCGGGCGCATTGGTGGTCGACAAGCCGCTGCGATCGGGCCAGCAGGTGTACGCGAGGGGCCGCGACCTGATCGTGATGGCACCGGTCAACCCGGGCGCCGAGGTGATCGCCGACGGTCACATCCATGTGTACGGGCCGCTGCGCGGCAAGGCCATCGCCGGCGCGCGCGGCTTTGCCGGGGCCCGCATTTTTGCGCTGTCCATGGCGCACGAGCTGGTGTCCATTGCGGGTGTGTACCGCACGAGCGAAGTGCCCCTGCCCGACGAGCTTCACGGCAAGGGTGCGCACGTGCGGCTCTTGTCCCATGCCGATGGCGACAAGCTCGTCATCGAATCCTTCAACCCCTGAACCACCGACCTCCAGGGAGTCATCCATGACCAGAATCGTTGTCGTCACCTCCGGCAAAGGCGGGGTGGGCAAGACCACCACCAGCGCCAGCTTTGCCACCGGCCTGGCCCTTCGCGGTCACAAGACCGCCGTGATCGATTTCGACGTCGGCCTTCGCAACCTCGATCTCATCATGGGTTGCGAACGGCGCGTCGTCTACGACCTCATCAACGTCATCCAGGGCGAGGCCCGCCTCACCCAGGCCCTCATCAAGGACAAGCAGGTCGAACAGCTGCATGTGCTGGCCGCCAGCCAGACCCGCGACAAGGACGCTCTCTCGCAAGAGGGCGTGAAACGCGTGCTGGACGAGCTTCGCGACGCCGGCTTCGACTTCATCGTGTGCGATTCACCGGCGGGCATCGAGACCGGGGCGCTCATGGCCATGCACTACGCCGATGAAGCACTGGTGGTGACCAATCCCGAGGTCTCCAGCGTCCGCGATTCCGACCGCATCCTCGGCATGCTGGCCAGCAAGACGCAGCGCGCCATCGAGGGCAAGGAAGGTGTCAAGGAGCACCTGCTCATCACCCGCTACAACCCCGCCCGCGTGGCCGACGGCCAGATGCTGTCGCTGCAGGACATCCAGGACATCCTCCGCATTCCGCTCATCGGTGTGATTCCCGAAAGCGAAAGCGTGCTGGCGGCGTCCAACCAGGGCACGCCAGCCATCCACATGAAGGGCAGCGATGTCGCTGAAGCCTATGGTGACGTGATCGATCGTTTCCTGGGCGCCGAAAAACCCCTGCGCTTCATCGAGGCCGAGAAGACCGGCTTCTTCAAGCGCCTGTTTGGCGGGAGGTGAGCATGTCCCTGCTGTCCTTCCTGCTGGGCGAAAAGAAGAAGACCGCCAGCGTTGCCAAGGAGCGCCTGCAGATCATCCTGGCGCACGAACGGTCAGGCCGCAACGCGTCCGAACCCGACTACCTCCCCGCGCTGCAGCGCGAGCTGGTGGCGGTCATCGGCAAATACATCCGCATCGACCCGAACGACATCAAGGTGCAGCTGGACCGCCAGGACAACCTGGACGTTCTCGAGGTCAAGATCGAACTGCCCGAGCGGCGCTGACCGGTTGTGCCGGCCTGCGCCTATCATGGGCGCATGCTGATCGAAACGCTGGGAGCCGCCCGCGACATGGGCCGGCTCAACACCATCCTGGGGGTGCTGATCCGCCACGGTTTTGGCGACAGCGTGCGCCGGCTCGGTCTGGCCGATTCACTGGAACGGGCGGGCCATGCGCTCAAGTGGGACCACGCCGCCGACCTGGCGCGGCTCGAACCCCCGGAACAGGTGCGGTTGGCGCTCGAAGAGCTGGGGCCGACCTTCGTCAAGCTGGGCCAGATCCTGGCCGGCCGCGCCGACCTGTTCGGCCCCGAGTGGATTGCCCAGTTCGAGAAGCTGCACAGCCACGTGGCAGCCGTTCCGCTGGACCAGCTTCTTCCGCAGTTGCGCGAGGACCTGGGGGACGACCCCGAGCAGGTGTTCGCCCGCTTCGACACCGAGCCCCTGGCGGCCGCCTCGATCGCCCAGGTGCACCGCGCCCGCCTGAAAGATGGAACCGAGGTGGTGGTCAAGATCCGCCGGCCCGGCATCGAGGACACGGTGGCAGCCGACCTGCGCCTGCTGGCGCGGCTGGCCGCGCTGGCCGAAGCCGAATTGCCCGCACTGGCGCCCTACCGGCCGCAGCAGCTGGTGCGCGAGCTGGCCCGGTCGCTCAAGCGCGAGATGGACCTCGCGCAGGAATGCCGCAGCGCCGAGCGCATTGCGGCGAACATGGCCGGGCTGCCCTGGATCGTGGTGCCCCGGGTGCACTGGGCCCATACCCGACAGCGCGTCAATGTGCAGGACTTCATCGAAGGCGTGCCCGGCGATCGGCTTGACCGCCTCGACACCGGCCGTTTCGACCGGCGGCTCCTGGCGCAGCGCGGTGCCAGGGCGGTGTTGAAGATGATCGTGGAAGACGGCCTTTTTCACGCCGACCCGCACCCGGGCAACGTCTTCTACCTCGACGACAACCGCATCGCGTTCATCGACTTCGGCATGGTGGGGCGGTTGTCGTCGCGCCGCCGCGAAGAACTGCTCAGCCTGCTGCTGGGGCTGGTCGAACGGCATCCCCAGGCGGTGGTGGACGTGCTGACCGACTGGACCGGGGACGGCCAGGGCGTGAATCTGTCGCAGCTCGAAACCGAGATCGAGGCCTTCGTGGACCAGTACCACGGCGTTCCGCTCGCGCAGTTGCAGCTGGGCCAGATGCTGGGCGACGTGACCGCGCTGCTGCGCGAGCACCACCTGGCGCTGCCGGCCGACCTGGCCCTGCTGATCAAGGCCTTCATCACGCTGGAGGGCATGGGCCGCGGGCTGGACCCCGAATTCCACATGGCCACCGAGGCCCTGCCCATGCTGAGGCAGGTGCTGCGCGCACGGTACCGCCCGAAAGCGCTGGCCAACCGCGCCTGGTCGACCCTGCGCAACGCGCTGGCCGTGGCCGACCAGCTGCCCACCGACCTGATGCGCCTGTTGCGCAACGCGCGCCGTGGCCGCTTGCAGGTCGGTATCGAGCTCGCGCACCTCAAGCGGGTGGGTGACCAGATCGACCGCGCGGCCAACCGGCTGGCCATGGCGCTGATCATCGCCGCCCTCATCGTGGGCTCTTCCATCGTCATGACCGTGCAGGGCGGACCCACCATCTGGGGCCTGCCCGCGTTCGGTTTCCTGGGCTTCCTGGGGGCGGTTCTGGGCGGTGCGTGGCTGGTGCGCGCCATCTGGCGCAGCGGGCGTGGCCCCGACGCCTGACGCAGAAAAAGCGGTCAAGCCTTACAATCGGGGTTGTCACGCGCCAGCCGCCACGCCCCGGGTCACCACCCCGGCGGCCCCGTCCCGGGGCCCATCGAAGCGGTTACTTCCCCACCCCATGCCACCACGGTCGTGTTGCCGTGGCCCGTCGGGTCTGGCGCACTTTCTGCAATCCCCTGAAAGGAACCGCATGGCCAAGGAAGATCTGATCGACATGATGGGTATCGTCAACGAAGTGCTGCCCGACACGCGCTTTCGCGTGACGCTGGACAACGGGCATCAGCTCATTGCCTATTCCGCCGGCAAGATGAAGAAGAACCACATCCGCATCCTCGCGGGTGACCGTGTTTCCCTCGAACTTTCGCCTTACGACCTGAGCAAGGGCCGCATCAGCTTCCGTCACCTGGACAGCCGCGGTCCCGCCTCTGCCCCGCGCAAGCGCCGTTGATTTCCTCACGGCGGCGGCGTTCGTCGCCGACCGGCGGGCTCTAGTCCCGCGCCCATCGGCCGACATCTCGAAAGAGGCTCCACCGGGAGCCCTTACCGAGGTGTCCCATGTCCGAGCGCTCTCTCCTCCTGCGGCCCACCTGGTCGATGCTGCTGGCCCTGACCCTGCTGGGCGGCGCCCAGGTCGCACGTGCCCAGGCCAACGACGTGCCGTCGTTCGAGAACCCGCAGATCTGGATCAACGTCGGCGGTTTTTCGCGCCATTTCAACCGGGACGCCAACTACAACGAGAACAACCTGGGGCTCGGCATCGAATGGCGCCCCTCGAACGAACTGGCCGTGATGGCCGGCGTGTACGACAACAGCATCGGCAAGAGCTCGCAGTACGCGGCCGTGAACTGGCAGCCCTGGCAGATCGGCCCCGTCAAACTGGGCGCCGCCATCGGCTTGATGAACGGTTATCCGGCCGTTGAACGCGGCGGCACGTTCTTCGCTGCGCTGCCCATGGCGACCATCGAAGGCAAGCGCTTCGGCGTCAACCTCGGCCTCATCCCGTCGATCAACAACATCGACGGTGCGGTGCTGCTGCAGTTCAAGATGCGCCTGAAGTGAGCCGGCTGGCCGGCGTGTGACGCTCAGCCCCGTGCGCCCGTGGCGCGCTTGATCGCGCGCAACGCGTTCTTGTGGATGCGTTCCCGCTTTTCCGGCGCCACGTTGTGCCGGTAGTGCAGTTCCTGCATGGCCCGTGTCAGGTCTTCCACCAGATTGCCGAGGGCCTCGCGGTCCAGCTGGTGCCCGATGCGCCCGCTGGGCAACCGGACGCCCGGACCGAGCGGCAGCAGGCACAGCAGCAACACCGTCCACAGATCGGGCTCGGGCGCAAGGTGGTGCATCCAGTACGGCCATTTGGCGTGCAGGTTGCGCAGCACCTCCCGGCATTCGGGAATGGTGTGCACCTGGCGCGGATCCCGCTCAAGTCCGTTGAACGCAAAGTAAACCGACGCCGTGAACCGTTCGGCCTGCTCCGGCAGTTCGGACAGCAGGCGAAGGTCGTGCACGCAATAGCGCAAGCGCTCGGGGGCCACGTCGCGCGCATCGAGCGTGAGCACCACCGAACGCGCACTTGCCGGCAGCGCACCCAGGCCGGAGCCGAGCGCCACGCGCGGGGGAGCGGGATCGACAAAGAGGGAGGTCATCTGGGGTGCTCCAGCGGAATATCGCTGCCGAAACAGCCTTGGCAACTTGCAACAGGTGCCCGTGGCAACCCGCAACGTTAGCACGACCGACGCCGACGGACCGACGCGGATGAAGCAGGCGGTGTGCACCGTGGAAGGTCCTCGCCATGGAAACGGCAAGGGGCCACTGTGAAGCCACCGGCGCCCAGAATGCGTCGGTGCACACCGAAGCACGTCGCCCTGCAGGATCCGACCATGCGCTATCTCGACCGGTACCCGATCATCGTGACGCCCCACCTCCACACCTGCCAGTCGTTCTGGTCCGAGCGGCTGGGCTGGACCTGCGGGTTTGCCAGCCAGTGGTTCGTGTGGCTGTCCAGCGCCGACGGCAGCGCCTCGCTCGCCTTCATGGCGCCCGACCATCCCTCGGCACCGCCCGGTCCCGAGGTGTTCGCCGGGACCGGCGTCTGCTTTGAACTGCAGGTGGCCGACGCGCGCGCCGCCCTCGCCGATTTCACCGACCGTGGCGGCCAGGTTCAACTGCCACTCACCGACGAACCCTTCGGGCAACGCCGCTTCGGCTTTCGCGATCCGTCGGGCCTGTGGGTCGACGTCGTCGAACAGATCGAGCCGCAGGCCGGCTGGTGGGACCGTTACCTCGTGGGATGAAGGCGGACCATGCCGTCCCCTGAATCGCTGGCCGCGTTCGTCGACATGGTGGTGTCGGGCCGGCATGTCGAGGCCATCGAAGCGTGGTACCACGAAGACGCCTCCATGCAGGAGAACCAGCGCGCGCCGCGCGAAGGCCGCGATGCGCTGGTGCGCCACGAAGCCGCGGTGATGGCGCGCGCCCGCCGCGTGACCAGTCAATGCCTTGCTGCCCCATGGTGCAACGGCGACCAGGTGGTCATTCACTGGCGGTTCTGTTTCACCTGGGCCGATGGCAGCCACACCACGATCGAGGAACTGGCGCTGCAACAGTGGCGTGGGGAGCGCATCTGGCGCGAGCGCTTTTTCCACGACCCGGCCCAGCTCAAGCCGACGCCCGGCCTGCCCGGCAGCCCGCAGACCGGGTGACCCTTCACCCGGCCGTGACCCGCTGCGAGCGGCGCACACCCAGGGTGAGCTGCCGCGCCTTTTCGATGGCCTCGATCAACCAGGGCCGCAACACGACAAAGGTGCGCGCACTGGGGTTGGTGACGCAGACCCAGTGCGTCCGCGCATGCAGCGGGTGGGGCAGCAACCGGTCGTCGGTGGCACGGTCATCGCCGCCGCTCATGCCGTCGTCCAGGGACTGGAACGTCTCGGCCGAGACGCCGAAGCTCAAGCGAAAGGCGCCGGGACCGGGCAGACGAAGGTCCGGTGCCAGCCACGAATCGCTGGTCTGCAGGGTCGCGAACGGAAACCGGTGATCAGGCCCGGGGAAGAAGTAGGTCATGCCGTCGGCCACCACGGGCTGCACGCCGGGGTCCAGGCGCTGCAGTGCAAACGCCACCTTGCCAGGCGTGAGTGCATCGGGCCAGGGTCGCTGTCGCATGCCACCAGTGTCCGGTCGTGGGCGCACCATCTGGCCCCCGTCACTTCGCACCCACTGGTTCCTTCGCGGGTCCCGGGGTTCAGGCGCCGAGCTCGAAGGCCGGCACCAGTCGGCCGTCGATGTCGGTGAAGCCGTGGCTGTGCGCGAGGTCGGCCACGCGGAGCACCTGCCCGCTCAGCGCCATCACGCCTGGGTCGCCGGCCAGCGCCGCCACCGCGCGGCCAAGGTAGCGCGGCGATTCCGTGCGCGCGAGCGCGGGGACCTCATGCCAATGCGCTTCATCGGTGTGGTGGCCCGCCAGCACGAACTCGGTCCGCATCCAGCCCGGCGACAGCGCGACCGACGCCACCCCATGGGGCCGAAGCTCCTCGGCCATCCCGAACGCCAGGCGGCACATCGAGGCCTTGGCAAGGTCGTACAACAGGTTGCCGTTCATGTACCTGCCCTGGTCCCAGAACGTCGTGGTGACGATGAGCCCCCGGCGCTGACGGACCATCAGCGGTGCCGCCGCGCGGCTGGCCAGCAGGTGGTTGCGCACGCCACCGTTGAACATCGAGTCCCAATGGGCCAGCGGCTGTGTCCAGAACGGCGACTCGAACACGCCGTCGAAGGTCTCGTGACCGCCCCAGGCGTTGTTCACCAGCAGGTCGAGCCGACCATATTCCTGCGCCACGCGATCGAACAGGGCTTGCACCTGTGCCTCGTCGGTGTGGTCGCACACCACGCCGATGCCCCGCCCGCCAGCGCCGGTCACCGCGTCGGCGGTTTCCTCGACCGACCCCGGCAACCGGTCCATGCCCGACAGGCCGAGGATCTGCCCGTAGCCGGTGGCCGGCCGGTCGCGCGCGCTGCGGCCCGTCGCGTACACGGTGGCGCCAGCGGCGCCCAGTTCCAGCGCAATGCCCCGCCCCGCGCCGCGCGTGGCGCCGGTGACCACCGCCACGACCCCTGCCAGGGGCTTCAACCCACCATCCATGAATCAACTCCCGATCGATGTGAACCTGCCAACGGCCGCGACGACAGCGCGGCCCGGTCCCCGATCCTCGCGCGGCGCGCTCAGCCCGTCTTGGACGAACCCGATGCCGACAGCCGCGTGAACCCCTGCGGTGTGACGCCGCAAAAGTCGCGGAAGGCGCGGTTCAGGTGGGGCTGGTCGTAGAAGCCGGCCGCCACGGCCAGCTCGGCCCAGCCCATGCCCGGTTGCCGGCGCCGCAGCGCCAGACAGCGCCGCAGTTGCTGCAGACGGATCAGGGTCCGCGGTGGCAGCCCGAACGCCTGCGCGAACAGGGCTTGCAGGCGGCGTTCGCTCAAGTCCAGGGCCCTGCCCAGGTCCCGGGCATGGCGGCAATCGCCGGCCAGCAAGCGCTGCCAGGCGGCCTGTGTGCGGGCTGGCAGCGGACCGGGCGTGTCGGCGCACACCGCGGCGAGTTCGGTCTCGAGGGCGGTATCAAGGGCGGCGCCAGGATCCATGGCGCGTGGCGTCCGCGTGCAGGCGTCGCCCAGCCGGCCAAGTGCCTGTGCCAGCCGCGTGCGCGCCGGGACCACGTCTTCCAGCGCCAGCACACGGCCCGCCAGCGCGCTTGCCGGCATGCCGAGCAGCGGCAGCGCCGCGCCGGGCTGCAGCGTCAGCGTGAGCCCGGCCATGTGCCCGCCCAGCACCAGCGTGGCCGGATCGCCCGACGGGCCGATCACGCTCACGCGCGAACCGGGCACCAGGCCCGCGGTGTGGCCGTTGCCCCATGGAAGCACCAGCCGCACCGCACCATCCGGCACCACGCGCTCGACCGTCTCCACACCGGGCGCAAAACACTCGTCGTACACCACGGCGCTGGCCAGCAGGTGCCGTGCCCCGACCGGCACGGGCAGGGCCTTCAGCGTGGCCGCGGGCACCCCCGATTCGGGCCCCTGCGTTTCATCGCCGTCAAGGTGCAGGAACAGGCGCTCGGTGCGTGCGCTCACCGTGCCGCCTCCGTCCGCGCCACATGGCGAACCCTCAAGCGGCCGGTGCGCATGCCTGCTTCCCGGCCGGCCACGGATCGTGGCTGCGCGCCGCCTTCACCTGCGCCAGGCACCGGGACAGCAGTTCGATCGCCGAACCGAGCTGGGCCACCGACAGGCTCGCAAAACCGAGCAGCAGTCCCTGGTGGCGCGGTTTGACCAGGTACTGGCTGTTGATCGAATGGAGCCCCAGTCCCTGCGCGGCGGCCACCTCGATGAGGGCCCGCACATCGGGCTGCTCCAGGCCGGGCAGCCAGGCCACGCAGTGCATGCCCACCCCCTTGTCGTCCAGCAGCACATCGTCCGGGCACCAGCGCTGCACGGCCGCGCGCAGGGCTGCCCGCCGGCGCCGCAGTTCGGCAGCGGCGCGCCGCAGGTGCCGTTCGAACCCGCCGCTGCGCATGAAATGCGCCAGTGCAGCCTGCTCGATGCCGGGGCTGGCGATGTCGCCCAGCAGCTTGGCCTTGAGCAGGTCATCGCGAATCGATGCCGGTGCCACGATGTAGCCGAGCCGGATCGATGGCAACAGCACCTTGCTGAACGAGCCGACATACAAGACCCTGGCCTTGGGGGTCAGCGAGGCCAGCGCAGGCTCCAGCCGGCCTTCCAGACCGAACTCGCCGTCGTAATCGTCCTCGAGGATCCAGCTGCCACGTTCGCGCGCCACCGCCAGCAGATCGTGCCGCCGCTGGCGCGTCATCTGCACGCCCGACGGGTACTGGTGCGACGGCGTCACGTAGATCAGCTTGGCCGATTGCTTCGGCAACAGGTCCACCCGCAAGCCTTCGTCGTCGACCGGCACGAACGAGACCTCGGCGCCGTGCACGGCGAAATGGTTTCGCGCCAGCTTGAACGACGGGTCTTCCATCACCACGTGGTCGCCTTCGTCCAGCAACACGCGGCTGATGAGGTTGATGGCTTGCTGCGTGCCGTTGACCACCATCACGTCGTCGGGCTCGCAGGCCAGACCGCGGCGCCGGCCCAGGTACGAAGCGATCTCGACCCGCAAGGCCTCGACCCCCTGGGTGGGCGGGTAGGCCGCGTCGGTGCGTTCGGCGGCATGGGCCAGTGCGCGCCCCCACGCGGCGAACAGGCCCATGTCCACCACCGGTGTGCCGTACTGCAGGTTGAATCGCAGGTGCTTCCCGGGGTCGCGGAACCAATGGGTGTCGGTCTCGCGAAGGCGCCGGGCAAACCGCGAAGGCGGCTCGATGGCCAGCTCGGCGGGGGGGTCTGGTGCGTGGCGCGGCGGGCGAACCACATACGTTCCCGAACCCACCTTGGACACCGCCAGGTGCTCGGCGCACAGCATCTCGTAGGCCAGCAGCACGGTGTTGCGGGCAATGCCGAGCTGTTCGGCCAGCGCCCGCGTCGACGGCAGGCGCGTGCCCACTGGCAGGCGGCCTTCGGCCATGGCCTGGCGCAAGGCACGCAACAGCTGGCGATACATCTCGCCCTGGCCGTCCAGTTCCAGATAGATGCTCACGAAGTCCCTGTGTCCGCGCACCGGGGCGCGCGATCGGTGTGCCGCTTCATGGGCGGCGAGCCGGCGTGTGTGTGGCGTGTGAAAGGCGGTGGCCCCTGCGCGCCGCATCGCAGAAGTTACAGGCACCCGGTGCGCACAGCAAGGCCTCTTCGTCGGCCCTCAGCAGGGCCATGGCCGCATCGAACGTGGCGCGAGACGCGGCCAGCGCGGCCTTGCCGTGACCCAGCGCGCCGCGCCGCTGCTGGCCGGTTCGCTGCAACGCCTCGCCAACCCGCTCGAAGCCGCGGCAGCAGTGGTCCACCTCGCGGTAGCGCAGCTCGACCGGGGCCCCGGCCTGCAACACCAGCGACCGGGCCTCGAACCCATAGCGCACGCGGGCTTCGTTCTCGGCCACGTGGATGGTGGTGTTGGCGTCGTGCCCCACGCCCGCCAGCAGGATCTTTCCACCCAGGGCGATGGCGCGCCCGGCCGGGCTGTCGATGCCATGCGGCACCACCACCGGGTGCGGCATCAGCAGGGCGGTGGCCAGCGGACCACGCGCGGCAAAGGCGTGCGGGTTGTCGCTCCGCTTCACATCGGGCATGCGCCAGAAGGTCTGGGCCACCACCCCCATCGACAGGCAGGGCGTGCTTCGGGGGTCGAACAGGCCGTCGTCGTCGGCCAGGCTCGGCATCATCAACGTGCCCCGCGGACCGACGGCCTCCTGCAGCACCGCAATGAAGCCCGCAGGACCGCCGGCCACCGGGCCGATCTGGCTGAATGCGCAATGCACCAGCAGCAGGTCGCCGCGCTCCACACCCAGCGCCGCCAGCTGGGCCAGCAGCGCCTCGGGTTTCACCGGGTCGGGCGTGGTCGCGGGGGCCATCGTTCAGTGCGCCAGCGCGGTCGAACCCGGGCGTGGCGCGGGCAAGGCCGCGCACAGGAACGCACCCAGCAGGGAGGCCGCCGCCCCACCCCAGAACGCCATCTGGTAGCCGTGAAAGGCCGCCGTCACCGCATCAAGGCCGCTGGCCAGCGCGCGGTCGGTCACCACCGCGGCCACCGCGGCAAGCACGGCCAGTCCCACCGCGCCGCCCATCATGAAGGCGGTGTTGAAGATGCCGGAACTGGCGCCCGAATCGGCCTCGTCGGCTTCACCCATCGCGGCCATCAGCAGGGGGTTGAACCCGATGCCGCCGGCAATGCCCAGCAGCAGCGTGCCCGGCAGGATGTGCCAGACGTAGCGGGCGTCTTGCGGCATCAGCGCCAGCAGCAACAGCCCGATGGCGGTGAGCACGGCGGTGAAGAACAGCGGCACCCGCACACCCACCGCCGACACGATCCGGCCCGACAGACCCAGCGACAGGGCGGCCATGGCCAGGTTGGACGGCAGGAACGCCAGGCCCACCTGCAGTGGTGTGTAGCCCAGCACGCCCTGCATGAGCAGGGTGGCAATGAAGAACGCGGCAAACATGCCCAACGCCCAGGTGATGCCGATGCCGCTGGCCACCACCAGACCGCGCCGGCGCAGCAGCCGCAGCGGCACGAGCGGGTCGTCCAGCCGCCTTTCGTGCAGCACGAAGCCGATCATCAGCAGCACCGACAAAGCGGCCGCACCGGCGATGGCGGGCGACGTCCAGCCACTTTCGTGGCCGCCCAGGATGGCAAACACCAGCAGGATCATCGATGCGGTGATGAGCACCGCACCCAGGTGGTCGAGCGTGGGTGGCGCGTGGCGGCGCGCCGGTGGGTGCACATGCCGGCGCACCAGCCAGTACACCAGCGCGCCCAGCGGCGCGTTCACCAGAAACACCCAGGGCCAGGCCAGGCTGCCGGCGATCAGGCCGCCCGCCAGCACACCCACGCTGCCGCCGCCCGCGCAGACGAAACCGTACACACCCATGGCCTTGGTGCGCTCGCCCGGCTCGGGAAACAGGTTGACGATGAGCGACAGCGCCACCGCCGACACCACCGCCCCGCCCACGCCCTGCAGGCCCCGAGCGATCACCAGCACCTCGCGGCTGGTGGCCAGCCCGCACGCCAGCGACGCCAGCGTGAACGCCACGATGCCCCACTGGAACACCGCCTTGTGGCCGAACAGGTCGCCCATGCGCCCCCCGAGCAGGAGCAGGCCGCCGTAGGTGAGCATGTAGGCGTTGATCACCCACACCAGCGAGCTCGGCGAGAAGCCGAGGTCGTCGCGGATCAGGGGCAGTGCCACGTTCACGATCGTCGTGTCCAGCACGATCATCAGCTCGCCCAGGCACAGGGCGATCAGCGCGATCCAGCGAACGTCACGGGCGCTTGCGGCTTCAGGAGATGGTGGTGTCTGCATGGGACCCGTCGGTGGCCTTTCGGCGGAGGCGGCAATCTAGGCCATACCGGCGGGTCGCGGGAAGAGCCACTTGGCCAGTGAATCGGCGGGCCGGTCACCGGCCGCGACGCCGGGGGCTCAGGCGCCATTGCTGCCACCACTGCCGGCCCAGGTACTGCAGACCGGCCCGCACCGCGCCGCAAGGCAGTTCGATCGGTTGGTTCACGCGCGCTTCAAGGTCGGCGCCCCGCGGCGCGCGGCCGCATCGAGCGCGTCACCCAGGGTGCGCGTGGCCAGCTGGATCTGGGCCACCGACAGACCGGCAAACCCCAGCAAGAGGCCACCGTGCGGGGCCGCTTGCTCGTGGCAGGGGCCGATGGGGTACAGGCGCACGTCGCGGCGCGCGGCCTCTTCCTTCAGCAGGGTCATGGCATCGGACGACCAGCCCGGCAGCCAGCCCACGCCATGCAGCGCCGGGCTGGTCGGCGCGAGCCACAGGTGCCGCCCGCAGTGCACCGCCACGGACTCCCGCAGCGCCGCGCGGCGGCGCCTCAGCTCGGCGCGCGCGCGGTGCAGGTGCCGCTCCAGCCGCCCCGTCTTCATGAAGTGGGCCAGTGCCATCTGGTCGATGGCCGGGCTGGCCACGTCCAGCAGCGCCTTGGCCCGCACCAGGTCGCCCCGCAGCCCCGCCGGCGCCACGATGTAGCCCAGCCGCAGCGACGGGGTGAGCAGGCGCGAGAAACTGCCCACGTACACCACCCGCCCATGGCGGTCGGCGCCGTGCAGGGCGGCACCGGCGTCCGCCGCGTCCAGCAGTTCGCTGTCCTGATCGAACTCGACCACCCACCCACCGCGGTCGCGGGCGAAATCCAGCAAGGCCTGCTGGCGGGGTGGCGACAGGCGCACGCCGAGTGGAAACTGACCCGACGGGTGCACCACCGCCAGCTTGGGCGCGATTGCTGCCAGCGCGGTGGTGTCCATGCCGTCGGTGTCCACCCCCACCGGCACCACTTCGGCACCGTGGGCACGCAGGAGCGCGCGCATGGCTGGCAGGGTCGGGTCCTCCACCGCCACCCGCTCACCCTCGGCGAGCAGCACGCGCGCGATCAGCGCCAGGCCCTGCAAGGCGCCATTGACCACCAGCACATCGCCCGGCTCGCACGCAATGCCCCGGTGGCGCGCCAGGTGCAGTGCGATCTCTTCGCGCAAGGCCGGGTGGCCGGTGGACGGCGGATACGACGCTTCGGTGCGTTCGGCGGCGTGGGCCAACGCTTTGGCCCAGGCCGGGAACAGACCCAGGTCCACCAGCGGGGCGCTGAATTGAAAGTCGTGCCGCCAGGCGCTGCCCACGCGCCCGGCGGGCTCGGGCATCAGCGCGCGCAGGCGCTGCGCGTACGGTGTCTGGGGTGGCAGATCGGCTCGGGGAGCCGCCACCGGGCGCGCGGCCACGGTGCCGGTGACGAAGGTGCCCGCGCCCACGCGACCGGCCACCAGCCGTTCGGCGCACAGCACTTCGTAGGCATACAGCACCGTGTTGCGTGCCATGCCCAGCTGCGCCGCCAGTTCGCGCGTGGAAGGCAGGCGCGCACCTGTTGCCAGCCGCCCGGTGCGGATCGCGTTGCGCAGGGCGCGCACCAACTGGCGACCCGTGTCGCCCTGACCATCGAGTTCAAGGTAGATCATCGGCAAATGGCTTTTCGGGCGCCGCACCACCCCGGCGTCGGCACCCCCTCCCCGCTGCCTTCATGGGCATGGTGTTTCAGTGTAACGGGTGTGATGTGCGACACACGTTACAATCGGCGGAACCAATCTCCCCGAATTCGACAGAACCATTGCCCCGACCTCGGTGCAAAGAAGGCGAAGAGAGCCGCCCCGAGATGCCGAAGCCCACGTCAAGCCGAGAAGAGACCACCCAAGCACCGACCGTCCCGGGCATCGGCGAACCGGCCGATCTGACCCAACGGGGTGCGCTCGCCCTGTGCCTGTTCAATTCCCTCAACTGGCGCCTGTCCGAAGAACCTGAGGACATCCTCGACGTGGAGCGGTTGCTGGTGGTCGCGCAGATCAACGGCGGGCTGACCCTCGCGCCCGGCCGGCGGCGCGCGTCGCGCCAGCGGTTGGCCGATGAACTCCGCGCCTTGCGCACACTGCTCCTGACCTATGTCGATGCCCGCATCGACGGTGAGCCGCTGCCCCCGACCCTGTTGCCGGTGCTCGAGGCGCATTGGGCCCGGGCCAGCCAGCTGCTGCAGGTGGACTGGGCCACCGGCGAAGTGCGACCCCGTGCCACGCGCGAAGAAGACCTGCCCGATCTGCTGTTCCTCAGTGCCATGGAGCTCACCGCTGGCCACCTGCCGGGCCGTCTCAAGGTGTGCGAAGACGCCCGAGGCTGCGGGTTCCTGTTCATCGACGCCACGCGCAACGCGAGCCGGCGGTTCTGCAACGATGTGTGTGCCACCTACGACCGGCAGGCCCGGTTTCGCCGCAACTACCGGGGCTGACGGCCCGGCGCCATGTCGGGCGCGAGCGCCCGGAGCTCATCGCCGAGGTGGTCCAGCCAGCCCAGCTGCTCGGCCATGTGGCACACCACCCAGCGCGCCTCGGCCACCAGCAGCGTGGCCTGTTCTCCATCGTCCACCGCGGTGAGCGCCATCAGGCTGTCCAGCATCCGGTCGATCACGTCGGCCTCGGTGATGCCCAGCTTGAACTGCACCTCTTGTGCGCGCGGCATCAGCGACGTGGCCAGGTCGTCGCAGAACTCGAAGCGCTGCGCCAGTTCGGCCGCGCGGTGGCGCGGCAGCGGCTGGCCCGGCTTCGTGAGCAGGTGAACGAAGCTGTCGGGAATCTGGATTTGCGAATCGCTCATGGGGGTGGGCCCGGGCGCCAGTGAGGGACGCCGCCGGGCCGTGGATCATCGCACCCCGCACCGCCCGGAACCCCCCGCTGTCAGCCAGCCGGCGTATCCTGTGGGCACAAAAAGACCGACGTTGGGAACCATGACCACCTTTGCCTCCACCCTGAAGCGAGAGATCGCGCGCATGGCCCGCAAGGAACTGCGCGAAGACTTCAACGCCCTGCGCAAGGCCACCGCCACGCACCGCCACGAAATTGCCACCCTCAAGCGCCAGCTGCGGGACACCCAGGCGGCGCTGCGCGAAGCCAACCGCCGCACCGACAAGGCCCTGCAGCAGATGCAGAAGGCGGGCCCTGCCGCGGTGGACCGGGCAGCCGACGCGGGCGCCGCGCCACGCCGGGGCCGCCGTGCGGTGTTCGACGCCGCGCGCTTCAAGGCGCAGCGCGAGCGGCTTGGTCTGACCCAGAAGGAAATGGCCGCCTACCTCGGCACCTCCAGCCTGTCGGTGTGGAAATGGGAAAGCGGCCAGGTCGTCCCCCGCGACCGCTACCTGCCGGCCATCCTGGGGCTGCGCACCCAGGGCAAGCGCGAGGTGACCAAGGCCCTGGCCGCCACCGCGTCCTGACGGACGGCCTCAAGCGGGCGGTGCCGGCGTCGATAAACGCCGTGCAGGGTGGCTTTTGCCGCCCGTCCTGGAGCCGACCATGATCAAAGCCTTGTCCACCGCCACCTCGGGCATGCAGGTGGCATCGCTGCGGCTGGACAGTGCCGCCCACAACGTGGCCAACTCGGCCACGCCCGGCTTTCGCCGCCAGGTGGTTCAGGCCAGCGCCCGGCCCGAAGGCGGGGTCGATGCCCGTGTGGATCAGGCCACCCGGCCCGGCGTGTCGCTCGAGCAGGAAATCGTCGATCAGCTGGCCGCGGCCGCCAGCTTCAAGGCCAACGCCAAGGTGATCGAGACCACCCGGCAGACGCTGGGCCGGTGGCTGGACGACTGGGCCTGAGGCACGCCCGGGCCTGGGCCCGGCGCTCGTTCAGCCCGCGCCCGGCGCATCGTCGTGCTCGCCGCGGCGAACCACTTCCAGGCGCCGGACGGTCACGGGCCCCGCCCGCAGCAGATTCATGGCCATGACCTTTGTGGCCCACGCGTTTCGTCGCCTCGTCATCGAATCGGCGGTGGTGCAGCGGTGGCTGCGTTGCGGATTGGCGGCCTTGTTTGCGGGGCTCGGCGTCAAGCTCGGGTTGAGCGAGCGCTGGCCGTGCGCCGAACGTGCGCGATGCAAGGTGGGCGCCCACGGTGTCCTCCGCGGTTCGTCGGAATAGCGGCCCTCGGCATACTGGTGCGACACCCACGGAGCCCACTGGATGTTCAAACCCGCCGCGACCCTTGTCACTGCGCTCGGCCTGATCGCCACCGCCCTGCCCGCCGCCGCCAATGTCAACGTGCGCTTTGTCGAAAGCGCGCCGAAAGACCGGTTCGAGATCGTCAACGCCTCGGCCTGCGCGCTGGTGGCCACCGACGTGGTCATCGACCTCAGCGGCTCCGCCGCGGGCCTGATCTTCGACACCACCAACACCGGCGCCGGGGTCGACGTGTTCCAGCCCTTCGAACTGGTGGCCGGCGCCGACGCGCTGGCGTCGCACTCCCGCGTGACCGACGGCGACCGCCAGGTCACCTTGTCGATCCGCCGCCTGGCCCCGGCGGCACGCATCGCCTTCACCATCGACGTCGACGACACCGCCGGGCCCCGGGGCATCACCATCGCAGGGTCGGAGATCGAAGGCGCCACGGTGCGGGTGACTTCGGCGGGCAACAGCCGCAGCGCCCGGTTCTCGAGCGGGGGTGAGGCGGTGGTGGCGACGGCCCCCTGCGGCTGAGCCCATCGGGCGGCGTGGCCGCCCCGCTGCATCCATCCCGGTGTGTCCCCCGGTCTGTTGTGTGCGATCGCACAGACCCGGTGTGGCGAGGTCCCTAAGGTCCGGACTCGCGAGAAACCCCTGGCGCTTTGCCCGCGCCGCGTGTTGATCGCGCCCCCACCGCGCAGACCGCGCAACCCACCCGCGAAAGGACCCCCCATGACCAGCATCCAGGCCAGAAGCACCTCATTGCCCAAAGACGCCATTGCCTTGCTCAAGGCCGACCACAAGGCGGTGAGCGAGCTGTTCGCCGAATACGAGAAGGCCCGCTCGTCGTCCCGGAAGAAAGCGCTGATCGCTGAAATCTGCACCGCCCTCAGCGTGCATGCGCAGATCGAAGAAGAGATCTTCTACCCCGCGGTGAAGGCCGCCCTGAAGGACAAGTTGCTGGTGCCCGAGGCGACCGTGGAGCACGCCAGCCTGAAAGACCTGATCGCCCAGATCGAAGCGGTCGAGCCCGACACCGAGATGGTGGAGGCCCGGATCAAGGTGCTCTCGGAGTACGTGAAACACCACGTCAAGGAGGAACAGGACGAGATGTTTCCGAAAGTACGGGCGTCCACGATCGACGTGGTGGAGCTGGGCATGCGCATGAGCGCCCGCAAGGAAGACCTTCTGGCCCAGGCGGCCTGAGGCATGCCCGGTCGGCCATGCCGATGAAGCCGGCCTTCCTATGTTTGATACCGCACAGAAGCCACCGCCTGTGCAACGCATGATGGAACCCGACACCGCCGCTGTTGGGGCGGCGGTGTCGGTGGTTCAGGATGTTCTCAAGGAGGCGAAGATGCAGACCCAGATGCTCAAGGATGTGATGACCCGTGACGTGTTGGTCATCGGCCCCGATGCCACTGTCAAGGAAGCGGCGGCGCGCATGCGCGACGAAGGCTTCGGCATGATGCCGGTCGGCGAGAACGACCGCATGATCGGTGTGGTGTCCGACCGCGACATCGCCATGCGGGCCGTGGCCGAAGGCAAGCCCTGCGACACGCCGGTGCGCGACGTGATGTCGGAAGGCGTGATCTGGGCCTTCGACGACGACTCCGTTGAAGAGGGCGCCCGAAAGATGAGTGAATTCCAGGTGCGCCGCCTGCCCGTGGTGGACCACGACAAGCGCCTGGTGGGCATCGTCTCGCTCGGCGATGTGGCCGTGGAAGCCCTCGACAACCAGACCGCCGGCCACGCGCTGACGGACATTTCCCGGCCCTAGCCAGTTCCCTGCCTCTGGCGGTTTTCTCGCCACCGGACCTTGAGCCACCCTGTGCAAGGGCATGGCCGGGGGCGCTGCTTCACTCGGGAGACGCTATGAACACCACCCTTGATGTCACGTCCAATCGTCTGCTGGCCGCCTTGCCCGCCGAGGTGATGGCGCGCTGGCGGCCTGAGCTCGAGCCGGTCGAGCTGCAAACAGACCAGGTGCTCTACGAGCCCGGTCGTGCCCAGAGCCATGTGTACTTTCCCGCCGACGCCACCGTGGCCTTGCTCTACCTCACCATCACCGGCAAGTCCGCCGAGGTCGCGCAGGTGGGCAACGAAGGGATCGTGGGCTTTCCACTGTTCATGGGCGGCGACACCACGTCCAGCCTGGCCGTCGCGCAAAGGTCGGGCGGCGCACTGCGCCTGACCTCCCGCTTCATCAAGGACGAATTCGATCAGTGCAGGCCGGTCGTGCAGCTGCTGCTGAGCTACACCGAGGCGCTGATCACCCAGATGGCCCAGACCGCCTTGTGCAACCGGCACCATTCGGTGGAACAGCAGCTGAGCAAGTGGTTGCTGTGGAGCCTCGATCAGACGCCGGGCAGCGAGATCCGGATGACCCACGAACACGCCGCGAACATGCTGGGTGTTCGGCGCGAGAGCGTCACTGCGGCGGCCGCCCGGCTCCAGCGGGCGGGCCTGATCAGCTGCGGGCGCGGGCGTGTGAAGGTGTTGAGCCGGGGCGGTCTTGAACTCAGGGCCTGCGCCTGCTACCGCTTGGTCAAGGCCGAATACGACCGCCTTCTGCCAGACACATCGGCCGACAATGAATCACTGCGCCGCCCGCGGGGCTTCCATGCGTGCGACGCCAATCATTCGCCCCGGACACGGTCCTAGGGTTCAACCGGCCCCGCCCCTCCAGCGCTCGGTGCGGCGGGCACCACGCCATCGCGCCCAGGCGCCCCGTTCGCTGAACGGGACCGGGTGCTGACCCGGGGAAGACAGGCATGCAGTTTCCTCGCGTCGTGGTGGTCGGCGGTGGCGCCGGGGGTCTCGAACTGGCGTGCAAGCTGGGCAGGCGCCTGGGCCCCGAGAGGGTCACCCTGGTGGACCCACAGCGCTTTCATGTCTGGAAACCTTCGCTGCACGAAGTGGCCGCCGGCACGCTCGACATCCACCAGGAGGGTCTGTCCTACGAGATGGTGGCGCACGACAGCGGCTTCACGTTCTGCCTGGGACCGATGACCCAACTGGACCATGCCGCGCGGCGGCTGCGCGTGGGGGCCGTTCAGGACGACCGCGGGCAGGCCCTGGTGCCGCCCCGCGACCTGCCCTATGACCACCTGGTGATCGCGGTGGGGAGCACCGCCCACCACTTCGGTGTGCCGGGGGCGGCCGAATTCACGCTGTCGCTCAACCAACCCGCCGACGCCGAGCGGTTTCGCCTGCGCATGCTGCAGCTGTTCACCGCCGCCGACCTGCGCAAGAGTGCGGGCGCCGAGGGCCTCGTGCACATCGTCATCATCGGCGCCGGCGCGACCGGCGTCGAACTGGCCGCCGAACTGCGCGAAGCCAGCGTCGTGCATTCGCGCTATGGCTTTCGCCGCCTCGACCCGCGGCGCGATGTCCGCATCACCCTGCTCGAAGGCGCCGACCGCATCCTCTCGCCGTTGCCCCGGAAAGTGTCCGACGCCGCGGCCGTGCTGCTGGGCAAGCGCAGCGTGCACATCGAAACGGACTGCCGCGTCGCGCGCGTCACGGCCGGGCAGGTCGAGGACGCGACCGGCCGCGTGTTCCCGGCCGACCTGGTGGTGTGGGCTGCCGGGATCAAGGCCCCGGACTTCCTCACGGGCCTGGGCCTGCCCACCAGCCGGTCGGGCCAACTGCAGGTGACGGACCGCCTGGCCGTGGTCGGTCAGACCGACATCTTCGCCCTGGGCGATTGCGCTGCCTGCCCCACCGCCGAGGGCGGCTGGGTGCCACCGCGCGCGCAGGCCGCCCACCAGCAGGCCACTTACCTGGTGAACGTCCTGACCCGCCTGGCGCGGGGTAAGCCCGCACCCACGCGGCCGTTCATCTACCGCGACCATGGATCGCTGGTGTCGCTGGGCACCCGGTCGTCGGTGGGGAGCCTCATGGGGGGCTTGTTCCGCACGAGCTGGTTGGTTCAGGGGCTGCTGGCGCGCACCATGTACCTGAGCCTGCACCTCCTGCACCACCAGGCGGTGCTCGGCACGCTGCGCACCGCTGTGCTGGCCTTGGCGCGGTTCCTCGTCAAGCGGGCCACGCCCCAGGTGAAGCTGCACTGAGGTCGGGCGCAGCAGCGCTGCCCACGGCCACTGACCTACCTTCCCGAGACCCGCCTGACCACTGCGGCCACCAGGTAGAACAGCGCGACCAGCACCGCAAACGAGGGGATCCAGATGCCGAGGAACTCGGCATCGGCCACCTGTTCCTGGTTGCTCGCGCCAAGCACCTTCAGCGCCAGTTCCATGGGCGCGCGTGGCAGGAACGGCCAGATGTCGGGGGTGCGAATCGCCACGGCGGTGAAGGCCGTGGCCACGGCGGCAGCACCCGTGAACCCGAGCAAATGAACCCAGAAGGGCGCGCGTGTGTTCGTCGTCAAGGTCTGTTGTCTCGCCGTGCATTCGGGCTTTGCCCCGTGCAACGATTCTCCCAAGCCGAGGCCCAGCCAACAAGAGCGTGGCGTTGCAAGCTGCGCACGAACATGCCGTGCAACCTCCAGTGCCTTCAGGCGCTTGATGTCGGCGACCTTCATCTGTGGAAAGTGCCAGCGCCAGGCGCAGATGGCGGGCTCGCTGACCTTGTGCCCCCAGGCGGGCTCAGCCGCGCTGGCGCGCCCCGCCCCTCGCAGAATCGCGACCATCTGTTCTTCGCTGAATCGGCTCTTCCTCATGGGCTCCTTGCAGGTTGGGAGCCCTCTTCCTGTAAACCATCGGCCCGAAGAAACCGGGCGGGTCAGAGCGACTCACACGGTCGTTGGACCCTTGAAAAAGCTCCGTTGTCTTCATTGGGCGGCGCCGGTAGTGGCCTGGCATTCGCCCGTTCCATCAGGCACCGTATCGGGTCACCCTTTGCCGGATGGCGCCAAAGAGCGTATGGCCTTCAGGGTCCTTCACATCGATTTCGACCAGATCTCCGAAACGCAGGAAATCCGTGGTGGGCCGACCATTCTCGATGGTCTCCAGCATTCGCCTTTCGGCAAGGCACGAGGACCCCACGCTCAGGTCCCTGTTGGACACCGTGCCTGAACCGATCACGGTGCCGGCCACCAGATGACGGGTTCGAGCCGCGTGCGCGATCAACGTCGGGAAATCGAAGTTCAGGTCGGTTCCAGCGTGCGGATGTCCCAGTTCTACGCCGTTTACGTGGCTGACAACGGGAAGGTTCAGCTTGGCCCCGTCCCAATGGGGATGGAGCTCGTCGGGCGTGACCGCCACCGGGGCAAATGCCGTGGATGGCTTGGAATGGAAGAAGCCGAACCCCTTGGACAACTCATGCGGGATGAGGTTGCGCAGGCTGACGTCATTGACAACGGTCACCAATCGGATGCAACGGCCCGCATCGCTCGCCGACAAGCCCATGGGCACATCCCCAGTGATGACGGCGATCTCCGCCTCGAGGTCGATGCCCCAGGCCTCATCGGCAAGTTCAATATCGTCCCTGCTCCCGATGAAGGTGTCGGACGCACCTTGGTACATGAGCGGATCGGTGTAGAGAAACGCGGGCATTTCCGCGTTGCGAGCCTTTCGGACCAGTTCAGCGTGGGACAAATAGGCAGATCCGTCACACCACTGGTAGGCGCGGGGCAGTGGCGCCATCGCTTCTTCGGGCACGAACGGACGGGCCTGCGGCCAGCGATTGCCGTTCAACGCGTCGTAGACGGGCGCGATCCGGGGAGCCAGTTCATCCCATCGATCCAGCAGATCCTGCAGGGTGGACGTGACGTCGGACACCGGCGAACACATCGAGAGGTCTCGACTGACCACCACAAGTTGCCCGTCGCGGGTGCCATTTCTCAAAGTTGCCAATTTCATGTGCATGCGCTTTCAAAGAGTCAATCGGTCAACCCCATGCGGATCGCCATGTCATGCCGCCATTCGCTTCGGGGCCTGAAACCCGCCAGGGTTCGCGCATGCGTTTCGGCCCATGACATGAGTTCGTCAGGAGGCAGTTCGATCGGGGCAGGCACGCGGCATGGCTGGCTGACATACCAGGGTGTGTCCACATACAACTCGACCCGGTTGCCTTCGGGATCACGGAAGTACACGGACAAAGCATTGCCGTGGGTCACGGACACGAGTTCAGAGATATCCGCCGACTGCAAGCGGTGATGAAACTGCTGCAACGTGGCAACCGAGTCTGCCTTGAGGGAAATCTGGTTGATCACGTTGAACGTGATCTCTGCTGGTCGCCCCGAGATCAGCACGATCTGGTGGTGTTCATCCGGATCACGGCTCATGAAGACCAGCTGCATCGGGCCATTGGGACCTGGCAGGAACCCACGATCCGTGATGGTGAATTCGAGGACATCCGAATAGAAATCGGCTTGCCGATCCAGGTCGGTGACGAAAAAGCCAACGTGACTGAACTTCAGACCTGGACGCGCGCTCATGAATATCTCCCGTATCGGTAAGTGGCACGGTGGTTGATCAGCAGAGTCGGGTGGCGAACCATTCCGCCATGACGCAGTTGCGTTCGATCGCGTGGTTGTAGAGGCAGTGAACGCCCTCAGCCCAATACGCAAGCGTTGCATCGGCGCCCCGGAGGTCCACAAGACGCTGTGCTTCGACGTTGTCCACGAGTGGATCCAGACCACCCTGCAGACAGAGCAATGAGGCTTGCATCTTCCGGGGTGCGTTGTCCAGGCCGAGTCGGTCGAACAGGGCGGCCATGTCGCTCTCGTCGCACCCTCCACCCGTCAGTCGCCCGAACCGCTGCAGCACGCGGGGGTACTTCCTGAATCCGTTCAGGGGCTGAAGCGAACCGCCGTTGGTGCAGCAGGCACGTATCCGGCTGTCTGCCGCGGCGGCGACCAGGGCAAGAGTCCCACCGGCACTGTGTCCGACCACGCCAAACCGATCCGGGTCCGAGCCGTGAGCGACCAAGGCATCCAGTGCAGCAGAGACAAACGCGCCGAAATTCGCGTCAAGGAACGAACCGTGTCGCAGCCTGGCCAAGCCCTGTCCCGGCAGCTCCACCAGACAGACCGCCAGACCCCTCTCCGTGTAGAACGGCACGCTGCCGTGAAAGGCTTCGCACCACCCATCGGCGCCACCCCAGACCACCACTGTCGGCGTGCGCGTGGAGAACACGGCTGGCCTGAAAAGCCAGGCAGCGTGAGGCTTGCCACGGTGGGTGATCTCGAAAGACACCAAGCGGTCAACAGGCCCCCCCGACACCGAACGCTGGAAGCTTCTCACCTGGCGCTCATAGATGCCTGTCCGACGCTGGACGTCGCTCTCCAGGGCCGCCTGCGCCAGCCTGCAACAGGCAGCCGCAAACGATTCGAACCGTGCCGAAAGCCGATGCTGATCCGCCTGGCTGGCTGCATGGGCGCGCAGCTCGTTGTCATCGGCCAGCATCAGCGCGGTATCCACCCATCCGCAACCCGCCTCGACCCACCGCCTGAGCTTGAGGAGATCCTCCAAGGAGGTGCCGTAGTCGACAGAACGCTCGACGGAGTAGGCTCTCAGCATCGCTTGATCGAGCGCCTGATCATCGCTGCGACCGGGAGGTCGCACAGCGAAAGAGTCGACTTGGAACGTGGCGCGCTTCATCTCAGTGCAGACGCAGCGGCAGTTCGTCAATGACCCTCTGCAGATGGGCCCCGTCTGTGATGGCCGCGTGAACGTACCGATCAGGACGAACGAGTATGGCGGCCGCCCCGTAAACGTCCAGCAAACCTGTGTGCTGTTCAGGCAGAACAAGCCACTTGAGATGCGTGAACGCCTTCAGGCGCGTGAACTGCTCGTGGTGAGCCTGAGTGAACGCCTGGGTGCACAAGACGGCAAAGGCATGTCCGATCTTGTCGTCCATCAGCTCGCCGTCGATGCGTGGCTGCACCACCTGGCGACCAAGGCCCTTCGCACCATAGTCGCTGCCCAACCCCTCACTGCCCAGTGCAGGGTTGGGTGGCGCATAGGCCTTGGGATTGGCTCGCATGTCCTTCGTGCGCGCCAGCAGGGCCTCCGGATCGGCCATCTGGATGATCTTTCCGGACTCGATGGCGCCCTGTATGAACGCCCTGACATGCGGCATCCGCTCGGGTTGATAGGTATCAAGCAATCCCTCTTCGGACCTGCCCTGGCAAACGGCGGCGAGTTTCCAGGCCAGGTTGGCTGCGTCTCTGATGCCTGCGCACATGCCCTGCCCGAGAAAAGGGGGGGTCCGGTGTGCGGAATCTCCGGCAATCATCAATCTGCCCGCACGCCACCGTTGGGCGATGAGCGACTCAAAGGTGTAAACCACCGACCGCGTGATTTCCCCATCCTCCCGGCGGATCGGACGGACGGAACGTTCGATGAAGTCCCACACGGATTTCTCCCGGACGATCTGGGCCACATCGTCATCCGGCTTGACCATGATCTCCCATCGAAGGCGCCCGTTCGCGATCGAGCTGGCATACATCGGACGCTCGGGGTTGCAGTGTTGGGTACTGATGCGCTCCAGTCCCAGGTCATGTGACTCAAGGACATCCACCACCAACCAGCGCTGTTTGAATCCCAGGTCTTCGTGCTCGGACCCTATGCGGCGTCGCACCAGCGAACGCGCACCGTCGCAACCGACCACGTAGCGCCCACGGATCTCGACCAAACGCGCATGGGCCGTGTCTTCCGCCCGGACCACGACGTGATCGGGCCGCTCGTCGATTTCAAAAACGTCGTGCAGCAGAAACGACTTGGCCAGGCTTGAAGCGCTCAATCGGGCCCTGAGCGCTCGCTCGAGGTCCGGCTGGTGGAACATGTAGTCGCTGACCCATCCGAACGGGCCTTTGTCACCGCCGCGGCGCCACTCCATGAGCAAGGCGCCATCCGCATCGAGCCAGCGCATGCCCAAGGTGATGCCACTTTGTGCCTCCACTGTTTCAGCGATGCCAATGCTCTGGAAGACCCGCATGACCTCGGCATCGAAGTGCCCTGCGCGCGCGAGGTGATAAACACCCCCCTCCCGCTCGACGATGGCGACGGACAGCCCTTGCTGCACCAGCAGGTTGGCCAGCGTTGCCCCCACAGGGCCGTACCCCACCACCACCACATCGTACAAATCCGTTTGTGTTTCCATGTCCGGTTCGATTCTTGTGTCTGCTCCAACGTGCGGGATGGCGAAGTGGGTCATCGCGCCCCCACTCATGCTTTGCCTCAAGCCACCGAGTGCCTCAACTCGCCAAGCTTCTCGATGGATAGCCGTAGCTCTTCACCCGCTTTCAAGAACCGCTTGCGGGCCGCTCCGACACCTGCCGGCGTTCCCGTCAGCACAAGGTCACCCGGGTAAAGCGTCACGCGCGAGCTGAGCATTGCAATCTGCTCGGCAACGTTGAAGATCATGTGGCTTGTGTTGGAGTCCTGCATCAGCTCCCCACCGACCCAAAGTTTCATGGCCAGGTTGTGTGGATCGCCCACCTCTGCCGTGGGCACGATCCAGGGCCCGATCGGGCAGGCACCGTCAAAGCATTTCTGCGAGAGCCAGTCGTAATGAAACGGTGTGTCTGCGGAAATCTTTTCCCGCTTCATCGCGTCTCTGGCCGACAGGTCATTGGCAATGGTGTAGCCCGCCACACAGCTGAGCGCTTCCTCCACCGCGATGTGGCGCGCTTCGCGACCAATGACCGCCACGAGTTCGATCTCCCAATCGACGGCGTTCGAGTAACCAGGCAGTTTGACCGTCGCACCGGGACCGACCACGGAACTGCGACCGCTCTTGATGAAGAACCAGGGCAGATCGCCGAGCTCCCGCATGTTCTTGCCCGGCTCACGACCGCTCTTGCGCGCCATCTCTTCGACGTGATCCTGGTAGTTCGCCCCGGCGCAGTAGATCTCACCTGGATAGAGAACTGGCGCCAGAAGCCTGGTTTGCGCCAATGGCCATCCACCGTCTCCCGTCACCTGGGTGAATGCGACATTTGCCGCATCCCAGGATTCGAGTGCGCCGAGCACGGTTGACCATTTTTCGTTACCCGTCGCGTCGGCCGCATCAACAACCCGTTGACCGACAAGCAAACCCGCACGATCACCGCGATCCGACGCGTACGTCAGCAGCTTGTAGCTCATCTCGCTTCTGCCGATTCGTTCGGATCTGCGTCTTCAAACAGATCACCAAAATCGAACATGTCGTCATGCTGGGTGCCTTCGTAGTATTGGATCTCCCACCAGTTGTGATCGAGATCCTCCAGATAGAACGAGTAAACACCGTGCTGTCGGACGCAATTGGTCACGGTGCGGATTTCATACTGGCTTTTCATCTCTGTGGCCGTTCGATGAATCCGCTCGACTTCGACGGCGCTGCCGACGTCGATACCCCAGTGATTCTTCTGACTCACCGGCTTGAGCGCCTGGCCAACTTCCAGACAGACGATGTGGAACCGCAGACCACAACGCACGGCCATGGCCGATCTGGCGTGCCGCACGCACTGCAGCCCTAGAAACCGCTCGTAGAACTGACGCGATCGCGCGAGGTTGAAGCACTCCATGGTGCCGTGCGAAAGGTACTCACCCCGTACGACGGACTGGTCGTTGTTCTGTGGCACCACGGCGTTTTCGATTCTCATGGGGCGTCGTCCTTGGTCAAGAATGAATCGGCAAAGAATTCGCTCTCTGGCAGACCGCATTCCGAAGTGAAAGTCCTTCGTGCTGCGTCAACCATGGCAGGGGCACCGCACGCATAGACCTGGTGGCCGGAAAGATCCGGGTGGTCTTTGATCACCGCTTCGTGAACGAGGCCCGTGCGCCCTTCCCACGGCGTGCCTGAAACAACACGGACACATTCCACGCCCTCGGGCGGTTGCGCATAGAAATCGCCAGGTGTCCGGTTGCCCCAGTAGAGCTTCATGGGTCGTTGAAAGCCCATCTGTTGCGCATACAGGATGATCGAACGCAGGGGCGCGAATCCGGTGCCGCTGGCGAGAAGGATGACGGGCTTGTTGCTTTCCTCTCGCAAGTAGAACGTGCCGAGTGGCGCGCGCAATCTCAGGATGTCGCCTTCCTTGAGCGTTGAGATGACGTCCTCGCTGAACAGTCCACCCGGCATTTGCCTCACATGCAGCTCGATGTCGATCACGCCTTCGATGGAGGGCGGATTGGCCATGGAGTAGCTGCGTGCCTTGCCGTTGGGCAGCTGAATGTCGATGAACTGCCCGGCGGCGAACTTGAAGTTGGCGTTCATGGGCAGCCGCAAGCCCAGAACCACGATCCCAGGTACCGGTCTCTCGATTCGCTTCACACGCGCAGGCATGAGTTTGGGCTGAACGGCTTGCAAACTCAGTTCACCGACCTCGACCACCAGGTTGCTGAGCGGTATTGCCCGACAGAGCAGTGCGTAGCCTTTCTGGCGCGCCATCTCGTCGAGGTTGATGGTGGCGGTCTCCTTGTACGCCACCTGGCCAGAAAGCAGCTTGCCACGGCAGGTGCGGCAGGTGCCCGCACGGCAGCTGTAGGGAAGATTCCACCCGGCCGCCAGACCTGCGGCAAGCACGGCGTCACCCTCAGGAACGTCAAACGTGTGTCCGCTCGGCTGCAAGGTGACTTGGAAGTTCACAGTCTGTCCTTCGCTTCTGGATCATTCGCTCCGCAGCAGACCGTTCGCATTCCCGGACAGGATCGCCTTGCCCGCTTCACCGAGTGCGCGGATCTCCTCGACGAAATGGCTCAGGTCGTCCACGCTCAGAATCTCGAGGGGGTAATCGGTGCCGAACACGATGCGGGCGGGGGTGAACTCATCCACCGCCGCGCGCACGGCAGGCATGGATCCGAACACGCCTGCCGTGTCGAACCAAAGTCGTTCTCGCAAGTAATGATCGAAGTCATGCTTGGGCAGAATGCCGTGATCCGGATGGCCCACCGTGTTCATCCGCTCCTTGTCCTGCATCGCCCGCACCCGGTTCATGGACACGGCCAAGCCACCTGACAAGTGGCCCATCTGCACACGCAGTCCTTCAAATCGATCCAGCACACCGCCGTTGATCAATCTCACCGTGGACATCGCCAGCGAAAACTCCCGGCCCAATGAACGTATGAGGTCATACTTGTTCATGGTCGCACCCACCGCGGGCCTCAGCGACGGGTGAACGAACACAAACATGCCGAGCCGTTCGCACGTTTCCCAATAGGCGTCCATCCGGGGATCGTCCAGCGTGGTGCCTCCTGGCTCCGACACGATCACGGCGCCACGCATACCCAACTCGTGCCGGCACCGCTCCAGTTCCTGCAAAGCGGAAGGACCTCCCAACGGGTCTGTGTGAGCGAAGGACGAAAACTGCCGGGGCGATTGCTCGCAAAGCCGGGCCATCGCGTCGTTGACGGCACGGCAGATTTCCAACGTGGTGCCGTCCATGCCCAGACCGCAGGAAAGCATCGCGTGATCGATTCCAGCCGCCGCCATGTCACGCACGTGAGCGGTGATGTCTGTCAATTCGGCGGGCATGCGGTAGGGTGGGGTCGCCCCCCCCTTGTTGATGCTCAGGTTCTTGACAGCCGGCAGGCCGATCAGCTCCGGGGGCGTGAAGTGGTGCTGAAAATCGATGATCATTTGACAGCTCCCGTGTTGAGAATCCTTCGACTCAATTGAGTTGGATGTTGAGGCTGCGCACCAGCGGCTCCCAGAGCTTCTCGCTGTCGCGGATTCGTTGAACAAACCTGGACTGGTTGTCATCACAAGGCTGCAAGCCCGCCTTCAGCAGCGTATCGCGCACCGCAGGGTCTTTCAGGGCCGCTTCAATCTGTGTGGACAGGGTCGAGATGACGTTGTCCGGCGTACCCCGTGGTGCGAACAGGCCTATCCAGGAGTTTGCGTTCACCGAAGGAAAACCGGCTTCCTCGATGGAGGGTACGTCTGGCAAACCCGCCTTGCGTTTGGAATCAAGCACGGCCAACGCACGCACCTTGCCGTCTCCATAGGTGAGCGGGTCTACAACGAAATCCACGGTTCCACCCATGACGGCCGCCATCATTGCGCCACCACCGTTGTACGGAATGTGCACCGCCGTGAAGCCCAGCCTGTGCATGAGCATTTCTGCTCCAAGGTGAATGGCCGAGCCGTTTCCAACCGAGGCGTAGTTCAGTTTGCCGGGATTCGCTTTGGCGTACGCGACCAGATCGCCGGTTGACTGGAACCTCGAGCCTGGCGGCACCTTCAGCACCATCACCGTCTCCACCATGCAGCTCACCGGTATGAAGTTCGTCCGCTCAAAGCCCGGCTTGGGATAGAGCACATGGTTGTGGACCATGAGTCCGAGGTTTCCCATCAGCAGCGTGTAGCCGTCTGGCGTGGAGCGCTCCACACCTGCGGCTGCAATGTTCCCGTTCGCGCCGGGCCGGTTGAAAACGACGAATGGCTGACCCAGGTCGCGCTGCAACCGATCGCCGAGCAGGCGAATCACCAGATCGTTGGCACCCCCGGAAGCAAATGGCACAACGACCCGGACCGGCTTGACCGGATAGGCCGCTTCCGCCCACGCGCCACTGGAGGCGAACCATGCGGCTGCGATCAAGCCGAGCCCGACCAACCGGCGCACTGCCCATTTGGTGATCGAACCCTTCAACCTTGCGTCCCGTTCCTGGCTCAAACTTTCAGAAATCATGTTTTTCTCCTATTTGGAAAAATATGCAATGTGCATCCCGATCCCGCATTGAGCGATCCTCGGGGATTCATGACACGTCCGGCGCCGCATCCTGTCACTCGCGCACGCCTTGCACCGAACCCCGATCGCGCCTTGTGGGCGCTTCGCGAAGACAAGGTCAAGGAAGGGGCGCTTTGGCGCTTTGGTTCCTTCGAGCAGGCCAGCTCCGGGTGAACGATCTCTGGGCCTGAGAGGCATTAAACGCAGGAATTATCACTTTGTCAACATGTGATAACCCGTAAATTTTTCGGCGGGTGCTGGCGCGCGAGTCGGGTTCGCCGTCCTCCCGGATGCTGAATGGCATGCCATCCCGCCAGCGGGACCTCGCCATGGACGCTGAAACGGGCCGCATCGGGCGCACACCACGGCGTCATTTCTCGAGGAGCCGAAAGGAGCCTGGCGGCCCCCGGGACAACTGGCTGATCAGGCAATGGCCGCCCAACGGGCGGGCGTCGATTACTGCGTCGCCTGGATCGCTGCGGCCAGCTCCGACACGGCGGCTCGCATCTGCTCGAGCAGCCCGCCTACGTTCAGGAGCTTGGCGCGGTGGCTGGTGTAGACCAGCGTGACGCTGCCCACGACGGAATTGCTCAACAGCACGGGCACACCCAGGCCATGCAGGCCTGGGTCCAATTCGCCGTGACTCTCACAGAACCCCTGCTTCTTGATGGCCTGCAAAGCGCGCCAGAACTGAAGCCAGTTGTCGCCAAGGCCCGACTCGGCGACCTCTGACACGTTGGCGTCGTAGATCTTGACGAGTTGCGAACGCCCCAGATAGGGGAGGATGGACTTGGCGACGGCGCCTCGAAACAGGGGGTGCTGACGACCTCGGGTGTAGGTGATGCCCAAGGGCTCCACGCCGGGCACGTGGAGAACGTTGATGATGTGAAGACCGTAGAAGTTGGAGAACAACACGTCACAGCCCGTTGACTGCGCCAAGCGACGCAGAATGGGCAGCCCCGTCTTGGCAACCGGGTCCGAAGTCCGCATCACGTACTCGAGCTCAATGATGCGAGGACCAAGCACATACATGCCTTTGGTGAACCGAGCCAAAAGGCCCGCCGCAGTGAGCTCCCGGATGTAGCGGTACCCGCTCGAGGGCGAGACCTGCAGCCGTTCACAAATGGCGTCAGCAGTCCATGACACCTGGTTCTCATCAAAGAGATCCAGCACCATGAGCATCTTGCTGAGACTGGTCGTCATGGAAGCCCCTCGGATTTCTGTGGCACTCTGCCATCGCGATGGGCGAATTGTTTCATGGACAGATGGGGGGCGCTGACGCCTGACGTCTGCAGGCACTCGCCGTCGAGAACGCCGTCAGCGCGGCACCCACGCCATGGTCACCCTCGCATCGCCGGCTCACGCCTCAGGGCCTGCAGCACTTCAAAGCCAAAGCGGTGTGGGCCTGCGGCCTCGACTTCGTCCGCGATACCACCGCCAAAGGCCAGCAGATCAAGTGACTGACTGTCATCGGCGAGTAGACGCGCGAACGCCGGGGATCGATGCGCTCCGCTCGCATCCTCCCGTCCGATTTCGGACAGTGCAGGACGCGTCAGCCGTGTAACTTGCCTCGCGTTCTACGGTCGCTGGACCATCGGCGCCTTAGAGCCGTAGTTGAATTGTTGCGAGCAAGCGTTGTCCTCTAAGTCTGAGGGGGGGTATCTCTACCATCGGTCATCGATGCCTTTTCACGGTGGGCTCTACCCGGCCCTGCTCGCAGGCAATCCCGTGAGACTGCTGCGAGGGAATGTACCGAGGGCCAGGTTCTCGCGAGCAGCGAACAGAGGCCCACCCGTGAGGCAGTTCTCGGCATTGGGGTTCAATTTGTGGAGCTTTTGCTCTGATGAGTTGGCCAAATGAAAACTAAATAATTCATCTGTGTGGCTTACTGCTTCACTCGCACTCTTTGGCAGTTAGCGTACGAGAAGCCTTACTGCTGGGCATCGGCGGGAGGCTTCAGGTCTACTTGAGAGCACTCAACGCCCGGGGGGAACCGACGACATACAAGAGGGACTTTGCCCGGGTTGTACCTACGTAGACCACTTCCCAGTCTTCGGCGGCGACGGTTTCATCCCCTAGCCACAAAATGACCGCTGGAGACTCCAGTCCCTTGAAGCGGCTGACGGTATCCACGAGTACTGAGTTGCGCTGGCCGGCAGTTTCGATGGACCACGCTATTCCTGCCGGCAGACGATGTGCCTGCAACTGCGCGTGCAGCCTTGCCTTCGGCCGCTTCGCGAGCAGGACCGTGATGTCCTCTGACCGAACGCCCTCCGCAAGCAGCTCCTTGATGATGTTCACTACCGCATCGGCTTGTTCAATGTCGCCTTCTGCGGCGCGGCGCTGCACGTCTTGTCCTGGAAGGTCGGGCTCGTCGACGGCAACGCCCTTGTAGAACGCGTAACCCGCGCGATGGATTGGGGCGGTATTGCGGCAGTTCGCTGTGAGGTGAAATGGTTCGCCCTTGACTGGCAAGTTCCCATGCCGTCGATATAGGGCTTGGTTCTCGTCGATGAAGATGTATAGCGGCCCTTCAGAGGGGTCCCGCAGTAGCTCTTCCACGGCGAACCAGTAGTCGTCACTGAAGTCTTGAGCTTCGTCGACCACTAATGCGTCGAACTTTTCGGTGAGGAGTTCATTCGATAGCGCCAGTGCGTACGGCATCTGCACATCGAACAGATGCTTGTCACCATGGCCTGGATACGCGTCTTGGGCCTCTTTCAGAAGGTCTCTCGCGGTTTCTCCGCGCGCAGCCGCTACCCGGCGCTCACACAGCTGATGAAAGGTCAGCACAGTGATACGAGGCTGGTCAGCCACGCCGGCCGCGAGCGCGTCTGCTAGTGGGCGGTTGTAGCAAAGCAGCAGAACGTTCTGGACCGACTCTGCAAGCTGCCTCGCCTTCTCCACGGCAATCAGAGTCTTCCCAGTACCGGCGCCGCCTGAGATGACCGCCCGCGTGCGACTGCCAATGATGCGAAGAATCTTCGCTTGGCTGGTCGTAAGGCGGAGCCTCGTTTGCTCTGCTTCATCAAGGACCGAGCGCAGCGCCGGTCGAACCTCGATGGAACTGCAAAGTATCTCTTCGACCAACTGCACGCCATGCGAGCCAAGAGCGTCATCGCCCGCTCGCCACCAGAACGCCTGAAGTCGGGTGAGCCATGGAACCAGCGCGAGCATGTCGGTGTCGATTCCGATGAAGTCTCGCTGGCGGTCGGGTCCCAAAAGGGGTCGTGCGTTGTGGACGTCGGGGAGCATCACCGCATGACCAAGCAAGAGTCGAGTGCCTCGCCACCGCCGCCAAGTGGGATGGCCCAACAGTTGGTCCTTGATGGCGTGACGCTCGTTTGACGCCTGCTTGAACGGGTCCTTGATTTTGTGTGCTACGCGATTGCGGTCTAGAGACGACCACTGACCAGTTGCTGCATCGAACGACACCCCGCCGCCCTTGACCTCGACGGTGAAGACGCCGCTTTGTGGAACAACGATGGTGAAGTCAGCCTCACCCTCAAGCAGGCGACCTCGACCATCGCGGTATATCCAGTTGGCTGAGTAGATGACGAGAACGTCAGGTGGCAGTTGTCGACGGCACTCGCCGTAGAACCGTGCCTCGGCGCGCGATTTCAGGCCTCGGAGTTGGTCCTGGGTCAGTTCGGGAATCATCCGCGCCATGGCTAGTCAACGCTCAGCGCCATGGCATTTGGCTGGAAGACCTTGTTAAACCGCTTCTGACCATCAACAAGGAATTGGTAGTCGATTTTGACCAGACGGCCGTTGCCCTTGACGCCCGTGATACGGGCCTTGCCCTCGCCGGCAAGGGTGACGAACAGGCCTACCTTGGGGTGCGTGGGCCTAGCAGCAACAACCAAGGCCGCACCCTTCCAGCCCTTGTCGAAGCGGAACTGGTCCGTGATGCCGAAGGGATTGTTTATCAGGTAGAGCTGTCGACGCTCCGTGTCGGTTGCGTACTCCACGACGCAGAGCCAGAAGCGCTCCCGCTGCTCTTCGGCCTTTCGAATCTGGGTCGGGGAGACGGCAACACCGGTCTCAGTCCAGGCGCCGCTCTGCCCCTTGACTTCAATGAACTCAGCTATTCCGTCGTGTGCGATGGCTTGGATATCAAAGCCGGGGTTGGTCGGATTTGGGATGACTGTCACCTTTCGCCAGCGGCTGCTAGCCGCTTCAACGAAGTAGTCCACTGCAGCCTTCTCGATGGCCGCTCTACGTTCCCGGACCTCTGGTCGCGTCGAGTCCTCATCGTCATGGGCCGCGCCTCCGGCCTTGACGGGCTCGGTGTAGCTAAGGAGTCGACCGGACTTGGTACGTTCCGTGGTACGCCTAGCACTGGCCGCCTGCTGTTGGTGGCTGGCGCTACCTCCAGCTTCGCTGGACCGGCTGGCGCCCGGTTGGAACGGCCGCGCCCGTGGGTGCGTGGCGTTGTCACTCCCAGCACCGGCACCCGACATGCCATCATTTCCGTTGGCGGTCGCAGCTGTTGGGGTCGCAACTCCATTGACTTGGTCGCCGTTGCGGTTACTGCCAGCTTCGCCGGCCGGGTCGGGACCGCGCTCCGGAGAAGCGTTAGCTGCGCGCCTCCCATTCGGTGGAAGGTTGCTGATGTCGAGGTCCGTCCTCGACGAAGCGGGTTCTGCCGACAATGGAGTCGAAGCTGTGGCCAGGCCTTGAGAATTTGTAAAGCTTGGAATGATGTATTCCGTCCGCCTCGAGGGTCGGAGTGCGTCACCGCCCGCACCAGGTGGGCGCGCAGTGCCGACCTTTGGTTCTGTGATATCAACCTCGTCGTCGCTCTGGGGCACACCTCCCACCGTAGCGGCTTCTTCGCTCTCAGCGGTCGTGGCACCCTCGTCCGACGGTTCTCGCTGCGCTTCGTCTTGTTGCTCCGCCGCAGCTGAGGTATCCGCGCGTTCTTCTTCCTCGGTTTCCAGTTCCACAGCGGGAGCTGGATTCCTCAGCTCCAAGCCATCAAGCAGTTCTTGTTCTTCAGATGGCAGCCGGCTTACATGTGTAACGCGAAGATAGTCCTCCGCATCCTTCAAGTTTGTCGAACGGAGCAGGATGCCAATGGGAGCGACCTGCGACTGCGGCAGGCGCAGGATTCTTCGAACTTCCATCGCGACATGGTCGATGTGCGAAGGCGCATCCATTCGCAGGAGCAGTTGTCGGTCGCGCGGTGCTGCGTCACCTGATGTAGTTCTTTTGGCATTGCCCAGCGTGACATCGAGTTCGAGTTCAGGAACCACCAGAATCTTCAGCGCACGTAGGTGCTCGAAGAGCTGTTCCTTCACTGCTGTCTCGAACCGTTCATGGCTCTGCGAGTACACCACTCGCGCAATGAATCCGAACAGTTCTTGAACTTTCTTTGTCAGCGCTGGCTCAACCTCACCCACAACCTCGCCTGCTGGCTCAACAGATAGTGCCGCCGAAACTCGAGAGATATCGGTCCGCGCCAGCAGATGAGCAATGCCTGGGAGTTGGTCATGCGAAACAGCCAACAATGAAATGGACTCTTCGTCCTCGAAGAGCTGCGCATACTCCGGGTCGTCGTTGGCGAAGAGGGAGTCTGACTTCCGTACCAAAGTCCCTCGATGGTCCATAAAGAGCGGCTCATTCCAGAAGCGGTGGAGCCAGTCGGGAGCATTTCTTAGCTCGGGTCCCAGTTCCCGGTTCAGGCGTCGGTAAATGGTCAGCGCGAAGCTCTTTCGTACGCTCAGGTCCTCGACATCCGAGAGTGCCGACAGCGCGTCGACCCACCTGGACAGTGGGAGCTCGAGTGGCACATCAAGCTGCTTCGTAAAAAAAGTACGGTGCTCTGGGTACTGAGAACTCAGCGGCACATGGGCAACATCAAGGAACTTGACCTTGGTCGGCTGCCAGCAGGCGTCCTTAGGGCGCACCCATGAAGTGCTCTTGCCAGCACCTACCATGATGAGTGGCTGCTCAGAGAAGGCCTTCTCAATCGTTGACCGCTCGGCCGACCAAAGGGTCTCCAGCTGTCGATAGATTGCTCGGACCTGGTCTCGGCTGGCGCCGCCCTTGTTGTCTCGAATCTGTGCAAGACGCTTCAGACAAGCACTTGCGTCAACCTTGTAGGTGATTCCCGTAGCGTCTAGAAACCGTGAGTTGCCAAGGTGTGCATCGACAAAGACAGCGCTTTCGCCGAGAACGCTCTTGATTGTTGGGTCATCCAAGTAGGCCTGCGGTAGCGGAACGGTGGTCTTGCGCTTGGTTGGGGCAAGGGTTGCTCGAAGGTCTGTTCGAAAGGGTGTGTAGTAGCTGTAGTACTGCCTGCCGACTCTGACGGAGTAGGTCAGGGAGTCCTCGTACTTGTGCCAGTTGCGGTCAAGGCACTCGAGTGTTTCTCGCCGCACTCCGATGTCGGACGACGATAGAAGAGCCTTCAGCTCTCTGCTGCACTCGGCCCTGCTTTCCCGAGCGCTGAGTAGCGGTGAGTCGTTGACACCTATGTCGTAGAAGAATCGCTGCCAGCTCGCCAGTTCACGTTCCACGTCCTCAGTGCTAGCCCCTCGCTTCCTGACCAGGTAGGCATCCGATACCAAGCGTGCTGGTTCTATCTGGCTCCCGAGCATGCGCTCGATGTCGAAGGCAGGGCGATACGCTTGGCTGAGATAGAGGTGAGCAGGCCTGTCGAAAAGCCAGCTACCATCGACTTGGTTTGTTCCTAGAAAGAGCCCGTCCTTCAGAGCATCCAGCGCCCCTTGCCTGGTTTGGCCTTGTGATGCCGCGTGCTCCAAATAGAGGTCTAGTTTGTCGCGAATGTACCGAACGTGGCCAATCAAAGCATCATGGTCGTCGCCCAGTTCTTCGAAAGAGTGCCTCTTGAGAATGTGGTCTCGAATGAGTGCATAGGGGTTATCTGGTTTCACGCCGAGGCCTTCGAACAAGGCCTTGACTTCCAGGGATTCTGCAAGTGCCGCGTTGTAGAGCTCATCGTCTAGCACAGTGAGCTCATGCTCAAACTTGTATTTCGACTTTCCGCCCTTGCCTAGGGGAAAGAAGATGGTCTCTCCCTTGGGCAACACATACTGCCCGCCACTTTTAGGAATACAGGCTACCTCCTTGAGTGCCTTGACGAACCCCGAGCGTCTGACTGGCGCAGCCAGGTAGGCGAAGAAGCGGGCCTTCCACTCAAGCGGCTTCCTTGCAAACCAGGCTGCGTGCTCGCCGAAGACACCGACTACATCCTCCACCGTCAACGCCCTACAGCCAATGCGCGTGAGCTGCTCATTGGTGGCCTCGAAAGATGGGCTTGGGTACTCCGCACCGAAAAGTAGATGGGCGTCCGAGGAACTGAAGAGAGTGCGCGCGTCAGGTGAAGCAATAAGCACTTGGTTGGGCTTTCGCCATCTCCCACCCTCAACGGGTACGCTTTCAGTCTCCCTGAGCACCTCGACGAGATGACCAACCACAGGCCTGAAGAATGGGTCGTGGACTGTCCCCTCCTTCGGGAGGAACCGAAGATACGTGTTAGCCAAACTTGGCTTGGTCTTGAAGGCCTCTAGCGCCTCGACAAAACAGAGCGCGATTTGGTCGCGCAATGTGACATTCCACTCTAGGTCCTCGTGTACGCTTTCCCGACTTGAGGTCAGCACGAAGTCGGCCTGGATACAGAAGGGAAAGTTGAAATCCCGAATTGGCAAGAAGGCGTAGACAGGGCTCGTTGGGTCCGGTGCTGCCTCTCCGTTATCCGAGAGCGGAAGCGCTAGGACGATATCGGACTCAAGTACGCCCTTTCGCTTTGGTTCGGAGATGCTCGACATGTCATACGTAGCGCTAGTACGAAAGAAGCTACGTTCTGCATGGGTAGTTGAACCATCTGACCTGCGGCAGTCCGTGGTCAGTGTTGTCACCGCCCCTCGGTCCTTGCGGAAGTACTGCACATGTTCCGCCCCAGTCTTAACCTCAAGCTTTTTCAACTTCCCCAGAAAGAGAAGGAGCGAAGGCTCCAGGTCCTTCAGTAGTTCTGCCGGAAACTCCTGGCCAGGCCTTGCCGGGAGAACGAGTGTCGTCACCTCGTTGTCGAGTGAGAAGTCGGGCTCCTTCCAGTGAGGTACGACATATCCCAGCACGTTCTCCGGGTCGGTACGATTGAACTGAAAGTGGAATCCGTTTGAATGGACCTCAGGTGCGTCGGTGACCTTGAAAACGGATTTGAAGCCAATGCCCTTCTCGCCGATGTAGCCGGTCTTGTTCTTTTTGGAACTCTCCCCCGCGCTGCAAAGAGCCGCTACGTGTTCAGGTAGAAAACCGGTCTCGTTGTTGACTACGACTAGGCGCTGGCGTTCAGCGATGAAGGACAAGCTGGGGTCAACGCCTTTTGCGTACTTGTTGTCGTCCGCGTTCTGGACAAGCTCAAGAATGAAGTGAGATTGTTTGGAGTTGAGGTCCTCTGCAACTGTCCCCAGCAGGTTTTGATATCTGCGCTGCGTGTTCGCGACTATGACTCGCCCATCACCCTGCAACGATGCGCCGATACCAAACTCGAAGCGCCGTATGTACTCGATAACGGCCCTGGGCGTTGCAGGTAGTTCTGGAATGTCGTTGGTCATTGGGGTACCTAGCGCTTAGGCCAAACTCAGCTCGAGGGAATTCCCAGCTTCTCCCGCTCGAAGGCAACCCTCTTGCTGTTCGAATCTATGCTCATCAAAGCTGCTTCAAGAGCGTCAATATCAGCAAGAAACTCATGGGGTTCCGGTAGAGCAGGAGGGGCTTCGTCTCCGCCTTCGTGGACAAAGTACGAAGTACGCGTTAATCCCTCATAGATTGCCTTTGCATCGGCATCCTCGACTCTCACTGCACGCAGTCGCAATGTCTGGACCGGGCGACGAAAACGTTTGAGAGTCCCCGCAAACAGGTGGTCCTCCACGAGCAGCTCCCAAGAATCTCTGAGCTTGCGATAACCTGCGCGAACCAGTTCGTCGTATCTCGTGTAGTTGCCCTCGTCCTCGAGAGCCTTCCTCGCTCGTTGGTACGTATCCTTCAGCGAGTTGATTCGCGCAGACAACTTCTGAGCATCGAAGGGCAGCTTGTCATCGCACTTTCCCTTAATCGGCCCAGCTGCGAAAACATGCCGAACGGTGGCTTTGTGACCTTCCATCTTGGCGCATTCAATGAGCTCGTGCGCGAATGCGAGGTCATGTGTAAACACAATCACCTGGCGCTTCTTCGCCTCAGCGGCAAGACGTCTGGCAATTCTTTCCCTTCGACGATGGTCGAGAGAAGTCACGGGGTCGTCGAAAACAATGCCCGAGCCTCCTGGACCCAGATTGACCTCTGCCAAGAAAGAGGCAAGTGCGATGGCCCGCTGCTCACCCTCGCTCAGTACACCTGAGGGTTTGACCTTGAATGCTGTGTTCGCAGATACAAGCTTCAGCCGCTGCATCTGTTGGCCACGCTGACCAGCCAGGTCCAGTTCGAGCTTGATGCTCGCTGCCCCAAGTGCAGCAAGCTCCCTTTGCAATGAAGCTTGTAAGTCTGCTGTGACTGTTCTCTCGTAGAGCTCGCCGTGCTTCTTGGTTAGCGTGGCGGTATTGCAGAGCTTCCATGCCTCCTTCATGCGCCAATCCCATTCGTCAGCTTGGATGGCAGAAACGACCGTTTCAACCAGCGGCTGCAACTTCACACGAGCCTCAAGCTCTTGCAGACGCTGCGCTTTCTCTGCTTGCTGCTGAGGGGTCATCCCTTGTTCCAAGGAGGAAATCTTCGCCTGAAGTTGCTCCCTGTATGCCCACAACTCAGTAGCGGGGTCTTCGGGCAATGTGGGCAGGGTGTCTATCACTCGTGACGGTGCCATCGCCACGATGAGCTGTCGACGCTCACCTAGCGCCGAAACATAATCACGCACCCGCTCCGGCGCCCCTTCAATCATCTCGGCGAGTTCCGACAATATTGCCTTGTCTGCAGGAAACGTCCCAATTGGCGCGTTGGCAACCGGCTGATACTGGGCGTTTACCTCACGGCGGCAAGCGTTGAACCGCGCTTGAATATCATCCCGAAGGAATCTCAAAAACTCGTGCAAGCGAGAGTGCGCCTCTGGCGAAAGAGGCTGCTGACATAGCACGCAGTTGCTGCCTTCAGGGCCAGGAAACTCGTGGTCTGGATAAGAAACCTTGGCGAACTCGATGGCACTCTCCAGCAAGCGCTCCCAGGGGTCAGTGCCTGTGCCCTGCAGGTAGCCTTGCGCGAAGGCGCTCGCAGCCAGTTGGTTGGCCAAAAATAGTGCATGAAGCTGCTCAAAAGATTGGCGTAACTGCGACGCTGCGGCGTCATCAAGCAAGGACGTCAGATGCTTCAACTCGGCGATGAAGGAATCGAGTCGAGTACAAAACTGGCGCAGCCGCTTCGCCTGCTGGAGGACAGCGTCGCTCTGGAGCAGCTCTTGAAGTTGGCGAAGCTCGGAGACTTCAGCATCGCTAAGCGTTGCTAGTGCACGAACATCCTTTGGCTTTGTCTTTCTGCTCAATGTGGAAACGAGGCGGCCCACTTCAGTCGAGCCAGTTAGCGGAAGTAGCGCCGACCTATCGAACGCTCTCTGCTGGCGCTCCACCTCCAGCCGCGTCTGAATCTGCTTCAGTGAGGCTGACAGCTGCGTAAGGATGTCCATCCCATATGGGATGTATGAAATGGCCGCTTGCTCATCAACAAAGACTCTCGCGCAATGCGCGTCAAAAACCGCGATGTGTGATAGTGCCTCTGGAGACGGCACGTTGTCCACCCAGACCTCTGACGATGGCACGCCCCCGTCTTGCCATTCCATCCTTGCACTTGCAGGACCTGAGGGTGGGCCTCCTTCCAAGAACACATTTGGGATGACCGCTTCGACATGGCGGGCTCTGCATGCCTTCTTGAGCGCCCGAGCGTATCCAGACTTCCCTGACCCGTTGTATCCGTAGACCACGCTCAATCCACTGGCTTCAAACGTCACCCCTTCGCCCGCGCCTATGGCATTGAGGTTCTTTGGGTCTCGAATTGCGGTCAAGCTCACGGCACTGCCAGTTCCGGACAAGCTAGGCAACGTGTTTATGTCAACTCGAGCCGGACTTCGCCCCTTCGAGTCCGGGAGACCAGCGGCCTCCTTAATCAATGCCTCTATGTCATCGAGGTCTGCATCGCTATGTGCCTGATGTTCGAACAAGCGGCGCGCCGCGTCAGACATCCAAGCTGAATGCGTATCTGCCCACTGTGCAATTTCTGTTATCAGCGACATTTGCTCTTCTCCCTATGTTCCACCTATCCAGTGCCAGGATAGCCGCGTGCGAGGCCTTCTTGGTGCTCACTTGCGGACTCGCGTTCTACCTATCGACTCATGCGACGGCCCTCGCTCTTATGTCGTTCAGCACATCAACAATTCTGGTGACTTGTGCAGTCGGAAACACAGCCGTCGGCCCGAGCGCATTGATGTCGGTAAACGGTGGTTCGAAAAGACGCTCGGGGGACACGACCCCGTTCTGGGTCAGCTCCTGCACCACGAGCTCAATGAACTCAATCTGGTCCGGCGTCAGCTTGCTGCCTTGGAGCAGTTCGCTGAAGGCCTGCATCGCGGCTTCGCGGTCCAAGCCCACCAGCGACCGAACGAAAAGACCCAACCCGAGGTTCTTCACCTCGGTCATCAGCGGCTCCGTTCCGCCGGCCTGCTTCAGCATCCTCTCCAGCTCGTCCAGGTCCGTTGGCGTCAGGGGCTGGTTCCGGCGCAGCCGCTGCAGCGCCAGGTGCGACTCGTGTTCCTTCAGGAAGACCCGAGCCTTCTCCTTGAACTTGGCCATGTTCAGGCCGGCCGTGACCTGCGGCAGGTCTATGACGGCGCCTTCGCCGACCTCGTCCTCGAAGTTGGTGTACACGACCTTCTTCTGCCCCTTGGGCAGAAGCTTGACGAGGGCCCTTAGCCGACGGCGTGCGGTCTCCAGCATCGGCACCGTCACACCGTCCCACCACTCGTCACTTGCAACCGCGTGAATGAGTGCCGTCTCGGCCTTGATGGCCGGGATGGCCATCTCATCCTCGAGGTTCACCGCAATGGCCTGAATCTTCTGACGCAGGCCCATGAAGTCGGGTCGCGCCTGGAGGATGGACAGCTGCGCCCTGAGCACCAGCATGTCGAAGCGCTTGGCCTCTTCATCGTCGTCCATGCGCTGCGAGGGCAACGTGGCCACACGCCCGGCCAGGGCGTCGAAGTCATCCTCGCCCAGCGCCTGCCACGCCTCCGGCTTTTGGTAATGCTCGACCACCTGACGGTGCGGCCGGACGATGAAGTTGTCGACGTTCATCGCCGCTACACGCTCGTGCAGCATCCCGGCCGTGGACGCGCGCATCTCCTGTAGCGTCGGGTGGCCACCGTACGGCCCGGGCGGCGCCTCACCTATGTCCTGGCCGAGCTCGCCACGCCGGTCGAGCTCACCGATGAGGTCGAGCCTCGCCTTGAACAGCCGCGTGGTCAGTGACTCGGCCGTCGCTCCTTCCCCGCCTGCCGGGTTCTGGCTGAAGAACTCGAGGTTCTGGCAGAAGTCGAAAACGAAGAAGTTGCGCTTGTCCTCGCCGGGCCCGAAGAGGTCCTTGCACAGCCGCGTACCGCGTCCCAGCATCTGCCAGAACTTGGTCTTCGACCGCACCATCTTGAAGAAGACAAGGTTGACGACCTCGGGCACGTCGATGCCGGTGTCGAGCATATCCACCGAGATGGCAATGTGCGGCATCTTCTCCTTGTTGGAGAAGTCATCGATGATGCTCTGCGCGTACTCCGTCTTGTAGGTCACCACCCGGGCGAAATGACCCTTGTACTCGGGGTAGTTAGCGTTGAAGCGCTCCTCGATGAACTCCGCGTGCGGGTTGTTCTTGGCGAAGACGATGGTCTTGCCCAGGCGGTCGCCGCCGGCCACACGCTGGCCCTTGGTTATCAGCACCTCGAGCACCTTGTCGACGGTGTCGGTGTTGAAGAGCCACTTGTTGAGCTCCTCGGCGCTGATTTCATCGGGCGCAGTGCCGTCCTCGTTCCAGTCGAGCTCGTCCCACTGCGCCTTCTCTTCCTCACTGAGGTCGGCGTAGCGGATGCCTTCGCGCTGGAACTTCAGCGGGACCGAGATGGCCACCGGAGGCACCAGGTGCCCGTCCGCCACCGCCTGGTCCAGGTCGTAGGCATCGGTGGGCACGCCGTCCTCGAGCTCGAACAGCCCGTAGGTGTTGCGGTCGACCTCGTCCTTGGGCGTCGCGGTCAGGCCCACCAGGAGGGAGTCGAAGTACTGGAAGATGGCGCCGTACTTCTGGTAGACCGAGCGGTGTGCCTCGTCGATGACGATGAGGTCGAAGTGCCCGACGCCGAAGCGTCGTTGCCCGTCGAAGGTCTCGTCGATGAGCCCCATCATCGTGGGGTAGGTCGAGACGAAGACCCGGCCTTCGGTGGCCTTGTCGGTCACCAGGTTCACGGGTGCTGAGTCGGGTAGGTGCGCCTTGAATGCGTTGACCGTCTGGTTCACCAGGGCCACACGGTCGGCGAGGAACAGGACCCGCTTGGCCCAGTTGCAGCGCATCAGCAGGTCGATGAGCGCGATGACCGTGCGCGTCTTGCCGCTGCCGGTCGCCATCACCAGCAGTGCCTTGCGCTGCCGGTCGGCCTCGAAGCTGGCACCGACGCGGCGCACGGCGCGGGTCTGGTAGTAGCGCTCGACGATGGCGCCGTTGATGACTTCCTCGGCGAGCGTCTTGCGCGAGCTGCGACGCTGCACCAGCAGCATCAGCTCGTCTTTCTTGTAGAAACCCTGAACTGCCCGAGGCGAGTAGGCCAGGTCGTCCCACATCCAGTGCTCGTAGCCGTTGGAGTAGCAGATGACAGGCCGCTGGCCGTACTGTTTCTCCAGGCAGTCGGCGTACAGCTTGGCCTGCTGCTGGCCCACCATGGGGCTCTTGGTCGTGCGCTTGGCCTCGACCAGCATCAGCGGCTTGCCGTCGTCACCCCACAGCACGTAATCAACGAAGCCCTTGCCCTCGCCATTGGGCATCCCAGCCACTTCGACCTCGAAGTTCTTGACGGGGTCCAGCTGCCAGCCGGCTTCGCGCAGCAGCAGGTCGATGAACGCGCGCCGGGTCTCGGCTTCCGAGTAGTCGTGCGTGTCGGGGACCGCGCTGTTGGCCTTCTTGGCGGCGGCCACCTCCTCGCGCAGCTTCTGAAGCTCGGCATCCAGGGCGGCATGGCTGGCCAGCACCTCGGACAGCTTGGTGTCTTTCTCCCTGAGCTGCTCGCCCAGCTTCTTGAGCTGCTCGGCGGTGGGGGCTGCGCCTGGGGCCGCCGGCGGCTTGGGCAGCAACTCGGCCTTGAAACTCAGGCCAGGGTCAGGACGGCCAGCCCGGCCGTAGGTGCGGGCCAGCCAGAAGCAGAAGTGGAAGAGTTCGCGCGTGGCCGACAGCGCGTCGGCAGTGGCGACCTTCTTGGTGCTGTGGACAGCCTGGTTGCCCAGGTCCTTGACCAGCCGAGCCTTGGTGAAGAGGGCGTTGCCCACGACCTGCCGGAAGCTGGGCTCGTGGATGAGCGCGCTGAGGTTGTCCTGGTAGGGCAGCTTCAGCGCCTTGTCGTGGGTGTAGAGCCAGTTGACCGCCAGCTCCAGGGCGCGGCGCGCGTAGAAGCAGGCGCTTCGTGCGTCGCCATGGGTGTGGTGTTCGGCCTGCTTGGCGGCTTCGAACACCAGGGTCCACTCGGCCTGGAGGAAGGCGAAGTTGCTCATGCCAAGGACTTCTCCTGGATGAAGGCATTCATGCGGTCAGCCAGGGCCTGGCGCCGGTACGACAGGAAGTCAGCATACCGGTCCGTGCTCCAAAGAGCCTCATCGGTAGGCACGCACTGGCTTTGCAGCGTTGCTTCGCCCTGCTTGGCGACGATGTCGCGCAGGTAGTTCACCGCCTCCTTGTTGCTGATACGGCGGTTCGTCTGGCCCGTGATGAAGGCCATGTTGGCGATTTCGTTGATGACCCCGGGCTCGTAGCCGCGCTCCTTGAGTAGCGACTTCGGGATGACGTGGTGCCATTGAATGAAGTGCAGCTTGCCCTGGTGCGTGAGCGACAGGCCCAGGCCGCTGTACCAGTCCTTGGCGCCGGCCGCCTTGAGCGCCAGGTAGGCCAGTGAGAACAGCGGGCTCCCCACGCCGCGCCCGGCCAGGTCACCTGGCTCGACGTTCAGGCGGCCGAACTGGCGCTTCACCGGCTCCATCAGCGCCGACACCTCGCCCTTTCGGAAGATGATGGCCAGGTCTTCGTTCAGCAGCGTCTCGGTGGAGCCCCGCGAGTAGCGGCCCTTGGCGTTGGCCACCAGCAGCCAGTGCAGCAGCTGCCGCTGCTCGTCGGCGGTGAGCTTGTTGTCCTTGACGCGGCTGAGCGCGGCCAGGGCATGCAGGAACATGGGCGAGGACAGCAGCGTCTCGTCCTCGATGCCGGCGTTGCTGCGCAGGAAGTTGATGGCGTAGCGCAGCCCCTCCTGCGCCTGTGCCCAGCCCTCCTTGAGCTTCTCCACCGGCGTACTGGCCACGCTGCGGAACAAGCATTGCTGCGTGGCGAAAACGACGATGGAGCGCACCAGGTGGCCCAGGTCGATGGTGAAGTAGCTCTTCTCGCACTCCTCCTGGAAGGCCTCCAGCTCCTTGAGCAGGTTTGGCCAGCGAGAGGTCATCTGCGCCAGGGCCAGGTCCGAGGACTTCAGCTTCGCGCCCAGCGAATTCACACGCACGAAGATTTCGGTCACTTCCTCGTAGCTCATGCTGCGTTCCAGCACGTGCACGACGTAGGTGTAGTCCTTGATAGCGCGCAGTTTCTTCAGCCGGTCCGAGTACCGCTGGAAGCGCGGGTCGTCGAACGAGGAGATGCCGGCCTTCTTCAGAATCTGGGCATCGCCCTCGGTCGAGAAGACCTGCGTGACCGACACCCAGTTGGGCAGCGACGCCAAGTTCTTGCTGGCGACGACGAACGTGCGGCGGTTCAGTTTCTCCTGCAGGCCCTGCTCGGTGTCGTCGTCCTCTGCGCCGTCTGCGTCGTCCACCAGCTCGTCATCGGCCGCCACGGGGGAGTCTTCGTCGCTGGTGACCTCGGTGTCGTCGGTCGGCGGGCCGTCCGGGTGGTCAAGGTTGAAGAGGATGTCGATGGGGCGCTTGCGCCCGCGCACCTGGACCAGCTCGCCGCCGAGTACCGCCGTCAGCGAGGTCAAGCGCTGTTGGCCGTCTAGCAGCAGCTTGCGGCCAGCGAAGGCGGTCGTCTCCTGGGCGATGGCGAAGTCGCGGGTGGGCACTGGCTCGTCGGTCTCCCACATCAGAATGGAGCCGCTGGGGTAACCCCGATAGAGCGAGTCGAGCAGGTCGCGCACCCGGGTCGCGCGCCAGACGTAATGGCGCTGGATTTCCGGAAGGCGCAGCTCGCCGCGCTTGTACATGTCGACCAGCGTGCCGATGGGGATGTTCTGCTGTTGCATTCAGAGGCCACCACTGAAGGCTTGTTGCTGAACCGAAGCGAAAAGTTGCTCCATCATCGCAGCCGCCTCCTTCGCTTGGATTCGTAAGGACTCCTGCGCGGCAATGCGCATAGCGAACTGCTGTTGCAACTGAAGCGGTGGAACCGGGATGGTCATCTGCCGGAGGTGCGTCGGCCCAAAGTGCTTGATTACCGCGCCGGAGGCAAGAGCCGTCGCTTGTCGCAGAAACCAGGGCGAGGCCAGATAATGACGTAGGTAGGTTGAATCTAGGTCGTGCCCCTTCGGTCGGAAGCGAATGATGCCCGTGTAAAACAACGCGCCGACCGCGTCCTTGCCCACCACCGTGGGACTCCCGAATGTTGCGCTGGTCAACACCAGAATGTCGCCTTCCTCCAGGGCGAAGTGCGACCACTTTCGGGCAAACATCGCGGGGTCGACGAAATTGCAGCCTCGAAGCGACACTTCTGCTCCGCCCATACCCGCAAGCCGCACCAGCGGTATGCCTTCTTCCCGGAAGTCTTTGGCGAGTATTCCGGGCCCCTCTTGAAAGTCCGTGGCATCCGGGAGCGGTGCCAGGTTCCACCCCTTTGAGTTCGATACTGGGTCCCCAAACATCTCCACAAAAATCGACTGCGCCAAACGGTCGATTTGGGCCAAGGCCTCGCGGCTCGTGGCGCGCAGGGCGTCGGCCCTGTCAAGGATGGCGGCGATACGGCGTTGTTCGGCGAGGGGCGGAAGGGGAATCTCCACCTTAGTGACGACAGCCTTTGACACCTCTTTGAATGTCGCCCCGACCCCGAGTCCTTCAAGAAAAGAGCGGTTCGCTCTGAGCCAGTGCAAGAGGAACTTCGCGTCGACCTCAGGTCCCGGCACCAGACTCTTGAAGCCTTGATTCGTCGCCATTGGGACGGTGTTGATGGCCACATGGCCAATGGGCGCGCGGGAGCTAAAGAGCACACTGTTCGGCGGAAGAATCGTCGCGGAGCAACTGGCTAGCCCGGCCTCGGTTAGCTTGCGAGGCGTATCCGAGATGTAGTGCCCGTCAAGGCCGCTGAGGTCCCTGGGCGTAGCCCAACAAGTGTCTCCATCCCAGTAGTCGTCAACAGCGGTACTTGGCGTAGCGCCCGAGACAATCTCGCAGCAGTCACCGAGCCGGGCCTTCCTCCAGACGGTCACTTCAGCATCCCTTCGAGCTCCGCCATCCCCGACTGAATCTGCGCTTCCAAGTTCTTTAGCTTCGCCAAGATGGCCAGCGGAGATTCATACTCAACCTCGTCGTGCACCGCCTCCTTGTATCGGTTGAGGCTGAGGTCGTAACCCTGCGCAGCAATGTCGGCCTTGGGCACACAGAAGCTCTGCGCCGTGCGCGGCCGGCTCGTCTCTGCGCCGTCTCGCTGCACCCAGCGCGCCAGCGCATCGGGAAGGTTGTTCTTGGCGTGCTCCGTCTCGGTCAGCGCTGAGGCCGGCGTCGGGCCTAGCTTGGCCTCGTCCAGCAGCGGCTGACGCTTGTCGTCAAGGCTCCAGCCGTCGGCCTGCATGTCGTAGAACCAAACGTGCCCGGTACCGCCCGAGTTGGTCTTGGTGAACAGCAAGATGGCCGTGGAGACGCCGGCGTAGGGCTTGAAGGCGCCGGCGGGAAGCGAGACCACGCCATCGAGCTTGTGGTCTTCCACAAGGGTGCGGCGCAGTTCCTTGTGGGCCTTGCTGCTGCCGAAGAGCACACCGTCGGGCACTACCACCGCCGCACGACCGCCCGGCTTCAACAGCCGGAGGAAGAGCGCCAAGAACAGCAGCTCTGTCTTCTTTGTCTTGACGATGGCCAGCAGGTCCTTGGCCGTGTTCTCGTAGTCTAGGCTGCCAGCGAACGGCGGGTTGGCCAGGATGAGACTGTACTTCTCCTCGTCGCCTGCGTGCTCTTCGCTCAGCGAGTCCTTGTAGCGAATGTCCGGCCCGTCGACCCCGTGCAGCGTCATGTTCATGCTGCCAATGCGCAGCATGGTGTTGTCGAAGTCGTAGCCGTGGAACATGCCGTGGTGGAAGTGCGCACGAGCGGCGGCGTCGCGGAACAGCTGTGGGTGCTGGTCGCGCAGATACTCGCCGGCAGCGACCAGGAATCCACAGGTGCCACTGGCTGGGTCGCAGATGACGTCCTTGGGCGTGGGCTGCGTCATCGCCACCATCAGCTTGATGATGTGGCGCGGCGTGCGGAATTGCCCGTTCTGGCCAGCCGCAGCAATCTTGCCCAGCATGTACTCGTAGAGGTCGCCCTTGGTGTCGCGGTCCTCCATCGGCACGTGGTCAAGCATGTCCACCACCTTCGCCAGCAGCCCCGGCGTCGGGATGGTGAAGCGCGCGTCCTTCATGTGCAGCGCGTAGCTGCTGCCCGAGCCACCCAGCTGCCGCAGGAACGGGAATACGTGCTCGCCGACCACCTTGTACATCTCGGCCGGTGCGAGGTTCTTGAAGCGTGACCAGCGCAGGTCCTGGTACTCCCGCCCCTTGTCGTCCTTTCCCGCCGGGAACACCCGGTTCTCGATGGGCTTGCCCAGTGTCACGGCCTTGTTTTCCTCCAGCGTGTGGGCGTCATCAAGGCGGCGGATGAACAGCAGATAGGTGATTTGTTCGAGCACCTCCATGGGGTTGGAGATGCCGCCGGACCAGAAGGCGTTCCAGATGGCGTCGACTTGGGAGCGCAGTTCACCAGTGAGCATGGTGTCCTAAAAGATAAAAATTAGCCGGTACTCGATGGAGCCCGACGCTTGGCCGGGATAGTAGCCAAGAAACCCCGACGATAGCCATCGCCAACCCCAAGTTAAAGGCCCATAAGTTTCTCAACTTATGGGCCTCAATTTCTCAGCTTATGGGGTCACCTACAAGCCCCCTCAAACGTCGATATTCCCCGCCCTCAACGCATTCGTCTCGATGAAGTCCCGGCGCGGCTCGACCTCGTCGCCCATCAGCATGGTGAACACGCGGTCGGCTTCGATGGCGTCGTCGATCTGCACGCGCAGCAGGCGGCGCACGTTGGGGTCCATGGTGGTTTCCCAGAGCTGCTCGGGGTTCATTTCGCCCAGGCCCTTGTAGCGCTGGCGGGCGGTGGTGCGTTCGGCTTCGCCGATGAGCCACTGCATGGCGGTGCGGAAGTCGCTCACGCGCTCTTCCTTCTGCTTGTCGCCTTCGCCTCGCAGCACCTTGGCGCCTTCGCCCAGCAGGCCGCGGAAGGTGTTGGCGGCCTCGGCCAGGGCGGCGTAGTCGGCGCCGTGCACAAAGTCCTGAGTGATGACGCTGCTCTTCACGTTGCCGTGGTGGCGGCGGCTGATGCGCAGCACCGGTTTGTCGGTGCGGGCGTCGAACTCGGCGCTCACGGTGGCGGGCACGCCGGTGGTGGAGAGTTCGCGCAGGCGGGTCTGCAGCGCTTGCGCGCTCAGCGCGGCGGCGTCCATGTCGTCGAGGTTCAGCGACACGCCGTCGGCCACGGCGCGCAGGGCCTCGGCGTCCATGAAGGCCGACAGGCGCGCGATGACGTGTTCGGCCACCTGGTGCTTGCGCGCCAGTTCTTCGAGCGTGCTGCCTTCAAGCAGCGTGTTGGCCGCGCCGCCGGTGGTCACCTTGGCGTCCTTCAGGGCAATGCGCAGCAGGAAACCGTCGAGCGCGGCGGCGTCTTTCAGGTACAGCTCTTCCTTGCCGGCCTTCACCTTGTACAGCGGCGGCTGCGCGATGTAGATGTGGCCGCGCTCCACCAGCTCGGGCATTTGCCGGTAGAAGAACGTGAGCAGCAGCGTGCGGATGTGCGCGCCGTCCACGTCGGCGTCGGTCATGATGATGATGCGGTGGTAGCGCAGCTTGGCGACGTCGAAGTCGTCGGCGCCGCTCTTGGCGTCACCGCCGCCTGCCTTGCCGATGCCGGTGCCCAGCGCGGTGATGAGCGTGAGGATTTCGTTGGAGGTGAGCAGCTTTTCGTAGCGCGCTTTCTCCACGTTCAGGATCTTGCCGCGCAGCGGCAGGATCGCCTGGAACTTGCGGTCGCGGCCCTGCTTGGCCGATCCGCCGGCCGAGTCGCCCTCGACGATGTAGATCTCGCACAGGGCGGGGTCTTTTTCCTGGCAGTCGGCCAGCTTGCCGGGCAGGCCCATGCCGTCCAGCACGCCCTTGCGGCGCGTCATTTCGCGGGCCTTGCGGGCGGCTTCGCGCGCGCGGGCGGCTTCCACGATCTTGCCGCAGATGATCTTGGCGTCGTTCGGGCGTTCCTGCAGGTAGTCGGTGAGCAGGCGCGCCACCACGTCTTCCACCGGGCCGCGCACCTCGCTCGACACCAGCTTGTCCTTGGTCTGGCTGCTGAACTTGGGCTCGGGCACCTTCACGCTCAGCACGCAGCACAGGCCTTCGCGCATGTCGTCGCCGGTCACCTCCACCTTGGCCTTCTTGGCCAGCTCGTTCTCTTCAATGTATTTGTTGATGACGCGCGTCATGGCCGCGCGCAGACCGGTCAGGTGGGTGCCGCCATCGCGCTGCGGGATGTTGTTGGTGAAGCACAGCACCTGCTCGTTGTAGCCGCTGTTCCACTGCATGGCCACTTCAACGCCGATGTTGGTGCCCTGGTCGCTCTGACGGTCGCCCAGCGCGTGAAAGATGTTCGGGTGAAGGACCGTCTTGCCCTTGTTGATGAACTCGACGAAGCCCTTGACCCCGCCCGCGCCCGAGAAGTCGTCTTCCTTGCCGCTGCGTTCGTCCAGCAGGCGGATGCGCACGCCGTTGTTCAGGAAGCTGAGTTCGCGCAGGCGCTTGCTCAGGATCTCGTAGTGGAAGTCGTTGTTCTCTTTGAAGATCTCGGTGTCGGGCAGAAAGTGCACCTCGGTGCCGCGCTTCTCGGTGGCGCCGGTCACCTTCATGGGCGACACCTCCACGCCGTTGGGCGCTTCCACGATGCGGTTCTGCACGAAACCACGCGCGAACTCCAGCTGGTGCACCTTGCCTTCGCGGCGCACGGTCAGGCGCAGCCACTTGCTGAGCGCATTCACGCAGCTCACGCCCACGCCGTGCAGGCCGCCCGACACCTTGTAGCTGTTCTGGTTGAACTTGCCGCCGGCGTGCAGTTCGGTCAGGGCGATCTCGGCCGCCGAGCGCTTGGGCTCGTGCTTGTCGTCCATCTTCACGCCGGTGGGAATGCCGCGGCCGTTGTCCACCACGCTGATGGAGTTGTCGGTGTGGATGGTCACCACGATGTCGTCGCAGTGGCCGGCCAGCGCTTCGTCGATCGAGTTGTCGACCACCTCGAACACCAGGTGGTGCAGGCCGGTGCCGTCGGAGGTGTCGCCGATGTACATGCCCGGGCGCTTGCGCACCGCCTCCAGGCCTTCAAGGATCTGGATCGACCCCTCACCGTAACCCTCGCTGGCACCCGCCTGGTGGGCGTCGATCTTGGGCTGGAAATTGGAGCTTTCGGGGCTCGGAACGGCGTCGGACATAAAGACTTTCTCTATCGCTAAAAACGCCAAACCCGCTGGGGAGCGGGTTGGCCAGGGCAAGCTGTGTGGCGGTGGATCAAATGCGCATCGGCATGACAACGTACTTGAAGGCGTTGTCGTCGGGGTTGGTCACCAGGGCCGAGCTGTTGCCGTCGGCCAGCTCCACCCGCACCATGTCCTGCCCCATGTTCTGCAGCGCATCGATGAGGTAGGTGACGTTGAAGCCGATCTCGATCGCGTCGCCGCCGTAGTCGATGTCGAGTTCGTCCACGGCCTCTTCCTGTTCGGCATTGCTCGACGCCACGCGCAGCGTGCCCGGCTCCACGTTCAGGCGAACACCCTTGAACTTCTCGCTCGTCATGATGGCGGTGCGCTGCAGGCTCGAGAGCAGCGGCGCGCGGCCCAGCGTGACGATGTTCTTGTGGTTCTTGGGAATGACGCGGTTGTAGTCGGGGAACTTGCCCTCGACCAGCTTGGTGACGAACTCCATGCCGTCGAAGCTGAACTTGGCCTGGTTGGCCGCAAACTGCATCTCGATCGCGCCTTCCTTGTCGGACAGCAGGCGCTGCATCTCCAGCACGGTCTTGCGCGGAAGAATCACCTCCTGCTTGGGCACGTCTACGTCCAGCGTGGCCGACGCAAACGCCAGCCGGTGGCCGTCGGTGGCCACCAGGCTGAGCTGCCGGCCTTCGGCCACAAAGAGAATGCCGTTCAGGTAGTAGCGGATGTCGTGCACCGCCATGGCAAACGACACCTGGCTCAGCAGGCTCTTGAGCGTTTTCTGCGGCACGCTGAAGGCCGGGCCGAAGCTGGCGGCCTCTTGAACCAGCGGAAAGTCTTCGGCCGGCAGGCTCTGTAGCGTGAAGCGGCTCTTGCCGCCCTTGAGCAGCAGCTTGCCGCCGGTGTGCTCCAGGCTCACGGTCTGATCGCCGGGCATGGTGCGCAGGATGTCGATCAGCTTGCGCGCACCGAGCGTGGTGGCAAAGCTGCCGCTGTCGCCGCCCAGGTCGGCGGTGGTGCGGATCTGGATCTCCAGGTCGCTGGTGGTCAGCTGCAGCTGCGTGCCCGTCTTGCGCAACAGCACGTTGGCCAGGATGGGCAGCGTGTGCCGCCGCTCCACGATGCCCGACACCGCCTGCAGCGCGGCCAACACCTTGTCCTGGGGGGCTTTGAAAACGATCATCGTCGGCTCTTTCGTCTTGTGGATGGGTGCCCGGCGCACCCCGGCGGTCAAAACCGCCCTATTTTCACTCTTTTGAACAGTGTTTTCCGCTGGTTTCTGCGCCCACCCGGATCTCAACCCTTCAGGGTCTGCTCCAGCACGTGCAGTTGCTGGTTCAGTTCGGTGTTCTGCTGGCGCTCGCCGGCGATCTTGCGCACCGCGTGCAGCACCGTGGTGTGGTCCCGCCCGCCAAACAGCTCGCCGATCTCGGGCAGGCTTTTCTGGGTCAGCTCCTTGGCCAGAAACATCGCGATCTGCCGCGGCCGGGCAATGCTGGCCGGCCGCTTCTTCGAATACATGTCGGCGACCTTGATCTTGTAGAAATCGGCCACCGTCTTCTGGATGTTCTCCACGCTGATCTGCCGGTTCTGGATCGACAGCAGGTCCTTCAGCGCCTCGCGCGCCAGCTGAATGGAGATGTCTTTCTGGTTGAAGCGGCTGTAGGCCAGGATCTTGCGCAGCGCGCCTTCCAGCTCGCGCACGTTCGAGCGCACGTTCTTGGCGACGAAGAACGCCACTTCCTCGGGCATCACCGCGCCCTCGGTGGCCGCCTTGTTGATCAGGATGGCCACCCGCATTTCCAGTTCGGGCGGCTCGATCGCCACCGTCAGCCCGGAGTCGAACCGCGACACCAGCCGCTCGTGGATGTCGGCCAGCCCCTTGGGATAGGTGTCGCTGGTCAGCACGATGTGGCTCTTCTTGGCCAGCAGCGCCTCGAAGGCGTTGAAGAACTCCTCCTGGGTGCGCTCCTTGTTGGCAAAGAACTGCACATCGTCGATCAGCAGCAGGTCCAGGCTGTGGTAGCGGGCCTTGAATTCATCGAACGTCTTGCGCTGATAGGCCTTGACCACATCCGAGACGAACTGCTCGGCGTGGATGTAGAGAACTTTGGCGTTGGGCCGCTCCGACAGCAGGTGGTTGCCAATCGCGTGCACCAGGTGCGTCTTGCCCAGGCCGACCCCGCCGTAAATGAACAGCGGGTTGTACAGCTGGCCCAGGCTGCCGGCCACGTGCATGGCGGCGGCGCGCGCCATCCGGTTGGCCGAACCCTCGACCAGGGTCGAAAACGTGAGCGCCGGGTTGAGGCGGGTCTTGTGCACCGCGCCGGCCGCGGGCTCGGCCGGGACCACTTCGGTCAGTTCGCCAAACACCTGCTCCTGCACGGCATCGAACACCGGCTTTTGCGAAGGCGTAGAGCGGGCGGGGCCTTCGCGCGGAGCAAGCGCCAACTCAAGCAAGACGGCGCTGCCGTGAATGGCCTCGAGCAGCGCACTGATGCGGGCGGCGTACTGGGCGCGAACCCAATCAAGCTTGAAGCGGTTGCCCACGGTGAGCACCACCCGCGAACCATCGGCCGACACGCTGGCGCCCAGCGGACGGATCCAGGTGTTGAACTGCTGCTCGGGGATTTCCTGGGCCAGGCGCTCGATGCACAGGGCCCACAGGGAACGGCGGGGGTGGTCGTCGCGAAGCGCGGCGGACGGGGATGTGCCCTCGGACATGCGAAGAAGGGGGAGATGGTTATCGTTGTGGACAAGGGGCGGCACCCCGGGCGCGCATTGTAGGCAGTGCCGCGAGTTATCCACAAGCGCCATCAGGCGTTTGGGCGCCCGCCCGGCCGCTTTCTGACCGGTGGCACGGGCAAGCTGGGGACGGCTTGCCGCCGAGGGGGGTTTCTGGCGATAATCGCGGGTTTCCCGAATTCGGACCGTCCATCATGAAACGCACCTACCAACCTTCCAAGATCCGCCGCGCCCGCACCCACGGCTTCCTCGTGCGCATGAAGACCCGCGGTGGCCGCGCCGTCATCAACGCCCGCCGCGCCAAGGGCCGCAAGCGCCTGGCCGTCTGAGCCTCACGCGCTGAACCCGCCGGTGATCCAGCGCTTGCGCAGCCGGCAGCAGTTTCAGGCCGTGCTGGCCGGCGCCCCCGTGGTCAAGACGCCCCACTTCGCGTTGCACCGACTTGCGCTGGGTTCTGCCGAGCGCAGCACCCCGCTGTTTCCGCAAGCCGGCCCCTGGCTGGGCGTGCTCCTGCCCAAGCGCTGGGCGCGTCGCGCGGTCACGCGCAATGCGATCCGGCGGCAGATCTACGCCACCGTCCCCGCTTCGCTGGCCGACGCGGCCCACGTGGTGCGGCTGCGCAGCGGCTTTGCACGCGATCAGTTCTTAAGCGCCAGCTCCACCGTGCTCAAGCAGGCGGTGCGGGCAGAACTCCTCCAGCTCTGGGCGCGCAACGCCGCCGCCGGAGCACCTGCGTCGCGTGGCCATGTGGCGTGAACTCCCGCAGCGCCTGCTGATCTGCGTGGTGCAGGGCTATCGCCTGCTGCTCAGCCCCTGGCTGGGCAGTGGTTGCCGTTTCGAACCCACCTGCTCGGCCTATGCGCTGCAGGCGCTGCAGCGCCATGGCGCCTGGCAGGGCTCGCGCCTGGCCGCGTGGCGGCTGGTGCGTTGCCACCCCTGGTGCGAAGGCGGATGCGACCCGGTGCCCGATGCCCCGCCGCCCGGCCTGTTCACCCGCCTCCTTCCCCGCCACCCCGACAAGAAGAACGCCTCATGAATGACATCCGTCGCTCCATCCTCTGGGTGGTGTTCGGCCTTTCCATGGTCCTGATCTGGGACAAATGGCAGATCCACAACGGCAAGGCCCCGACCTTCTTCCCGGGCAGCACCCCGCCCGCGGCCACCGCCCCGGCCGCCGCGGCACCGGCCGGCGCGCCGGCCGCCCCTTCCGCCGTGCCCCAGGCCACCAACGCCAGCGCCGGCTCGGGCGCTGTGCCCGGCGCCGAAGCGCCAGCCGCCGCCACCAACCGCCTGCACGAGGTCACCACCGACGTCTTCAAGCTCACCTTCCAGAGCGAAGGCGGGGCCCTGGTCGGGGCGCAGCTGCTCAAGCACGCCCAGGCCACCGGCGCCACCGACCGCAACATCGACACGCCGTTCCGGCTGTTCACCCAGACCGGCGACCGCACCTACGTGGCCCAGACCGGCCTGATCGGCGGCGGTTTTCCCACCCACAAGACGCCCATGACGCTGGTGGGCAACCCGTCTGCCCTGGCCGACGGGCAGGACACGCTGCAGGTTCGTTTCGAATCCGCCGAGCAGGGCGGCGTGCAGCTGGCCACCACCTACACGCTGCGCCGTGGCGCCTACGACATCGAGGTGGCGCACGAGGTGCGCAACGTCGGTGCCGCCCCGGTGGCCCCGCAGCTCTACCGCCAGCTGGTGCGCGACGGCAGCACCGTCGAGAGCGAGACGCCCTTCTATTCCACCTTCACCGGTCCCGCCATCTACTCGGATGAGCAGAAGTTCCAGAAGGTCGAGTTCAAGGACATCGCGTCCGACAAGGCCAACTACGTGCGCAAGGCGTCCGATGGTTATGTGGCCATGGTGCAGCACTACTTTGCCTCGGCCTGGCTGCTCGACGCCGGTGAGGCCCGCGACAACTTCGTGCGCCAGGTGGCGCCCAACCTGTATTCGGTGGGCACCATCAGCGCGCTGCCCGAGATCGCGCCAGGTCAGTCCCACACCGCCAAGGCCCGCCTGTTCGCCGGCCCGCAGGACGAAAAGATGCTCGAGCGCGTGGCGCCCGGGCTGGAACTCGTCAAGGACTACGGCTGGCTCACCATCCTGGCCAAGCCGCTGTACTGGCTGATGGAAAAGATCCACGGCTACGTGGCCAACTGGGGTTGGGCCATCGTGCTGCTGGTGGTGCTGATCAAGGCCGCGTTCTACTGGCTCAACGCCAGCGCCTACCGCAGCATGGCCAAGATGAAGGCCATCAACCCCCGCATCATGGAAATGCGCGAGCGGCTCAAGGACAGCCCGCAGCTCATGCAGCAGGAAATGATGAAGATGTACCGGGAGGAGAAGGTCAATCCCCTGGGCGGCTGCTTCCCCATCCTGATCCAGATCCCGGTGTTCATCGCGCTTTACTGGGTGCTGCTGTCCAGCGTGGAAATGCGCAACGCGCCCTGGATCGGCTGGATCGCCGACCTGTCCTCGCCCGACCCGTTCTACATCCTGCCGCTGGTGATGGCCATCACCACCATGATCCAGACCGCGCTGAACCCGCTGCCGCCGGATCCGCTGCAGGCCAAGCTCATGTGGATGATGCCGCTGGTGTTCTCGGTCATGTTCTTCTTCTTCCCGTCGGGCCTGGTGCTCTACTGGATCACGAACAACATCCTCACCATCATGCAGCAGGCGCACATCAACCACCGCATGGGTGTGCCGCTCAAGTTCAACATGCCCAAATTCAAGTGACCCCCCTGCGCCGCTGACGCGGCTTCCCCCCTGGGAGGGGGGACGGTGCCAGAGGACCGGCAGAGCCGGATCCTCGGCACCCTGGACGGAGGAGGCACCTGGGCGCACGCACCTGTCTTTCATGCTTCCCCACCACGCTGACCCGATCATCGCGATTGCCACGGCCCCCGGGCGCGGGGCGGTGGGCATCGTGCGGGTGTCGGGCAAGGGGTTGGGGGCGTTCGTCAAGGCCTTGCTGGGGCGGGATCTCGCGCCGCGCCAGGCCACCTACGGGCCTTGGCACGGGGCCGACGGGCAGCCGATCGACCACGGGCTGTCGCTGTGGTTTCCCGCGCCGCATTCGTACACCGGTGAAGACGTGCTGGAGCTGCAGGGCCATGGCGGGCCGGTGGTGTTGCAGCTGCTGCTGGCGCGCTGTCTCGAGGTGGCCCGCGGCGCGTTGCCCGGCCTGCGGCTGGCGCGCGCGGGCGAGTTCACCGAGCGCGCGTTCCTCAACGAAAAGCTCGATCTGGCGCAGGCCGAGGCGGTGGCCGACCTCATCGATGCCAGCACCGAGCTGGCGGCGCGCAGTGCGGCCCGTTCGCTGGCCGGCGCTTTCTCGGACCGCGTGCACGCGCTGCGCGATGCGCTGGTCAACCTGCGCATGCTGGTCGAGGCCACGCTCGACTTCCCCGAAGAAGAAATCGACTTCCTGCAGAAGGCCGATGCGGTCGGGCAGCTGACGAAACTGCGCGACGCGCTGACCACCCTGCGCGCCGAGGCCCGCCAGGGCGCCCTGCTGCGCGACGGCCTGCAGGTGGTCATCGCCGGGCAACCCAACGCCGGCAAAAGCTCGCTGCTCAATGCGCTCGCCGGGGCCGAACTCGCCATCGTCACGCCCATTGCCGGCACCACGCGCGATGTGGTGCAGCAGACCATCCAGATCGAAGGCGTGCCGCTGCACGTGACCGACACCGCCGGTCTGCGCGACAGCCAGGAGGCCGACGAGGTGGAGCGCATCGGCATCGAACGCGCCTGGCAGCGCATCCGCGGTGCCGACGCGGTGCTGTTCCTGCACGACCTCACCCGCTGGGGCGAGCCGCGCTACCGCCACGCCGACGCACACATCGCGCGCGGTCTGCCCGCCAACGTTCCGGTGCTGCATGTGTGGAACAAGCTCGATCAGGGCGGGCAGGTGCCCGGCGGCGAGAACGACATTGCCCTGTCGGCCAAGTTCGGCACCGGTCTGGACGTGCTCCGCCAGCGCCTGCTGCAGCTGGCGGGCTGGCAGTCGGGCGGTGACGGCCTGTTCATGGCGCGCGAGCGCCATCTGCAGGCCCTGGCCCGGGTGGATGACCACCTTGATCTGGCCCGGGCGCGCCTGACACAGGCGGCCGACCAGCTGGACCTGCTGGCCGAAGAGCTCCGGCTGGCGCAACAGGCGCTGGGCGAAATCACCGGCGAATTCACCGCCGACGACCTGCTGGGTGTCATTTTTTCGCGTTTCTGCATCGGCAAGTGACCCGAATCCCGCCGCCCAGGGGCGCTGGCCTGCCGCTGGGAACTGAACTGTAAACACCCGTTAACTCCCGGTTGCGCCCGACAAGACGCTGCGTTCAACTTGAGGCATGAATGCCCCGACCGCATCCGCCCGGTTCGACATCCAGCACCTTGCGCAGGCCATGCGCCACAGCAGTGCCCTGGACGCCGTGCCACTGAACCTCAGCGAGGCCCACTGGGTCACGCTGGCCAATTACATGCAGCCGGTCGCCATGAACCAGGGGCAGGTGCTCATCGAGCAGGGCGTGAAGGACCGCACCGTCTATTTCGTCGAGAGCGGCACCCTCACCGTTCACTACGAAGACTCCAAGGAGCGTGTGCGCATTGCCGTGGTGGGCGCGGGATCGCTGCTGGGTGAAGGCGCCTTCTTCAGCCACCTGCCCCGCAGCGCCACCGTCAATGCCGGCAGCGACTGCCGGCTCTGGTGCCTCACCCCGCTGCGCTTCCGCGAACTCGGCGTCCGGCATCCCCAGATCGCACTCGATGTGGTGGTGGCCATGTCGGCGGTGCTCGCACGGCGCATGTACAACAAGCCCAAGCGGGTGGCGGTCACGTGACCGGCCCTGGAGCCCCACGGCGCGGGATGGCCAACGGCCACACGCCCACATTCAACGAACGCCCTTGAGCACGCTGACCATGTCCCTCATGAGCTGGTTGCAGGCCAGAAAGTCGTCCAACGGAAAAGGCGCCCTGGCCCGCGCCCGCAACGCGTTCCGCACCACCACCATGCCGCTCATCTCGCCACGGCGGGGCCGGCGCCTGCTGCGCCGCGAGCAGCTCTTCGGTGTGGTTCGCGAATCCCTGATCCGCGGGGGCGTGCTCTCCACGAGCTACAGCTTCAAGGTGCTCAACCTCGACAACAACGGCGACAGCTTCATCGTGCTGGTCGAACTGGCCCTGCCGGCGCAGTCGCTGCCCGACGAATTCCTGCTCGAGATCGAGCGCTGGGTCCAGCAGAGCGCCAAGGCCCGCTTCACCATGGACGTGCGCGCGGTCTACTGGCGCCGCAAGGCATCGCCCGAACAGGTGGGCCAGGCACTTCGCGCGGCCATGACCGCCCAGACCCGGCGCGAAAGCCCCGACACCTCGATTCCGCGCCCGCCCGCCGCGAGCGCGCGCGGCGTGGGTGAAAAAGTGGGTGCCGACGAAGTGAAGGCCTTTCGCGAAGCCCTCACGGCGGCGCTGCCGCCCGCCTACCGCCATCCCCGCGAGCCGCAGCTTCAGATGCCCGAAGCCATGAGCGACTTCGCGGCACTCAGCGACACCCAGCACGGCAAGCTCTGACCGCGCCGGGCGGTGCGGGGCTCAGTGCCCCTCGAAGTGCACCAGGGTGAACAGCGGCAGGCCGTTGTCGCGCAGCTTCTTCGAGCCACCCAGTTCGGGCAGATCGACGATCGCCGCCCCTTCGGTCACCGTCGCACCGAGCTTTTCCAGCAGCCGGTGGCCCGCCATCATCGTGCCGCCGGTGGCAATCAGGTCGTCGATCAGCACCACCCGGTCGCCCGGCTTCACCGCGTCGGTGTGCAGCTCCACCGTGGCGCTGCCGTACTCGAGTTCGTAGGTCTCCTCGACCGTGGTGAACGGCAGCTTGCCCTTTTTGCGGATCGGCACGAACCCCACCCCCAACTCGTAGGCCAGCACCGAGCCGATGATGAAGCCGCGCGCGTCCAGTCCGGCCACCATGTCGGGCCGCAAATCCGGGTCCATGTAGCGGTGCACGAACGTGTCGATCAGCACCCGAAAGACCTTGGGGTCCTGCAGCAACGGCGTGATGTCGCGGAACTGCACGCCGGGGGCGGGCCAGTCGGGCACGGTGCGGATGTGCGAGCGGAGGTAGGCGGCGGTGTCCATGCCCCTGATTATCGGCGCGCGCAAAAAAAAGCCCCGGCACTCGGCCGGGGCAGGAAGCTCATGGCGACCCTGGTCAGGCCATGGGCTTGAACTGGTAGCCGTTGCCCGAGGCCTCGAGCGTGCCGAGGGCGGGGAACGGGAAGTGGAAACCGCCCATGGCCATCTTTTCCTTGGCCAGCATGTCGAAGAGGCGGCGGCGGGTCTGGCGGGCCATTTCGGCGTCCATGTCGAAGCTCACCGCCCAGTCGGGGCTGCGGGCAAACAGCGCCGGCACGTTGGTGACGTCGGCGGTGTACATGAAGCTCTGGCCTTGCGAGCGGATGTTGAACACGCACATGCCGGGCGTGTGGCCGAAGGCCGCCACCGACTGGATGCCGGGCGCCACTTCAGCGCCGGCTTCAAAGCGCACCAGCTTGGCGGCGGGGATCTTGCCCAGCACGCGGCGGGCGTTCTGGAAAGCGCCCTGCGCGGCCGGCGGGGCGGCGTTCATCTTGGCGTCGTCCATCCAGAAGGCGAATTCCTGCGCCGGCACGTGCACGGTGGCGTTCGGGAACACCAGATCACCGGCCTTGGTGATCAGGCCGTTGATGTGGTCGCCGTGGAAGTGGCTCAGGATGACGTGGTTGATTTCTTCGGGCTTGTGGCCGGCGGCCGCCATGTTGGCGCGCAGGCGGCCGGTGGTGGGCGGGCCGTTGTCGGCAAAGCCGGTGTCGATCAGGAACTTGGTGCCGCCGTTGACGATGAGGTACGGCGTGAACGGAATGTCCACGTAGTCGGTGGGCAGGTTCTGGGCCGCCAGCAGGGCCTTGACCTGTTCGAGCGGCGCGTTGCGCACGAACTCGTCACCCAGCGGCCGGCGCAGTGCGCCGTCGTTGATGGCGATGACCTCCATGCTGCCGAGCGTCATCTTGCGGAAGCCGGGTTCGGGCAGCGTGGGCGCTCCCGGGTTCGGCGCGCTTTGCGACAGCACGGACGAGAAGGTCAGGGCGCTCGCGCCGGCAATGCCGGCACCGAGAAAGAGTCGGCGGTCCATGGGAAGGTCTCCTGGGTGGGTCGGAAAGACCGCAAGCATACGAACGGTGGGGTTCCTGACAAGACCGGTCGGTCGCAATATCCCCTGGCCAGTATCGGGTACTGGCCTGCCAGGGGTCAGCCGCCCAGCAGTTTTTCCTCGGCCAGCGCCAGCGCAGGCGCCTGACCGCTGAGCACCAGCGTGTCGCCGCCGGCGAGAACGGCCGCGTCGTCCACCGGTGAGGCCCGGCCGTTGCCGCGGCGCAGGCTCACCACCCGCACCCCGATCGCGGGCAGCGCCAGACTGCCCAGCGTCTTGCCCAGGCACCGGCCCGCGCTCGGCAGGGTCACGCTGCCTAGCCGCTCGTGTTGCAACTCGTCGGCGCCGTCGTCGTCGGCGCCATGGAAATAGCCGCGCAGCAGTTCGTAGCGCGCGTCGCGCTGGTCCTGCACCACCCGGATCACGCGGCGCATGGGCACACCCACCAGTGCCAGCGCATGGCTGGCCAGCATCAGGCTGGCCTCGATGGCTTCGGGCACCACCTCGGATGCGCCGGCCGCCCGCAGCCGCTCGATGTCGAGGTCGTCGATGGTCCGCACCACCACCGGCACGTGCGAGGCATGCTCGCCGGTGTGGCGCAGCACCTTGAGCGCGCTCGCGGTGTCCAGGTAGGTCACCACCACCGCGCTGGCGCGGTGCAGGCCGGCGGCCATCAACGCCTGCAGGCGCGCGGCATCGCCGAACACCACCGAATGGCCGGCGGCGGCGGCCTGCCGCACGCGGTCCGGGTCGAGGTCGAGCGCCATGTAGGGGATGCCTTCGGCCTCGAGCAGGCGCGCCAGGTTCTGCCCGCAGCGGCCGTAGCCGCAGATGATCACGTGCTTGTCGGCGTTGATCGCCTTGCGCGCGATGGCCGTCATCTGCACCGACTGCATCAGCCAGTCGCTGCCCACCAGCCGCGTGACGATGCGGTTGCTGTAGAGGATGATGAAGGGCGTGAGCAGCATGGAGATCACCATGCTGGCCAGGATCGGGTTGAACAGCGCCGGCGGCACCAGGTTGTGCTGGCCGGCCAGGGTGAGCAGCACCAGACCGAACTCGCCGGCCTGGGCGAGGTACAGGCCGGTGCGCAGCGCGGTGCCCATGGGTGCCCCGAACGCCCGCGTGAGGGCGGTGACCAGCGCCAGCTTGAAGGCCAGCGACGCCGCCAGCATGAGCAGCACCAGGGGCCAGCGCTCGATCACCAGGCGCCAGTCGAGCATCATGCCGATCGTGATGAAGAACAGGCCCAGCAGCACGTCGTGGAAGGGCCGGATGTCGGTCTCCACCTGGTGCTTGTATTCGGTCTCAGCAATCAGCATGCCGGCCACAAAGGCGCCGAGCGCCAACGACAGCCCGGCGTGTTCGGTGAGCCAGGCCAGGCCCAGGGTGATCAGCAGCAGGTTGAGCATGAACAGCTCGTCGCTCTTGCGCCGCGCCACCAGCGTGAGCCACCAGCGCACCAGCCGTTGCCCGCCGGTGAGCAGCAGGCCCAGCAGCAGCACCGCCTTGACCAAGGCCAGGCCCAGCGCCCGCACCAGCTCCTCGGGCGGCGCGGACAGCGCGGGGATCATCACCAGCAGCGGCACCACCGCAAGGTCCTGGAACAGCAGGATGCCCAGCACCCGCTTGCCGTGTTCCGATTCGAGCTCGAGCCGCTCGGCCACCAGCTTGATCACGATGGCCGTGCTGCTCATGGCCATGACCCCGCCCAGCGCCAGCGCCGCCTGCCACGACAGGTCCCACCAGTCGGGCAGCAGCAGGGCCAGCCCCAGCGAAGCGGCCGAGGTGATGAGCACGGTCAGCACCACCTGCGACATGCCCAGTCCGAACACGTGGCGCTTCATGGCGCGCAGCTTGGGCAGGCTGAACTCCAGCCCGATGACGAACATCAGGAACACCACGCCGAATTCAGCCAGGTAGCGCAGGCCGCTGGAGTTCTGCGACAGCGCCAGCGCGTTGGGCCCGATCAGCACGCCCACGGCCAGATAGCCCAGCATGGGGGGCAGCCGGAGCGATCGGCATGCCACCACCGCCAGCACGGCGGCCAGCAGATAGAGCAGCGCAAGGTCGAGCGAAGTCATGCCGCGATGGTAAGGGCGCGGTCGCCCGCCACCGCCCGGGGGTTTCGCAGGGGCGCGGTGATAATCCGCGGCATGTCCGCTCACCCTCCGATCGACCCCACCCGGGCCCGCCAGCTGGCGCGCGAAACGCTGCAGATCGAGGCCGAGGCCGTGGCCGCGCTCGCCGACCGCGTGGACGACCGCTTTGCCGACGCGGTGAACACCCTGATCGGGGTCCGCGGGCGCGTGGTCGTCATGGGCATGGGCAAGAGCGGGCACATCGGCCGCAAGATCGCGGCCACGCTCGCGTCCACCGGCACGCCGGCCATGTTCGTGCACCCGGCCGAGGCCAGCCACGGCGACCTCGGCATGATCACCACCGACGACGCGGTGCTGGCGCTGAGCAATTCCGGCGAGAGCGAGGAGCTCACCGCCATCCTCCCCCTGATCAAGCGCATGGGCGTGCCCCTGATCGCCCTCACCGGGCGCGCCGAATCCACCCTGGGCCGGCATGCGCAGGTGGTGCTCGACACCTCGGTCGCGCGCGAGGCCTGCCCGCACAACCTGGCCCCCACCGCCAGCACCACCGCCCAACTGGCGCTCGGCGATGCGCTGGCCGTGGCCCTGCTCGACGCGCGCGGCTTCAAGGCCGACGACTTCGCGCGCTCCCACCCTGGTGGTGCGCTCGGGCGCAAACTGCTCACCCACGTGAGCGACGTGATGCGCCAGGGTGCCGATGTGCCGCGCGTGCCGCCCGACGCCGGGCTGATGGACCTGATGCGCGAGATCAGCGCCAAAGGGCTCGGCATGAGCGCCGTGGTGGACGCTGACCGCGCCGTCGGCGTGTTCACCGACGGCGACCTGCGCCGCCTGATCGAACGCACCGGCAGCAGCGCCGACCTTCGCGCCCTGACCGCGCGCGATGTCATGCACGCCGCGCCCCGAACCATCCGGGCCGACGCGCTGGCGGTCGAGGCGGCCGACCTCATGGAGGCGCAGCGCATCACCAGCGTGCTGGTGGTCGACACCGACGGGCGCCTGGTGGGCGCGCTCAACAGCAACGACCTGATGCGGGCCAAGGTGATCTGACCATGGTGCCGGCCCTGCGCTTTGCCCCCGAACTGCTGCTGCGCGCGCAAGGCGTGCGCGTGGCCTTTTTCGATGTCGACGGCGTGCTCACCGACGGTGGCCTGTACTTCACCGACGCGGGCGAAACCCTCAAGCGCTTCCACACCCTGGACGGCCACGGCCTCAAGTTGCTCCAGCGCCATGGCATCGTGCCCGCCATCGTGAGCGGGCGCGACGCCAAACCCCTGCGGCTCCGGCTCGACGCCCTCGGCATCCGCCACCTGCGCCTGGGCACCGAGGACAAGGTGCCCGCGGCGCAATCCATCCTCGATGAACTTGGCGCGGGCTGGCACGAGGCGGCGGCCATGGGCGACGACTGGCCTGACCTGCCGGTCATGCGCCGCGCGGCCATCGCGTGCGCGCCGCCCGGCGCGCACGACGAAGTGCGGGCGGTGGCCCACCACATCACCGCGCGCGCCGCCGGCCACGGTGCGGCGCGGGAATTCTGCGACCTGCTGCTCATGGCGCGCGGCGCCTACGCGGCCGAACTCGAGGCCGCCACGCGGTGAGCGTCGAAGACGACTTCGACCTGATCCCGGGGCTGGACCGCAGTGCGCCGCCCGCCCCGGCGCGTCGCCGCCCCACCCCGTGGTGGGACCGGCTTTCCATCTACCTGCCTGTCATGCTGATGGGGCTGCTCGCGCTGGGGTCTTACTGGCTGCTGCGCGCCACGCCGCGCGCGCCCGACCCCACCCCCGAGCGACCGGTGAGCGGCGAGCCCGACTACTTCATGCGGCGCTTTTCGGTGAAGTCGTTCGACGCCAATGGCAGCCTGCGCTCCGAGGTGGCCGGCGACGAGGCCAGGCACCACCCCGATGACGACCGGGTGGAAATCGACAACGCGCGCCTGCGCAGCCTGAACGAAAACGGCGCGATCACCAGCGCCACGGCGCGGCGGGTCACCACCAACGACGGCAACACGCGCTTCGTCCTCGAGGGCAATGCGGTGGTGGTGCGCGAAGGGGGGCGCGACGAACAGGGCCAGCCCCTCCCCCGCCTCGAGTTTCGCGGTGAATACCTGCTGGTCGAACTCGAACCGATCGACCGGATTTCGTCCGACAAACCGGTGGAACTGCTGCGCGACGGCGACCGCCTCCAGGCGCAGCGCATGGAATACGACGGCCAGACACGCACCGCCAACTTCAACGGAGAAGTTCGCGTGCAACTGCAATCCCGCCCTGCCCCATGAACCCGAACCCTCCCCTCGTCTTCATCACCGGTGCGTCCAGTGGCATCGGTCAGGCACTTGCGGCGCGGTTTGCGCGCGCGGGTTACCGGCTCGCGCTGGTGGCCCGCCGCAGCGACGACATTCAGGCGTGGGCCGACGCCCAGGGGTTTGCGGCCGATCGATGCCGCGTGTACCGAGCCGATGTCGCCGAGACCGACAGCATCGTGGCCGCCGGTCAGCAATGCCTGGCGCAACAGGGGGTGCCCACCGTGGTGATTGCCAATGCGGGCATCAGCGTCGGCATGGACACCGGCGAGCGCGATGACATCGACGTGATGGCGCGGACCTTTGCCACCAACAACACCGGGCTGGCCGCCACCTTTCACCCCTTTGTGCGCGCCATGCAGGCGCAGGGGCGCGGCGCGCTGGTGGGCATTGCCAGCGTGGCCGCCATCCGCGGCTTGCCGGGGCATGGTGCCTATTGCGCCAGCAAGGCCGCGGTGGTGAGCTACTGCGAAAGCCTGCGCGGCGAACTGCGCGGCAGCGGCGTGGCCGTGGTGACGCTGCTGCCCGGTTACGTGGACACGCCGCTGACCCGCGAGAACCGCTACCCCATGCCTTTCCTGCTGTCGCCCGAGGCGTTCGCCGACCGCGCCTTTGCGGCCATCGAGGCGCGCACCAGCTACCGCGTGATCCCTTGGCAGATGGGGGTGGTGGCCAAGCTGCTCCGCGCACTGCCCAACGCCTGGTTCGACCGCCTGCTGGCCGGTCGCCCCCGCAAACACCGGCAGGGCGAAGGCCGTTCTCCCGGAGGTCGCGCATGACGCTCGATGTGGTCGTGCTGTTTTTCCTGCTCGGCGTGTTTGCCCGCCTGGTCAAGAGCGACCTGCGCCTGCCCGAGCCCCTGTACGAGACGCTGTCGATCTACCTGCTGCTGGCCATCGGCCTCAAGGGCGGCATCGAACTGAGCAAGCAGCCCATGATGGCGCTGCTGCCGCAGATGCTGGCCTGCATGGCGCTGGGCTTTGCCATTCCCTTCGTGCTCACGCCGGTGCTTCGCGCGCTCGGCCTGTCGAGGGTGGATGCGGCGTCCATGGCCGCGCACTATGGCTCGGTCAGTGTCGTGACCTTTGCCGTCGCCAGTGCCTACCTCACCGCCAAGGGCGTGAGCGCCGAGCCGCACGCGGCACTCTGGGTGGCCATCATGGAGGCCCCCGGCATCGTGGCGGGCATTCTGCTGGCCCGCCTGGGCGCGGTGGACGCCAAAGGGCAACCGCTCACGGTGAACTGGCGCGAGCTGGCGCACGATGTGTTCTTCGGCAAGTCGGTGTTGCTGCTGGCGGGCGGGTTGGTGATTGGCGCCGTGATGGGCGAAGCGGGCACGGCACCCATTGCGCCGGTGTTCACCGCGCCCTTCAAGGGGGTGCTGGCGCTGTTCCTGCTCGAGCTCGGGCTGGTGGCCGGTGGCCGGCTGGGCGACCTGCGCCGGTACGGCCTGCGCATTGTCGGCTTCGCGCTGCTGACGCCCCCGCTGCTGGCGGTGGCCGGCGCGCTCACCGGCCTTGCGCTGGGCCTGTCCACCGGCGGCATTGCGCTGCTGGCCACGCTCGCGGCCAGCGCCAGTTACATTGCGGCGCCCACGGCCATGCGCCTGGCGGTGCCCGAGGCCAACGCCGCGCTGTCCATCACCGCCGCACTGGGCGTGAGTTTTCCGTTCAACATCGTGGTTGGCGTGCCGCTGTACCTGCAGCTGGCGCGCTGGCTGCAGGGCTGAGGCATTTCATGGACAAGCACCCCCGCCAGTTGCTGGTCATCATCACCGAATCGGTGCTCGAAAAACGCCTGGTGGCCGACGCCATGCGGCTGGGCGCGCAAGGCTACACCGTGCACGATGTGCGCGGCGGCAGCCGCCTGGGCACCCGCGAAGCGCTGTGGGAAGCCGACCGCAGCATCGAGGTGAAAGTGGTGTGCCCGCCCGAGGTGGCCGACCTGATTGCCCGGCATGTGCTGGACCACTACGCCCCGCACCACGCCCTCTCGCTCTACTTCGCCGACGTGTCGGTGGTGCGGGCAGAGAAGTACTGAACGCGGCGAAACGCGCTGGCGGCGCAGCCCCGGCGGCCGGGCTCCAGACAGCAAAAAGCCCCGGGGCTTTCGCCGCGGGGCCTTGTCGGGAGGGGCTCAGCGATCAGTAACCGCCGCGGCCACCGCCACCGCCGCCTTCGCGACGGCCACCGTTGCCGTAGGGGCTGCGGAAGCCGCCGTCCTGGCCGCCACCACCGTAGCCGCCACCACCGCCGCCACCGCCTTCACGGCGGCCACCGCCGAAACCGCCGGTGCGGGGCGGGCGCGGCTCCATCGGGCGCGCTTCGTTCACGACGAGGCTGCGGCCGCCGAGCGACTGGCCATTCATGCCCTGGATCGCCGACTGAGCTTCGGCGTCACTGGCCATCTCCACGAAGCCGAAGCCCTTGGAGCGACCCGTCTCGCGCTCCATCATGACCTTGGCGCTGTTGACCGAACCATAGGCGGAAAACGCCTGGGACAGGTCTTCGTCGCGGACCGTATACGGCAGGTTGCCGACGTAAAGTTTGTTGCCCATTCGAGGGACTCCTCAAGATACAGAGAAAAACAGCGATGGAGCCCCGTCGTCCGGCACACAGATGCAGCGCGCGAAACCAACCGATCACTTGACATGCGGCCTTTTTGCAGGCACGCCGCGGCATTATGCGCTGACGGGCGGAATCGGGGGGAGCTTTTTTCGGAATGCGCAACCAGCCCGTCCGGCCGATGCGCGCGTACAACAGCTTCCGGGATGCCGCCGAACCCTCAATCGGCCGGGCGATGGCGGTAGATCAGGTGGTAGACCAACCCCACCAGAACGCTGCCGCCCAGCAGGTTGCCGGCGATCACCGGCACCAGGTTGCCCAGCACCCCCGCCACCGTGACCACCGGCGCCCCGGCCGGCTGCAGCAGCCAGGCCAGCGGAAACAGGTGGAAGTTGGCGATGCTGTGCTCGAACCCGGCGGCCACGAAGGTGGCGACCGGCGGCACCACCGCCACCGCCTTGTCCACCACGCTGCGCCCCGCCATGGCCATCCAGACCGCCAGGCACACCAGCACGTTGCACAGGGCGCCCCGCCACAGCGCTTCGTGCCAAGGCAGCGCCTGCTTCGCCGCGGCAATGCGCAGCGCCGCGTCGCCCACCGGGCCGTCGGCCAGCCCGCTGCCCCAGAACATGGCGGCGACCAGCGCGGCGCCGGCGGCGTTGCCCAGCGCCACCAGGACCCAGTTGCGCAGCAGCTCGCCCGTGGTGATCAGCCCCTCGGCGCGTGCCATGGCCAGCAGGTTGTTGCCGGTGAACAGTTCGGCCCCGGCCACCACCACCAGCAGCAGGCCCAGGGAAAACACCAGCCCGCCCAGCCACGCACTGGCGGCGGGGCCCAGGCCGGGGTCTGCCTTGATGGTGAGAAAGGCCAGCGTGCCCAGGCCGATGAACGCGCCGGCCAGGGCGCTCAGCATCAGCAGCGGCAACGTGGGCATGCGCGCCTTGGCCACCCCCACCTGCCTCACCCGTTGGGCCACTTCCCGCGGCGCATGGGCATCCAGACCGTCGATTTCCAGCACCGGGCACCTCCACCGTGGTCATTCCAGCCCCTTTATACTCACGTCCAGCGCCGATTTGTCCGGATTGCGGGCGCTCAACAAATGCCGCTAAAGGGGAGATGCCCGGTCTGCCTTTTGGTGGTCCGGGTTTTTTGTTGGCCGGGTCCTGCCGCGCGCAGGAGGATTCCTTGATCGTCACCCCTGTCACCTACCGCTTCGACCAACCGCTGCGCCTCCGCAGCGGTGCGGTGCTGCCGGCCTACGAGCTGGTGGTCGAGACCTACGGCAACCTCAATGCCGACAGATCCAACGCCGTGCTGGTGTGCCACGCGCTCAATGCGTCGCACCACGTGGCCGGTTTTCACGCCGATGCCGGCGGCCAGCCGGTGCCGCGCAGCGAAGGCTGGTGGCACAACATGATCGGGCCCGGCAAGCCTGTCGACACCAACCGTTTCTTCGTCATCGGCGTGAACAACCTGGGCTCGTGCTTCGGCTCCACCGGACCCACCCACACCAACCCCGCCACCGGCCAGGCGTGGGGCGCCGACTTTCCGGTGGTCACGGTGGAAGACTGGGTCGAGGCCCAGGCCCGGCTGCTCGATGCCATGGGCATCCAGACCCTGGCCGCCGTGATGGGCGGGAGCCTGGGCGGCATGCAGACGCTGAGCTGGACACTGCAGTACCCCGACCGGGTGCGGCATGCGGTGGTGGTGGCCAGCGCACCCAACCTCACGGCCGAGAACATTGCCTTCAACGAAGTGGCGCGCCGCGCGATCGTCACCGACCCGGATTTCCATGGCGGGCACTACCTGCGCCAGGGCACGCTGCCGCGCCGCGGCCTGCGCATCGCCCGGATGATCGGCCACATCACCTACCTCAGCGACGACGTGATGAACGAGAAGTTCGGCCGCACCCTGCGTGCCGCCGATGGCGAAGACCCGGCCGCCGTGGCCGCGCTGGCCTACCGGTATTCAACGACGGATGTCGAGTTCCAGATCGAGAGCTACCTTCGCTACCAGGGCGACAAGTTCAGCGAGTACTTCGACGCCAACACCTACCTGCTCATCACACGCGCACTCGACTATTTCGACCCGGCGCGTGAATTCGATGGCCGGCTCAGTGCCGCGCTGGCGCGCGCCAAAGCCCGCTTCCTGCTGATCAGCTTCACCACCGACTGGCGGTTTTCGCCCGCCCGCAGCCGGGAGATCGTCAAGGCCCTGCTGGAGAACCGGCGCGACGTGAGCTACTGCGAGATCGATGCCCCGCATGGACACGACGCCTTCCTGCTCGATGACCCGCGCTACCACGCCGCGGTGCGAAGCTATTTCGAGCACACCATCGGGGGTGCGACATGAGCGAACGCGACGTGCTCGAATCCATTGCCCGGCTGGTGCCACCCGGCTCGCGCGTGCTCGACCTGGGTTGTGGCGATGGCGCGCTGCTGGCCCATCTGCAGGCCACGCGCGGCTGCACCGGCTACGGCGTCGAGATCGATGACGCCGAGGTGCAGGCCTGCCTCAAGCGCGGCGTCAACGTGCTGCAGCTCAACCTCGAAGACGGCCTGACCATGTTCGGCGACGACGCCTTCGACGTCGTGCTGCAGATCGACACCCTGCAACACCTGCACAACGCCGAAACCATGCTGCGCGAAACCGCGCGGGTGGGCCGTATCGGCATCGTGGCGTTCCCCAACTTCGCGCACTGGCCCAACCGGCTCGCCGTGCTCCAGGGTCGCATGCCGGTGACCAAGCGCCTGCCCTACCAGTGGTACGACACGCCCAACATCCGGGTCGGCACACACGCCGACTTCGAGGTGCTGGCGCGGCGCAACGGGCTCACCATCGAAGACAGCTTCGGCCTGCACGAGGGCCGTGAGGTGCGCTGGCTGCCCAACCTGCTGGCCAGCACCGCGGTGTTCCGCTTCTCCAGCTAGGGCGCGGTGTTCTCGCGCGCCGCGTCGGCCGCGAAATCGCCTTCGCCCGACCCGGTGCCCATGCCGGGATACACCGTGGCAAAGCTGGCGCGGATGGCCTCCAGCGGCAGGTCGTCGAAGGCGCCCCGCTCGTTCACGTACTCCATGTGGCGCTGACCAGCCTTGTCGAAGGGGTGGTAGAGCGAGTCGTTCACGCCGTCGAACTCGAGCGGCAGCAGCCCGAACTTTTCGCACAGCGACAGGTTGAACGCCGGCGTGGCCTTGCGCCAGGCGCCGTCGATCCAGAGTTCGCTGTAGCCGTGCCACACGAACACGTCGGTGCCCATGGTCTGGCGCAGTTTCTCGGTGGACATGTGGTTCTTCACGTCGGCAAAGCCCAACCGCGCCGGAATGCCCGCTGCCCGCGCCACGGCGGCCAGCAGCGTGGCCTTGGGCACGCACCAGCCATGCCCCTGGAGCAGGGCGGTGCTGGCGCGCATGCCGTGAGGCGACAGGTCGATCCGGTAGGGGTCGTACCGCACGCCGTCGCGCACCGCGAGGTACAGCGCCACGGCCCGTTCGGCGTCCGTGCCGCGGGGGTCGTGCCGCTGTGCGAATTCCTTCACGGCCGGGTGGTCGGCATCGATGAGGGGCGTGGGGGCCAGGTGGCCGGGTTCGGGCGGCGGGCTGATTGTCGGCATGCCGACAACTTACCCCAGCCCGGTGCGCCGCCGGTGCACCGCTGGTGACACCTGCCTGGCGGCAAAAGGGTGCGTCCGGTGTGCGAAACCTGACGCCACCAGGGCTATCGATCCGATAGCCCCCTTCAGCGTTTTCGATTGAGGCCGATGGTCAGGTCAATCGCACCACTTGTCGTGCCGACCCGATCTGGTCGGTGCCATCGCCGGTGCCCGGTCCCGCCGTGTCCGGATTGATCGCGGCCACTTGTCCAGGAACGTTCCATGTCCACCCGAACACCCTTCCGAGTCAGAACCCGGATCGCGGCCCTGTGCGCCGCCCTCATCAGCCTCATGATCCTGATCGGCGGCTGGGGCTCCTACCAGTCCTTCAAAGGCGCCGAAGTCCTGCTGGATCTCTATCAGAACCGGGTCCAACCCCTGGCCCAGCTCAAGAGCGTGGCCGATCAATATGCGGTCAACATCGTGGACACCTCGCACAAGGTGGTGGACCAGGCCATCACGCGCGAGCAGGCCCTGCAGGCGATCACCGACTCCCGTGAAATCATCCGCAAGGACTGGGCGGCTTACGAGTCGACCGAGCTCACGCCGAAGGAGCGCCAGCTGGTGGACCGGCTCAAGCCGCTGATGGAGGCCGCTGACCGCTCGGTCGACGAACTGCAGGGGCGGTTGAATGCGGCCGATCTGGAGTGGGTCCAGGCCTACACGCGAAGCGGCATGTACGAGGTCATGGACCCGATGCAGGGTGTGGTCGCCGAGCTGATCCAGCTCCAGGTCGACGTCTCTCGCCAGGTCTATGAACAGTCCCGGATCGACATCCGCGCCAGCCTGCTCGGCATGGCCCTGGTGGTGGGCCTCTCGGTGCTGGTGGCGGCAGGCCTGGCCATCTGGATCACACGCCACCTGGGCCGTGCGCTCGGCGCAGAGCCGCACGAAGTTCGACAGGTGGCCGAGGCCATCGCTGACGGGAACCTTGGCGTCGACATCGACGTGCGACAGGGCGACGAACAAAGCGTGATGGCGCGCATGGCGCACATGCGCGATTCGTTGCGCCGCATCGTGGTTGAAGTGCGCGACAACGCCGAGGGCGTGGCCACGGCCAGCGCGCAGATCTCCCAGGGCAACCACGACCTGAGCGCGCGCACCGAACAGCAGGCGAGTGCGTTGCAGGAAACCTCGGCGTCGATGGAACAGGTGGGCTCCACCGTTCAGCACAATGCCCAGAACGCCCTGGAGGCCAGCCGCTTTGCCAGCGACGCAGCCAGCATCGCCGAGCGCGGCGGCGACGTGGTGGCCAAGGTGGTCACCACCATGGACGAGATCAATGCCTCGTCGAGAAAGATCAACGACATCATCGGCGTGATCGACGGGATCGCGTTCCAGACCAACATCCTGGCGCTCAACGCCGCGGTGGAAGCCGCCCGGGCGGGCGAGCAGGGCCGCGGCTTTGCGGTGGTGGCGGGCGAGGTGCGCAACCTGGCGCAGCGCAGCGCCGACGCAGCCAAGGAGATCAAGGGCCTGATCAGCGCGAGCGTGGCGCAGGTGGATTCGGGCGTGTCACTGGTCGACCAGGCCGGCACCACCATGAAGGACGTGGTGGAGGCCATTCACCGGGTGTCGTCCATCGTTCGCGAGATCAGCGAAGCCAGCCGCGAACAAAGCGCCGGCGTGTCTCAGGTGGGCGAGGCCGTCACCCAGATGGACCAGACCACGCAGCAGAACGCCGCCCTGGTGGAAGAAAGCGCCGCCGCCGCGTCTTCGTTGTCCAGTCAGGCGGAGCGCCTGGTCCAGGCGGTGGGCGTCTTCCGGCTGTAGCCCGTAGGGCCGCATTTCGGCGTCCATCTGAATTCCTAAGCACTCAACGCCCCGTTTTGCCGGGGCTTTGCCCTTTTGTTCTCCCCTTCAGCCAGACAAAGCCTGGCCGATATTCACCACACCCCCCCATCTCGAGGACCGACACCATGGACATGCGAAACGAAGCCACCCACATCGCCCGCCAGGATGGCCAGCGCGCCGCCGCTGCCCAGGCCACCAAGGCCGAATTCCTGACCTTCCGCCTCGGCGGCGAGGAATACGGCATCGACATCCTGCGGGTGCAGGAGATCCGTTCCTACGAAGAGCCGACCCGCATTGCCAATGCGCCGAGCTTCATCAAGGGCGTCGTCAACCTGCGCGGCGTGATCGTCCCGGTGGTCGACCTGCGCATCAAGCTGGGCTGCGAAAAGGTGGAATACAACGGCTTCACCGTGGTCATCGTGCTCAACGTGCGCGGCCGCGTGGTCGGCGCCGTGGTCGATTCGGTGTCCGACGTGCTCGAACTCTCCGGCGACCTCATCAAGCCCGCGCCTGAAATGAACACCTCGGTCGACACCAGCTTCATCACCGGCATTGCCAGCGTGGCCGAGCGCATGTTGATCCTGATGGACATCGAGGCGCTCATGTCGGGCGCCGACATGGGGCTGATGGACAGCACCCAGGTCCTGCAGTAACCCGAACACAGCCGGAACGGCCCTGAAATGCACAAGGAGAGTCGCGAGCATGTCGACCAATAACAACCAGAAAGCCGCGTCGGTCGCGCGGCGTCTTTCCCTGCAGGCCGTGGCGCTGCTGGCCATCACCCTGGCCATCGTGAGCGGCGGCATTGCGCTGGTCGCCGAGAGCCGCTCTCGCGACCGGCTCATGCAGGGGGCGGGCGACAAGGTGGCTGCACTGACCGACTCGGTCGACGCGTTTGATTCGACCGCCCGCATGATGGCGGACCGGTCTTTCCGCCCGTTCCGGCAGAAGTTCGCCGACGTCTTCGAACTGGACGCCCAGGCCGGCATGCTCAAGAGCTGGGGCATGCTGCTGAACGGCGACTTCAGCGAAGTCGATGCCTTCAACAAGACCAACGGTGGCGTGGCCACCATCTTCATGCGCAAGGGCGACGACTTCGAGCGCATTGCCACCTCGGTCAAGAAGGAAGACGGCGAACGCGCGATCGGCACCACGCTGGCGCGCAACCACCCCGCCTACCCGGTGATGCTCAAGGGCGAGAAATACATGGGCCGTGCCGTGTTGTTCGGCAAGCCCTACATGACGGTCTATGAGCCGGTCAAGGACGCGGCCGGCCAGATCGTCGGCATCCTGTTCATCGGGTTCGACATCACCGACTTCCAGGCTTCGCTGGACCGCCTGGTGGCCGATGCGACCTTCTTCGAAAGCGGCGGCACGATGATCATCGACCCGCGCTCGGCCAATGCCGAGGCGGTGTTCGTGTCGCACCCCACCGCAACCGGCAAAAAGGTGCTCGAGGTCAATCCTGGCGCCGACGCCATGCTGACCGCCCTGCGCGCCAGCGATGAGGTGTCCGTGCGCGAGGCAGCACCGCTCTACAACGCCCAGAGCGTTGATCCGTGGGTCGTCAAACGCACCGCCAAATCTGGCGGATGGTGGCTCCTGGCCGAGGTGTCTGACCAGGAGGCCATGGCCTCGCACTGGCAAACCATCTATCTCTTCTGGGGGCTGCTGCTCCTCACCACCGCGATGCTGGGCGCAGGTCTGTTCCTGCTGATCCGCCGCAATGTGAGCGCACCGCTGGGCGAGCTGACCAATGCCGTCACCACCGTGGCGCAGGGCGACCTGACCCGCCACTTCAGCAGCGACCGGCGCGACGAGATCGGCGTGCTGGTGCGTGAGGTGGAGCGCATGCGCGCGCGCTTCCTGGACATGATGCGCCAGCTGCGCAGCGCTGCCGACAACATCAATGTGGCGTCCTCC
>JBKIXD010000003.1:0-642885 GCA_046604145.1 Hydrogenophaga sp. XSHU_21
TGGGCGCGCGCGCTGCGGGCGGTTGGCTTGGCGGTCGGCGACTTCGGCAGCATCTGCGAGAGGAGCTGCTTTTCGAGCTCGGGGTTCCTGAAATAGGCGGCAAACAACTCATTGAACACGCCGATGTCTTGGGGCCGGCCCACCAGCACTGCGCCCAGCGCCGCCTGCAGGTCATCGCGCCGCTCGACGCCCACCAACCTGACCGCCATGACCGCGCTGGCGATGCGCGCGCTGTCGAGCGGCACGCCCGCGCGCCTCAGCGCCCGGCCGAAAGCGACGATCTGATCGGGCAGCTTGCCGCTGCGTGCGTCACCCAGTTGCATGGCATCACGGCCGTTGTCAGGCGGGATCGGGCTCCAGCAGCCGCTCGATCATCGACAACAGCGCCGCCACGTCCTCGCGCTGCTTGAACAGAATGCCCGCGGTGTCCTGAATCACCTCGGGATCGAGGGTGAGCGTGTCGAGCGCCACCAGCGCCTTGGCCCATTCGACGCTTTCGGCGATGCCGGGGGTGCGCTGGAAGCTGCTGGCGAAGGGTTGTGTGCGCAGCCGCTCGACAAACCTCGCGACCTGTTCGGTCAGTTCGACACCGGCCTGCGGCACCTGACCGCGGACGATCGCCAATTCGCGATCGCGGTCCGGGTGGTCGAGCCACTGGTACAGGCACCGCCGTTTGACGGCGTCGTTGAGGTCACGGGTCCGGTTGCTGGTCAGCAGTGTGACCGGGGCGGCCATCGCCTCGATGGTGCCCAGCTCGGGGATGCTGACCTGGTATTCGCCGAGGTACTCGAGCAGGAAGGCCTCGAAGGGTTCATCGGCCCGGTCGACCTCGTCGATCAGCAGCACCGCACCGGGCGCCGGTGTTTGAAGGGCCTGCAGCAGGGGTCGCCGGATCAGGTAGCGTTCCTGGTAGACCTCGCGCTCGATCTGTTCCGGCGTGGCCGTGTTCTGCGCGGCGCGCATGTGCAGAAGCTGCGCGGTGTGGTTCCATTCATAAAGCGCCTCGCGCTGCTCCATGCCGTCGTAACACTGCAGGCGCAGCAGGGGCCGTCCCAGCACGCGCGACAAGGCCTTGGCCAGCTCGGTCTTGCCGACGCCGGGTTCGCCTTCGAGCAGCAGCGGTCGCTGCAGCCGCATGGCGAGGAACACGGCGGTGACCAGGGCGCGCGGCGCGTGGTAGCCCGCCTGTCGCAGGGCGCCCTGGAGGTCGTCGATGTCGCGCGGGAAGGCGGTCAAGGCGGCATCACCCGTTGGCCATCGCCACGGCACGCTGGGTCTGGACGCGGATCAGTTGCGCGCGGTAGTCTGCGCTGGCGTGCAGGTCCGAGTTGAGCGATCCGGCGTCGATCGAGACGCCTTGCACCGCGTCGGGGGTGAAGCTCTTGCCGAGCGCCGCCTCGAGGCCGGCGTGCCGGAAGACGCCGTTGCCCGCGCCGGTGATGGCGACGCGGACGCCGGCGTCGGTCTGCGCCACGAACACGCCCACCAAGGCGAAGCGGGAAGCCGGCTGGCGGAATTTGGCGTAGGCCGCCTTCTTCGGCACCGGGAACCGGATCGCCGTGATGAGTTCACCCGCCTCCAGTGCGGTCGCGTACATGCCCTGGAAGAAGTCATCGGCCTTGATCTCGCGCCGGTCGGTCACCACGGTGGCGTCGAGCGCGAGCACGGCGCTGGGGTAGCAGGCCGCCGGGTCGTTGTTGGCCACCGACCCGCCGATGGTGCCCATGGCCCGCACCTGCCGGTCGCCGATCTGCCCGGCCAGGGCCGCCAGCGCGGGGATGGACGCCTTGACATCGGCGTTGCCGGCCACCACTTCGTGGCTGGTCATGGCGCCCACCACCAGGCGGTTGCCGTCCCGGCGAATGCCGCGCAGGTCGGGCACGCCGCCCAGGTCGACCAGCGCCCCGGGTTGTGCCAGCCGCTGCTTCAGCGAGGCGATCAGGGTCTGTCCGCCGGCCAGGGCCTGCGCGCCGCCGGCCACCAGGCGCTTCGCGTCGGCGAGGGTCTTGGGTTGATCGAGTGTGAAGGCATACATGGTGTGTCTCCTTACGGTTTGGCGGACTGAATCGCCTGCCAGACGCGGTTTGGCGTGGCCGGCATGTCGAAATCCTTGACACCCAGCGGTGCCAGCGCGTCGAGCACCGCGTTGATGACGGCGGGCGGTGACCCGATGGCGCCCGCCTCGCCGCAGCCTTTGGTGCCCAGCGGGTTGGTGGTGCATGGCGTGCACACGTGCCCGATGGTGAAGCTCGGCACGTCGTCGGCGCGCGGCATGGCGTAGTCCATGAACGAGCCGGTGATCAGCTGGCCGGTTTCGCGGTCGTAGACGCAGTGCTCGAGCAGCGCCTGCCCGATGCCCTGCACCAGCCCGCCGTGCACCTGGCCCTCGACGATCATCGGGTTGATGATGGTGCCGAAGTCGTCCACCGCGGTGAAGCGATCGACGCGCACCACCGCGGTGGCAGGGTCGATCTCGACCTCGCAGATGTAGGTGCCGGCCGGGAAGGTGAAGTTGGTCGGGTCGTAGAACGCGGTCTCGTTCAGGCCCGGCTCAAGCTTGTCGAGCGGGTAGTTGTGCGGTACGTAGGCCGTCAGCGCGACCTGCCCGAAGGTGACTTTCTTGTCGGTGCCCTTCACCGTGAATTCGCCATTGGCAAAGTCCACGTCGGCATCGCTTGCCTCCATCAGGTGGGCGGCGATCTTCTTGGCCTTGGACTCGATCTTGTCGAGCGCCCGCATGATCGCGGCCCCGCCCACCGAGATGGAGCGCGAGCCGTAGGTGCCCATGCCGAACGGCACCCGGCCGGTGTCCCCGTGGACGATGTCCACCTGCGAGGGGTCGAGGCCGAGCCGCGAGGCGACCACCTGCGCGAACGTGGTCTCGTGGCCCTGGCCGTGGCTGTGTGACCCGGTGAAAACCGTCACGCTGCCGGTCGGGTGCACCCGCACCTCACCGCACTCGAACAGGCCCGCCCGCGCGCCCAGCGCGCCGGCGATGTTGCTGGGCGCCAGGCCGCAGGCCTCGATGTAGCTGCTGTAGCCGATGCCTCGCAGCAGGCCTTTGGCCTGGCTTGCCGCCCGCCGCGCCGCAAAGCCGGCCACGTCGGCCAGCTCGTTGGCCTTCTCAAGGCAGGCATGAAAGTCGCCCGTGTCGTACTGCAGCGCCACCGGCGTCTGGTAGGGGAACTGGGTGATGAAGTTGCGGCGGCGGATCTCGTCCTGGCTCAGCCCCATCTCCCAGGCGGCGCGGCTCACGATGCGCTCGAGCAGGTAGGTGGCCTCCGGGCGCCCGGCGCCCCGGTACGCGTCGACCGGTGCGGTGTTGGTGAACCAGGCGTCCACCTCCACGTAGACCTGCGGCGTGGTGTACTGGCCCGCCAGCAGCGTCGCGTACAGGATGGTCGGCACCGCGGTCGAGAACGTCGACAGGTAGCTGCCCAGGTTGGCGTCGGTGTGCACCCGCAGCCCGAGGAACTTGCCGTCCTTGTCCATCGCCAGTTCGGCGTGGGTCACGTGGTCGCGCCCATGGGCATCGCACAGGAACGCCTCGCCGCGTTCACAGGTCCACTTCACGGCGCAGTTGAGCTTGCGCGCGGCCCAGGTCACGGCCACGTCCTCGGCATAGAGGTAGATCTTGGCGCCGAAGCCGCCGCCCACGTCGGGCGCGATCACGCGCACCTTGTGTTCGGGCAGGCCCATGACGAAAGCCGTCATCAGCAACCGCTCGACGTGCGGGTTCTGGTTGGCCACGTACAGCGTGTATTCGTCGCTGGCACGGTTGTACGAACCGATCGCCGCGCGGGGCTCGATCGGGTTGGGTGCGAGCCGGTTGTTGAGCAGGTCGATCCGCGTCACATGGGCGGCGCCCTTGAAGGTCGCATCGACCGCGTCCTTGTCGCCGATGGCCCATTTGTAGCAATGGTTGTCGGGGGCCACGTCGTGCAGCGTTGGAGCGCCGGCCTTTTGCGCGTCACGCACGTCGACCACCGCGGGTAGAGGGTCGTAGTCGACCACCACCAGCTCGGCCGCGTTGCGCGCGTTCTCCAGGGTGTCGGCAATCACGATGGCCACGTGATCGCCCACGTAGCGCACCTTGCCTTGCGCCAGCACCGGGTGCGGTGGCTCTTTCATGGGCGTGCCGTCGGTGCTGGTGATGAGCCAGCCGCACGGCAGACCGGCGATCTTGTCGGCGGCGATGTCCTGGCCGTCGAACACGCCGGCCACGCCGGGCGCGCCGAGTGCGGCCTTCTTGTCGATCGACCTGATGGCCGCGTGGGCGTGCGGCGAACGCACGAACACCGCGTGGCGCATGTTGGCGAGCTGGATGTCGTCGGTGTACTGACCGGCGCCGGTGAGGAAACGGTAGTCCTCCTTGCGGCGCAGCGGCTCACCGATGTGGGGAAGCTTGGCGAAATCGATGGCACCCATGTCCTGCTCCTTCACTTCATGGCCGCAGCGCCTTGCTGCACGGCCTTGACGATGTTGTGGTAGCCGGTGCAGCGGCAGAGGTTGCCTTCCAGCTGCTCGCGGATCTCGCGTTCGGAGGTGGCGGGCTGGCGGTTGCACAGGTCCACCGCGCTCATCACCATGCCCGGCGTGCAGAAGCCGCACTGAAGGCCATGACATTCCTTGAAGGCCGCCTGCATCGGGTGCATGGTGCCATCGGCCGCGGCCAGGCCTTCGATGGTCGTTACCTCGCTGCCCGCCACCTGGGCGAGCAGCACGTTGCATGACTTCACCGACCGACCGTTCACGAGCACGGTGCAGGCGCCGCACTGCGCGGTGTCGCACCCGACGTGGGTGCCGGTCAGTCGCAGGGATTCGCGAAGGGCCTGCACGAGCAGGGTGTGCGGGGCCGCGTCAACGGCCACGGCGCGGCCGTTGACCTTCAATTCGATGGGCATGGCTTGTCTCCTGGGTTTCTGGGAATCGCCACCGCAGTGAATCACCGCCCAGTCCGGTCATTTCGAGGGTTAACCCCGTAATCCGGCGGCCGTTCCGATTTCTTCTCAATTTGAGACGGACGCGTCGACGGGCTCTGACTGCGCCTGCCTAGGCACGGTTCCCACACCAGAACCGGCCCGACATCCACCCTGTCTCATTCTGAGAATTTCCCGGTGGAGCTCTGAAGAATCCGGGTAAACCCTTGATATTGAATGCGATCCGGACAGAACAATAGTATGCAGACAAGTTCATATCGCGCCGCGGTTGAACGGCGTCGCCCCACAGGAGACAAGAATGCAGAAGGTGCTTCACATCAACCCGGACAAATGCACGGGTTGCCTGCAGTGCGAAATGGCGTGCTCGTTCGAGAACTACGGCACCTACGCGACTTCCAAGTCGCGCATCAAGGTGTTCGACTTCCACCACACGGGCAAGAAGGTTCCCTACACCTGCACGCAGTGCGACGAGGCCTGGTGCCTCCACGCCTGCCCGGTCGAGGCCATCACGGTCGACAAGGTCACCGGCGCCAAGGTCGTCAATGAATCCACCTGTGTGGGCTGCAAGGTCTGCACCATCGCCTGCCCGTTCGGCACCATCAACTACGTGCAGGAAACCGGCAAGGTTCAGAAGTGCGACCTGTGCGGTGGCGAGCCCGCCTGCGCCGACGCCTGCCCGACCTCGGCCATCACCTTCATCGACGCCAACTGGACCGGCATCGACCGCATGAAGCAGTGGGCCGACAAGCTCGGCAACCAGCCGTCCGCCGCCTGATCACCCGACGCTCACAAGGAGACTCACATGTCCTGGGCTGGAAAAATCCTCCGCGTCAACCTGACCGCGGGCACCGTCAAATCCGAACCGCTTAACATGGAGTGGGCCCGCGCCTACCTGGGTTCCCGCGGGCTGGGCAGCAAGTACCTCATCAGCGAAGTCGACCCGAAGGTCGATCCGCTGTCGCCCGACAACAAGATCATCTGGGCCACCGGTCCGCTGACCGGCACCATGGCGTCCACCGGCGGGCGCTACACCGTGATCACCAAAGGCCCGCTCACCGGCGCCATTGCCTGCTCCAACTCGGGCGGCTACTGGGGCGCCGAACTGAAGATGGCCGGCTGGGACATGGTCATCTTCGAAGGCAAATCGCCCAAGCCGGTGTACCTCTACATCGCCGATGACGTGGCCGAGCTGCGCGACGCGGGGCACCTGTGGGGCCAGACCGTGTGGAAAACCGAGGAAGCCCTCAAGACCCAGCTGCAGGACCCGCTGGTTCGCGTGTCCTCCATCGGCCAGGCCGGCGAGAACCAGGTGCTGTATGCCGCCGTGGTGAACGACCTGCACCGCGCGGCCGGCCGGTCGGGCGTGGGCGCCGTGATGGGCAGCAAGAACCTCAAGGCGATTGCGGTGCGCGGCACCAAGGGCGTGGGCAACATCCGCGACCCGAAGGCCTTCATGCAGGTGACCAAGGAGAAGAAAAAGATCCTGGCCGACAACGCCGTCACCGGACAAGGCCTGCCCACCTACGGCACCCAGGTGCTCATGAACGTGATCAACGAGATCGGTGCGCTGCCCACGCGCAACCACCGTGACGTGCAGTTCGAGGGCGCCAAGGACATCTCTGCCGAGGCCATGGTGACCCCGCGCGAGAGCGACGGCAAGAAGCACCTCGTGACCAACCAGGCCTGCTTCGGCTGCACCATTGCGTGCGGTCGCATCAGCAAGATGGACGAGAACCACTTCACCGTGCAGAACAAGCCGCAGTACTGGGGCGCCAACGGCGGTCTGGAGTACGAAGCGGCCTGGGCGCTGGGTGCGGCCAACGGCGTGAACGACCTCGAGGCCCTGCAGTACGCCAACCTGCTGTGCAACGAATACGGCATGGACCCGATCAGCTTCGGCGCCACCGTGGGCGCGGTGATGGAGCTGTACGAAATGGGCGTGCTGACCAAGGCGCAGATCGGTGTCGAGGCACCCTTCGGCTCGGCGGCGGCCCTGGCGGCCTTTGCCGAAATGACCGGCAAGGGCGAGGGCTTCGGCAAGGAGATCGGCATGGGCTCGGCCCGGCTGACGAAGAAGTACGGCCATCCCGACCTGTCCATGAGCGTCAAGGGCCAGGAGTTTCCGGCCTACGACGGGCGCGCCATTCAGGGCATCGGCCTGGCCTACGCCACCTCCAACCGGGGCGCCTGCCACCTGCGCGGCTACACCATTGCCTCCGAGGTGCTCGGCATTCCGGTCAAGACCGATCCGGTCGAAAGCGAAGGCAAGCCCGAACTGGTGAAGGCGTTCCAGGACGCCACCGCCGCGTTCGACTCGTCGGGGTTGTGCGTCTTCACCACCTTCGCGTGGGGTGTGGCCGATCTGGCACCGCAGCTGCAGGCGGCCTGCGACGAGAAGTACACCACCGAAGAACTCGAGAAGATCGGTGAGCGCATCTGGAACATGGAGCGCGAGTTCAACAACGCAGCGGGCTTCACCGCCAAGGACGACTCGCTGCCCAAGCGGCTGCTGACCGAAGCCGCCAAGACCGGCGCCTCGAAGGGCATGGTGAGCAAGCTGCCCGAGATGCTGCCCAAGTACTATGCCGCCCGCGGCTGGGACAGCGAAGGCCGCCCGACCGCCGCGACCAAGACGCGCCTGGGCCTGTGAGGGCGCAGGCCCTCGCCGGTTCCGCCTGAACCTCCAGGGGGCAGTTTCCACGCTGCCCCTTTTTTTCTTTGCACCGGAGATCCGCATGCACCACGTCATCCTCGGCGCCGGTCCTGCCGGCGTCATTGCCGCCGAGACCATCCGCAAGCACGCGCCCGCCGACCGCATCACCCTGGTGGGCGACGAGCCGGAACCGCCTTACTCGCGCATGGCGATTCCGTACCTGCTGATCGGTGACATCGACGAGCGCGGCACCTACCTGCGCAAGAGCGACGACCACCTCAAGGCCTTGCGTGTGGACGCGGTTCGCGCCAAGGCCACCGGGGTGGACAGTGGCCGCCGCACGGTCGCGCTCGACAACGGCCAGTCGCTCACCTACGACCGGCTGCTGATCGCCACCGGCTCACACCCGGTGCGCCCGCCCATTGCAGGCATGGACCTGCCGGGCGTGCACCCCTGCTGGACGCTGGAGGACGCACGGGCCATCATGAAGCGGGCCCAGCCCGGTGCGCGGGTGCTTCAGATGGGCGCCGGCTTCATCGGCTGCATCATCATGGAGGCGCTCAAGCAGCGAGGCGTGCAGCTCAGCGTGGTCGAAATGGGCGACCGCATGGTGCCCCGCATGATGGGGCCCACCGCCGGCGGCATGATCAAGGACTGGTGCGAGCGCCAGGGCGTGAAGGTCTACACCGGCACCAAGGTCGAGTCCATCGAAGGCGGCGCGCCCTTGAAGGTCAAGCTGTCGGGCGGCCAGGTGGTCGAGGCCGATCTCGTCATCAGCGCCACCGGCGTGCGTCCGGCCATCGGCTTCCTGAAGGACTCGGGCATCACCTGCCTGCTGGGCGTGCTGACCGACGAGCACCTGCAGACCAACGTGCCCGGTGTGTACGCCGCGGGCGATTGCGCCGAGGCGTTCGACAAGGTCAGTGGCAAGACCATCGTCAGCGCCATCCAGCCCAATGCCGCGGAGCAGGCCCGGGTGGCCGCGCTCAACATGGTGGGCCGGCCCACCAGCCTGAAGGGCGTGACGCAGATCAACGTGCTCGACACCCTGGGCATGATCTCGTCGAGCTTCGGCAACTGGGAGGGCGTGGCCGGTGGCGAGCACGTGGAGCTCACCGACCAGGCCGCGGGCCGGCACCTCAGCCTGCAGTTCCAGGGTGATGTGATGGTGGGTTGCAATTCGGTCGGCTGGACCGATCACGTGGGGGTGATGCGGGGGCTGGTGGAGGGCCAGGTGAAGCTGGGCGACTGGAAGGACAAGCTCAAGGCCGATCCCACCAAGCTGATGGAGGCCTACCTTGCCACCGCGCAGGCGCAAGGCCATTGGAGCGGCGCTGCCGACGAGCGCCGCCGATGAAAATCACCTTCAAGCTGTTCGCCACGCTCACCGATTACCTGCCGCCCGCGGCGCGGCGCAGCAACCAGATGGAACTCGACATCGAGCCGGCGACCACCATCCAGCAGATCATCGAGCCGTTCGGCATGCCGCCCAAGCTGGTGCACCTGGTGCTGGTCAACGGCAAGTACATCGAACCCGACTTGCGGTTGAGCACCACCCTGCGCGAGGGCGATGTGCTCGCGATCTGGCCGCCGATCGCCGGGGGCTGATGGCGTGCAATCGAGTTATGCGGCGGACTTCACCCGCGACATGGGCTGCACCGAAGCGGAGTGGCTCGGCTGGCTGCCGGCGGCCATCGGGTCAAACGGGTGGACGCGTGAGGGGTCTTCCGCCCGGGTCGACCTTCCGCCGGGTCGCCTCGACCTGAAGTGGGAGGTTCGCCCACCCCGGGTGATTGCCCTCATGCGCATGCCCGTTCTGCGCGTGTCGTTCCAGTTCGATGGCCTCGATGCGCAGTCGCGGTATGCCTTCATGCGCCGCTTCGACCTCTACATGCAGCGCGGCGGCGGCTGAGGCGCCAGCCGTCGCTGCGTGCCCCATTGACCTGTCGCAATGACGCCGGTGCACCGTGGCACCATGATGTGGTTGTGCACCACCCCGAAGGCATCACCATGAGCGACACCGTCAGCATCACGATCACACGGCAACAGGGCTACCAGTTCCTCGTCGACTTCGGCCCGGGCCTGCCGGCCACCCTGGCCGACGAGCCCGCTCCGCTGGGGCAGGGCGCCGGGCCCAGCCCCAACCAGCTGCTGCTCGCGGGCGTGGCCAACTGCCTGAGCGCGAGCCTGCTGTTCGCCTTGCAGAAGTTCAAGCAGGACCCCGGCACGGTGACGGCCACGGCCACCGCCACGCTGGGCCGCAACGAAGCCCGGCGGCTGCGAATCACCGGCATCGACGTTCAGCTCTCGCTGGCCACTGCGGCCGACCAGCTGGAACACCTTGACCGCGCGCTGGCGCAGTTCGAGGACTTCTGCACCGTGACGCAGAGTGTGCGCCAGGGCATTCCGGTCACGGTGAACGTGAAGATGGGCGGCCAGCCCGCGCCCGACGCTGGCTGAGGGCGCTTCACCCTGGATCCGTCATGAGCGACGGCTGCACCCAGGCGTCGAACTCGTCGGCGGTGATCGTGCCGGTCGCCAGCGCGGCCTCTCGCAGGGTCACGCCCTGGGTTTGCGCATGCTGCGCGATCTGCGCGGCGCGATCGTGGCCCACGTGTGGCACCAACGCCGTGACCAGCATGAGCGTTCGCGACAGGTGCTCTGCCATGCGCGCCTGGTCGGGCTCGATGCCGCGGGCGCAGTGCAGATCGAAGCGGCGGATGCCGTCCGCCAGCAGCCGCAGGCTCTGCAGAAGGTTGTGCGCGAACAGGGGCAGCGCGGTGTTGAGCTGAAAGTGACCCGAGGTACCGGCGAACCCCACCGCCGCGTCGTTGCCGATCACCTGGCCAGCCACCATGATCAGCGCTTCGCATTGGCCCGGGTTGACCTTGCCAGGCATGATCGAGCTGCCGGGCTCGTTGACCGGCAACACCAGTTCGCCCAGGCCGCAGCGTGGGCCGCTGGCCAGCCAGCGCAGGTCGTTGGCGATCTTGATCAGGGCCACCGCCAGCGTGCGCAGCGCGCCATGCGCCCCCACCAGCGCGTCGTGCGCGGACTGGGCGGCAAACGGATTGGTGGCCCGGCGAAGCGGCAGGCTGGTGGCGTGGCCCAGGGCCTCGACCATGTGGTGTGCGAACCGCGGGTGGGTGTTGAGCCCGGTCCCCACGGCGGTTCCGCCGATGGCCAGTTCATGCACGGGGTCGAGTTGCCTCAGCCAGCCCTGCTGCGCCTGTTCGAGCTGGCTTGCCCAGGCAGACACCTCTTGCCCGAGTGTCAGCGGCACGGCGTCCTGCAGGTGCGTTCGCCCGACCTTGATGATCGATTGAAACCCGGCGGCATGGACATCGAAGGTGTGCCGAAGACCGTCGATGGCCGGCATCAGATCGTCGCGGCTGACCTGCAGGACCGCGATGTGAAGGGCGGTCGGCATCACGTCGTTCGAAGACTGCCCCAGATTGACGTGGTCGTTCGGATGGACGGTGCGCGCTTCGCCCCGCCCGCCGCCCATCAGCTCGGACGCCCGGTTGGCCAGCACCTCGTTCATGTTCATGTGTGTCTGGGTGCCCGATCCACTTTGCCAGATCGACAGCGGAAAGGCCTGCCGATGCTGGCCCGTCATCACCTCTTCGGCCGCGCGCGCGATTGCCTCGGCCTGAGGTGCGTCCAGCATGCCCAGGGCGGCGTTGGCCCGCGCCGCGGTTCGCTTGACCAGCGCCAGGGCTTCGATCAACGCGGCAGGCATGCGGTCTCCGGTGTCCGGGAAGTGGCGCAGTGCTCGCTGTGTCTGTGCGCCCCAGAGGGCATCGGCGGAGACATCGATCTCGCCCAGCGCGTCCCGCTCTCGCCGCGTGTTCGCCTGATCGGCGGGCACGGCGGCATCGGCGGGCACGTCACCGTCGGGCCGGTGCGCCGAGCGCACCATGCCGGGCGGCGGAGCGCCTTCGTCGGTGAAGCTGCCCGGTGTGCTGGCGGGGACAACAGTCACCTTGTCCATGCGGATCAGGCCACCTCGGCCACGGAAGCGGCCGGTTCCGGTTTGAACGGTTGCAGGGACATGCCGTGCAGCAGGTTGGCCAGTTCATCGGCGTGTTTCTCTTCGGTGGCCAGGATGCCTTCGATCATCCGGCTCGTGGTCGGGTCGTCGCTGTCCAGCACCTGCAGGAAATGGCGATAGGCGTCGATCGCAATGCGCTCGGCCACCAGGTTCTCGCGCAGCATGGCCGGCAGACCGGTCACGGGCACGAACTCGGCGTGGCTGCGTGCCAGCAACGAATCGGGCGAGAAGTCGGGTTCACCGCCCAGCTGCACGATGCGGTTGGCCAGCAGATCGGCGTGGTTGAGCTCTTCGTTGGAATGGTCAAGAAACTCCCGGGCCAGCGAAGGCGACTGGATGCCGTTGGCCATGAAGTGATGACGTCGGTAGCGCAGAGCGCACACCAGCTCGGTGGCCAGCGCATCGTTGAGCAACTCGATCACGTGGTTGCGATCGGCCGTGTAGCCAGCGGTGACGGCGCCGCTGTCCACCTGCAGCCGTGCCAGGCGCCGAATGCTGAGAATGTTCAAGGGAGCGACGGATTTGTTCATGGTGTGTGTGGTGATGTGGCGGCACCCTCGCGGAAGGCGGATCCCGAACCTTCACTCTGCGCGATCGAGGGCCAGGGTGTCGGTTCGCTGCCGCACACCGTCGGCCATCAGGTCGCGCGTGATTCGTGCATCCATCGCATAGCAGGTGCAGGCCTTTGCCTGCAGTCCCTTGCGGTCGATCACCTCCACCTCGCCGCGGTGGTAGTGAATGAGTCCGAGCCGTTGCAGCTCGCCGGCGGCCACCGTCACGCTCACACGCCGAACCCCCAGGAGCAAGGCGACGAAGGCCTGCGTGAGGTGAAAGTGCGGTTGCTGGGCTCGGTCCTGGCTCATCAGCAACCACCGCGCCAGACGGGCGTCGGACGGGTGGTGCCGCTCGCAGGCAGATGCCAGCGCCTGCTGGTGAAGCCGGACCAGCAGGCAGCGGTGCAGCAGCGCATGCAGGTCGGCGTGGGCGGCGATCAGCCCGCGCAAAGCCTGCGCGTCGATGCGCCAGCTTTGACCGGGCCCCTGCACCAACGCGCGCCACGGAGGTCTTGCGTTGCCCAGCAGGAGCTCCAGCCCCAGCATGCCTTCGCGGCCCACCATGCCCACCTCGATCGCTGGATAGCGATCGACGTCGATCACCAATGAAAGGAAGCCATGGCGGGGGAAGTGCGCATGCCTTGTCGAGCTGCCCGCATCGCCCACCGGACTCGAGAGCTTGAGTTCGAACGAGTCGCACAAGCCCAGCAGCCGCTCCCGCGTGGTGGCGGACAGGCGCTCGATGAGCTGGTTTTCCCGGCAGAACATGGCATGGCCTTGCAGGTGATCGTGGTCAGACGGCAATGCGGTTGGGCAGCAGCCGCGCGTATTCCTTCTGCACCACGCCGTAGCACTCGCACACGCGCCCTTCCAGCCCGGTGCGGTCGAGCACATGGATGTGGCCACGGGCGTAGCTGATCAGGCCCAGCCGCTGCAGCTTGAGCGCCGCCTCGGTGACGCCTTCGCGGCGAACGCCCAGCATGTTGGCGATCAGCTCCTGGGTCATGACCAGTTCGTTGCCCCGCAGCCGATCGAGGCTGAGCAGCAGCCAGCGGCACAGCTGCTGGTCCAGGGTGTGGTGCCGGTTGCAGACGGCGGTCTGAGCCATCTGCGTGATCAGCGCCTGCGTGTAGCGCAGCATCAGGTGCATGAAGGGCCCCGAGCGGTTGAACTCGGTCTGGGTCACCGCCGCCGGCAGGCGGCAGCCCATGCCTGCGCTTTGAACCACCGCCCGACTGGGCGTGGTGCCTCCGCCCATGAACAATGAAATGCCCACGAGCCCCTCTCGGCCCACGACCGCGATTTCGGCAGAGGCGCCGTCCTCGAGCACATAGAGCAGCGACACGATGGCCGTGCTGGGAAAGTGAACGTGGCTCATCGTTCCACCGGACTCATACAGAACCCTGCCCAGCGGCAGTTCCACGCGGTCCAGGTGCGGCAGCAACCGGTTCAGGACATCGGGTGGCAATGACGACAGCAGGTCGCTGTCGGTGTGGTCGGGGGTCTGCGTCAAATCGGCGTCCTTGGGTCGGTGCCCTGCGCCGACACCGGCTGGTCGCAAACAGGGCGCAATGGAACCGGATCGGGCCGCCATGCGGCGCGACTTTGGTGCGGTGTCGAACACAGCGAGCCTACGCTGGTCGGGCACTCGACGGTCTACCGTCGATCGCGCCTCGGTCAATTCAAGCCACGGCCGTTGATCAGGCGCAGCAGGACCACGACCACCGCAATCACGAGGAGCACGTGGATGAAGCCTCCCATGGTGGTGGACGTGACCAGGCCAAGCAGCCAGAGCACCAGAAGGACGACGGCGAGGGTGTAGAGCATGGTGGTTCCTTCAATGGGGCCGGGGTGGCCCGGATGGGCGAGAGCGGCGCGCGTTCAGCGCCAGTGCGACGGCAAAGACCACACCCAGCGTCAGCAGCGGGTGCCGTTTGATCAGCCCGGTGATGCCGGCTCGATGGACTTCGGGTGGCGTGGACGGTGGCAGGGCACCAGCCGGGCCGATGGAGCCCGGCCGATCCCGACGGCGCCACGCCATCCACACCGTCGACACGGCCGACACCCAGGGTTGGGTGTTGAGGCCGAGCAGCAAGGAGCCCAGCCCGGGTCGGCTGGCGGCCCAGCTGTCCAGATCCCTGGCGAGGGCGTCGCTCCAGCGCGCGCGGTTGCGCTCGAGGCGCGCGACGGCCGCGGCTCCGTCGTTGCGCGGGCGCTGGAATTCGCTCATGGTCGCGCCGCTCCCCGCAGCAGCTCGGCGTCGGCCGCGAGTTGCCGGCCCACCGAGCTCAGGGCGCTCTGGAGTGACCGCCGGTCGCGACCCAGCCAGCCCAGTGCGACGGCCGCCAGCAGCGGCACGGCCGGCACGAGCCAGAAGGCCCAGAGGCGGATGGGCGCCGTGTCGGGCAGCGCCGACCACAACAGCAGGGCGACACCCGCCAGCACCAGCGCAACGGCCGCCAGCGCCATGGCCGCCACCTGGCACACCAGCCGGTTCTTCAGGCGGCCGCTCTCCTGCGACACGCCCTCGCCCAGCAGGCAGGCGTATGCCGAGGCGTGTTCGGCGATCAGGTCGGGCCGTGCCAGTGCCAGCCGCAGCGCGGGGTGAATCATCGCAGCGCCTTGATGCCGTCGATCAATGACCCGACCCGTTGCGTCGCGAGAGCAGCACGAACAGGCCCGTCAGCACGGCACCGGTGGCCGCGGCCATCAGCAACGCCGTGACCGGTTTGTGCTGGACGTAGGACGAGGTGGCGTCACGCACCTGCAAGGACCGGTCGCGAATGGCCTCGATGCCGTGCCGGGTCAGGTCTTCGGTGCCATGCAGCAGGCTCTGGATCGCGCTGCTGCCCTGCGCGCGAACGTCTTCGGCAGCCTGGGCCAGTTGGTCGGCGCCGTTGTGCATGGCGCGCCGCGAGGCCACCAGTGCCTGGTCGGCCAGCTGGCCGCCCGAACGTGCAAGGGAGGCGATGTCTTCGCCGGTGGTGGGTGAGTTCATGATGGGCTTTCGGTTGGGGTGTTGGGTGGAACGGTGGCGGTGCGTCCGGATCGGCGGCGCGTCACTTCTTGTTGGTGTCGACCTGGTTGCCGATGAGGCCGCCGATGGCCGCGCCACCCACGGTGCCCACGGCGCTGCCGCCGGTGAGCACGGCACCACCGGCCGCACCGACGCCCGCCCCGATGGCGGTGTTCTGTTCGCGCTGTGACATGCCGGCACAACCGCCCAGCACGGAGATGGCCAGCACGGTCGCGGACACAAGGCCCGTGGCGCGAACCGAACGGGAAGAAAGAAGGGTGTTGGTGTTCATGGCGGTGCCTCGTTGAGGAACATCGGAGAGGGTGCCGCCACGCGGGCGGAACCCGGGGGGCGCCTTACTTCAGGCGCATGTCGTTCTTGACCGTCCGCACGCCGTCCACCGCCTGCGTGATCGACACGGCCTTGTTGATGTCGGCCTGGGTGCCCACGAAGCCGCTGAGCTGGACAGCACCCTTGAAGGTCTCGACGTTGATCTCGGCCGACTTGAGCGTGGGCTCGTTGAAGATCGCCGCCTTCACCTTGCCGGTGATGGCGGTGTCGTCCAGGTATTGACCCGTGCTTTCGCGGGTGGGCGTCGACTGGCAGGCGGTGATGCCGACCAATGCAGCGACGGAAAGCAGCAGGGCGGCAGGGTGGTGGCGGAGTTTCATGGGGTTCCTTCGGGGAGTTGGACCGCATGGAGCGGCCGGTGCGCCACTGTGGCCGGACGGCCTCGGGCCGTCTGTGCGGTGGCGCACCCAACCCGTCAGGAGACCCGGGTGCCCGTGCGCGGCGTCTGCCCGTAGAAATCGTTGATGCCCTTGGCCCAGGCCTTGTCGGCCATGTCGGGCCATTCGTTCTTGTCGAAGCCCGACGCCTTGGCCAGGCGTTCTTTCTCGACGTCCAGCACGAAGCATTTGTTCACCGGGTCGAGCTTGAGCGCGCTCCATGGCACGGCAAACAGCTTTTCGCCCATGCCCATGAAGCCGCCGAACGACAGGACGCCGTAGGCGACCTGGCCGCTGTGCATGTCGAGCATGATTTCCTTGATGTCGCCGAGGCTTTCACCGCGGCGGTTCACCACGTCGTTGCCGTTCAACGTGTGTGCTCCCATCAGCTGCGGTCCCGGTCCACCGTCCTTCTGATCGGTGTACATGCCGTAGGTGTCTTGGTCCTGGTAGTTCATGTGGCGTCCTTGTGAGGTCCAGCGGATTCCCGGGTGGCGCGGGGTGCGCCACCCGGTGCTGGCCACACAGCCTGAGGCCGGGCGCCAGGGGCGTCTGTGCTGCCGCGCACAAAACCGGTCACCCCGGGACGTCCATCCACACCGCCTGCCCGGACCAGGCAGTACCGGCGGTCAGGAGCGCACTTCGGGCGCCGTGGTGTCGATCCTGCCGTCCTTGACCGGCAGCGTCGCGCCGGGCTTGAACGAGGTGCGCACCGTGCCGTCCTTGCCGTCGAGGCGGTAGGTCACGTCGTAACCCAACAGTTTCTGCGTCTTGTCGTTCACGGTCCTGCAGCGCCGCTCGGTGGAGGCCACGGTGTCTTTCTGCTGCATGTTCTTCTGCACCTGGTTGCCCGCGTAGCCACCCGCCACGGCGCCCGCCACGGTGGCCACGGTCTTGCCGCTGCCCTTGCCGATGGTGCTGCCAAGCAGGCCACCCGCCAGTCCGCCGACCACCGTGCCGGCCACCCGGTGCTCGTCCTGCACCGGGGCCTGTCGCTGCACCACCACGTTCTCGCAGACTTCGCGCGGGGTCACCACGGTGGTCTTCACCTCTTTCACGGCCAGCACATCGGCCACCTTGGGTTTGCTGAGGGTCTGGTACCCGCCCACGGCACCGGCGCCCAGCACCACCATGGCCAGTCCGCCCACCGCAAAGCCCTTCATCATCGACTTGTCCATGCCACTCACTCCTTATGAATGTTGAGTGCCGCCATCTTCAACCGCGCCCGGCCCCCTCATGTGTCCGAACGTGTCAAACGCAAGGTGGCTGAAACACAATGCAGCGTGTCTTTACCCAGGAGCAGCCTGCGGTGCGGCCGCGTTGACACAGAAGCCCGGCGGGGTGGTGGGTCCGGTTCGGTAATCTCGGGGCATGGATTCCCTGATCGCCGCCGCCTCCCGCGCCCTTGCCCACGGCGATGCGATCGGTGCGCTCAAGCACGTGGCGCTGCGCGATGACCCGGCCGCCCTGGCGCTCAGGGGCATTGCCATGGCGCAGCTGGGTTCCTTGCCCCGTGCCCGCGAGCTGCTGCGGACGGCGGCGCGGCGGTTCGGTCCGGGCGAAAGGCTCGCCCGTGCAAGGTGCGTGGTGGCCGAGGCAGAGGTGGCCCTGGCGCTGCGTGAACCCGGCCGTTCGGCGCAGGCCCTGGCCACTGCGGCAGCCACGCTCGACGCGTGCGGTGACGCGCGCAACGCGCTGCACGCGCGGTTGATCGGTGTGCGGCGGCTGTTGTTGCTGGGTCGCGTCGATGAGGCCGCTGTGATCCTCGGCGAACTGGTCTTGAAAGAGCCACCGCCGCTGCTGCTGGCCGCGACCGAACTGGCCAGGGCCGAACTCGCGCTGCGCCGGCTGCACACGCGCGACGCGCGCGACGCGCTCGAACGGGCGCGGCTCGCCGCACGTCGTTCGGGGGTTCGCGCGCTGGAGGCCGAGGTCGACGAGGCGCTCGCGGTGCTGGGCCGCCCGGCCGCCCGCCTCAAGTCCCCGGCCGGCGAGCGGCTGCTGGTCCTGCAAGAGGTCGAGGTGGTTCTGGCCTCGGATTCTCTGGTGGTCGATGCGTGCCTTCGCGCCGTTCGCTTCGGTGGGCATTCCATACCGCTGGCCCGCCGCCCTGTGTTGTTCTCACTGGCGCAGGCCTTGGCCGAAGCGTGGCCAGCCGACGCCGATCGGCTGGCATTGATCGCGAGCACCTTTCGCACGCGCCGGCCCGATGAGACCCACCGCGCCCGCCTGCGTGTGGAAATCGGGCGCCTGCGCGCCCTGCTCGCGCCGCTGGCAGCGATCAAGGCCACCGGGCAGGGGTTCGTGATGCAGCCGCACGGCGGTCGGTCCGTGGCGTTGCTGTTGCCACCCGTCGAGGGTCATCAAGGGGCGTTGCTGGCGCTGCTGTCGGATGGGTCGGCGTGGTCCACCTCGGCACTGTCCCAGGCACTGGGCACCAGCCAGCGCACGGTGCAGCGCGCGCTGGCCGATCTGCGGGCGCAAGGACGGGTGCGGTCGACCGGGCAGGCCCGATCGGTCCGCTGGCTGGCGCCGCCACTGGCCGGTTTCGCGACGATCTTGTTGCTCCCCACGGCGCTCCCGCCCGACTAGAGTCCGCACAGGGCACACCGCCTGAGAAAGCTTCCAAGGAGCGCATCGCCATGAACCACCATCCCGCACCAACCCCCGCCCAGGTCGTGGCGGAATTCGGACCCTTTGAAGGCGTGGACTGCATCCACGGCGTGACGCACGATGGTCGCCACGTGTGGGCCGCCGTCGGCGCGCGCGTCCTGGCCATCGACCCCGCGACGGGACAACCGGTCCGCGCGCTCGAGCGGGCGGGCGATGCGGGCACCGCCTTCGACGGCCGGCACCTCTATCAGATTGCCGCCTCGCGCATCGACAAGATCGACCCCGTGAGCGGTGAGGTGTTGAAGTCCATTCCCGCACCAGGGCTGGGGGCCGACTCCGGCCTCGCCTGGGCCGAGGGCAGCCTGTGGGTGGGGCAATACCGCGACCGCAAGATCCACGAGATCGACCCCGAAACGGGCGCCATTCGGCGCACCCTCGAGTCGAACCGTTTCGTCACCGGGGTCACCTGGGTGAACGAACAGTTGTGGCACGGCACTTGGGAAGGCGATGAGAGCGAACTGCGCCGCATCGACCCACACACCGGGCAGGTGCTGGAGCGTCTGCAGATGCCCGCGGGCACCGGCGTGAGCGGACTCGAGTCGGACGGTGCCGATCTCTTTTATTGCGGCGGTGGAGGCAGCGGCAAGCTGCGCGCCGTGCGCCGGCCCGGACCGTCCAGGTCCTGACGGGGCAGCGCGCTGCGCAGACGCGCTCAGGACAGCGTCTTGAGCCCGAGCCAGGTGAGGGCCAGTGAGCCCACCAGGTGCAGTGACGCGACCCCCATCGCCAACGCCAACCGGCCCTGCTGCAGCATCGTCATCACCTCGATCGAGAAGGTGGAAAACGTGGTGAGCGCACCCAGCAGCCCGGTCACGATGGCCAGGCGCCAGGCGGGGTCGATGTGGGGATTGGCCTGGAACACCGCCACCGCGAGCCCGATGGCGTAGGCGCCGATCCAGTTGGCGGCCAGCGTGCCCCAGGGCAGCAGGCTGGTGGGCGAGTTCAGCCACAGGCCCAGGCGCCACCGAAGCAGGGCGCCCACACAGGCACCCAGGCAGATGGCGAGCACGGACAGCATCAGAACGGCGCGCCGGCGTCGGCGGTTTCAGGGGTTGTCTTTGCATCGGGCTCGGCGGCGGGCACCTGCCCTGGCAGCAGTTCACCGCCCAGCGCGGCAATGAGGGCGTCGAGCGTGCCACGCAGTTCGCCGGTTCCGATGGCCACGTTGCTGTCGAAGGTCTGCTCGTCGTCCTTGGGCTGGTCCTCGAAGACCCCTTCCAGAAACGCTATCTTCTTGAGTTGCATGCCTTCGGTGAGGGTGAAGCCGACCCGGCCTTCCCAGCTCATGGCCAGGCGGGTGGGGCGCTTGCCTTCGGCCACATGGCGCCGCACGTCGTCGTTGAACAGGTGGTGCCGCGTGAACCGCACGATCGACCGCTCTTCATCGTTCGACCGCAGCTCGCACTCGCGCTCGACCGCCAGGCCTTCGGGCCATTCCTCGGCATCGGCCGCGGTCAGCCATTGGGCCATGGCCGTCTGCGGGGTGACCTGGGTGTTGAGCAAGGTGACCACCAGCCCGTCGAAGGCCCGCACCAGCGCCGTCACCACGGCGTCGAGCTTGCCCTGGCTGCTGGCGTCGGTGGCCAGCCAGCCACGCTCCGGATCGATCCAGATCCACGCTTGCTGCTGGCGCGCAAAGGCCTGGGGCAGCAGGGCCATGCGGGCGTCCTCGCGCAGGGCCTTGGTTTCTTTCTTGCCGGGCTTGCGGCCGGTGGTGGCTTCGATGTGATCGGCTGCTTCCTGGGCCTTGCGGCGGACCACCGCACCAGGCACCGCCTTGGTTTCGATCTGCAGCCTGAGGATGCGCTGGCCGGCAATGGCCTCCACCAGCGGGCCGTGGGCCTCGCCGCGCGGCTCGACCCAGCCGATGGACAGGTCCTGGGTGGCGGTGCATGGCACGAAGCGCTGGCCGTCCAGCGCCTGCTCCATCGCCTCGGGCGTCGGGTTCCATCCCGGCGCGATGCGGTAGAGCGTGAGGTTCTTGAACACGAATCGGGTCTCCGGAAAAACAAACCCCGCGCACCGGGTGGTGGCGGGGTGTGCATCTTATCGGGCGACGGACCTACATTTTCGAGGGCAGCCAGGTCACCAGACCCGGGAACCAGTAGAGCAGCAGCACCGCCAGCACCATGATGAAGAAGTAGGGCAGGCAGGCCTTGGCGATCCAGGCGATGTCGCGCTGTGTCATGCCCTGCAGCACGAACAGGTTGAAGCCGACCGGCGGCGTGATCTGCGCCATTTCCACCACGATGACGATGAAGATGCCGAACCAGATGAGGTCGATGCCGGCCGCGCTGACGGTGGGCAGGATCACACCCATGGTCAGCACGATCATCGAGATGCCGTCGAGAAAACAGCCCAGCAGGATGTAGAACAAACCCAGCGCGATCAGCAGCATGCCGGGGGACAGGCCCAGCCCGCCGACCCATTCGGCGAGGTGCCGCGGCAGCCCGATGTAGCCCATGGACAGCGTGAGGAAGGCGGCGCCGGCGAGGATCAGCGCGATCATGCAGTACAGGCGTGTGGCGCCCATGAGCGAATCGCGGAAGGTGGTCCAGTTGAGCGAACCCTGCACGGCCGACAGGATCAGCGCACCGACCACGCCCACGGCCGCCGCCTCGGTGGCGGTGGCGATGCCGCTGTAGATGGTGCCGATGACGCCACCGATCAGCAGCACCACGGGAATGAGGTGGCGCGATTCGCGCAGCTTCTCGCCGAGACCCATCGCGATGTCGCTGTGTGGCACCTTGTCCGGGTTCATGAGGGCCCACACCACGATGGCGCCGCTGAACAGCGCGGCCAGCATGAGGCCGGGGATCACGCCGGCGACGAAGAGCTTGGCGATCGAGACTTCGGCCGCGACGCCGTAGACGATCATGATGATCGACGGTGGAATGAGCAGGCCCAGGGTGCTCGCGCCGCCGAGCGATCCCACGATCTTCTCGGGCGGATAGCCCCGCTTGGTGAGCTCGGGAATGCTCATTTTGCCGATCGTGGCGCAGGTGGCGGCCGATGACCCCGACACCGCGGCGAAGATCGTGCTGCCCACGATGTTGGTGTGCAGCAGGCGGCCCGGCAGGAAGTTCACCCACGGCGCAAGGCCGCGGAACATGCTCTCGGACAGCTTGGTGCGAAACAGGATCTCGCCCATCCAGACGAACAGCGGCAGCGCGGTCAGCGTCCAGCTGCTGGACGACCCCCAAATGGTGAGCGCCATGGCGTCGCCTGCCGGCCGGCTGGAGAACATCTCCATGCCGATCCACGCCACCCCGGCGAGCGTGAGGCCGATCCACACGCCGCTGCCCAGCAGCGCAAACAGCGACACGATGAGCAGGAAGGTGATGAGGGCTTCATTCATGGCGCGTGTCCGATGCGGTGTGGGTGCGGCGGCCCTGGAGCTCGAGCACGAGTTCGTCGATCAGGGCGATCAGCAGCACCGTGGTGCCGATGCCCATCAGGATCTGGGGAATCCACAGCGGCGTGGCGTCGGCCGAGGTCGAGATGTCGTGAAACTGGTGCGATTGCCAGGTCAGCCGCCAGGCAAACCACGAGAGCAGTCCGGCCAGCAGCACCGCCACCGACAGCGCCCAGAGTTCCAGCCCACGCCGTGCACGGCCCATGAGCTTGCCGATGATGAGGGTGACGCGGATGTGTTCGCCCTGCTTGAGCGTGTGCGCCAGCGCGAGGAACCCGGCGCCGGCCATGGCATACCCGGCGTAGGCGTCGGTGCCGGGCACGTAGAAGCCGGCCAGGCGGCTCACGATGGACAGCATCACCATCAGCAGCACACCGATCATGAACAGGGCAGCCAGCCAGGCCGCCCCCAGATAAAGAGCATCCAGGGTCTTGCGCATGGGAGTTCCAGTGCACCGCAAGCCAACGCAACCCAGGGCACCGCGGATCTGCCCTTCGACGTGCTCAGGACAGTCCGCTGGTGCCGCCCCCTTGAGGGGGTCGCGCGAAGCGCGGCGGGGGTGTTACTTCTTATAGGCGTTGAGCATTTCCTGGCCTTCAGGGCCGGCCTTGCTCAGCCATTCCTGCAGCATGGTGGCGCCGACCTTCTGCAGGTCGGCCTTGAGCGCGGCCGAAGGCGCCTCGATCGTCATGCCGTTGGTCTTGAGGATGGCCATGGTGTCGGTGTTCACCTTTTCCGAGGCCGCCCAGCCGCGGGCCTCGGCATCGGCCGCCGCCTTGAACAGCGCGTCCTGGGTGGGTTTGTCCAGCGCGTCGAGGGCGCGCTTGTTGACGATGACGGCGTTCTTGGGCAGCCAGGCCTGCACGTCGTAGTAGAACTTCAGGTGCTCGTACAGCTTGCTGTCCACACCGGTGGCGCCCGAGGTCATGTTGTTCTCGACCACACCGGTCGCCAGGGCTTGCGACAGTTCGGCGGCCTGCACGGTGACGGGCTGGGCGCCCACGAGTTCGGCGATGCGCGAGGTGGCCGGGCTGTAGGCGCGCCATTTGGTTCCCTTGAGGTCCGCGGCGCTGGTCACCGGCTTCTTGCTGTAGAGGCCCTGGGGCGGCCAGGCCACCGCGTACAGCAGCACCATGCCTTGTTCGGCCAGCTTCTTCTGCAGGATGGGTTTCTGCGCGGCGTACAGCTTCTTCGAGTCGGCGTAGCTGGTGGCCAGGAACGGAATGCCGTCGGCGCCGAACATCTGCCACTCGTTCTGGTAGGCGGGGAGCAGGATCTCGCCGATCTGCGCCTGGCCACCCTGCACCGCGCGCTTGATTTCAGGCGCCTTGAAGAGCGAAGCGCCCGGGTGCACCGTGATCTTGAGCTTGCCGCCCGTGGCTTTCTCGACGTCGCTGGCGAAGCTGGCCAGGTTGACCGAGTGGAAGTTGGTGGCCGGGTACGCGGCGGGCAGGTCCCAGGTGGTCTGGGCGGCGGCGGGCAGGCTCATGGCGACCGCGCTGGCGGCCAGGGTGATGCTGAACAGGCGACGTTTCATGGTGTGGGCTCCGGGGGTTGAGGACACGGGACGTGCAGCGGATGCGGCGCGACGGACTCTATCGGTGAGTGGGCAAAGTGTGATCGGTGTTTTCCCTTGATGTCAACAAAATGTTGGCAAATCGTCGGCATAACACCTAAACTGCCGCGCACCGAAACGACGCACCCCATCGCACCATGGCCCGTACCAAAGCAAGCGCCAAGCCAGCGACTTCTTCGCCGCCCATCGTGTCGTCCGCACACCTGGTGTCGCCCCACAGCGCCGAGATGAGCGAGTTCGAGTTCGGCCTCATCGTCGCTGGCAACGCATTTCACCGATGGATCGTGCACTGCATGAGCGCGGCCGGGCTCAAGGACCTGACCGCGCTGGATGTGCTGGTGCTGCACCACGTGACGCACCGCGCACGCGACAAGCGCCTGGCCGACATCGCGTTCATCATGAACGTCGAAGACACCCACCTCATCAACTACTCGCTCAAGAAGCTGCAGGGCCTGGGTGTGGTGGAGTCGAGCAAGAACGGCAAGGAAGTCACCTACGCGCCGACCGAGGCGGGCAAGACGTACGTGGCGCGCTACCGGGAAATCCGCGAAGGCTGCCTCATCAATGCCCTCAAGGCCGACGACGCCCTCAACCACGACATCGGACAACTTGCGCGCCTGTTGCGTGTCCTGTCCGGCATCTACGACCAGGCTGCCCGCAGCGCAGCATCCCTCTGAACACCATGGCACACATTCCCGACCCCCGCTGGCAATTCTGGATCGACCGCGGCGGCACCTTCACCGACATCGTCGCCAGGCGGCCCGACGGCTCGTTGACCACCCACAAGCTGCTGTCTGAAAACCCCGAGCAATACCGCGACGCCGCGGTGGCCGGCATCCGCCACCTGCTGGGCCTCAAACCCGGCGAGGCGGTGACTCCCGCCCAGGTGGCCTGCGTGAAGATGGGCACCACGGTGGCCACCAACGCCTTGCTGGAGCGCAAGGGCGAACCCACGCTGCTGGTGACCACGCGCGGCTTCCGCGATGCCTTGCGCATCGCCTACCAGAACAGGCCGCGCCTGTTCGACCGCCACATCGTGCTGCCCGAGCTTCTCTACAGCCGCGTGATCGAGGCGCAGGAGCGCATGGGTGCGCAGGGCGAGGTGCTGCAACCGCTGGACGAGGCGCACCTGCGCGAGCGGCTGTGGGCCGCTTTCGATGCCGGTCTTCGCAGTGTGGCGATCGTGTTCATGCACGGTTACCGCCACACCGGCCACGAGGCCGCGGCCGCCCGCCTGGCCCGGGAGATCGGCTTCGCACAGGTGAGCACCTCGCACGAAACCAGTCCGATGATGAAGTTTGTGAGCCGCGGCGACACCACCGTGGTCGACGCCTACCTGTCGCCCATCCTGCGCCGCTACGTGGATCAGGTGGCGGGTGAAATGCCGGGCGTGCCGCTGTTCTTCATGCAGTCCAGCGGCGGGCTCACCGATGCCCACCGTTTCCAGGGCAAGGACGCCATCCTGTCCGGGCCGGCCGGTGGCATCGTCGGCATGGCACGGACCGCCACCCTCGCGGGCCACGACAAGGTGATCGGTTTCGACATGGGCGGCACCTCCACCGATGTGTCGCACTACGCCGGCGCCTTCGAGCGCGAGTTCGAAACCCAGGTCGCTGGTGTTCGCATGCGCGCGCCCATGATGAGCATCCACACCGTGGCAGCGGGTGGCGGCTCGATCCTGGGTTTCGACGGTTCGCGCTTTCGCGTCGGGCCCGAGAGCGCGGGGGCCAACCCCGGTCCGGCCAGCTACCGCCGCGGCGGGCCGCTCGCCGTGACGGACGCCAACGTGATGCTGGGCAAGATCCAGCCCGCGCACTTTCCCAAGGTGTTCGGTCCCGGCGCGAATGAACCGCTGAGCGCCGAGGCCGTGCGCGAGAAGTTCGATGCGCTGGCGCAGCAGACCGGCCGCACCGCCGAAGACGTGGCCGAGGGCTTCATCCGCATCGCGGTTCAGCAGATGGCCAATGCGATCAAGAAGATCTCGGTCGCCCGCGGCTACGACGTGACGCGCTACACCCTGCAATGCTTTGGCGGAGCGGGCGGGCAGCACGCCTGCCTGGTGGCCGATGCGCTGGGCATGGGCCGGGTATTCGTGCACCCGCTGGCCGGGGTGCTCAGCGCCTACGGCATGGGCCTGGCCGACCAGAACGTGATCCGGGAACAGGCGGTCGAGCAGGTGCTGCAGGCCGATGCGTTGCCCGCCGTCGCGGCGCAGCTCGATGCGCTGGCCAAAGCCGCGGGCGACGAGCTGCGCGCGCAGCAGGCCACTGCTGGCGAGGTGCAGGTGCACCGCCGCGTGCACGTGCGCTACGAAGGCAGCGACGCCGCGCTCATCGTGCCGTTCGGTGACCTGGCCGCCATTGAATCGGCGTTCGAGGCCGCGTACCGGCAGCGCTTCGCGTTCCTGATGCCCGGCAAGCGCCTGATCGTTGAGGCGGTGTCGGTGGAAGCGGTGGTGGCGGGGGATGCACCGGCCGAACCCCGGCATGCGCTGCACGAACCGCGCGAAGTGCCCCGCCGCGACACCGTGAAGATGTATGCCGAAGGCCAGTGGCTCGACGCCGCGCTGGTGGTCCGCGAGGACCTTCGCCCCGGCGACGTGATCCCCGGCCCGGCCATCATTGCCGAGAAGAACGCCACCACCGTGGTCGAGCCCGGCTGGGAGGCCCAGCTGACCGCGCTCGATCACCTGGTGCTGGAGCGGCGCGTGCCGCGGACCACCCGTCACGCGGTGGGCACCATGGTCGACCCGGTGCTGCTCGAGGTGTTCAACAACCTCTTCATGAACATCGCCGAGCAGATGGGACTGCAGCTGCAGAACACCGCCTACTCGGTCAACATCAAGGAGCGGCTCGATTTCTCCTGCGCCTTGTTCGACGCCCAGGGCAACCTGATTGCCAACGCTCCGCACATGCCGGTGCACCTGGGTTCCATGGGCGAGAGCATCAAGACCGTGATCCGTGAAAACACCGGGCGCATGCAGCCCGGCGACGTGTACGTACTCAACGATCCGTACCACGGCGGCACGCACCTGCCCGACGTGACGGTGATCACGCCGGTGTACATCGGCACCTCGGCCGACCCGACCTTCTACGTCGGTTCGCGTGGCCACCACGCCGACATCGGCGGCACCACCCCGGGCTCGATGCCGCCGTTCTCGACCCGCATCGAGGAAGAGGGCGTGCAGATCGACAACGTGAAGCTGGTCGAAGGGGGCTGGCTGCGCGAAGCCGAAATGGTGGCGCTGCTGCAAAGCGGGCAATACCCGTCGCGCAACCCGCAGCAGAACATGGCCGACCTGAAGGCGCAGATCGCCGCCAACGAAAAGGGCGTGCAGGAGCTGCGCAAGATGGTCGACCAGTTCGGTCTCGATGTCGTGCAGGCCTACATGCGCCACGTGCAGGACAACGCCGAAGAGTCGGTGCGCCGCGTCATCACCCGCCTCAAGGACGGGGCCTTCACGCTGCCGCTGGACAACGGTGCGCAGATCTGTGTGGCGGTGCGGGTGAACGCGGCCGAGCGCAGCGCGCAGATCGACTTCACCGGCACCAGCCCGCAGCAGGTGAACAACTTCAACGCGCCGATGGCCGTTTGCATGGCCGCGGTGCTCTATGTGTTCCGCACGCTGGTGGACGACGACATTCCGCTCAACGCAGGCTGCCTCAAGCCGCTGCAGGTGATCATTCCACCCGGTTGCATGCTCAACCCGAATCCGCCGGCCTCGGTGGTGGCGGGCAACGTGGAAACGTCCACCTGCATCACCAATGCCCTGTATGGCGCGCTGGGGGTCATGGCGGGCAGCCAGCCGACCATGAACAACTTCACCTTCGGCAACACGCGCCACCAGTACTACGAAACCATTTCGGGTGGCTCGGGAGCGGGCGACGGATTCGACGGAACCAGCGTGGTGCAGACGCACATGACGAATTCCCGCCTGACGGACCCCGAGGTGCTCGAGTTCCGGTTCCCGGTGCGCCTGGAGAGCTACGAGATCCGCAAGGGGTCGGGCGGTGCTGGCCGCTGGCGCGGCGGTGACGGTGGCGTGCGGCGGGTTCGGTTCCTGGAGCCCATGACGGCGAGCATCCTGTCCAACGGCCGCGTGCATCCGGCCTTCGGCATGGCAGGTGGCTCGCCCGGAGCGCCTGGCATCAACCGCGTGGTGCGGGTCGATGGCCGGATCGAAGACCTGCAGCACATCGGGCAGGCCGAAATGGCCGTCGGTGACGTGTTCGAGATCCACACGCCGGGGGGCGGTGGTTACGGCCCGGTCTGAGCGTCAGATCTCTTCGACCCGGCGCGCCGGATAGCTGTCCCAGGCCTGGCAACCCGGGCACTGCCAGAAATGCTGCCGTGCCTCGAATCCACAGGCGGCGCAGCGGAAACGCTTGAGCGGACCGCTCGCCTGTTCGAGGGCGCGCTGCACGCTGGCCTTGGCCCCGGCGTCCGACAGCGGCTCGCCGGCCAGCCACTGGCTGGCAATCACCAGCGAGGGCTCTGCCTCAAGGTGTTGCAGGTAGGTCTGGCGGGCGCCCTCGGGCTGCGGGGCCAGGCGGGCCAGCGCCTCGGTCACGTCGATCGATGGCGCCCGTGCGCGGGCTTCTTCCAGCAGTTGCCGCACGGCCTCGGTGCGACCGGTCTGCTGGGCCAGCTCGGCCATGCCCCGGGCGGCCAGCGGCAGGGCATGCGGTGTTTCGCGCGCCAATGCCAGCAGGTCGTCCAGAGCGCCCGAGGGGTCGCCCTGCTGCGCCCGCAGGGCCGATCTCGCCATGCAGGCGCGCGCCATGCCGGGGGAGCGTCGGATCGCGTCATCGAGCAACGCGCGGGTGCGCTCGGTGTCGCCGGCCCGGTGGGCCAGTTCGGCCTGTTCGCACAGGTAGTGGGCAATGCGGGTCGTGAAACTGCCTTGCTCGACCGCATCGAGCTTTTCGGCAACCGACTGCGCGCGGACCCAATCGCGCGAGCGCTCGTGGATGCCGAGCAGTGCCAGGCGTGATTCGCTCTCGAAAGAAGTGCCCTCGAGCTTGTTCAGCGCGGACTCGGCGCGGTCCAGAAGGCCGGCCTTGAGGAAGTCGAGCGCCAGCGCGTGCTGTGCGCGCTCCCGCTCCTTGCGGCTCAGATCGGCCCGCGACAGCAGGTGCTCGTGCACGCGCACGGCGCGGTCGTAGTCACCCCGGCGCCGAAACAGGTTGCCGAGGGCAAAGTGCAGTTCGGCGGTGTCGGGGTCGCCCTGGACCGCCTCGATGAAGGCATCGATGGCCTGGTCCTGCTGTTCGTTGAGCAGGTGGTTGAGCCCGCGAAAGTACGCTTTGGGCGCCTGGCGGCTTTCCATGCGCCACTGGCGAAGGTCGATCCGCGAAGCCGCCCAGCCGAGCGCAAACGCCAGCGGCAGTCCCCACAGCAGCCAGGTCAGGTCAAAGTCCATGCCGGCGATCGACAGACTCGTTGGGCATGAGGGTGCTCTCGGTGCCAAAGGTGGTGGCACTCTGGCGCGAACGCTGGCGGCGCGCACGCAGCCACAGCGGCAACATCACCAGCACACCCAGAAACACGCCGATCAGCAGCACCACGAGCAGCACCAGCACCATCGGCGCCTGCCAGGAGCGGCCGAAGAAGAAGTTCAGCGTCACGCTGTCCTGGTTGTTCAGCGCGAAAGCGAACAGGACAAAAAAAATGGCTGCGTTGAGCAGCCACATCAGGTACTTCAATGCATCCCCTCTGTGGTGGGAGACGATTGTAGTCAGGGGTCGGGTTTCAGTCCGGTTTTCCGGGCTCGCGTTGCAGCATGGCCTTGGTGCGCTCATCGACCTGCTCGCGCAGGGCCTTGCCCGGCTTGAAATGGGGCACGCGCTTTTCAGGAATCATGACGCTTTCGCCCGAGCGCGGATTGCGCCCGATGCGGGGGGAGCGGCGGTTGACCGAGAAGCTGCCGAAGCCGCGAATCTCGATCCGGTGGCCCTTCACCAGCGCATCGCCCATGGCGTCCAGAATGGCCTTGACGGCGAACTCGGCATCGCGGTGCGTGAGCTGGCTGAATCGCGCCGCCAGGGCTTCGACGAGATCGCTGCGGGTCATGGGAGGTCAGGCGTTGGGTGGCTGGCGCGCGGCGTCAAGCGTTCGCAGGAGGGAGACTCTTGCGGGACGCTCGACGCCGCTCGTGGCACGCGGTGAACCGGCTTCAGCGGCCGTTGTTGCTGTTGTCGAGCTTGGCGCGCAACAGGGCACCCAGGCTCGTGGTGCCGGCGTTGCCCGACGTCTGGCTCAGGCTGGCCATGGCTTCCTGCTGGTCGGCAGCGTCCTTGGCCTTGATCGAGAGCTGGATGTTGCGGGTCTTGCGGTCCACGTTGACGACCACGGCCGACACTTCGTCGCCTTCCTTGAGCACGTTGCGCGCGTCTTCCACGCGGTCACGGCTGATCTCGGAGGCGCGCAGGTAACCCAGCACTTCCTCGCCGAGGTCGATCTCGGCGCCCTTGGCGTCGACGGTCTTGACCTTGCCGGTGACGATGGAGCCCTTGTCGTTGACCGACACGAAGGTGGTGAACGGGTCGCCGTCGAGCTGCTTGATGCCCAGGCTGATGCGCTCGCGCTCGACGTCGATGGCCAGCACCACGGCGTCGACCTCCTGGCCCTTCTTGTAGTTGCGCACGGCTTGCTCGCCGGGCTCGTTCCAGGACAGGTCGGACAGGTGCACCAGGCCGTCGATGCCGGCGGCCAGGCCGACGAACACGCCGAAGTCGGTGATGGACTTGATCGGGCCCTTGACGCGGTCGCCGCGCTTGGTGGCCTCGGCGAATTCGTGCCAGGGGTTGGCCTTGCACTGCTTCATGCCCAGCGAAATGCGGCGCTTGTCTTCGTCGATGTCGAGCACCATGACCTCGACTTCGTCGCCCAGCGACACCAGCTTGGACGGGGCCACGTTCTTGTTGGTCCAGTCCATCTCGGACACGTGCACCAGGCCTTCGATGCCCGGCTCGAGTTCGACGAACGCGCCGTAGTCGGCGATGTTGGTGACCTTGCCGAACATGCGGGTGCCCTGCGGGTAACGGCGGCTGACGCCATGCCACGGGTCATCGCCCATCTGCTTGAGACCCAGCGAGACGCGCTGCTTCTCGGTGTCGAACTTGAGGATCTTGGCGGTGATTTCCTGACCCGCCTGCACCACCTCGCTGGGGTGGCGCACGCGGCGCCAGGCCATGTCGGTGATGTGCAGCAGGCCGTCGATGCCGCCGAGGTCGACGAACGCACCGTATTCGGTGATGTTCTTGACCACGCCGTTGACGATGGCACCTTCCTTGAGGGTTTCCATCAGCTTGGCGCGCTCTTCGCCCATCGACGCTTCGACCACCGCGCGGCGGCTCAGCACCACGTTGTTGCGCTTGCGATCGAGCTTGATGACCTTGAATTCCAGGGTCTTGTTCTCGTAGGGCGTGAGGTCCTTGGTGGGACGGCTGTCGACCAGCGAACCGGGCAGGAAGGCGCTGATGCCGTTGACCATGACCTTGAGGCCGCCCTTGACCTTGCTGGAGGTGGTGCCGGTGACGAATTCGCCGGATTCCAGGGCCTTCTCGAGGGCCATCCACGACGCCAGGCGCTTGGCCTTGTCGCGCGAGAGCAGGGTGTCGCCGAAGCCGTTCTCGACGGAGTCGATGGCGACGGAGACGAAGTCGCCGACCTGCACTTCGAGTTCGCCCTGGTCGTTCTTGAACTCGGCCAGCGGCACATAGGCTTCCGACTTCAGACCTGCGTTGACCACCACGTGGTTGTGTTCGATGCGAACGACCTCGGCGGTGATGACCTCGCCAGAGCGCATTTCAGCGCGCTTGAGGGACTCTTCGAAGAGGGCGGCAAAAGATTCAGACATTGGGTTTCCTGAGAACCGCTTTGCGTCGGCGCGGGTGTGCCCTGGTGGGCAGCGCGGGTGACGACGGGTGGGCGGTGATGCGTGATGCCGTGCGAAACACGGCGGGTTGGTTGGAAGAACCTTCCGACCTGCGGACGAGGAGCGTCCGGCGGGGTCTTCAGGGCCTGTATCGGCTGGCCCGCCAACCGGCCATCGACATGAATCGAGGGTCAGAGCGGCGGAAAAGCCTGTTTGCCGTGCCACCAGTTCATCACCGCCTGCACCGATTGCTCGATGTCCAGGTCGGAGTTGTCCAGCAGCACCGCGTCTTCGGCCGGCTTGAGTGGCGCGTGCGCCCGGTTCATGTCGCGCGCATCACGTGCCTTGAGGTCGGCCAGAAGGTCTTGGAGTATAGCCGGGATTCCCTTTGAAATCAATTGCTTATGGCGGCGCAAGGCGCGTTGCTCGGCGCTGGCCGTCAGATACACCTTGAGGGGTGCTGCAGGAAAGACCACCGTGCCCATGTCCCGGCCATCGGCCACCAGCCCCGGCAGGCGGCGGAAGTTGAGCTGCAGGTCCATCAGCGCCGCCCGCACCTGGGGCACCGCCGACACGCGAGAGGCGGCCATGCCGGCCGATTCGGAGCGCAAGGCCTCACTCACATCCTCGCCGTCGAGCCAGGTCCGGCCGCCGCCAAACCGCACGTCCAGTCCGGCCGCCAGGTGCCCAAGTCGGTCGGCGAGGGCGGGTTCGCGCAGGTCGGTGTCGGTGGTCGACAGGCCTTCGCGCTCGGCCGCCAGCCCGACCAGGCGGTACAGCGCGCCCGAGTCGAGCAGGTGGTAGCCCAGCCGCGCCGCCAGCTCGGCCGACAGCGTGCCCTTGCCCGAGGCGGTGGGGCCATCGACGCAGATCACCGGAATGCGGTCGACGCTGGCCCGGCAGACGCCGAACAGGGCCTCGAAATAGTCCGGGAAGGTCTTGGCGACGCACTTGGGGTCGTCGATGCGGACCGGCAGGCCCGCCGGGTTGAAGGCCGCCAGCGAAAAGCACATCGCCACACGGTGGTCGTCGTAGGTGTGGATGGTCGCTTTTCTCCATCCACGTGCCCCCACGCTCCCCACGGCGTGTGGTTCGCTGCCCCCCAAGGGGGCTGCCCCGCCTTGGGGCGGCCCGGCGGCGGGCCCGTGTCCTGGCGGCGTGATGCGGATGAAGTCGGCGCCCTCGTCGACCGTGGCGCCGAGCTTGCGGCACTCGTTGGCCATGGCTGCGATGCGGTCGGTCTCCTTGACGCGCCAGCTGGCGATGTTGCGCAGCGTGGTGGGGCCGTCGGCGTAAAGGGCCATGACGGCCAGCGTCATGGCGGCGTCGGGGATGTGGTTGCAGTCGAGGTCGATGGCCTTGAGCGGCCAGGCGCCGCGCCGCACGCGCAGGGCGTTGGCTTCGCCGGCGATGTCGGCGCCCATCAGGCGGGCGGCCTCGACGAAACGGATGTCGCCCTGGATCGATGACAGGCCCACGCCTTCGATGACGATGCCGTCGGTGCCGGAAGAAGGTTCGGCAATGGCGCCGAGCGCGATGAAGTAGCTTGCCGAGGAGGCGTCGGCCTCGACGGCGATGGTGCCGGGCGACGCGTAGCGGCTGCCGCGCGGCACCGTGAAGCGCTGCCAGCAGTCGCGCCGCACGTCGACACCGAAGCGCTGCAGCAGGTTGAGCGTGATCTCGATGTACGGCTTGGAGATGAGTTCGGTGACCACCTCGATCACCACATCGGCGTCGCGCGCCACCAGCGGCAGCGCCAGCAGCAGCGCGGTGAGGAACTGGCTGGAGACATCGCCGCGCACCCGGATGGGCTGGCCCAGCGCCAGGCCATGGCGGGCGCCGTCGCCCACGCGAAGGGGCGGGTAGCCCTCGTTCTGCAGGCACCTGACAGGGCAGCCCAGCTGCCGCAGCGCGTCCACCAGGTCGCCGATGGGGCGTTCGTGCATGCGCGGAATGCCCGACAGATCGAACGTGGCGCCCTGTGTGGTGGCCAGCAACGCCAGGGCGGCCGTGAGCGGTCGCATCGCGGTGCCGGCGTTGCCCAGGAACAGGTCCGCGCGCGTCACCGGCAATGAACCGCCCAGCCCCTGCACCCGCACGCTGCCCGGCCCGAGGTCGTCGATGGCACAGCCCAGCTGGCGCAGCGCCGCGAGCATCACGCGGGTGTCGTCGGAGTCCAGCAGGTCGTTGACCGTGGTGGGCCCTTCCGAGAGGGCCGCCAGCAGCAGCACGCGGTTGGAAATGCTCTTGGAGCCCGGCAGCCGCACGTGGCCGCCGGCGCTGCTCAGGGGAGGGATGTCAAGACTGGGGATCGAGAACATGCGCGCAGGTCAACCCTGGGGCTTGATCGCGGTCATGCGCCAGCCGGCCCGCGCTTCGCTGGCCTTGTCGATCAGGGCTTCGAGTGCATCGGGGTCGTTGTTCTTGATGGCGGCATCGATTTCCTGCAGCGCCCGCAGGAACAGCCGCGACTGCGCCACCAGCTCTTCCCGGTTCGACAGCAGGATGTCGCGCCACACCGCGGCGTCGCTGGCGGCGATGCGCGTGAAGTCGCGAAAGCCCGGTCCGGCCAGCGTCAGGAAGTCGGCCCCCTGGGGCTGGTCCTGGATGGCGTTCATCAGCGCAAAGGCCAGCAGGTGCGGCAGGTGACTGATGGCGGCGTAGGCGGCGTCATGCCCTTCGGGCGTCATGCGCTTGACCTGGCAACCCAGTGCGCGCCAGAGTTTTTCGGCCTTGTCCAGGTGGGCCGGGCTGGTTCGTTCAATCGGCGTGAGGATCACCTGGCGCCCGGCGTACAGGTCGGCATCGGCGTGGTCCACACCGGCGAGTTCCTTGCCGGCAATGGGGTGGGCCGGCACGAACACGCCCACCTGATCGCGCAGCACGCGCCGGGCCGCGTCGATCACCTCGCGCTTGGTCGATCCCACGTCCATGATCAGCACATCGGGCCGCACCAGGTGGCGGATGGCTTTGAACGTGGCCTCGGTGGCGGCCACCGGCACCGCCAGCAGCACGATGTCGGCGCCCGAGACGGCCAGCAGCGCGGACGGAGCCTCGACATCGATCACCCCGAGCTGGCGCGCCCGTTCGGTGGTGGAGGGTGACTTGCTGTAGCCGACGACCCGCTTGACCAGGCCGGCTCGCTTCATCGCCAGCGCGAACGAGCCGCCCATGAGGCCGCAGCCGATCAGTCCCAACTGTTCAAACATCATTCGGTCACCGGGTAGGCGCCCAGCACCTTGTAATAGGCGCAAAGGCTTTGCAGTTCATCGAGGGCGGCGGCCACGTGCGGCTGCGACGGATGGCCTGCGATGTCGATGTAGAAGTAGTACTCCCACTGCCCCGATTTGGCGGGGCGCGACTCGAAGCGGGTCATCGACACGCCGTGGCGCTTGAGCGGCACGAGCAGGTCGTGGACGGCGCCAGGCCGGTTGGGGACCGACACCACCAGGCTGGTGCAGTCGCGGCCCGATGCGGGCGGCATGGCCAGCGTCTGGGGCAGGCAGATGACGGCAAAGCGCGTGCGGTTCCAGGCCTCGTCCTGCACGGCATGGGACACGATGTGAAGCCCGAACTGCGCGGCCGCGCGTTCGCTGGCCAATGCGGCGCAGCGCGAATCCTCGGCCGCCAGCCGCGCGCCCTCGGCGTTGCTCGACACGGCGCGGCGTTCGGCGTTGGGCAGGTGCTGCGACAGCCAGCCCTGGCACTGCGCCAGCGCCTGCGGGTGCGCCATGACCACCTCGACGCCTTCGAGCCCGGTCTCCCGGCGAAGCAGGTTGTGCCGCACCAGCAGGCTCACTTCGCCCACCACGTGAACCGGGGAGCGCAGGAACAGGTCGAGCGACCGCGCCACCACGCCTTCGGTGGAGTTCTCCATGCCGACCACGCCGAACTGGGCGGTGCCGGCGGCGGTGGCGTGGAACACCTCGTCAAAGCTGCTGCAGTAAATGAGGTTGGCCGCGCTGCCGAAAAAGTCGATGGCCGCCTGTTCGCAGAAGGTGCCTTGCGGGCCGAGCACCGCCACCCGCTGCGGTGTTTCCAGGGCCAGGCAGGCCGACATGATCTCGCGCCAGATGGCCGCCACGTGCTGGTTGAGCAGCGGCCCCTGGTTGGCCCCCTGGATCTTCTCGATCACCTGGGCCACCCGGTCGGGACGGAAAAAGGGCGAACCCTCCTGGCGCTTGAGTTCGCCGACCTGTTCGGCCACGCGCGCGCGCCGGTTGAGCAGCGCCAGCAGTTGCTGGTCGAGCGAATCGATCTGCAAGCGCAAGGCGCCCAGGGCTTCGGTCTGTTGCGGCGACACTGCCATGGCTCAGGCCATCTCTTTCTCGAACTCGCGCAGGTAGTCCACCAGCGACTGCACGCCCTCGAGGGGCATGGCGTTGTAGATGCTGGCGCGCATGCCGCCGACCGACTTGTGGCCCTTGAGCTGGAGCAGACCACGCGCCTGGGCGCCGGCCAGAAACGCGTCGTTGCGCGTTTCGTCCTTCAGGAAGAACGGCACATTCATGCGCGAGCGGCAGTCGGGCGCCACCCGGTTCTCGTAGAACGAGGACCCATCGATGAAGTCGTAGAGCAGCCGGGCCTTGGCCAGGTTGCGCTCCTCCATGGCGGCCACGCCGCCCTGGCGCTTGAGCCACTGGAAGGTGAGACCGGCGATGTAGATGGCGAACGTGGGCGGGGTGTTGAACATCGACCCGTTGTCGGCCACGGTCTTGTAGTCGAAGGCGCTCGGGCAGGCGGGCAGGGCGTGGCCGAGCAGGTCTTCGCGAACCACCACCAGCGTGACGCCGGCCGGTCCCAGGTTCTTCTGCGCGCCGCCAAAGGCCAGACCCACACGGCCCCAGTCGACCGGGCGGGACGCGACGTGCGAGGAAAAATCGATCACCAGCGGTGCGTCGCTGCCCAGTGCCTTGAGGTCGGGCAGCTCGTGAAACTCGACACCGTGAATGGTTTCGTTGCTGCAGAGGTGCACGTACTGCGCATCGGGGCCGATGCGCCAGCCGGCGGGCGAGGGCAGGGTGGTGTGCTTCGTGTCGGCGTTGCTGGCCGCCACACGCGCCGTCGCGTACCTGGTGGCTTCCTTGAGCGATTTTTGGCTCCAGCTGCCGGTGACCACGAAATCGACCGCGCCGCCCCGCGACAGGTTCAGCGGGACGATGGCGTTTTCGGCCAGGCCGCCACCCTGCATGAACAGCACCCTGAAGTTCGACGGAATGGCCAGCAGTTCGCGGAGGTCGGCTTCGGCCTGCGCCAGGATCTCCCCGAACGCCTTGCCCCGGTGGCTCATTTCCATGACGCCCATGCCGGTGCCGTGCCAGTCGAGCATTTCGCGCGCGGCCGTCTCGAGCACCTCGGTCGGCATGGCGGCCGGTCCGGCCGAAAAGTTGTAGGGCCGGGCCATCACGCCGCCGGGCCGCTCTCGTTGCCTTCGGCCTCGCCGCCCGCAGACTCGCTGCCGTCCGGCACGTTGGCGTCGTTCTCCACGATGCGCTGCAGGCCGGACAGCTCGTCGCCGTCGTCCAGCGAAATCAGCGTGACGCCCTGCGTGGCGCGGCCCATCTCGCGGATTTCGGACACCCGGGTGCGCACCAGCACGCCCTTGTCGGTGATCAGCATGATCTCGTCGTCTGCGCGCACCAGCGTGGCGGCCACGACCTTGCCGTTGCGTTCGCTCTGCTGGATCGCGATCATGCCCTTGGTGCCCCGGCCGTGGCGCGTGTACTCGGTGATCGAGGTGCGCTTGCCGTAGCCGTTGATGGTGGCGGTGAGCACGCTCTGCGACTCGTCCTCGGCCACCAGCATGGCGATCACGCGCTGGCCGTCCTCGAGCATCATGCCGCGCACGCCACGCGCGTTGCGGCCCATCGGGCGAACGTCGTTCTCGTCAAACCGGACCGCCTTTCCGCCGTCCGAAAACAGCATCACGTCGTGCTGTCCGTCGGTCAGTGCGGCACCGATCAGGTAGTCGCCTTCGTCAAGGTCGACCGCGATGATGCCCGCCTTGCGCGGGTTGCTGAATTCGTCGAGCGCGGTCTTCTTGACCGTGCCACCGGCGGTGCCCATGAACACGAAGCGGTCGGCCGGGAAGGTGCGCGACTCGCCGGTGAGCGGTAGCACCACGTTGATCTTCTCGCCCTCGGCCAGCGGGAACATGTTCACGATGGGTTTGCCGCGCGAACCGCGCGAGCCGCTGGGCACTTCCCAGACCTTGAGCCAGTACAGGCGGCCGCGGTTGGAGAAACACAGGATCCAGTCGTGCGTGTTGGCGATGAACAGCTGGTCGATCCAGTCGTCTTCCTTGGTGGCCGTGGCCTGCTTGCCGCGACCGCCGCGCTTCTGCGCGCGGTACTCGCTGAGCGGCTGGCTCTTGATGTAGCCCGAGTGGCTGAGGGTGACCACCATGTCGGTGGGCGTGATCAGGTCTTCGGTGGCCAGGTCCTGCGCGTTGTGCTCGATCTCGCTGCGGCGGGCGCCGGCCTTGGTCTGGCCGAACTCCTGGCGCAGCGCCACCAGCTCGTCGCCGATGATGGTCGACACGCGCTCGGGCCGCGACAGGATGTCGAGCAGGTCGTCGATCTCGGCCATCACGTCCTTGTACTCGGCCACGATCTTGTCCTGCTCCAGCCCGGTGAGGCGCTGCAGGCGCATTTGCAGGATTTCCTGGGCCTGCGTTTCCGAGAGGCGGTAGAGCCCGTCGCCCTGCATGCCAAAGTGGCGGTCGAGCCCTTCGGGGCGGTAGTCGTCGGCGTTCACGGTGCCGCCGCCGGCCTTGGCGCGCGTGAGCATCTCGCGCACCAGCTGGCTGTCCCAGCTGCGGTTCATCAGCTCGGTCTTGGCCACCGGCGGGGTGGGCGATTCGCGGATGATGCGGATGAACTCGTCGATGTTGGCCAGGGCCACGGCCAGGCCCTCGAGCACATGGCCGCGTTCGCGCGCCTTGCGCAGGTTGAAGATGGTGCGCCGGGTCACCACCTCGCGGCGGTGCTCGAGGAACACCGTGACCAGGTCTTTCAGGTTGCACAGGCGGGGCTGGCCGTCGACCAGCGCCACCATGTTGATGCCGAAGGTGTCCTGCAGCTGGGTCTGCTTGTACAGGTTGTTGAGCACCACCTCGGGCACTTCGCCGCGCTTGAGCTCGATCACCAGGCGCATGCCCGATTTGTCGGATTCGTCCTGGATGTGGCTGATGCCCTCGATCTTCTTCTCGTGCACCAGCTCGGCCATGCGCTCCTGCAGCGTCTTCTTGTTGACCTGGTAGGGCAGCTCGTCGACGATGATGGCCTGGCGCTGGCCGCGGTCGATGTCCTCGAAGTGGCACTTGGCGCGCATGACCACGCGGCCGCGACCGGTGCGGTAGCCATCCTTCACGCCGTTGATGCCGTAGATGATGCCGGCGGTGGGGAAGTCGGGCGCGGGAATGATCTCCATCAGTTCGTCGATGGAGGCTTCCGGGTTCTTGAGCAGGTGCAGGCAGGCGTCCACCACCTCGTTGAGGTTGTGCGGCGGAATGTTGGTGGCCATGCCCACGGCGATGCCCGCACTGCCATTGACCAGCAGGTTCGGCAGCCGGGTGGGCAGCACCAGCGGTTCTTTTTCGCTGCCGTCGTAGTTGGGCCCGAAATCGACCGTTTCCTTGTCGATGTCGGCCAGCATCTCGTGGGCGATCTTCGACAGGCGGATTTCGGTGTACCGCATGGCGGCTGCGTTGTCGCCGTCGACCGAACCGAAGTTGCCCTGGCCATCGACCAGCATGTGGCGCAGCGAAAAATCCTGCGCCATGCGGACGATGGTGTCATACACCGCCGAATCACCGTGCGGGTGGTATTTACCGATCACGTCACCGACGATACGGGCCGATTTCTTGTAAGGCCGGTTCCAGTCGTTGTTGAGCTCGTGCATGGCGAACAGCACGCGCCGGTGGACCGGTTTGAGCCCGTCCCGGGCATCCGGCAGCGCACGCCCCACGATCACGCTCATCGCGTAATCGAGATAGCTCCTGCGCATCTCTTCTTCCAGACTGATGGGCAGGGTTTCCTTGGCGAATTGGGTCATGGTGCGGTGGTGTGTCGGCGTCTGGAATGCAGCCAAAGATTTTAAGCGGCGCCCCGAAGCGCCCGTCGGGCTTCGTTTTGTTGCGCTCGGGCAACGGATGTCGCGCCGGTGTCGGCACCACGGGGCACCGCAATGGGGCCCGGCGGAGTGCCCACAAGCTTGTGGCACAATCAAATTCAGCGTTTTGGGGCGATAGGCTTTCCCAAGCGTGTTCCATGTCACGCAGGTCGTCTGCGGCTTACCAAGAGGAAAACCATGAAAAAACTCAACCGAGTGGCAATGCTGTTTGCAACCGCCGCCATGGCAACGGCTGCTGGCGCCCAGACCATCGACAACTGGCGCAACGGCACCGGCGAGCTCGTGTGGAAGAACGGCACCAACGAACTCTGCTGGCGTGACGCCAACTGGACCCCCGCCACCGCCGCCCAGGGCTGCGACGGCGCCATCGTGCCGCGCGCTGCCGCACCGGCACCGGCTCCCGCCGCTGCGCCGGCCCCGGCTCCGGCTGCTGCTGCCCCCGCACCGGCCCCCGCCCCGGCTCCCGCTCCCGCCCCGGCCGCCACCAAGGTGACCTACGCTGCCGACGCCTTCTTCGACTTCGACAAGGCCGTGCTCAAGCCCGAAGGCCGCGCCAAGCTCGACGACCTGGCCAGCAAGGTCGGTGGCATCAACCTCGAGGTGGTGATCGCCGTCGGTCACACCGACTCCACCGGTGCCTCCGCCTACAACCAGGCCCTGTCGGTTCGCCGCGCTGAAGCCGTCAAGGCCTACCTGGTGAGCAAAGGCATCGAAAGCAACCGCATCTACACCGAAGGCAAGGGCCTGAGCCAGCCGGTGGCCGACAACGCCACCCGCGAAGGCCGTGCCAAGAACCGCCGCGTGGAAGTGGAAGTGGTCGGTACCCGCAAGAACTGATCGGCCTTCCGCCCATCGAGGAACCGCGCTTCGGCGCGGTTTTTTATTGTCTTCGCATAATGCAGGCATGACCGTTCACACCAACGCCGACCCGGCCGAGCTCGCCAAGTTTTCCGACCTTGCCCACCGCTGGTGGGACCCCGAAAGCGAGTTCCGCCCGCTGCACCAGATCAACCCGCTGCGGCTGGACTGGATCGACACGCTCGCGCCCATTCAGGGCAAGCGGGTGCTCGACGTCGGCTGCGGCGGCGGCATCCTGTCTGACGCCATGGCGCGCCGTGGGGCCGACGTGACCGGCATCGACCTGGCGACCAAGGCGCTGCGCGTGGCGCAACTGCACGCCCTGGAGGCGGCCACGCCCAACGTCCGCTACCTCGAAACCAGTGCCGAAGCCCTGGGCAGCGAGCAGCCGGGCTCTTTCGACGTGGTCACCTGCATGGAAATGCTCGAGCACGTGCCGGACCCGTCGTCGGTGGTTCGCGCCTGCAGCGAGCTGGTCAAGCCCGGCGGCTGGGTGTTCTTCTCCACCATCAACCGCAACCCCAAGTCCTTCCTGTTCGCCATCGTCGGGGCCGAATACGTGCTGCGGCTGCTGCCGCGTGGCACCCACGAATACGCCAAGTTCATCCGCCCGAGCGAGCTGGCCGGCCATTGCCGCGCCACGGGCCTGGAGCTGCTGCACACCAAGGGCATGGAGTACAACCCGCTCACGCGCCGCTACTGGCTCAGCGGCGACACCAGCGTGAACTACCTGCTGGCCACCCGCAAGGTCTGACGTGGGGCAGGCACTGTTCGCCGGCGTGCGCGCCGTGCTGTTCGACCTGGATGGAACGCTGCTGGACAGCGCTGGCGACCTGGGCGCGGCGGCCGAGCACCTTCGCGCCCAGCGCGGGCTGCCCCCGTTGCCGCTGAGCGAATACCGCGCACACGCGGGCTCCGGCGCGCGCGGCATGTTGCGGGTGGCCTTCGGCATGGCGCCCGATCACCCCGACTACGAACCGCTGCGAGAGGCATTTTTCGTGGCCTACGAGGCGCGGCTGCTGGAACGCACCCGCCCCTTCGACGGGGTGGAGGCCCTGCTGCAGCGCATGGACCGCCATGGCCTGGGTTGGGGGGTGGTCACCAACAAGGCACAACGTTTCGCCCTGCCCATCACCCGCCAGCTGGCGCTGTTCGATCGGGCGGGGGCCATCGTGTGCGGCGACACCACGCCCCACGCCAAACCCCACCCGGAACCTTTGTTCGAGGCCGCCCGTCGCCTTGGCCTGGCGCCAGGGCAGTGCGTTTACGTGGGCGACGACGAGCGCGACATCCAGGCCGGGCGCGCAGCCGGCATGCGGACCGTGGCCGCGCGCTACGGTTACCTCGGTCCACAGGCCTCGGTGGACGCCTGGGGCGCAGACGCATTCATCGATTCGCCGATCGAGGTCTTGAATCTCCTCGATCTGCCCTAAACTCTCAGGTCCTGGGGCTGCACCGGTTTCGACGTGGGTTCGGACACGCAGCAGGGCATGTCGAGGTTCTGTCACCTCGTAAATCCGCAGAAAAAAACCAACTGCAAACGACGAACGTTTCGCACTCGCCGCTTAAACACCGGTGAGCCTCGCAACAGCAGGCCGATGGGCTGGGCAAGGGGGTCGCAAGACCTCCAGGCTGCGAGGTAATTCACATCGGCTGGTCCCGTGCCGGGCAGCTTGGCAGGGGATGAGATTCAAGGCTGCTGGCTTGCCGGATAGCGTGCCGCTGCGCGATCCGGATGGCGAGACCCAAACCAGACGGCTACACATGTAGAACTGCGCGAAGAAGGCTTGCGGACGGGGGTTCAATTCCCCCCAGCTCCACCATTCATCCCGTCCTGCGGCACCGGGCCGTCGGGCGAAACAATCACCGACGGTCAGCGGCCAACGGCCGGCGTCCGACGCCAGCCGGCATACCCCCCGCCGAAACGTTGGTGTCATGCCGGCGATCGCGCCTTTCGTCAGGTCGGGCGCCGGGCCGCCGGCCCCAGCGCGGCACCATGGCGGCATGACCTGTCGTCAGCGCCAGACCCAGCCGATTCGCCCCTCCGCGGCACTCGCATCCATTTGTAACCGCCTGTCGTCGCGGTGGCAACGCTTGTCCAGCCGTTTGCGCGGCGCGCGCGCGACCAAGCAGCATCGGGGGATGCAATATGCCCTACCCAGTACCTGCGAAAGGAGCGTCCCGTCGGCGGGGCAGCTCGGGGTCACCCTGATCGAGCTCATGGTGGGGGTGATGGTGCTGTCCATCATCCTGCTGGTCGGGGTGCCCAGCTTCCAGGGGACGATTGCGTCGAACCGGGTGACTTCCTCGACCAATGAACTGGTGAGTTCGATGGCGCTGGCCCGCAGCGAAGCGATCCGGCGCGGTGCGCGCGTCACGGTCTGCAAAAGTGCCAACGGTGCGGCCTGCACCTCGGCCGGTACGTGGCAGCAGGGTTGGATCGTCTTTCTGGACACCACCCGCGCGGCGGGTGATCCGGTGGTGGATGCCGGCGAAACGGTGCTGTCGGTGGTGGGTGCCTTGCCGGCCAATGTGACCGTTCAGGGGACCGCACCAGTGGCCACATTTCTGTCGTTTGCGGCCGATGGGACCGTCCGGACCATGACCGGGACGGCACTGGCCGGAACGATTCGCGTGTGCAGCACGTCTTCTGCGCTGGCCGATGCGAACCGCGGCCGCGAACTCAACATCAGCTCCGCAGGTCGGATGGCCACCACGGCCGTCAGCGTCGGCGTTGCCTGCGTCGCACCCACATGACCACCATGAAGTCGATTCCCCCGAACCTTCGATCCCAGCGCGGTGCCGGCCTCATCGAGGTCCTGGTCTCTGTGGTGATCCTGGCGATTGGCCTGCTCGGCATGGCCGGCTTGCAGGCCAGCGCGCTGCGCGGCAACCAGAGCAGCTACGCCCGCAGCCAGGCGGTGATGCTGAGCTATTACATGCTCGACATGATGCGCGCCGACCGCGCTCGCGCGCTGCTGGGCGACTACAACACCGACAACAACGCCACGCCCGACGCCGTGTTGACCCCGATCTGCAACGCGACCGACGTCCCGCAGGACACCCTGGCCGACAACACCCGAGAGGACTGGCTGCTGGCCGTCAAGGCGAATCTGGGAGACAACGCCCAGACCTGTGGAGCGATCCGTTGCGCTGCCACGGGCGAGTGCACGATCCAGATCACGTGGGACGACGCGCGCGCCGGCGGCGACGGTCAGCAGCGGTTCGAGACGAGGAGCCGCCTGTGATCCGCCGAACGATTCGACCGGTTTCGCGTGGTCAGCGCGGCTTCACCCTCATCGAGCTGATGGTGTCGCTGGTGCTCGGGCTGCTGCTCATCCTCGGTGTGATCAGCGTTTACCTGACCAACCAGCAGGCGGCCCGCACCAACGAGGGGCTTGCCAGGCTGCAGGAAAGCGGGCGCATCGCATTCGAGCTGATGTCGCGAGAGCTTCGCCAGGCCGGCGGCAATGCATGCGGCGCAAGACTGCTGTCCAATGTGCTCAACAACCCGGCCGCCAACTGGTTCACCGATTTCGACGCAGGGTCCCTGCGTGGTTTCGACGGCGACCAGGATTCTGTGGGCATCGTGGCAATCGGCAACGCTGTGGGCCAGCGCGTGGCGGACACCGACGCGGTGATCATCATGAGCCCGAGCGCCACCGACAACGCCATCATCGTGAGCCACGACCCGGCCACGACCACCTTCACGCTGAACACGATCAACCATGGCGTGTCCACCAACAACCTGGTGCTGGTTTGCGATCAGCAGTCGGCCGCCATTGTGCGCATCACGGCCGCGTCGCCCGGAACCACAAACACCATCGTGCATGGTGTGGGCGCAGCGGTTGACGAAAACTGCGTGCCCGGTCTGGGTTTCCCCAGGCTGTGCGCCGGCACCGGAACGCCGAAGACCTTCACCCCGGGTGGCCTGGTGGCGACCCTGAACCCGGGCTTCTGGTACATCGGCAACAACCCGCGGGGCGGTCGTTCGCTCTACCGGGCCGACGCCAACGGTACCGCCGAAGAGATCACCGATGGCGTGGTCGACATGCAGTTGCGATACCTCACGCGTGACGCGGTGGCGGGCACCCTGGAAACCGACTGGGTGGATGCCGACGCGATCCTGGACTGGTCAGACGCCGGTGCCGATCTGCCGGTGGCCATGCGGATCCAGTTGTCGCTGGAGACGCTGCAGTCGGTCGGTACCGACCAGCAACCCTTGCGGCGCCAGCAGGTGCACGCCGTCACCCTGCGCAACCGATCGTTGTGAACATGAATCACAGTCCGACTTTTAGAGCTCACCGCCCAGGCAGGGAGCAAGGCGTAGTGCTTGTGGTGGCGCTGGTGCTGCTGGCCATCATGGCGCTGGTGGGTCTGAACGCCATGCGGGCCGTTTCGCTCGAGGAGCGCATGGCGGGGCACACGTACGACCGCAGCCTCTCGTTCCAGGCGGCAGAGTCCGCACTGCGCGAGGCGGAAATTCTGGTGGCCGCCAACCGGCCGGAGCCCGCGGTTTGCGATGACGGCGTCTGCCCGGCGCCACTGCCCACCGACACGCCGCGCTGGCTGGACGCCACGTTTGCAGGCTGGCAGTCGGCCTCGACCGTCAGCAACGCCGGTGTCGACATCACGCCCCAGTACCTGATCGAGTACCTGGGCAACACCTTCGAGTGCGAGCCTGGCTCGCCGTCGACCACGGCGGATTGCAAGCGCTATCGCATCACGGCCCGCAGCAACGCCGGTGCCGATCGCTCGGCGGTGATGGTGCAGTCCTTGTACGCCACCGATTGAAGATTCCAGGGAGTTCGTCATGAAAGCACACCGCCTCTTCAACAGCGCCCTCAAGGGCGCGCTGCTGGTTGGCGCCTTGTCGGTCCAGGTGTTCACCGATTCGGTCGACGCCACCGCCGCGCCATTGGCCATTCCATCGGTTCCGCTGGCTGCCACGGTGAACGCCAAGCCGATGACCATGCTGATCGCGGGCCGCGACCACCGGCTGTTCTACGAGGCCTACAACGACGCCGGCGACATCGACGGCGACGGGCAACTCGACATCCGTTTCAATCCCCGCATCCAGTACTACGGCCTGTTCGATTCCGACGTCTGCTACGAGTACAGCGGCACGCCCACCGCCAACGACAACGGCGCCACCAAGAACGGAGAGCTGTTCAGGCCGGTATCGGCCGTGTCGGACGCCACCCTTCGCAACTGCACCGGTACCGGGACCGGGCAGTGGTCGGGCAACTGGCTGAACTACGTCACAACGAGCCGCATCGATGCCCTGCGCAAGGTGCTGTACGGTGGTCTTCGCGATGTCGACACAGACGGCAACACGGTGCTGCGCCGCGCCTACATCCCGCAGGATGCACACAGCTGGGGCAAGGAATACCGCAATGTGGCCACGGATGGCTACAACATCGAGGACTTCACCTCACTCGCCTTGCCGACGGCCAACAACCGCCGGCACTTCTTTGGCAACCTGACGGCCACCAGCGGCGTCAACTGCAGCACGTTGTCCAACTGCAGCAACCGTCCGCCGCTGCTGCGCATGCGCACCAACGTCGAGAACCGTCGAATCTGGGAGTGGGCATCCAAGGAGCGTCCGGTGCTCGCCGACAGCTTGTCGGTGGGCAGTTTCCAGGCCGACAACCCCGAGACCAACTACGCGGTTCGCGTACAGGTCTGCACCACCGCGTTCCCGAAGGATTGCAAGGCTTATCCCAACGGCAACCTCAAGCCGATCGGGCTGCTCCACGAATACGGCGAAAACGACGCCATGCTGTTCGGCCTGATCACGGGCAGCTACGACCGCCACATGACGGGTGGCCGTTTGCGCAAGGTTGTTTCCTCTTTCGCGAACGAAATCAACAGCAACTCGGGCATTTTCAGAACCGGCACCGACGCACCCATCGTCACCACCTTCAACAACCTGCGCATCCGCGGCTTCAACCAGTCCACGAACTCCAACGAGTACGCGTTTGGCAATCCATACGCAGCGTCTGCACTGGCGCCCACCGAGGGGCAGTTCGTCGATTGGGGCAATCCCATCGGCGAAATGATTTACGAAGGCCTGCGGTACTTCGCGGGCGCGAACGGACCTCGCGCAGGCTTTGACAACTCGACCCAACGCACGCTCGATGGTCAGGTCGGCTTGAGCAGCGCCACCTGGGACGATCCTTATTCGTCCACCAGCGCTGCGAGAGCGCCGTACTGTGCGCGCCCCAATTTCCTGGTGGTGTCCAACATCAACCCGTCCTTTGACTCCGACAGCGTGCCGGGGTCGACCTTCAACACCTACACCGATCCGCTCGGCAACCTCTCGGGCCTCAACGTGGTCACCGTGGCCGATGCCATCACCGGGATTGAAAACCGCGTCGCTGCATCGACCATCACCGGGCGACAGTTCTTCATCGGTCAGTCCGGCGCCACGGCAACCGACAGCGCGCCCACGCCCAAGAACGTCACCAGCCTTGCCAATGTGCGGGGACTTGCACCCGACGAGCCCACCAAGCAGGGCAGCTTCTATTCCGCGGCACTGGCCTACTGGGCCAAGACCAACAACATTCGCCCCGACCTGACCACCACCAACAACGCCGCCAATGTCAACATCGACAGCTATGTGGTGGCGTTGAGCTCGCCGCTGCCGAACATCCAGGTGAACATCAACGGCCGCACGGTGTCGCTGGTGCCGTTCGCGAAATCGGTGGGTGGTTCCGGCATCAGCGCGGCGAGAACCAGCTACCAGCCCACCAACCAGATCGTGGATTTCTATCTGGAAGAGCTGACCCCGCCGACCAACGCGACGACCGGCGAGGGTTACCGTGCGGTGTTCCAGATCAACTTTGAAGACGTGGAACAGGGCGGCGACCATGACATGGACGCCATCGCGCGCTATACCATCGAGGTGGTGGGCGGCCAGCTCCGGGTGACGGTGGTGCCGACCTACCAGGCCGGTGGCATCCAGCAGAACATGGGCTTCGTGATCTCCGGTGTCACGGACGCCGGCGGCACGGTCCGCGACGGCGTGTACCTGGTGGCCCGCGACGAAAACTCTTCGCCGGCGTACTTTCTGAACGTACCCCCGAGCCGGTGGGCCGGCTACTGTGATGTAGCCACCATGCCGGCGGACTGCGGCACCCTGCCCACCATTGGCCAGGCTGCGCACACCTACGTGTTCCGGCCCAACACCTCGGGTTCCGGGTCAGCCCAACTGTTCAAGGACCCGTTGTGGTACGTCGCCAAGTACGGCGGCTACGTCAAGGAAGACGACGACAACAGCGCTGGTGTGGGCCCCACCCGCACATCCGAGTGGGACTCGCTGCCGTCCACCGCCACCACCACGGGCGACGGCACGCCGGACAACTACTTCCTGGTGCAGAACCCGCTGTTCCTCAAGGCCTCGCTGCGGCGCGCATTGGAGAACATCACCAACAACAGCGCCAGCGGCGGCAACATCATCGCCAACAGCACGCGCCTGGATACCGACGCCTATGTGTTCCAGGCCACCTTCAACAACAACCGGTGGGCAGGCGACCTGCTGGCCTACCGGGCCAACTCGAGCGGCGTGAGCGCCGTCCCCGACTGGAACGCGGCGTCCCGTCTGCCCAAGAACGCCGATGCGGCGCGCAACATCTTCTACTGGTCGGACAACACCGGGCCCACCAAGGGAGATGCCTTCCTGTGGTCCAACCTGTCGACCGCAGAGCGCGCCTTGTTCGGCACGGGCACGGCGGCCCAGGAGGTGTTCAACTTCATCCGGGGTTCCGGCACCAGAGAGTTCTCCAACGGAGGCACCCTGCGCGATCGAAGCCCGACCACTGCGCTGGCCGACATTGCCCATTCCTCGCCTGCGTACAGCCGCGACAGCGAGGTGGTGTTCGTGGGGTCCAACGGGGGCATGCTCCATGCGTTTTCCACCCGGCCACTGAGCACGAGCAACAGCATTCTTCCGGGCACCGAGCTGTTCGCCTATGTCCCGAGTGCGGTGATGCCTCGCCTGCGCAACCTGGCTGCGGTGGGCTACAACGTCAACCACGAGTACTTTGTGGATGGCGATGTCACCGTGTCGGCAAGGGTCGGCACCAGTCCGGGACGCAACTACCTGGTCGCCACGCTTGGCCGAGGCGGGCAGGGCCTGTTCGCCCTGGACGTGACCGACCCCTACAACTTCGCTGCGGCAGACGTCAGGTGGGAGTACTTCCCCAACGACGACACGGACACCACGAACAACGATCCCGACCTCGGGAAGATGCTGGGTCGCCCGGTCATCGCCACGGCAGCCAATGGCACAGAAGTGGTGCTGGTCGGCAACGGATACAACAGCTCCAACGAGTCGGCGGCCTTGTATGTGTTCAACCTGGTCACCGGCGAGTTGATCCGCAAGCTGGTGGTGCCTGGCGCCACTGGCGGGGCCAATGGTCTGGCCACGCCGGGCGTGTTCGACGCTAACAACAACGGGCGCATCGACGTGGCCTACGCGGGCGACCTGCGGGGTCAGGTGTGGCGCTTCGATCTGAGCGACACCAACCCCGCCAACTGGTTGGTCTCCAATGGCGGCGCACCCATCTTCACCGCGAGGAACGACGACGGTGAGAGGCAGCCGATCACGGCACCCATGTCCGTGGCCATCAACAGCGTGAGCGTTGACCCCAACTTCAACAAGCGGTTCGTGTTCTTCGGCACCGGTTCGTACTTCCAGTCGGGCGATCCGTCCAACACGCAACGCCAGACGCTCTACAGCATCGTCGATGACCCGACCACGCCGCACGACCAGTCTTCCGCGGCGGCCACCCGCAGCGGTCTTGCCGAGCGCGTGATGACGACGACCGAGGTGTTCAGTGCCTTGCGAGACCCGAGCTCGGCCCAATCTCCGTCGAATCCGCTGATCTCCCGCACGGTCCGTCGACTCTCCGCAGGAACCGCCGGGGACATGTTCGGGCGGCTGGGTTGCTTCATCGACATGCCGCAAACAGGCGAGCGGATCGTCACGCGTGCCAACCTGTTCCGCCTGGCCGAGCCGACGCTCCTGGTGAGCTCGATCATTCCTGAAACGCAGGACCAATGTGTCCCGGGCGGCACGGGTCTCCTGAACGCCGTGAATCCCTTCACCTGCGCGCGCCTGACCCGGCCTTTCTTCGACCTGAACGACAGTGGCAGCTTCGCCGACGATGCGCTCACCAACGGCGATTACGCGAGTTCGGTGCAGCTCAACGTCGGCATGCCCGGTGAGGCCATCATCATCGGCAACCGCCTGGTGGTGGGCGGCTCTTCCGGCCGGGTGGCCGACATTCGCGTGAACACTGGCCTCACGCCGCTGCGCGGCCGACTGTCGTGGCGCGAGATCGTTCGCGATTGAGGAAACCCATGCGCATCCACGCCTTGAACCGACACACCGTTCGCCGCCAGGCCCGCGGCTTCACCTTGATCGAACTGATGATCACGGTGGCCATCGTGGGCATCCTGGCCGCGGTCGCCTACCCAAGCTACACCAACTACGTGCAGAAAACGCGCCGTGCCGCCGCCACCGGCTGCCTGACCGAGCTGTCGCAATGGATGGAGCGCAACTACACCAGCAGCCTGTCACACGCCGTGGTGGCGGGCAGCGGTGCGGCCATGACGAGTGCCGGTCTGCCCGCACTGAACTGCCGCAACGAGCTTGCGGCGAGCTACACGTTCTCGTTCACCGCCAACCCGACCGCCAGCGCCTACACCCTGCAGGCGGTGCCCCAGGGCGCCCAAGCCAATGACACCCGCTGCGGCACGCTCACGCTGACCCAGACAGGCGCCAGGGGCGCCGATGCCGCCACCGGCTGCTGGAACTGACGCCTTTGCGGCGCGGGCGACTCAGTCCCGCGGGCTCGGCGGTGTCTGACGCCCGCTCAGGCGCTTGCGGCGCTGCCAGCGGATGTGCAACGCCCACGCGCCGTTGACCAGCGCATACACCAGCAGGCCCGACACCGTCGCCACCACGGCGAGCCCCAGCACCAGCGGCTTGCCCACGCTACCGATCCGGTCCAGCCAGCTCCGCAGGGTGCTGGTGGTTCCGTCGGAGGGCAACGACGACGCCTGCACGCCCGCCAGCTCCCGCGCGGCCTCTTCATCCGACACCGAGTCCTCCCCCAGCATGGCCTTGCCCAGCCGGTAGGCGCCGTAGTACACGGGTCCGAAGGTCACGGGGTTGGTGACCAGCGTGCTGGCCACCGCCACCGGCAGGTTGGCCCTGGCCAGCACCGCCAGCGTGGCGGCAAACGGAATCTGCGCCACGGGAATCAGCAGGCCGAAGAAGATGCCGATGGCCAGTCCCAGGGCGATGCCCCGGCGGCTGAAATGCCACAGGCGGGGCTGCTGCAGCAAAGGCCCCAGCCAGCGCAACCAGCGATTGTTTCGGATCGACTCAGGCGTGGGCAGCCAGGCCTTGAGGCGCTTCTTCATGGGTGGGCGATCGAACGGGACGCGTGGGAGGTTTCAGACAACCCCGGGATTGTGGCCGAGGACGCTCCACCCGGCCGCGACCGCCCCAGCCGGCAAGCGACAATTCCGACCCATGATGCGACTTGAAGACGTGTTGTTCACACAGGGTTTCGGGACACGGCGGGTGTGCCGCGGGCTCGTGCAACAGGGGCACGTGGCGGTTGGTTTGCCGCCGCAACCCTGCCTGGATCCGGACCTCGAGTTCGACCCCGAGGGCCTGCATTTCCAGGTGCAGGGTGAGGCGTGGACCTGGCATGAGCGGGCCTACCTGATGCTGCACAAGCCGTCGGGCCACGAATGCTCGCAGAAGCCGTCTGCCCACCCCAGCGTCTACACCCTGTTGCCCGCGCCGCTCCGGCAGCGAGGCGGCGGGGCGGCCGCCGGCGTGCAGGCCGTGGGTCGCCTCGACCAGGACACCACCGGTTTGCTGCTCATGTCCGACGACGGCACCTTCATTCACCGGATGACATCACCGCGCCACCATGTGCCCAAGGTGTACGAGGTGGCGTTGAAGCACGAGATGCCCGAGAAGGCCCTGCTGCGCTTGATGGAGGGCGTGGTGCTGGAAGACGACCCGAAGCCGGTTCGCGCGCAGTCGGCCACCCTGACGGGCGAACGTGCCCTGCGGCTGGTGCTGACGGAGGGGAAATACCACCAGGTCAAGCGCATGGTGGCGGCGGTCGGGAACCGCGTCGAGGGGCTTCACCGGTCGTCGATCGGTGACCTCCAGCTTCCGGCAGATCTCCTGCCCGGTCAGTGGCGGTGGCTGACCCCGGAGGAGGTTCAGGCCCTGCGCCAACCCCGAAAAAACTGAGGCGGGGGTGCGGCAGGGGGCAGGCCCGCGTCAGAGCAGGTCGCCCTTGCGGCTGTCCAGCGGCATGAGGAACGAATTGTTGTCCGGCCACTGGGAATGGAAGTCGCTGTTGCGGGCGTCTGCGGGCACGCTGTTGGGCCAGTTCGAGAGCGGGCCGAAATCGCTCGAGGGGCGGCTGCTTCGCTGGCGGTTGATGGCGCTTCGCAGATTGGCCTGGGCCGCAATGATGGCGCGCTCTTCCATCTCGCGCTCGCGCATGGCGCGATTGAGTTCGGATTCGCCCAGGAACTCGGCGCGGATCTCGGCCACCGTGGGCAGGCTGTTGGACCGCACCACCCAGTAGGGCAGGCCGATCTGGCTCAGCAGCGAATGCTTGAGGGCGCGGGTGCTGCGCGGAATGCCGGCCGCACCGGGCACATCGAGGCAGCCCACCACGCGACCGTCGGATTTGCAGACGGTGAAGGTGCAGTACACCCCGCCCAGCAGCTTGTACCAGTCAAGGCCTTCCTCGCGTTCGCGCGGCAGCGTGAAGCGCGTGACGGGCAACTTGATCATCACGTGGTGGTCGTAGAAGGCGCGGGCCAGCCAGTGCCACACGCGCGCTTCTTCGCTGTTGGCCAGCGGGCGGGCGGCCAGCGGCCAGTGCTGGGGAATGCGCCTGCGCTGCCTGGCTTGGCGGTCAGCCCAGGCGCGGTGCAGCAGCGCGCCCACCGCCAGCAGGGCGGGGACGAGGGCCGCGAGCAGCCAAGGGTGATTCCAGAGGGGCATGTGGTGTGGCGGGTTGCCTGAGTTGTATCAAAGTGTATAGACCCGGCCCCCGGTTGGGCCATCTGTCAAGGCCGAAACCCCACGTTGCTGTGATTTCCTTGGGATTTGCGCCTGCCACCTGTGGTGGTGCGGCCTCAAGGCGCGGTGGGTGCTCCGACTGTGCGAGCAACCGATTCTGGCGGTTGGCGATGTTCAGGCCCATCCCCCAAATGCGTTACAGCGGTGTGCGAATCGAGCAGGACATCACGAACGAGGCCACGCGGTCGTTCAATGCGTGCGGTTGGTCACGGTGCGGGCTGTGGCCGCAGTCGGGCAGGGCCAGGCATTCGGCGTGCGGGGCCGCCTGCTGGATCCGGTGCAGTTGCGCCAGGCTGCCGTATTCGTCCTGTTCGCCCTGGACCAGCAGGAGCGGCGCACGGATTCGCGCGCATTCGCCCAGGATGTCGTACCCGCGAAACGCCGGGCTCAGCCAGACATCGTTCCACTGCCAGAAGGTGTTGTCCACGTCGCGGTGGTGGCGGGCCAGGCGCTGTCGCAATCCGCCCGGGTTGTCCGGGTCCTTCAGGTAAGCCTCCCGTGCCTGGGCGATCGCTTGCACCGACATGTCTTCCACGAAGGCATGAGGTGCCATGGCGACGCAAGCCTGAACGGGGTGCTGGCTGGCGTGCAGCAGCGCGATGGTGCCGCCGTCCGAATGCCCCACCAGCACCGGGTTCACGGCACCCAGGGCCTGCAGCAGGGCGGGCAGCACCTCGAGCGCCTCCCGGTGCATGTAATCGGGTTCGTGGCGCCCCACGTGCCAGAAACCCTCCACCCTGGACGGCCCGCGCACGTCGGGCACGGGATCCGACCGGCCGTGACCGCGGCGCGAGTACATCCAGCCGGCCCGACCGGTTCGCTGGCAAAGCAACTCCGGCCAGCAGACGCCCCGTTGGGTCCACATGGACACGCTGCCCAGCCCTTCGTGCAGGAACACGATGGGTGGCTGTGCCGGGTCTCCGGCAATGTGCGCCACCTCCAGCCGTGCGCCATGAATGTCGACGAAATCCATGCCTGCATCCTATCTGCGTCCGGATGCCATGCCGTGAGGGTATTCTTGGCGCCATGAAAGCCATGTTCGACGCCTTCTGGCGCGCCGTCGCCTACTGCCTGCACCCGCGCGTGATCGCGCTGTCCTTCCTGCCGCTGGTGATGCTCGTGGTGCTGTCGTTTGCGCTGGGCTATTTCTTCTGGGACGGTGCGGTGGCCGGGGTCATGGGCTGGTTCGAGGCCTTCGGCCTGATGCAGACCTTTCTGGGCTGGCTGGAGAGCGTGGGGCTGGGTTCCTTGCGCACGGTCTTCGCGCCGCTCATTGTGCTCATGCTGGCCACACCGGTCATCGTGCTGGTGTGCCTGCTCCTGGTGGCCTTGTTCATGACACCGGCCATGGTGGACCTGGTGGGCCAGCGCCGATTCGCGCAGCTCGAGAAGAAGCGCGGAGGCTCGCTGTTCGTGAGCGTGCTGTGGTCGTTCGGTTCCACCCTGCTGGCACTCGTGGCGCTGGTGATCTCGGTCCCCTTGTGGCTGATTCCCCCGCTGGTGCTGATCCTGCCGCCCCTGATCTGGGGCTGGCTCACCTACCGCGTGTTCGCCTTTGACGCGCTGGCCGAACACGCCAGTGCCGACGAGCGCAGGACCATCATGCGCGAGCACCGCAGCACCCTGCTGGTCATGGGCATCCTCAGCGGCTACCTCGGCGCGGCGCCCAGCCTGCTGTGGGCATCGGGTGCCATGTTCATCGCCTTGGCACCCTTGCTGGTGCCTGTGGCCATCTGGATCTACACGCTGGTCTTTGCCTTCGCTTCGTTGTGGTTCGCCCATTACGCGCTGGCCGCGCTCGAGCGGCTGCGCCAGGCAACCCCGGTGGAAGTCCTCGACCCCCTTCCCAACTCCGCGGCACCGTCCACCGCTGGACCGGTGGCGCTGCCGCCTGCAACCGACGTTTCATGAGCGCTTCCTTCGGACTGATCATCGTGGGTGACGAAATCCTGTCGGGCAAGCGGCAGGACAAGCACCTGCCCAAAGTGGCCGAGCTGCTCGCCGCGCGTGGTCTTGGACTGGCCTGGGCCCGGGTGGTGGGCGACGACCGCGCGCGCATCACCCAGGCGCTGACCGAGGCCTTTGGCGGCGGCGAACCGGTGTTCTGCTGCGGCGGCATCGGCGCCACGCCGGACGACCACACCCGCCAGTGCGCAGCCGCTGCGCTGGGGGTCGACCTGGTGCTGCACCCCGAAGCCGCGCGCCTCATCGAGTCGCGCATGCGCGACGTCGCGGCCGAACAGGGTATGCCCTTCGAACCCGAGCGACCCGACAACGTGCACCGCTACAACATGGGCGTGTTTCCGGTTGGTGCCTCCATCATCCCCAACCCCTACAACAAGATTCCGGGATTCACCTGCCACGGCCCCGGGGGCGCGGCGGTGCATTTCGTGCCGGGCTTTCCGGTCATGGCCTGGCCGATGGTGGAATGGGTGCTGGACCAGCGCTACGCCCACCTGCAACAGGCCAGCGCCCGCCAGGAGCGGTCCGTCATCGTCATGGGGGCCATGGAAGCCGCGCTCACGCCGCTCATGGAGCAGATCGAGGCGCGCCACCCGGTCAAGGTGTTCAGCCTGCCCAGCGTGGACCACCCCACCTATGGGCGCCACATCGAGCTCGGCGTCAAGGGCGGGGTGGACGCCGTGGCAGCCGCCTTCGCCGACATGCTCGATGGCCTGCATCGCCATGGCGCCTCCTTGGGCCCCGAACTGGTGCGCTGACAGGTTTCCCTCGGCTGGTGCATGAATGCACCATAAAAGTGCATACATGGGGTGTCACCTGTTCCGGGGGTGAACCGATGCGACCGCATCACCGACCGGCGACCCTTTCTGGCGCACGCCACGCGCCATAATCGCCCGCAGGCGCCAAAGGCCCGACATCCGACCGACCGGTGGTGGCATGGAATCTGCATGCCCGGAGCGCGTCGTTTTCTTCTTTCCACCCCTTCCAGAAACTCAGGAGCAATTGATGGCCAAGACCGTCGCAGACGTGATGCAAATGGTGAAGGACAACGAAGTCAAGTTCGTCGACTTCCGTTTCACCGACACCCGCGGCAAGGAGCAGCACGTCACCGTGCCGATTTCGGCGTTCAGCGAGGACAAATTCACCTCGGGCCATGCCTTCGACGGTTCGTCCATCGCCGGCTGGAAGGGCATCGAAGCCTCGGACATGCAACTCATGCCCGACTCCAACACCGCCAACATCGATCCCTTCTTTGAAGAGACGACGATGTTCCTGCAGTGCGACGTGGTCGAGCCCAGCGACGGCAAGTCCTACGACCGCGACCCGCGCTCGATCGCCAAGCGCGCCGAGGCCTACCTGAAGACCTCCGGCCTGGGCGACACCGCCTACTTCGGCCCGGAACCCGAATTCTTCATCTTCGACGGCGTGCGCTGGAGCAACGAGCCCGGCAACGTCATGTTCGCCATCGACGAGTACGAAGCCCCCTGGAACAGCGGCAAGCAGCTGGAAGGCGGCAACCGCGGCCACCGCCCCACCACCAAGGGCGGCTACTTCCCCGTGCCCCCGGTCGACAGCACGCAGGACATGCGCGCCGAGATGGTCCTGATCCTCGAATCGCTGGGCATTCCGGTCGAGGTGTTCCACCACGAAGTGGCCGGCGCCGGCCAGAACGAAATCGGCACCAAGTTCAGCACGCTGGTCGAGCGCGCCGACTGGACCCAGGTCCTGAAGTACGTGGTGTGGAACGTGGCCAATGCCTACGGCAAGACCGCCACCTTCATGCCCAAGCCCTACGCCGGCGACAACGGCTCCGGCATGCACGTGCACCAGTCCATCTGGAAAGACGGCAAGAACCTGTTCGCCGGTGACGGTTATGCCGGCCTGAGCGACTTCGCGCTGTACTACATCGGCGGCATCATCAAGCACGCCCGTGCACTGAATGCCATCACCAACCCCGGCACCAACAGCTACAAGCGCCTGGTGCCCGGCTTCGAAGCCCCGGTCAAGCTGGCCTACAGCTCGCGCAACCGCTCGGCCTCCATCCGCATCCCGTACGTGGCCAACCCGAAGGGCCGCCGCATCGAGGCACGCTTCCCCGATCCTTCCGCCAACCCTTACCTCGCCTTCTCGGCGCTGATGATGGCCGGCCTGGACGGCGTGGAGAACAAGATCCACCCGGGCGAAGCCGCCACCAAAGACCTGTACCACCTGCCGCCCGAAGAAGACGCGAAGATCCCGACCGTGTGCCACAGCCTCGACCAGGCGCTGGAGTACCTCGACAAGGACCGCGGCTTCCTGACCAAGGGCGGTGTGTTCACCGACTCCATGCTCGACGCCTACATCGAGCTCAAGATGACCGAAGTGACGCGCTTCCGCATGGCGCCGCACCCGGTCGAGTACGACATGTACTACAGCCTGTGATGGCGGCCCGCCACGGCGGGCTACCCCCAGCGCAGAGGGACGGCTCCGGCCGTCCCTTTTTCGTTGGCGCGCGTCGCCGCGGGTTCGCCCTTGGCACTTTCGGCCCCGCTTTGGTTCATACTGCCGCGCTGATCACCCTTGGAGGCACCGTGTCCGACATCCTGTCCCGCCCGATCCGACGTCTGTTGCCGGCGCTGCTGCTGGTGGCCGCCGCCTCGTTGCAGGCGCAGGACGCGATTTACCGCTGCGGCAACGAGTACACCAACAACGCGGCCGTCGCCAAGCAGCGGGGTTGCACGCTCATGCAGGGCGGCAACATCACCGTCATCGAAGGCACCCGCCCCTCGGGCGCCGGTACCGGCACGGTGCCGCGCACCGGCAGCGCCGCCCAGGGCAGCGGTCCTCGCGTGGACAGTGCCGCCCAGCGCCAGCGCGACGCCGACGCCCGCGCCACCCTCGAAGCCGAACTGCGCAAGGCCGAGGAGCGCCTGGCCGAAGCCCAGAAGGCCTATGCCAACGGCGAACCCGAGAAGCAGGGCATCGAGGGGCGCAATTACCAGCGGTACCTCGACCGCGTGGCCGGGTTGAAGGACGCGGTCACCCGGGCCGAGAACGACGTCGCCGGCATCCGCCGCGAACTGCAGCGCCTGGGCGGGGGCTGACCCCCTGTGTGGGGCCGCGCCACCGGGCGCTGCGCCTGCATCACAATGGGCGCGTGAAAACGCAGAACCAGAATCGAAACCCCGCGGCTGCCAGCCAGTCTGCTGGCGCGCGCTCCAACGACGCCCACCGCTTTCAGGCGCTGGACCTGCTGGCCACGCTGGTGGCCGTGGTGGATGGCCAGGGCCACGTGCTGTACGCCAACGCGGCGCTTGAAGACGCACTCGGCATGTCGCGCCGCAGCATTTCCGGCACCACCCTGCAGGAATGCTTCACCGAGCCGGTGCTGCTGGACAACGCGCTGCAGGGCGCCCGGGGCAACGAATTCGCCGCCCTGCGCTACGACGCCTTCCTGCGGCGGCTCACCCACGATCCGCTGCCGGTTCACGTGGTGGTGGCCCAGACCGAGCACACCGGCGAGGTGGTGGTGGAAATGCTGCCGCTCGAGCAGCAGACCCGCCAGGAGCGCGAAGAGCGCCTGCTGGATCAGGCGCAGGCCAACAAGGAACTCATTCGCAACCTCGCCCACGAAATCAAGAACCCGCTGGGCGGCATTCGTGGCGCGGCGCAGTTGCTGCAGATGGAGCTGCCCAACAAGGAGCTCATCGAATACACCCAGGTCATCGTCCACGAGGCCGACCGCCTTCAATCGCTGGTCGATCGGCTGCTGGCGCCGCACCGCCGGCCGCACGTGGTGGGCGATGTCAACATCCACGAAGTCTGCGAACGGGTGCGTTCGCTCATTCTGGCGGAGTTCCCCCGGGGACTGAAGGTGGTCCGCGACTACGACACCTCGATCCCCGAGTTCCGGGGCGATCGCGAGCAGCTCATCCAGGCCGTGCTCAACATCGTCCACAACGCCGCGCAGGCGCTGTCCGATCGCATCGAGGCGGGCGATGCCCGCATCACGCTTCGCACCCGCGTGGGACGGCAGGTCACGTTCGGCAAACAGCGCTACCGGCTGGCACTGGAATTGCATGTCATCGACAACGGGCCCGGCGTGCCGGACTCGATCAAGGACCGCATCTTCTTCCCGCTCGTGTCGGGACGCGATGGAGGGTCCGGCCTGGGGCTCACGCTGGCGCAGACCTTCGTGCAGCAGCACCATGGCCTGATCGAGTGCGAGAGCGAGCCGGGACAGACGGACTTCAAGATCCTGATCCCGTTGCCTTGACCGAATCCAACTCGAACACCGCGCCACCTGAAGGGACGACCGATACATGAAGCCGATCTGGATAGTGGATGACGATCAGTCGATCCGCTTCGTGCTCGAGAAGGCTTTGCTCCGCGAGAACCTGCCCACGCGCAGCTTCACCAGCGCGCAAGACGTGCTGAAGGCCCTGACCGACTCGCCCGAAAGCGAAGGTCCACAGATTCTGGTGAGCGACATCCGCATGCCGGGTGGCTCGGGGCTGGACCTGCTGGAGAAGGTCAAGGAGCGCCACCCGTCATTGCCGGTCATCATCATGACCGCGTTTTCCGACCTGGACAGCGCCGTGTCGGCGTTCCAGGGCGGCGCTTTCGAGTACCTGCCCAAGCCCTTCGACCTGACCAAGGCGGTGGAACTGATCCGCCGCGCGGTCGAGGAAAGCCAGCGCGAGGAAGTGTCCGAGGAGCGCATGAGCGCGGCCCCTGAAATGCTCGGCCAGGCGCCGGCCATGCAGGACGTGTTTCGCGCCATCGGCCGGCTCAGCCAGAGCCAGGTCACCGTGCTCATCACCGGCGAATCCGGCTCGGGCAAGGAGCTGGTGGCGCGCGCCCTGCACAAGCATTCACCGCGGGCGAACGGCCCGTTCGTGGCCATCAACACCGCGGCCATCCCCAAGGACCTGCTCGAGAGCGAACTGTTCGGCCACGAGCGCGGCGCATTCACCGGGGCACAGACGATGCGACGCGGCCGCTTCGAGCAGGCCGATGGCGGCACGCTGTTTCTCGACGAGATCGGCGACATGCCCTTCGACCTGCAGACGCGGTTGCTGCGCGTGCTGTCCGACGGGCACTTCTACCGCGTGGGTGGGCACAGCGCGGTGCGCGCCAATGTGCGCGTGATCGCGGCCACCCACCAGAACCTCGAGCAGCGCGTCAAGGAAGGCGCGTTCCGCGAAGACCTGTTCCACCGCCTCAACGTGATTCGCCTGCGCCTGCCGGCCCTGCGCGAACGCCGCGAAGACGTGCCCATGCTGACGCGCTTCTTCCTGCAACAGAGCGCCAAGCAGCTTGGCGTGGAGCCCAAGCGCATTTCCGAGGCGGCGCTCAAGCTTCTGGGTGGTTTCGACTTCCCTGGCAACGTGCGCCAGCTCGAGAACATCTGCCACTGGCTCACGGTCATGGCGCCGGCCCAGATGGTCGAGGTGAAAGACCTGCCGCCCGAGGTGTTGTCGGTCGTGGGATCCGGCGCGCCCGCGCCCGCCGTGTCGGCACCCCCTCCGTTGGCCGCAACGCTCCCCACGGTGCCTGCCGCGGCCGTCGCGCCTGCCACGCACCGCCCGGTCGAGCCGGCTCAGGGCGCGTCCTCTGCTGCAACCCCGGCCGAGGCGGTGACGATCGCCCCGGGCGATGCCGCAGACCACCCCTGGGAGCAAGGCCTTCAGGCCGAGGCGATGGCCTTGCTGGAAACCGGTCGTACCGACGTGTGGGACGTGCTCACCAAACGGTTCGAGACACGGCTCATCCAGACGGCGCTGGCCAACACCCGCGGGCGCCGCATCGAGGCCGCCCACAAGCTCGGCATCGGCCGCAACACGATCACGCGCAAGATTCAGGAACTGGGCATGGAGTGATCACGCCAGGGTGAGCACCACCGGCGCGTGATCGCTCGGGCGCTCGTTCTTGCGCGGCGCCTTGTCCACCGCACAGGCGCCGGTGCGCGCCTTCACCGCGTCGCTCACCAGAATGTGGTCGATGCGAAGCCCGCGGTTGCGGCGGAACGCCAGGTCGCGGTAGTCCCACCAGCTGTAGTTCTTGTCGGGCTGCGGAAACAGCCGCACCGCGTCGGTCAGGCCCAGGGCCGTCAGCGCCTGCAGCTTCTCGCGTTCCTCGGTGGTGCAGTGAATCGTCTCGCGCAGGCCGACGGGGTCCCACACATCGAGGTCGTCGAAGGTGATGTTGAAGTCGCCCATGAGCACCAGCGAAGGGTGCGCCGTCAGCTCGTCGCGCACCCAGTCGCGCAGGGCATCGAGCCAGCGCATCTTGTAGGCGAACTTGTCACTGCCGGGGGCCTGGCCGTTGGGGAAGTACGCGCCGATCACGCGCACGCCGTCCACCGTGGCCGCGATCACGCGCGACTGTTCGTCCTCGAACCCGGGGATGTTCTTCACCACGCCGTTCGCGGCGCTGCGGGTGATCAGCGCCACGCCGTTGTAGGTCTTCTGCCCGAACCATTGCGCCTGGTAGCCGGCCTCGGCAAAGGCCTGTGCCGGAAACTTGTCGTCGGTGAGCTTGAGCTCCTGCAGCGCCAGCACATCGACCGGATGCGCCGCAAGCCAGTCGAGCACCTGGGGAAGCCGGACCGCGAGGGAGTTGATGTTCCAGGTGGCCAGTTGCATGGTCAGGCCCTTTTCTCGAAGGTCACGAAGGCAAACGGCAGGCCGTTGACGGCGGTGTGAGGCTCGCGCGCGGTCTCGATCCATTCAGGCCCGAGCGTCGGCGCGAAGGCATCGCCTTCGAACGACTGCGCAATTTCGGTGACGACGACGCGCGCCGCGTGTGGCAGCGCCTGCCGGTACACCTCGGCCCCGCCGATCACCCACACCTCGGGCGCATTACCGCACGCCGCCACCGCATCGGCGACCGAACCCGCACGCAGGGCCCCGGCCGCCTGCCAGTCAGGGTCGCGGGTGAGCACGATGTTCTGCCGTCCGGGCAGCGGGCGAAAGCGCGCCGGCAACGAGTCCCAGGTCTTGCGCCCCATGATCACCGGACTGCCTAGCGTGGTGCGCTTGAAATGCGCCAGGTCTTCGGGCAGGTGCCAGGGCAAGGCGTTGCCGCGACCGATGACGCCGTTGGCGGCGCGTGCGTAGATCAGGTTGAGTCGGGTCATGGCGCGGTTCAGGCGGTGGCCGAGGCGCTGGCGGCGCGGTCGCGCGCCGGCCAGAGCACGCTTGCAATGGCGATCATCACGAACACGATGGCCAGCCAGTCCTGCCAGTGCGGCACCTCGCCAACGATGAAGGTGGCCGCAAGCGTGCCCACCAGCGGAATGGCCATCACGCTCATGGCGCTGGTGGCGGGCGGCAGGTGGCGCGCCAGGCCGAACCAGATGAGCTGCGCCACGCCGTAGTTGATGAACACCCCGTAGGCCAGCGACAGCCACATGACGCCGCTGAAGCGCCCTGGATCGGGCAGCGGTTCGAGCGTCAGGGCCAGCACCCACACCGCCAGGCTGCCCAGCAGCAGCATCCACACCGTGACGACCATCGGCGACAGCGCGAAATGCGCGCGTCGGAATGTCAGCGTGCCCAGTCCCCAGCAGGCGGCGGCACCCAGCATCCACGCAATGCCCGTGGGGCGTCCGCTCAGGCTCTGCAGCTCGTGCCACAGCAGCAGCCCGATGGCGATGCCGGCCGCCACCACCGCCAGCCGCACGCGGGGCGTGATTCGCTCGCCAAAGAAGGCGGCGCCCAGCAGCACGGTGAAGATCGGCATGGTGAACCCGATGATGGCTGCGCGGCCCGACGCCAGCTCCTGCAAACCGAAGATCGACAGCGTGTGCCAGCCCAGCACGTTGGGCAGGCCCAGCCAGACAATGGTGAGCCACTCGCCGCGGCCAGGCCACATGCGCTCGCCGCGGCCCATCACGAACACGAACAGCCAGGCGGCGCCCAGCAGCATGGTGCTGGCCCGGAAGTACAGCGGCGAAAGCTCCTGCAGCGAGAGCTTCATCATCGGCCAGTTCACGCCCCACATGAGGGTGAGCCCGACCAGCGCCCAGAGCTGGCGTCGGTTGAGCATCAGACCGCCACCGGCGCCTTGATCACCGGGTGGTGCTGGTAGTCGACGATCTCGAAGTCGTCGAGCGCGTAGTCGAAGATCGACGCCGGCCGGCGCTTGATGTGCAGCGTGGGATACGGATAGGGGTCGCGCGAGAGCTGCAGCTGAACCTGCTCGCGGTGGTTGCTGTAGATGTGGCAGTCGCCGCCGGTCCAGATGAACTCGCCGACCTGCAGGTCGCACTGCTGGGCCAGCATGTGCGTGAGCAGCGCGTAGCTGGCGATGTTGAACGGCACGCCGAGGAAGATGTCGGCACTGCGCTGGTAAAGCTGGCAACTCAGTTTGCCGTCGGCCACGTAGAACTGGAAGAACGCGTGGCAGGGCATCAGCGCCATCTTGCCCAGGTCGGCCACGTTCCATGCGCTCACGATGATGCGCCGCGAATCGGGGTTGGTCTTGAGCTGTTTCACCACCTCGGCGATCTGGTCGATGTGACCGCCATCGGGCGTGGGCCAGCTGCGCCATTGCACGCCGTACACCGGACCCAGGTCGCCGTCTTCGCGGGCCCATTCGTCCCAGATGGTGCAGCCGCGTTCCTGCAGCCATTTCACGTTGCTGTCGCCGCGCAGGAACCACAGCAGCTCGACGATGATGGCCTTGGTGAACACCTTCTTGGTGGTCACCAGCGGAAAGCCTTCATTGAGGTCGAAGCGCATCTGGTGACCGAACACGCTGACGGTGCCGGTGCCGGTGCGGTCGGTCTTGGGCACGCCCGTGGTGAACACGTGGCGCATGAAGTCTTCGTACTGGGCGCGGACGGGCCGCTGTGGGAGGGCAGGGGGGCTCATGACGGCTCGTGTCGGCTCGGTCGGTCAAACCGGCATTTTGCCTTGCCTCGCCAGCGCGGTTCAGGGCGCGCGCGAAACCGTGCCCCGCAGCAGGGGAGAGGGTTCGGTGATCGATGCGTCGAACGGGTGTTCGGTGAGCGCGTAGATGCGCTGGATGCGCTGCACGTAGTCGCGCGTTTCGGCGTAGGGCGGAATGCCGCCGTGCCGGTCGACCGCGCCTTCACCGGCGTTGTACGCCGCCAGCGCCAGCGGCACCTGCCCGCGGAAGTACGACAGCAACCAGCGCAGGTAGGCCATGCCGCCACGGATGTTCTGTTCGGGATCGAACGGCTTGCGCACCGCGAAGCGGGCCGCCGTTTCGGGGATCAGCTGCATCAGGCCCTGCGCGTTGCGCACCGACACGGCCTGGGGGTTGAAGTTGGATTCGGCCCGGATGACCGCGTACACCAGCCCCGGGTCGAGCCCGTAGCGGGGCGCATGCTTGTAGACCAGCTTCATCACGCTTCGCTCCTCGGGGGTGTCCACATGGGCGCGGTAGGCGATGGCCTTGTCGGCCTGTTCGGCCGCCAGCCGCTGCTGCTCGGCGAGCGCAGCGGCGGCGCCGCTTTCGCGCTGTTCCGCGTCCCTCACGCAGTCGGGCTTTTCGGCCGGCACACCCATGAGCTTGTGCAGGTCGGCGGCGGTCTCATGCCCCAGGAGTGCGGCGCGCGCGAACCAGTGGGCGGCCACGGCGTCGTTGCGCGGAACGCCCCGGCCGTTGGCGTGAATCCAGCCCAGGTTGAAGGCCGCGGTCGCGTCGCCGGCCAGCGCGGCCTGGCAGTACAGGCGCATGGCGGCCGGTCGGTCGCGCGGCACGCCCGAGCCATGTTCGAGCGCCACGGCCCGTTCGCGCAGCGCCACACGCTGCGCCACATCGACCACCGGCACCTGGGCCTGCGTCTGAACCTGCGCCTGAACCTGCGTCTGTGCCTGCACCGATCCCGCCAGCAGGCCGATGGCCAGCCAGGCGAAGTGCAGCGGCAGAAGGCGGTTCATGGTGTCAGGATGCGTCCCGGGTTGAGGAGGTTGTGGGGATCCAGCGCCTGCTTGATGCGGCGCATGAGCGCCAGCGCGACCGGATCCTTGAAGTGCGTGAGGTGATCGGCCTTCAGGCTGCCCACGCCGTGCTCGGCACTGATCGACCCATCGTAACGCGCCACCGCCTCGAACACCAGTTGATTCACCCGCGTTTCCTGCTCGATCAGGAACTTTTTGGCATCGCCGCCGACCGGCGCCTGGACGTTGTAGTGCAGGTTGCCGTCGCCCAGGTGCCCGAAGTTCACCAGGCGGACGCCGGGAATCTCGCGATCGAGGAGCGCGTCGGTCTCGTGGCAGAACGCGGGAATGCGGGACACCGGCAGGCTGATGTCGTGCTTGATGTTCAGCCCTTCCTGCGCCTGGGCCAGCGGAATGCTTTCGCGGATGTGCCACAGGCTGTGTGCCTGTGCCATCGATTCGGCCACCACCGCATCGGTCACCAGACCCTGTTCCATGGCCGATTCGAGCAGCGACTCGAACTGCGTGCGCGCATGGGTCTCGCTTTCGCTGTCGCTGTTCTCAAGCAGCACGCAGTACGGGCTGTCTTTCCAGAGCGGTACCCGCAGTTGCGGCATGTGGCGGTCGACCAGCGACAGCGCGAACTGCCCCATGACCTCGAACCCGGTCAGGCCGGCGGCCAGCCGCTGCTGTGCCTGGCCCAGCAGGTTCACCGCAGCCTCGAGCGACGGCACCGCCGCCCACGCGGTGAGCGTGGCGGCGGGCTGCGGATAGAGCTTGAGTGTGGCGGCCGTGATCACGCCCAGCGTGCCTTCGCTGCCCACGAACAGGTCGCGCAGGTCGTAGCCGGTGTTGTCCTTGCGCAGGCCCGTCAGGCCGTGCCACACCTCGCCCTGCGGCGTGACGACCTCCAGCCCCAGGCACAGGTCGCGCGCGTTGCCGTAGCGAAGCACCTGCGTGCCGCCCGCGTTGGTGGCCAGGTTGCCGCCGATCGTGCAGCTGCCCTCGGCCGCCAGGCTCAAGGGGAACAGCAGGCCCTGCGCCTCGGCGGCCTGCTGAACCGCCTGCAGCACACAGCCGGCCTCCACCGTCATGGTGAGGTTGGCGTGATCGATGTGTCGCACGGTGTTCATGCGTTGCAGGCTCAGCACCACCTGGGTGCCCGATTCGTCGGGCACCGACCCCACCACCAACCCGGTGTTGCCCCCCTGCGGCACCAGGCTGGCACCGTGGGCCGCACACAGGCGGACCACCGCCGCCACCTGGGCCGTGTCGCCCGGTCGAACCACGGCCAGCGCCCGGCCGTGGGCGCGCTGGCGCCAGTCTCGCTCGTAGGCAGCCAGATCGTGCGCATCGCGGGTCAGCACATGGGCGTCACCCAGGGCCTCCCGCAATGCGTGCAGCAGCGCGGTGGTCATGGCTGGCGCGCAGCCGCTTGTTCTGCCGCCTGGTTGGCGGCGGCCACGTCGGCGGCCACCGCCTCGGCGCCGGCCGCGCGCAGGCGCAGGCGAACGTGCATGGCGCAAGCCACGAACAGGCTGATGCACAGCAGCGTCTGCAGCAGCGCCATGGTCACCGACATGGCGCTCTCGCCGCTGGTGGCGCGCACCACGCCCTCGGTGAAATACAGCCACACCAGCAGGCTCACCCAGCGGTAGGTGTACATGCGGTTCTTCAGCAGGCCGGCCAGCGGCAGGGCCAGCGGCAGCACCTTGATGGCCCACCAGGACCCGCCTTCGCGCAGCGGGGCGAGCCACAACTCCCACGCCAGGCCCACCACGATCAGGCCGACAAGGCTGGCGACGGCCAGTCGTCGCGTGAAGGCCACATGGGCGGCAGAAGCAGGTTGGGAGGTCATGGGGTGTCCGGAAAACGAGGCTGGCATGATACCGGGATGACCTTTTCCGAGCGGCTCGACACCCTGCGCCAGGCACTGCAGGAATTCTGGAGCGGTGCACTGAAATTTCCGTGGCGCACCACGGCGTTGACGCTGCGCGAACGCTTTCGCGAAGACCGCCTGGGCATCACCGCCAGCAGCCTCACGTTCACCACCACGATCTCGCTGGTGCCGCTGTTCACCGTGGCGCTGGCCATCTTCAGCGCCTTTCCCGTGTTCGACCGCCTGCAGCGCACGTTGCAGCGCAGTCTGGTCGAGAGTCTGGTGCCCGAAAGCATCGCCAGGCAGGTGCTGTCCTACCTCAGCCAGTTTGCGGGCAAGGCGGCACAAATGGGTTGGGCCGGCGCGCTGGTGCTCACGGTCACAGCCCTGGCGCTCATCCTGACCATCGACCGAAAGCTCAACGACATCTGGCGTGTGCGCCAACCGCGCCCGGTGACCCAGCGCATCCTGGTGTACTGGGCGGTGCTCACGCTCGGGCCACTGGTGCTGGCGGGCAGCGTGGCCGCCACCACCGCGGCGCTCGGCGGGCCGCGCGGCGTGGCCATGCTGCCGCCACCGCTGCAACTGTTGCTCGATTCCCTGCAGCTGGCCCTGGTCACCGGCGCGCTGGCCGCGCTGTACCGGTACGTGCCGAACACGCGCGTTCGCTGGAGCCATGCGCTCATCGGCGGATTCTTTGCCGCCGTGGCGCTGGAACTGGCCAAGGTCATGCTGGCCTGGTACCTGAAGCAGGTGCCCACCTTCTCGGTGCTGTACGGCACGTTTGCCACCGCGCCCATTCTGCTGGTGTGGATTTACCTGGCCTGGGTGATCGTGTTGCTCGGCGCGGTGATCGCCGCTTACCTGCCCAGCCTGCTCACCGGCGTGGCCCGGCGCGGCGATGCCCCGGGCTGGAGCTTCCAGCTGGCGCTGGAGGTGCTGGCCCAGCTCGACGCCGCGCGCGCCGCGCAGCCCAAGGGACAAAGCCTGGAATCGCTGGCGGCTTCCCTGCGCGTCGAGGCCTTGCAGCTGGAAGAGCCGGTGGCCACGCTGGTGGCGCTCGACTGGCTGGGCCGCCTCGACGAAGACGGCGAGCGGTACGTGCTGCTCATCGATCCCGCCCGCACGCCCCTGGGGCCGCTCATGGAGCGCCTGCTGCTGTCGCGCCAGGGCGCCACCGCCCGGCTCTGGGACCAGAGCCGCTGGGCCGCGATGACCGTGGCCGAGGCGCTGCCCGAGCCCCTGACCCTGCGCTGACCCTCAACCGGTCGTGAACGGCGCGCCCAGGAAACCCCGGAACCGCGCCCGACCGCCCCGCGTGGGCGCGCCTGTGAGCCGGTAGGTCGGGAAGCGCTGCAAAAAACGGCCGATGGCAATTCGTCCTTCGAGCCGGGCCAGGCTGAGACCGGCGCACTGGTGAATGCCGAAGCCGAACGCCAGGTGCTTGTTCGGTTCGCGGCCGATGTCGAGCGTTTCCGGGTCGGTGAACTGCGCCGGGTCGCGGTTGGCGGCACCAATGCACAGCGTGACCAGCGTGCCCGCCGGGAGCGCCACGTCGCCCAGCCGGGTGTCACACACGGCGCGGCGGTTGCCCAGCTGGTTCGACGACTCGAACCGCAGAAACTCGTCGACCGCGCGGTCGAGCACCGCGATCTCGTCGCCACCGGCCATGCGCTGCAACAGCTGCGCGCGAACCGCCGGGTGCTCTTCCAGAGCCACCAGTGCATTGCCGATCAGGTTGGTGGTGGTTTCATGGCCGGCGTTGAGCAGGAAGATGCAGTTCTGCAGCAGCTCGACCTCGCTGAGCTGTTCGCCCGGGCCTTCGCCCTGGATGAGCCGGGTGAGCACGTCGCGCTCGGGATCGCCGGGCTGTCGGCGGCGGTTGGCGACCAGCGTGCGCAATTGGTCGCACATATCGGTCACCGCGCGGTGACCACGCTCGGCCTGCGCGGGCGTGACCACCGGCTCGAGCGCGCCCAGAATGGCCAGCGACCAGTCGCGCAGCGGGCCTCGTTCCTCGTGTGGAACGCCGAGCAGGTTGCCGATGATCTCGACCGGAATGGCGGCCGCGAAGTCCTCGACAAGGTCGCCACCTCCATTCGCATCGATCCGATCGAGCAAGCGGTCCACCAGCTCGACCAGCCCGGCCTCCATGTCGGCGATGGCGCGGCGCGTGAGCGCCCCCATGATGAGACGCCGCACGCGGGTGTGCAGCGGCGGGTCGTTGAACACCAGGCTGGTGGTGTGGTGCTGGAACAGCGGCGTGCCCTCGCCGTACTTCGGCGCGAACTCCACGTGCTTGTCGGAGCTGAAGGTCTGCGCATCGCGGTACACGGCCACCAGGTCGGCCCACCGGGTCAGGAACACCGACCCGTCGGGCATGCGGCGCACCGGGTCGTTCTCTCTGAGCGCGCGGTAGACCGGGTAGGGGTTGCCGAGAAAGTCGGCCGGCAGCGCGCGCAGATCGAATGCGTCGGCGATCGCCCGCGCACGGTCGGCGCCCATGGGCGGGGTGATCTGGTCGGCCGTGATGCTCATGCGGCGAGGAAATCGCGGATGGCGAACAGCGTGGCGTCCGGGGTTTCGGTCATCTGGTGGTGCCCCACCGGCAGCGTGACCACCTTCACCGCCTTGCCGGCCGCGCGGGCGGTGTCGATCAGCGGCGTGGCGGCTTTGGCCAGGGTCATCTGGTCCAGCGCGCCCAGCAGGAACAACACGGGGCAGGTCACCGCCTTCATCGCCACATCCCCGTTCGCGTAGCGGTCGCAGGCCACGAAGCCGCGGTGGAACACGTTCACCTGCGGGTTGCTGCGCAGCACGCGGCGGTTGAGCGCGGTGCTGCCGCCGTACACCCAGGTGCCCGGTCCGATGGCCGAGGGCGGCGCCGCCAGCGTGCTGCGCGAGAACACGTTGATCATCCGGATCGCCTTGTCGGGTTCCTTCAGCGAGGTGTCGATCAGCACCGGCGACACCTTCATCGGGTAGGCGGTGCCCACCAGCACCAGGTGCGTGATGCGGTTGCCCAGGCGCCCGGCGGCCTCCAGTGCGATCAGCGAACCCCAGCTGTGCCCGACCAGCGCGGCACGCGCCACCCCCACCGCGTCGAGCAGGGCGGCGATGAAGTCGGCCGCCTGTTCCACCGACGACGGTGCGTCCCCCTGGCTGCGCGCGTGGCCGGGCAGATCGACGGCCAGCACGTTGTACCCGTGGTTGGCGAGGTAGCGGCTCTGCAGCGCCCACACGCTGTGGTCGTTGAGCACGCCATGGACGAACACCACGGTGGGTTTGGCGGCATCGAATGGCTTGCCGCCGGTGTAGCAGTAGGTGCGCGCGCCGTTGACTTGCACTTCCATGTCTTGCTCCGTTCAACGGAAGGGTTTCAGTGGGCCTTTTCCGCGGCCTTGAGTGCCCGCTTCAGGTCATCGATCAGGTCGTCTGCGTCTTCCAGCCCGATCGACAGGCGGATGGTGCCGGGGCCGATGCCGGCGCCCGCCAACGCCTCGTCGCTCATGCGGAAGTGCGTGGTGCTGGCCGGGTGGATCACCAGCGACCGGCAGTCGCCCACGTTGGCCAGGTGGCTGAACAGCTTGAGCGCTTCGATGAACGCTCGGCCCTGTGACCGCGATCCCTGGATGTCGAAGCTGAACACCGAGCCGGCACCGCGGGCGCCGAAACGCAGCAGCTTTTCGGCCAGTGCATGGCTGGGGTGCGAGTCGATCAGCGGGTGTCCGACACGCCCCACCAGCGGGTGGCTCGCCAGGAACTGCACCACCTTCTCGGTGTTGGCCATGTGCCGGTCCATGCGCAGCGACAGGGTTTCGATGCCCTGCAGGATCAGCCACGCGCTGTGCGGGCTCATGCAGGCGCCGAAATCCCGCAGGCCTTCCCGGCGCGCACGCAGCAGAAAGGCGCCGATCGTGCTTTCCTCGGTGAACACCATCTGGTGGAAACCATCGTAGGGCTCGCTGAGCTCCGGGAAGCGGCCGGACGCGTCCCAGTCGAAGCTGCCGCCATCGACCACCACGCCACCAATGACGGTGCCGTGGCCACTGAGGAACTTGGTGGCCGAGTGATAGACCAGATCGGCGCCCAGATCCAGCGGCTTGACCAGGTAAGGCGTGGTGAGCGTGGAGTCGACCAGCAGGGGCACGCGCGCCTCGTGCGCGATCTGGGCCACGGTGGGAATGTCGAGCACGTCCAGGCCCGGGTTGCCCACCGTTTCGCCGAAGAACAGCTTCGTCTCGGGCCGCACCGCCGCGCGCCAGCCGTCGATGTCGCCCGGTTTGACGAAGGTGGTGTCGATGCCGAACCGGCGCAGCGTGTAGTGCAGCAGGTTCTGGCTGCCGCCATAGAGCGCCGTGCTGGCCACGATGTGCGAACCCGCGCCCATGAGCGTGGCCACCGCCAGGTGCAGCGCGGCCTGACCGCTGGCCGTGGCGATCGCCCCGACCCCGCCCTCGAGCGCGGCCATGCGCTGCTCGAACACGGCGTTGGTGGGGTTGCTGATGCGGCTGTACACGTGACCGGCGCGCTCCAGGTTGAACAGCGCCGCCGCGTGGTCGCTCGACTCGAACACGAACGAGGTGGTGAGGTGAATGGGCACCGCGCGCGCGCCGGTGGCGGGGTCGGCGGTGGCGCCCGCGTGCAGCGCAAGGGTGTCGAAGCCGGGATCGGCGTATCCAGCCATGGGACGATCTCCTCTGTGTTTTCCGGCGGATTGTGGGCTATATTGACCCACCCGCCTTGAGCGCGGGCGACACGAAAACCCGAGGAGAGCCCCATGAAAGTCAGTGACATCCTGCGCGTCAAGGGCGGCACGCTGTACACCGTCTCACCCGACGAGACGCTGGAGCGGGCGGTGGACACCATGGCCCATTTCGACATCGGTTCGCTGGCCGTCATGGAGCACGGCGAACTGGTGGGCATGCTGACGTTCCGCGAGGTCATCGACACGCTGGCCCGCAACGGCGGCAAGCTCGGGGGCAAGATCGTGCGCACCGTCATGGACGACCACCCCATGACCTGCACCCCCGAGACCGAGCTGGACGAAGTGCGTCCCATGATGCTGGAGCGGCACACCCGTTACATGCCTGTCATGGACAACCGCATGCTCATGGGTGTCATCAGCTTCTACGACGTCGCCAAGGCGGTGGTGGACAGCCAGAACTTCGAAAACAAGATGCTGAAGGCCTACATCCGCGACTGGCCCGAAGAAGAGGCGCCGCCTGCGCCCGAGGGCAAGGTGAAGATGGCGCGCTGAGCGCAACCCCGCTTCCCCCCTCTGGCCGAGCCCCCCGAGGTTCAGCCTTTGCCCATCCCCCTCCGCTCGGTCCGAGCCAACCCCTCCGCTCGGTCCGAGCCACCCCCTCCGTTCGGTCCGAGCCACCCCCCCCCCCGTTCGGTCCGAGCCACCCCCCCCCCGTTCGGTCCGAGCCACCCCCCCCCGTTCGGCCTGAGCCTGTCGAAGGCCCTGCCCACCCGATGGCATGAAAGCGCACTGCCAAGGCGCGCCCAACCACCAAGAGGGGGAGGCCCAAGCCCGATGGGCACACAACCCGACGGCCCGACCCCCGACAGGGAGCGTCACCCCATCGCCGCGTGGATGTGCTCCCTCACCCGGGGATAGATCTGCGTGTTCCAGCGCCGCCCGCTGAACACGCCGTAGTGCCCGACACCCGTCTGCACATGGTGCGTCTTCAGGTAAGGCCGGATGTTCGGGCACAGGTCCTGGGCGGCCACCGTCTGGCCCACGGCGCAGATGTCGTCGCGCTCGCCTTCCACGGTCATCAACGCCGTGCGGCGGATGGCGGCCGTGTTCACCTTGCGCTGGTTCCACATGAGTTCGCCGCGCGCGAGGTCGTAGGTCTGGAACACCTTGGCCACGGTCTCCAGGTAGAACTCGGCCGGCAGGTCGTTCACCGCCAGGTACTCCTCGTAGAAGTCCTGGATGGTGCGGGCTTCGTCCACCCGGCCTTCCACCAGATGCTCGGCCATGTGGCGGAACGACTGCTGGTGCCGCTCGGGGTTCATGCTCAGGAACGCCGACAGCTGCACGAAGCCCGGGTACACGCGGCGCATGTGCCCCGCATGCGGTGGTGGCACGTGGCTGATGAGGTTCTGCTCGAACCATTCGATCGGCTTGCTGGTGGCCAGCCGGTTCACTTCGGTGGGGTTCACGCGGCAGTCCACCGGACCCGCCATCAGCGTGAGGCTCGCTGGCGTGGCGGGGTGGTCGTCCTCGGCCATGAGGGCGGTGGCGGCCAGCGCGCCCACACAGGGCTGGCAGACCGCGACCATGTGGTTTCCCGGGCCCACGGCGGCCGCAAAGCGCACCATGTAGTCGATGTAGTCGTCGAGGCTGAATGCACCATGCCGAAGGTGGACGTCGCGCGCGTTGTGCCAGTCGGTGATGTAGACATCGTGGTCCTGCAGCAGTGTGCGTGCCGTCTCGCGCAGCAGGGTGGCAAAGTGGCCCGAGAGCGGCGCCACCAGCAGCACCGGTGGGCCGGGGTCGGCGGTGCACTTGCGAAAGTGCAACAGGCTGCCGAACGGCAGCTTGAGCTTCACCACCTCGTCCACCGGCACCGGTTCGCCGTTCACCGCCACCTCGTCGATGCCGTACGCGGGCCTCGAGTGGGTGAGCCGCAGGCGCGACATCAGGTCGCAGGCGGCCGCGACCTGCCGCAACCAGGTGCGTTCGGTGCGCGGCAACCAGAGGCTGCTGGCCAGGTGCTGGGCGGCCAGCCGCCACGGGGACAGCAGGTCGGACTGGGACTGGTAGGCCAGGTAAAGCATGTGAATGCCTCTTGTGGAGGGATGATTCACACAGGCAATTAGCGCGCCAACGGTCGATCCCGGTCGCGCGCACCGATGCGGTGCCGCAGGCCACCCTGCAGGTGGCACAGGCTTTGCTGCACCCCGTATGCCCCCACCGGAGACGCGCATGGCCACGGCAGAACTGACGATCAGCAGCAAGAACTACGGCGCGTGGGCGCTGCGCGGCTGGCTCATGTGCAGGCTGGCGGGCCTCAAATTCACCGAAAAGGTGATCTCGCCCGACGACCCGGCCATGCGGGCCGAGATGTTGCTTCTGTCGGCATCGATGCGGGTGCCCTCGCTGGTGCACGACAAGGTGCATGTGTGGGACGTGCTGGCCATCGGCGAATACCTGAACGAGATCAAGCCCGCCGCCGGTCTGCTGCCCGCCGACCGCGCCGCCCGCGCCCACTGCCGCGCGATCTGCGGCGAAATGCACTCGGGATTCACGGCGCTGCGCTCGTCGCTGCCCATGAACATCAAGGGGCACTTCCCCGGCTTCAAGCTCTGGAGCCGGGCCCAGGCCGATGTCGATCGCATCGAGGCGATCTGGATCGAATGCCTGTCTCGCTACGGCGGCCCCTGGTTGTTCGGCGACAGGCCCTGCATCGCCGACGCCATGTTCGCCCCCGTCGTCACCCGATTCATCACCTACGATGTCCCGATCGATCCCATGTGTGTGGCCTATTGCGACACCGTGATGGCCTTGCCCGCCATGCAGGAATGGGTGGCCGCGGCCGAGGCCGAACCCGAGGAAATCGACGAGCTGGATGCGGAGTTCTGATTGACCGCGGCCGGGGTCAGGGCTCGGTGAGTTGACCGTTCCAGGACGCGACCAGTTGCTCGATGTGCTGGGCCACCACGCGAACCGCGGGCGACGGTTTGCCATGGCGTGGCAGGGCCAGGGTGACATGACGCACGAGATCCGGCCGCATGAGTCGGGCCGCTTGCAGGCGGCCGCTGCGAAGCTCGGCGGCGATGGAGAAGGGCCCCAGAACCGCATACAAGCCCGGTGTGCTCGCCACGAGCGCTTTCTGAACCGTCAGTGAGTTGGCCTCGACCGCCACATCCAGCCGGAATCCCAGGCTGCGGGCTGTTTCGTCCAGCGCATTGCGCCAGTGGCTGGGGCGGGGTGGCAGCACCAGGCGGCATCCGTTGAGCTGCGCAAAGCCGACATGGGCGCCGCCCGTGAGTGCATCGCCGGCGCGCGAAACCAGATAGGTGTTGGCCGCGCAAAGCAGTCGTTCGTCGCGGCCGCTGGGCCGCTGGAACCGGAACAGCACCGCCAGATCGACCGCGCTGCTGTCGAGCATCACGTCCAGTTCGGCGCCCTGGGCCTCGGTGATGTCGAGGCGGATGGCCGGATGCTCCGCCTGGAGACGCTCGAAGAGGCGGGTGGCCAGCGGGTGGGCCGCCGATGGAATCACGCCCAGGCGCACGGTGCCCATCAACTGTCCCGCCTCGGCACGCAGGTCCTGGGCGATCTGCTCGGTTTCCTGCACCCACTGGCGCAGCCGCGTGGCGGCCTGGGCGCCGAACTCCGTGAGCTCGACCCCGCGGCCGGTTCGGCGAAACAGACGCCCACCGCAACGGGTTTCGAAGTCGGTGATCTGTCGGCTGATGTGGGACTGCACCGTTTGCCGCCGGGCCGCCACCTTGCTCAGGCTGCCGGCCTCTGCCACCTCGAGAAACAACTTCACCGTGACGAGGTCCAAGTGCCGCCTCTGATTTGATATGCCGAAAATGGCAACACTGATTCCTGTGAATTGTATCTATGCGCAGATCTTGCGGGTTTCTACAGTGCAGTTGTTCCCACCCAACCCTGAAGGAGACACCCCATGAAAACGCTGGATCTGCGAGGCCTCGTGCCCGCCCCCGTCACGCCGTTCACCCGCGACGGCGCCGTCGATTACCCCGCCATCAAACGCCTCGGTCGCTGGCTCGGCAGCGTCGAGGGCGTGAAGGGCCTGACCGTGCTCGGTCATGCCGGCGAAGGCACCTTTCTGGAGCGCGACGAACAGCTCAAGGTGATCGAGTGCTTCCGCGAGTCGGTGGGCGACCGGTTGCCCATCATTGCGGGCATCACCCTTGAAGGCACGCAGGTGGCCGCCGAAGAAGCCTGCCGTGCGGTGAAAGCGGGCGCGGCCGCAGGCCTGGTGTACCCCTCGCACGGCTGGCTCCGGTTCGGTTACCAGAAGGGGGCGCCCCAGGATCGTTACCGCGCCATCCACGAGGCCAGTGGACTGCCGCTGATTCTGTTCCAGTATCCTGATGCCACCAAGGCCACCTACAACCTTGAGACGCAGCTCGACATTGCCGCGCTGCCCGGTGTGTTTGCCATGAAGAACGGCGTGCGGAACATGAAACGTTGGGACACCGAGATTCCTGTCATTCGCCGCGAGCGCCCGAACCTGCAGGTGCTGACCTGCCACGACGAATACCTGCTTCACACCATGTTCGACGTCGATGGTGCGCTGGTCGGTTACGGCAGCATCGCCCCCGAGCCACTGGTGGAAATGATCGCCGCGGGCAAGGCCAGGGATTACGCCCGAGCGCGTGCCCTGCACGATCGACTCCTGCCGGTCACCAGCAACGTGTACCACCGGGGTTCGCACATGGAGGGATCGGTGGCCCTGAAGTGGGCGCTGGTCGCGCGCGGCATCCTCGAACACGCCACGGTGCGCAGCCCGTTGCTGCCACTGGCCGAGGGCGCTGACCGCGAAATCGCCGATGCCATGCGCGCGGCCGCCCTGGGGCGCGTGGATGCCGAGTCCGGGGTGCGCCAGGCCGTCGCCCGTGGTGTCGAGGTGGTGTCATGAGGGCCGCCCGCCGTCTCACGCTGGGACGGCTTGCCGCACTCGGTCTGGCCATCGCGGCGGGTGCCGCGATGGCCTCATCACCGGCGGCAGGTTTTCCCGAGCGTGACAAGACCTTGCGCCTGATCGTCCCGTTTGCCGCGGGCGGGGGTGTCGATTCGGCCGCGCGGCTGCTGGGCACCCAGTTGCAGAAGCAACTCGGCCTGTCGGTGATCGTGGAAAACCGTGCGGGTGGCAGTGGCACCATCGGCGGCAAGGCGGTGCAGACCGCCGCTGCCGATGGCTACACCCTGCTGTTTTCGGCCGCCACACACGTTCTGGCCCAGCAGGTGCTGAATGCGCCGCCCTACGATCCGCAGACCGACTTTGCGCCTGTGGCGCGCACCGGCTCGGCACCCCTGTTGCTGGTGATGTCGGCCAGCAAAGCGCCCACGCGCTTGCCCGAATTGATCAAGGCCGTGGGGCCGCAGCCCGATCAATGGACCGCCGGGATTCCGGCAGCGGGTGCACCCAGCCACCTCGCCACGCTCATGTTGGCCACGCAGGCCGGCCTGAAGTTGTCGCTGGTCCCGTACAAGGGCACCCAGCCCGCCCTCACGGACGTGGCGGGTGGACACGTCGACCTGTTGCTGGACTCGATGATTTCGCTGCTGCCGATGGCCAAGTCGGGCAAGGTGAAACCGATCGCGGTCACGTCTGCGCAACGCAGCCCGCTCGCGCCCGACATCCCGACCTTCAAGGAAAGCGGGCTGCCCGAGTTCGTTTACGGGTCCTGGTACGGCGTGTGGGCCCCGCGGAACACGCCGCCCGAGCGGGTGTCTGCGTTGAACGCCGCCATCAATGCGGCCACGGTCGAGTTGGTGAAAAGCGGCGCGCTCGCGTCGCTCGGCATCGATCCGGTGATCGAATCGCCCGCCGAGTTCAGGCGATTCATCGCCGCCGACGTGGCCCGCGGAAGCGAACTGCTTCGGGGCGCGGGTTTCAAGCCCCAGTGAGGCCCTGCCGCAAGCCGGTGTTGACCGCCCTGGGCGGGCAACACCGGCCGCGTTCACTCACCAACGCGTCGGCTTCGGTATCTCGCAGACCGCTTCCACGTCCACCGTCTTGAAGTCGGCGGGCGAGACGATCTCGAGGTACTCCATGTCGGGCGAGTAGTCGAACAGGTAATGCCTAACGCCCGGTCGCTGGTGCACGCAGTCGCCGGCCTCCACCAGGGTCACCTGGTCTTCGTACATGAAGCGCGCCCAGCCCTTGAGCATGAGCACGATCTGGAAATCGGCCTCGTGGCGGTGCCAGCCGGTGCCTTCCTCGGGCGGCAGGTTGGCTTTCACCAGGTGCGCGATCACCTTGCCGTGGGTGGCTTTGGCGATGCCGAGGTCTCGGTAGAGGAAGAAGTCGCGCAGACCACCGCCCTGGTAGGGCGTGTCGGCCGGCTTGACGTGGGAGAACAGGGTACCGGTTCGGTCCAGCATGGCGTGCTCCTTTCTGGGGCATGGCAGCGGTGGGTTTGCTGCTATGCAACAAGAAGCATGAAGCGTTCCGCCCGAGGCCACCGAACGGGCGCCCGGCCCCCTCGCCGATAATCGGCCACCATGAGCGGCAACACCTTCGGCACCCTGTTCCGGGTCACCAACTTCGGCGAATCCCACGGCCCGGCCATTGGCTGCGTGATCGACGGCTGCCCGCCTGGCATGGAACTGGCCGAAGCCGACATCCAGGTCGAGCTGGACCGGCGCCGCCCGGGCACCAGCAAGTTCGTCACCCAGCGCAACGAACCGGACGCGGTGGAGATCCTCAGCGGCGTTTACCAGGGCAGGACCACCGGCACGCCGATCGCCCTGCTGATCCGCAACACCGACCAGCGCAGCAAGGACTACGGCGACATCCTGCAGACCTTCCGTCCGGGCCACGCCGACTACACCTACTGGCAGAAATACGGCATTCGCGATCCGCGCGGCGGCGGGCGATCTTCCGCGCGCCTGACGGCCCCGACCGTGGCCGCCGGTGCGGTGGCGCGCAAATGGCTGAAAGAAAAGTTCGGCACCACCTTCCGCGGCTGCATGGTGCAGATCGGGGAGGTGGCGATTCCCTTCGAGTCTTGGGACCACGTGCCGCACAACCCTTTCTTCGCGCCGGTGGCCGACGTGACCGCGCTCGAGGACTACATGAACGCGCTGCGCAAGCGCGGTGACTCGTGCGGTGCGCGCATCCGTGTCACGGCCAGCGGCGTGCCGGTGGGGCTGGGCGAGCCGTTGTACGACCGGCTTGATGCCGACATCGCGCACGCCATGATGGGCCTCAACGCGGTCAAGGGCGTCGAAATCGGCGCCGGCTTTGCCAGCGTGGCCGACTTCGGCAGCACGCACGGGGACAGCCTCACGCCCGAGGGTTTTGCGGCCAACAAGGCCGGTGGTGTGCTGGGTGGCATCAGCACCGGGCAGGACCTCGAGGTGCAGATCGCCATCAAGCCCACCAGCTCCATCCTGGTGCCGCGCGACACCATCGATGTGACCGGTGCCGCCACCGAGGTCATCACCAAGGGCCGCCACGACCCCTGCGTGGGCATTCGCGCCACCCCCATTGCCGAGGCGCTGCTGGCGCTGGTGGTCATGGACCACGCGCTGCGCCACCGCGCCCAGTGCGGCGACGTGACCACCGACACCCCCGACATCGCCGCCCGCTCGCGTGGCTGAGCGCCGCCACCTCTTTGCGTTTTCGGCGCTGTCCGCGAGCTACTTCGCGCACATCGGGTTTTTCAACCCCTACCTGCCGCTGTGGCTCAAGGACATGGGCTTCGGCCTGCTGGCGATCAGCGTGCTCACGTCGGTGCAGTCGGCCACGCGCGTGTTTGCGCCCTACGGCTGGGGCTGGCTGAGCGACCACACCGGCGAGCGCGTGCGCCTGTTGCGCTACGGCGCCACCATGGCGCTGCTGATTTCAACGGCCCTGTGGTTCGACCTCGGTGGCCTGGCGCTGTTTGCGGTGCTGCTGCTCATGTTTGCGCACACCAGCGGCATGATGCCCATGAGCGAAGCGGTGCTGGCGCAACTGGTCAGCCGCGGTGGCGGGTTCGATGCCCGCCGCTACGGGCGTGTGCGCGTCTGGGGTTCGCTGGGCTTTCTGGTGACCGTGCTGGCCGCGGGCGCGTGGTTCGACGCCTTCGGCCTCGGCGGTTTCCCCGCCTGGACCGCGCTCACGCTGGCCGCGGTGGCCCTCAGCGCCTGGTGCCTGCCCGATGCGCGCGATCCGGCGCTGGCCGAAGCGCCGCACGAGCGCGTGTGGCCGGTGCTGCGCCAGCCGCGCATGCGCTGGTTCTTTGCCGCCGTGTCGCTGCACGTGCTTTCTCATGTGTTCGTCTACATCTTTCTGTCGCTGCACCTCGACGCGCTGGGCTACTCCAAGAGCGTCATCGGTCTGATGTGGGCGTTGTCGGTGCTGATCGAGGTGGGGTGGTTCGTCACGCAGGGCCGCTGGCTGCCACGGTTCAGCCTGGCCGGGTGGCTGGTGCTGGCGGCCGCGCTCATGGCGCTGCGCATGGCACTCACCGCCGGGGTGGCGGATGTGTGGCCGGTGCTGGCCCTGGCACAGGCGCTGCACGCCATCACGTTCGCGGCGCACCACACCGTGTGCATCGCCTGGATCAGCGAGCACTTTCCGGGGCGCCTGCGCGGTCGCGGCCAGGCGCTCTACAGCGTGCTGGGCTACGGCATTCCCGGCGTGCTGGGCGGCCTGGTGGGCGGGTGGCTGTCGAGCCGGCACGGTCTGGCCAGCGTGTTCTGGCTGGCCACGGCCTGCGCGGTGGCGGCCGGGCTGTGCGCCCTCAGGGTGCGGGCGATGCGGCCAGCCAGCGCTTGAGCGGGTTGAAGCCGGTCACCAACCCGGTGGCCACCAGCACCAGCGCGCCGCCGATGAAGATGCCGCTGGAGAGCTCTTCGCCAAGGAACAGGTGACCCCAGGTGACGCCGAACACCGGAATCATGAACGCCGGGCTGATGGCGGCCACCGGCGACACGTGCCGGATGATGCGCAGGTGCACCCAGTACGCCAGGCCCGAGGTGATGACCCCGAGCACCCCCACCGACAGCAGCGCACCGGTGGTGAACTGCGCCTGCGGCCAGGCCAGCGCGGCGCCCGGCAGCACGAACACGAAGGCCGTGGCGTGGATGCCGGCTGCAATGGCCAGCGGCTCCATGCGCGTGGTGGCGCGCTTCATGAGGGGGGTGGAACAGCCGTAACACGCCGACGCGCCCAGGCAGGCCAGCACCGCCGCGATGGTCGGTGCATCGAGCCGCACCGGTCCGAGCTGAACGATGAGCGCCACGCCCACAAACCCCACGGCGCAACCGATGAGCTTGCGCGCACTGAGTGTGTCTTCCTTGAACCAGGCCGAGGCCAGCGTGCCCCACAGCACCGCGGTGGTGTTGAGCAGCGCGCTGTAGCCGGCCGGCAGCCGCAGCGCCGCCCATGCGTACAGCAGAAAGGGCACCGCCACCGTCAGGGCGCCCAGCAGCACCAGCTCGCGCCAGTGGGCCCAGGGCCACGCCTGCTTCAGCGCCCGCATGATGATGATGAGCGTGACCAGCGCGAGCGCCACGCGCAGCCCGGCCAGCGGCAGCGGCGTGAGCACCGGACTGGCGATGCGCAGGAACAGGAACGAGGCGCCCCAGAGCGCCGACAGCCCGATGAGCTGGGCGAAGTGCCGGGTTCTCACCCGGGCACTCCCGGGTACCGACGCGCTGGAGCCGTGCTTCGTCGTGTGGGCTGCACGACTCAGGCCTTGGCGGTCTTGCGCACCAGGCCTTCGATGGCCAGGTCGTAACCGGCCACGCCGAAACCCACCACGATGCCGGCTGCGGCCGGCGACACATACGAGTGGTGGCGGAACGCCTCGCGGGCATGCACGTTGGAGATGTGCACCTCGATCACCGGCAACGGAGCCACGCCCGCGATGGCGTCGTGCAGAGCGACCGAGGTGTGGGTGTAAGCCCCGGGGTTGAACACCACGCCCAGGAGTTCGCCCGCCTTGAAGCGCTTGCCCGCCGCGTGGATGGCGTCGATCAGCGCGCCCTCGTGGTTGCTCTGGAACGCCTCCAGCGTGTGCCCCAGGCGTTCGGCCGTGGCGCGCGAACGCGCCTCCACATCGGCCAGCGTGGTCGAGCCGTAGGTGGCCGGCTCGCGCGTGCCGAGCAGGTTGAGGTTGGGGCCGTTGAGCAGCAGGATGGCGGGCATGGGTGTTCTCGGTCGGGCGTCGAGCTTCAAGCTTAAACCAGCGGCACCGACAGGCGCTGAATCACCGCCCGGGTGTCGGGGCGCACGCCGCGCCACCACAGAAACGCTTCGGCCGCCTGTTCGATCAGCATGCCCACGCCGTCGGCCAGCGTCTCGACCCCGGCCGCGCGGGCCTGGCGCAGAAAGGGCGTGAGCCCCTTGCCGTACACCATTTCATAGGCCAGCGCGCCTGGCGCAAAAAGGCTGGCCGGCAGCGGCAACGAATCGCCCGACAGCGTGGCCGACGTGGCGTTGATGACGATGTCGAAGGTCTCACCCGCGAGCTCGTCATAGCCGCCGGTCTGCAGATTCACATGGGCGGCGAAATCGGCCCGAAGTGCGTGCGCCTTGGCGGCCGTGCGGTTGGCCACCGCCATCAAGGCCGGCCCCTGTTGCGCCAGCGGCAGGATGGCCCCGCGCGTGGCACCACCCGCGCCCAGCAGCAGCACACGGCGGCCCTTCAGGGTGCGGCCCAGGTTGCGCTGCAGGTCGTTGACCAGGCCGATGCCGTCGAAGTTGTCGGCCACGATGCGGTCGCCGTCGAGTTTGAGCGCGTTGGCCGCGCCGGCCAGTCGCGCCGCCTCGCGGGCCTCGTCGGCCAGTTCGCAGGCCTGCAGCTTGAACGGCAGGGTCACGTTGACACCGCGCCCGCCCGAGGCCCGAAACGCGCGCACCGTGTCGGCAAACCCGTCCAGCGGCGCCTCGATGGCGGTGTAGGTCAGGTCCTGGCCGGTGGCCTGCGCGAAGGCGGTGTGGATCTGCGGCGACTTGCTGTGGGCAATCGGGTGGCCGATGACGGCGTAACGGTCGGTCATGGTGGGGAGGCGTTCAGGGTCTTGGGCGCTGGCGGCATTGTCGCGCAGCCGCGGCGGGGACAATCCTGTCCATGAACCCGACCCGACTCAAGATCGACTTCGTCTCCGACGTGTCCTGCCCCTGGTGCGCCATCGGCCTGGGTGGCCTGCAGCAGGCGCTGCACCGCCTGGACGGCGAAGTCGCGGCCGACATCACCTTCCAGCCCTTCGAGCTCAATCCGCAGATGGGCCCCGAAGGCCAGGACATCACCGAGCACCTGACGCAGAAGTACGGCAGCACGCCCGAGCAGCAGGCGCAGATCCGCGACACCATTCGTGCGCGGGGCGCCGACGTGGGGTTCGCCTTCAACCCGGCCGGACGTGGCCGGATCTGGAACACCTTCAACGCGCACCGCCTGCTGCATTGGGCCGCCGAAGAAGGCGCCCCGGGCCGGCAGGCCGCGCTGAAACAGGCGCTGCTCGCCGCCTGCCACACGCGCAGCGAAGCCATGGGCCACGCCGACGTGCTGCTGGCCTGCGTGCGCGAAGCCGGTCTGGACGAAGCCCGCGCCACGGCCATTCTGGCCAGCGACGAGTTTGCCCAGGACGTGCGCGAGCGCGAGCAGTTCTACCTGCAGCACGGCATCCACTCGGTGCCGGCCGTGATCATCAACGACCGCCACCTGATTTCGGGTGGTCAACCCGCGGCGCTGTTCGAGCAGGCCCTGCGCCAGATCGCGGCCGGGCAGGTGGACTGACGCCGGGCGTCAGCGGGCCGATGGCGCTGTCTGCGCCGTCTGCGCCATTTGGGCCAGCGCGGCCTGCAACCCGGCCAGGCCCCCCACGCGCTGGTCGTTGATGAAGATCTGCGGCATCTGCCGCACCGATGGCCCGCACTTGGCATAGAAGGCCAGGCGCTCGGCCTCGTCGTCGATCTTCACTTCCTCGAAGTCGAGCGAACGCGACTTGAGCAGCTGCTTGGCGGACTCGCACTGCGGGCAGGCGGACTTGGAATAGACGGTGATCTTGAGGGTCATGGCGTTGGGCCTGCGGGTCAGGCGGGGTTCATGGGGATGTTTCGGCGCGCTGCGCCAGCGCCCGCTCGATGAAGCGCTTTTTCACCGTGGTGCGCGGCACCGGGTGCGGCAGGTGGTCGAACCAGGCGCGCACGTCCTCGTCGAGCCCGGTTCCGTGCATGTAGTTGTAGAGCGCCTTGCGCAGGCCGATGCCGAGGGCGTCGTGGTCGACGCCGGTGGGGTCGATGAAGCCGATGTCGTTCTTGGCAAACGTCACCGGCGGCAGCGGAATGAGTTGAATGCCGTAGGCGGCGGGGTCGAGGCCCACGGGCGAATGCACGGTGCACGAAAAGCGGTGGAAGAAGCCGCTCTGGATGCAGCCGTTCTGAAACAGCTGGCGCACGTATTCCAGCGCGTCCACCGTGTCCTGCACGGTCTGCGTGGGAAAGCCGTACATCAGGTAGGCGTGCACCAGAATGCCGGCGTCGCTGAACCCCTTGGTGACGCGCGCCACCTGTTCCACCGTCACCCCCTTCTTCATCAGCGCCAGCAGGCGGTCGCTCGCCACCTCGAGGCCGCCGCTCATGGCAATGCAGCCGCTGTCGGCCAGCAGCTGCGCCAGTTCGGGCGTGAAGGTCTTTTCGAAGCGGATGTTGCCCCACCAGCTGATGGCCAGGTCGCGGCGCAGCAGTTCTTCGGCCAGCGCCTTGAGGGCTTTGGGGGGTGCGGCTTCGTCGACGAAGTGAAAACCGGTCTGGCCGGTTTCTTCGACGATGCGCTGGATGCGGTCGACCAGGGTGGTGGCGGTGGCGGTTTCGTAGCGGCCGATGTAGTCGAGCCCCACGTCGCAGAAGCTGCACTTCTTCCAGTAGCAGCCGTGCGCCACGGTCAGCTTGTTCCAGCGCCCGTCGCTCCAGAGCCGGTGCATGGGGTTGAGCATGTCGAGCAGGCTCAGGTAGTCGTGCAGCGGCAGGCCGTCCCAGGTGGGCGTGCCCACGTCTTCGAAGGGCACATCGGGTTCGGCGAGGTTCACGTACTTCACCGTGCCCGCCGCGTCGCGCAGAAAGGTGCGCACCAGCCGTTGCGGCCCGCGCTGACCCTGCAGGTGCTCGATCAGCGCCAGCAGCGGGCGTTCGCCGGCGTCCAGCGTGACGAAGTCCACCAGGTCGAACAGGCGCGGCTCGTTCAGTTCGCGCAGCTCGGTGTTCACGTAGCCGCCACCCAGTGCGATCGGCAGTTGTGGCCAGCGCGCCTTCACCGCCTGGGCGATGCGCAGCGCGCCATACACCGCACCCGGGAACGGCACCGACAACAGCAGCATGCTTGGTGCGTGGCGGGCCACCGCGTCGGTGGCCAGTTGCTGCAGCAGGTCGTCCACCAGCGTGGTCGGGGCGCCCAGGGCCTGCGCCAGCGGCTCGAAGGTGGGCTGGCTGCTGGCCAGCGATTCGCCGTAGCGCACGAACGCAAAGCGGTCGTCCACCGCGTCGCGGACCACGTCGGCCAGGTCGTCGAGGTAGAGGGTGGCGATGTGGCGAGCACGGTCGTGCGTGCCCAGCGCCCCGAACGCCCAACCCAGCGGATCGCCGGTGCCGTCGTCCAGGTGGTCGTATTGCTCGAGCGCCTTGAAGCGTGGGCCCTCGGGCAGGAGTTCGCGCGCGGCGATGCGGTGCGCCATGGTGCTGTCGCGCCCTTGCAGAAAGGCCAGCGCGGGCCCGATGCTGCGGCGGTAGCGCACGAACTGGTCCAGGAAGGCGTGCACGCTGGCCGACCGGTCGCCTTCGGGCGTGGCCAGGGCGCGCTCACGAATCGCGTCGAGCCCGGTAGGGGTGAACAGGCGCAGCACCAGCGCCAGCGCCAGGTCTGCCTGCACCGCGTCCACCCCGCGCGAACGCAGAAAGCCCGTGAGGTAGGCGGTGGACGGGTAGGGCGTGTTGAGCTGTGTCATCGGCGGGATGACACTCAGCACGCGAAACGGGGTGGGCATGGCCGGGCGGCGACGGTGGAAACCCCGCGAGCTTAGCCCACACGGGCCGGCTCCACCGCCGCGCGGCGAATGCCCTCAGGCGGTGGCCGCCACCGCCACCCGCCGGGGCTCGCGGTCTGTCGCCCATTGCGCCACGTGCCCGGCCAGCTGGTGCGCGGTGATGGCCGACAGGGTCCAGCCAAGGTGCCCGTGACCGGTGTTGTAGAACACGTTGGGCAGACGGCCCGGTCCCACCCGGGGCATCATGTCCGGCATCATGGGGCGCAGGCCGGCCCAGGGTTCCACCCGGCGCGTGCTCACGCCCGGGAAACACCGGTTCACCCAGTCCACCAGCGGTCGGATGCGGTCGGCGCGGATGTCCAGGTTGAAGCCGTTGAACTCGGCGGTGCCGGCCACGCGGAACCGGTCCGCGCCCAGGCGGCTGGTGACCAGTTTGGTCTCGTCGTCCAGCAGGCTCACCCGGGGCGCGGCCGCCTGGCTTTCGGCGTCGTTCAGCATCACGGTGATCGAATAGCCCTTGACCGGGTACACGTTGAGCCGATCGCCCAGCTGGGCGCCCAGGGCCCGGCTGCGCACGCCGGCGCTCACCACCACCGCATCGCCGGCAATCATCTCGCCATCGGCCAGCGTCACCTGAACGGTCTGGCCGGTGCTGGTCACGCGTTGCACGGTCTGCCCAGTCAGCAGCCGCACGCCGCGCCGTTCGCAGGCCAGGCCCAGTCCATGGGTGAACTTGTGGATGTCGCCGGTGCTGTCGCTCTCGGTGTAGAAGCCGCCGTGGTAGCGGCCGGCCAGCGTGGGTTCGATGGCGCGCATTTCTTCGGGCGTGACGGCCCGGCGCTGAAGGCCGCCCTCGGCCAGCAACTGCGACACCCGGGCCGCGTGCTCGAACCCCGCGCGGTCGCGGTAGATGTGCAGGATGCCGCGCTGCTCGAGATCGAAGTCGATTCCTTCATCGCGCGCCCAGCCGAACAGGTGCTCGCGCGCGGCGATGGCCAGCCGGGTGGTGGCCACCGTGTTGTCGCGGTAGCGGGGAATCGACGCCACGAATTCGGCGAACCAGCTCAGCTTGTGCCACGACGGCCGGGGGTTGACCAGCAGCGGTGCGTCGGCCTTGAACATCCACTTGAGTCCCTTGACCAGGGTCGAGGGGTGGGTCCAGGTCTCTGCGTTCGACGCAGACAGCTGCCCGCCGTTGGCATGGCTGGTCTCCATGCCGGCGTAGCGGTGTTTCTCGATCAGCGTGACCCGGTGGCCCTGCCGGGCCAGCGCGTACGCACTGGTGACGCCGGTGATACCGCCGCCGATGACGATGAGGTGTGCCATGAGAATCTCTCTTCGAAAGCCGTCAAACAGGAAGGAACACGCACCGCACACCGTGTGCGGTCCATGACCCCCTCTGTTTGTGACCTGAGAGATTCACCCGCCTGGCGGCGGGTTTGCTCCTGCGGTGGGCCGGGGGACGAATCCCGGCCACTCTTCAGAGTGTGAAGCGCGTCGACCGGTCCTTTTGCCTGAGAGTTTCCGGGGCGGTTGCTCCTTCGGCGCCGGCACCCAAGGTGCCAGTCTCTCCCGATCGACGTTGGTTGACGAGCGCGGTGTCAGGCCACCTCATCGATCGGCACGCAACTGCAGAACAGGTTGCGGTCGCCGTACACGTTGTCGACCCGGCCCACCGGCGGCCAGTATTTGGCGTGCGTGCGAGCGCCCAGCACCGCGGCGCCCACCTCGCGCGGGTAAGCGTGGTTCCAGTCGCCCTTGAGCAGGCTGGCGGCGGTGTGCGGGGCGTTCTTCAGCGGGTTGTCGTCCTGCGGCCAGACGCCGGTCTCCACCTGACGGATCTCCTCGCGGATGGCGATCATCGCGTCGATGAAGCGGTCGAGTTCCTCGAGGGTTTCGCTTTCGGTCGGTTCGACCATCAGCGTGTTGGCCACCGGGAAAGACAGCGTGGGGGCGTGAAAACCGTGGTCCATGAGGCGCTTGGCCACGTCTTCGGCCATCACGCCGCTGCTGTCCTTGAAGTGCCGCAGGTCCAGGATGCACTCGTGGGCCACGTGCCCGTTCTCGCTGGCGTACAGCGTGGGGAAGTGGTCCTTGAGGCGCTTGCTGATGTAGTTGGCCGACAGGATCGCCACCTCGGTCGCGCGCTTGAGCCCTTCGGCGCCCATCATGCGGATGTACATCCACGAGATGGGCAGCACCGCGGCGTTGCCCAGCGGCGCCGCCGAAATGGCGCCCACGCCATTCACCGGCACACCGCCCGAGGCATGCCCGGGCAGGAAAGGCACCAGGTCTTCCACCACGCACACCGGGCCCACGCCGGGGCCGCCACCGCCGTGGGGAATGCAGAAGGTCTTGTGCAGGTTCAGGTGACTCACGTCCCCGCCGAATTCGCCCGGTGCGGCCACGCCCACCAGCGCATTCATGTTGGCGCCGTCCACGTACACGCGGCCACCGTGCTGGTGCACCAGCGCGCACAGCTCCTTCACCTGCGTCTCGAACACGCCGTGGGTGCTGGGGTAGGTGATCATCACCGCGGCCAGGTGGGCGCTGTGCTGCTCGCATTTGGCCTTCAGGTCGGCCATGTCGACGTTGCCGTTGTCGTCGCACCTGGTCACCACCACCGTCATGCCCACCATTTGCGCGCTGGCCGGGTTGGTGCCGTGCGCGCTGCTGGGAATCAGGCAGATGTTTCGGTGGCCCTCGCCGCGGGCGCGGTGCCAGGCCTGGATCACCAGCAGTCCGGCGTATTCGCCTTGCGAGCCGGCGTTGGGCTGCAGGCTGATGCCGGCATAGCCCGTGGCCTGGCACAGCCAGTCGCGCAGCTGCTGGTCGAGCAGCGCGTAGCCGCGGCGCTGGTCGGCCGGCGCAAACGGGTGGACGTGCGCAAACTCCGGCCAGGTGACGGGGATCATCTCGCTGGTGGCGTTGAGCTTCATGGTGCACGAGCCCAGCGGGATCATGCTGCGGTCGAGCGCCAGGTCCTTGTCGGACAGCGCGCGGATGTAGCGCAGCATGCCGGTCTCGCTGTGGTGCGAGTTGAACACCGGGTGCGTGAGGTAGGCACTGGTGCGGCGCAGTTCGGTCGGGATGAGCGGCTCGATTCCTTTTTCGAACACGTCGAACGAGGGCAGGGCGCGGCCAGCCGGTGCGAAGGCGCCCCAAAGCGCCACGATGTCGTCCCGGGTGGTGGTTTCATCGAGCGTGATGCCCACGTATTCGCCCCACGACAGGCGCAGGTTCATGCCGGCATCGAGCGCCCGCTGGACGATGGCTTTGGCCTGGTCGCCGGCTTTCACCGTCACGGTGTCGAAGGCGGTGTCGCTGGTCAGGACACAGCCGAGCTGCTGCAGCCCCTGTGCCAGCACGGCGGTGTACGCGGCCACGCGCTGCGCGATGCGCTTGAGGCCTTGCGGCCCGTGGTACACGGCGTACATGCTGGCGATCACCGCCGGCAGGACCTGCGCGGTGCAGATGTTGCTGGTCGCCTTTTCGCGGCGGATGTGTTGCTCGCGCGTTTGCAGGGCCAGCCGGTAGGCGGGGTTGCCGTGCGAGTCCACGCTCACGCCCACCAGGCGGCCGGGCAGGCTGCGCTTGAACTCGTCGCGGCAGGCCATGAAGGCCGCGTGCGGGCCGCCGTTGCCCATGGGCATGCCGAAGCGCTGGGTGGAGCCGACCACGATGTCGGCGCCCCATTCGCCGGGCGGCGTGATCAGGGTGAGCGCGAGCAGGTCGGCACAGACGATGTAGGCGGCCTGCTTGCCATGGACCCTGGCCACGTCGGCGCGCTGGTCTTCAATGCGGCCGCTGCTGCTGGGGTAGGGGGCGACCACGGCAAAGTAGTCGTCGCCCGCCAGGGCCTGCTCCCATTCGGCGGCCGAGTTGGCCACCACCACCGTGATGCCCAGCGGCGCTGCGCGGGTCTGGATCACCTCGACCGTCTGCGGATGGCAGTCGCCGCCCACCACCACGGTGTTGCCCTTGGCTTTCACCGAGCGCTTGGCCAGCGTCATGGCCTCGGCGGCGGCGGTGGCCTCGTCGAGCATCGAGGCGTTGGCGATCGCCATGCCGGTGAGGTCGGTCACCATGGTCTGGAAGTTGACCAGCGCTTCCATGCGGCCCTGCGAAATCTCGGCCTGGTAGGGCGTGTAGGCGGTGTACCAGGCGGGGTTCTCGAGGATGTTGCGCAGGATGACGCCCGGCGTGTGCGTGCCGTGGTAGCCCTGGCCGATGAAGCTCTTGACCAGCTTGTTCTGCTGCGCGATGGCCTTCAGCTCGGCCAGCGCCGTGGCTTCGGTCAAGGGCTCGGGCAGCTTCATGCCCTGGCTGCGGGCGATGGCGCGCGGCACGATGCCGTCGATCAGCGCGCGGCGCGACGATTCGCCGATCACCGACAGCATGTGGGCTTCGTCGGCCTCGGAAATGCCGATGTGGCGGGCGATGAACTCGCTGGCGTTCTCGAGTTCACCCAGGGGTTTGACGGACGGCATGAGCATGGCGGATCACCTGTGGGGCGTTCAGTTCGAGGCGGCGAAGGTGTCGTAAGCGGTCTTGTCGAGCAGGGCATCCACTTGCGATGCATCGGCCAGCTTGACCTTGAAGAACCAGCCGGTGCCCAGCGGGTCGCTGTTGGCCAGCGACGGGTCGCTGCGCAGTTCCTCGTTCACCTCGGTGATGGTGCCGCTGACCGGCATGTACACATCGGCCGCGGCCTTGACCGACTCGACCACGCCGGCCACGTCTTTCTGGCTGAACGACTTGCCCACTTCAGGCAGGTCGACAAACACCACATCGCCCAGCGCGTCCTGCGCGTGGTGCGTGATGCCGACCGTGGCAACGTCACCGGCAACGGTGATCCATTCGTGGTCTTCGGTGTACTTGGTGGTCATGAAAACTCCTGGTGGAAATGGTTTATCCGCGGAAATAACGGTTGGGAACGAACGGCATGGCGGCCACCTGCATGGGCACCGGCTTGCCGCGCACGATGGCATGAACCCGGGTGCCGATGGCGGCGCAGGCCGGGTCGACGTAACCCATGGCCACCGGCTGGTTGATGCTGGGGCCGAGCAGGCCGCTGGTGACTTCACCCACGCGGGCGCCCGCGGGGTCTTGCAGTTCGGTGTGCTCGCGCACCGGCACACGTTCCTGGGCGACCAGCCCGACGCGAACCCGTGTGAGCGCCAGTTGGCCATCGAGTTGCGCGAGCACGCGGTCGGCACCGGGAAAACCGCCAGCGCGGGCGCCACCGGTGCGGCGCACTTTCTGCATGGCCCAGTTCAGCCCGGCTTCCACCGGGGTGGTGGTGGTGTCGATGTCGTTGCCGTACAGGCACAGGCCGGCTTCCAGGCGGAGCGAGTTGCGGGCCCCCAGGCCCACCGGCTTCACCTCGGGCTGGGCCAGCAGCACCCGCGCAAAGGGCTCCGTGTCGGCAGCCGCCAGCGACAGCTCGAACCCGTCTTCGCCGGTGTAGCCGCTGCGCGTGGCGAACACCGGGCGGTCTTGCCAGCGGAAGGCGGCGCCGGTCATGAACACCAGTTTTTCAACACCGGGCAGCAGGCGGGCCAGCGCGGTGACGGCCTGTGGGCCTTGCAGCGCGAGCAGGCCGCGGTCGAACTGCGGCTCGATGGTGCAGCGCGCACCGATGCGCTTCTGCATGTGCGCCAGATCGCCGTGTTTGCAGGCGCCGTTGACGATCACGAACAGGTCGCCGCCGTTGTCGCGGTCCCGGTTCACGAACATCAGGTCGTCGATGATGGTGCCCTCGTCGGTGAGCAGCAGGCCGTAGCGCTGTTTGCCGGGCGCCAGGCCGACCACGTCGACCGGCATCAGGCTCTCGAAGGCGGCGGCCGCGTCGGGCCCGGTCAGCCGGATCTGCCCCATGTGCGACACGTCGAACAGGCCGGCGGCTTCGCGCGTGTGCAGGTGCTCGGCCATCAGGCCGGCGGGGTACTGGACCGGCATGCTGTAGCCGGCAAACGGCACCATGCGCGCACCCAGTTCAAGGTGCAGCGCGTGCAGCGGGGTTTTCAGCAGTTCGGCGGTGGACGGGTCGGGCGCGGACAAGGCGGACTTTCGGAGAGGGCAGGCCCCTTGCAGGGCGGGGCACGGTGCATCCGTGCGCTGCCCCGCTGTCCGCTTTACCTGAGAGATTCACGCGGGCGATGCCGCGCTTGCTCCTTCGGTGGACCCCATCGGGTGGGGCCTCTCTCCAGGGGGGGTCACCGGCGTTTCGGCCGGTGCTTGCCAGTCCTTTTGCCTGAGCGTTCGGGGCGGTGGTGGCCGCCTCCTGCGCCTTCGGCGGCCCCGGCATGCGGGGCACTCTCCTGACCAGCGAAGTGTAGCGGAACCGGCCGGTTCAGGGTTCGGTCAGGGCTGCTTCGGGCAGGATTTTTGCCAGTCTTTCGCTGATGGCGTCGGCGCGATCGGCGCCCGCCAGGCGCTCGATCTCGGCCAGCATGCGGCGCCCCACCGCCAGCATGGCGGGTACCTCGCGCGCCTCCCTCAGGTCCAGTCGGAACCGCTCGGCCAGTTCGCGGTCTCGGGGCGCGAACATGCGCTCGGACAGGTCGAACAGGAACATGCGTGCGCTGGCCAGCGAGCGCGGGCCGCTGAAGGTGTCCACCGAGCCACGCGCCTCGGGCTGCCGCGCGGGCGGCGCGGCCGGCGTGGCCTGTGGCGGTGCATCGTCCACCAGGTAGCCCCCGGCCAGCAGCTGCTCGACGATGGCTCGGCCGTCGCCGTTGAAGAGCGCCTGCAACGACGCGGTGGGCTTGCGGCCATCGGCCACCAGCAGGATGGCGCGCTCGCGCTGTCCCAGGGCGCGCTGGCCTGGCTGCAGTTCGTTGCGGCCCTTGTCGGTCTTGATGAGCATGGTCTGACGCTTGGTTGCTCCGGAATTCGGAGCACTCTGCGCAGGCCATGTGACGGTCGAGTGAAAGGCGGGCATGAAAAAGCCGCCCGAAGGCGGCTGGTGGCGCTGGCCGTGAAGCAGGTCACGGCGCGCGCGTCACATCCCCGCGCGCATTCGGCATGCCGGACCTGTGCCGCTGCGCGTCACATCCCGGCGCGAATTCGACATGCCGGGCCTGTGCCGCTGCGCGTCACATCCCGGCGTAGTTCGGCCCGCCGCCGCCCTCGGGCGTCACCCAGACGATGTTCTGGGTCGGGTCCTTGATGTCGCAGGTCTTGCAGTGCACGCAGTTCTGCGCGTTGATCTGCAGGCGGTCGCTGCCGTCGTCGTTCTTCACGTATTCGTACACGCCGGCCGGGCAATAGCGGCTTTCGGGGCCGGCGTACTTCGCCAGGTTCACCTGCACCGGCACGCTGTCGTTCTTGAGCGTCAGGTGGGCCGGCTGGTTTTCTTCGTGGTTGGTGTTCGACACGAACACGCTCGAGAGGCGGTCGAAGCTGATGACGCCGTCCGGCTTGGGGTAGGCGATCTTCGGCATCTGGTCGGCCGGCTTCAGGTACAGGTGGTCGGGCTGGTCGCGGTGCAGCGTCCAGGGCGGCGCGCTCACGCCCACCTTGGGCAGGAACCACTGCTCGATGCCCGTCATGAGCTTGCCGATCAGCTGGCCCTTCTTGAACCACGCCTTGAAGTTGCGCGTCTGCCAGAGCTCTTCGTGCAGCCAGCTCTTCTCGAAAGCGGCCGGGTAGGCCGACAGTTCATCGCCGCTGCGCCCGGCGACCACCGCCTCATAGGCGGCCTCGGCACACAGCATGCCGCTCTTGATGGCCGCATGGCTGCCCTTGATGCGCGCCGCGTTGAGGTAACCGGCGTCGCAACCCACCAGCGCGCCACCCGGGAACACGGTCTTGGGCAGGGCCTGCGGCGTGCCGTTGTTGATGGCGCGGGCGCCATAACCCAGGCGCTTGCCGCCCTCGATGTGCGCCTTGATGGCCGGGTGCGTCTTCCAGCGCTGCATCTCTTCAAACGGCGACATCCAGGGGTTGGTGTAATCCAGCCCGATCACGAAACCGAGCGTGACCTTGTTGCCTTCGAGGTGGTAGAGGAACCCGCCGCCGAAGGTGTCGTCGGCGATCGGCCAGCCGGCCGTGTGCACCACCAGCCCGGGCTTGGCCTTGTCGGCCGGCACTTCCCAGAGTTCCTTGATGCCGATCGCGTAGCCCTGCGGGTCCTTGCCCTCGGTCAGCTTGAATTTCGCCAGCAGCTGCTTGCCCAGGTGACCGCGCGCGCCCTCGGCGAACACGGTGTATCTGGCGTGGAGTTCCATGCCGAGCTGGAAGTTGTCGGTGGGTTCACCGTCCTTACCCACGCCCAGGTTGCCGGTGGCCACGCCCTTCACCGACCCGTCGTCGTGGTACAGCACCTCGGCGGCCGTGAAGCCCGGAAAAATCTCCACGCCCAGCGCCTCGGCCTGCTCGCCGAGCCACTTGGTGACCGCACCCAGGCTGATCACATAGCAGCCGTCGTTGTGGAAGTTGCGCGGCATCAGGAAATCGGGCGTGCGGCTGGCGCCGGTCTCGCTCAGCACCAGCAGGTCGTCGCCGGTCACCGGCTGGTTGAGCGGTGCACCGCGTTCCTTCCAGTCGGGAAACAGTTCGTTGATGCCGCGCGGGTCCATCACCGCACCCGAGAGGATGTGCGCGCCGGGCTCGGAACCCTTCTCCAGCACGCAGACGTTGATCTCGCCGCCTTTTTCGGCCGCCAGTTGCTTGAGCCGGATGGCGGTGGACAGCCCGGCCGGGCCGCCACCCACCACGACGACGTCGTATTCCATGGCTTCGCGGGGGCCGAACTGGGCCAGGATCTGGTCATGCGTCATGGGGGGTCTCACTGATAATGTTGGGCTTCGTCCGGTCCCCTTGGGGCGGGGCGTTTGTCCCGGAGCGGACGGCATTTTATGCGGCGACCGCACAAAATCGAACGGTCGTTCGTAATTTTGGAGCTTTTCATGCCTTACACCCTCGATCTCTCGGGTCGCGTGGCGCTGATCACCGGCGCCTCGGGCGGCCTGGGGGCGCAGTTTGCCAAGACGCTGGCCCGGGCCGGCGCCGCCGTGGTGCTGGCCAGCCGCCGCACCGACCGGCTCATGCACCTGCGCGCGCACATCGAGGCCGAAGGGGGCGACGCCCATGTGGTGGCGCTCGACGTCACCGACCTGGCGTCCATCAAGGCCGCCGTGGCCCACGCCGAGACCGAGGTCGGTCCGATCGACATCCTGATCAACAACTCCGGCGTGAGCACCACCCAGCGACTGCAGGACGTGACCGAGGCCGACTACGACTTCATCTTCGACACCAACACCAAGGGCGCCTTTTTTGTGGCGCAGGAAGTGGCCAGGCGAATGCTCGCCCGCGCCAAGGGCGCCGCGCCCGGCAGCTTTGTCGGCGGGCGCATCGTGAACATCGCGTCCATGGCCGGGCTCAAGGTGCTGCCGCAGATCGGCGTGTATTGCATGAGCAAGGCCGCCGTGGTGCAGATGACCAAGGCAATGGCGGTGGAGTGGGGCCGCTTCGGCATCAACGTCAACGCCATCTGCCCGGGGTACATCGACACCGAGATCAACCACCACCACTGGCAGACCGAGCAGGGCCAGAAACTCATCCAGATGCTGCCGCGCAAACGCGTCGGCGATCCGGCCGATCTGGATGCCTTGCTGGTCATGCTGTGCGCCAACGAAAGCCATTTCGTCAACGGCGCGGTGATTGCGGCCGACGACGGTTTCGGCGCATGAGCAGCCTTGCGATGGAGCGCCCCGGCGGCATGCCGCCGGGCATGGTGGCCGGCATTGCCGCGGGCCTGGGGGCGGGTGCGTTCTGGGGCACCACCTTCATCGCCCCGCTGATCGTGCCCGAGTTCAGCACGGTGGACCTGACCGTGGGGCGCTACCTGTCGTGTGCCCTGCTGGCCGTGGTGCTGCTGGCCTGGGCCGCGGTTCGAGGCGAAGTGCGCCGCCCCACCTGGCGGCAGGCGGGCGCCGCGCTGTGGCTCAGCGTGCTGGGCTACACCGGCTACTACCTGCTGCTGGTGCTGGCCATCCAGGCCGCCGGTGCGGCCTTGCCCGTGCTCATCATCGGCACCATCCCCCTCTGGATCATGCTGCTGGGCAAGCCGCAGGGCCTGCGCTGGGGTGCGCTGCTGCCGGGTTTGCTGCTCACTGCCGCGGGCATTGCCCTCATGGTGCGGTCCAACGCGCATGAAACCGGCGCGGCGGCGGGCGCAGACCTCTGGCTGGGGGTGTTTTACGCGGCACTGGCGGCGGCGGCCTGGACGGCTTTCGGCCTGCTCAACGCGCGCTGGCTGGCGCGCCACCCCGACGTGAACTCCACGCTCTGGGCCAACTGGCTGGGCGTCGCGGCCGGGTTGGGCGCACTGGTCATCTGGGCGGTGGCCGGCAGCCCGCTGGAGCAACTGCTGGCCCAGCCCCGTCTTGGCCTGTTCCTGGTGGTGTGCGCGGTCACCGGCATCGGCGCGGCCTGGATTGCGTCGGTGCTGTGGAACATGGCCAGCCGCCGCCTCAGCCCCAGCCTGGCGGGCCAGCTCATCGTGAGCGAGACCGTGTTCGGGCTGGTCTATGCGTTTGTCTGGGGCGGCCAGTGGCCAGCGGCCGTTCAGTGGGCGGCCTGCGCGCTCTTCGTGCTGGGCATTCTGGCCTCCATCCGCGCCCACCGTTGAAGCGAGTCCGCCGATGAAGTTCGAGCTGCCCGAGAAGAAGAAGCAGGTTTACCGCATGACGATTCCCATCCGCTGGGGCGACATGGACGCGATGGGCCACGTGAACAACACGGTGTACTTCCGCTACCTCGAAACCATCCGCATCGAATGGATGCGCAGCATCGGTTGCCAGCCCGATCCGCAGGGCGAAGGGCCGGTGATCGTCAACGCCTTCTGCACCTTTCACAAGCAGCTCGAGTACCCCGGCGACGTGGTGGCCACCATGTACGTGAGCGACCCCGGCCGCAGCAGCTTCGAGAGCTGGTGCACCCTCAGCCGCACCGACGACCCCGACACGGTGTATGCGTCGGGTGGCGCCACCACGGTGTGGGTCAACTTTCCGCTGCAGAAATCGGCACCCATCCCGCCGTTGTTGCGCCAGCACATCGGCGGCTGAGGTCACAAATGCTTGCAGTCGGCCGAAACGGCCGGCCCTAGCATGCCGGGATGTTTGCTTCGACGACACCCGTTTCCGTTTTCAGGGCCATGCCGTGGGTCGTGGCTTGTGCACTGCTCGCTTCATGCGGTGGTGGTGGCGGGAGCGGCGGCGGCTCGTCGGGCGGCACGCCGCCGCCCGGGTCGGTCAACCAGCCGACCTTCGTGCCGACCACCACGCCTGTCACGGCAACCACCGTCACCACCGGCCTTGCCAGCCCCTGGAGCCTGGCTTTCCTGCCCGATGCGCGCATGCTCATCACCGGCCGATCGGGTCAACTCTGGCTGTTGTCGGCCGACGGCCAGACCCGCCAACCGATCTCCGGCCTGCCCGCCGTCACCGCCACCGGCGGGCAGGGGGGCTTGCTCGACGTGGTGGTGGACCCATCGTTTGCCACCAACCGGCGCATTTACTTCACCTTCTCCGAAGCCGACCCCGGCAACGCCAGCCTCAACGGGACGGCCGTGGCCCGGGCCGAGCTCGACACCAGCTCGCTGGCCCTGGTGGGCCTGACCATCATCTACCGGCAAAGCCCCAAGGTGGCGAGCAGCGGCCACTTCGGTTCGCGGCTGGTGTTTGCCAACGATGGCCGGCTGTTCGTGACCCTGGGCGATCGCCAGAACGGGGACCAGCAGGGCTTTGCCCAGGACCTGACGCGCGGCAATGGCAAGGTGGTCCGCATCAACACCGATGGCACCACGCCCCCCGGCAACCCGTTCGCTGGTACGGCTGGTGCCCAGCCCGCCATCTGGAGCCTCGGTCACCGCAATCCGCAAGGTGCGGCTCTGCACCCGGGCACCGGTGAGCTGTGGACCAGCGAACACGGTCCGCAGGGCGGCGACGAAATCAACCGAACGCTGGCCGGCCTGAACTATGGCTGGCCCGTCATCAGCCACGGGCAGCAGTACGGCACCACCACGCAGGTGGGTGTGGGCACCAGCCAGCCCGGCATGGAGCAGCCCGCATCGGTGTGGGAAACGCGCGATGGCACGCCATGGGTGTCGGGCCAGAAAAGCTCGACCGCGCCGAGCGGCATGGCCTTCTACACCGGCACGCAGCCTGCGCATTGGCAGGGCAGCCTGTTTGTGGGCGCGCTGGCCGGCACGGCGCTGTGGCGCCTGCAACTCAATGGCAACGTGGTGGTCGGACGGGAGCGGCTGCTGGCCAGCTTGGGCGAACGCATCCGCGATGTGCGCCAAGGCCCCGACGGCCGCCTGTACCTGCTCACCGACAGCGGGCGCCTGCTCCGTGTGAACAGCTGACCCGGCGGCCGGCCGGGCACCGGGTCAGGCCGGCTTGGCCTTGGGCACCCGACCCAGCAGGTAGAACTCGGGGTTCGGCAGCATGCCGGTCACGTTGGCCACGCGGTTGGACAAGCCGAAGAACGCCGTGATGGCGGTGATGTCCCAGATGTCCTCGTCGTCGAAGCCATGGGCGTGCAGGGCGGCGAAGTCGCTGTCGTCCACCTCGTGCGAGCGCAGGCACACCTTCATCGCAAAGTCGAGCATGGCGCGCTGGCGCGGGGCAATGTCGGCCTTGCGGTGGTTGGTGGCCACCTGATCGGCCACCAATGGTTTCTTTTCGTAAATGCGCAGGATGGCACCGTGCGCCACCACGCAGTACAGGCAGTGGTTGGCCGCGCTGGTGGCGGTGACGATCATTTCGCGGTCGCCCTTGCTCAGGTGCCCACCTTCCTTGAGCATGAGTGCGTCGTGGTAGGCAAAGAAGGCGCGCCATTCGGCCGGGCGGCGCGCCAGCGCCAGGAACACGTTGGGAATGAACCCGGACTTTTCCTGCACCTCGAGAATGCGGGCGCGAATGTCGTCGGGCAGGGTGTTCAGGTCGGGCAGGGGGTAGCGGGGCGTGGCGCTCATGGGTGATCTCCTCGGAATGTGGGTGCAAGTATCGGCCACGGCTGCGCTATCGTTGCAGCCTTCGCGACACCCGCCCCACCAGCCACCCTGTCATCCATGAACCACCCCGACGATCCCGAATTCCAGCGCGGCCTGGCCACACGCACGCAGGTCATGGGCGAAGCCTTCGTGGCCAAGGCCTTTGGCGACATGACCCCGTTCACCGAGCCCATGCAGCACCACATCACCCGGCGCGCCTGGGGCGACACCTGGCAGCGCGGCGTGCTCGACCTGAAGACCCGCAGCCTCATCACCGTGGCCATGCTGACCGCGCTCGGCAAGCAGCACGAGCTGAAGGGCCATGTGCGCGGCGCGCTCAACAACGGCGCCACCGCCGAGGAACTCCAGGAGGTGTTGCTGCACGCGGCCGTGTACTGTGGCGTGCCCACCGCGGTCGAGGCGTTCCGCACCGCGGCCAGCGTGGTCGACGGTGAACGCAGCTGAGACACCCAACCCCCGGCTACCTCATCCTGCCCCATCCTGCCACCCACCCAAGGAGTTGCCCATGACCTCGACCTTCACCCGCCGTGCGGCCATCGCCGCCACCTTCACCCTGGTCGCCGGCCTGGCCCAGGCCCAGGCCACCACCCGCATCCTCGTGGGCTTTCCGCCCGGCGGCGGCACCGACGCCATCGCGCGCATCCTGGGCGAGCGCCTGCAGACCGAACTGGGCCAGCCGGTGGTCGTTGAAAACCGGCCCGGCGCCGGCGGGCAGCTGGCCGCGCAGGCCCTCAAGGCCGCCGCGCCCGACGGCAACACCCTGTTCCTCAGCCACGACCACAGCGTGAGCATCCTGCCGCTGACCATGAAGAACCCGGGCTTCGAGCCCGGCCGCGACTTCGTGCCGGTGGCCGGCTTCGCCACCTTCGTGAACGCGGTGGCGCTGTCGGGCGGCACCCCGGCGCGCGACCTCAAGGGCTGGATCGACGCGGTCAAGGCCGGCGGCGGCAAGGCTACCATGGGCATTCCGGCCCCGGCGTCCACCCCGCAGTTCGCGGTGCAGGTGATCGGCAAGCAATACGGGCTCGATCTGGCGGCCGCACCGTACCGCGGCAGCGCGCCCATGATGGCCGACATGCTGGGCAACCAGATCCCTGCGGGCGTGGGCTCGGTGCCCGACTTCATCGAAAACCACAAGGCCGGCAAGCTGCGCGTGGTGGCCGTCATGGGCACCCAGCGCCAGGCCGCGCTGCCCGATGTGCCCACCTTCACCGAACTCGGCATCAAGGGCTTCGAGGACGTGCCCTACTACGGCGTGTTCGCCCCGGCCGGCACCCCTGCCGCCACGGTGGACCGACTGTCGCAGGCCCTGCAGAAGGTGATTGCCCAGCCCGACGTGCGCGACAAACTCTCGGCCATGGGCCTGACCGTGGGCCACATGAGCGGCGCCGAACTCGGCAAGCGCGAAGTGGCCTACCGCGAGGTGTGGGCCCGCATCATCAAGGACAGCGGGTACCAGCCGCAGTGAGGTGGTTTGGGGCGCCGCCGTGCTTCTGCTCCACTGGGTGGGCGGGCCGAGGGCTTGGGCGGTGCGGCCGGGGGCGCCGGTTTGCCGCCCTTCGCGCTGCGAAGGGTTCCCTGCGGTGCTCGGCCGGCCGGGCCGCGGCGGAACTCGCTGCGCGGGCTTCGCCCGCTCCGCTCAAACAGCCGCCGCAAGTCAGTTCACGAAGCGCGCTGCGCGCGCGCCCGGCCAGCCTGCGCTCCTCGGCGGCGCACAGGCGCCCCCGACCGCACCGCCCAAGCCCTCGGCCAGTGGCGTGGTGGTGACCGATGCGATTTCGTTGGCTAGGATGGCGGTTATCGGCCAGAAGCGGACATCAGGCGAGGCGTCGAGGCTGTGACCTTCAGATTCAAACAGTTCACTGGCATTGGGGCGTTGGGGATAGCGCTCCTCTCGGGGGGGTGTGACCTGGGGTGCGAGAACGAAGTGCGCGATATTCTTCTGGCCCCAACGGGTGCTCTCGCTGTAGTAGTGTTTGAACGCAGCTGTGGTGCAACGGTAGGCTTCAACACGCAGGTCTCGATTGTTCGAAGCGGCAACAAGCCGAATGGTCCAGGAAACGCTCTGATTCTTGATGGCAAGGTACCTCTGACGATTCGATGGATTTCGGAGCGAGAGATAGTCGTTGAGGGAGCGAGTGGCCCAAAGAGCTTCAAGAGGGAGTCCTCAGTCGTGGGCGTTTCAATCGTCTACGAATGAATTGAGGTCCGCATCGGGCCCGAAGCTGACTACAGAAAAGAGCATCTTGCTGCCGTTGGCCTGGACTTCAAAGGGAGCAAATGAACTTCGCTATCGAGAAGATTCCCGAGGAAAAGCAGTCGAGAATCGATTCATTGATTGAGTCACGACCCCGAGGTACTCGCAGCCCAGGGTTATCTTCGCGTTGGGCTATCCATGACCGGCTCAACGCGGCCCTGGTTTTGGTAGGCAAAGCGGGCGGCCCGTACGAGGGAACCCCTGAGACACAGTATTTCGTGCTCCTGTGGAGTGAACATGAAATTCGATTCTCTGGAGAAGCCACATGTGTCGGTGACCTCGGCCGCGGGGAACTGCAGGAAGTCACCTGGACCATTCGGCGGATAACTTTTCCAATGGATTTCGATGCGCCACAGCAGAAGGTTGCGCTTAATCTGGTTCGCGAGGCTTTGGACTGTTGGGGCCTCTACGGGAGTCGACTGAATATTGACGCCGTCGTCGTCAACATCAACGCATCGCATTCGGACTAAACCCAGTGACCGCTACTGGCCGGCTACTGCCTCTCGATGGAACGAGCCAGAATTTCTGCCGGCCATGCCGAAAAATGACCACATCCGCCTTGGTTTGGGTGTGGGCCGTACAGAGTTCCCTGGACGGTGACCCGCTTACCGTGCCAACGTCGAAGCTGTTCTTGATTGAACTGGAGGGCACCGGTACCAACGCTCAGCCAGATGCTGGATGGCTCTAGGGGTCCCGAGCCCTGGAGCGTGCGGCGTTCCTGCTTGGGGAAATGGTCTATCGCAGTGCCCTCGAATTCGAAGCGAAGGACGCCTTCCACAGATATGTCTTCCCCTGCCAGTGCTGGCAAAGCGTCGATGGCTTCGTTCACGGAAAGTGCAGGATTCATCAAACTTTAGGCGCTGGGGTTGAACGACTGGTTCTGGCCGATACGCGCCATTCTGGCCGACGCCAGCTTCGTTCCCAAAGCACTCGCGCCCGCCACGCCCGCGTCAGGGCAGGGGCTGCCTTCGGGGTGGCGCCTCTGCCCTGCCGAGAAGCGCAGGGTGGATGGCGGCGCGCGAAGCGCGCTTCGTGGTCTGACCCGCGGCGGCTGTTTGAACGGAGCGGGTGAAGCCCGCGCAGTGAGTTCCGCCGCGCGCCAGCCACCCGAGCATCGCAGGGAACCCCTCGCGCAGCGAGGGGCAGGGCAGTGAAGCCACCCCGAAGGCAGCCCCTGGCCTGACAACCGCCAACCACCCAGCAAGGCACCCACCCCATCAACTAACGTCCCACGAGGCGGGCAGCGTGGGCGGAGAAACGGGTTGGTGCGCGCGGCCGGGGGCGCCGCGTGAAGGACCACACGGCAACGCCCGATTCGAGACGGATCGGCTCCCAACACCCCTCAAGCCCTGCCACCCCGGGCCGATCCCTACGGTCAACGAAGCGGCCACTTGAGCCGACGCCCATGGCTCAGTTCCACCCCATCCCATCCCCCAGGCCGATGCTGTCGGCCGTGAACACGCGGTGCGCGCGGGCGCTGGGGTGCCTGCTGCTCGGCGCTTCCGCCGGGTTCGGGGCGCAGGCCGCGGAATGGAGCGGCGTGGACCGGTCGCTGCTTTGGCCGGCTGCCCGATCCACCAGCCTCATCGGTGTCCAGCAGGGATCCGACCTCTCCAGCCGGGTGCGCAGCCTCAAGGGCCAGGGTTTCGAGACGTCGGGCGGTGACCGTGTGGACTTTGCCCCCTGGTACAGCACGAACTGGACCGACCTTCGCATCACCTGGATGACGCAGCTGTCCAGCCACACCGGCCTGATCTGGGGCGTGGGCACGGGAGAGCGTGGCGTCAAGTACCGAATCTCGCCCAGCCTCAAGCTGGGGCTCATCCACCAGGCCCACCTCGGCCGCCACACCACGCTCACGCTGCGCGCCACCACCACGCTGGGCGGCCGGCTGCGCGAGCGCCCCTGCACCGCCGACTACGGCGCCATCGGCGGTGTGCAGGCGGTGAACTGCCGCCTGGCGGCCTCCGAACTGGAGCCGACCGAGACGCTGCGCTACCTGTTCAACGACACCGCCCGCGATCAGCGGCAGGTGTCGGTCCTGTTCTCCCGCGCGTTCTGACCATTCCATTTCAAGAGGAAGACACCATGAAGCATCCCAACCCGTTCGCCATTGTTCTGTGTGGCGCCCTTGGCACCACCGCCGCCCTGGCCCAGGACGGCGAAGCCACCATCGACACCGCGCTGACCGCCGCCGCTGCCACGCCCGCCTGGATGAGCACCGAGGTCGGCGATGCCTGGGCCAAGGGCCACAAAGGCCAGGGCGTGACCATCACCGTGGTCGACGACTTCCGCAGTGGCTCGCTCCTGACCGGCAGGCTGGGCACCAGCACCCAGCGGCTGCGCCACGGCCAGTGGACCGCCATGGAAGCCGGCATGGTCGCCCCGCTGGCCAGCGTGGCCACGCAGGACTTCACCAGTGGCACCGCGGTGAAGCTCAACAAGGGCCTCAACGTGCTCAACCTGAGCTACGGCATGATGGCCGCCGCCGGGTACAGCGCCAATCAGATCCGCTGGAGCGCGCAGGAAAACTCGATCATCAATTACGCAAGGAACGGCTCCGCCTTGATTGCCAAGGCCGCCGGCAACGACGGCATCGCCGTGCTCGGTCGCAACGCGCGCGGCCAGACCGATTACCTCAACCTGGCGCTCAGGGGCACCCAGACCGCAATCTTCGTGGGGGCGCTCAACACCAACGGCACCCGGGCCGCGCCCGCCACGCTGGCGTCCTACTCCAACACCGCCGGCACTGACGCGGCAGTACAGCGGCAGTTTCTGGTGGTCGGTGTCGAGGGCCACAAGACCGGCCTCTACGGAACCTCGTTTGCGGCGCCCGTGATCTCTGGCTACGCCGCCGTGCTGGGCAGCAAGTTCACCAAGGCCACGCCGGTGCAGATCACCAACCAGCTGCTCAACACCGCGCGCCAGGACACGATCAAGGGCTACAAGGTTCAGCTCCACGGCCGGGGTGAGGCAAGCCTCACGCGAGCGCTGGCACCGGTGGCGATCAAGTAAAGCCCGGACGGTGCGGCGCCGGCGGCACTCACCCCGCCATCAACCGGTGCACCAGGTCGGGCGTGCTGTGCGCCTGGTACTTGCGCATCAACCGCGCCCGGTGCACTTCCACCGTGCGGTGGCTGATGGCCAGCAGTTTGCCGATCTGTTTGCTGGTGAGGCCGTCCATGATGAGCGCGGCCACTTCGCGCTCGCGGGCGGTCAGTTCGGCCCGCACCGGCCGGCGCGAGCTCAGGTCTTCGAAGCTCCAGATGCCGGCCGCGTGCGGGGCGCTGCGGTCCACCGCGCGGCCGGTCACGTGGCACCAGAAGGTCTCGCCGCCGTGCGGGCCGCCCACGCGCTTCATGATGCGGTCGTCGGCGTAGGTGCCGCTCTTGCCCAGCAGCGGCGCCATGCGCGCGCCCAGCCGCTCGTACTCGTCGGCGCTGGGGTAGAGGATTTGAAAGCTCTGGCCGACGAGCTGGTCGCGCGTGGCGCCGAACATGTCGCACAGGGCCTGGTTGCAGTCGATCATGGTCCGCTCGCGCGACAGCGCGAGACCGACCGGGGCGAGGTCGAAGGCGAGGCGGTAGTCGATGTCCATGGGGTTGGCCTTTACGAAATACTACGTAGCCAGTTACGTAGTATCGTTGCGCTTTCCCCGAAGAACTTCCGGAGGCAATCCCCGTGAACAAGATCTACCCGAGCGCGGCCGCCGCGCTGGAAGGCGTGGTGGCCGATGGCCAGTTGATGGCCGTGGGCGGCTTTGGCCTGTGCGGCATTCCCGAAGCGCTGATCGACGCGCTGCGCGACAGCGGCAAGAAGAACCTCACCGTCATCTCCAACAACGCCGGTGTCGATGGCTTCGGCCTGGGCAAGCTGCTCGAGACGCGGCAGATCAAGCGGATGATCAGCAGCTACGTGGGCGAGAACAAGGAGTTCGAGCGCCAGTACCTGGCCGGTGAGCTGGAGCTTGAATTCACGCCCCAGGGCACGCTGGCCGAAAAGCTTCGCGCCGGCGGCGCGGGCATTCCGGCGTTTTTCACCAAGACCGGCGTGGGCACCATGGTGGCCGAGGGCAAGGAACTGCGCGAGTTCGACGGCGAAACCTACGTGATGGAGCGTTCGCTGGTGCCGGCGGTGTCGCTGGTCAAGGCGCACCGCGCCGACAAGAGCGGCAACCTGCAGTTCCGCTACACCGCACGCAACTTCAACCCGGCCGTGGCCATGGCGGGCAAGGTGTGCATTGTCGAGGTCGAGGAAATCGTGGAGACCGGTGCCTTGCACCCCGACCAGATCCACCTGCCCGGCATTTACGTGCACCGCATCGTGCTCAACGCCACGCCCGAGAAGCGCATCGAGAAGCGCACCATCACCGAGAAGCAAGGAGTCTGAGATGCTTCGCCCCCACGTTCATCACTGTGTGTATTCACTGCCCCCCGAGGGGGCGCAATCCGCCCTTGGGGCGGCCCGGCGGGAGGATTGACATGCCCTGGAACCAGGACCAGATGGCCGCGCGTGCGGCCCACGAACTCGAAGACGGCTTCTACGTCAACCTCGGCATCGGCATCCCGACGCTGGTGGCCAACCACGTGCCCAGCACCAAAGAGGTCTGGCTGCAGAGCGAGAACGGCATGCTGGGCATCGGCCCGTTCCCGACCGAAGACGAGGTGGACGCCGACCTCATCAACGCTGGCAAGCAGACCGTCACCACCATTGCCGGCTCGTCGATCTTCGGCAGCCACGACAGCTTTGCCATGATCCGCGGCGGCAAGATCAACCTGTCGATCCTGGGCGCCATGCAGGTCAGCGAGCACGGCGACCTGGCCAACTGGATGATCCCGGGCAAGATGGTCAAGGGCATGGGCGGCGCCATGGACCTCGTCGCCGGCGTGCCCCGCGTGATCGTGCTCATGGAGCACGTGGCCCGCAAGAAGGACGGCACCGAAGACCTGAAGATCCTGCCCAAGTGCACCCTGCCGCTCACCGGCGTGGGCGTGGTCGACCGCATCATCACCGACCTCGGCGTGATGGACGTGACACCCAAAGGCCTCCAGCTGGTCGAGCTGGCACCGGGCGTCACGCGCGAGTTCATCCAGTCCAAGACCGGCGTCACGCTGATCTGAACCCACCCGGCCGCTATACTTCGCGGCATCCCGTCATTGGGGAGTAGCCGCCCTGCAACCTGCAGGGGCTCGCGTCAACAGACTTGGCCCGCAGGCCATGGCGCGAGCAGCCTTCCAGCCTGGCAAGACCTTTGACCGCACCGCCTCCACCCGCGCCGGGGAGGCGCTGCGGTCTTTGGTTTTTTCGCCGGCCGTTGGAGTTCTCCTTGGAAGCCTTACTCCTGTCCACCGGCATCGTCGCGCTCGCCGAAATGGGCGACAAGACGCAGTTGCTCTCCCTCGTGCTGGCCGCCCGCTTCAAGCGGCCCTGGCCCATCGTCGCGGGCATTCTGGTGGCCACGCTGCTCAACCACGCGCTGGCGGGCGCCGCGGGCGCGTGGATCATGGCCGCGGTGGGCCCGGACGTGATGCGCTGGGTGCTCGGCCTGTCGTTCATCGCCATGGCGGCGTGGATGCTGATCCCCGACAAACTGGACGCCGACGAGGTGAAACCCGGCCGCAACCTGGGCGTGTTCGCCGCCACCACCTGGGCCTTCTTTCTGGCCGAAATGGGCGACAAGACCCAGATTGCCACCATCGCGCTCGGCGCCCAGTACGAGCCGTTGTTTGCGGTGGTCATCGGCACCACGCTGGGCATGATGCTGGCCAACGCGCCCGTGGTCTTCTTTGGCGACGCCATCACGCGCAAGGTGCCCATCCGGGTGGTCCACCTCGTGGCGGCGCTGATCTTTCTGGCGCTGGGAGTGGTGGCCCTGTCGGGCTGGGGCAGCTGATCGCCGGCGCGGCCTTCACGCAGGTGCCAAGGCCGTGAAATTGCGCACGAACGCCATGGCTGACACATGCTGTTGCATCTCTACAATGGGCTTCGAATTAGGTCGAATGGATGAATCCATCGGCCTTTTGAACGGCTCATTGGAGGGAAATCTGTGGTCTATCAGCTTAAAAAATCGATCTTTTCGGTGGCGATCCTGGCGGCGCTCGCCGCCTGCGGCGGCGGTGGCAGCGATCCGGCCCCGGCGCCCGTGGTCGCCGACCGCCCCGAGGGCCTGTACAGCGGACCGCTCACCAACAGTTCGTCGTCCGACTTTCTGATGCTGGTGCTGGAAAACGGCGAGCTGTGGTCGCTGTATGGCACGCAAACAGGTGCGACCTTTTCGGTCGGCAGTTTCGTGCAGGGCACGATGTCGGTCAGCGGCAATACGTTCCAAGCGCTCAACCTGCGCGACTACGTTTTTCCTCCGCCCCCGGGGGGCATCCACCATGGCACGTCAGCCGGGACTTTCAACAAGGCGGCGGGCACGATAACCGGTGACGTGGTGTCGAACGGAGTGACCGTGGGATTCACGGGTGGGCCACTTGCAGGCTCGCCATACGACTACAACGCGGCACCATCACTGGCAAGTTTCAGCGGAGGACCGGCCTGGGTCCTGAACTCGCTGGACGGGGACACCATCACCATGACCGTTTCCGCGGGTGGAGCGATCAATGCGACCACTGCGTCAGGTTGCACCTTCAATGGCACCGCAACGCCGCGAGCGAGTGGCAAGAACGTGTTCGATGTGGCGGTGATGTTTGATGGGATGCCGTGCCTGCTGGCCAACCAGTCCGCCACCGGCATTGCGGTGGCCTACGACATCGGTGGCGGTCAGACCCAGCTGCTGGTGGCGCTGCAGAACGCAGCCCGGACGGCAGGCAACGCCGCCTTCGGGGTGCGCTGACGAAGGAATGTGGAGCGGGTGAAGGGAATCGAACCCTCGTATGAAGCTTGGGAAGCTGCCGTTCTACCATTGAACTACACCCGCGGCAGACCGGATTCTACTGGCTAGAATCCGCCCCCTCTCCCTGCTTCTGTCGAGTCGAACCGGGCGCGCCGGATCGAGCGCTCTGCCATCCGCGCCATGCCTTCCTCCCTGCCCGAAATCCCGCCCGCACGACCCCCCACGCGTCCCTTTTGCGCCATCGATTTCGGCACGTCCAACTCCGCCATCGCGGTGTCGACGGCGGCCGGTGGTGTGGACCTGGTCGAGGTCGAGGACGGCCGGCACACCATGCCCACCGCCGTGTTCTACCGGGTGGAAGGCCTCGCCGCGCACGAAGCGCCGGAACGCTTGTACGGACGATCGGCCGTGGCCGCCTATGTGCAGGGCATCGAGGGGCGGCTGATGCGCTCCATGAAGAGCATCCTCGGCTCGACGCTGGCCGACCAGCAGACCGACGTCGGAAATGGCCGATCGGTGCGCTACCTCGACGCGGTGGGCGGCTATCTGCAGCATCTGAAGCAACTGGCCGAGCGCAATGCCGGTGCCCCGCTGGACCGGGCGGTGCTCGGCCGGCCGGTGTTTTTCGTGGACGGCGATCCGGCGCGCGATGAGCAGGCCCGGCAGGTGCTGGAGAACGCTGCCCGCTCCATCGGTTTTCGGGAGCTCGCCTTCCAGTACGAGCCGATTGCGGCGGCGCTCGACCACGAGGAGAGCGCCAGTTGCGAGCAGCTGGTGCTGGTGGCCGACATCGGCGGTGGCACCTCCGATTTCTCGCTGGTGCGGGTGGGGCCGAAGCGCCGGCAGCGTCTGGACCGCAAGGACGACATCCTGGCCAACCACGGTGTCCACATCGCAGGCACCGACTTCGACCGGCGGGTCGAGCTGGCCAGCATCCTGCCGTTGTGCGGTTACCGGGGGCTCGGGCCGCCGCGCGCGGACGGCCCTGCTCGGGAGGTGCCCAGCCGTGTGTACTTCGACCTCGCCACCTGGCACCTGATCAACACGGTTTACGGGCCGCAGCGGGTGGCCGAACTGCGCCGCATGCGGGACTTCTATGGCGATCCGGTTCAGCACCAGCGCCTCATGCGCGTGGTGGAAGAGCGGTTGGGACACGCGTTGCTGGGACGGGCCGAAGAGGCCAAGATTTCAGTGGCCGACGGTGGTCACACGCAGGTGGACCTCTCGGTGATCGAAGACGGCCTTTGCAGCCATTTCGATGCCGCGCAAGCGCTGCAGGCACTCGACACCGATCTGCAGCGCATCGTGGAAGCGGCCGACGAAACGCTGCGCGCCGCGGGCGTGGGCCCAGATGAGGTCGACGTGGTCTATTTCACCGGCGGGTCCACCGGATTGCGCCCCCTGACCGAGCGCATTGCCGCGCGGTTTCCCCAGGCACAGGCGCTGCACGGTGACCGCGACACCAGCGTGGCCAGGGGTCTGGGCGTGCACGCGCAGCGGCTGTTCGCCTGACGGCGACACGTGCCGGCTCAGTACCCCACGGCCTGCCCGTCGCGGCGCGAATCGCTGGCGGCCACGTAACCGTCCTGCAGGTCGTCGCTCAGCCGGGCAATGAACTGACCGCTGCCGAAATCAAGATAGGTGTCGGCGGCGGGCTCGAAGCGGTGGCCCAGCGCCTTGAGGCCTTCGCGCAGCGCGGGTGCCATCGTGGGCTCGAAGTCCACATCAAGGCCCTGGCCCCACTTCCACCGCGGCGCGTCGCAGGCGGCCTGGGGTTGCTGGCCGTGTACCAGCATGCGCACCAGCGCCTGCACATGGCCCTGGGGCTGCATGTTGGCGCCCATCACGCCGAACCCCATCACCGGCTGGCCGTCGCGCGTGAGAAAGCCCGGAATGATGGTGTGGAACGGCCGTTTGCCGGGCGCCACCTGGTTGGGGTGGCCGTCCTGCAGGGTGAAGCCGTGGCCCCGGTTCTGCAGGCTGATGCCCCAGCCGGGCACCACCACCCCGCTGCCGAAGCCGAGGTAGTTCGACTGGATGAAGCTGACCATGCGCCCTTGCGCATCGGCGGTGGTGAGGTAGATGGTGCCGCCCTGCGGTGGCCGGCCCGGCCCGGGATCGATCGCACGCCGCGGATCGATCAGGCGGGCGCGCTCGCGCAGGTACCCCGGGTCGAGCAGGTCCGATGTGCGCACCTCGGTCATGAAGCGCTCGTCGGCCACCCAGCGGTAGGTGTCGGCAAACGCCAGCTTGATGGCCTCGATCTGCAAGTGGGTGCCTTCCACGCTGTCGGGCCCGAAGCGGCCGATGTCGAGCTGTTCGAGCATGCCCAGGGCCATGAGGGCCGCGATGCCCTGGCCGTTGGGCGGCAGTTCGTGCACGGTGTGGCCGGCAAACCCGGTCGAGATCGGCTGCACCCACTGCACCTCGTGCGCGGCCAGGTCGCTGGCGCGAAGCAGGGCGCCATGCTCACGGGCGTAGGCGTCGATGGCCTGAGCGATTTCGCCGCGGTAGAAGGCTTCGCCGCGCGTCTGCGCAATGGCCCGAAGCGCGCGCCCGGCGTCTGCAAACACGAAACGCTCGCCCGGCAGCGGCGCGCGGCCCCGGGGCAGAAACGCCTGCGCGAAGCCGGGCTTGTCGTGCAGCAGCGGCATGGCACGGGCCCATTTGTCCGCGATCACCGGGGACACCGCGTGGCCGCGTTCGGCCAGTTCGATGGCGGGTTCCAGCAGGTCGGCAAAGGGCAGGGCGCCGAACCGCTCGGACAGCGCCGCCCAGCCCGCCACGGCGCCCGGCACGGTCACGGCGTCGAACCCGCGCAGGGGAATCTTGCCGTGCTTGTCTCGAAAGTACGCCGGGCTCCAGCCCGCGGGCGCCACGCCCGAGGCGTTCATGCCGTGCAGACCCTGGCCGTCCCACACGATGGCAAAGTTGTCGCTGCCCAGCCCGTTGGAACACGGCTCGACCACGGTGAGTGCCGCCGCCGCGGCGATGGCCGCGTCGATGGCGTTGCCGCCCTTCAGCAGCATGCGCAGCCCCGCCTGCGCCGCCAGCGGCTGCGACGTGGCCACCACATTGCGCGCCATCAAAGGCGCCCGCGACACCGGATACGGGTTCTGCCAGTCAAAGTTCATGGGGATTGAAGATTCGTTGGCCTGCCAGCCCGCCACCGAGGGCTGCACGGATCCGGCTCCGCCGGTCCGCCGCAGCCGCCCCCTGGGGGGTGACGGCCGCAGGCCGGCGCGGGGGGGTCACTTCATCACATCGCCCACGCAGAGGTACTTGATCTCCACGTAGTCGTCCATGCCGTGGTGCGAACCTTCGCGCCCCAGGCCCGACTGCTTGACGCCACCGAACGGCACGTGTTCGGTGGCCAGAATGCCGACGTTGATGCCGACCATGCCGTATTCCAGCGCCTCGCTGACGCGGAAGATGCGCCCCACGTCGCGGCTGTAGAAGTAACTGGCCAGGCCGAACTCGGTGTGGTTGGCGGCGTCGATGGCTTCCTGCTCGGTGGTGAACTTGAACACCGGCGCAAACGGGCCGAAGGTTTCCTCGCGCGCGCAGAGCATGTCTGCCGTGGCGTTGGCGACCACCGTGGGCTCGAAGAACTGACCCTGCAGCTTCTTGCCGCCAGTCACCACCTGCCCGCCCTTGGCCACCGCGTCGGCCACGTGGCGCTGCACTTTCTCCACGGCGGCGTCTTCGATCAGCGGCCCTTGAACCACACCTTCTTCGAAGCCGTTGCCCACCTTGAAGGCCTTGACCCGCGCTGAAAACTTCTGCACGAACTCGTCGTACACACCCGCCTGCACGTAGAAGCGGTTGGCGCAGACGCAGGTCTGGCCCGCGTTGCGGTACTTGCTGGCCAGCGCGCCTTCCACGGCGCTGTCCACGTCGGCGTCATCGAACACGATGAAGGGCGCGTTGCCGCCCAGCTCCAGGCTGAGCTTCTTCACCGTCGGGGCGCTCTGCGCCATCAGGATGCGGCCGACCTCGGTGGAGCCGGTGAAGCTGAGGTGGCGCACCACGTCGCTGGCGCACAGCACCTTGCCGATGGCAATGCTGTTGGCGCTGTCGGCCGACAGTATGTTGAGCACGCCGGCCGGTATGCCGGCGCGCAGCGCCAGCTCGGCCGCGGCCAGCGCGGTCAGCGGCGTGAGCTCGGCCGGCTTGATGATCACCGGGCAGCCCGCGGCCAGGGCCGGTGCCACCTTGCGGGTGATCATGGCGAGCGGGAAGTTCCAGGGCGTGATGGCCGCGCACACGCCGATGGGCTGCTTGAGCACCAGCAGGCGGCGGTTGTTGTCGAAGGTCGGCAGGGTTTCGCCATTGACGCGCTTGGCTTCCTCGGCGAACCACTCCACAAAGCTTGCGCCATACGCAATCTCGCCCTTGCCTTCGGCGAACGGCTTGCCCTGTTCGGCGGTGAGGATGCGGCCCAGGTCTTCCTGGTTCGCCATCAGCAGGTCGTACCACTTGCGCAGGATGTTCGAGCGCTCCTTGGCGGTCTTGGCGCGCCAGGCGGGCCAGGCCGCGTTGGCGGCGGCAATCGCGGCTTCGGCGTCGGCCGGGCCCAGGTTGGCCACGTCGGCCAGCTTCTGGCCGGTGGCCGGGTCCAGCACGTCGAACCGGCTGCTGCCCTTGACCCACTGGCCATTGACCAGGCCGTCGGTCTTGAGCAGGGAAGGGTCGTTCAGCAGGGCCAGCGGGGAGGTTTTCATGTCCATGGTGCGTCTCCGGGGGGGTGTTCGGGGGCCGCGGTGCGGCGGCCAAGCCACACAGGATAGCCCTTTGCCCGCCGCGTTGCAGTGCCGCTGGCGACGCACCCGGGCGTGCCACCCCGGCATGTACGAAAATGGCGGGCTTGGTGCCGGTCCGCCCGGGTCGGCACCCTCACAGCCCCACCCGTCTTCAAGGCCCACATGACCCGCCCCGCCTCCGTCGCCGACATCCGCAAGACTTTCCTGGACTTCTTTGCCGCCAAGGGCCACACCGTGGTGGCGTCCAGCCCGCTGGTGCCGGGCAACGACCCGACCCTCATGTTCACCAACTCGGGCATGGTCCAGTTCAAGGACGTGTTCCTGGGCAGCGACAAGCGGCCTTACGTGCGCGCGGCCTCGGTGCAGGCCTGCCTGCGCGCGGGCGGCAAGCACAACGACCTTGAGAACGTGGGCTACACCGCCCGCCACCACACGTTCTTCGAGATGCTGGGCAACTGGAGTTTCGGTGACTACTTCAAGCGCGAGTCGCTGAAGTGGGCGTTCGAACTGCTCACCGAGGTGTACAAGCTGCCCGCCGAGCGCCTCTGGGCCACGGTCTACATCGACGACGACGAGGCGTACGACATCTGGACCAAGGAAATCGGTCTGCCGGCCGAGCGGGTGGTGCGCATCGGCGACAACAAGGGCGGCAAGTACCAGTCGGACAACTTCTGGATGATGGCCGACACCGGCCCCTGCGGCCCCTGCAGCGAAATCTTCTACGACCACGGCCCCGAGGTGGCGGGCGGCCCGCCCGGCAGCCCCGAGCAGGACGGCGACCGCTACATCGAGATCTGGAACAACGTGTTCATGCAGTTCGACATGCAGCCCGACGGCTCGGTGAAGCCGCTGCCGGCGCCCTGCGTGGACACCGGCATGGGCCTGGAGCGGCTGGCCGCCATCCTGCAGCATGTGCACAGCAACTACGAGATCGACATCTTCGACGCGCTCATCAAGGCGGCGGCCCGCGAGACCGGCACCACCGACCTCGGCAATCCGTCGCTGCGCGTCATCGCCGACCACATCCGTGCCACGGCGTTCCTGGTGAGCGACGGGGTGATTCCCGGCAACGAGGGCCGCGGCTATGTGCAGCGGCGCATCGTGCGGCGCGCCATCCGCCACGGCTACAAGCTCGGCCGCAAGGCGCCGTTCTTCCACAAGCTGGTCCCCGATCTGGTGGCCCTCATGGGCGACGCCTACCCCAACCTGGCCAAGCAGGCGCAGCGCATCACCGAGGTGCTGAAGGCCGAAGAAGAGCGCTTTTACGAAACGCTCGAAAACGGCATGGAAATTCTGGATGCCGCGCTGGGTGGCGGGCAGAAGGTGCTGCCCGGCGAGGTGGCGTTCAAGCTGCACGACACCTATGGCTTTCCGCTCGACCTGTCGGCCGACGTGTGCCGCGAGCGCGGCGTGTCGGTCGATGAGGCGGGCTTCAATGCCGCCATGGACCGGCAGAAGGCGCAGGCGCGCGCCGCGGGCAAGTTCAAGATGGACCGCGCGCTGGAATACACCGGTGCCGGCAACACCTTCGTGGGCTACGACCACCTTGAAGCCCCGGCCAAGGTGGCGGCGCTCTACCTCGACGGCACCCCGGTGGCCACGCTGAACCAGGGCCAGACCGGCGTGGTGGTGCTGGACACCACGCCGTTTTATGCCGAGAGCGGCGGCCAGGTGGGCGACGAGGGCGAAATCGTGGCCGGCTCGGCGCGATTCGATGTCGCCGACACCCAGAAGATCAAGGCCGACGTGTTCGGCCACCACGGCATGGTGGCCCAGGGCACGCTGGCGGTGGGCGACACCGTGACCGCGCGCGTGAACACCACGCTGCGCGCCGCCACCGTGCGCAACCACAGCGCCACCCACCTCATGCACAAGGCCCTGCGCGAGGTGCTGGGCGATCACGTGCAGCAGAAGGGCTCGCTCGTGAACGCCGAGCGCACGCGCTTCGACTTTGCCCACAACGCCCCCGTGACCGACGAGCAGGTGCGCCGGATCGAGGCCATCGTCAACGCCGAGATCCTGGCCAACGCGGCCACCCAGGCGCGGCTCATGGACATCGAGTCGGCGCAGAAGACCGGCGCCATGATGCTGTTCGGCGAGAAGTACGGTGAAACCGTGCGCGTGCTCGACATCGGCAGCAGCCGTGAACTGTGCGGTGGCACGCACGTGCAGCGCACCGGCGACATCGGCCTGTTCAAGGTGGTGGCCGAAGGTGGCGTGGCCGCCGGCGTGCGCCGCATCGAGGCGGTGACCGGGCAGAACGCCCTGGCCTACCTGCAGTCGCTGGAGAGCACCGTGGCGCAGGCCGCCGGCGCCTTGAAGGCGCCCGTGGCCGAGCTCACCACCCGGGTGGGGCAGGCGCTCGAACAGATCCGGTCGCTCGAAAAGGAAATCGCGGCGCTCAAGGGCCGGCTGGCGTCGAGCCAGGGCGACGAGCTCGTGGGGCAGGCGGTGGATGTCAAGGGCATCAAGGTGCTGGCAGCCACCCTCGATGGTGCCGACGCGAAAACGCTGCGCGACACCCTGGACAAGCTCAAGGACAAGCTCAAGACGGCGGCCATCGTGCTGGCGGCGGTGGACGGCGGAAAAGTCCAGCTGGCAGCCGGTGTCACCGCGGACAGCGTGGGCCGTGTCAAGGCGGGCGAGCTGGTGAACTTCGTCGCGCAGCAGGTGGGCGGCAAGGGCGGTGGCAAGCCCGACATGGCCATGGCCGGCGGCACCGACGCCAGCGGTCTGGCCAAGGCACTGGCCTCGGTGCCTGGCTGGGTGGGCGAGCGCGCCTGAGCCGGCGCGTGGCTCGGCCGGGTTGCCCGGCCCGAGCCTGCCGATCAGCCGGGTTGACCTGCTGAGTTGCGCAGGTCGGCCGGGCCCGAGGCGACAAAGCCCAGCCGGCCCACCAGGAACAGCACGTTCTGCAGCAGCCGCGCCATCTCGGCGCGGGCTTCGCGCGAATGGCTGGGTGCCGTCACGGTGATGGACGGCATGCGCGTCTCGACCGAGTCCTCGTCGGGCTCGTTCCAGCGTTGCAGCAAACGGTCCTTGCCCATGTCCAGTCGGGCGTGCACCAGTTCAACGGCGCGCTCGAGCTTGCCCACCTCTTCGAAGGTCACGTCCCAGCAGACGCGCTTGCCTTCGACGCGTTCGATCACGCTGCAACCCAGCGGCAGGGTCCACTGGCGGGGTTCTTCCTTGCCCGACAGCAGGCGCCGTGCGCTGCTCCAGATCGAACCGGATTCGCCCGCGAAGGACTCGAGCGAATGGCGGATCTCGACCGCCATGTCGCCACGGGAACCCGGCCCCGGCACGACCACCACGCCCTCGGTCTGCACCTGGGACCCGTCGACCGTGACCCGCTCGGGGTGCCAGCTCGATGACACCGAATCGATCACGCCACGAACCAGCTCCCTGGCGCTCCAGGGCGCCAGCATCAGGGTGACGCCACCGGTCTGCAGCAGCCGCAGCACACCCGGTGAGTCCGGCCCGTCGCCGATCAGGCGCTGCAACACCGTGGCCACTTCGCGCTGTTCGTGGCGCGTGGCGCCCATGAGCACGACCACCACCTGGGGCTCTGCGCGCTTCATGGCTGGCGCCGTGCACACCATGCACTGCACCTTGGCGTCGGCCTTCGAAAACACGTCGCACTGGGTGCGCGGGGGGAGGATGGCGCCGTCGTCGTTGAGGGCCTGCACGACGGCAGCGGGGGTGTCGAGGGTGGTGCGGGGCATGGCAGGATGTGGACGAGCGGTATCCGCTCACCTCGGCATCTTCCCCGCGGTCTTGAGGGCCTCGGCGTTTTGCGCAGACCGTCCGCGTCCTGGGGCGACTGCCGGTCAGTTGCCCGGCCAGTCGAGCGATCGGCGGCTTTGGAACAGGCGTGGATGGCCGGTCACCGGATCATCGAAGGACAGGGTGTGCGCCAGCAGCCGCAGGGGCTCGGCAAAATCCTCCTCGGCGTCCGGTCCGCGTTGAACCCGGGGGTAGAACCGGTCGCCCGCCATCGGCAGGCCCAGCGCATTCATGTGCACCCGCAACTGGTGCCGTTTGCCGGTGACGGGCCACAGCCGGTAGCGCGCCCAGGCACCCCGGACCTCCACGCGCTCGATGCGGGTTTCGCTGTTGGCGGCGTGGTCTGCACCCTCCACCTCGACCATGCGGAAGAACGCCTCCACGTCTTCCTCGATGCGGCTGCGGCGGGTCTGCGGAAACGCCAGGGCCGGGTCGTGCGGTGCAATCGCTTCATACACCTTGCCCACCGCCCGGTCGCGAAACAGCGCATGGTAGGCGTTGCGGTCTTGCGGCCGCAGGCTGAAGGCCACGATGCCCGCGGTCTCGCGGTCGATGCGGTGAATGGGGTTCAGGGTGTCGATCCCGGTGAGGTGCTTCAGCCGCACCATCAGGCTGTGCCGCACGAAGCGCCCGGTTGGCGTGACCGGCATGAAGTGCGGCTTGTCGGCCACCAGCAGCAGATCGTCCTGGTAGAGCACCTCGGGTTCGAACGGTATGTCGGCTTCGTCGTCGAGGTGCCGCCAGTAATACAGGCGTGCGCCCGGTTCGCAGGGCGCATCGGGCGCCACCGGTTGGCCGTGATCGTCCAGCACATCGCCCTGCACGAGCCGTTGCGCCCAGGCCGCCGGGCTCACCACCGGCAGGCGCTCGCTGAGGAACTGCAGCACCGAAGGCCATGGTGCGGGCCTGGTGTGGGGAATGGCCACGCAACTGGGCGACACGCCCTGGCGCGTGGGAATCAGCGGGTTCTTGGGCCGGTGGGCCACGGCGGATCGGCCCGGCTCAGGCGCGGGTGAACACCAGGTCCCACACGCCGTGGCCCAGCTTCAGGCCGCGCTGTTCGAACTTGGTCAGTGGCCGGTAGTCGGGCTTGGGCGCGTAGTCGGTGGCCGTGTTCTTCAACAGCGGCTCGGCCCGCAGCACCTCGAGCATCTGCTCGGCGTAGGGCTGCCAGTCGGTGGCCAGGTGCAGGTAGCCGTCGGGCTTGAGCTTGCTGGCCAAGCGGTTCACGAACGGCCCCTGGATGAGCCGCCGCTTGTGGTGCTTGGTCTTGTGCCAGGGGTCGGGGAAAAAGATGTGCACGCCGTCCAGGCTGGCGGGCCCGAGCATGTGGTCAAGCACCTCGACCGCGTCGTGGCGGACGATGCGGATGTTTTCCAGTCCGCCGTCGCCCGCCAGCTTGAGCAGCGCGCCCACACCGGGTTCGTGCACCTCGCAACACAGAAAGTTGTCCTGTGGCCGCAGCGCCGCGATGTGCGCCGTGGCGCCGCCCATGCCGAAGCCGATTTCGAGCACCAGCGGTGCGTCGCGCCCGAAGGCGGCGCGGGGGTCGAAGGGGGCGTTGGGGGTGGCGGGTGCGTAGGGCAGCAGGAAACGCGGTCCGAACACCTCGTACGCCTTGGCCTGTGCCGCCGTGGTGCGGCCCGCCCGCAGCACGTAGCTCTTGACCTGCCGCAGGAAGGGCACGTCGGTGGGCGGGGTGCGCGGCAGCGCGTGGCGGGGATCGGTCATGGGGATGAAGGCAGCGCCCGGGAAGCGGCGCACCCGGTGCATTCGAAGCGAGTGGGGCTGGATTTTAGGCCGGCCAGCGATCGGCCCAGGCGCGGACCCACCGCGCCAGCACCTCGGGCACCGGGCCTTCGGCGGTGGGCAGGTCGAGCGCGCGGGCTGCCTGGTTCAAGGCCCGCACCGGATCGTGCAGGTCCAGCGCCTGTGCGCCGTTCTGCTTGCTGAGTTTTTCGCCGTTGTCGCCCAACACCAGGGGGGTGTGCAGCCACCGCGGCGTGGGCCGTTGCAGCGCGCGCTGCAGCAGCATTTGCCGCGGTGTGTTGTCGGCCAGGTCTTCGCCGCGGACCACGTGGGTGATGGCTTGGTCGGCGTCGTCCACCACCACCGCCAATTGGTAGGCCCACAGTCCGTCGGCGCGCTTGAGGATGAAGTCACCCACGGCGGTGTCCACCTGCTGCGACTGGGCACCCAGGCGCCGATCGGTCCACGTCACCAATGCCCCCTGCGGCACGCGGAACCGCCAGGCCCGTGCGGGTTTGCCATGCAGACCGTCGCGGCAGGTGCCCGGGTAGACGGCGGCGTGGTGGCGCTCGCGCGGGTTGCCGGCCGCCAGCAGGGTTCGTTCGATGTCCTGGCGCGAGCAGGCGCACGGGAAGGCATCGCCGTGTGCAATCAGCTGGTCCAGTGCGCGCTGATAGACCGCACCGCGCCCGGATTGCCAGAGCACCGGTTCGTCGCTGAGCATCCCGCAAGTGGCGAGCTGTTGAAGAATGAGCTGGTCGGCACCCGCCACGCAGCGCGGCGTGTCGATGTCTTCGATGCGGACGAGCCATTGACCGCCATGGGCCCGGGCGTCCAGCCAACTCGCCAGCGCCGCCACCAGCGATCCCGCGTGCAGCGGGCCGGTGGGCGACGGGGCAAATCGGCCGCGGTAGGTCACACCCGCAGGGTCACGCCAGGGCCAGTGCCAGTTCGAGACCGGAGATGAACGCGTCTTCGACGCGGTGCCCCAGGCACCAGTCGCCGCACAGGCCGATGCCGAGCGAGGCGTCGAGCAGGTGGCTCTGGCCCAGCGGCGTTTGCGTTTGTGCAAAGCGCCATTTGTGCACCACCGCGTGCGGCGGCGTGGCACGGATGCCGGTGATTTCGGCAAAGCCCTTGAGCAGCTTGGCCTTCACGCGCTCGGGCTCGTCCTCGAGGTGCTTGGTGGACCACGCGGGGCTGGCCTGCACGGTCCACCGCTCGATCGGGTCGCGCGCCGGCTTGCTCGATTCGCGCGCCAGCCAGCTGATGCGGTGGTGCGTGCTGCGCGCCGCGCTCCATTGCGGGCCCAGGTGGGCCAGGCCGGGCTGCATGGCCTGCGGGAAGGCGACCATCAGCGTCCAGCAGGGGGCCACATGCACGGGCGTGAGGGCGCGCCGCAGCTCGGGCGCCAGGCCCGACGCCAGCAGCAGGTCGTGCGCCTGCGGGTGCGGGATGGCCAGCACCACCCGGTCGAACCCGCCGAGCACCTGCTGACCGCCGTCGGCGCCTTCGCTGCGCAGTTGCCATTGTTCGGGGTGCAGGGCATCGCGCTCGATGTGGGTGACGCGGGTTTCGAGCAGCGCGCGCGCGGGCGGGTTGCCGTGGGTTTCGGGTTTGGCCAGCGGCTGGGCCCACAGGGTCGCCAGCGCATTCATGCCCGGGGCCGCCACGAAATGCGGTTCGGTGGGCGGGGGCGCACTGGCCAGCACGTGCCCGAATTCGTCGAGCACGCGCACGGTGCTCGCGCTCCAGGCGCGCACGGCGCTGGTGGCGGTGGCGCGCAGCGCCAGCTCGAACCGGGGGTCGCGCACGGTGAAGTACTGAACGCCGTGGTCGAAACCGCCGAACTCGGTGCGGCGGGTGGCCATGCGGCCGCCAAAGCCGCGGCTTTTCTCGATCAGCGTGACGCGGTGGCCTGCCTGCAGCAGCGTGCGCGCGCAGGTGACGCCGGCGATGCCGGCACCGACGATGGCGATGTGCTGGGAATCGGTGGAATGGGGACGGCGCTGTTTCATGGTGTTGGGCTCGGGCGGCTCTGGCGACTGTAGCAGCGCGCGCCGCCTGCTTTCAGCTTTGGTGGTGGTTGTTGAGCAGTGCCTGTCGCGTGTGGGGCTGCTTGAGCTGCTCCAGCCACCAGCGCAGCGCGCGGCCGCTGTCGGCGCCGCGCCCGTGCTCGCGGGGCACGCGCCACGCGTAGGCCACATGGATGAGGCGGTCGCTGGCCTGCACCGGCTTGACCACCAGCCGCCCGGCGTTGATGTAGGGCTGCGCCAGCGGCTGGGGCAGAAAGCCGGCCCCCAGCCCGCGCAACTGCGCCTCCAGCTTGTGCTGCATGGTGGGCACGGTCAGCACGTCCTGACCGGGCAGCAGGTTGTGGCTCACGCCGCGGCCTCGCTGGGCGCTGTCGGCCACCGCCACGGCGCGGTGCTGGCGCAGGTCGTCTTCGCACAGGGTGCCCTTGAACGCCGCCAGCGGGTGGTGCGGTGCCAGGGCGTACACGAAGCTCACCGTGCCCAGGGGCGCGGTCTGCAGACCGGCGCCGCTGGCACCGCTGTCCACGCCGATCGCGATGTCGGCCTGGCCGTTCTGCAGCACCTCCAGCGTGCCCGACAGCGTTTCGGCGCGCAGCTTCAGCCGCGTGGGGGCACCGGTGGCGTAGAACGCCTCGCACAGCTCGAACAGCGTGGCGCGCGCAATCAGCGCGTCGGCCGCAATGGTGATCTGCGGTTCCCAGCCGGTGGCTACGCGCTTGACGCGCTGGGCCACGGCGTCGAACTCGCTCAGCAGGAATTCCCCCGACCGCAGCAGTTCGCCCCCTGCGGGCGTGAGCACCGCGCGCCGCGCGCTGCGGTCGAACAGAAGCACGTCCAGGGCGTCCTCGATCTGGCGGATGCGGTAGGTGAGGGCGCTGGGCACCATGCCCAGCTCGCGCGCGGCGGCGGCCATGCTGCCCAGGCGCGACACGGCATCGATCAAGGCCAGGTTCTCGGCGGACAAGGCGCTTCGGGCGGAGACTGAGGCGGGCATGGCACGGCTCCCATCGTTCAATGAATTTGAATGATGCCATCAAAACCATGCGGTCATCACGCAGGCCTCCGCGCCCAGAATTCACCCCATGCCGACACGTCGGCCCCACCCTGACAAGGACACCGCCATGATGCAGATCCGCCGTTCAGACGCCCGTGGTCAAGCCGACCACGGTTGGCTCAAGAGCTTTCACACCTTTTCGTTCGCGGACTATTTCGACCCCGCCTGGATGGGCTGGGGCAACCTGCGCGTGATCAACGAAGACCGCATTGCCCCCGGCACCGGCTTCGGCACCCACGGGCACCGCGACATGGAAATCATCAGCTACGTGCTGCAGGGCAACCTGGCGCACAAGGACAGCATGGGCAACGTCAAGGGCATCCCGCCCGGCGACGTGCAGCGCATGAGCGCCGGCACCGGTGTGCGCCACAGCGAGTTCAACCATGCGCCCGCCAGCACCACGCACTTCCTGCAGATCTGGATCGAGCCGAACCAGCGCGGCATCGAGCCGGGCTACGAGCAGAAGACCTTTGCCGACACCGAAAAGCGCGGTCGCCTGCGCCTGGTGGCCTCACCCGATGCCGCCGAGGGGTCCGTGAAGATCCACGCCGACGCCTCGATGTACGCCGGCCTGTTCGATGGTGCCGAGAGCGCCCGCATCGACCTGAACCCGAACCGCAAGGCCTATGTGCACCTGGTGCGCGGCCAGATCGATGTGAACGGCCAACGCCTGAATGGCGGTGACGCCGTGGCCATGGCCGGCGAAACGCAACTCGAACTGGCCAACGGCCAGGACGCCGAAGTGATCGTGTTCGATCTGGCGGCCTGAACCCTTTTTTTAACCCTGGAGTCTTTTCTCATGAACGCCCTTCAAACCCCCTTCTCCCTGCTGGCCCGCCTGCTGATGGCCGCCCTGTTTCTGCCCGCCGGCATCAGCAAGATCGGTGGCTTTGCCGGCACGGCCGGCTACATCGGTTCGGTCGGCCTGCCGTTGCCCGAAGTCGGTGCCGCGCTCGCGATTGCCATTGAAGTGATCGCGCCGATCCTGCTGATCATCGGCCTCTACACCCGCCAGGCGGCCCTGGTGCTGGCGGTGTTCACCCTGGCGGCCACCGTGCTGTTCCACAACTACTGGGCCATGCCGGCAGAACAGCAGTTCATGCAGTCGCTGATGTTCTTCAAGAACGTCGGTGTGGTGGGTGGCCTGCTCGCCATCGCCGCCTTCGGCGCCGGCAAGCTCAGCCTCGACGCCCGTCGCGCAGCCTGATCGTCAAACCTTCCTGGAGAACCACCATGTGCGGCTCCGAGCTCCTGACCCGACGCGCCATCCACGGCGTGGTGGACATGCCCCTGCACCGCTTCGACGAACGCACGCAGGCCCACATGTTCCACCCCGACCAGCTCGCGCTGATCGATCCCTTCATCGGAGTCGACGCGTTCCGGATGCCGCACAACTTCTTCCTGCCGCACCCGCATGGCGGCATGAGCGCGGTGACGCTGCTGCTCGACGATTCGCCGGGTGGCGTGCGCAACCGCGACTCGCAGGGGGACGACAGCCTCATCGAACCCGGCGATCTGCACTGGACGCAGGCCGGCAGCGGCATCGTGCATGAAGAGACGCCCAGCCAGCCCGGCCAGGCGGCCATCGGGCTGCAGGTGTTCGTGAACATGGCGCGTGCCCGCAAGCAGGACCCCGCCGCGGTGTTCAAGGTGGCGCGTGCCGACATGCCGGTGTGGGCGCAGGACGGTGTTCGCGTGAAGGTGGCCGCCGGCCGGTTCCGCAACCTGGTCTCGCCCATCAACGCAGACGCGCGCTGGGCCACGCCGGTCAACCTGCTCGACATCCGCCTCGATCCGAACGCCACGCTCGAGTTGCCTGTAGCCCATGCACACAACGGCTTTCTCATGGTGCTCGCAGGGGATTTGACCGCAGGTGATCATGCAGCCCGCGCACAACAAACCGTGGTGCTGCTCCCCGCCAGCGCGGGCGACGACGGCCACGGCGTGCTTTCCCTGAAGGCCGGTGAAGCCGGCGCACAGGCGGTGCTGTTCAGCGGCCTGCCGCTGCGCGAACCCATCGTGCCCTACGGACCCTTCGTGGGCAATTCCCGCCAGGACATTGCCGCCTATGCGGTGGCGTTCCAGTCGGGTGCCATGGGTTCGCTCGACCCTTCTTTCACGCGCTAGTTTTTTCAACCCGCGGCCTCCTGCCGCAGCTCTTCAAGGACATTCACATGGCCAAGATCGTTGTCGTCTTTCACTCCGGTTACGGACACACCCAGCGCATGGCGCAATCGGTTGCCGATGGCGCCGGTGCCGAGCTGATCGCCATCGACGCCGAGGGCAACCTGCCCGCTGGCGGCTGGGAATCGCTCGCCGCGGCCGACGCCATCATCATGGGTTCGCCCACCTACATGGGCACCGTGAGCTGGCAGTTCAAGAAGTTTGCCGATGCCTCCAGCAAGGCCTGGTTCAGCCAGCAATGGAAAGACAAGGTGTTTGCCGGCTTCACCAACAGCGCCACCATGAACGGCGACAAGCTGTCCACGCTGCACTACCTGTTCACCCTGGCCATGCAGCACAGCGGCATCTGGGTCGGCACCGGCCTGATGCCCAGCAACAGCAAGGCGGCCCAGCGCAACGACGTGAACTACGTCGGTTCGTTCAGCGGCGCCATGGCCCAGAGCCCCTCGGACGCCGGCGCCAACGAAATGCTGCCCGGCGACCTGGAAACCGCCCGCCTGTTCGGCCAGCGCGTGGCCGAGGTCGCGAAGAAGTTCAAGGGCTGAAGCAGGTCTGATCCGGTAGATCCGCCGGATGCAGACGAGCCCGTCAGTCATTGCGCCAGCGCCGCATCGCCCGATGCGGCGCATTCCGTTTGTGTGGGATCGGGTGGGGCGCCGAAGGCCCAGTTCCGATAGGTTCTGGCGCCGTTGAACCGTGTCCAGGGTGCCGAGAAGCCAGCCTGTCGAACCGGCTGCCCCCTTGATCTGGAGAACACGGACACGATTCCACCCTGGTTGTCGCACATCAGTCCCCAGTCGGGCTTTCCCGTCAAGGGATCGAGCGGAATCCGGCGCAAATGCCGCTTGGTGCCGGGAAACCGCGGATCGCGCAGCAAGTCCTGCAGGTTGCGGGGGCGGCCACCATGGCTGGCGAGCGCGGCTTCAAAGTCCTGTCCCATGACCAGCAGCGCTGATTCGGCGTCTCGCCGTGCCAGGGAAGAACCGGTGTGCAGTGCGTGGGCCACCACAGCCGCGGTGGCGCTCAACACGGCCAGCATCAGCAGGTAGGCCAATCCCGATTGCCTGACGGCAAGTGGATCACCAATCGGCATAGGCGGAGCCATCTCGACCAGTCCCGGCCGCACTGCTTCTGACGTCGTACACCCCGCCAGCTTCACCTTCAGGAGGTGCCAGCACCGTCCAGGTGTCGCTGGCTCCGGTCATGGGGTCCTTGGGCGCGGCCCTCAGGTACCGTTTTTCGATCAGCTCGTCGACCGATTCCGGATATCGGTTGTGGTCTTGGTGAAAGGCGTCGATCACGCGCCTCAACTGAATCAGGTTGTCGCGCAGCACAGCTTCACGCGCGGTCTGTTCGTGCTGAAGTACCCTGGGCACCGCCAGCATCAGCAGGGTTCCCACAATAGCCAGTACCACCAACAGCTCGATCAGGGTGAAGCCCTGTCGCCGCAGCGTCGGTCGCCGGATTGGTGGCAGGGGCATCACCATTGCCTCAGAGGAACACCATTGAGACCGAGGCGTTCGCTCCGGCTGTAAACGTCGTACACGTCGTCGCCGGGTCGAGGGTCATCGGCTTCACTCGCATAGCTCCTGAGTCCCCAGGTGTCTTCAGCTGTTGTCCCGGCGTCCGGGTGGAAAGGATCGCGTGGAATCCTGCGAAGCCAGTACACCTTGGCACGGTCCGGATGTCGCTGGTCCTCGGCGCCCGTCACGAGGTCTGTCAGCCTCGAGGGGTATCCGCTGGTGCCCGCGGCGCGCGCCACACGCCCTTCGTCGGACGCGCGTTTGTGGGCATCAATGGCAGCACGGATCTCCCGCAGTGCGAGCCGAAGTTCAGCCTCTTTCTGCCGTTGCGCACTGAGCGCGGCCACCGGCACCACCAGCGTGGCCAGAACCGCCAGAATGGCGAGGGTCACCATCAGTTCTATGAGGGTGAAGCCTTTCAAGGGCGTTCACCGATTTGCAGTGTGAGGTCGGGAGGGCTTGTCAGGTCAGGCTGCCCAGCCAGGGTGGACGAACCCGATTGAACGATGCGCACCTGGGTTTTGCCTGGCCTTTCAAGGGCCTTCCAGACAAGGGTGACCAGCGCGTTCGGGTCGCTGCTGGTGGTCAGCAACACCTGGCCGGAAGGATCGACGCGGCTTCCAGCCTGCGGCAGTACCGTCACCAGTTGCAGCACGGACGGATCGAACCGGAGGGACAATGCGCGCGCAGGCGGCGCAGTGCCGCCTGGCTGGACCAATCGCGTTTCGAACGACTGTCCTGGCGAAACGCCTTGTGGCGCATGCCAAACCGGCGTGGATGCCTCGACTGGCTTGGTTGCAGCCACCGCGCGTTCGTTTCGCGGGCTCTGCATGGTCTCGCTCACGCGCTCGGGACGTTCGGGCTGGAGAGACGGATCGATTTCGACTGCTTCCAGCGGAGCGCGGCTGTCGGGCGTGGTTTCGGTGCCGGTCGAAAAGGATGCCGCGTTGCCTGTCACGGGCCGGACGCTGCGAAGCACGCGGGGTGTGATCGACAGAACGATCTCGGTCTTGATCTGGTCGTCGCTCTGGCTCCCGAACAGTCGACCCAGAATGGGCAGGTCTCCAAGCCCCGGTACCCGCTGGGCCGAACGCCGATCCTCGTCGTTGATGAGTCCCGCCAGCAGTTGGCTCTCGCCATCCCTCAGGCGCAGCACCGTCTGGGCCGAGCGGGTGCCGATCTGAAAGGCCACAGACCCTTGTTTGGTCTGAAGTTGGTTGATGATGTTGCTGACCTCGAGCGCGACCTTGATGGTCACTTCGTCTCCGACGTGCACGGTGGGTTCAACTTCAAGCTTGAGCCCCACGTCCACATAGTTGACGGACTCGGCAACGAAACCGGTGGCGGTGGAAGTGGCCGTGATGTTGGGGACGCGTTCACCGATCAGGATGCGGGCCTTTTCGCGGTTGCGCGCGCGAATTCGCGGGTTCGCGAGGATGTTGGCGTCCCCGTCGGTCTTGCGCAGATTGAGCGCAAGCGCGCCGACACTGGCGCCGGTGGACGCGCTGTCGATGTTCCGCAGGTCGGACAGGCGCAACGTGTCGCTGGCGTCGCTTGGCAGCGGGGTCAGGCTGAGTTGATCTGGCCACCGAACCCCCAGGTTCAGCAGCCGGCTTCGCTTGATCTCGATGATTTCAACATCCAGCAGCACCTCAGGCTCGGCCACGTCGTGAAGAGCGACGAGTTTGCGCGCCAGATGAAGCGCGCCAGGCGTGTCGCGGACGATGAGCAGGTTCAGCTTTTCGTCGACCACCACACGGTCCGCCTTGATCAAGGACTTGAGCGTGGCCGCCACCGCCTTCGCCTCGGCATGGGCAAGATAGAAGCTCGCCACTTCCAGTGGCTGATGGTCCTTGTGCTTGGCCGGCGTGTTGGGGTAGATCAACACGGAGTTGTCGTCAATCACACGCATCGAGAGTTGTTGGGTCAGCATCAAGACCGCCAAGGCGCGCTCGATGGTGGCGTCCTTGAGGTGGATCGAGGTTTTCTGATCGCTCCTCAGGTCTTTGTCGAGAAGAATGTTCAGTCCCGACGTGCGTGCGATGACGTCGAAAACCGAGTGCAGACTTGCCTCCTTGAATTGGAGGCTGATGGGCTGGCGGTAGGCCTCTGCAAGGCGAGCTGGAACGTCGGCCCCATCGGCCGTCCCCTCAGCCTGCGCTGGCGACACAGCCCCCTTCACCGAGGGGACCTGTCGTTCGCTGGGTGTCGTGTGATCGGCGGCAAGTGCGGCCCGAGCGCGTTCATGCCGATCGTCGATGACGAGGACAGCCTCCCAGAGGTCTCGTGCATCAACTCGTCGGTGTTGGCGTTCAAGCCGTTGAGCCTCCTGCACCAGTGCTTGCACGCGCCGATCGCGGGCCTGCAGCCAGGCGAGCCGGTAAGCTGACTTGTCCGGGGCCAGGCGGGTTGCCGTTTCGAGTCGCTCCAGCCCGGCTGGCAGGTCTCCGTTCGCCACCAGACGCAGGCCTTCATCGTGTGCTCGCTGCGCTGCACATCCTGAAAGCAGTGAAGCGACTCCCAGTACCGCCGCGCCCAGGGCGGTACGCCAGGGCAGGGCGGTGTATCGATGCATCAGACGCGTCATGGTGACATTTCGGTGGAAAGGGATTGGCGCGTGCCCGATGGCAGGTGCTGCAACCACAGCTGTCGGGGTTCGACCTGTGCGAGGCGGTACTGCTCGTCCAGTGCATCACCCTCCCGGGCAATCAGGACGTGGCCGTCCCGCTCGAGGAACCACAGCTCCCCTTCGGCGGTTTTCTGCCGTCCCACGAGGCGGAACGGAAGGGACGGCACCGGCGTTGAGCCAACCTGCGTCGTGGTAGGTTCGTTGAAGGTCGGCGCGGATCTCCCTTGATGGGCTCGGGCGAACCAGACCCTCGGCAAAGCAGTGGCGTTCCCGTTCGGTGGTGTGCCCTCGGCGGCGGGGTGGATCGTTCCGACGTTTGCCACCCACAACGACCAGTCCAGGTGCGCCACGACATCAGCGGAAGATTCGCGGTCGCGCTCGATTTTCAGGCGATCGAGTGACACCGAAGGGTGTTCATGCAGGATCTCGAGCAATGCCTTGCGCAGGCGCTGCTCGTCCATGCGCTGTCGCTGGGAAACGCGCCAACGAACGAGCTCTCCACCATCTGTCTGCTCTCGGCGGTACTCGGCCTGCGGCCAATCCAGTCCGAGTCGTCCGCCCGTGGCGACCACTGCGCCCAGCAGGTTGTGCAATGCCTTTCCACGGGCAGCCCGGGCCATGGGGTCGGCGGCCAAGCTGTCTGCCGATGGCGATTCGACCTCGTGGGTCGATGCGAGGGCGGGATCCCCCGGTGGCTTTGCCGCGGTCAATGAAACCAGTGCCTGGGTGCACTGCACCAGCAGCAAAACCGAGAACGCCAGCGCCATGGTGGGCAGCAGCACGCCAAATCGCCAGCATGCAATTTCCCATACCAGGCGGCAAACCCTCGCCCGAGTTCGAAGCTGGGTCCTCATGGGTGATTTGCTGCTCGAGCGCGCCACTTCAGCCGCCAGCGCATTCGAACCATGCCGGTCGAATCGGCAGCATCAGCCGCATGGTCCTGCGCGTCTGAACGGTGGACCTGGGGATCCAGCCGCTCGACCCACGGCGATGCCTCCAGCGCCTTTCCAAAGGCCAGAAGGTCGGCCAGACCGGCCGCCTCGGCCTCCATGTCGACGATCCGGTTCTGGGCGTCCGGCTCGATGGACACCAGATGCACCCGTGGGGTCAGCCGGGCGTCGAACTGCCCAAACCAATCGGCCCATGGCGTGTCGAGCAACGCGACCATGCGGGCGCTGGCGGGGTCGTCGCGCGGACCGAGCGGCTCCTGGCCAGGCTCAACCGGTACCTTGCTCACCACATTCACCGTGGCCGTGCCGGTCACGCCCCGGGCTGGATCTGGCGTTGTCATCAGCCGCGTTCTTTCCTCCGCGTCTTGTGCCAACAGCGCCAACGCGAAATTGGTCAGCCCGAGCCCGACCACCGTCAATGCAAGCGCTGCATGGCGCCAGCCGGGGCGGACATGGCCCGCGCAAAGGCGTTGCCACGCAGGTGGCCGGGACTCGAACAACGGAATCATGAGGCGGACTCATCGGGTGGTTCAGGCACCGAACATGGATGAAGGTGCAATGAAAACTCGGCCTCGCTGGACAGTCTGTCCGACCAGTGTTCTTGCCCCAGGGAAACCAATGGCGAGATCGACGTCTGCCCCTGCATGACATGCCATCGCCGCGCATGATGGGCAGCCAGGGATTCCTCGCAGGCTCGATCGTCAGAGGGCGACATCGGTAACGACACGAGGTGTTTGACCTGGCCCGACTGCAGCCTCCACATCAGCAATCGGGTCGGACTGCGCAGCGTGACCCAGCGTGGATCGGTGCGGCGTTGGCTGGACGCTCCTTGCTGCACCAACGACCAGGGCGTATGCCATCGCCAGCGAGTGCCTGAGACGCACTGGGCTCCTGCGGCAACCTGCAACCCATGGAGGGCGGGCCGTGGCAATCCCACACACACAAAGGCGCGTGTGGGATGCCATTCACCGGTCACCCACCAGTCGTCTGGCTGACCACCGTGGCGCTGCGCGCATTGCACCTCGGCGAAGCGTCTCAACTCGGCAAAAGACTCCACCTCGGGAGAAGGCTGCACCAGCCAGTGAACCGAAAGACGCAGCCCCACCACGACGTCGACGGTTCGAACGGGTGGTCCGACGTCGATCGCGGAGACGATTCCATCCTGAATTCCTTGCGCTTCAACGGCCTTGTTCGAGCTACGTCGCCAGGCAACACACTCTGTGTCAAGGCCGACACAGAGGTGGTCGTTGCGTGTGCCCGGATCAGGCTTCCACCGTGACACGGCGTACCTCCTTCAGCGTGGTGACGCCTTTTGCGGCGAGGTCGAGGGCCACTTCGCGCAGACTTTTCACGCCGCGCTCTCGAGCGACTGCCTTGAGCTGGCGAACAGGCGCCCGACAGACCACGAGCTCACGCAATTCGTCGTCCAGCACAAGCACTTCAGCGATCGCCTTCCGTCCCCTGTACCCGGTTCCTCTGCACTGGTCGCAGCCCTTGCCCTGCGAGAAGCGCGCATGGTTCGGGAATTCACGGGGGGAAAGCGAGGTCCATTCATCGGCCGCGCCGACGTGGTCGGCAGCGCATCGCGGGCATACACATCGCAACAGCCTTTGTGCCCACACTCCGTTGAGGGCGGAAGCCAATGCATGCGGGTCGAGTCCCATGTGCGTCAATCGGTCAAACACGTCGAACACACTGTTGGCGTGCAGCGTGGTCAACACGAGGTGCCCTGTCAGCGCCGACTGCACGGCCATCTCGGCGGTATCGCGATCGCGGATTTCCCCCACCATGATGGTGTCCGGATCGTGTCGCAGCACCGAGCGCAAGCCGCGCGCAAAGGTCAATCCCTTGCGCTCGTTCACCGGTATCTGCAGCACCCCTTCGAGCTGGTATTCCACCGGGTCTTCGATGGTGATGATCTTTTCTCGACCACTCCGCGAGTCGCCCAGCAGCGCGTAAAGGGTGGTGGTCTTGCCCGAGCCGGTGGGCCCGGTGACCAGCACCATGCCATGTGCAGCCTGGGCAGACCTGCGCAGGCTGCCGATCGTTCCGGCGTCGAATCCCAGCCCCTGAAGGCTCAGCGGCCCCCCGGATGCATCAAGGCTGCGTTTGTCGAGCACCCTGAGCACCGCGTCTTCCCCGTGCAAGCCAGGAATGATCGAGAGCCGGAGATCAATGCCTCGACCCATCCAGTGCACTCGAAAGCTGCCGTCTTGAGGCACACGCCGCTCGCCGATGTCCAGCTCGGCAAGTACTTTCAGCCTGGAGATTGCCTGTTCGGCCAGGGCCGTGTCATTGATCGTCGTCAGCCCTTCAAGCATGCCGTCGATGCGCAGTTTCACGGTCAGTCCGGCAGGGGTGCATTCCAGGTGCACATCGCTTGCTCCGGTGCGAAGCGCATCAAGCAAAGCCGCATTGACCAGCCGCACCGCAGGGTGGTCGTGTTCGCCCGGATCGACCAGAACCAGAACCGTTTCGTCCGCCATGGCCAGGCCAACCTCGCGGGCGGGGTTGGCGATTTGATGGGTCGAGCGCGCCGCCAGGGAATGCCGATCGAGCAGTTCTTTCAGATCCCTTGCTTCGGCCAGCCCCAACTGCATCTGCTCCTGGTTGGCCAGGTGCATCAAGCGTGCGATCAAGGCGTCTTCCAGTGGGTCCGCCAGCACGGCGTGCAGGCTTCCGTGCGGATCGCGCACCACGACCGCGAGGTTTGCCAGCGCCTGCGAAAGCGGCCAGCGATCCAGCTGTGGAGTGGCCTGTGCCAGCGTTGGCGCATCCCAGAGGGTCAGGCCGAGCTCGGTGGCCACCAGGTGAGCGGCCTGGGCCGCGTCGATCCCCAACTGGCCCTGAACCACATCCAGGGTGTCTTCGCCGCGCAAGCGGGCCGTCTGGAGGTCGCCCCAGTTGATCTTCAGGTTCATCCGATGCTGCTGGCAAGATCGAAGATGGGCATGTAGAGCAGCACCACGATGACCCCGATCACCAGACCGATGGCCGCCATCAAGAGAGGCTCGAAGGCTTTGCTGAACCGTTCTATCCACCGGGCTGCCTCGGCGTCGTGGAACGCGGCTGCGCGCATGAGCATGGTGCCCAGCTGACCCGACTGCTCCCCGGCCCGTATCAATCGCAACGCCACCGGAGTGCACAGGCCCGAGGCGTCCATGGCCGCAGACAGCCGGACACCGGTGCCGATGGCGGAGGCGCACTGGCTGGCCGCGGATCTGCGCGGTGCCTCGAGTGCCTGCGACGCCAATACCAGCGCGCGCTGTGCAGCGATACCTCCTTCCACCAGCATCCCCAGGGTGAGGTAGAACCGCGCCAGAGCCAGGGTCCGCAGCCGGCTCCCCAGAACCGGCAGACGTGCCAGCGCGTCGAATCCTTCGCCTGACCGACCCGCTTTGCGTGTGCGCCAGGCAACGGTCGCAGCCCCCGCGAGCGCACCAGCGCAGACCGGCGTCCAGTGAGCCGAGAGCCAGAGCCCCGTGTTCATGAGCATCATCGAAGCCCAGGGAATGTCGCGCCCGCTGCCGTGCATGACCAGCGCGAAGCGGGGAACCACATAGCCAAGCAGGAACAACGTGACGAGCGCGCCGACAGCCAGCAGGATGGCCGGGTAGAGCACCGCACTGGTGACCTGCTGGCGCAAGGCGCCGAGCCGCTGCCGATAGGCAAGGTATCGGCCCAGAGCAACCGGGACATCGCCGGTTCCTTCGGCCGCCTGCACGACCCCCACCAGCACCGCGTCCAGTCCGGCAGACTGAAGCGCGAGGGACAAGCTGCTGCCCTCCCGCAGGCACGTGGCCAGATGCCGCAAGGTGGGACCCTGCCCCGGGTCGGCGCCATCGCCTTCGATGAGTGCGTCGATTGCTTCGATGGCCGAAAGCCCTGCTTGCAACAGGCTGTGCAGTTGCTGGATCAGAAGTTCCGCGTCCGTTCGCGTGGTTGACGGGCGCAGGATCGACCGCACCGACAGAGCGGCATATCCCCTTTCGCCGGTCTGGCGCCGTGCTTCATCGGCGTCCATCGCCTGAAGCCGCAGCGTGTGCACCTGCTGCCGGTGATTGAGCGCTCGCACCTCGAATTCCATGGGCAATCGGGAATGGGTCGCGGTCAGCGGGCCAGCACGTCGGCGTTCTCGGCGTCGCCTCCCGGTGTTCCGTCTTTGCCCAGGGTCATGAGGTCGAAGTCGCCCCCATCGGTTGCAGGCGATCGGTACAGGTAGGCCCGTCCCCACGGATCGGCGGGCAGGTCCTTGCTCAGGTAGGGGCCGTTCCAGCGGGTCGCGGAATCGGGTCGCACCTGCAGCGCGTTCAGTCCTTCACGTGTGGTGGGGAACCGTCCTACATCGAGTCGGTATGCCGTGAGGGCGCGAACCAGGCTTTCGACCTGACTTTGCGCGAGCGCCCGCTCCGACTTGCCCAACTGTCCCAGGTATCGAGGCCCCACGTAGGCCGCCAGCAGCCCGATGATGGCCACGACCACCAGGAGTTCCAGCAATGTGAATCCTCTCGCTGCCCCATTCTCCAGCGGTGCCTGCATTGTTTTCTCCCTGCCATCGTTCTTCGATCAACATCGATACCTAAGTACTATAAAGTATCTTCATGTGGGTCCATCATGCTGCTTGAAATACGTATAAAACATTCTTTCTTGGCGTTCACCTTCGGCGTGTCAGCTGCATCGGCCTGCGAGCGGTTGCCTCTGATCGAACCTGCGGCGGGCGCCGTCCTCGACGTCTCCAAGCCCGAACTGGTCTGGGAGGGAGAAGGTCCGGTCAGGGTGCAGATCGCTCAGATCGAACCCGATTCCGGTGTGCTGCGCAGTGCCGACCTCGAGGTGACTGCGCATCGGATGCGTGTGCCCTGGCCCAGCCGGTCGCGGTTGAGCAGCTACAAGGTGCTCGTGAGTCGGGGCTGTGGTTTTGTGGATGGCACCGCACTGCATGCGTTACCTCCTGCTTTCTTTGTCAACCTGGGCGAGCGGTGTCGGTTGACGTCGTCAGACCTGAGCGTGGAACAAGGGATTCTTCGATGGCCCGCCGTGGCCGGCGCTGAGCGCTACCGGGTGAGGGCGTTGAAGGCAGTTGACTGGGCACCCGGCGAGCCCTGGGCCGGGGAACCAGCCCGAGAGACGGTCCAACCTGAATGGCCGCTCTCTGGCCCCTGGAGGTCACCTGGCGTGGCGCTGGTGGTCGAGGCCGTTTGTGATGGACTGGTCAGCGAACCTGCGCTCCGCCTGAATCCCTCGCCCTGAGTCCGCCCTCGTCGAAGTTCGCCAGTGTGGCCAACCCGACGCTGCGGCCAAGCTTCAGGCCTTCTTCGTTGTCGCTCCTGAAGTGAATGCCGCCCCACAACCGGGACGAAGCGGCTTCTTCGGCCTTGACCTGCCAGTGATCGACCGCCCCGGTCAGGGCAAGGCGCTTCGTCAGCACCTCGGCCGCAGCGCCCGATGCACAGGCGTGCCCCGACACATAAGCAGGAAACCCTGCGCCCAACCCACCCAGGCCAACAACCCGCTCAACCACCGCACCGAACTGCAATACGACCCGGCCGGGCGCCTCACCGGCGTCATCAACGAAGCGGGTGTGGCCATCGAGCGCTACGTGCACGACGACCAAGGCCGCGTCACCCAGGTCATCGATGCGCTCACCGACGAACTCAGCCGCACCACCACCAGCCCTGACTCGGTTTCGACGGGACACTGAACCACTCGAGTTGCCCCGGTTCCATGAACGGTTTCCGGGGGAACTTCACATCAGGGCCACCCGTTCAGCGTGTGTGGGTTGACGACTCTGCGAGTTCGGTGCTGCGAGCGCCAGCTCGCACCGATTCTGAGCAAAGGGGCGCATGCACCGAGCCATTCATGGCTTGTGCCCCGGCGCTGGATCACCGGGATTTGTGCGCGCTCAACCCAACTGCAGTTTCTGCCGCGCCACCACCTGCTGCCAGGCTTGGTAATCGCTGGCCAGGAAGCGCTCCAGTTCAGCGGCCGGGCCCACGGCGGGTTCGATGGCGTCGAGGTTGAACCGCGCACGAACGTCGGGCAGCGCCACGGCCTGGGCCAGCGTGCTGTTCAGCCGCTCCACGATGTCGGCCGGCGTGCCGCGCGGTGCCACCAGACCAAAGTAGTTCAGCACGTTGAAGCCGGCAAAGCCGGATTCGCCCATGTGCGGCACCTCCGGCAGGGCGGGCGTGCGGCGGTCGCTGGTGACGGCGAGCGCGCGGATGCGGCCGTCGCGAATGAACGGTGCCAGGGCCGGCACGGTGCCGGTCACCAGGTGCACCTGGCCGGCGATCATGTCGAGCACGGCGGGCGCCACGCCCCGGTAGGGAATGTGGGTGATGAAGGTGCCGCTGCGCACCTTGAGCAGTTCCAGCACCAGGTGGTTGACGCCGCCAGGCCCGGCCGAGCCGTAGTTGTAGAAGCCGGGCCGTTGCCGGGCCAGTGCGACGAATTCGGCCAGGGTGCGGGCGGGCACGTCGCGGTTGCAGGCCCACAGCAGCGGGCCGGTGGCGATCATGCCGACCGGGGTGAACTGGTTGATGGGGTCGTAGCCGGCCGTGGCGGGCAGCGCCGCCGGCACGGTGGTGAACGGTGCCGCCACCAGCAGCAGGGTGTGGCCGTCGGGCGCGCTCTGGGCCACGGCCTGGGCGCCGATGGCGCCGGATGCGCCCACGCGGTTGTCCACCACGACCGGTGTGCCCAGTTTCTCGCCGAGCTTTTCGGCGATCAACCGGCCGACGGCGTCTGTGCCGGCGCCCGGGGCGAACGGCACGATGAGGCGGATGGGCCGTTGCGGCCAGGCGCTCTGGGCGAGGGCCGGCAGGGCGAGCGAGGTGGCGAAGCCGCTGGCGCTGGCCAGCAGCAGGCGTCGACGGGTGGTCATGGTGGGGTACTCGAAGCTGGAATGACATCAGATTGCCACAAGCCGTTGAAGGCTTCGTGACAGGCCGGTGGGTCCCGCCCGCCGGCGTACCATCCGCGGCATGAAGATCATCACCATCCTGCCCTGGACGGACTGGCTGGCGCTGGCCAGCTTCTTTTCCCTGTGGATCGGCTATGCGGTGTTTGCCAAGTCGTGGGCCCGCCGCCGGCCATCGCTGCTGGTCACCACCAACCGCTACCGGCGCTACTGGATGGAGCAGGCGATCGACCGCGACCCGCGCATGCTCGACGGGCTGATCACGCAAACGCTGTCGAACACACCGGCCTTTTTTTCGTCCACGTCGATTCTGGTGATCGGTGCGCTGTTCGCCCTGCTGGGCACCACCGACAAGGCGTCGGACTTGATGAGCGAGATCCCGTTTGCCCAGGCCACCACCCTCATCGTCTTCGACTTCAAGGTGCTGGTGCTGGTGGCCATCTTTGTGTACTCGTTCTTCCGGTTTTCCTGGTGCATGCGGCAGTACACCTTCGTGGCGCTGGCCATCGGCTCGTTGCCGGCCCCGGCCGATTTCGAGAGCGGCAAGTTCGACCGCGCCACGTTTGCCGACCGCGCGGCGGCCCTGGTCGGGTCGGCCGCCGAGACCTTCAACGACGGCTTGCGCGCGTACTACTTTTCGTTTGCATTGCTGGGCTGGTTCATTTCGCCGCTGGTGATGGTGCTGGCCACGATGGTGGTGGTGGCCATCCTGTACAGCCGCGAGTTCCGTTCCGAGGTGCTGGCCATCCTGAACGATTGACCGGGCGGGGCAGGGTTCCCCACGGCTGGCGGGGTCGACGACCGATGCGGCACAATCTTCATGCCCCACCCAAGACGGCCCACCCATTGGACAAAGCCGCACCTCCACCGATTTCCGAGGCCGTCCCCGAGACGCCCGATCTGCCGTTCCGAGCGCTGTTCATGGCGTCTCAGGTGGCGGCGTCGGTCACCCGGTTGAGCGACGGGCGGCTCATCGAGGTGAATCCCGCTTGGGAGGCGCTGACCGGGGTGTCCCGCGACCAGGCCCTCGGGCGAACCACACTGGAACTCGGGCACTGGTCGGACGAAGGCGACCGCGCCGCCTTCGTGCGCGCGGTGCCCGGCATCCTCCCGCCCACGCGCTTGCACCTTCGGGGTGGCGAGCCGCATCTGGTGCGCATGCACACAGCCGTGATTCCCGGGGTGCCCGACGACCTGTTGCTGGTGCAGGTGGTTGAAGCCGAGCGCGAGGTGCAGGCCGAGGTGGCGCGCGAAGAGACCGCGCAGGCGCTGCGAGCCATCAACCTCGAACTGCAGCAGCGGGTCGAACTTCATGCGGTGATCGAGCGCACCGCCCGGGTCGGCCACTGGACCAACGCCGAGAACGAGCAGGAGGTGCTCTGGTCGGATGGCCTTCACGAGATCACCGGCCTGACCCGCAAGGACCGCCTCACCCGCGCCGAGGTGCGGGGCGGCATTCACCCCGACGACCGCGCTGAATGGCTGCAAAAGAGGGAAAACCTCGACGGCAGCGAACTCGTGTTCCGCTGGATCCGGCCCGACGGCCAGATGCGCTGGTTTCGTTCGCGCATGGGACAGACCACGGTCAAGGGCAACCCGCAGACCGACTACGGGGTGGTGCAGGACATCACCACCGAGCGTGAGGCCAGCGAGCGCCTGGCCGAGCAACTCAAGCTGCTGCAGAACATCGCTGCGCGCGTGCCGGGCATCATCTACCAGGCCCGGCTCACGCCCGATGGCCGCAGCGTCATCACCTATGTGAACGACGCCGCGCGCGATCTGTTCGACGTCGAGCCGGCCGATCTCATGCACGACGCAGGCCTGCTGTTCGACGTGCTGCACCCGCTCGACAAAACCCGGGTCATGGCGTCGCTGGCGGCGTCGGCGCAGAACCTCGTGCCCTGGCGCGAGGTCTACCGGGTGGTGCTGCCCAAGCTCGGTGTGCGCTGGCTCAGCGTGGAGGCGGTGGCGCAGCGCGACGCCGACGGATCGGTGGTCTGGCACGGGTTCACCACCGATGTGACCCAGCAACGCCTGGACGAACAGCGCCGCGACAAACTGAACCGCATGCTGGCCGCCATCACCAAGGCCCAGTCCGTCTTCATCGAGTCTGACGACAAGCGCCGTGCCTTCGAGGGCCTGCTCGATGCATTCCTGGCGGTCACGGGGAGCGAGTACGGTTTCGTCGCCGAAGTCAACCACGACGAACAGGGTGCGCCCTACCTCCGGACACACGCCATCACCGACATTTCCTGGGACGAGACGTCGCGGCGGATGTACGCGGACAGCCACGCCGGCGGCATGCAGTTCCACAACCTGAACACCTTGTTCGGTCATGCCCTTCGAACCGGCGAGACCGTGATCTCGAACACCCCGCGGGTCGACCGGCGCGCCGGGGGCATGCCGCACGGGCACCCCGACATGGCGGCGTTTCTGGGCATCCCGCTGGCCGTTGGCGATCACTTGGTGGCCATGGTGGGCCTGGCCAACCAGCCTGGTGGCTACAGCGAAGACGACGTGCACTTCCTGCAGCCCCTGCTGGGTTCGCTGCGGCAGCTGGTGATGGCCTGGCGCAGCCACGAAGAGCGCCAGCGCACGCGCGCACAGCTCGAGTCGACGTCGGCGGAACTGGCCGAAAAGGGCGAGGCGTTGCAGGTCACGCTGGACAGCATCACGCAAGGCCTGGTCAAGATCGACGCCAGCGGGCGCGTGCAGGTGTACAACCGCCGCTTTCTGGAGTTGCTCGACCTGCCCGAATCGGTGGTGGCCAACCACCCCCACCACGACGAGGTGCTTCGGTTCCAGAACAGCCGCGGCGATTTCGGCCCCGACCTGGCGTGGGTCGATGCGCAGGCCCGCGACTACCTGGCGCTCAAGCCGGATGCGGCGGCGCCCGAGTACTTCTGGCGGCGCACGCGGCAGGGCCGCACGCTCGAGATCCGGACGTTCCGCTTTCCTGCGGGCGGGCTGGTGCGGACCTACGCCGATGTGACTTCGTACATCGCCACCCAGGACGCGCTGCGCGACGAGCGTCAGCGGCTCACCTGGGTGCTGGAGGCCACGCGCCCCGGCATCTGGGAGACCAACCTGACCGAGCGTTCGATGGTGGTCAACGAACGGTGGGCCGAAATGATCGGCCACACCCTCGAAGAACTCCAGCCGGTGAACTACGAAACCTGGTACCAGCGCGTGCACCCCGAGGATCGTGTCCGCGCGCTCGTGCAGCGGGATCGCCATACCCGCGGCGAAGTCCCGTTCTACGAGTGCGACATCCGCATGCTGCACAAGGACGGTCATTGGGTCTGGATCAACACCCGCGGGCGGGTTCACCGGCGCGACGACCGCGGCGAGGCGCTGTACATGTCGGGCACGCACCTCGACATCAGCGAGCGCGTGGCGGCGCAGGAGCAGATTCGCGCGCTCAACGCAGGCCTGGAGCAGCGGGTGCTCGAACGCACGGCCGAGCTCGAGCGGTCGATGCGCGACATGGAAGCGATTTCCTATTCCATTGCGCACGACCTGCGGGCCCCGCTGCGCTCGGTGAACGGGTTCGCGCAGATCATTTCCGAAGAGGAAGTGCAGCGGCTCAGTCCGCTCGGCCGGGACATGTTCGAGCGCATCTCGCGCTCGGCGCGCAACATGGGCCAGATGATCACCGACATGCTGGAGCTGCTGCGTGTGGTGCAGGTCGAGCTGGAGCCTTGCCCGGTGGACATGGCCACCCTGGCCCACGCGGTGGCCGATGCGCTTTCGCCCCAGGTGCCGGTGGCCCGGATCGAGGTGCAGGCACTGCCGCAGGCATTGGGCGACGCGACCCTGTTGCGTCAGGTGCTCAGCAACCTGATCGACAACGCGCTCAAGTATTCGCGGCAGCAGCCGCAGCCGCTGGTGGTGGTCGGGTTCGACGCCGGCAGCGGCGCCTATTTCGTCCGGGACAACGGGATGGGTTTCGACATGGCCCGGGCCGAGAAACTCTTCGGGCTGTTCCAGCGCCTGCATGCCCAGAGCGACGTGCCCGGCATGGGCGTGGGGCTGGCGATCGTGTCGCGCATCGTCGAGCGGCACGCGGGCCGGGTGTGGGCCGAGTCGGCACCCGGGCAGGGCGCCACCTTCTGGTTCAGCCTGCCGCAGGCCTGAGGACCCCGCCCCGCGGGGCGCGGATCACAGCGGGGCGCTGTCGTCCGCGTCGCCCTCGGCCACTTCCGGTGCCTGCCCGGCCCCGGCCTTCGGTGCAGCCGCCGTCTTGCGCGCGGTGGCGCGCGCCTGCCGCACGGCGGCCTTGTCGCCGGCGCTGGCGAACTTGCTGAACTTGCCTGTCATGGCCACCAGCTGTCCGTAGATCTTCGGGTTCGCCGCCAGGCATTCCTTCTGCTCCAGAAAATCGGGTTCGCCGGTGAAGTTGCCGATCAGCCCGCCGGCTTCGGTGACCAGCAGCGAGCCGGCGGCCACGTCCCAGGGCGACAGGCCCATTTCGAAGAAGCCGTCCGAGAAGCCGGCGGCCACGTAGGCCAGGTCCAGCGCGGCCGAGCCCGGGCGGCGCACGCCGGCCACCTTGGGCATGACCTCGCCCAGCATCTGCATGTAGGTCTGGAAAGCGTCGCCCGGGCGGAACGGGAAACCGGTGGACAGCAGGCAGTCGCGCAGGGTGGTGCGCTTGGCCACGCGGATGCGCCGGTCGTTGAGGTAGGCGCCGCGGCCGCGGGTGGAGCAGAACAGGTCGTTGCGGGTGGGGTCGTACACCACGGCCTGCTCGATGCGGTTGCCCACCATGAGCGCGATGCTCACGCAGTAGACCGGAAAGCCGTGAATGAAGTTGGTGGTGCCGTCCAGCGGATCGATGATCCACACGTGGTCTTTTTCGCGGCCCGACCCGGGCTGCTGCCCGGATTCTTCGGCCCAGATGCCGTGCTGGGGGTAGGCCGTGCGGAGGGTTTCGATGATCGCGGCTTCGGCCGCGTGATCGACCTCGGTGACAAAATCGTTGGTCTGCTTGACCGACACCCGCACGGATTCGACGTCGAGCGCGGCGCGGTTGATGATGGCGCCGGCGGCGCGAGCGGCCTTGACGGCCACGTTGAGCATGGGGTGGAGGCTGGACGACATGGATTGTGACCTTCGCGCCGGAGCGCAACGGTGAAGAGCGGAAGAAGCGGGGGGAAGGCTGTCGGCCGGTGCCCGGCGATGCGGGGCGGCGACAATGGCGCGATTTTACCCGTCCTGCCGTGAAAACCCGATTCGTCCTCATCGAGACCAGCCACGCCGGCAACGTGGGCGGTGCCGCGCGCGCCCTCAAGGTCATGGGCTTCGACGAACTGGTGCTGGTGCGCCCGCGCTGGCCCAATGTGTTGCGCAAGGAAGAAACCATCCAGCGGGCCAGCGGCGCCATCGACGTCCTCGAGCGTGCCCGCGTGGTGGACACCCTGGACGAAGCGCTGCAGGGCATGACCCACCTGTGCGCCACGGCCATGACACCGCGCGATTTCGGCCCGCCCACGCGCGCCCCCCGCGACCACTTTGAGCAGTTGCTGGCACCGCCGGCCGAGCCGCCGGCGGGCGTGGCTTTTCTGTTCGGCAGCGAGCGCTTCGGCATGGCCAACGACGACGTGTACCGCTGCCATGTGGCGCTGTCGATCCCCACCGCGCCGGGCTATGGTTCGCTCAACCTCGCGGCCGCCGTGCAGCTGATCGCCTACGACTGGCGCCAGGCCCTGGGCGGTTTCGAGGTGGCGTCACCGGTGGCCGCCTCGGCCGGTGCCGATGCCGCCGCGGTGGCCGGCATGCTTGATCACCTGCAGCAGGCGCTGGTGGCCGTGGATTTCCTCGATCCCGACACGCCCCGAAAGCTCATGCCGCGGCTGCAACAGCTTTTCAACCGCGCGCAACCGACCGACGAAGAAGTCCACATTCTTCGCGGTGTTGCCCGCGCCATGATCCAGACCGCCGAGCGCGCGAAACGCTAGACTGGCTGCCCCATGCTGTTCCGACGCCTGCGTTCCGACATCCAGTGCATCCTCGAGCGCGACCCGGCCGCGCGCAGCGCCTTCGAGGTGCTGACGTGTTACCCGGGCCTGCACGCGGTGGTGCTGCACCGGCTGGCGCACGCGTGCTGGACGCACGGCTTGAAGTGGCTCGGGCGGTTCATCTCGCACCTGGGTCGCTTCTTCACCGGCATCGAGATTCATCCGGGCGCCGTCATCGGCGAGCGGGTGTTCTTCGACCACGCCATGGGCACCGTGGTGGGCGAAACCGCGGTCATCGGCGATGGCTGCACCATCTACCAAGGCGTCACGCTGGGCGGCACCTCGCTCTACAAGGGCACCAAGCGCCACCCCACGCTGGGCCGCGACGTGGTGGTGAGCGCCGGCGCCAAGGTGCTGGGCGGGTTCGAGGTGGGCGATGGCGCCAAGATCGGCAGCAACGCGGTGGTGATCAAGCCGGTGCCTCCGGGCGCCACGGCGGTGGGCATTCCGGCCCGCATCATCCCCAGCAAGACCGGCGAGAGCGCCGACGTGACCGAGGCGCACCCGAAGTTCCAGGCCTATGGCATCACGCAGGAAGACGATCCGCTGTCCCAGGCCATGCGCGGTCTCATCGACACCACCGCCAGCCAGGAACACCAGATCGCGCTGCTCTGGCAGGCGATTGAAAAACTGGCCGAATCGCGTGAGCGCGATTGCGTGCCCACCGACGCACAGCTGAAAGAGTGTTTCGAAGCCGAAAAGCTCAACCAGCTGGTGGGCAAATAGGCCCACCCCCGCGCCGTCCCTTCGGTCCGTCACCCCCTTGAGGGGGCAATGCCTGCGGCCCGGCAGAGCCGGTTCCGCGGCATTCCCGGTACCTTCTCCGGCTCAGTGATGATGTCCGTGGTCGCCGTGGGCGTGGCCGTGGGTGATCTCTTCGGCGGTGGCAGCACGCACATCGATCACCTTGATCGCGATGGTGAGGTCTTCGCCGGCCAGCGGGTGGTTGCCGTCGAGCAGCACGGTGTCGCCCTTGATCTTGGTCACGGTGAAGATCTGGCGCCGGCCCTGGTCGTCGGTGCCTTCGAGGTGCCCGCCCACCTTCACGCCCGGCGGGAACTGCGATTTGGGGATGCTGGTCACCAGCGATTCGTCGCGCTCGCCGAACGCCAGGGCGGGCTGCAGCGTCACCGTGGTGGAGAACCCCTTTTCCTGGTTCTCCAGGGCGATCTCGATGCCCGGCAGCGTGTTGCCGTAGCCGCCGTGCAGGTAGGCGCGCGCGGTCTTGCCGTCGTCCAGCACCTTGCCTCTGGCGTCCTGGATGCGGGCGCTGACGGTCACCACCGTGTCTTTTTCAATCTTCATGGGAAAGCTTTCAGCGCACAGGGCGCACGGCGTTTTTCGGGCGCCATCCCTTGATGACGGCGTCGTTGGTTTCGAGGTAGGGCCCGCCGATGAGGTCGATGCAGTAGGGCACGGCCGCAAAGATGCCGTTCACCCGCACCGAACCGTCGGGGTTTTTCGCGCCCTCCAGCGTTTCGGCGATGGCCTTGGGTTGCCCCGGCAGGTTGATGATGAGGCTGTTGTCGCGAACCACCGCCACCTGGCGCGACAGGATGGCCGTGGGCACGAAGGCCAGGCTGATCTGGCGCATCTGTTCACCGAACCCGGGCATTTCCTTGTGCGCCACCGCCAGCGTGGCTTCGGGCGTCACATCGCGTTTGGCCGGTCCGGTGCCACCGGTGGTGAGCACCAGGGCGCAGCCGGCGTCCACCAGTTCGATCAGGGTGGCGCTGATGCGCTCCTGCTCGTCGGGAATCAGCCGCGCCTCGAAGGTGATGGGGTTCTTCAGCGCGCGGGTGAGCCAGTCCTGCAGGGCCGGCAGGCCCTGGTCCTGGTACACGCCACTGCTGGCGCGGTCACTGATCGACACGATGCCGATTCGAACCGGCTCGGGGGCTGGGGTGGTCTCGCTCATGCGGGGTCCTGGGTGGGCGTGCCGTCGGCGGGGGAGTCCGGGCCATCGTCGTCGCGCATCAGTGTGGCCTTGACGAGCTGGAAGATGTCCCGGTAGGCGCGGCCGTGGCGCTGGGCTTCGCCGGGCCTTTCTGTCGTGGCCTGCGCGTCCTTGCGCGCCTGGCGAATGAGGGTGCGCAGGTGCTGCACGTCGGCCATCGGCTCCACCTGCAGCCATTCGGTCAGGGCACCGTCGTCGGCGATCAGGCGGTCGCGCCACTGTTCGGCGCGGTGCAGCTGCAACGTGGCCGCGGCCGACGGTTTGCGCTGTTCCTCGATGGCGCCCTCGATGGCGGCCACCGTGTCTTCGGGCAGCTTGCGCATCAGCTTGCCGATGTACTGCATCTGCCGCCGGCGGCCCTCGAAGTTGGTGATCCGGCGCGCCGCATCCAGGGCGTCCATCAGACGGTCGTCGAGCGCCAGCCGCTCCATCAGGTCGGCGCGCAGCGTGAGCAGCTGCTCACCCAGCGACTGCAGGTGGTCGCTGTGCTTCTTGAGGTCGGTCTTGCTCTGGCCTTCGCCGCCCTTCATCTCGCGCTTGAGCTCTTGATCGAGCTCGCTGCCGACGGCGACGAAGTGACCGCGGACGAAATAGCCTCGGGTGGGTTTGCGCGACATGTGTTGGGGGAGGGCATCCGCACCCGCACGGGCGGTGCGGAAAACGGGCCCGTATCATAGCGGCGCCATGCCAACACACGCCTCGAACACCCCGCTCCCCGGATTCCAGTACAGCCGCCACCAGTTCGAGGAACTGGTCGACCTGGCCCTCAACCATGCCCGTTCGCTCGGCGCCGGCGACGCCGCCGCCGAGGTTTCCGAGGGTTCGGGCCTGAGCGTGTCGGTGCGCAAGGGCGAACTCGAGAACGTCGAGCGCAACCGGGACAAATCCCTCGGCGTCACGGTGTACCTCGGTTCGCGCCGCGGCAACGCCAGCACGTCCGACTTTTCGCCCGCCGCCATCCGCCAGACGGTGCAGGCGGCCTACGACATTGCCCGGTTCACCGCCGAAGACCCGGTGGCCGGTCTGCCCGATCCGCAGGACGTGGCCGACACCCAGCCCGACCTCGACCTGTTCCACCCCTGGGTGCTCAGCACCGAGGGTGCGGCCGAAATCGCCCTGGCCTGCGAGGCCGCGGCGTTTGCCACCAGCCCGCAGATCACCAACAGCGAAGGCGCCGGGGTGTCTGCCCAGCAATCGCACTTTTTCGCCGCCCACCTGCGCGGTGGCGAGCGCGGCAAGCCCGGCATCTTCAGCGGCGGTTACGCCAGCTCTCGCCACAGCCTGTCGGTGGCCCCCATCGCCGGCAAGGGCGACGCCATGCAGCGCGATTTCTGGTACAGCTCGCAGCGTGCGCCGCAAGACCTGGCCGCGCCCGAGGTGGTGGGCCGCTACGCCGCCGAGCGTGCGCTCTCGCGCCTGAAGTCGCGCAAGATCAAGACCACCGAATGCCCGGTGCTGTTCGAGTCGCCGCTGGCGGCCGGCCTGCTCGGGTCGTTCGTGCAGGCCATCAGCGGCGGTGCGCTCTACCGCAAGACCAGTTTTCTGGCCGACAGCCTGGGCAAGCAGGTGATGTCCGATCACCTCGACATCGTGGAAGACCCGCACCTGCGCGGTGGCAAGGGCAGCGCCCCGTTCGACGACGAGGGTGTCCGCACGGCACGCCGGCATGTGCTGCAAGGCGGGGTGGTTCAGGGCTACTTCCTGTCCACCTACTCGGCCCGCAAGCTGGGCATGCGCACCACCGGCAACGCCGGCGGGTCGCACAACCTCACGCTCACCAGCCGCCTCACCCGTCCCGGCGATGACCTCGACGCCATGCTTCGCAAACTCGGGCGCGGCCTGTTCGTCACCGAGCTGATGGGGCAGGGGGTCAATCCGGTGACCGGCGACTATTCCCGCGGCGCTTCGGGCTACTGGGTCGAGAACGGGCGCATTGCCTACCCGGTTCAAGAGATCACCATCGCCGGCAACCTCAAGGACATGCTCATGGGCCTCGAAGCCGTGGGCGCGGACGCCTACAACTACGGCGCCAAGACCGTCGGCTCGGTGCTGGTCAACCGCATGAAGGTGGCCGGAAGCTGATCGGCCATGCTCCGGCCTGAAGCCCTCGCCCTGGTGGCCGCCTGCTGCTGGGCGGTGGCGGCGCTGTTTTCGGCCCCGGCGTCACAGCGACTGGGGGCCATTGCCTTCAGCCGCTGGCGCATGCTGTTTGCCGCCACGCTGCTGTGGGGCATTGCCCTGACCACGGGCGGCTGGCGCAGCCTTGAAGGATCGGCGTTCCTGCTGCTCGCGCTCTCCGGGATCATCGGCATCTTCATCGGCGACACGGCGCTGTTTGCCTGCATGAACCGGCTCGGGCCGCGGCGTTCCGGGGTGCTGTTCGCCACCCACGCCCTGTTCTCGGCGGCGCTGGCCTAGCTGTTCCTGGGCGAATCGCTCTGGGGCTGGGCACTGGTGGGCAGCGGGCTGTTGGTGGCCGGTGTCATGCTGGCCATCCTGCGGGGCCGGCGCGAAGACGAATCCCACGCCTGGGAACAGACGCGGGGTCGCCTGCTGGTGGGCGTCGGGCTGGGCCTGCTGGCCGCGTTGTGCCAATCGGTGGCCACCCTCATGCTCAAGCCGCTGATGACCACCGGCATCGACGCGGTGGCGGGCTCGGCCATGCGCATGAGCACGGCCTTTGCGGCCCATGCCCTGCTGTGGGCCAGCGGCTGGTCGAGGGCGCGCAGCGGCGTGCCCATGAACTGGCGCGACGCAGGCCTGGTGTTCGGCAGCGCCGCCATTGCCATGGCGCTGGGCATGACGCTCATCCTGCAGGCCATGAAGCACGGTCAGGCAGGGCTGGTGGCCATCCTGTCGTCGGTCACACCGATTGTGGTGTTGCCACTGCTGTGGCTCATCTACAAGCGCCGCCCCGCCTGGGGCGCCTGGGCCGGTGCCGCACTGGCGGTCGCAGGCACCGCGCTGGTGCTGCGCTGACCGCCGCCGTGTTCAGCGCTTGCGCTGCACGAACAGGTTGCGGCGGGCGTCTTCGGCGTAGGCAAACGTCACGGCACCTTTCGTCACCCGGCCCATCACCAGCATGTTGTCGGTGACGGCGTCCTTGTCCTCGAGCGTGAACGGGCGCTCGTAGGTGGCCACCACACCGTAGTAGGTGCGCTGGATGTTCTCCAGCGCAGCCTTCATGGCCGGGCCGCCGAACTGGCCGTTGCGGATGCCGAACATGGCGTAGGTGAGCAGGTAGGTGGTGTCGTAGGCCTGTGCGGCGGCCATCGGCACGGCCATCTTCTGGTTGAACTTGCGGCCGTAGTTGGCCAGGAACGAAGCGCGCCGTTCGTTGCTGGGTTCGGCGATGAAGGTCTGCGCCATCAGCGCGCCTTCGCTGGCTTGCGGCGCACCGTTGATGAAGAACGGGAACGACAGGGGCCACGCCCCCACCTGGGGAACATCCCAGCCGAGGTCGCGCCGCCCGTTGGCGATGGTCGCGTTCTCGGGGCCCACGGTGTAGCTGAACACCACGTTGGCGCCCGCTGCGCGCGCGGCGGCCAGTTCGGTCTTGAGGTCTTTCACGCCAAGCCCGAAGCGCGCCACGTGCACCGGCTTGAGGTTGCGGGCGGCCATCGCGGCTTCCACGTCCTTCAGGCCGGCTTCGCCGTAGCCGGTCGTGTCGGCAAAGATGGCCACACGCGTCCAGCCGCGGCGCACCAGGTCCTGCACCACGAACGGCGCCTGGATGGCATCGCGGGCCGAGGTGCGGAAGATGTAGCTCTCGGGCGCAGGGAACTTCGAGGTGACCGGTGTGCCGGTGGCGCAGGGCACGATCAGCGGCACCTGGGCCTTCTGGTACACGTCCAGGGCCTTCATGGCGACGCCGGTGTTGCAGAAGCCGATGGTGGCGATCACGCCTTCGCGCACCAGGGCCTCGGACTCGCGAAGGCCGGTGTCGGGGTTGCCTTGATCGTCCTTGACCACCAGTTCGAGCGGGCGGCCGAGGTAACCACCCACGGCATTGATTTCTTCGGTGGCCAGCCGGATGCCGTTGAGCATCGGGATGCCGAAGTCGGACGAAGGTCCCGTGAACGGCCCGATGACGCCGACCTTGATCGGGGCCGCCGTCTGGGCCATGGCCGAGCCCGACGCCAGTCCGCAGGCCAGCAGGCCGACCGACATGAGCCAGCGCACGCGGCCGCGCAGACCCGACGTTCCCGTGTCATTCCAAAGCATTCGAATCTCCTGGATTTCAAGCGATCCGAACTGTGCCGAGGCCGTGTTGGCGGCGGCATGCGGGTTTGCCCGACTCGGGTATTCCGAGTGGTTTCGGCGGCGGGATGGGCGGCTGGGGCCGATCTGAATGACTGCAAGCCGTCAGGAATATGACAGCTTGGCGTCAGCAACGGCCTCAGCCCGCCAGCGCGGCCTTCACGGCGGCCGACACCTGCCCCATGTCGGCCTTTCCGGCCAGGCGGGCCTTGGCGGCGCCCATCACCTTGCCCATGTCGCCCGGGCCCTTGGCGCCCACCTCGGCCACGATGGCGCGCACCTCGGCCAGCACCGCCTCGGCCGACAGGCGCTCCGGCAGGTAGGCCTGCAGGATCACCAGTTCGGCCGCTTCCTTGGCGGCCAGGTCGGCGCGACCACCCTGCTCGAAGGCGGTGATCGAGTCCTTGCGCTGTTTGACCATCTTGTCGATCACGCCCACCACGGCGGCATCGTCGAGTTCGATGCGCTCGTCCACTTCCTTTTGCTTGATGGCGGCGGTCAGCAACCGGATGGCGGCCAGGCGCTCGGTGTCCTTGGCGCGCATGGCGTTCTTCATGTCGTCGGTGATGCGGGCTTTGAGGCTCATGGGGTGGTTCCTGAGGCGGGAGATGAAAAATGAAAAAAGCCCGCGCAAGCGTCCTTGGGCGGGCTTTCGTGCGCGGCCTGGGGGCCGGCGGCGGTCAGTACAGCTTCTTGGGCAGCTGCATGGAGCGCACGCGCTTGAAGTGGCGCTTGACGGCGGCGGCCTTCTTGCGCTTGCGCTCGGCTGTGGGCTTCTCGTAGAACTCGCGGGCGCGCAGGTCGGTCAGCAGGCCGAGTTTTTCAATGGTGCGCTTGAAGCGACGCAGAGCCACGTCGAACGGCTCGTTGTCTTTCACACGGATGGTGGTCATGTATCGATCGATTCCTGAGAATGTGCAACCAAAGGATGGCGGGGAAGATCAGGCCCGGCCTTCTTGGCAGCGATTGTTCCCCGTCGTTGAAACTAGTATTGGCCGACGGGGGTTTGCCAGCAAAGCCCGCGATTATAGCCACTTCAGCGGCCTTGGCTACCCGGGGTGCCACCCGGGTTCGCCGGGCGTCAGAGTGCGTTGCCGCAGGCAAAGGCCGACGCCCACGCCCACTGGAAGTTGTAACCCCCGAGCCAGCCCGTCACGTCGACCACCTCGCCGATGAAATGCAGACCCGGCTGCCGGGATTCCATCGTCTGCTGGGACAGTTCGCGGGTGTCCACGCCGCCGCGGGTCACCTCGGCCTTGCGGTAGCCCTCGGTGCCGGTGGGCACCAGGGCCCAGCGGTGCAGGCGCTCGGCCAGCCGCGCCAGCGCCTTGTCGGCGGTTTCCATCACCGGCCGCTGCCAGTCGGGTTCCTGGGCGGTCCAGGTGTCGGCCAGCCGGGTCGGCACCCAGGCCGCCAGCTCGTTGGCCACCCGCTTGCGCGACCGGCGCTTCGCGTCGGCCAGCGCCTCGGCCAAATCGGTTTGCGGCGCCAGATCGATGTGCAGCGCCGCGCCTGGCGCCCAGTAGCTCGAAATCTGAAGCACCGCCGGCCCCGACAGTCCGCGGTGCGTGAACAGCAGGTCCTCGTCGAAGGCCATGCGCGCCTTCTTGTCCCCGGTGTCGATGCGCACCGGCAACGACAGGCCGGCGAGTTCGGCGTAGGGCGCCCATTGCGCCGCGTCGAAGGTGAGGGGCACCAGCGCCGGCCGGGGTTCGACCACCGTCAGGCCGAACTGACGGGCCAGCCGGAAGCCGAAATCGGTGGCGCCGATCTGCGGGATGGACAAGCCGCCGGTGGCCACCACCACGCGGTTGGCTTGAACCGTTCCGCGGTCGGTGTCGAGTTCGTACGATCCGTCGCCCGCCTGCCGCACGGCGGCCACCCCGCAGGGCTGCCAGCGCGTCACGCCGCCGGCGTCGCATTCGCGCAGCAGCATCTGGATCAGGTCCTCGGCCGACCGGTCGCAGAACAGCTGCCCCTTGTGCTTCTCGTGCCACGCAATGCCGTGGCGGTCCATCAGCGCAATGAAGTCGGCCGGTGTGTAGCGCGACAGCGCCGATCGGCAGAAGTGCGGGTTCTCGCCGATGAAGTGCTTCTGGGGCGACCGCACGTCGATGTCGCGGTTGGTGAAGTTGGCGCGTCCGCCGCCCGAGATGCGGATCTTTTCGGCCACCTTCGGGCTGTGGTCGATCAGCAGCACCCGGCGGCCGCGCTGGCCGGCCACGCCGGCGCAGAACAGGCCGGCGGCACCCGCGCCGATGACGACGGCATCCCAGGCTGGCTCGGCCAAGGCGTCAGCCCTTCCAGGTGAACGGGAAAGCCAGTTGCTTCAGGAAGCCTTTGGGCACGTAGTCGCCCAGCACGCCATAGCGCTCGGGCCACACCCTGGGGCTGTTCACGGCGGTGCCGAACAGGTGGTCCAGAAAGGCGTAGTGGGCCGCGTAGTTCTTGTCCAGCGCTTCCTCGTCCTGGCTGTGGTGCCAGTGGTGAAAGTTGGGCGTGACGATGAGGTAGCGCAGCGGGCCCAGCCGCACGCTCACGTTGGCGTGGTTGAACACGGCCTGGAATCCCACGACGATGATGTAGGCGTCGATGACTTCCTTGGAGAACCCCAGCAGGAAGATCGGGCCCAGCACGGCGGTGCGCGTGATGATGGTCTCGATCACGTGCTGGCGGGACCCGGCCATCCAGTCCATGTGTTTCGTGCTGTGGTGCACCGCGTGCAGGCGCCACAGCAGCGGCACCTCGTGGTAGGCGCGGTGCGTCCAGTACTGGGCCAGATCGGCCACCAGGATGCACAGCGGCAGGGCGGCCCAGAACGGGAGTGCGGCCACCCAGCCCTGAACGCCTTCGGTGGGCACCCAGCCGAAGAGGCGGTGCACCAGCAGGTTGGTGGCCAGCAGCATGAAGCCGACCAGCATGTGGTTGACGATGAAATGGTGGAAGTCGGTTTGCCACTCGGGTCGGAACACCGGCTGGTCCTTGCGCAATGCAAACAGCTTCTCGATGAAGATGAAGATCAGGGCCGAGCCCAGCAGATCGAGGATGAACCAGTCGAGGCCGATGTAGGGCGTGTGGTCCGGAAAGGCCGGATCGACCTCGACCGCGTGACCGCCCAGCAGGGCCGACAGCAGCACCAGCGCAAACGCGCCGCCCGCCAGCCAGGGTGCGCGGCGGAACACCAGGTTCACCAGGCTCAGGCCGCCGGCCAGCACCAGCGCCCAGAACAGCACCTGGCGCATCAGGTCCACGTCGTACTGGCGGCGCAGTTCGGGCGTGGTGAGGTATTGGGGAAAGTGAAAAGCCAGCACCCCCAGAAAGCACAGGATGGCCAACGACAGCGCGATCACGCCGGTGACCAGGCCGTGACCCGGCCGCAGCGCGCCGTGGCTTTCGGTGAGTGTGTTGAGTTTGTCGAGCATCGCCCCTCCCGGTGGATGGGGCCGCAGTGTAGGGGCAGCGCGGCGATCAGGCCGCGCGCGCCGCCGCACTGTGCTGCGCAAGCGACAGCAGGCCCTGCAGCACGTCGCCCACCACGATCACCGCCGGGCTGCCCAGGCCTTCGCGCACGAGGGTGTCCTGCAGATCGCCCAGCGTGGACACCGCATGCCGCTGGTGGGGCAGGGTGGCGTGCTGGATGACCGCCAGCGGGGTCTCGGGCGCCAGGCCGCCCTGCAACAGGTCGGCCTGGATCGTGGCCGCGCCGCTCACGCCCATGTAGATCACCAGCGTCAGGCGCGCGTCGCGCGCGGTGGCCGCCAGGGCGCGCCAGTCGGTGCCGCGGTCGCCAGGCTTGGCGTGTCCGGTGACGAACACCACGCCGTGGGCGTGGTCGCGGTGGGTGAGCGGCACGCCCAGCGACGTCACCGCGGCCAGACCGGCCGTCACGCCATTGACCACCTGCACCCGAATGCCTTCGGCCTGCAGGTGTTCGGTTTCTTCGCCGCCGCGACCGAAGATGAACGGGTCGCCGCCCTTGAGGCGCACGACCACCTCGCCCTCGCGGGCCGCCATGACCATGAGCTTGTCGATGAAGGCCTGCGGCGTGCTTTTGCAGCCCCCGCGCTTGCCCACATGCACGATGCGGGCGCCCGGCCGGGCATGTGCCAGCACCGCGTCGTTGACCAGGTCGTCCACCAGCAGCACGGTGGCCGCGCCGATCGCGCGCACGGCCTTGAGGGTCAGCAGTTCGGGGTCGCCCGGCCCGGCGCCCACCAGGGTGACGGTGCCGGGGGAGAAATCAAGCGGGGAGGCTGGCGTGGTCATGGGCATTCACCTCGGCGAGGATGCAGTCGGCCTGGCGCGCGATCGGCGCCGGCAGCGGGAGATGGCCGTCGAGCACGGCGCGGATGTATCGGGCGGTGGATTCGGGGTCGATGGCCGGCAGCTCGGGCAGGTGGGCCAGCGGGCCGTCCTGGGCCGGCACTCGCTCGCTGCGTTCGCCGTCGCGGAACACCTCGATGCGTGGCTGCCGGCGGGCATCGGCCACGGGCTCGCCTTCGGTGCCCCGCAGCAGCACCGCGTGCGCACCGGTGAGCGCGAACGTGGCCGCCATGCTCACCGCGTACTCCGGGTGCGTGTAGCTGCCCACGATCAGCGCGGGACCGGCCACCGGGTTCATCAGCTTGACCAGGCTGTGGCCCGGGTTGCGCAGGCCCACCGCGCGGCGCACGTCGAGCAGGCGCTTGAGCCCGGGCAGCAGCACCGGCGTGGGCACGAAGCGGCATTCGCCGGGCGACAGGGGCCCGGCGTCGGTGCTGGCGGGCAGGCCGAGGGCAGCGAACACTGCGTCGGCGGTGACCCGCTTGTCTTCGGTGGGCGTGCCGTGCACCAGCACCGCCGCGCCCTGGCGCGCCAGCCAGAGCGCCAGCAGCGGCGTGAGCAGCGGCAGCTTGCGCGCTCCGTTGTAGCTGGGCAGCACCACCACCGGCCGACCGCCGCCGGGCACGCGCGCCAGCCGCGCATGGGTGGCGTCGAGAAAGCCGGCCATTTCGTCGGGTGTTTCGCCCTTGATGCGCATGGCGAGGCAGAACCCGCCGAGCTCCAGGTCGCTGACCGCGCCATCGAGCACCTGGCCCATCAGGTCGGCGGCCTGCTCGCGCGTGAGCGACCGCGCCCCGTCCTTGCCGCGGCCGATTTCCTTGATGTACTGGCTGATGCCCATGGGTGGCCGATCGTAGGGTAGGCCTGATGACTTGCCGTTATATGGCGACCTCGGCCGCCGGGCGGCAGGCGGCCCTGGCCAGCCGCTGCAGTTCGGGCACGCACGAGCCGCAATGCGTGCCGCAACCCAGCGTGGCCTGGGCGCTGGCCAGCCGCTGCGCCTCGTCGCCCACGGCCTGCGCCAGCTGGGCGTTGATGGCGTCTTCGTTCACGTCGGCGCAGGTGCAGACCTGCCTGGCCCGCACCGGCAGGGCCACCGGGGCCTCGGCACCCGGCATCAGCAGCAGCCGGGTGTCCAGGGTCAAAGGCTGTGCCTGTTCGAGCAGGGGCTTCAGCCAGGCCTCTGCCCGGGTGTCGCCTGCCATCAGGAACCCGGCCAGCTCCACGCCGCCATCGGCCCGTGCGGTGCGCCGCGCCACGCGGCGGCGGCCTTGCCGGGGGTCTTCGTACCGCAGCGCGTCGCCGGTGTTCAGGCCGAGCGCCGCCTCCACCTCGGCCAGCAGGGCGGCAGGCGGCGCCTCGACGCCGGCCGCCCGGAACAGCACGCCGGCGCGTTCCCGGCCGAAGGGCACGCACAGGGCGAAATCGAACGCCGGCAGCAACCGGCGAAGGCGCTCGCGCGCCACGATGGCGCCGTCTTCCGGCAGCCACGCCATGGCCAGCATCGTCCAGGGCAGTGCCGCCTTGTCCACGCGCACCGCCGCGTGCTTGAGTTCGGGTTGTTTCGAGTCGGGGCAGAACGCCGAGGTGGTGATGGCGTTGATGCCGCCCATGGCCTGCCCGTCGCTGGACCGCCCGCTCAGGTATTCGGCACCCCAGTGCATGGCGACGAACGCCTGCGCCAGCCCGGTTTGCGCGCTGGCACGTGCCGGCAGGACCAGCGTCCCGCGCTTGCTGGTGAGCTTCACCAGGTCGCCCTCGCCTAGACCGAGCCGGGCCATGTCCTGCGGATGCAGGTCGACCGAAGGTTCGGCCACATGGCCGAACAGCCGGCCGAGCAAGCCGGTGCGGCTCATGCCGTGCCAGTGATCGCGCAGGCGCCCGGTGGTGAGCGCCAACGGAAACTCGCTGCGGCGGGGTTCGGCCACCGCCTTGAAGGGCGTGGCGACGAAGCGCGCCCGGCCGTCCGGCGTGGGAAACACGCCGTCCTCGTACAGGCGCGCGCGTCCCTGTGGGGCGCCTTCGGGCATGGGCCACTGCTGCGGTCCCTGCCGCTCCAGCAGGTCGTAGCTCAGGCCGGTGATGTCGAGGTCGCGCCCGCGGGTGGATTCGCGGTGCTCGACCCAGATGGATTCGGGCGATTCGTAGGGGAACAGCGGGGTGCCGGGCCGAAGCCGCCGTGCGAAATCGACCGCGATGCGCCAGTCGTGTCGCGCCTCGCCCGGGGCGGCCACCGCGCTGCGCACCCGGCTGATGCGCCGCTCGCTGTTGGTGACGGTGCCGTCCTTTTCACCCCAGGTGGTGGCGGGCAGCAGCAGGTCGGCAAAGTCACAGGTCGCGGGCGTGGCAAAGGCCTCCTGCACCACCACGAACTCGGCGCGCTGCAGCGCGCGGCGCACGGTGGCCTGGTCGGGCATGGACTGGGCCGGGTTGGTGCAGGCGATCCACAGCGCCTTCACGGCCCCATCGGCCGCGGCCTCGAACAGTTCGACCGCGGTCAGGCCGGGGCGGGAGGGGACGTCGGCCACGCCCCAAAGCGCTGCCACCTCGGCGCGGTGACCGGGGTTGGCCATGTCGCGGTGGGCGCTGATGAGGTTGGCCAGACCGCCCACCTCGCGCCCGCCCATGGCGTTGGGCTGGCCGGTCAGGCTGAACGGTCCGGCGCCCGGTTTGCCGATCTGCCCGGTGGCCAGGTGCAGGTTGATCAGGCTGGCGTTCTTGGCGGTGCCGCTGGTGCTCTGGTTCAGGCCCTGGCAGTACAGGCTGAGGGTGGCGCCGCGCGCCCGGGCGTCACCGCTGGCGCCATGCGCAAACCACCGGGCGGCGGTCACCAGGTCGGCCACCGGCACACCGCAGACCTGCGCCGCCTTCTCGGGCGTGGTCGACCGAACCAGGTCTTTCAGCGCGTCGAAGCCGCTGGTGTGGCGCTCGATGTAGGCCGTGTCCACCCAGCCTTCCCACAGCATCAGGTGCAGCAGGGCATGGAACAGCATCACGTCGGTGCCGGGCTGGATCGGCAGGTACAGATCGGCGAAGTCGGCGGTGTCGGTGCGCCGCGGGTCGGCCACGATGACCTTCATGTGCGGCCGTGCGCGCCGGGCGTCCTCGATCCGGCGGAACAGGACCGGATGCGCCCAGGCGGCGTTGCTGCCGACGATGAACAGGCAGTCCGCGTGGTTCACGTCGTCGTAGCAGGCAGGGGGCGCATCGGCACCCAGCGTCTTCTTGTAGCCCGCCACCGCGCTGCTCATGCACAGGCGCGAGTTGGTGTCGATGTTGTTGGTGCCGATCAGGCCTTTGGCCAGCTTGTTGAAGACGTAGTAGTCCTCGGTGAGCAACTGGCCGCTGACGTAGAAGCCGACGGCGTCGGGCCCGTGGGCATCGATGACCGCGCCGAACCGCTGCGCCGCCAGGTCGAGCGCCGTGTCCCAGGCGATCCGCTGCGGCTCGGCGCCGCGCTCGGGCCGCCGCATGGGGTGCAGCAGGCGGGCCTGCGCCGCCACCGCCGGCGTGGCCGTGAGGTGCAGCGTCGAGCCTTTGCTGCACAGGCGGCCGAAGTTGGCCGGGTGGTCGGCATCGCCGCGCACACCGATGATGCGATCGCCCTCGGACTGAATGACCACCCCGCAGCCCACGCCGCAATAGGGGCAGGTGGACCGGGTCTCGTTCACGCGAAGCTGCCGCGCCGTGCCGGTCCGGCCACCGGGCGCGTGAGGTCGATGCCCACCGAGGCCAGCTCGTGGGCGTCCAGGTGCACGGTGCCGTCCACCACCCGCACCGCAAACCGCGGCGTGCAGCCCTCGTCGGGCGCCTGTGCGCAACCATCGCCCAGGCCGATGGTCCAGTTGTGCAGCGGGCAGGCCACGCGGGTGCCGAAGACGATGCCCTGGCTGAGCGGACCACCCTTGTGCGGGCAGCGGTCGAGCAGGGCGAACACGCCGCCCTCGGCGTTGCGGAACACCGCCACATCGAGCCCGCGCTCGCGCGGCACGGTGCGCGATCCGAGCACGGGAATGTCGTCCACGCGGCAGATCGCCACCCAGGCTTGTGTCTCGATGCTCATTCGATGGTCTCCACGCGGCGGATCGGGATGTATTGGCGCGTGTCGACGGCCGCGGCCTGGTGCTCGAACCAGGGGTCGGGCTCGCCGTCGAGCGCAAACTGGAGCTGCGCCCAGAGCGCCTTGCGCCCCTCGGCGTCGTCCACGATGCGCCGCTTGATGTGGTCGAGCCCCACGCGCGCCACGTAGTGCACGGTGCGCTCGAGGTACCACCCCTCCAGCCGGTAGAGCTGCATGAAGGCGCCGGTGTGCTCCATCACCTCCTCGGCGGTCTTGAGCTTCACCAGGAACTGCGCCACCTCGGTCTTGATGCCGCCGTTGCCCGCCACGTACATTTCCCAGCCGCTGTCCACGCCCACGATGCCCACGTCCTTGATGCCGGCCTCGGCGCAGTTGCGCGGACAACCGCTCACCGCAAACTTCACCTTGTGCGGCGCGTACATGCGCCACATGGCCCGCTCGAGGTCCTTGCCCATCTGCGTGCTGTCCTGCGTGCCCATGCGGCACCACTCGCTGCCCACGCAGGTTTTCACCGTGCGCAGTGCCTTGGCGTAGGCGTGGCCGCTGGGCATGCCGATCTCGCGCCACACCGCGGGCAGGTCTTCCTTCTTCACGCCCAGCAGGTCGATGCGCTGGCCGCCGGTCACCTTCACGGTCGGGATCTGGTACTTGTCCACCACGTCGGCGATGCGCCGCAGTTCGGCGGCATTCGTCTCGCCGCCCCACATGCGCGGCACCACGCTGTAGGTGCCGTCCTTCTGGATGTTGGCGTGCATGCGTTCGTTGACGAAGCGGCTCTGCGGGTCGTCCCTGGCCTCCTTGGGCCAGGTGCTGAGCAGGTAGTAGTTGATGGCCGGGCGGCAGGTGGCGCAGCCGTCGGGCGTGCGCCAGCCCAGGGCCGAGAACACGTCGGCGCGGTGGATCAGGTGCTGGTCGCGGATGGCGTCGCGCACCGCCTGGTGGCCATGGTCGGTGCAGCCGCACACCGCCTTGAGCTTGGGCGTGGCCGAGTAGTCGCCGCCCGCGGTGGCCATCAGGATCTGCTCGACCAGCCCGGTGCACGAACCGCAGCTGGCGCTGGCCTTGGTGTGCTTGCGCACCTCGTCGATCGTGAACAGGCCCTTGTCGCGGATGGCCTTGCAGATGGTGCCCTTGTTCACCCCGTTGCAGCCGCACACCTCGTCGGTGTCGGCCATGGCCGCGGCCTTGCTCTGGCCCTGGTGCCCCACGTCGCCGATGGCGCTGGTGGAGAAGTGCTCGCCGAACATCAGCCGGTCGCGCACATCGGCCACGTTGCGGCCGTCGCGCAGCAGCTTGAAGTACCAGCTGCCGTCGACCGTGTCGCCATACAGGCAGGCGCCCACCAGCCGGTCGCCCTGCAGCACCAGCTTCTTGTAGATGCCGCTGGCCGGGTCGCTCATCACGATGGTGTCGGTGCCTTCGCCGCCCATGAAATCACCGGCGGAAAACAGGTCGATCCCGGTCACCTTGAGTTTGGTGGACGTGAGCGAGCCGCTGTAGCGACCGATGCCGAATTCGGCCAGGTGGTTGGCGAGCACCTTGCCCTGTTCGAACAGCGGCGCCACCAGACCGTAGGCCACGCCGCGGTGCGCCGCGCATTCGCCCACCGCGTAAATGCGGGGATCGGTCACCGTCTGCAGGGTGTCGCTCACCACGATGCCGCGCTGCACGTGCAGGCCTGCGCCCTCGGCCAGGGCGGTGTTGGGGCGGATGCCCACGGCCATCACCACCAGATCGGCCGGAATCTCACGGCCATCCTTGAAGCGCACCAAGCGCACCCGGTCATCACCGACCAGCGCCTCGGTCTGCGCACCGATCAGGAACTTCAGTCCCCGCGCCTCGAGCGACTGCTGCAACAACCGGCCCGCGGTCTCGTCGAGCTGGCGCTCCATGAGCCACGGGGCCACGTGCACCACGGTCACGTCCATGCCGCGTTTGGCCAGGCCGTTGGCGGCCTCGAGGCCGAGCAGACCGCCGCCGATGACCACCGCCGAGCGGTACCGGGCGGCGGCGTCGATCATGGCCTGCGTGTCGGCGATGTCGCGGTAGGCGATGACACCCTGCAGTTCCTTGCCGGGCACCGGCAGCATGAAGGGATTGGACCCGGTTGCCAGGATGAGGCGGTCGTACGCCGCCTCGATCGGCTCACCCCGGCCGTCGTCGGCCACCACCACGCGCCGCACACGGTCGATCCGCGTCACGGTGCGGCCGGCGTGCAGCGCGATGCCGTGGTCGCGGTACCAGTCCCAGTCGTTCAGCACGATCTGGTCGAGCGTCTGCTCCCCCGCCAGCACCGGCGACAACAGGATGCGGTTGTAGTTGGGGTGCGGTTCGGCCCCGAACACCGTGATGTCGTAAAGGTCAGGGGCGAGCTTGAGCAGTTCTTCCAGCGCGCGAACGCCGGCCATGCCGTTGCCCACCATCACCAGTTTCATCTTCTGCCGCGGATTGACGCGCATGTCCATGGGGGTCTCCTCAGGCGGCCTTCTCGACGTGGCTCTGGCGGGTGTACAGGAAGTCGATCACCGCCTTGCGGCACTGCTGGTAGCGCGGGTTGTCGGCCAGCGCGAGGCGGTTTCGCGGCCGCGGCAAGTTGACCGACAGCACCTCGCCGATGGTGGCGGCCGGGCCGTTGGTCATCATCACGATGCGGTCGGACAGCAGCACCGCCTCGTCCACGTCGTGGGTGACCATGACCACCGTCGCTTCGGTCTGCGCCACGATCTCGAGCAGTTCGTCCTGCAGCTTGGCGCGCGTGAGTGCGTCCAGCGCACCGAACGGTTCGTCCATCAGGAGCACCTTGGGCTGCATCGACAGCGCCCGGGCAATGCCCACGCGCTGTTTCATGCCGCCCGAGATTTCTCCAGGGCGCTTGGTGGCGGCGTGTGTCAGCCCGACCAGCGCCAGCGCCGCGTCGGTGCGGGCGCGCAGCGCAGCGCGGTTTTCGGTGCCGCCGAACACGCGCTCGACCGCGAGGTGCACGTTCTCGAAGCAGGTGAGCCAGGGCAGCAGCGAATGGTTCTGGAACACCACCGCGCGCTCGGGGCCGGGGCCGGCAATCTCGCGGTTGGCGCACAGCAGCGTGCCGGCCGTGGGTGTGGTCAGACCCGCCACCAGGTTGAGCAAGGTGGACTTGCCGCACCCCGAGTGGCCGATCAGGGCCACGAACTCACCCTTGGCGACGGTGAGGTGAATGTCGCGCAGCGCCGGGAACAGGCCCTTCTGGGTCTTGAAGGTCTGCGCAACCCCCTGGATCTCGATGTACTTCTCGACGCGGTCGCCCTGGGTTTTCTGCGGCGTGCTCATGACTTGACGTCCTCGTAGGTGAAGGCCGTGGCCAGTTTGACGAGCGCAAACTCCAGCACCAGGCCCACGAGGCCGATGGTGAAGATCGCGATGATGATGTGGGCCACATTGAGGTTGTTCCACTCGTCCCAGACCCAGAAGCCGATTCCGACACCGCCGGTGAGCATCTCGGCCGCCACGATGACGAGCCAGGCCGTTCCCACCGCCAGCCGCACGCCGGTGAGCATGTAGGGCAGCACGGCCGGCAGCAGGATCTTCGTGACGATCTTCCATTCACTCAGGTTGAGCACGCGCGCCACGTTCATGTAGTCCTGCGGCACGCGCTGCACGCCCACCGCGGTGTTGATGATCATGGGCCAGATCGAGCAGATGAAGATCGTCCAGATGGCCGCCGGGTTGGCGCCCTTGAACACCAGCAGCCCGATCGGCAGCCAGGCCAGCGGCGACACCGGGCGCAGCAGGCTGATGAGCGGGTTGAACATGCGCGAGAGGAACTCGAAGCGACCGATCGCAAAGCCGACCGGAATGCCCACCAGCGCCGCCATGCCGAAGCCCATGCCCACGCGCTGCAGCGAGGACAGCACGTTCCAGCCGATGCCCTGGTCGTTGGGGCCGTTGGAATAGAACGGATCGCTGAAGAGTTCGACCGCCGCGGCCCAGGTGGCGGCGGGTGTGGGGATGCCGCTGTCCGCCGACTTGGCGATCATTTCCCAGATCAGCACGAGCAGGCCGAGCCCGAGCAGGGGAGGGACGGTCCGCATCCACAAGGCCTTCCAGTCGAAGGGCGATCCGACTTTGGCCTTTTCCGTTCGCCCTGAGCCTGTCGAAGGGCTCGCTGGGTGTACGGTGGGCGGGGCTTCGACAGGCTCAGCCCGAACGGAAGTGGGCTCGGCCCGACCGGAAGGCGGTTCGGGCACGACGGGCAAGGGCGTGTGAAAGACGGCGCTGACCATGCTGCGCCCCTTACACCTGGACCTTGAAGCCGTCGGCGTATTGGCGGGGGTTCTTGCCGTCCCAGACCACGCCGTCCATCAGCTTGCTGCTGCGCATCGGGTCCTTGGGCACGTTGACCTTGGCCGCCGCAGCGCCCTGCTTGTACAGGTCGATCTTGTTGATCTGCTGCGCCACCGCCAGGTAGTCGACGTGGTCCTTCATGAGGCCCCAGCGCTTGTGCTGGGTCAGGAACCACATGCCGTCGGACAGGTAGGGGAAGTTCACGTAGCCGTCGTTGAAGAACTTCATGTGGTTGGGGTCGTCCCAGGTCTTGCCCAGGCCGTTCTGGTAGCGGCCCAGGATGCGCTGGTTGATCACGTCCACGCTGGTGTTCACATAGGCGCGGTCGGCCACGGTCTCGGCCATCTTCAGCTTGTTCTGCAGGCCGGCGTCGATCCATTTGCTGGCTTCCAGGATGGCGGCTACCACGGCGCGGCAGGTGTTGGGGTACTTCTGCGCAAACTCGCCGGTGGTCCCCAGTGCCTTTTCGGGGTGGTCCTTCCAGATGTCCTGGGTGGTGGCGGCGGTGATGCCGATGCCATCGGCGATGGCGCGGTGGCCCCAGGGCTCGCCCACGCAGTAGCCATCCATGTTGCCCACGCGCATGTTGGCCACCATCTGCGGCGGCGGCACGGTGATGATCTTGCTTTCCTTGAGCGGCTGAACGCCGGCCGAGGCCAGCCAGTAGTACAGCCACATGGCGTGCGTGCCGGTGGGGAAGGTCTGCGCGAAGGTGTATTCGCGCTTCTCGGTGTTCATCAATTTGGCGAGGCTGGCGTTGTCCACCGCGCCCTTGTCGGCCAGCTTTTTCGACAGCGTGATGGCCTGACCGTTGTGGTTCAGGTTCATCAGCACGGCCATGTCCTTCTTGGGACCCGCCGTGCCCATGTGCACCCCGTAGATCAGGCCCCAGAGCACGTGGGCCATGTCGAGTTCGCCGTTGACCAGCTTGTCGCGCACCCCCGGCCAGCTGGCTTCCTTGGTCAGGATGATCTTGACGCCGTACTTCTGGTCGATGCCCAGCACCGAGGCCATGACCACGCTGGCGCAGTCGGTCAGCGGAATGAAGCCGATCTTCACTTCCTTTTTCTCGGGGGCATCGGAGCCCGATGCCCACACCGGGAGGTGACCCAGTCCCGCAAACAGCGCAGCGCCGGCGGCACCTTGCTTGATGATCTCGCGCCGGGTGGGCGGGGTCGTGGATGCAATCGTGGGCTTTCGGTCGACGGTCATGGTCCAGCTCCTGCGGTGATGTGAATGAGACGAAGAATCGGGACCCCAAAAGCACAACGGCGCCCATTTCCAGACCCGCGATTTGCGGGCAGGAAATGGACGCCGTTGTCCGTGTCTGGGGAGACTTGCCAGATCAAGGCCGCCGTTGGCCATGGTCTGTTCTGCTTGCAATCAAGCAGGGACCATGCCAGGTTGAGGGTTATCCCTGTGGGTGTCGCAAGTCGTTGATTTCATTGAGTGCGCGAGGCCGTCCCGGGCTGGATGGTCACCGCCTGAGCGGCGCCGCCATGGTGCGCCGTCCGTGGAATGGCACAGGTTGGTGCGCTGCGGCCGCACCGTGGTCAGCGCGGCGGCAGCACATCGGCCATGGCCAGCACTGCTTCTGCCACGTCCACCAGGCGCCGGTTCTGGTTCATCGCCATCTGGCGCAGGGCCTTGTGCGCGTCGGCCTCGCTCAGCTGTCGGTGGGCCATCAAAAGGCCCTTGGCGCGTTCGATCAGGCGCCGCTCGTTCAGGCTGGCGCGCACGGCATCGAGTTCATCGCCCATGGCCTGCAGTCGGCGCGCCTGGTCGTGCACCAGTTCCAGCACCGAGCGCTCCAGTTGCAGCCCGAATCCCTGGGTACCCGAGGGCGCAGCCGTGGGTGCTTCGGGCGCCGCCAGGTAGAACACCAGGGGATCGGCGGCCGGCTGGTCGGCGAGTGCACCGAAGCTCGCCAGCTCGGTGCGGGCCTGGCCGATCTTGTCGTCGCAGGTGGCGCGCAGGTCGGCGGCCAGGCGGTCTTCGACCGTTTTCATGGCGTCCATGCGCGCGCTGCAGACGTCGAACCAGGTCTGGCTCCACTCGGGCTTGAGTGCGCCGCCGTGCGCGGTGGTGCACAGCACGCGGCGCATGCGCTCGAGCTCGGCCAGTGTTCCGCTGGCGTGGGGTGCCGTCCACATGGCGCGCGCTTCGGCGGGGGCGAAGGCATTGAACAGCTCGAGGCAGCGTTCCTGCGATTCGATCAGGTGCAACAGGCGCTGCTGCTCCGCGGCGTCGGCCTGGCCGCGCGCAAACAGGGCCGAGCCGACGGCGCGTTCCTGCCCCGCGAACTCCTTGCCCTGCATGAAGTTGAACAAGGCGACGAGCCGCCGCGACACCTCGGGGTCGGTGGCGCTGTCGGCAGCCTCGAACACCACCGCCAGCAGGGCGGCGATCAGCCGCATGTAGGCCTCGGTGCTGCGGGTGGTGTCCCATTCGCGCTGGAGCACGCGCTCGCGCAACGCACCGAGCCCGTCCAGGCCTTGCAGCACATAGGCAATGCGGCTGAACAGCCGTGCCCCATGGCCGGCCTGGGCGGCGTCCGATTCCAGCAGGCCGATGTGCGCGCGCCATTCAAGCTCGACCTGTCGGGACAACCCGATCTGCGCCTGCCGCTCGCTGGCGAAACGCCGCCCCTGCGAGCCCAGGTAAAGGTTGGACAGGCCGCGTTCGCGCTGCAGCCCGTGCACCAGCCGCCCGGTCACGTCCACCAGGGTGCCGGTCAGGGCCAGGCGTTGCAGTCCGTCGATCTCGCAGCGCTTGGCGGCCAACAGGAAATCCAGCCCCGACTTCATCCTTTTCGCACCCCTGGGCTCTTCACCCGACCTCATCGACCCTGTCCGCGAGCAACATCCGTGCCGCCTTTACACTCTCGCCCCTCATGCGCATCCTCGGCATTGAATCCTCCTGCGACGAAACCGGTGTGGCCCTGGTCGATGCCAGCGGCCCCGGCACGCCACGCCTGCTCGGCCATGCGCTGCATACGCAGATCGAGATGCACCAGGCTTATGGCGGCGTGGTGCCCGAGCTGGCCAGCCGGGACCACATCCGCCGCGTGCTGCCGCTCACCGACGCGGTGCTGGCGCAGGCGGGCGTTGGTCTGTCGGCCATCGATGCCATTGCCTGCACGCGGGGCCCCGGCCTGGCCGGTGCGCTGCTGGTGGGCACCGGTGTGGCCCATGCGATGGGCATGGCCCTGGGCAAGCCGGTGTTCGGCGTGCACCACCTCGAAGGCCACCTGCTGTCCCCGTTCCTCAGCGCCGATCCCCCGTCGTTTCCGTTCGTGGCGCTGCTCGTGTCGGGCGGGCACACGCAGCTGATGCGGGTGGACGGGGTGGGGCGCTACGAATTGCTGGGTGAAACCATCGACGACGCCGCCGGCGAGGCGTTCGACAAGTCGGCCAAGTTGCTGGGGTTGGGCTATCCCGGTGGTCCGGCGCTGGCGCGGCTGGCCGAGCAGGGCGATCCTCAGGCCCACCGATTCCCGCGCCCGCTGCAGCACAGCGGTGACCTGGATTTTTCGTTCGCCGGCCTGAAGACCGCGGTCCTGACGCAGGTGAAGCGCCTGGCCCGTGCGGCACCGGAGGGCCCGGCCACCACCCACCTGGCCGACCCGTTGTCGATGCAGGAGAAGGCCGACGTGGCCGCCAGCGCCCAGGCGGCGATCGTCGACGTGCTGGTGAAGAAGTCGCTCTCGGCGCTCAAGGCGACCGGGCTCAAGCGGCTCGTGGTGGCCGGCGGCGTGGGGGCCAACGCCCGGCTGCGGGCCACGCTCGACGCGGCCGCGAAGCAGGGCGGCCTGCGCGTGCATTACCCCGAGCCGGCCCTGTGCACCGACAACGGCGCCATGATTGCCCTGGCCGCTGGCATGCGGGCCCAGGCGGGCTTGCTGGGCGACGGCGCTGGCGCCTGCGGCCGGTTCGACGTGGCGCCCCGCTGGGCCCTGGCCGATCTGGCGGTCTGAGGGGTTGGTGCGGTGACGGGGGCGGCCATACCCCTGAGGGCACTCTGCGATAATTATGAATTAGAGTTGCCCTGTCGCCCAAGCGACACGCATGGCCCGCGCTGGACGGGCCCGCGCACCACGGAGTTTTTCATGAACCTGTTTTCCCGCCGCCGCGGCCTGGCCGTCCTCACCGCCACGCTGGCCATGGCTGCCTTGCCGACGGTCGCCACCGCCCAGGCGCCAGCCCCTGGCGCCGAGCCCATCCGCATCGCCATGATCGAAGGCCTGTCCGGCCCGTTTGCCAACACCGGCGAGGCCGTGTTTCGCAACCTGGTCTGGGCCACCGAGCGGGTGAACGCCCGCGGCGGCGTCAAGCTGCCGGGCGGTGCCCGCCCGTTGCTGATCGAGCGGTTCGACAGCAAAGGCCAGACCGAAGAGGCCCTGTCGGCCTTGCGCCTGGCGATCGACCGGGGCATCGGCATCGTGGCCCAGGGCAATTCGTCGGCCGCGGCCAGTGCCCTGGTCGACGCGATCAACAAGCACAACGAACGCGACCCCCAGCGGCGCATGCTGTTCCTGAACTACTCGGCCGTCGACCCGGCGCTGACCAACGACAAGTGCAGCTTCTGGCATTTCCGCTTTGACGCCCATGCCGACATGCGCATGACCGCCCTCATGGGCGTGCTGCGCGAAGACCGGGAGCTCAAGCGCATCTACCTCATCGGTCAGGACTACAGCTTCGGGCAGGGGGTTCTGCGCGAAGCGCGGCGCCAGCTGGGCGCGCAGCGGCCCGACGTGCAGATCGTGGGCGACGAGCTGCACCCGATGGCCCGCATCAAGGACTTCCTGCCCTACGCCACCAAGATCAAGGCCAGCGGTGCGCAGGCCGTGCTCACCGGCAACTGGGGCAACGACCTGACGCTGCTGGTGAAGGCCGCCCGCGAGGTGGGCTTCGAGGGCCGCTTCTACACGTTCTACGGCAATGCCCTGGGCGCCCCCGCGGCCATCGGCGAAGCCGGCATCGGCAAGGTGGTCGCCGTGGCCGACTGGTTCCCGAACGTGCCCACGGCCGAGAGCGAGGCGTTCTACCGCGGCTTCCGGACCCGTTTCCCCGACCCGTCCGATGACTACGTGCACATGCGCATGCAGCTCATGATCGAATCGGTGGCGCAGGCCATCGAGCGCGCGGGCACGGTCGAGGCGGCTGCCGTGGCGGCCGCGCTCGAACGCGCCGAGGTGTCGCTGGCCGGCCAGTCCGGCCGCATGCGCCCCGGCGATCACCAGTTCCAGCAGAACCTGGCGGTGGCCGTGATGGACCGCCAGGGTGCGCCCGGCGTGAAGTTCGACGTCGAAGGGTCGGGCTTCGGGTTTCGCGTGATCCGCAACCTGGCGCCCCAGCAGGCCGAGATGCCGCACACCTGTACGATGGCCCGTCCCTGATTCAACGGAGCGGTGCAGATGCGTGAGGTGGTGGCGGGCCTTCAGGGCTCGAAGATTCGCGAGGTGGCCAACGAGGGCATCGGTCGCGAAGGGGTGCTGGCGTTCTGGTTCGGCGAGAGCGACGAGGTCACGCCCGAGCCGATCCGGGCCGCGGCGGTGGCATCGCTGCAGGCCGGCGAGACCTTCTATGCCCACAACCTGGGTTTGCCGGAACTGCGCCGCGCCATCGCCGCTTACACCGACGCGCTTCACCCCGGCCGCGGGCCGGACCACTGGTTCGCCCGGGTGGCGGTCACCTCCGGCGGTGTCAATGGTCTGATGCTGGCCGCCCAGGCGCTGGTGGATGCCGGCGATGAGGTGGCGGTGGTCACGCCGGCCTGGCCCAACCTCGTGGCCCAGCCGGCCATCATGGGCGCACGAGTCACGGCGGTGCCGCTGGTGCCGCGCGCAGGCGCCTGGACACTCGACCTTGACGCCCTGTTCGCGGCGGTGACGCCCGCCACGCGCGTGCTCATCGTCAACGCGCCCGCCAACCCGACCGGTTTCACGCTGTCGGCCCTCGAGCAGCGCGCCATCCTCGACCACTGCCGGACCACCGGCACCTGGATCGTGGCCGACGAGGTGTACGAGCGGCTGTACTTCGGTGACGACACCGCCAACGGGGCGGCGCCGAGCTTCCTGGACGTGGCCGAACCGGACGACCGGCTGATCGTCGCGCACAGCTTTTCCAAAAGCTTTCTCATGACCGGCTGGCGGCTGGGCTGGCTGGTGCTGCCACCAGCCCTCACCGAGCCGGTGGGCAAACTCATCGAGTTCAACACCTCGTGCGCGCCGGTCTTCGTGCAGCGCGGCGCGGTGGCTGCCATGGCGCACGCCGACCGGGTGACGCCCGCGCTGGTGACCCACCTGAGAAACTGCCGCGACACGCTGGTGCCGCTGCTGCAGGCGGTGCCAGGGGTCGAACTGGCCACACCCCGTGGTGGCATGTACGCGTTCTTCCGGCTGCCCGGGCAGGGCGACTGCCTGGACACCGCCAAGCGGCTGGTGCGCGAGGCTGGCGTGGGTCTGGCACCCGGCAGCGCGTTCGGGCCCGAGGCCTCGGGTTGGCTTCGCTGGTGTTTTGCAAGCCGCGACACCGCGCGGCTGGCCGAGGGTGTCGACCGGCTGCGGCGCTGGCTCGATACCCCGCGATGACGCCGGGTTGCCGGGTGCGGCAGTAGCATCCGGGGCAACACCCCGTTCATTCCGGAGGCACCTTGCGCGCTCCCTCTCACCTCAAAGCCGCCGTTGTGGCCCTGATGAAGGCCCTGCTGACGGCCCTGCTGATGCCGGCGATCGTTGCCGTGGCCGCCGACACACCCTCCAACATGGGGGCCGAGCCCGACCGGCTCGCCTCGCCGCGGGCGGCCGTGGCGGCCCAGGACTGGGACCGCGCCATCCGCGAGCTTCAGTCGCTGTTGCAGACCGATCCGGGCAACGCCGACATCCACAACCTGCTGGGCTTCAGCTACCGCAAGCGCCCGGCGCCGGACATGCCGAAGGCTTTTTTCCACTACCACGAGGCGCTTCGCATCAACCCGGCCCACCGGACCGCGCGCGAATACCTGGGCGAGGCGTATGTTCAGGTGGGGCAGCTCGACAAGGCGCGCGAGCAGCTCGACGCCATCGAGCGCTTGTGCGGCCGGGAGTGCGAGGAATACCGCGATCTGGCCGCGGCGATGGCCGGCACCCAGCCCCCAGCCAAGCGCTGGTAGCACTTTCTGGTGCAGGCGGGCGGCTTCGGATACAATGCGCGGTTGCCGTCCATCGGGGTCGGCACACACGCCCATGGCGGCTGGTTCGGGTTCTGCGTGAACGCATGGAGATCATGCGAGAAGCGCAGGGCGCCACACAGGCTGCAGTGGGACGCAAGTACCAAGGAAACTTTCAGATGATCACCCTCCAAGCCAAGGCCGAAGTCATTTCGGCCAATGCCCGCGCCGCCAACGACACCGGCAGCCCGGAAGTTCAGGTCGCCCTGCTGACCGCCCGGATCAACGAGCTCACCCCGCACTTCAAGACGCACGCCAAGGACCACCATGGCCGCCGCGGTCTGCTGCGCATGGTGAGCCGCCGCCGCAAACTGCTGGACTACCTGAAATCCAAGGACGCCGACCGCTACCTGGCCCTGATCCAGAAACTGGGCCTGCGCAAGTAACTTGAGTCGGGTGTGACCACGCATCAAGCCTGAGTTGGTTCGCTGGCTCGGGCTTTTTGCGTTTTCTCACCCGCTCGCCGAAGGCCGGAGTTCACACACCGAGCGAAGCTGTGTCATTCCAAAGAGGCTGCGTGTCCTGCAGCCACTCTGGAATGGCATCGTGTTCTGGGTGCGTTCTCCGGGAAATGTGCAGTGAACTGCACGCCAAGCCGCCCGCCACAAGGGCGGCACACAGGAGATGAACCCATGAGCATGTTCAACAAAGTCACCAAGACCTTCCAGTGGGGCCAGCACACGGTCACCATGGAAACCGGCGAAATCGCCCGCCAGTCCAGCGGCGCCGTGCTGCTCGACATGGACGGCACCGTGGTGCTGGCCACCGTGGTGGCCCGCAAGGACGCCAAGGCCGGCCAGGACTTCTTCCCCCTGACCGTCGACTACCTCGAGAAGTCGTACGCCGCCGGCAAGATCCCGGGCAGCTTCTTCAAGCGCGAAGGCCGTCCGAGCGAGTACGAAACGCTGACCAGCCGCCTGATCGACCGCCCGATCCGCCCGCTCTTCCCCGAAGGCTTCTTCAACGAAGTGCAGGTGGTCATCCACACCCTGTCGCTCAACCCCGAGGTCGACGCCGACATCGCGGCCATGATCGCCACGTCCGCCGCGCTGTCCGTGTCGGGCATTCCGTTCAACGGCCCGATCGGTGCCGCGCGCGTGGGCTACATCAATGGCCAGTACGTGCTGAACCCGGGCCAGACCGAGCGCACCGGTTCGCTGATGGACCTGGTGGTCGCCGGCACGCAGTCCGCGGTGCTGATGGTCGAGTCCGAGGCCCAGCAGCTGTCCGAGGAAGTGATGCTGGGTGCGGTGGTGTTCGGCCACGAGCAGGGCAACATCGCCATCAACGCCATCAACGAACTGGTGCGCGAAGCCGGCAAGCCCGAGTGGACCTGGCAAGCCCCCGCCCGCGACGAATCGCTGATCGCCAAGGTGAGCGAACTCGGTGAAGACAAGCTGCGCGCCGCCTACCAGATCCGCAACAAGCAGGCCCGCACCCAGGCCTGCCGCGAGGCCTACGCCGCCGTCATGGACGGTCTCAAGGCCGCCGGCATCGACTTCGACAGCGTCAAGGTCGAAGGCCTGCTGTTCGACATCGAGGCGCGCATCGTGCGCGGCCAGATCCTGGCCGGCGAGCCCCGCATCGACGGCCGTGACACGCGCACCGTGCGCGCCATCGAGATCCGCAACGGCGTGCTGCCCCGCACGCACGGCTCGGCCCTGTTCACCCGTGGTGAAACCCAGGCGCTGGTGATCGCCACGCTCGGCACCGACCGCGATGCACAGAAGATCGACGCGCTGGCCGGCGAGTACGACGACCGCTTCATGCTCCACTACAACATGCCGCCCTTCGCCACCGGCGAAACCGGCCGCGTCGGCAGCCCCAAGCGCCGCGAAATCGGCCATGGTCGCTTGGCCAAGCGCGCCCTGGTGGCCTGCCTGCCCACCAAGGAAGACTTCCCCTACACCATCCGTGTGGTCTCCGAAATCACCGAATCCAACGGCTCCTCGTCGATGGCTTCGGTGTGCGGCGGCTGCCTGGCGCTGATGGACGCCGGCGTGCCGATGAAGGCGCATGTGGCCGGCATCGCCATGGGCCTCATCAAGGACGGCAACCGCTTCGCCGTGCTGACCGACATCCTCGGCGACGAGGACCACCTGGGTGACATGGACTTCAAGGTGGCCGGCACCACCAACGGCATCACCGCCCTGCAGATGGACATCAAGATCCAGGGCATCACCAAGGAAATCATGCAGGTCGCACTGGCCCAGGCCAAGGAAGCCCGCATGCACATCCTGGGCAAGATGCAGGAAGCCATGGGCGAGGCCAAGACCGAGCTCAGCACCTTCGCGCCTCGCCTGTACACGATGAAGATCAACCCCGAGAAGATCCGCGACGTGATCGGCAAGGGCGGCGCCACCATCCGTGCGCTGACCGAGGAAACCGGCACCCAGATCGACATCGGCGAAGACGGCACCATCACCATCGCCTCCACCGACGGCGACCGCGCCGAGGAAGCCAAGCGCCGCATTGCCGAGATCACCGCCGAGGTCGAAGTCGGCAAGGTCTATGAAGGCCCGGTCACCAAGATCCTCGACTTCGGTGCGCTGATCAACCTCCTGCCCGGCAAGGACGGTCTGCTGCACATCAGCCAGATCGCCCACGAGCGCGTCGAGAAGGTCACCGACTACCTGCAGGAAGGCCAGATCGTGAAGGTCAAGGTGCTCGAGACCGACGAGAAGGGCCGCGTGAAGCTGTCGATGAAGGCGCTGCTCGAGCGCGGTGCCCAGGGTGGTGGCGAACGCGCTGCCGCCGAGGCTGCCGCCCAGCAGCAACAACAGCAGCAGTAAGCCGCGGCGACAAATGTCGGACATGCAGGTCGTCGAGATCGGTGCCTTTGGCGGGCCGGAGGTGCTCCGCCTGGCCACCCGCGCCCGCCCGGTGGCGGGGGCGGGCGAGGCGCTGATCCGCGTGGCCGCGTCCGGCATCAACCGCCCCGACGTGCTGCAACGCACCGGCAACTATCCCGTGCCGCCGGGCGCGTCCGACATCCCGGGCCTTGAGGTCGCGGGCGTCATCGAATCGGGCGACGCCGAAGCACTGGCCGCGGCCGGCCTGAAGGTGGGCGATCGCGTGTGCGCCCTCGTGGCCGGTGGTGGCTACGCGCAGTGGTGCGTGGCGCCGGTCGGTCAGTGCCTTCCGGTTCCCAAGGGTCTTGATGACCTGGCCGCCGCCTCGCTGCCTGAAACGTTCTTCACCGTCTGGAGCAACGTGTTCGACCGCGGGCGCCTTCAGCCTGGCGAGACCCTGCTCATCCAGGGTGGCACCAGTGGCATCGGCGTCACGGCCATCCAGATGGCCAAGGCCCGCGGTGCCGTGGTGATCGCCACCGCCGGCAGCGATGAAAAATGCGCCGCCTGCCGATCGCTCGGCGCCGACCACGCCATCAACTACCGCACGCAGGATTTCGCGGCCGCCGTGGCCGACATCACGGGCGGTCGCGGGGTCGACGTGGTGCTCGACATGGTGGCCGGCAGCTACGTGGCGCGTGAGATCGACTGCCTCGCCGAGGACGGTCGCCTCGTCATCATCGCGGTGCAGGGCGGCGTCAAGGCCGAGTTCAACGCCGGTCTGGTGCTTCGCCGTCGACTCACCATCACCGGCTCCACGCTGCGCCCCCGTCCGGTGGCGTTCAAGGCCGACATTGCCCGTTCGCTGCGCGCCCATGTCTGGCCCCTGCTCGAGTCCGGTGCCATCAAGCCGGTCATCCACGAGGTGTTTGCCCCGGCCCGTGCGGCCGAAGCACATGCCCTGATGGAATCGAATCGCCACATCGGCAAACTCATGTTGAACTGGTCCTGATCCCATGACCAAGAAGCTCATCGCCGGCAACTGGAAGATGAATGGCGGCCTGGCCGCCAACGAAGCGCTCGTGCGGGCCCTGCTCGGCGGCATGGCCCAGCCCGCCTGCGACGTGACCGTCTGTGCGCCGGCGCCGTACCTGCCGCAGCTGCAGCAGCTGCTCACGGGCAGCCCGGTCGGCTGGGGGGCGCAGGATGTGTCCGCCCACGAGCAGGGCGCCTACACCGGTGAGGTGTCGGCCGCCATGCTGCGCGACTTCGGATGTCGCCACGCCATCGTCGGCCATTCCGAGCGCCGGCAGTACCACGGAGAGACCGACGCCGCCGTGGCCGCCAAGGCGCAGCGTGCGCTGGCCGCTGGCATCACGCCCATCGTGTGCGTCGGTGAAACGCTGGCCGAGCGCGAAGCGGGCCACACCGAGGCGGTGGTCAAGCGGCAACTGGCGGCCGTGATCCATGCCGTGGCGCACTGCACCAGCGAAATCACCGTGGCCTACGAGCCCGTCTGGGCCATCGGCACCGGCAAGACCGCCACCCCGGAACAGGCGCAACAGGTGCATGCCGTGTTGCGCGCCCAACTGGCGGCGGCCACGGCCCATCCCGAGCGCGTGCGCATTCTTTATGGTGGCAGCATGAACGCGGCCAACGCCGCCAGCCTGCTGTCGCAGCCCGACATCGACGGTGGTCTGATCGGTGGTGCTTCACTCAAGGCACCCGACTTCCTTCAGATCATTGCCGCCGCCCACTGATTCGAACCCTGTGGTGGGCAATCACCCACCCGATCGCGAAACCCGGAGAACCCGATGAATGTCCTGTTGACCCTCCTGCTCGTGGTGCAGATCCTTGCTGCCCTGGGCATGATCGGCCTGATCCTCATGCAGCACGGCAAAGGTGCCGATGCCGGTGCCGCCTTTGGCGGCGGCAGTGCCGGATCTGCCAGCCTGTTTGGTGCCTCGGGTGGTGCCAACTTCCTGTCGCGCACCACCGCGGTGCTCGCCGGGGTGTTCCTGGCCTGCACGCTGGGCCTGGCGTATTTCGGCAATCTCCGTGAAGCCCCCAGTTCGGGCAGTGTGCTCGAGACGGTGCCTGCCGCACCGGCCAGCCCGGTTCAGCAGATTCCGGGGCAGGGCACGGGAGCGCCGGCTGTGGGCGCGCCCGCCGCGCCCGCAGGGGGTGCACCGGCCTCCGGCACGCCCGCACCTGCCCCCACCGGTGCCGGTCAGATTCCGGCCCAGTGACGCACCTGCAATGACGGCGTTGGTGGGCCTTGCGGCCTGCTGACGCGAGGGGCGCGTGCTTCAAAAAAGGGCGTGCTCCCTCCGAAAGAGGGTGTGAATCAGGGTAAACTCCTGTGGTTGTCGCAAATGCTCACTCATACCTCGTGGGCATGACAACGAAGACCCAAGCCGACGTGGTGAAATTGGTAGACACGCTATCTTGAGGGGGTAGTGGCGAAAGCTGTGCGAGTTCGAGTCTCGCCGTCGGCACCAGATCTTTGATGGCAGGCCCCGCAGGGCCCTGCCCACGGAACCGACCCACGATGAGCCTTGATCAGTACCTTCCCGTGCTTCTGTTCATCCTCGTGGGCATTGCGGTGGGTGTCATTCCGCAGGTTCTCGGGTACATCCTCGGCCCCAACCTGCCCGACGCCGAGAAAAACTCCCCCTATGAATGCGGCTTCGAGGCCTTCGAAGACGCCCGCATGAAGTTCGATGTCCGCTACTACCTGGTGGCCATCCTCTTCATCCTGTTCGACCTCGAAATCGCGTTCCTCATTCCCTGGGCCGTGGCCTTCACCGACATCGGCATGACCGGTTTCCTGGCCGGTGTCGTGTTCCTGGCCATCCTCACCGTGGGCTTTGTCTACGAGTGGAAAAAGGGCGCGCTCGACTGGGAATGAACCCGCGACTGCCCTGCAGACGCATCGGAGCTCCGCATGATTGAAGGTGTCCTCAAGGAAGGTTTCGTCACCACCAGCTACGACGCGGTGGTGAACTGGGCCAAGACCGGCTCGCTGTGGCCCATGACCTTCGGGCTGGCCTGCTGCGCGGTCGAAATGATGCACGCGGCCGCCGCCCGCTACGACATCGGGCGCTTCGGCTCCGAGGTCTTTCGCGCCAGTCCCCGCCAGTCCGACCTCATGATCGTGGCCGGCACGCTCTGCAACAAGATGGCGCCCGCCTTGCGCAAGGTGTACGACCAGATGGCCGAGCCCCGCTGGGTGCTCTCGATGGGCTCCTGCGCCAACGGCGGTGGCTACTACCACTACAGCTACTCGGTGGTGCGCGGTTGCGACCGCATCGTGCCGGTGGATGTGTACGTGCCGGGTTGCCCCCCCACGGCCGAGGCCCTGCTCTACGGAATCATCCAGTTGCAGCAGAAGATCCGCCGCACGCAGACCATCGCCCGCGCCTGAACGTCCCTGTTGCGCCCGACGGCCACCGCCCCACGCCCGACCATGACCGACACCCCTGACTCCACCGTTGCCATCCCGACCGAGACCCTGCGGCAGACCCTGGCCGACCTGCTCGGTGCGCAGGCGCGGTCGGTGGACCTCGTGCGGGACGAGGTGACGGTGACGGTCGGCGCGGCCGACTACCTCGCGGTGATGCAGACGCTGCGCGATGCGCCCGGTGCCCGGTTCGAACAACTCATCGACCTGTGTGGCGTCGACTATTCGTCGTACGGCGATGGCCGCTGGGAGGGCTTGCGCTTTGCCGCCGTTTCGCACCTGCTGTCGGTCAGCCTGAACCAGCGGGTGCGCGTGCGCGTGTTCTGCCCCGACGACGATTTTCCGGTGCTGCCTTCGGTCAATGCCCTGTGGAACAGCGCCAACTGGTACGAGCGCGAGGCTTTCGATCTCTACGGCATCGTCTTTGAAGGGCACACCGACCTGCGCCGCATTCTCACCGACTACGGCTTCATCGGGCATCCGTTCCGCAAGGACTTCCCGCTGTCCGGCCACGTCGAGATGCGCTACGACGCCGAGCGCCAGCGGGTCATCTACGAACCCGTGACGATCGAGCCGCGCGAGATCACGCCCCGCGTGATCCGCGAAGACAACTACGGCGGTCTGCACTGAAAGGTGCAAGGCCCAGCGACATGGCAGAGATCAAGAACTACACCCTGAACTTCGGCCCCCAGCACCCGGCCGCACACGGCGTGTTGCGCCTCGTGCTCGAGCTCGACGGCGAGGTCGTGCAGCGCGCCGATCCGCACATCGGCCTGCTGCACCGCGCCACCGAAAAGCTGGCCGAGCACAAGACCTACATCCAGTCGCTGCCTTACATGGACCGTCTCGACTACGTGTCCATGATGTGCAACGAGCACGCCTACTGCCTGGCGATCGAAAAGCTGCTCGGCATCGAAGTGCCCATCCGCGCGCAGTACATCCGCGTGATGTTCAGCGAGATCACCCGCATGCTCAACCACCTGATGTGGCTGGGCTCGCACGGCAACGACTGCGGCAGCTCCACCATCCTCATCTACGCGTTCCGCGAGCGCGAAGACCTGTTCGACATGTACGAAGCGGTGTCGGGTGCGCGCATGCACGCGGCGTACTTCCGCCCGGGCGGCGTTTACCGCGACCTGCCCGACAGCATGCCGCAGTACCAGGCGAACAAGGTGCGCAACGCGCGCGCCATTGCCGAACTCAACGCCAACCGGCAGGGATCGCTGCTCGATTTCATCGACGACTTCACCCGCCGATTCCCGACCTACCTCGATGAGTACCACACGCTGCTCACCGACAACCGCATCTGGAAGCAGCGCACCGTGGGCATCGGCGTGGTCCCGCCCGAGCGCGCACTCAACCTCGGCATGACCGGCCCCATGCTGCGTGGCTCGGGCATCTCCTGGGACCTGCGCAAAAAGCAGCCGTACGACGTGTACGACCGCATGGACTTCGACATCCCGGTGGGCAAGACCGGCGACACCTACGACCGCTACCTGGTGCGGATGGAAGAGCTGAAGCAGTCCAACCGCATCATCAAGCAGTGCGTGGACTGGCTGCGCGCCAACCCCGGTCCGGTGATCACGGACAACCACAAGGTGGCCCCTCCCTCGCGCGAGTCCATGAAGTCGAACATGGAAGAGCTGATCCACCATTTCAAGCTCTTCACCGAAGGATTCCACGTGCCCGAAGGCGAGGCCTACGCCGCCGTCGAGCACCCCAAGGGCGAGTTCGGCATCTACCTCGTGAGCGACGGCGCCAACAAGCCCTACCGCCTCAAGATCCGCGCGCCGGGCTTTGCACACCTCGCCACGCTCGACGAGATGGCGCGTGGCCACATGCTGGCCGACGCGGTGGCCATCATCGGCACCATGGACATTGTTTTCGGGGAGATCGACCGGTGACGAATCAGGTTGCGTTTTCGCCCGCCACCCTCGCGCGTTTCGACCGCGAAGTGGCCAAGTACCCGGCCGACCAGCGCATTTCCGCGGTGATGGCCTGCCTGTCCATCATCCAGCAGGAGCAGGGCTGGGTGAGCACCGAGGCCGAGGCCGCACTGGCCGCCTACATCGGCGTCGAGCCGATCGCGGTGCACGAGGTCACGACGTTCTACAACATGTACAACCAGCGGCCGGTGGGCAAGTTCAAGCTCAACGTCTGCACCAACCTGCCGTGCCAGTTGCGCGATGGCCAGAAGGCCCTGCACCACCTCGAGCACAAGCTCGGCATCGAGATGGGCGAGACCACGCCCGACGGTCTGTTCACGCTGCAGCAGAGCGAATGCCTGGGTGCCTGTGCCGACGCACCCGTGATGCTGGTGAACGACCGCCACATGTGCAGTTTCATGAGCCACGACAAGCTCGATCAACTCGTCGACGGCCTGCGCGCCGCGGAGGCACAGTCGTGAACGCCCAACAGATCATTGCCCAGTTCGCTGCCACGGGCGTTCAGACCTGCTTCCATGGCCGCCACATCAACCCCCAGATCTACGCGGGTCTGGATGGCCGCAACTGGTCCCTGAAGGACTACGAGGCGCGCGGCGGCTACCAGGCCCTGCGCAAGATCCTCGGCAAGGATGGAGGCGAAGGTCTGTCCCAAGACGAGGTGATCGCCACCGTCAAGGAATCGGCGCTGCGTGGTCGCGGCGGCGCGGGCTTCCCCACCGGCCTGAAGTGGAGCTTCATGCCGCGGCAGTTCCCCGGGCAGAAGTACCTGGTCTGCAACTCCGACGAGGGCGAGCCGGGCACCTGCAAGGACCGCGACATCCTCATGTACAACCCGCACATCGTCATCGAAGGCATGGCGATCGCGGCGTACGCCATGGGCATCACCGTGGGGTACAACTACATCCACGGCGAGATCTTCGAGGTCTACGAGCGCTTTGAAGCGGCCCTCGAAGAGGCGAGGGCGGCCGGCCTGCTCGGCGACCGCATTCTCGGCTCGGACTTCAGTTTCCGGCTGCACGCCTTCCACGGCTTCGGCGCCTACATCTGCGGCGAGGAAACCGCGCTGCTGGAATCCCTCGAAGGCAAGAAGGGCCAGCCCCGCTTCAAGCCGCCGTTTCCGGCGAGCTATGGCCTGTATGGCAAGCCGACCACCATCAACAACACCGAGACGTTTGCCGCGGTGCCCTGGATCATCCGCCATGGCGGGCAGGCGTACCTCGAGATCGGCAAGCCCAACAACGGTGGCACCAAGATCTTCTCGGTCAGCGGCGACGTGGAGCGGCCGGGCAACTACGAGATTCCGCTGGGCACCCCGTTCAGCCAACTGCTCGAGCTCGCGGGTGGCGTGCGAAAGGGCCGCACCCTCAAGGCGGTGATTCCGGGCGGATCGTCGGCACCGGTGCTGCCGGCCCGCCTCATGATGGACTGCACGATGGACTACGACTCCATCGCCAAGGCCGGGTCCATGCTCGGCTCGGGTGCGGTCATCGTCATGGACGACTCGCGCGACATGGTCAGCTCGCTCAAGCGGTTGTCCTACTTCTACATGCACGAAAGCTGCGGGCAGTGCACGCCCTGCCGCGAAGGCACTGGCTGGCTGTGGCGCATGGTCGACCGCATCGACCGCGGCCTGGGCCGACCCGAAGACATGCAATTGCTCGACAACGTGGCCGAAAACATCATGGGCCGCACCATCTGCGCGCTCGGCGATGCCGCGGCCATGCCGGTGCGCGCCATGATCAAGCACTTCCGCCACGAGTTCGAGGCAAAGATTGCCGCGGCCGCTGGTGCGGCCACCACCCCGACCGCCTCCCAGGGGGAGCGGGTGAGCACGGAGGCGCGCAGCGCCTGAATCCCATGATCGAAATCGAACTCGACGGCAAGAAGGTTGAAGTGCCTCCGGGCAGCATGGTCATGCATGCCGCGGAGAAGGCCGGGACCTACATCCCGCACTTCTGCTACCACAAGAAGCTTTCCATCGCCGCCAACTGCCGCATGTGCCTGGTGGAAGTGGAGAAGGCGCCCAAGCCCATGCCGGCCTGCGCCACGCCCGTCACGCAGGGCATGATCGTCCGCACCCAGAGCGACAAGGCCGTCAAGGCGCAGAAGTCGGTCATGGAGTTCCTGCTGATCAACCACCCGCTCGATTGCCCCATCTGCGACCAGGGTGGCGAATGCCAGTTGCAGGACCTGGCGGTGGGCTATGGCGGGTCAGGCTCGCGGTACCAGGAAGAAAAGCGCGTCGTTTTCCACAAGAACGTCGGCCCGCTGATCTCGATGGAAGAGATGAGCCGCTGCATCCATTGCACGCGCTGCGTCCGCTTCGGCCAGGAGATCGCCGGCGTGATGGAACTCGGCATGAGCCACCGCGGCGAGCACGCCGAGATCGAGACCTTCGTGGGCAACTCGGTCGATTCCGAGCTCTCCGGCAACATGATCGACATCTGCCCGGTGGGCGCGCTCACCAGCAAGCCGTTCCGCTACAGCGCCCGCACCTGGGAGCTCTCGCGCCGCAAGAGCGTGAGCCCGCACGACTCCACCGGCGCCAACCTGGTGGTGCAGGTGAAGAACCACCAGGTCATGCGCGTGGTGCCGCTCGAAAACGAAGCCGTCAACGAATGCTGGATCGCCGACCGCGACCGCTTCTCCTACGAAGCCCTCAACGGGCCGGACCGCCTCACCCAGCCCATGCTCAAGCAGGGCGGCGAATGGACCACGGTGGACTGGCAGACCGCGCTGGAGTACGTGGCCAACGGCCTGAAGCAGATCAAGACCGAACACGGCGCGGCGTCGATCGGTGTGCTGGCCAGCCCCCACAGCACGGTCGAGGAACTGGCCCTGGCCGGCGCCCTGGTCCGCGGTCTGGGCAGCGAGAACATCGATCACCGGCTGCGCGCGGCCGATTTCACCAACACCGCGCCCGCCGGGCGCGCCCGCTGGCTGGGCCGCTCCATTGCCGACCTGTCCACCCTGCAACGCGTGCTGGTGATCGGCTCCGACCTGCGCAAGGACCATCCGCTGTTTGCCCAGCGCATCCGGCAGGCCGTGCGCAAGGGTGCCCAACTCAGCGCACTGTTGGAATCCACGCCCGCGTGGGCCATGAACGTGAAGCACCTGCTGCAGGCCGACAGCCGCCAGTGGGTGCAGGCGCTGGCCGGCGTGGCCGCCGCCGTGGCCGCGGTGAAGGGCGTCGCCGCTCCGGTGGCGGCAGACGCCACCGACGTGCACCAGTCCATTGCCGCCTCGCTGATCGGCGGTGAGCACAAGGCCGTGCTGCTCGGCAACGCCGCCGCCCACCACGAAAAGGCGTCCAGCGTGCTGGCGCTGGCCAACTTCATTGCCCAGCACACCGGTGCCAGCGTGGGCTACCTCACCGAAGCCGCCAACACCGTGGGTGCACAGCTCGTGGGCGCACAGCCGGGCGAGGGCGGTCTCGACGCCGCGAAGATGCTCGGCGGCGCGCTCAAGGGCGCGGTGTTGCTGAATGTCGAGGCCGAAGACACCGCCCAAGGCCTGCAGGGCCTGAAGAACGCGGGCATGGTGGTCACGCTCAGCGCGTTCAAGACCAACCTCGATGTGAGCGACGTGCTGCTCCCGATCGCCCCCTTCAGCGAAACATCCGGCAGCTTCGTCAACGCCGAAGGCCGGCTGCAAAGCTTCCACGCGGTGGTGCGCCCCCTGGGCGAGACGCGCCCGGGCTGGAAGGTGCTGCGGGTCCTGGGCAACCTGCTGGGTCTGGCCGGTTTTGACGCCGAGTCGTCGCAGGCCGTGCTGGCGCGTGCCATGCCCGGCACCGAACCGGGTGCGGTGATCGGCGCCGGCCGACTCGACAACGGCAGCCACGCGGCCGTCGACATGGCGCCCGCCCAAAGTCGGCCCTGCGTGTCCACCATCTACCAGCTCGATGCGCTGGTGCGCCGCGCGCCTGCGCTGCAACTCACGGCAGACGCCCGCCGGGCCCGTGCCGAGGAAGGGGTGTCGGCGTGATCGACGCGATGTACAACGGCGGCCTCGGTCTGATTGCCGCGCCGTGGTGGACCACCGCCGCGTGGCCGGTGCTCTGGAACCTCATCAAGATCGTGGCCGTGCTGGCGCCGCTCATGGGCGCGGTGGCCTACCTGACCCTGTGGGAGCGCAAGCTGCTGGGCTTCATGCAGGTGCGCCATGGCCCCAACCGCGTGGGCCCGTTCGGGCTGCTGCAGCCCATTGCCGACGCGCTCAAGCTCCTGACCAAGGAACTCATCCGGCCGAGCGCGGCCAGCAACGGGCTGTTCCGCCTCGGCCCCATCATGGCCATCATGCCGGCGCTGGCCGCCTGGGTGGCCATTCCGTTCGGCCCCGAAGCCGTGCTGGCCAACGTCAACGCCGGCCTGCTCGTGATCCTGGCCATCACCTCCATCGAGGTGTACGGCGTGATCATCGCCGGCTGGGCGTCCAACTCCAAGTACGCTTTCCTGGGCGCGCTTCGTGCATCGGCCCAGATGGTCAGCTACGAGATCGCCATCGGTTTCTGTTTCCTGGTGGTCGTCATGACCGCGGGCAGCCTGAACCTGGCCGACATCGTCAATTCGCAGGACCGCGGCATGGCCGCCGACATGGGCCTGAATTTCCTGTCGTGGAACTGGCTGCCGCTGCTGCCCATCTTTTTCGTCTACCTGATCTCCGGCGTGGCCGAGACCAACCGCCACCCGTTCGACGTGGTCGAGGGCGAGGCCGAGATCGTGGCCGGTCACATGGTCGAGTACTCGGGCATGGGCTTTGCCATCTTCTTCCTGGCCGAATACGCCAGCATGTGGCTGGTGTCCATCCTGGCCGTGCTCATGTTCCTGGGCGGCTGGCTGCCCCCCATCGACAGCGCACTCTTCAACTGGATTCCTGGCTGGATCTGGCTGGGCCTCAAGACGTTCGTGGTCGTCTCCATGTTCATCTGGATTCGGGCCACCTTCCCGCGCTTCCGGTACGACCAGATCATGCGCCTGGGCTGGAAGATCTTCATTCCCGTCACGCTGGTGTGGCTGCTGCTCGTGGGTGCGCTCATGCAGACGCCCTGGAACATCTGGCAATAAGCACGAGGGGAACACGACATGTCGACCACCACCGCCGTTGCGCCTTTCAGCTTCCGCGATTTCTTCAAGAGCTTCTTGCTCGTTGAACTGTTCAAGGGCATGGCCCTGACCGGCCGCTATGCGTTCAGCCGCAAAGTGACGGTTCAGTTCCCCGAGGAGAAGACGCCACTGTCGCCGCGTTTCCGCGGGTTGCACGCCCTGCGCCGTTACGACAACGGTGAAGAGCGATGCATCGCGTGCAAGCTGTGCGAGGCCGTCTGCCCGGCCATGGCCATCATCATCGAAAGCGACGTGCGCGAGGACGGCACCCGCCGTACCACGCGCTACGACATCGATCTCACCAAGTGCATCTTCTGCGGCTTCTGCGAAGAAAGCTGCCCTGTCGACTCCATCGTCGAGACGCACATCTTCGAGTACCACGGCGAAAAGCGCGGTGACCTGTACTTCACCAAGGAGATGCTGCTGGCCGTCGGCGATCGCTACGAACCGCAGATCGCGGCGGCCAAGGCGGCCGACGCCAAGTACCGCTGACCTCGGGCCCACCCGAGCCATCCCCAGACACCATGGACTTCCAGACCGGTTTCTTCTACCTGTTCGCGGCGGTGCTGCTTTTTGCGGCATACCGCGTCGTCACGGCGCGCAACCCCGTGCACGCCGTGCTCTACCTCATGCTCTCGTTCTCCCAGGCGGCGGCCCTGTGGCTGTTGCTCAAGGCCGAGTTCCTGGGCATCACGCTGGTGCTGGTCTACCTGGGTGCGGTCATGGTGCTGTTCCTGTTCGTCGTGATGATGCTCGACATCAACATCGACTCGCTGCGCAAGGGTTTCTGGCGGAATTTCCCGCTGGCCGCGGTGATCGGTGCGGTGGTGGCCGGCGAACTCATCGCGGTGCTTTGGGTGGGCTTTCCCACCATTGCCACCAACGCGCCCGAGGTGGCGGCCGATGTGTCCAACACCCGCGAACTCGGCAAGCTGCTCTACAGCGCGTACCTGTACCCGGTGCAGGTGGCCGGCTTCATCCTGCTGGTGGCCATGATCGCGGCCATTGCGCTCACGCTGCGCCAGCGCAAGGACAGCAAGGCCATCAACCCGGGCGAGCAGGTCCATGTGCGCGCCAGCGACCGCCTCGTGGTGGTTCCCATGGCCGCCGTCACCAAGGCCTCGCCCGCGGCCGCATCGGAGGAGGGCAAGGCATGAGCGGGCTCACCCTGGGTCATTTCCTGTCGGTCGGCGCGATCCTGTTCGCCATTTCCGTGATCGGCATCTTCCTCAACCGCAAGAACCTGATCGTGCTGCTGATGGCCATCGAGCTCATGCTGCTCGCGGTCAACATGAACTTCGTGGCCTTCTCCCACTACCTGGGCGACCTGCACGGCCAGGTGTTCGTGTTCTTCATCCTCACCGTGGCCGCGGCCGAATCCGCCATCGGCCTGGCCATCCTCGTGCTGCTGTTCCGCAACAAGGCGTCGATCAGCGTCGAGGAACTCAACACCCTGAAGGGTTGACCGGAACATGAGCAACACGCTTTCCGCCTCCACGCTGCTGGCCGTGCCGCTGGCGCCCCTGGTGGGGTCTGCCATTGCCGGCATCCTGGGCACCACCTTCGGCGGCAATGTCATCGGCCGTCGCGCGTCGCATGGCGCCACCATCCTCGGTGTGCTCGTCGCGTTCATCCTGTCGGCCATGACGCTGGTCGACGTGATCGGCGGCGCCCGGTTCAACGAGACCATCTACGAGTGGATGGTGGTCGGCGGCCTCAAGATGGAGATCGGCTTCCTCGTCGACGGGCTCAGCGCCATGATGATGGTGGTGGTCACCTTCGTGTCGCTCATGGTGCACCTCTACACCATCGGCTACATGGCCGAAGACGAAGGCTACAACCGCTTCTTCGCCTACATCTCGCTGTTCACCTTCTCGATGCTCATGCTGGTCATGAGCAACAACCTGCTGCAGCTCTTCTTCGGTTGGGAAGCGGTGGGCCTGGTGTCTTACCTGCTGATCGGGTTCTGGTTCAACAAGCCGTCGGCCATCTTCGCCAACATGAAGGCCTTCCTGGTCAACCGGGTGGGCGACTTCGGGTTCATTCTCGGCATCGGGCTCATCGTGGCCTACGCCGGCACCATGAACTACACCGAGATCTTTGCCAAGGCGGGCGAGCTCGGCGGCATCACCTTCCCCGGCACCGACTGGATGCTGGTCACGGTCATCTGCATCTGCCTGTTCATTGGCGCCATGGGCAAGAGCGCCCAGTTTCCGCTGCACGTGTGGCTCCCCGATTCGATGGAAGGCCCCACCCCGATCTCGGCGCTCATCCACGCGGCCACCATGGTCACGGCCGGCATCTTCATGGTGGCGCGCATGAGCCCGGTGTTCGAGCTGTCCGACACGGCGCTCAACTTCGTGCTGATCATCGGCGCCATCACGGCGCTGTTCATGGGCTTTCTGGGCATCATCCAGAACGACATCAAGCGTGTCGTGGCGTACTCGACCCTGTCGCAGCTGGGTTACATGACCGTGGCGCTGGGTGCATCGGCCTATTCTGTGGCGGTGTTCCACCTCATGACGCACGCCTTCTTCAAGGCGCTGCTGTTCCTGGCCGCGGGCTCGGTCATCATGGGCCTGCACCACAACCAGGACATCCGCTGGATGGGCGGCGTGCGCAAGTACATGCCCATCACCTGGATCACGTCGCTGCTGGGCACGCTGGCCCTCATCGGTACACCGCTGTTTTCGGGCTTCTACTCCAAGGACTCGATCATCGAGGCGGTGCACTTCAGCAACCTGCCGGCCGCCGGCTTTGCCTACTTCGCGGTGCTGGCCGGCGTGTTCGTGACGTCGTTCTACTCGTTCCGCCTGTATTTCCTGGTGTTCCATGGCAAGGAGCGGTACGACCAGAACCCGGAGGCGCACCACGACGCGCACCACGACGGGCACGACGACCACGGTCACCATGGGCATGGCGACGGCAAGCCCCACGAGTCACCCTGGGTGGTCACGCTGCCGCTGGTGCTGCTGGCGATTCCGTCGGTGTTCATCGGTTACTTGACCATTGAACCCATGGTGTTCGGCGACTTCTTCCGCGACGCCATCACCATCAATGCCGAGGCCCACCCGGCGCTCACCCGGTTCGCCGAAATCTTCCACGGGCCGCTGTCGATGGCCGGGCATGCCTTCAGCACGCCGCCGCTGTACCTGGCCCTGGCCGGCTTTGTCAGCGCCTGGTACTGCTACCTGGTGAACCCCTCCGTGCCCGCCGCCATCGCCCGGGCCCTGAAGCCGGTGGTCACCGTGCTCGAGAACAAGTACTACATGGACTGGTTCAACGAGAACGTGCTGGCCAAGGCGGCGCGTGGTCTCGGCATCGGCCTCTGGAAGGGCGGTGACCGCGGGGTGATCGAGGGCGGTGTCGTCAACGCGAGCTGGAAACTGGTCGGTCTCATTTCGTCGGTGGTGCGCCGTGCCCAGACCGGCTACCTGTACCACTACGCACTGATGATGCTGGTGGGGGTCATGCTGTTCATGACCTGGTTCGTCTGGCTGGCCAAGTAAAACAAAAAGAGAGAAAGCCAACATGGGTTTGCTGAGCCTTGCCATCTGGACGCCGATCTTCTTCGGCGTCGTGCTGCTCGCGCTGGGTCGGGACGACCAGGCCGGCATGGTGCGCTGGATCGCGCTGGTCGGTGCGGTGGTCGGTCTGGCGGTCACCGTGCCGCTCTATACCGGCTTCGAGGTCGGCAGCGCGGCCATGCAGTTCGTCGAGAAGGCGCTCTGGATCGAGCGCTTCAATGTCCACTACCACCTGGGCGTCGACGGCATTTCACTGTGGCTGATCCTGCTCACCGCCTTCATCACCGTGATCGTCGTCATCGCCGGGTGGGAGGCCATCACCGAGCGCGTGAACCAGTACATGGGCGCGTTCCTGATCCTGTCGGGTCTGATGATCGGCGTGTTTGCCGCGCAGGACGCGATGCTGTTCTACGTGTTCTTCGAGGCGACCCTGATTCCGATGTACCTGATCATCGGTATCTGGGGCGGCCCCAACAAGATCTACGCTGCCTTCAAGTTCTTCCTCTACACGCTGCTCGGTTCGCTGCTGATGCTGGTGGCGCTGATCTACCTGTATGTCAAGTCGTCCGGCAGCTTTGCGTTGGCCGACTGGTACCAGCTGCCGCTCGACGGCACCGCCCAGACGCTGCTGTTCTTTGCCTTCTTTGCCGCCTTCGCGGTGAAGGTGCCGATGTGGCCGGTGCACACCTGGCTGCCCGACGTTCACGTGGAAGCCCCCACCGGAGGCTCGGCCGTGCTGGCGGCCATCATGCTCAAGCTGGGCGCCTATGGCTTCCTGCGGTTCTCCCTGCCCATCCTGCCCGACGCATCGCACGAATGGGCCTGGCTGATGATCACCCTGTCGCTGGTGGCCGTGATCTACGTCGGCCTGGTGGCCATGGTGCAGCAGGACATGAAGAAGCTCGTGGCCTACTCGTCGGTCGCCCACATGGGTTTCGTCACGCTCGGCTTCTTCGTCTTCAGCGACCTCGGGGTGTCTGGGGCGCTGGTGCAGATGATCGCCCACGGCTTTGTGTCGGCGGCCATGTTCCTTGCCATCGGCGTGCTGTACGACCGCGTGCACTCGCGCGAGATCGCGGCCTACGGCGGCGTGGTCAACACCATGCCCCGCTTTGCGGCCTTTGCGCTGTTGTTCACCATGGCCAACTGCGGATTGCCGGGCACGGCGGGCTTTGTCGGTGAATGGATGGTGATCCTCGCCGCCGTCAAGGCCAACTTCTGGATCGGCCTGCTGGCGGCCACGGCGCTCATCTTTGGTGCCGCTTATTCGCTGTGGATGTTCAAGCGGGTCTACCTGGGCGAACCCGGCAACGCCGACGTCAAGGCCCTCACCGACATCAACGCGCGCGAGTTTCTGGTGATGGCGCTGCTGGCCATCGCCGTGCTGTGGATGGGCGTGTACCCCAAGCCCTTCACCGACGTGATGGACCCCTCGGTGAGCGAGTTGCTGCGCCACGTGGCGAACTCCAAGCTGAACTGAAGAACCCGAGAGCACCCCCATGATCGACAAACTCAGCTGGGTCGCGGCTTACCCGGAAATCCTGCTTGCGGTGATGGCCTGCGTGATCGCGCTGGTCGACCTCACCGTCACCTCGCGCCTGCGCGGTGCCACCCACCTGCTCACCCTGCTCACCCTGGCCGTGGTGGCGCTGCTGCTGGGCCTTGCCGGCGCCAGCGGCCACACCATCATGGGCTTCGGCGGCATGATCGTCAGCGACCCCATGGGCAACTGGCTCAAGTGCTTTGCCGCGCTGGCACTCATGGCCACCCTGGTCTACGGACGCGCCTACGCCAGCCACCGCGACATGCTCCGCGGCGGCGAAATGTTCTCGATGAGCCTGCTCGCGCTGCTGGGCATGTTCGTCATGATCTCGGGCCACAACTTCCTGGTCATCTACCTCGGCCTGGAGCTGCTGACCCTGTCGAGCTACGCCCTGGTGGCCCTGCGGCGCGACGACCTGGCCGCCACCGAGGCGGCCATGAAGTACTTCGTGCTGGGCGCGCTGGCCAGCGGCTTCCTGCTCTACGGCCTGTCGATGGTCTACGGCGCCACCGGCTCGCTCGACCTGGCGCAGGTCATGGCCGCCATCGCTGGCGGCGAGGCGACGCTGAAGGGTTCGCCCCAGGTGCTCACGCTGGGCCTGGTGTTCGTGGTGGCCGGTCTTGCGTTCAAGCTGGGCGTGGTGCCTTTCCACATGTGGGTGCCCGACGTCTACCACGGCGCACCGACCGCGATCACGCTGCTGATCGGCGGCGCGCCCAAGCTGGCGGCGTTTGCCATCGTCATCCGACTGCTCGTGGAGGGCATGCAGCCCCTGGCGTTCGACTGGCAGCAGATGCTGGGCGTGCTGGCGGTCATGTCGCTGCTGGTGGGCAACCTGGCCGCCATCGCGCAAACCAACCTCAAGCGCATGCTGGCGTTCTCGACCATCGCCCAGATGGGCTTCATGCTGCTCGGCCTGCTGGCCGGCGTGGCACAGGGCGACACGTCCAACATGGCCAATGCCTACGGGTCGTCGATGTTCTATGTGGTCACCTACGTGCTGACCACCCTGGGCACCTTCGGCGTGATCCTGCTGCTCTCGCGCGAAGGCTTCGAGTCCGACCGCATCGAGGACCTTGCGGGCCTGAACCAGCGCAGCCCGCTGTATGCCGGTGTCATGGCCATCTGCATGTTCTCGCTCGCGGGGGTGCCGCCCCTGGTGGGCTTCCACGCCAAGCTCTCGGTGCTGCAGGCGCTGCTGGCCAGCCCGACGGCGTTCCACATCGGATTGGCCGTGTTCGCGGTGATCATGTCGCTGGTGGGGGCGTTCTACTACCTCCGCCTGGTCAAGGTCATGTACTTCGATGCACCGGTGCAGACCGCGCCGATCGAGGCCGGCGCCGATGTGCGCTCGCTGCTGTCGTTCAACGGCGCGCTGGTGCTGGTGCTCGGCGTCGTGCCCGGTGGGCTGATGGCCTTGTGCGCCAGCTCGGTGGCCGCGCTGTTCGCCTGATGCGCGTCGGCACGGAACCCGCGCGCGGCCGCGCAATCTGACCCCACCATGGATCAAACTTCTGCCGTCTGGGTCGTGCTTCTGACCGCCGTCGTGGCGGCCAACCTGCCTTTCATCAACAACCGCTGGCTGGCCGTGCTGCCACGCACCACCCCCAAGACGGTGTGGTGGCGCCTGCTGGAGCTGGTGGTGATGTATTTCGCGGTGGGCGCGGTGGGGCTGGGCCTGGAGCAATATGGCGGCCAGATCTACCCGCAGGGCTGGGAGTTCTACGCCACCACCGCTTCGCTGTTTGCGACGCTGGCGTTCCCGGGCTTCGTCTACCAGTACCTCTACAAGCCGCGGCATGGCGGATGACGGCCACCTGAAGGAAGAGCCGCTGGCGCGCACGGAACTCCTGCGCGGGCACTTTCTGCATGTGGTCCGTGACACGGTCCGGCTGCCCACCGGCGCCGAAGCCACCCGCGAATACGTGCTTCATCCCGGTGCCGTGATGGTTATCGGTCTTCTGGACGACGGCCGGGTGGTGCTCGAACGCCAGTACCGCCACCCGATGCGGGCCGTGATGGTGGAGTTTCCCGCGGGCAAGTTCGATCCGGGCGAGGGCAGCTTGCCATGCGCCCAACGCGAACTGCGAGAAGAGACCGGCTACGTGGCCCGCGAATGGGCTTTCGCAGGGCGCCTGGCGCCCACCATCGCGTATTCCGACGAGATCATCGACATCTGGTTTGCGCGCGGGCTGGAGCAGGGTGAGCGGGCGCTCGACGATGGCGAGGCCCTCGATGTGATGGCGGCAACGCCTGGCGAGTTGATGACCATGTGCCGCGATGGGCGTGTCATCGACTGCAAGACCCTGGTGGGGGCCCTCTGGCTGCAGAACGTCCTGTCCGGGGCCTGGGTTCTGGACTGGCAGGATAATCCTGCTGCATGAAGGTTCTGGATCTGCAATGTCCTCACCAGCACGTCTTCGAGGGCTGGTTTGCTTCCGAGGAAGACTTCATCGGACAACTCGAGCGTGGTCTGGTGAGCTGCCCTCTGTGTGGTGACCACCGCGTCGAGAAGCGGCTTTCGGCGCCCCGGTTGAACCTGCGCGCCGGCAAGGAAGACCAGGCCCAGGGGGCTGCGCGGGCGGTGAGCGTGAGCAACCATCCGGCGCAGGCCGAACTGGCCGCGCTGCAGGCGCGCATGCTCAAGGCCATGCGCGAGATCGTGGCCAGCACCGAAGACGTGGGCGAGCGCTTCGCCGAGCAAGCCCGGGCCATGCACCATGGCGAAATCGAACGCCGGAACATCCGAGGCAACGCCACCCCCGAGGTGGCGCTGGAGCTCATCGAGGAAGGGGTGGAGGTGATGCCGCTGCCCCTGCTGCCCCCGGCTGGCGAAACCCTGCAATAAAGGGGGCTCCCCCCTGCGCCGCTGCGCGGCTTCCCCCCTCTCTGGCGCGCCTGCGGCGCTTGGAGGGGGGACGATGCCAGTGGCCCGGCGAAGCCGGTTCCACGGCATCTCTGGGTTCGGGCACGGGCTTCGGAGAGGGGGGGGAAGCCGCGCAGCGGCGCAGGGGGGAGTTACGGATACAAGCCGCGCAGGTCCCTGGCGTGCAGGATGCGCTGGCAGGCGATGATGAAGGTGGCCGTGCGCAGGCTCACCTTGTGGTCTTCGGACACCTGCCACACCGCGGCGAAGGCTTCCTTCATGATCTTCACCAGGCGGGCGTTGATCTCGTCTTCGGTCCAGAAGAAGCTCGAGAAGTCCTGCACCCATTCGAAGTAGCTCACCGTCACACCGCCGGCGTTGGCGATCACGTCGGGCAGCACCAGCACACCCCGGTCGTGGAGGATGTCGTCGGCCTGCGGGGTGGTGGGGCCGTTGGCGCCCTCGATCACCATGCGCGCCTGGATGCGGCTGGCGTTCTTTTCGGTGATCTGGCCTTCCAGTGCGGCAGGGATGAGGATGTCGCAGGGCACGCCCCAGAAGTCGGGGTCGGGAATGACCTCTCCGCCTGGAAAGCCCTTGACCGAACCATGGCGGCCGACGTGATCGAGCAGGGCGGGCACGTCGAGACCGGATTCGCGGTGGATGGTGCCGCCGTGGTCCTGCACCGCGACGATGCGCGCGCCGGCTTCGGCGAACAGCTTGCCAGCCACGCCCCCCACGTTGCCGAACCCCTGCACGGCCACGCGGGCCGATGACACGTCAAGACCGATGCGCCTTGCCGCCTCGGCGCCGACGGTGAACACGCCCCGGCCTGTGGCCTCGCGCCTTCCGAGTGAACCGCCCAGATCGACCGGCTTGCCCGTGACGACGCCCGTGGACGTGGAACCCTCGTTCATCGAGTAGGTGTCCATCATCCAGGCCATCACCTGCTCGTTGGTGTTCACATCGGGTGCCGGAATGTCCTTGGTGGGGCCGATGATGATGCCGATCTCGCTGGTGTAGCGGCGCGTGATCCGCTCGAGTTCACCCATGGAGAGCTGCCGGGGATCGACGCGTATGCCGCCTTTGGCGCCGCCGTACGGCACGTTGACGGCGGCGTTCTTGATCGACATCCAGGCCGACAGCGCCATGACTTCGGACAGGGTCACGTCCTGGTGGAAACGCACGCCGCCCTTGCCAGGACCACGGCTGGTGTTGTGCTGCACCCGGTAACCCTCGAAGTGGGCGATGGTGCCGTTGTCGAGGTGGATCGGCACATCGACGATGAGCGTGCGCTTGGGGCGCTTGAGGGTGTCGACCCAGCGGCCGAGCTTGCCGAGGTAGGGTGTGACCCGGTCCACCTGCTGGAGGTAGATGCCCCAAGGGCCGAGGTGGTGGGGATCGAGGTACGAGGGCAGCGACTGTGTGAGTGCGGCCGGTGCGTTGGCGGTTGACATGGTGAAAGCTTCTCCGGAACGGGCGGCCACGGGGCCGCGGTGCTTCGCAATGTACGCAGCGACACCATCCGTGTCCAAGGCCAACTGCCGATGGCGTCATGCGGGGCGTGCATGGGGGGAGTAGGGAGCTTGCACCACTGTTAGCATGCGACGGCCATTCCAAAGAGGGAGGAATTCACATGGCCAACGACATGGGCGCAACCACGCCATCCGATCGCATCCAGCCCGCGCCGCAGGCGCCGAACCCGGTGCAGACTTTGCCGATCCGCTTCACGGGCTCCGGCAGCGAGTATTTCCGCATCTGGATCGTCAACCTGCTGCTCATCCTGGTCACGTTCACGCTGTACTGGCCGTTCGCGCGGGCGCGCCGTCTTGCCTATTTCCAGAACAACACGCTGCTGGGCGACGACCCACTGGGCTTCCACGCCGATCCCTGGAAGATGTTTCGCGGGTATCTGGTGGTGCTTTTGATGGGCGTGGCCTATTGGGCGATCACCACCGTGGTGCCGTCATTCACCGTGCTGCTCTTGCTGGTGCTGGCGCTGGTCTGGCCTGCGCTGTGGCGTGCGTCGCTGCAGTTCCGTCTGCGCAACAGCAGCTGGCGCGGGGTGCGCATGGCGTTCACGGGCGACTTGAAAGGTGCCTACCTGGCACTGGTCCCGTTCTTTCTGCCCGCGCTGGTGATGGCGGTGTTTCTCCCTGGTGCCCCCGAAGGAGAGGCGCTTTCCAAAGAGCAGGCCATGCAGGAGGGATTGGGCGCGCTGGCTGTGGGCATCGGCATGCTTGCCCTGTTCCCCTGGCTTTTCGCCCGCCTCAAGCGCTATCAGCATGCCGGTTACTCATTCGCGGGAGAACAGGCCGAACTGCGTGCCACCACCGGCAGTTTCTATGGCTGGATGGCCCGCGTGTCGGGCCTCATGCTGCTCGTGGGCGCCGTCGTTGGTGGTGTGGTGGCAGTGATCGCGATGGCGGGTGGCGGTGCGCCGGCGCAATTGGTGGCGTTGGTCATCGTTCTGGGGGTGGCGTATCTGTTGGTGCCGCTGATCGTGGTGCCGTACGCCACGGCTGGCCTGCAGAACCTCCTGTGGGCCAACACGCGCAGCCAGAGGACCCGGTTTCGCAGCGACCTGCGGTTCAAGGCGTTGCTGCAGATCACGGTCCTCAACTGGTTCCTCATCGCGGTCACGCTTGGCCTGTATTGGCCCTTTGCGCAGGTGCGTCTCGCCAAGGCGCGCCTCGAAGCCATGTCGCTGCAGGTCAAGGGAGACGTCGATACGTGGATGGCGCGCGTCGATGCGCGCCGCCACGGCGGTGTGTTCGGCGACGCGGCGGGCGACTTCGTCGGCCTTGACATGGGACTGTGATGCCGCGTGGTGCCCCGCTCAACACCCGCTGGTTCGACGGCGTCAGCGCGCGCGGTCACGCCGTGTACCTGCGGATCGATGGCGACGAGCTCGTGCTCGAACCGGTCGGTGGCGCTGTCGAGGGCGAATCGCGCCGCTATCCGCTGCGGCAAGTGCGCTGGCCCGAGCGCCGCACCCACGGCCAGCGGCAGACCGATCTGCCCGACGGCGGGCTGATCCAGCACGCCGACCCGGTCGAATGGGACGCGTGGTGGGCCGATCAGGGGTTTGAAGAGTCGATCGTGGTGGGCTGGACCCAGAACTGGCGCGGCGTGCTGGTGGCGCTCCTGGCCACGGTGGTGGTTCTTGGTGTCACCTGGTGGTGGGGCGTGCCCTGGGCCAGTCAGCAGATCGCCCACCAGATTCCGCCGTCGATCGACGAGCGCATCGGCGCCCGCACCCTCGCGCAGATCGAGGAGCTCTGGCTCGAACCCACTGCCCTGTCGCCAGCCGAGCAAGGTGCCCTTCGCAAGCGCTGGAATGACCTCGTGGCCAGTGCACATCGCGACGGCGAAGCCCCCACCCACGTCCTCCTGTTCCGGCGCGCGCCGGAGCTCGGTCCCAACGCGCTGGCACTGCCTGGCGGTCAGATCGTGGTCACCGACGAGCTGGTGGCGCTGCTGCGCGACCAGCCCGACGTGCTGATGGGCGTGATCGCCCACGAACTGGGTCACGTGCAGAACCGCGACGGGCTGGACATGCTGGTGCGGTCCACGTTCATCAGCGCGCTGGTGGGGGTGGTGTTCGGCGACATGAGTGGCTTTGTGGCGGCGGTGCCGGCGGCGCTGATCACACAGGCGTACTCGCGCGATGCCGAAAGGCGGGCCGATGCGCACGCGGCCGAGCTGCTGCACCGTAGCGGCATTTCGCCGGCCATCATGCAGACGCTGTTCGAGCGCCTGCGAAAGGAAGCCAACAAGGACAGCGGCGACGACGCGCTGCCGATCGCGATCGCCAGCCACCCGGCCGACGAGGAGCGCATCCGCTTTTTCCGGGACTGGGCGCCTGACCGTTGAAGCGGCGGTCGCTCAGGCGGTGAACTGCAGCGCCGCCAGCCCCGCGTATACCCCGCCGCGCGCCACCAGCTCGGCATGGGTGCCTTGCTCCACCAGCCGTCCGTGGTCGAGCACCACGATGCGGTCGGCGCGCTGCACGGTGGCCAGCCGGTGGGCAATGACCAGCGTGGTGCGGTCGCGCATGGCCGCTTCGAGGGCGGCCTGCACCACGCGCTCGCTCTGCGCGTCCAGCGCGCTGGTGGCTTCATCAAGCAGCAACAGCGGCGGGTTCTTGAGCATCGCGCGCGCGATGGCGATGCGCTGGCGCTGACCGCCCGAAAGACGCACCCCGCGCTCACCGAGAAACGTGTCGTAGCCCTCGGGCAGGCGCTCGATGAATTCGGCGGCAAACGCGGCCTGGGCGGCGGCCTTCACCTGTTCGTCGGTGGCATCGGGTCGTCCGTACCGGATGTTCTCGAGCGCGCTGCTGGAGAAGATCACCGGTTCCTGCGGCACGATGCCCACCCGGGCCCGCAGCGACTGCAGGTCCATGGCGTCGATGGCTGTGCCGTCGAGCACGATGCGCCCGCGCTGCGGGTCGTAGAACCGCAGCAGCAAGGCGAACACCGTCGTCTTGCCGGCACCGCTCGGGCCGACGATGGCCACGGTCTGACCAGGCTCGATCTGGAGCGAAAAGTCGCTGAGCGCGGGTTGTGCCGGCCTGGAGGGGTAATGGAAATCCACCTGCTCGAACCCGAGGGAGCTGCCACCCGGCGGCACCGCCGGAGCCACCGGCACCGCGGGCGACTGCACCGGCGACTCGGTGGCCAGCAGCTCCATGAGCCGTTCGCTGGCCCCGGCGGCGCGCAACAGGTCGCCGTACACCTCGCCCAGCACGGCCACGGCGCCCGCGAAAATCATCACGTACAGCACGGCCTGACCGAGCTGCCCCGCGCTGAGCTGTCCGTTGAACACCGCCTGCGTGCCCTGGTAGAGGCCCCAGAGGACGAGGGCCGCGTTGGCGATGATGATGAAGGCAATCAGCGTGGCGCGCGCGCGGGTCCTGCGCACGGCGGTCTCGAAGGCGTGCGTGCTGGACTGGTCGAACCGCGCCGATTCGCGGGCTTCGGCGGTGTAGCTCTGCACCGTGGGAATGGCGTTCAGCACCTCGGCCGCGATCGAACTGGAATCGGCCACCCGGTCCTGGCTGGCACGCGAGAGGCGCCGCACGCGCCGGCCGAACCACATGGCCGGCAGCACCACCAGCACCACCACGGCCAGCACCAGCACCATCACCGACGGATGCGACCACACCAGCATGCCGAGTGCGCCCAGCCCCATCACCGCGTTGCGCAGACCCAGCGACAGGGACGAACCCACCACCGTCTGCACCAGGGTGGTGTCGGTGGTCAGGCGCGACAGCACCTCGCCCGTCTGGGTGGTCTCGAAGAACTGGGGACTCTGGCGCAGCACGTGGCCGAACACGGCGTTGCGAAGGTCTGCCGTGATGCGCTCACCGATCCAGCTGACCAGAAAGAACCTGAACGCCGAGAACACACCGAGCGCCACCGCCACGCCGAACAGCAGCATGAAATGGCCCCGCAGTGCCAGCGCCTGCTGGTCCCGGGTGGCCGGCACCAGCCCTTCGTCGATCAGCACCCGAAGCGCCAGCGGGAAGGCCAGCGTGGCGGCCGCCGCCAGCACCAGGAAGAGCATGGCAAGCGCCATCTGCGCGCGGTAGGGGCGCATGAACGGTATCAGACCGCTCAACGAACGGGGCGAACTGGCTCTGGGTCGATCGGATGGGGTGGACATGCGGTCATTCTGCCCGGGCACCGGACCGGTCGGCGCCTCAGAGCACCAGGCGCTTGCCGTACCCCGTCATCTCGAGGTAGCCGCGCCCCACGGTTCGGCCGTTGCTGTCGATGAGGTCCGACAGCCCTTCCCAGTAGATGGCACCACTGCTGGCCCGGCTGTCGAGCTCCTGGGCGTCCACGCGCGCCTTGACGGTGTAGAAATCGGCCGGGGTGCGGATGATCCACTCCACCGGGTAGCGCGTGCGGGTGAGCGGGCTGGTCCAGGTCCGCAGGGCTTTGAAGTCCACCTCGCCCGGCCGGAACCGGTAAATCTCGTTGGGCTTCTGCGCGTCTCCCGCCGCGCGGAACGAGCCCCCCGCCCAGACCTTGCTGCCGTCGGCACGGCGCAGCTGGAAGGCCGTCACGCTGTGGCCGTCAAACAGGTTCATGCCGATCCAGTCCCAGCCCACCGCCTCGGGGTGCAGCAGGGCCTCGCTCCATTCGTGGTCGAGCCACGCCGTCCCGGTGATGGTGAAGCGCTCGCCGCGCAGGCCGAGCGTGCCGCGCACCGCCAGGTGCGGCTGCGTGACGTAGAAACTCGCCTGCGCCGGGTCCGGGCCCTTGCGCGAAAAGCCCTCGTCGCCCTGCAGCAGGATGGCCTGCAGGGCGTCGGCCTCCAGGTCGATCAACAGGGCATCGCCCGTCACGCGGGTGGTGTAGCCGCCGTCGCCGCGGCGGCGGATGAACCAGTCGCGGATCTGCACGTCGGTGTCCTGCTCGCTCGCGAACACCGTCCGCTGGCGCTCGGTCGCCGGCTCGCCGTTCCAGCGCACGATGCGTTCGTCGTGGTGCAGCCGCTGGCCCGCGACGTCGGTGATGGCCGCGTGCGCAAACAGCAGTTGCCGCGCGGCCAAGCGGCCGGGCAGCGACTGCGCGGGATCGACGCGGCTGCGGAAGAACGTCACCTGAAACCCGAACTCGCGCCCGGTGCTGTCCTTGGCGTGACCGGTCAGGTACCACCATTCGGTGCGGGAGTCGGGGTGGGCGCCGTGGTCGCGCGGGAACACCAGCGGCCTCGGCCGCAAGGCCGCTCCCGGTCGATCGATGTCGCGCGCTCGCGCCAGGGGCGCGATCGGCGCCACCAGCGCACCAGCGGCACCCAGCAGGAATGGTCGGCGGGCGATCGGCGGCATGGGTTCACCAGTCCTGTTTGACGGCCTGCACGGCGTCGCCGCTGGCGGCCGCCCGGCCCGCCAGCCACGCCGTGAGCGTTCCGGCCAGCACCACCGCCACGCAGAGCGCGGCCAATCGGGCCCAGGGCAGCACGAGGTCCATGGTCCAGTGAAAGCTTTGCGGATTGACCACATGCACCAGCACCAGGCTCACGAGAAGGCCCAGGCCCAGTCCCGCCAGCGCACCCAGGGCGGTCCACGCCAGCCCTTCGAGCGCCACCACACCCAGGATCTGCCGTCGGGTGAGGCCCAGGTGGGCCAGCAGGCCGAATTCCTTCCGGCGCACCAGCACCTGCGCGCTGAAGCTGGCCGCCACGCCAAACAGGCCGATGCCGATGGCCACGGCCTGCAGCCACACCGTGACCGCAAAACTGCGGTCGAAGATGCGCAGGGACACCGCCCGGATCTGCTCGGCGGTCGCGAATTCGATGCGGTCGCCAGCCCCCTGCTGCTCTGCCAGCCCGCGCACGGCGTCGCGCAGCACCGCCACATCGAGCCCGGCTTGCGGCGTCAGGGCCAGGTCGCTCACGCCCCGGTCTCCCGTCAGGCGGGCATGGTCGCCCGCATCGATGGCGATGCTCCCGTGCTGGCGCGCGTAATCGCGCCAGACCCCGGCCACCACATACCGGGCTTCCCTGGCGGCCGGCGTGGGCATGGCCTGCGCCAGCGCCGGCAAGGCCTGCCCGGGGCGGGCGCCGTACAGATCGACCATCGCCTCGCTCACATAGACCGGCACGCTGCCCGGTGGCACCGGCAGGGGATTGCCCACCAGCGGCAAGGGCAGCGGCTCGCCCTGCAGCGTGCGAACCACCAGCGTCACGGCGGGACTGGCCGGATCGAACTGCAGGGGCAGGGCGCGCACGGTGTCCACCCGCGCCACACCCGGCAATGCACGCACCGCGGCCACAAAGGTCTCGTCCAGGGGCTGCGCGTCGGCGCCGGTCACCACGCTGCGAACGTACAGCGGCGCTGGCAGCACCGCGTCGAGCCAGCGGTTCACCGAGTCGCGAAAACTCGCGACCATCACCGTCAGCGCGACCGACAGTGCCAGGCTGGCCACCACCCCGCTGGTGGCCACGGCCGCGGTTTCGCGCAGCCGCCGCGCCCGTTCCACCGCCAGCAGCGGCAGCAACCGGCGGGCGAATGCCGGTGCGAGGCGGGCGAGCAAGGCCCCCACGGCCAGTGGCAGCGCGGCAATGCCGCCCACCAGCAGCAGACCCACCGAGGCGTAGGCGCCCAGCGCCATGCCACCCACCGGCGGCAGCAGGGCGCACAAGGCCGCCAGCACCAGCAGCGCGGGTGCCAGGGCGTGCCGCCGGCGTGATGGCGTTTGCGTCCCCAGGCCCTTGATGGCCTGCGCCGGCTGCAGTGCCGCTGCGGCGCGGGCCGGCCACCAGCCGCCCACCAGCGCTGCGGCCAGCCCGAGCACGCCGTACAGCACCGCAGCGCCCGCGCCGAAGCGCAGCGGTGGCGCCACACCGGTGAAGTACCCGCCACCCAGGTCGCCGCCCAGCTGCCGCAGCGCCACGGCCGCCAGGGCCGTGCCCAGGGCCAGCCCCAGCGCACTGCCAGCGGCACCGATCAAGGCCGACTCGGCCAGCACCAGCCGCATGCGCTCCGGGCCCGACATGCCCAGCACGCCCAGCAGCGCAAACTGCGGTTGGCGCCGGGTGACCGACAGCGACAGCACCGAAAACACGAGGAAGGCCCCGGTGAACAGCGCCACCAGCGCCAGCACCGTGAGGTTGACCCGGTAGGCGCGCGACAGGTTGCTCACCCGTTCCCCCGCCTGGGCCGGTCGCTGCACCAGCAGTTGGTCCGGCAGGGCGAGGTCGGCCACGACCGCGTCGAGCGAAGCGCCCGGGGCCAGCCGCAGGTCGATCCGGCTCAGGCCGCCCGCCCGGTCGGCCAGCGCCTGCAGCGCGGCCACGTCCATCACGGCCAGCGGTGCCCCCGGCACATTCACCCGGCCGGCCACCCGAAGCGTGTGTGCTTCGAGGCCCATCAGCACGCGCAGGTCGTCGGCGGGCCCCAGCGCCTGCAGCGCCGCGGGGTTCAGAAACAGGGTGTCGGGTGCGAACAGGTCCAGCCGGTCGACGCTCTCGCGCTCCTGGTCGATGGTGGGCATGAGACCCGGCGCCACGCGCGCCACCACCAGCGCGTCCACCCCCACCAGCCGCAACGGCACGCGGCGGCCGTCGCTGGTCTGCACTTGCGCCTGGACCTCGAGCACCGGGCTGGCCACCGCCACGCCGGGGTGCGCCGCGGCGCGGTCCAGCCAGGCGTCGTCGATCGGGCCCTGGCGGGCCCTGAGGTCGGCGTCGGGCTGTCCGTTCACCGCAGCCACCGCGTTGCCGAATTCGGCCAGGGCCGATGCGTTGATCAGGTGGACCGCGAAGGCAAGCGCCACCCCGAGCGTGACGGCCAGCACCGCCACGGCGCTGCGCCAGGGGTGGTGCTTGAGTTCCTGCCACGAGAAGGTGGTGAGCATTCGCCGCATGGGCACAGCTTACGCGCCGGCGCCCGGGCGGCCCGCCCACGGTCGTTGTGGTTGAATACAGCCCTCTGCTTTTGTTTTCTTCGAGGATTTGCCATGGGCAACAAGATCGTCACCGAGGCCGACCGCAAGGCCACCCCCCGTCCCACGGCCGCCAACGGCGTGGTGCTGCCCACGCCCGGCCGCGGCCAGCGCGTGAGCCTGGAGCGTGGCACCGCCACGCGCAGCAAGAAAAACCCGGGCAAGCGCCCGCACAGCGGCTGACCCGCCGCGATCGACCCGGCGAACCCGCCGTGGCCCGTCGCACCGACAAGCCCGCTTCGGCGGGCTTTTCTCTTGAAGCCCGCACCATGCAACGACGCCTCCTGCTCTCCCTTGCACTGGCCACGGCGGCCGGCGCCGCCATGGCGCAAACGCCCTTGCGCGTGCTCACGCACGACTCCTTCGACCTGCCCGCGCCGCTGCTCGCGCAGTTTGAAAAAGACGCCGGCGTGAAGCTGCAACTCGTGAAGGGCGGTGATGCCGGTGAAATGCTCAACCGCCTCATCCTCACCCGGGCCAACCCGATCGCCGATGTGGTGTTCGGCATCGACAACGCCCTGCTGCCGCGGGCCCTGCAAGCCGGCGTGCTCGATGCATACGACGGTCCGGCCGCGCAGCGTGCGTCCGCGGCGCCGCTGGGCTCCGGCGTGGTCGCGGTGGATTACGGTTATGTCACCCTCAACATCGACAAGGCCTGGTTTGCGGGCAAAGGGCTTGCGCTGCCCACGTCGCTCGAAGACCTGACCCGGCCTGCCTACAAGGACCTCCTCGTGGTCCAGCACCCGGGCACGTCGAGCCCTGGTCAGGCCTTCCTGCAGGCCACCATTGCCGGCCTCGGCGAAGAGGCCGCGTTCGACTGGTGGGCCCGCCTGCGGTCCAACGGGGTCAAGGTGGCCAAAGGGTGGAGCGACGCCTACTACACCGACTTCTCACGCAACGGCGGCACCCGCCCCATCGTGGTCAGCTACGCCAGCAGCCCCGCGGCCGAAGTCTTCTACAGCAAGACACCGCTGACCGAGTCGCCCACCGCCAACCTGTTTCTGCCAGGGGGCGTGTACCGCCAGGTCGAAGGGGTGGCCCTGGTCAAAGGCGGCAAACCGGCCGCCCGGGCCGCCGCCGGCCGCTTCATTGAATTCCTGCGGTCGGCCCCGGTGCAGCAGGCGCTCCAGACCAGCATGTGGATGTACCCGGCCGAGCCGGGCACCGCCCGCGCCGAGGTCATGCAGCGCCACGCGGTCGAGCCTGTGCGCTTCGACAACCCGCCCCCCGAGCGCGCCGCCGAGCGCATGCGCGCCTGGCAGGAGCGCTGGGTGCGCACCGTCCTTCGCTGAGCGCCCGCATGCGCTTTGCCCTGAGCGCCTTGCCCCTGGCCTTTCTGCTGCTGATGGCGGTGGCGCCTGTGGCCCGGCTCATTGCCGAGGGTTGGGGCGATGGCACCGAGGGCTTCTGGGCGCTCTGGCAGGACGCTTACCTGAGAGGCCGGGTGCTCTGGTCGTTGGTGCAGGCCGGGCTGAGCGCGCTGGTGTGCCTGCTGCTCGGCGTGCCGCTGGCCTGGGTGTTTGCGCGCTTCGAGTTTCCTGGCCGTGCGCTGCTGCTGCGCGTGCTCATGCTGCCGTTCGTGGTGCCCACACTGGTGGCGGCGCTCGGGGTGCTGGCGTTGTTCGGTCCGCGTGGCGCCTTGGGCCTGGATGGCTCGGGCACTCCATGGCTGCTGATCTACGGCAACGTGTTCTTCAACCTCTGCCTGATCGTGCGGGCTGGTGTCGACGCGCTGGAGCAGGTGAGCGCATCGCGCGTGGCGGCCGCGCGCACCCTGGGCGCCACGCCATGGCGGGCGTTCTGGCGCGTCGAATGGCCGTCTCTGCGGCCGTGGTTTGCGTCTGCGGTGTGTCTCGTGTTCCTCTATTGCCTGTCGGGCTTCGGCCTCGCCCTGGTGCTTGGTGGGCAGGCCTGGGCCACGGCCGAGGTCGAGATCTACACGCTGGTGGCCCACGAGCTTGCCCTCGGGCAGGCGGGTGTGCTGGCGCTGTGGATGCTGATCATCAACGCGGTGGTGGCGCTGGTCCACGCCTTCATCGAACAGCGGCTGGCGGTGCCGACGCGCGCAGACCCGATCGCCCGCCGCATGCCACGCTCGTGGGCCGAGTGGCTGGCCCTGGCCGCGGCGGTGGCCGTCTTTGTGCTGGTGGCGGTGTCTCCCCTGCTGGCCATTCTCTGGCGCGTGACACCGTCGCTGACGGACGGCTCTGCACTGGCCGTGCTGGCCGAGCCGGCCACACTGAACGCCTTGGGCAACACCTTGCGCTTTTCTGCGTCGGCCTTGCTTCTGGCGCTGCTGCTGGGTGTGCTGCACGCCGTGTCGGCCCACACGCTTCGCCAACTGGGCGTGGCGTGGCGCGCGGCGGGTTTCCTTCCCTTCGTGGTGTCGCCCGTCACGGTGGCGTTCGGCTTGTTGTTGCTGTACCCGCAGTGGACGGCGAGCCTGCCCTTGCTGGTGGCGGCCTACGCACTCATTGCCTACCCGTTCATCACCAAGGCCCTCACCACCGCGCTTGACGCGCTGCCAGCGCAGCTGACGCAGGCCGCCGCCACGCTGGGCGCATCGCCCTGGCGGGTGTTCTGGCGGGTGCGGCTGCCGTTGGTGCTGCCGGCCCTGCGGCGAGGCACTGCATTTGCAGCGGCGACCATGCTCGGCGAGTTTGCGGTGTCGTTGTTCCTGTCGCGCCCCGAGTGGATCACACTCACCACGCTCATCCACCAGCGCCTGGGTCGCCCGGGCGAAGCCAATCTGCAGGCCGCGCTGGTGCTCGCCACGCTGCTCATGGCCCTGGCGCTGACGGCCTTCCTCCTCATCGAAGGGCGCAGCCGGCGCGCCGCCATCCCCCATGCTCGAACTGCGTGACGTTGCCCGCCAGTGGGACCATCGGCCCTTGCTGGCGGGCGTGAACCTGCGCGTGCAGGCCGGGCAGACCGTGGCCCTGCTGGGCGCATCGGGCAGCGGCAAAAGCACGCTGCTCAAGATCGTCGCCGGGATCGAAACACCCGACCGGGGCAGCGTGTGGTTCGACGGCGAAGACATCACCCGCCAGCCCCCGCACCGCCGGGGCTTCGCGCTCATGTTCCAGGACTTCGCGCTGTTTCCCCACCTGAACGTGCAGGACAACGTGGCCTTCGGCCTGGTGGAGCAGGGCGTGCGCCGCGCCGAGGCCCGCGAGCGCGCTCGCGCCATGCTCGACCGGTTCTCGCTGGGTGTCCACGCCCGGTCCCGGGTGTGGACGCTCTCGGGCGGCGAACAGCAGCGGGTGGCGCTGGCGCGCGCGCTCATCACCCGCCCGCGGGCCCTGTTGCTGGACGAACCGTTTTCGGCGCTCGATGCAGCGCTTCGGGAGCGCCTTCGCAACGAGTTCCGCGACCGCATTGCCGAGGCGGGCATGACCGCCATTCTGGTGACGCACGACGAAGCCGAAGCCCGCGCCATGGCCCGGCACGGCTGGGCCATCGAGGGCGGGGTGCTGCAGCCGCGCTGGTGAAGCCCTTACCATGGCGTGGCACCCGCGTTGGGTGCGCCACGACACCACGGGAGCAAAGGCATGGGCTGGTTTTCCAACGACGACAACGGTTTCTTCCTCAGCACGACCCTGCCGCCCGACATCGGTCGGTCGCAGATGGTGGGCATCGTGACCGGTGAAGCCATCATCGGCGCCAACATCTTTCGCGACATGTTCTCGGCGGTGCGCGACATCGTGGGGGGCAGGGCCGGTGGCTACGAGCGGGCCCTCGCCGGCGCGCGCGATGCGGCCGTGGCCGAGATGGTGCAGGCCGCCCGCGAGCGCGGCGCCAACGGCGTGATCGGCATCGACTTCGATTACGAGGTCCTGGGTGAATCCAACGGCATGATGATGGTGGCCGTGAGCGGCACCGCGGTGAAGCTCTGAGGGCCACGCCGGGGTCGTTCTCGGGCCTGACGTTGGTGGTTGGAGACGGGCGTGTCGATGCACGACCCGGCTGGTGGCAGAAGGACTGATGGGAACCCGGATGCAGGGCGGGTGACACAACGGGGCGAGTTCAATTCGGCGTGCACCGAGTTGCCCTTCCATCCGGTTCCATCCATACACCCATGAATCCTTTCAGCAAATTGGGCGCCGCCCTCCTGTGGGCCCCCAGCAGGACCTTCCTCGACCGCGGGGTAGGGCGGGTGGTCAACAGTCGCTCGTTGGCCATCGAAGACAAGGCGGTCACGCACATCCAGTTCGATGGCGCCATGAGATCCCGAGTGGTGACCGTTGGTCCGGCGCCTGACGTGCCCGAGTTGCTGACGTCGTCCCAGGCTGGTGACGGATGCATACCCATTGACGACGCCTGGAGCGCCGAGGGTGAAAAGCTGGTGGACGCACTGAACAGCTACCTGAGCGAAAACGACGTCGAGCTGCGCTTCAAATGGCAACCAGGTGGCGACCGCACGGCCGATACGCCCACCGGGTTTGCGGCGATCGGTCTGGCCCGCTGCGAGAACCTCTCCCAGCCCGCTGGCAGCGACTGGACGGCGGTGGCCCCGATCCAGCGGGTCTGGCACCTCCCCGACTCCACCATCGTCAGCGCCCAATGGATCATGGCGCTCCCCGAGGGCGGCACCGTTGGGGGTGACATCCATGACGGCCGGATGATGGTGGCACCCGGCAACGCCACCTGGTGGGACGAGTTGGTGACCCAGGGCCAGGAGGTCTTCCTCAGCGTGCGGCTTGACCACGTGTCCATGGACAGCGGCCAAGACATTCGATGGGGCGGGGCCGATCTCACGGTCGACCCGCTCAGCGGTTCTGTTCTCAACGGCACCCTGATTTCGATCGAGGGCGCTCCCGCCAACGATGTACTGACCGATATCAGCCTGGTCTGCCTGCCCGACCAGCCCGGGCCGGATTCGGCGAGCGACCTCACCCGGGCCTTGCTGGAGCGGCTCGGCATGGCCCCGATCAAGGATGCGCAGGCCGACGTTCAGCAGGCGGTTTGTGAACCATTGCCCACCTATGGCGGAACATCGGTGGTGGCCTCCGTCCTTCGCCCGACCGACCAGCAGTGCCGGGACCGCGGTTTCTGGCCTGGCCGCGCCGACCCGACGCCACCCTTGGGTCCCATCGATCTGGCCACCTTGTCCCAGGCCTATCCCGGGTGGACGCAGCTCAGCCCGCAGGGCGAAGGCATGCGGGGTGGTTTCACGCTGACCGCCGCCCAGCAGGCTGTGGCTGACATGGTCGCCAGTCGAATCGGCGCGGAAATGACGGGCGCGTTTGCGGCCGGGCTCGCATCCACGGCGCTTCACCACCTTCTGACGCAGGCCACCCATCGTCTGCCTGAAGGCACGCACTTCATGCTGAACAAGCTGCTGATTCCAGCGATCCGATCCATCGTCTATGCGGTGGTGGCCTACCACTTCACCACCGGGGCCACCACCTTCACGCGGGTGGCCTTCGCAGGGGCGCCCGCGCTGGTTCAGTCCCTGGTGCTGGTGGCGCCGTTGCCCCGACTGATCCGCTCGATTGCCATGGCGTTGAACATGGTCGGTCTGACCTATGCGGCGATTGAACTGATCCGATACAACGTGATGCCGGCGTTCACGCTGTTGGCCACGCTCGTGGGCGGCCAGGTGGCGCACGTCCTCATGGCCGCCCTTCACGAGCTGGTGAAGTATTTGTCCCCGGTGGAGGGGCAACAGGCTGAACGGCTTGAGGAGGATCTCTTCCATGCGCCCGAAAGTTCGGTGATGTCGTCACTCGTCGCGAAAACCGGTATCGGGTCGGTCGTCGCCGACGCATCGCCCGAGCCGGTGAAGCAGGTGGCCAGCCACCTCGCCGCACTCAACGACCGGCTGGCCGACGCGGTCGATGTGATCAGCACCCTGCGCCCACTCACGCAGCGCGCTGCCAGCAAACTGGAGGACGCGATGTGCACCAAACAGCTCGACGAAGTGACCTCGGTGGAGATGTCCCCCCGCCGCGCGGCTTCGAATGACCCGGTGCGGCAGGACGGGGTCTCGGAACACGGTTCGCCTCCGAGCGAGATTGATGAAGATTCCGCGTCACGGAGCGTTGAGAGGGGGGGCGATGTGTTCGGCATTGTCTCGGACAGTTCGAGCAGCTCTTCTTCGCGCCTGGATGATCTGAACATCCGAGTGGCAATGCCGAGTGATGACTCCGATCAGGCGGCTACCGAAGAGGGCAGCGCCGATGCCGTGGCCCAGCCCATCGAAAGAGGCCTGCCGAGAGAGCGCGGTGGCTGAACACCACGCGCCAACCTGAATCACTTCAGGTCTTGCGCAGCGCCGCCAGAAGCCGCTGCCCCGCGCGGCCGTCGGCCTCCATGCCCAGCCGCTGCTGTTCCAGCCGAACGGCGGCGCGGGTCTTCTCGCCCAGCAGGCCGTCCACCTCGCCGATGTCGTGTCCGCGCAGGATCAGCAGGGTCTGCAGTTCGCGGCGCTCGGCGCGCGACAGGCCGGGGTCGTCGGTGGGCCAGGCGGTGGCAAACGGTGAGCCACCGCGCAGCCGGTCGGCGAGGTGGGCAATGGCCAGCCCGTAACTCTCGGCGGCGTTGTAGCTGTAGAGCGCATCGAAATTGCGCGTGACCAGAAACGCCGGGCCCTCGACACCCGCCGGTGCCAGCAGGCCCAGGTTCAAGCCTTCGGGCACCGGTGAACCATCCACCAGCCGCACGCCGCGCTGGGTCCACGCGGCAGAGGCGCGTTTGGTGCGGCGCCCTTCGCCCGCGAGGGTGAAACCGTCGGGAAGCTTCACCTCGAAGCCCCAGGGCATGCCCGGCACCCAGCCGGCGCGCTGCAGGAAGTTCGCGGTGGACGCCAACGCGTCGGTGGCGCTGTCGAAGAGGTCGGCGCGACCATCGCCATCGAAGTCGATGGCCAGGCGTTCGAAGGTGCTGGGCATGAACTGGGTCTGGCCGAACGCGCCGGCCCACGAACCCACAAACCGCTCGGGCGCGAAATGCCCCGCCTGCAGAATGCGCAGCGCCGCCAGGAACTCGGTTCTGAAGTAGGCCTGGCGGCGCCCTTCGCACGACAGCGTGGCCAGCGAACGGATGACCGGCAGCGAACCGAAACCCTGTCCGTAGTTGCTTTCAACGCCCCACACCGCCACCACCGTGGCCGGGTCCACGCCGAAGCGTTGCCTGGCGCGCTCCAGGGCGTCGGCGTTGGCCACCAGTTGCCGCGCGCCATCGGCCACGCGCTCTTCGTCCACCAGCACCGCCAGGTAGTCCCAGATCGGCGTCTTGAACTCGGGCTGCGCGTTCAGCCGCTCGAGGACCAGGGGGTCGGCCTGCAATCCGCGGGTGTGTTGTTCATAGGTGGCCTCGGTCACACCAGCGGCGCGCGCGGTGGCCCGCAAGCCGTTCAGGCAACGGTCGAAGTCGTTCGCGGAGGACTGTGCCCAGGCACCGCCGCCGATGAGGAACAGCGCCACGGCCACGGCGGTCTTGAAGGCAAGGGGGCGATTCATCGTCATGGAAGAAGGACCCGACAGGTCCGCAGAAAGTTCAGACCAGCCAGGTGCTGCCGTGCTCGGGCACCATGGCGTGCCAGCCCAGCTGGTGCTCGATGCGGCCGCGCAGCGCATCGGCCGCTTCCATGTCGCCGTGGGTCACGAACACCCGGTGGGGCGGTCTGGGCACCGAGTGCAGCCAGGCCATGAGCTGGGTGGCGTCGGCATGGGCCGACGCCGAGGTGAGCTGGACCACTTCGGCCCGCACCGGCAGGTCCTGCCCGAAGATGCGCAGTTCGGTGGTGCCGGCCGCCAGGTGTGCGCCGCGCGTGCCGGGCGCCTGGTACCCCGTGAGCACCACCATGTGCCGGTGGTCGCCCAGGTACTGCACCAGGTGGTGCAGCACGCGGCCACCGGTGGCCATGCCGCTGGCCGCCAGCACCACCTTGGGCCCGTGCTGGTTTGCAATGGCCTTGGATTGCTCGACGCTGGAAACCATGTGCGCCGCGCGCTCCATGTCGCGGCACTGCGCGGCGTCCAGCCGGTGTTCGCCCAGGTGCCGCTCGAACAGCTCGGTGCTCTCGATGGCCATGGGACTGTCCAGGTACACCGGCAGACTGCGTGGCAGGTCGCCCCGGCCCTTGAGTTGGGCAATGGCGTGCAGCAGGGCCTGGGCACGACCCACCGCGAACACCGGCACCACCGCAGTACCGCCGCGCGCCGCCACGCGGGACAGTGCAGGGCCCAGCTCGGCGAGGATGTCTTCCTTGGGGTGCACCCGATCGCCATAGGTCGATTCGCACACCACCGCGTCGGCGGCGGGTGGCGGCTCGGGCGGGCGCATCAGCGAATCGTCGGGCCGGCCCAGATCGCCCGAGAAGAGCACGCGCCGGCCCCCCACTTCAACCAGGACACTGGCCGCGCCGAGGATGTGCCCGGCGCCCGTGAAGCTGACCTTCCACCCCTTGAGCGGCTCGAAGATCTCGTGCATGCGCGCCGCTCGAAGGTGCTTCAGGCTGTCGCGCGCGTCGGACTCGGTGTAGAGCGGCAGCGCAGGCTGGTGCTTGCTGAATCCCTTGCGGTTGGCGAAGGCGGCGTCTTCTTCCTGCAGGTGGCCGCTGTCGGGCAGCAGGATGTGGCACAGGTCGCGCGTGCCGGGCGTGCACCAGGCCTTGCCCTTGAAACCTTCCTTCACCAGCAGCGGAAAGTAGCCGCTGTGGTCGATGTGGGCGTGCGTCAGCACGACCGCACCGATCTGCCCCGGCACCACCGGCAGCGGATCGCGGTTGCGCAGCCGCAATTGCTTGTAACCCTGGAACAGCCCGCAATCGACCAGCAGGCGCTGGCCATCGTGTTCGATCAGGTACTTGGAGCCGGTGACGGTACCAGCGCCACCGAGAAATCGGATGTGCACGCTCATGCAGGGCATCTTAGCCCTGCGCCCATGGCAGGTGGCGTCAGGCGAGGGCTTCGTTGAGCCAGATCATGAAGACGAAGCCCGCCAGCAGCGAGGCGCTCGCGGCGGTTTCGAACCCGTTGCGGTGCGTCTCGGGGATGATTTCGTGGCTGATCACGAACAGCATGGCGCCAGCCGCCAGTGCCAGGCCGATCGGGTGCAACGCCGGCACGCTCCCCAGCACCAGCAGCCCGAGCACGGCGCCCAGGGGTTCGGCCAACCCCGTGAGCGCGGCCACACCCCAGGCCTTGAACCCGCCCAGGCCGAGCGTGCGCAAGGCCATCGCCACGATCAGGCCTTCGGGCATGTTCTGCAGGCCGATGGCCAGCGCCACCGCAGCGCCACCCTGCACCTTGCCGGCCTCCACCGGTCCGGCATAAGCGGCGCCCACGGCGAGCCCTTCCGGCACGTTGTGGATCAGCAGCGCCAGCACCATCAGCCAGGCGCGCTGTGCGGCCGGGTGGCCGATGCCGCGGGCGCCCGTGTGTCCGGCCGCCGCGGGCGGGAGCACCGCGTGCTCGTGGGGCAAGGCCCTGTCGATCCCGAGCATCAGCCCCATGCCCAGCGCCAGACCTGCGCCGGTGAGCAACGCGCTGGCGCCGCCCGGGCCCACCACGGAAGCGCTCGCTTCGAGCGACGGCAGCAGCAAGGCAAACACCGTGGCGGCGAGCATCACGCCAGCGGAGAACGCCAGAAACGCCGATTCCTGCCGCTTGCTGATCCGCTGCACCAGAAAAACCGGCAGTGCACCCACGGCAGTGGCCATCGCCGCCAGCAGCGAGGCCTGCAAGCCGGCCACCCACGCGCTGCCGCCTTCGACCGCCATCCACCAGAGGCGGGTGGGTCCCCAGAACGTCGACACCGCCGCCAACCCGGCCATCAGCAGCAGGCCCGCGCCCAGGGTCAGCAGTGCGTTGCGCAAGGCATGTGCCGGCACAGGCTGCTCAAGCGGGTGCCACCGGGACCAAAAAGGCGGGATCTGGCGGATGAGGGCGGTCATGGACGTGGGTCGGTGGTTCAGGCCGATAGTTTGCGCAAATCTGCCCAAATCTTCCATTTGATCCAGCCAATGACGGCTATAGACCGCCGGTGCCCTGGCCGATTCAAAGCCGCCCCGCCGCGCGGCCAGCGGCGAACGCATCCATCGAGATACCGGAGAACGCTAGGTGTGGAGCGCCACGGTCAGCAAGGCCGAGGTGTCTTCCAGCGCAGTGACCCCATGCGTCACGCCACCCGTGAGGTACAGGAGTTGACCCGCCCGCAGCACATGGGACAGCCCGTCGACGGTGACGTCCATGCAGCCTTCGATGCACTGCAGCGTGATTTCGCCAGGGACCTTGTGGGGTGACATGGACTTGCCTGCCGGGAGCACCAGCCGGATCACCTCGAGGTGTTCCGATTTGAACAGCGCGACGGTTCTCTCCGTGGCCAGGCGCACGCCCAGCGGCCGGACTTCGGTGACCTGACCCGGGCGTGCATGTGGAATGGCCATGGCCGCAGTATGCGCCCGGAGGTGGTTTCGGCGCGAACCTTGTCGCGTCAGTGCGCCAGCGCTTCGGCCCTCGCCAGCCGTTCCCCGAGTTCGGGGTGGGTGGGCGCGGTCATCACCGAGGCACCCGGTGGTCCGGGTGCGTGCAGCTTGGCCAGCACGCTGGGCATGGCCTGCGGATTGCGGCCGGCCAGCTTCAGCAGGGTGATGCCGCGCGCATCGGCCAGCAACTCCTGCTCGTGCAGCAGTTCGACGGCATTGCGCCCCAGGGCCGAGGCAGGGTTGAGCGTGGCCAGCCGGGCCCGCACCTGCGCGATGCCGGTGCTGGCATCGCCCACGCGCAGTTGCATGTCGCAGGCCTCGGCCAGGCCGTCGCGCGCTTCCACGTGGGCCAGTTCGTGGGCCAGCACCGCGGCCAGCTCGTCGTCGCTGAGCCCGTGCCGCGGGTCCCAGAGGGCGGTCGTCAGGATGATCACGCCGTGGTCGGCGGCAAATGCATTGAGTTCGCGGTCGTGAATGGCCACCAGCTTCACGGGCGGCGCGCCGTGCAGGCGGGGAGAGACGCGGACCAGATCGTCCAGCATGGAGCGGATGTGGGCCGGAACGGACACCTGTGGCGGTGCGCTCAGCATGGCGGCAATCTGCGCCTCGTCGATTTCACGCTGCTCGTTGATGCGCAGCGGGTCGTCGTGGCAGGCAACCTCGGAAGCCGCAGGCAACGGAATGGCCAACGCTGCCAGCAGCAGCACCGGTTCGATGAAACGAGGCATACCGTACATACGATTTATACCGTTTCCTTCCTGCCTCCTTTCTACGCCGATCTGCGGGTGATGGAAAGGCCCTGGCACCAGCGGAGCGCTTGACTCGACAGGCGGTGTCCAGGCGAAAAAAAGCGACGCCGGGGCGTCGCTTTGATCGGGCTGCAGTCGCAGCGTCAGCTGAAGAAGTTCTTGGCCTTCTCGAACCAGCCCTTGTCGTTGGGGCTGTGCTTGTGGCCGCCCTTCTTGAACGACTCGTCGAGTTCCTTGAGCAGCTTGCGCTGGTGCTCGGTGAGCTTCACCGGCGTTTCCACCGCCACATGGCAGTACAGGTCGCCCGGGTAACTGCTGCGCACGCCCTTGATGCCCTTGCCACGCAGGCGGAAGGTCTTGCCGCTCTGGGTGCCTTCGGGCAGGTCGATGGTGGCCTTGCCCTGCAGGGTGGGCACGTCGATCTCGCCACCCAGTGCTGCGGTCGTCATGCTCACCGGCACCTGGCAGTGCAGGTCGTCGCCGTCGCGCTCGAAGATGTCGTGCTTGCGCAGGCGGATCTCGATGTACAGGTCGCCCGCCGGGCCACCGTTCTGTCCGGGTTCGCCATTGCCGGTCGAGCGGATGCGCTGGCCGTCGTCGATGCCGGCCGGGATCTTGATTTCCAGCGTCTTCTGCTTCTTGATCTTTCCCTGGCCATTGCAGGTGGTGCAGGGTTCCGGAATGACCTTGCCCCGGCCCTGGCAGGTGGGGCAGTTCTGCTGCACGCTGAAGAAGCCCTGGCGCATCTGCACCACGCCCTGGCCATGGCAGGTGCCGCAGGTCTTGGCGCTGGTGCCGGGCTTGGCGCCGGTGCCATGGCAGGTCTCGCAGTCGTCCCAGCTCGGAATGCGGATCTGCGTTTCCTTGCCGTTGGCGGCCTCTTCGAGGCTGACCTCCATGGCGTAGGAGAGGTCGGCCCCGCGGTACACCTGGCGGCCACCCCGTGCGCCGCCACGGGCGCCACCGAAGATGTCGCCAAAGATGTCCCCGAAGGCATCGCCAAAGCCGCCAAAGCCCTCGGCGCCGCCCGGGCCACCCCGCATGTTGGGGTCGACGCCGGCGTGGCCGTACTGGTCGTAGGCCGCCTTTTTCTGGGCGTCCGACAGCATCTCGTAGGCCTCTTTGGCCTCCTTGAATTTTTCTTCCGCACCCTTGGCCGCATCACCCTGGTTGCGGTCGGGGTGGTACTTCATCGCGAGTTTGCGGTACGCCTTCTTGATCTCTTCATCAGAGGCGTTCTTGGGCACACCCAGCACTTCGTAAAAGTCGCGTTTGGCCATGGTTTCGAGGGGTTCTGTTGGAACACGAACGCCGCGTCAGGTTGCCCGGACGCGGCGGTGTGGTGGGACTCGGTCGGCGATCAGCGATCAGCCCTTCTTGACTTCCTTCACCTCGGCGTCCACCACGTCGTCGTCGGCCGAGGCCTTGGTGTCCGACTGGGCCTGGGCGTTCGCGCCCTGGCCGGCGGCCTGCTCGGCCTGCTGGGCGGCATACACCTTTTCGCCCAGTTTCTGGCTGGTGGTCATCAGCGCCTCGGTCTTGCTTTCGATCGCGGCCTTGTCGTCGCCCTTGGCGGCTTCTTCCAGGGCCTTGATGGCGTCTTCGATCGCCGACTTCTCGGCCGCTTCGAGCTTGTCGCCGTGCTCACCCAGGCTCTTCTTCACGCTGTGCACCATGGCTTCGGCCTGGTTGCGCGCCTGCACCAGCTCGACCTTTTTCTTGTCGTCGGCGGCGTTGAGTTCGGCGTCCTTCACCATCTGCTGGATCTCGGCCTCGGACAGGCCCGAGTTGGCCTTGATGGTGATCTTGTTTTCCTTGCCGGTGCCCTTGTCCTTGGCGCCCACGTGCAGGATGCCGTTGGCGTCGATGTCGAAGGTCACCTCGATCTGTGGCATGCCGCGCGGCGAGGCGGGAATGCCTTCGAGGTTGAACTCACCCAGCAGCTTGTTGCCAGCGGCGATCTCGCGCTCGCCCTGGAACACCTTGATGGTCACGGCCGGCTGGTTGTCTTCGGCGGTCGAGAACACCTGGCTGAACTTGGTCGGGATGGTGGTGTTCTTGGCGATCATCTTGGTCATGACGCCGCCCATGGTCTCGATGCCGAGCGACAGCGGGGTCACGTCGAGCAGCAGCACGTCCTTGCGGTCGCCCGACAGCACCTGGCCCTGAATGGCGGCACCCACGGCCACCGCCTCGTCGGGGTTGACGTCCTTGCGCGGGTCCTTGCCGAAGAACTCCTTGACCTTCTCCTGCACCTTGGGCATGCGGGTCATGCCGCCGACCAGGATCACGTCGTGGATCTCGCCCACGCTCACGCCGGCGTCCTTGATGGCGGTGCGGCAGGGCGCGATGGTGCGCTCGATCAGCTCTTCCACCAGGGCTTCGAGCTTGGCGCGCGTGAGCTTGATGTTCAGGTGCTTGGGGCCCGAGGCATCGGCCGTGATGTAGGGCAGGTTGATGTCGGTGGCCGCGGAGGACGACAGCTCGATCTTGGCCTTCTCGGCCGCTTCCTTGAGACGCTGCAGCGCGAGCACGTCCTTGCTCAGGTCAACGCCCTGTTCCTTCTTGAACTCGGAAATGATGTGGTCGATGATGCGCTGGTCGAAGTCTTCACCGCCCAGGAAGGTATCGCCGTTGGTGGAGAGCACCTCGAACTGCTTCTCGCCATCGACGTCGGCGATCTCGATGATCGACACGTCGAACGTGCCGCCACCGAGGTCGTACACGGCGATCTTGCGGTCGCCCTTGTCCTGCTTGTCCAGGCCGAAGGCCAGTGCCGCGGCGGTGGGCTCGTTGATGATGCGCTTGACCTCGAGGCCGGCGATGCGGCCGGCGTCCTTGGTGGCCTGGCGCTGCGCGTCGTTGAAGTACGCGGGCACGGTGATCACCGCTTCGGTGACGGGCTCGCCCAGGTAGTCCTCGGCGGTCTTCTTCATCTTGCGCAGGATGTCGGCCGACACCTGCTGCGCCGAGATCTTCTTGCCGCGCACCTCCACCCAGGCGTCGCCGTTGTCGGCCGCGACGATGGAGTAGGGCATCAGGTCGATGTCCTTCTGCACTTCCTTCTCGGTGAACTTGCGACCGATCAGGCGCTTGATGGCGTAGAGCGTGTTCTTGGGGTTGGTGACGGCCTGGCGCTTGGCCGAGGCGCCGACCAGCACTTCACCGTCTTCCTGGTAGGCGACGATCGACGGCGTGGTGCGGGCACCCTCGCTGTTCTCGATCACCTTGGTGTTGTTGCCTTCCATGATGGACACGCACGAGTTCGTGGTGCCGAGGTCGATGCCGATGATGCGTCCCATGTGGTTCTCCGTCCGGATGTGGAAATTGGTGTGAAAACGATGTGCAGAAGGTGTGGACAAGCGGTGGACTTTTCAAGTCCCCGAATGCAGCAAGGTCATTTGGGGGCCGAGACGGTGACCAGGGCCGGGCGCAGCACGCGCTCGGCAATCAGGTAGCCCTTCTGGAGCACGGCGACCACCGTGTTGGGCTCCTGGTCGGCCGGCACCATGCTGATGGCCTGGTGCTGGTGGGGGTCGAACCGGGTGGCGGGTGGCGGGTTGATCTGCACGACCTTGTGGCGCTCCAGCGCGCTTCTGAGCTGCTTGAGGGTGGCTTCCGAGCCTTCGCGGAGCTGCTCACGGGTGGCCTCCTGGATGGCCAGCCCGGCTTCCAGGCTGTCGGCCACGGCCAGCAGGCTTTCGGCAAAGCTTTCGACCGCGAACTTGCGGGCCTTGCCCACTTCCTCTTCGGCGCGGCGGCGGGCGTTTTCGGCCTCGGCCTTGGCCCGCAGGAACTGGTCGGCCAGGTCGGCGTTCTGCGCTTTCAGGGTGGCCAACTCGGCCTGCAACGCGGCCAGGGCATCCGCCTCGTTGGCGGCCTGGGCGGCTTCGGCTTCTTCGGGGCTCATCGGTGCCTGGTCGGCGTGGTCCTGGGGAGGCGTCTGGCTCATCGTGGTCGGTGGTTTTCGTGTCGAGGAATGGCGGGCTTTGCCCGACAAGTCGGGCATTTGTGGCCGGCTTGCCGGCTTTCAAGGGGGTGCCGGTGTCGTCGATCGCCGAACGGCAAAGACCAGTCCGGAGCGGCACAATCGCCGCCCGAGACCACACCTTCAGCACAAAAGCCGCATGAAACTGATCCGTCACGGCCTCCCAGGCGCCGAAAAGCCTGGGTTGATCGATCCCGCCGGCACACCGCGCGATCTCTCGGGCCTGGTGGCCGACATTCATCCGGCCACGCTGGGCCCGGATTCTATGGCCCGGCTGGCCGCCCTCGATCCCCTGACCCTGCCGCCCATGCCCTCCGGCACGCGCCTGGGGCCCTGCGTGGGCGGGGTCGGCAACGTGGTGGCCATCGGGCTGAACTACGCCGACCACGCGGCCGAAGCCGGCCTGAAGGCGCCCGGACAGCCCATCGTGTTCAACAAGCACACGGCGTCCATCAGCGGGCCGAACGACGACATCCGGGTGCCTCCGGGATCGGAAAAGCTCGACTGGGAGGTGGAGCTGGGCATCGTGATCGGCCAACGCACCTTCCAGGTGAGCGAGTCGCAGGCCATGGATCATGTCGCCGGCTTCTGCCTCGTCAACGATGTGTCCGAACGCGCCTACCAGATGGAATATGAGGGCCAGTGGGTCAAGGGCAAGAGCTACCCCACCCACTGCCCGATCGGCCCCTGGCTGGTGACGCCGGACGAGCTGGGCGACCCGCAGGACGTCGACCTCTGGCTCGACGTGAACGGCGTTCGCCGCCAGACCGGCAACACCCGGACCATGATCTTCGGGGTGGCCCACATCGTGAGCTACCTCAGCCGCTTCATGGAGCTGCAGCCCGGCGACGTGATCCCCACCGGCACACCGCCGGGCGTGGGCATGGGCCACAAGCCGCCCCTGTACCTGAAGCCGGGGGACGTGGTCACCCTGGGCGGTCGGGGTCTGGGCGAGCAGCGCCAGGTGGTGGTGGCGCACCGGGCGGCACCGCACCGCCTGGGTTGACCGCCCGGCGCGGTCGATCGGGGCGTTTCAGGCCAGCGCGCGTGAGGCCGTCCGGCTCGCTGCCGTGCGGGGTGCGGTGGGTCGGGGTGCTGCGCCGTTGCCGCGGTGCCGGTGGTGGTTCCAGCGGCCGGCGAACACCCGCAGGTCGTCGAGCCGGCGGGCCAGTTCGATGCCCTGTGAAGTGAGCCGGTAGCCCGTGCCGCAATGGTCCACCAGGTGCACGGCCCGCAGTTCCTTGAGGCGCGTGTTCAGCGTGTTGGGCGTGACACCGCCCACGCTGTCCTGCAGCAGGCGGAACGTCTGCGGGTGGCCGTCGGCCAGGGCCCGGATCACGCGCATGGCGTAGCGCGCCTCGAGCAGCTCGAGCAGCTGCACCAGCGCTTCGTTGTCCTTGCTCATCGGCTGTCTCCTGCGTGGCCTGGACCGGGCCTTTCACGCCACTATAGGCACGCCAGCGCCCGCTACCAAGTTGGTAGCTGTGTGCAGTGCAGCAATGTGGCTGCCCGGCCACCCGGGTTAAACCGGATGGCGAGGCCTCAGACGCTGGCGTCGCCGTTCCCGTGACCGCTGGCCGTGCCCGGCCGGTACACCTTGCGCAGCAGGCCGATCAGGGTCTGCACTTCGTCGGGCGTCAGGGCCGCCGTGGCCTCCGATTCAAGGGCGGTGGCGGTGGCCTGGGCTTCCTTGTGCAGGCGGGCGCCCAACGCCGTGAGGTGCAGTCCGTAAGCGCGGCCGTCGTTGGGGTGCGGCTTGCGCACGATCAGCTTGCGCTTGAGCAGCATCTTCACCATGCCCACCAGGTTGGGCGGCAGGATGTCCAGCGCCGCACAGATCTGGCGCGACGTGACGCCCGGGTTGTGGGCGATCACGGTGAGCACCGAAAAGTCGACGGGCCGCAGCTCGTAGGGCGCCATGCGCCGCAGGAACACCCCGATCACCGACAGCGCGGCCCGGCGGGCGTTGTAGCCAACCAGCGTTTCGAGGTAGCGGGTGTCCGGCAGTCCGTCGCCTTCGAGGTTCGGCACCAGGACCGGCTCGGCCGCGGCCGCCTTGCGGGGTCCGCGGGGGCGCCGCATGGCGTTGGCGATGGACGTTTCACTCATGGTGGATCGGCGCTCAGGTGCAAAGGGCCTTGATGTCCTCGGGCACCGGGATCGCCCGGATGCGGGTGGCGTCGGCCGGGTCGCGTTCGCAGAACGCGCGCACCTCGATGCCCTCGCACAGCAGCGTGTCGTCCCGCAGCACGCGGTGCTGGTGCCTGAAGACCTTGCTGCCCCACTCGATCACGCTGGTTTCGATCCGGAGCCGCTCGCCGTAGGTGGCCGGCCGCAGGAACTTCGTGTGGATCTCGAGCAGCGGCGTGCCGATGATGCCGCGGGTCCTGACCAGCTCCCGCCAGGGCGGCACCCCGCATTGCACGAAGAAGTTCAGCGACGACGCGTCCATCCACTTGCTGAAGTTGGGAAAGAACACGATGCCGGCGGGATCGCAGTCGCCGAACATCACGTCGACCTCGAAGGTCACCGTGCGTGTCATCGGGGTGCCATGCGCAAGGCGCCGTCCAGGCGAATCACTTCGCCGTTCAGGTGCGTGTTGGTGACGATGTGCGCGGCCAGCGCCGCGAACTCCTCGGGCTTGCCCAGCCGGGGCGGAAACGGGATCGATGCCGCCAGCGACGCCTGCACCGGCTCGGGCAACTGCCGCATCAGCGGCGTCGAGAACAGCCCGGGGGCGATGGTGCACACGCGGATGCCGTGCTGCGCGAGGTCGCGCGCCATCGGCAGCGTCATGCCCACCAGACCGCCTTTGGATGCGCTGTAGGCCTGTTGACCCACCTGTCCGTCGAAGGCGGCCACGCTGGCGGTGAACAGCATCACGCCGCGCTCGCCGTCCTCCAGCGGATCCAGCCGGGCGCAGGCGGCCGCAAACAGGCGGCTCGCGTTGTAGGTGCCGATCAGGTTGACGTGGATCACCCGGGCAAAGTCCTCCAGCGGGGCCGGGCTGCCGTCTTTCTGCACCACGCGTTTGGCGGTGCCGATGCCGGCAATGTTCATGAGGATGCGCGCCGGGCCGTGCGCGGCGGCGGCCGCCTCGATGGCGGCCTGCACGCTGGCGGTGTCGGTCACGTCGCATTTCAGCGCAATGCCGCCGATGTCGCCGGCCACACGCTGGGCGCCTTCCAGGTTCACGTCGAGCACCGCCACGCGGGCGCCCAGGCGGGCGAGCTCGCGCGCGGTGGCTTCACCCAGGCCCGATCCTGCGCCGGTGACGAGTGCGGCCTGTCCTTCGATCTTCATGCGTGTCTCCTCGATTCGATGCTGCGGGGCATCAGGGTGTTCGGCGCGGTGCCCGCATGCAGCGCGGTCACCAGGTCGGCGCGGTGCTTGAGCACGGCGCGCTGGTTGATCGAGCCCTTGTCGGTGACCTCGCCTTTGTCGATGCTGGGGGCCTCGGCCAGCAGGATCAGGCGGGCCACGCGCGTGGCGCTCCCGGTGGCTTGCGCGGCGAGATCGTCCAGCACCTGCTGGAAATGCGCCAGCACCCGCGGGTGGCTCAGCACGTCGGCCAGCGGGGCGTCGGCGCCCAGCCCGGCCAGACCGCGCACCGCGCCGGTGGTGAACAGCATGGCGCCCACCTCCTTCTCGTTCAGCCCGGTGATGACGGCGTCCTGCACGAAGGGCGCGCCGGCGGCGATGATGCGGGCCCGCAGCGGGCCCACGCTCACGAAGGTGCCGGTGGCGAGCTTGAAATCCTCAGCGATGCGGCCGTCGAACCGCAGGCCCAGGTCGGGCTGTGCGGGATCGATCCAGGTCACCGCGTCCCCGGTGCAGAAGAAACCTTCCTCGTCGAAGGCTTCGGCGGTGGCTTCGGGGCTGCGCCAGTAGCCCGGGGTGATGTTCGGGCCGCGGTAGCGCACCTCGGTCTTGTCGCCGCTGGGCACCAGCTTGAGCTCGAGCCCGGGCGCGGGCAGGCCGAGGTCGCCCGATTTCACCTCGGGCCGCGTGATGAAGATCCCGAACGGGCCCGACTCGGTCATGCCCAGGCCGGTGCCCATCACGATGCGCTCGCCGATTTCCTGCTCCTGCACCGCATGCAGCGTGTCCCACACCGGCTGGGCCAGCGCCGCGCCCGCATAGAAGAACATGCGCACGCCGCCCAGCAGGCGCTTGCGCAGCACGTCGTCGGTCTTCATGGCGTTGGCGATCGCCTCGAAGCCGGTCGGCACGTTGAAGTACACCGTGGGCGCGATTTCGCGCAGGTTGCGCAGCGTCTCGCCGATGAGGGCTGGCGTGGGTTTGCCGTCGTCGATGTAAAGCGTGCCGCCATGCACCAGCGTGAGACCGAAGTTGTGGTTGCCGCCGAACGTATGGTTCCACGGGAGCCAGTCCACCAGCACCGGTGGCTGCGCGGGATCGGCCAGCACCGGCATGCTTTGCGCCATCTGCTGCTGGTTGGCGCACCACATGCGCTGCGTGTTGATGACCGCCTTGGGCAGCTTCGTGGAGCCCGATGTGAACAGGAACTTGACGATCGTGTCGGGGCCGGTGGCCTGCATGGCGGCGTCCACCGTGGGCGTGGGCGCGGTGGCGCGCAGCGCGGCGAAACTGGTGGTGGCCCGGCCGGGCACGCTGCCCTCGCCGGTGACGATTTCGACGTCCCCGGACAAAGTGGCCAGCAGCGCGCGTTCGTACCGCGCGGCATCGGCGGCGTACACCAGGCCCGGCGTGAGCGTGTTGACGAGGTGGCGCAGCTTGTCGAAATCCTGGCTCACCAGCGAATAGGCGGGCGATGCCGGCGCCCACGGAATGCCGGCGTACAGACAGCCCAGTGCGATCTGTGCGTGCTCGAGGTCGTTCTCGCTGACGATCAGCACCGGGCGATCGGCGCTGAGCCCGCGGTCGAGCAGGGCCTGACCGATGCGGCGCGCGGCATCGAGCGCCTCGGCGTAACTCAGGCGGCGCCAGTCGCCCAGGGTGCCGTCCGGGTTTTTCTGCCGGCGCGCCATGAAAGTGCGGTCGGGTGCCGCGGCGGCCCAGTGAACCAGCCGGTCCGTCAGGCGGTGGGGCCAGGCCTGCAACGGCACCCGGGCTTTCAGGTAGGCCACGCCGTCGGCGGTGTGGCGCAGATCGCCTTCGGTCACCCCGAAGGTGAGCGGCCGATAACGTGCCCCGCTCATTGCTTCTGCACCTTGGGACCGCGCCCTTCCAGGAATTCGCGCACCCGGGCCTTGGCCTCGGGCGCGTCCTGCACGATGGCCGAGATCAGCGCTTCGGTGAAGAAACCGTGGTCGGCCGTCTGGTCGGCAATGCGAGGCAGCGCCTGCATGAGGGCAAAGTTGGTCAAGGGGGCATTGCCGGCGATGCGCAGCGCGAGTTCGAGCGCCTTGTCCAGGGCGGTGCCCTCGGGCACCAGGTATTGCGCCAGCCCGATGCGCTCGCCGTCTTCGGCGTTGAAGACGCGACCGGTGAACATCATGTCGGCCATGCGGGCGGCACCGATCAGGCGCGGAATGCGCACCGAGCCGCCACCCCCCACGAAGATGCCGCGCGACCCTTCGGGCAGCGCGAAGAAGGTGCTGGCATCGGCCACCCGGATGTGGCAGGCGCTGGCCAGTTCGAGCCCGCCGCCCACCACGGCGCCGTGCAGCGCCGCCACCACCGGCACCGGCCCGCGCTCGACGTTGTCCAGCGCGGCATGCCACATGCGCGAGTGGTGCAGGCCGGCGGCGGCGTCGCGCTCGCTCAGTTCGGACAGGTCGAGACCGGCGCAGAAGTGGCTGCCGTTGCCGTGGATGACCGCCGCGCGAACGCTGTGCGGCATGCCCTGGAACACGTCCCGGATGGCGAGCACCAGACCGTCGTTCAGGGCGTTGCGTTTGGCGGGGCGGTTCAGGGTGATCAGCGCGACCTGTTGCTGGTCACCGCGCAGGTCGACGTGCAGATCGTCGGAATGGATGGGCATGGTGGGTTTGTCTCCTTGTCGGAATTCGCCATTGTGGTTATAAACAATAACTAAATCAACCATCCGCCTTCGCACAGGCGTACGGGTTTTCCCCGAGGAGACATGCCCCATGGACCATCAGAACCTGGTCGCCATCGACATCCACACCCACGCCGAGGTGAGTTGCTGGAACCCGTTCGACAACTACGGCGAGGAGTACGACCGGGCGGCCGACAAGTACTTCGGGAGCAACCGCCGTCCCACCATCGCCGAGACGATTGCCTACTACCGCGAACGCAAGCTCGGCCTGGTGATGTTCACCGTGGACAGCGAGAGCAAGCTGGGTCGCCGCCGCATTCCCAACGAGGAGATCGCGCAGGCCGCGCGCGAAAACAGCGACATGATGATGGCGTTTGCCAGCATCGATCCGCACAAGGGAAAGATGGGCGCCCGCGAGGCCGAGCGGCTCATCAAGGAAGAGGGTGTGCGAGGGTTCAAGTTTCATCCCACGGTGCAGGGCTACCACCCGTACGACCGGATGGCCTGGCCGATCTACGAGGTGATCAACGCCCACAAGATGCCGGCGATCTTCCACACCGGGCACAGCGGCATCGGCAGTGGCATGCGCTGTGGTGGTGGCCTGCGCCTCGAGTACAGCAACCCGATGCACCTGGACGACGTGGCGATCGACTTCCCCGACATGCAGATCGTCATGGCCCACCCCAGCTTTCCTTGGCAGGACGAGGCACTCAGCGTGGCCACCCACAAGCCGAACGTGTGGATCGACCTGAGCGGCTGGAGCCCGAAGTACTTTCCGAAGCAGCTGGTGCAGTACGCCAACACGCTGCTGAAGGACCGTGTGCTGTTCGGCAGCGACTACCCGCTGATCACGCCCGAGCGCTGGATGAAGGATTTCGAGGTGGCCGGGTTCAAACCCGAGGTGATGCCCGGCATCCTGAAAGGCAACGCGGTGCGGTTGCTGGGGCTGGCGTGAAGGCCTTCACCTCGCTCGCCGACATCGAGGCGCTCGAGCGGCGCCCGCTGGCCGAGGTGGCGCCGCACCGCACGCCTTACGGTTTGATTCGCGCAGCCGCGGACCGGTTCGGTGACCGCGAGGCATTCACCTTCCTGCGCGACGCCGACCTGGCCAGCGAGCCGCAGCGGGTGAGCTACCGCGAGCTGCTGGCCAACATCCACCGCGCCGCCAACGCGTTTCGGGCCCTGGGCGTGGGTGCGGACGACAGCGTGGCGCTGCTGGCGCCCAACATGCCCGAGGCACATGCGGCGCTGTGGGGCGCGCAGCTGGCGGGGCGCGTCTGCCCGATCAACGTGCTGCTGCAGCCCGATCACATCGCGGCCCTCATGCAGGCGGCCAACGCAAAGGTGCTGGTGGCGCTGGGCCCCAACGCCGAGCTGGGCGTCTGGTCGACCGCGCTCCAGGTGCAGGCGCACCACCCGTGCACGGTGGTCCCCATCGAGGTGGGCGAACCGGTGCCGGGGCTGGCCTCGCTGCAGGCATTGATGGCTGCGCAGCCCGACGCGCTGTCCTTCGAGCCCGACCTGAACCCCGACCGGGTGGTGGCCCTGTTCCACACCGGTGGCACGACCGGTGCGCCCAAACTTGCCCGGCACACCGCCGGCAACGAAGCCCACACGGCCTGGTTTGCGCACGCCTTCTACGGCTGTGACGAGCACAGCGTCGAGATCAACGGTTTCCCTTTGTTCCACGTGGCCGGGGCCTTTGTGTACGGCCTGGCCATGCTGGCCATCGGCGCCCGCCAGGTGCTGCCCACGCTCAGCGGCATGCGCAACACCGCCTTCGTGAAGCGCTACTGGGCCTTTTGCGAGCGCGAGCGCGTGACGCACCTCGCTTGTGTGCCCACGGTCCTGGCCAGCCTGCTGGGTGTACCGATCGACGCCGACGTTTCCAGTGTGCGCGCGGCCTACACCGGCGGCTCGCCACTGCCGGCCGAACTGGCGCAGCGGTTCGAAACCAGCACCGGCATCGCGGTGCGCAACATCCTGGGCATGACCGAGTGTGCGGGCCTGGTGAGCATCGAAGCGCTGCATGCGCCGCGCGTGGCCGGTTCGGCGGGCTGGCGGCTGCCCTACACCGAGGTGCATGCGGTTCCCTGGCGGGGTGGTGTGGCGCAACTGGACGAACGTTGCGCGCCCGGCGAAACCGGCGTGGTGGTGCTGCGCGGACCGCACATGAGCCCCGGGTACCTTGATGCCGGGCGCAACGCCGGCATGTTCGAGCAGGGCTGGATCGTGTCCGGCGATCTGGGCCACATCGACACCGAAGGCCGAGTGCACCTCACCGGCCGCGCCAAGGACGTGATCATCCGCGGCTCGCACAACATCGACCCCGGTCTGGTGGAAGACGCCTTCTTGGCGCACCCGGCCGTGGCGCAATGCGCGGTGGTGGCCGAACCCGACGCCTACGCCGGCGAGGTGCCAGCCGCGTTCGTGGTGCTGCGCCCTGGTGAATCGGTCGATGCCGACGCGCTGTTGCGGGCGGTGGCACCACGGGTGTACGAGCGCCCGGCCGTGCCCAAGCGCGTGGTGATCGTGGAGGGCTTGCCGTTGACCGCCGTGGGCAAGGTGTTCAAGCCGGCACTGCGGCTGCGTGCGATCGAACTGCGGCTGGGCGACGTGGCGCGCGAACTCGCTCCCGACCGCACCGCCCAGGTGAGCGCGGTGGACGAGGGCGGTCGTCAGCGCGCCTGCGTCACGTTTTCAGGTCCGCCCGATCCGGCGCTGGCCGATCGGTGGCAGGCCGCGCTGGCGGCGATTGCGGTGCCGACCGAGGTCCGGTTCGGCTGAACGACAGCGCGCGTTCACCAGCCCCCGCTGGCCAGCCAGCGCTCGGCCTGCTCCAGCTTGTCGACGCCCCAGAACGGTTCGCCGTCGATCACGAGCGTCGGCGAGCCGAAGATGCCTGCCTTCAGCGACGCGTCCACCTCGGCCCGCAACAGCGCTGCCGCGTCGTCGCTGCCGGCCGCGGTGGCCACCTTTTCACCCACGACCGGCGCCAGACTGGCCGGCGTGGACAGGTCAAGCCCTTCGCCCCAGCAGGCCCGGTAGATGGCGTGCACCACCTCGCCGGCGCGGGCGGGGTCGTGGCGGTTCACCCACGCCAGGGCGCGGGCAGCGGGCAGCGGATTCATGGGTGCATCGCGGGGCTGGCGCTTCATGGGCACGCCATGTTCCCGCGCGTAGCGCCGCACGTCCCGCTCCACGTAGTCGGCCTTGAGGGGTGTTTCCATCAGGGGCTTGAGCCCCATCACCTTCATCACCGCCACGCCCAGCAGCATCGGGTGCCACGCCACCTGCCGACCATGCCGCGTGGCCATGTCCTCGACCCGGAGCGATGCGAAGTAGCCGTAGGGCGAGATGAAGTCGAGGTGGACGTGGATCAGGCTTGACATGCGGTTTCGACGAGGTGGGTTGATGCCATTGTGCGGGACCACGCGGTCCCGCGACCGTGCAGCGCGTCAGCCGACCTGCACGAGGCGCCCGACCAGCTTGCGGGTGAGTGGCGCCACCACCAGCACCACGGGGAAGGCAATGGCCCAGGCAGAAAGCCAGCCGCCGGCCCAGGTGCCCGCGAAGTCCGGGCCGAGGCCCACGGCCCGCGCGGTGGCGATGCCCGACACCAGAAGGGACATCAGTCCGGAGAGGATCAGGCCGAACAGGGCAGGGGCCCATCGTTGAGGAAATTTCATGTCATTTGCTCCAGGGAAACGGGGTCAGGGAAACGGGGTCAGGGAAAGAGGTCCGGGAAGGGGGGCGTGGTCGGGCGTCACGAAGCGAGCCGCCTGGCCAGTTCGGCGCTGAGGTACAGGCCGGCGCCGAACACGGTGTGGTTGATGAGGCTTCGAAGGCGGTTCTTCGCCGGCGCGGCGGTGCGGGCGGCAGCGATGCCCGAGCCCATGGCGGGCTGCATCAACAGGAATGGGGCGGCGACGGTGAACACGCCGAACAGCAGCGCCGGAGCTGGCGTGGGTTGGTCCAGCCATCCGGGCCGCACCGCCAGGCACAACAGGGCGGCAAACGCCACGCCCACGCCATAGTGAATCAACCACCCGTACGCCGACTCGCCCGGGATGGGGTCGGACTTTGCGATGGATTTGTGCACGAAACGGCCGTGGCGCATGTGACCCACCCAGCGGCCGACGAGGCTGAAGTTTGAAACCGGCTGCCCCAGGCGGGAGAGCCCGAATTGCCACAGGTCCATCAGGGCCGTGGCGCCCAGGCCGATGAAGGCGACCCGGCCGAGGTCATTGAGTACAAGCATGTATGGAACTCCAGGATTGACGGCGAAAGCGCCTGGGTCCCAATATGCAAGTTGAAGTCAACTTCAAGTCAAGCCCCGACTGCACCCATGGACATCTCTGAAGTCGCCAAACGTTCGGGCGTTCCCGCGTCGGCCCTGCGGTACTACGAGCGCCGGGGCCTCATCCGTTCATTGACTCAGGAGGGCGTGCGCCGGCGTTTTGCGCCCGAGGTGCTGGATCAGCTGGCGCTGATCGCCCTCGGTCAGGCAGCGGGTTTCTCGCTCGACGAGATCCGGGCCATGTTCGCTCCGGATGGCAAGGCCAGAATCGATCGCGAGATGCTCGCGTCCAAGGCGGATGAACTCGAGCGCATGGTCAGGCGCCTCAAGTCCATGATCGAGGGCCTGCGCCACGCGGCGGTCTGCCCCGCGCCCAGCCATGCCGAGTGCCCGTCGTTTCGAAAGCTGCTCAAGGCGGCCACGTCGGGCGCCCTGGAGAGTCGGGAGCGGCTGGCCGTTCGGCGTCGAGCGGCCAGCGCCGGGGATTGACGGTCAGCTGCCCCAGACTTCCTGCGCCGTCTCCACCACAAGGGCCAGCTTCTTGCGCTGGTCTTCCACGGCGATGTTGTTGCCGTGCACCGTGCTCGAGAAACCGCACTGGGGCGACAGGCACAGCTGGTCGAGCGGTGCGTACTTCGCGGCTTCGTCGATGCGGCGCTTCAGGGCGTCCTTGCTCTCGAGCTGGCCGAACTTGGTGGTGACAAGGCCCAGCACCACCGTCTTGCCGGGCTTGAGGAAGCGCAGCGGGCGGAAGTCGCCCGAGCGGTCGTCGTCGTACTCCATGAAATACGCGTCCAGGTTCATCTCGGACAGCAGTGCCTCGGCCACCGGCTCGTAGTTGCCTTCGGCCGCGTAGGTGCTTTTGAAGTTGCCGCGGCACAGGTGCATGCCGAGGGTCATGCCGGCTGGTTTTTGTGCGACCACCTTGTTGATGAACCAGGCGTAGCGGTGCGGCAGCTCGTTGGGGTCGTCACCGCGCTGGCGGGCGGCTTCGCGCATCTTCTCGTCGCACAGGTAGGCGAGGTTGGTGTCGTCCATCTGCACGTAGCGGCAGCCGGCGTCGTACAGCGACTGCAGCTCTTCGCCGTAGGCCTTGGCCACGTCGTCGTAGAAGGCGGGGTCCAGCTCGGGGTAGGCGGTGCGGCTGATGCCGGCGCGGCCGCCGCGGAAGTGCAGCATGGTTGGCGAGGGAATCGTCACCTTGGGCATCAGGCCGGGTTTGCCCAGGGCATCCACCTGCGACTTGAGGTATTCGAAGTCGGCGCGCTGGATGTCCTTCACGTGGCGCACCTTGTCGGTCACCTTGATGATCGGGGGCGCCAGCTTGACCGAGCCATCGGCCTGCTGGACCGACAGCGGAATCTCCGTGGCGACGCCGCCAAGTTGCTCCAGAAAGTCGATGTGAAAGTAGGTGCGTCGGAACTCGCCGTCGGTGATGGCCTGCAGGCCGACATCGGCCTGGAACTTCACGATCTCGGTGATGGCGCGGTCTTCGACGGCGCGCAGTTGCTCGGCCGTGATTTCACCCTTGGCTTTCTTCTCTCGGGCCTCGAGCAGGTAGGCGGGGCGCAGGAAGCTGCCGACGTGATCGGCGCGGAAGGGGGGACGCAGACTCATGGGTGTTATCTCCTCGTTGTGGTGGCTCGACGCCGGGTTGACGGCCATAGCTTACGGCCATGTCAGCTTACCCAAGGGTTTGCACTGGTTTCATAACATAACGGCATAGCTGAAAGTCGGTCACCGCTCTGGCGATGGCACGCGGGCGGATGCACAGTGCGCGGGTTGAAACGCTCAACGCCCGCGAGCCCGATTTTCCCCATGCATCGCAGGGGGATCACCCGACTGGAGACACAACGATGAAACTGATGAAGCGACGCACCGCCCTGGCCGTGATGGGCGCCGTGGCTGCCGCCACGATGGCCGGCACCGCCATGGCCCAGACCGTGACCCTTCGCCTGCACCAGATGCTGCCGCCGCAGGCCACCATTCCCGCCCGTGCGCTGGTGCCCTGGGCCCAGAAGGTCGAGGCCGATTCGGGCGGCCGGATCAAGGTCCAGCTGTTCCACGCCATGCAGCTGGGCGGCGCGCCGCCGCAGCTGTTCGACCAGGCCCGCGACGGGGTGGTCGACCTGACCTGGACCGTGCTGGGTTACACCCCGGGCCGCTTCCCCAAGACCGAAGTCTTCGAGTTGCCTTTCATGGGTGGTGATCCGGTGGCCTCTTCGCGCGCCATCCAGGAATACGTCGAGAAGTTCGCCGCCGACGAGTTCAAGGACGTCAAGCTGATCGCGGTGCACACCCACGGCCCCGGCCTGTTCCACACCAAGACGCCGGTGACCGGGCTCGAGAGCCTGCGCGGCATGAAGGTGCGTGGCGGCTCGCGCATCATCAACAACATGCTCACCAAGCTGGGTGCCACGCCGGTGGGCATGCCGGTGCCGGCCGTCACCGAAGCCCTGTCCAAGGGCGTCATCGACGGCACCACGATCCCCTGGGAAGTGACGCCCGCCCTGAAAGTGAGCGAACTGGTGAAGAACCACACCACGTTTGCCGGCAAGGAAGGTCTCTACACCCAGACGTTTGCCTTCTCGATGAACCGCGCCAGCTACGACAAGCTGCCGGCCGACCTGAAGGCCGTGATCGACAAGAACTCGGGCATCGAGACCGCGGCCATGTTCGGCAAGGCAATGGACGACGGCGACAAGATCGGCCGTGACATTGCCGTCAAGGCCGGCAACAACATCGTGGCGCTCGACCTCGCCGAGACGCAGCGCTGGCGCCGCACGGCGGCCACGGTCGAGACCGACTGGATCAACGAGGTCAAGGGCAAGGGCATCGACGGTGCCAAGCTGGCGGCAGAAGCCCGCGCGCTGATCGCCAAGCACAGCAAGTGATCCTGCCTGCAGGGCCCGCGGCCGTCCTCGCAGGGGGACGGCCTTTTTGTTGAGCGTGTTGCGGCACATGCGTTGTTGGACAATGCTGGTTTTGTCTCGTTAGCCGCAGGAAGAACTCTCATGATTGCGTTGATATACCGGGTGTCCCAGTGGGCAGCCATCGTCGGCGGGGTGGCGCTGGTGGCGCTCACGCTGATGATCGTGGCCAGCGTTTCGGGGCGTGCGCTCATCGGCATCGGCCTGGGTCCAGTTCCAGGCGACTTCGAACTCGTCGAGCTCGGCACCGCCATCGCGGTGTTCTTCTTCCTGCCCTGGACCTACCTCAAGGGCGGTCACGCCACCGTGGACCTGCTCTACATGCACCTGCCCCAGTGGGGCAAGCGAGCGGTTCTCATCATCAGCGACGTCATCATGCTGGCCGTCTGGCTCATCCTGACCTGGAAGCTCTATGAAGGCATGATGGAGAAGAAGGAATACCTCGAGACGACCTTCATCCTGCAGATGCCCGTGTGGTGGGCATACGCAGCCTGCCTGGTGGGAGCGCTGATCGGCTGTCTGGCCTATGTGGCGCGCACCGCCACGCTGTTCGGCATCGGCAAGGAACCCGCTGGCTGGACCACCGAGGCGGGGGTGCACTGATGTCTGGCGTCGAACTCGCGGCCTGGTCGTTCCCGATCCTGCTGTTGCTCATCTTCATCCGCATCCCCATCGGCCTGGCCATGATGGTCTGCGGCCTGATCGGTGCCTGGATGATCTACGGTACCGCCGCACCCATCCTCAACCAGCTGAAGCAGGTCACGTTCAGCACCTTCTCCAACTACAACCTCTCGGTGATCCCCCTGTTCCTGTTGATGGGGCAGTTCGCGGCGCTCGGGGGGCTGTCGCAGGCGCTCTTCAAGGCTGCCGAGGCGTGGATCGGTCACCGAAAAGGCGGTGTCGCCATGGCCGCCATCGGCGCCTGCGCCGGTTTCGGTGCCATTTGCGGTTCTTCGCTGGCCACCGCCGCCACGATGGGGCAGGTGGCATTGCCCGAACTCAAGCGCGCGGGCTACGCGGGCGGCATTTCCACGGCCACGCTCGCGGCGGGGGGCACGCTGGGCATTCTCATTCCGCCCTCGGTGGTGCTGGTGATCTACGCCATCCTGACCGAGCAGAACATCGCCAAGCTGTTTCTCGCGGCGTTCGTGCCGGGCATCATGGCGGCCATCGGCTACATCATCGTGATCGCCATCTACGCGCGGCTGCGTCCCCAGGAAATGGGCACGATTCCGCCCGTGCCCATGGCCGAGCGCTGGAAGGCCACTTTCCGTGTGTGGCCCGTGCTGGCCATCTTCCTGATTGTGGTTGGCGGCATCTATCTGGGTCTGTTCACGCCCACCGAGGGCGCGGCCGTGGGGGCGTTCGGCACCGGTGTGGCCGCCTGGATGTCGGGTGGCCTGAACCGCAAGACGTTCCTGGGTGCCGTGCTGGGCACGGCGGTGGCCACCGGCATGATCTTCATGATCGTCCTCGGCGCCGGTGTCTACAACACCTTCCTGGCGTTGTCGCAGTTGCCTCAGGAGGCGGCGCAGATGGTGTCCAGCTCGGGGCTCAGCCCCATGGTGGTGCTGGTCGCCATCCTGGTCATCTACGTCATCCTGGGCTGCTTCATGGATTCTCTGTCCATGATCCTGCTCACCATTCCGGTCTTCTTTCCGGTGGTGACGGCGCTCGACTTCGGCCTGAGTCCCGAGCAGTTCGCCATCTGGTTCGGCATCCTCGTCCTGATCGTGGTCGAGGTCGGGCTGATCACGCCCCCGGTCGGCATGAACCTGTTCGTGATCAACAGCATGGCCCGGGACGTGCCGATCATGGCCACCTACCGCGGCGTGCTGCCTTTCGTGCTGAGCGACTTCGTTCGCACGGCGATCCTGGTGGCCTTTCCGTCCATCGTCATCTTTGTCCTGTGAGGATCTGACATGCTACGTCGACACCTTCTCCTGGCTTCCATGGTTGCCTTGGGCGCGGCTGCGCTGCCGGCCGGCGCGCAGACGTTTCCCAACAAGGGCCTGCGCATCGTGGTGCCCTTTGCCGCCGGCGGTGTGGGTGACCTGACCGCGCGCATCGTGGCCGAAGGCCTGTCCACGCGGCTGGCACAGCCGGTGGTGATCGAGAACCGCCCCGGCGCGGGTGGCGTGGTGGCCGCCGAGTCGGTGGCCCGCGCCGAGCCGGACGGCCACACGCTGTTCCTCATGTCCAACGGCACGGCCGTCACGGCGGGCCTGTTCAAGTCCCTGCCGTTCGACACGGTCAAGGACTTTGCGCCCATCTCCACGCTCGGCTATTTCGACATCGCCGTGGTGGCCCACCCCGAGGCGCCTTTCAAGACCTTTGCCGAACTGCTGGCCTATGCCAAGGCCAACCCGGGCAAGCTCAACATCGGCAGCATCAACATCGGCAGCACGCAGAACCTGGCGGCCGAGCTGTTCAAGAGCAGCGCCGGCATCGACGGCCAGATCGTTCCGTTCAACGGCACGCCCAACCTGATCGGTGCGCTGCGTGGCAAGCAGGTCGACGTCGGCGTCGAGATCCTCGGGCCCGTGCTGACGCAGATCCGCGGCGGTGCCCTGAAGGCGCTGGCGGTCACCGGCGAAAAGCGCTCCACCGTGCTGCCCGATGTGCCCACCGCCAAAGAAGCAGGCGTGGCCGGTTTCGTGGCCTCGTCGTGGAACGCCCTGGCCGCCCCGGCCAAAACCCCGCGCCCGGTGATCGACCGCCTGCAGCGCGAGATTGCCGCCACCGTGGCCGATGCCGAGGTGCAGAAGAAACTGCAGGCGCTCAACATCGACCCGCGCTCTTCCACGCCCGAGCAGACGGCCGCGCTGCTGGCCAGCGACATCCAGCGCTGGAGCGGCGTGATCGAACGCGCCGGCATTCCCAAGCAGTGATCCCGTCGGCCCGACCGGGCCGGTTGGGGCAGGGGTGATCGCCATGGAGATTCAGCGCATCGGAATCGTGGGCTTTGGCGAGGTCGGCCGCATCTTTGCGGCGGGGCTTCGCGAACGAGGCCTGACCGACATCGCCGTTTGGGACCTCAAGTTCGACGACCCGGCGCGCCGCGACGAGCCGCTGGCCCATGCGCGGTCGATCGGCATCGAAGCCGCCGCCAGCGTGCAGGCCCTCTGCCAGGGCCGTGAACTGATCCTGTCGGCGGTGACGGCCAGCAACACCCTGGCGGTGGCCGCGGCGGTGGCGCCTGCCATCGAGGCTGGCGCGTTTTTCCTCGATCTCAACTCGGCGTCACCCGGCACCAAGCAACAGGCGGCGGCGCTGATCGATCAGGCCGGTGCGCACTGTGTCGAGGCCGGGGTGATGACGTCGGTGCCGCCCCACGGCATGCGGGTGCCCATGTTGCTGGGTGGCGCTGCGGCCCACCGGCTGCGGCCGGTGCTGGCCGCCTGGGGTATGGACGCCACCGTGGTGAGCGACCGGATCGGCGTGGCCTCGGCCACCAAGATGTGCCGCAGCGTGATGATCAAGGGGCTGGAGGCGCTGGTGATCGAAAGCTACGCCACGGCGCGGCATTACGGCGTGGCCGACGCGATGATCGCCACCCTGCAGGAGACCTTTCCGGGGATCGACTGGACGAAGCAGGGCGCCTATTTCTTCAGCCGGGTGGCCCAGCACGGGCAGCGACGCGCAGAGGAAATGCGCGAAGTGGCCCGCACCGTGGCCGAGGCCGGGTTCGAGCCCCTCATGGCGCGCGCCATTGCCGACAAGCAGCAATGGGTGGCCGACCAGTCCGCCAGTGGCCTGTTCCGCGACCTGCCGCCCGCGCCCGACTGGGCCGCGTTTGCCGACCGCCTGCTGGCCGCGCGCCCGCTCAGGCCCGACTGACCTTCTCCAGCGTGTCCCGGATCAGCCCCAGCGTCTGCTGCTGGGTGAGTGTGGCCGGGCGCTGCGAGCTGATGGCCAGACTCAGCCGCGTGTGCAGGGTGGGGGTGATGGCCCGCAGCCGGTAGGCCGAGGGCCGGCTCGAACTGGCCGCCGCGTTGCGCGACAGCACGGCAGCGCCGGCGCCGTCGGCCACCAGTTCCAGAATGGCCGGCACGCCGTCGATTTCCAGCGCCACGACCGGGCGGCAGCCGATGTTGGCCAGTTCGCTTTCCACCAGCATGCGGATGGCGTTGGGCCGGCTGGGAATGATCAGCGGCACCTCGGCCAGTTCGCGCAGGGGAATCGGTGGCGGCGGCGGGTCTTCGTGCAGGCCTGGCGGGCGCGACTGGATCAGCCAGAGTTCTTCCTCCAGCAGCGGCTGCACCTCGATCTCCGGCACCGGTTGGGCGTTGTAGAGCACCGCGATGTCGATGCGACCGGTCTGCAGCCACTCCTGCATGTTGACCGACAGCCCTTCGCTGATCGACAGGCTGGCCTGCGGCAGTTGCTGGCGGAAGGCCCGCGTGAGCGGCACCGCCATGATCCGCGCCAGGCTGGGCGGCAGACCGATCGCCACCCGCCCGGCCAGCGCGCCGCGCACCCGGCCGAGTTCTTCCTTGGCGCGCTCCACCTGGTGCAGGATGCCGCGCCCGTGGGCCAGCAGCAGCTTGCCGGCCTCGGTGGGGGTGGCGCCGCGGCCGTTGCGCACCAGCAGGGTCTGGCGCAGCTCCACCTCGAGCAGCCGCACCTGGCGCGAGAGCGCGGGTTGGGCGACGTCCAGGGCGATGGCGGCCCGGGTGAAGCTGCCGAGTTCGGCCACCCGCACGAAGTATTCGAGTTGCTTGAGGTCCATGGGCGTTGGGGCAAAAGGTATGTGATTTTGTTCTAGCTGCTAGCCGGGCGTGTGGGTTTTCGCATCTTGCGCGGCTCGACACAATGCCGCGTTACCTTGAACACCATGAGCAACGCACTTCAGGGCATTTCTTCCATGGCCACCCGGCAGGTGCTGGCCGAACTCGCCGCGGCATTCACCGAGCGCACGGGGCAGGCGGTGGCCATCGAGTCGGTCGGCGGCGTCGACGCGGCCCGGCGCGTGCAATCCGGCGAGCGGTTCGACGTGGTCATTCTGGCCAGCGACGCCATCGACAAGCTCATTGCCGCCGGCCACCTGCGGCCCGGCCGTGCCGATCTGGTTCGCAGCGGCGTGGCCGCCTGCGTGCGCGAAGGTGCGCCACTGCCCGACCTGGGCAGCGAGGCCGCGGTGAAAGCGGCGGTGCTGGCGGCCGAGCGCATCAGCTATTCGACCGGCCCCAGCGGCGTGGCACTGCAAACGCTTTTCCAGCGGTGGGGCGTTGCCGAGGCGGTGGCCGACAAGACGGTGCAGGCGCCACCCGGCGTGCCGGTGGCGTCGCTGGTGGCCAAAGGCGACGTGTCGCTGGGCTTCCAGCAGCTCAGCGAATTGCTGAACGTGCCCGGCATCACCATCGTCGGTCCCTTGCCCGAGCCGATCCAGATCGTCACCGTTTTCAGCGCGGGCATTCCCGCGGACACGCCGCGGTCCGCGGCGGTGCAGGCCATGATCGAGTACATGCGCTCGCCCGACGCCGACGCCGCCAAACGCCGCCAGGGCATGCAGCCCGCCTGAGACGGCGAAGTCCCCCATTCAGGAGACCCCATGTCATTGATCATCGATTGCCACGGCCACTACACCACGGCGCCGAAGGCACTGGAAAACTGGCGCAACGCCCAGATCGCGGGCATCAAGGACCCGGCCGCCATGCCCAAGGCCGCCGACCTGAAGATCAGCGACGATGAACTGCGCGAGTCCATCGAGACCAACCAGCTCCGGCTCATGAAGGAGCGCGGCAGCGACATCACGCTGTTCAGCCCGCGCGCCAGTTTCATGGCCCACCACATCGGCGACTTCAACGTCTCCAGCACCTGGGCCGCGATCTGCAACGAGCTGTGCTATCGCGTCTCCACCCTGTTTCCCGATCACTTCGTGCCGGTGGCCATGCTGCCGCAATCGCCCGGCGTCGATCCGGCCACCTGCATCCCCGAGCTGGAGAAATGCGTCCGGGAATACGGCGCGGTCGGCATCAACCTCAACCCCGATCCGTCCGGCGGCCACTGGACCAGCCCGCCATTGACCGACCGCCACTGGTACCCCATCTACGAGAAGATGGTGGAGCACGACCTGCCCGCGATGATCCACGTGAGCACGAGCTGCAACGCATGCTTCCACACCACGGGCGCGCACTACCTCAACGCCGACACCACGGCCTTCATGCAGCTGGTGCAGGGCGACCTGTTCAAGGACTTCCCGACCCTGAAGTTCCTCATCCCGCACGGCGGCGGCGCGGTGCCTTACCACTGGGGACGCTTCCGTGGCCTGGCGCAGGAAATGAAGAAGCCGCTGCTGACCGAGCACGTGCTCGACAACGTGTTCTTCGACACCTGCGTGTACCACCAGCCCGGCATCGACCTGCTCAACACCGTGATCCCGGTGAAGAACGTGCTGTTTGCGTCCGAGATGATCGGCGCCGTGCGCGGCATCGACCCCACCACGGGCCATTACTACGACGACACCAAGCGCTACATCGAGGCGTCGAAGATCCTGTCCGCCGACGACAGGCACGCCATCTACGAAGGCAACACACGCCGTGTGTTCTCGCGCCTCGACGCGCGCCTGAAGGCCAAGGGCCTGTAAACCACAAGGAGCAACCCATGTACGAACTGGGCGTCGTTTACCGCAACATCCAGCGCACCGACCGCGCCACGGCCGACGCGCTGGCCGCGCTGGGCTCGGCCACCGTGCACGAGGCCATGGGCCGCGTCGGCCTGCTCAAGCCCTACATGCGCCCGATCTTCAGCGGCGCGCAGGTCAGTGGCACGGCGGTCACCGTGCTGCTGCACCCCGGCGACAACTGGATGATGCACGTGGTGGCCGAGCAGATCCAGCCCGGCGACATCGTGGTGGCCGCCATCACCGCCGAATGCACCGACGGTTATTTCGGTGACCTCCTGGCCACCAGCTTTCAGGCCCGGGGCGCGCGTGCCCTGGTCATCGACGCTGGCGTGCGCGATGTGAAGACCCTCAAGGAAATGAACTTCCCGGTCTGGAGCAAGGCCATCAGCAGCAAGGGCACCATCAAGGCCACGCTGGGCTCGGTGAACATCCCCGTGGTGTGCGCCGGCATGTGGGTGACCCCGGGCGACGTGATCGTGGCCGACGACGACGGCGTGGTGTGCGTGCCGCGCGCCAAGGCCGCCGCCACGCTGGACGCGGCCCGAAAGCGCGAGGCCAACGAAGGCGAGAAGCGCGACAAGCTGGCCAGCGGCGTGCTGGGCCTCGACATGTACAAAATGCGAGAGCCGCTGGCGGCGGCGGGCCTGAAATACATCGATTGATTGGGGACCACCCCTGCCACTCGAGCCGAATCCCCACCGTTGGCACCGAACCCTCACCGTTGGCGCTGAGCCCCCACCGTTGGCGCTGAGCCCCCACCGTTCGGGCTGAGCCTGTCGAAGCCCTCACCAGCACCTTGGTGAACCCTTCGACAAGCTCAGGGCGAACGGGGTCCTCATGGAACACAGAATGAACTTCGAAAAATCTCCAGGCTGGCTGGACTGGTACGCCGGTCCGAGCAGGCCGCGCTTCCAGCTGCCGCCCGGCAGCGTCGACGCGCACTGCCATGTGTTTGGCCCCGGCGCGCAGTTCCCCTATGCGCCCGAGCGCAAGTACACGCCCTGCGACGCCAGCAAGCAGCAGCTGTTTGCGTTGCGCGACCACCTCGGCTTCGCGCGCAACGTGATCGTGCAGGCCACCTGCCACGGCGCCGACAACCGCGCCATGGTCGACGCATGCCTGGCCTCGGGGGGCAAGGCGCGCGGCGTGGCCACCGTCAAGCGCAGCGTGACCGATCAGGAGATTCAGGCGCTGCACGATGCCGGTGTGCGCGGGGTGCGCTTCAACTTCGTCAAGCGGCTGGTCGACTTCACGCCGAAGGACGAGTTGATGGAGATCGCCACCCGCATCAAGGCCTGGGGCTGGCATGTGGTGATCTACTTCGAATCGGTCGATCTGCCCGAGCTGTGGGATTTCTTCACCTCGCTGCCCACCACGGTGGTGGTGGACCACATGGGCCGCCCCGATGTGAGCAAGCCCGTCGACGGTCCGGAATTCGCGCTGTTCCTGAGGTTCATGCGCGAACACGACAACGTGTGGAGCAAGGTGAGCTGCCCCGAGCGCCTGTCGGTGGCCGGGCCCCGCGCCCTGAACGGCGAGCAGGCCGCCTACCGCGACGTGGTGCCGTTTGCCCGCCAGGTGGTCGAGTCCTTCCCGGACCGCGTGCTCTGGGGCACCGACTGGCCACACCCCAACCTCAAGGACCACATGCCCGACGACGGGCTGCTGGTGGATTTCATTCCGCACATCGCGACCACCACCGCGCTGCAGAACAAGCTGCTGGTCGACAATCCCATGCGTCTTTACTGGCCGGAGGAGCTCTGAACATGGCACTCGACAAACCCTACAAGAACGTTCCAGGCACGACCATCTTCGATGCCGAGCAGAGCCGCAAGGGCTACTGGCTCAACCAGTTCTGCATGAGCCTGATGAAGCCCGAGAACCGGGTGCGATTCAAGAAGGACGAACGCGCCTACCTCGATGAATGGGCCATGACCGAGGACCAGAAGCTGGCTGTGCTGGCGCGCGACCTCAACCGCTGCATCGCCCTGGGCGGCAACATCTATTTCCTGGCCAAGATCGGTTCCACCGACGGCAAGAGCTTTCAGCAGATGGCGGGTTCGATGACCGGCATGTCCGAAGAGGAGTACCGCAACATGATGATCAACGGCGGGCGCGACCCGAAGTGGGGAAGGAACTGAGCCATGGCACGCATCACCGCATCCGTCTACACGTCCCATGTGCCCGCCATCGGGGCGGCCCTCGATCTGGGCAAAACCCAGGAGCCGTATTGGCAGCCGGTCTTCAAGGGCTATGAGCCGTCGAAGCAGTGGATGAAGGAACAGAAGCCCGACGTGGTGTTCCTCGTCTACAACGACCACGCCACCGCCTTCAGCCTCGACCTGATTCCCACCTTCGCCATCGGCACCGCGCCGGAGTTTCAGGTGGCCGATGAAGGCTGGGGACCGCGCCCGGTGCCGAAAGTCATCGGCCATCCCGAGCTGGCTTCGCACATTGCCCAAAGCGTGATCCAGCAGGATTTCGACCTCACCATCGTCAACAGGATGGAGGTGGATCACGGGCTCACGGTGCCGCTGTCGCTGATGTATGGCGCTCTCGACCCGGTCACGCAGGCCTGGCCTTGCCCGGTCATTCCGTTTGCGGTCAACGTGGTGCAGTACCCGGTGCCCAGCGGGCGCCGCTGCTACAACCTCGGCCGCGCCATCCGCAAGGCCATCGAAAGCTATGACGAAGACTTCAATGTCCAGATCTGGGGCACGGGCGGCATGAGCCACCAGCTGCAGGGCCCTCGCGCGGGCCTGATCAACAAGGCCTTTGACAACGCCTTCCTCGACAAGCTGATCAGCGACCCTGCGGCCGCCGCCGACATTCCCCACATCGACTATGTGAACGAAGCCGGCAGCGAAGGCATTGAACTGGTGATGTGGCTGATCGCGCGCGGCGCCATGGCCGATGTGGATGGCGGGCCTCGGCCGAAAATGGTGCACCGCTTCTACCATGTGCCCGCCAGCAACACGGCCGTGGGCCACCTGATCCTCGAGAACACCTGACATGAGCAACAAGTCCATCAAAGTCGCACTGGCTGGTGCGGGCGCGTTCGGCATCAAGCACCTGGACGGCATCAAGAACATCGACGGCGTCGAGGTGATCTCGCTCATCAGCCGGGACATCGAGAAAACGAAGGAAGTGGCCGGCAAGTACGGCATCGGTCACGTGACCACCGAGCTGTCGGATGCGCTGGCCATCAAGGAGGTCGATGCGGTCATCCTCTGTACGCCGACGCAGATGCACGCCGAACAAAGCCTGGCCTGCCTGCAGGCCGGCAAGCACGTGCAGGTGGAGATCCCGCTCGCCGACAGCCTGGCCGGTGCGCAGGCGGTGGTCGAGCTGCAGAAGAAGACCGACCTCGTGGCCATGTGCGGGCACACGCGCCGCTTCAACCCCAGCCACCAGTACGTGCACAAGAAGATCCAGGCCGGCGAATTCAACATCCAGCAGATGGATGTGCAGACCTATTTCTTCCGCCGCACCAACACCAATGCGCTGGGCCAGCCCCGCAGCTGGACCGACCACCTGCTGTGGCACCACGCCGCGCACACGGTCGACCTGTTCGCCTACCAGTGCAACAGCCCGATCGTGCAGGCCCATGCCATCCAGGGTCCCATCCACCCGTCGCTGGGCATCGCCATGGACATGAGCATCCAGCTCAAGGCCGCCAACGGCGCCATCTGCACGCTGTCGCTCTCGTTCAACAACGACGGCCCGCTGGGCACGTTCTTCCGCTACATCGGCGACACCGCCACCTACATTGCCCGCTACGACGACCTGTTCAACGGCAAGGAAGAGAAGATCGATGTGTCGAAGGTCGACGTGAGCATGAACGGCATCGAACTGCAGGACCGCGAGTTCTTTGCCGCCATCCGCGAAGGCCGTGAACCGAATGCCAGCGTGGCCCGCGTGTTCGCCTGCTACCAGGTGCTGCACGATCTTGAACAGAAGTTGAACGCACAAGGCTGACCGCTCCGCCATGCAACAACGCAAGCTCGGCTCCTTTACGGTCAGCGCCATCGGCCTGGGCTGCATGAACATCTGCCACGCCTATGGGCCACCGCTGCCCGAGGCAGACGCCGAACGCCTGCTGCTCACCGCGCTGGACGAGGGGGTGACCCATTTCGACACGGCGGCCCTTTACGGGTTTGGTGCCAGCGAGACTTCGGTGGGCAAGGCGCTGTCCCGGCACCGCAGCCGCTTCACACTGGCCAGCAAGTGCGGCATGCAGGGCGTTGACGTGAAGGGCGATGGCCAGCTGGTGCGCGTGATCGACGGACGCCCCGCCACCCTGCGCGCCACTTGCGAGGCCGCCCTCAAGCGCCTGCGCACCGACGTCATCGACCTGTATTACCTTCACCGCTGGGACAAACAGGTGCCCATCGAAGACAGTGTGGGGGCGCTGTCCGACCTGGTGCGCGCGGGCAAGATCCAGGCGGTGGGTCTCTCCGAGGTGTCGGCCACCACCCTGCGCAAGGCCCATGCCGTGCACCCGATTGCCGCGGTGCAGACCGAGTACTCGCTGTGGACGCGAAATCCCGAGATCGCGGTGCTCGATGCCTGTCGCGAACTGGGCGTTGCCTTGGTCGCCTTCAGCCCGGTGGGGCGGGGATTCCTGGCGGGCGACATCGACTTGGCCTCGCTGGACGCCAAGGACATTCGCCGCACCATGCCGCGCTTTGCCCCCGAGCACATGGACGCCAACCGCCGCTGGTTGCCGGCCTACCGGGCGCTGGCCGCCGATGCGGGCTGCACGCCTGCCCAGCTGGCCATTGCCTGGTTGCTGCACCAGGGCAATGACATCCTGCCGATCCCCGGGACCGCCAACATCGCGCACCTGCGCGAGAACAACGGAGCCGATGCGGTGACGTTGAGCGCCGACCTGCTGCAGCGGCTGGATGCGCTGATCAACCAACGGACCGTCAGCGGCAACCGCTACAACGAACAGGCAAACCGCGAAGTCGACACCGAGAGCCTCTGATCAGAGACTCATACCAAAGTCCTCGTTTGAGGGCCATCATCGCCGCCGGTTGTGTCTCGGAGTGGTGGGATGGGAAACCTCTTGGTGGTGGCTTGCGGGACGGGGTTGTTGCTGTGGACCTTGCCGCGCCTGCCACGGTGGTTGCGGTGGGTGGGCCTGGCGGTGTTTTCGGTGACGTCGCTCTACTTCGCATTCGTCCTGATCTACGTCTGGATTCAGTTTCTGTCCTGATCGGGCGTCGCGCACACAGGTCTCACCGGGACGGCCGCACGCAGCTCAGGTCGCCCTCGGGGCAATTGAAGTGCCTGCGCAGTTCTGCGGTGCGTTCCCGGGTCAGCCGGGTCTGGCACTGCACCCGGACCATGCCCTCGGCGCTTCCGCCTCGAACACCGCTGGCCTCGAAATCACAGGCGGCGGTGCGGTACTGCAGCCACGAGGTCTGGGCCGTCCGGAGCAAGGTTCGCTGGGCCGTGCCCAGCCCGGTCGACAGGTCGCGGTACACCGCTGCGTACCCTGCCTGGGCCACCTCGAAATCCTGGTAGGCACACGCCGTGAGCTGGCGCTGGGTGTCGGCCTTGGCACAGTCGGCCGGCAGGTCGCTGGCGGGCTTGGTCGCAGGTGCCGTGGCGTGCGCGGCCATGGACAGGCCGAGCGTGATCAGTGCGGTCAAGGCGCGTGCGTTGGTCATGGCATGGCTCCCCAGGTGAACACAGACCGGCCATTCTGATGCGGGAAGCCGCGTCGCGTTGAAACAAACCGACAAAAACCGAAACCGCGGCGAGACCCTGTGTCGACCCCCGCGACGCACCATGGCGGTCATGTTCAACCCCGTCCCGAAAGGACCCGCCATGAAAACCTGGATCAAACGAACCCTCATCGGCCTTGCCAGCGCCACCGTGCTGGTGGGCGGTCTGTCGGCCTGCGGCCGCCACCACGAACACGGCCCTGCCAGCGCCGAGCGCATCAGTGAATGGCGCGGCAAGGCGATCGAGCGCGTGAGCGGCCGGCTGGACCTGTCCGCCGAGCAACGTCAGAAGCTGGAGGTGCTGGCCGACAAGCTGATCGCCCAGCGCACGGCCATGGTGGGGCAGGGCGGTGACCCGCGCACCGAGATGAAGGCCCTGGTGGCCGGCGAGAAGTTCGACCGCGCCCGGGCACTCAATCTGCTCGATGAGAAGACCCGCGTGCTGCAAGTCGGCACACCCGAGGTGATCGAGGCCCTGGCGAACTTCTACGACAGCCTCAACCCCACCCAGCAGGCCGAGGTGCGTGAATTCATGGAGAAGCGCCCCGGCTGGTTCCGCCGCGGCTGAGGGGTGCGGCATGTCGCCCGTCCTGCAGCCCCTGGCGCGGCCGATCCGTGAGCACGGCAACGCCCTGCTCGCCGATGTGACCGATCCCCACGAAGAGGTGCTGGCCCTGGTCTGGGGGCCGCGCTTCGACCGCGAACACGCGCTCTGGTTGTGGTCGCGCCTGTCGCGCCGTTCGCCGAACCAGGCCGCCCCCGTGCTGCCGGCCCTGATGCACATGGCCGAACGCTTCGATGCACTGGCGCTGGCCGAACAGCGTCGGGTGCGTCGGCTCATCATGCGGCACCGGGCGCTTCGGGGGCCAGGCGGGGTGTGAGAATGCGAGCATGACCCGCATCCTGTTGATCGACGACGACGCGCAGCTCGGTGCGCCGCTGGCCAGCTACTTCCAGCGGTTCGAGCTGGCGCTGGTGCACGCGCACAAGCCCAGCGAGGGCTTGGCGCTGCTGCGCCGCGGCGGTTTCGACGCCGCCATCCTCGACGTCATGCTGCCCGAGATGGACGGCTTTGAACTCTGCCGGACCATCCGCAAGGAAAGCGACATTCCGATCGTCATGCTCACGGCGCGTGGCGACGTCATGGACCGCGTGGTCGGGCTCGAGCTGGGTGCCGACGATTACTTGCCGAAACCGTTCGAGCCGCGTGAACTGGTGGCCCGGTTGCAGACCGTGCTGCGGCGGCGGGTTGCCAGCCCGGCGCCGGAGCCTGGCGTGCTCGCGTTCGAGGGCCTCACCATCGACCCCGCGCGCCGCGAGGTGCGGCGCCAGGGCGAGCCGGTGGAACTCACCGGCACCGAATTCGAGCTGCTTCACCTGCTGGCGCGAGACGCCGGCCGTGTGCTCAGCCGCGATGACATCCTGAACCAGCTTCGCGGCCACGAGGCCGAGCTGCTCACGCGTGCGGTGGACATCGTCGTGAGCCGCCTGCGCAAGAAGCTCGAACCACTCGACTGCATCAAGACCTTGCGCAACGCCGGCTATTCGCTCGCGCTGCGCCGGCTGCCCGGCTGAGCCCGACCATGCGAGGCCACCGTTCCATCAAGCTGCGCCTGCTCGGGGTGTTCCTCGTGCTTGCGCTGTCGGTCGCGTTCATCTTCATCAGCGGGGCACAGAGGGCTTTTTCTCTCGGCTGGCGCGACGCCGCCCGGCCGCTGCTGATGGACTACGTGAACCGCCTGGCCGCCGAGGTGGCACCCGGCCGCACGCCCGATCCGGCCCGCGCCCGGGCCGTGGTCGAGCGCCTGCCCATCATCACCATCGACATCACCGGACCCGTGGTGCAGTGGCGATCGCACCCCGATCAGGAGCCGCCCCACTGGCGGCACGACCGCCCCAACGGAGCCGGGCGCGACGATTGGGGCGACGACGCCGAGTGGCAGGCGCTGCTGCAGCGGACCACCGCCGACGGGCACCTGATCGAGTTCGGCTTGAACGAGGCCGCCGTGGAACGCCGGCCGCGCATGCTGGCGTTCGCGCTGGTCGGGCTGCTGCTGGTGACCGCACTCGCCTTCTGGACCGTGCGCCGGCTGCTGCGCCCGCTGGACGACATCCGCGCCGGCGCCATGCGGTTCGGCGCCGGCAACTTCGGCCAGCCCATCGAGGTTCCGCGGCACCGCCGCCACGACGAACTGGGTGAGCTGGCCACCACCATCAACACCATGGGCCATGACATCGAGCAGATGCTGCAGGCGCAGCGCGCGCTGCTGCTGGCCATCAGCCACGAGCTGCGCAGCCCGCTGACGCGTGCCCGCCTCAACACCGAACTGCTGCCCGACTCCGCCGACGTGCAGCCGCAGCGCGAGGCCCTGCTGCGCGACCTCGGCGAAATGGCCCGCCTGATCAGCGACCTGCTGGAAAGCGAGCGCCTGGCCGGCCGCCATGCCGCGCTGCACCGCGAGCCCACCGACCCGGCGGCGCTGGTGCGCGAAGTCATCGGCGAGCTGGCCGCTGCCCGGCCCGAGGCCGGGCACATCGCCCTGACGCTGGCCGACGGCCTGCCCGCCGTATCGCTCGATCGCATCCGCATGAAACTGCTGCTGCGCAACCTGCTCGACAACGCGATGCGCCACAGCGCCGACGCACCGCTGCCACCCGAGCTGCACCTCTCTGCCGACGGCCCCGACCGCGTGCGCTTCACCGTGCGCGACCACGGCCCCGGCGTGCCCGAAGACCAGATCCCCCACCTGGGCCAACCCTTCTACCGCCCCGACAGCGCCCGCACCCGCCACGCCGGCGGCACCGGCCTGGGCCTGTACCTGTGCAAACTGGTCGCCCAGGCGCACGGCGGCAGCTGCGACATATCCAATGCCGGGCCGGGATTGCGGGTGAGCGTGGCGGTGCCGCTCAGGGCATGAAAAAAGGGAGCCATCGGCTCCCTTTCTGTTTCCACCAACCGCCGGTCAGAGCGAGTCGATGAAGCTTCGCAGCTTGTCGCTGCGGCTGGGGTGCTTGAGCTTGCGGACCGCCTTGCTCTCGATCTGGCGGATGCGTTCGCGGGTCACGTCGAACTGCTTGCCCACTTCTTCCAGCGTGTGGTCGGTGCTCATCTCGATGCCGAAGCGCATGCGCAGCACCTTGGCTTCGCGCGGCGTGAGGCTGTCGAGGATTTCCTTGACCACTTCGCGAAGGCCGGCCTGCATGGCGGCTTCGATCGGCGCGGTGTTGGTGGTGTCCTCGATGAAGTCGCCCAGGTGCGAATCGTCGTCGTCTCCGATGGGGGTTTCCATCGAGATCGGCTCTTTCGCGATCTTCATGATCTTGCGGATCTTGTCCTCGGGCATCTCCATCTTTTCAGCCAGGATGGACGCATCGGGTTCAAAGCCGAACTCCTGCAGGTGCTGGCGGCTGATGCGGTTCATCTTGTTGATGGTCTCGATCATGTGCACCGGAATGCGGATGGTGCGCGCCTGGTCGGCGATCGAGCGGGTGATGGCCTGGCGGATCCACCAGGTGGCGTAGGTCGAGAATTTGTAGCCGCGGCGGTATTCGAACTTGTCCACCGCCTTCATGAGGCCGATGTTGCCCTCTTGAATGAGGTCGAGGAACTGCAGGCCGCGGTTGGTGTACTTCTTGGCAATCGAGATCACCAGGCGCAGGTTGGCCTCGATCATCTCCTTCTTGGCGTCGCGCGACGAGGCCTCGCCGTTGTTCATCCGCTTGTGGATGTCCTTCAGGTGCTCGATCGGCACCACCACGCTGTTCTGGATGTCGATCAGGCCCTGCTGCAGTTCCTGCACCGGGGGAATGTTGCGCTCGATCACCGTGCTCCAGGGCTTGCCGGCGGCGGCCTGCTTCTCGACCCACTTGAGGTTGAGCAGGTTGGGCGGGAAGTCCTTGATGAAGGTCTCCTGGGGCATGCCGCACTTGTCCACGATGATGCGGCGCAGCTCGCGTTCCTTCTTGCGGATTTCATCGACCTGGCTGCGCACCGTGCTGCACAGCTTTTCGATGGCCTTGGCCGTGAAGCGGATGCTCATCAGCTTCTCGGTCAGCGCTTTCTGCGTCTTGACGTAGGTGGGGCTGCCGTAGCCTTCCTTGTCGTAGGCCTTGTGCAGCTTCTCGAACATGCCGCGCATGAGGTCAAAGCGGTCGAGCGCTTCGCGCTTGAGTTCTTCGAGCTTGCGGGTCAGGGCCTTGGAGCCGCCTTTGCCGTCGTCGTCGTCGGCTTCGTCGTAGTCGTCGAAGTCTTCTTCGGCCACGTAGTCGTCGGCTTCGTCGGCATCGGCAAAACCATCGACCACGGTGGAGATGACGACCTTGCCTTCGCGGATATCTTCGGCCATGGCCAGGATCTCGGCGATGGTGGCGGGCGACTCGCTGATCGCCTCCATCATGCTGTGCAGACCGCCCTCGATGCGCTTGGCGATTTCGATCTCGCCTTCGCGGGTGAGCAGTTCCACGGTGCCCATTTCGCGCATGTACATGCGCACCGGGTCGGTGGTGCGGCCGAACTCGCTGTCCACGGTGGACAGGGCGGCTTCTGCCTCTTCCTCGGCTTCCTCTTCGGTCGCGGCGGTGGGCCCCGTGTTGTTCAGCAGGAGGGTTTCGGCGTCGGGGGTCTGTTCGTAGACGGCCACGCCCATGTCGTTGAGCAGCGAGACCACGACCTCGAGCGTCTCGGCTTCGACGAGTTTGTCGGGCAGGTGGTCGTTGATTTCACCGTGGGTCAGGTAGCCGCGCGTCTTGCCCAGCTTGATCAGGGTTTTCAGGCGCTCGCGGCGGGCACGGGCTTCTTCTTCGGACAGGACGGTTTCGTCCAGACCGAATTCCTTCATCAGCGCGCGTTCCTTCGCCTTGCTGATCTTCATGCGCAGCGGCTTGGCCTTTTCGGCCGGCTGGGCTTCGTCGGTGGCGACTTCTTCCGGAATCTCTTCGCCCAGGTCGGCGTCTTCAAGGTCGACCAGATCGTCACCCAGGTCGTCGACTTCCTTGGCGGGTGCTGCACCGGCCTTGGGTTTGCGGCCGCGTTTGGCGGCGGGTTTGTCGTCGGCGGCGCTGGCGGCCTTGGCCGGGCGGCCGGGCTTCTTTTTCGCGGGCACGTCGTCCAGCAGTTCTTCGGCCAGCGCCTCGGGCTTGGCTTTGCGGGTGGTGCTGGATGCGGTCTTGGCGGGGGCGGCCTTCTTGGCCGGCGCGGCTTTGGCGGCGGCCTTGGGCGGGGTCTTGGTGGTCACTGCAGGGGCTTTCTTGGGGGAAGCCGCCGGCTTGGCCTTGGCAGGGCTGGCCTTCTTGGCAACGGCTTTGGGGGACGCAGCGGACGCACTGGCTTTCTTCGCGGGCATGGGGACCTCAAAAAAATCGTCGAACGGACCGGCAGAACTCACCTCAGCCGCCAGAAGACCCTCAACTGGGGCCGAACCGGTGGTTTGGAAGGGCACTCAAACCCACCACGCGCCGGAGCGGGCGGGCCTGCAAGCTGTGCGGGCGAACATTTGGTGTGCAGCCCTTGCGGGGATCCGTCGCGCCCGACCCGTGTGCGGGAGGGCGGGGTGGCCAGGAGGTTCATCCATGTAGCCCCTGCATGGGGGCCGGGCCAAAGCCGGAGGTGCTGCTGTCGCGCTTGCGGTGCAACCGTGGATTATACCGGCGCCGACCCGATCTGGTGCTCCAGCGCCTTGCGCTGGGCCTGAATGTCGGCATAACGCCGCAGTTCGGACGGGTCTTGCCCGGCGCGGGCGATGGCCTGGCTTTCCAGCGCCTTGAGGTGCTCGATGCGCAGGCGGAGCATGACCAGGCCAAGTTCTTCCGGGTCGTCCTCGGCGCCCGGCGTGAGCGCCAGGTGCTCGACCACCTGGCAGGCCAGGGTTTCGTGGGGCTGACCGCGCAGGGCCTCGCGCAGCGCGGCCCAGGGCTGGTGACCGTGCTCGTGGATCTGGGCTTCCAGCCAGGCGAACAACGGCCCGTGGGGCTCGGGCAGTTCGGCCAGCAGGTGGTGGTCGTCGGCCGACAGTGCGTCCCAGGCCACCGGGTTGGAGAGCAGCAGGCCGAGTGCACGGTCTTCCCGCCGCACCACCCCGCGGCGGTGGCCCGCCGGCCTCGATTGCCACGCGTGCTGGGGGCCCGACCGGCTTCGCCCACCGCCGCCCTGGCCGGCGTCTTCGGTGTTGCGGGGGCGCCGGGGGGCGGGGGCGTTGGCCGGCGCGCCGCGGGCGCCGCCCCAGAGCTGCTGCAGGTCGGCGGCGTCGAGCGCCACCTGGTCGGCAATTTCGGTCAGCAGTTGCCGCTTCAGCGCGCCTTCGGGCATGCCGCTCCACAGCGGCCGGGCCTGGCTGGCCATGCGTGCGCGGCCCTCGGCGCTGCCCAGGTCGCAGTCGGCGCTGGCGGCCTCGACGAGAAATCGCGACAGGGGCACGGCGTTCTTGACTTGCTGGGCGAACGCGTCGGTGCCGTTTTCGCGGATGTAGCTGTCCGGGTCGTGTTCGGCCGGCAAAAAAAGGAACTTCACGCTGCGCGTGTCGGTCGCCAGCGGCAGCGCGGCGTCGAGCGCCTTGCGCGCGGCGCGGCGGCCGGCGGCATCGCCGTCGAAGCTGAAGACCACCGCGTCGGTGAAGCGGAACAGCTTGTGCACATGGTCGGGCGTGCAGGCGGTGCCCAGGGTGGCCACCGCGTTGGCAAACCCCAGCTGCGCCAGCGCCACCACGTCCATGTAGCCCTCGGTCACCAGTGCGTAACCGTGCTGGCGGATGGCGGTGCGGGCTTCGAACAGGCCGTAAAGCTCGCGCCCTTTGCTGAACACCGGCGTCTCGGGTGAGTTCAGGTACTTGGGTTCGCCCTGGTCGAGCACGCGCCCGCCAAACCCGATGCATTCGCCCTTGACGTTGCGGATCGGGAACATGATGCGGTCGCGAAACCGGTCGTAGCGTTTGGCCTGTCCGTCCTGACCCTTCTCGTCGGCGTGCTCGATCACCAGCCCGGATTCGACCAGCAGCGGCGACTGGTAGTCGGGGAACACCCCGGCCAGGTGGCGCCAGCCCTCGGGCGCGAAGCCCAGGCCGAACACCTTGGCGATCTGGCCCGAGAGGCCGCGCCGCTTCAGGTAGTCGATGGCCCGCGGCGACGCCTTGAGCTGGGTCTGGTAGGCCTTGGCCGCCTTCTCCAGCACGTCGGTCAGCGTGGCCTGTTGCTGGCGCTGCTGGGCGGCGCGTTCGCGGTCTTGCGGCGAGATGTCTTCTTCGGGCACCTGAAGACCGACCTGCCCCGCGAGGTCTTTCACCGCCTCGACGAAGCCCATGCCCACGTGTTCCATCAGAAAACCGATGGCGTTGCCATTGGCCCCGCACCCGAAGCAGTGATAGAACTGCTTGGAAGGGCTGACGCTGAAGGAGGGTGATTTCTCGCCATGGAAGGGGCACAGCCCCATGAAGTTTGCGCCCCCCTTCTTGAGCTGCACGTACCGACCCACCACATCGACCACGTCGACGCGGGTGAGGAGTTCCTGGATGAAGCTCTGCGGGATGGCCATGGGGAGCCTTCAAGCTTACCCGTTGCGTTCAGTCTCCGTCGACGATGCCCTCGCGCCGGGGATCGGCGCCGCCCAGCCATCGCCCGTCGCGGCGAACCAGCGCCTGGGCGCCACTGGTCATGTCCACCTGCTGCACGGTGTGGCCCAGCGCCTCCAGCGCCTGCACCGTGGCCGGCGGGAAGCGGTCCTTCTCGAGCAGCAGGGGGCCGCCCAGGGTGCCGAAATTGGGCAGGTCGAGCGCGGCCTGCGGGTGCAGGCCCCAGTGCAGCGAGCCGTGCAGCGCCTTGGCCGTGTAGTGAATGATGAGTGCACCTCCGGGGCTGCCGGCGGTCATCAGCAACTGGTTGGTCTGCGCATCGAACACCAGCGTGGGCGCCATGGACGAGCGAGGCCGCTTGCCGGGCTGGACGCGGTTGGCCACCGGGCGGCCCTGCGCGTCGGCGGGTGCAAAGCTGAAGTCTGTGAGCTGGTTGTTCAACAGGAATCCACCCGGGCGCGACGGGTCGGTGGTCACCATCATGCGTGCGCCAAACGCCGATTCGATGGTGGTGGTCATGGACAGCGCGCGCCCCCGGGCGTCCACGATGCTGATGTGGCTGGTGCCGGCTTCGGGCTGTGGCGGCATGGGCGCGGAGGCGAGGGCGGCGCCCGCAGGTCGCCCGGGTTCGACCCGGGGTGCCCGTTGGGGTCCGATCAGCGCAGCCCGTGCGTTGAGGTAGTCGGCATCCAGCAGGCTCGCCCAGTCGCCAGCGGGTGCGGGCACGAAGTCGGGGTCGGCAACGTACTGCGCCCGATCGGCAAAGGCCAGGCGTGATGCCTCGGTGTACGTATGCAGCCAGTCGGCCCCGGGTCGGCCTTCGCGCAGCGAGGCGACGGCCTGCGGCGTGCGCGAAAGCAGCCCCAGAATCTGCCCCACCGCAATGCCGCCCGAGCTCGGCGGCGGCATGCCGCACACGCGCACCCACCGCCCGCCGGTGCGAAGGGGATGGCACAGGGCTTCGCGCTCGCGCGGCTGGTAGCGGCGCAGGTCGTCCTGCGTCAGGGCACCGGGCAGGGTGGGGTGGCTGCGCACCGTGTCGACCAGGGCACGCGCCACCGGGCCTTCCACCAGGGCGATCGGTCCCAGCGTGGCCAGCTCCCGGAACACCGCGGCGAGTTCGGGGTTGCGCAGCCGGTGACCCACCGGGTGCGGCTTGCCATCGGCCTGGAAAAAGTAGGCCCGCGCCACGGGGTCGCGCGCCAGCGACGCGTCGGCCGCCAGCAGCGCGTGCAACCGCGGGCTGACGTTGAACCCGCGATCGGCCAGCGCGATGGCCGGTTGAAACAGCGCGGCCCAAGGCAGCTGGCCATGCTGGCGGTGGGCCAGCGCCAGCATGGCCACCACCCCCGGCACACCCACCGCGCGGCCACTGGCCACCGCGGTGGCGAATGGCAGGGGCTGGCCGCCGTCATCGAGGAACAGGCGCTCATTGACCGCCGCCGGCGCGGTTTCCCGGCCGTCGAAGGCCTGCACACGCCGGCCATCCCAGTGCAGCAGGAAGGCGCCACCCCCGATGCCGCTGGACTGCGGCTCGACCAGGGTCAGCACCATCTGGACGGCGATGGCGGCATCCACCGCGCTGCCGCCCTTCCGCAGGATTTCAGCGCCGACCTCGACAGCGACCGGGTTGGCGGCGGCGACGGCCTGGCGGTCGAAGGCCCAGCCGGGCTTGGCCGACAGGCCGGACGCAGCTTCCGGCTCCGCGCTTTGCCCGGCCTGCCTTGCGGGCCCGGGAAGCAGCGGGGCACAGGCCGCAAGCGCCAGGACCATGCCTGCCAGCAAGGTGCGTCGCAGGCGGAGCCGGTGGTGCGGCACGGGAGATGAGGTGTTGGCTGGTTCGGACATGGGCGTGACTTTACGCACGCCGAACAGGAATGCCGAATCGACACCCGCATCCGGCTTGCCCTGGATCAATCGGGACCGGATGGCGATGCGCGATCTTCCAAATGGCTTGTGCGCAGATGCAAGGCAAGCCTTCATCCCTGTAACGCCTTCCTGGAGAAAGCATGAACGCCGGTGTTCTCGCCCCGAACTCGAACCGTCCCCTGGCGCGCGACCTTCTGGCGCTTGCCGAGGCCGCCGAGGCTGCCCGCCATCGGGCTGTCGTCGGCCTGGGCGATGCCCTGGTGCTTGGCGGCTGCCTTGAAGCCCTGCAGGTGGACCAACTGCGTCATGAGGACCCGGATCTGCTTCGCTCGCGCTCGCACGAGCTGGTCGAGCGCTTCCTGATCACCGACGAGGAATGGCAGCGTGCGCTGGCGCACGTGGCAGGACTGCCCGAGGTCGACGCCGACGGCTTCGAGACCGAGAGCCACGTTGCCGACCTGATACCGCCTGCCCAGGCACGGGGCTTCGAAGTGCTGCCGTTGGGCCACCTTGAGGGCCAGTTCGTGGTCGCGTCCTGGCGACCGACCGATGAGGCGCTGCGGCAACAGGTACAGCAGGCCACCGGCCATGCCGTGTGGATGGTGTGGGCCGATCGCGAGGCGATCCAGAGGCGTTTGCTGGGGACGCGGGCGGTGAACGCGCCTGCACCCGCCAAGGCGCGTGCAGCGCCGGTGCTGCGCAGGGTCGCGCCGGCCCCCGCGGCGAAGACGCCAGCTGCGCCAGCACCTGGCGCGGGCCTGCTGGAACTGCAGAACATCGTCGAGCTGGCCGTTGCCGAGGTGGGCGCCGGGCAGGAGGCGCAAAGCGACGCAGCCGGCAGCGATACCGCCGGCATGGTGCACCTCGTCAACCGCATGATCGCGGACGCGCGGCGCAGCGGGGCTTCAGACATCCACATCGAGACGAATCCGGGTGACACGCTCACGCAGGTGCGAATGCGCCACGACGGCGAACTCGAACCTTACCTGTCGCTGCCGTCCTGCCTGCGCGGCCCGCTGGTGTCGCGCATCAAGATCATGGCGCGTCTCGACATTGCCGAGCGGCGGCGCCCGCAGGACGGCAAGATCGACTTCGGGGCCCAGGGTGACGGCCCGTTGGAACTGCGGGTGGCCGTGCTGCCCACGCACGACGGCCTCGAAGACGTGGTGCTGCGCCTGCTGGCGACCAGCCGTCCCTTGCCACTGTCGCGCCTGGGCCTGCAGGCTCGAGACCGCGACATCATCGAGCGCATGTCGCGCCGCAGCTTCGGCATGGTGCTCGCAGCCGGGCCCACGGGTTCGGGCAAGACGACCACGTTGCATTCCATGCTCGCTGAGGTGAACACCCCGGAGCGCAAGATCTGGACCGCCGAGGATCCGATCGAGATCACCCAGCCCGGCCTTCGTCAGGTGCAGATGCATGACAAGATCGGCCTGACCTTTGCCAGTGCCATGCGCAGCTTTCTGCGGGCCGACCCCGACATCATCATGATTGGCGAGATCCGGGACACCGAGACCGCGAAGATTGCCATCGAGGCCTCGCTCACCGGTCACCTCGTCCTGTCGACCCTGCACACCAACAGTGCCTCGGAGAGCGTGGTGCGCCTCCTTGACCTGGGCATGGACCCAATGAACTTCGCCGACTCGCTGCTGGGTATCGTTGCGCAGCGCCTTGTTCGCTGCTTGTGCCCGACCTGTTCCAGCCGCCGTGCGTTGTCGTCGGGTGAATGGGACGCCCTGGTGGACGAGTACCGGGATGGTTCGCCGCTCAGCCGCGAAGAGGCCGTGGAGCGCCTGCTGGTGGCCGCCGGCGTCGATTCACCCGCCGCCGTTCGCGTTGGCCATGCGGTGGGCTGTGGCCAGTGCAAAGGCAAGGGTTATCGCGGACGCATCGGTGTCTACGAAATTCTGCAGAACCACCGCGAAATCCGCAGCCTGGTCCAGGACCGCGCACGCCCATCGGCCATTTTCGACACCGCCGTGGCGCTGGGCATGCGCAGCCTGCGCCATGACGCGCTTGAGAAAGTCGTTCAGGGCCTGATCGATCTCCCCCAGGCCCGCACGGCGTATCTGTGAGGGTCCGTTGCCTGGTCAGCGAGGGGCGAGGCGAATCGCTCCGTCGAGGCGAATCACCTCGCCGTTGAGCATGTCGTTTTCGATGATGTGCTTCGCCAGACGGGCGTAGTCCTGCGGGGTGCCCAGGCGGCTGGGGAAGGGCACGCTGGCGGCCAGCGCGTCCTGCACCTCTTGCGGCATGCCGAACAGCATGGGGGTGCCGAAGATGCCGGGGGCGATCGTCATGTTGCGGATGCCGTTGCGCGACAGGTCGCGCGCGATCGGCAACGTCATGCCGACCACGCCGCCCTTGGAGGCGCTGTAGGCCGCCTGTCCGATCTGACCATCGTAGGCGGCGACGCTGGCGGTGCTGATGAGCACGCCCCGCTCGCCCGTCGGCTCGGGTTCGTTCCTGCACATGGCCTCGGCCGCCAGGCGGATCATGTTGAATGTGCCCACCAGGTTGACCATGATGGTCTTGGTGTAGACGGCCAGCGAATGCGCGCCGCTCTTGCCGACCGTTTTCTCGGCCGGCGCAATGCCCGCGCAGTTGATCAGGCCAGCCAGCTTGCCCATCGAGACCGCCCGGGCCACCACGGCCTGGCCGTCGGCCTCGTTGCTCACGTCGCATTTGACGAATGCGCCGCCGATTTCCTTGGCCACGGCTTCGCCTTTGTCGGCCTGCATGTCGGCAATCACCACCTTGGCACCGTTGGCCGCCAGCATGCGCGCCGTGCCCTCGCCGAGGCCCGATGCCCCGCCAGTGACGATGAATACCTTGCCTGCGATTTCCATGGTGTGCTCCTCGGGGTGGTTTGCGGATGGGCGGGCGGCGATGGCGACCGCCCATTGACGTTGACGTAAACGTCAATTATGACGGCTCGAAGCCCGGCCTGGACGGCGACCCCTCCCCGTGACAGTCACAAGAATGTCACAAGCGCTGTCCAGACTCTGGCGCTTTGAACGGACCGGGGTGTGGACATGCTTGCCAATCAAGAAGACCTGATGCGCCGCATCGGCGATGACCTGATGGACGGCTACGACGAAGAGCTCGAAATGGAGGTCGAGGACCGCGAGCTGGACGAGGAGGTCGATCCGGCCGAGGCGGCCCGGCGGCGCGAGGCTCGGCGCACCTATTTCCGCGAGCTGTTCCGGCTGCAGGCCGAACTGGTCAAGTTGCAGGACTGGGTGGTGCACACCGGGCACAAGGTGGTCGTGATCTTCGAGGGTCGGGATGCGGCGGGCAAGGGCGGTGTGATCAAGCGCATCACCCAGCGGTTGAACCCCCGCGTTTGCCGGGTGGTGGCATTGCCCGCCCCGAACGACCGCGAGCGCACCCAGTGGTACTTCCAGCGGTACACCGCACACCTGCCGGCGGGTGGAGAAATCGTGCTGTTCGACCGCAGCTGGTACAACCGCGCCGGCGTCGAAAAGGTGATGGGCTTTTGCTCTGACGAGCAGGTGGAGGAGTTCTTTCGCACCGTGCCCGAGTTCGAGAAGATGCTGGTGCGGTCAGGCATTCAGCTGGTGAAGTACTGGTTCTCGATTTCCGACGAGGAGCAGGAGGCGCGCTTCCTGGGCCGCATCCACGACCCGCTCAAGCAGTGGAAGCTCAGTCCGATGGACCTGGAGAGCCGCCGTCGCTGGGAGCTCTACACCAAGGCCAAGGAAGCGATGCTGGCGCGCACGCACATCCCCGAGTCGCCTTGGTGGGTGGTGCCGGCCGACGACAAGAAGAAGGCGCGGCTGAACTGCATCCACCACCTGCTGTCGCTCATTCCGTACCACGAGGTGGACCGCCCTGCCATCGTGCTGCCCGAGCGCATCCGCCACGAAGGCTACCGCCGCCACCAGGTGCCCGGCGAGATTTATGTACCTCAGACCTATTGACCCACCCCTGCCGCGCTGCGCGCGACCCCCTCAAGGGGGCGATGCCAGCGGACTGGCGGAGCCAGATCCGCGGCATCCTCGGTCGGACATCGCGCGCCGGAGCGCTTACTTGAACCCGACGCGGTCGAGCATCTGCTGGACTTTGGTCAGGTTTTTGGCGACCGCAGCCAGGGGCACGGTCTCGGCCTTGAAGTTGTCGCCGCCCATGGCCTTGAGGGCCGGGTTGTCCACTTTCACGCCCTTGGCGGCCGCGAACTCGTTGTTGCCGTTGGCAAAGTAGTCCTGCGCAAAGGGGCTCGAGAGGAACTCCATGAACTGGATGGCGTTGTCGCGGTTCTTGGCGTTTTTGGCCACGGCCGCGCCGGCGATGTTCAGGTGCGTGCCGCTGGTGGCCTGGTTCGGGAACACCACGCGCACTTTGTCGGTCACGGCGCGGTCGTCGGGGTTGTTCGACTTCAGCAGTCGGGCGAAGTAGTAGGTGTTGGTGATGGCCACGCCGCACTCACCGCTGGCCACGCCCCTGATCTGGTCGGTGTCGCCGCCCTTGGGTGCGCGCGCCATGTTGTCCACGATGCCCTTGAGCCAGGCCTCACCCTTCTGGTCGCCAATGCGCTCGACCACCGTGGCGAACAGCGACAGGTTGTAGGGGTGGGAGCCCGAACGCGTGCAGATCATGCCCTTGAGCTTGGGGTCGGCCAGCTGTTCGTAGGTGGCCACGTCCTCGGCCTTGACGCGCTTCGGGTCGTAGACGATCACGCGGGCGCGGGTGGAGAAGCCGGTCCAGGTGACGCCGTCGGGCGTGGCCGCCGCGCGCAGGTTGGCGGGAATGGCGGCATCGAGCCTGGCCGACTTGATGGGCTGGAACAGGCCTTGCGAATCCGCCACCGCCAGGCGGGCGGCATCCACCAGCATGACCACGTCGGCCGGCGAAGCCGCGCCCTCGGCGCGCAAGCGGGCCAGAATGCCGGCATCGTCGGCGTCGACCCGGTTGATCTTGATGCCGGTGGTGCGGGTGAATGCCTCGTACATGCCCTCATCGGTCTGGTAGTGGCGGGCCGAATACAGGTTGAGCACTTTGTCCTGGGCCATTGCGGTGGTGGCGGTCAGGGTCGCAGCGGCCACGAGGCCAAGGGCTAAACGGCGGGAGACGGTCATCGTTGATCTCTCGAGGTTGATGTCGTGGAAGACGGAAGCGGAGGAAAGGGCGACCGGTTTGGGACAATGCCTGCAGTCCGGTGTGTTGTTGATCGTCATGCTAACAGAAACGAGAATGGTTCTTAGTAAGTATCTGGGTCGGTTGCTGGGGCTTTTGTCGGTGGCCCTGCTGAGCGCCTGCGCCAGCGTGGCGCCCGGCCCGACCAGCCCCGAAGTGCCCGCGGCGCCGGCCGTGGTGGCGCCGCCCGAGGCGCCCGTGGTGCTGACGCGCCCGCCGCGATTGGGTCTGGCACTGGGTGGGGGTGCCGCGCGCGGCTTTGCCCACATCGGTGTCATCCAGGAACTGGAGCGTGCGGGCATCCGACCCGATGTGGTGACCGGCACCTCGGCGGGCAGTCTGGTGGCTGCGCTGTACGCCAGCGGCATGCCAGGTGCCGAGCTGGAGCGGGTCGCCATGCAGATGCAGGAGGCCGAAATCACCGACTGGTCGCTGCCCATCCTCGGGCGGGGACTTTTGCGAGGAGACGCATTGGCCCGCTACGTGCGGCGCACCATCGAGGGCAAGCTCATCGAGGACATGAAGATTCCGCTGGGCGTGCTGGCCACCGATCTGCAATCCGGTCGGGGTGTGTTGTTCCGCCGCGGCGACACGGCCACCGCCGTGCGCGCGTCGAGCGCGGTGCCGGGTGTCTTTTCGCCGGTCCGCATCGGTGATGCCGATTACGTGGACGGCGGGCTGGTGGCGCCGGTGCCCGTGCGGCAGGCGCGCGAGATGGGCGCCGAACTGGTGCTGGCGGTGGACATTTCCAGTGCCCCGGAAGGCAATCCCGCCAGCGGAGGTCTGCAGATCCTGCTGCAGACCTTTGCAATCATGGGGCAGAGCATCAACCGCCACGAACTGGCCACCGCCGATCTCGTGGTGAGGCCGGCGCTCAATGGCGTGGGCGGCGCCGATTTCTCTGCCCGGCAGCGCGCCATCGAGGCCGGGCGCCAGGCCATGCGGGCGGCCCTGCCGACACTCGTGGGCGGGCTCGCGCAACGGCGTCCGCTGTGACGGTTGGTCGCCCGGGCACACGCCAGGCCGCCGGCGAGGGCGCGATACACTGAAGCCTTTGGCATGGGTGACGCCGGTTCTGGGAGGAACGACATGAATGGCATCGACTTGATCCGCCGTTTTCTCGTCGAAAGGCTCGGCGTGAATGAGGCGGAAGTACAGCCCGACGCCCTGCTGATCGACCTCGGTGTGGATTCGCTCATGCTGGCCGAACTCATGTTCGAGGCAGAGGACCGTCTGGGCATTCAGATCGCCGCTGACCAGACACCCCCGAGCACCGTCGGCGAAATGGTGGCGATCATCGAGTCGCACACGTCTTTCAAGTCTGGCTGAGCATGGCGCCGCACCGAGTCGCCATCACCGGAATGGGGCTCGTGAGCCCCTTTGGCGGCGACGTCGTCGATTTTTTCCAGCGCATGCTGGCGGGCGAGTCGGCGGTGCGCTGGCTGGTCACGGAGGACCAACCCCGCCCAGTGGAAATACCTTACGTGACCTGCGAAGGTTTCGACCCCGCCCGCGAGCTGGGCAAACCGCTCGCCGGCATGATGGAGCGCTTTGCCCAGCTGGGCGTGTCGGCGGCCATGTCCGCGTGGCGCGACGCCGGTCTGGCAGACGCTTCAGACAGCCACAGCACCGAACGCCTGGATTGGGGCTGCCTTTGGGGCACGGCCCTGGGCGGCCTGTCGGCCCATGAACGGGGCGACCGCGACCGCTGGCTCAAGGGCCGCGAGCGGGTATCGCCGCTGTCGGTGATCATGGGCATGAACAACGCGGTCAACTCGCACGTGTCGATCCAGCTGGGCCTGGGCGGCGTCAGCAGCAGCCACACCAGCGCCTGCGCATCGGCCGCCATGGCGATCGGCGAGTCGTTCCGTCGCGTGCGCAGTGGCGAGGCCGAAGTGATGGTCACTGGAGGGTCCGACGTGTGCCACAACATCGGTGTGGTTCGCGCCTGGGAGGCCATGCGCGTGCTGGCCCACGGCAACCCCGACACGGCGCACCTGGCCTGCCGGCCTTTTGCGGTCGATCGGGGTGGTCTGGTGCTGGGCGAGGGCGGCGCTGCACTGGTGCTCGAGCGCTGGGACCGGGCCGTGGCGCGAGGCGCCCGCATCCATGGCGAACTGATCGGCTTTGCCACCAACTGCGACCACTCACACCTGGTCAGACCCGACCGCGACGGGCAGGCGCGCGTGCTGCGCGCCGTGCTGGCCGATGCCGGCCTGGCGCCGCACGACGTCCACTACGTCAACGCACACGGCACCGCCACACCCGAAGGCGATCCGGTCGAGATCCGGGCCTTGGGCGATGTGTTTGGCGATTTCGCACCCCAACTGCCGGTCAGTTCCACCAAGTCCATGCACGGTCACCTGCTGGGTGCTGCGGGTGCCATCGAGGCGATCGTCACCGTGATGGCGCTTCGCGAGCGTGCCATTCCGCCCACAGCCCACCTGGCCGGCCGGATCGATCCGGCCTGCGAAGGGGTTGATCATGTGGTGCAGGGGCGGCCCGCCCCGGGCCTGCGTGTGGCCCTGTCGAGTTCGTTTGCGTTCGGTGGCACCAACGCCGTGCTGGCGTTTGCCGGCCCCGATCGCTGACCCGCTGGTATCAAGAACCCCCATCGCAAGGCGGGGGCTCTGCCGGGTCCGAACCTGCCATCAGGAGCGCAATGCGCCAGGCGGCAGCGCCTTTTTGCTGCCAGGCGTGGCCCTGACCGGTGTGGATGGGGCCGATTCCACGGCCCGCCAGCGCGCGACCGAGGCCGGTCGCGCCGACGTTCGCGCTCAGCGCGCCAGCACCGCGCCCTGCTTGGCCCGGTCGCGCGCCACCGCTTCCGCTTCGCTCTTGCGGCGGAAAAACACGGTGACGATGCTGGACGTGATCACGATGAACAGCGAGTAGAGCACCGGGATCAGCAGCACTTCCTGCTGCATGGGGCCGGTGAAGGTGAGGGTGACGATGAGCACCGCCAAAGGGCCGTTCTGGATGCCGGTTTCCAGCGCGATCGTCCGGCTGCGGTTCGGGTCCTGCCGGAGGACCCGCGCCAGCAGGTAGCCGAGCCCCATGCCGAACACCCCGAGCCCGATCGCCGCGAAGAAGACGTACCACGGTGTGGTGGCGAGCAACATGTGGTTGCGGGGCACCCAGGTGGTCAGCAGGAACACGATCACCACCACCCCGAGGAAGCCACCGACCAGTTCGACCGTGGCGCCGATGTTGGGGTTGAGCTTTCGAAGGACCATGCCGATGACCGTTGGAACCAGCAACACGAACAGCACTTGCGCCACGTTGCCAGCCGGGATCTTGAACTCGCCCTGCAGTCCCGCCAGTTGCGAGTAGAACTCGAGCAACGCCGGCACCATGCCCAGCGCCACCAGCGACGACACCGAGGTCATCATGATCGACAAGGCCAGCACGGCCTTGCTGAAGTAGGTGAAGATGTTGGAGGTAGTCCCACCCGGCATGCACCCCATGAGGATGAGACCCACGGTGAGCCCGGGGGACAGATTCAGTGCGCGCGCCAGCAGGAATGCCAGCAGCGGCATGATGCCGTACTGGCACAGCAGGCCGACCAGCACGCCCTTGGGCTTTCGAAAGGCAATCAGGAAATCGCGCCAGGTCAGGGATGCGCCCATGCCGAGCATGATGACGATCATCATGATGCCCAGCAGGCGGGTCTCGAATTCGGAGATCATGGGTGTTGTTCTTTCGGGTCGGTGGCGGGTCTTCTCAGGCCCGATTCATCTCGTCGGCCACGGCCTTGCGCAGGTCCTTGCGCAGCACCTTGCCGATGGGGCTCTTGGGCAGCTCGTCCCGGATCTCCACCAGCTTGGGCACCTTGTAAGCCGCCAGGTGCTTCTTGCAGTGGGCCACCACCTCCGCCGGTGTCACCGGTTTCGCGTGATCCGGGTTCTGCACCACGTAGGCGCGCACCGCTTCGCCGGTGCTGGCGTCGCTGACCCCGATCACCGCCACCTCGAGCACGCTGTCCAGCTGGGCGATCACGTCCTCGACCTCGTTGGGATACACGTTGAACCCCGACACCAGGACCATGTCCTTCTTGCGGTCGACGATGCGCAGATAGCCCTCCTCATCCATCACGGCCACGTCGCCGGTGGCGAACCAGCCGTCGTTCATCACCTTGGCGGTTTCCTCCTCGGCGTTCCAGTAGCCCCGCATCACCTGCGGCCCGCGCACCCAGATTTCCCCTGGCTGGCCCGGGGCGGCGTCCTGCCCTTCGTCGCCGACCAGGCGCACGTCGGTGGCGGGGGCCGGAATGCCGATGCTGCCCGAACGGGGCGTGCCGGTGAGGGGGTTGAAACTCACCACGGGCGAGGTTTCGGTCAGTCCGTAGCCCTCGGCGATCGGCGTTCCCGTGACCTCCCGCCAGCGCTGGGCGACCGCGCTGTGCAGCGCCGTGCCGCCGGAAATCGAGGCCTTCAGCTTCTTCGGCGGGTAGGCGACAAACCACTCTTCATTCAACAGGCCGTTGAACAGGGTGTTGACGCCCGTCATCCAGGTGATGGGGAAGTTTTCGATCGCGCGCTGGAGGTTTTGCACCGGCCGCGGGCTGGGAATCAGCACGTTGTGCCCGCCCACTGCGAGGAACCCGAGCAGGTTCGTGGTGAACGCGAAGATGTGGTACAGCGGCAATGCGGTCAGCACGCATTCCTGGCCCTCGGCCATGTGGCTTTGGCCCATGGCGCGCGTCTGCTGGATGTTGTTGAGCAGGTTGTCGTGCGTGAGCATGGCCCCTTTGCTCACGCCGGTCGTGCCGCCGGTGAACTGCAGCACAGCCAGGTCGTGTCGGCCAATGCCTTCCCAGTAGGTGCGCGCCGGGGTCGCGGCCAGGGTGGCCCGCCCTTTCGCGATGGCCGTCTTGAGGCGGGTGTGCGGCACGGTGACCGGCGGCAGCACGCGGTTCCAGTAGCGCTGCACGCCGCGCACGATGGCCCCCGGGATGGTCGGGAAGAACTCGGTGACCGACGCCAGCACCACCTGCTTCACGCCGGTCTTGGCCAGCACAGCGGGCAGCTTGTCGGCAAACATGTCCACCAGCACGAGCACCTGCACGCCCGCGTTCTTGAACTGGTGGATCATCTCCGTCTCGGTGTAGAGCGGGTTGGTGTTCACGAGAACGCACCCGGCCTTGAAGACGCCGAGCGCCACCACCGGGTACCCAAGGCTGTTGGGCAGCTGAACGGCCACCCGGTCGCCCGCGTTGAGCCCCAGGACCCCCCTGAGGTAGCCCGCAAAGGCGTCGGAGAGTTCGTCCACCTGCGCGAACCCGAGCCGGCCGTTCATGCCGTTGGGCACCACGCAGCTGAAGGCGGCCTTGAACTGACTGTCGGTTTGCCAGCGCTGGCACGATCGGTGCGCCAGTTCGGCGAGGTTCCGGTGGGGGAGGGGCGCCAGCGTGGGCGAGATGCCCGCGTGCTGGTAGGACGCGAGCCAGGGGCGCGCAGAACTCGAATTCATGGGAGGTCCGAAAAAAGAACGGTCGTGTTTTTTTAAACGCGCCGATCTTAGTGAAACGGACGAGCCCTCGTCATGGGGGTTGCCGCAGGTGCCGGAGATCGCCCGAGGTGGTAGGAACGCTTGCGGAAGGTCCGCGCCGGGGCCGGGACACGCTCATGCCCGGGCGCCGGGCATAAAAAAAGCCCCCACCGCAGGGTGAGGGCTTTGAAGGGTCCGATGAAACCAGATTTCGAATGGGACCCGAGGAGACAACCAGAAAAACCGGGTGGACAGCAAACCTTGGACGTACTCTAAGACTTGCTGTCGTGGCTCAATTGTGGGCGGGCGACGAAATGTCAAGTCCCGCGATCAACGGCGCAAAACCCGTGGTTTTCAGCGCTTCTTGGCGGCCGTCTTGGTCGCGTTGACGGCGGTGGCCGTCACGGTGTTGAAGTTGGCTTCGGCCATTTCGGTGGCCTGCTTCACGGCCTTGTGCACCGATTCCATGGCGTTGTTGGCGGCAGACACGGCGCTCTTCATCACGGCCACGGCGGTCTCGGAACCGGCGGGGGCGTTCTTGGAGGCGTTGTCCACGATGGTCATGAACTTCTTCTGCGCGTCGGTGGCGGTGAATTCAGCGGCCTTGCTGAACTCGGCGCCGGTGCCCGAAGCGATGTCGTACAGGTGGCGGCTGTAGGCCACGGTTTTCTCGGCCAGGGGCTGCATCAGGCTGGCTTGCAGGTTGAGCAGTTCCTGGGCGTCTTTCACGCTCAGGAGGGCCTGGGCGTTGTTGGCCGACTCGGACAGGGCGGCCTTGGTGGCCTGCACGTTGAGTTCAACCAGCTTTTCGACGCCTTCGAAGGCTTTCTGGGTGAGACCGAAGAGGGTCTCGATCTGGGCTTTCTGGGCGGCAACGATTTGTTCGGCGGTCAGCATGTCAGTACTCCTGATGGGTGGATGAAGAAAACAAGGCTCGGTTGCAGGTGGGCCGGTGGGGCCGGCTTCTATGCTGCGCTGCAACATGACTCGAATTATAGGGATCGCGGACGACACTGCAAGCGGAATTTGCTGCATCGCAACATTCTAGTGACGCCCTTCTAAATCCGGGGTGCGCCCCTGCGGAATGGTCCACTGGCCACAATCCGGCGCCCTCCCTCCCGAACGTTTCCGTGCACGCCTACTACGCCGACCATTTCGTGCTGCCGCTGCCCAACGGGCACCGTTTCCCCATGGGCAAATACGCCCGGTTGCGCGAACGCCTGCGCGCCGAATGCCCGGACGTGGTGCTCAAGGAGGCCCTGGCGGCCACCGACGGTGAGCTGGCGTTGGTCCACACCCCGTCCTACATCGATGCGGTGGCCACGGGCACGCTCCCACCGGCCCTGCAGCGGGAGATCGGCTTTCCCTGGAGCCCGGCCATGGCCGAACGCGCGCGGCGCTCGGTGGGTGCCACGGTGCTTGCCGCGCGGGACGTCATGGCGCAGGGCGGCGGTCTGGCCGCCAACCTGGCAGGGGGCACGCACCACGCCTACGCCGACAAGGGGGGCGGGTTCTGCGTGTTCAACGATTTTGCGGTGGCCGCGCGCCTGATGCAGGCCGAACACGGGCGCCGCCACGGTTCGGGTGCGCTGCTCCGGGTGGCCATCGTCGACCTCGACGTGCACCAGGGCAACGGCACCGCGCGCATCTTTGCCACCGACCCGACCGTGTTCACCCTGTCGATGCACGGGGCACGCAACTTTCCGTTCCGCAAAGAGCCCAGCGACCTCGACATCGAACTGCCCGACGGCACCGGCGACGACGACTACCTGCACGCGCTCGACCTCGCCCTGGACGAACTCGATCGGCGCTTCGACCCCGGTCTGGTGCTGTACCTGGCCGGGGCCGATCCGCACGAGGGCGACCGGCTCGGTCGGCTCAAGCTCACGCTGGACGGGCTCGAGGCGCGCGACCGGCGGGTGATGGACTGGGCTTGCAAGCGCGGGCTTCCGCTGGTGATGGCCATGGGGGGCGGCTACGGTCACGACCTCGAGGTGACGGTGCAGGTGCAGGTGAACACCTACCGCTGCGCCCTGGAGTTCGAGCGGCGTTGGAAGCGCCGTTCCGCCGTGACAGGGGAGCCCGCGATGCGCTGGCACAATCCCCGCCCATGACCGCGAATGCACCGGCCCCACGCCCCGAACCGCGGCCCCGCAGCGACTACCGCGCATTCCGCGCCATCACCACCCGCTGGGCCGACAACGACGTGTACGGACACGTCAACAACGTCGTCTACTACAGCTGGTTCGACACCGCGGTCAACGCGCACCTCATCGAAGCGGGTGTGCTCGACATCCATGGCGGTGGCGTGATCGGTCTGGTGGTGGAAACGCGCTGCCACTACTTTGCGCCACTGGCTTTTCCGCAGACCGTTCAGGCGGGTCTGCGCGTGGCGCACCTGGGCACGTCCAGTGTCCGATACGAAGTGGGGCTGTTTGCCGATGGGGCCGATGCCACGGCCGCTCACGGTCATTTCGTGCACGTCTACGTGGACCGCCAGACGCGCCGCCCGGTCCCCCTGCCCGCCGACCTCAAGCACCTTCTGGAGACCCTGCGATGAACCTCGCCGAAACCGTGATCGATGCCGCCAGCGTCGACGCCGCCATCACCACCCGCATGTCGGCGCGGGCCTTTCTGCCCACGCCGGTGCCGCGCGAGACCATCGCCCACCTGCTCGACGTGGCCCGGCGCGCGCCCTCGGGCACCAACACCCAGCCCTGGAAGGTGTACGTGCTGCAGAACGCTGTGCGCGACGAACTGGTGGCCAAGGTATGCGCCGCCCACGATGCACTTCGGGCCGACCCGTCGCTGGCGGCCGAGTACCGCGAGGAATACGACTATTACCCCGAGAAGTGGGTCAGCCCGTACATCGACCGCCGGCGAGAGAACGGGTGGGGCCTGTACGGCCTGCTGGGCATCACCAAAGGCGACAAGGACCGGATGCACGAGCAGCACCAGCGCAACTTCCGCTTCTTCGACGCGCCCGTCGGCCTGATGTTCACGCTCGACCGCGTCATGGGGCGCGGCTCGCTGGTCGATTACGGCATGTTCATGCAGAACATCATGGTGGCCGCCCGTGGCCAGGGCCTGCACACCTGTCCGCAGGCCGCCTGGAACGGGTTCGCAAAAATCATCCTGCCCCACATCGGCGCCGGTCCCGACGAAATGCTGGTGTGCGGCATGGCGCTGGGCCATGCCGATCCGTCGGCCACGGTCAACGGCTTCCACACCCCGCGCGAACCGGTCGAATCGTTCACCCACTGGCTCGGCTGACCCCTTCATTCACACCACCCAGGAGACACTCCATGATCACCACCCCCAGCGGCCTGCAATACGAAGACACCGTGGTCGGGCAGGGCGACGAAGCCCGCGCCGGCCGACCCGTGCAGGTGCACTACACCGGCTGGCTCTACAACAACGGCACCCAGGGCGCCAAGTTCGATTCGAGCAAGGACCGCGGTCAGCCGTTCGAGTTTCCCCTGGGCGGTGGCCGCGTCATCCGCGGGTGGGACGAAGGCGTGCAGGGCATGAAGGTCGGTGGAACCCGCCGGCTGGTGATTCCGCCCGAGCTGGGCTACGGCGCCCGCGGTGCCGGCGGTGTGATTCCGCCCAACGCCACGCTGCTGTTCGAGGTCGATCTGCTGGCCGTCTGAAACCCGACCGGGAGGGCAAGGTGCCCATTCATCTTCGCGGGGTCCTGGCCCTCTTCACGCTGCTGCTGCCTTGCGCCGCCATGGCGGCCGACATCGACGGCCGCGCGCTTTCGGTCTGGTGGGGCATTCCGTTTGCCGGTGTGCTGCTGTCGATCGCGCTCGTTCCCCTGGTCGCGCCGCTGTTCTGGCACCACCATTTCGGCAAGGTGTCTGCGGCATGGGCGCTGGCGTTTCTGGTGCCGTTTGCACTGACCTTCGGTGCTGCCGCCACCGGTGCTGCGGTGGTCCATGCGGCGCTCGCCGAGTACATCCCGTTCATCATCCTGCTCACCGCCTTGTTCACGGTGGCGGGCGGCATCTTCGTGAAGGGCAACCTGCACGGCAGCCCCGGGCTCAACACCGGGCTGCTGGCCACCGGCGCCGTGCTGGCCAGCTTCATGGGCACCACGGGTGCATCGATGCTGCTGATCCGTCCGCTGATTCGCGCCAACGACAACCGGCGCCACCAGGTTCATGTGGTGGTGTTCTTCATCTTCATCGTCTCCAACGCGGGCGGTGCGCTCACCCCGCTGGGCGACCCGCCGCTGTTCCTCGGCTTCCTGAAGGGTGTCGATTTCTTCTGGACCCTGCAGAACATGTGGGCCAAGACCGGCTTCCTCATCGTGGCGTTGCTGGTGCTGTTCTATCTGATCGACTGGTGGCACTACCACAAGCGCGAAGAAATCCGGCCGGCCGATCCGACCCCGGACACCCCCCGCCTGGCCATCGTCGGCGGCGTGAACTTCGTGCTGCTGGGGATCGTGGTCGGTCTCGTGTTGATGAGCGGGCTCTGGAAACCCGGCATCGCCTTCAACATCGCCGGCACCGAGGTCGGACTGCCGGGCATCGTGCGGGACATCGGCCTCATCATCGTCACCATCGTGTCCCTGCGCATCACCCCGTCGGCGGCCCATGAGGGCAACCAGTTCAACTGGGGGCCCATGCTGGAGGTGGCCAAGCTGTTTGCCGCCATCTTCCTCACCATCATCCCGGTCATCGCCATGCTGCGTGCCGGTGTGGACGGTCCCTTCGCGGCCATCATCCGGGCGGTCACCCAGCCCGATGGCACACCCGACAACGCCATGTACTTCTGGGCCACCGGCGCGCTGAGTTCGTTCCTGGACAACGCACCCACGTACCTGGTGTTCTTCAACACCGCGGGTGGCGATCCCCAGGTGCTCATGACCACGCTGGCACCCACGCTCGTGGCCGTGTCGGCCGGCGCCGTGTTCATGGGCGCCAACACCTACATCGGCAATGCGCCCAACCTCATGGTCAAGGCGATTGCCGAGGACCGCGGCGTGAAGATGCCGAGCTTCTTCGGGTACATGGCCTGGTCGGTCGGCATCCTGCTGCCGCTGTTCGCCGTCATGACCTGGATCTGGTTCGTCTGATGACCCCGAAAACAGGAGACACGTCCATGGCCGTCAAGCCCCCCATCCTCGTCACCCGCAAGATCTTTCCCGAGGTGGTGGACCACCTCCGGCGGCATTTCGACGTGGACCACAACGAGAGCGACGAACCCTTGAACCCCACCCAGCTGCGGGAGCGGCTGCAGGGCAAGGTGGGCGCGCTCACCACCGGCGGCGACCGCATCGACGGCGCCCTGGTGGCCGACTGTCCGCAACTGCGCATCGTCGCCAACATCGCGGTGGGGTACAACAACTTCGACGTGCCGGCGCTGAGCGCGGCCGGCGTGGTGGCCACCAACACGCCCGACGTGCTCACCGAGACCACCGCCGACTTCGGCTTTGCGCTCATCATGGCCACCGCGCGCCGCCTGACCGAGAGCGAACACTTTCTGCGGGCCGGGCTCTGGAACCGCTGGGCGCTCGACATGTTTGCCGGCGCCGAGGTGCACGGCAGCACGCTCGGCATTCTGGGCATGGGGCGCATCGGTCAGGCCATTGCACGGCGTGGCGCGCACGGCTTCGGCATGCGGGTGATCTACCACAACCGCTCGCGGCTGGACGCCGCCACCGAGGCCGAATGCAAGGCAGGTTATGTGGACAAGGCCACGCTGCTGCGTGAGTCGGACCACCTGATCCTGGTGCTCCCCTACAGCGCCGAAAGCCACCACGCCATCGGGGCGGCCGAACTGGCGCAGATGAAACCTACCGCCACGCTGGTCAACCTGGCGCGCGGCGGCATCGTGGACGACGCGGCGCTGGCACGGGCCCTGCGCGAGCGCACCATTGCCGCGGCGGGCCTCGATGTGTTCGAGGGCGAACCCAAGGTTCATCCCGACCTGCTCACCGTGCCCAACGTGGTGCTGACCCCGCACATTGCCAGCGCCACCATCGGCACCCGGCGCGCCATGGCCATGCTGGCCGCCGACAACGTCATCGACTACCTCACCACCGGCCAGCCGCGCACGCCGCTCAACGGCGACATCATCGGCAAGGGCGCGCGCGCATGACCGCTTCCTGGGTGCTGTTCGCCCTGCTGGCGCTGGTTGCCATCGGCGTGGTGCTGCAGGTGGTGCTGCTGCTGCGCCGACCCGGCGCCGACGCCGCTGAGCTGGTGCACCGCCAGACCCAGCTGGCCCAGTTGCAGCAGATCGCTCAGCGCGTGGAGCGGGTGGAAAGCGAGCTTCGCCGCGAAGTCGGGGAATCTTCGCGCAGCGCCCGGCAGGAGCTCCAGCATTCCATCGCCACCTTCCAGGAAGCCATCACCGGGCAGGCCGCCGAGACCACCCGGACGCAGAACGCGCAGCTCGACGGGTTTGCCCAGCAACTGGTTCAGTTGCGAGGCGCGTTGGGCGACACGCTCACCCGGCAGTTGCAGGACATGAGCGAGGCCAACGCGCGCCGGCTGGCCGAAATCCGCACCACGCTGGACGCGCAGCTGTCGCAACTGCAGCAGGGCAATGCCGCCAAGCTCGACGAAATGCGGGCGGTGGTGGACGAAAAGTTGCAGGCCACGCTGCAGGCCCGGCTGGGCGAAAGCTTCAAGCAGGTGGCCGACCGGCTGGAGCAGGTGCACAAGGGGCTGGGTGAGATGCAGACGCTGGCGCAGGGCGTCGGTGACCTCAAGCACCTGCTCACCAACGTGAAGACGCGCGGCATGTTCGGCGAGGCCCAGCTGGCGGCGCTGCTCGAGCAGGTGTTTGCGCCCGACCAGTACGCCACCCAGGTCGCCACGCGGCCGGGCAGCCGCAACGTGGTCGATTTCGCCATCCGGCTGCCGGGCCGTGGCGACGACGGCGCGCCCTGCTGGCTGCCGATCGACGCGAAGTTTCCCAACGAGGACTACGAGCGCCTGCTCGATGCCCAGCAGCGCGCCGATGCCGACGCCGCGGAGGCCGCTGGCAAGGCGCTGGAGCAGCGGATCCGGCTCGAGGCCAGGTCGATGGCGGACAAGTACCTCGAGCCGCCGCACACCACCGATTTCGCGATCCTCTTCCTGCCCACCGAAGGCCTGTACGCCGAGGTGCTGCGCCGACCCGGCCTGATGGAGCTGCTTCAGCGAGAACACCGGGTCACGCTGGCCGGGCCGACCACGCTGATGGCGATGCTCAATTCGCTCCAGATGGGCTTTCGAACCCTGGCGCTCGAGAAACGCAGCAGCGAGGTCTGGCAGGTGCTGGGTGCGGTCAAGACCGAGTTCGGCAAGTTCGGCGATGTGCTGGCCAAGGTGAAGAGCCAGACACAGACGGTCCTGAACACACTCGACCAGGCCGAGGTGCGCAGCCGTGCCATGGGCCGCGCCCTCAAGACGGTGGAGGCCTTGCCCCAGGAGCGGGCCGCCGGCCTGCTGCCGCTGGACCCGGACCCCGACACCGGGGACCGCGAGGCCACGTGAACCCGCGTCTTCGGGTCGATCTGGCGCGGCTCATCGCCTCTCAGGTCAGCATCCACGCCTGCATGACGGGTTTTCGCATGGCCGCGCCGCTGATGGCGCTGCGCGAAGGCATGAGCCCTGCCGCGGTCGGCGTGCTGCTGGCCCTGTTCGCGCTGGCGCCCATCTTCCTGTCGCTGCCGGCCGGGCGCCTGGCCGACCGGAAGGGCCTGCGCCACCCGGTGCGGCTGGCGGTGGCGGTGGCCAGCGCCGGGGCCATGCTGTCGGTGGTCTGGCCGCATTTTCTTGTGCTGTGCGCCTCGGCCATCGCCTGCGGCGCCGCCAGCAACCTGGCCATGATCGCGCTGCAGCGCCATGTGGGCCGGCTGGCGCACGACCCGACCGAACTCAAGCAGGTGTTCAGCTGGATGGCGGTGGGGCCGTCGATCTCGAACTTTCTGGGGCCGTTCCTGGCCGGGCTGGTGATCGATCAGGCCGGCTTTCGCTGGGCGTTCTTTCTGCTGGCGTTGCTGCCCTGGATGGCCGTGTGGTGGGTTCGGCGCACCCAGCGGCAGGAACCGGTCCGCCCCGAACCAGGCCAGGCACGTGGCTCGTCGTGGGACCTGCTTCGCGACGCCGGGTTTCGCCGGCTCATGCTGCTGAACTGGCTGTTGTCGTCCTGCTGGGATGTCCACACCTTCCTCGTGCCGGTCATCGGACACGAACGCGGGCTCAGCGCCACGGCCATCGGCACCATCCTCGGCACCTTCGCGCTGGCCGCCACCGCCATCCGGGTGCTCATGCCCTGGATTGCCGCCCGCCTGCGCGAGCCGGCGGTCATTGCCAGCGCCATGGCCGCCACCGCGCTGCTGTTCGGCGCCTACCCGTTTGCGCACACCGCCTGGTCCATGGCCGCGCTGTCGTTGCTGCTGGGCCTGGCGCTGGGCTCGGTGCAGCCCATGATCATGAGTTCGCTGCACCAGATGACACCGGCACACCGGCACGGCGAGGCGCTCGGGCTGCGCTCGATGGCCATCAACGGCTCGAGCGTGGTGATGCCCCTGCTGTTCGGGACCGCTGGCGCGCTGGTGGGCGTCGGGGGGGTGTTCTGGATCGTGGGCTCGCTGGTCGGGTCGGCCTCACCGATCGCCTGGCGCATGCGGGTTCCCCATGCCGCTGCCGAGCGCGTGGTCCCCTAGCACGGCGCCCCGTTCCGGCAGGCAAAATCCCTTCGTTCAGGGCGTTGTCAGCGACGCGAAATCCGGCTCGGGTTAATCTTGCGGGTTGACCAGAAAGAAACACCGTGCTGCTGATCACCATCCTGCTGCCTCTGTTGCTGGGCACCCTGGCCACCCTCTGGCTGGGGCGCAAATCCCGCTCCCTGACCGCCGCCGCCGCGTTCGGCGTCACGCTGGCCAGCCTGGCGACGTTGCTGTCGCAGGCACCGGCCGTCATGCGCGGCGAGGTGGTGCTCAACCGCTGGAACTGGGTGCCCGAACTGGGCCTGAACCTCACGTTCAGGCTTGACGGCCTGTCGCTGATGTTCGCCGGCCTGATTCTGTTCATCGGCCTGCTCATCGTCACCTACGCCCACTGGTACCTGGCCGCCAAGGACTCGGCGGCCAAGTTCTACAGCGAGATGATGCTGTTCATGGCGGCCATGCTGGGCGTGGTGCTGTCGGACAACCTGCTGCTGCTGGTGGTGTTCTGGGAACTCACCAGCCTGTCGTCGTTCCTGCTGGTGGGCTACTGGAGCCACCGGGCCGATGCCCGGGCTGGCGCGCGCCAGGCGCTGGCGGTCACCGGCGGCGGTGGCCTGGCGATGCTGGCGGGCGTGGTGTTGCTGGGCCAGATCGCCGGCACCTACGACATCAGCGGCATGCTCGACCAGGTGGCGGTGATCCAGGCCGATCCGCGCTTCGTGCCGGCGCTCGTCCTCATCCTGTTGGGCTGCTTCACCAAGAGCGCGCAATTCCCGTTCCATTTCTGGCTGCCCGACGCCATGGCGGCGCCCACGCCCGTGTCGGCCTACCTGCACTCGGCGACCATGGTCAAGGCCGGCGTGTTCCTGCTGATGCGGCTCTATCCGGTGCTGGCCGGCACCGGGCTGTTCGAGGCCATCGTCACCACGGTCGGACTGGTCACCATGCTGTTCGCGGCCTTCATCGCGATCTTCAAGCACGACCTGAAGGGCCTGCTGGCCTACTCCACCGTCAGTCACCTCGGCCTGATCACCTGCCTGGTGGGGCTGGGTTCGCCGCTGGCGGCGGTGGCCGCGGTGTTCCACGTGCTCAACCACGCCAGCTTCAAGGCGTCGCTGTTCATGATCGCCGGCATCGTGGACCACGAAACGCATTCGCGCGACATGCGCCAGCTGGGCGGGCTCGCCGCCCTCATGCCGTGGACCGCCACGCTGGCCATGATTGCGGCGGCCTCCATGGCGGGCGTGCCGCTCACCAACGGCTTCCTTTCCAAAGAGATGTTCTTCACCGAGGCGGTCAACGGCACCAGCGGCCTGTGGCACCTCGTGCTGCCGGTGGCGGTGACCCTGGGCGGCATCTTCAGCGTGGCGTATTCGCTTCGCCTGGTGCACGACACCTTCTTCAACGGGCCGCTGGGCGACGTGCCCAACAAGCACCCCCATGAGCCCCCGCTCGGCATGAAGCTCCCGTCCATCCTGCTGGTGGTCATCTGCCTGGTGGTGGGTTTGCTGCCCGCTGCCACGCTGGGTCCGCTGGTGCACGTGGCCGCCACCGCGATGGCCGGCAAACCGCTGCCCGACTACCACCTCTCGTTGTGGCATGGCTTCAACCTGCCGCTGTTGATGAGCGCGATCGCCCTCGTGGCGGGTGTCGGGCTCTACGCATTGCTGGGCAGGGCACGCCGGTTGCACCGCACCGAAAGCGAGGCCTGGTTCGGCCTGGCCACCGGGCGGCAGATTTTCGATGGGCTGGTGAACGGGCTGTTCGGCCTTTCGGGCCGCATCACGCAGCGCCTCGAAAACGGATCGCTGCAGCGCTACGTGGCCTGCTTCGTGGTGGCCGCCGTCGTGCTGGGTGCCGCACCGCTGGTGGGCAGCGGCATCGGCACCGGCGACAAGGCACTGCTGCCCGCCACACCCCTGGCGATGGTCGTCTGGGTGCTGCTGGCCGCGACCTGTCTCGCCGTTGCGCTCACTCACCACCTGCGCTTTCAGGCGGTGGTGCTGGTGGGTGCCATCGGCCTGATCGTTTCACTCACCTTCGTCAGCCTGTCAGCGCCCGACCTCGCCCTCACGCAGTTGTCGGTCGAGGTGGTCTCGGCGGTCCTGCTGTTGATGGGGCTGGCGCTGCTGCCGCCACATTCCCCGCGCGAATCCAGCGCTGCCCGGCGCACCCTGCATGGCGCGGTGGCCATCACCGCCGGCGTGGCCGTGGCCGCGGTGGCCTGGCTGCTGCTCACGCGCAGCCACGATTCCATTTCGTGGTACTTCCTGGAGCAGTCGGTGCCCAAGGGTGGCGGCACCAACGTGGTCAACGTCATCCTGGTCGACTTCCGCGGCTACGACACGTTCGGCGAGATCACGGTGCTCGGCATTGCAGCCATCGGTGTGCTCGCCCTCATGGACGGGTTGCGCACCCGGCGCGGCAGCACCGATCCCGAGGGGCGTCCCTGGACGTTTGCCCGTCAGCCCCTCATGCTGCGCGTGGCCGCTTCGGTGGTGCTTCCCGTGGCGCTGGTGTTCACCGTCTACATCTTCATGCGCGGGCACAACCTGCCGGGTGGCGGCTTCATCGCCGGCCTGATCACGGCGGTGGCGCTGGTGCTGCAGTTCATGGCCATGGGACAGGCCCGCGCCGAGCTGCTGATGCGGGCCGAATCCGGTCGGCGCTTCGTGCGCTGGATCGGTGCCGGCCTGGGCATCGCCGGCCTCACCGGTGTGGGCGCCTTCGTGTTGGGGCGTCCCTTCCTGACCAGCGCGTTCGGGCACCCTGTGGTGCCGTTGCTGGGTGAGCTGCCGCTGGCGTCCGCGGCGCTCTTCGATCTTGGCGTGTACCTCACGGTCGTCGGGTCCACATTGCTCACCATCTCGGTGCTCGGCACCGTCTCGCGCGAGGCGCCTGCCGCCGCGCCCAGGAGCGTCGCATGATCAGCATGGAACTGCTGCTGGCCAGCGGCATCGGCATCGTCACCGCCACCGGCATCTACCTGATGCTGCGCGGCCGAACGTTCCCGGTGGTGCTGGGCCTTTCCCTGTTTGGCTATGCGGTCAACGTGTTCATCTTCGTGACGGGCAAGCTGTGGTTCAACGCCAACCCCATCCTGGTGGGCGAGGGCGCCGTGGCCGATCCACTGCCCCAGGCGCTGGTGCTCACCGCCATCGTGATCGGTTTTGCCACCACCGGTTTCGTGATCGAGCTGGCGTTGCGCAGCCGGCATGAGAGCGGCACCGACCACGTCGACGGGCAAGAGCCGGGAGGGCGCGCTTGATGGCGTCGATCATGGCTTTCTGGCTGCAGCACGCGCCTGTGCTGTCGGTCCTCCTGCCGGTCTTCACCGCGGCGCTGTTGCTGCTGATGGGCGACGCCGGCGGAATGGCCGGGCAGGGTGGCGCCCACGACGATTCGCGCCTGCGCTGGCGGCGGCGCCTGTCGTTGGCCTCTGCACTGCTCGGACTCGTCATGTCGATCGGTCTGGTCTGGCATGCGGCGGGGGGCGAGATCCTCGTGTACCGGGTGGGCGAATGGCCGGCGCCTTACGGCATCGCGTTGGTGGTCGACCAGCTGTCGGCGCTGATGGTGCTGCTGACCTACCTGGTGGCCGTCCCGGTGCTCTGGTACGCCACCTGTGGCTGGGACAGCCGTGGCCGCTACTTCCACGCGCTGTTCCAGTTCCAGCTGATGGGCCTTTGCGGTGCCTTCGTCACCGGCGACCTGTTCAACCTCTTCGTGTTCTTCGAGGTGCTGCTGATCGCGTCGTACGTGCTGCTGGTTCACGGGCAGGGCCGCGAGCGCTTTCGCATGGGTGTGCACTACGTGGTGCTCAACCTCACCGCGTCCGGCCTGTTCCTGATCGGCCTGTCCATGCTGTATGCCGCGACGGGAACGCTCAACATGGCCGATGTGGCACTCAGGCTGTCCCAGCTGGAAGGCGACAGCGTGGTCTTCGCGCGGTCGGCGGCGCTGGTGCTGCTGGCGGTCTTCGGCCTCAAGGCGGCGCTGGTGCCGCTGTATTTCTGGTTGCCGGGCACCTACGCCGCCGCCAGCGCGCCGGTGGCGGCCCTGTTCGCCATCATGACCAAGGTGGGCGCCTACAGCATCATCCGGGTGCACTGGGGCATCTTCGGCGTCGAGGCCGGCGAGGCCGCGCTGGTGGCACAGCCGTGGCTGCTGCCGGCGGCTCTGGCCACCAGCGTGCTGGGGGTGCTGGGCGCCCTGGCGGCCCACACCATGGGTCGCCTGGTGGCCTACCTCACGGTGTCTTCGGTGGGCACCATCATGGCCAGCGTGGGCCTGTTCACCCCCGATACCCTGTCGGCCGCGCTGTACTACACCTTGCACAGCACCATCGTGATGGCGGGCTTGTTCCTGCTGGTCGAACTCATGGCGGCCCAGCGGGGCGCGGCTTGCGACCGCCTGCAACCCGCGTCCGCGGTGCGCGAACCCCTGCTGCTGGGCCTGATGATGCTGTTCGGTGCCGCGTCGGCCGCCGGCCTGCCGCCACTGCCCGGTTTCCTCGGCAAGCTCATGATCCTCGACAGCGCCTCGGGCCTGGCCGCGCAGGCCTGGGTCTGGTCGGTGGTGCTCACGGTCGGCTTCTTCAGCATCCTGGGTCTGGCGCGTGCGGGGGTGGTGGTGTTCTGGCACGTGCAGCCCGAGTCAGACGCCGGCGATGTGTCCGGGAGCAGCCGTCCCATGCTGGCGGCGGCCTGGGCGTTCATGGCGCTCACGGTGGCGATGGCGGTGTTTGCCTCGCCCATCAAGCGCTACACCGACGGCGCCGCGGCGCAACTGGGTGATCCGAAGGCCTATGCGCGCGCCGTGATCGGCGCCGACGCCGAAACCCACCCCACCACGCGTCCGTACGATGGCCAGCGCGCCCCCGTCGCGCCCAAGAAGGAGCAGCCATGACGATGCCCCGCGACAACGTCACCCGCAGCCCCGGCTGGTTCGATCATCCCGTGCTGTCGCTGTTGCTGGCGGCCAGCTGGCTGGCCCTGTCGCGCAGCGTCGAGCCGGTGCACCTGCTGTCGGCGGCCTTGCTGGGTATGGGGGTGCCGCGCCTGCTGCACCGCTTTCTGGCCCCGGCCAGCGGCATGCGTTGGGCGCCCGCCGTTCGCCTGGTGTTCGTGGTGCTGTGGGACATCGTCAAGTCCAACGTGATCGTGGCGCGCATCGTGCTGGGTCCCATGTCCAGCCCCCGGCCGGCCTGGCTGCCGGTGCCGCTGGCCAGCCGGAACGAACGCGTCAATGCGATCTTTGCAAGCATCATCACCACCACACCGGGCACCGTGTCGGCCACCATCGACGAAACCAGGGGCGTGATCTGGGTCCATGCGCTCGACTGCAGCGACGAGCAGGCGGCCATCGACGACATGAAGGTGCGCTACGAGGCGCCCCTGCTCAAGATCTTCGGCATCGAGGAGGTGCAGCCATGAGCGTTCTCAACCTCGCGCTGGACATCGGCAGCCTGGCGGTGGCCGTGTCGATGGCGCTGTGCGGGTGGCGGCTGGTTTGCGGACCCGAGCCCACCGACCGCATCCTCGCGATCGACACCCTCTACCTGAGCGCTGTGGCGCTGGTGGTGATGCTCGGCATGCGGTGGGGCACGCCGCTGCTGTTCGAGGCTGCGCTCATCGTGGCCATGCTGGGTTTTGCATCCACGGTGGCGCTGGCGCGTTACCTCAGCCGCGGCGACGTGGTCGAATGAAGGAGCACCGCGAATGAACCCCGTTGTCGAATGGACCGCCGCCGCGCTCATTCTCGTGGCCGCCTTCTTCATCCTGGTGGGCGCGATCGGTCTGATCCGATTGCCCGATTTCTACATGCGCCTTCACGCGCCCACCAAGGCGTCCACCCTGGGCGTGGGGGGCGTGCTGGTCGCCTCGATGCTGGTGGGTGCGGCCCAGGGCCGCGCAGGCGTGCCCGAGCTGCTGATCACGCTGTTCGTGTTCGTCACCGCTCCGGTGTCGGCCAACCTCATGGCGCAGGCTGCGCTGCACCTCGTGCTGCCCTCGCGCGCGCCGGTGCCGCCTGGCGTGGTGCCCGAACGCGACCAAGGCTGAAACCCAGCCCCCCCAGGTAGGCGTCCATCACCTGCCGCCCCTGGCGGACCAGGTCGAACGCGGCCGGGTCCAGCAGCCAGTTCTGGATCAGGCCGTCCACCATCACGTGAAGGCCCAGTGCTGCCGTGGGCAGCGGCATCGGCAGGTCGATTCTCTGGCGCTGCACGGCGGCCTTCAAGGCGGCCTGTGTCATGGCCATGCACTCGTTTCGAACGCGCAGGTGCCGGTCGCGCACCGGCTGCATGTCGTCGACATATTCCACCTTGTGCGTGGCCACCTCGAACACGCGCCGGGTGCGCTCGTCCAGTGCCGTCTGCCGCAAGGCGTGCGTCATGGATTCACGCAGTGACTCCAGGGGGTCGTCCTGCTGGGCCGCCATCCTGCCCACCTCGGCCAGGGTGGATTCCAGCGGCATCGTCACGCGTTCCATCATGGCGTTGAACAGGTCGGCCTTGTCCTTGAAGTGGTGGTACACCGCGCCGCGGGTGGCGCCTGCGGCCGTGGCAATGTCCAGCAGCGTGGTGCTGGACACGCCCTTGGCCTGAAACAGCCGCTCCGCGGCATCGAGCAGCCGGTTGCGCGTCTCCAGGGCTTCGGTCTTGGTGCGGCGTGCCATGAATGGGCCAGTTTTTTCGTGGGGGAATCCGGATGTTCGAATATACATACATTCACGTATGTATACTCGCCCGCTTTTCCCGAAACCCAGTCGCCCGCCGAGGTTTTTCCCATGACCCGTCTGAAACCGTTGTCGAGTGCGCGCTCGGCCAAGCCCCTTCTTGTTCTGGCGCTGGTCGCCGCGCTGGCCGCCTGCGGCAAGGCAGAAGCGCCGGCCAAACCCGCCGGTGCCGGGGGGCCTCCGCCCGCCGAGGTGGGGGTGGTCACGGTGACGCCCGGCGATGTGGGGCTGGTCAATGAACTGCCCGGTCGGCTTGAGGCCTCCCGCGTGGCCCAGGTGCGGGCGCGGGCGGCCGGCATCCTGCAGCAGCGGTTGTTCCGCGAGGGCAGCGAGGTCCGGGCCGGTCAGCGCCTGTTCCAGATCGATCCGGCGCCTTATGAGGCTTCGTTGCAGAGCGCGCGCGCCACGCTGGCGCGCGCCGAAGCCAACTTGACGCAGGCGCGATCGCTGGCCGAGCGCTATGCGCCGCTGGTGAAGGCCAATGCCGTGAGCGAGCAGGAATTTGCCAACGCGCAGGCGTCGCAGAAGCAGGCCGAGGCCGATGTGGCCGCCGGGCGCGCCGCGGTTCGCACCGCCGAGATCAACCTCGGTTACGCGAACGTCACCGCGCCGATCTCCGGGCGCATCGGGCGCGCGCTGGTCACCGAAGGGGCGCTGGTGGGGCAGGGCGAGGCCACCCAGCTGGCGGTGGTGCAGCAGATCGATCCGCTCTACGTCAACTTCACCCAGTCGGCCAGCGAGGTCTACCGCCTGCGGCGCGCGTTCCAGTCGGGCAGCCTCAAGGGGTCGGGCAGCGAAGTGGCCCGTGTTCGCGTGGTGCTGGAAGACGGCAGCGTCTACCCGCGCGAAGGCCGACTGCTGTTCTCGGACCTCACCGTGGACAGTGCCACTGGCCAGATCACGCTGCGGGCCGAGGTGCCCAACCCGGACGGCCAGTTGCTCCCGGGCCTGTACGTGCGGGTCCGCATCGAGCAGGCCACCGCCAGCAACGCGGTGCTGCTGCCTCAGCAGGCGGTCACGCGCACCGCGCAAGGCGATTCGGTGATGGTGGTGGACGGCGAGGGCAAGGTGGCCCCGCGCAACATCACCCTGGGTGGCGAGCAGGAAGGGCGCTGGGTGGTGCTCGATGGACTGAAGCCCGGCGAACAGGTCATGGTCGACGGCTTCCAGAAACTTCGACCGGGCGCCACCGTGAAGCCGGTGCCGTGGAAGCGGCCGGGCGAGACGGCGCCCGCCGGCAAGAGCAGCTGAGGCGGCGAAGCACATGGCCAAGTTCTTCATCGACCGACCCATCTTTGCGTGGGTGATTGCGCTCTTCATCATGGTGCTGGGGGCGGTTTCGATCACCCAGTTGCCGATCTCCCAGTACCCGCCGGTGGCGCCGCCATCGATCACCATCAACGCCACCTACCCGGGCGCGTCCGCCAAGACGCTCGAGGACTCGGTGCTGTCGGTGATCGAGCAGGAAATGAACGGGTCCCCCGGGCTGATCTACATGGAGTCGACGGCGCAGGCCAACGGCACTGGTTCGATCACCCTGAGCTTCGAGCCCGGCACCAACCCCGACCTGGCGCAGGTGGATGTGCAGAACCGCCTTGCACGGGCCACGCCGCGGCTGCCCGCGGCGGTCACGCAGCAGGGTGTCCGGGTGGACAAATCGCGCAGCAACTTCCTGCTGTTCGCCATTCTCACCAGCGACGACCCCAAGTGGGACCCGGTGGCGCTGGGCGACTACGCCACGCGCAGCGTGCTGCCTGAAATCCAGCGCGTGCCCGGCGTGGGCCAGGCACAGCTGTTCGGCACCGAGCGCGCCATGCGCATCTGGATCGATCCCACCAAACTGCTCGGCTTCAACCTGAGCGCGGCCGACGTGACCGCCGCCATCCGCGCGCAGAACGCCCAGGTCTCGGCCGGCGAGATCGGCGCGCTGCCCAACGTCGCGGGGCAAGGCATCTCGGCCACGGTGGTGGTGAACGGGCAGCTCAGCTCGGTCGAGCAGTTCGGCAACATCGTGCTCCGGGCCGATCCGAGCGGCGCCACCGTCCGCCTGAAGGACGTGGCCCGCATCGAACTGGGCGCACAGGCCTACGCCACGTCGGCACGGCTGAACGGAAAGCCGTCCACCGGCATCGGTGTGCAGCTCTCGCCCAGCGGCAACGCCCTGGCCACGGCCGACGCGGTGCGCGCGCGGCTCACCGAGCTCGAGCGCTTCTTCCCGCAGGGCATGAGCTGGACCATTCCTTACGACAGCTCGCGCTTCGTGCGCATCTCCATTTCGCAGGTGGCCCAGACGCTCATCGAAGCGGTGGCGCTGGTGTTCCTGGTGATGTTCCTGTTCCTGCAGAACTTCCGTTACACCGTCATTCCCACCATCGTGGTGCCGGTGGCGCTGCTGGGCACCTTCGCCACCTTGCTGGCCATGGGCTTCTCGATCAACGTGCTCACCATGTTCGGCATGGTGCTGGTCATCGGCATCGTGGTCGACGACGCGATCGTGGTGGTCGAGAACGTCGAGCGCATCATGAGCGAGGAAGGCCTGCCCCCGCTGGAGGCCACGCGCAAGGCGATGGGGCAGATCTCCGGCGCCATCATCGGCGTGACGGTCGTGCTGATCGCGGTGTTCGTGCCGCTGGCCTTCTTCGCCGGCTCCATCGGCAACATCTACCGGCAGTTTGCCGCCGTCATGGGCGTGTCGATCGCCTTCTCGGCGTTCATGGCACTGTCGCTCACGCCCGCGCTCTGCGCCACCCTGCTCAAGCCGGTGCCCAAGGGTCACCACGTCGAAAAGAAGGGCTTCTTCGGCTGGTTCAACCGGGGTTTCGCGCGCACCACCAACGGCTACACCGGCCTGGTGGGCGCCCTGCTGCCGCGCGCCGGTCGCATGCTCATCGTGTACCTGGCCATCGGCGCCGCCGCCGCCTGGGTGTACCGGACCCTGCCCACGTCGTTCCTGCCGCAGGAAGACCAGGGCACCATGCTGGTCAACGTGCAGCTGCCGCCTGGCGCCACGCGCGAGCGCACGCTGGCGGTGATGGAGCAGGTCGAAGGCTTCATGCTCAAGCAACCCGAGGTGCAGGGCATGGTGAGCGTGCTGGGCTTCAGCTTTTCGGGGCAGGGGCAGAACGCCGCGCTGGCGTTCATCACCCTGAAGGACTGGTCCGAACGCGAGGCCGCCGGCAGTTCCGCGCAGGCGCTGGCCGGGCGGGCGTTCGGCGCGTTGTCCGGGATCCGCGATGCGTTCATCCTCCCGCTCAGTCCCGCACCGATTCCCGAACTGGGCACGTCGTCGGGCTTCAACTTCCGGCTGCAGGACCGCGCGGGCCTGGGGCGCGATGCCCTGTTGCAGGCGCGGGGCCAGTTGCTCCAGCTGGCGTCGCAGAGTCCGGTGCTGGCCCAGGTCCGGCCCGACGGTCTCGAGGACGCGCCCCAGCTCCAGCTGGAGATCGACCGCGACCGGGCACAGGCCCTGGGCGTGGGTTTCGATGCCATCAGCAATGCCATCGGCACGGCGCTGGGTTCGAGCTACGTGAACGACTTTCCCAACAACGGACGCCTGCAGCGCGTCGTGGTGCAGGCCGATGCGCCAGCGCGCATGCAGCCGGGCGATCTGCTGGAGCTGAACGTGGTGAACAACCGCGGTCAGGCCGTGCCGATGTCGGCGTTTGCCAGCACGAAATGGGTGCGTGGCCCGATGCAGACCGTGCGCTACAACGGCTACCCCGCAATGCGCATCAGTGGCAGTGCCGCGCCCGGCTACAGCACGGGCGACGCCCTGGTGGAAATGGAGCGCCTGGCCGCGCAGTTGCCTCAGGGCTTCGGCTATGAGTGGACCGGCACCTCGCGCGAGGAGAAGCTGGCAGGCTCACAAGCCATGGTGCTCTATGCGTTCGCCATCCTCGCGGTGTTCCTGTGCCTGGCCGCCCTCTACGAAAGCTGGACCATTCCGCTGTCGGTGATCCTGGTGGTGCCGCTGGGTGTGGTCGGTGTGCTGCTGGCCACGCTGGTGAGGGGCCTGGAGAACGACGTGTACTTCCAGGTCGGCCTCATCACCATCATCGGTCTGTCGGCCAAGAACGCCATCCTGATCATTGAGTTCGCCAAGGACGTTCAGGCTCAGGGCAAGAGTGCGATCGAGGCCGCGCTGGCGGCCGCCCGGCTGCGTTTTCGCCCCATCATCATGACGTCGATGGCCTTCACGCTGGGCGTGGTCCCGCTGGCCATTGCATCGGGTGCGGGGTCTGCCAGCCAGCGCGCCATCGGCACCGGGGTCATCGGCGGCATGATCACCGGCACCCTGCTCGCCGTGGTGTTCGTGCCCTTGTTCTTCGTGGTCGTGCGCCGCCTGTTCAAGGGCAGCGAACGCCAGCACCAGCGCGACCTCGAAAGCGCCCGCGCCCATGGAATCCAAAGCGATGAAACCTGACACAGCCCTTCGTCTGAGCGCCTCGGCCGTTGCCCTGATGCTGGCCGGTTGCTCGTTGATCCCTGCCCACGAACCGCCTGCGGCCCCGGTGCCCCAGACCTATCCGCTGGCGGCCGACACACCGTCGCAGCGCAGCGCGGCCGACACCGCCTGGCGCGATTTCGTGCAGAGCCCGGCCCTGCGCAGCCTGATCGAGCGCGCGCTGGCCAACAACCGCGACCTGCGGGTGGCGGCGCTCAACATCGAGCGGGTGCGCGCGCAGTACCAGATCCAGCGGGCCAACCAGTTCCCCACGGTCAATGCGGCGGCCATTGGCAACCGCCAGAGCACCGAGGGCGGCGACATCGAGAGCACCTACAGCGTCGGCCTCGCGGTCAGTGCCTGGGAGATCGACTTCTTCGGCCGACTGGGTGCGCTGAAAGAGGCCGCACTGGCCGAGTACCTGGCGAGCGAGCAGGCGCGAAACGCCGCGCAGACCAGCCTGGTGGCGTCGGTGGCGCGCACCTGGCTGAGCCTGCAGGCCAATGAAGCCCTGCTCAGTATCACGCGCCAGACACAGGCCACGCGCGAGGATTCGCTGCGCCTGACGCGGCTCCGTTTCGAGAACGGCGCTGCGTCGGCGCTCGACCTGCGGCAGGCCGAATCGCTTGCGGCCACGGCGCGCGCGGCGCTGGCGCAGCAGCAGCGTGCCCGCGCCCTCGACGTGAACGCCCTCAACCTGCTGGTGGGCGAGACGGTTCCCGGTGACCTGCTGCAACCCGCCGACGCCGATGCCGCGGTGCTGGCCGACGTGCCGGCGGGATTGCCGTCGGACCTGCTCACGCGGCGCGCCGACATCCGCCAGGCCGAGCAGTCGCTGGTGGCGGCCAACGCCAACATCGGTGCGGCGCGCGCGGCCTTCTTTCCGCGCATCTCGCTCACCGCCAGCGTGGGCTCGGCGAGCACCGAGCTCTCCGGGCTGTTCAAGGATGGCTCGTGGGGTTTCACGCTCAACCCGCAGGCGCTGCTGCCCATCTTCGACGCCGGGCGCAACCGCGCCGGCCTGGCGTCGGCCGAGGCCACGCGCAACATCGCCATCGCCCAGTACGAAAAGGCCATCCAGACCGCGTTCCGCGAGGTGGCCGATGCGCTGGCCGGCCGCGCCACGCTGGCCGACCAGCTGCAGGCCCAGCGCGACCAGGTCGCGGCCGAGACCGACCGGCTCCGTCTGGCCGATCTGCGGTACCGCAACGGCGTCGCGAGCTTTCTCGACGTGCTGGATGCACAGCGCTCGCTGTTTGCGGCGCAACAGGCCGAGGCGCAGACCCGGCTGGCGCTGCAGCAAAACCGGGTGGCCTTGTACGCAGCCCTGGGTGGCGGATGGCAGAACTAGCCAGATCCGTTCGGGCTGAGCCTGTCGAAGCCCTTCCCCGGGCTCAGACCGCCGGCAGGTCGTAGAACTTGCGGATCGCGTCCCAGGCCACCTGCGGGTCGTCGACGAACTGGAACAGCTCGAGGTCTTCGGGCGAAATGGCGGCTTCTTCGACCAGCACGTCGAAGTTGATGAGGCGCTTCCAGTAGCTGCTGCCGTAGAGCAGGATCGGCACGGGCTTGGCTTTTTTGCACTGCACGAGCGTGATCACCTCGAACAGTTCGTCGAGCGTGCCGAAGCCGCCCGGGAATGCCAGCAGGGCTTTGGCGCGCATCATGAAGTGCATCTTGCGCAGCGCGAAGTAGTGAAACTTGAAGCTCAGCTCGGGCGTGATGTAGGGGTTGGCCGATTGCTCGTGGGGCAGGGCGATGTTCAGCCCGGCGTTCAGCGCGCCCTCGTCGTGGGCACCGCGGTTGGCGGCCTCCATCACGCCCGGTCCACCGCCGGTGCAGATGAACAGCTTGTCCGCAGCCGGGCAACGCGCGCTGTACCGGGCCACGATGCGTGCGAACTCGCGCGCACGGTCGTAGTAATGGGCATTGCGCACCAGGGCGCGCGCTTTGGTCAGGGCCCGGGTGTCGCCCGACGCCTCGGCCGCCGCCAGCATCGCTTGCGCCTCGCCGGCTTCCCGGAAGCGGGCACTGCCGAACACCACGATGGTGTTTTCCACGCCCAGCTCCTGCTGGGCCAGGTCGGGCTTGAGCATTTCGAGCTGGAAGCGGATGCCGCGTGTCTCGCGGCGCAGCAGGAACTCAGGGTCGGCAAAGGCCAGTCGGTAGGCGTCGGCGTGCAGGGCCTGGCCGCTGTCCGCGTGGGCCTTCAGCTCGGCCCAGGCGTCGGCCAGGCGGCGTTCGGTGATGTCTTGGTGTGCTTCCATGGAGTTCTCTCTTGTTCAAAGGCCGATGGCCAGCCCAAGTGGCACGAAGACCACGGCGAGGGCGTTGCCCACCATGATGGACGCGGCCACCTTCTCGGGCTCCTGATGGTATCGGTCGGCCAGCATGTACTGAATGACGGCCGGCGGCAGTGCGGCGAACAGCAGCAGCTGGCCACGCGCCTCGCCCTCGAGCCCCAATGCCCAGGCCAGCGGAATGCCGATGGCCAGACCGATCAGGGGGCGGGCCAGCGCGCCGAGCAGCCCCAACGCCATGCCCTCGCGCGTCAGCGCGGTGAGCCGCGCACCCAGCGCAAACAGCATCATCGGCAACAAGGCATCGCCAAGCAGCTTCAGCCCCGACATGACCACCTCGGGGGGGCGCACGTCGGTGAAGGCGCTGGCAAAGCCGAGCAGGGTGGCCACCATCAGCGGGCTGGTGAGCAGGTCGCGGGTGCGGGCGGCCGCGCTGGTGATGCGCGCGCCCAGCGAGAAATGCAGCAGGTTGCTGACCGAGAACAGCGCCACGGCGGCGCCGAAGTGGGCCGGCCCGAACGCCAGCAGGGCCAGCGGCAGTCCCATGTTGCCGCAGTTGTTGAACATCACCACCGGCACCAGCGTGCGCGGCTGGGCGCCAAAGGCGCGCGCCAGGGGCCACGCCAGCAGACCGCTGCCCAGGATCAGCACCGTGCCGCCGATCAGCAACGGCACGTGGTCCGCGATCTCGAAATCGCGCGAGGCCAATGCCGAGTACACCAGCAGCGGCGCCAGCACGTCGAGCGCAATGCGGTTGAAGCTGGTGAGGTCGGGCGCCTTGCGCCGCGCGTAGCCGTAACCGATGGCCACGATGAGGAACACCGGGATGATGACGGCGGCGATGCGTTCGAGGAGTTCCATGCGGTCGGGCGATCAATGAAAAAGGGCTCCGTGGGGAGCCCTCGTGTGCCGATTTGCGTGCCGGTGCCGGGTGCTCAGACCCGCTTGCGGTATTCCGCGGTGCGCGTGTCGATCTCGATGCGGTCGCCCTGGTTCACGAACAGGGGCACGGCCACTTCGAAACCGGTGGCGATCTTGGCCGGCTTGAGCACCTTGCCCGAGGTATCGCCCTTGACGGCGGGTTCGGTCCAGGTGATCTCGCGCTCGACGCTGGTGGGCAGCTCGACGGAAATGGCCTTGCCTTCGTAGAACACCACCTCGACCGACATGCCGTCTTCGAGGTAGTTCAGGGCGTCGCCCATGTTCTCGGCTTCGACTTCGTACTGGTTGTAGTCGGCGTCCATGAAGACGTACATGGGATCGGCGAAGTAGGAGTAGGTGCACTCCTTGTGGTCCAGGATGACCTGGTCCATCTTGTCGTCGGCCTTGAAGACGACTTCGGTGCCGATGTTGCCGAGCAGGCCCTTGAGTTTCATGCGCACGGTGGCGGCACCGCGGCCGCCGCGGGCGTATTCGGTGCGCAGCACGATCATCGGGTCCTTGCCGTGCATGATGACGTTGCCGGCGCGGATTTCTTGGGCGATTTTCATAACGGGTTCCGGTGGAAGGGCGCCCGGTGGCCGGGCGCGGTGCGGGCCAGGGTCTGGCGCCCGGCCGGTTTGTCGCAAAGCCCGCGATTTTACCGTTTTTGCCTGATGAACCCCGCCAGCTGTGTGGCGAGGTCCGGTTGGGCCAGCAACCGGGCCCTGGCGGCCTCCACCACCGTCTGCCAACGGTCGATCTCGGCCCAGCCGGGCCAGGTGGCCGGGGTGTCGTCGATGCCGTTCCAGTGGCGGTGAAATGCCCGCAGGCCGGGCGGGGCGTCCAGCCAGTCAAGAAAGGCGTCCAGCTTGGCGTGGTGGGCGTCGTCGTGCTGGGGATAGATCTGCCACACGAAGGGCTTGCCGGCCCAGAGCGCCCGAACCAGCGAATCTTCGCCGCGCACGAAGTTCAGGCCGCAGGCCAGCAGCAGGTGGTCGAAATCGGGCTGCGTGAGCCAGGGCAGGGCGTGCCGGCTGGCACCCAGCGCCAGCGGCAGGCCCTGGCTGGCGGCGGTGGCGCGGCCCGGCGTCAGGAGCCAGTGCGCGTCGGCCTGCGCCATCACCGCCGGCAGGCTGGCGGGCTCGTAGCAGAACAGGCCGATGCGGTGTCCGTCGGTGGGCAGGCCCAGGCGGGTCAGCCAGGCCGGGCCGTCGAAGCCGGTCTGGCGCGAGGGCAGGTCGTCTTCGCGCAGCAGTCCGCCTGTGTCGGGCGTGAAGCCCGGGTGGAAGAACCATTTGGTCAGGCCGCGCCCGGGGCCCGCCATCACCGGCGACGGCAGGCCATGCTGTCGGGCCACAAAGCGCTCGGCGCTCAGGTACTCGAGATTGATCCAGACCGGATCGGTCTGGCGTGCGGCCACGAACGCGTCGGGCAGGTGGCAGCCGAAGGCCTCGATCCACACCGGTCCGGGCACCTGGTCGAGGCGGTCGAAGGGCTCGCGCCAGGGCAGCACGGTCACGCCGGGGCAGCCCCCGGGTGCCATCCAGGCCAGTGCCGAAGCATCGTCGACCCACAGCCGCACGGGCGTTCCGCGCCGCGCCAGCTGCGATGCCAGCCGCCAGCACACACCGATGTCGCCGTGGTTGTCGATCACGCGGCAGAACAGGTCCCAGGGTGGTTCGGGTGCAATGGCCATGGCGCGATCTTGCCCGAGCCGTGCCGCGCCACAATACGCGCCCATGTCCGAAGTGCATTCCGACCAGTTGCTGAGCGAGGTGGCCGCGTTGCCGGCGCTGCCCGGCGTGTACCGCTATTTCGACGCCACCGGGCAGCTGCTGTACGTGGGCAAGGCGCGCAACCTCAAGAAGCGCGTGTCCAGTTACTTTCAGAAGAACCACGATGGCACGCGCATCGGCCACATGGTCGGCCGCATCGCGCGGATGGAAACCACGGTGGTGCGCAGCGAGGCCGAGGCCCTGCTGCTCGAGAACAACCTCATCAAGACGCTCAACCCGCGGTTCAACATCCTGTTCCGCGACGACAAGAGCTACCCCTACCTCAAGATCACCGGCACACGGGACGCAGCGCGCGCCGCCGGCCGCAGCACATCGGCCTCGGCGCTGTTTCCGCGCATGGCGTACTACCGCGGTTCGATCGACAAGCGACACAGCTACTACGGGCCTTTCCCCAGTGCCTGGGCCGTCAAGGAATCCATCCAGCTGTTGCAGAAGGTGTTCCGGCTGCGCACCTGCGAGGACACGGTGTTCGCCAACCGCACGCGGCCCTGTCTGCTCTACCAGATCAAGCGCTGCAGCGGTCCGTGCGTGGACCTGATCGACCAGACCGATTACCTGCAGGACGTGGCCAACGCCGAGCGTTTCCTTCGCGGTGAGACCCAGGCCGTGCTGCAGTCGCTCGAACAGCGCATGCTGGCGCACGCCGAACGGCTCGAGTTCGAGCAGGCCGCCGAGATCCGGAACCAGATGGGCGCGCTGTCGCGCGTGCTGCACCAGCAGACGATGGAGACCGGCATTGACCAGGACGTGGACGTGCTGGCGGTGAAGGTGCAGGGCGGCCGCGCCTGCGTGAACCTCGCCATGGTGCGGGGTGGCCGTCATCTCGGCGACCGGCCCTACTTTCCGGCGCATGTCGACGACGCGAGCGCCATCGAGGAACTGCTGTCCGAGGTCCCCGTCGACGAAGCCGCCGACCCGGCTGAACGGACCGCGGTTCGGGTGCTGGAGGCCTTCATTGCCCAGCACTACCTGGGTGCGCCCATGCCGGCGGTGCTGGTCACCAGCCACGCCGTCGGGAAGGCGCTGCTCGACGCGCTGATCGAGCAGACCGGCCAGAAGGTGCATGCGGTGCACAACCCGCGCGAGCACCGGCGCCTGTGGCTGGAAATGGCGCAAAAGAACGCCGGCATTGCGCTGGCGCGCTTGCTGGCCGAGGAAGGCAGCCAGCAAGCGCGAACCCGCGCGCTGGCCGAAGCCCTCCAGCTGCCCGACGATGACCTGGAGTCCCTGCGGATCGAGTGTTTCGACATCTCGCACACCGCGGGTGAGTCCACCCAGGCGTCGTGCGTGGTGTTCGAAGGCCACAAGCTGCAGAACAGCCAGTACCGCCGCTACAAGATCGATGGCATCACGCCCGGCGACGACTACGCCGCCATGCGGCAGGTGTTGACCCGCCGCTATGGCCGCATTGCCGAGGCGATGAAGGTCGAGGCAGGCGATCTGGATCCCGGCGAGGCCGCGCCCAACCCCGCCGAGGCCGAGCCCACGCCCGAAGCGGCCGAGACCTCTGCCGAAGCCCCCGCCGACAAGGACATGCCATCCACCGGCCCCCGCATGCCCGACATCGTGCTGATCGACGGTGGCAAAGGCCAGGTGGGCGTGGCCCGCGAGGTGTTCCAGCAACTCGGGCTTGACCTGTCCAGCATCGTCGGTGTGGAAAAAGGCGAGGGTCGGAAGGTGGGGCTGGAGGAGCTGGTGTTTGCCGATGGCCGCGCCAAGGTGTACCTGGGCCACGACTCGGCCGCGCTCATGCTGGTGGCCCAGATCCGCGACGAGGCACACCGGTTCGCCATCACCGGCATGCGCGCCCAGCGCGCCAAGGTTCGCACCGGCGGGAGCCAGCTCGAAGACATCCCGGGTGTCGGTCCCAAGAAGCGGGCGCGCCTGCTGCAGCGGTTCGGTGGCGTGCGCGGTGTGGCGGCGGCCAGCGTGGAAGACCTCGCCACGGTGGAAGGCATCTCGATCGAGCTCGCCGACGCGATCTACCGGGCGCTCCACTGAGCCGGTTTCAGTCCTTCAGCATCTCGTCGAGCTGCGCGAGCACGCGCTGTGCGCATTGCTCCAACATGGGATCGAGCGTCTGGCGGACCAGAACGTGGTCCTGTGCCGTCCAGTCGGCCATCGGGCGGGCCGGGGTGGACCTGTCCGCGCAGCGGACTTTGGCGATCGGATCGAAGGTGAAGACGCTCGCGCTTTCGCGGCGCTTGTACACCTCGATGTCGGTCGTCATCTGGTACAGCGCCTCTCCATCGCCCAGCAGCGATTCGTACACCAGCGACGTGCTGCCGCCCCCCACCACGATGGGGTTCTTGAAACCCCTGGAAGCCAGCGCCGGCTGCGCGGCCACCCGCGCGCTCACCCGGGCCTGCAGTTCCTTGACGAAGTCGTTGCCAACCGGGTTTCGCACCCGCTCCCGGTCATTCACGCCCTCGATCGATTCGCCCTTGAGATCGTCCTTGCTGAAGGCCGACACGTTGAGGGCCCCCACCGCCAACAGTGCGACACCGAGCAGCGCTCTGGCAGCCACTGCCTTGCCGGTACTGGATCGATGCACCACCCTGACCTCGTCGGGCGGGTCTTTCAGCCGTGAGCCATCCGAGAAGACCAGTGAGTGCACCACCACCGGCGCCTTCGGTTGCAGGGCAACGGCGTTGCCGGCGGGTGGCTGGGTGGCGCAGGCGCCCACCGTGGCAGCCATCACCAGCGCCATGGCGCGCAAAGCCAAACGGGTCGCCGCCGACGGCGAATGACCTGCGTGACCTTGCTGCATCTGCGTCGGTTGGCCGGCAGATCGTTGGGAGATAAAGGTCGGGTGCACGCAGCAGGCGGATCGAAGGTCGGGCTGTGGGAGGTTCATGGGTTTTCTGACGGGCCGGGTGGTCCGTGCTCAACGGACTGATTGAAGCCCTGCAGCGTAGGGAGCGGGTCATGGGCGCGTCACTACCACCCCGGCAGTAGTTGCGTTGGCGCACTGTGTGATTTCGCACCGCGGGGGCGTTTGTCTCGCCCGGGCAAAGCGCACCCGCATAATCACGCCCATGTTCTTCAACCTCCCCACCCTGCTGACCTGGGCCCGCATCGTGGCCATTCCGCTGATCGTGGGGGTGTTCTACCTCGATGGCGTGAGCCGGCCTGAGCAGAACCTCATCGCCACGGTGCTGTTCGTCGTGTTTGCGCTGACCGACTGGGCCGACGGCTACCTGGCCCGCAAGCTCAACCAGACCTCGGCCTTCGGTGCGTTCCTGGACCCGGTGGCCGACAAGTTCCTGGTGTGCGCGAGCCTGCTGGTGCTGGTGCACATGGACCGCGCCGACGTGTTTGCCGCCCTCATCATCATCGGCCGCGAAATCGCCATCTCGTCGCTGCGCGAATGGATGGCGCTCATCGGCGCGACCAAGAGCGTGGCGGTCCACATGATCGGCAAGGTCAAGACCACCGTGCAGATGGTGGCGATTCCCTTCCTCCTGTACGACGGGCGCCTGTTCGACCTGATCGACACCCGCCTGTGGGGCAGCTGGCTGCTGTGGATTTCGGCCATCCTCACGGTGTGGTCGATGGTGTACTACCTGCGCAAGGCCCTGCCCGAGATCCGCGCGCGCTCGCGTTGAACCGACTTCCGTGACTTCATCCCCGCAAGACAACGCCTGGCTGCGGGCCATGCCCTGGGTGTTCGTGCTCATCTGGAGCACCGGTTTCATCGTGGCGCGCTATGGCATGCCGCATTCGCCCCCGCTGTCGTTTCTGGCCACGCGCTACGCGCTGTCCATCCTGTGCTTTCTGCCGTGGATCGTGCTGTCGGGTGTGAAGTGGCCCACCAGCCGGGCGCAATGGTTTCACCTGTCTGTCGTCGGCGTGCTCATGCACGCGGGCTACCTGGGCGGCGTCTGGGCAGCGGTCAAGGCCGGCATGGGATCGGGCCTCTCGGCCCTCATCGTGGGCTTGCAGCCGGTGCTCACCGCCATCTGGCTCAGCGCCATGGGGGGCGCCCAGGGGGCCGTGTCCCGCCGCCAATGGCTGGGGCTGGTGCTGGGTTTTGCCGGTCTGGTGCTGGTGGTCTGGCGCAAGCTGATCGAGGGCTCCCCGGGCGATCAGGCCAACGCGGAGAACCTCGCCTATGCCGTGTTCGCCCTGTTTGCCATCACCGCAGGCACCCTCTACCAGAAGCGCCACGTGCAGGCCTGTGACGTTCGCACCGCCAACACGGTGCAGCTCATCGCCGCCTTCATCGTCACGCTGCCGCTGGCATTGCTCGAGGCCGAACCGATGCAGCTCACAGGCGCCTTTGCCGGCGCCATGGCGTGGTCGGTGCTGGGCCTCACGCTGGGGGGCAGTTCGCTGCTGTACCTGCTGATCCAGCGCGGAGCCGCGGCCAAGGTCACCAGCCTCATGTACCTGGTGCCGCCCTGCACGGCGGTGCTCGCGTGGTTGCTGTTCGGCGAGCCGATCACGCTGCTCACCGTCGCCGGCATTGCGCTCACCGCGTTCGGCGTGTCGTTGGTCGTGCGCGCGCCGCGCCAGGCCGGCTAGGGCGGTCGGCGCCGGTCCGCCAGGGTTCGGCACCGAAGGTCTGCTCCAGTTCGCTCAGCAGCAGCCGGATGCGGCGGGGTGTCTGGGCCCGCCAGGGTGCGATCCAGTGAATGTCGGCGTCCCGGTGGCTCCATTCGGGCAGCACGTGAACCAGCTCACCGCGGTCGATCTGTGCCGCGATGTCCCAGAGGCTGCGCAGCATGATGCCGTGGCCTGCGAGGCACCAGTCGCGCACCAGCTCGCCCGAATTGCTCGACAGCGGCCCGGCCACCGCCACGCGCTGCACCGACGGATCGCCCTCGCGTTGCAGCGCCCAATGGTCCGCGCGGTGGGTGCCGGCGTCGGTGTGTTCCCTCACCACCAGGCAGTGGTGCATGCCGAGGTCGTCGAGCTCCCTGGGTGCGCCGTGCACCGCAAGGTAGGCGGGCGCCGCCACCAGCACCCGCCGGTTCGGCGCGAGCCGCCGCGACACCCATTCACCGGCGCGCTGGTCGGGTGCGCTCCACAGCCACACCGCCGCGTCCAGGCCCTCGGCGGCCAGGTCGGGCAGGCGCTCGGTCAGTTGCAGCTGAACGGACACCGCCGGGTGTCGTGACTGGAACGCCGCGAGTGCCGGGCCGAGCCACCGGCGGCCGAAACCGAAGGTGGCGGCCAGGCGGATGGGGCCGGCCGGTTCGGCCTGGCGTTCGCGCAGTTCGGCTTCCAGTGACTCGAACCCCTGCAGCAGCTCGGCCGCGCGCAGCGACAGCGCCTCGCCCTCGGCGGTGGCGCTCACCCGGCGCGTGGTGCGCTGGAACAGCCGCAGGCCCAGCGCCGACTCCAAGGCCGCCAGCCGCCGCGTGATGGCCGATGGCGTGACCCCCATCGATGCGGCCGCACCGGCGAGGCTTCCATGGCGGCGCACCGCGTGCACCATTTCAAGATCGGCGCGGTCCATTCATTGCCTCCAGATCAATGATCGATGGAGGCATTATTGCGAATGCTTTGGTTAAGCTCGGGTCCACATCCACCGGAGACCCCCCCATGAGCACACACCGCATTGCCGTCATCGCCGGCGACGGCATCGGAACCGAAGTCATGCCCGAGGGGCTGCGCGCCATGGAGGCCGCCGCGTCCCGCTTCAACATCGATCTGCGGTTCGACCACTTCGACTTCAGCAGCTGCGCCTATTTCGAGAAGCACGGCAAGATGCTGCCCGACGACTGGAAGGACCGGATCGGCGGTCACGACGCGATCTACTTTGGCGCCGTGGGTTGGCCCGACAAGGTGCCCGACCACGTGTCGCTCTGGGGCTCGTTGCTGATGTTCCGGCGCGAATTCGACCAGTACATCAACCTGCGCCCGGCGCGCCTGATGCCGGGGGTGATTGCCCCGGTGGTGCGGCGGGACGGCAGCGCCCGTGCGCCTGGTGAAATCGACATGGTCATCGTGCGCGAGAACACCGAGGGCGAGTACAGCAGCATCGGCGGGCGCATGTACGCCGGCACCGAGCGCGAGATCGTCATGCAGGAGACGGTGATGTCGCGCCACGGCGTGGACCGCGTGCTGCGCCATGCCTTCGAGCTGGCGCGTTCGCGCCCGAAAAAGCACCTCACCAGCGCCACCAAGAGCAACGGCATTGCCATCACCATGCCCTACTGGGACGAGCGTGTGGCCGAAATGGCCAAACAGTATCCGGATGTGACGGTGGACAAGTTCCACATCGACATCCTGACCGCCCATTTCGTCCAGCGCCCCGACTTCTTCGACGTGGTGGTGGGCAGCAACCTGTTCGGTGACATCCTGTCCGACCTCGGCCCGGCCTGCACCGGCACCATCGGCATTGCACCCAGTGCCAACCTCAATCCCGATCGCACCCACCCTTCGTTGTTCGAGCCGGTGCACGGCTCCGCACCCGACATCGCCGGCAAAGGCATTGCCAACCCGATCGGGCAGATTTGGTGCGGTGCACTCATGCTGGATTTTCTGGGCCACCGGCAAGCGCACGATGCCGTCCTGCGGGCCATCGAGGCTGCGCTGGAGCCCGGCAGTGGTGCGCCGCGCACGCCGGATCTGGGGGGCAAGGGCAGCACATCGGACGTGGGGCGCGCCATCGCGGCGCTGATCTGACGGGGTCGGCTGACGACCCGTGGCCCGCATGGCGCCTGCCTTGCGGGCTTTCACGACTAGAATCTGCGCTGTGTGGCCCATGCGCTGCAGCGCCAGTTGTCTTGTTGACACGCTCTGCGGCACATGGGTCTAATCGTTCGACGCGCGCTCCGGTCCTGTTCGGCCGCAGCCTGCGACCCCCGGGCGATCCGGCTCGGCCACGCAGCACCCGCTGCCGGCGGCCCGGCACACGAACCAACCTATCCATTTCAAGAGGGGCTCTACGTGAACAAAACTGAACTCGTCGAACACATCGCCAAGCACGCCGACATTTCCAAGGCGGCTGCCACGCGCGCTCTCGACTCCACCATTGCGGCCATCCGCACCACCCTCAAGAAGGGCGGAACCGTTTCGCTGGTGGGCTTCGGCTCGTTCGCCGTGACCAAACGCCCTGCGCGCAAGGGTCGCAACCCCCGCACCGGCGCCGAGATTAAAATCAAGGCAGCCAAGGTGCCGAAGTTCCGCCCCGGCAAGGCACTCAAGGACGCGGTCAACTGACCCGACCCCTGCAAGCACATGGGTGCTTAGCTCAGTCGGTAGAGCGGCGCCCTTACAAGGCGTAGGTCGGCGGTTCGACCCCGTCAGCACCCACCAATAAAGGCGAACCCGGGTTCGCCTTTTTTGTTGTCGGTCAGAATCCGCATTTCGCATTCGCCATCACAGGATTTCAGGCATGTTCGACTCCATCCGCGATCACAAGAGGTTCCTCATGGGCTTCCTGCTGATCCTGATCATTCCGTCTTTCGTGCTGTTCGGCATCGAGGGCTACACGCAGTTCAACGAGGGCGGCGACACAGTGGCCACGGTCGATGGTGAAGACATCCGCAAGGCCGAATGGGACCAGGCCCACCAGGCCGAAGCGCAGCGCCTGCGCGAAATGCTGCCGTCGATCGACCCCGCCTTGCTCGACAGCGAGACGGCCCGGTATGAATCGCTCGAGCGGCTGGTTCGCGAGCGCGTGCTGGCCGCGGCTGCCAGCAAGCTCAACGTGTACACCAGCGACCAGCGCCTGGCGCGCGAGCTTCAGCAGAACCAGGCCATTGCGTCGCTGCGCAAGCCGGACGGCACGCTGGACGTCGAAGGCTACCGGCAGTTGCTGGCGCGCCAGGGGATGACGCCCGAGTCGTTCGAGGCCTCGGTCCGCGCTGACCTGTCGCAGCGCCAGGTGCTCACGGGCGTGCAGGCTTCGGGCTTCGCGGCCACGTCGCTGGCCCGTGTGCCGCTCAACGCGTTCTTCGAGCAGCGTGAAGTGCGCGTCAAGAACTTCCCCTCCAGCGATTTCGCGGCCCGCGTCAACCCGACCGATGCCGACATCGAAACCTTCTACAACCAGAACCAGGCGCTGTTCCAGGCGCCCGAGCAGGCCGACATCGAATACCTGGTGCTCGACGCCGCTTCGCTGCAGCAGGGCATCACCCTCAGCGAAGCCGACCTGCGCAGCTACTACGACCAGAACGCCGCCCAGCTCAGCGGTGCCGAAGAGCGCCGGGCCAGCCACATCCTGCTGACGGTGCCTGCGAACGCCACGCCGGAACAAAAGACCGAGGTGCGCAAGAAGGCCGAGCAGCTGCTGGCGCAGGTGAAGGCCGATCCGTCGAAGTTTGCCGAACTGGCCAAGGCCAACTCGCAAGACCCGGGCTCGGCCGCCAACGGCGGCGACCTCGACTTCTTCGGCCGCGGCGCCATGGTGGCGCCGTTCGAGCAAGCGGTGTTCGCCCTCACCAAGGGCCAGATTTCGGACATCGTCGAGTCCGACTTCGGCCTGCACATCATTCAGCTCACCGACATCAAGGCACCGGCGGTGCGCCCGTTTGCCGAATTGCGGCCGCAGATCGAGGCCCAGTTGAAGCAGCAGCAGGCCCAGCGCCAGTTTGCCGAGGCGGCAGACACCTTCAGCAACCTGGTTTACGAACAGGCCGACAGCCTGAAGCCCGCCGCCGACCGCCTGAAGCTGACCGTGCAGACCGCCAAGGGCGTGCTTCGCACCCCGGTAGCCGGCCAGCCCCCCTCCGTGGTGACCAACGCCCGGCTGCTCGAAGCCCTCTTTGCGCCCGATGCCGTGGCCAACAAGCGCAACACCGCCGCCATTGAAACCGGCAGCAACCAACTGGCGTCGGCCCGCATCGTCGAACACCGTCCCGCCCGCACCCAGCCGCTGGCCGAGGTGCGGGACATGGTGCGTGCGCGCCTGGTGGTGCAGCGCGCTGCCGACCTCGCCCGTGAAGAAGCCGAAAAGCAGCTGGCGGCCTGGAAAGGCGGCGCCGACGCCGCCGCCATGGGGCCCACGGTCACGGTGTCCCGCGAAGCGGCGCAATCCATCGACCCGCGCGTGCTCGACGCCGCCCTCAGCGCCGACCCCAAGGCCCTGCCGGCCTGGGTGGGCGTGTCGCTTGGCCAGCGCGGCCATGCGGTGGTGCAGGTCACGAAAGTGCTGCCGCGCACCGAAGTGCCAGCCGATCGGCTGGCCCAGGAGGTCCAGCAGGTGAACCAGTGGTGGTCCGGTGCCGAGGGCGAGGCCTACTACGAGACCCTGAAGGCGCGCTTCAAGGCCACGATTGCGGTGCCCCGTCCTGCCGCTGCGCCGGCCGAGGCACGCTGATCACCCATCCGCCGCGCGCTATAATGCGCGGCTTGCGGTGGCTGTAGCTCAGTTGGTAGAGTCCCAGATTGTGATTCTGGTTGTCGTGGGTTCGAGTCCCATCAGCCACCCCACCGAATGGCGTTTCATCGCATCATCAAGCCCGGCAATCGCCGGGCTTTTTGTTTTCCGGCAGCCGATCGGCGCCGGTGCTGACGGCATCAGGTCAAACCCTCGACCACCAGCCGTGCCGCGGCGAGGTCCCAGCCGGCCCAGCCGCAACTCTTGAAGAACACCGGCCCGCGCGATGGCCGGGGCTGGTCGAGCACCTGGGCCAGCGTGGGCAGGGTGCCCACGTCCAGCCCGGCCTGCAGCAGGTCGCCGGCCTCGTGGTCGGCATCACGGGTGTCCACCACCAGGGTGCCGTGCGCGGCGATGTGGCGGCACACCTCGGGACTCCACTCGACCATGCGCGGCGTGAAGGCGCCCACGGCCGACACGAAGGCGTCGTCTCGCGGCGTGCCGCGCAGGGCAATGGCCTGTGCCGATGTGCAGCTGACCACCAGCGGGCAGTGGGCCAGGGCAGCGTCGGGGTCTTCCACCACCCGGCTTTGCAGGCCGAGGGCGTTGGCGTGGCGCGCCAGCCCTTCGGCGCTGGACCGGGTCCGCGAATGGACCCAGACCTCCTTCACGCCCAGTCCCTCGGCAAACGCCTCCAGGTGGGCGCGGCCCTGCACACCGGCGCCCACCACCAGCAGTGGCCCCTGCGGCCGGGCGGCCAGTGTCTGCGCGGCCAGCAACGACACGGCGGCGGTGCGGCGGGCGGTCACGGTGGGCCCGTCGAGCAGGCACAGGCGGCGGCCGGTGCGGGCGTCGAACACCACCACATCGCCCTGGATTGCGGGCAGTCCGTGAAGCCCGTTGTCGGCCACGAAAGAGATGAGCTTGGTGATGGCCACACGGGCGTCGGTGGCCGGCATCACGAACAGGCTGCCGCCCGAGGGCAGCGGCATCACGATGCGGGGCGGCACGGTCACCGACGCGTCCCCGAGCAGGGCGGCGATGGCCCGGGCCAGTTCGGGGTAGGGCAGCACCGCGGCGGTGGCTTCGGGCGACAGGGGGGTGGCGTGGTTCATTGCGGGGGCGGCAGTCGGGCGGATTGACGCCCTGAGGGTAGCGGCTTTGGAGGGGGCGGCTCCGGGAGCGCCGCGTCGCGCGGGGGATCGCACCGCTTGGCCGGGGGTGGCGACCGGGCTAGACTGTGGGGAGAGGTGTGCCCGAGAACCAGAATGAAAGAACGCCCCCGTTTGCCCCGCGAGACCGCCATGACCGACCCGTTCGATGCCTGTGAGCCGCCTGCCGCGCTGGCCCGGGCAGCGTTTGCGGGCATCGATCTGGCCCATGGTTCTGCCTTCGACGATCGCCACCCGGACCACGCGCTGGTTCAGGCACTCCGCCAGCGTTTCCTGCAGGCGCTGGTGGTCGATCTGGACGACGCCAAGGCGTGCTGTCAGGCGGCCTTTCAGCCCCGGCTGGCGTCGGCAGGGTTCGACCTCTACCTCGACTTGATGATTCCGGCCATCCGCACGCTGGGTGAGCAATGGGAAACAGACGGGATGCGTTTCGAGGACCTGTCGGTTGCTTACGCCAACATGCACCACCTGCTGCTCACGCACGGCCAGGCGTGGCGTGTGGCGCCTGCTTTCGTGCAGGGACGGCCCTCGATCGTGTTGTCCACCATGGATCCTTCCGGTCATGTGTTCGGACCGATGATCGTCGCCAACCTGTTCCGTTCGGAAGGCTGGAACGTTTCACACAACATCGTGGGCCAGACCGAACTGCTGCTGGACGAGGTCGCGAGCCGTCGATTCGACGTGGTCGGCCTGTCGGTGGGCACCGACCACGAACTGCTGCGTGTGAACCCGCTGTGCGCCGAAGTGCGCCGTGCATCGCTCAACCCGGGCGTGCGCGTGGTGGCCGGCGGTACCGTGTTCGCACAAGGACATGCCTTCCCTTTTCTCGACGTGGACTTCGTGGCGTCTTCGGCTGGCGATGCGCTGGCCTGGTGCCGCGGCCAGGTTTCCTCACACCGCACCTGAATGGACTTGCCCATGCAAAACGCCCCCCTGCGCGAAGGCGTTCCGCCCGACGTGCTCCACAAACTGCTCCAGGAATCGCTCGACGTGGTGTTTGTGCTGGACGCCGAGCACCGCATCGAGGACGTGCTGAGCTCCATCGAACTCAGCCGGATGGAGATTGCCGGCCTGCTGATGGCACCGTTTGAAGAACTGGTGTCGTTCGAAAGCCTGCCCAAGCTGCCCGCGATTTTTGCCAGCAACGTCGTGGTGGCCGGCTCGCCGGTGGGATGGCGGCACATCAACCTGATGCTGCCCGACGCCCGCGAGCTGCCGATCCTCGCCAAGTACGCCGAGTTTCAGGTGGAAGGGCGGTTGCTGCGCTGCATTCTGGGCCGCGACCTCACCGGCCCGTCGCGCATGCAGAAGCGCCTGCTGATCGCGCAGCGCGAAATGCACCAGACCACCCTGAATGTGCATGCAGAGCGTTCGGCCGAGCACTTCCGCCAGATGCTGGCCCTCTCGATCGGCCGCAAGCCCTACCAGCAGATCGTGGCCGAATCGCTCGCCATGCTCGAGCGCCTGTGCGTCAAGGAAGCGCTGCACCGCAGCCAGGGCGATCCGCGCCTGGCCTCGTTGTTGCTGGGTCTGTCGCCCGACGAGTTTCAGAAGCTTCAGGGCGAGCCGGCCGAGACCTGAACCGGCCGCAGGCCTTCAGGCCCTGGCGCCCTGCGGGCGCAGGCGGGCCATGTGGCGCACGCGCCAGAACAGCCAGAGCGCGATGCTCAGGTTGAGCAGGTTCCAGCCAATGCCGTTCAGAAACGCGGCGTGGTAGCTGCCAGTGAGGTCGAACACCCAGCCCGACATCCAGCCACCGAGGGCCATGCCCACCAGGGTGGCCATGATGACCGCACCCACCCGCACACCAGCCTCCTGCGGCGGGAAGTACTCGCGCACGATGATGGCGTACGACGGCACGATGCCGCCCTGGAACAGACCGAAAAGCGCCGAGATGACGTAGAGCGGCACCATGCCGTCGAACGGCAGGAACAGCAGCAGGGCCACGCATTGCAGGGCCGAGCCGAGCAACAGGGTGCGGATGCCGCCGATGCGGTCGCAGATCCAGCCCGACACCAGTCGGCTGACGATGCCGCTGGCCAGCATGAGCGACAGCATTTCGGCGCCGCGCGCGGCACCGAAACCGAGGTCGACGCAGTACGCCACGATGTGCACCTGCGGCATGGACATGGCCACGCAGCAGGCCAGGCCCGCCAGGCAGAGCAGTGCCTGTGCGTGGGAGGTGCTGAGCCCGAACGGTCGCGCGGTGTCGGGCAGCGCTTCCCCCGGTGTGACCGGTTGGGTCACCACCAGCGGTGGCCGCTGGCGCATCAGGTTGGCGAGCAGGAAGATGCCTGCGCCACAGACCAGCCCGAGCGTGAGGTAGGTCTGGCGCCATCCGACGGTCTCGATGCCCCACTGCACCAAGGGCGGCCACACGGTGCCGGCCACGTAGTTGCCGCTGGCCGCGATCGCCACCGCGATGCCGCGGCGCCGGTTCCACCAGAGTGCCGTGTCGGCCAGCAGTGGCGCGAAGGTGGCCGAGCTGCCCAGCAGGCCGAGCAGCAGTCCGTGCGCAAGGCCGAAGGTCCAGATGCTGCCGGACATGGCCGCCCACACGAAGCCGCCGGTGACCGCCAGCGCCCCGAGCCGCAACACCGGGGTGATGCCGTGGCGGTCGGCCATGCGCCCGGTGAACAGCCCGCCGAGACCGAGGCAGACCATCATGAGGGTGTAGGGCAGTGAGGCATCGGCCCGGCTGACGCCGAACTCGGCCTGCACCTCGGGCAGCACCACGGCCACCACGTACATGCCGCTGTTGCCCAGCGTCACCAGGCCCAGCACGGTCAGCAGCCGCCAGGCGGCGGTGCGGGAGTCGATCAGGCTCGGGTCGGCCGGGCGTGAGGTATCTTGTGGCATGCCGGCGATGCTACGCCCGGCAGGCGGCGCAGGGGTGTCTTGCGCGCGCCAGTCCGACCGGCCTCAGCGCGAGGTGGCCACGGCGGCTTCCGGCGGAAAGCGTTCGCTGAGCAGTGCCGCGTGCCGCGAGACCCAGGTGCCGGATGCGTCGGCCTGGCCCCGCCAGCGGGCATTCAGAAAGGCCACGATGAGTTCGCGCGTGGCCTGCTTCACCGCCGGGTTGAGCTCGTTGCCGCCGGTGCCCAGACGGTCCGTGAACATGCTGTGCGAGCCGTCGCGGAACACCACCAACTGTTTGTCGGTGCTGCCGGTGGCCCGGTAGAGCGCCAGCCGGTCCCGCACGCCCGACTCGAAGCCCGGAATGCGGATGTCGTCGTCTTCGGCGGTCACGTGCAGCGCGGGCAACTGCACCGCGCCGAGGATGGGTTCGGGGTTGCCCAGACCATGAAAGGGCGGTGCGCTGATGGCGATCACGGCATTGATGCGCTCATCGCGCAGCACGGGCTTGCCCGGCACGCGCGCGCCCGCCGCCAGGAGCACCGTGTTGGCGCCGTACGAATGGCCGGCGGCGGCGATGCGGTTCGGATCGATGCGGGAGGCCAGTGCGGGGTCGGCCAGCGCCCGGTCGAGCGCAAAGGTCAGGTCTTGTGCGCGTGCCAGCGCCTCGGCCTCGGTGGTGGCACCCCGCAGGCGACCCAGCAGTTCGATCGGGTTGCCACGCCACAGCCGGTTGTCGCTCCCCACGTGCTGCAGGTGCAACGACGCATAGCCATTGGCGGCCAGGTGACTGCCGATGTAGCTGTAGCCATGGCGGGAGCCACCAATGCCGTGCGAGAAGACCACCAGCGGCACCGGCTCGGCGGCCTTGGCTGGCAGGTAGAGCCGAACCGGCACATCCCGGCCGCGCTGTGCGTCGGTCCATTCGAACCCCACCACCTGCACTGCGTCGGCCGGTGGCATGGGCAGGGCCTCGGCCAGGCGCGCCTGGCGCGCGGCCAGTCGCTGCGCATCGGCCACCGGGTCGGGCGCGGCATCGGCGGATCTGCCGTTGGCGCAGCCGATGAGGGCAGTGGCCAGCGCGGCGGCCGACAGGACAAGGAGGCTGCGCAAGCTGGGTCGGGACATGGTGAACACGCCAGGGTGAAGGATGGACAAAGTTCGCGATTCTGGCCGTGGCCCGGCCGGCCGTGGATGACATTCCTGTCATTCGCGATGGTTGGCGCAGATTGTGGTGACTTAGGCAATTTTTAAGGAGGATTGATGGGCCTTGAGCACCAATGGGCGCCCGTTTTGCCTCGACAATTGCGGCACAACACCAAGGAGGAGTGATTTCATGAACACCTGTTCTCGCGGCGGGTGGATGGCCTGGCAGACGCCAACCGCCCAACCGCCCAGGGCCTTCATTGGCCGGTGACGGCAACCCACCGGACTGTCACAAAACTGTCATGTCGTCGCCTGCAAGCCTGCGCGGTTTGCGGCTTAATGCGATCCCTTGTGCACCGCCGCATTCCTCACCAGGGAATGCAGGCGTCGGCTTTTTCTGGAGTACCCCCATGCCCGCCTTGTCCTCGGACGGTCACCGCTTTCTGGCCGCAATCGCCGTGCTGGCGATCCCCTTTCTTCAGGCCTGCGCCCCCGCGGCCGACGCCCAGGGCGGTCCGCCGCCCGCCATGCCGGTGAGCGTGGCGCCCTCGGTGCAGCGAAGCGTCACCGACCTTGAAACCTTCAGCGGCCGCCTCGAGGCGGCCGAGTTCGTCGAACTGCGGCCGCGCGTGGCCGGCACGGTCGACAAGGTCCATTTCACCGATGGCGCCACCGTGTCTGCGGGAGCGCTGCTGTTCACGATTGATCCGCGGCCGTTCGAGGCCGAGGTGGCGCGCGCCGAATCGCAGCTGGTGGCGGCCCGTTCGCGCGCAGAACTGGCGCGAACCGAACTGGCCCGCGCCCAGAAGCTGCTCGACAGCAAAGCGGTGTCGCGCCAGGAGTTCGATCAGCTCAGCGCGGGCGCCAGCACCAGCGACGCCGACATCAAGGCCGCCGAGGCCGCGCTGCGCGTGGCGCGGCTCAACCTGGCCTACACGGCGGTCCGTGCACCGATCGCAGGGCGTCTGTCGCGCGCCAACGTGACCGCAGGCAACCTGGTCAACGAGCAGGTGGTGCTGACGACCATCGCGTCGACCAACCGGGTCCACGCCTATTTCGACGGCAGCGAGCAGACCTTCCTTCGCGTGAAGGCGGCCGGCAACGCCAAACCGGTGGTGCGCATGGGCCTGGCCAACGAGGCGGGTTTCCCGCACCAGGGCACGCTTGATTTCATCGACAACCGCCTGAACCCGCAAACCGGTGCGATCCGCTTGCGCGCGAGCTTCGACAACCGCGATGGGCGCTTCGTGCCCGGGCTGGCGGCCCGCCTGACCATGACCACCAGCGCGCCCTACCAGGCCACGCTGGTGCCCGAGCGTGCCATCGGCACCGACCAGAACCGCAAGGTGGTGGTGGTGGTCGGGCAGGACGGGCAGCCGCAGTTCCGCGCCGTGCAACTGGGTCCTTTGCAGGACGGCATGCGTGTGGTGCTGGGTGATGCGGTCAAACCGGGTGAGAACGTGGTGGTCGATGGCCTGCAGCGGATCATCCCCGGCGTGCCGGTTCAGCCGCAGGTGCTGAAGGTGGACGACAAGGGCATGCCGATTTTTCCGCCGCCTGCCTCGGGCGCCGGTTCGCAGCAGCCTGGCCAGTAACGGGAGCACCTGAATGGACATCTCCCGGTTCTTCATCGACCGGCCGCGTTTTGCCGCCGTTTTGTCGATCTTCATCTTTCTCGTCGGCGGGCTGGCGATCTTCCAGTTGCCTCTGTCCGAATACCCGGAAGTCGCGCCGCCGCAGATCGTGGTGCGTGCGCAGTACCCGGGTGCCAACCCGCGCGTGATCAGCGAAACCGTGGCCACGCCGCTGGAGGAACAGATCAGCGGCATCGAGAACCTGCTGTACTTCGACTCTCAGGCCACGGCCGACGGCGGCATGACGCTGACCGTGACCTTCAAGATCGGCACCAGCCCCGAGGCCGCCGAAACGGCGGTGCAGAACCGCATCAACCGCGCCTTGCCTCGGCTGCCCGAGACCGTGCGGCAGATCGGCGTGACCACCGAGAAAAGCAGCCCGAACCTGACCATGGTCGTGCACCTGGTCAGCCCGGACAACAGCCGCGACGCGCTTTACCTGCGCAACTACGGCCAGATGAACGTGCGCGACGACCTGCTGCGCATTCAAGGCATGGGTTCGGTGCTGCTGTTCGGCGCCGGCGACTACGCGATGCGGGTCTGGCTCGACCCCGGCAAGCTGGCGGCGCGCAACCTGACCACCGCCGAGGTCGTGGGGGCCATCCGAGAACAGAACGCCCAGGTGGCAGCCGGTACCGTGGGTGCTCCCCCCGCGCCCAAAGGCACCGAGTTTCAGCTGGCGGTCAACACGCAAGGGCGCCTGACCACCGAGGAGGAGTTCGCCGACATCATCGTGCGGACCGAGCCGTCCACCGGTGGCCTGATCCGCATCCGCGACATCGGCCGTGTGGAACTGGCCGCTGGCAGCTATGCGCTGCGAAGCCTGCTCAACAACAAAGAGGCCGCGGCCATCGCCGTGTTCCAGGCGCCGGGCTCGAACGCGCTCGCGCTGTCGAACTCGGTGCGCGAGACCATGGACCGACTGTCGAAGTCGTTCCCCCCCGGCGTCACCTACGACATCGTCTACGACCCCACGCGCTTCGTGCAGACCTCGATCGAGAAGGTGGTCGTGACGCTGCTGGAGGCCATCGCGCTGGTGGTGCTGGTGGTGGTGGTGTTCCTGCAGACCTGGCGCGCATCCATCATCCCGCTGCTGGCGGTGCCGGTGTCCATCGTGGGCACGTTCGCCTTCCTGCTGCTGCTGGGTTATTCCATCAACACGCTGACGCTGTTCGGGCTGGTGCTGGCGATCGGCATCGTGGTCGACGATGCCATCGTGGTGGTGGAGAACGTCGAGCGCAACATCGAGGAGGGCCTGTCGCCCCACGACGCCACCGTCAAGGCGATGCAGGAGGTTTCGGGCCCCATCATTGCGATTGCGCTGGTGCTGTGCGCGGTGTTCGTGCCGCTGGCCTTCGTGCCCGGCCTCACGGGTCAGTTCTACAAGCAGTTCGCGGTCACCATCGCCATCAGCACGGTGATCTCGGCGTTCAACTCGCTGACGCTGAGCCCGGCGTTGTCGGCCCTGCTGCTGCGCCCCCACGATGCGCCCAAGGACCGGCTCACCAAGGTGATGGACAAGCTGTTTGGCGGCTTCTTCGACTGGTTCAACCGGGTGTTCCGCCGCGGCAGTGAAGGCTACGGACGCCGGGTGGGTTATGTGGTGCGGCACAAGACCGTGTCGCTGGTGGTCTATGCCGTGTTGATCGGCGCCACCGGCCTGCTGTTCGCGCGCATTCCCGCCGGTTTCGTGCCTGCGCCGGACAAGCAGTACCTGATCGGCATTGCGCAGCTCCCGGCAGGCGCTTCGATCGACCGCACCGACGCCGTGATCCGCGAGATGAGCGACATCGCGCTCAAGGTGCCCGGCATCGTTGATTCGGTGGCCTTCCCCGGCCTGTCCATCGCCGGCTTCTCGGCGGCGCCGAACGAGGGCATCGTGTTCTTCGGCCTGGCGCCCTTCGAGGAGCGCACCTCGCCCGAGCTGAGCAAGAACGCCATCCTCGGGCAGGTCAACGGCGCCATCCAGCAGATCCAGGGCGCGCGCATGTTCGTGGTGCCGCCACCCGCGGTGGACGGCCTCGGCAATGCCGGGGGCTTCAAGCTGCAGGTGCAGGACCGAGCAGGCCTGGGTGAGCAGGCGCTGTACGGCGCGGTGTGGGGCACGCTGGGGCAGGTGTACGGCAACCCGCAATCGGCCGTGGGCACGCCGTTCTCCAGCTACGACATCAACGTGCCCCAGCTTTATGCGAACGTCGATCGCACGCGCGCCAAGCAGATGGGCATCAACCTGGCCGACATCTACGACACCATGCAGGTGAACCTGGGGTCGCTCTACGTGAACGACTTCACCCGCTTCGGCAAGACCTACCAGGTGGTGGTGCAGGCCGATGCACCGTTCCGTGCCGATGCCGATGCCATCACCAACCTCAAGACGCGCAACGCCGCCGGCGAGATGGTGCCCCTGGGTGCGCTGATGACGGTCGAGCCGACTTTCGGCCCGACAAGGGTGACCCGGTACAACGGCTACCCGTCGGCCGACATCAACGGTGCCGCCAACCCGGGCTTCTCGTCGAGCCAGGCCGAGGGGGAGATCGAGGCGCTGCTGCAGCGCACCTTGCCCCGTGGCATGACCTATGAGTGGACCGAGCTGAGCTACCAGGACCGGCTCACGCGCGACGTGACCATTCCAGGCACCGGCATTTCGGTGCCGGTGCTGGCCGCCGTGCTCCTGATCTCTGTGCTGCTGGTGATTCTGGTGCTGGCCGCCCAGTACGAAAGCTGGAGCCTGCCGCTGGTGATCGTGCTGATCGTGCCCATGGGCATCCTGTCGGCGCTGTTCGGCGTGTGGCTGTCCAGTTTCCCGCCGTTCATGCAGCCGGGTGACCTGAACATCTTCACGCAGGTGGCGCTGGTGGTGCTGGTGGGACTGGCCTGCAAGAACGCCATCCTGATCGTGGAATTCGCCAAGGAGCTCGAAGAGCGCGGCGAGGCCCTGTACGACGCGGTCGTGCATGCGTGCCGCATGCGTCTGCGCCCGATCCTCATGACCTCCATCGCTTTTTGCGCCGGCGTGATCCCGCTGATCCTGGGCTCCGGGGCCGGCAGCGAGATGCGCCGTGCCATGGGCATTGCGGTGTTCTCGGGCATGGTGGGCGTCACGCTGTTCGGCATCTTCATGACACCCATGTTCTACGCGCTGCTGCGCGCGCGCCGGGCCAAACGCCTCGGCCAGACCGAAGGAGGGGCCCACCATGCGTAAGCCCATGTTGATCTTGTCGGCGGTTGCCGCGCTGGCGGGCTGCGCCGCGGTGGGCCCCGACCACCAGACGCCGGCGGTGGCGCTGGACGATCGATTCATCAGCGCGGGGTCCAGCGGCGTGAATACGCAGGCGCCGGCGGCCGACATCGCACGCTTCTGGCGCGGCTTCAACGACCCGAAGCTCGACACCTTGATCGATCGCGCGCTGGCGGCCAACACCGACATCCGGCTGGCACAGGCGCGCCTGCAGGAGGCGAGGGCGCTGCAAGGCGAGGCCGATGCCGCCAGCCGCCCCGGCGTGGGCATCGAAGGCAACGCCCAGCGCTCGGTGACGCCGCAGACGCAGCAGCCAGGCGCCACGCGAAGCGAACGCACGCGCAACAGCTTCGACGCCAACTTCATTGCCGGCTGGGAACTCGACCTGTTCGGTCGCCTGCGCCGCGGCGGCGAAGCCGCTGCCGCCCAGGTGAGCGCCAGCGAAGCCGGCCTGAGCGCTGCGCAAACGGCGGTCGCTGCCGAAGTGGCGCGCAACTACCTCGACTTGCGCGGCCTGCAGGAGCGACTGCGCGTGACCGAGGCCAGCCTGGTGAACCAGCGCGAGTCCTTGCGCATCACCGAGGCGCGGCTGGAAGCCGGGCGCGCGCGCCAGCTGGACGTCGCCGGTGCCCGCGCGCTGGTGGCCAGCACCGAGGCGATTGTTCCCGCCCTGCAGACCCAGCTGGAGGCATCGGCCTACCGGCTCGCCACGCTCACGGCCCAGCCGCCGCGCACCGTGCTGGCCGACCTGGCCCTGCCGCAACCCCTGCCGTCGTTGCCGGTCACCGATCTGGCCACGCTGCCGGTGGGCACGCCGCAGCAGTGGCTGCAACGCCGGCCCGACGTGATCGCCGCAGAACGCCGCCTGGCCGCGGCCACCGCAGGCATCGGCATTGCGCGCAGCGAGCTCTACCCCCGACTGTCGCTGTCGGGCCTGCTGGGGTTCAACGCCTCGCGCGTGAGCGACCTCTTCACCAGCGAGGCCGCCCGCTATTCGCTCGGCGTGGGTCTTTCGTGGACGCCGTTCGACTTCGGTGCCATCCGTTCGCGCATCGCCGCCAGCGAAGCCAGGGCCCAGCAGAGCCTGGTGGGGTTCGAGCAGACGGTGGCGCTCGCGCTGGAGGAGACCGAGGGCGCGTTCAGCGGCTTCAACCGCAACGCGCAACGGGCTCAGCGACTGGCCGAAGCGGCCCGGCACGCCGACGAGGCATCGCAGCTGGCGCGCGCGCGCTTCGAGGCCGGTGTGACCGACTTCCAGGCGGTGCTGCAGGCCGAGCGTGAGGTGCTCAACATCCGCGAACAGCTCACTCTGGCCGAGGTGGGCACCGCCAGTTCGCTGGTGGCGGTGTACCGCGCCATCGGTGGCGGCTGGACGCCCGCCGCGTCCGCCACGGCTGCCCGCTGAAGCGGTCCTTCAGTTCACCAGCACGAGCTTGCCCTTGACCGACCGCAATCCCATGATCGCGTAGGCCTTGGGCAGGTCCTGCATGGGCAGGGTCTGGTCGATCACCGGCTTGACCTGGCCTTTGGCGTACATGCCGGCCAGTGCCTGCATCATGGCCGCATTGGCTTGTGGTTCGCGCTTCGCGAAATCACCCCAGAACACGCCCACGATGCTGGCGCCCTTGAGCAGCGCCAGGTTCAGCGGCAGGTTCGGGATCGGGCCACTGGCAAATCCCACCACCAGGTAGCGGCCTCGCCAGGCGATCGAGCGAAACGCCGGTTCCGCAAAGTCGCCACCCACCGGGTCGTAGATCACGTCGGGGCCCTTGCCGTCGGTGAGGCGCTTGATTTCGTCGCGAAGTCCCGCCTGCGGGGTGTGCTGTGCGTAGTTGATGGTGGCGTCTGCACCGAGCTGCGTGCAGAGCGCGCACTTGTCGTCGCTGGAGGCGGCGGCGATCACGCGCGCACCGGCGGCCTTGGCAATCTGGATGGCGGCCGTGCCCACGCCGCCCGCCGCGCCCAGAATGAGCACGGTCTCGCCGGCCTTCAATTGGGCACGGTCCATCAACGCATGGTGCGAGGTGGCGTAGATCATGATGAAAGCCGCCGCATCCACCGCGGGAAAACCGTCGGGCAAAGGCATGCAGAGTGCGGCCGGCGCCAGCGTGTGGGTGCCGAACCCGCCGGTGCCGCTGAGGCAGGCCACGCGCTGGCCCGGCCTGAGGTGCTTCACGCCTTCGCCCACCGCCTCGATGATGCCGGCGTACTCGCTCCCCGGCACGAAGGGCAGGGGCGGCTTCATCTGGTACTTGTTCTGCACGATGAGCAGGTCGGGGAAGTTCAGGCTCGCGGCCTCGATGCGCAGGCGCACCTGCCCCGCCGCGGGCTCTGGCGTCGGCAGCTCTTTCCACTGAAGGGCGTCCACGCCCACCGGGTTCTCGCACAGCCACGCATGCATGCCGGGTCTCCTCGTGTGTTGGGTTGCGGGGATCATAGGCAGCCGGGGCCGCCGCACCCAGCGGGTTCGCCCTGCGGCTTGTCCCTTGGGCGACCGCCTGCAGACGAGCGACGGGCAGTTGCGCCAACCCCGTCGCTCGGCACCCAGCCCAATCCCCGTTCGGCCTGAGCCAATCCCCGTTCGGCCTGAGCCAATCCCGCGTTCGACCTGAGCCAATCCCCCGTTAGGCCTGAGCCAATCCTCCGTTCGGCCTGAGCCTGTCGAAGGCCCCGCCCACCCGCTCCAACTACCAACACCGGTAGTGCGCCACCCGCTCGCCACACAACCCCGCACGGAGGACCTCGAGGCCCACTCAATAGAATCCGGTTCATGAAGATCCTCATCTCGAACGACGACGGTTTCCAGGCGCCCGGTATCGTGGCCCTGCACGATGCCCTGAAGGCCCTGCCCGGAGTGGAGGTCGAGGTAGTGGCCCCGGAGCACAACAACAGCGCCAAAAGCAACGCCCTCACCCTGCATTCGCCGCTGTACGTGCACACCGCGCACAACGGCTTTCGCTACGTAAACGGCACGCCGGCCGATTGCGTGCACATCGCGCTCACCGGCTTGCTCGGTTACCGGCCCGACCTGGTGGTCTCGGGCATCAACAACGGCGCCAACATGGGCGACGACACCATCTACTCCGGCACCGTGGGCGCCGCCATGGAGGGTTACCTGTTCGGCATCCCGGCCATTGCGTTCTCGCAAACCGAGAAGGGCTGGGCCCACCTCGATGCGGCCGCGGTGAAGGCCGCCGAACTGGTGCAGCGCCTGCTGCCGTCATTGCCCGAATCGCAGCGCCGCAGCGACCCCTGGCTGCTCAACGTCAACATTCCGTGCCGTCCGCTGCACGACATCCGTGGCTTCAAGGTCACCCGACTCGGGCGCCGGCACGCGGCCGAGCCGGTCATCACGCAGGTCAACCCGCGGGGCGACACGATGTACTGGATCGGCAGCGCCGGACCCGCGCGCGACGATGTCGACGGCACCGACTTTCATGCCGCACTGCAGGGCTACGCCACCATCACGCCGCTGCAGGTCGATCTGACCGACCACGACCGGCTGGCTTACTGGGCGCCGACGGCCGCGGCATTGTCCGGAGGGGCCGCGTGAAACAGCCTGGCCCGAAGCCGAGGCCGGCGTTTCCCGCGCGGCTTCCTGCAGGCACGCCCGCGCCGGCAACGGTGCGCACGAGATCGGCGACCGTCAACGCGACGGCACGTCCCGTTCCCAGTGGCGTGGGCATGGATTCATCGGCCGTGCGGGCGGCCATGGTGCGCAAGTTGCAGGCCCAAGGCATCTCGCACCCTGCGGTGGTGTCGGCCATGCTGGCGGTCGAGCGGCACCGCTTCGTCGATTCCGCGCTGGTCAACCAGGCCTATGAGGACACCAGCCTGCCCATCGGCCAGGGGCAGACCATCAGCAAGCCCGGTGTGGTGGCGCGCATGATCGAGCTGCTGTGCCAGGCTGGACCGCAGCCGCTGGGCCGTGTGCTCGAGATCGGCACCGGCTGTGGCTACCAGGCCGCCGTGCTGAGCCTCGTGGCCCGCGAGGTCTACAGCATCGAGCGCATCCGGGCGCTGCACGAAAAGGCGCGCGACAACCTTCGATTGCTCAGAGTGCCCAACCTGCACCTCATTCTGGGCGACGGCATGCCCGGATTCGCCCGGGGCGCGCCGTACGCCGGCATCATCGCGGCGGCCGGCGGGAACGATATTCCGGCGGCGTGGATCGACCAGCTGGCGGTGGGTGGCCGGCTGGTCGCACCGGCCGTCACCACCAGCGGTCACCAGAACCTGGTGGTCGTCGACAAGACCGCCCGCGGCATCGTGCGCACCGAACTCGAAGCCGTTCACTTCGTGCCCCTAAAATCGGGCATCGCATGACGGTCCCGCCTTGCCGGCGTTGAGCGTGATTTGGAATGGGGCCCTGACGAAGGGCCCGCTAGACAACGGTGGAGTCTTCATGAACGCAATCGCAATTCAAGACCTGGGCGGCACCCGGGCGCCAGGGTGGACGCCGGGCAAAGCCCTCACCTGGTCACTGCTGGGTGCCGCGCTGCTCGTGAGCGCGGGTTGCGCTTCGCAGCGCGTGGCCCGACCTGCCCCGGTCGAGGACCGTGGCACCTCCCGCCCGATCGCGGTGGCCCCCGCGCCTGGTGAAGCCCAACCCCGCGTCGGTTTCGTGACGGTCCAGCCTGGCGACACGCTGTACCGCATCGCGCTGAACGCCGGCCAGGACTGGCGCGACGTGGCGGCCTGGAACAACCTGCCCAACCCCAACGCGATCGAAGTCGGCCAGCTGCTGCGCGTGGCACCGCCGGTGGCGGTGGCCGCGGCACCAGGCGCTGCAACGGCCCCGACCGGGCCTTCCACGGCCCCGATCGCCACCGGGGGCATCACCGCCCGCCCGCTGACCGAAACGAGTCCGGCGGCCCCGGCCGCCGCACCGTCTGCGGCCGCTGCGCCCGCACCGGCACCAGCACCGGCGCCCGCACCCGCGCCCATCCCCGCTGGCGACGAAATCCAGTTTGTCTGGCCAGCCGCTGGGCAGGTGGTGGCCAACTTCGACGAGAACACCAACAAGGGCGTCAGCATCGCCGGCAAGGTGGGCGATCCCATCCTCGCCGCGGCCGATGGCCGGGTGGTGTATGCCGGTGCCGGACTGCGCGGGTACGGCAACCTCATCATCCTCAAGCACAACAACACCTACCTCACCGCCTACGCGCACAACCAGGCTCTGCTGGTGCGCGAGGACCAGGCCGTCCGCCAGGGCCAGAAGATCGCCGAAATGGGCAGCAGCGACGCCGACCGCGTCAAGCTGCACTTCGAGGTGCGGCGGCTGGGCAAGCCGGTGGACCCGTTGACCCACCTGCCCAGGCGCTGACCCAGACCGCCGATGGCCTGGCCGGTGTTGGTGTTCGACATCGAGTCGATTCCCGACATCGAGGGGCTGCGCGCGCTTCGTGGCGCCCCGGCGGGTGACAGCGACACCGACACCGACAGCGACGTGTACGCCGCGTGGCTGGCTGAACGCAAGGAAAAAGGCCAGAGCGACTTCATGCCGCTCCACCTGCAGCGCGTGCTGGCCATCAGCTGCGTGTTCCGCAACGCCGAGGGCCTGCGCATCCATTCGTTCGTCGACCGCGACGGCGCGAGCGAGGGCAAGGTCATCCAGAGCTTCTTTCACGCGGTCGAGAAACACGTGCCGCAGCTCGTGAGCTGGAACGGCGGCGGCTTCGACCTGCCGGTGCTCCACTACAGGGGCCTTCGGCACGGCGTGGAGGCCAACAAGTACTGGGACATGGGTGAGGACGACCGCGAGTTCAAGTGGAACAACTACATCGCCCGCTACCACATGCGCCACCTGGACCTGATGGACCTGCTGGCGATGTATTCCCCGAAGAACAACGCACCGCTGGACGCCATCGCAAAGCTGTGCGGTTTTCCGGGCAAGCTGGGCATGGACGGGTCGCAGGTGTATGCGCAGTACCTCGCCGGTCAGACCGAAGACATCCGCCGCTACTGCGAGACGGATGTGATGAACACCTACCTCGTGTACTGCCGCTTTCAGCAGATGCGTGGGGGGTTCACGCCGCAGGAATACGAGCGCGAGATTGCGTTCGTGAAGGAAACGCTGGGCAACCTCGCCCCGGGCGAGCCGCACTGGCAGGAATACCTGGCGGCCTGGGCCTGATCGCCGGCCGCCGGGTTCGGGCGGCCTGAGACAATGGCGGCATGTCCGCTGAAGTCTCCCTCCCTGCTCCCGCCCCTTTTCCCGACGGTTCGCTGGCCGTCGAATCACTCGACATCGAAGCCCAAGGCATTGCCCACCGCGCCGACGGCAAGGTGGTCTTCATCGAAGGTGCGCTGCCCTTCGAGCAGGTCAGCGTGTCGGTGCACCGCAAGAAGAACAACTGGGAAGCCGGCACCGCCACCGCCATTCATCGTGAGTCGTCGCAGCGCGTGCGGCCGGGTTGCCCCCATTTCGGCCTGCATGCCGGCGCCTGTGGCGGCTGCAAGATGCAGCACCTCCACCCGGCCGCGCAGGTGGCGGTGAAGCAGCGCGTGCTGGAAGACAACCTGTGGCACCTGGGCAAGGTGCGCGCCGAAACCATCCTTCGCCCGATCGAAGGCCCCGCGTGGGGCTATCGCCACCGGGCTCGCCTGTCGGTTCGCCATGTGCACAAGAAAGGTGTCGTGCTGATCGGTTTTCACGAGCGCAAGAGCCGCTACGTGGCCGACATGGCGGTGTGCCCGGTGCTGCCGCCCCACGTGAGCGACATGCTGCTGCCCTTGCGCGACCTGATCTTTTCGATGGATGCGCGGGAGACCTGCCCGCAGATCGAACTGGCGTGCGGTGACGATGTCACCGCACTGGTGCTTCGCCACCTCGAGCCGCTGGGCGACGACGACTTGGGCCGGCTGCGTGCATTCGGTCTGCGGCATGGTGTGCAATGGTGGTTGCAATCGAAAGGTCCCGACACCGTCAAGCTGCTCGACGAGCCCGCAGAAGGCTCGGCCGGTCTGTCGTATGCATTGCCCGAATTCGGCATCACGATGCCCTTCAAGCCGACCGATTTCACCCAGGTCAACGCCGCCATCAACCGCGTGCTGGTGAGCCGCGCCTTGCGCCTGCTCGATGCGCAGGCCCACGAACGGGTGATCGACTGGTTCTGCGGGCTGGGCAACTTCACGCTGCCGATCGCCACCCGCGCCGGCGAGGTGCTGGGCATCGAGGGCAGTGAGGCGCTGGTGGCGCGGTCGCGCGAAAACCTTGCGCTCAACCAGGCAGCGCGCGGGCAGCCGCTCGCGCCCACCACGTTTGCCGCTCGCAACCTGTTCGAGATGACGCCAGGCCAGCTGGTGGCCGACGGCGTGGCCCACAAGTGGCTCGTGGACCCGCCTCGCGAGGGTGCGTTTGCGCTGGCCAAGGCACTGGCCGATCTGCACCAACAGCCCGAACTGCGTGGACCATGGAAGCCGCCCGGGCGAATCGTCTACGTGAGCTGCAATCCCGCCACGCTGGCGCGCGACGCAGGCCTGCTGGTGCACCAGGCAGGGTACCGGTGCGTGGCAGCGGGTGCGGTCAACATGTTTCCGCACACCGCGCATGTGGAGAGCATGGCGGTGTTCGACCTCGTCGCCGCCCCCTGAGGCAGGCGCCCGTCAGGATTTGCTGCCAGCGCTCTCGGCCTTGGCGGGCTCGGCGTCTTCTTCCGAAGGCATGCCCACCACGTTGTTGTCGCGCATGTACTGGTCCATTTCGCGCCAGCCGGCGAACACCGCCGCCTTGCTCGCACGGGGGTAAGACTGGAAGCACGACTCGATGCTGCGCACCGCGTGGCGGCAGGCGCTGCCCACGGCACGACCCTCGGCCTCCTTGCGCTCGTTGACGGCGGTGGCCGACTCGATGCCCAGCGCGTCACAGCCCGCGAGCAAGGCGGACAGGGCGGTCAGCAGAAGGAGGGTGGTGCGGCGCATGGTGGTGTCCGGGTTTGCCGTTCATTTCGGCCATGCGCTGGATAACTTGATGGATCGGGCATGAAAAAAGGGGCCCGAAGGCCCCTTGTCTCACGAGGTGAAAACCTCACTCGCGCTCGCCGCCAAACACGCCCAGCAGCAGAAGCAGGTTCTGGAACACGTTGTACAGGCTCAGGTACACGCCCAGCGTGGCGGTGATGTAGTTGGTTTCCTCGCCGTCCTGCACGCGCTTGAGGTCGTACAGGATGAAGGCCGAGAAGATGCCGATGCACAGCACCGACAGCGTGATCATGAGCGCGCTCGACTGGATGAACACGTTGGCGATGCCCGCCACCAGCACCATGATGGCGCCGATGAACAGGAACTTGCCCATGCTGGACAGGTCGCGCTTGATCACCGACGACAGCGACGCCATGCCGAAGAAGATGGCTGCCGTGCCGCCGAAGGCCGTCATGATCAGGCTGGCTCCGTTGGAGAAGCCGAGCACCATGGCCACGAGGCGGGAGAGCATCAGGCCCATGAAGAACGTGAACGCCAGCAGGATCGGCACGCCGGCCGCCGAGTTCTTGGTCTTCTCGATCGCGAACATGAAGCCGAATGCACCGGCCAGGAACACGATCAGGCCCACACCGCCCCCGAGCCCTGCTGTGATGCCCGTGGCCACGCCCACCCACGCACCCAGAACGGTGGGCACCATGGACAGGGCCAGCAGCCAGTAGGTGTTGCGCAGCACGTTGTTGCGCTGCACAGCGGTGGTGGATACGGCGGCGCCGAAGCGGCCGCTGGATTGCACGTGGTCGGACATCGTTGGGTTCTCCTTGGGGTCGAAACGACTGGATGATTGTAGGCAGTGCCGGGCCGACATACAAAAACCCTTCGGACCGCCGCCCAAGCCCGCCCGGTGGCGGCAGTTGTGACCTCCACGACCGGAATTGGCGCGGTATCTTCGGGTTTTGTAGCCCTTAGTCACCGATTTTTGGAAGAAGTTCATGAAAAGCAAGCACCAGCTCGAAGCCGCCGACGTCCGGAAAATCGCCGAAGCCGCCGAACAGGAGGCGCTGAAGAACCAGTGGGCCGTCACGATTGCGATCGTCGACGACGGCGGGCACCTGTTGTGGCTCCAGCGCCTGGATGGCGCGGCCGCGATCTCGGCCCACATCGCCCCTGCCAAGGCCCACACCGCCGCCCTGGGCCGGCGCGAGAGCAAGGTGTACGAAGATGTGATCAACCAGGGGCGGACGTCGTTCCTGAGTGCGCCCCAGCTCCAGGGCATGCTGGAAGGCGGCGTGCCCATCCTCAAGGACGGGCAGTGCCTGGGTGCCGTGGGCGTCAGTGGCGTGAAATCGGCCGAAGACGCGCAGATCGCCCGGGCCGGCATTGCGGCCATCGGCCTCTGAGTCCGATCGCGAAAAAATGCCTGGCTAACGGCGGCGTGGTGTGCCGCCCTGGCTGGCCAAAAACGACGCTCGGGGAGGAGAGCCTCCCCGGGTCGCCCCACGATCTGATCTGCCGGCGGGCCTGCGAGCCCGCGCTCAGGGAGCGGCCGGCTCGGTGATGAAGCCGATCTTTCGCAACCCGGCCTTTTGCGCCGCCGCCATGGCCAGCGCCACGCGCTCGTAACGCACGGCCTTGTCGCCTCGAATGTGCAGCTCCGGTTGCGGCTGCTGCGCCGCTGCGGCCGACAAACGGTTCGGGAAATCTTCGTCGGCCACCGGCTGGTCGTTCCAGAAGTACCGGCCTTCGGCATCCACCGAGAGGCGGATGTTGTCGGGTTTGTCCTGCACCTTGTCGAGGGTGGCCTGTGGCAACTCGACGTTGACCGCGTGCTTGATGACCGGGACCGTGATGATGAAGATGATGAGCAGCACCAGCATCACGTCGATGAACGGGATCATGTTGATCTCGCTCATCATTTCGTCGCTGTTGTCCTGGGTACCGATGGCCATTTGACGCTCCCGGATGTCAGCCGCGCTTCAAGGGCAGCACCTTGCCGTCGCCGCCAGCGCTCACGCGGGCACCGGTGACGAAGTAGGCGTGCAGGTCGTGCGCAAAGCGGTTGAGCTGGTGCAGGACCGACTTGTTGCCCCGAACCAGGGCGTTGTAGCCCAGGACCGCGGGGATGGCGACCACCAGCCCCAGCGCGGTCATGATGAGCGCTTCCCCGATCGGCCCGGCGACCTGGTCGATGCTGACCTGGCCCGCTGCACCAATGCCCAGCAGGGCGTGGTAAATGCCCCAGACCGTGCCGAACAGGCCCACGAAGGGGGCGGTGGAGGCCACCGAGGCCAGCACCGACAGGCCGTTCTGGGCCCGGGCGCTGTAGTCGTCGACCGTCTTGCGCAGCGAGCGCTCGATCCAGTCGCTCACGTCGAGGCTGTCGTGGAGCTGAGGGCGCACCGGGGGAGATCCGTTGTGCCCATCCTGGTGGGTGATGTGGCGAGCGGCTTCGCGGCCTTCAAGCGCCGCGGCGCGGAACGGGTTGCCTTCGGCCGGGCCCAGTTTGTCGAGCGCCTCGGCGAAATCGCTGCTGTGCCAGAACCCCTCGACGCCGCGCGCCTGGGCCCGCAGGGCCCGCAGGTCGAGTGCCTTCCACAAAACGATGATCCAGGTGGCGAGCGACATGAGCAGCAACACGGCGGCGACGCTGCGTGTGACCCAGTCACCCTGGACCCAGACGTGGGCAAGGCCCGATGAAGCAAAAGCGTTGGACATGGTGATGACGAACTTGACGGATTATTCGAGAACGAAGTTGATGGGCACGTTGAACCACATGGCCTCGGGCACACCGGCGCGTTTGCCGGGCACGTAGCGCCAGCGTTTCACGGTCTCCAGCGCGGTCTGGTCCAGGCGTTCGAAGCCGCTGGATTGCCGCACCTCGGCCCTCGATGCGGTCCCGTCCACCTCGATGAACACCCGCACCACCACCTTGCCTTGCTCGCCCAGCCGGCGCGACAGCGGCGGGTAGGCCGGGCGCGGGTTGTTCAGGTAGTCGGCGCTGCTGGACGGCAGCACCACCACCGGCGGTGCCGGTGTGGCTGGCGGCGCGGCGGGTGCCGGCGCGGGCGCGGCCAGCTCGATGGGGGCCGGCGGTGCACTGGGTGCCGGCTCGGCAGGTGCTGCGGTCATCGGTGATGGCTCGGGCGAGGGGGTCGCCACAGGCGCCGGCCTCGGTGGAGGAGGCGCCGGCTGCGGCCGCGGCTGGGGTGCCGCCCTCGGTGCAGGGGCGGGCGCAGGCGCGGGTGGCGCTGGGGGCGCTGGCTCGATCAGCGGCTTCGCAGGCTCGATGAACTCCGCCATCACCTGCACCGGAATGACGATCTCGACCGCCCGGCGCAGCAGGCCCGCCTGCAGCGCCCACAGGCCTGCTGCGTGCAGGCCGACGACAGCGGCCACCACGGTGAGTCGGCGTTGAAGATGGGGCGGCATGGCTGGCGGTGCCGGTGTGGCGTGCAAAGCGGCCATGGTATCGGCGCTGGCGCAGCCAGGGGCGGTGGCGGTCGGGTTCACGGAGGTCAGCGGCGCAAGGCCCAAAGGGCGGCGATGACGATCAGGGCGGCGCCCAGGCCGAGGGCGGTGAGGGCATGGGTCATGGCGTGCTCGTGTGTGACAGTGCACTCATTCTAAACGAGAATGTTTCGCATTCGCAGGAAGCGGGAAAAAAAGTTCACCCCTGCAGGCCGCCTGGCGTGCCTCGTCCGGATGGCGCAGCCCGCACAGCGCCAGCGCGATGGCGAACTCGTCAAGCAGCTGCCTGAGTGCTGCCGCCACACCCTGAGCGCCCCGGCTGGCCAGGGCATGGGCCATGGGGCGTCCCACCATCGCGCCTTGTGCGCCGAGCCCGAGGGCCTTGAGGACGTCGGTGCCGCGCCGCACACCGCCATCGACCAGCAACGGAATCCGCCCGGCCACCGCTTCGGCGACGTCGGGCAGTGCCATGGCCGAGGCCACTGCGGTGTCGAGCTGGCGCCCGCCGTGGTTCGACACGATCACGCCCGCCGCACCGTGTTCCACCGCAAGACGGGCATCGGCCGGGTGCAGGACACCCTTGACCCACACCGGCAGCGGGGTGTGTCCGACCAGCCAGGCGAGGTCGTCCCAGGTCGGTGCCCGCGCCAGCACCATCGCCGCGTCGCGCGTGGCTTCGCGGGGCATATTCACCGCGCGCACGCCTTCGGGCAGGGCAAAGCCGCTGGCGCGTTCCCGGTCGCGGTATCCCTGAACGGGCGCGTCGACGGTGAGCACCAGGGCCTCGTAACCGGCTGCCCCGGCTCGGGCCGCATAGCCGCCGACCGTGTCCCGGTCCCCCAGCCAGTGCAGCTGGGCCCACAGGGCGCCGCGTCCGGGGTCGCCCAGGTAAACGCGGGCGACTTCTTCCATGGGGGTGCTCGACTGGCAACTGAGCACGAAACCGGCGCCCAGCGCGGCCGCTGCCATGGCCATGCCGGTTTCGGCGTGCGGGTGCAAGACCGCCTGAAACGCCATGGGCGCCACAAACAGCGGCGTGGGCAGCGTACCGTTGGCAAGCGTCGCGCGCAGATGGCTTCCCGCCAGCGCTTGCAGCACACGCGGTCGCAGCGACACACGTTGCCAGGCTTCAACGTTGGCGCGCAGCGTGACCTCATCGGCCGCCCCGCCATCGAGCCAGCCGAGCCAGGCAGGCGCGTTGTTCATGGCGAAGCCCACATCCGCAGCAGGTTGTGATACACGCCGGTGAGGGCCATCGTCTCGTCGCTTTCACCGTGCCTGGCCCGCAGCGAAAGCAGGTTCATGTCGAGGTCGAACAACGCGCGACGCCGATCTTCACCGGGCACCAGGCTTTCAACCCAGAAGAACCCTGCGGTGCGCTGCCCGCGCGTGACGGGCCGCACCTCGTGCAGCAGTCCGGCCGGGTAGAGGAGGGCATCGCCCGCGTTCAGCTTGAACGCCTGGGCGCCGAGCCGGTCGTGCACCACCAACTCGCCGCCGTCGTAATCGGACGGCTCGCACAGAAACACCGTGCAGGACAGGTCGGCGCGCAGCCACTCGGCCCCACCCGCGCCCTGACCGGTTCGCAGAACGGCGTTGTCGATGTGCGCGCCATAGTGCTCGCCCGCGCCCCGGTAGCGGTTGAAGCGGGGTGGAAAGATGCGCCTGGGCAACGCCGCCGACAGGAACATCGGTTCGCGCTGCAGGGCCCGCAGCACCAGGCCCTGCAGTTGTTGGCTGGTGGGGCTTTGGCTGGCGATCTGCTGGTTGTGTTTGCGCGACTGCGCCTGGTCGCCCGCGCTGGCCGCGCCATCGATCCAGGGGGCGTCGTCGCCCAGCAGGGCGCGGGCCCGGGCCAGCTCTTCGGCGGTCAGCAGGGACTTCAGTCGCAGCAGCACGATCGCCCGATCAGAACAGCGAGGTCAGCGTGAGTTGCACCTTGCGCGGTGCACCTGGCTGGTAGAAGCCCCGGTAGAGACCATCGGCATACAGCTTGTCGGTGACGTTGGTGACGTTGAGCTTGAGCGTGTGGCGGTCCGACACCACGTATTCGGCCATGGCATCCAGCGTGACGAAACTGTCGGCCAGGACATTGCGGGCGCCTTCGGGGCTTTGCTCGCTGCGGTAGTTCAGGCCCGCGCCCACGCGCCATTGCGGCGCGAGCTTGTAGGCTGTCCAAAGGCTGGCGCTGTGTTTGGGCGTCAGGCCGGGGCGATCGCCCTGAACCTGAGCGCCGCCCCCATTGGTGGCCAGCGCCTGGTTGCTGCGCGTGATGCGCGCGCTGGGAATCCAGGTGTGGTTGTAGAACACCTCCCAGGCCTGGGTGATGCGGCCGGCCAGATTGAATTCCATGCCCCGGGCAAAGCGCTTTCCGGAGAGCAGCTGCTGGGTGGCTGCGGTGTCGGGATCGGTGTTCCGTTCGTTGTATTTTTCCGAGTGGAACAGTGCCACGCCCACCAGCGCCCGGTTGTCGAACAGGTCCCACTTCGCACCGATCTCGACGTTGCGGCTTTTCTCCGGCGGTGTGTTGGCAATGTCTGCGTTGGTCCCGCCGGGGGCGAAGTTGCCCAGCGCGTACTGGTAGGTGTCGCCCGAGGTGTTGTAGGACGTGCCCACCGACGCGTAGTAGGACGCAGTGGCGCTTGGCTGGAACAGCAGGCCCAGGCGCGGGCTCCACAGGTTCTCGCTGATCTTGAAGGTGTTGCCGACGGTGTCGGCATAGCTGGCGGTGAAGCGGTCGAAGCGCAGGCCGGCGACGAGCTTGAGGGCTTCGGTCAGGGCCATGGTGTCCTGGGCGTAGAACCCGATGGTGCGTGCGTCGAAGGTGTTGAGCGGCGGCGTCCCGCGAGGGTCGGCGCGCCAGTCGCCGTCGTTGGGTGTCCCGACCGTGGTGGTCAGGCCCGAGCCAGGTCCGGCAAAGCTCTGGTTGCGCCTGGCGTCCTCCTGGCTCAGATCCACGCCCGTCAGCAACTGGTGTTTCATGCCCAATGCGTCGAAGGCCGTGCTGTAGTCGCTCTGCAACTGGGTCAGATCGCTGTAGCCCACGCGGCCCTTGGGCGTTCGGGTGATCACCGTGTTCGGGTTCAGGTTGGCTTGTGTGGTGCCTGTGGCGAAGTTGATCACGCTGGCCCAGAGCTCGCGCTCGTAGCGGCCGTGCCGCAGCGTGGTCTTCAGTTCCGACAGTTGGTCGAACCGGTGGGTGTGGCTGAAGGTGGCTGCGGTGGTGGTGGTGCGGTTGTAGTCGCTGTCCAGTCCGTAGAAGGCGTCGGCGGGCAACGATTCTTCGATGCGGTTGAAGCCGTTGCCCAGCGGCGTGAGGAACCAGCGGTGGTTGTAGATCGGGTTGCTGTCGGTCTCGAGGTGGTACAGGCCGACCGAGAACTCGTCTTTCAGGCCGATCCCCCAGCGGTAGGTGGGCGCGATGCCGCGCTTGTTGTCCCGGGCCCCCTTGTTGTCGGCGTTCTGCGCCATTGCATTGATGCGCAGGGCCGAGTCTTCTCCGGTCTTGAGGTTGAAGTCACCGCCGATCCGGATCTCCTGGCCGGTGCCGATGGTGGTGTTGATTTCGTGCTGGTCCATCAGGAACGGCTGCTTGCTCACCTGGTTGACCACGCCGCCGGTTGATCCCTTGCCGAAGAGCATGGACGCCGAGCCTTTGAGCACTTCGACGCGATCCAGGTTGAAGGTGTCGCGCTCGATCAGGGGCGCGTCACGCAAGCCGTCCACATAGATGTCGCCGGCCTGCCCGAGCGAAAAGCCGCGCAGGCGGATGTCTTCTTCGCCGGTCTCGCCCGACTGGAAGGTCACGCCCGCGGTGGTGCGCAGCACCTCCCGGAAATCGTCGAGGTTGCGGTCGTCGATCAGGCGTTCGGTCATGACCGTGACCGATTGCGGGATGTCGCGCAGGGCCTGGCGGCCTTTGCCGATGCTGGTTTCGGTGGCGCGCAAGGTGGTCTTGGCGTCCGAGCCGATGGCCTGGTCTCGAACCTCGACGGTCCCCAGCGTGGGGGCGGTGGCCTGGTTCTGGGCGAGGGCGGGAACGGCGGTCAGGGAGCCGGCCAGCAGGGCGGCGCCCAGTGGCAGGGGCTTGAAGGCGGAATGGGACATGGCGATGCAGCGGGTTGAAACATTGGCTGGCTGCAGCGCCCGGTTGGCCTGTGGCTGGCTGAAGGAAATACTTTATCACAAATAGGAACGATTCCTATTAACAAGAATCCCGAGAGTCTCGGGCTATCGGGTGCTTAGCAACTATCGATCGTCATGGTCAATAGTCCGGGTTTACACTAGCACCACTCGCTATGGCGAACACTTTTCCGATTATCTTTTTCAACCAACCCAGGAGCTCACGCATGTCCCTCATCAACACCACCGTTCCGTCGTTCTCGACCACCGCCTTCCACAACGGCAAATTCGTGCCCGTTTCCGACGCCAGCCTGCGCGGCGAGTGGTCGGTTCTGGTGTTCATGCCCGCCGCATTCACCTTCAACTGCCCGACCGAAGTCGAAGACGCGGCCGACAGCTACGCCGAGTTCCAGAAGCTGGGCGCCGAGGTCTACATCGTCACCACCGACACACACTTCTCGCACAAGGTGTGGCACGAGACCTCCCCCGCCGTGGGCAAGGCCAAGTTCCCGCTGGTGGGTGACCCGACCCACACCCTGACCCGTGGCTTCGGCGTGCACATCGAAGAAGAAGGCCTGGCCCTGCGCGGCACCTTCATCATCAACCCCGAGGGCGTGATCAAGACCGCCGAGATCCACGACAACGCGATCGCTCGCGACATGAAGGAAACCCTGCGCAAGCTCAAGGCCGCCCAGTTCGTGGCCAAGAACCCCGGCCAGGTGTGCCCGGCCAAGTGGAACGAAGGCGCCAAGACCCTGACCCCCTCGCTGGACCTCGTCGGCAAGATCTGATCGCCCTGGTTTGCTGACGACCCGTTGAGGGTTTTGCGTTGAACGTTGGGCACCCCGCGTGCCCAGCGTTCCTCGCAAAACACTGAACCCAGGAGTTCCCCATGCTCGACGACACCCTCAAGGCCCAACTGCAGGCCTACCTTGGCAGGCTGCAGCGCCCCATTCGCCTCATCGCCTCGCTCGACGGTTCGGCTTCGGCGCAGGAAATGCGCGAGCTGCTCCAGACCATCGCCGGCCTGTCCGACCTGGTCTCGTTCGATGACAGCGGCAGCGACGAGCGCAAGCCGTCGTTCGTGATCGCCCGCGAGGGCGAGTCGCAAGGCGTGCGCTTTGCCGCCATCCCGCTGGGCCACGAGTTCACGTCCCTCGTGCTGGCGCTGCTGTGGACGGGTGGCCACCCGCCCAAGGCAGAGCAGGAAACGCTCGACGCCATCGGCACGCTGCAGGGCGCGCTGAACTTCGAGGTCTACATGAGCCTGTCGTGCCACAACTGCCCGGACGTGGTGCAGGCACTCTCGCTCATGGCGATTCGCAACCCCGCCGTGAACGTGACCGTGATCGACGGCGGTCTGTACCAGGCCGAGGTCGAGGCGCGCCAGGTGATGGCCGTGCCGATGATCTACCTCAACGGCGAAGAGTTCGGCGGTGGCCGCATGACGCTGGAAGAAATCGTCGCCAAGCTCGACGTGAACGCCGATGCACGCGAAGCGGCCAAGCTGGACGCCAAGGACCCGTTCGACGTGCTCATTGTCGGCGGTGGTCCGGCCGGCGCTGCGGCCGCGGTGTACGCGGCGCGCAAGGGCATCCGCGTGGGCGTGGCGGCCGAGCGCTTCGGCGGCCAGGTGAACGACACGCTGGCGATCGAGAACTACATCAGCGTGCTCGAGACCGACGGTCCCAAGTTCGCGGCGGCGCTGGAAGCGCAGGTGCGCCACTACGGCGTCGACATCATGAACCTGCAGCGTGCCGAGAAGCTGGTGCCGGCCAGTGAACCCGGTGGTCTGGTCCAGGTGCACATGGCCAATGGCGCCACGCTCAAGGCCCGCAGCGTGATCCTGTCGACCGGTGCGCGCTGGCGCAATGTCAACGTGCCCGGCGAGGCCGAGTACCGCAACAAGGGCGTGGCCTACTGCCCGCACTGCGACGGCCCGTTGTTCAAGGGCAAGCGCGTGGCGGTCATCGGTGGCGGCAACTCGGGTGTCGAGGCCGCGATCGACCTCGCCGGCGTCGTCGAGCACGTCACGCTGATCGAGTTTGCCGACGCCCTGAAGGCCGACGCGGTGCTGGTGCGCAAGCTGAAAAGCCTGCCGAACGTGGCCATCCACACCAACGCCCAGACCACCGAGATCACCGGTGCCGCCGGCACGGTCAACGGCCTGAGCTACAAGGACCGCGCGAGCGGCGAGCTGCGCCACATCGAGCTGGCGGGCGTGTTCGTGCAGATCGGTCTGGTGCCCAACACCGAGTGGCTCAAGGGCACGGTCGAGCTCAGCCGCTTCGGCGAGATCGTGGTCGATGCCAAGGGCCACACCAATGTGGACGGTGTCTTCGCCGCCGGCGATTGCACCACCGTGCCCTACAAGCAGATCGTGATCGCCGCGGGCGAGGGATCGAAGGCGGCCCTCAGCGCGTTCGATCACCTGATCCGGCTGCCCGCGCCCAGCGAGTCGGTCACGGCCTGACGCAACGCCCGACCGCCGCCAGGGGGGCGGGTTGCTTCAGTATTCCAGCCGCTCGGGCCGCACTTCCTGCAGGATGGTGGTGGCGATTTCCTCGATCGACTTGGTGGTGGTCGACAGCCAGCGGATGCCTTCACGGCGCATCATGGCTTCGGCTTCGGCCACTTCCATCCGGCAGTTTTCCAGGCTGGCGTAGCGCGAGTTGGGCCGGCGTTCGTTGCGGATCTCGCTCAGGCGTTCCGGGGCGATCGTCAGGCCGAACAGCTTGCGCCGGTGCGGCACCAGGGCCGGCGGCAGCTTGCGGCGTTCAAAGTCTTCGGGGATCAGCGGGTAGTTCGACGCCTTCAGGCCGTACTGCATGGCCAGGTAAAGCGAGGTGGGCGTCTTGCCGCTGCGGCTCACGCCCACCAGGATCACGTCGGACGACTCGAGGTCGACATTGCTCTGGCCGTCGTCGTGGGCCAGCGAGAAGTTGATGGCCTCGATGCGGTCGTGGTAGGCCTTGCTCTTGGATGCATCGGAAAAGCGGCCCACCCGGTGGTTGCTCTTGATGCCGAGCTCCACCTCGAGCGGCTGCACGAAGGTACCGAACATGTCGAGCAGCATGCCGCGGCAATGCTGCTGGAACACCGACAGCACCTCGCCATTGACCACGGTGGTGAACACCAGCGGGCGCTTGCCCTCGACCTCGGCCGCGTGGTTGATCTGCCGCACGGCCTGGTGTGCCTTGTCGACGCTGTCCAGAAACGGCAGGCGCACCCGGCGCATCGTGGCCTCGAACTGGGCCAGGATGGCGTTGCCGAAGGTTTCGGCCGTGATGCCGGTGCCGTCGGAGACGAAGAAGACAGTCCGGTTGGGCATGAAGGTCGCGTCCTTACAATCGGGGTTTTCGTGGCGCCCATTATCCGGGCCCTGCCACGCTTGCCTTTTGCCTCGCCCGGTGGCCGACCCACAACACAACCACAGGTCAATCGCTGGAGCATGGGGTCCCGGTTTTTCAACCTCTGGAGTCCTGCCATGTCCCACCTGTTCGAGCCGACCGCTCTGGTCGTGCCTTTCGAAAAACTTCGAATGACCGACGTCGAGTCGGTCGGCGGAAAGAACGCCAGCCTTGGCGAAATGATCTCGCAGCTTCCCAGCGGCGTGAAGGTGCCCACCGGCTTCGCCACCACGGCCCACGCCTTCAGGGAGTTTCTCAAGCACGGCGGCCTCACCGAACGCATCAACGCCCGTCTGTCTGCGCTGGACACCGAGGACGTTCGGGCGCTGGCCAGCGCCGGTGCCGAAATCCGCGGCTGGGTCGAGGCCCAGCCGTTTCCGGCCGACCTGGAGCAGGCCATTCGCGCCGAATTCGCCCGCCTGAGCGAAGGCAACCCGCAGGCGTCGTTCGCGGTGCGTTCCTCGGCCACCGCCGAAGACCTGCCCGACGCCTCGTTTGCCGGCCAGCAGGAGACCTTCCTCAACGTGGTCGGCATCGAAGAGGTGCTGCACAAGATGAAAGAGGTGTTTGCCAGCCTCTACAACGACCGCGCCATCAGCTACCGCGTGCACAAGGGCTTTGCCCATGCCGACGTCGCCCTGAGCGCGGGCGTGCAGCGCATGGTCCGCTCCGACCTGGGGGCTGCCGGCGTGATGTTCACCATCGACACCGAAAGCGGGTTCGAGGAAGTCGTGTTCATCACCAGCAGCTATGGCCTGGGCGAGACGGTGGTGCAGGGCGCGGTGAACCCCGACGAGTTCTACGTGCACAAGCCCATGCTCAAGGCAGGCAAGCGCGCCGTGATCCGCCGCAACCTGGGCAGCAAGCTCATCCAGATGACCTTCAGCACGGCCGAGGAAAAGGCGCAGACCGGCAAGCTGGTCAAGACCATCGACGTGCCGGTGGAGCAGCGCAACCGCTACAGCCTGAGCGAGGCCGACGTCGAGCTGCTGGCGAAGTACGCGCTCGTGATCGAGCAGCATTACGGCCGTCCGATGGACATCGAATGGGGCAAGGACGGCACTGACGGCCAACTCTACATCCTGCAGGCGCGTCCGGAGACGGTGAAAAGCCAGAGCGCCGGCAAGACCGAGCTGCGCTACAAGCTCAAGGGCAAGGGCGCGGTGCTGGCGCACGGCCGTGCCATCGGGCAGAAGATCGGCACCGGCCCGGTGCGGCTGGTGCACAACATCGCCGAGATGGACAAGGTGCAGCCGGGCGACGTGCTGGTCACCGACATGACCGACCCGAACTGGGAGCCGGTCATGAAGCGCGCGAGCGCCATCGTCACCAACCGCGGCGGGCGCACCTGCCACGCGGCCATCATTGCGCGCGAACTCGGCATTCCGGCGGTTGTGGGCTGCGGCGACGCCACCGAAACGCTCAAGGACGGCACGCTGGTGACCGTGAGCTGTGCAGAGGGCGACACCGGCCACATCTACGACGGCCTGCTGGAAACCGAGGTCACCGAAGTCCGCCGTGGCGAAATGCCCGAGATCGACGTCAAGGTGATGATGAACGTGGGCAATCCCCAGCTGGCGTTCGACTTTGCCCAGATCCCCAACTCCGGTGTCGGACTGGCGCGGCTCGAGTTCATCATCAACAACAACATCGGCGTTCACCCCAAGGCCATCCTCGACTACCCCCAGATCGACGCCGACCTGAAGAAGGCGGTCGAGTCGGTGGCGCGCGGGCACGCCTCGCCACGCGCCTTCTACGTCGACAAGGTGGCCGAGGGCGTGGCGACCATCGCCGCCGCGTTCTGGCCCAAGCCCGTCATCGTTCGCCTGTCCGACTTCAAGAGCAACGAGTACCGCAAGCTCGTGGGGGGCTCGCGCTACGAGCCCGATGAAGAAAACCCGATGCTGGGCTTTCGCGGTGCGGCGCGCTACATCAGCACCGAGTTCGCCGAGGCCTTTGCCATGGAGTGCGAGGCGCTCAAGCGCGTGCGCGAGGAAATGGGCCTGACCAACGTGCAGGTGATGGTGCCCTTCGTGCGCACGCTGGCGCAGGCACAGCGCGTCACCGAACTGCTGGCGGCCAAAGGCCTCAAGCGGGGCGAAAACGGGCTGAAGCTCATCATGATGTGCGAGATCCCGAGCAACGCGGTGCTGGCCAAGGACTTCCTGCAGTTCTTCGACGGCTTCTCGATCGGATCGAACGACCTCACGCAGCTCACGCTGGGCCTCGACCGCGATTCAGGCTTGGAGCTGCTCGCGCACGACTTCGACGAACGCGACCCCGCCGTCAAGGCGCTGCTCAAGCTGGCCATCGGCGCCTGCAAGGCCGAGGGCAAGTACGTGGGCATCTGCGGCCAGGGCCCCAGCGACCACCCCGACTTTGCACAGTGGCTGCGAGACGAGGGCATCAGCTCGATCTCGCTCAACCCCGACACGGTGGTCGATACCTGGCAACTGCTGGCCGGCACGGCGGGCTGAGCCCAGGGCGCGGAGCGCCCTGAAGGCAGACCAACGGCGGGCTTCGGCCCGCCGTTTTTCATGGGCTTGACACAAGTCGGCGGACGCGCCGGATCTGGTGGTGAACCCCGGCCGCGAGGCGCGGGAAAACCCCTACAGGGTTTGACCTGCCTGAGGGCTTCCTGACGGTTCTTTGTAAGAAGGCCGTCAGTTGCCGGCCAAGAATGGCGGCAACTCAAGGGGCCCCCCGGGATGCTGCTTTTTCTGTCCATCGTCAAACTGATCTGCGAGATCGCACTGATGTCGCTGCTTGGTCAATGGATCGTCGGTCTGCTGGCCGGGCAGAAGCGCGAGCAGAACCTGTTCTACCAGGTGCTGGCGCAGATCGGTCGTCCGTTCGTGTTTCTGGCCCGGTTCATTGCGCCCCGAAGCATCGTGCTGGACCGGCACGTTCCGTTGGTGGCGTTTCTCGTGCTGGCGTTTGTGTGGGTCCTGGTGACGGGTCTGCGGATTCAGCAATGCATCCAGATCGGCGTGGAGAACTGCAAATGAACGATACCTTCAACCGCTGGTTCGTTCGCTGGCAGGTCAAGGTGCTGTTGGCCTTCGGCCGCCGCACCGCGGCGCTGGAGCGCGTGCGCACGCTGCTGGCCACCAACCCGACCGACGTCTACGCCCTGGCCTCGCTCGCCCACATGCTGGCCGAGGAGGGCGACAAGCCGGGCGCGGCAGACGCCCTCAAACGTTTGGTCGACATCCAGCCGCAGCATGCAGCCGGCTGGTTCAACCTGGGTTTTCTTTGCGAAGAGCTGGGTCGCCTCGAAGAGGCCGAATCCGCCTTCCGCCAGGCGCTCGCGCTCGACGAAAAATTTGACCGGGCCTGGTACGGCCTGGCCTTGTGCCTGATCCGCCAACGGCGCTTCGATGAAGCCGTGGTCGCGCTCAAGCGCAACACCGAACTGCAGCCCATGAGTCCTTTCGGCTGGTATCAGCTGGCCCGGGTTCATGTCGACCGGCAAGAACCTGAGGAGGCGGCGAAGATCATTCGCCACCTTCGCAAGTTCGAGCCCAAGGTGGCCGCTCAGCTGGAGCGCGAAACGGGCCTGGGACAACCCCAGGGCTAGTGGCGCGTTGTAGCTGGCCGGCTGACAAAAGGGGCACCGGGCGAAAGCCGGGTGCCGAAAACACGAACAGGCTGCAGGCCGCCAGGAGGAGACGGCGGTGTTCGTGACGTGCCCGAAAGGGTGTTGCACATGGAGGTCGAACTGTGGAACTGACCGAAAAGCACCGCCAGTACTGGCGGAAGAACCTCAACATCACGGCAATCCTGCTGGTGATCTGGTTCGTGTTGACGTTTGTGGTGGGTTATTTCGCCCGTGACTTGAGCTTCAGCTTTTTCGGCTGGCCCTTCAGTTTCTGGGTGGGCGCTCAAGGGGCGCTGGTGGGTTATGTGGTCATCATTGGCTACTACGCCTGGTACATGAACAAGCTCGACATCGAACACGGTGTCGAAGAAGCCGAGGAGTGAACCATGGCAGGCATGTTTGAAACAGGTGGTGCCGGCGGCGGCTCCAACAAGGCGTTCAAGTCGCAACTCAACAAGGTCTACGCGTGGTACACGGGCGGTTTTGCCGCCTTCGTGATCGTGCTGGCGGTCCTCGAACAGCTCGGCCTCTCGCGCGAGTGGATCGGTTTCGTGTTCCTGATTGCCACGATCGGCCTTTACGCCGGTATCGGCATCATGAGCCGCACCACCGATGCGGCCGAGTACTACGTGGCCGGTCGCCGCGTGCCTGCCGTGTACAACGGCATGGCCACGGGCGCTGACTGGATGTCGGCCGCGTCGTTCATCGGCATGGCCGGTACCCTGTACCTCACGGGTTACAGCGGTCTGGCCTTCATCATGGGCTGGACCGGCGGCTACTGCCTGGTGGCTCTGTTCCTCGCGCCTTACCTGCGCAAGTTCGGTCAGTTCACCATTCCCGACTTCCTGGGCGAGCGTTACGGCGGAAACGCCGCGCGTTTCGTGGGCATTCTGATCGCCATTCTGGTGTCGTTCGTGTACGTGGTGGCGCAGATCTACGGCGTGGGCCTGATCACCGCCCGCCTGACGGGTGTGGCGTTCGAACTGGGTGTGTTCCTGGGTCTGGGCGGTATTCTGGTTTGCTCGTTCCTGGGCGGCATGCGCGCCGTGACCTGGACGCAGGTGGCCCAGTACATCGTGCTGATCGTGGCCTACATGATCCCGGTGGTGTGGCTGTCGGTTAAGCAGACCAGCGTGCCCGTGCCGCAGGCCGTGTATGGCTACCAGCTCGAGAAGGTGACCGCCAAGGAGAAAGTGCTGACGGCCGATCCGAAGGAAATCGAAGTGCGCAACGCCTTCAAGGCGCGCGCCGATGCCCTGACCGAGAAGCTGAAGGACCCGGCCGCCGCGCTGGCCGCCGACAAGGCCGCCGCCGAGAAGAAGCTTGCCGACCTGAAGGCCGCCAACGCCCCGTCCGCCGAAATCGCTGCCGCCGAGAAGGCATTGGCCGCGCTGCCGAAGGACGCCGAGGCAGCCACCCGCGCCTGGACGGCGCAGCGCGCATCCGCCACCGCCAAGACGGCACCGCTGAACGGCATGCCGCCGCACGCTCAGGCGTTCGCCGGCAATCCGGACGGCGACGAGAAGGCGCAAGCGGCCTTCGACACCTCGCGCCGCAACTTCCTGGCGCTGGTGTTCTGCCTGATGGTGGGTACGGCCGCGCTGCCGCACATCCTGATGCGCTACTACACGGTGCCTTCGGTGAAGGAAGCCCGTCAGTCGGTGACCTGGTCGCTGTTCTTCATCTTCCTGCTGTACTTCACGGCGCCGGCCCTTGCGGTGCTGGTGAAGTTCGAGGTGTTCAACACGCTGGTGGGCACACCGTTCGACCAGTTGCCGCAGTGGGTGGCTTCGTGGGCGCGGGTCGATCCGTCCCTGCTCTCGGTTGCCGACGTCAACGGTGACCGCATCCTGCAGCTCAACGAGATGACCATCGGTGGTGACATCGTGGTGCTGGCAACGCCCGAGATCGCGGGTCTGCCTTACGTCATCTCGGGTCTGGTGGCTGCCGGTGGCCTGGCTGCTGCGCTGTCCACCGCCGACGGCCTGCTGCTGACGATTGCCAACGCGCTGTCGCACGACCTGTACTACAAGATGATCGACCCGAACGCCTCGACGGCTCGCCGCGTGACGATTTCGAAGACGCTGCTGCTGGTGGTGGCCCTGGCCGCTGCCTACGTGGCGTCGCTGAAAGTCGCCGACATCCTGTTCCTGGTGTCTGCCGCGTTCTCGCTGGCCGCCGCGGGCTTCTTCCCGGCGCTGGTGCTCGGCATCTTCTGGAAGCGGGCAACCGGTCCGGCCGCCGTGCTGGGCATGATCACCGGCACCGCCGTGACGTTCTACTACATGGCGACCACCCAGCCCTGGATGCGTGGCCTGTTCGGTGTCACGTCGCCGGTGGAACTCTGGTGGGGCATCCAGCCGATCTCGGCCGGCATCTTCGGCGTGCCGATCGGTATCGCGGTCATTGTTCTCGTCAGCCTGGTCACGCCTGCCCCGAGCAAGAAGATCCAGCAGCTCGTCGAGCACGTGCGCTACCCCAACCTGAAGATGTCCTGATCCCGGACATCCTCCAGCCGGGCGGGGCCTGAACCCGCCCGGCCACCGGGGCCCCGACCGCGAAAGTGGTCGGGGCCCCGTCTTTTTGTATAATCGCGGGCTTGCCTTGCTGCACCCCTGTCGACGCCGGGGGCAGCTGTCAACGCCCCGGCCCGGGTTTTTCCGGTCGGCCGGGGTCAACCACAAGGAGAGTCCATGCGTCATTACGAGATCGTCTTGCTGATCCACCCGGATCAGAGCGAACAGGTTCCGGCCATGCTGGAGCGCTACAAGGGCATGATCACCGCCGGTGGCGGCAAGATCCACCGCGTTGAAGACTGGGGCCGCCGCCAGATGGCCTACCAGATCAACAAGCTGTCCAAGGCCCACTACCTCTGCGTCAACATCGAGGCCGATCAGGCCGTGATGGGCGAACTGGAGCATGCCTTCAAGTTCAACGACGCCGTGCTGCGCCACCTGACCGTCCAGCGCAAGAAGGCCGACACCGGTCCTTCGGCCATGATGCGCACGGTCGAACGCGAAGAGGCCCGCAAGGCCCAGCAACAGACGCAGGAGCAGGCCGCCTGACGCCGTTGGCGTGAGGATCGCCGGACCGGGTGAACCGTTTCCAGCTGCAGGCCGTGGTGGTGCAGGCGCAGAGCTTGCGCTACACCCCGGCAGGCATTCCGGTGCTCAACCTCGTGCTTGAACACGAGTCGCAGCAGACCGAACTGGACACTCCCCGGACCGTCAAGCTCCAGCTCAAGGCCGTGGCATTCGGTGCCCTGGCCGAGTCCCTGCAAAGACAGGCGCTCAACGAAGCTGGCGAATTCGACGGTTTTCTGGCGAACGCACGCACCGGCAAAGGCGTGGTGTTCCACATCCAGTCATTCAGCAAGACATAAAGAGGCCCATCCATGGCTGCACCCAAGCGTTTCAACAAGGACAAGCGTCCCAAGCGCAACACCCAGTCGCTGCTCTTCAAGCGCAAGCGTTTCTGCCGCTTCACCGTCGCCAAGGTCGAAGAAGTCGACTACAAGGACGTTGACGTCCTGCGCGACTTCATCTCCGAAAACGGCAAGATCATCCCGGCGCGCCTGACCGGCACCCGCGCGATCTACCAGCGCCAGGTCACCACCGCCATCAAGCGCGCGCGCTTCCTGGCCATGCTGCCGTACAGCGACCAGCACCGCGTCTGAACGAGGAGCCCGACATGCAAGTGATTCTTCTCGACAAAGTCATCAACCTCGGCGCCCTGGGCGATGTGGTCAAGGTCAAGGACGGGTATGCCCGTAACTTCCTGATCCCGTCGGGCCGTGCCCGCCGTGCCACCCAGGCCGCTGTGGCCGAGTTCGAAGCCCGCCGCGCCGACCTGGAAAAGGCCGCTGCCGCCAAGCTGGCCGAAGCCCAGGTTCTGGGCGAGAAACTCGCCGCCGTCAGCCTCAAGCTGACCCAGAAGGCCGGCGTCGATGGCCGCCTGTTCGGCTCGGTCACCAACCACGACGTGTCCGAGGAACTGACCAAGCAGGGCTATGCCGTGGCCAAGGCGCAGGTGCGCATGCCCAACGGCCCGCTCAAGATGGTCGGCGACTACACCGTGCAGGTGAACCTGCACACCGATGTCACCGTCGATGTGGCGGTGTCGGTGCTCGGCGAAACCGCCTGATCCCTGCGGGCCCGAGGGTCCGCTGAAAGCCGCTGTCGCAAGGCAGCGGCTTTTCTTTTTGCCGGCCGGGTTGTCCCCGTCGGTTCACCTGATGTCCAGCGGTTTTCCCCAGCGTTGTCCACACACGCCCGGTCCCCACGGGCGTACCATTCCGGTTTGACCCGAAGCCGCATGTCCACCGCCTTCTCCCGACCCTTTCCCGACCTCGGCGCCGGTCTCGACGACTCCACCGATCGTCAGATTGCCCAGCTGCGGGTTCCTCCCCATTCGATCGAGGCCGAGTCCAGCGTGCTGGGTGGCCTGCTGCTCGACAACGGTGCCTGGGACCGCGTGGCCGACCTGGTCAACGACTCCGATTTCTACCGCTACGAACACAAGCTGACCTATTCGGCCATCGCCACGCTCGTCAATGCCGGCAAGCCAGCCGACGTGGTGACCGTGTTCGAGCACCTGCAGAACCTGGGCAAGGCCGACGAAGCGGGCGGGCTGGCCTACCTCAACTCGCTCGCGCAGTACGTGCCCAGCGCGGCCAACATCCGCCGTTACGCCGAGATCGTGCGCGAGCGCGCCGTGCTGCGAAAGCTGGTGGCCGCCAGCGACGAGATCGCCACCGCCGCCTTCAACCCCCAGGGCAAGGCGGTGGCCAAGATCCTTGACGAGGCCGAGCAGAAGATCTTCCACATCGGCGAGGAAGGCTCGCGCATGAAGGAGGGCTTCCAGTCGATGGACCGGCTGGTGGTGGACCTGCTCGACCGCGTGCAGGAGATGGCGGACAACCCGAACGACGTGACCGGTGTGCCTACCGGGTTTGTCGATCTCGACCGCATGACCGCGGGCCTGCAGGCGGGTGACCTGATCGTGCTGGCGGCGCGTCCTTCCATGGGCAAGACCGCCTTTGCGATCAACATTGCCGAGCACGTGGCGCTCAATGAAGGTTTGCCAGTGGCGGTGTTCTCGATGGAAATGGGCGCCTCGCAGCTCGCGGTGCGCATCGTGGGCTCCATCGGCCGCATCAACCAGAGCCACCTTCGCACCGGCAAGCTCAACGACGAAGAGTGGCCCCGCCTGACCGAGGCGATCGAAAAGCTGCGCAACGTGTCGCTGCACATCGACGAAACGCCGGGCCTCACGCCCAGCGAACTGCGGGCCAACGCCCGGCGCCTGGCCCGCCAGTGCGGCAAGCTCGGCCTGATCGTGGTCGACTACCTGCAGCTCATGAGCGGCTCGTCCAGCGACGGCGACAACCGCGCCACCGAACTCGGCGAGATCTCGCGCGGACTGAAGATGCTGGCCAAGGAGTTGCAGTGCCCGGTCATCGCGCTGTCCCAGCTCAACCGCAGCGTCGAGCAGCGAACCGACAAGCGACCCATGATGAGCGACCTGCGCGAATCGGGCGCCATCGAGCAGGACGCCGACATCATCATGTTCATCTACCGCGACGAGTACTACACCAAAGACGCCTGCAAGGAGCCCGGTGTGGCCGAGATCATCATCGGCAAGCAGCGAAACGGCCCCACCGGCACGGTGAAGCTGGCGTTCCTGAACATGCTCACCCGCTTCGAGTCATTGGCGGGCGGCGGTGATTACTAGGAACTCCCCCTGCGCCGCGTCAGCGGCGCAGGGGGGTCAAAGCACTTCGCTGGCGAAATCCGCCAGGCGCGAACGCTCGCCGCGCGCCAGCGTGATGTGACCGCCGTGCGGCCAGCCTTTGAATCGGTCCACCGCGAACGTCAGGCCCGATGAGCCTTCGGTGAGGTAGGGCGTGTCGATCTGGGCCAGGTTGCCCATGCAGATCATCTTGGTGCCCGGGCCGGCGCGCGTGATCAGCGTCTTCATCTGCTTGGGCGTCAGGTTCTGCGCCTCGTCGATGATCACGTACTTGTTCATGAACGTGCGGCCGCGCATGAAGTTCATGCTCTTGACCTTGATGCGGCTGCGGATGAGCTCGTTGGTGGCCGCACGGCCCCACTCACCGGCGTTGCCGCCGTCGCCCTTGGCGAGGAACTCGAGGTTGTCGTCGAGGGCGCCCATCCAGGGGCCCATCTTCTCTTCTTCGGTGCCGGGCAGAAAGCCGATGTCCTCGCCCACACTCACGGTGGCGCGGGTCATGATGATCTCGGTGTAGCGCCGGTCATCGAGCACCTGGGTGAGGCCCGCCGCCAGCGCCATGAGCGTCTTGCCGGTGCCCGCCGTGCCGGCGAGCGTGACGAAGTCGATCTCGGGGTCCATCAGCAGGTTGAGGGCGAAGTTCTGCTCGCGGTTGCGGCTGGTCACGCCCCAGACGGCGTTCTTGAGGTGCGTGTAGTCCTTCAGCGTCTTGAGCACCGCGGTCTTGTCGCGGATCTCGGTCACGCGCGCGTAGAGCGAAGGCTCGCCCGGCGCCTCGAAGTACACGAACTGGTTGATGTAGAACTGGCTCACCGCCGGACCACTCACGCGGTAGAAGGTGTGGCTGCCGCTTTGCCAGCTCTCGATGGTCTTGCTCTGGCGGGTCCAGAAATCCTGCGGCAGGGCCAGCGAGCCGGGGTAGAGCAGCTCGCCGTCGTCCAGCGTCTTGTCGTTTTCGTAGTCTTCGGCGGGCAGGCCCAACGCGCGCGCCTTCACGCGCATGTTGATGTCCTTGGACACCAGGATGACTTCGCGTTCCGGATGGCGCTGGCGCAGGCCGGCCACCACCCCCAGGATCTGGTTGTCGGCCTTGCCCTGCGGCAGGCTGGCGGGCAGGTCGCCCGACATCGGCTCGGTCTGGAAGAACAGCAGGCCGCGGGCCGACTGGTGACCCGTGGCCGAGAGCTTCAGGCCCTTGGTCATGTCGCCGCCGACCTGGGCGGCCAGCGCGTCGAGGTTGCGGCTGGTCTGGCGACCGTTGCGCGCGACCTCGGTCATGCCCTTCTTGTGGCCGTCGAGCTCCTCGAGCACGATCATGGGCAGGTAAATGTCGTGTTCCTCGAAGCGGAACAGGCTCATCGGGTCGTGCAACAGCACGTTCGTGTCGAGCACGAACAGGCGGGCGGGCCCGGTGCCGGCCGACTTGCCGGTGCCCCGGCGGCGCGACGGACTCGCCGGTGTGGCCGCAGCCACCGAGTGTGCAGGGGCCGGGGCGGCCATGGGTGCAGCGGCCGGTGCCGGGGAGGGCATGGGCGCCGGTGCCGTGCGAACGGCTGGCCGAAGATCGGATGCCGGCCCGGCGGGTTTGCGGGCCTTGCCCTGAGGCGCCGGCCTGGTCTTCGCGGGCGCGGCACGCTGGGCTGGCTGCACGGGTTCGTCGAGCGGCAGGATGGTCAGGTCGCCGGCGGCATCGCCCGGCTCTTCGAGAGCGGCGTCGGAGGCTTTGAGGCTGTAGGCGTCGGGGGCGAGGAGGGCGGCGCGTTTGGCGGGTGCAGGGGGCAGGGGCATGGGGTCTGGGTGTTCAGCGCACAGGCTCGAAAAAACAAAAAGCCGCCGGGAGGACCGGGCGGCTTTGCGGGCAGCGGGGCAGGTTGAAGGGGCGAAGGACGGGGTGGTGACCCGAATGCATGCGGTCCATTATGCACGTTCCGCGTGGCGTGAAAACGCGGGCGGAATGGCGGTCTGGCCGGGTGTCGTTCGAGCGCCCCTCTCTGCCGTCAGGCTGCTTTTTTCAGGGCCTTGACGGCCTTGAGCACTTCTTCAACGTGACCGGGCACCTTCAGGCCGCGCCACTCCTGCTTGAGCACCCCGTCGGCGCCGATCAGGAAGGTGCTGCGCTCGATGCCCTTGACCTTCTTGCCGTACATGATCTTGTTCTTGACCACGCCGAACATGTGGCACATTTTCTCTTCGGTGTCGGCGATCAGCTCGAAGGGCAGTTCGAGCTTGGCCTTGAAGTCGTCGTGCGACTTCATGTTGTCGCGGGACACGCCGAACACCTGGGCGCCGGCTTTGACGAAATCCTTGTACTTGTCGCGGAACTGCATCGCTTCGGTGGTGCAGCCCGGGGTGTTGTCCTTGGGGTAGAAATACAGCACCAGCGTCTGACCGAGGTGGCTCTGGTGGCTGACCTTGATGCCACCGGTGGCCAGGGATTCGAACTCGGGGATGGGTTTGTTGACAACGACGGCCATGCTGTGGGGACCCCTGACTTGAGTGGATGGTGTTGCGTTGGCTGCCCAGCCTGCGGTTCGGTGCGGTTCGCCACGGCTTGGCGCGGCTTTTCAAGGGCAACCGGAACCGCAAGGGACCGACGCCGCCCGGCTGGACAACATCCGTTATTTTAACGCCTAACGCGTCGTTGCGCCCCCAGGGCGCGTCACGGGTGTATGAGAAGTGCCGCCGTGACCCGCCTTCCTTCGGCGGCCAGGATGTTGTATGTGCGGCAGGCGGCCGCCGTGTCCATGGTCTCCACCCCGATCCGCTGCTCGAGCAGTGCACGCAAAAGCGCGGGCGGCGCAAAGCGCAGGCGGGGCCCGCTGCCGAACAGCACCAGCTCCGGTGGCGCCGACGGCGCATCCAGCAGTTCGGCGAAATGTGCCTCGACGAGGTCCTCGAACCGCTGGCAGGGCCAGACCCGAAGCCCGCTGGATGCACTGAGCACCAGGCTTGATGCATGGCGCTCGCCATTGACCGAAACCCAGCCATCGCCCAGCGCGGTGATGGCCAGTTGGTGCGGGGTGTCGGCGTGCAGTTTCATGGGACGTCACCGCCGGGCAAGGCGGTTGAACTGTGGTCAAATTGCAGGTTTGCTCGGGCTGTGGCCGATCAATCTTAGCCTCGTGACCCCGACCCCTGTCGCCGTGGAGGGACTTTGAAGACCATCCGGAAATCCGCCAAGCTTGCCAACGTGTGCTACGACATCCGCGGTCCCATCATGGACGCGGCGCGGCAGATGGAGGAGGAAGGCCACAAGATCATCAAGCTCAACATCGGCAACCTGGCCGTGTTCGGCTTCGATGCGCCCGAGGAAATTCAGCAGGACATGATCCGGAATCTGCCGAACTCGGCAGGCTATTCGGACAGCAAGGGCATCTTTGCGGCGCGCAAGGCGGTCATGCACGAGACCCAGTTGCAGGGCATCAAGGGCGTCACCCTCGACGACATCTACCTGGGCAATGGCGCCAGCGAGCTCATCGTGATGGCCACCAACGCGTTGCTCGATGACGGCGACGAACTGCTCCTGCCGTCGCCCGATTACCCGCTGTGGACCGCGGCGGCCAGCCTGTCGGGCGGAACGCCGGTGCACTACATGTGCGACGAGGCCAAGGGCTGGTTGCCCGACCTGGACGACATCCGCCGCAAGATCACGCCGGCCACCAAGGGCATCGTGGTCATCAATCCCAACAACCCCACCGGCGCGCTCTACCCAAGGGAGATGCTGGTGCAGATCGTCGATCTGGCCCGCGAGCATGGCCTCGTGATCTTTGCCGACGAGGTCTACGACAAGGTGCTTTACGACGGTGTGAAGCACGTGCCGCTGGCGAGCCTGTCCGAGGACGTGCTCACGCTCACCTTCAACAGCCTGTCCAAAAGCTACCGCTCTTGCGGGTACCGGGCCGGATGGCTGGTGGTGTCCGGTGACAAGAAACCCGCCAGGGACTACATCGAGGGCCTGAACATGCTCTCGAACATGCGCCTGTGCGCAAACGTCCCGGGTCAGTGGGCCATTCAGACGGCACTCGGCGGCTACCAGAGCATCAACGACCTGGTGGCCGAAGGCGGTCGCCTGCGGCGCCAGCGGGACCTGGCCCACGAACTCATCACCGCCATCCCGGGCGTGACCTGCGTCAAGCCGCAGGCCGCGCTGTACATGTTCCCCCGGCTCGATCCGAAGGTCTATCCGGTCGAAGACGACCAGCAGATGTTTCTCGAGCTGCTGCAGGAAACGCGCGTGATGCTGGTGCAGGGGTCGGGCTTCAACTACCCCGACAACCAGCACTTCCGCATCGTGTTCCTGCCACACGAAGACGACCTGCGCGAGGCCATTGGCCGGGTCGCGCGATTCCTCGAGCACTGGCGAAAACGCCACGGCACCTGATTCCCCTCTGCCATTCCAATCCATGAAACCCATTCAAGTCGGCCTGCTGGGCATCGGCACTGTCGGCAGCGGCACCTTCGAGGTGCTTCAGCGCAACCAGGAAGAAATCCGCCGCCGCGCCGGGCGTGGCATCCAGATCACCATGGTGGCCGACCTCGACGTGGCCCGGGCCCGGTCGATCGTCGGCGGGTCGGTGACGGTGGTGGGCGATGCTCGCGAGGTCATCGCCAACCCGGACATCGACATCGTGATCGAGCTGATCGGTGGCTATGGCATCGCCAAGGCGCTGGTCATGGAAGCCATCTCGGCCGGCAAGCACGTCGTCACGGCCAACAAGGCCCTGCTGGCCGTGCATGGCACCGAGATCTTTGCCGCTGCGTCGCAGCGCGGCGTGATGGTGGCCTTCGAGGCGGCGGTGGCGGGTGGCATTCCCATCATCAAGGCCCTGCGGGAGGGCCTCACCGCCAACCGCATCCAGTGGATCGCCGGCATCATCAACGGCACCACCAACTTCATCCTGTCCGAGATGCGCGACAAGGGGCTCGACTTCGATGCCGTGCTCAAGGAAGCGCAGCGCCTGGGCTACGCCGAGGCCGACCCCACCTTCGACATCGAGGGCGTTGACGCCGCGCACAAGGCGACCATCATGAGCGCCATCGCGTTCGGCATTCCGGTGCAGTTCGACAAGGCCCACGTGGAAGGCATCACCCGGCTGTCGGCCACCGACATCCGCTATGCCGAGCAGTTGGGTTACCGCATCAAGCTGCTGGGCATCACCAAGCGCAACCCCAAGGGCATCGAACTGCGCGTGCACCCGAGCCTGGTGCCGGCCAAGCGCCTGATCGCCAATGTGGAAGGCGCCATGAACGCGGTGGTCGTGCAGGGCGACGCCGTGGGCACCACGCTGTACTACGGCAAGGGCGCGGGCAGCGAGCCCACCGCCAGCGCGGTGATTGCCGACCTGGTGGACATCACCCGCCTGCACACCGCCGATCCGCACCACCGCGTGCCGCACCTCGCCTTCCAGCCCGACCAGATGAGCAACCTGGCGGTGCTGCCCATGAGCGAGGTCGTTACCAGTTACTACCTGCGCCTGCGTGTGGCCGACGAAGCTGGCGTGCTGGCCCGTGTCACCGGCCTGCTGGCCGGCCAGGGCATCAGCATCGACGCCGTGCTGCAGCGCGAGGCCGACGAGGTGGGCGGCGAGGGTGCCACCAGCACCGACCTGATCATCCTCACGCACGACACGCGCGAAGGCACCATGAATGCCGTGCTTGACGAGCTGCAGAAGCTGCCCACCGTGCTGGCGCCCATCGTCCGCATCCGCAAGGAAGAGCTGAGCTGATGCGCTACCTGTCCACGCGCGGTCATCCCGACCGCAAGCGCTTCTGCGAAATTCTGCTGGAAGGCCTGGCGCCCGATGGCGGCCTGTACCTGCCCGAGCGGTATCCGCAGATCGATCCGCCAGCCCTGCAGCGGCTGCGGGCGGTGTACGGCAACGGGCGCCCGGGCGGCTACGCCGCACTGGCGTTCGAGATCCTGTCGCTCTATGTCGATGACATTCCAGCCAGCGACCTGCGCGGCATCTGCGAGCGCACCTACACCGAGGCCGTGTTCGGCTCGTCGGCCATCGTGCCGCTGAAGGCGCTCGAGGCCCCCTCCGCGGAGTCGGGGCAGGGCGGCCTGTTCCTGGAGGCACTGTCCAACGGCCCCACCCTGGCCTTCAAGGACATGGCCATGCAGTTGCTGGGCAACCTGTTCGAATACGAACTGGGCCGCCGCGGCGAGGAACTGAACATCCTGGGTGCCACCAGCGGTGACACCGGCAGCGCGGCCGAGCACGCCATGAAGGGCAAGCGCGGGGTGCGCGTGTTCATGCTCAGCCCGCACGGCCGCATGAGCCCGTTCCAGCAGGCGCAGATGTTCAGCCTGATGGACCCGAACATCCACAACATCGCCATCGAAGGCGTGTTCGACGATTGCCAGGACATCGTCAAGGCGGTCAGCAACGACCTTGAGTTCAAGCGCGCCTACAAGATCGGCACCGTCAATTCGATCAACTGGGCCCGGCTGCTGGCGCAGGTGGTCTATTACTTCGCCGGCTACTTCCAGGCGACGCCGGCAGGCTCGGGCCGGGTGAGCTTCACGGTGCCCAGCGGCAATTTCGGCAACGTCTGCGCGGGGCATGTGGCCCGGCAGATGGGGCTGCCCATCGACACGCTGGTGGTGGCCACCAACGAGAACGACGTGCTCGACGAGTTCTTCCGGACCGGTTTGTACCGGGTGCGAGGAAGCGCCGACACGCATGAGACGTCCAGCCCGTCGATGGACATTTCCAAGGCCAGCAACTTCGAGCGCTTCGTGTTCGATCTGCTGGGCCGTGACGGCGCGCGCTGCAAGGCGCTGTTTGCCGATGCCCTGTCCCGCGAAGGCCGCTTCGACCTGGGCCGGGACCCGGTGTTCGCGGACGCCGCCAGCCGCTACGGCTTCGTCAGCGGCAAGAGCACGCACGCCAACCGCCTGGCCACCATCCGAGACACGCACCAGCGTTTCGGCGTCACCATCGACACCCACACCGCCGACGGCGTGAAGGTGGCGCGGGACCACCGCAAGCCCGGCGTGCCCATGGTGGTGCTGGAAACCGCGCTGCCCATCAAGTTCGCCGAAACCATCGTCGAGGCACTGGGCCACGCCCCGGATCGACCCGCCGCTTTCGAGGGCATCGAAGCGCTGCCCAAGCGCGTGCACCTGATGCCGGCCGACGTTGCCCGCGTGAAGGCGTTCATCGCCGAGCGCTGCCCGAGGGCATGAAGGCCGTCGGTTTCGCGGGCTACTCCGGCTCGGGCAAGACCACGCTGGTGGAGCAACTCATCCCGGCGCTGCGGCTGCGCGGGTTTCGGGTGTCGGTCATCAAGCACGCACACCACCGCTTCGACATCGACCACCCCGGCAAGGACACCTGGCGCCACCGCGAGGCCGGTGCGGTCGAGATCGTGGCCGCCTCGCCGAAGCGGCTGGTGATCATGCGCGAGTACGAAGACTTCACCGAGCACGACGTGCATCCGCTGATTGCCCGCCTGACCGCGGGGGTGGACTGGGTGCTGGTCGAAGGGTTCAAGCGCAGCAGCCTGCCCAAGATCGAGGTCTGGCGCGAGGAAAGCGGCAAGCCCGTCATTTACCCCGGGCAGCCACACGTGCTGGCGGTGGCCACCGACAGCCCGCAGGCCTTGCCGGAACCACCCGCACGGCCGGTGCTGGATTTGAACGCGCCCGATGACGTGGCCGCATGGTTGGTCGACAATGCCAGCCGGTTCGAATACACGCCGCCCGAGCAGACATGACTTCCGCGCCACGCGCCCCCCTGATGCCGCTGGACGACGCGCTGGCCGCGTTGCTGGCGCGCATCGTGCCGCTGTCCCGCACCGAACGGGTGGCCACCTTCGATGCGGCGGGCCGCGTGCTGGCCAGCGATCTCGTGAGTGCGCTGCAGGTGCCTCCCCACGACAACTCGTCCATGGACGGCTATGCGGTGCGCAGCGCCGATGTGACCGACAGGGGCGTGGTGTTGCCCATCACGCAGCGCATCGCTGCCGGCCATTCGGGTGAGCCGCTTCAGCCCGGCACCTGCGCGCGCATCTTCACCGGGGCGCCCATGCCCCCGGGGGCCGACGCCGTGGTGATGCAGGAAGACACGCGCGCGGTGGGCGGCGACTTTCATGCGGTTCACATCGATGCCGTGCCGACGCCCGGCCAATGGGTGCGCAAGGCGGGCGAAGACGTGTCGCGCGGGGCCGTGGTGCTCGCGCGCGGTCAGCGGCTCGACGAAGCCGCACTCGGGCTGGCCGCCAGCCTGGGCCTGGCCCGGGTCGATGTGGCGCGCCGCCCCAGGGTGGCGCTGTTTTCCACCGGCGACGAACTGGTCATGCCGGGTGATGTGCCGCCCGAGGCGATGAAGCCCGGCGCCATCTACAACTCCAACCGCTTCTTCCTGCGCGCGCTGCTGCAGCGGTTTGGCTGCGAGGTGAGCGACCTCGGCATCGTGCCCGACCGGCGCGAGCTGACCGTGGCCGCCCTCAAGACCGCGGCCGACCACCACGACCTCATCCTCACCAGTGGCGGCGTGTCGGTGGGCGAAGAAGACCACATCAAGCCTGCCGTGCAACAGCTGGGCGGTCTGGACCTGTGGCAGATCGCGATGAAGCCGGGCAAGCCGTTTGCCTTCGGCCACGTGCGCCGCGACGCCGGGGTGGCGGCCGACAGCGACGCAGATCCCACCACGCCCTGCCATTTCATCGGCCTGCCGGGCAACCCGGTGTCGAGCTTCGTGACCTTCCTGTTGCTGGTCAGGCCCGCGCTGCTCAAACTGCAGGGGGTGACCGATGAGCGCGCCCTGCGCGTGCCGCCCAGCGTGCCCCTGCGCGCCGATTTTTCGGTGCCGCGCGCCGACAAGCGCCGCGAGTTTCTCCGCGCACGCCGCAATGCCCACGGCGGCCTCGACCTGTTTCCCAACCAGAGTTCAGGCGTGCTCACCTCGGTGGTCTGGGCCGACGGCCTGGTGGACAACCCCGCGGGCACCACCATTGCGCCCGGCGACACCGTGAACTTCATTGCCCTGGCAGACCTGCTCGCATGACGAACACCATCCAGCTTCGCTACTTCGCGTCGATTCGCGAAACCATCGGCACCGGGGGTGAGCGCGTGACCACCGCCGCGCCCACGTTGGCGGCGCTGCGCGACGAACTCATTGCCCGGGGCGGCGCGCACGCCGAGGCGCTGGCGCGCGGCCGTGCCGTCCGGGTGTCCCTCAACCAGACCATGGCCGACGAGTCGGCCGCGTTGACCGGGGACGCCGAAGTGGCGTTCTTCCCCCCGGTGACGGGCGGGTGAACCCCACTCCCGAGAACCGCATGAGCGCCCGCGTTGCCATCCAGATCGCCGATTTCGACCTCAGCACCGAGGTGGCGCTGCTGCGCCTGCAGGACAAGGGTGTCGGGGCGGTGTGTTCGTTCATCGGCACCGTGCGCGACCGCAACGACGGCCAGTCGGTGAGTGCGATGGAGCTGGAGCACTACCCCGGCATGACCGAAAAAGCCATCGAAGGCATGATCGACGAGGCGTTCAAGCGCTTCGACATCCTGGGTGCGCGCGTGATCCACCGCGTGGGACCGCTCAAACCGCTCGACCAGATCGTGCTGGTGATCGTGAGCTCGGCGCACCGCGGCCAGAGCTTCCAGGCCTGCGAATTCCTGATGGACTACCTGAAGACCCAGGCCCCGTTCTGGAAGAAGGAGCAGACGCCCGAAGGTGCCCGCTGGGTCGACGCCCGCGTGAGCGACGACGCCGCGCTGGCCCGCTGGGGCATCGGCGCTTCCAACGCCTGAATCAGGGGTTGGCCGGTGGCCGGCCGCCCAGCGGCGAGCCCGCCAGTTGCAGCTCGAGCCAGCGCAGCAGCGTCTGGATGCGGGGCAGCTCGATCCGGTTGGACGGCACCAGGGCCTTGAGCCACAGGTCCGGCGGCCGGAACTCCGGCAGCACCTCCTGCAATTCGCCCGACGCCAGGTCGGGAGCGACCAGGTAGTCGGCCAGCAGCGCAATGCCCAGGCCGTCGCGAGCCGCCTCTCGCAACGCGCCGCCGTCGTTGGTCTTGAGCTTGGCGCGCACGTCCACATCCACCTGGCCCTGCGGACCCTGAAAGGTCCAGTGGGTGCCCACGGTGGCGAAAACCAGGCAGTCGTGGTCGATGAGTTCGGCCGGCGTGACCGGTGCACCACGGCGATCCAGGTAGGCGCTGGCCGCGCACAGCCTGCGCCGGATCGGGCACAGCGGGTGGTCCTGCACCTGTCCGTACGACTCGGGCCGGGCGCCGATCGCGATGTCGAATCCGTCCTCGAGCGGGTTCACCGAACGGTCCGCCAGCACCACATCCATGCTGATCAGGGGTTGTTCCCGCAGGAACTGGTTGAGCAGCCGGCTCAGGTTGAGCACGCCCAGCGTGGTGGGGATCTTCACGCGGATGTGGCCTTCGAGGGCGCCGCTGGCGGTGGCCATGCCGGCCAGGGCCTCGTCCACCTGGCGCACCAGCGCGCGCACCTGCGGCAGGTACCGTTCGCCGACATCGGTCAGGGTGAGTTTGCGGGTGGTGCGGGTGAAAAGGGGCGCACGGATGCGCCATTCAAGCTGCTCGACCCGCTTGCTGATGACCGACGGCACCAGCCCGGCCTGGCGCGCGGCGGCCGAAAAGCTGCCGGTTTCGGCGGTGGCGACGAAGGCCTTGAGGTTGACCAGGGTGTCCATCGATTTGCCGCGAATTGGAAAAGCAGATCACGTGAATCTGCCTATTGTTTGTGAAACCGCACAAAATTAACATGGCCGGCCATCCAGTGAGGAGACCGTTCTTGATCCAGTTGCCGGACCCGCAGTCCACCCGCCGACCCGACCCCGCGCCGTACAAGCGCATCGCCACCGAGGAGGCCTTCGCCACCCCGGAACAACTGGAGATATTCCGCCGCGTGCTCGAGCGCGGTGACTGCGACCCCGGCTTTCGCGGGCTGATGGGCTTCTACATGAGCAGCCCGAGCGAGCGGGCGCAGCACATCATGCGGTGCCTGGTCGACCTTGACGACCTGCGCATCGCCCACATGGACGCCTGCGGCATCGACATGCAGGTGCTGGCCCTGACCTCGCCCGGCGCGCAGGTGATGGACACCGCCACCGCCGTGGACTTCGTGCGCGGCGCCAACGACCGCCTCGCCGACGCGATCCGCCGCCACCCGACGCGATTTGCCGGCATGATCGCCGTGGCACCGCAGGACCCGGCCGCCGCCGCCAGGGAGATCGAGCGTGGCGTGACGAAGCTCGGCATGCACGCGGTGGTCATCAACTCGCACACGCAGGGGCAGTACCTGTCCGACCCGAAGTTCTGGGACATCTTTGCCGCGGCCGAAGCGCACGACGCGCCGATCTACCTGCACCCCAACTCGCTGCCGGCGGGCATGTACCAACCGTTCTTCGAGGGCGGTCTGGACGGCGCCATCTACGGCTTCGGCGTCGAGACCGGCCTGCACGCGCTGCGCATCATCACCGCCGGTGTGTTCGACCGCTTCCCGAAGCTGCGCATGGTGCTGGGCCACATGGGCGAGGCGCTGCCGTTCTGGGCCTACCGCCTTGACTACATGCACCGAGCCACGGTGCGTTCGCAGCGCTACGACAGCATGAAGCCTATCAAGCGCCAACCCAGCGAATACCTGCGCGAGCACTTCTACATCACCAACAGCGGCGTGGCCTGGGAGCCGGCCATCCGGTTCACCCAGGAATTCATGGGCATGGACCGCGTTCTCTACGCGATGGACTACCCTTATCAGCACGCGGTGGACGAAGTCATCGCGCTGGACCGGCTGGCGCTGAGCGCCGAGGACAAGAAGCGCTTCTTCCAGACCAACGCCGAGACGGTCTTCAAGATCGGCGTCCGCTGAATCACCGAATCCCCACCACAACAACGGAGACACGCATGAAACAACTCACCACCCGCCTGCTCGCGGCCGCCTCGCTGCTGCTGGCCTCGGTCGGCCTCCAGGCCCAGACCTGGCCGACCCAGCCCGTGCGCATCATCGTGCCGTTCACGGCCGGCACCGGCATGGACACCATTGCCCGCGCGGTTCAGCCGCGGCTGAGCGAGCGCCTGGGGCAGCCCGTGGTGGTGCTCAACCAGCCGGGCGCCAGCGGCAACATCGGGGCCGATGCGGTGGCCAAGTCCAACCCCGACGGGCACACCCTGCTGATGGGCGCCAACACCATGCTGATGGCCGCCCAGCTCTACGCCAATGTGCCGTTCGACCCGCAGCGCGACTTTGCGCCGGTGAGCATGGCCGCCTGGGGCACGCTGATGCTGGTGACCAACCCCAAGACCAACATCAAGTCCATGCCGGAACTGATTGCCGCCGCCAAGGCCAAGCCGGGGTCCATCGTGTACGGCTCGCCTGGCGTGGGCACGCCGCACCACATGGCCATGGAGCTGTTCAAGACCCGCACCGGCCTGTTCATGCTGCACGTGCCGTACCGCGGCACCGCCGGCTACACCACCGACCTGCTGTCCGGCGAGATCATGGCCGGCTTCCTGCCGATCCACGTGGCCCAGGGCCATGTGGCCGCCGGACGCCTGAACGCCCTGGCCGTGGGCAGTGCCAAGCGCCACCCGGTGGCGCCCAACGTGGCCACCTTCGAAGAACTGGGCGTCAAGGACGTCGACGTGGACCTCTGGTACGCCTTCTTTGCCCCCGCCAAAACGCCGGCTCCCGTGGTGGCCCGCCTGAACACCGAAATCGCCGCGATCATCCGGACGAATGAAGTGCGCGAGCTGCTCGGCAAGGGCGGCATGGACGCCGCCGCTTCCACGCCCGACGAACTGGGCCAGCAGGTGCGCAAGGACTTTCCGCGCTGGGGCGAGGTGATCCGCCGCAACGGCATCAAGGCGGAGTGAGTTCATGAACCCCGCGTCCCCACGCATCGCGGTGGTCGGCGGTGGCATCGCCGGCCTGGCGTTTGCGCTGTCGCTGCACCAGCGCGGGCTGGCCTGCGACGTGTACGAAAGCGTGCCGCAGGTGCGCGAGCTCGGCGTGGGCATCACGCTGCTGCCGCACGCCATGCGCGAACTGGATGCGCTGGGGCTCACGCCGGCGCTGCAGGCCGCCGGCATCGAGAACCTTGAAAGCGTGTTCTTCAACCGCTTCGGTCAGTTCATCTACCGCGAGCCCCGGGGTCGGCATGCCGGCTACCCGTTGCCCGAAATCGGCATACACCGGGGGCGCCTGCACCGCATTCTTTTCGAGACCGCCGTCGAGCGACTCGGGGCCGACCGGGTGCACACCGACCACCGGTGCACAGGCGTCACGCAGGGCGAGGGTGGGGCGGTGGTGCACTTCACCGACAGCCAGGGCCAGCCGCGCGCCGACGTGGCCGCCGACGTGGTCATTGCCTGCGACGGGATTCATTCGGCCATAAGGCGCCAGTTTTATCCCGGGGAAAAACTCGCGTTCGCGGGCATCAACACCTGGCGCGGCGTCACGCGGCACAAACCCATCCTCAGCGGCAAGAGCTACCTGCGGGTGGGCTCCATCAAGACCGGCAAGATGGTCATCTACCCGATCGTGGACAACGTGGACGGACAGGGCAACCAGCTCATCAACTGGATGGCCGAGATCGAGCGCCCGGGCGAGTCGATGAACGACTGGAACCAGGGCGGCAGCGTGGACGATTTCCTGCCCATCTTTGCCGACTGGCGGTTCGACTGGCTCGATGTGCCGGCGCTGATCCGCAACGCCGACCAGGTGCTCGAATACCCCATGGTCGACAAGGACCCGATCCCGCGGTGGACCTTCGGACGGGTGACCTTGATGGGGGATGCGGCCCACCCGATGTACCCGCGCGGCTCCAACGGGTCGGCGCAGGCGCTCATCGACGCGCGCACGCTGGCCACCGAACTGGCCCGTGGTGGTGATCCGGTGGCCGCGCTGCAGGCCTACGAAACCAGCCGGCGCGAGGCGACGGCCCGCGTGGTGCAGACCAACCGCAGCGTGCCGCCCGATTTCATCAACATCCGCGTGGACGAGCTCAGCGGCGACAAGCCGTTCCGACACATCGACGACATCATCAGCCAGGACGAGCTGCGCCAGATTTCGGACAACTACAAGCGCATCGCCGGCTTTTCGCTGGACGCGGTGAAGGCCTGATCGCGGCCACCGGGCGTGTGGCACAGTGGGCGCAATGAGCGCGCCACCCGCCCCACCGCCCACCGTTCACATCGACCCCGAGACCCTGGAACGCGCCACCGTTCAGGCGGTGTCGCCCGAGCGGCTGGACGACACCCTGCCGGGCTGGCTGCTGCCCATGGACCACGGCACCGTGGGTCGCGCCCGCTGTGCCGTGCCGCTCTCGCACGAAGGCGCCGACCCCGCCGTGGTGCCGCAGGTGGTGCAGCGTTACACCGACGCCGGGTTCGTGCCGGCCTGGCGTCTGCCCGACCTCGCCGCGTTCGGTGCGCTGGGCGCGGCGCTCCAGGCCGACGGCTGGCGCCGTGAGCAGCCCACCCTCACCCAGGTGGCGCCCTTGGCCCCGTTGCTGACGCTGGCCGAGCCGGTCGAGGTGGTGCTGCGCCCACAGGCCGACGCCGAGTGGTTGACCATGTTCCTCGGCGAAGGGCTCGACCCGGTGGATGGCGCACACCGGTCCAGGGCGCTGGCCCGCGCCAGCGGGACGCTGTTCGTGAGCGCCCTGCGCGATGGCGCCACCGTGGCCTGCGGCGCCGCCAGCCTGAGCCATGGCTGGCTGGGGGTGCATGGCATGCGGACCGCGGCGGCCTGGCGCGGCCGCGGGTTGGCGGCCCAGGTGATGACCGCCATGGCCCGGGCCGCCGCCGAACGGGGCATTGGGCGGGCCTTCCTGCAGGTCGACGCCGGCAACCTGGGCGCGCAGTCGCTCTACCGCCGGGCGGGCTATGTCACCGCATGGAGCTACGCCTACTGGCGCCGTTGACAGCGGCGTTGACCTGGCGCAAGGTGGGTTGGCGGGGTGCCTTGAAAATGGACCTGCCGCCGCCATGTGAACGGCAATCCATTTTTCCGGAGCGCCCTCCATGCGTCTCGACAAACTCACCACCAAGTTCCAGGAAGCCCTCGCCGACGGCCAGTCGATCGCGCTGGGCAACGACCACGCCTACATCGAACCCGCCCACGTGCTGCTGGCCATGCTGCGCCAGCCCGACGGGCCCGGCTCGCTGCTGCAGCGCGCCGGCGTCAATGTGCCCGGCCTGACCAAAGCCGCCGAAGCCGCCGTGCAGCGCCTGCCCCAGGTGCAGGGACAGGAGCAGGTGCAAGTGGGGCAGGAATTGGCCAGGCTGCTGCAGGCCAGTGAAAAGGAAGCCATCAAGCGCGGCGACAGCTACGTGGCGAGCGAACTCTTTCTGCTGGCCCTGGCCGACGCCAAGGGCGAGCTGGGCCGCCTGGCCAACGAGAACGGCCTGTCGCGCAAGAGTCTGGAGGCCGCCATCAGCGCCGTGCGCGGGGGGCAAAGCGTGAACAACCCCGAGGCCGAGGGCCAGCGCGAAGCGCTCAAGAAATACACCATGGACCTGACCGAGCGCGCCCGTGCGGGCAAGCTCGATCCGGTGATCGGCCGCGACGACGAGATCCGCCGCGCCATCCAGGTGCTGCAGCGGCGCAGCAAGAACAACCCGGTGCTGATCGGTGAGCCCGGCGTGGGCAAGACCGCCATCGTCGAAGGGCTGGCGCAGCGCATTGTCGCGGGCGAGGTGCCCGACAGCCTCAAGGGAAAGCGGGTGCTGAGCCTGGACATGGCGGCGTTGCTGGCTGGCGCCAAGTACCGCGGCGAATTCGAGGAGCGCCTGAAGTCGGTGCTGAACGAACTGGCCAAGGACGAAGGCCAGACCATCGTCTTCATCGACGAGCTGCACACGATGGTGGGCGCGGGCAAGGCCGAAGGCGCCATGGACGCGGGCAACATGCTCAAGCCGGCGCTGGCGCGCGGCGAACTGCATTGCGTGGGCGCCACGACGCTCGACGAATACCGCAAATACATCGAGAAGGACGCCGCACTGGAGCGCCGCTTCCAGAAGATCCTGGTCGACGAACCCACGGTCGAGGCCACCATCGCCATCCTGCGCGGCCTGCAGGAAAAGTACGAGGTGCACCATGGTGTGGAGATCACCGACCCGGCCATCGTGGCCGCGGCCGAGCTCAGCCACCGCTACATCACCGACCGATTCCTGCCCGACAAGGCCATCGACCTGATCGACGAGGCCGCGGCCAAGATCAAGATCGAGATCGACTCCAAGCCCGAGGTCATGGACCGCCTGGACCGGCGCCTGATCCAGCTCCAGATCGAGCGCGAGGCGGTGAAGAAGGAAAAGGACGAGGCCTCCCAGAAGCGCCACGAGCTGATCGAGGAGGAGATCGTCCGCCTGCAGCGCGAGATCGCCGACTACGAAGAGATCTGGAAAGCCGAGAAGGCGCAGGCCCAGGGGTCGGCGCAGGTCAAGGAAGAGATCGACAAGCTGCGCCACCAGATCGAGGAGTTCACCCGCAAGGGCGATTTCAACAAGGTGGCCGAGCTGCAGTACGGCAAGCTGCCCGAGCTGGAAAAGCGCCTGAAGGACGCGCAAGCCGCCGAGACCGGCAAGAAGGAGGGCGGCCGTCCGCAGTTGCTGCGCACCCAGGTCGGGGCCGAAGAAATCGCCGAGGTCGTGGCGCGCGCCACCGGCATCCCGGTCAGCAAGCTCATGCAGGGCGAGCGCGACAAGCTGCTGCAGATGGAAGACAAGCTTCACCAGCGGGTGGTCGGCCAGCAAGAGGCCATCAGCGCGGTGGCCAACGCCATTCGCCGTTCACGCTCGGGCCTGTCCGACCCGAACCGCCCCACCGGCTCCTTCCTGTTCCTGGGCCCCACCGGGGTGGGCAAGACCGAGCTGTGCAAGGCGCTGGCGGGCTTTCTGTTCGACAGCGAGGAGCACCTGGTTCGCATCGACATGAGCGAATTCATGGAGAAGCACTCGGTGGCCCGCCTGATCGGCGCGCCGCCCGGCTATGTCGGCTACGAAGAGGGCGGCTACCTCACCGAGGCGGTGCGCCGCCGCCCCTACTCGGTGCTGTTGCTCGACGAAGTCGAGAAAGCCCACCCCGACGTGTTCAACGTGCTGCTGCAGGTGCTGGACGACGGCCGCCTGACCGATGGCCAGGGCCGCACGGTCGACTTCAAGAACACCGTGATCGTCATGACCAGCAACATCGGCTCGCACATGATCCAGGCCATGGTCGGTCAGCCGTACGAAGAGGTGAAGGAGGCGGTGTGGGGCGAACTCAAGAACCACTTCCGCCCGGAATTCCTGAACCGCATCGACGAAACCGTGGTGTTCCACGCGCTCGACGCCCAGCACATCGAGGCCATTGCCGGCATCCAGCTCAAGGCCTTGCAGGCGCGGCTGCAGCAGATGGACCTCAAGCTCGAGGTGTCGCCGGCGGCCATTGCCGAACTCGCCAAGGTGGGGTTCGACCCGGTGTTCGGTGCCCGCCCGCTCAAGCGCGCCATCCAGCAGCGCATCGAGAACCCGCTGTCCCGGCTGCTGCTGGAGGGGCGTTACCCGCCCAAATCGGCGATTCCGGTGGGGGTCGATCCGGTCCGCAACCCGGGCGTGTTCGAGTTCGGCGACGCCCTGCCCACGGCTTGACGCCCTGCGGCGCCGGCGGGCCCGCCCCCTCAGGCGGGTTCGTCGTCGGGTGCCGTGAGCACCACGGCCCGGGTGTCGTGAAGGAAACCCTGCTCGGCCAGTTCGCCGGCGAGGCCGCCGGCGTCTTCATCCAGCAGGCGCGACAGTTCCCGCAGCGTGCGCCGGCCATTGGCCAGCAGCAACAGGGTGTGCGCCCGTCGAGGCAGGCTGTCCGGGCGGGCAAGGGCCTGCCAGGCCAGCGGGGTCTTGGTGAAGAGGCGGGTGTCCATGGTTGGTGCGGAGAAGCGTGCCTGTGTGTGATGACGGGGTGTTGAAACCCCGGCTTCACGGTGTTGCAATCAAGAATCGGGCCAGCCGTCCACCCCCCCTGAATGACCGATCGGAACCTCAAAGGCTATGGTCGTCAGGAAATCGGCCGATCACCACATCGATCACGCGCAGCACGGCTATAACCGTGATCCTCATCACGTGACGATTGCTTGAACCCAAGGCCATGCCGGTCAATTCACCCCTGCTCGAACAGTGCTTCGACGAAGCCGTTCGCCATGCCGCGCCCACCCTGGGCCGCTGCATCGACGCCGCAGTCAGCTCGCTGCAGCAGGAGGAAAAGGACACCCGTGACGTGGCCGCCCGTGACCGCTGCGCGCGCGCCTGGTACACGCTGATCAAGCACCGCCAGACCTGGGGGCCGGCCTACGCCCAGCGCCTCAAGCCGGTTTTTCAGAACGGGTACAACGAAGGCAATACATCGTCGATGGCGCTGCTGTCGAACTCGGAGCTGCTGGCGCTGGTCGACGAAAGCGCCGTCAACGAGTCCATCGAGTCGGCCAAGGTGCTGCAGAACCTGCTGCCCGAGGTCGAGCAGGCGCTGGCGGTGCTCGATGCCCGGATGAGCTCGCTCATCGGCCTGCACACCGTGCACGCCGAGAAAAACCCCCTGCGTCCGTCGGTGTATGTGCGGGTGCTGCGCGACCAGCTCAACGCGTCGGAGGGCGACCCCGAAATCCGCACCCTCTGGATGCGCCACCTGGCCACTCCGCTCGGCAGGGAGCTGCGGACCCTGTACGAACAACTGGCGCTGATGCTCCAGAAGGCCAATGTCCAGGAAGCCAGCTACCGCGTCCGGCTCGTGGCCGACCCTCAGGCCTCCAAACCGCCGCCACCGCCCAAGCGGGACCTGCTCGACTTCGGGTTCACGCCCACCGGCATGGCGGTGCCGTCTTCGCCGCAGTCCCCCCACATGGACACCGCCTGGTTGCCACCCATGGCCGATCTGGCGCGCACCGCGCCCATGCTCGACCACGACGTGATGCAGCAGTTTCTGGAGAACGGCGGAGCGGTCTTCGACCAACCCCTCGACCAGAACTACTACCGGGCCATCGAGCGCGAGCGGGCTGAACTGCGGGCCCAGGCCGCGCTGCCGGTGCTCGATGAAGTCGTTCTTGAGGAAGAGCGCACCCGCTTTCGCGACCTGCCCGCCGTGGACCGCCCGGTGCGCCATGTCGGCATCGGCTCGCAGCTCAGCGCACAGGCCTGGGGCAACGAGGCCAATGCCACCGAGCGCGCCAAGGTGCTGCTGGACCTCAAGTCGCAGGCGAAATCGGTGGCCCAGGCGGTTGGCCTGGACGTGGTGCGCAAGCTGGTCAATCAGGTGGCGCGCGATCCCCTGCTGCTGGCGCCGGTGCGCGAAGCCATGGTGGCGCTCGAGCCGGCTCTGCTGCACCAGGCCATGGCGCAGCCGCGCTTCTTCAATGAAGACGCGCACCCGGCTCGGCGCCTGGTGGAAAGCGTTGCGCAGCGCAGCTTCCGCTACAACGACGAATTCAGCGAAGAATTCGACGACTTCTTCGCACCGGTGCGCGATGCCTTCCGCGTGCTCAACGAGCGCGCCAGCCAGGACCCGCAGGCGTTCGCCGAGGCCCTGGAAAAACTTCGCGGTGAATGGCGCTCGAAAGACGACCGCGGTGAGCGGGTCCAGAAGGAGCGCCTGCAGGCACTTCGCCACGCCGAAGACCGCCAGGCGCTCGCCGACCGCATTGCGTGGGACCTGAGCCAACGGCCCGATGTCGAAAACGCCCCGGGCTTCATCCTCGACTTCATTTACGGCAGCTGGTCGCTGGTGCTGGCGTCGGCCGAAATGGGCCTGCCTGAATCGCAGGCCGACCTGAACGCCTACCGCAAGGCCGTGTCCGACCTGCTCTGGAGCATCAAGAAGGACGTGACGCTGCGGCGCCCGGCCGAGCTGTTCCGCATCGTGCCCGGCATGGTGAAGACCTTGCGTCAGGGCCTGGACATGCTGGGCAAATCCCCGGAAGAAACCCAGACCTTCTTCGATGCGCTGCTGCGCCTGCACGAGCCGGTGCTGGGCCTGCGCCGCGCCAAGGTGCGCAGCGACAGCGGACACTCCGACCCGATTCCGCTCGACGACACCGCCGCCACGCTCATGGTGCTCGAGGAACTGGCCCCGGCGACCCCCGAACAGCGGGTGCCCAAGGCCGCGGCCCAGCCCTGGATCGGTCAGAAGGAACTGGCCAATGCCGGTTTCGAGGACACCATTGCCACCGATTTCGGCCCCCTGGGCGGCGAATTCGACAGCTCCATCGGTGCCCTGGACGAGCAGGAAGCCATGGACGCCGAGCAGCTGCTGCTTTCGCTGCACGAGGGCGCCTGGGTCGACCTGTATTCGCACGGTGAGTGGCTGCGCGCGCAACTGGTCTGGGCCAGCAACCGGGGCACGCTGTTCATGTTCACCAGCCGCGGCGGTCGTGCGCACAGCATGACCAAGCGCGTGTGTGTTCGCCTCATCCGCAACCGCTGGTTGCGCCCGGTCGAGGCACGCCCGGTGGTGCAGGCCGCCCTCGATGCGGTGCTGACCGCCGGCCCGCCACCGGTCCTGGAACCCGTCAGCCAGCACTAGCGGGACAGCGGGGGCGCTCCGGGCTGCCCCGGGTTGGCTACCATCTCGTCCATGACCACCGCCACGCTGGGCGCCCTGCCGCCCGCCAATCCCGTCCCGCTCAAGCAGGACGCCGCCGTCATCGGCCTGGTGGGTCTGGCGCATGCCACGTCCCATTTCTCGCACCTGCTGCTGGCGCCGCTGTTTCCCGTGTTCATTCGCGACTTCGGGTTGAGCTTTGCCGATGTCGGCCTGTTGATGACGGTGTTTTTCGTCATCTCGGGCATCGGACAGGCCCTGTCGGGTTTCCTGGTGGACAGGGTCGGTGCGCGCCCGGTGCTGTTTGCGGCCGTTTCGTGTTTCCTGATGGCCTCGCTGGTGGCCTCGCAGGCGCAGGGATACGCGGGTCTGCTGGCTGTGGCCGTGCTGGCTGGCATCGGCAACGCGCCGTTCCACCCGTGCGACTTCACCATCCTGAACCAGCGGGTGTCCGCGCCGCGCCTGGGCCACGCCTTCAGCGCACACGGCCTGACCGGCAACCTGGGCTGGGCACTGGCGCCGGCCTTTCTGGTCGGCATCACCGCCATGAGCGACTGGCGCACCGCCTACTTTGCGGCCGCGGCACTCTACGTGGCCGTGCTGGCGCTGCTCTGGTGGCAGCGCGACAAGCTGTTGACCGAGGTGGTCGTGCGCTCGCCGCAAACCCTTGGCGGCCCCGCCCGCGAGCACGACCTGGCTTTTCTGAAGCTGCCCGTTGTGTGGTGGTGCTTCGCGTTTTTTCTGCTGTCCACCATGACGCTGGCGGTGGTGCAAAGCTTTGCGCCATCGATCCTGCAGGCGCTTTACGGCACCTCGATGGAGGCGGCCACGATCACCGTCAGCGCCTACATGCTGTGTGCCGCCGCGGGCATGTTCGTCGGCGGCTTCGTGGCGGTCTATGGTCAGCGCCATCGCCTGTCGAGCGACACGGTGGTGGCCTGGGCCATGGGTGCCGGCGCCTTCTTCATGCTGCTGTGTGCCACCGGCTGGTTCGGCGAGGTCGGCACCATGGTCGTGCTGGCGGCCACCGGTTTCGCGGTGGGCGTGGCCGGGCCCAGCCGCGACATGCTCATCAAGCGCGCCACCCCCAAGGGCGCGACCGGGCGGGTGTATGGCACGGTGTACTCGGGGCTGGACGTCGGCTTTGCGGTGTCGCCGCTGATCTTCGGCCTGTTCATGGACAAGGGCTGGTACGCCGCCACGCTGGCCGGCGGTGCCTTCGTGCTGGCGCTGTCGGTGGTCGCGGCACTCGGCGTGGGCAAGCGCACGGCGGTGGTGGCGTCATGAGCACCGACAAACTCGCTGGCCACCTGCTGGTCGAATGCCTGGTGGCGCAAGGTGTCACGCATGCCTTCGGGGTTCCGGGTGAAAGCTACCTGGCCGTGCTCGACGGCTTTCATGCCCAGGCCGACCGCATCCGGTTCGTGACCTGCCGCCAGGAGGGTGGGGCGGCTTTCATGGCCGAGGCGCAAGGCAAGCTCACCGGGCGCCCCGGGGTCTGCTTCGTCACCCGCGGGCCGGGCGCCACCAACGCCTCCATCGGCGTGCACACGGCCTTCCAGGACAGCACCCCCATGGTGCTGTTCGTGGGCGATGTGGCCAGCGACGCGCGCGACCGCGAGGCCTTCCAGGAGGTCGATTTCGCGGCGTTCTTCGGTCCGTCCACCAAGGGCTTTGCCAAGCGCGTCGAGCGCATCGACGATCCGCGCCGCATTCCAGAGTACGTGGCGCGGGCCTTCGCCACCGCCATGAACGGCCGTCCCGGCCCGGTGGTGCTGGTGCTGCCAGAAGACATGCTGACGCAGACCGTGCAGGGCCAGCCCCTGCCGAGGCTTGAGCCCGTGCAGGCCTGGAGCGACCCGGGCGCGCTGCGCGAACTGAGAACCCTGCTGCTGGCATCCGAGCGGCCCCTGATCATTGCCGGTGGCGGGGGCTGGACACCGCAGAGCGCGGCCGCGCTGCAGCGGTTTGCCGAGAACTGGCAACTGCCGGTGGCCAACGCGTTCCGTTTCCAGGACACCTTCGACAACCACCACCCGCAGTACGCGGGCGATGTGGGGCTGGGCATCAACCCCGCGCTGGCTCGGCGCGTCCGCGAAAGCGACCTGCTGATCGCGGTGGGGCCACGGCTGGGCGAGAGCACCACCGGTGGCTACACCCTGATCGAGGCACCCCTGCCAAGGCAGAAGCTGGTGCACGTTCACAGCAGCGCGGAAGAACTGGGCCGGGTGTACCAACCCACGCTGGCCATCCAGGCAAGCATGAACGCGGCCGCACGCAGCTTCGAGGTGCTCACCGCACCGCCGCAGGTGGCCTGGAGCGCCTGGACCGCCGCCTGCCACGCCGACTACCTCGCCAACATCGACGCCGCCAACGGTGGGGTGCAGCTGCCCGGGCCGATCGACATGCCGGCCATCATCCACACGCTGCAGCGCCTGCTGCCCGCAGACGCCGTGCTCACCAACGGCGCCGGCAACTTTGCCAGCTGGCTGCACCGCTTCTACCGCTACCCGGGACTCGCCCGCGGCCACAAGACGCAACTGGCCCCCACCAACGGGTCCATGGGCTATGGCGTACCCGCCGGCATTGCGGCGGCCATCCTCACCGGGCGCACCGCCTTCACCATCGCGGGCGATGGCGACTTCCTCATGAACGGGCAGGAGCTCGCCACTGCCGTTCAGCATGGCGCGCGCAGCATCGTTCTGCTGCTCAACAACGGCACCTACGGCACCATCCGCATGCACCAGGAGCGCGAATACCCGGCGCGCGTGAGTGGTTCATCGCTCAGCAACCCCGATTTTTGTGCGCTGGCCCGCGCCTACGGCTATGCCGCCGAGCGCGTAGAGCGCACCGCCGACTTCGAACCCGCGCTGCAACGGGCCCTGGCGCACGGTGGCGGCACCCTCATCGAGGTGCCACTCGACCCCGAGGTCATCACCACCCGGGGCACGCTCACCGCCATCCGCCAGGCTGCGCTGAATCGCTGAACCCCGGGACGGGGGTCCGCCGAGGCCGTTTGGTGAATGGATCACAAATCCGGCGTCAACAGACCACAGCATCCGCGCGGCCAAAGATGAACACTTCCTCATCAACAGGAGGTTCATCATGCTGCAGACATCGGACAGGATTTGGGGAAGCGGACACGCCACGGCAGACCATGCGTTGCCCTTGAGCGAGGCCCATCTTCTGCGGGTGTTCGACGAGATCGACTACGGCATGCTGTTGCTTGACGCACAGGGCCGCATCCTTCACGCCAACCACCTCGCACGCCACGAACTCGCCCAGCGGCGCATCCTGCGCGCCTGCAGCGGCAGCCTCATGGGCAACACGCCCGAGCACAGCGACCGCATCCAGCAGGCCCTCGACGCCGCGGTTCGCGGCCAGCGCCGCCTGGTCCTCATGCGCGAGGGCGACCGCGATCTCTCCATGGCCTTCACGCCCCTGTCGCACCCGCTCGAAGACGATGCGCCCACGGTGCTGGTCGTGCTGTCCCGCCAGAACGTTTGCGACAACCTCGCGGTGCGCATGTTCGCCCGTGCCCTTGGCCTGAGCCCCACCGAAGAGCTGGTGCTGCTGGCCCTGTGCCGCGGGCTCGACATCCACGAAATTGCCGCTGAAAACGGCGTGGCGGTGTCCACCGTGCGCAGCCAGATCAAGACCCTGCGTGAAAAGGCGGGTGCGTCCAGCATCCGTCGCCTGCTTCAGCGCATCAACAGCCTGCCGCCCGTGGTGCCCGCCTTGCGCATCGTCACACCGGTCGCGCACAATCCGGGGAGTTACACCCACCCCTGACGTCCCCGGATGCCCCCAGCCAGCGCAAAGACCTTCGATTCCCGGAACACCGAACACATCGAAGCGCTGGCGGCCCAAGGGGTTCATCGCCACTTCCGCCGTGGCGCGTTGCTCATCCAGGAGGGCGACGTCGGCGACACGCTCTACATCGTGCTCAAGGGGCGCTTGCGCGCCTACGTGGCCGATGCCACCGGCAAGGAACTCACCCTCGGGGTCTATGGCCCGCTGGAGTACGTGGGCGAAATGTCGCTCGACGGCGGGCCGCGCTCGGCCAACGTCGAGGCGGTCGACAACAGCACCTGTTCCGTCGTCACCCGCGAGCGCCTGCTGGCCTACATCGGCGAGCACCCCGAGTTCGCCCTCGAACTCATGGCGCGCCTCATTCGCCGAGCCCGCCTGGCCACCGAAAGCGCACGCAATGTCGCGCTGATCGACGTCTATGGCCGGCTGGTCAAGCTGCTCAACGACCTGGCCCTTGAACCCGGCGCCGGCGGCGAACGTCCGCTGCGCGAAAAGCTCACGCACCAGCAGATTGCCCAGCACCTGGCCTGCTCGCGCGAAATGGTCAGCCGGCTGCTCAAGGACCTCGAAACCGGCGGCTTCATCGACGTGCGCGAGCGCTGGATCGTCCTGCTCAAGCCGCTGCCGGCCCGCTGGTGATCCCGCGCGGGCCCGTCACTTCAGCGTATTGACGCGCCGGCGCGCCTCGCGCGGGGCCGACGAACTCGTGCCCGCCAGCCGCGCGGTGCCACCGCTCAGGCTGGCGGTGCTTCGCACGCCCCAGAGCGCCGGGTTGTCGTCACTGGGCGCCAGTGTGTCGGGGACCCATTTCACGCCAGGGCGCTGCGGCCGCGCCGGATCGACACCCGGGCGCTGCGGCGAATACCGCGCGAACCGCGACAGCGGCTGTGGCCCGGTGTCCTCGGCCCGGGTGCCCCCCACGCTCACCGTTCGCTGGCCTGTCGACAGGCTGTTGAACGTGCCGCTGCGGCGGATCGGGGTGGGGTTGTCGGGATCGTCGGTCCAGCCGTCGAGGTTGCCCGACGTGTCGTAGTCGCGGTCTTCCAGCCACGACTGCTTGGCACCGGTGTTGACACCCAGTGCCACGTCGTCGCGCTCCACATAGGCGTCGAACACCACCGGCTGGGCGCCCGGGTTGTGCAGGGTCACGCCCCAGCGGCCGAACGGGGCCAGGGTGCGCCCGTCGTGCAGGCTGAAAGTGGGTTCCAGCGCGATCAGGGCGCAGGTGCCGCGGGCCCCAAGCGCGCTGCGCGCCGTGTAGATCGCGGACCAACGGGGTTTGCCGTCGCCGTCGACCCACATGCCCGAATCGCCGGCCTTCAACGTCACCGCCTGATCGGGCCGGTCGGGCGGGGTCACCGTGATCGTGGTGTCGCTCGAGCCGTCGGGCAGCCAGATCTCGAGGAAGCTCTGGGTGCGGTCGTCGGGCAGCACGCGCCAGTGGAGGTCCACCGACCGGCCGGGTGCCACCACCGCATTGGCGTGGGTGCGGCTCTGGTAACCGTTGCCACCCGGCACCGTCACCTGCAGGCGCCCGCCCAGCTGTTGGATCAGCTCGTCCATGGCGGCTTCCAGCAGCGAAGTGCCGTCGTGCGGCCCTGCCAGGGTGCCCCAGCTGATGTTCACCACCATGGCCGCGTCGTCGGTGCAGCGCGAAACGATGTAGTGCAGCGCATCGAGCACGCTCACGTTCATGGCACCACCCGACGTGTCGAGCACGTTGGCCCAGTCCAGCTGCACGGCCACCAGCTCGCATTCGCTGGCGAAATCGTTGTCGGCCGGATCGAGCAGCCCGCCGGGTGCCGTGGCCAGGCCCATCACGTGGGTGCCGTGGTTCACGGGTTTGGCCAGGTCCCAGAGCTGCAGGTGCCGGTAAAGGGCCTCTTCGTCGAGCTGGCGGTGGTGGGTGAACCGCGCCATCTCCCGGTCGATGTCGGCGCCGGTGAGCTCGTGGCCGTAGCCCATGTCGTCGGGGGTGGGCCCGGCACGGCGTGGGTCGAGGCGGTGGCGCTCGTGCTTCACCGAGCCCGGCCACGGACCACCGTAAAAGTCGTCCTGCCGCCAGAAGCGCTTCACCCGGGTGCGCTGTCTGCGGTCGAGGAACGCGGCATTGGCGACCGCCAAGCCGCCGTCGATGAGCCCGATCACCGGTCCACGAATGCGGTTCTTCGGTGGGCGCGGGTGCTGGTGCGGATGGGCGCACACCGACAGCGGTTCGGCGTACTGGTCGACCGGCAGACCGAGTTCAAAGCGCTCGATCAGGTCGCGCACCGCGTGGCCCTTGCGCCAGTGGTCGAAAAACCGCTTCGACACCCGTGCCGTGCAGTGCCGCAGGCCGGGCAGCAGCAGGTAGGTCACAGGCACCTGCAGCCATTCGGGCGAACCGGCGTCCACCAGTTGTCGCACATCGGCGCCCTCGCGCAGGCCGATCACGATCGGCAGCCATTTGGGCTGGTCGTCCTTGCCGTGAAGGTGGTAGCCCACGAAGCCATCGGCCTCGGCCCACGCCAGATAGGGGTCCATGCCGTCGATGGCGCCAGGCGCGGACCAATGAATGCCGGTGAACGCGCCCCGGGGCAGGGGGCGCCAGCTCATTGCCACTCCCCGACGGCTTCCTTCCAGAGCCAGGCCAGCATGGGCGCGGGCTCGACGGCGTTGGCCTTGTCGGCGCGGGTGTAGGGATGTCCGCTGGTGTGGTCCATCGGCGCGCGCAGCGAGAAGTCCATGGGCGCGCCGTCTTTCTCGACGAACAGGGCCGAATGGAAGCCGCGCTCGTGCACGCTGCCCGTTTTGGCGCGCGCCACGATGTACTCGCCCAGCGCGGTGCCGAGCAGGCGGCCCACGGCGCTGTCGACCGGATAGTGCACACCGGCCACCGTGCGGTTGACGGCGATGCGCGCCGCCAGCCGCTGCAGCTGTTCACGGCTTTCGGTGCCGTTGCCCTTGGGATTGCCGTGGTTCAGAAGCGCCTGCAGCACCGTGGCGGCGATGAAGGCCTCGGTGGCATGCCCGCTGGGCCACGACCCGTGGCCGGGCGTGGGGATCATGGGCTGGATCTGGGGCGAATACTCCACCGGGCGCGGGATCGCGAAGATCTGCTTGAACCGCTGCTCGACGCTGATGGCGAGTGAAAACGCGGCATCGAGCAGCAGCAGGGTCTTGCCATGGCGATGCGCCGTCAGACCGATCACCGAGCCCCAGAACGCGACCGGAAAGCCCATCTGCTCGACCACCTCGATGGCGCGGTCGGGGCGCAGGTCGGCGTACGCGGCCACCAGCTTGAGCTGGCTTTTCAGCAACTTCTCGTCGGGCCCGTGCAGCGACACCAGGCGGTGCTGCTTGTTGCCGCTCGCAAAACGAAGGCTGGCCGTGCGCTTCTTCGCGTCCGCCTCGTAGCCCAGGCCTTCGATCAGCTCCGACATGATGGCCGCCAGCCTCGGGCCGTCGGCCCAGCGCTTCAGGTTGGCCGGGTCATCGAATGTGGGCCATTTGACCTTCAGCGTGGGTCCCTGAAAGGGACCGACGATGGCGGCGCGCGATAGCGTGAGCGCGTCAGTGGAGGCGATCGCTCCACCTGCAGCACCGGCTATGCCGCCACTGATGCCTCCGGAGATGCCTCCGGAGATGCCGCCAGAGATACCCCCGGAAATGCCCCCCGAAATGCCTCCGGAAATACCGCCGGAAATTCCTCCAGAAATACCACCGCTCATGTGTCCTCCGTTTGGTCTAGGTTGCCTTCATTCCCAAAGCTGCCATCGCTTTGGCCACACGCTGCCGCAACGGACTTCGCCCGCCAGCCGAGAGATACCGCTGCACCGTCATGTCTGGCTGCATCGCCAGCATTGTGTTGAATGTTCTCCTCGCATGTTCAATATTGCCGCTTTCGAACTCCGCAATCATCAGGGTTCGGATAGTCGGCAGATGCTGGCTGTTCTTCCTCAGGGATGCCCGGGCCAGTTCGGCGGATCTGGTCCAGTCCTGGGCGGCCGCCAGGCACGTACTGAGGATCATTTCAAAGTAATAGCGCTGGGGATCAAACGGAGACAGCCGCAGAGCGTTCTCTGCCTCGGTGATCGAGTCCTCTGGGGTGCCCCACATCGTTGACCAAACGCTGCTGTACAGCCATGCCATCGGGTCATTGGGATTGGTGTGGGTTGCGTCCTGGAGCAGTTTTCTGGAGGCGTCGACTTCTTCGCCGAGGTGGCACATTGCATGCCCCTTGATCGCCATGGCGAGCGAACTGTTGGGCTCCATGTCGAGCGCCCGGTCGGCCACCCCGATGGCCTCGCGAAACGCGCGGGCCGGTTCGGGCGCCAGGCCTTGCACCACCTGCATGACGTGCCACTTGGCCATCCAGGCCCAGGGCGTGGCCACGCGCTTGTGCCGGTCCACCACAGCCTCGAGCAGTTGCAGGCTGCGCTGCAGGTCGCGCGGGGTCGATCGGTGCATCAGCGTGATGCCGCCCAGCATGAGCGCGTTGCTTTCCAGTTGCGGCACCGGCATGACCAGCGTGCGCTGCACCACGTGGTGCAGAACGGCGTTGGCGGTGGCCTCGCTCAGCCGGGTGATCAGTTCGCTCTCCGCTTGCACGAGGTCGAGCGTGTCGCCCGACAGCCGCTCGGCCCAGACCACTTCGTTTCGGCGGTTGTCGCTCAGCTCGGCCGTGATGACGAGCTTGTCGCCGAAACTCACGTAGCTGCCGCTCAGCGTGTAGGAGGCCTCGAGTCGCTGGCCCACCTCGGCCGGCGCCGTGCCGCGGCCCCGGAAGGCACTGGTGGACAAGCGGGAGATCACGCGCAGGTCCTGGCTGCGCGAGAGCTGGATGATCACGCCGTCGGCGATCAGATCGCCGATGACGAACTGCTCGGCCGCGTGGGTCCGGGTTTCGAACGGGATCACCGCGATGGCCGGGCGGAAATCGCTCGCCGAGTCGGCCGGGGTGGGCAGGCGCACCACCGGCGTGCTGGCGCTCACCGGCATCACCGTCCAGGTGCGCACCGGTTCGGGCCAGTGCTTCAGGTAGCTTTCGCCGCGGTCCTGCACGTCGGCGTCCACACCCACCACCAGAGCGTCGTACACACTGGCGGTGACCACGGTTTCGCCGGGCGCCGCCAGGTCCGCCACGCGGGCCGCCAGGTTCACGCCGTGGCCGTAGACATCGACCTCGTCCACATAAAGCTGCGAGGCGTTGATGCCGGCGCGCAGGTAGAGCTGGCGGGCGGCGGGCAGTTGCCGGTTCGGCTCGTCGAAATGGCGGTGCAGCTGAAGCGCAGCGCGCACCGCCTGCGCCGGGTGCTCGAATTCGGCCAGCAGGCCGTCGCCCAGGCTCTTGACCAGCCGACCGCCGCGCGCGGGCAGCACCTCGGTGGTGGCGAATTGCACGAACCCCCGCCACAGGCGCACCACTTCGGCCTCGTCGGCGGCCATCAGCCTGACGGACTCCACCAGATCGATCACCAGCACCGTTCGGTGCTGCATGGGCGGAAGCGCCATGCCGGAGGCAGCACCCCGATGGGCGGGCGCGGCAGGTGGGGGCGATGGCGTCGGCGTCATGCGGGGCAGGGCGGGTGGCGGCGCAGTTTCTCACAATGCAAGGTACGGGCCTGCCTTTTCCAGAGGGCAGGCCCGCAAACGACAAAGCCGACGAATGTCGGCTTTGTCGGGAGTGAACGCACCCGCAGGTGCGTTCGGCGCATCACTTCACTTGAGGTGGTCGTTGACCAGCTTGGTCATTTCGAACATCGAAGCCTGGGCCTTCTTGAAGATCTCCTTCAGCTTGGCGTCGGCGTTGATCATGCGCTTGTTGACTGCGTCCTGCAGCTTGTTCTTCTTGATGTATTCCCAGACCTTCTTGGTCACCTCGGTGCGGGGCAGCGGGTTGCTGCCGACGATCGCAGCCAGGGCGGCGCTGGGGGTCAGGGCCTTCATGAAGGCAGCGTTCGGGGTGCGCTTCTTGGCAGGGGCCTTCTTGGCGGGGGCCGCCTTCTTGGCCGGAGCGGCCTTCTTCGCCGGGGCGGCTTTCTTGGCCGGGGCGGCCTTCTTCGCCGGAGCGGCTTTCTTGGCCGGAGCGGCCTTCTTCGCCGGGGCGGCTTTCTTGGCCGGGGCGGCCTTCTTCGCCGGCGCCTTTTTGGCGGGGGCTTTTTTCGCAGTTGCCATGGTTGAATTTCCTTCTAGAAGTTGACGTGAACGCCTGCGGAAAACGCGCTTTCTCACAAGCGATCCGATGCTAATGGAGTTGTCATCGCCTTCCAAGGAGGCAAACGCGAATTCGCGGGGGTGCGCAAGGGGGAAAAGGGTGTTTGTAGAGAGGAAAACAACACTTGCGTGCCCTGCCGGTGGCGCTGCGTGCGCGCCTGCGGGGATTGTCGAGAGAATGCGCGGCGTTGAAACCGCCCACCAGGAACACCGATGACCACCCAGCTTCCCGCCACCTGCGACCTCTGCGATGACCACAAGGGAGACACCTCGGGCGCGTTTCGCGTGCTGGCGCCGGTGTGGCGGCACTTTGGCGGGCGCCGCCATTTCGCGGGCGTTGTCAGCACGGTGAAGTGCTTCGAGGACAACTCGATGGTGAAGGCCGCGGTGGAAAGCGCGGGCGAAGGCCGGGTGCTGGTGGTGGATGGTGGCGCCTCGCTGCGGCGCGCACTGCTGGGCGGGAACCTGGCGGCGGCGGCCGCGCGCAACGGCTGGGCCGGCGTGGTGATCGATGGCTGCGTTCGCGATGTGGCCGAGCTGGCCGCTTGCGACCTCGGCGTCTGCGCGCTGGCGTCGATGCCGTTGCCGACCGAACGCCGTGGTGAAGGTCAGCGCGACGTGCCGGTGCTGCTGCAGGGCGTGTGGGTGCGGCCGGGCGACTGGCTCTGCGCCGATGCGGACGGCATCGTGGTGAGCGCGTCACCGCTTTGAGCCGCAGCGCACCGCATTGCCCGGGGCTTCAGGCGGTCAGGCCTTTCCAGAGCATGTAGGCCGCCAGCAGGTACAGGATGCCCGCGAACACCCGCTTGAGCGATTTCACCGGCAGCGCGTGCGCCGCCTTCACGCCCAGCGGCGCCATCAGCACGCTCATGCTGGCGATCACGATGAGCGCCGGCAGGTAGATGTAGCCCACCGAGGCCGGGGGCAGGTTCTGCACCCCCTGACCAGCGACGATGTAGCCCAGCGCGTTGGCCAGCGCGATCGGGAATCCGAGCGCCGCGCTGGTGGCCACCGCGTTGTGAATGGCCACGTTGCACCAGGTCATGAAGGGCACCGACACGAAGGCGCCGCCTGCGCCCACCAGGCCCGAGAGGAAACCGATCACGCCACCGGCGCCGAGCTGCCCCGCCGTGCCGGGCAGGGTGCGGGTGGGGGCCGGCTTCTTGTCGAGCAGCATCTGGGTGGCCGAGAAGCTGACGAACACCGCGAAGAACAGCGCGAGCCAGGAGCCCTTGAGGACCGCGAACACCCCCAGGCTGGCCACCGCCGATCCCAGCACGATGCCGGGCGCCAGGCGCTTGACGATGTCCCAGCGCACCGCACCGCGCTTGTGTTGCGCGCGCACGCTCGACACACTGGTGAAGATGATGGTGGCCATGGACGTGGCAATGGCCATCTTGACCGACAGGTCCGGGGCCACGCCGCGGCCCGAGAGGATGAGGGAGATGAAGGGCACCATGAGCATTCCGCCGCCGATGCCGAGCAGGCCTGCGAGGAATCCGGTACCCAGGCCGAGCAGCGCCAGCTCGGCGACCAACAGGGGTTCAAAAGGCATTGAAGGTGTCTGCAAGTGGGCGCCGGGCCGTTGACCTGAACCGGGGTTCAGGTGGGCGAGGGCAGCGCGGCTTCGGGTTCGTCTGACGCGAGACGCTCGCACCAGCCGCGCAATGTACCAAGCCCGGGCTCAAAGAGCATTGGTTCAAGGACATTGAAGCCCGGCGCACACCGCAGACAGGGCAAATTCTAGGAGCAGAGTGAAAGGCGTGCGGACCACCGGTCGGTGCAACCCTTCGCCGTGACGGGCGGCGAGCCGCCAGGGCCTGTCCACACTGTTCTCATCCCGTTCGCATCTGGAAAAACAGTGTGAACAGGCCCTGGGTCACCGGTCAAAGCAGGCGCCCGTCCTTGTCGAGGGTCTGGTCGAGGCGGCGCATCAACTCCTCGACGCGCGACTGGGTTTGCGGGTCGAGGGCGTCGGTGTCGAAGGAGCCGCCCGCTTCGGCAAAGGCGCTGGCGTCGCCCTGGGCGAAGGAAGACGCCTGGAACTGCTGCTCTTCGGCTTCGCGTTCGGCCTTCTTGCGCTCGAGCTGGGAAAGCTCGAACGCCAGGTTCAACGAGGCCAGCACCGCGATGCGGTCCCGCGCTTTGACCTTGCCTGCGTCGCGGATGCGGCACATCGCGGTGTCCACGCGCTCGACCGCATCGAGCAAGGCGGATTCGCCCCCCACCGGGCAGGAAAGCAGGTAGCTCTGGCCCATGATCTGAACCTCGATCTGCTTGTGTCCGGGCTTGTTCATGTGCGCTCCTTGCGGTCGTCGGCGGCGGCCGGCAGGCGTTCGAGCAGCGCATCGATGCGCGCGCGTGCCGTGAGCAGGCGCGACTTGAGCTGGTCGCGTTCGGCCTGCAGTGCATGCACCTGTTCCACCAGCAAGGCGTTGGTGCGCTGCAGTTCTTCGTGGCGCAGCAGCAGCCGCTCCACCCTGTCGGTGATCTGGTCGAGTTGCTTGGAAGCGGCCATGGTGCGTTCCGGAGTGCGTCGGTGATTGTAGGCGCCGTGCGGGCATAGAATGCATGCCGTTGGTGCTCGCGGTGTGGTTCACACACCGCAGTTCAACGGGAAGCAGGAGGGCGAGCCGCAGACCGCGGCGAACCTAACCTGCGCTGCCCCCGCAACGGTAAGCAGACGAGACGGCCGGTGGCTTCAAGCCGCCGGATGCTCCGCTTCCATCACACCGCCACTGGCCAGCGTCCACCGCCGGCTGGGAAGGCGATGGAGGTCGCTCTGCCAGCCCGGATACCGGCCAACGAGGTGGTGGCACCGCGAAAGCGGCGCCACCGTGACGCCCATGCACCGTCGGGGAAGGCGGTGAGGGCATGCGTTTCGGTCCGTCACCATGAAAACCCGTTTCCCGCGCTGGCGCCAGGCTCCCCTGACGCTGGCCCTGTGCGCCGCCCTGCCGGCCATGGCCCAGTCTTTTCCGTCCGTTTCCGACGGTTCCACGCCCATCCAGGTGGCTTCGCTGCCCGACACGGTCGTGACCGCCAGCCGCATTCCCACCCGCGTCGACAGCCTGGTCAGCGACGTCACCATCATCGAGCGGGCCGACATCGAGAAGATGGCCGGCCAGACCCTGACCGAGGTTCTGGTGCGCGCTGCCGGCGTGCAGATGGCCACCAACGGCGGCCGCGGCAAGGCCGGCAACATCTTCATCCGGGGTGCCGAGTCCCGCCACACCATCCTGCTGATCGACGGCGTGCGCTACGGGTCGGCCACCCTCGGCACGCCGGTGTGGACCGGCCTGCCCCTGGATGCGATCGATCGCATCGAGGTGCTCAAGGGGCCAGGTTCGTCGCTTTACGGCAGCGACGGTGTGGGCGGCGTGGTGCAGATCTTCACGCGCCGGGGGCGCGAGGGTTTCCATCCCAGTGCGTTCGTGTCGGTGGGCAGCCCGGGGTTCTCGCAGGCGGGGGCCGGTGTCAGCGGAGGCCGTGATGGCACCACCTGGTCGATCGACGCGTCGGTGCTCAACGACCGGGGTTTTTCCAGCACCAACCCGACGGTGCCCTTCGGCAACTTCAATGCCGACCGCGACCCCCTGCGCCAGCGGGCCTTCAACGGCACCCTGGCGGTCGACCTGACGGGCAGCTGGAAGCTCGACCTCGGGCTGTTGCGCTCGGAGGGCACCAGCCACTACGACGACGGACCCGGCAGGGATTCGCGGGATGACTTCAGCACACAGGTCCTGCGCGCCGGCTTGTCGGGGCAGGTCCGTTCCGGCTGGAAGACCCAGTTCCAGGTGTCGCAAAGTGAAGACGTGTCCGAGGGCATCGTCGGCGCTTTCCTGCCGAGCGATTTCCGGACCGCGCAGGATCAGGTGCTCTGGCAGAACGACATCGACACGCCGCTGGGTGTGGTGCTGGCCGGTGTCGAGCGGCTCGAGCAGGATGTGCGCAGCACCACCGCCTATGCGGTGACCCGCCGCCGCATCGATTCGGCCTTTCTCGGGCTCAACGGCGAATCCGGCCCCCACAGCTGGCAGGCCAACCTGCGCAGCGACCGCAATTCGCAGTTCGGCAACAGCACGACCGGTTTTGCCGGCTACGGCCACCGCATCTCCACGGCCTGGCGGGCGCATGTGTCGCATGGCACCAGTTTTGTGGCGCCGTCGTTCAACCAGCTGTACTTCCCCGGTTTCGGCACGCCCACGCTGCAACCCGAGCGCGGCCGCAACACCGACGTCGGTGTGACCTGGAGCGATGCCGGTCACACCGTGAAGCTGGTGGGATTCGACAACAAGATCCGCGGTTTCATTCCATCCGGACCGCTGCCCGCCAACATTCCGCGCGCCCGGATCGAAGGCTGGTCGCTGACCTACGACGGCGAACTGGGCGACTGGACCGTGAGGGCTTCCTACGAGCGGCTGAACCCGCGCAACCTGCTCAGCGGGCGCCAGTTGCCCCGCCGCAGCGACGCCCAGGCAACGCTCGGTGTGGACCGCGCTATGGGTGCATGGAAACTGGGCGGTGCGCTGCTGCACGTGGGGGACCGGTTCGACGACACGGCCAACACCTTCCGCCTGCCGGCCTACACCACGCTCGACCTGCACGCCGAGGTGGCGCTGTCGCGCCAATGGACGCTGCAGACCCAGTGGCGCAACGTGACCGACGAGCGCTATGAAACCGTGCGCGGCTACAACCAGCCCCCGCGCGGCGTGTTCGTCACCCTTCGCTGGCAACCCCGATCCCTGCCATGAACCCCGGCCTGACCACTGCCCCGCTCGGCCCGCGCCGCATCGTCTGCCTCACGGAAGAGACCACCGAGTGGCTGTACCTGCTGGGTGAGGAATCTCGCATCGTGGGCATCTCGGGCTACACGGTTCGGCCGCGGCGCGCGCGGGAGGAAAAACCGAAGGTCAGCGCGTTCCTCAGCGCGAAGATCGACAAGATCCTGGCGCTGGAGCCGGACTGCGTGTTCGGCTTTTCCGACCTGCAGGCCGACATCGCGTCCGCCCTGATCCGCGCCGGTGTTCAGGTGACGGTGTTCAACCAGCGCAGCGTGGCACAGATCTTCGACATGCTGTTCCAGGTGGCGTGCATGGTGGGGCAGGGCGATCGGGGTGCGGCCTGGATCGCCGCCACACAGGCGCGGTTGCAGGCCATTGAACGCGCGGCCAGCGGCTTGAAGCGCCGGCCACGCGTGTACTTCGAGGAATGGGACGACCCCTGCATCAGCGGCATCCGTTGGGTGTCCGAACTGCTGTCGATCGCCGGGGGTGACGATTGTTTTCCCGAACTGGCCGCCATGCCGATGGGCAAGGACCGCATCATCGGTGAGCCGTTGCGGATCGTGGAGCGGTCGCCCGACATCGTGATCGGGTCGTGGTGCGGCAAGAAGTTCCGGCCCGAGCGGGTCGCGGCCCGGCCGGGCTGGCAGGACGTACCGGCGGTTCGCCATGGCCAGCTCTTCGAGATCAAGTCGGCCGACATCCTGCAGCCGGGTCCGGCGGCGCTCACCGACGGGGTGGAGCAACTGCACCGGATCGTCATGGCCTGGGGGGCGCAGCATGGCTGAGACGTTCGTCAGCGAACTGGTGCTCGGTGGCCAGAAGAGCGGCAAGTCGCGCCATGCCGAAGCGCGCGCGCAGGCCTGGCTGGCGGCCGATGCGCGCCACCGCGTGGTGTTCGTCGCCACCGGTGTGGCGGGCGACGCCGAGATGGCCGAGCGCATCCGCCAGCACCAGGCCGACCGGGCTCAGCGGCTGCCGGGCGTGGCGCTGGTCGAAGAGCCGCGCGAGCTGGCGCGGGCGATTGAGCAACACAGCCGTCCCGACACCCTGGTGCTGGTGGACTGCCTCACGCTCTGGCTCACGCAGCGGCTCATGCCGCTCGGTCCCGAGCCGCCCGACACCCACCCCGGGTTGCTGATCGACGGGCTGTGCGCCGCCGTCGGTGCCGCGACGGGGCCGGTGGTGCTGGTCAGCAATGAAATCGGCTGGGGCGTGATCCCGCTCGGATCCGGCGTACGGTCCTTCGTCGACACGCTGGGCCGCCTCAATCAGGCCGTGGCCGCGGTGTGCCCGCGGGTCACGCTGGTGGCGGCCGGCCTGTCCATCGCACTCAAGACGCCATGAAGGTGCCCGCCATGTGGATCAAGCGGTTTTTTCTGGCGTTGCTGTGCTGGTGGGGCGTGGCCAACGCCCAGGTGCAGCTGGTGGACGACCGTGGCGTGACCGTCAACCTGCCGGCGCCGCCCCAGCGCATCGTGAGCCTGCTGCCCTCACTCACCGAAACCGTGTGCGCGCTGGACCAGTGCCAGCGCCTGGTCGGGGTCGACCGTTACTCCAACTGGCCGGTGTCGGTCCGCTCGCTCACGGTGGTGGGTGGCGGGCTCGATCCGCAGATTGAAACCATCGTGGCGCTTCGCCCCGATGTGGTGCTGATGGCCACCTCGTCTCGCGCCGCGTCGCGGCTGGAGGCGCTGGGCCTGAAGGTGGTGGCGCTGGAGCCGAAGACGCACGCCGATGTGCAGCGCGTGCTCGACCAGATGGGGCGCTTGCTCGGCGTGGGCGATGCGCGCCGCGTCTGGCGCACCATCGACGCCGGCGTGTCGGCGGCGGCGCAGTCGCTGCCGCCGTCGGTGCGGCGGGTGCGCGTGTACTTCGAGGTCAACAGCGGGCCGTATGGCGCCGGCACGGCGTCCTTCATTGGCGAAACGCTGACCCGGCTCGGGGTGCAGAACATCGTGCCGGCCGAGCTCGGGCCGTTTCCCCGGCTCAACCCCGAATTCGTGGTGCGCGCCAATCCCGACCTGATCATGATCGGCGAACGCAACACGCAGGCGCTCGAACAGCGCCCGGGCTGGGGCGCGATCCGGGCGGTGCGTGAACAGCGCGTGTGCGTGTTCGCCCCCGACGAGGCCGACATCCTGGTGCGGCCCGGTCCGCGCATGGCCGACGGCGCGCGCCTCATGGCGCGGTGCATTGCCGACAAGGCACCCGGGATGCGTCCATGACCCTGGCACGCCCCCGTCACCTGGCCTGGCTGCTGGTGCTGCTCAGCGTGGCGCTGTGGGTGCTGGGCGTGGGCGTGGGCAGCACGGGTTTTGAAGGCGCCTGGGCCACGCTGTCGCAGGCCCGGGGCGACGACATGGTGCGGCGCATCGTGTGGGACATCCGGCTGCCGCGAACCCTGGGCGCGTGGTGCGCAGGCGCCTTGCTCGGGCTGGGGGGTGCGGTCGCGCAGGGCCTGTTCCGCAATCCGCTGGCCGATCCCTACCTCCTGGGCAGTGCCGCCGGTGCCTCGCTGGGCGTCGCGCTCGCGCTGGCGCTGATCGGGGGCGCGGCCGGCATGCTGGGTGGCGCCGCGGCGGCGGCGGGTGTCTCGGTGCACTCGGGCGAATGGCTGGTGCGCCTCGGGCTCACCGGCGCGGCGTTTCTCGGGGCGGTGCTGGCGGTCATGCTCACGCTGGTGCTGGCACGGGGCGTTCAGCACACCCTTCGGCTGTTGCTGGCCGGGGTGATCGTCGGCGTGGTGCTGGGTGCCATCACTTCGCTGGTGTTGCTGCTCTCCCCCGATTCGCTGCAGGCCATGCAGGCCTTCCTGCTCGGCTCGACCGGGTTCGTGGGCTGGACGTCGTTGCTGCTGATGGCGGGTGTGTGGCTCGCCTGTCTGCTGCTGGCGTGTGCGCTGGCGCGCGTGCTCGACGGGCTGGCGCTCGGCGAGTCCACCGCGGTCAGCCTGGGTCTGCCGCTGGGCCCGTTGCGCGCCGCGCTGGTGGGCGTGCTGGCGCTGGCCACCGGCACCGCCGTGGCTCAAACCGGGCTGATCGCGTTCGTCGGCCTGGCCGCGCCGCACCTGGTGCGGGCAGCGGTCAAGACCACGCACAGTCGGCTCATGCTGCTCTCCAGCCTGATGGGGGGCGTGCTGCTGGCGGGGGCCGACGTGCTGGCCCGCGGCGCCATCGCGCCGCAGGAACTGCCAGTGGGCGTGCTCACCGCGGTGCTCGGCGGCGGCTACCTGCTCTACCTCATGCACCGCCGCGGCGCGGGTGGGGGCCTTTCGTGACCGCGCCGGTCTTCGAACTGCGCGGCCTGCGGGCCCGCCTGGGCGATGCCGAGGTGCTGCACGGCATTGACCTGGCGTTGCCGGCCGGTCGCTGGACCAGCGTGGTCGGCCCCAACGGTGCCGGCAAGTCCACGCTGCTGCGCACGCTGGCCGGCCTGCTGGCCCCCAGCGCCGGGGGGGTGTGGCTGGAAGGGCGCCCGCTCGGCGCCTGGCCGCGCAAGGCGCGCGCGCGCCACCTGGCCTGGCTGGGACAGAACCAGGGGGCGGGCGAAGACCTTCGGGTCAGCGATGTCGTGATGCTGGGCCGGTTGCCGCACCAGACCTGGCTCGGCGCGCCATCGCCGGCCGACCACGCCGCCGTGGCGCAGGCCTTGCACGCCACCCAGGCCTGGGACTGGCGCGAGCGCGCACTGGGTGCCCTGTCGGGCGGGGAGCGCCAGCGGGTCCTGCTGGCGCGGGCGCTGGCGGTGCAGGCCCGGGTGCTGCTCATGGACGAGCCGCTGGCCAACCTCGACCCGCCGCACCAGGCCGACTGGTTGCAGCTGGTGCGCGCGTTGGTGGGCCAGGGGCACACCGTGGTCAGCGTGCTGCACGAGATCGGCCTCGCGCTGCACGCCGACGATGTGCTGGTGATGGACGCAGGCCTCGTGACGCACCACGGTGCGAGCGACGACCCTGCCACGCACGCCGCCATCGAGGCGGTGTTCCAGCAGCGGATCCACATTCAACCCGTGGGTGGACAGTGGGCCGCCCTGGCCCGCCTTTGACCTCGGAGCCTTCCATGCAGATCGAGACGCCACCCAGCGAAAAGCCCTACGAAAAACCCGAAGGCGAACGCCGCGGGCTGTTGATCGTGAACACCGGCGATGGCAAAGGCAAGAGCACCGCCGCCTTCGGCCTGGCCCTGCGCGCCTTTGGCCGCACCCATGTGCACGGCAAGGGCGTGCGCATTTTCCAGTTCATGAAGGTGCCCACCGCGCGGTTCGGCGAACACCGTGCCTTCCAGTGGTTGGCCGACGTGGCGCCGCAGGGCCCCGGGGGCGAAGCCGGACCGCCGCCCGGGCTCAGCATCGAGGGGCTGGGCGATGGCTTCAGCTGGAAAAGCCAGGACCTGGACCGCTCGGCCCAGCTGGCGCGGGACGGCTGGCAGCGCGCCCGCGAGGCCATCCTCTCCGGCGAGAACTTCATGGTCGTGCTCGACGAACTCACCTACCCGCTGATCTACGGCTGGCTTGCGCTGCCCGAGGTGCTGCAGACACTGCGCGAACGACCGGTCGATGTGCACGTCGTCATCACCGGTCGCCGTTGCCCGCCCGAGATCATCGAGCTGGCCGACACCGTGACCGAGATGACCAAGGTCAAGCACGCGTTCAACGCCGGCGTGCCGGCCCAGCGCGGCATCGAGGACTGACCACCGCCATGGGCTGGGTGCTGTTGTCGATGGTGGTGGCGCTGGCGCTCGACCTCGCTTTCGGTGAGCCACGCGCCGCCTGGCACCCGGTCGTCTGGATGGGCCGCGCGCTCGAGGCGATGGGGCGGCGCATCGCCCCGGTGCGCGATCGGGCGCAGGCCGGCTTCGATGGTCTCCGCTGGGTGTGGGGCGTGCTTGGCTGGCTGGCTGGCGCGGCCGTCGTCGTGTTCGCGGCCTGGGGCCTTGAACAAGCGCTGGCCGCGATGGGCATGCCGGTGGCGGCCGTGCTGGCGGGCGTGTTGCTGAAGCCCCTTCTGGCCTGGCGCATGCTGCGCGACGAAGTGCTGGCGGTCGAGGCAGCGCTGTCGCGCTCGATCGAGCACGGCCGCGAGCGCCTGGGCTGGCTGGTCAGCCGCGACACGCAGGTGCTCGACGCCACGGCCGTGCGCGAAAGCGCGATCGAGTCGCTGGCCGAAAACCTGAATGATTCGGTGGTCGCGCCACTGTTCTGGTTCGCGGTGGCGGGGTTGCCCGGCGCTGCCCTGTACCGGTGGGCCAACACGGCCGACGCCATGTGGGGCTACAACGGCCTTCGGCGCGACGCCCGCGGGCAGTCGCGCGACTGGACCTGGGCCGGCCAATGGGCCGCGCGCGCCGACGACGTGCTTTCGTGGGTGCCCGCGCGTTTGTCCGCCGCCCTGCTGATGCTGGGCGGGCGCGGTGCCGCGTGGCGCTGCCTGTGGCGCGAGGCCCGGCGCACGCCGTCGCCCAACAGCGGCTGGCCGATGGGCGCCATGGCGCTGGTGCTGGGCCTGCGCCTGGGCAAACCCGGCGTGTACGTGCTCAACGCCGGCGGTCGCCCACCGGCGCCGGCCGACACGTCCGCCGCGGTGGCCACGGCACGCAGGGCACTGCTCGTGGGTCTGTCGCTGTCGGGACTGGCCGCGCTCGCGACGGCCCTGGCGGGAGCGGGTGCATGAACCTGACGGCGGCTTTCGTCCACGGCGGCCCCGATGCGCTCGGCGTGCCGCTGCACGATTTTTCCACCAACGCCAACGCGGTCGGTCCCTGTCCGCCCGCCCTGCAGGCATTGAACGGCGCCGATCCGGCGCGCTATCCCGACCCAGGTGGCACCAAGGTCCGGCAGGCGCTCGCGGTGTTTCACGGCGTGGACCCGTCGCGTGTGCTGCTGCTGGCCAGCGCCAGTGAAGGCATTCAGCGCCTGTCGGCCTGGGCGGCCCGCACACCGGACGCCAGCGTCTGGTTGCCGCCCACGCACTACGGCGATTGCGCCCGGGCCGCCGCGGCGCTCGGCCTGCGGCGCACCGCCGATGCCGCCGTGGCCCGGCTGGTCTGGGCGTGCGAGCCGTCCACGCCGTTCGGCCGGTCCGAAGCCGGTTTGCTCGAGCGGGTGCAAGGCCTCGGCCGCGACCAGTGCCTGGTGCTCGACCGCGCGTACGAACCGCTCCGCCTCGGCGGGGCACCCACGGTGACCGGGTCGATGCTCGATGCGGTGTGGCAGTTGATGTCGCCCAACAAGGCGCTGGGCCTGACCGGCGTGCGTGGCGCTTACGCGATCGCGCCCGCCCACGCGGCCGATGCGGTGCGGGTGCTGGAGGCCATGGGGCCGTCGTGGCCGCTCGGGGCCCATGCCGAGGCCATGCTCCTTTCGTGGACGTCGGCCACGGTGCAGCATTGGCTGCAGACCAGCCTCACGCGCCTGCGCGAATGGCGCGATCGCCAGCAGCGGGTGTGCGAATCCCTGGGCTGGGTGGTGCAGCCGGGTGACGCCAACTTCATGACCGCGGCGCCCCGCGTCCCGGTGCCGCAAGCCCGGCTGGCGACCCTGCGGCAGGACCATGGCGTGAAACTGCGAGACTGTGCGTCGTTCGGCCTGCCGGGAATCCTTCGTCTCGGGGTGCTTTCGCCGGCGGCGCAAGACGCCCTGGCGCAAGGCTGGCGGGCCACCTCGGGCGGTGAAGAAGGCGGCGGATGAGTGCGGTCTGTGTGATGGTTCTGGGCACCAGCAGTGGCGCCGGCAAAAGCTGGCTGGCCACCGCGCTGTGCCGCCACTACAGCCGCCAGGGCCTGAAGGTGGCGCCCTTCAAGGCCCAGAACATGAGCAACAACGCGCGGGTGGTGGCGGGCGGTGAGATCGGCAGCGCGCAGTACTTCCAGGCGCTGGCCGCGCGCGCCGTGCCCGACGTTCGCATGAACCCGGTGCTGCTCAAGCCCGAGGCCGACACCCACAGCCAGTACGTGCTCATGGGCCGGGTGGACGACGCCCTGACGCGACTGCCCTGGCGCGAGCGCGGCGAACGCGCGTGGCCGCAGGTGAGGGCAGCCCTGCACGAACTCATCCACGAAAACGACGTGGTCGTGATTGAAGGGGCGGGCTCGCCGGCCGAGATCAACCTCATGGCCAACGACATCGTGAACCTGCGCGTGGCGCGGGAGGCGGGGGCGCGCTGCCTGCTGGTCACCGACATCGACCGCGGCGGTGCCTTTGCGCACCTGTACGGCACCTGGGCGCTGTTGCCCGAAACCGATCGCGCGCGCATCCAGGGCTTCGTGCTCAACAAGTTCCGGGGCGATGCGAACCTGCTGGCACCGGGCCCGCAGCAATTGCAGGACCTCACCGGCGTGCCCACCGTGGCGGTGGTTCCGATGCAGTGGCGCCACGGCCTGCCCGAGGAAGACGGCGTGTTCGACGACCGCAGCACCGCGGCGGGGGCGGTGCACACCACCGTGGCCGTGGTGGCATGGCCCCGCATCAGCAACCTCGACGAATTCCAGCCCCTGAAGAACCTGCCGGGGGTGCGGCTGCGCTGGGTGCGTTCGCCCGCCGACGGCGCCGGTGCCGACGTCATCGTGCTGCCCGGCAGCAAGTCCACCGCGGCCGACCTGGCCTGGCTGCGCGAACAGGGCCTGGACCGTTGGGTGGCCGAACACGCAGCGCACGGCGGCCGCGTGCTGGGCGTGTGCGGTGGCCTGCAGGTGCTGGGTGAGGCGCTGATCGACACCGAAGGCATTGACGGCAACGCACCCGCCCTGGGGCTGCTGCCGCTGGTGACCACGTTCGAGCGCGACAAGACCGTGCGCCACACCGAAGCGGCGTTCGGCACCGTGCTCGGGGCCTGGTCGGCGCTGTCGGGTGTGGCGGTGGCGGGCTACGAGATTCACCACGGGCAGACCGCGCCGCACCCAGCCATGGTGGCCGCGGGCGCGGTGGTCCATGAGGCCATGCCCGGCCTGGCGTGGCAGAACGCGGCGGGCAATGTGCTTGGCCTGTACCTGCACGGGCTGCTCGAGGACGACCGCGCGCTGCAGGCCTTGTTCGGTGTCGGTGCGCCGACCCTCGACACCGTTTTCGACCGCCTGGCCGATGCCATCGCGACCCATTTCGAACCTGGCGCGCTCGACGCGCTGATCGCACCATGAACCTTCCTTCCATTGACGACCTGCACGACCCCCGGCTCGCGGCCGAACTCCAGGCCACCATCGACGGCAAGACCAAGCCCCTGGGTTCACTGGGTCGGCTCGAGACCCTGGCCGTTCGCCTGGGGGCCATTCAGGGTTCCACGCGCCCGGCGCTGCGGCAGCCGCAGATGCTGGTGTGCGCCGCCGACCACGGTCTGGCCGCCCGCGGCGTGTCGGCGTTTCCCAGCGACGTGACGTGGCAGATGGTGGAGAACTTCCTCGCCGGGGGTGCCGCGGTGAGCGTGCTGGCGCGCCAGCACGGCCTGGCACTGACCGTGGTGGACTGCGGCGTGCGCCACGACTTTGCCCCGCGCCCGGGGCTTCTGGTGCGCAAGGTGGCCCCCGGCACGGCCGATTCTCTGGACGGCCCGGCCATGACGGCGGCGCAATGCCACGAGGCGGTCGCCAACGGCATGGACGTGGTGCGGGGCCTGCCCGGCAACGCGCTGCTGCTCGGCGAAATGGGCATCGGCAACACCTCGGCGGCGTCGCTGCTGCTGGCTCGGCTGGCCGGCATCGACGTGGCCGACGCCACCGGCGCCGGCACCGGCCTCGATGCCGATGCCGTGCGGCGCAAGATCGAGGTGCTGCGTGCCGTGCTGCACCGCCACCCCGACGCGCGCGAGCCCCTGGACGCGCTGGCCGCGTTCGGTGGTTTCGAGATCGCCACCCTGGTGGGCGCCGTCCTTCAGGCCGCCGCCGAGCGCCGCGTGATCGTGGTCGACGGCTTCATTGCCAGCAGCGCGGTGCTGGTGGCCAGCCGGTTGCGGCCGCACGTGCTGCAGCGCTGCGTCTTTGCCCACCGCTCGGGAGAGCGCGGCCACGCCCTCATGCTGGCCCACCTGCGGGCCGAACCGCTGCTCGACCTCGGCCTGCGGCTCGGCGAGGGCTCGGGCGCGGCGCTGGCCTGGCCCCTGCTGCAAAGCGCCTGCGCAGTGCTGTCCGACATGGCCAGTTTTGAAAGCGCGGGCGTGGCCACGGCGGCCACCTCGCCGACCATCGGCTGATGCCATGGCCCGCTTTCTTCGCCACTACCTGCTCGCCCTGCAGTTCTTCAGCCGGGTGCCCGTGACCGGGCGACTGGCCGACTGGGTGGGCTTCAACCACGAGATGCTGCGCGCCAGTGCGGCGCACTTTCCCGGCGTGGGCTGGATGGCGGGCGCGTTCATGGGCTCGGTGTTCTTTGCGCTGCTGTGGTTCCTGCCGCCGGTGACGGCGGCCCCCTGGGTGGCCGCCGTGGGCGCCACCGTGGCCGGGGTGCTGTTCACCGGCGCCTTCCACGAAGACGGTCTGGCCGACCTGTTCGATGGCTTGGGCGGCAGCGCCGATCGCGTCCGCGCGCTGGAGATCATGAAGGACTCCCGCATCGGCAGCTTCGGCGCCGTCGCGCTGGTGCTCGCCCTGCTGTCCAAGGTGGCGCTGCTGGCGCTGCTGGCCCAGACCAACGCGCTGCTCGCCGTGTTCGTGCTGTTCGTCGCCCAGGTGGTGTCGCGCGCGGCGCCGCTGTGGATCATCTTCACCTTGCCGCACGTGGGTGATGCCGCAGGCTCCAAGAGCAAGCCGCTGGCCGACCAGCTCAGCCTCGCGGCGCTGCTGGCCGGAGGGCTGTGGACGGCGCTGGCGCTGTTGCTCGTGGGCTGGCTGTTCCCCGCCGCACCCTGGTGGGGTGGGTTGCTCGGCACGGTGCTGGCCGTGTGGGTCATGCGCGCGTGGCTGTGGCGGCGGCTGCTGGGCTTCACCGGCGATGGCCTGGGGGCAACCCAGCAGTTGAGCGAAATCCTTTTCTACCTGGGCTTTGCCCTTGCCTTGAAGACACCATGAAACTCTGGTTGATCCGCCATGCGCCCGTGGCACTGCCCGACGGCCTTTGTTATGGCATCAGCGACGCACCCGCCCGCGCCGACGCCACCGCCGATGCGGCGCGCGCCGTGGCCGCGGCGCTGCCGCGCCACGTGCCGGTGTGGGTGTCGGGGCTGATGCGGTCGCAGCAGCTGGCCGCCGCGCTGCAGCGCGAACGGGCCGACCTCGGTGCGGCCCGGGTCGACAACCGCCTCAATGAAATGGACTTCGGCCAATGGGAAATGCAGCCCTGGGCCGCCATTCCCAAAGCCGCCTTCGACACCTGGATGGCCGACTTCGCCGACCACCGCTTCGGCGGCGAGGAAAGCACCCAGCAGGTGATCGACCGCGTGGCCTCGCTGATCATCGACCTGCACGGCGCGGGCGTTCAAGAGGCCGCGTGGATCACGCACGCCGGTGTCATCCGGGCGGCGCTGTACCTCAAACGGCACGGGCCGCGCCGCATTGCCGCGGCCACCGAATGGCCGCGCGACGCCGCACCGCAAGGCGGCTGGATCGAACTCGCCTTTTAGCTGCCGTGGTCAGGCCCGGGTCTTGGGCTTGAAATCGCACCACGCCGTTACCGGACAGCGGTGGCACTGCGGCTTGCGCGCCAGGCACACATACCGCCCGTGCAGGATCAGCCAGTGGTGGGAATCCACCGCATAGGCCGCCGGCACGCGCTTGAGCAGCGCCATCTCGACCGCCAGCGGCGTCTTGCCCGGCGCCAGGCCGGTGCGGTTGCCGACCCGGAAGATGTGCGTGTCCACCGCCATGGTGGGTTCGCCGAATGCCACGTTGAGCACCACGTTGGCCGTCTTGCGGCCCACGCCCGGCAATGCCTCGAGCGCTTCCCGGGTCCGCGGCACCTCCCCACCGTGCTGCTCCACCAGGATGCGACAGGTCTCCATCAGGTGTTTCGCCTTGCTGCGGTAGAGGCCGATCGTCTTGATGTGGCCTTCCAGCCCGGCCAGCCCGAGGTCGAGGACGGCCTGTGGTGTGCCGGCCACCGGAAACAGCTTGCGGGTGGCCTTGTTGACGCCCACGTCGGTGGCCTGCGCCGACAGCAGCACGGCGGCCAGCAACTCGAAGACGCTGGTGTACTCCAGCTCGGTCTGCGGGTTGGGGTTGGCCGCCTTGAGGGTGGCGAAGAAGGGTTCGATGTGCTCGCGCTTCATGCCCGGCAGTCTATCGGCGCCGGCAGGACCGGTGCGTTTTGGTGACAATGCGGCACTTGTTCACCTCTGCGCGCGACCCATGCCGTTCACCACCCCCTTTGCCGATCGCCTGAACAACGTCGAGACGTCGGCCATCCGCGAACTCTTCAAGCTCCTGGGCAAGCCCGGCATCATCAGCTTTGCAGGCGGTTTTCCCGACAGCGCCCTTTTCGATGTGGACGGCATCCGCGAGGCGGTGAACGCGGCCCTGACCGAAGAGCCGGGCGCCACGCTCCAGTACGGCGCCACCGAAGGCCACCAGCCGCTGCGCGAGCAGATTGCCGGCTTCATGGCCTCCAAGGGCGCGCGCCGCGTGGACGCCAGCGACCTCATCGTGACCACGGGCAGCCAGCAGGCGCTGGACCTGCTTGGCAAGACGCTCGTGTCGCCTGGCGACAAGGTCATCGTCGAGGGACCCACGTTCCTCGCCACGATCCAGTGCTTCCGCCTCTACGGCGCCGACCTCGTCACCGTGCCGGTGGACGGGCAGGGCGCCCGCACCGACGAACTCGAGCGGCTGATCGCGCAGCACAAGCCCAAGTTCGTCTACCTGATTCCCACCTTCGGCAACCCCAGTGGCGCGCTCATGAGCCTGGAGCGCCGCAAGGCGGTGCTGCAGATGGCCGTGAAGCACGGCACCCTGATCGTCGAGGACGATCCCTATGGCGACCTGTATTTCGGCGACGCGCCGCCCCCCAGCCTGCTGGCCCTGGCCGATGAAGTGCCCGGGGCGCGCGACCTCATCGTGCACTGCGGTTCGCTGAGCAAGGTGCTCAGCCCCGGCCTGCGGGTGGGCTGGATGGTGGCCCCGGCGGAACTGCTGGCCAAGGCCACGATGTGCAAACAGTTCAGCGACGCCCACACCAGCACCTTCGCCCAGGCCACGGCCGCGCACTACCTGAAGGCCGGGCGCATGCCCGCCACGCTGGACCGGGTGCGGCACGTCTACGCCGAGCGCTCCGCCGCCATGACCAGCGCACTGCGGCGCGAACTGGGCGAAGCGATCGAGTTCGTCGATCCGCAAGGCGGGCTGTTCGTGTGGGCGCGCCTCACCGGCGCCGGCGGCAAGGTGGACGATGGCGCCGTGCTGGCCAAGAGGGCCATCGAACAGGGCGTGGCCTTCGTGCCGGGCGCCCCGTTCTTTGCCAGCCAGCCCGTGCACGCCACCATCCGCCTGAGTTTTGCCACCGCCCCCATCGACCGGATCGAGGAGGGGATTGCACGGCTGGGGCGTTCGCTGTGAGCCCCGCCACCAGCGTGAACCTGCCGGGTGCAAGGCCGAAGGGCGCGCCCGAGGACGGCCCCGACACCGTGCCTGGACCGGCCCCCGAGCTGGTCATCGACGACGTCGATGTCTTCATCGACGGACGGGGTGAGCAAACGCTGGTGATGCTGCACGGCTGGCCCGACACGCCCGAGCTCTGGGACGCGACGGTGGCGTCACTCGCCGACCGGTTCCGCTGCGTGCGCTTTCACCTGCCGGGCTTCGATCTGGCGCGCGGGCCTCGCCCCGCATCGGTCGATGACATCTGCGACCTGCTGCGCCGCATTGTCGATGCGGTCAGCCCCGGCCAGCCGGTCACGCTGCTGCTGCACGACTGGGGTTGCGTCTTCGGCTACGAATTCGCGGCGCGGCACACGGACCGCGTGGCCCGCATCGTGGGCGTCGACATTGGCGACATCCGCTCGGGCGACTACCTGCAGTCGCTGGGCTGGCGCGAGAAAGCCATGATCGCGGGCTACCAGCTGTGGCTGGCGGTGGCCTGGGTGCTGGGCGACAAGCTGCCCGGGCTGGCCAACCGCATGACGCGCTGGATGGCCCGCCAGATCGGCTGCCGCAACGACCCGCAGCTCATCGGCTGGGAAATGAACTACCCCTACGCCATGATGTGGTTTGGCGCCTTTGGCGGCCTGCGGTCCATGGCGCGCGTGGACAAGCTCATCGGCGAGAAGTTGCCGGGCCTGTTCGTCTATGGCCGGCGCAAACCGTTCATGTTTCATTCTGGGCGCTGGGTGCGCCAACTCAACCGGACCACCGGCTGCTCGGCCAAAGCGCTCGACACCGGGCATTGGGTGATGAAGCAGAAGCCGGCCGAGTTTCACGCCGTGCTCAAGGACTGGCTGTTCGGCCCCGGTCAGCCCAACCCCAAAGCCTGAGCCACCCGGCGCGCCGCCCAGGCGTCGTTGGCCGCGTACAGCAACTGGGCTTCGCTCAGCGTTCGGGCCGACCAGTTGCTGGTGGCCGCCTTCTTGCTCTTGGCAAACCGCTGGCCGAAGAGCACCGCCACCGCCGCCTTCACACCCATGTCCTTGCGGTAGCCGCGCTCGCGGAACACGTGGTTGAGCTCGACCACGCCGGCCGGTTCGATGCCCAGCCTGGCGCGGATGCGCAGGTGGTCGTCGCGCAGGCCGAAACCCGCTTTCTGGTGGCCGGCCAGCGCCAGCAGTTCGGCCACCCGCTCGCTGCAGGCCGGGTCGAACAGCTGGAACACCCAGGCGTGCGCGTCGGTGGCCAGTTGCACCACGTGCGGCCCGTCCGACACCTGATCCTTCACAAAGGTCGGGCGCGACTCGGTGTCGAACCCCCAGGCCGGGTGGTCGCGCAGGGCGGCCACCGCCTCGATCGCCTGCGCCGGCGTCTGCACCAGCGTGATCCGGTCGAGCTCCAGCCTCGGGAAAGGGGGCAGGGCGTCGATGGCCTCCTTGCTCGGCGTGGGCTGGGTTTCGCGTGGGCTCATGGACCGGCAGCATAAACCGGCAGGGGCATGTCCCATCCGGCACAATTTCCGGATGCCCATTCCCCTGCTGCAAGAAGTCACCGCCGAACCGCCCACCGAGGGGGAATTCGTGCGCTTTCCCGGTTCTCCGTTCGAGCTGTTCCTGCCGTACCCCCCGGCGGGCGACCAGCCGGTGGCGATCGACCAGCTGGTCGAAGGCCTGACCGACGGCGAGGTGTTCCAGACCCTGCTCGGTGTGACGGGCTCGGGCAAGACCTTCACCATGGCCAACGTGATTGCGCGCGCGGGCCGTCCGGCCATCGTGTTCGCGCCCAACAAGACGCTGGCGGCCCAGCTCTACAGCGAGTTTCGCGAGTTCTTTCCGAAGAACGCCGTCGAGTACTTCGTGAGCTACTACGACTACTACCAGCCCGAGGCCTACGTGCCGCAGCGCGACCTGTTCATCGAAAAGGACAGCGCGATCAACGAGCACATCGAGCAGATGCGCCTGTCGTGCACGAAGAGCATTCTCGAGCGGCGCGACGTCGTCATCGTGGCCACGGTGTCGGCCATTTACGGCATCGGAAAGCCCGAGAGTTACCACCAGATGGTCATGACCCTGCGGGTGGGCGACAAGGTGGGGCAGCGCGACCTGATTGCCCAGCTGGTGCGCATGCAGTACACGCGCAACGAAATGGATTTCGGCCGCGGCAAGTTCCGTGTGCGTGGCGACACCATCGACGTGTTCCCGGCAGAACATTCCGAAATGGCGATCCGAATCGAGCTGTTCGACGACGAGATCGAGAGCCTGCAGCTGTTCGACCCGCTGACTGGCAAGGTGCGCCAGAAGATTCCGCGCTTCACCGTCTTCCCGAGCAGCCATTACGTGACGCCGCGCGATCAGGTGCTGAACGCGGTCGAGTCGATCAAGCTCGAACTCGACCAGCGCCTGAAGGAACTGGTGGGCATGGGCAAGCTGGTGGAGGCGCAGCGGCTTGAGCAGCGAACCCGCTTCGACCTGGAAATGCTCAGCGAGGTGGGCCACTGCAAGGGCATCGAGAACTACTCGCGCCACCTCTCCGGCAGCCTGCCGGGCGAGCCGCCGTCCACCCTGACCGACTACCTGCCCAAGGACGCGGTGATGTTCCTGGACGAAAGCCACGTGCTGATCGGCCAGCTGGGCGGCATGTACAACGGCGACCGGGCGCGCAAGACCACGTTGGTGGAGTACGGATTCCGCCTGCCCAGCGCGCTGGACAACCGGCCGCTCAAGTTCGACGAATTCGAGCAGCGCATGCGCCAGGTGGTGTTTGTCTCGGCCACGCCGGCCGACTACGAGAAGACCCACGCCAGCAAGGTGGTCGAGCAGCTGGTGCGGCCCACCGGTCTGGTCGACCCGGAGCTGGAAGTGCGGCCGGCCACGCACCAGGTGGACGACGTGCTGCAGGAGATCCGCACCCGGGTCGAGAAGAACGAGCGGGTGCTCATCACCACGCTCACCAAGCGCATGGCCGAGCAGCTCACCGACTACCTCGGCGAGAACGGGGTGAAGGTGCGCTACCTGCACAGCGACATCGACACCGTGGAACGGGTGGAGATCCTGCGCGACCTGCGGCTGGGGGCCTTCGATGTGCTGGTCGGGATCAACCTGCTGCGCGAAGGGCTGGACATCCCCGAGGTCTCCTTGGTGGCCATCCTCGACGCCGACAAGGAGGGGTTCCTGCGGTCGGAGCGCAGCCTGATCCAGACCATTGGTCGGGCGGCGCGCAACCTCCATGGCAAGGCCATCCTCTACGCCGATCAGGTGACGGCGTCGATGAAGGCGGCGATGGACGAAACCGAGCGGCGCCGCACGCGGCAGATCGCCCACAACCTGGCCCATGGCATCGAGCCGCGCAGCGTCAGCAAGCGCATCAAGGACCTGATCGACGGCGTTTACAGCGAAAAGGCCGGCAAGGAAGCCGACCGCCTGGCCGCCGAAAGTGCCGCGCGCGCCGAGCTCGACGACCTGAGCGAGAAGGACGTGGCCCGGGAGATCAAGCGGCTCGAGAAACTCATGCTCGAGCACGCCCGCAACCTCGAGTTCGAGAAGGCCGCCCAGGTTCGGGATCAGCTGGCCCGGCTCAAGGCACGGGTGTTCGGGGCATCGGGTCAGGACCACGTGGCCTGACCCGGGCGGACGGGGTGAATACTTTCGCAAACACTATCGGGGGCATAGGGAACTGAACCGCGTTTGTCGTAGACAAACACCGCAAAGGCAGTAGAATGCCGAGCAAATCGGTCAGCTTTTAAGATAAACTCGACGAAAACAGTCGGGAACCTGCGAGAGAACAAGACCCCCAGCGGGTCGGGGCGGGTGGAGAAGGAATTTCACAGGGCATTTTCCCTGCGGGCCAAACCACGACGGTCAAGCCAACATTCAAGGAGCTTGAGATGCGCCTCACTACCAAAGGCCGCTTTGCGGTCACCGCCATGATCGATCTGGCCCTGCGCCAGAACAACGGTCCGGTCACGCTCGCTGCCATCAGCCAGCGCCAGCAGATTTCGCTGTCCTACCTGGAGCAGCTGTTCGGCAAGCTGCGCCGGCACGAGCTGGTGGAATCCACCCGCGGTCCTGGCGGCGGTTACACGCTGGGTCGCAAGGCGGCCGAGATCACCGTGGCCGACATCATCGTGTCGGTGGACGAGCCCATCGATGCCACCCAGTGCGGCGGCAAGGAAAACTGCATGGGCGAAGGGCAGCGCTGCATGACGCACGAGCTGTGGGCCCAGCTGAACGCCAAGATGGTCGACTTTCTGGATTCCGTGACCCTGCAGGCGCTGGTCGACCAGCAGCTGGCCAAGGGCGTGGTGGTCGAGAACGCCCCGATGATCAAGCGGGCGATCTCCAGCCAGCCGGTGGTCAAGCCAATCCGGGTGAACGCGCCCAACTCGGTCTTCGCCCTGGGAGGCGCTGCCTTCTCGAAGTGAGCTCCCGCGCGGCGACCCCGGTCGCCGCGCCCATGGCGACGTCAAGGACATTGATCACCGGGTCCAATCGCGCCGCATCATCGAGCCATACAACCCGCACGACCCCATGAGCACCCCCCACTTTCCCATCTACATGGACTACAGCGCCACCAACCCCTGCGACCCGCGGGTGGTGGACGCGATGATCCCCTGGTTGCGCGAGCATTTCGGCAACCCGGCGTCGCGCAGCCATGCGTGGGGCTGGGAAGCGGAGAAGGCCGTGGAGACCGCGCGTGAACAGGTCGCTGCCCTGATCAACGCCGACCCCCGCGAAATCGTCTGGACCAGCGGCGCCACCGAGTCCAACAACCTGGCCCTGAAGGGTGCGGCGCACTTCTACAAGGGCAAGGGCAAGCACCTCATCACCGTCAAGACCGAGCACAAGGCCGTGCTGGACACCATGCGCGAGCTCGAGCGCCAGGGCTTCGAGGTGACCTACCTCGACGTGCAGACCGACGGCCTGGTGAACATCGATGCCTTCAAGGCCGCGATCCGCCCGGACACCATCGTGGCGTCGGTCATGTTCGTCAACAACGAGATCGGCGTCATCCAGGACATCGCTGCCCTGGGCGCCATCTGCCGCGAGAAGGGCGTGATCTTTCACGTCGATGCGGCGCAGGCGACCGGCCGGGTCGACATCGACCTGCAGACGCTGCCGGTGGACCTGATGAGCCTGACCAGCCACAAGACCTACGGCCCCAAGGGCATCGGCGCGCTGTATGTGCGCCGCAAGCCGCGCGTGCGGATCGAGGCGCAGATGCATGGTGGCGGTCACGAGCGCGGCATGCGCTCGGGCACGCTGCCCACCCACCAGTGCGTGGGCATGGGCGAGGCCTACCGCATCGCCAAGGCCGAAATGCACGAGGAAAACCAGCGCATCAAGGCCCTGCACGACCGCCTGCTCAACGGCCTGAAGGACGTTGAAGAGGTGTTCATCAACGGCCACGAGACCCGCCGCGTGCCGCACAACCTGAACATGAGCTTCAACTACGTCGAAGGTGAGTCGCTGATCATGGGCATCAAGGGCCTCGCGGTGTCGTCGGGGTCTGCCTGCACCTCGGCCAGCCTCGAGCCCAGCTACGTGCTGCGCGCCCTGGGCCGCAGCGACGAACTGGCCCACAGCAGCCTTCGCATGACGATCGGCCGCTGGACGACCGAAGAAGAGATCGATTACGCGATCGCCACGATCAAGGAAAACGTTGCCAAGCTCCGCGAACTGTCTCCCCTCTGGGAGATGTTCAAGGACGGCATCGACCTGTCCACCATCCAGTGGGCAGCGCATTGAAGGAGAAACAGCATGGCCTATTCCGAAAAAGTCGTTGATCACTACGAAAACCCCCGCAACGTCGGCTCGTTCGACAAGGGCGACGACACGGTGGGCACCGGCATGGTGGGTGCGCCCGCCTGCGGTGACGTGATGAAGCTGCAGATCAAGGTCAACCCGCAGACCGGCGTCATCGAAGACGCGCGCTTCAAGACCTACGGCTGTGGTTCTGCCATCGCGTCGAGCTCGCTCGTGACCGAATGGGTCAAGGGCAAGACGCTCGACGAGGCGGCGTCCCTCAAGAACAGCCAGATTGCCGAAGAACTGGCCCTGCCGCCGGTGAAGATCCACTGCTCCATCCTGGCCGAAGACGCGATCAAGGCCGCTGTGGACGACTACCGCAAGAAGCACGCGAATTGAGCACCGACCTCGCCATGGCTGTCACGATTTCCGAAGCCGCCGCACGCCACGTCACGCGCTACATCGCCAAGCGCGGCAAGGGTGTGGGTGTGCGGCTGGGCGTCAAGACCACCGGTTGCTCGGGCCTGGCGTACAAGCTCGAGTACGCCGACGAGATTGCACCCGAGGACCTGGTCTTCGAGCAGAACGGCGTCAAGGTGCTGGTGGACCCCAAGAGCCTGGCCTACATCGAAGGCACCGAGCTCGACTTTGTCCGCGAAGGCCTCAACGAGGGCTTCAAGTTCAACAACCCCAACGAGCGCGACCGCTGCGGCTGCGGCGAAAGCTTCCGGGTTTGACGCCGACGCCCCTCAAGACAACCGCCTGGCGAGCCGCCTCGGCGGTTTTTCTTTTTCCATGAACCTGCAATCCAGTGACTTCGAGTTGTTCGGGCTGCCCGAACGCTTTGCCGTCGAGCGCGCCGACCTCGATGCGCGGTGGAAAGACCTGCAGCGCCAGGCGCACCCCGACCGGTTTGCCAGCGCCGACGCGGCCGCCCAGCGGCTGGCCATGCAGTGGTCCGTCCGCATCAACGAGGCCTACCAGCGCCTGAAGGACCCGCTCAAGCGCGCGGCCTACCTGTGCGAGCGGCGTGGTGCGCCGATCGAGGCCGAGAACAACACCGCCATGCCGGCCGACTTTCTGGTGCAGCAGATGCAGTGGCGCGAGGACCTCGACGAGGCCGAGGGTGCCGATGCGCTGGAGCGCATGGCCAACGGCGTGGCCGCGGCGCGGCGCGAGCGGATCGCGCTGCTGCAGGCCGCGCTCGACGATCGCAACGACCCGCCCGAGGCGGCGCGCCAGGTCAGAGCCCTCATGTTCATTGAGCGCTTTGCCCGCGATGTCGAGGACCGCCTCGATCAACTGGGACAATAGGGCGTTTCCGCTTTCGTCCCCCGCACAAGAACCATGGCGCTCCTGCAGATTTCCGAACCCGGCCAGTCCCTCGACCCGCACCAGCGCCGCGTGGCCGTGGGCATCGACCTGGGCACCACGCATTCGCTGGTGGCGGCGGTGCGCCACGGCGTGGCCGAATGCCTGCCCGACGAGCAGGGCCGCGTGATTCTGCCGAGCGTGGTGCGCTACCTCGATCCTGCCCTGGGCGGCAGCGGTCGCCAGATCGGCTGGGACGCATTGGCGGCCCAGGTGGACGACCCGGGCAACACGATCAGCTCGGTCAAGCGCCTGATGGGCCGCCGCCGCGATCAGGTGGTTGACGCCGACAAGCTGGCCTGCGAAGTGGTGGACGACCAGGGCATGGCCGTGGTGCGCACCGTGGCCGGCCTGAAGACCCCCATGGAGGTGAGCGCCGAGATCCTCGCCACGCTGCGCTTTCGGGCCGAAGACAGTTTCGACGACGACCTGTTTGGCGCGGTCATCACGGTGCCCGCCTACTTCGACGACGCCCAACGCCAGGCCACCAAGGACGCCGCCCAGCTGGCCGGCATACCGGTGCTGCGCCTCATCAACGAACCCACGGCGGCCGCCATCGCCTATGGCCTGGACAACGGCAGCGAGGGCGTCTATGCCGTGTACGACCTGGGCGGCGGCACCTTCGACATCTCGATCCTGCGGCTCACCCAGGGCGTGTTCGAGGTGCTCGCCACCGGCGGTGATTCGGCCCTGGGGGGCGACGATTACGACCAGGCGCTGGCCGCCTGGGTGCTGCAGCAGCAAGGCGTTGCCGAGGCGCTGGACGCGACCTCCCGCGCGCGCCTGCACAAGGAAGCCCGCCGCGTGAAGGAAGCGCTGTCGTCGACCGACCGCGAGACCTTTCGCGCGCAGGTGGGCGGCCGCGCGCTCGAGCAGGTGGTGGCCGTCGCCGATTTCGAGGCCTGCACATCGGCACTGACCGCCCGCACCATGTCGGCGGTGCGCAAGGTGCTGCGCGACGCCGGCGTGGCGCGAGACGAGGTCAAGGGCGTGGTGATGGTGGGGGGCTCGACCCGCATGCCGGTGGTTCGCCGCGCGGTGGGCGATTTCTTCGGCACCGAGCCGCTGATCAACCTGAACCCCGACGAGGTGGTGGCGCTGGGCGCCGCCATCCAGGCCAACGCGCTGGCGGGCAACAGCAAGGATGGCGACCTGCTGCTGCTCGACGTGATCCCCCTGTCGCTCGGCATCGAGACCATGGGGGGCCTGGTCGAGCGCATCGTGCCGCGCAACAGCAGCATCCCGACCGCCCGCGCGCAAGACTTCACCACCTACCAGGACGGCCAGACCGCGCTGGCACTGCACGTGGTGCAGGGCGAGCGCGATCTGGTGGCCGACTGCCGCAGCCTGGCCCGCTTCACGCTGCGAGGCATTCCGCCCATGGCGGCGGGCGCGGCGCGCATCCGCGTCACCTTCACGGTCGACGCCGACGGCCTGCTGTCGGTCGGCGCCAAGGAACTTACCTCCGGGGTCGAAGCGCGCATCGACGTGAAACCCGCCTATGGCCTGAGCGACGAACAGATCGCCGCCATGCTGCAGGACAGCTTTGCCACCGCCCAACAGGACATGCAGGCGCGCGCGCTGGTCGAGGCGCGGGTCGACGGCGACCGCCTGCTGCTGGCCACCCGGTCGGCGCTGGCCGCCGATGGCGACCTGCTCAAGCCCGAAGAGCGGGCCGGGGTGGACGCCCTCATGGAGGCGCTGCAGACCGCAGTGGCCCATGGCGATGCCGCCACCATCGAAGCCGCCATCGACGCGCTGGCCAAGGGCACCGAAGCCTTCGCCGCCGAGCGCATGAACCGCGGCATCCAGCAGGCCCTGTCCGGCAAGAAGCTCGAAGAAGTCTGACCTTTCACTGTTCTGGCCGAGCCAGTCCAAGTCTCACCCCACACCATGCCCATCATCAAGATCCTGCCCCACGCGGAATACGCCCCCGAAGGCAAGACCATCACGGCCCCGGCCGGCACCTCCATCTGCGAAGCGCTGCTCGACAACCAGGTGAACATCGAACACGCCTGCGACATGAGCTGTGCCTGCACCACCTGCCACGTCATCGTGCGCGAGGGCTACAACAGCCTGAACGAGGCCGATGAAGACGAGGAAGACCTGCTTGACCGTGCCTGGGGCCTCGAGCCACAGTCGCGCCTGAGCTGCCAGGCCATCCTGGCCCAGTCCGACGTGACGATCGAGATCCCCAGGTACACGATCAACCACGCCAAAGAGAACCATTGACCCCTCCCATGCGCCAGATCGTCCTCGACACCGAGACCACCGGCCTGTCCGCCGAGAACGGTGACCGCATCATCGAGATCGGTTGCGTCGAGCTGCTCAACCGCAAGCTCACGGGCAACAACCTGCACCACTACGTCAACCCCGAGCGCGACAGCCACGAGGACGCGCTCAAGGTGCACGGCATCAGCAACGAATTCCTGCGCGACAAGCCCAAGTTCGCCGCCATCGCGGCCGAACTGGTCGACTACCTGCGGGGCGCCGAAGTCATCATCCACAACGCCGCCTTCGACGTCGCCTTCCTGAACAAGGAATTCGAGCGCCTGGGCATGCCGCCGGTGACGGCCGTGGTCAGCAACGTGCTCGACACCCTGGTCATGGCCAAGGAGATGTACCCGGGCAAACGCAACGGCCTGGACGCGCTGTGCGACCGCCTGGGCGTCGACAACTCGGGCCGCACCCTGCACGGCGCCTTGCTCGACGCCGAACTGCTGGCCGACGTCTACATCAACATGACCCGCGGCCAGGACGCGCTGCTGATCGACCTGGGCGACGCACCGGGCGAGGGCGGGGTGGTCGAGGCGGTGGACCTGCGCCGGTTCGAGCTCCCGGTGCTGAGCGCCAACGACCAGGAGCGGGCCGCCCATGACGCGGTGCTGGCCGAGCTCGACAAATCGAGCAAGGGCAAGACCGTGTGGCGCCAGGTCGAACCCGCCTGAAAATCCAGCTATAATGCGAGGCTTCCGACGGTGCTGACCCAGCGCCGTTCGGGCGGTTAGCTCAGTGGTAGAGCACTGCCTTCACACGGCAGGGGTCGCAGGTTCGAACCCTGCACCGCCCACCAATAAAAACAAGAGCTTAGGCGGATTCCTCAGGGAGTGCAACCATCGCCTAAGTGCACGGCATGTGCGAAACACCAAAACGGCCCCATGCGGGCCGTTTTCTTTTGGTGGCTTACTTTGCAAGCTTGGGCGTGTCCCGGGTCCACAGCCGGCAGAGGAACGTCCAACCCTTCTTGTGAGCGGTCTTGCGGCTGCACAGGGCGTAGGTGCCGTCGGGCAGTTGTGCAATGCTGGGGCGCGCGCGGCCGGACTGGATTGCGGCTTCCATGACGGCGTCTTCGGTGGTGAAGAATGCGGGCTTGTTGTTGGACATGACGGCGCCCTTTCAGTTGGTGATGCGGTACCTGAAGGCTAAGGAAGCGGGTCGGAGGGGTCCAAGAAGAATTCAGTTTTTGCGAAGACCAGGCCGCCAGGCGGAAGCAGTGCCGATTCAGGAGGCATCGCTTCTGCTAGGCAGAACTCAGCTGCCTAAGTTCGGTGGCGGCTCCATCATCTGTACACTGTTTTGTGCCTCTCGAATTTCGACGGCGAACTGGGCAAGCACGTAATCGCCAGAGTAGGCAACTAGCATCCAATTGCCCGGGATATCGAACTTTGCCCCAAGCGGACGCCAGACAATGTATGTCCTGTGGGCTGAAGGGATGACAACGGCTTGACATGCCATCTCCATGCCGTCAGGGCTAAACAGTCCGAGATAGAGTCCGATGTCTTCCGTGCGCACGCCTTGGACTACCGCTACTACATTCCAAACTAACTCTTTCGAGGGAGGTAGGATCACCGCAGAGTCCCAGGCGGCTCCCTGCAAGGTAAGCAGGCCGTTAGGCAACTCAACGTGTTGGGTGGGAACAAGTAGTGGCATCTTCAGTCCTGAGGCCACGTCCGTCGGGGTAACTTCGCGAATGCCATCCGGCAAATAGGACGACGCGCTTCTTGTTCGACGTCCACCGGACGCATGGGGACCTATCGCGGTGTTTTGCTTATCAAATATCCGAGAGCTGCCGCCCGGGAAACTGTGCTGTCCTGGCAGTGTTGCCGGAAGCCCGCCTTGTCCGACTTCAATGCTGAGTGTGCCGGGTTTGACCGACATCACACCGATCACAGTATCGCCACCGTGTCCTCCGTTGCCTCCGCGAGCGCCGTCACCTTCTGCCCCCTGTCCACCTCCCCCGGCCCCTGTAGTTGGCCCAAAAGACTCTCGAAGTGATTCAATAAACTGCCTAGCGTGCCGGGGAAACATTGGGTTTGAAGATTCGATCAGCGGCTTGTCATGGTCATGCCACAACGTCCGTCCCCCCTCCCCACCGCGTCCCGCGATCGCACCTTTCCCGATAGCGCCACCACCACCCCCACCGGCGCCGGGCGCTCGGCCACCTTCTCCACCAAGGATGATGTTTGATCCTTCAATGTGGATCGCGGCGGCTGAATCCAACATTGTTGCAAGCCCGATTTTGAAGCGGCGTTCATGTTCGGCTTTCATTTCTCGCATGCGATTTGGCGTGAAGTGCACCTCGTCATTCGTGAGCACATGATGGTCCCTGCACATAAGCATTAGGTTGTCAAAGTGCCGCCGGCCTTCATTGGTCTGGGTTTCGTCAAACCGCTCGCCACCCTTTTCAGCCGCACAAATGTGGCAAATCTCACCCACATACGTGCCATCTTCCAAGATGATGGGGTGTGAGCAACCGGGAAAAGCACACTGATTACCTGACAGCAAAAACAGCCGGCGTATGGTTTCTGGCGTTGGCGTCAGACGCTTTACACGTTCGCTGGAAGACATAGCTTGCGGCCTAAATCACAGGGTTAAAAGAAGAGCAGATATTTGAACTCACCGGTCATTGAGAAGAACATGCTCATGAACTGGCAATGTGCGCCAAGGAACATGAGCTAAGGCTCCGTGTGCAAGTTTATCTCGACGCGGCGGAGGCTATTGCGATGGGCATGGGCGCAATTACTGCCATGCAAGACGTGAACCGGACACCGTTGCACGTGCGGGATGCTTTTCCCGGCGTGCACCAAGCTTGAGGCGCTTGTACGTAGTAGTGCGTGAAGAAGTGGCTCTCCGTTTCGCGCAGTTGTATCGTGAACTGGATTCGACATACCTGAGTCTGAGCGTGAAGGGCATTCCACTGGAAGTATTCGGGAACGGATACTCCAGCACCTTGAAAAGCGAGATCGATACAACGAATCGTGTGCAAAGGTGGGCGATATACGAAAAGACCCATGCCGAAGTGCTCAAGCCAAATGACGTCGATCACCAGCTATTGCGAAAGCTGTTCAGGCTGCCGCATGAAACTGGTGGCGCAGCCTAGTTCGCATCAAGGCCCCGGGTGAGTTGCCCAACACAAGGGGGCGAGTGCTGAGTTTCACGCGGGGCCTCTTTGCCCACCGTTTCGGCCACCCGGCGTAGTCCCGGGTCCTCGCAGGAGCTGGCGCTACTGCTGGCCTGCACCGTTACGCTGGGGACCCCCGCACGGTGCCACGCGGGGGATGGGGGCTACGTGGCGAGAGCCCTCTTCAGCGTTGTTTCGACTACCATCACCACCCGCCGTTGACCTTGGGAGGCTTGGTATGGGTGAGTGGTCTGAGTACTTTGAAGATTTCCCCGGAGAAAATCCTGCGAACTTCGTCGGGGGGCGCTTTGATCCTGCCGGTGCAGCGCGTCAGCGTGCGGCTGAGCAAAAGACGAAGCAGGAGTCCGCTGCATTGCGGGCGGACATTGCACGTATTGCCAAAGAGCATCGCCGGCGCGCTGAAACGAAGCAGGACTAGCACCTGGTCAGAACGACCCGCTGCGGAACGCCTTGGGCCAGTAGATGGCCAAGGTCAGCCGCTCTTCGCATGGGATGGTGGCCGCCCTGGGTCGCGAAGAGACTGTCGCCTCAGCGCATCCAGCGCCCCGCGGCGTCCAGCAACGCCTGACGCACCCGCTGCTGGCGCGCCGGGTCGGTGTCGCCGCACGCCAGCCGGCACATCCAGTCGGTTGGCGACTCGAAGTCGCAGTGGGAAGCGCCTGTGATGAGTTCGTCTCGCCACAGCGCCGGCAGCGCGGTGGCCCAGGGGGCGGCCACGGCCTCCGCGTTGCAGCTCGATGGCGGCGCGCGCAGCAGCAGCGCCTCGGTTCGAAGCCGACCGGCCGCCGCCAGGCCCAGCCGCTCGGTCTCGCCTCGCATCGTTCGGTCGAAGGGGTCCAGACCAACGAAGCCGACCACGCCGGGTGTGTCCGCCGCCAGCAAACTGGACAGCCCGCCCGCGGAGAAGCCCACGAGCATGACCCGCTCAACCGGGGCGCCCAAGGTTCCGCCCGCTCGCAGCGAGCCCACCAGTGCGGCAAGGGCCCGGGCGTTGCAGCGGAAGTCGAAGGTGCAGGGCAGGTCTGGCGTCAGCACCAGCACACCGGCATCGGCCAGCGCCTGCGCATGGCCCGCCAACGTGCGTCGGCTGCGCGTGAAGCCGTGCGAGAGGATGGCGGCGCCGCGCAGCGGGCCAGCGGCGGGATAGACGTCCAGCGTGACATGGTGGCCGTCGAATTCGTGCACCTTCGTCTGCACAGGCGACGCCGCCGCGGGCCCGAGCGGGATCGCCACCGAGACCATCACCGCGATCGCGCCCACCAGCGCGGCGCAGAACTTTCGTGCGTGATGCATCGGCGTTTTCATCCGCACATTCTCGGCGGCGGTGGGCTGACGCGCCAGATGGGCGTGGGTGCCTGGGCATCGGCAGCATCAACACCTGGGTCCCCTGATCGATACTTGTGGACAGGCCGCGCCCCTGCGCAACGGTTTTTCCCGCTCTCAGCTTGATGGAACCCCAGTATGTCCACTGCGCCAATCCTGCCTTCCCATGCCCGCATCGTCATCGTGGGCGGTGGCGTCATCGGCACCAGCATTGCCTACCATCTGGCCAAGTTGGGCTGCAGCGATGTGGCGCTGCTGGAGCGCGATCAACTCACCTCGGGCACCACCTGGCACGCCGCAGGGCTCATCACCGGCGCAGGCATGTCCCATGAGACCCTGCTTTGGGCCCAGCAATTCACCCGCCGCCTGTACGAGAACCTGGAAGCCGAGACGGGGCTGGCCACCGGGTTCAAACGCATCGGCCATCTGCACCTGGCCACCAACGCCACGCGCCGCGAGTCCCAGCGGCGCGAGATGAACTTCTGCCGCTCGCAAGGGGTGGAAAAGTTCGAGGTGGGCCCCCGAGACATTCAGGCGCTGTTCCCGCTGATCGACACCGCTGGCGTGCTCTCTGCCATCTACACCCCCTCGGACGGGCGGGCCAACCCGGTGGATGTCACCATGTCGCTGGCCAAGGGTGCACGCATGCAGGGTGTTCGAATTGTCGAGCAGGTGGCCGTCACCGACTTTCTGGTCCGGCAACAGCGTGTGGTGGGTGTGCAGACCAGTCACGGCAACCTGGGGGCCGAGGTTGTGGTGCTGGCTGCTGGCATGTGGTCGCGCCAGCTGGCGGCCAAGCTGGGCGTGTCCGTCCCGCTGCAGGCGGCCGAGCATTACTACTTGCTCACCGAGCCGATTCCCGGTGCCCACCCTGACATGCCCGTGGTGGAAGACCCGGCCACCTACACCTATGTGCGCGAGGAAGGTGGCGGCCTTTTGTTCGGGCTCTTCGAGCCCCAGGGCGCGAGCTGGAACCTCGATGGCATCCCCGCCGACGCCAGTTTTTCCCACCTGCCCCCGGACTGGGAGCGCATGACGCCGTTTCTGGAAGACGGTTTCCGGCGATACCCGGTGATGAACACGGCCGGCATCAAGACCTTCTTCTGCGGGCCGGAGAGTTTCACGCCCGACGGAGGCTTCCTGATGGGGGAGAGCCCGGAGGTGGGCGGCCTGTTTGTGGCCAGTGGCTTGAACTCGCTGGGCATCCTCATGGCCGGCGGCATGGGGCAGCTCATGGCCGAACAGATCCTGTACGGCAACGCCTCGCAGGACATGACGGGTCTGGCGCTCTCGCGCACGGCGCCGCACGAGTCGGTGCGCAGCTTCCTGGCGGAGCGCATCCCGCCGGCGTTGGGCTATGGCTTCTCGCATGGGGTTTTGCCCCACTTCAAACACAAGACGGCGCGCCAGGTGCGGCGCTTGGCGTTGCATGACAGGTACGAATCAAACGGCGCCTACTTTGTCAGCCTGAGTGGCTGGGAAATGCCCAACTGGTTTGCACCTCATTCGGAAATGCCTGCCGTTGAATATCGCTACGAACGCCAGCCCTGGTTTCATCGGGTGGAGGCCGAGCACCGTGCCACCCGGGAAGCGGTGGCCTTGTTCGACAAGTCCTTCATGGGCAAATTCCTGGTGCAGGGCGCAGATGCCGAACAAGTGCTCAACCGCGTCAGCGCCAACTCGGTGTCGGTGCCAGTGGGGCGCAACATCTACACCCAGTGGCTCAATGCGCAGGGCGGCATCGTCTCCGATCTCACGATCACCCGCCTGGATGAGCAGAGCTTCATGCTGCTGACCGGCGATGTGCTGCAGCGATTCACCCCCGGATGGCTGCGCCAGCACACCTTGACCGGCGAACACTGCACCGTGGTCGATGTGACGTCGGCCTACACGCTGTTGAGTTTGCAGGGACCACAGTCACGCGGGTTGCTGCAGTCCCTCACGGGTGCCGATCTGTCCACCGAACGTGTGCCGTTTCGCGGCAGTTGCGAGGTGGAGCTGGGGTTTGCGCGATTTCGTTTGCTGCGCGTGACCTACATGGGTGAACTGGGCTACGAACTCTACATTCCCACCGAATACAGCCACACCGTGTACGACGCGCTGCTGGAAGGCAGCAGGCGCCTGGGGCGGCCGCTGGTGCACGCCGGCCTGATGGCGCTGGAGAGCTTGCGTCTGGAGAAGGGGTACCGCGACTTTGCGGTGGACATTGACAACACCGACACGCCGCTGGAGGCAGGGCTGGGTTTTGTGGTGGACTTTGACAAGGGCGACTTCATCGGGCGTGAGGCCCTGCTGGCCCAGAAGTCCAACGGCCCTCTGAAAAAGCGACTGGTGCAATTCCTGCTGCAGGAGCCAGAGCCACTGCTGTACGGCCAGGAACCCATCCTGTGCGATGGCCACTACTGCGGCTACATCCGCGCCGGGGCCTTTGGGTACACCTTGGGTGCATCCGTGGGTCTGGGCATGGTGGAGTTGGACGAGCCAATCTCTGCCGAGGTGCTGCGCAACCGCCGGTTCGAGGTGGAGGTGAACGACCGGCGGGTGTTGGCGTCTGCGTCGCTGATGCCGATGTACGACCCGAAAGGCGAGCGCATTCGGGTGTAGCCACCGCACTGCGCGCTGGTTCGCAACAAAGTGCTGCCGATGCGTCTTTTGCCAAGGAAGTGTCCCGATGGCAGTTTGAACCACCCGGCTTTTGTGGAGGCCATTTGGTCCAAGTCAGGCTACCGCCATGGAGTCCCGATTGGTGAGATGCCGTCAGTGGTTTGCCCCAATTTCTGCCGGCAGGAGGTATCCGATCGGTCCGAAATCCCGGGACAGGGTCAGGTCCCACAAAGTCCCGTTCCCGATCGTTCACATGGCAGGGGTTGCAGGTTCGACCCTGCACCGCCCACCCAGATTCTGCTGTTCCAGAACCATTCACGCCACCTCAGGGTGGCGTTGCCTTTTCCGGGTGGGTCAATGGCCGTTGCTGGCGGGCAATGCCGGTTGCCGCTCGCTGTCCGGCGCCTTGTCATGGCGCTCGGCCTGCGCTGGCTCCGGACAGCACATGCGGGTGCCGTCCCAGCGCTGACCGCACCAGCAAAAGCCTTCTTCGTTGATGATGCAGGTGCCGGTGCCGCAGCAACGTGGGTCTTCCATGACGGGGCTTCCAAAGGGTGGAGAACGGCCGGAAGGTTAAGGCGCCGGCAGTGTACTTGTCTGCAGTGCGGTTAACCCGATGGAGCGCGCGGGGGCTTGCGCCAGCGCGAACGCGATGCCCGCTCTCCTGTCCAGGCGCCTGCGCCGCTAGCTGGCCAACGAGGTTGTGACCTGGATCACCCTTTGCCGTGTTCCCCCGCCTTCGCCGCGGCCCGAAGCTTGTCTTTCTTGCTGGGCCGTTTGCCCTTGATGCCACCGGTGCCGCCATTGCCGTCGCTCGGTGGCGGTGGGGTTTCGGTGGGCTCGAAACCGGGCACCACCTCCAGCGGCAGGCTCAGGCCCTGGCGCTTCTGGATCAGGTTCCAGTGCGCCAGCGAGCTGGCGGTCACCAGGCTCACCGCGGTGCCGCTGGCGCCGGCGCGGGCGGTGCGGCCGATGCGGTGCACGTGGTCGGTGGCCGAGCGGGCGAGGTCGAAGTTGACCACCACCGGCATCTCAAGGATGTCGATGCCGCGTGCGGCCAGGTCGGTGGTGACCACCACGTCCCAGCGTTGGTCCTTGAATTCCTGCAGCACGGCCTGCCGCGCGCCCTGGCTCAGACCGCCATGGAAGGGCGTGGCAAAGCAGTCGCCGCGGTGCAGTTTGGCGGCGAGCATGTTGGCCGCGTGTTGCGTGGCCACGAACACCAGCACCCTGCGCCACCCTTCGGTGGCCATCAGGTGGCGCAGCAGTTGTGCGCGGCGCGCCGTGTCCACCGCGATGGCGCGCTGGGCGATGGCGGGCGCGTCGGTGCCGGTGGCCGCCACCTCCACGCGCACGGGCTGGTGCAGCAGGCCCGCGGCCAGCGCCTGCACCCCGGCCTCGAAGGTGGCGGAGAAAAAGAGGTTCTGGCGCCGGGCCGGCAGCAGGGCCAGCACGCGCTCCAGTTCGTCGGCAAAGCCCAGGTCGAGCAGGCGGTCGGCTTCGTCGAGCACCAGCGTGTCCACCCGGTCTAGCCGCAGGGCGTGGTGAGCCACCACGTCCAGCAGGCGCCCGGGCGTGGCCACCACCACGTCGGCGCCGCCCCGCAGGCCCATGAGTTGCGGGTTGATGGACACGCCGCCAAACAGCACGCACACCCGCAGGCCACGCTGCTGCGGGTGTGCCAGGGCGCGCAGCACCTCGCCCACCTGCGCGGCGAGTTCGCGCGTGGGCACCAGCACCAGGGCACGCACGTGGCGCTGTGGCGTGGGCCGCAGCAGCAGCGGTTGCAGCAGCGGCAGGGCGTAGGCCAGCGTCTTGCCCGAGCCCGTGGGCGCGGTGGCCAGCAGGTCGGCGCCGGCCAGCACGGCGGGCACCGCCTGCTGTTGAATGGGCGTCGGCGAGCGGTGGCCCAGGGCCTGCGCGGCGAGGACCAGGTCGGGCGCCAGGCCCAGCGCGCCGAACGACGGGGGGTGGTCGGTGTTCAGCTCAGCACCTCGAGCAGGCGATCAAGCCCGCCGGTTTCGATCGACACCATGGCCTGTTCGCGCACGGCGGGTTTGGCGTGGTACGCCACCGACAGGCCAGCCACGCCCATCATGGGCAGGTCGTTGGCGCCGTCGCCCATGGCAATGCATTCGTGGGCCTCGATGCCGAGCAGCGAGGCCACCTCGAGCAGCGTGCGGCGCTTTTCTGCGCCGTCGCAGATGTCGCCCCAAGGCTGGTTCACCATGCGACCGGTGAGCTCGCCGCAGTTCGGGCCGCTGGCCACTTCAAGCACGTTGGCCCGCACGAAATCGATGCCCAGCGTGTCGCGGACGCGGTGGGCGAAGAAGGTGAAACCACCCGACACCAGCAGCACTTTCATGCCGGCCGCCTTGCAGGCCCGGATGAGTTCCGCCGCGCCGGGGTTGATGCGAAGGCGCTCCACGTAGACCCGTTCCATGTCGGCCACGGTCACGCCCTTGAGCAGGGCCACGCGCTGCCGCAGGCTTTCCTTGTAATCGGCAATCTCGCCGCGCATGGCGGCCTCGGTGATCGCCGCCACCTCGGCCTTGCGGCCCACGGCGTCGGCGATCTCGTCCACGCACTCGATGCTGATGAGCGTCGAGTCCATGTCGAAGGCAATGAGCTTGAAGTCGCTCCGTTTCAGCGGCGGGGTGAAACCGCGCACGGTGAGGCCGGGGGAGAGGGTCTGGGCAAAGGTCATGGGTGGGGCGAGGGTTTCGGCAGGCTTGGCCCGAACGGTGGGGTGGACGGGCTCAGGCGACCTCGGGCGTCTTGATCGGTTGGCCGAGTGCGCGCAGCGTGTCTCGCACCAGCTGCACGCGGTCTTTCACGTCGGGCAGGGCGCGCTCGATGCGCAGTTTTTCGTTGCCCGCCAGCTTGATGTGCTTGTGTTTCTGGATCAGTTCGATGATGCGCATCGGCTCGATCGGCGGGTTGGGCTTGAAGGTGATGTTCGTCACGCCGGGCGCCGCGTCGACCTTGACCACGCCGTACGGTGTGCTGAGCACGCGCAGGCGGTGCACGTCGATCAGCGTCTGCGCCTGCGGCGGCAGCTTGCCGAAGCGGTCGACGATTTCCTCGAGCAGTGCGTCCACCTGATCGGTCGACTTGGCGGTGGCCAGCTTCTTGTAGAACGACAGCCGCAGGTGCACGTCGCCGCAGTAGTCGTTGGGCAGCAGGGCGGGGGCGTGCAGGTTGATGTCGGTGGTCACGCTCAGCGGCGACAGCAGGTCGGGCTCGCGCCCGGCCTTCAGGGATTTCACGGCCTCGTTCAGCATCTCGTTGTAGAGCTGGAAACCCACCTCGAGCATGTTGCCGCTCTGGTTCTCGCCCAGCACCTCGCCGGCGCCCCGGATCTCCAGGTCGTGCATGGCCAGGTAGAAGCCGCTGCCCAGTTCCTCCATCTGCTGGATCGCGTCCAGCCGCTGCGAGGCCTGCTTGGTCAGGCTTTCGATTTCGGGCACCAGCAGGTAGGCATAGGCCTGGTGGTGGCTGCGGCCCACGCGCCCCCGCAGTTGGTGCAGCTGCGCCAGGCCGAACTTGTCGGCCCGGCTGATCACGATGGTGTTGGCCGTGGGCACGTCGATGCCGGTCTCGATGATGGTCGAGCACAGCAGCACGTTGAAGCGCTGCGCCACGAAATCGCGCATCACGCGCTCGAGGTCGCGCTCGGGCATCTGGCCATGCGCGATGGCAATGCGCGCTTCGGGCAGCACTTCCTCGAGCTTGGCCTTGCGGTTCTCGATCGTCTCGACCTCGTTGTGCAGGAAGTACACCTGCCCGCCGCGCTTGAGTTCGCGCAGCACGGCCTCGCGGATCACGCCGTTGCCTTCGTTGCGCACAAAGGTCTTGATGGCCAGCCGGCGTTGCGGCGCGGTGGCGATCACGCTCAGGTCGCGCAGGCCTTCAAGCGCCATGCCCAGCGTGCGCGGAATGGGCGTGGCGGTGAGTGTCAGCACGTCCACCTCGGCGCGCAGCGCCTTCATGGCCTCTTTGTGGCGCACGCCGAAGCGGTGTTCCTCGTCGATGATCAGCAGCCCCAGGTTTTTGAACTGCGTCTTTTCGGACAGCAGCTTGTGCGTGCCGACGACGATGTCGACCGAGCCGTCGCTGATGCCCTTCATGGCGGCCGTGATTTCCTTCTGCGACCGGAACCGGCTCATCTCGGCGATCTTCACCGGCCACTTGGAGAAACGGTCCACCAGCGTCTGGTAGTGCTGCTCGGCCAGCAGGGTGGTGGGCGCCAGAAACGCCACCTGCCGCCCGCCGGTGACGGCCACGAAAGCGGCCCGCAAGGCGACCTCGGTCTTGCCGAAGCCGACGTCGCCGCACACCAGCCGGTCCATGGGTTGCGGGCTGATCATGTCCTGGATGACGGCGTGGATCGCGGCGCGCTGATCGGGCGTTTCCTCGAAGCCGAAATCGTTGGCGAAGGCCTCGTAGTCCTGCGGCGAATAGCGGAACGCGTGCCCCTGGCGGGCCGCACGGCGCGCATAGATGTTGAGCAGCTCGGCCGCGGCATCGCGCACCTGCTCGGCCGCCTTGCGCCGAGCCTTCTCCCATTGCCCGCTGCCCAGCTTGTGCAGCGGGGCCTCGTCGGCGCTCACGCCGGTGTAGCGGCCGATCAGCTGCAGCTGGCTCACCGGGACGTACAGCACGGCCTTGTCGGCGTACTCCAGGTGCAGGAATTCCTGCAGAGCGGGCGACCCGTCGGGGTTCTTTTCGCCCATGTCGAGGTTGACCAACCCCCGGTAGCGCCCGATGCCGTGCTGCGTGTGGACGACCGGGTCGCCCACGTTCAGTTCCGACAGGTCCTTGATGAGCGCGTCGACGTCGCTCACCTGCTCCTGCTTGCGGCGGCGCCGCGCCGTGGGTCCGGTGGCGAACAGCTCGGTCTCGGTGACGAAATGCACCCCGCCGTCGACCCAGGCAAAGCCGGCGGTGAGTGCCGCCGTGGCAATGCCGGTCTTCTCGTCGCTGGCCTGGAACTCGGCCAGCCCGTCGAAGGCCGGCGGGTTCACGCCGCTGGCGCGCAGAAAGTCCAGCAGGCTTTCGCGCCGGCCGTCGCTTTCGGCCAGCAGCAGCACGCGGTCGGGCGTCGAGCGGATGTGCGCCTGCAGCCGGGCCAGCGGGTCCTCGGCGCCGCGCACCGCGGACAGATCGGGCAGGCGCTCGAACTCGGCGAAATCCGTTCGCCCTGCGTCGGGTGAAGGGTCCGCATCCTGACCCTCCCGGGCCACCGGCGGCCGCATGACGACCTGCGCATGGGCCTTGGCCCGGGTGAAGAACTGCTCGGCGTTCAGGAACAGCGCATCGGGCGGCAGGATCGGCCGCTCCGGGTCGCCGTGCAGCAGGCGGTGCCGCTCGCGCGTGTCCTGCCAGAAGCGCTGGAACGCGGGCTCCAGATCACCGTGCAGCACCAGGGTGGCGGCTTCGCCCAGGTAATCGAACACCGTGGCGGTGTCGTCGAAGAACAGGGGCAGGTAGTACTCGATGCCGGCGGTGGCCACGCCGTTGCCCATGTCCTTGTAGATGCGGCTCTTGGTCGGGTCGCCTTCCAGCAGCTCGCGCCAGCGGGCGCGAAACCGCGCGCGGGCTGGGTCGTCCATGGGGAATTCGCGGCCCGGCAGCAGGCGCACTTCGTTCACCGGGTACAGGCTGCGCTGGCTGTCGGGATCGAAGGTCCGGATGCTGTCGATCTCGTCGTCGAACAGGTCCACGCGGTAGGGCACCAGGCTGCCCATGGGAAACAGGTCGATCAGGCCGCCCCGCACCGCGTATTCGCCCGGGCTCACCACCTGCGTCACGTGGTTGTAGCCCGCCAGCGTCAGCTGCGATTTCAGCCGCGCCTCGTCGAGCTTCTGCCGCACCTTGAAATGAAACGTGTAGCCCGCCAGAAACGACGGCGGCGCCACGCGGTACAGCGCGGTGGTGGCGGGTACCAGCACCACATCGGCACCGCCCTCGTGCTCGCGCTGCGAGATCCGCCACAGCGTGGCCAGCCGTTCGCTGATCAGGTCCTGGTGGGGCGAAAACGTGTCGTAGGGCAGCGTTTCCCAGTCGGGGAACAGCGTCACCCGCAGGTCGGGCGCAAAGAACGCTATCTCGTCGATGAGCCGCTGCGCATCGTTGGCGTCGGCGGTGACGATCGCGGTGAGGCGCCCGGCCTGCTTCTCGCGCACGGCCAGTTGCGACAGCCACAGTGCATCGGCGGAGCCCACAGGCTTGGGCAGGGTGTGGCGTTTGCCAGGGCTCAGGTGGGGCAGGGCGATGGGCATGGGGGTACCAAGACAAACACCCCCGGACGCTTGAAGCCGGGGGTGTGGGGTGGATTCTAGAATGGCGGTGCCCGATGAACGCCGCCCCCGCCACAATCCCCGTCCCCCCGGCCCGATGCCATGCGCTGCTGCCTTGTGCGGGAACCGGCTCGCGCGCGGGCACGGCCGTGCCCAAGCAGTACCAGCCTGTGGCCGGTCGCCCGCTGGTGCTGCACACCCTGGACGCCTTGCGCGCGGTGCCTCGCATCCAGCGCGTGCTGGTGGTGGTGGCGCCGGACGACGCGCAGTGGCCGGCGGCCGACACCGGTGATCGCACCGAGGTGGTGCCCTGCGGCGGTGCGTCGCGGGCCCAGAGCGTGTTCAATGGCCTGTCGGCCTTGCGCCGGCAAGGCGTTCCCGACGACGACTGGGTGCTGGTGCACGACGCCGCGCGCTGTCTGGTCACGCCCGGCGAGATCAACGCCCTGATCGACGCCTGTGTGCACGATGCGGTGGGCGGGCTGCTGGCCTTGCCGCTGCCCGACACGCTCAAGGCCGAATCGGGCGGGCGGGTGCAGCAGACCATCGACCGCGCCCACAAATGGCTCGCGCAAACCCCGCAGATGTTTCGCCTGGGCGCCCTGCACGGCGCCTTGCAGGCGGTGCAGGCCCAGGGTTTCGCGGGCATCACCGACGAAGCCAGCGCCATGGAGCGGCAGGGGCTGCAGCCCCGGCTGGTCGAAGGGCGTGCCAGCAACATCAAGGTCACCTACCCGCACGATTTCGCGCTGGCCGAAGCCATTCTGAGGAGCCGAACATGAGCGCCGATCTGCCCCCGATCCGCATCGGCGAAGGCTGGGACATTCACCGCCTGGTCACCGGGCGTCCGCTGGTGCTGGGCGGCATCACGGTGCCGCACACGCACGGGCTGCTCGGTCATTCCGACGCCGATGCGCTGCTGCACGCCATCACCGACGCCTTGCTGGGGGCGGCCGCGCTGGGCGACATCGGCCGCCACTTTCCCGACACCGACGAGCGCTTCAAGGGGGCCGATTCGGGCGTGCTGCTCGCCGAGGCGGTGCGGCGCGTGCGCGAGGCCGGTTTCGAGGTGGTCAACGTGGACAGCACCGTGATCGCGCAGGCGCCCCGGCTGGCCCCCCACATTCCGGCCATGGTCGACCGGGTGGCCGCGCTGCTGGGCGTGGCGCCCGGTCAGGTGAACGTGAAGGCCAAAACCGCCGAAAAAATGGGTCCGGTGGGGCAGGGCGAGGCCATCGAGGCCCGCGCCGTGGCCCTGCTGTTCAGGCGCTAACCGATCCCGATCGGGTCAGTGCCCGGCCCGGCGCAACTTGATGTGGGCGGCCAGGCCCCCGGTGCTGCTGTTGGCCAGCGCAAAGCGCCCGCCCATGCGGGCGATCGCTCGCTCGACGATCGCCAGGCCCAGACCGGTGCCGGTCGCCTCTGAACGCGACGCATCGCCGCGAAAGAACGGCTGCGTGAGCTGCTCGAGGATGTCGGGCTGCACGCCCTTGCCGTGGTCGCGCAGCTTCACCAGCACCGCGTCGTCCTTGGACTTGCCTGCAATGTCGATCTGGACGATGCCGGTGTCGGGGTTGCGGCCGTAGCGCACGGCGTTTTCCAGCAGGTTGCTGAACACGCGCTGCAGCTCCACCGCGTCGCCCATGACCTTCATCGAAGGCTCCATGCGGGTCTTGATGATGGTTTGGGGATCGTCGCCCATCGAGAAGATGGCCGCTTCGAGCACCTCGTTGAGGTTCACCTCGGCCGAGCGCAGGTGGTCGGGCCGCGCGTAATCCAGGAACTTGTCGATGATCGCGTTGACCTGCTCGATGTCGGCCGACATGTGTTCGCGGGCCTGAGAATCGGCCACGCTCATCTCGGTTTCCAGCCGCAGGCGCGCCAGCGGCGTGCGCAGGTCATGCGAAATGCCCGCCAGCATCAGGGCCCGGTCCTGCTCGATCTTGGACAAGCGCTGTGCCATGCGGTTGAAGCCGATGTTGACCTCGCGGATCTCGCTGGTGGCCACGGTTTCGTTGAGCTGGCTGGCGTTGAAATCGCCTTCGCGAACCCGGCTGGCCGCGAACGAGAGTTTCTTCAGCGGGCGGTTGATCAGCCGCGCAATGAGCGCCGCACCGGTGAGGGAGAGCAGGGCGGCCGTGCCGAGCCAGATCAGCCAGGTGGTGCCCGCCACCGGGCCGATGCGGGAAGGGTCGGTCAGCAGCCAGTACTGGTCACCGTCGATGGTGAAGCCGATCCACAGACCCGGCTGCGAGTTGACTTCGCGCGCGATCACCGTGTCCGGGCCCAGGCGCATCTGCAATTGCTCGGCCACGTTGCGGCTGAGCGGATCGACGTCGTACACCTTGAAGGTGTCGTTGGGTTCCCGCGGGGCGATGCGCAGGCCTTCTTCGGCCGCCAGTGTCTTGATGAGCGACACCCGCGCGATGGCGTCGGAGTGCACCAGTGCGGCCCGGCTCAGGTTGACCAGCGACGCCAGTTGCTGCGCGCTTTGCAATGCGCGGGGTTCGTACTCGAGCGCCCGAAAAGTCTGCAACCACGCCACGATGCAGCCGGTGAGCAGCAGCGTCAGGAAGAAGAAGGTGCGCCAGAACAGGCTCACGCCGCGCGTGGGCCGGACCTCCAGCGGCGCCGGCGCAGTCTCCAGCGCGGTGGGTTCGGTCTCGAACGAAACCCGCGACTCGCTGTCCATCAGGAATTGCCGTCGGGCACGAACACATAGCCCACGCCCCAGACCGTCTGCAGGTAGCGCGGCGAGGACGCGTCGTCCTCGATCAGCTTGCGAAGGCGCGAGACCTGCACGTCCAGGCTGCGGTCGAAGGGCTCGAATTCACGGCCGCGCGCCAGCTGCGCCAGCTTTTCGCGCGACAGCGGCTGTCGCGGGTGGCGCACCAGGGCCTTGAGCATGGCGAATTCGCCGGTGGTCAGCGGAAGGTCCTGGCCGTCCTTGCGCAGCGTGCGCAGGCTCAGGTCGAACTCGTAGGGGCCGAACTTGACCACTTCCTGGTCTTGCGACGGCGCGCCGGGCACCTCGGTCGGCGGGCGCCGGCGAAGCACGGCGTGGATGCGGGCCAGCAGTTCGCGCGGGTTGAACGGTTTGCCCAGGTAGTCGTCGGCGCCGACCTCCAGGCCCACGATGCGGTCCACGTCCTCGCTCTTGGCGGTCAGCATGATGATGGGCGTGCGGTCGCCGTTGGCGCGCAGGCGGCGGCAGATCGACAGGCCGTCCTCGCCGGGCATCATCAGGTCGAGCACGATCAGGTCCACGGCCTCGCGTTGCAGCACGCGGTTGAGGGCTTTGCCGTCTTCGGCCAGCATCACCTCGAATCCCTCCTGCATGAGGTAGCGGCGCAGCAGATCGCGGATGCGCACATCGTCGTCGACGACGAGAACCTTGTTGGGGCGATTCGTGTTCTGTGGCATGGGAGCAACTTCCTGTAAATGTAACAAAGGCGATTGTGGCAGCGGCAAGTGGTTGTCAATGCTGGATTTTTGTTTTTCTGACAGGTCGTTACAGATGTTGCCCACGTTGGCAGCGACTTGACGTGGGGGTCACTCACACAATGCGGCGTCTGGCCATACTCGACCGCAACATGAAGTCCATCTGGATGGGTTCCCTCGCCGTGCTGACCGCAGGCCTTTCGCTTGCGAGCACCCACCGTGCGCAAGACTCGCGAGAGTCCTCTGACGACGCGGGTGCGGTGGTGGTGCCCATCTCGATCGACGGCGGCGAGCCGCGCGCACCCCAGCGACTGCGCGATGCGCTGCGCCAGCCGTTTGACGACATGGACGATGGCGCCAAGCCCTACCGGTTGTCTGTGGAGGAGCGTCAGCGCCTTCGCGAACAGCTGAGGGGCCAGCCGCCTTTCGAATCCAGCCGCAAACCCTGATCCCCAATCCCCGATGATCCCCAAGAAGAACACCGGCCGTGCATCGGCCCTGATCCACCGTGCCTGCCTGGTGCTGGCGCTGTCTGCCGCGGGCGCGCCCATGGCCATGGCCCAGTCCCAGCCAGAGGTCCCGGCGAACGTGGTCAACCTTTCAGCCAGTGGCCACATGGAAGTGCCGCAAGACTGGCTCACCGTCGTGCTCGGCACCACCAAGGAAGGAGCCGACCCTGTCACGGTCCAGAACCAGCTCAAGCAGGCGCTGGATGCCGCTCTGGCGGCCGCTCAGGCCCAGGCGAGGCCCCAGCAACTCGAGGTGCGCACCGGCAACCTGCGCCTGTACCCGCGCTACGCCACCGGTGGTCGCATCAGCGGCTGGCAGGGCCAGGCCGAGCTGATCCTCGAAGGGCGTGACATTGCCCGGGTCAGCAGTGTCGCCGGTCGCGTGCAGACCATGACCGTCTCCAGCATGGGTTTCTCGCTGTCGCGCGAGGCACGCCAGGCGCTCGAGTCGCAGGTGCAGACCCAGGCCATCGAGCGCTTCCGTGCGCGGGCCACCGAAGTCGCCAAGTCGTTCGGCTTTGCGGGCTACAGCCTGCGCGAGGTGTCGGTGAGCTCGGCGGACATGCCGGGACAGCCGCCGATGCAGCGCATGGTGGCCATGGAGGCCAAGGCGGCTGGCAGCGACATGCCCATCCCCACCGCCGCGGGCACCGAGACCGTGACCATCACCGTCTCGGGGGCGATCCAGCTGCGCTGACGCGCTGCCGGTGGCTTACTGGGCGGTCCAGCCGCCGTCCATGTTCCAGGCCACGCCGCGCACGTTGTTGCCGGCGGGCGAGCAGAAAAACGCCGCCAGTTCACCGAGCTCTTCGGGCGTGGTGAACTGCATCGACGGCTCTTTCTCGCCCAGCAGCCGTTTCTTGGCCTCTTCGTTGTCGATGCCCAGTGCCACGGCCTTGGCGTCCACCTGTTTTTGAACCAGCGGTGTCAGCACCCAGCCCGGGCAGATGGCGTTGCACGTCACGCCGGTGGTGGCCGTTTCGAGCGCGGTGACCTTGGTCAGGCCGACGATGCCGTGCTTGGCCGCGACGTAGGCCGATTTCTCGGCCGAACCCACCAGCCCATGGACCGACGCCACGTTGATGATCCGGCCCCAGTTGGCCTGCCGCATGGCCGGCAGCGCCAGGCGGGTGGTGTGGAAGGCGCTGGTCAGGTTGATGGCGATCACGGCGTCCCAGCGCTCCACCGGGAAGTCCTCCACCCGCGCAACGTGCTGGATTCCGGCGTTGTTGACCAGAATGTCCACGCGCCCGAACTCGCGCGCCGCGTGGGCCATCATGGCCTCGATCTCGGCCGGTTTGCTCATGTCGGCGCCGTGGTAGCCCACCTTCACGCCCAGCGCCGCCACCTCGGCCTTCGGACCTTCGATGTCGCCGAAGCCGTTGAGCACGATATTGGCCCCTTGGCGGGCCAGGGCCTTGGCAATGCCAAGTCCGATCCCGCTGGTGGATCCTGTCACGAGGGCGGTTTTTCCGGCAAGCATGGGTCTCTCCAGTTCCATTACGATTGATCGAAGACGTCTCTGCCAATTATGGTGGACGCCCTGAACCCCGACCTGCGATGACCGAACCCCGACTCCAGCTCCTCGACGTTGACGGAGCGGCCGCGCGCAGCGGCGGACCGCGCCGCATGGCGTGGTGGGACTGGTCGTGTGCCGACCCGCAGAGCCAGCACATCGTGGTGTGCGTGCACGGTCTTTCGCGCCAGGGGCGCGACTTCGACACCCTGGCACGGGCGCTGCAGCCGCACTGCCGGGTGGTGGCGGTCGACATTGCAGGCCGTGGCCACAGCGACTGGCTGGCCGATCCCATGGCCTACCAGGTGCCGACGTATGTGGCCGACATGGCCAGGTTGCTGCAACACCTGCGCTCGGTCTCACCGCAGGCCCGCATCGACTGGGTGGGCACCAGCATGGGCGGCCTCATCGGCATGGGCATCGCGGCACAGCCCGCGCTGGCGCCTGCCCGGCTGGTGCTCAACGACGTCGGCCCGGTGGTGCAGTGGCAGGCGCTGCTGCGCATCGGCACCTACCTGGGGCTCGACCCGGCGTTCGACAGCGAACAGGCAGCGATCGATTACCTCGCCAGCATCTCGACCGGCTTCGGGCCGCACACGCCCACGCAATGGCGCGACCTGTCCCGGCCGATGCTGCGCGTTCGCGGTGGGCGCTACCACCTCCACTACGACCCGGCCATCGCGGTGCCTTTCAAGGCCATGACCCAGGCCATGGACCAGCAGGCCCTGCAGCAACTGGTGCGCGAAGGCGAGGCGGCGCTGTGGGACCTGTTCGACGCGATCGGCAGCCGCACGCTGGTGCTGCGGGGTGAGCAATCCGACCTGCTCAGCGCCGACACGGCGCGCGCGATGTCGCAGCGCGGACCGCGCCCCTCGTGCGTCACCTTTGCGGGCATCGGCCACGCGCCCACGCTGATCGCCGACGACCAGGTGGCCGCGGTGCGCGATTTCCTGCTCGCGCCATGAAGCGCACCGCAAGCCCCGGTGAGGTGGCGGCGCCCCCGGCGTCGGCCATCGTGGCGGCCACCGCGGCCGGCCTGCCGCACCAGGCCCATGCGCTGGCGCGGGCCCGCGCCTTTGCCGAGCCATTGCTGGAGAGCGAACAGCTCGACACCGGCGAAAACACGCTGGCCCACGCGGATGCGGTGGCCCGCATCCTGGCCGACATCGGTGGTTCCGAGGCCATGCAGGCGGCCGCTTACCTTGTATATGCCTGCCAGCACCTCAACCGGCCGCAGGAGGTGATCGCCAAGGCGTTTGGCGAACACCACGCGGCGCTGGCGCTGGAAACCACCAAGCTCGTGCAGCTTCAGCGGCAGGCCCGGATCACCTCGGCCGAGGCCCAGGCCCGCCGGCTCGAGGAACGCCAGGCCGCACAGGACGCGGGGCAGCCCGCGGCGGGCCCGGCCAAGGGCCCTGTGTCGGAACTGGCGGCGAGCCAGACCGAAAACGTTCGCAAGATGCTGCTGGCCTTCTCCCGCGATCTGCGGGTGGTCATGCTGCGCCTGGCTTCGCGGCTGCAGACCCTGCGCTTTTTTGCCGCCACCAAGGGCGAGCCCGGCGAAGCGCTGGCCAGCGAATCGCTGCACGTGTTTGCGCCGCTGGCCAACCGGCTGGGCATCTGGCAGATCAAGTGGGAAATGGAGGACCTGGCGTTCCGCTTCCTCGAGCCCCAGACCTACAAGGACGTGGCGCGCCTGCTCGACGAAAAGCGGGCCGAGCGCGAGGCCCATGTCGAACAGGTGCGGGAGCGGCTGCAGGCCGAGCTGCAGCGCCAGGGCATTCACGCCGTGGTGCAGGGGCGGCCAAAGCACATCTACAGCATCGTCAAGAAGATGCGGGGCAAGTCGCTGGGCTTCGAGCAGGTGTTCGACATCCGGGCATTGCGGGTGGTCGTGCCCGAAAAGGACGACTGCTACGGCGTGCTGGCGCATGTGCACGCGCAGTTCACGCCGGTGGCCGAGGAGTTCGACGACTACATCGCCAAGCCAAAGCCGAACGGCTATCAGTCGCTGCACACCGTGGTGCGCGACGCGCAGGGACGTGCGTTCGAGATCCAGATCCGGACGCAGGCCATGCACGACCACGCCGAGCATGGCGTGGCCGCGCACTGGGCCTACAAGGAGGCCGGTGCCAAGGGCTACGCCGGCGTGACGGCCGATTCGGAGTACGACGCCAAGATTGCTGTGCTGCGGCAGCTGCTGGCCTGGGAGCGCGACCTGACCGGCATGGCGCAGGGCCTGTTCGACGACCGCATCTACGTGCTCACCCCCAACGCCGCCATCGTCGAGCTTCCCCAGGGCGCCACGCCGGTCGACTTCGCCTACACCGTGCACACCGACCTGGGGCACCGCTGCCGAGGTGCCCGCGTCGATGGGGCGATGGTGCCGCTGAACACCGCGCTGCAGAACGGCCAGACCGTGGAAATCACGGCCGCCAAGGAGGGTGGCCCGTCGCGCGACTGGCTCAACCCCGATCTGGGCTACCTGGTGGGGCACCGGGCCAGGACCAAGGTGCGGGCCTGGTTCAACGCCCAGGCACAGGCCGAAACCACTGCCCGCGGCCGCGAGGCGGTCGAAAAGCTGTTGCAGCGAGAGGGACGCACGGCACTCAAGTTCGAGGACCTGGCGGTCGAGATGGGCTTGTCGGGTGCCGACGAACTGTTCGAGCAGGTCGGCAAGGACGAACTTTCCCTGCGGGCCATCGAAACCCACCTGCGCCCGGTCGAGCCGGAAGCGCCCGCCGAACCCGCCAACTGGGTGAGGAAACCCCGGCGCAAAGCCGACGCCCACAAAGGCGACGTGCTGGTGGTGGGCGTGGGATCGCTCATGACGCAGCTGGCCAAGTGCTGCAAGCCGGCGCCGCCCGACGAGATCCGCGGATTCGTCACCCGGGGCAAGGGGGTCAGCATCCACCGTGCCGACTGCGCCGACTTTGCCCACCTCGTCCGCAAGAGCCCCGACCGCGTGATCGACGTCGACTGGAGCGGGCAGGCCGGCGGCGCACGCGACGGCCAATCGGCCTTGTACCCGGTGGATGTCGCCATCGAAGCAGTCGACCGCCAGGGGCTGCTGCGCGACATCTCCGATGTGTTCGCGCGCGAGAAGATGAATGTCATCGGCGTGCAGACGCAGACGGTCAAGGGCGTGGCCTGGATGACGTTCACCATCGAGGTCGGAGACGCCCGCCAGGTGGCACGTGCCATGGCGGTGGTGGGCGACGTGAACGGCGTTCGCAGGGTGCGCCGCAAATAGAGGCGGGCACTGCTGCTATAATTCGAGGCTTCGGACTGATTGCAGGCGCGTAGCTCAGCTGGTTAGAGCACCACCTTGACATGGTGGGGGTCGTTGGTTCGAGTCCAATCGCGCCTACCAGACAAAGCCCTTGCGAGCGTGTGCTTGCAGGGGCTTTTCTTTTGCTGCGCTGCACAGGGAAAACCATGCCCGGTACGCCCCCGCTGCTTTCTAGAATGCACCCATGGCAAGCAAATCCAAGACCGAACCGGGGGGCGCGCGCAGCGTGCGCGTGATCAAGAAGTACCCGAACCGGCGTCTCTACGACACCGACACCTCGTCGTACATCACGCTGGCCGAGGTGAAGGCCTTGGTCATGGACAACGAACCCTTCGTGGTTCGCGACGCCAAAACCAACGAAGACCTGTCTCGCAGCATCCTGCTGCAGATCATTCTCGAAGAGGAAACGGCGGGCGTGCCGATCTTCACCGAGCAGGTGCTGGCCAACATCATCCGCTTCTATGGCCATGCCATGCAGGACTTCATGGGGTCCTACCTGGAGAAGAACATCCAGATCTTCATGGACCTGCAGCACAAGATGACCGAGCAGTCGGGTGCGGTCACCCCCGAGGCCTGGCAACAGTTCATGAACCTGCAGTCGCCGATGATGCAGGGCATGATGGGCACCTACCTCGAGCAGTCGCGCACCGCCTTCACGCAGATGCAGGAGCAGATGCAGAAGAACAGCGAGCAGATGCTCGCGGCGCTCGGCCTCAAGCGCTGAACCGGCCCGGGCAGGCGGGGTCTGAGACAATCGGGCCCTCATGTCCCAAGACTCCGCTACCCTCACCCCTGCCGCCGCGGCGGCATCGCCCAAGGTGGGCTTCGTCAGCCTCGGCTGCCCCAAGGCGCTGACCGACTCCGAACTCATCCTCACGCAGCTCAGCGCCGAGGGCTACCAGACGTCCAAGTCCTACGCCGGCGCCGATCTGGTGATCGTCAACACCTGCGGCTTCATTGACGACGCCGTCAAGGAAAGCCTGGACGCCATCGGCGAGGCGCTGGCGGAGAACGGCAAGGTGATCGTGACCGGTTGCCTGGGCGCGCGCGAAGGCGAGGGCGGTGGGAACCTGGTGCGCCAGATGCACCCCAGCGTGCTGGCCGTGACCGGCCCGCACGCCACGCACGAGGTGATGGAAGCCGTGCACCAGCACCTGCCCAAGCCGCACGATCCCTTTGTGGACCTGGTGCCGCCGCAAGGCATCAAGCTTACGCCGCGCCATTACGCTTACCTGAAGATCAGCGAAGGCTGCAACCACCGCTGCACGTTCTGCATCATCCCGTCCATGCGTGGCGACCTCGTGAGCCGTCCCATCGGTGACGTGCTGACCGAGGCCCGCAAGCTGTTCGAGGCCGGTGTGAAAGAGCTGCTGGTCGTCAGCCAGGACACCTCGGCCTATGGCGTGGACGTGAAGTACCGCACCGGCTTCTGGGACGGCAAGCCGGTCAAGACCCGGCTGTTCGATCTGGTGCAGTCGCTGGGCGAACTGGCCAGACCTTTCGGTGCGTGGGTGCGCCTGCACTACGTCTATCCCTACCCCCATGTGGACGATATCGTGCCGCTGATGGCCGAAGGCCTGGTGCTTCCGTACCTTGACGTGCCGCTTCAGCACAGCCACCCGGACGTGCTGCGGCGCATGAAGCGCCCCGCCAGTGGTGAGCGAAACCTCGAGCGCATCGCCCGCTGGCGCGAGATCTGCCCGCAGATCGTCGTGCGCAGCACGTTCATTGCCGGCTTCCCCGGTGAAACCGAGGCCGAGTTCCAGCACCTGCTCGACTTCGTCCGCGAGGCGCGGATCGATCGCGCGGGCTGTTTTGCCTATTCGCCGGTGGAGGGCGCCGCGGCCAACGGCATTGCCGATCCCGTGCCCGAGGCCTTGCGGGAAGAGCGACGCGCGAGGTTCATGGCGGTCGCCGAAGAGGTGTCGGCCCTGAAGCTGCGCGAGCGCCTCGGCGCGACCATGCAGGTGCTCGTGGACAGCGCGCCCGGCCTGGGCAAGAAGGGTGGTGTGGGCCGCAGCTACGCCGACGCGCCCGAAATCGACGGGGTGGTGCGTTTGCTGCCGCCCGAGAAGATCAGCAAGCAGCTCAAGGTGGGTGAGTTCACACGCGCCCGCATTGTCGACACGGACGGCCACGATCTCGTGGCGTTGCCGATCTGATTGCGAAGCTTGTGCCCCCAGAAACGGGGTATGCGCGAACGGGGTATGCGCGAACGGGCTCGGGGCCATCAGCCCTCGGGCTGTCGCCGACATCAGCGCACGGGCTGTCGCCGATATCAGCCCAAGGGCTGTCGGCGACGCGCAATAGGAAAGGGCTTGCAGCCTTTCGACATGCAAGCCCTTATATGATTGGTGCCCAAGAGAGGACTCGAACCTCCACGCCTCTCGGCGCTAGTACCTGAAACTAGTGCGTCTACCAATTCCGCCACCTGGGCATCTCAGGAAACCAGCAGTATAGCAGAGAAACAGTGAACGAAAAAAACAGCCTGTTGGCCGAATTCGAAGGGGTCGTCTCCGGCCATCGCGATGGCCATGGATTCGTGGTCCGCGACGACGGACAACCCGACATCTACCTTCCGTCCAACGAAATGCGGGCGGTTCTGCACAAGGACCGCGTGAAGGCGCGCATCGTGCGCCTGGACCGCAAGGGCCGCCCCGAGGGGCGTGTCACCGAAATCATCGAGCGATCCGACTCCCCCATCATCGGCCGCCTGCTCCAGGAGAGCGGGGTGTGGCTGGTGGCGCCCGAAGACAAGCGCTACGGGCAGGACGTGCTGATTCCCAAAGGCGCCACCGGATCGGCCAAGCCGGGGCAGGTGGTGGTGGTGGAACTCACCGAACCGCCTGCGCTGTATGGCCAGCCCGTGGGGCGCGTGAAGGAGGTGCTTGGCGAGATCGACGATCCCGGCATGGAAATCGAGATCGCGGTGCGCAAGTACGGCGTGCCGCACGAGTTTTCGCAGCCCGCCATGGCGCAGGCGCGCGCCTTGCCCGACCACGTCCGACCCGCCGACCTGCGCCACCGTGTCGATCTGCGCGATGTGCCGCTGGTCACGATCGACGGCGAGGACGCACGCGACTTCGACGACGCCGTGTATTGCGAACCCGCGCGCGTGGGCAAGGGCAAGGGCTGGCGCCTGCTGGTGGCCATTGCCGACGTGAGCCACTATGTGCAGACCGGCTCGCCGATCGACGTCGACGCCTACGACCGAGCCACGTCGGTGTATTTCCCGCGGCGGGTCATCCCGATGCTGCCCGAAAAGCTGTCCAACGGCCTGTGCTCGCTCAACCCCGGGGTCGAGCGCCTGTGCATGGTGTGCGACATGCTCATCAATGCCAGCGGCGAAATCCACGCCTACCAGTTCTACCCTGCGGTGATGTTCAGCCACGCGCGCTTCACCTACACCGAGGTGGCCGCGATCCTGCAGAACACGCGCGGGCCGGAGGCCCAGAACCGCAAGCCGCTGGTGCCTTACCTGCTCAACCTGCACGACGTGTACCGCGCGCTGCTGGCGGCGCGCAACCAGCGCGGAGCGGTCGATTTCGAAACCACCGAGACGCAGATCGTCTGCGACGAATCCGGTCGCATCGAGCGCATCGTGCCGCGCACCCGCAACGACGCCCACAAGGTGATCGAAGAAGCCATGCTGGCCGCCAACGTGTGTTCGGCCGAGTTCATTGCCCAGAGCAAGCACCTGGGCCTGTTCCGCGTGCACGAAGGCCCCACGCCCGAGAAGCAGGAACTGCTGCGCAACTACCTCAAGGCGATGGGGGTGGGCCTGACGATCAGCGACAACCCGCACCCGTCGGAGTTCCAGCAGATCGCTGCGGCCACCAAGGACCGCCCCGACGCCCAGCAGATCCACACCATGCTGCTGCGCTCGATGCAGCAAGCCATCTACACGCCCATCAACAGCGGCCACTTCGGTCTGGCCTTCGAGGCCTACACGCACTTCACCAGCCCGATCCGCCGCTACCCGGACCTGCTGGTGCACCGTGTGATCAAGGCGATCCTGCACAAGCAGAAGTACCACCTGCCCACCTTGCCCACACCGGGCGAGGCCCATGCCAAGCTGAGCAAGCGCCTGGCCAGCCGCGTGAAGGAGCCGACCCAGCCGGTGAAGAAGCCATCGGCCGAAACCATGGGCTGGCAGGCGGCCGGGCTGCACTGCAGCGCCAACGAGCGCCGGGCCGACGAGGCCAGTCGCGACGTCGAGGCCTGGCTCAAGTGCAAATACATGCGCGAGCACCTCGGCGAGGAGTTCAGCGGCCTGGTCACGGCGGTCACCAGCTTCGGCCTGTTCGTCACGCTGGACGCCATGTACGTCGAGGGCCTGGTGCACATCACCGAACTGGGTGGCGAGTACTTCCGCTACGACGAAGCCCGCCAGGAGCTGCGTGGCGAGCGCACCGGCATCCGGTACGCCCTGGGTTCGCGCGTCCAGGTGCAGGTCAGCCGCGTCGATCTGGACGGCCGGCGCATCGATTTCCGGCTCGTCACCGGCGACGACGACGTGGTGTTGCGCGCCATGCGCGACAAGACGGGTGGCGCCGACCGCGAGGCGCCATCGGCTCGCCGCGACAAGCGTGGCCAGCCGCATGCCACGGCCCGCGGTGCCGCGCCGATGCCCGAGCTCAAATCAGCGGTTCGCAAGGCCGCCGGCAAGAAAGCGTCGGCCAAGCCGGCGCGGTCGTCGGCGCCCAAGCCACGCCGGGGCAAGCGCGGATGACGGTGGCCGATCCGGCGCACAAGCCCGGTCGCATCACCGCGACGGCCCGCCGCGCGCGTGCCGACCAGGAACGGCCGCTGCGCATCGGCGTGTCGGCCCGCCTGATGCACCACGTGCCGCACGAACTGGGCTTTCGCAACAAGAGCCTGCAGTACATCGAAGCCTCGCTGGCCCACTGGATCATGGCGCACGGCGCCGTGGCCTTCATGGTGCCGGCGGTCACGCACGACAGCCAGCATGCGGCGCGCCACCTCAAGGTGGAGCATGTGGTGCAGGAGCTCGATGCGCTGGTGCTGCAGGGTGGCGCCGACGTCGCGCCCGAGAGTTACGGCCAGAAGCCGCTGAAGGACGAGTGGCGTGGCGATGTCGTGCGCGACCGCTACGAGCTGGCCCTGCTGCGTTGTTTCCTGGCCCAGAAGAAGCCAGTGCTGGGCGTTTGCCGCGGCGCCCAGTTGCTCAACGTGGCTTTCGGCGGCACGCTCTACCAGGACATTGCCACCCAGTGCCCGGCCGCGCACGAGCACATGGACGTCGAGCTCTACGACCAGTTCGAGCACGACGTGACCTTCATCCAGGGCTCGCTGCTCACGGACCTGTACCCCAAGGCCACGCAGTTGCGCGTCACCAGCATTCACCACCAGGCCGTGGCCGAGCTGGGCAAGGGGCTCGTGGTGGAAGCCGTGTCCACGCTGGACGGTTTGGTCGAAGCCATCCGCTGGACCGGCGACGCCTATGCCCGCGGGGTTCAGTGGCACCCCGAGTTCCACCATGGACGCCATGCGCTCGCCGACAGCTCGCCCATCATGATGGACTTCCTTCAGGCATCGCGCACCGAGGCCTTGCGGCGCTTCGACGCCGGCCTTGAACTCGATCCCCGGCCGCCCCGCGCGGCGCTCAGACTGCCCGCCTAAACTTGACGGCCATGCGAATCCTGCTGTTCCTTGTCGACATCGTTTTCTTCATTCTGGTGGGAGCCGCGCTTCTGCGGGCCTGGATGAACCACCTGCGGGTGTCCATGCAGGCCCAGCCCGGCCGCTTCGTGATGGCCGTGACCGACTGGCTGGTGCAGCCGCTGCGGCGGCTGCTGCCGGCACCGCTGTCGAAGGGCCGTGTCGATGGCGCCAGCCTGGTGGCGGCGCTGCTGTTGTCGGCCCTGCATGCGCTGGTCTGGCTGCTGCTGGCGTCGGGCGGTGACCTGCCGGGCCTCGCCTGGGCGGTGCTGACCCTGAAGTTCCTGCTGCGCACGCTGCTGCAGGGTTTCATGTTCCTGCTGATCGTGTACGCGGTGCTGTCCTGGGTGAACCCGCGGGCGCCGGCCATGGGCCTGCTCGACCGCCTGTGTGCCCCGGTGGTGGCGCCGGTGCGCCGCGTGGTGCCCCTGGTGGGCGGGGTCGACCTGTCGGTGCTGATCGTGATCGTGCTGCTGCAGATCGGCCTGATGCTGCTCGGCTGACCCGCCGGATCAGAACGCCCGGGCAGCGGCCGCCAGCGCGGCGGCCGTGAGGGCCCGGTCCCCGGGCCAGGCGTCGGCCAGCGCGCCATGGTGGGCCACCGCGGCGCAGGCGGCGGTGAACGCGTCGCGGTCGTCCCGGGCGAGGGCGGCGCCGATCAGGCCGGCCAGCACGTCGCCGGTGCCCGCTGTGGCCAGCCGGGCGTTGCCGGTGAGGTTGATCCACGGGGTTTGGCCGGGCCCGCACACCACGCTGCCCGACCCCTTCAGCACCACCACACATTGGAACGTTTCGGCCAGTTGCATGGCGCTGCCCACCCGGTCGGCCATCACGCTGGCGGTGTCGGTGCCGAGCAGGCGCGCCGCTTCGAGCGGGTGCGGCGTGAGCACGCCGGGCAGACCGCGGGAGGCCCGCCGCCGCAGCAGGGACTGCAAGGCCGGATCTTGTGCCACGGCATTCAGGCCGTCGGCGTCGAGCACCAGATGGCTGGCGCGTTGCAGGCAGGTGGGCAGGTGCTCGCGCACCGATTCGCCGCCGCCACACCCGGCCACCACCACCATGGGCTGGTGCGCGGCGGCATCCAGCAGCGCGGCGGGCGTGCGCACCATGATCTCCGGGCACACCGGGTCGAGGCTGGGGGCGGCGCCGTCCCCCACCCAGCCCAGGTACACGCGGCCCGCACCGCCCTGCAGCGCGCCCCGCGCCGCCAGCACCGCTGCGCCGACCATGCCCGGGTGCGCGGCCGAGGGCAGTTGCCCACCCACCACCGCCACGTCGCCGTAGCGGCCTTTGTGCCCGGCGTGGGCCGCCCGGTGCTTGGCATCGCCTTCCAGGGGGAACCCGCCCGCCAGCGCGGTGGGCGATGGCCCTGCGTCGGGCAGGTCGTCGGCCCCGAGGTCGTCCAGCCAGAGGTCACCGGCCATGTCGCGCCCCTGGGCCGTGACCAGACCCGGCTTGAGCGTGAGCAGGCTCAGGCAGTGACGCGGTCCCGGTCCGGGCGCGATCGGCCATGGCCAGGCGCCGGTGTCGGGGTTCAGCCCGCTGGGCAGATCGACCGACAACACCGGGGCCGTGCCGCCATGAATGGCCGCGACGCGCCGGGCAAGCGGGCCGCCGGCATCGGCCCGGCCACCCAGCCCCAGCAGCGCGTCGATCATCAGCGCGGGATCTTGCGGTGGCTCGGTGGCGATGTGCACCGACGCTGCCGCGGCCTGCGACAGGGCCCAAGCGGCGTCCGCCGGCAGGCGGCCGGGATCGCCGTCGAGCGTGACGACCACCTCGCGCCAGCCTGGCGGGGCGCTGCGTTGCAGTTGCATGGCCGCCACCAGCCCGTCGCCCCCGTTGTTGCCGGGTCCGCAGGCCACCCAGATTCGCCTGGCATGCGGATACAGGGCGAGCGCCAGCCGTGCCGTGCCCTCGCCGGCGCGCGCCATCAGCGCGTGGGGCGGTCGGCGGGCAGCCAGGGCTGATTCGATGGCCCGGGTGGCCGCCGCGTTGAACAGCCTCTCGCGGCGGGATGGTTCGATGCGTCGCATGGCGGGGATTTCACCACGCGCCGCGGGCGTCACAAACCCAGTCTCGCGGGGGCAAGGTGCCCGTCCGACCGGGTGGTCGACGCGCCCGACAGGGCATCGGCCAGGCGCCGGGCCGATCCACAGGCGCTGGCCCATCCGATCGGACCGTGGGCGATGTTCAACCACAGACCGGCCACCCGGGACGCGCCGACCACCGGCAGACCGTCCGGTGCGTTGAGCATCGCGCCGCGCCAGGTTTGAAGCGCGGCCTGGGTGCCCCCCAGCCGGGCCGCGGCCGGAAACCAGTCCGACATCGCCTGCGCCAGGTGGCGCACGCACGCGGCGTCCGGCTTGCCTGGGCCGCCACCCAGATCGATCGTGCCCGATGACCGCACCCGCTGGCCCAGGCGGGTGAGCAGCACCCGTCGAACCGGGTCGATCACCGCCGATGCCGGTGCATCCATCGGTTCGCGCACCGGTGCGCTCAACGAGTGCGACCAGGTCACCTGAAACGGTGCCGTCATGCCCAGTGGCGCCATCAGGGCCGGGGCATCGATGCCGTTGCAAAGCACGGCGGCGTCGAACCACTCGTCGCTGCCATCCGAAAGCCCGATCGAGATGCCCCCGTTGCTGGCCGTGAGCGACTCCACGCTCGCCCGAGACAGCACCTGGCTGCCCGATTGCAGGAGCCGCTGGCGAATGATCAGCGCCCACTCCCGGCAGTTCGCCACCGCCGGCCCTTGCAGGTGCACGGCGGCCGCCAACGGCTGGTCGGGGTTCAGGGCGGGTTCGATCGCACGGGCTTCGTCGCTCGCCACCAGGCGCAGCGCCAGGCCGGCTTCCCGCAGGCGGTCGACCAGGGGTTGGGCCCGCGCCTTTTCCCGGTCGTCCCGCAGCAGCACCAGCGCCCCGTCGCTGCGGTCGTGGTCCAGCTCGAGTTCGGCGGTCAGGTCCTGCAGGCGCTCCTGCCCGATGGTCAGCAGGTCCTGCAGGGCGGCTTCCGCCTGCGGATCCCGGCGGCGCCCGGCGTTTCGCCAGCGCCACCACCAGCGCCAGGCCTGCAGGTCAACCCCGGCCCGCCAGCGAACAGCGGTGCCGGGTGATGTCCAGGGCCACTGAAGGCGGGGGAGCGGTGCCGACCAGGCCAGTGCCCACGCGGGGTGAAGCAGCCCCGCGGGGGCAAAGCTGCCTTCTTCGGCCGCGGTGCCGCGCCGCTCCAGCAGGGTGACGCCATGGCCGGCGCAGAAAAGTTCATGGGCGGTGGCCAGGCCAACGACGCCTGCGCCCACGACGGCGATCTTCATGGTGTGGAGGGTGGGGGAGGGGTTGGCCTGATGCTATACTCGACAGGCTTTGCAGTTGGCGGTTCGGGCAATTATTTGCCGGTGCCGCGCGGCTGCAGGGCAAATCGCAAACCGGCCCAACCGGGTGTCGCACTGGGGTGTGCAGCGTTCACAGGCTGCTTCCCTCGCGATCGGGGCCGGATTTTAGACCTAACCTCTGGAAAGCAATCTCATGTCCATTTCCATGCGCGAAATGCTGGAAGCCGGTGTCCATTTCGGTCACCAGACCCGCTTCTGGAACCCCAAGATGGCGCCGTTCATCTTCGGGCACCGCAACAAGATCCACATCGTCAACCTCGAGAAGACGCTGCCCCTGTTTGAAGAGGCGCAGAAGTTCGTGCGCCAGCTCTCGGCCAACCGCGGCACCCTGCTGTTCGTGGGCACCAAGCGCCAGTCGCGCGACATCGTCGCCCAGGAAGCCCGCCGCGCCGGCATGCCCTTCGTCGACCAGCGCTGGCTCGGCGGCATGCTGACCAACTTCAAGACCGTCAAGACCTCCATCAAGCGCCTGAAAGACATGCAGGCCCAGAAGGAAGCCGGTCTGGACGCCATGAGCAAGAAAGAACAGCTCATGTTCACCCGCGAGATGGAAAAGCTCGAGAAGGACATCGGCGGCATCCAGGACATGGCTGCGCTGCCCGACGCCATCTTCGTGATCGACGTGGGTTTCCACAAGATCGCCGTGCTCGAAGCCCAGAAGCTGGGCATTCCTCTGGTCGGCGTGGTTGACACCAACCACTCGCCCGAGGGCATCGACTACGTGATCCCTGGCAACGACGACTCGGCCCGTGCCGTGGCGCTGTACGCCCGCGGTATCGCCGACGCCGTGCTGGAAGGCCGCGCCAACGCCGTGAACGACATCGTCAAGGTCGCCGCCAGCGAAGGCAGCGACGAATTCGTCGAAGTGCAGGACGATCAGGCCTGACCTTCCCGCCGCGCGCGAAAACGGGGGCTCGCGTGGCCCCCTTTTCACACCCGGTCTCCAAACCGGCATCCGAACCGGTTTGTCCCATTCATCGACGGCGCCAACGGGGCGCCCGATCACAGGAGTACTGAAATGGCTGCAATCACCGCAAGCATGGTCGCTGAACTGCGCGCCAAGACCGACGCGCCCATGATGGAGTGCAAGAAGGCACTGACCGAAGCCGAAGGCGATCTGGCCAAGGCCGAAGAGCTGCTGCGCGTCAAGCTCGGCACCAAGGCCGGCAAGGCCGCCAGCCGCGTCACCGCCGAAGGCGTGGTGGCCGCGTCCATCCAGGGCAACACCGGCGCCCTGATCGAGGTCAACTGCGAAACCGACTTCGTCACCAAGAACGACAGCTTCCTCGCCCTGGCCAACGCCGCGGCCTCGCTGGTCGCCCAGCACAACCCGGCCGACGTGGCCGCCCTCGGCGCACTGGCCTACAGCCAGGACGGCTTCGGCCCCACCCTGGAAGACGTGCGCAAGGGCCTGATCGGCAAGATCGGCGAGAACATGTCGTTCCGCCGCTTCAAGCGCTACAGCGGCTCGGCCAAGCTGGCCAGCTACCTGCACGGCACCCGCATCGGCGTGGTGGTCGAGTTCGACGGCGACGAATCCGCCGCCAAGGACGTGGCCATGCACGTGGCCGCCATGAAGCCGGTGGCCCTGACCAGCGGCGACGTGCCGGCCGAGCTGATCGAGCGCGAGCGCTCGGTGGCCACCGCCAAGGCGGCCGAGTCGGGCAAGCCGGCCGACATCGCTGCCAAGATGATCGAAGGCTCGGTGCAGAAGTACCTCAAGGAGGTCTCGCTGTTCAACCAGCCCTTCGTGAAGAACGACAAGCAGACCGTCGAGCAGATGCTCAAGGCCGCCAACACCTCGGTGAAGTCCTTCACCCTGTTTGTGGTGGGCGAGGGCATCGAGAAGAAGGTGGATGACTTCGCGGCCGAAGTGGCCGCCCAGGTGGCCGCTGCCAAGGGCGCCTGACCGCCCCGCACACCAGAAGACGACGGGCCGAAAGGCCCGTTGTCTTGTGGGTGCCTCGCTGGTGGCGGGCCAGGCCCGGTTTCACCCCGGCCTTCTCGCTACACTTGGCGGCTGAGCACGCCGCGAACCGATCCCGAAAGCCCTCACATGCCCGCACACCAAAGGATCCTGCTCAAGCTCTCTGGCGAAGCCCTGATGGGCGACGACGCCTTCGGCATCAACCGCGCCACCATCGTGCGCATCGTCGACGAGATCGCCGATGTCACCCGACTCGGCGTCCAGGTGGCCATCGTCATCGGCGGTGGCAACATCTTCCGCGGTGTGGCCGGAGGCTCCGTCGGCATGGACCGCGCCACCGCCGATTACATGGGCATGCTGGCCACGGTCATGAACTCGCTGGCCCTGGCCGACACCATGAACAAGGCGGGTCTGGTGGCCCGTGTCATGTCGGCGATCGGCATCGAGCAGGTGGTCGAACCCTATGTGCGCCCCAAGGCACTCCAGTACCTCGAAGAGGGCAAGGTGGTGGTGTTTGCCGCCGGCACGGGCAACCCTTTCTTCACCACCGACACGGCCGCCGCTCTTCGGGGCGCCGAGATCGGCGCTGAAATCGTTCTCAAGGCCACCAAGGTCGACGGCGTGTACACCGCCGACCCCAACAAGGATCCCACGGCCACCCGCTACACGTCGATCTCCTTCGACGAAGCCATGGCCAGGAACCTGCAGGTGATGGACGCCACGGCGTTCGCCCTGTGCCGTGACCAGAAGCTGCCCGTCAGGGTGTTTTCCATCTTCAAGCCCGGTGCGCTGCGCAACGTGGTCATGGGTGCCGACGAAGGCACGCTCGTGCACGTCTGAACGCCCCGCCGTCGCCCCCAGGAGACTTCATGACCATTGCCGACATCCGCAAGAACGCCGAGCACAAGATGCAGTTGTCGATCGACGCGTTCAAGAACAGCCTGACCAAGGTGCGCACCGGCCGCGCCAACCCGGCGCTGCTGGACACCGTTCACGTCGACTACTACGGCTCCATGCTCCCGCTGTCCCAGGTGGCCAACCTGTCGCTGCTGGATGCGCGGACCATCGGGGTGGCGCCGTGGGAGAAGGGCATGGGCGCCAAGATCGAGAAGGCGATCCGCGAGTCCGATCTCGGCCTCAACCCGGCCTCGCAGGGCGACCTCATCCGCGTCCCCATGCCGCCGATGACCGAAGAGCGCCGCCGCGAACTGACCAAGGTGGTCAAGGGCGAGGGCGAAGCCGCCAAGATCGCCATCCGCAACCTGCGCCGCGATGCCAACGAAGCCGTCAAGAAGCTGGTGAAGGACAAGATCGCGTCCGAGGACGACGAGCGCCGGGCCCAGGAAGACATCCAGAAGCTGACCGATCGCATGATTGCCGAGGTGGACAAGCTCGTGTCCGCCAAGGAACAGGACATCATGGCGGTCTGACCGCTGACGTCCCGAGAACGCCGCATGCAGAACCCGCCCACACCGATGATGCCGCACCACGTTGCCATCGTGATGGACGGCAACGGGCGCTGGGCCCAGAAGCGCTGGCTGCCCCGCGTCGCGGGACACAAGCAGGGTGTGGAGGCGTTGCGCCGCACCGTCCAGGCATGCGTGGAACGCGGCATCGGCGTGCTCACCGTGTTCGCGTTTTCGTCCGAAAACTGGAGCCGCCCGGAAGACGAGGTCGCCGGCCTGATGGACCTGCTGGCCATGGCCCTCACCCGCGAAGTGCCCCGCCTCGCGGACAACGGTGTCCGGCTGCATTTCCCGGGTGACCGCACCCGGCTGTCCGAGCGCCTGGTGCGCAGCCTCGAAGAGGCCGAGCGCGCCACCGCCCACCACGACCGCCTGGTGCTCAACGTGTGTTTCAACTACGGCGGCCGCTGGGACATGGTCCAGGCCGCGCAGCGACTGGCCGAGCGCGGCCAGGCCATCACCGAGGACACCTTGTCCTCGGCCATGGCGCTGGCCCACGTGCCCGACCCCGATCTGCTGATCCGCACCGGCGGTGAACAGCGCATCAGCAACTTCCTGCTCTGGCAGGCGGCGTACAGCGAACTCGTCTTCACCGACTGCCTCTGGCCCGAGTTCGACGCCGCCGAACTCGACAAGGCACTGGTCGAGTACGCCCGGCGCGAGCGCCGCTTCGGGCAGACCTCGGCCCAGGTGGCCGACCTCCGCGAGCGGCATGCTTAAGCAGCGCGTCATCACGGCGGTGCTCATGCTCGCCGTCTTTCTGCCCGCGCTGTTTTACCCATCCATCGAGCCTTTCGGCCTGATCACGCTGCTGCTGATCGCCGCCGCCGGTTGGGAATGGGCGCGCCTCAATGGCTGCAGCCAGACCCGGGCCCTGTCGGCGGGCGCCGCGCTGGCGGTGGCGCTGTTGCTCTTCTGGTTGCTGGGCGGGGTGGGGCGCAACTGGCGCGAACTCTGGCTGGCGGTTGGCGTGGTCTGGGTGGTGCTGGCCATCGTCATGCTGCGCCGCGGCGTCGATGCCTTCGCGCGCTGGCCTCGGGTGCTTCGCCTGTGGGTGGGCCTGGTGCTGCTGGCCTGCGCCTGGCTGGCGATCGTGCAGGCGTGGTCGCTGGGCGTGGGTTTCCTGCTGTCGGTGCTGCTGCTGGTCTGGATGGCCGACATCGCGGCTTACTTTGGCGGCAAATCGATGGGTCGGCGCAAGCTGGCGCCCGCGATCAGTCCCGGCAAGAGCTGGGAGGGAGCGATCAGCGGCCTGATCGGCGTCGTGGTGCTGGCCGGTGCCTGGGTGTGGGCCACCCAGCGCGGCTGGAGCCCGCCCACCCACCTCTACGCCTACCTCTGGCACCAGGGTCCCTGGCTGGCGGCACTGGCCCTGGGCGGCCTGACCGCCATGAGCGTGGCAGGCGACCTGATCGAGTCGCTGGTCAAGCGCGCGGCGGGTGTCAAGGATTCAAGCGCCTTGTTGCCCGGCCATGGAGGCGTGCTTGACCGCGTCGATGCGCTGCTGCCGGTGCTGCCGCTGGCGATGATGATCGTCACCCTCTGACCCATGACCCACGCCTTGCAGAACATCACCATCCTGGGCGCGACCGGCTCGATCGGCAAGAACACGCTCGACGTGATCGATCGCCACCCCGACCGCTACCGCGTCTTCGCGCTCACCGCGGCCCGGCAGATCGACCTCCTGTTCGACCAATGCCGGCGGTTTTCACCGCGCTTTGCCGTGGTGGTGGACGTCGCCGCGGCGGCGCGCCTGCGCGAGCGCGTGCGGGCGGCCGGCCTGGCGGTCGAGGTGCTGGAAGGCGCCGATGCCCTGTGTCAGGTGAGCGAGGCCCCCGAGGTGCATGCCGTGATGGCCGCCATCGTCGGGGCCGCCGGTCTGGCGCCCAGCCTGGCGGCCGCGCGGGCCGGCAAGAAGCTGCTGCTGGCCAACAAGGAGGCCCTGGTGGTCGGTGGCGACCTGTTCCTGGACGCCGTTCGGCAGGGCGGTGCCAGGTTGCTGCCCATCGACAGCGAGCACTCGGCGGTGTTCCAGTCGTTGCCCGAAGACCCGGCCACCTGGGACCGCCGGGTCGAAAAGATCGTGCTCACCGCATCGGGCGGGCCATTCCGCACGCGCGAACCCGGCTCACTGGCCGACGTCACGCCCGACCAGGCGTGCGCGCACCCGAACTGGGTCATGGGCCGCAAAATCTCGGTCGATTCCGCCACCATGATGAACAAGGCGCTCGAGGTGATCGAGGCTCGATACCTGTTCGGCCTGCCGCCCGATCGCATCGAGGTCGTCATCCACCCCCAGAGCGTCATCCACTCGATGGTGCAGTACCGCGACGGCTCCATCGTGGCGCAACTCGGGACCCCCGACATGCGCATGCCGATCGCCTATGGCCTGTCGTGGCCCGAGCGCATCGAATCGGGTGCCCGCGCGGTCGATTTCCGGACCGTGGGCGCCCTGACCTTCGAAGACCCCGACCACCGCCGCTTCCCCGGGCTGCCCCTGGCCTGGGCGGCGCTGCGGGGCCCGTCGGGCACCACCGCGGTGCTCAACGCCGCGAACGAGGTGGCCGTGGCGGCCTTTCTCGATGGGCGCCTTCGGTTTGACCGCATCCATGCGGTGAACGAAGAAACTTTGCAGGGTGTGCGGCCGTCGAAGCCACAATCGCTCGAGGATCTGTTGGCCCTGGACGCGCAAGCCCGCGCCTTTGCCCGGCAGCAGGTCGAACGGTTGCACACCTGATCGCGGCCGGACCGCACCACCGGGGTTGTCCATGCTCACCGTCATTGCCTTCATCGTCGCGCTCGGCCTGCTGATCGCCATCCACGAATACGGTCACTACCGGGTCGCGGTGGCCTGCGGCGTGAAAGTGCTTCGCTTTTCCGTCGGTTTCGGCCGCCCCATCCTGCGCTGGCAACGCCCGGGCAGCCCGACCGAGTTCGTCATCGGCGCCTTGCCGCTCGGGGGCTACGTGCGCATGCTCGACGAGCGCGAGGCACCCGTCGACCCGGCCGAGCGCCACTTGGCCTTCAACACCCAGCCCTTGCGATCCCGCGCGGCCATCGTGGCGGCCGGCCCGCTGGCCAACCTGCTGCTGGCGGTGGCGATCTATGCGGGCATCAACTGGGTGGGGGTGGACGAACCCCAGCCCGTGCTGTCCACCCCGGTGGCCGGGTCGGTGGCCGAAAAGGCTGGGCTGCGCTCCGGCGAATGGGTGCTGCGCGCAGGCGATCCGCAGGGCGAGGGCGAGCCCGTGGTGTCGTTCGAGGATCTCCGCTGGCGCCTGACCCAGGCGGCACTGGACGGGCAGGATCTGGCACTCTGGGTGGCGCCCGGCCCCGACAGTGCCGCCCGGCCGGTCACTTTGCCCTTGTCCACCCTGGACGTGCGTGAGGCCGACGCCTCGCTGTTCCGCCGCATCGGCGTGACGGCCCCCTACACGGCACCGTTGGTCGGTTCGGTGATCGAAGGCGGTGCCGCCGAAGCCGCCGGCCTTCGCGAGGGGGACCTCGTGCGCCGGGTCGACGGGCGGCCGGTGGGCGACGGTCAGGCGCTGCGGCAACTCATTCGCGTGTCGGTGGGCGCCGACGGCCGTTCCGTCACGCAGCGTTGGGAGGTGGAGCGCGCCGGCGCCCTGACGACGCTCGAGGTGACGCCCCGGCCCCAGCAGGTGCAGGGCGAATGGATCGCGCGGGTGGAGGCCTACATCGGCGACGCGCCTGCCATGACCACCGTCAGCCATGGACCGGTGGACGGCGTGCTGAAGGGGTTCGAGAAGACCTGGGAGGTCTCCTGGCTGACCCTCAAGATGATGGGGCGCATGCTCATCGGCGAGGCCTCGCTGAGCAACCTGAGCGGGCCGCTGACGATTGCCGATTACGCCGGCAAGTCGGCCAGCCTCGGCCTCACGTCGTACCTGATGTTCCTGGCGCTGATCAGCGTCAGTCTGGGGGTCCTCAACCTGCTGCCGCTGCCCGTCCTCGATGGCGGGCACCTGATGTATTATCTTTATGAGGCACTCACCGGCCGCAGCGTGTCTGAGGCCTGGATGGAGCGCCTGCAGCGTGGTGGTGTCGTGGTGCTCATGGCGCTCATGTCCGTCGCACTGTTCAACGATGTCGCCCGCCTCGCCGGCTGATCAAATCCTTCGCATGAAACCACTGAAACGAGGTCTTCGCGGCCTGAGTCTGTCTGCGCTCGCGATGGCCGCGCTTGCCGCTTTGCCGGCCTGGGCGGTCGATCCCTTCACCCTGCGCGACATCCGTGTCGAAGGCCTGCAACGCGTCGAGCCGGGCACCGTGTTTGCCTCGTTGCCCTTCCGCATCGGCGACCGCTACGACGACGACAAGGGCAGTGCGGCCATCCGCTCGTTGTTCGGCCTCGGCCTGTTCAGCGACGTCCGCCTGCAGATCAACGGCGATGTGCTGGTGGTGATCGTCGAAGAGCGCCCCAACGTGGCCGGCGTCAGCTTCTCGGGCATCAAGGAATTCAGCGAAGACGTGCTCAAGGGCGCGCTGCGCGACATCGGCCTGACCGAAGGCCGGCCCTTCGACAAGGCCCTGGCCGACCGCGCCGAGCAGGAACTCAAGCGCCAGTACATCAGCCGCAGCTACTACGCAGCCGAGGTCGTGACCACCGTGACGCCGAGCGAGCGCAACCGGGTCAACCTCAACTTCAGCGTCACCGAGGGCGAGATCGCCGAGATCACCGAGATCCGGATCGTCGGCAACCAGGCTTTCTCCGAGTCCACGCTGCGCGACCTGTTCGACCTCGACACCGGCAACTGGCTGAGCTGGTACACCAAGAGCAACCGGTATTCGCGCGCCAAGCTCAACGCCGACATCGAGACCCTGCGCTCCTACTACCTCACGCGTGGCTTCATCGACTTCCGCGTCGATTCGACCCAGGTGGCCATATCGCCCGACAAGCAGCGCATGTCGGTGACCATCAACGTCACCGAAGGCGACCGCTACGTCGTGTCATCGGTGGCCCTGCAGGGCAACTTCCTCGACCGCGAAGAAGAATTCAAGACGCTCGTCACACTCAAGCCCGGCGAGGCCTACAACGTCGAGGACGTCAACGACACCACCCGCGCCTTCACCGAGTACTTCGGTGCATTCGGCTATGCCTTTGCCCAGGTCGAGGCAGTTCCCCAGATCGACCGCGCCACCAAGCGCGTGGCCTTCACGCTGCGGGGCAATCCGCAGCGCCGGGTGTACGTGCGCCGCATCAACATCGAAGGCAACAACCGCACGCGCGACGAAGTCATCCGCCGCGAGTTCCGCCAGTTCGAATCGGCCTGGTACGACAGCGACCGGATCCGCCTCTCGCGCGACCGGGTCGACCGCCTGGGCTTCTTCACCGAGGTCAACCTGCAGACCGAACCGGTGCCGGGCGCGCCAGACCAGGTCGATCTCGTCGTCACGGTGGCCGAAAAGCCCACCGGCAACCTCACCCTGGGCGCCGGCTACTCGCAGTCCGAGCAGCTGTCGATCATTGCCGGCATTCGCCAGGAGAACGTTTTCGGCTCCGGCAACTACCTCGGCATCGACATCAACACCAGCAAGTTCAACCGCCAACTGGTGCTGAGCACGACCAACCCGTACTTCACGCCCGATGGCATCTCGCGCAGCTTCGATGCGTACTACCGCACCACGCGCCCCTACGAGAACCAGGACGGCGACTACAGCCTGATCACCAAGGGCGTGAGCGTGCGTTTCGGCGTGCCGTTCACCGAGGTGGACACCGTTTTCATGGGGGTGGGCGTCGAGCAGACCACCATCGAGCAGGGCGCCAACCTGCCCCAGGCGTACGTCGACTACACAAACACGTTCGGCGAAACCAGCAGCACCCTGCCTTTCACCCTCGGCTGGACGCGCGACAACCGCGACAGCGCGCTGGTGCCCACCCAGGGTCGTCTGCAGCGCGTGAACGCCGAAGCCAGCTTTTCTGGCGACGCGCGCTACTTCAAGGCCAACTACCAGTTTCAGCAGTACATCCCTCTGACGAGTCGTTACACACTGGCGTTCAACTCGGAGTTGGGCTACGGCAAGGGGCTCAACGGCCGTCCTTTCCCCATCTTCAAGAACTTCTTTGGTGGCGGCCTGGGCACCGTGCGCGGCTTTGAAAGCGGCACCCTCGGCCCCGTCTCGCCGGTGATCAATGCCAGCGGCGACTCCACCATCAACATCGGTGGCAACCGCTCGGTGGCCCTGAACGCCGAGTTCATCGCCCCGTTCCCGGGTGCCGGCAACGACCGCACCCTGCGCATGTTCGGTTTCATCGACGTCGGCAACATCTACGGCGAAAACGAGCGGCTCACTTTTTCCACCATGCGGGCCTCGGCGGGTGTCGGCATCAGCTGGATCTCGCCCATCGGTCCGCTGAGGCTGGCCTTTGCCACCCCCATCCGGGACTTCCCCGGGGATAAAATCCAGCGATTCCAGTTTCAGATCGGGACCTCGTTTTGATGAAGACCTTCAACCGCCTGTCCGTTCAACGCCTCGTCGTCGTGGCAGGACTGGCGTTCTCCATGGTGGGGGCGATTGCCCAGGACACCAAGGTCGGCGCCGTCAATGTCGAGCGCATCCTGCGCGACTCGGCCACCGCCAAAGCGGTTTCTGCCAAGCTCGAGCAGGACTTCTCCAAACGCGAGCGCGACCTGCGCGCGTCGGCCGATCAGCTCCGCCAGGCCATTGAACGCTTCGAGCGCGAAGGCCCCACCATTCCCGAGGCACAGCGCACCACCCGCCAGCGCCAGCTGGTCGAACAGGAGCGTGACCTTCAGCGCCGCCAGCGTGATTTCCAGGAAGAGCTCAACCTGCGCCGCAACGAAGCGCTTCAGCAGGTGGTGGAAAAGCTCAACCGTGTGATCCGCAGCATCGCCGAAGCCGAGAAATACGACCTCATCGTGCAAGAGGCCTATTTCGTCAGCCCCCGGGTGGACATCACCGACCGTGTGATGACCCAGCTGGACAGCGGCAAATAAGGTTCCGGCGTGGCCGCAACGCTGGGCGCCATCGTCGAGGCCCTCGGCGGGGAAGCGGTGGGCGCGACCTCGCTGTCCATACAGCGCCTGGCCCCTGTGGGCGTGGCCGGGCCCGACGAAATCGCTTTCGTGGCCCAGGCGCGCTATGCCGGGCAGATCGGCTCCACCGCGGCGGGCGCACTCATCGTGCCGCCTTCGCTGCGCGACCAGGCCGCCTCGCGCGGCCCCTGCATCGTCACCGACGACGCCTACCTGTACTTTGCCCGCCTGACCCAGTGGTGGCGCCAGCGGCACGACCCGCTGCCACCCGCCACGATCGACCCACTGGCCAGCATTCACCCTGAAGCCCGGCTGGGGCAGGGCGTCGACGTGGGTCCGTTCGCGGTCATCGGCGCTGGTGCCGACATTGGCGACGGCGCCCGCATCGGCGCCCACACCGTGATCGGGCGATCGGTTCGGGTGGGCGCGGGCAGCCTGCTGCATCCCCGCGTCACCCTCGGCGACCGGTGCCGGGTGGGGGAGCGGTGCATCCTGCACAGCGGGGTGGTCATCGGGGCCGACGGATTCGGGTTTGCACCCCACCAGGGGCACTGGATCAAGATCGAGCAGCTCGGCGCCGTGCGCATCGGCAACGACGTCGAAATCGGTGCCAACACCTGCATCGACCGCGGTGCGCTCGACGACACGGTCATCGAAGACGGCGTCAAGCTCGACAACCTGATCCAGATCGGCCACAACGTTCGCGTGGGTGCGCACACGGCCATGGCGGGGTGTGTGGGTGTGGCCGGCAGCGCCGACATCGGCGCGCACTGCACCGTGGGCGGTGGGGCCGTGGTGCTCGGTCATTTGCGGCTGGCCGACGGCGTGCACGTGTCGGCCGCATCGGTGGTCACGCGCTCCATCCTGCAGCCCGGCCAGTACACCGGCATGTTTCCCATCGACGACAATGCGACCTGGGAAAAGAACGCTGCGTCGCTCAAGCAGCTCAACCGCCTGCGCGAACGCCTCAAAGCCGTCGAACAGGCCATCGCACAGGCCCAGCCGAGAACGGACCCCGACTGATGGACATCCACCAGATCCTCAAATTGCTGCCGCACCGCTACCCGATCCTGCTGGTGGACCGTGTGCTCTCGATCGAAAAAGGCCAGCGCATCCAGGCGCTGAAGAACGTCACGATCAACGAGCCGTTCTTCACCGGGCACTTTCCGCACCGCCCGGTCATGCCGGGCGTGCTGATGCTCGAGGCCATGGCGCAGGCCGCGGCGCTGCTGACCTTCGACACGCTGGGCGTGGCGCCCGACGACAAGACGGTCTATTACTTTGCCGGCATTGACGGCGCGCGCTTCAAGCGCCCGGTCGAGCCGGGCGACCAGCTCATCATGGACGTGTCGCTGGAGCGCGCCAAGGCCGGCATCTACAAGTTCAAAGGCACCACCCGCGTGGGCAATGAGGTGGCCTGCGAGGCCGAGCTCATGTGCACCATGCGAACCATCGCGTGAAGGGCGAGGGCGCGGCCATGTCCCGTATCCACCCCACGGCCCTCGTCGATCCCGCGGCCGAACTCGACAGTTCGGTCAGCGTCGGTCCGTACACCGTCATCGGCCCCCACGTGAAGATCGCGGCCGGCACCACGGTCGGTGCCCACTGCGTGATCGAAGGGCACACCACCATCGGGCGCGACAACCGCATCTTCCAGTTCAACTCGCTGGGCGCGATCCCGCAGGACAAGAAGTACGCGGGCGAGCCTTGCGAGCTCGTCATCGGCGACCGCAACACCATTCGCGAGTTCTGCACGTTCAACATCGGATCGCCGGGCGATCGCGGCGTGACGAAGGTGGGCGACGACAACTGGATCATGGCCTACGTGCACCTGGCGCACGACTGCGTGGTCGGCAACAAGACGATCTTTGCCAACAACTCGCAGCTCGCCGGGCACGTCGAGGTGGGTGACTGGGTCATTCTGGGCGGCTTCACCGTGGTGCATCAATTCGTGCGCATCGGTCCCCACGCCATGACCGCCATGTGCTCGCTGTTGTTTGCCGACGTGCCCCCGTTCGTGATGACCCAGGGCCAGCCGGCCGCCGCGCGGTCCATGAACTTCGAAGGACTGCGCCGCCGGGGCTTCACGGCCGAGCGGATCTCGGCCGTCAAGGGCATGCACAAGGCCCTGTACCGCGACGACCTCACGCTCGATCAGGCCATGGAGCGCATCGATTCGCTGCGCCACAGCAAGCCCGAGTCGACCGAAGACGTCGACCTGATGCTCGGGTTCCTGCGCGGCGTGTCGCCCCAGCGCGGCATCGTGCGCTGAGTCTGTCCATGGCAGTGCCGCACCGCTTTGCCATGGTGGCGGGCGAGGCCTCCGGAGATCTGCTGGCCGGTCTGCTGCTCGGGGGGCTGCTCGATCGCTGGCCCGATCTTCGGGCCGTCGGCATCGGGGGGCCGCAGATGGCCGCCCATGGCTTCGAGGCCTGGTGGCCGAGCGACCAGCTCGCGGTGCGGGGGTACGTTGAAGTGCTTCGCCATTACCGCGAGATCGTGGGCATCCGCACGCAGTTGCAGCAGCGGCTGCTGCACGGCGAGCGGCCAGCGGTGTTCATCGGTGTCGACGCGCCCGACTTCAACCTCGACCTCGAGGCCAACCTGAAGGCGGCAGGTGTGCCCACGGTGCACTTCGTGTGCCCGTCCATCTGGGCGTGGCGGCCCGAGCGCATTCACAAGATCCGCGCCAGCGCCGATCACGTGCTCTGCATCTTTCCGTTCGAGCCGGCCCTGCTGGCCGAACATGGCATTGCCGCGACCTACGTCGGACACCCGCTGGCCAACGTGATTCCGCTGGAGCCCGACCGCGCCCGTGCGCGGCGCTCGCTCGGCCTGTCCGACGAGGACCGGGTGGTGGCGATCCTGCCGGGCAGCCGTGCGTCCGAAGTGCAGTACCTTGCGCGCCGCTTCTTCCAGGCCGCTGCGGTCATGCACCGCGAGCGACCCGGATTGCGGTTCGTCCTGCCGGCGGTGCCTTCACAGCGCGAGCGGATTGTCGAACTCGCGCGCGAGGCCGGCGTGGCCGACCTCGTGCATGTCGTGCCCGGACAGTCGCACACGGTCCTGGCGGCCTGCGACGTCACGCTGATCGCCAGCGGCACGGCCACGCTGGAGGCTGCGCTGTTCAAGCGGCCGATGGTGATTGCCTACAACATGAACTGGATTTCGTGGCAGATCATGCGGCGCAAACGCCTGCAGCCGTGGGTCGGTCTGCCCAACATCCTGTGCAACGACTTCGTGGTGCCCGAACTGCTGCAGGACGAGGCCAATCCCCCGGCACTGGCCCGCGCCGTGCTCGACTGGCTCGACGCCCCCGAGCGCACGCAGGCACTGCAGGCGCGTTTCACCGACCTTCACCACACCTTGAAGCGCGACACCGCGCGCCTGGCCACCGATGCCATCGAAACGGTCCTTGGTGCCTGAGCAGGTCTCGTTCTCCTGGGACGTCCCCGGTCTGATCGCCGGTGTGGACGAGGCCGGGCGCGGCCCGCTGGCCGGGCCGGTGGTGGCGGCGGCGGTCATCCTGGACGATCTCAAGCCCATCAAGGGGCTGGCCGACTCCAAGCAGCTCGGCGCCGCCCGGCGCGAGGCGCTGTTCGACGAAATCCGGGCGAAGGCGCTTTGCTGCAGCGTGGCGCAGGCCAGCGTCGAGGAAATCGACACGCTCAACATCCTTCAAGCCACCATGCTGGCCATGCGCCGTGCCGTGGGGGGACTGCGGCTGAAACCGGTCAAGGTGCTGGTCGACGGCAACCGGCTCCCGCCCCTGGACGTGTTGGCCGAGGCGATCGTGCAGGGGGATGCCAAGGTTCAGGCCATTTCGGCTGCCTCCATCCTGGCGAAGGTCACGCGCGACCGGATGCTCGACGAGCTGCACCTGCAACACCCCCAATACGGATTCGATCGGCACAAGGGTTACGGCACGGCCCAGCACCTGCAGGCGCTGCGCGAGCACGGGCCGCTTCCGGTGCACCGGCAAACGTTTGCGCCGGTGGCGCAGGCACTTGCGCTGCACCTCGCCGGGAGCCGGACATGAACCTGCAGGACATTGCCTCGCGCGACAACCCGCTCATCAAGCAGCTGCGCGCGCTGGCCCACGACAACACGGCGTACCGGGCCGAGGGTCGCGTGTGGCTCGAAGGCGATCACCTGTGCCGCGCCATGCTGGCCCGCGGTGCCCGGCCCGAGCTGGCGGTGTTCACGGCGTCGGCATGGTCGTCGGTCGATGCGGTGCTGCGCGAAGCCGCTCCGCGGGTGGTGCGCGTGCCCGATCCACTGATGGCGTCGATCAGCGCACTCGACTCGCCCGGCCACATGGGGTTTGTGTGGCGGCTGCCGGCCTCGCCTGCGGTGCAGCCGCTGGCGCCATCGGTGCTCCTTGATCGCCTGCAGGACGCGGGCAATGTGGGTTCCATCCTGCGCAGCGCCTCGGCGTTCGGGTTCACGCAGGTGCTGGCGCTCAAGGGCACGGCGGCCCTCTGGTCGCCCAAGGTGCTGCGCGCCGGCATGGGCGCTCATTTCGGGCTCCACCTGGTGGAGGGCCTCTCGGTGGACGATCTTCAGGCCTTGCAGGTGCCCGTGCTGGCCACCAGTTCGCACCGGGGCGAGTGGCTGCACCGCGCCACCTTGCCCTGGCCTTGCGCCTGGGTTCTGGGCCACGAAGGGCAGGGCGTGGGCGATGCGCTCATGGCGCGGGCCGATGCGTTCGTGCGGATTGCGCAGCCCGGCGGCGAAGAATCGCTCAATGTGGCGGCCGCGGCGGCCATCTGCCTGCATGCGAGCGCCGCTGCAAGGCTATAATCCCGCGGTTTGTCTGCAATCGGCGCCATGCCTCGCGCGCCCCGGCTCCACACCCCAGGTTGATGTTGCGTTACCGTTGGATGCTCCCACGGTGAGGCACTTCAGGCCTGCGCGGCACCCGCCGCCGGCGCGCGAAGGTCGGCCGCCCCTTTACTGGAGATCTTCGTGCTGCCCGTCCACCCGAAAGCCCTTCTTGCGCTCGCAGACGGCACGGTCTTTGAAGGCATCTCCATCGGTGCTTCGGGACAGACCACCGGCGAGGTGGTCTTCAACACGTCCCTCACCGGTTATCAGGAAATCCTCACCGATCCGAGCTACTGCCGCCAGATCGTCACGCTGACGTATCCCCACATCGGCAACACCGGCGCCAACCGCGAAGACGTTGAAGCCTCGCGCGTTCACGCTGCCGGCCTGGTGATCAAGGACCTGCCGCTGCTGGCGTCCAACTTCCGCAGCGAGGAAACGCTGTCGCAGTACCTCGAGCGCGAGAACACGGTGGCCATCGCCGACCTCGACACCCGAGCGCTCACGCGCCGCCTGCGCACCCATGGCGCGCAGAACGGCTGCATCCTCGCGCTGCCGCCGGGTCAGGCGCTCAACGATGGTCACCGCCAGTCCGCACTCAACGCCGCCAAGGCCGCTCCCAGCATGGCCGGCCTGGATCTGGCCAAGGTGGTCTCGGCCAGCATGCCCTACCAGTGGACCGAAACCGAATGGGCACTGGGCGCAGGCTACGGCCGGCAGGACGCGGCGCAGTTCCATGTGGTGGCCTACGACTTCGGCGTCAAGCGCAACATCCTGCGCATGCTGGCCTCTCGCGGCTGCCGCATCACCGTGGTCCCGGCGCAAACGCCGGCTGCCGAGGTGTTCAGGCTCAACCCTGACGGTGTTTTCCTGTCCAACGGCCCCGGCGATCCGGAGCCCTGCGACTACGCCATCGCTGCGGCGCGCGAGATCATCGAATCGGGCCTGCCCACGTTCGGCATCTGCCTGGGTCACCAGATCATGGCACTGGCCAGTGGCGCCAGGACGTTCAAGATGAAGTTCGGCCACCACGGTGCCAACCACCCCGTGAAGGACCTCGACAACGGCCGTGTCTCGATCACCAGCCAGAACCATGGCTTTGCGGTGGACGAGAAGACCTTGCCGGCCAACCTTCGCGCCACCCACGTCAGCCTGTTCGATGGCACGCTGCAGGGGCTGGCCCGCACCGACAAGCCGGCCTTCTGCTTCCAGGGACACCCCGAAGCTTCACCCGGCCCGCACGACATCGGCTACCTGTTCGACCGCTTCACGGCGCTCATGAAGTCCCGCACGGCCGTGGCCGCCTGAGCCCATGAAACTCTTCAGCTTCCCGGTCGGCGCCATCGAGAAGGCGATTGCCAAGCGCCAGCTCACGCTGGCGTCGCCGCACAAGGAATGGTTTGCCCAGCGCTGGGCGCAGAAGCCTTACCGCAAGGCGTTCCTTGACCAGAAGGCCGTGCCGCTGGTGACGCTGCTGGCCAAGTGCAAGACCTGGGACGAAGAAACCTTCAACACCGAACTGGCGGCGTGGGACGCTGCCTTCCACGAAGCCGAGGCCGAGGTGCTTCGGCCCCTGATCCAGGGCGACGGGCTGCTGCAGCTGGTGCAGAAAGCCATCCCTCCCGAGCGCGCGCAGGCGCTGCTGAACAAACTCGACCAACGCGCCGACTGAGCGCGTTCCACACAAGATGCCCAAGAGAACAGACATCCAGACCGTGCTGATCATCGGCGCGGGTCCCATCATCATCGGCCAGGCCTGTGAGTTCGACTACTCCGGCGTGCAGGCCTGCAAGGCCCTGCGCGAAGAGGGCTACCGCGTGGTGCTGATCAACAGCAACCCCGCCACCATCATGACCGACCCGGCCACGGCCGACGTCACCTACATCGAACCCATCACCTGGCAGACGGTCGAGAAGATCATCGCCAAGGAGCGCCCCCGCACGCCCGGCGGCTTCGCCATCCTGCCCACCATGGGAGGGCAGACCGCGCTCAACTGCGCGCTCGATCTCTGGCGCCACGGCGTCCTGGCCAAGTACGGCGTCGAGCTGATCGGCGCCACGCCCGAGGCCATCGACAAGGCCGAAGACCGCCTGAAGTTCAAGGACGCCATGACCCGGATCGGTCTGGGGTCGGCGCGCTCGGGCATCGCCCACAGCCTGGAAGAAGCCTGGGCCGTTCAGAAGACGGTGGGTTTCCCGGTGGTCATCCGGCCCAGCTTCACGCTGGGTGGCACCGGTGGCGGCATTGCCTACAACCCGGAAGAGTTCGAGACCATCTGCAAGCGCGGCCTGGAGGCTTCCCCCACCAACGAACTGCTCATCGAAGAGTCGTTGCTTGGCTGGAAAGAGTACGAGATGGAGGTCGTGCGCGACAAGGCCGACAACTGCATCATCGTCTGCTCGATCGAGAACCTCGACCCCATGGGCGTGCACACCGGTGACTCCATCACGGTGGCGCCTGCGCAAACGCTGACCGACAAGGAGTACCAGATCCTGCGCAACGCCAGCCTGGCCGTGCTGCGCGAGATCGGCGTGGACACCGGCGGCTCCAACGTGCAGTTCTCCATCAACCCGAAAGACGGTCGCATGATCGTCATCGAGATGAACCCCCGCGTGTCCCGGTCGTCTGCGCTGGCCTCCAAGGCCACGGGCTTCCCGATTGCGAAGGTCGCGGCCAAGCTGGCGGTGGGCTACACGCTCGACGAACTGCGCAACGAAATCACCGGTGGCGCCACGCCCGCCAGCTTCGAGCCGTCGATCGACTACGTCGTCACCAAGATTCCGCGCTTTGCGTTCGAGAAGTTCAAGGACGCCGATGACCGCCTGACCACGCAGATGAAGAGCGTGGGCGAGGTGATGGCCATGGGCCGGACCTTCCAGGAAAGCTTCCAGAAGGCCTTGCGCGGGCTGGAAGTCGGCGTGGACGGCATGAACGAAAAAACGCAGGACCGCGAGACCCTCGAGAAGGAACTCGGCGAGCCCGGTCCCGAGCGCATCTGGTACGTGGGCGATGCATTCGCCGCGGGCTGGACGCTCGACGAAGTGCACCAGTTCACCAAGATCGACAAGTGGTTTCTGGTGCAGATCGAGGAGATCGTGAAGCTCGAGATGGCGATGGACGCGCTGACCGCCCAAAAGGGCGATGGTGCGCTGGCCTCGCTCGACGCGACGACGCTGCGCGGCCTGAAGAAGAAGGGCTTTTCCGATCGGCGCCTGGCCAAGCTGCTCAAGACCAGCGAAGGGGCCGTGCGTGCGCGCCGACGCGAACTGGCGGTGCGTCCGGTCTACAAGCGCGTGGACACCTGCGCCGCCGAATTCGCGACCAACACGGCCTACATGTATTCAACCTACGAAGGCCATGGCGACGCCGAGTGCGAAGCCGAGCCGTCGAACCGCAGGAAGATCATGGTGCTGGGGGGTGGCCCCAACCGCATCGGGCAGGGCATCGAATTCGACTACTGCTGCGTGCACGCCGCGCTGGCCATGCGCGAAGACGGGTACGAGACCATCATGGTCAACTGCAACCCGGAAACCGTGTCCACCGACTACGACACCAGCGACCGCCTGTACTTCGAGCCGCTCACGCTCGAAGACGTGCTGGAGATCGTCGACAAGGAAAAGCCCGAAGGCGTCATCGTGCAGTACGGTGGGCAGACGCCGCTCAAGCTGGCGCTGGGCCTCGAAGCCGCGGGCGTGCCCATCATCGGCACCAGCCCCGACATGATCGACGCCGCCGAAGACCGCGAGCGTTTCCAGAAGCTGCTGCACGGCCTGGGCCTGCGCCAGCCGCCCAACGCCACCGCGCGCACCGAAGCCGAGGCGCTGGAGAAGGCCGCCGCGCTGGGCTACCCGCTGGTGGTGCGGCCCAGCTACGTGCTGGGCGGCCGTGCCATGGAAATCGTGCACGAGCAGCGCGACCTGGAGCGCTACATGCGCGAGGCCGTGAAGGTCAGCAACGACTCGCCCGTGCTGCTCGACCGCTTCCTCAACGACGCCATCGAATGCGACGTGGACGCCGTTCGCGACTCGGTGGGCCGTGTGTTCATCGGCGGCGTCATGGAGCACATCGAACAGGCCGGCGTGCACAGCGGCGATTCGGCCTGCTCGCTGCCGCCTTACTACCTGAGCAAAGCCACGGTGGACGAACTCAAGCGCCAGACCGCGGCCATGGCCGCCGGCCTTAACGTGGTCGGCCTCATGAACGTGCAGTTCGCCATCCAGGAAGTGGACGGCAAGGACGTGATCTACGTGCTCGAGGTGAACCCGCGCGCCTCGCGGACCGTGCCGTTCGTGTCCAAGGCCACCGGCATCCAGCTGGCCAAGGTGGCCGCGCGCTGCATGGCGGGCCAGACGCTCGACGCCCAGGGCATTGGTGCCGAGGTGACGCCGCCGTACTTCAGCGTCAAGGAAGCGGTGTTCCCGTTCGTCAAGTTCCCGGGTGTCGACACCATTCTCGGCCCCGAGATGAAATCGACCGGCGAGGTGATGGGCGTGGGCAAGACCTTCGGCGAGGCCTTCGTGAAGAGCCAGATCGGCGCCGGAACGCGGCTGCCGACCACCGGCAAGGTGTTCCTGACCGTGAAGAACGGCGACAAGCCGCGCGCGGTTGAAGTGGCGCGCCAGCTCATCGACCTGGGCTTCGACCTGATTGCCACCCGCGGCACCGCCGCCGCCATCGAAGCGGCCGGCCTGAAGGTGCAGACGGTGAACAAGGTGACCGAAGGGCGCCCGCACATCGTGGACATGATCAAGAACGGCGACATCGCCCTGGTGATCAACACGGTCGAAGAGCGCCGCAACGCCATCGCCGACTCGCGCGCCATCCGCACGTCGGCCCTGCTGGCGCGGGTGACCACCTTCACCACCATTGCCGGCGCCGAAGCCGCGGTGGAGGGCATGAAGTACCTGAACAACCTCGATGTCATCTCGGTGCAGGAGATGCACGAGCAGCTGGCGGCCTGATCGCTTCCTTGATCCCGTGCAAAGGGGCGGGCTGGCCCGGCCTGGCCCGGCCTGACCCGGCCTCTTGGCCGGCCGGCGCCTGCCAAGGCATAATGTTCGCCAGACACCGCCGCGCGGCAACGCCCGGCGGTTTGCTTTTGTGCTGCCGCCAGCGTTGCGGCGTAGGAGTAAATGCCCATGGCCACCATCCCCATCACCAAGCGCGGCGCCGAGAAGCTCAAGGCCGAACTGCACCGCCTGAAAACCGTCGACCGCCCCGCGGTGATCGCCGCCATCGCCGAGGCACGCGCACAGGGTGACCTGAGCGAGAACGCCGAGTACGACGCCGCCAAGGACCGCCAGGGGTTCATCGAAGGCCGAATCGCCGAAATCGAAGGCAAGTTGTCGGCCGCCCAGGTCATCGACCCGTCGGTGCTCGACGCCGGCGGCAAGGTGGTGTTCGGTGCCACGGTGGACCTGGAAGACGAAGAAAGCGGCGCCGCCGTCACCTACCAGATCGTGGGCGAGGACGAAGCCGACCTCAAGCAGGGCCTCATCAACATCAGCAGCCCCATCGCGCGGGCGCTCATCGGCAAGGAAGAGGGCGACACCGCCGAGGTGCAGGCCCCGGGCGGCAACCGCCGCTATGAAATCGTGGCCGTGCGGTACGCCTGAACCACCCGCCTGCCATGCGTTTGCAGCGCCCGGCCATCATGCTTGCCGCCCTGTGGTGGGGCGGCATCACCGCGCTGAGTTTTCTGGCCGTTCCCACGCTGTTCGCCACGCTGGGCAACCCGGCCGTGGCAGGGCCGGCAGCGGCCAAACTGTTCTCGCTGCAATGCTGGGCCGGCATCGTCATCGGTGCGGTGCTGCTGGTCCTGGTGCACCGCAGCGGCCCGGGTGACAACGCGTTCGCCCTGCTGGGCCTCATCACGTTTGCGATGCTGCTGGCCCTGGTGCAGGAGTTCGGCGTGGCGCAGAAGATCGTCACCGCCCGCGCCAGCGGCGGCAACCTCAAGCTCTGGCACGGCGTGGGCAGCGCGATGGTGCTGGGTCAGTGGGTGTGCAGCGGGGCGCTGTTGTGGCGCCTGACGCTTCAGGCGCGCGGATCGAACGGCTCCTCGGTCACCTAGACACTACCCCGCCCTCGAATACCCCATGGAGTCTTGCACCGGCCGGTGCGGTCCAATGGAAGGGCAAAGAGGGGTTTCCATGATGCATGTGATGGTTCGACGCGCCGCCGTCGGCGCCGCCTTGGCAGGCTTGCTGGCGGGCTGCGGGACGCCACCGCAGACGCCGCAAGGGTTCCGCGCGGTCGTGCGCGACGGGCACAGCTTGTTCCAGATCGACACGTTCATGGTCGACCGACCGCTGTCGGTGGTCGGCGGTGCATTGCAGCGCAAGGCCGATGAATGCCTTCATGCGCGGGTCACCACCCACGGCGCGGGCGTGTTCGGATTCGGGTCCGGGTCTTCGCAGGTCCGGGCCGTCTCGACGCCCACTGTCCGGCGAAGCCCGGACCGGGTCGAGTTGGACCTGCAGGTGGATGTGAAGGCGAGCATCAAGGTGCATGCCGAGCCGCCAGGTGGATTGGTGAGCTTTGCCGTCGATGCGGTGCCGGCGGGAGCTGGGCGCACGCGCGTCGAGGTCTACCGCATGAAGCTCCGGTCCACCACGCTGCTGGAGGCCGTTCGGGGATGGGCTTCCGGGGATTTCTCGGGCTGCCCTGACCCGACGTCCTACATGTGAAGGCGGGGCCAACCGAATGCCCGTTTCAGAACGCAGCGCTTCAACACCCCTGCGCGGCTGCATGCTGCTGTGCGCCCTGATCGCCGGATGCACCTCGGTGCGACCCTACCCGACGGATGGACCACCCAACCTTCAAGTGGACGTCCGGACCGAATCCGGCCCGTTCCTGCGCAACGTCGACGTCGCTGTCGACATCCATCGGGTGAGTCCCGAGTGCCGGCTTGAGCACCTGGGGCGCCGCCAGCTGACCGACCCCGTGGCAGAACTCGGATTGCCGGTCGGCGTGCCGCTGTATCTCGAGTTCATCTTCCTGAAGTCGGGGCGCTTCGTGAACGACTCCAGCGTGGTGCGGCACGACACGTTGCTGACCGTGCGCGGCGGCCACCGATACACAGCCCGGATTCGTTACCTGAACGGTCTGTACGAGGTGGTGATGCACGAGGCCGTGGCGGGCCAAGCCATGGCCCGGTCGGTCGAACGCCAGCCATTGGACCGCTGCGTGCCCGCCAACCGTTCCGAAACCCCGCCGCGCCGCGGCGTCTAGCGGTGCTGCTGGCGGTCAGCCGCGCGCGCCGCGCTCCGCCGATTCGAGTGTGTTCGCCATCAGCATCGTGATGGTCATCGGCCCCACGCCGCCCGGCACGGGGGTGATCCAGCTGGCGACCTCTTTCACGCCGTCAAAGTCGACGTCGCCGCACAGCTTGCCTTCGTCGTTGCGGTTCATGCCCACGTCGATCACCACCGCCCTGGGCTTGACCATGTCGGCGGTGAGCACGTTGCGGCGGCCCACGGCGGCCACCACCACGTCGGCCTGGCGGGTGTGCTGTCCGATGTCGTTGGTGGCGCTGTGGCAGATGGTGACGGTGGCGTTGGCCTGCAGCAGCAGCAGGGCCATGGGCTTGCCCACGGTGTTGCTGCGGCCGACGACGACGGCGTGTTTTCCCCGCAGGTCGATGCCGGTGGTTTCGATCAGCTTCATGCAGCCATAGGGCGTGCAGGGCCGGAAGCCGGGCAGGCCCGCCATGAGGTCACCAGCGCTCTGCACCGAATAGCCGTCGACGTCCTTGGCGGTGGAGATGCGTTCGATGACGCGCTGGGGGTTGATGTGCCGCGGCAGGGGCATCTGCACCAGGATGCCGTGGATCGCCGGGTCTTGGTTGAGCGCATCGATACGGGCCAGCAGTTCGGCTTCGGTCAGGGTGGCGTCGTACTTCTCGAAGACCGAATGGATGCCGGTTTCGCCGCAGGCCTTGATCTTGTTGCGCACATAGACGGCCGAGGCCGGGTCTTCGCCCACCAGGATGACGGCCAGACCAGGGGTTCGGCCTTGTGCGGTGAGGGCCGCGGCGCGGGCCGCGATGTCGGTGCGCAGTTGGCGGGAGAGGGCGTTGCCGTCGATGAGCTGGGCGGTCATGGCGTGTCGGGTTGGGCGTTGAAAGCGAAACGCCCGCCGGAGGGGCGGGCGTTGATGAAGGGGCGTGGCGTCAGGCCTTGGCGGGCGACTGGCCCAGGGCAATCTTGAGCAGGTCGGCCACGGTGTTGGCGCCCAGCTTTTCCATGATGTTGGCGCGGTGCGCCTCCACCGTCTTGATGCTGATGCCCAGGTCGTCGGCAATCTGCTTGTTGAGCCGGCCGGCCACGATGCGTTCGAGCACCTGCGACTCACGGCCGGTCAGCTTGGCCAGCAGCGCATCGCGGCTGGCGGCCTGCTGGTGCGTGGCGAAGGATTCGCGCGCGCGTTCCAGCATGCGCTCCACCAGGGCCACGAGCTGGTCTTCCTTGAAGGGTTTCTGGATGAAGTCCAGCGCGCCTTTCTTCATGGAATCGACCGCCATGGGCACATCGCCGTGGCCGGTGATGAACACGATGGGCAGTGGCGACTGGCGTTCAAGCAGCCGGTCCTGCAGTTCCATGCCGCTCATGCCGCCCATGCGGATGTCGGCGATGAGGCAGGCCACTTCGCGTGCGTCGTAGCGCGACAGGAAGGACTCGGCGGATTCGAAGCACCGAACCCTGAAGTCCTTGCCTTCAAGCAGCCACTGCAGTGAGTCGCGCACGGCCTCGTCGTCGTCGACGACGTAGACGGTGCCTTTTTTCGGAATCAGGCTCATCGGGCTTTCTCGGTGTCCGTCAGCGGCTCGTTGGCGGCTTCGTCCGACGGGCCCTGGGGTTGCAGTCGCGACGTGACGGGGATCCAGAAGCTGAAGCAGCACCCCACGACGTCGGCGCCATTGTAGAGGTTCTCCACCCGCATGCGCCCGTGGTGGGACTCCACGATGCTGCGGCACAGCTTGAGGCCGATGCCCATGCCCTCGCTCTTGGTGCTGTAGAACGCCTCGTAGATGCGCTCGATCATTTCGTCGGGCACGCCCTTTCCCGAGTCGCGCACCTCGAACTCGACCACTTCCTGATCGTCCAGACGGCGGGGCGCCACGCGCAGTTCGACCTGTCGCTCGCCCAATGGCCGGCCGGCTTCCACGATCGATTCACCCGCGTTCTTGAGCAGGTTGATCAGCACCTGTTCGATGAGGATCGGGTCGACCATGAGTGGCGGCATCCGCGCGGCCACGTAGGGCGTCAGGCGCACCTGCTGGCGGCGAAGCTCGATGTCGGCCAGTTCGATGGCGTTGCTGACCATCTGTGCCACGTCCGACAGGGTGGGGTTGGGTTCGCTGCGCTTCACGAACGCACGGATGCGCTGGATGATCTGGCCCGCACGCTGCGCCTGGCGGGCGGTCTTGTCGAGCGCGCTGAGCAGTTCGTCCGGGTTGATGCGCTGCTCGTGCAGACGCGAGATCATGCCGTTGCAATAGTTGCTGATGGCCGTGAGCGGCTGATTGAGTTCGTGCGCCACGCTGGACGCCATCTCGCCCATGGTGATGAGGCGGCTGGCGGTCTGGGCGCGTTCGGCCTGGCGCGCGGCCTGTTCCTCGGCGTTGCGCCGGGGCGTGATGTCGCTGGCAATCACCATCTGCGCCAGGCGGCCGTCCACCCAGGTAAGGTAGCGGGTGCGAACCTCGAGCCAGCGGTCGAGTTCTTCGACAAACACCTCGGCGTTCTCCACGCCGGCGTCGGTCAGGGTGCCGGTGGGCATGCCGGCAAAGGCGTCCACGGCGTCGCCGTCGTCCGGGCTCGGCTGGGGCTGGTTGCCGGCCAGGTCGACGAGGTGGCGGTGACCCTGGCCGCGGGTGCCGAACCACAGGCGGTACATCTTGTTGGCAAACAGCAGCTCGTCGCTGCCCAGGGGCGCCACCGACACGGCCGAGTCGAGCGATTCCAGCACCGTGGTGAACCGCTCGTACGACGCCGACAGTTCCTCCCGGATGCGCTTGGGCTCGGTGATGTCGGTCATCGACGTCATCCAGCCGGTCTGGTGACCTTTGGGGTCGATCAGCGGCGACACGTACATGCGCGCGTCGAAAATGGTGCCGTTGCGGCGGCGCACGCGCACCTCGAATCCGCCGGGTGTCGACCGGCCGGCCAGTTCGTCTTCGAGTCGCGCGTGCAGCTGCTCGTGGTCTTCTTCGGGCCAGTAGGGGAAGGGCGCCGTGCGGCCCACCAGCTCGCCCTCGGTCCAGCCGGTCATCGAGCAGAAGGCCGGGTTCACATAGGTGATCCGGCCCTGCATGTCGAGCGCGCGCATGCCGGTGAGCATGGAGTTTTCCATGGCGCGGCGAAAGTTGGTTTCGGCCACCAGCGCCTGCTGGGCCTGCACGCGCCGGCGCGTGTGGCGCCAGGTGCCCAGCAGCATCCACACGGTGAGCGCCGACAGCGCACCAATCACCCAGAAGAAGCCCGAGCCGACGATGTCCTGCGAGGTCCGGTAGCCCTGCGCCTTGAGGATCAGCCCGTTGCCCACCGGCGCCACCGGCACTTCATGCGACAGCGAGGGGTTGGACCACGGCAGGAACGACAGGGTGGGTTCCACGGTCTGCAGGCTGCCGGCCAGCACGTTGCCCTGGTCGTCTAGCAGGGCCACGGCGTAGCGCGCCATCACCTCGGGTGGCATGCCGAACCGCATCAGTCCGTCGATCGAATACTCGCCCATCACGGTGCCGGCAAAACGCCCCTGTTCGGTCAGGGGCACTTGCAGCATCAGGGTGCTCTGCCGGGTTTCGGCGGTCGAAAGCGGGCGTGAATAAATGGGTTGTCGCAGGTCGCGAGCCAGATCGAAACTGCCGTCGGTTTCGGCGGTGGTCAGCGCGCTGTCGATCGGCCGCATCAGCGCCAGGGGTGCGCTCGGTGATGCGTAGCTCGACAGCACACGGCGGCGGCCATCGACCCAGGTGATGGCGAGCAACTCGGGAAACTGGCTCACCAGTGTCTCGGCCTGGAAGGCGAATTCCTCGGTGTCGATGGCGACGTTGTCGATCTCCCGGGCCAGCCGCATCAGTTGCTCCTGGCGTTCCAGCAGGCGCAGCCGCAAGCGCTGCTGCGCGTATTCCACGTCCCGGGTCACGGCCTCGCGCTCGCGCTCGATCTCCTCGAAGCGCAGGTACGCAATGGCCACCACGATGGCCGACAGGAACAGCAGCACCGCCAGCAGCGGCCCCAGCGTGGCAAAGCGGTCCTGGCGGGACGGCGGCAGGCGGCGCCACCAGCGCTTCCACCAGGGGGCGTTGGCGTGGGGACGGGGAGGCAATGCGGTCGCTGGCATGGGAGACGACGAGTCTACGTGAGGGGGGTGATTCGGGCGTGCCGCTGTTTGCATTTCATAATGCGGCAATCACTGGCGCATATTGAAATCTACAGAATCCTGTGGAAGAATCCGTGACGACACCGGGCGACCTTCGTAAGCTCGGGCCCAAACACCACAGGAGACAACGATGTCTGCAAACGACACGAACAGCGGCCGTGCGAGCGGCGACCTGGACGCCCAGGAAACCCGGGAATGGATGGAAGCACTGACCGCGGTCATCGAGCGCGAGGGCCCCGAGCGCGCGCACTTCCTGCTCGAGCAGTTGCTTGAAGAGGCCCGCCAGCACAGCGTGGACATGCCGTTCTCGGCCACCACGGGCTACGTCAACACCATCGAACCGGCCGAAGAGGCCCACAACCCCGGCAACCTCGAACTCGAGGGCCGACTGCGTGCCTACATGCGCTGGAACGCCATGGCCATGGTGGTCAAGGCCAACCGCCTCAACCCGGCCGACGGTGGCGACCTGGGTGGCCACATCAGCTCGTTCCAGTCGCTCGCCCACATGTTTGCGGTGGGCTTCAACCACTTCTGGCACGCCGACAACACCGACGCCGGTGGCGACCACGGCGGCGACCTGCTCTACATCCAGGGCCACAGCGCGCCCGGCATCTACGCGCGCGCCTTCATGGAAGGCCGCCTCAGCGAAGACCAGCTGCTCAACTTCCGCCAGGAAGTCGACGGCAAGGGCCTGTCGAGCTACCCGCACCCCAAGCTCATGCCCGAGTTCTGGCAGTTCCCCACGGTGTCCATGGGCCTCGGCCCGATCATGGCCATCTACCAGGCGCGGTTCCTGAAATACCTGCACGCCCGCGGCATTGCCGACACCTCCAAACGCAAGGTGTGGGTGTTCTGCGGCGACGGCGAGATGGACGAGCCGGAGAGCCTGGGCGCCATCGGCATGGCCGCCCGCGAAAAGCTCGACAACCTGGTGTTCGTCGTCAACTGCAACCTGCAGCGGCTGGATGGCCCGGTGCGCGGCAACGGCAAGATCATTCAGGAGCTGGAGGGTGAGTTCCGCGGTTCGGGCTGGAACGTCATCAAGCTGCTGTGGGGCCGCGAGTGGGACGCGCTGCTGGCGCGCGACAAGGACGGTGCCCTGCGCAAGATCATGATGGACACGCTCGACGGCGACTACCAGGCCATGAAGGCCAACGACGGCGCCTTCGTGCGCAAGAACTTCTTCGGCCGCGACCCGCGCACGCTGGAGCTGGTGGCCAAGATGAGCGACGAGGACATCTGGGCGCTGCGCCGCGGCGGTCACGACGCACAAAAGGTGTATGCCGCGTTCCACCGCGCCTACCACCACGGTGGCCAGCCCACGGTGCTGCTGGTCAAGACGGTCAAGGGCTACGGCATGGGCAAGGCCGGTGAAGGCAAGAACACCGCCCACCAGACCAAGAAGCTGTCGGACGAAGACATCCGCTACATGCGCGACCGCTTCAACATCCCCATCCCCGACAGCGAGCTGCCGAAGATCCCGTTCTACAAGCCGGCCGACGACACGCCGGAGATGCGCTACCTGCACGACCGCCGCAAGGCCCTGGGCGGTTACCTGCCGCACCGCCGGGCCAAGAGCTCCGAGAGCTTCACGGTGCCGTCGCTCGACACCTTCAAGGCGGTGCTCGAACCCACCGCAGAGGGCCGCGAGATCAGCACCACGCAGGCGTACGTGCGTTTCCTGACGCAGCTGCTGCGCGACCAGGCCATGGGCCCGCGCGTGGTGCCCATCCTGGTGGACGAGGCGCGCACCTTCGGCATGGAAGGCCTGTTCCGCCAGATCGGCATCTACAACCCGCTGGGGCAGCTCTACACGCCGGTCGACAAGGACCAGGTGATGTACTACCGCGAGGACAAGGCCGGCCAGATCCTGCAGGAAGGCATCAACGAGGCCGGCGGCATGGCCAGCTGGATCGCGGCGGCCACGTCCTACTCGACCAACAACCGCATCATGGTGCCGTTCTACGTGTACTACTCGATGTTCGGTTTCCAGCGCATCGGCGACCTGGCCTGGGCGGCGGGCGACATGCAGGCGCGTGGCTTCCTGCTGGGCGGCACCAGCGGGCGCACCACGCTCAACGGCGAAGGCCTGCAGCACGAGGACGGCCACAGCCACATCCTGGCCGGCACCATTCCCAACTGCGTCACCTACGACCCGACCTTCGCGCACGAGGTCGGTGTGATCCTGCACCACGGCCTCAAGCGCATGGTGGAAAAGCAGGAGAACGTGTTCTTCTACATCACGCTGCTGAACGAAAACTACCCCATGCCCGGCCTGGTGGCGGGCACCGAAGAGCAGATCATCAAGGGCATGTACCTGCTCAAGGAAGGCCCGAAGAAGCCGGCCCGTGTGAACCTGCTGGGCAGCGGCACCATCCTGCGCGAGAGCCTGTTTGCGCAAGAGCTGCTCGAGAAGGACTGGGGCGTGGGTGCCAACGTGTGGAGCTGCCCGAGCTTCAACGAACTGGCCCGCGACGGCCAGGACTGCGAGCGTTGGAACCTGCTGCACCCCACCGACACGCCGCGCGTGCCTTTCGTGGCGCAGCAGCTCGACAAGCACACCGGTCCGGTGGTGGCCAGCACCGACTACATGAAGAACTACGCGGAGCAGATCCGTCCGTTCCTGCCCAAGGGTCGCGGCTACAAGGTGCTCGGCACCGACGGCTTTGGCCGCAGCGACTTCCGCGGCAAGCTGCGCGAGCACTTCGAGATCAACCGCCACTACATCGTGGTGGCCGCACTGAAGGCGCTGGCCGAAGAAGGCGCGGTGCCACCGGCCAAGGTGGCCGAGGCCATCAAGAAGTACGGCATCAAGACCGACAAGATCAACCCGCTCTACGCCTGAGCACGGAGACCGACATGGCAAGCATCGAAGTGAAGGTCCCGGACATCGGGGATTTCGACGAAGTGGCGGTGATCGAACTGCTGGTGAAGGCGGGTGACACGGTCAAGGCCGAACAATCGCTGATCACGGTCGAGAGCGACAAGGCGTCGATGGAGATTCCGTCGTCCCACGCGGGTGTCGTCAAGGAGTTGAAGGTCAAGCTGGGCGACAAGGTGAAGGAGGGCTCGGTGGTGGTGGTGCTGGAGGCAGCCGGTGCCGTGGCAGCGCCCGCCGCCGCTCCCACGCCCGCCGCTCCGGCCCCCGCCGCGGTCCCGGCAAGCCCCCCGGCTGGCGCGGCCCGAACGGAAGCCGCCCCCAGCGGCCCGGTCGAGGTGCGCGTGCCCGACATCGGCGACTTCAAGGACGTTGCGGTGATCGAGGTGTTCGTCAAGCCCGGAGATACCATCAAGGTCGAGCAGTCGCTCATCACGGTGGAAAGCGACAAGGCCTCGATGGAGATCCCGTCGTCGGCCGCGGGCGTGCTGAAAGAGCTCAAGGTCAAGGTGGGCGACACGGTCAACATCGGTGACCTGCTGGCGGTGCTGGAGGGCGTTGCCCCGGCGGCCTCGTCCGCCGCTGCCTCCGCGGCAGCACCCGCCGCGACTGCCGTTCGGGCCGAGCCTGTCGCAGCCCCGGCAGCGGTCGCGGCAAGCCCTTCGACAGGCTCAGGGCGAACGGATTCGGTGGCGGGCTCAGGGCGAACGGCCGAAGCACCGGCCGCTCACAATCCGACCGCAGCTCCGCTCGGCCTGCCGCACGCGTCGCCGTCGGTGCGCAAGTTTGCGCGGGAGCTGGGCGTGCCGCTGGCCGAGGTCAAGGGCAGTGGTCCCAAGGGCCGCATCACGCTCGACGACGTGCAGAACTTCACCAAGGCCGTGATGGCGGGCGCCATGCAGACGCAGGCACAGGCCGCCAAGGCACCTGCAGCGTCGGCGGCTGGTTCGGGTGGCGGTGGTGAACTCGGTCTCATTCCCTGGCCCAAGGTCGACTTCGCGAAGTTCGGCCCGATCGAGCGCAAGGAAATGGGCCGGATCAAGAAGATCAGTGGCGCCAACCTGCTGCGCAATGCGGTGATGATTCCCGCCGTCACCAACCACGACGACGCCGACATCACCGACCTGGAGGCGTTCCGGGTGGCGACCAACAAGGAAAACGAGAAGAGTGGCGTCAAGGTCACCATGCTCGCCTTCCTCATCAAGGCCTGTGTGGCCGCACTCAAGAAGTTCCCCGAGTTCAACAGCAGCCTGGACGGCGATGCCCTGGTGCTCAAGCAGTACTGGCACATCGGCTTTGCCGCCGACACGCCCAACGGTCTGGTGGTGCCGGTCATCAAGGACGCCGACAAGAAAGGCGTGCTGCAGATCAGCAAGGAAATGGGTGAGCTGGCCGCCAAGGCCCGGGAGGGCAAGCTGGGCCCGGCCGACATGAGCGGCGCCACCTTCACCATCAGCAGCCTCGGCGGCATTGGCGGGCGCTACTTCACGCCCATCATCAACGCACCCGAGGTCGCCATCCTTGGCGTCTGCAAGAGCCAGATGGAGCCGGTGTGGGACGGCAAGCAGTTCGTGCCGCGCCTCATGCTGCCCTTGTCGCTCACCTGGGACCACCGCGTGATCGACGGCGCCGCGGCTGCGCGCTTCAACGCGTACCTCGGTCAGATCCTGAGCGACTTCCGTCGCGTACTTCTGTGAGGGGCGCGACATGGCATTGATGGACATTCAGGTTCCCGACATCGGCGACTTCGACGAAGTGGCGGTGATCGAGGTGCTGGTGAAACCGGGCGACTCGGTCAAGGCCGAGCAATCGCTGATCACCGTGGAGTCGGACAAGGCGTCGATGGAAATCCCTTCCTCGCACGCCGGCGTGGTCAAGGAGCTCAAGGTCAAGTTGGGCGACAAGGTGAAGCAGGGCACGGTGGTGCTGGTGCTGGAGGCTGAAGGGGCAGCAGCAGCCGCTGCTGCGCCCGCTCCGGCGCCCGCGCCTGCCCCCTCTGCGGCACCTTCGCCCCAGGCCTCATCCCAACCCGCCACCGCGCCCGTGCCTGCCAGCGCGAAAGCGCATGAATACACCGGCGCAACCGACCTCGAGTGCGACCTGCTCGTGCTGGGCGGCGGGCCTGGCGGTTACTCCGCCGCCTTCCGCGCCGCCGATCTGGGGCTGAAGGTGGTGCTGGTGGAGCGCTACGCCACGCTGGGCGGCGTGTGCCTCAACGTCGGCTGCATTCCGTCCAAGGCGCTGCTTCACGTGGCCGCGGTGATGGACGAGGTGAGCCACATGGCGGCACTGGGCGTCGAGTTCGGCCGTCCGGTGGTCAACATCGAAAAGCTGCGCGGCCACAAGGAAAAGGTGATCGGCAAGCTCACCGGCGGGCTGGCCGCCATGGCCAAGATGCGCAAGGTCACGGTGCTGCGCGGCTATGGCAGCTTTGTCGGCCCGAACCACCTTGGGGTCGAGCTGACCACCGGCGCCGGCCAGGAAAAGACCGGCCAGAAGCAGGTGGTGGCGTTCAAGAAGGCCATCATCGCCGCCGGCTCGCAGGCGGTGCGGCTGCCCTTCATGCCCGAAGACCCGCGCGTGGTCGACAGCACCGGTGCGCTCGGCCTGGCCAGCGTGCCCAAGCGCATGCTCATTCTGGGCGGCGGCATCATCGGCCTCGAGATGGGCACGGTGTACAGCTCGCTGGGCGCGCGGCTGGACGTGGTCGAGATGATGGATGACCTGATGCAAGGTGCCGACCGCGACCTGGTGAAGGTCTGGCAGAAGATGAACGCACCGCGTTTCGACAACATCCTGCTCAAGACCAAAACCGTGGGCGCCAAGGCCACGTCCGCGGGCATCGAGGTGACGTTTGAAGGCGAGAACGCGCCGCCGCCGCAGACCTACGACCTGGTGCTGCAGGCCGTGGGTCGCAGCCCGAACGGCAAGAAGATCGGCGCCCCGGCGGCCGGGGTGGCCGTCACCGACCGCGGTTTCATCGAGGTCGACATCCAGATGCGCACCAACGTGCCGCACATCTTCGCCATCGGCGACATCGTGGGCCAGCCTATGCTGGCGCACAAGGCGGTTCACGAGGGGCACGTGGCGGCCGAGGTGATCGCCGGGGAACTGCAGGGCAAGCCGGATCTGGCCGCCGCGGCATTCAACGCGAGGGTGATTCCCAGCGTCGCGTACACCGATCCCGAGGTGGCCTGGGTGGGGCTCACCGAAGACCAGGCCAAGGCGCAAGGCATCAAGGTGAAGAAGGGGCTGTTCCCCTGGACGGCATCGGGGCGCGCCATTGCCAACGGCCGCGACGAGGGTGTCACCAAGCTGCTGTTCGACGATTCGCCCGAGGCGCACGGTCACGGGCGGATCCTGGGGGGCGGCATGGTCGGCACGCACGCCGGCGACATGATCGGCGAGGTGGCGCTGGCCATCGAGATGGGCGCCGACGCGGTGGACATCGGCAAGACCATTCACCCGCACCCAACGCTGGGCGAAAGCATCGGCATGGCGGCCGAGGTGGCGCACGGCAGCTGCACGGACGTGCCGCCCCAGAAGCGCTGAACGCGGCCCTCACGAAAAAACCCGGCCAAGGCCGGGTTTTTTTCATGGCGGGTGGCCGGTATCCCGGCGGTCACTCGTCCTGCGGAATCACCCGGCGAGCGCCATTGAAGCGCTTGTTCCAGTAGGCCACGCGCATGTCTTCGACACGCACCTCGGCGCCGGCGCGCGGCGAGTGGATGAACTTGCCGTCGCCGACGTAGATGCCCACATGGCTGAATGCGCGGCGCATGGTGTTGAAGAACACCAGATCGCCCGGCTTGAGCTGGCTGCGGTCGATCGGCTGGGTGGCGGCGGCCTGTTCGTCGGAACGGCGGGGCAGCAGCTTGCCCACGGATTGCTCGTACACCGCGCGCACGAATCCGCTGCAATCGAACCCGGTCTCGTGGCTGTTGCCGCCCCATTTGTAGGGCACGCCCAGAAACGCCATCGCGTTGATGACCAGGCTGGATGCCTGTTCACCGGCGCTGGCCCTGGCCTGTTCAATCTGCTCACCCAGGCGCGCCATGACGCCTTTTTCGGCCAGCAGCGAGTCCATGTCTTCCCACGACCCTTCGCCCGGTGCGGCGTGCACCAGGGACGAGCAGGCAAGCAACAGGGTGGGCAGCCAGCGGACCATGGCCGCGAGGGTAGGGGGCAGACCCTGCCGCGTCAAGTGAACAAGTGCGGCCAAGCGCTTGATTCAGGCTGATTTTGTTGCTTTCGTGCCCGTGCCTTTGCCCAAGGGCAGGTCCACCATGACGGGCTGGCCCGGGGTGGTGCAGCCGGTGTCGCAACAGCGCCCGGGTTGGCGGTTGCGGGTGATGGCCCGGTCGGGGTCGGCCTGGACGCCGCGTTCCAGCAGCCTTTCGACCAGATCCACCTTGTTGCCCACGGGGTAGTGGCGCCAGATTTCCTGCTTCATCGCCGCCGGCGATCCACCGCCGTGCAGGCTGATCACGCTGTACCAGCCGCCCTGGTAGCCGGCGGTGAGGTCTTCGATGAAGCGCGCGGCCTCGATGCGCTGGTCGTAGGGCACGTCGGGATTGGCGCGAAGCACGTCGGACAGCCGCCCCGCGGTTTCCGGGTTGTGGTCCTCGTCGGGCCCGGGCAGGGTGACGATCAGGCCGCCGCTGACGGTGTGTGCCAGCCGGTGCATGTCGTAGATCTTCGTGGCCAGCAGCAGCTTGCCGATGTTGGCGAACACCGGGTCCGGCATGAACACGGCGCTGTGTTCGTCGCGCCGGCCGTAAACGCTGGCCGCCACGCCGCACGCGTAGAAGCCTTCGACGATGGTGATGAGTTCGACCATCTGTTCGCGCAGATGGCTTTCGCTGCCCGGGTCGAAGCCGTTGGCCTCGCACATCAGCGCCCCGGCGCCGATGAGCAGGTCGCCGAACCCGGCCCTGGCCCCGATGCAGGTCTGGCGGTGGTGTGTGGCATAGCTGTAGGTGAGGTGGCCCGAGTGTTCCCATTCCCCCGCCAGGAACACCTGGTCCCAGGGCACGAACACCCGATCGAACAGGCACACCCCGGTGCTCTGGCCGAACTTGCGCGAGAACAGCGCGTCGCCGTGTTCGAGCTTTTCGCCGGGACGGCCTGCCGGGCGGGCCACGATCGTCAGGCCTTCCGCATCCACCGGCACGGCGCAACAGACGGCAAAGTCGGCGTCGGCCTCGGTCATGTTGCGGCAGGGCATGACCAGCAGTTCGTGCATGTACGGCGCACCGGTGACGATGGCCTTGGTGCCGCTGATCACGATGCCTTTGCCGTTGCGCTCGACGATGTGCACGTAGGTGTCGGGGTTGGCCTGCTGGTGCGGTCGGCGGCTGCGGTCGCCCTTGGCGTCGGTCATGGCCACACCCAGCGTCAGGTCCTGGTCCTGCACCCGGTGCAGGTAGTTGAGGAACCGGTCGCCATGAGTCGAGCGTCCCGTGGCGTCGTCCAGCCGGGCCGTGAGCTGTGCGATGGCGTTCAGTGCATCGTGGGTGAGGTAGCGCTGGGCGCAGCCGGTTTCCTGGCAGATCAGGCGCACCGCCTCGAGCTTGTTGAGCAGATCGCCCGCGCTGGTGGACAGGTGCGTCATGCGGTTCACCGTGCGGCCGCTGGTGTGCTGGGTGGCGCGCATCAGCGGCGCGTATTCCGGCCGGTGGGCAAAGTCGTAGGTCAGTGCCACGGCGTTGATGCCGGGTTGCAGGGCCGGGTCGTCCACCACCGAAGCCACCTCGCGGCCGTCCACGAACACCCGGGGGCGGTGGCGCCGCAGTGATTCGCGGTAGTCGGCGCCGGTCATCAGGCCCGGGGCGTGGGCTAGGGTGTTCATGGATTTGTCTCCTGTTGAACGGTCTGAGGACGGACCATTCGTTTTGATGATGTTCAGGAGATTAAACAATGTTCAATAAATTGCCAACAGTTCAAATACTGAAACAGCGTTGATTTCACTGGATACACTGCGTGCATGGATGTCCAGATCGACGAATTGCGGCCGGTGCCCAGCGCCGCCGAGCAGGCCGAAGCGCAGCGCCAGCTTGAGCTTCGACAGCAGCGCCAGCTGGCAATGTCGGACACGCGCCGCGCCCACGTGCTGGACGCCGCCCGCCGCGTGTTCGCCGCGCGTGGCGTCGAGGGCGCCAGCATCCGCGAGATTGCGCGCGAGGCGGGCTACACGGCGGGTGCCCTCTACAGTTACTTCGACAGCAAAGAGGCGATCTATGCCGCGCTGCTGGCCGAATCGCTCGACCGGCTGGAGGCCGAGGTGCTGGGCGCCCGCGCGCCCAAGGGCCAGCCCGGCCGCCTGCTGGTGGCCAAGGCACAGGCCTGGTTCGGGTTCTACCTGCGCAACCCGCGCGACCTCGATCTCGGCTTCTACCTGGTCAACGGCCTCGCTCCGCGGGGACTCACCCACGAACTGGACCGGGCGCTCAACCAGCGCCTGCTGGATGCCCTGCGTCCGTGCGAGCAGGCGTTCGAGGACATGGGCCTGTCGGGCGATGCCGCAGCCCGCGAGAACGCGGCGCTGTTCGCCCATGGCATCGGGCTGCTGCTGTTGCAGCACACCGGGCGCATCCGCCTGTTCGGTCAGGCCGCCGAGGCGCTGTTCGTGCAGTACGTGGAGCGGCTGGTCGAGCGTTTCGACCCGGCGACCGCGTCCGGCCGCATCAAGCAGCGGGACCTTTTCGCGGAATAGGCGCTGCGCCTGACAGAATCGCGCCATCCCGCCCCGCACGACCGTTCACGCCACTGTTCACGCGACCGTTCATTCGCCCATTGCCATGCTGCTCGACGCCGACGAATCCCAACTGGTCCTGGTGGACTACCAGGCCCGCCTCATGCCGGCCATTCACGAGGGCCCGCTGGTGCTGGCCAACGCCCTGCGACTGGCGCAGATGGCGCAGGCACTGGACGTGCCGGTCTGGGGCACCGAGCAGAACCCGGACAAACTGGGGTCCAACCCGGCCGAACTGAAGGCGCTGTGCCGCAAGACCCTGGCCAAGATGCACTTCAGCGCCGTGGCCGACGGTTTGGGCGACTGGCTCAAGCCGCCAGCCCGTCCGCAGGGGGGCAATGTGCGCAGCCTGCCCAAGCACCTGCAGAAGCCCGCCGGGCCACGCGAAGCCGAACGCCCCACGGTCGTGCTGGCCGGTTGCGAGGCCCACGTCTGCCTGCTGCAAACGGCGCTGGAGCTCATCGAGCAGGAGTTCGATGTGTGGGTGGTGACGGACGCCTGCGGCTCGCGCACCGAGCGCAACCGCGACGCCGCCTTCGACCGCCTGGCGGGCGCGGGCGCCGAACTGGTGACGACGGAAATGGTGGCCTTCGAGTGGCTGCGCACCGCGGATCACCCCGACTTCAAGGCGGTTCAGGGCCTGATCAAGTAGGGTCTCTGCCGGTCGGCGGACGGGCCATCCCGTGTCAGCCCCACGCAAGCCACCGCTCCATAATTAAGAATTCAAAACGGCGCCACCCCCTGTTCGGGCGACCGTCCACCCGAGGAGACTTTGCATGCGCTACGCCGATTTCCACCGCCGTTCCATCGAAGACCGGGATGGTTTCTGGGCCGAGCAGGCCCGCCTGATCGACTGGCACCAGCCGTTCACCCGGGTCTGCAACCACGACAACCCGCCCTTCACCCGCTGGTTCGAGGGCGGGCAGACCAACCTGTGCCACAACGCGGTCGACCGCCACCTGAAGGACCGCGCGCAGCAGAACGCGCTGATCTTCGTGTCCACCGAAACCGACCAGGAGCGCGTCTACACGTTTGCCGAACTGCACGCCGAGGTGCAGCGCATGGCCGCCATCCTGCTGGGGCAGGGCGTGAAAAAGGGCGACCGGGTGCTGATCTACATGCCCATGATTCCCGAGGCGGCGTTTGCCATGCTGGCCTGCGCGCGCATCGGCGCCATCCATTCGGTGGTGTTCGGCGGCTTTGCCAGCCATTCGCTGGCCAGCCGCATCGACGACGCGACGCCGGTGGTGATCGTCAGCGCCGACGCCGGATCGCGCGGTGGCAAGGTGGTGCCCTACAAGCCGCTGCTGGACGAGGCCATTTCGCTGGCCACCCACAAGCCAGCGGCGGTGCTGATGGTCAACCGGGGCCTCGCACCCATGACCCTGGTGCCGGGCCGCGACCACGACCATGCCGCCCTGCGCGAGCAGCACCTGAACGACCTGGTGCCGTGCACCTGGCTGGACGCCACCGACATCAGCTACACCATCTACACCAGCGGCACCACGGGCAAACCCAAGGGTGTGCAGCGCGATGTGGGCGGCTACGCCGTGGCCCTCGCCGCGAGCATGAAGCACATTTTTCTGGGCAACGCGGGTGAAACCTATTTCTCCACCAGCGACATCGGCTGGGTGGTCGGGCACAGCTACATCGTCTATGGCCCGCTGATCGCCGGCATGGCGACCATCATGTACGAGGGGCTGCCCATCCGGCCCGACGGCGGCATCTGGTGGAAGCTGGTCGAGAAATACAAGGTGACGGCCATGTTCAGCGCGCCGACGGCGGTTCGGGTGCTCAAGAAGCAGGACCCGGCCTTCCTGAAGCAGTACGACCTGTCCAGCCTGCGGGCGTTGTTTCTGGCCGGCGAACCGCTCGACGAGCCCACCGCCCGCTGGATTGCCGACGGCCTGGGCGTGCCCATCATCGACAACTACTGGCAGACCGAGTCGGGCTGGCCGATCCTCACCATCGCCAATGGCGTGGAGCGCAAGGACAGCAAGTTCGGCAGCCCTGGCATTGCCATGTACGGCTACAGCGTCAAGCTGCTGCACGAATCCACGGGTGAAGAACTCACCGCGCCCAATGAAAAGGGCGTGGTCGTGATCGAAGGGCCGACGCCGCCGGGCTTCATGCAGACCGTCTGGCGCGACGACGCGCGCTTCGTCAACACCTACTGGAAGAGCATTCCCGGCAAGCTGGTCTATTCCACGTTCGACTGGGGCATCCGCGACGAGGACGGGTACTACTACATCCTCGGGCGCACCGACGACGTCATCAACGTGGCCGGGCACCGGCTGGGCACGCGCGAAATCGAGGAGTCGATTGCCAGCCACCCCAATGTGGCCGAGGTCGCCGTGGTGGGCGTGGCCGATCAGCTCAAAGGGCAGGTGGCCATGGCCTTCGTGGTGGCCCGGGACGCCTCTGCCCTGGGCGACACCCAGGCGCAGCTGCGGCTGGAGGGGGAAATCATGAAGGTGGTGGACGCCCAACTGGGCGCCGTGGCCCGCCCGGCCCGGGTGCGCTTCGTGAGCCTGCTGCCCAAGACCCGCAGCGGCAAACTGTTGCGCCGCGCCATCCAGGCCGTGTGCGAGGGGCGTGACCCCGGCGACCTGACGACCATGGACGACCCCGGCGCCCTCCAGCAGATCCGCGACCTCGTCGGCTGACGCCGGACCGCCGGGCGGGGCTCGGCACGTCCTGGCGGTTGCGGCTACCATGCATGCTTATATTTCCAAGCATGACTGGAAACCATGGCCGACATCATTGACAGCGCCGCCCAGGTCGAAAAGGGCCGCGTGTTCGAAATGGCCGCCGAGCTTTTCGGCGTGCTGGCCACGCCCATGCGCCTGCGGATCCTCAGCGCCCTGTGTGACCAGGAGAAGTCGGTTTCGCACCTGCTCAAGGAAATCGACACCACACAGCCCAACCTGTCGCAGCACCTGAACCTGCTGTACCGGGCGGGCGTGCTGGCCAAACGCAAGGACGGCACCCAGGTCTTCTACCGGGTCCAGAGCGAAAAGGCCGTGATGCTCTGCCGCACCGTGTGCACCCAGATCGCCATCGAAATGGACGAGCCTGCCTCGGTGCCGGCCTCTGAGCGGCTGTCGCCCCGCGTGGCGCCCTGACCACGCGAATACGTTACCGGCCACGGCATCCGGGGCGCCTTTGGACGCGCGGTGCCACCGCAACCCGGCGGGCGGTGGCACAATTCCCCCTGCAGTCAGTCCCTTCCCCAGCCACTGTCGCATCCGCCATCCGGTCAAGCCGTGTCGCGGAAGGTTTTCTCAACCAGCTAATGTTTCCCCAAGGGAAACGGAGGTCAGCGGATTCATGAGCGATTCCCCATCGAACGCGGGCAACGTCTACGTTGCCTATCAAGGCAACTCGTATCTCTTCGGCGGCAACGCGCCGTACGTGGAAGAGATGTACGAGAACTACCTCGCCAACCCCACCAGCGTGCCCGACACCTGGCGCGAGTATTTCGACGCGCTCCAGAACGTGCCCGCCGTCGATGGCAGCAACGCGAAAGACGTTCCGCACCTCCCCGTCATCAATGCCTTTGCCGAGCGCGCCAAGCAGGGCGGCACCACGGTGGTCATTGCCGCCGGTGCCGATTCCGACCTCGGCCGCAAGCGCGTCGCGGTTCAGCAGCTCATTGCGGCCTACCGCAACGTGGGCGCCCGCTGGGCCGACCTCGACCCGCTCAAGCGCACCGGTCGTCCCCACATCCCCGAGCTCGAGCCGTCGTTCTACGGCTTCACCGACGCCGACCACGAAACGGTCTTCAACACCAGCAACACGTTCTTCGGCCGCGAGACGATGTCGCTGCGCGAGCTGCTGAATGCGCTGCGCGAAACCTACTGCGGCTCGATCGGTGCCGAATACAACTACATCACCGACCAGAACCAGAAGCGCTGGTGGCAGGAAAAACTCGAGTCCACCCGGGCCAAGCCGAGCTACAACGCCGAAAAGAAGAAGCACATCCTCGACCGCCTGACCGCGGCCGAAGGCCTTGAGCGCTTCCTGCACACCAAGTACGTCGGCCAGAAGCGCTTCTCGCTCGAAGGCGGTGAAAGCTTCATCGCCGCGATGGACGAACTGATCCAGCAGGCCGGCAAGGTCGGCATCCAGGAAATCGTGATCGGCATGGCCCACCGTGGCCGCCTGAACGTGCTGGTGAACACCCTGGGCAAGATGCCCAAGGACCTGTTTGCCGAGTTCGACCACACCGCGCCCGAAGACCTGCCCGCTGGTGACGTGAAGTACCACCAGGGCTTCAGCTCCGACGTGTCCACCCCTGGCGGCCCGGTCCACCTGTCGCTGGCGTTCAACCCGTCGCACCTCGAAATCGTGAACCCGGTGGTGGAGGGGTCGGTGCGCGCCCGCATGGACCGCCGTGGCGATCCCCTGGGCAAGCAGGTGCTGCCCGTGCTGGTGCACGGCGATGCCGCGTTTGCCGGCCAGGGCGTCGTGATGGAAACCCTGGCGCTGGCCGAAACCCGTGGCTATTCCACCGGCGGCACGGTCCACCTGGTCATCAACAACCAGATCGGCTTCACCACCTCCGACCCGCGCGACAGCCGCTCCACGCTGTACTGCTCCGACGTCGTCAAGATGATCGAGTCGCCGGTTCTGCACGTGAACGGTGACGACCCCGAGGCCGTGGTGCACGCCACGCAGCTCGCGCTCGAGTTCCGCATGGCCTTCCAGAAGGACGTGGTGGTCGACATCGTGTGCTTCCGCAAGCTGGGCCACAACGAACAGGACACCCCGAGCCTGACCCAGCCGCTGATGTACAAGAAGATCGCGGCGCACCCGGGCACACGCAAGCTCTACGCCGACAAACTGGCGGCCCAGGGCCTGGGCGAAACGCTCGGCGACGACATGGTCAAGACCTACCGCGCCGCGCTCGACGCCGGCCGGCACACCGTCGACCCCGTGCTGACCAACTTCAAGAGCAAGTACGCGGTCGACTGGAGCCCCTACCTGGGCAAGAAGTGGAGCGACGCTGCCGACACCGCCATTCCGCTCACCGAGTGGAAGCGCCTGTCCGAGCGCCTGACCACCATCCCCGAGAGCGTCGTGCCGCACCAGCTGGTCAAGAAGGTGTATGCCGACCGCGCGGCCATGGGCCGGGGTGAGATTCCGGTGGACTGGGGCATGGGCGAACACATGGCGTTCGCCTCGCTGGTGGCCAGCGGCTTCCCTGTGCGACTGTCGGGTGAAGACTGCGGCCGTGGCACCTTCACCCACCGCCATGCGGTGATTCACGACCAGAACCGCGAGAAGTTCGACGAGGGCACCTACATTCCGCTGCAGAACGTGGCCGACAACCAGGCCCCGTTCGTGGTGATCGACTCCATCCTGTCCGAAGAGGCGGTGCTGGGCTTCGAATATGGCTACGCCTCGAACGACCCGAACACGCTGGTCATCTGGGAAGCCCAGTTTGGCGATTTCGTCAACGGTGCCCAGGTTGTCATCGACCAGTTCATCGCCTCGGGCGAAGTCAAGTGGGGCCGTGTCAACGGCATCACCCTGATGCTGCCGCACGGCTATGAAGGGCAAGGCCCCGAGCACAGCTCGGCACGCCTCGAGCGGTTCATGCAGATGGCCGCCGACACCAACATGCAGATCGTGCAGCCCACCACGGCCAGCCAGATCTTCCATGTGCTGCGCCGCCAGATGATCCGCCCGCTGCGCAAGCCGCTCGTGCTGTTCACGCCCAAGAGCCTGCTGCGCAACAAGGACGCCACCTCGCCGCTGTCGGAGTTCACCAAGGGCGGTTTCCAGACGGTGATCCCCGAGCAGAACGCCGACGTGGTGAAGAAGGCCGACAAGGTCAAGCGCGTGATCGCCTGCTCTGGCAAGGTCTACTACGACCTCGTCAAGAAGCGCGAGGAAAAGGGCCACGACGACGTCGCCATCATCCGCGTCGAACAGCTCTACCCGTTCCCGCACAAGGCGTTCAGCGCAGAACTCAAGCGCTTCCCCAACGCTGTGGACATCGTGTGGTGCCAGGACGAACCGCAGAACCAGGGTGCCTGGTTCTTCGTGCAGCACTACATCCACGAGAACATGTTCGAAGGGCAGAAACTGGGTTACGCCGGTCGTGCCGCGTCGGCATCGCCCGCGGTGGGTTACGCCCACCTGCACCAGGAACAGCAAAAGAACCTGATCGAGGCTGCCTTCGGCAAGCTCAAGGGTTTCATCCTCACCAAGTAAACCGTTGACGACCAGCCCGGCGGCGGTGGCGCTTCAGTGCGCGCCACCATGCCCCTGGCCTGGCCGTCAGCCTTGAAAGCATCCTCCAGGAAAAGAACATGGTTATCGTTGAAGTGAAAGTTCCGCAGCTGTCCGAGTCCGTGGCCGAAGCCACGCTGCTGCAGTGGAAGAAAAAGGTCGGTGAGGCGGTTGCCGCCGACGAAATCCTGATCGAGATCGAGACCGACAAGGTCGTGCTCGAATGCCCGGCGCCCGCCGGCGGTGTGCTGACCGAGATCGTGCAGGGCGACGGTGCCACCGTGGCGGCCGAGCAGGTCATTGCCCGCATCGACACCGCGGCCGTGGCTGGCGCCCCCGCCGCGGCACCCGCTGCCCCGGCAGCGGCGCCTGCTGCTGCACCCGCCCCGGCCCCGGTGGCCGCCGCTGCAGCCGCCGGCAGCAAGGCCGGTGTGGCCATGCCCGCCGCGGCCAAGCTGATGGCCGACAACAACCTGTCGACCGGCTCGGTGCCCGGCACCGGCAAGGACGGCCGCGTCACCAAGGGCGACGTGCTGGCCGCCGTGTCGGCCCCCAAGGCGGTGGCTGCGCCTGTGGCCATTCCCACCGGCGTGCCCACCAAGGCCTTGCCGCAGATTCAGGTGGCGGGCCCCAACCTGGGCAACCGCCCTGAAGAGCGCGTGCCCATGACGCGCCTGCGCGCCCGCGTCGCCGAGCGCCTGCTGCAATCGCAAGCCACCAACGCCATCCTCACCACCTTCAACGAGGTGAACATGGCCCCGGTGATGGAGATGCGCAAGAAGTTCCAGGAGAAGTTCGAGAAGGAGCACGGCGTCAAGCTCGGCTTCATGAGCTTCTTCGTCAAGGCCGCGGTGCACGCCCTGAAGAAGTACCCGGTGCTCAACGCCAGCGTTGACGGCAACGACATCGTCTACCACGGCTACTTCGACATCGGCATCGCGGTGGGTTCGCCGCGTGGCCTGGTGGTGCCCATCCTGCGCAACGCCGACCAGATGAGCTTTGCCGACATCGAGAAGAAGATCGCCGAGTTCGGCCAGAAGGCCAAGGACGGCAAGCTGGGCATCGAGGAAATGACCGGTGGCACCTTCTCCATCAGCAACGGCGGCGTGTTCGGCTCCATGCTGTCCACCCCCATCATCAACCCGCCGCAGTCGGCCATCCTCGGGGTGCACGCCACCAAGGACCGTGCCGTGGTGGAGAACGGCCAGATCGTGATCCGGCCCATCAACTACCTCGCCATGTCGTACGACCACCGCATCATCGACGGCCGTGAAGCCGTGCTGGGCCTGGTTGCCATGAAAGAGGCGCTGGAAGACCCGGCACGCCTGCTGTTTGACATTTGACCCACCCCCGTTCCTTGCTCGCAGCGTGTGGCCGGATCCCCCCTCCAGGGGGCAACGCCAGCAGACCGGCAAAGCCGGATCTGCGGCGTTTTCGACCGGCGGCGCGTGGGTGAGCGGGAAACCAGCGAGAACATCCTCATGAGTCAGCAATTCGACGTCATCGTCATCGGCGGCGGCCCCGGTGGCTACATCGCGGCCATCCGGGCCGCGCAACTGGGCTTCAAGGTGGCCTGCATCGACGAGTGGAAGAACGCCGCGGGTGGTCCGGCGCCGGGTGGCACCTGCACCAACGTGGGCTGCATTCCGTCCAAGGCGCTGCTGCAGTCGAGCGAGCATTTCGAACACGCCAACCACCACTTTGCCGACCACGGCATCAACGTCGGCAGCGTCAAGCTCGATGTGGCGAAGATGATCGGCCGCAAGGACGCCGTGGTGAAGCAGAACAACGACGGCATCCTCTACCTGTTCAAGAAGAACAAGGTGACGTTCTTCCATGGCCGCGGCTCGTTCGTGAAGGCCACGCCCGAGGGCTACGAGATCGCGGTGAAGGGCGCCAAGGACGACACCCTGACGGGCAAGCAGGTGATCGTGGCCACGGGGTCCAACGCCCGCGCGCTGCCCGGTGCACCGTTCGACGAAGAAAACATCCTGTCCAACGACGGTGCCCTGCGCCTGGGCGCGGTGCCGAAGAAGCTGGGCCTGATCGGGTCGGGCGTGATCGGTCTGGAGATGGGCTCGGTGTGGCGCCGCCTCGGTGCCGAAGTAACCATCCTGGAAGGCCTGCCCACGTTCCTGGGCGCTGTCGATGAGCAGATTGCCAAGGAGGCCAAGAAGGCCTTCGACAAGCAGGGCCTGAAGATCGAGCTGGGCGTGAAGGTCGGCGAGGTCAAGACCTCGAAAAAGGGCGTGAACATCGCCTGGACCAACGCCAAGGGCGAGGCCCAGTCGCTCGATGTGGACAAACTGATCGTGTCGATCGGTCGGGTGCCCAACACCATCGGCCTGAATGCCGAAGGCGTGGGCCTGCAGCTCGATGAGCGCGGCGCGATCGTGGTGGACGCCGATTGCCGCACCAACCTGCCCGGCGTGTGGGCGGTGGGCGATGTGGTGCGCGGCCCCATGCTGGCGCACAAGGCCGAGGAAGAGGGCGTCGCGGTGGCCGAGCGCATTGCCGGCCAGCACGGACACGTCAACTTCAACACCATTCCCTGGGTGATCTACACCAGCCCCGAGATTGCCTGGGTGGGCGAGACCGAGCAGCAGCTCAAGGCGCGTGGCGCGGCGTACAAGGCCGGCACCTTCCCGTTCCTGGCCAACGGCCGGGCCCGGGCGCTGGGCGACACCACCGGCATGGTCAAGTTTCTGGCCGACGCCACCACCGACGAAATTCTGGGCGTGCACATCGTCGGCCCCATGGCCAGCGAACTGATCGCCGAGGCTGTGGTGGCGATGGAGTTCAAGGCCAGCGCCGAAGACATTGCCCGCATCTGCCACGCACACCCGTCCTTGTCGGAAGCGACCAAGGAAGCCGCGCTGGCGGTCGACAAGCGCACGCTGAACTTCTGATCTTGAGCGTCCGCAGTGCCTACGAGGCCGCGCTCAAGGAGCGCGGCTACACCACCGACCCCGCCCAGCAGCGTGCCGTGGACGCGCTGGAGCGGTGCGCCACCGAGTGGTCGCAGTACAAGCAGAAGCGGTCCAACGCCCTGAAGAAGCTGATCAACCGGCCGGACATCCCGCGCGGGGTGTACATGTACGGCGGGGTGGGGCGGGGCAAGAGTTTCCTCATGGACCTCTTTTTCAATGCCGTGCCGCTCAAGCGCAAGACGCGATTGCACTTTCACGAGTTCATGCGCGAGGTGCACCGCGAGCTGCGCGAGCTGCAGGGCACGGTGAACCCGCTGGATGTGCTGGGTGAACGCATGTCCGAGCGGTTCAAGCTCATCTGCTTCGATGAGTTCCATGTGGCCGATGTGACCGACGCAATGATCCTGCACCGGTTGCTCGACTCGCTGTTCAAGAACGGGGTGGGGTTCGTCACGACGTCGAACTTTCACCCCGACCAGTTGTACCCCGACGGACTTCACCGGGACCGCATCCTGCCGGCGATCGAACTGCTCAAGAGCCGGCTCGAGGTGGTGAACGTGGACAACGGCACCGACTACCGTCAGCGCACGCTGACGCACATCGAGCTGTACCACTGCCCGCTGGGTCCCGAGGCCGACGCCGCCATGGAGACCACGTTCAACGAACTGGCCGAGGCGGGTGATCAGGACGCGGTGATGGGCATCGAGTCCCGCCAGATCCGTGCGGTGCGGCGCGCCGGTGGCGTGATCTGGTTCGACTTTCGCACCTTGTGTGGGGGGCCCCGTTCACAGAACGATTACCTCGAAATCGCCAGCCAGTTCCACACGGTCCTGTTGTCGAACGTGCCACAGATGTCGGTGCGCCAGGCGTCCGAGGCCCGCCGTTTCACCTGGCTGATCGATGTGCTTTACGACCGTCGCTGCAAGCTGGTGATGTCGGCCGCTGTCGAACCCGAGCAGCTCTACCTCGAAGGCCCCCTGTCGCACGAGTTCCCCCGCACGGTGTCGCGCCTGACCGAGATGCAGTCGCAGGAATACCTCTCGCTGGCCCACCGGGTGGTCGACACGGCCCTGACCTGAGCCACCCAACGCCGTTCGGCCTCAGCCCACCCCTCAGTTCGGCCTGAACCAACCCCCGTTCGGCCTGAACCAACCCCCCGTTCGGCCTGAACCAACCCCCCGTTCGGCCTGAGCCACCCCCTCCGTTCGGCCTGAGCCACCCCCTCCGTTCGGCCTGAGCCTGTCGAAGGCCCCGCCCGCCCGAGCCAGCGGTCCGAAGGGGGAGCCCAAAGCCACAGCCCCCGTGGAGAAAACTCAGATCAGCGGATCGAGTTTCACGATCACGATCGACATGTTGTCGCCGGTGCCGCGCGCCCGCGTGCGGGCTTTCTGGATCAGGAATTCGCAGGCTTCGCGGGGCGACAGCATGGCGATGGTGCTGGCCAGTTCTTCGGGCGAGAAGTAGTGCCAGATGCCGTCGCTGCAGGCCATGAGCGCATCGCCCGCGTTCAGCTTGTTGACCGCATGCAGGTCGAGCGGTGGTTCGTTCTCGGTGCCCAGGCAGCCCATCAGGATGTTGGCGTGCGGGTGGTCGAGGGCCTCCTGTTCGGAGATCTCGCCCTGGTTCACCAGCGTCTGCACATACGAGTGGTCGAGGGTGCGGTGCAGCAGACGGCCCTGGCGGAAGTGGTACACCCGCGAATCGCCGGCGTGAATCCAGTGGCTCTCGCCGTTGGGCAGCATCATGAACGCAGCCACCGTGCTGTGGGGTTCCTGCTCGGCCGACACCGCGGTCAGCTTGATGACCATGTGCGATTCGTTGACGATCTGCTTGAGCAACGCACGGGGATCGTCGGTTTCCGGGTCGAAGCGCTCGAACAGCTGTCGGGCGGTGAGCATCACCTGATCGGACGCCTTGCGCCCGCCGCTGCGTCCACCCATGCCATCGGCCAGCACCGCCAGCAGGCAGTTGGGCACGCGGGCGTGCTGCATCAGGTTGACCTGGTCCTGCTGGTAATCGCGGTCACCCTTGTGGATGCCGGTCGAGGCGAGGATGCGGTAGCCTTTGGTCATGAGCATTCGATCGGTGGCTGCGCTGGGCGCATGGTGGCGACAATGGTATCCATTTCTCGCATGCGGCTCCGTGCGGAGTGCACACCTTGGTTGATCTCGTTGCCCGCACGGAACGCGCGCTGGGTGCCGACGGACCTCTGGCCGCGCGCTGGCCCGGTTGGCTGCCGCGGGAAGCCCAAACGCGCATGGCCATTGCCGTGGCGTCCAACCTGCAGCGCGGTGGCGTGCTGCTGGCCGAAGCGTCGACAGGCAGCGGAAAGACGCTCGCCTACCTCGTGCCCTGGCTGCTGTCGGGGCAACGCGCCGTCATTTCCACCAGCACGCATGTGCTGCAGCACCAGCTGGCCCACCACGACCTGCCGCGCCTGACAGGCGCCCTGGGCATGCCGGCAAGGGTGGCCGTGCTGAAGGGGCGCGACCGGTATGTGTGCCTGCAGCGCCTGCACACCGCGGTGCAACAAGGACCACGCCCGGGTGGCCTTGCCCTGCACGCGCGCCTGCGCGAGTGGCTGGGCTGGGCCGAGCAGTCGGCGTCGGGCGATCTGGACGAGGTGGGGGTGCCTGCCGACGACGCGCCGTTGCGTGGGCTTGTCACCTCCACCAGCGAAAACTGCCTGCGCCAGGCCTGCCCGCGACGGCACGAATGCCATGTCGATCGGGCGCGTCAACGGGCGGGTGAAGCCGATGCGGTGGTGATCAACCACCATGTGTGGCGGGCCGACTTTTCCGCGCGTCAACGCGGTGGCCCAGGCCTGCTGCCGGCCGTTCAGGCCGTGGTGTTCGATGAGGCGCAGACCCTTCACGAGCTGGCCAGGGACCTGACGACGGTGCGCAGCAGCGCCACGGCACTGATCCGCTTCTGGTCCGATCTCGCCCAACTCTCGGAAGGCCCTGCGCGCGGTGCAGGCGCCTGGGCGGGTCTGGCGCTGCAGGGTCGGCGTGCCACCGAGGCCTTGGGTGCCGGCCTGCGGTCGGCCGAGCCGCGGGAGGGTCTGCAGCCCTGGCCGTCGGTACCACCCGCGCTGCTGCGCGAACTGGCGGCCGCCTTGACGCTGGCGCACCGCGCCGTGGCGGCAGCGTCGGGTGCCGACCCGCGTGCAGCGGCGCTGGGTGAGCGGTGTGCACTGCTCGCGACCGCCCTTCAGGGCATGCTGGAAGGCCCTGCGGGTGACCCGGCCTGGCTTGATTGGCAGGACGCCGCCCGGTGGACCCTGGTGCGGCCCGGGCCTGAAGCGGACGACCAGGCCGTGGCCGCCCTGGCCACGGGCTCGGCACTGGGGGCGCGCAGCGCGGTGCACGTGTCGGCCACGCTCGGACAGGAACCCGGGTTGCGCTGGCACCGGGAGGCGATGGGTCTGGGCCAGGCGTGCGCCGCGGTGGAGGTGTTTCAGGCGCATGAGGCGGTTGACCCTTCCGCCGTGGCCCTGCACGTGCCGGCCAACCTGCCTGAGCCCGGCGACGCCGGGCATGCCGAGGCCCTGGCGGTGCTGGTGGCCGAGTGGGCCGCCATGCTGGGCGGACAGGTGCTGGTTCTCACCACCACCCGCCGGGCAGCGGTGCGCATGGCCCGCGCCCTGCACGCCGCCTTGCCGCCGGACTGGCGGGTTGTTTCAGGCACGGAATCGCCGGCCCGCGATGTGTGGCAGGCGCTGCGCCAGCCCGGTGTGCGCCGGCCAACCGTGGTGGTGGCCAGCGGCGCGTTCTGGCGCGGTGTGGATGTGCCCGGCAACACCTTGCGGCTGGTGGTGGTGGACAAGCTTCCGTTTGCGCCCCCGGACGACCCCTGGCTGCAACGCCGCATCGACCGCACCCGGGCCGAAGGACGAAACCCGTTCGACGATGTGCAGCTCGTCGACGCGGCCATGGCCTTGCGGCAGGCGGCCGGGCGGCTGATCAGGGCGCCAGGCGACCGTGGCTTGCTGGTGGTGGGCGACGTGCGCCTTCGCACGCGCGGCTACGCGCCGAAGCTGTTGGCGGCGCTGCAGGGCTGGCGGTGGCTGGACGACGCCGACGAGACCGCCGCCTGGGTTCAGTCGCTGGCGCTCACCAGAGTTTCCACCACGGACCGTCCCGCTGACTGAGGCCCTTCGACAGCACCTCGCTGTTCGGGTAGCTGGCCTTGAGCACGCGGGTGGCGTCGTCGCGCAGCTGGGTCAGGCCGAGCGCATCGTACGACTGGATGAGGATGTAGAGCGCTTCTTCGAGGGCGGGCGCATCGGCGTAGTCGGTCAGGGCCGACTGTGCCCGGCTGATGGCCGCGATGTAGGCACCCCGGCTGTGGTAGTAGCGAGCCACGTGCACTTCGTACTGGGCCAGCGAGTTCACGATGTAGGTCATGCGCAAACGCGCGTCGGGCGTGTAGCGCGACTCGGGGAAGCGCGTCACCAGCTCACGAAACGCCTCGAACGACTCCTTGGCGGCTTTCTGGTCGCGCTCGGACAGGTCCTGGGCGGCCAGGCGGCCGAACAGGCCCAGGTTGTCGTTGAAGTTGACCAGGCCCTTCAGGTAAAGCGCGTAATCGAGCGCGGGACTGGCCGGATGCAGGCGCATGAACCGGTCGATCGTGGCCATGGCCTGCGCCGGTTCGTCGCTCTTGTAATAGGTGTAGGCCTTCTCGAGCTGCGCCTGCTGGGCCAGCGGTGTGCCCGCCGCGCGCCCTTCCAGGCGCTCGAACAGGGTGATGGCGCGCTCGAAGTTGTTCACTTCGCGCTCGTCCACCGCTTCGCTGTAAAGGCGGTTGGGGCTCCAGTTGGCCGTCTCGTCGACGGTGGTGGTGCTGCAACCCTGCAGCAGCGCGGCCAGGGCGATGGCCGCAAGGGCCGGGGTCGATAATCGACGGCACAACTTCAAGGGCTCACCTCTGGAACAACCAACGTTTTCGGAAGCGGACAGTATATCGGCGGGGTTGGGCGCGGCCGACGGCGATGCGCCCGACGAGCAGGCCGAGCTGCGCCATTGCGAAGTGACGGCCGGGCTGCACGGCTGGCGCATCGACCGGGCGCTGGCGCAGCTGGTGCCCGAGTTTTCCCGCTCCTACCTTCAGCAGCTGCTCGCCGACGGAGCGGTTTCGTGGCGCGGCCAGCCCTGCCTCAAGGCGTCGGCGAAGGTGGCGGTGGGCGACGCCATCGCCGTGTCGCTGCGCCCGACCGCACAGGCCCGCGCCTTCGTGGCGCAGCCCATGGCGCTGGCGGTGGTGTTCGAAGACACCCATCTGCTGGTCATCGACAAGCCGGCCGGGCTGGTGGTGCACCCGGCCGCCGGGCACTGGTCTGGTACGCTGCTCAACGGGCTGCTGGCCCACCACGAAGGCGCCGCCTCGCTGCCGCGTGCGGGCATCGTGCACCGGCTCGACAAGGACACCTCGGGCCTCATGATGGTGGCCAAGACGCGCCAGGCCATGGACGCGCTGGTGCAGGCCATTGCCGCCCGGGCGGTGAACCGGCAGTACCTTGCCCTGGCGCAAGGGGCGTGGCGCGGCGCCGGGCAGCGCACGCTCGAAGGCTTCATCGGCCGCGATCCGTCCAACCGCCTTCGCATGGCGCTGGTGGGCGAGGGCGCCGGCAAGCCCGCGCGCAGCGACTTCCTGCGCCTGGACGGGCACGATCTCGCCACGCTCGTGGCCTGCAAGCTGCACACCGGCCGCACCCACCAGATCCGCGTGCACCTGGCCTCCATCGGTCTTCCCCTGGTGGGCGACGCGATCTATGGCGGTCGCCCGGCGTGGGGGTTGACGCGCCAGGGATTGCACGCCATTCACCTCCGGTTCAACCATCCGGTGTCGGGACAACCCCTGTCGTTCTGGCGCGAGCCCCCGCACGACATGGCGGCGGCGCTGGCGCAGGGGGGGCTTCGGTACAATGCGCCACCTGCCGGTCGCGGCCTGATCGAGTGAAGATCGGCCGCGCAGCGCAGCGCGCCGCCCGCCGGCCACCCCGCAGGGCTTTGCGCCCGATCCCACCCCATCTGCACGGCCCGCGTGCCGTCCGATCGAGACCATGAACACCACGGATGCCCAGCGCGTCCTCGAGACGGCCCTGATCTGCGCCACGCAGCCCATGACGGTGCGCGAGCTGGCGGTGCTGTTCGACGGCGAGATTTCGGCCGACACGCTCAAGACCCTGCTGGGCAACATCCAGCAGGAATGGACCCACCGCGGGGTCGAACTCGTGCAGGTGGCCACCGGCTGGCGCTTCCAGAGCCGCCCGGACATGCGCCATTACCTCGACCGGCTCCACCCCGAGAAGCCGCCCCGCTATTCGCGCGCCACCCTCGAAACGCTGGCCATCATTGCCTACCGCCAGCCGGTCACCCGCGGCGACATGGAAGACATCCGTGGCGTCACGATCAACTCGCTCATCCTCAAGCAGCTGGAGGACCGTGGCTGGATCGAGGTCATCGGCCACCGGGAAACGGTGGGTCGTCCGGCGCTGTTTGCCACGACCCGCCAGTTCCTCGACGACCTCGGCCTGAAGTCGCTCGACCAGCTGCCGCCACTGGAATCCAGCGGCGTGCAGGAGTCGTCCCTCGGCTCGCTCGATTTCGAGAACCTCGCCGCCCAGTTGCCCATCGAAGCCGGCGAAGAAGCGCCGGCGGACCTGCCGGCCAGCGAAACATCCCCGGCCGCGGCCGACACCCTCACCGAGGACAACCATGACCAAGGCGGCCCCACCCCGACCCCCGCGTGAGGCCCGCCCGCGCGCGCCCGACGCAGCCCCCCCGACCGATCCCGCAGACGCGGCAGAAGCGGCAGAAGCGGCAGAAGCCACCGGTGTTTCCGATGCGCTGAGTTTCGACGAGGTCGTCAGCGGCGCCTTCGACGAAGTCCAGGCCGACGAATCGGCCGCCCTCGCGCCGGCTGCGCCCGCGCGGCGTGTGCTCCAACCCGAGGCCGACTCGCCCAAGCTGCACAAGGTGCTGGCCCAGGCAGGCATGGGTTCGCGCCTCGAGATGGAGGCCTTGATCGAGCAGGGCCGGGTCTCGGTGAACGGCGAGCCCGCCCACGTGGGGCAGCGCATCCGCCAGGGCGACGTCATCAAGGTCAATGGCAAGCCGGTGCGCGTGCGCCTGCAGGCGCCGCCCCCCCGGGTGCTGGCCTACCACAAGCCCGCGGGCGAGGTGGTCACGCACGACGACCCGCAGAACCGCCCCACGGTGTTTCGGCGCCTGCCCAAGCTGTACCAGGGCAAGTGGCAGTCCGTGGGCCGGCTCGACATCAACACCGAAGGCCTGCTGCTGCTCACCAGCTCGGGTGAACTGGCCAACCAGCTCATGCACCCGCGATTCGGGCTGCAGCGCGAATACGCCGCCCGCGTGCTGGGCGCCCTGTCCAACGAAGAAAAGCAGCGGCTGCTCGACGGCGTCAACCTCGAAGACGGCCTGGCGCAGTTCCAGTCGATCGAAGACGGCGGTGGCGAGGGCGCGAACTGCTGGTACCGGGTCACCATTGCCGAAGGCCGCAACCGGGAGGTCCGGCGCATGTTCGAGGCGGTTGGCCACGCGGTCAGCCGGCTGATCCGCATCCGTTACGGTGCGGTGGTGCTGCCGCGCGGCCTGCGCCGTGGCGCCTGGGTGGAACTCGACGAGCGCGACGTTCAGCGGCTGGGCGCGGCCACCGGGGTGGCAGTGGCCAGGCCGGCGCCGCAGGGCAGGGGCCGCGGGCCGGGTTCGCCCGGGCCGGCCCGCCGCGGCCAGGGTCCGCGGCCCAAGACGCCGGCGCCAGCCCCTTCGCGCGCCCGCCGCGAGGCCGCGCCGCGCGGCCAGCCCGACCCCTTGAAGACCAGCCAGGGCTACATCGGCCAGGACGCCATGCAACGCCAGCGCCGCCAGCCCGGCGGACCGGGTTCTCCCAAGGGTCGCACGGGGCGGCCACCACGGGGATGACGCTTCCGCCATGTAGAATCGTGGGCTTTGCGGTTGCTTGCGCAACGCCCCGTTTTCCCTCATAACTTCAGGATACCCATGGCCATCGAACGCACCCTCTCGATCATCAAACCCGACGCCGTCGCCAAGAACGTGATCGGCCAGATCTACGCCCGTTTCGAGGCCGCCGGTCTGAAGGTCATCGCTGCGCGCATGGCCCACCTGTCGCGCCGCGAAGCCGAGCAGTTCTACGCCGTGCACGCCTCGCGTCCGTTCTTCAAGGACCTGGTCGAGTTCATGATCAGCGGTCCGGTCATGATCCAGGTGCTCGAAGGCGAAGGCGCCATTCTCAAGAACCGCGACCTGATGGGCGCCACCGACCCCAAGAAGGCCGCGCCCGGCACCATCCGCGCCGACTTCGCCGACAGCATCGACGCGAATGCCGTGCACGGCTCCGACGCCCCCGAGACCGCTGCCGTGGAAGTGGCTTTCTTCTTCCCCGGCATGAACGTCTATTCGCGTTGATCATGTCATGACGGTCAACCTGCTCGACTTCGATCTCGAGGGGCTGGCCGCCTTCTGCGAACAGCTGGGCGAAAAGCGCTTTCGCGCCACCCAGCTGTTTCGCTGGATCCACCAGAAGGGTGAATCCGATTTCTCCCGAATGACCGACCTGGCGCGAAGCCTGCGCGACAAGCTGCCGTCGGCGGCGCACGTCGCCGGTCTGAACATCCTCTCCCGACAGGACTCCGCCGACGGCACGATCAAGTGGCTGTTCGACGTGGGCGACGGCAACGCCGTTGAAACCGTCTACATCCCCGAGGACGACCGAGGCACGCTCTGCGTGTCGTCGCAAGCGGGCTGCGCCGTGGGCTGCCGCTTCTGCTCCACGGGGCACCAGGGCTTCTCCCGCAACCTCACCACCGGCGAAATCCTTGCCCAGCTGTGGCACGCCGAGCTCTTTTTGCGCCAGCACCTGGGGCGCCCCGGGGAACGCGTGATCACCAATGTGGTCATGATGGGCATGGGCGAGCCGTTGCAGAACATCCACGCGCTGATTCCGGCACTCAAGGTCATGCTCGACGACCATGGCTACGGGCTTTCGCGCCGCCGGGTCACGGTGTCCACCTCGGGTGTGGTGCCCATGATGGACCGGCTGGCGCAGGAGTGCCCGGTGGCACTGGCGGTGTCGCTGCACGCCCCCAACGATGCGCTGCGCGATTCGCTGGTCCCGCTCAACCGCAAGTACCCGCTGGCCGAACTGCTCGACGCCTGCCTGCGCTACCTGCCGCACGCGCCGCGCGACTTCATCACCTTCGAGTACTGCATGCTCGACGGCGTCAATGACCAGCCCGAGCACGCCCGCGAGCTGCTTCGCCTGCTGCGCGAGCACGGCGGACGCGGTGTGCCCTGCAAGATCAACCTGATCCCGTTCAACCCGTTTCCCGATTCCGGTCTGCGCTGCTCGCCCCGTGCGGTGGTTCAGCGGTTCGGGCAGCTGCTCAATGAAGGCGGCATCGTCACCACCATCCGCAAGACCCGCGGCGACGACATCGACGCCGCCTGCGGTCAACTGGCCGGCGACGTCCTCGACCGCACCGACGCCGCCCGGCGCATGGCGCAGATGCGCCAGACCGGCCAACCGATCCGTTTCGTGAAACCTCCCGAAAAAGAAAGGCAGGCATGACTGCGCACGCGATCCACCCGCTTCGTTCGCTGTTCCGGTCGGCGCTGTGGCTGCTGTCCATGGTGCTGGCGCTGGTGTTGCTGGGTGGATGCGCGTCCCAGACGCAGCGCCTGTCGGGCACGAACTCGCCCGGGGTCGAGCCCATCACCGCCTCCGACGAGCCACCCCAGGTGCGCCGCGCGCGCATCCGCTACGAACTGGCGGCCAACTACTTCGAGCAGGGCCAGACCACGGTCGCTCTGGACGAGATCAAGCTGGCGCTGGCGGCCGACCCGAACTACGCGCCCGCCTACGTGCTCCGCGGCCTGATCTACATGCGGCTCAACGATGTGGGCCTGGCCGACGAGAGCTTCCGCCGGGCCCTGCAGATCAACCCGAAGGATCCCGAGGCCCAGCATGCATACGGGCTGTTTGCCTGCGAGCAGGGGCGTCACGTGCAGGCCGAGCAGCTGTTCCAGCAGGCCCTGGCGAGCCCCACCTACGCGGGCCGACCCCGCACCTTTCTGGTGATGGGCATCTGCCAGTTGCGCGCTGGCAAACTCCCGGAAGCCGAAGCCTCGCTGGCGCGCGCCTACGAGTTCGACGCGGGCAACCCGATCGCCGCCTACAACCTGGCCAGCCTGAAGCACCGCCGCGGCGACAGCCAGGCGGCGCAGTTCATCATCCGCCGCGTCAACAATTCCGAGCTGGCCAACGCCGAAACGCTGTGGCTCGGTGTTCGCGTCGAGCGCCGCCTGGGCAACGAGGTGGCCGCCGCCCAACTGGGCCAGCAACTGGGTCGGCGGTTCCCGGATTCGCCCCAATGGGCGTCTTACCAGCGGGGAGCGTTCAATGAGTGAGGTGGCGCCCGACATCGCCAGCACGGATGAGCTGCCCTCCAGGCCGGTGCGCCTGCGCGAGGCGCGCGAGGCCGCCGGACTGCACATCGCCGCGCTGGCCGCCGCGCTCAAGGTGCCGGTGCGCAAGCTCGAGGCCCTCGAGGCCGGTCGCTACGACGAACTGCCCGACATGACCTTTGCGCGCGCGCTGGCGTCCAGCGCCTGCCGCCAGCTCAAGATCGACCCGGCACCCGTGCTGGCGCAGTTGCCGCAGAGCCAGCGCCCGGCGTTGGTGGTCGACGACCATTCTCTGAATGCGCCCTTCAAGTCGGGCAGTGATGCGCCGCCGATGAGCCCGCTGAGCTGGCTGTCCCGGCCCGCGCTGCTGGGTGCCATTGCGGTGCTGCTGGGCGCGCTGGTGATCGTGTTCCTGCCCAAGGCCGAGGCGCCTTCCCAGGTCGCGGCACCCGCCGCGGCCGACGCTGTTGCCCAGACCGCCGCGGCGCCGGTCACCGCACCGGTGGCGCCCTTGTTCCAGCCCGGCGCCGAGCCGGCGCCCGTGCCCGGTGCGACGGCGGCGGGCGCCGACCCGACCGCTTCGACCGCGCCGACGACCACTGGCGGCACCTCGCCGGCGCCCGCGGCGCCCGCGGCGCCCGCCGCGTCGGCCGCGTCGGCCGCTTCGGCCCAAGCGGTCGTTACAGCACCAGCCTCCCAAACCCCCGCCACTCCTGTCGCCGCGCCCGCCGCCGTGCCGCCCGCGTCGTCGGCACCCGTGGCCGCTGCACCTTCGGCCTCGGCCGGTGCCGTGATCAGCCTGGTGGCCAGCGAGGAGTCGTGGGCCGAGGTCGTCAACGGCACCGGCACCGTGGTGCTCCAGCGCCTCTTGCAGCCCGGCGAACGGGTCGAGTTCTCGGCCGCTCCGCCTTATGCCGTGGTGCTGGGCAACGCGGCGGTGGTCCAGGTCACGTTGCGGGGCCGCGCGTTCGATGCGGCCGCCATTGCCCGCAACAACGTGGCCCGTTTCGAAGCGCGTTGAGGTTTCAATCCATGAGCGTTGATCAGCCCATCCCCTTGCCCGAAGCCCCGCGCCGCCGCACCCGCCAGGGCGCCGTCCGCTGGGGCGACCACGCGGTCACGGTGGGTGGCGACGCGCCGGTGCGCGTGCAGTCCATGACCAACACCGACACCGCCGACGCGGTGGCCACCGCCATCCAGGTCAAGGAGCTGGCCCAGGCGGGTTCCGAGCTGGTGCGCATCACCGTCAACAACGACGAGGCGGCCAAGGCCGTGCCGTACATCCGGGAGCAGCTCGATCGCATGGGCATTGTGGTGCCCCTGATCGGCGACTTCCACTACAACGGCCACCGGCTCCTCACCGACCACCCGGCCTGCGCCGAGGCTTTGTCCAAGTACCGCATCAATCCGGGCAACGTGGGGCGCGGCGACAAGGGCGACCGGCAATTCGCGCAGATGGTCGAGATTGCCGCGCGGCACGACAAGCACATCCGGATCGGTGTCAACTGGGGCAGCCTCGACCAGGACCTGCTGGCCCGGTTGATGGACGAAAACGCGGGCCGCGCCGAACCCTGGGACGCCAAACAGGTCATGTACGAGGCCCTCATCACCTCGGCGGTCGAATCGGCGAAAAAGGCCGAGGCCATCGGCCTGCCGGGCGAGAACATCGTGCTGTCCTGCAAGGTGAGTGCCGTGCAGGACCTGATCGCCGTGTACCAGGCGCTCGCGCAGCGGTGCGACTACGCCCTTCACCTGGGCCTCACCGAGGCCGGCATGGGCACCAAGGGTGCCGTGGCGTCCACCGCCGCGCTGTCGGTGCTGCTGCAGCAGGGCATTGGGGACACCATCCGCATCTCGCTCACGCCCCAGCCGGGTGAAGCGCGCACGCAAGAGGTGGTCGTGGCGCTGGAGATCCTGCAGGCGCTGGGGTTGCGCAGCTTCGTGCCGAGCGTCACGGCCTGCCCTGGGTGCGGTCGCACCACCAGCACCACCTTCCAGGAACTCGCCAAGCAGATAGATGACTACCTGCGCGCGTCCATGCCGGTGTGGCGCGAGCGCTATCCCGGCGTCGAGGGCATGAAGGTGGCGGTCATGGGCTGCATCGTGAACGGGCCCGGCGAGAGCAAGCACGCCGACATCGGCATCAGCCTGCCCGGCACGGGCGAGGCACCCGCTGCCCCGGTGTTCATCGATGGCCAGAAGGCCGTCACGTTGCGCGGGGAGGGCATCGCGCGCGAGTTCCAGAACATCGTCGAAAACTACATTCAAAAGCGGTTCGGCGAAACCGCGTGACCCCAATGGCAGAAAAACTGGTTGCCGTCAAAGGCATGAACGACATTGCGCCGCCGCAATCGGCGCATTGGGAGTGGCTCGAGGCCACGCTGCGCGACCTGATGGCGCGCTACGGATACCGCAACATCCGCACCCCCATCGTCGAACCCACCGCACTGTTCGTGCGTGGCCTGGGCGAGGTCACCGACATCGTCGAGAAGGAGATGTATTCCTTCGAAGACAAGCTCAATGGCGAGCACCTGACCTTGCGCCCCGAGAACACCGCCGGGGTGGTGCGCGCGGCGCTCGAGAGCTCCATGCTGTACGACGGCCCCAAGCGCCTGTACTACATGGGGCCGATGTTCCGCCATGAGCGGCCGCAGCGGGGCCGCTACCGGCAGTTTCACCAGTTCGGCGCCGAGGCGCTGGGCTTCGCCGGCCCCGACGTCGATGCCGAGCTGATCGTGCTGGCCTGCGACCTCTGGAAGGCGCTTGGCCTGACCGGCATCGAGCTTGAAATCAACAGCCTTGGCCAGCCGGCCGAGCGGCTGGCGCACCGTCAGGCGCTGATCGCCCACCTCGAATCCCACGCCGGCCTGCTCGACGACGACGCCCGCCGACGCCTGCACAGCAACCCGCTGCGCATTCTCGACACCAAGAACCCGGCCATGCAGGACATGGTCAACGCGGCGCCCCGGCTGATGGACCACCTGGGGTCCGAGTCGCTCGCGCACTTCGAGCGCCTGAAGGCGCTGCTCGATGCCCACGGGATCGCCTACCGGATCAACCCGCGCCTTGTGCGCGGCATGGACTACTACAACCTGTCGGTGTTCGAGTTCGTGACCACCCAGCTGGGCTCTCAGGGCACCGTGTGCGCGGGCGGCCGCTACGACGGACTGTTCGAGCAGGTGGGCGGCAAGTCCACGCCCGCCGTGGGCTGGGCGCTGGGCATGGAGCGCATCCTGGAGTTGCTGAAAGAGCAGGGGCTGCTCCCGGACGCCCCGGTGCCCGACGCCTACGCGGTGGTGCCCGACGCCGCCGATCTGCCGCGCGTGATGCCGGTGCTGCGCGCCCTGCGCGAGGCCGGTGTGCGGGTGCAGATGCACGCCGCGGGCGCCGACGGCATGGGCAGCATGAAATCGCAGTTCAAGAAGGCCGATGGCAGCGGGGCCCGCTTCGCACTCATCTTCGGCGGCGACGAACTGGCCCAGGGCCGTGTGGCGGTCAAATCCCTGCGCGGCGAGCGTGGCGAACAGCCCGCGGCCCAGGTGATGATGCCGCTGACCGACACCCGGGCCGTGGCGCAGCACCTGCAGGCGGCCTGACCGTTTCCTGCCCGTCCCTACAATCCAGCACTTTCGCGTCAGACAGCAATCCATGGCCAAACACCTCGACCTCGAAGAGCAGGAACAGCTCGACCAGATCAAACACTTCTGGGCCCGGTACGGCAACGCCATCAGCTGGGTGCTGATCGTGGTGTTCGGTTCGATCGCCGCCTACAACGGCTGGAACTGGTACCAGCGCAACCAGGGGGCGAAGGCCGCCGCCCTGTACGAGGAGCTTGACCGCGCGGTCGTGGCCAAGGACCTCGCGCGAGTCGAGCGCGTGCTGGGCGACCTGCGCAGCGGTTTTGCCGGGACCACGTTTGCCGCCCAGGGCGGGCTGCTCGCGGGCAAGGCCCTGTTCGAAGGCGGTCAGGCCGACAAGGCGCGCGAGGCACTGCAGGCGGTGGTCGACGCCGCCGGCGATGAAGGTCTGCAGGCCGTTGCCCGGCTTCGGCTGGCGTCGGTCGAGCTGGAAGCCGGCCGGGCCGATGCGGCGCTGCAACTGCTGCAGGCCAAGGCCCCCGCGGCGTTCGAGCCGTTGATGGCCGACCGCCGGGGCGATGTGCTCATGGCCCAGGGCAAGCCCGACGAGGCCCGTGCCCAGTACGAGGCAGCGTGGAAGGCCATGCCGCCGGGCGACCAGTTGCGCCGCCTGATCGCCATCAAGCTGGCTGCGCTGGGTGTGGCGGTGGAACCGGAGGCCCGCTCATGACCGGTCTTCGCCTTCCCATTGCCGCGCTGGCGCTGGCCGCACTGGTCGCCGGTTGCTCCTCGGGTCCCGAGGTGCCGCGACCGGCCGACCTCGGCGCCGCCACAGCACTCATCGGTACGCGCCTGGTCTGGACGGCCAGCGTGGGCGATGCCGGAACCGGCATGGAGCCGGTGGTGGCGGGCGGGCGCGTGTTCGCGGCCAGCACCGCAGGCGTGGTGGCCGCCATTGACCAGGGCACTGGCCGCGACGTGTGGCGCCTCGACCTGCGCACGCGGCTGGCCGCGGGTGTGGGCAGCGACGGCCAGACCGCAGCGGTGGTCACCGCCGACAACCTGCTGCTCGCGCTGTCCGACGGTGCGCAGCGCTGGCGGGTTCGTCTCACGGCCCGTTCGTACACCCCGCCACTGGTGGCGGGTGGCCGGGTGTTCGTGCTCACCGCCGATCGCACGGTCACCGCCTACGACGCCGCCAATGGCGCGCGGCTGTGGGCGCAGACCCGCACCGCCGACCCGCTGGTGTTGAGCCAGCCGGCGGCGCTGGCCGCCGTGGGCGACACCCTGGTGGCGGGCGTGTCCGGCCGCCTGGTGGGCTACAACCCCGACAACGGCGCCGTGCGCTGGGAAGTCCCGATTGCCAGCGCCCGGGGAACCAACGAAGTCGAGCGCCTGGTGGACATCGTCGGTCCGGTCAGCCGTGTGGGTGGCAGCGTTTGCGTGCGCGCCTATGCTGCGGCGGTGGGCTGCGTCGATGTGGCGCGTGGCCAACCGGTGTGGTCGCGCCCGGCCCGTGGCACCGTCGGCGTGCACGGCGATGACCGCCTGGTGCTGGGCAGCGAATCCGACGGCACCCTGCTGGCGTGGCGCCGCGACAGCGGCGAACCGGCCTGGCGCAATGAACGCCTCAAGTACCGCCAGCTCGGCGCGCCGCTGGCCCTGGGCCGCGTGTTCGCCGTGGGCGATGGCACCGGTCTCGTGCACCTGCTGTCGCGCGAAGACGGCAGCGAAATGGCCCGCCTCACCACCGATGGCTCCGCCATCGTTGCACCGCCCGCGCTGGCGGGTGACGCCCTGGTGGTCATGACCTCGCGCGGCAACCTTTATGCGTGGCGCCCCCAGTAAGGGGCTGAAAGTTCTCCCTTCGTGAAACCCGTCATCGCCCTCGTCGGTCGTCCCAACGTCGGCAAATCCACGCTCTTCAACCGACTGACGGGCACCCGCGACGCCATCGTCGCCGACTTCGCAGGCCTCACCCGAGACCGCCACTACGGCAACGGCCGTGTCGGCCGCCGTGAATTCATCGTCATCGACACCGGCGGCTTCGAGCCCGACGCTGGCGAGGGCAGCATTTTTCGCGAGATGGCCCGCCAGACCCGGCAGGCCGTGGCCGAGAGCGACGCGGTGGTGTTCGTGGTCGACGCCCGCGCCGGCATGAGTGCGCAGGACCACGACATCGCCAATTACCTGAGGCGCCTGGGCAAACCCTGCCTGCTGGTGGCCAACAAGGCCGAAGGCATGACCCAAGGCGCCCAGTTTGTCGAGTTCTTCGAGCTGGGTCTTGGTGAGGTGCTGCCGGTGTCGGCGGCGCACGGGCAGGGCGTTCGCTCCATGATCGAGGCCGCGCTCGAGCGGATTCCGGGCCTGCCGCCCGAAGACGAAGAAGAGCCCGAGGCCGAGATCGGCGTGATCCGGCTGGCGGTGGCCGGTCGACCCAACGTGGGCAAATCCACGCTGATCAATGCCTGGCTGGGCGAGGAGCGCCTCGTGGCGTTCGACATGCCCGGCACCACGCGCGACGCCATCCGTGTGCCCTTCGAGCGCAACGGCCAGAAGTTCGAGCTCATCGACACCGCCGGTCTGCGCCGCAAGGGCAAGGTGTTCGAAGCGATCGAGAAATTCTCGGTCGTCAAGACACTGCAGGCGATCGAGAGCGCGCACGTGGTCCTGCTGCTGCTCGACGCCACCCAGGGTGTCACCGACCAGGACGCCCACATTGCCGGCTACATCCTCGAGAGTGGCCGGGCCGTGGTGCTGGCCATCAACAAGTGGGACGCGGTCGACGCCTACCAGCGCGAACAGATCGAGCGCCAGATCGAGACGCGGCTGGTGTTCCTCAAGTTCGCCTCGATGCACCTGATTTCCGCGAAGAAACGGCAGGGTCTGGCGCCGGTCTGGAAATCCATCGCCCAGGCCCACGCCTCGGCCATGCGCAAGATGCCCACGCCGGTGCTCACGCGGCTGCTGGCCGAGGCGGTGGCCTTCCAGGCGCCACCGCGCAGTGGCGGCGGGCGGCCCAAGATGCGGTATGCCCACCAGGGTGGCATGAACCCCCCGGTGATCGTCATCCACGGAAACGCGCTGGACCGGGTGCCCGACGCCTACACGCGCTTCCTCGAGGGGCGCTTCCGCAAGGCCTTCGACCTCGTCGGCACGCCGATGCGGATCGAATACCGCACCGCCGACAACCCGTTCAAGGACACCTGATCCCCCCACGGCGCGGTCGGAAAGCCCGTGTGGTATGTTTCCGCTTTCCAAAACGTCGAACACGGAGCATATCGTGAGCAACAACAAAGGTCAGCTCTTGCAAGACCCCTTCCTCAACCAGCTGCGCCGAGAGCATGTGCCGGTGTCGATCTACCTGGTCAACGGCATCAAGCTGCAGGGGCAGATCGAGTCTTTCGACCAGTACGTGGTCCTGCTTCGCAACACCGTGACGCAAATGGTCTACAAGCACGCCATTTCCACCATCGTCCCGGGTCGTCCGATCCAGTTCGCGGTGTCCAACGCCGACGACCCCAACGCTTCCTGAGCGCCCGCTCTGACCCGTTCACGCCCCGAGCCCGTTGCCGCGACGGGTGGGGCGGGCAACGCAGGGCGCGTTGCCCCACCACTTTGACCGCCGCGTCCACCACCTCCACCTCGTTGCCCGCCGTCATTCTTGTCGGCGTGGATTTCGGCTTGCCGCATTTCGATGGCGCCCTGCAGGAGCTCGGCCAGCTCGCCGAAACCGCCGGCTACCGGGTGGCCGAGCGCGTCACCTGCAAGCGCCGCGCACCCGACCCGGCGCTGTTCGTGGGCTCGGGCAAGGCCGACGAGATCAAGCTGCTGGCGCAATCCACCGGTGCCACCGAGGTGCTGTTCGATCAGGCCCTGAGCCCGGCGCAGCAACGCAACCTCGAACGGCACCTGGGACTGGCGGTCAACGACCGGACCCTGCTCATCCTCGAGATCTTTGCGCAGCGCGCCCGCAGCCACGAGGGCAAGCTCCAGGTCGAACTGGCGAGGTTGCAATACCTGTCCACCCGGCTGGTTCGCCGTTGGTCGCACCTGGAACGGCAAAGCGGCGGCATCGGCATGCGGGGCGGTCCAGGCGAGACGCAGATCGAGCTCGACCGGCGGATGATCTCCGAGGCGATCAAGCGCACCAAGGAGCGGCTTGAAAAGGTCAAGAAGCAGCGCGCCACCCAGCGCCGCCAGCGCGAGCGCCGCGACGCGTTCACCATTTCGCTGGTGGGCTACACCAACGCCGGCAAGAGTTCGCTGTTCAACGCCCTGGTGAAGGCCCGGACCTACGCGGCCGACCAGTTGTTCGCCACCCTGGACACCACCACCCGCCAGTTGTACCTGGGCGAGGCCGGCCGCACCGTGTCGCTGTCCGACACGGTGGGCTTCATCCGCGACCTGCCACATGGCCTGGTCGAGGCGTTTGCGGCCACCTTGCAGGAGGCGGCCGATGCCGATCTGCTGCTGCATGTGGTCGATGCGTCCAACCCGGAGCACCCCGAACAGATCGCGGCCGTGCAGCGGGTGCTCCACGAAATCGGGGCCGGCGATCAGCCGCAGTTGCTGGTGTTCAACAAAATCGACGCCATGGACCCCGCGCGGGCGCCCCGCCAGCGCCTGGACAGCGTCGAAGTCGACGGGCGATTGCTGCCCAGGCTGTTCGTCAGCGCACAGGATGGCACCGGTTTGCCCGAGCTGCGGGCCTGGCTGGCCACCGAAGTCGCCCGCAAATCGGGGGGCACACCCCCGCAAGACCCCGGGCATGTGCTTGAAACCGGGAACCACCCGGCCTGATTCGGCACAATGTCGTGTCACCGACGCACACAGGAAACCCCCCCAGCATGGATGTGAATCCCTTGACCCCGCCTCTTTCGGCCAACCGCCACGCCGGCGCGCGACGTGGCTGGCGCCGTTTGCTCGGCATGTTCAACCTCAACGACCCCCGCTGGGGCCGCGACGACGGCAACCAGGAAGGGCGCGGCGAGGACGACAACCGCCAGGCGCAGCGTCCACGTGGTCAGGGGCAGGGGCCCAACCAGGGTCCGCCCGACCTCGACGAACTCTGGCGCGACTTCAACCGCAAGCTCGGTGGCCTGCTGGGCAACCGGCGGGGCGGTGGCGGCGGTACCGGGGGCGGCCAGGGCGGCGGCTCCAACGGCGGGCCGTCCGGGTTCAACCCCACTCCCAAGGCCGCGGGCGTGGGGGCGGGGCTGATCGTCGGCGTGGCGCTGCTGATCTGGCTCGGCACCGGCTTCTTCATCGTGCAGGAAGGTCAGCAGGCCGTCGTCACGCAGTTCGGCAAGTACCACAGCACGGTGGGGGCCGGTTTCAACTGGCGCCTGCCGTACCCGGTGCAGCGCCATGAAACCGTGTTCGTCACGCAGCTCCGGTCGGTGGACGTGGGGCGCGACAACATCGTGCCGGCCACCGGCCTGCGCGAATCGTCCATGCTCACCCAGGACGAGAACATCGTCGACATCAAGTTCGTGGTGCAGTACCGCCTGAGCGACGCGCGCGCCTTCCTGTTCGAGAGCCGCGATCCCGATCTGGCCGTGCTCAAGGCGGCGGAAACCGCAGTGCGCGAGGTGGTCGGCAAGATGCGCATGGACGCCGTGCTGGCCGAGGAACGCGACCAGATCGCGCCCCGCGTTCGCCAGCTCATGCAGACCATCCTCGACCGCTACAAGGTCGGCATCGAGGTGGTTGCGGTGAACCTGCAGCAGGGCGGTGTCCGCCCCCCCGAGCAGGTTCAGGCCGCTTTCGACGACGTGCTGCGCGCCGGACAGGAACGCGAGCGCGCCAAGAACGAAGCCGAAGCCTACCGAAACGACGTGGTGCCGCGGGCCCGCGGTGCGGCGTCGCGCCTGACCGAAGAAGCGCAGGGCTACAAGGCACGGATCACGGCACAGGCCGAGGGTGACGCGCAGCGCTTCCGTTCGGTGCTGACCGAGTACCAGAAGGCCCCGCAGGTGACCCGCGAGCGCCTCTACACCGAAGCCATGCAGCAGATCTACAGCAACGTCACCAAGGTGATGATCGACACCCGCAACGGTGGCTCCAACCTGCTGTACCTGCCGCTCGACCGGCTCATGCAGGCCGCCGGCGCGCCAGCGCCAGCCCCCGGACCCGCCACCACTTTGCCCGGTGCGCCCGCCCCGGTGTCCACACCTGTCGAGCGCAACGCCGACTCGGCCCGCTCGCGTGAGCGCGAGAGCCGCTGAACGAGGCACGACCCATGAACAAGATCGGTTTCGTCATCACCTCCCTCGTCGTGGTCCTGGCCCTGGCCAGTTCCATGCTCTTCGTCGTCGACCAGCGCCAGTTCGGCATCGTGTACCAGCTCGGCCAGATCAAGCAGGTCGTCACCGAGCCGGGCCTCAACTTCAAGCTGCCGCCGCCGTTCCAGAACGTCTCGTACATCGACAAGCGCCTGCTGACCCTCGAAAGCCAGGACAGCGAGCCGACCCTGACCGCCGAGAAGCAGCGCGTGGTCATCGACTGGTACGTGCGCTGGCGCATCAGCGACCCGCAGGCCTACATCCGCAACGTCGGCACCAACGAACGCGCGGGCGCGCTGCAGCTCAACCGCGTGGTCCGCAACTCGTTCCAGCAGGAGGTCAACAAGCGCACCCTGAGCGAATTGCTCTCGGGCCGCCGCGACGAGCTGATGCGCGACGTGCAGACCCAGGTCACGGGCGCGATCCAGAGCGCCAACCAGCCCTGGGGCATGGAGGTCGTGGACGTGCGGATCAACCGCGTGGACTACGCCGAATCCATCGTGTCGTCGGTCTACCAGCGCATGGAGGCCGAGCGCAAGCGCGTGGCCAACGAACTGCGCTCGACCGGTTTTGCCGAGGGTGAGGCCATTCGCGCCGACGCCGACCGACAGCGCGAGGTCATCGTGGCCGAGGCCTACCGGGACGCCCAGCGCATCAAGGGTCAGGGCGACGCCCAGGCCGCGGCCCTGTTCTCGGACGCCTTTGGTCGCGATCCCGCCTTTGCGCGCTTCTACCGCAGCCTGGAGGCCTACAAGGCCAGCTTTGCGGGCAAGGGCGACGTGATGGTGGTCGATCCCTCCAGCGACTTCTTCGGTTCGCTGCGCAGCAGCAACGTGCAGCCTGCGCGCTGAGGATGGGCCAGCGCGCACCGCGTGACGTGCCGCCAGGCCAGACCACTCCGGTGGTGTGTGGCGCACGGACCGTGGGTCGCCGGGGTTTGCGTTGAGCGACGCGTGGTGGCTGGCGCTGGGCCTCGTTCTGGTGTTCGAGGGCCTGCTGCCACTCCTGTCGCCCGGTGGGTGGCGGCGCGTTTTCAGCCAGATGCTGGCCCTGCGTGACGGTCAGATCCGCTTCTTCGGTCTGCTCAGTGTGGCGGCCGGTGCGTTGATGGTCATGTGGTTCGGCTGATCCGTTCCGCCGGGCGGGTGCACCCCGCCCGGTAGAATCGCGTTTTTAACAGCGTCCCACAAACGCCATGTCCGCCTGGGTCCTCCCGGATCACATCGCCGATGTCCTGCCTTCCGAGGCCCGGCACATCGAAGAACTCCGCCGAAGCCTGCTCGACACCGCGCGCTCGTATGGTTACGAGCTCGTGATGCCGCCGCTCATCGAGCATCTGGAATCGTTGCTCACGGGCACCGGCGAATCGCTCGACCTGCAGACCTTCAAGCTCGTGGACCAGCTCAGCGGTCGCACGCTGGGTCTGCGCGCCGACAGCACGCCGCAGGTGGCCCGCATCGATGCCCACCTGCTCAACCGCCAGGGTGTGGCCCGGCTCTGCTACTGCGGGCCCGTGGTGCACACCCGCGCCGACCGGCCGGCGGCCAGCCGCGAGCCGCTTCAGTTCGGTGCCGAGATTTACGGCCACGCTGGCCTCGAGGCCGACCTCGAGGCGATCGAACTCGCCCAGGCCTGCCTGCGAAGCGCCGGCCTGAACCAGCTCCAGATCGATCTCGCCGATGTGCGGGTGATCGATGCCGTGCTGGACCCTCTCCAGCTGCCCCAGGCGCAGGTGTCCCGCATCCACGCGGCCCTCACCGCCAAGGACATCGCCGAACTCCGCACCCTGGCCCGCGACCTTCCCGAAGCAACCCGTCGCGACCTGCAGCTTCTGCCCACCTTGTATGGCGATGCCGCGGCGCTGACGGAGGCCCGTCGGGCACTGTCTCCGTCGTCCGCCCTGCATGAAGCCCTGGACGCCCTTCAATGGCTGGCCAGGCACGTCGAAGGCATGGCGGTGTCGTTCGACCTATCCGACCTGCGCGGGTACGCCTATTACAGCGGCGTGCGCTTTGCGGTGTTTGCCCGCGACGCCCGGGGCCCGTCGGCCGACATCGCCCGTGGCGGCCGCTACGACGAAGTCGGCGCGGTGTTCGGCCGCAAGCGGCCGGCCGTGGGCTTCAGCCTTGACCTGAAGGAACTGGTGGCCGCCGTGGCCCCGCGCCCGCTGGGTGCCGCCATCCGTGCCCCCTGGGGCACCGCCGCCGGCCTGCGCGAAGCCGTGGCCGCCCTGCGCGCGCAGGGACACACCGTGGTGTGCGCGCTGCCCGGCCACGGGCACGAAGTCGATGAATTCCACTGCGACCGCGAGCTGGTGCCCGATGCCGGCCGAGCGGGTGCATGGACCGTGAGAACCCTCTGACTGGAAACCGAGATGAGCAACAAGGGCAGCGCCGCAACCCCCGGGCGCAACGTGGTGGTGGTCGGCACCCAGTGGGGTGACGAAGGCAAGGGCAAGCTGGTCGACTGGCTGACCGAAACCGCGCAGGGCGTGGTGCGGTTCCAGGGCGGTCACAACGCAGGCCACACGCTGGTGATCAACGGCGTCAAGACCGCCTTGCACCTGATCCCCAGCGGCATCATGCGCGCCGGGGTCAAGTGCTACATCGGCAACGGCGTGGTGCTCTCGGTGGGCAAGCTGTTCGAAGAAATCGCCGGACTGGAGCGGGCCGGTGTCGAGGTGCGTTCGCGCCTTCGCGTGAGCGAGGCCTGCCCGCTGATCCTGCCCTTCCACGCCGCCCTCGACATCGCCCGCGAGGCCGCCAAGGTCAAGGCCGGCACCGAAAAAATCGGCACCACCGGCCGCGGCATCGGCCCCGCCTACGAAGACAAGATCGCGCGGCGTGCACTGCGCGTGCAGGACCTGAAGTACCCGGACCGTTTTGCGGCCAAGCTGCGCGAGTTGCTGGCGCTGCACAACCATGTGCTCACCACCTGGCTGCACTCGGCCGACATGGCCTGGGACGACAAGATCGCGCCCTACATGAAGGACGGCGCCATCCAGTTCGAACCCGTGTATGCCGAGGCGATGCAGCAGGCCGAGCTGCTCAAGCCCATGATCGCCGACGTGTCGCGCGAGCTGAACGAGGCCCACCGGGCGGGGGTCAACCTGCTGTTCGAAGGCGCCCAGGGCACCCTGCTCGACGTCGACCACGGCACCTATCCCTTCGTCACGTCGAGCAACTGCGTGGCCGGCAACGCCGCCGCCGGTGCCGGCGTGGGGCCCCAGTTGCTGCACTACGTGCTGGGCATCACCAAGGCCTACTGCACGCGGGTCGGCGGTGGCCCGTTCCCGACCGAACTCGACTGGGAGAAGGAAGGCACGCCCGGCTGGCACATGTCGACCGTGGGCGCCGAGAAAGGCGTCACCACCGGCCGCAGCCGCCGCTGCGGCTGGTTCGACGCCGCGCTGCTCAAGCGCTCGGCCCAGGTCAACGGCCTGTCGGGTCTTTGCATCACCAAGCTCGACGTGCTCGACGGCCTGAAAGAGCTGCAGCTGTGCGTGGGTTACGAGCTCGACGGCGAACGCATCGACATCCTGCCCATGGGTGCCGAGGACATCGCGCGCTGCAAGCCGGTCTACGAGACCATTCCCGGCTGGACCGATTCCTCGGTGGGCGTGACGCGCTACGAGGACCTGCCTGCCAATGCCCGGTACTACCTCAAGCGCATCGAGGAAACCACCGGTGTGCCGATCCACGTGATCTCGACCAGCCCTGACCGCGACCACACCATCTTGTTGCGCCATCCGTTCCACGGGTAAGTCCGGGTAGGGCGACCGCCTTTGTCAGACCAAACTTTTCCGATCCCCCACCCGGAGTCCGCATGCTCACCGAAGACGGCAAACACCTCTACGTTTCGTACGACGAGTACCACAACCTGATTGAAAAGCTCGCGCTCAAGATCCACCAGTCGGGCTGGGCGTTCGACACCATCCTGTGCCTGGCGCGCGGCGGCATGCGGCCCGGCGACATCCTCTCGCGCATCTTCGACAAGCCCCTGGCCATCATGTCCACCAGCTCGTACCGGGCCGAGGCGGGCACGGTGCAGGGCAAGCTCGACATTGCCCGCTACATCACCACCCCCAAGGGCGAGATTGCCGGCAAGGTGTTGCTGGTCGATGACCTCGCCGATTCGGGGCACACGCTCAAGGTCGTGATCGACCTGCTCAAGAACAACTACCCGCCGATCACCGAGCTGCGCAGCGCGGTGATCTGGACCAAGCAGTTGTCCACCTTCACGCCCGACTATTCGGTGGAGTTCCTGCCCACCAACCCCTGGATCCACCAGCCGTTCGAGGGCTACGACAGCATGCGCCCGGCGCAGTTGCTCGAGAAGTGGAAACTTTGAAACTCTCCACCCACCTCATTCACCACCCCTATCAGCCGCCCGAGGGATTCGAGGCGGTGGCGCCCGGGGTGCACAAGGCGTCCACGGTCATCTTTCCGAACGTCCAGGCCCTGCGGACCTACGACTGGAAAGACAAGAGCGGCTACACCTACGGCCTGCACGGAACGCCCACCACGTTCACCCTCGAAGAGCGCATCGCGAGCCTGGAGGGCGGGCGCTTCTGCGCGCTGGCGCCCAGCGGCCTGTCGGCGGTGTCCCTGGTCGACATGGCGTTTCTGCGCACCGGCGACGAACTGCTGATTCCGGACAACGCCTACGGGCCCGGCAAGCAGTTTGCTGCGGCGGAGCTGGCGGCCTGGGGCATCACCCACCGTTTCTACGACGCCATGAACCCGGCCGACCTTGCCGCGAAGATCGGCCCCGCCACCCGGCTGGTCTGGCTGGAGGCGCCCGGGTCCATCACGCTCGAGTTCCCAGACGTACCGGCTCTGGTCGAGGTGGTCCGGGCGGCCAACGCGGGCGGCGGCCGGGCCCGGCCCGTCGTCACCGCGCTCGACAACACCTGGGGTGCCGGCATCGCCTTCAACCCGTTCGACCTGGGCGTGGATGTGTCCATGCAGGCGCTCACCAAGTACCCCAGCGGCGGTGCCGACGTGCTGATGGGCTCGGTCGTCACGCGCGACGAAGCGCTGCACCGCGAGGTGCTGCTGTGCCACATGCGGCTGGGGCTGGGGGTGTCGGGCAACGACGCCGAGCTGGTGCTGCGGGGCCTGCAGACGATCGAACTGCGCTACCACGCCCAGGACGCGGCCACCCGTTCGCTGGCGCAGTGGCTGCAAGGCCAGCCCGGCATCGCCCGGGTGTTCCACCCCGCCTTGCCCGATTCGCCGGGGCACGCCGCCTGGAAGCGCGACGCGTCTTCAGCGGCCTGCCTGTTCAGCGCCGCTTTCGACCCGGCCATTTCCCAAGCGAACATCGACGCCTTCTGCGACGCGCTTCGGCTGTTCAAGCTGGGCTGGAGCTGGGCCGGCCCCATCAGTCTGTGCGCTCCTTACAACATCCCTTCAATCCGCTCGCTGGGTTGGCCGCAAGGTGGGGGTCTGGTACGCTTTGCCGTCGGCCTGGAAGGCGTTGAAGACCTTCGGGCCGACCTGGCCCAGGCGCTGCCACGGCTGCACCCCTGATTCCCTCAACCCGCTGCAGGAACATCGCATTGGCCACACCCAACTACGGATACGAAAAGCGCCAGCGCGAGCTGGCCAAGAAGCAGAAGAAGGAAGAAAAGGCGCGCCAGAAGGCGGCGCGCAAGACCGGCGAGGGCGGTCAGCCCGGCGACGAACCGCAGGACGATGCGCCGTCCGACGGGGCTGGCGCAGCAGGGGGCGACGGCGGGGCTGACTGAACCCCGGCGTGCCGACCGCTCAGGCGGAAGGGCCGCCCAGCAGCGCCCGGGCCACCTTGCGCATGGCGTCGGCAGAGCGGTTGTCCAGCGTGCACGGCACCGCCTCTGAATAGCGCTTGAAGTTCCGCTGGATCGACGCCGAGTAAGTCGGGTCGTAGTGGTGCACCAGCAGATCCAGCACCACCGCGGGGGTGTGTCCCGCCTGCACCTGTTCCACCCACCCGTTCACCACCTCGGCACCCCGCAGTTCACGCAAGGCCTGCAGGCGGTGGATGAACAGGTCCGGGTCCTGGACGAAGAAGTCGTAGTCCTCCAGCAGCAAGGCCACACGCTCTTCATCGGCCAACCGCAGGTCGATGCATTCGCTCCCGCGCATGGCGTCCATCAGGGCGTCGGGCACGCGCAGATTGCCGACCTTCTTGCTTTCGCTTTCGACATACACCGGCCGCGCCGGGTCGAACCGGCGCAGGGCGTCCCAGATGAGTGAATCGAACCGCTTCTGGCTTGGCTGCGGCTGCCCGGGCAGGTGCCCGAGCACCGAGCTGCGGTGGCAGGCCAGGGCCTCGAGGTCGAGCACCTGCGCGCCCTCGGCCGCCAGGGCCTGCAGAAGGCGTGTCTTGCCACTGCCGGTGGGCCCGCAGATGACGCGGTAGTTCAGCCGCTCTGCGACGCGCGGCAGGTCGTCCACCAGCGCGGCACGCCACGCCTTGTAGCCGCCTTCGATGAGCGTCACCTGGAAACCGATGGCGCCCAGAATGGTGGCCAGCGCGCCGCTGCGGTTGCCGCCGCGCCAGCAATACACCAGCGGCTTCCATCCCTTGGGTTTGTCGATCACCTCGCGCTCGATGTGGGCCGCGATGTTGCGCGCCGACAGGGCCGCGCCCCGCTTCTTGGCCTCGAACGCGCTGACCTGCTTGTACATCGTGCCGATGTCGATGCGCTGCTGGTTGTCCAGCGTGGGCCAGTTCAGCGCCCCCGGCACGTGGTCGAGCGCGTGTTCGTCCTCGGTGCGGGCGTCGATGATGGTGTCGAATTCGGCCAGGCGGTGCAGGGCATCGCTGGCGGGGAGGGGGGCAACGGGCATGGCGGGGATTATCCCGCCGCCACCAGCTTCCTCAGTTCGGGCCACACCGTGTCGCGCATGATGGGCTGGGCCTTCTCGTTGGGGTGGATGCGGTCGCTCTGGAACAGCGCCAGCGGATCGGCGATGTCGGCGACGCCCTTGAGGAAGAACGGCACCAGCGCGGCCTTGTGTTCGCGCGCCACGCTGGCAAACAGGTCGCGGAATTCCTGGGCGTACTTCGCCCCATAGTTGGGCGGCATTTCCATGCCCAGCAGCAGCACCTTCGCGCCGCTGTCGCGGGCCGCACGCGCCATGACCGACAGGTTTTCCCGCGTCATCGCCAGCGGCAACCCGCGCAGGGCGTCGTTGCCGCCGAGTTCGATCACCACCACGGCGGGTTTGTGCTGCTGCAGCAGGGCCGGCAGGCGCGAGCGCCCGCCCGAGGTGGTGTCGCCACTGATGCTCGCGTTGACCACCCGGGCGGACAGTTTTTCGGCCGCGAGCTTCTGTTCGGTCAGCGCCACCCATCCGCTGCCCCGCCGCAAACCGTATTCGGCACTGAGCGAATCGCCCACCACCAGCACCACCGGGGCCGCCTTGCCCTGGGCGTGAAGCACGCCCGCATGTCCAAGGGCCAGCGTGGCCGCGAGGCACAGGCTAAAGTGTCGTCGGTTCGTGTTCTGGGAAAGTTTCATGTCCGATGTGATGATTGGGGTCAGCCATGTGTTCAAGTCGGTCACCGACTCGACCGGGACGCTGACCATTCTGCGGGATATCGATTTCACCGTGGGCCGGGGCGACACGGTGGCGATCGTGGGGGCCTCGGGCTCGGGCAAGAGCACGCTGCTGTCGATCGTTGCGGGGTTGGATACCCCCACGAAGGGAACGGTTCACATCGATGGTATCGATCTGTTCGCCCTCGACGAAGACCAGCGCGCGGCCCTGCGCGCCCAGAAGGTCGGCTTCGTGTTCCAGAGCTTTCAGCTGCTGGCCAACCTGACCGCCCTCGAGAACGTGATGCTGCCGCTGGAGCTGGCCGGCCGTCGCGACGCCCGGGTGGCTGCCACGGCCATGTTGCAGCGGGTGGGTCTGGGCGAGCGCCTGAACCACTACCCCAAGGTGCTGTCCGGCGGCGAGCAGCAGCGCGTGGCGCTCGCGCGCGCTTTCGTGGTGCGCCCGGCCGTGCTGCTGGCCGACGAACCCACCGGCAGCCTCGACTTCGCCACCGGCGAAAGCGTCATGGCGCTGATGTTCGAGCTCAACCGCGAACTGCAGACCACACTGGTGCTGGTCACGCACGACCGCGGCATTGCCGACCGATGTGCCCGCCGGATCACCATCAGCGCCGGCCAGGTGGCCGACATCAGCGCCACGGCGGCGGTCTGACCGGTCCCGGATAATCCGGGGATGTCCTCTTCGCCCAAAGCCCCGTCGTCCACCAAAGTCCTGTTCGGTTTTCACGCCGTGGGCGTGCGCCTGAAGACCGCGCCCGCGAGCATTGTCGAGATCTATGTCGAACCGACCCGCCGCGATGCCCGGATGCGGCAGTTCATCGACCGCGCGCGCGAGGCCGGCGTCCGGCTGATCGAGGCGGACGGGCTGCGCATTGCCAAGCTCGCCGGCAGCCACGGCCACCAGGGCGTGGCCGCGCGGGTGCTGCCCATCGAGCAGGCCCGCTCGCTCGACGACCTGCTCGACCAGCTCGATACCGCCGGCGAAATCCCGCTGCTGCTGGTGCTCGACGGTGTGACCGATCCGCACAACCTGGGGGCCTGCCTGCGGGTGGCCGATGGTGCGGGAGCGCACGCCGTGATCGCGCCGAAAGACCACGCCGTGGGGCTGAACGCCACCGTGGCCAAGGTGGCCAGCGGTGCCGCCGAAACCGTCCCGTACTTCATGGTGACCAACCTCGCGCGGACCCTGAACGAGCTCAAGGAGCGCAACATCTGGATCATCGGCACCAGCGACGACGCACCCCAGACCCTGCACCAGGCCGACCTGAAGGGGCCGGTGGCCCTGGTGCTCGGGGCCGAAGGTCCGGGCATGCGGCAGCTCACGCGCAAGACCTGCGACGCGCTGGTGTCCATTCCCATGCGGGGGGCCGTCGAAAGCCTCAACGTGTCGGTGGCCAGCGGCATCTGCCTGTACGAGGCGCTGCGCCAGCGCGGCTGAGGGTGCCGTGAGCGACGACCGTGTGGACGCGGTGGTGGTCGGTGCCGGCGTGGTGGGCCTGGCGGTGGCGCGCGCGCTCGCCCTTCAGGGGCGCGAGGTCATGGTGCTGGAGCGCGAAGGCGACATCGGCACCGGAACCAGCTCGCGCAACAGCGAGGTGATCCATGCGGGCATTTATTACCCCGCGGGTTCGCACAAGGCCCGGCTGTGCGTGCGCGGCAAGGCGCTGCTCTACGACTACCTGAGCGAACGCGGGATCGCGCACCGGCGTTGCGGCAAGCTCATCGTGGCCAACACCCCCAGCCAGCTCGGCGCGCTGCCCGGTGTGGTGGCGCGCGCCGCAGCCAACGGGGTGACCGACCTCGTGCTGCTGGGCCGGGACGAGGCCCGCGCGATGGAACCGGCGCTGGAATGCCTGGGTGCGGTGCATTCGCCGTCGACCGGCATCGTGGACAGCCATGCGCTCATGTTGAGCCTGCAGGGTGACCTGGAGCGCGCGGGGGGGCTGCTGGCGCCTCACAGCGGTGTGGCGGCGGTCGAGCCCGATGCCGGCGGGTGGCGCCTGACCAGCGAAGACGGGACCGTGCTGCTCGCCGACCTGGTGGTGAATTCGGCGGGTCTGCAGGCCTGCAGGCTGGCGCAGTCCATTGCCGGCCTGCCGCCCGACCGGGTCCCCCGGGCCTGGTTTGCCAAGGGCAACTACTTCACGCTGTCGGGGCGCTCGCCGTTCGAGCGGCTGATTTATCCTGCCCCCGAACCCGACAGGCACCTGGCCGGCCTGGGCGTGCACCTCACCATCGACCTGGGCGGGCAGGCGAAGTTCGGCCCCGACGTGCAGTGGGTGGAAGACCCCGCCGACCTGGCGGTCGATCCCGCGCGGGGCGACAGCTTTTACGCTGAGGTGCGGCGCTATTGGCCCGGTCTGCCTGACGGCGCGCTGCTGCCCGGTTATGCCGGCATCCGGCCGAAGATCAGCGGGCCGGATTCGCCCGCGGCCGACTTTCTCATCCAGGGCCCCCGCGACCACGGATTGCCGGGCCTGGTGAACCTGTTCGGCATCGAGTCCCCCGGTCTGACCAGTTGCCTGGCCATTGCCGAGCACGTGGCCGCCTTGCTCAGGCCCTGACCTCAGGCGCTGATCTCAGCCCCTGATGGCCGAGATGGCCTTGGCCGATTCGAACACCAGCGAGGGTCCGCGGTAGATCAGGCCGGTGTAGATCTGGACCAGATCGGCGCCCGCCTGCACCTTGCTCACGGCGTCTTCGGCGCTCAGCACGCCGCCGACGCCGATGATGGGGAAACCGCTGCCCAGGGCGTCGCGCAGCGCACGGATGACGCGGTTGCTGGCCTGCAGCACCGGCGCACCGGACAGGCCACCGGCTTCGTCGGCGTGGGGCAGGCCCTTGACGGCGTCGCGCGACAGCGTGGTGTTGGTGGCGATGACACCCAGGGCGCCCGTGGCCGCTCCGTCGCTGCGCGTGCCATGGCGCTTGAGGGTGTCGGCGATCACGGCCAGCTGCGCGTCGTCGAGGTCGGGTGCAATCTTGACGAACACCGGAATGAGACGCCCATGGCGCTGTGCCAGCAGTTCGCGCCGCTCCATCACCGCGCCGACCAGCGCCTCCAGCGCCGCGTCGCTCTGAAGGCTGCGCAGGTTCTGCGTGTTGGGGCTGGAGATGTTGACGGTGACGTAGTCGGCGTGGGGATACACGCCATCGAGGCAGGTGAGGTAATCCTCGGTGGCGCGCTCGATGGGGGTGCTGGCGTTCTTGCCGATGTTGAGGCCCAACCGCATCGGCAGGGCACCGCCTTTGTCCCGGAAGCGTGCGCGCGTCACGTTGGCGATGAAGGCGTCGAGCCCCTCGTTGTTGAACCCGAGCCGGTTGATGAGCGCCTGCCGCTCAGGCAGCCGGAACATGCGGGGCTTGGGGTTGCCCGGCTGCCCTTTGGGCGTCACGGTGCCCACTTCGACAAACCCGAACCCCATGGCGGCCAGGCCATCGATGCAGCGGGCGTTCTTGTCGAGACCGGCGGCCAGGCCGACCCGGTTGGGAAACTGCAGGCCCGCCAGCGTGAACGGGTCGTGGATCCGGGGCTGGCTGTACAGACAGGTCAGTGGCGAATGCTGCAGCCGGGCGATCGCGCCCAGCGTCAGCTCGTGCGCGGCCTCCGGGTCCATGCCGAAGAGGAAGGGGCGCGCCGCGCCGTATGGAAAGAGTGACATTGGATAATCCGCGTTTCGACCAACCCCGGATTCTCGCAAATGACCCAAGACGAACTGAAAGCCCTGGTCGGCCAGGCGGCCCTCCAATACGTGACGCCGGGGGAAATCGTCGGCGTGGGCACCGGTTCCACGGTCAACAAGTTCATCGAAGCGCTGGCGGCCATGAGGGACCGGGTGCCCGGCGCAGTGTCGAGCTCGGAGGCCTCCACCGCCCGCCTGCGCGCCATCGGCATACCGGTTCTCGAGGCCAACGAGGTCGGCGACATCGGCGTCTACATCGACGGTGCCGACGAGATCGACCCGCGGGGCCACATGGTCAAGGGCGGCGGCGCTGCCCTGACGCGCGAGAAGATCGTGGCCGCCCAGTCGCGCCGATTCGTCTGCATCGCCGACGAATCGAAGCTGGTTCAGGCGCTGGGGGCGTTTCCGCTGCCGGTGGAAGTGATTCCCATGGCCACTGCCCGCGTCGTGCGCCAGTTCGCGGCGCTTGGCGGTCAGGCCCGCGTCCGGTTGAAGGACGGTGCGCCGCTGGTGACCGACAACGGCCAGCACATCGTCGATGTGACCGGCCTGAAGATCACCGATCCGCTGTCGTTCGAGAGCGAGGTCAATCAATGGCCCGGCGTGGTGACGGTGGGCGTGTTCGCCCACCAGAAAGCCAGCGTCTGCCTGCTCGGAACCGCCTCGGGCGTGAGAACGCTGACGTTCTGAGGGCCGCTTGCGCAACCGGCCGGGCGGCCGGGGCTCAGAAGCGGATGCCGGCCGGGTTGCTGGGGGCCGGCACCACCGGCACTTCGGCAGGGGCCGCTGGCGTGCCCGCGGCTGAACCCGCCGCAGGGGCGGGTGCCGCGGCGACCGGCGCGACCGCCACCAGCGGTGTGGCCGCCGCGCGCCGGTAGCCCGACGGCAGCGCCGACTGGGCTGGGTAGCCCGCTGCGTTCAGGTACTGCGTCCACTCGGCGTCCGAGTAGCCGCGCAGTTTCTGCCCGCCAATCGTCAGGAACGGCAACGATGCCTCGCCCGCCAGCCGGCGCAGCGCCTCGATGTCGTCGGGGGTGGTCACGGTCTTTTCGGTGTACGGAATGCCTCGGGCGTTCAGCATGTTGCGCCCCGAATTGCAGGGTGCGCAGTCGTTGCCGGTGTAGAGCGTGACCGGGTAGCGAGAGGCGACCTGACGCAGTTCGAACGGCAGTTGAACCCCTCCGCCGGCTGCCGCTGCACCCGGGGCCCGGGCGGCTGGGGCCTGGGCATTGGGCGGCGGCTGGTCCGAGAAGGTGACCTTGCCGTCGGGGCCGACGATGCGGTAGACGCCTTGGGCGGCCGCAGGCAGGGCGGCCAGCAGGGCGAGCGAGGCGATGAAAAGCGAGGGTCGGGCGTTCATGCGGTTCCTATCGGCAGCGTTCAACGGAAATCAGGCCATGCCCTGGTGGCGCAGCAGCGCCTCGATGGAGGGCTCGCGCCCCCGGAAGGCCTTGAAGGATTCCATCGCAGGCCGGCTCCCGCCGGCTTCCAGAATCGACCGACGGTAGCGCCGTCCCGTCTCGACGTCGAGGGTGCTGTGGCCGTTTTGCCGCGCCGCCTCTTCAAAGGCGGCATAGGCGTCGGCGCTGAGCACCTCGGCCCACTTGTAGCTGTAGTAACCGGCCGAGTAACCGCCGGCAAAAATGTGGCTGAACGTGTGCGGCGTGCGGCTGTAGGCCGGTGGCTTCAGCACGGAGACTTCGTCTCGCACCCGGTCGAGCAGCGCCAGGATGGCGGCGGCATCGGCGGGCGGCTCGGGCTGGCTGTGCAGCAGCATGTCGAACAGGGCGAATTCGACTTGGCGCAGGGTCTGAAGACCGCTCTGGAAGTTCTTGGCCGCCAGCATCTTGTCGAACAGCTCGCGTGGCAGGGCGGCACCGGTGTCCACGTGGGCGGTCATGTGCTTGAGCACGTCCCATTCCCAGCAGAAGTTCTCCATGAACTGGCTCGGCAACTCCACCGCGTCCCATTCCACGCCGCTGATGCCCGACACATCCCGCTCATTGACCTGGGTGAGCAGGTGGTGCAGGCCATGACCGAACTCGTGGAAGAGGGTGATGACGTCGTCGTGGGTGAGCAGTGCCGGCTTGCCGTCCACACCCTCCGCAAAGTTGCAGACCAGGTGCGCCACCGGCGTCTGCAGATGGCCGCTGTCGGGCCGCAGCCAGCGCGCGCGCACGTCGTCCATCCAGGCGCCGCCGCGCTTGCCGGTTCGCGCGCCGGGGTCGAGGTAAAACTGGCCCACCAGCTGGCCGTCGCGCTCGATGCGGTAGAACTCGACCCCGGGGTGCCACACAGGCGCCGCGTCCCGGCGGATGGCGACCTCGAACAGCGTTTCGACGATGTGGAACAGGCCCGCCAGCACTTTCGGTGCCGTGAAGTAGGGCTTGACCTCCTGCTCGCTGAAGGCGTAGCGCGCCTCCTTGAGCTTCTCGCCGATGTAGGGCCAGTCCCAGGCCTGGGGGTCGGTCAGGCCCAGCTCGCTGGCGGCGAACGCGCGCATGTCGGCCAGGTCCTTCTCGGCGAACGGGCGCGCCTTTCGGGCCAGATCGCGCAGGAAATCAACCACCTGTTCCGGCGAGCGGGCCATCTTGGGCACCAGCGACACGTCGGCGAAATGGCGGTGGCCGAGCAGACGGGCTTCCTCGTGGCGCAGCGCCAGCAATTCGGCCATGACGGCGGAGTTGTCGAAACCCCGCTGAGGTTCGTCGGCCTGGTCGCTGGCCCGCGTCACGTAGGCCCGGTAGAGCCGTTCGCGCAGTGCGCTGGAGCGGGCGAACTGCATCACCGGCAAGTACACGGGCATCTTCAGCGTGAGCTTGTGGCCTTCCTTGCCGTCGGTCCTGGCCGCAGCGGCCGTGGCATCGCGCACGTCGGGCGGCACGCCGTCCAGCTCGGCACTGTCCACGTAAATCGCGAACGAGTCGGTGGCGTCGAGCGCGTTTTCGCTGAACTTCTGCGCCAGTTCGGCAGAGCGTTCCTGGATGTCGGCAAAGCGCGCCTTGTCGGCCCCTTGAAGCTCGGCACCGCCCAGCACGAAGCCGCGCAGGGCGTTCTGGTGCGCTTGCGCCTGCTCGGGCGTCAGCCGGGCCGGGTCCATGGCCTTGTAGCGCGCGTACAGGCGCTCGTCGGCACCCAGGCGGGTCCAGAACTCGGTCACCCTGGGCAGCGCGGCGTTGTAGGCCGCGCGCAGTTCGGGCGTGTCGGCCACGCTGTTGAGGTGGCTCACGGCGCCCCAGGCGCGGGAGAGCCGCTCGGTGGCCACGTCGAGGGCGCGCGACATCTGTGCCCAGTCGGCGGGGAAATCGGGCGCCGTGACCGCCCGCAACGCGGTGTCGGCGTCGGCCAGCAGGGTGTCGATGGCGGGCTGCACCGCGTCGGGGGTGATGGCGTCGAATCGCGGCAGGTCCGCAAAATCGAGCAGCGCGTTGAGCTGGGCAGGGTCGGTTCGGACGTTCATGGCGGCTCAGATGGGTGACAGCTGGGGGAAGTTCAAGCCCGGGGGCTGCGTCGCTCGGGCTGGAATCAGCCGGCGCTCTTCTTGATGCTCTTCTTGCGGACCTTGGCGCGCTTGACCTGCCCGCCAGGCGTGAGGCGCTGGTTGCCCAGCACGCGCACCACCTTGATCTCGGGCTTCTGGCCGGGCCGTTTGCCGAACTTCAGGACCTTGACGTCCTTGGGACCGGGCATGCGCTCTTCGTCGGGCGCGCGCACCTTCTCGGGAATGGGGCGCCAGAGCACCAGCAGCTTGCCGATGTGCTGGATGGGGGCGGCGTTCAGCGCGTCGGCCAGCTCGGCCAGCATGGCCTCGCGGGCCACCCGGTCGTCGCTGAGCACGCGGATCTTGATGAGCCCGTGGGCCTTGAGGGCGGCGTCGGCCTCCTTCTTGACGGCGGGGGTGAGCCCGTCGTTGCCGATGTGGACCACAGGATCGAGGTGGTGGGCTTCGGCGCGATGGACCTTGCGCTGGGCGGGGGTGAGGGTGATGGCGGACATGGGAGAATTATCGTTTACGCACCGGTGAGCACGCATGGGCATCAAGGTCCGCACCCAGAGCAAGAAGGTCAACAAGGCCTGGCTCAACGAACACGTCAACGATCCCTACGTCAAGCTGGCCCAGAAAGAGGGCTACCGGGCGCGCGCTGCCTACAAGCTCAAGGAGATCGACGACGCGCTGGGTCTGGTGCGCCCGGGCATGGCGATCGTCGACCTGGGCAGCGCGCCGGGGGCCTGGAGCCAGTACCTGCGGCGGCGCCTGAGCCCGCAGGGGGCCGCCGCCGGTCGGCTCGACGGCACCATCGTGGCGCTGGACCTGCTGCCGATGGACCCCGTGGAGGACGTTCACTTCATCCAGGGCGACTTCCGTGAGCCGGCCGTGCTGCAGCAACTGCAGGACGCGCTGGACGCCCGGGGCATGGACCGCCTCGACCTGGTGGTGTCCGACATGGCGCCCAACCTGTCGGGTATTGCCGACACCGATGCCGCCCGGATCGAACTGCTGATCGAGCTGGCGGTGGATTTCGCCCGTTCCCACCTCAAGCCCGAGGGGGCGCTGGTGGTCAAGCTGTTCCACGGCGCCGCCTACGACCCCATGGTGGCCCTTTTCCGTCAGGTATTCCGGGTGGTCAAGCCGGTCAAGCCGAAGGCGAGTCGGGACAAATCGTCCGAAACCTTTCTGGTCGGCCTGGGTCTGAAAACGTGAAATCCGACCCGGCATTGAGAAATGCCTAACCCTCTCATTGACATTGCCTCGTCATCCATTGCCGGCGTTCGGGCTTGAAAGTCCTAGAATGGCTTGCATATGCGCATGCGCCGTCATTGCGCCCTCAGGAGCTCTCCTTGAACAATCAGTGGTTTTCGAAAATTGCCGTGTGGATGGTCATCGCCATGGTGCTGTTCACCGTCTTCAAGCAGTTTGACGGGCGCAGCACGGCGGGCGCCGGGTACATCGGCTATTCGGAGTTCCTCGACCAGGTCAAGACGCGGCAGATCAAGAGTGCCACCATCCAGGAAAGCCCTGGCGGCACCGAAATCGTTGCCGTGACCCAGGACGACCGTCGCGTGCGCACCACGGCCACCTACCTCGACCGTGGCCTGGTGGGCGACCTGATCAACTACGACGTCAAGTTCGACGTTCGCCCCCGCGAGGAAGGCTCGCTGCTGATGACCCTGCTGGTGAGCTGGGGCCCCATGCTGCTGCTGATCGGCGTCTGGATCTATTTCATGCGCCAGATGCAGGGTGGCGGCAAGGGCGGCGCCTTCAGCTTCGGCAAGAGCAAGGCGCGCATGCTCGACGAGAACAACAACACCGTGACCTTCGCCGACGTCGCCGGCTGCGACGAGGCCAAGGAAGAGGTCAAGGAGGTCGTGGACTTCCTGAAAGATCCGCAGAAGTTCCAGAAGCTGGGCGGCCGCATCCCCCGCGGTCTGCTGCTGGTCGGCCCGCCGGGCACCGGCAAGACGCTGCTGGCCAAAGGCATTGCCGGCGAAGCCAAGGTACCGTTCTTCAGCATCTCGGGCTCCGATTTCGTGGAAATGTTCGTCGGCGTGGGCGCGGCCCGCGTGCGCGACATGTTCGAAAACGCCAAGAAGAACGCGCCCTGCATCATCTTCATCGACGAGATCGACGCCGTGGGCCGCCAGCGTGGCGCCGGCCTGGGTGGCGGCAACGACGAGCGCGAGCAGACCCTCAACCAGATGCTGGTCGAGATGGACGGCTTCGAGACCAACCTCGGCGTGATCGTGGTGGCGGCGACCAACCGGCCCGACATCCTCGACGCTGCCCTGCTGCGCCCCGGCCGTTTCGACCGCCAGGTGTACGTGACGCTGCCCGACATCCGCGGCCGCGAGCAGATCCTCAACGTGCACATGCGCAAGATTCCGCTGGGCACCGACGTCAATGCTTCCGTGATCGCCCGTGGCACGCCCGGCATGAGCGGTGCCGACCTGGCCAACCTGTGCAACGAAGCCGCCCTGATGGCCGCGCGCCGCAACGCGCGCACCGTCGAAATGCAGGACTTCGAGAAGGCCAAGGACAAGATCCTCATGGGCCCCGAGCGCAAGAGCATGGTCATGCCCGAGGAAGAGCGCCGCAACACCGCCTACCACGAGGCCGGCCATGCGCTCATCGGCAAGCTGCTGCCCAAGTGCGATCCGGTGCACAAGGTCACCATCATCCCGCGCGGCCGTGCGCTGGGGGTGACCATGAGCCTGCCCGAGAAGGACCGCTACAGCTACGACAAGGAGTTCATGCTGAACCAGATCAGCATGCTGTTCGGTGGCCGCATTGCCGAAGAAGTGTTCATGAACCAGATGACCACCGGCGCCAGCAACGACTTCGAACGTGCCACGCAGATCGCTCGCGACATGGTCATGCGCTACGGCATGACCGACGCCCTCGGCCCCATGGTGTACGCCGAGAACGAGGGTGAAGTGTTCCTGGGCCGCTCGGTGACCAAGACCACCAACATGAGCGAGCAGACCATGCAGAAGGTCGACGCCGAGGTGCGCCGCATCATCGACGAGCAGTACGCGCTGGCGCGCCGCCTGATCGAGGAGCACAGCGACAAGATGCACGCCATGGCCAAGGCGCTGCTCGAATGGGAAACCATCGACGGCGAACAGCTCGACGACATCATGTCCGGCAAGCCGCCGCGCCCGCCCAAGGACTGGACGCCCCGCAACCCGGTGGGTGGCGGTGGCGGCAGCGGTGGCACCCCCGCGGTCACGCCCGATCCGGCGCCCAACGCGGCCTGATCCCGCCTGACCGCAGGCAAACTCACCACGGGGCCCTCGGGCCCCGTTTTCATTGGCTCACCACGCCCAACGAAGCCCGACCATGCCCCACGAAGTGCGCTGGACCACCGCCCGTTTCGACATCGACCTGACGGTGCCCCGGGTGATGGGCATCGTCAACGTGACGCCCGACTCGTTCTCGGATGGCGGGCGCCATGCCACCACATCGGCCGCCGTCGGACACGCCGAGCGCCTGATCGGGCAGGGCGCCGACATTCTCGACGTGGGCGGTGAGTCGACCCGACCCGGCAGTCCGCCGGTGTCGCTGGACGAAGAGCTGGCCCGGGTGCTGCCGGTGGTGGCTGCCGTGGCCCGCCTCGGTGTGCCCGTGTCGGTGGACACCTACAAACCCGAGGTGATGCGAGCCGTGCTCGACCTCGGTGCCGACATCGTCAACGACATCTGGGCGCTGCGGCGGCCCGGCGCGCTGGAGGCGCTGGCGGCCCATCCGCGCGCGGGTGTGTGCCTGATGCACATGCACCGCGATCCGCAGACCATGCAGGTGGCCCCGATGGACGGTGATGTGTTGCCCGCGGTGCGTTCCTTTCTGCGCGACCGCGCGCAGGCCCTGCTGGCGCTGGGGGTGGCGCGCGATCGCATCGTGTTCGATCCCGGCATCGGGTTCGGCAAGACGGTGGCGCAGAACTTCAGCCTGCTGGCGCGCCAGCACGAGTTGATGGCCGACGGCTTTCCGCTGCTCGCGGGTTGGTCGCGCAAATCCTCGCTCGGGGCGGTCACCGGCATCGAGCGGCCAGCCGACCGGGTGGGCGCGAGTGTGGCCGCTGCGCTGCTGGCCGTCGAGCGTGGTGCGCGCATCGTGCGTGTGCACGACGTGAGCGAAACGGTCGAGGCCTTGAAGGTCTGGCAGGCCGCGCGGGGGGGCTGAGCGGGGCAGAACGATAATCGGGTCAACAGCAGAAGAACCCGAGGAGAGAGCATCCCATGGCGCGCCAGTATTTCGGCACCGACGGCATTCGTGGCACCGTTGGCCAGGCCCCCATCACCCCCGATTTCGTGTTGCGCCTGGCGCATGCGGTGGGCCGCGTGCTCAAGCGCACCGAGCCGCACCCGACGGTGCTCATCGGTAAGGACACCCGCATTTCGGGCTACATGCTCGAGGCCGCGCTCGAATCGGGATTCAACTCGGCGGGGGTCGACGTCGTGCTGCTGGGCCCGGTGCCCACGCCGGCCGTGGCCTACCTCACCCGCGCCCAGCGCGCGAGCCTGGGCGTGGTGATTTCGGCCAGCCACAACCCGTTTGCCGACAACGGCATCAAGTTCTTCAGTTCGCAAGGCACCAAGCTGCCCGACGACTGGGAGCTGGACGTGGAAGCCGCGCTGGCCGAGGACCCGCTGTGGGTGGCGGCGGCCGAGCTGGGCAAATCGCGCCGGCTGGACGATGCGGCGGGTCGATACATCGAGTTCTGCAAGAGCACCTGCTCCAACAACCTCAGCCTCAAGGGCCTGAAGATCGTGGTGGACGGCGCGCACGGGGCGGCCTACCACATCGCCCCCTCGGTGTTCCACGAGCTGGGCGCCGAGGTGGTGAAGATCGGCTGCGCGCCCGATGGCCTGAACATCAACGCCGGCGTCGGTGCCACCCACCCCGAGGCCCTGCTGGCCGCGGTCCGGGAACACGGCGCCGACTACGGCGTGGCACTCGATGGCGATGCCGACCGCCTTCAGATGGTCGACCGCCATGGCCGTCTGTACAACGGCGACGAACTGCTCTACCTGATCGTGGCCGACCGGATTGCGCGCGACGAAGACGTGCCCGGGGTGGTGGGCACGCTGATGACCAACATGGCGGTCGAGGTGGCGATCAAGGCCCGGGGCATCGAATTCGTGCGTGCCCGGGTGGGCGACAGGTACGTGCTGGAAGAACTTGAGAAACGCGGCTGGATTCTGGGTGGCGAAGGGTCGGGTCACCTGTTGCTGCTGGATCGCCACACCACCGGCGACGGTCTCGTGTCGGCCCTGCAGGTGTTGCAGGCTTGCGTGGAAAGCGGCAAGACCATGGCGCAGCTGCTGGCCGATGTCAGCCTGTTTCCGCAAACCCTGATCAACGTGCGCCTGCAGCCCGGGCAGGACTGGAAGAGCAACGCCCGCCTGGCGTCCGAGACCCGCGTTGTCGAGGCCGAGCTGGGCAGCACCGGGCGTGTGCTGATCCGCGCCAGCGGCACCGAGCCGCTGGTGCGGGTGATGGTCGAAGCGCGCGATGCACATCAGGCCAAGGCGTGCGCCGAGCGCCTGGCCGATGCGGTGAGGGCCGGCTGATGGCGGCCGCTGTCCAGGTGCGCCAGGCCGACTACGGCCATCCGCGCGATGCCGCCGCCATCGTGGCCCTGCTCGACGCCTACGCCAGCGATCCCGCAGGGGGTGGCGAGCCGCTGAGTGCGTTTGCCAAGGCCCGTCTGGTGCCCGAGCTGGCCCGGCGGCCCCAGGCCTTCAGCGTGCTGGCGTTCGATGGCGATCAGGCCGTGGGCCTGGTCAATTGCATCGAGGGTTTCTCAACCTTCAAATGCCTGCCGCTGGTGAACGTGCACGACGTGGCGGTGCTGGCCAGCCACCGCGGGCGCCGTGTGGCCGAGGCCATGCTGACCGAGGTGGAGCGCATTGCGATCGGGCGGGGTGCCTGCAAGCTCACGCTGGAGGTGCTGTCGGGCAATGCGCCCGCCATGCGGCTGTACCAGCGCATCGGTTTTGCCGGCTACCAGCTCGACCCTGCCATGGGCACGGCGCAGTTCCTGCAGAAGTGGCTGCCCGGGCCTGGCGACGCCGCCTGACCCGCGTCAGTAGAGCAACCAGCGCCGACGCGTCTCGGTCCAGGCCGCTTCGTCGGCCTTCGCGGCCCGGTCCAGGTCTTCTGGTGCGGCCCCGAGGTCGTCCACCCATTCGCGCAACTGCGGCCCGCCGTTGATTAGGTCGATGGCCAGCCGGTCCCGCTCGTATTCGTAGGGGAAATCGCGCCAGAGCGGGTAGTCGGGGCGCTGCAGGCGGATGGCGCGAAAGGCCAGGGTCTGAAGGCGCCAGGGGGAAAACGCCGCATGGTCGTAGTGGAGCGGGTCTTCCACGTGGATCTGCACGCCGGCGCACAGCTGGCCCGCGTGCTTGTGGAACGTGGGCTCGAACCAGCATTCGCGCAGCACGCAGCCGCGAAGCCACTGCGGTGCGATCGCCCGCATGTCGGCCAGCAGGCGCGCGGTGTCGATATCGGGCGCGCCGAACAGTTCGAGCGGGCGCGTGGTGCCACGGCCCTCGCTCAGGGTGGTGCCTTCGAGCATCACCGTGCCCGCATAGGCGCGCGCCATGGACAGGTTGGGGGCGTTCGGGCTGGGGTTGACCCAGCTGCGCTCACCGATCGGCCAGCCGTGCCCGGGCGCCGCCTCGGGCTGCCAGCCGGTCATGGTGATCACGCGGTAGTCAACATTCAGACCCAGCGTGTGAATGAACCACTGGCCGAGCTCGCCCATCGTCATGCCATGCCGCATGGGCATGGGCCCGGCACCCACAAAGCTCTCCCAGCCCTCCCGCAGCGTGAAGCCTTCCACCGGCCGCCCGGCCGGGTTCGGCCGGTCCAGCACCCACACCGACTTGCCGTGCCGCGCCGCCGCTTCCAGCACGTAGCGCAGCGTGGTGATGAAGGTGTAGATGCGGCAACCCAGGTCCTGCAGGTCCACCAGCAGGACATCGAAGTGGTCCATCATGGCGTCGGTGGGGCGGCGGACCTCGCCGTACAGGCTGAACACCGGAATGCCCAGACGCGGGTCGGTGAAGTCGGGCGACTCGACCATGTTGTCCTGCTTGTCGCCTCGCAGGCCGTGCTGCGGACCGAAGGCGGCGGTCAGGCGGATGTCGGGCAGCGCCGCCAGGGCATCGAGGCTGTGGGTCAGGTCGCGCGTGACCGAGGCAGGGTGGGCCAGCAGGGCCACCCGGCGCCCGGCCAGCGGCTTGCGAAGGGAGGCGTCGGTCAGCAGGCGTTCAAGGCCGAATTGCATGGGGGCTTGTGCTCAGTCCGCGGGCAGGTGCAGGGTCCAGCCCGCGCGGTGGTGGAAATCGGGTTTGTCCCGCGGGTGGTGCAGCGCCCGGTGCGCCACCTGGCCTTGCAGCCCTTCGATGACGGCGCACAGCCCGATGTCCCAGGGCGCCGGTGGCAGCGCGTGGCGGTCCAGCACGGCCACGAGGTCGATGCCCTCGGCGGTGCGCTGAAGGTCGATCAGGGGCGGGGGCGCGTGAACCGGGTCGGAGGTGCGCTCGCGTTCGTGGCTGAACGCGTAGTGCGCCCAGCGACCCGATGGCGAGAAGTTGAACTCGTGGTAGGCCGCCTGGCCGGTGGTGCCGATGAACGCCTCGAAGCAGGTGTGCTGCCACAGGCCATCGGCGGCGCCACCGCCCTCGGCGGTGGGCCAGCGCACGGCAGCGGTGTCGCCGCGCACGCGGTAATGCAGGACCAGTTCGCGCGGCTCGAGCCGCGCGGTCACGGTCAGCAGCACCGGAATCAACGGCGAGGCGGGGTGGGGCGGCAGGGGCAGCGGCGCGTTCACGGCCGCCATTGTGTCAGGCCGGCCGGGCGGCTTCTCGCGGGTTGCGCTGCCATCGGTTGGCCAGCGCCACCAGCGACAGCATCACCGGCACCTCGACCAGCACGCCGACCACCGTGGCCAGCGCCGCGCCGGATTGCAGCCCGTACAGCGAGATGGCCACCGCCACCGCCAGTTCGAAGAAATTCGAAGTGCCGATCAGGCAGGCGGGTGCAGCCACCTCATGCGGCAGCTTCAGCCAGCGCGCGCCAGCCCACGAGATGAAGAAGATGCCGTAACTCTGAATCACCAGGGGCACGGCGATCAGGGCAATGGCCAGCGGCTGGGCCACGATCGTGGGCGCTTGAAACCCGAACAACAGCACCACGGTGGACACCAGACCGATGATCGACCAGGGCTTGAGGCGGGCCACGAAGTGGCTCACGGCAGCGGCCCCGCCATGGGCCATCAGCCGCTGCCGCGTGACGACGCCTGCCACCAACGGCAGCAGGACGTACAGCACGGTGGACAACACCAGCGTTTCCCACGGGACCGTCAGGCCGGTCACGCCGAGCAGGAACGCCGCGATCGGCGCAAAGGCGAACACCATGATCACGTCGTTGATCGACACCTGGACCAGCGTGTAGTTGGGGTCGCCCCGCACCAGCTGGCTCCAGACGAACACCATGGCGGTGCAGGGCGCGACACCGAGCAGGATCATGCCGGCGATGTATTCGCGCGCCGTCTGCGGATCGACCCAGGGTGCAAACACATGCTGGAAAAAAAGCACGCCCAGCGCGGCCATGGTGAAGGGCTTGATCAGCCAGTTGACCACCAGCGTGAGGATCAGCCCCTGCGGCTGCTGACCGACGCGCCGGATGGCGCCGAAATCGATCTGGATCATCATGGGATAGACCATGGCCCAGATCAGCACGGCGACCAGCCCGTTCACGTGGGCGAACTCGAAACCAGCCAGTGCCGAGAACACACCGGGCAGCGCCAGACCGAGGCCCACGCCGGCCAGCATGCCCAGACCGACCCAGAGCGACAGGAAGCGCTCGAACAATCCCATGCCGTCAGGCCGCCGTGGAGGTTTCGCGCCCGATCTGTTCCACCTCGTGCTGCAGCGCCAGGCGGCTCAGCTTGTCGATCGGCAGGCACAGGAACAACGAGATGCGGCGTTGCAGCACCATGAATGAATCCATGAAGGCGCGCATGCGTTCTTCGTGCGCGCCGGTGGCTTCGGCCGGATCGGCCACGCCCCAGTGGGCCGAGATCGGCTGCCCGGGCCACACCGGACACACCTCACCCGCCGCCTTGTCGCACACGGTGAACACGAAGTCCATCACAGGGGCGCCGGGCTGGGCAAACTCGGCCCAGTCCTTGCTGCGCAGGCTCTCGGTGCGGTAGTGGTTGCGTTGCAGCAGTTCGATGGCCAGGGGGTGCACCGCGCCGGCCGGGTGGCTTCCGGCGCTGAAGCCGCGGAAACGGCCTGCCGACGTGGCGTTGATGATCGCCTCGGCCATGACGCTGCGCGCCGAGTTGTGGGTGCAGATGAAGAGCACGTTGTAGACCTTGCCTGCAGTCATGGGCTTCTCCTCAGGGGTTGACGGGTTCGATGGCGGAGGTGGTTTTCAGGGGCAGTCGCAGCGTGGCCAGCCAGCAGAGCGCCAGCATCAGCGCCGAACCGCCCAGCGTCCAGGCCAGGCCACCCCATTGGTACAGCAGGCCGGACATCAGCGTGCCGAAGAACCTGCCCAGTGCGTTGGCCGCGTAGTAGAAGCCGACGTCCTCGGCCGCCTTCTCGCTGCCAGCATAGGCCAGCACCAGGTACGAGTGCACCGACGAATTGACCGCAAACGCAAAGCCGAACACCGCCAGTCCGCCGACCACCACCCATTGCAGGTGGGGCACGCCGGCCAGCACCGCCACGACCAGCGCGGCCGGCACCAGCGCCAGCACCGCAGACCAGGTTCGCGCGGCGGGCACCTCGAGGCTCAGCCCATCGGCACTGCGCGACACGATGTGGGGTGCCAGCGCCTGCACCACGCCGTAGCCGATGGTCCAGGCGGCCAGAAAACCGCCCACCATGGTGAAGGTCCAGCCCTGGGAGTACAGGAACACCGGCACGCCGACCACAAACCAGACATCGCGCGCGCCGAACAGCGCCACGCGGGCCGCAGCCAGCGCATTGATGCCGGGGTTCTTGGCGAACAACTCCCTGGCCGACTTCGACGCCTTGCTTTTGCCCATGAGGGTGGGCAGGGACAGGAGCACGCCACCCAGCACCACCGCCAGCGCGGCCGCCATGAGCCAGAGGGCGTGGCGAAAGCCCAGCGCCTCCAGCAGCAGGCCACCGAGGAAAAAGCCGACGCCCTTCATGGCGTTCTTGCTGCCAGTGAACCAGGCCACCCACTGAAACAGCTGGCTGTGGCTGCCGCCGCCTTCGCGCGCCTGTGCGCTGGTCACCTTGATGGCCGACTTGCTGGCCGTCTTGGTCAGGTCCTTGGCCACACCGCAGATGCCCTGGGCCACCACCACCCAGGCCACCGACGCGGCCGCCGTCCATTCGGGGTTCAGGAACGACAGCAGCGTGAAGCCGATGATCTGCGTGGTCAGGCCCACGGTGAGCATGCGCGTGATGCCGTAACGCGTGGCCAGCCAGCCACCGATGAGGTTGGCCAGCACCCCCGCCGCCTCGTACAGCAGAAACAGGAACGCCAGCGTGAAGGGCGAATAGCCCAGCCGGTAGAAATGCAGCAGCACCAGCATGCGCAACGCGCCATCGGTGAGCGTGAAGCCCCAGTAAGCCGCGGTGACGATCGCGTAGTGGCGGACGGCGGCTTGCATGTCAGAGGCCGACGCGCTCGATGTGGCAGGCCAGGTCGACCATGCGGCAGGCGTAGCCCATCTCGTTGTCGTACCAGGCGTAGACCTTGAGCAGCGTGCCGTCGGTGACCATGGTGGAAGGCGCATCCACGATGCTGGAGCGGGTGTCGCGCGCGTAATCGGCGCTGACGAGCGGGCGCGTCTCGAACCCGAGGATGCCTTGCAGCGGACCCGCTTTGGCCGCGGCTTCGAACAGCGCATTCACCTCGTCGGCCGTGGTCGCGCGCTGCAGCTCGAACACGCAATCGGTGAGCGAGGCGTTGAGCACCGGTGCACGCACCGCGTGGCCGTTGAGCTTGCCCTTGAGTTCCGGGTAGATCAGCGCGATGGCGGTGGCGCTGCCGGTCGTGGTGGGCGCCAGGCTGGCCATGGCGCTGCGCGCGCGGCGCAGGTCCTTGTGGGGCGCGTCCACCACCACGTTGGTGTTGGTGGGGTCGTGGATGGTGGTGATCTGCCCGTGGCGGATGCCGATGGCTTCGTGCACCACCTTGACCACCGGTGCGAGGCAATTGGTGGTGCAACTGGCGGCCGTCACGATGCGGTGTCGGGACGGGTCGTAGAGGTCGTGGTTCACGCCCACCACGATGTTGAGCACGTCGCCGACCTTGACCGGTGCCGCCACGATCACGCGTTTTGCCCCTCGGTCGAGGTGCCCCTGGATGGTTTCGGGGGTCAGGAATTTACCGGTGCATTCCAGCACCAGCTCCACGCCCAGGTCGCCCCAGGGAATCTCGCCCGCCGTGGCGTGGCTGGTGAACTTCAGGCGCTTCTCGCCGATGCGCACCGTGTCCTCGCCCTCGGCGGCAATGTCGGCGCGCCAGCGGCCCTGAACCGTGTCGAACGCCAGCAGGTGGGCGGTGGCGGCGGCGCCGCCCTTCAGTTCATTGAGGTGCACCACCTCCAGGCGATGGTGGGCCCTTGGATCGTCGGCGGGGCGCTCGGCCGCACCCATGGCCGCCCGCAGTGCCAGACGACCGATCCGACCCATGCCGTTGATGCCCACTCTCATTCGCTTGCTCCTTTGCTTCCTGCGGTTCGACGTTTCAATGATTGTTGAATTGTTGAGCGGGCGTGTGACGGTTCGGTGACAACGCCGCGGCGCGGGTTCAGCAGCGCTTGCGCGACCGCGGCAACGCCACCTCGCAAGCCTGGCCCTGGCAGCAATGCTCGGTGAGGTAGGTCAGCAGGTCGTTCATGCGCTCGAAATGTGCGCGGTAGATGATGAAACGGCCCTGGGCTTCGCTGCCGACCAGACCGGCATGGGCGAGCTCCTTCAGGTGAAAGCTCAGCGCCGAGGGGCTCAGGCCGAGCTGTTCGGCGAGGGCGCCCGCGGTCAGGCCCTGCTTTCCGGCCACCACCAGCGCCCGGAAGGCGCGCAGGCGCTGCACCTGGGCCAGTGCGCCCAGTGCGGCCAGTGATTGGGCTTCGGTGTCGAGGGCCTGATCCATCGTTTCAATGATAGTTGAATTGATGGCGGGTGCTGCAACCGCACCCGGTCACCTGTTGCAAGTCACCAAAGCTTCATGTGTCTGCCATGTCGGGGTCACGGGCGGTTCAGACCATCAAGGGCCATGGACAACACCTTGCTGCTCGAACATCCGCTTCCGTCCGTGGCCCGTGACCCGTCGGTCCGGTGCACCGGCCTGTCGGTGCGATGGGCCCGCCACCAGGACGAGGTGCGCGCGGCGCAGCGTCTGCGCCACACCGTGTTTGCTGGCGAAATGGGCGCGCGGTTGCGATCGCCGATCGCCGGTCACGACGTGGACCTGTTCGACGATTTCTGCGAGCACCTGCTGGTCACCCCCGTCGACAGCGATGAGGTGGTCGGCACCTACCGCGTGCTGACGCCCGCCCAGGCCCGCCGCGTGGGCAGCACCTACACCGACACCGAGTTCGATCTCACGCGGCTGCGCGCGGTGCGCGAGCGCATGGTCGAACTGGGGCGCAGTTGCGTGCACCCCGACCACCGCACCGGCGGGGTGATCCTGGCCCTCTGGAGCGCACTGGGCGCCTTCATGACCGCGAACCGCCTCGACGTGATGATCGGGTGCGCAAGCGTGCCGATGCACCGCGACGGCCGCCTGGCGGCCAGCGTGTGGCGCCAGGTCAGGGACACACACCTCGCCCCCGTCGACTGGCAGGTCCGACCGCGCCTGCCGCTGCCGGTGGACCGGCTGGACGACACGCTCGACGCCGAGCCGCCGACCCTGGTGAGGGGATACCTCCGGTTGGGCGCCAAGGTGATGGGGCCGCCCGCCTGGGACCCCGACTTCAACACCGCCGACCTGCCCATGGTGATGCGCCTGGACGATCTGGCCCCGCGGTACCGCAAACACCTGCTGGGGGCCTGATGCGATCGGCATTCGACGTCATGGGGGGCTGGGCGGCACGCACACGCCTGCCGGGTGGTGGCGGTTTGCCGGTCCAGTTTGCCGCCGACGACGCCGTTCACGACGGCCCGGAACGCGCCCGCTTCCGGGCCGTTTTCATTTCGGACCTGCACCTGGGCACCGCGGGCTGCCAGGCGGGCGAGCTGCTCGAATTCCTGAAGCACCACCCCAGCGAAAGCCTGTACCTGGTGGGCGACATCATTGATGGCTGGCAGCTGCGCCGGAAATGGTTCTGGCCGCAGGCCCACAACGACGTGGTGCAGAAACTCCTGCGCCGCTCGCGCAAGGGCTGCAAGGTGGTCTTCGTGCCCGGCAACCACGACGAGTTCGCGCGGCAGTTCGACGGGCACCATTTCGGCGGCATCGAGGTGGCCAACGAGGCGGTGCACGTGACCGCTGACGGCCAGCGCCTGTGGGTGGTGCACGGAGACCATTTCGATGGCGTGATCCAGTGCGCCAAGTGGCTGGCCTACCTGGGCGACAACGCCTATGAATTCCTGTTGCGGCTCAACCGCCACGTCAACTCGCTGCGCGCGCGCCTCGGGCTGCCTTACTGGTCACTGTCCCAGTACCTCAAGCACAAGGTGAAGAAGGCGCTCAATTACGTGATGGACTTCGAGCGCGCTGTGGCCGCCGAGGCCCGGTCGCGGGGTTACCACGGCGTGGTGTGCGGGCACATTCACCGCCCCGAAATGCGCAGCATCGACGGCACCCTGTACTGCAACGACGGCGACTGGGTGGAAAGCCTGTCGGCGTTGGTGGAACACATGGACGGCCGGCTCGAGCTGGTGCTCTGGAAGCCGGGCGCGCTGCAACCGTTGTCCGCGCAAGCCGAGGCCGCGGCGCGCGACCCGGTCGAGGCCTGAAACAGGAGGCTGGCCATGAAGATCCTCGTCGTCACCGATGCCTGGACGCCCCATGGCCACAACGTGGTGCAGTCGCTGGTGGAACTGGTGCGCCAGCTTCAGGCCGACGGCCACGAAGCGCAGGTGATTCACCCCGGGCAGTTCCGCCACCTGGCTGGTCCCTCCTGGCTGGGCATGGACCTCGCCCTGCTGCCACAACGCCGTCTGGAAGAGCGGATTCGCGCGCTGACCCCGGACGCCATTCACATCGCCACCGAAGGCCCGTTGGGTTGGGCCGCCCGCCGGGTGTGCCGGCGGCTGGGGCTGGGCTACACGACCACCTGGTGGTCGCGTTTGCCGCAGCGCCTGCAGCGACACCTCAGGCTGCCCGAATCGCTGACCACCCGCTGGTTGCTGCGCCTGCATCGGGATGCCCGGCGCGTGCTGGTGCCCAGCCAGGCCCAGCTTGAACGCCTGCTGACGGCAGGGGTATCCCAGGCCCGGGCATGGGTGCCCGGCGTGGACACGCGCCTCTTCGCCCCCCGGGCAGAGCCGGTGGGGCACGGCCCGCTGGGGCCCCTGGCCCATCCGGTGAGCCTGTACGTGGGGCAGGTGGCGCTGGATCAGCACATCGAGGACTTTCTGCGCCTGGACCTGCCGGGCAGCAAACTGGTGTGCGGTTCCGGCGCGGACAAGGCGCGCCTGCGGCACCGGTACCCCAATGTGCACTGGCTCGGATTCCTGCCGCGCCCGGTGCTGGCCCAGGTGTACGCCGCCGCCGACGTGCTGGTGCACCCGGGCCGCGGTGACGAGCCTTCGCCGGTGGTGCTCGAGGCGCTGGCCTGCGGCACGCCGGTGGCCGCGTATCCGGTGCAAGGCATGGTGCAGCTCATTGGCCAGACCCGGTCGGCCGCCCTGCAGGCCGACCTGCGGGATGCCTGGCACGAAGCCCTGCGCATCGCGCCGCACGAGGCTCGGCAGCACGCCATGCGGTTTGCGTGGCCCCGTGCCAGCGAGCGCTTTGTGGCCGAACTTCATGTGAACAGCACCGGGCCGCGAATGGCGCCGGGCGGCAGCTTCCAGGGTTCCGCCCGCCAGACGAGGGCCGCTTCGCGCCTGGCCACCTGATCGTGTGCAGCGCCGGCCGCGCCATTGAATAATGCAGGCATGACCGGCAATTCCAGCACCCCCAAGTTCTCCCTGCTCGACCGCGATCACAGCATCCTGGCGTTCAACGAGCGCGTGATGGATTGGGCGCGCCGGCCCGATGTGCCCGAGCTGGAGCGGCTGCGGTTCCTGAGCATCGTCTCGAGCAACCTCGACGAGTTCTTCGAGGTGCGCATGGCACCGCAACTGGCGGCGGCCAAGGTGCACGAAACGCGGGGGCTGTACACGGCACAGTCGTTCGAGGCGCTGTCGGCCAAGGTGCACGAGCTGGTGGCCCGGCAGTACGCCATCTACAACGACGAACTGCTGCCGGCACTGGAGAAAAAGGGCATCAAGATCGTGGCCCACAGTGAGCGCAACGCGCGCCAGCGCCGCCACGTGCGGGAGATCTTCCTCAATGAAGTGCAGCCGCTTTTGATGCCGGTGGGGCTGGACCCGGCCCACCCGTTTCCCCAGGTGGCCAACAAGTCGCTCAATTTCATCGTGCGGCTCACCGGCAAAGACGCTTTCGGCCGCGAGAACGAGATCGCCATCGTCAAGGTGCCGCGCATCCTGCCGCGCTTCTTCCGCCTCCCCGCGGTGAAGGGATCGCGCCAGGTTCACTTCGTCTCCATCTCCAGCCTCATCCGCACCCACCTGGGCGACCTGTTTCCCGGGCGCCACGTCACCGAGTTTTCGCAGTTCCGCGTGACCCGCCATTCCGATCTGGCGGTGGACGAAGAAGAGGTGAAGAACCTGCGCACAGCCTTGCGCAAAGGGCTTCAGCAGCGTCACTATGGCCAGGCACTGCGGCTCGAGGTGTCGGCCGGGGCCTCTGATTTCCTGGCGAACTTCCTGCTGGAGCAATTCGGTCTGCCCGAGGCCAGCCTGTACCGGGTGCCCGGCCCGGTCAACCTGGTGCGGCTCAACCAGCTCATCGACAAGGTCGACGCACCCGAACTTCGTTTCGAGCCCTACCTGCCGGGCTGGCCGGCGCAGCTCACGCCCGGTCAATCGTTCTTCGAGCGGTTGCAGCAGGGCGATGTGCTCATCCACCAGCCCTATGAAAGCTTCGACGCGGTGCTCTCGTTCCTGCGCGAGGCGGTCGAAGACCCGGATGTGCTGGCGATCCGGCAGACCATCTACCGCACCGGCGCCAAGAGCGAACTGATGGACCTGCTGCGAGAGGCGGTTCGCCGAGGCAAGGAAGTCACGGCCGTGGTCGAACTGAAGGCGCGGTTCGACGAAGAGGCGAACATCAACTACGCCGAGCGGCTGGAGTCGGTCGGGGCGCAGGTGGTGTATGGCGTGGTGGGGCTGAAAACCCACGCCAAGATGCTGCTGGTGACGCGGCGCGAGCCCCAGGGTCTGCGCCGCTACGCGCACCTGTCCACCGGCAACTACAACCCGGCGACGGCGCGCGTGTACACCGACATCAGCTACCTCACCGCCGACGACGCGCTCACCGCCGACATCGACCAGATCTTCCTGCACCTGGCCAGCCAGAACCGGCTGGGGCGACTCAACAAGGCGCTGATGGCGCCGTTCCTGCTGCACAGGGCGCTTCTCGACAAGCTGGCCGCGGCGGGTGATGCGGCCGCCCAGGGCAAGGACGTGCGCATCTCGCTCAAGATGAACGCGCTGACCGACGAGCAGCTGGCGCGCGCGCTGGCCGCCGCCTCGCAACAGGGCGCCAAAGTGGACCTGATCGTGCGGGGCGCCTGCGTGCTGCCGGCGGGCGTGCCCGGGTTCACCGACAACGTGCGCGTGCGCTCGGTCATCGGCCGCTTGCTGGAGCACTCCCGCGTCTTCCACTTCCGGGTCGGCGGCGAAGACGAGGTGTGGCTGGCCAGTGCCGACTGGATGAACCGCAACATGCTGCGCCGCGTGGAGCTGGCCTGGCCCGTCACCGAGTCGGCGTTGCGTCAGCGCATCATCGACGAGTGCATCAACGCTTACCTGCACGACACCCGCGATGCCTGGCTGTTGCAGCCCGATGGCCATTACGTGCCGGCGGGGCAGGGCGCCGGTGGCCGCAGCCGCGCCGTGCAGTTCTCGGCCCAAAGCAGTCTGATGAACCGGTATGGAAGCAAGGGATGACGACATGCCGGGTCGCGGGATGGACCTGATCCTCTGGCGCCACGCCGAGGCCCAGGACCACCCCGACCCGGAATACGGGATGCCCGGCGATGCGCGCGACATGGCCCGACGGCTGACCTCGCGCGGCGAAAAGCAGGCGGCCCGCGTGGGCGCCTGGCTCGACCGGCAGTTGCCCGAGACCGCCCGCATCTGGAGCAGCCCTGCCACGCGCTGCGAACAGACCGCGCTGGCACTGGGCCGCCGTTTCAAGGTCAGCGCGCTGCTGGCGCCGGAGGTCGACCCCGACGGCGTGCTTGAACTGGTGCAATGGCCCACCGGCAAGTCGCCGGTGGTGGTCGTGGGCCATCAGCCCACACTGGGGCGCATCATCGCGCGCCTGCTGTCCCTCACCGAGGACGAGTGCTCGGTGAGGAAGGGCGCGCTGTGGTGGCTGCGGCACCGCGACCGCGCTGGCAACGGCCAGACGGTCGTGGTGAGCGTTCAGACGCCCGAGATGCTCTGAGTCGCTGCGCGCTCAGGCCTTGGCGGGCGCCTTGGCCGACTTTTTCGGTGCGGCCTGGGGCTTGGCCGCGGGTTTGGCAGGTGCTTTGGGGGCTGCTGCCTTGGGGGCACTCACCGCCTTCGCGGGTGCCTTGGCCTTGGCTTGCGGCGCGGCGGCCTTGGCCGCTGGTTTTGCAGCGGGCTTGGCGGCTGGTTTGGCGACTGGCTTGGCTTTCGGCGCGTTGGCCGGCCGGCCGGTTTTCAGCGCGGGCACGGCCGCCAGCGCCGACTTGTAGGCCGCATCGTTCAGCCCCTGCAACACCATCAGCCCCGCACGCAGCAGCTCGCTTTTCTTGACGCTCACGCCCAGACCGATCGCACGCGTCTTGAGCGTTTCAATGGCGGCGAATTCGGTTTTGGGGATGGTGAAGCTGTCGCGCACGAGCTTGGGCTTCTTCGGGGTGTTCTTTTCGGGTTGGGCGGCCATTCAGGGCTCCTGATGTCAAAAGGAGCGCAGAGTGTAAACGGTATAAACGGTTTATACCAAACACCTTTCCCAGGTCAGCGGATGTCGGCGCTGAACTTCCAGGTCGACTTCTGCCAGGCCAGCACTTCTTCACCCAGCAGCCAGGCCGACTGCGGAAACCGCCTGGCCCAGCCCGCGGGCGTGACCAGCCGGAAGGCCCCGGGCTTGAACGTGAGCTTCATGTCCTGGTGTTCGGGCATCTGGCGGGCGTGGCACAGCAGGACGGCCAGCCGCAGGCAGATGAGCTGCTTGGCGAACAGTTCATCCTGGAGGGGCTCTTCGAGCTTGCGCAGCTTGCCGCGCTGGCCCAGCACCAGCTGGCTCATGCGGTGCAGTTCGCGCAGCGAAAAACCCGGTGCGTCCACGTTGTCGAGGATGTAGGCGCCGTGGTGGTGGCTGCGTTCGTGCGAGATGTGCGTGCCGATCTCGTGCAGGCGCGCGGCCCAGGCGAGTTTCTGGGAATAGCGTTCGTCCTGTTCGCCCGGTGCAGCCACCTGGGAGAAGAGGGTGTTGGCCACCTCGCCCACGCGCTGCGCCTGCGCGGCATCGGCCGAGAAACGCTGGGCCAGCCAGTTCACGGTGCGCTCGCGCACGTCGCCAGCCTCGCTCTCGCGATCGATCAGGTCGTACAGGGCGCCGTGGCGCAGGGCACCCTGGGCCGGAAGCATCTGGTCGATGCCGAACAGGTCGAAGATGGCGCGCAGAACCGACAGGCCGCCCGCCAGCACGGGCCGTCGATCGTCCTTCAGGCCCTCGAGCTTGAGGCTGTCCACATTGCCGGCCCGCACCAGCCGGTCGGTGAGCCAGTCCAGCCCCGATCGGGTCACCAGACCCATCGCCCAGCCGTTCTGGCTCAGCATGTCGGCAATGGCGCCCACGGTGCCCGAGGAGCCGTAGGCGATGTGCCACTGGGCGGGTGGGAACTTGTCCAGGGCCTCGTCGAGCACGGCCTTGGCCGCCACTTCGGCGGTTTTCAGGGCGGTGGCGTTGAACTGGCCGCGCGGAAAATACCGCGTGGACCAGGCCACGCTGCCCAGCCGGTACGACTCGAGCACCTCGGCGGTGTAGCCCTGGCCCAGGATCATTTCGGTGGAACGACCGCCGATGTCCACCACCAGGCGGCGCTCGTCGGAATGCGGCAACAGCCGCGAGACACCCTGGTAGATCAGCCGAGCCTCTTCGTGACCCGACACCACCTCGATCGGAAATCCCAGCACCTCCTGTGCCCGGCGAAGGAAATCCTCCCGGTTGCGGGCTTCGCGGAGCGTCTGGGTGGCCACGGCGCGCACCTGTTGGCGGCGAAAGCCGTGCAGCCGCTCGCCGAACCGGGCCAGGCATTCCCAGCCGCGCTGCATGGCGGCCAGGCTCAGGTTCTTCTCGGCGTCCAGGCCGTTGCCCTGGCGCACCGTTTCCTTGAGGTACTCGACCCGTTCGATGTGTCCGGAATGGAAGCGGCCGATCTCGAGCCGGAAGCTGTTGGAGCCGAGGTCGATGGCGGCGAGGAGGGTACCGTTTTGCATGGAGAAATGGGGTCGGGCGCAGGCTGGCCGCCGGCCGGGAGGGCCGATTGTGACGCATGCCCCTGACGCCAACGGTGTCAAAAGCGCCTCGGAAGGCGTTTTTTGTGACGCCACGATGTTGTCACGGAGATGTCACAGAGGCTGCCTAAAGTCCCGCCTGTCCCCTTTCTTCAACCGCGAGGACCCGCAATGATCACCAAGCGCAATCTTCTGAAGTCCGTGGCAGCTGCCGCCATGGCCACCCTGGCCCTCGGCTCCGCCCACGCCGCCGACATCACCGGCGCTGGCGCCACCTTCCCGTTCCCGATCTACGCCAAGTGGGCCGAGATGTACAAGGCCCAGACCGGCACCGGCCTGAACTACCAGTCGATCGGTTCGTCGGGCGGCATCCGCCAGATCCGCGCCAAGACCGTGGCCTTCGGCGCCACCGACGCTCCGGTGAGCGGTGCCGACCTCGACAAGGACGGCATGGTCCAGTTCCCCGCCATCATCGGCGGCACCATTCCGGTGTTCAACCTGGACGGCTTCGCCCAGGGCGAAGTGCGCATCACCGGCCCCGTGCTGGCCGAGATGTTCATGGGCAAGATCACCAACTGGAACGACCCGAAGATCGCCGCTCTGAACCCGGGCAAGACCTTCCCCAACCAGGCCGTGACCGTGGTGCACCGCGCCGATGGTTCGGGCACGACCTTCAACTTCACCGACTACCTGAGCGTGGTGAGCAAGGAGTGGGCCGACACGGTGGGCAAGGGCGCCGCCGTCAAGTGGCCTGCCGCCTCGTCGGTGGGTGGTCGTGGCAACGAAGGCGTGGCCGCCAACGTGAGCCGCACCAAGGGCGCCATTGGTTATGTGGAATACGCATACGCCAAGAAGAACAACATCCCCTACATGGCCATGCAGAACGCCGACGGCCAGTTCGTGCGCCCTGACGACAAGACCTTCGCCGCCGCCGCCGCCGGTGTGGACTGGTTCAGCGTGCCCGGCATGGGCGTGTCCATGGTGAACGCCAAGGGCCGCGACAGCTGGCCCATCAGCACGGCTTCGTTCATCCTTATGTACAAAGAGCCGGCCAACAAGGCCGAGTCGGCCGAGGTGCTCAAGTTCTTCGACTGGGCCTTCAAGAATGGCGGTGCTGCCGCTGTCGAGCTGGACTACGTGCCGATGCCGGCCGCCGTGACCCAGCAGATTGCCAGCCGCGTCTGGTCGCAGATCAAGAACAAGTGATTCCGGGCTGAAAGCCCCGCTTCTTGAGGACCCATCGGCTGGCGCTGGCCGGCCGATGGGTTTTTGCAGTTCAATGTCTGTCACACAAGACCCGGAGGGGGTCCGATGAACACCACCACCACCCGCGCAGACAGCACCATGCCCAGCCAGAACACAAGCAACCGCTCCGGCGAACAGCGCAGCGACGCCGCCATGCGAGCCATCGCCAGCCGCCAGCGCGTCCAGGACGCCATCTTCCACCGCCTCACCCAGACGTTCTCGCTGCTGGTGCTGCTGGCACTGGTCGGCATCATCGTCTCTCTCTTCATCAATGCCTGGCCCACGTTCAAGACCTTCGGGCTGAAGTTCCTCTGGTATGTCGAGTGGGACATCATCAACGAACAATTCGGTGCCACGATCGCCATCGTGGGCACCCTCATCAGCGCCAGCATCGCCATGCTGATCGCCGTGCCGCTGGCCTTCGGCATCGCGCTGTTCCTGACTGAAACCTGCCCGGTCTGGCTGCGCCGCCCGCTGGGCACCGCCATCGAACTGCTGGCGGCCGTGCCGTCCATCATCTACGGCATGTTCGGCCTGTTCGTGTTTGCGCCGATCTTTGCCGATTATTTCCAGGTGCCGGTGCAGCAGCTCATGGCCGGCATGCCGCTGGTGGGCTGGCTCTTCGGTGGTGCCACCAACGGCCTGGGCATTCTGGCGGCCGGCGTCATCCTGGCCTTCATGATCCTGCCGTTCATTGCCGCGGTCATGCGCGACGTGTTCGAGATCACGCCGCCGATCCTGCGCGAGTCGGCCTACGGCCTGGGTTGCACCACCTGGGAGGTGGTCGGCAAGGTGGTGCTGCCGTACACGCAAAAGGGTGTCATCGGCGGCATCATGCTTGGGCTGGGCCGCGCACTCGGTGAAACCATGGCCGTCACCTTCGTGATCGGCAACGCCAACCGCCTGCCCGGCACCCTGTTCGCCCCCGGCACGTCCATCGCGTCGGTGCTGGCCAACGAGTTCGGCGAGGCCCAGGGTCTGCACTTCAACACGCTGTTTGCCCTGGGCTTCCTGCTGTTCTGCATCACCTTCATCGTGCTGGCGCTGGCCAAGTGGCTGATCATCCGCACCGAAAAAGCCAAGGGCACCTGAGCCTGGATCCCGAGCGAGACACACCATGGACATGAATCAAGCGCTCTACGCCCGCCGTCGTCGCAACAACTTCGTCGGCCTCACCCTCTCGATGTCGGCCATGGCCCTGGGCCTGGTGGTGCTGCTGTGGATCCTCTGGGTCCTGTTTTCGAACGGCATTGCCGGCATCGACGCCAACCTGTTCACCGCCGACACGCCGGCCCCCGGCTCCGAAGGTGGCGGCCTGCGCAACGCCCTGCTGGGCAGCCTGATGATCGTCGGCCTGGCGGTGCTGGTCTCGACGCCGGTGGGCATTCTGGCGGGCGTGTACCTGGCCGAATACGGCGACACCAGCAAGACCGCCGAATTCACCCGTTTCGTCACCGACATCATGCTGTCGGCCCCCTCGATCGTGCTCGGCCTGTTCGTCTACGCCATTGCGGTGGCCACGGTGGGCAACTTCTCGGGATACGCGGGCAGCATGGCGCTGTCGCTGATCGCCATTCCGGTGGTGGTGCGCACCACCGAGAACATGCTGCGCCTGGTGCCTGGCAGCCTGCGCGAAGCCGCGTTTGCCCTGGGGGCGCCGCGCTGGAAGGTGGCCCTCATGGTCACGCTTCGGGCGGCCAAGAGCGGCGTCATCACCGGCCTGCTGCTGGCCGTGGCGCGCATCAGCGGCGAGACCGCGCCGCTGCTGTTCACCGCGCTCAACAACCAGTTCTTCAGCACCGACATGGGTGGCCCGATGGCCAACCTGCCGGTGGTGATCTTCCAGTTTGCCCTCAGCCCGTACGACAACTGGATCCGCCTGGCCTGGGCCGGTGCCCTGATCATCACCCTCACTGTGCTGGCGCTCAACATCCTGGCCCGCGTGTTCTTCCGCGAAAAGGTCAAGGCCTGAAGCCGATCACTTCGAATCCCTCCAAGGAAGTCTCATGTCCGAAACGACTTTTGCCATCAAGCCTGAGAACTTTGCCGCCAAAACCGCACAGGTGGGCGAGGTCCGCAACGCCATCGAAGTGCGCAACCTGAACTTCTTCTACGGCAAGTTCCAGGGCCTGAAGGACGTCACCCTGGACATCCAGGAAAAGCGCGTCACCGCCTTCATCGGCCCGTCGGGCTGCGGCAAGTCCACGCTGCTGCGCACGCTCAACCGCATGTACAGCCTCTACCCCGGCCAGCGCGCCGAGGGACAGATCAATTTCTACGGTCAGAACATCCTTGACGAGAAGCAGGACCTGAACCTGCTTCGCGCCCGCATCGGCATGGTGTTCCAGAAGCCCACGCCGTTCCCGATGTCGATCTACGACAACATCGCCTTCGGGGTTCGGCTCTACGAGAACCTCTCCAAGAGCGAGATGGACGACCGGGTGGAATGGGCACTGACCAAAGCGGCCCTGTGGAAGGAAGTGAAAGACAAGCTGAATCAGAACGGCCTGTCGCTGTCGGGCGGCCAGCAGCAGCGCCTTTGCATCGCGCGCAGCGTGGCGGTCAAGCCGTCGGTGCTGCTGCTCGACGAACCCACCTCGGCGCTGGACCCGATCTCCACCGGCAAGGTCGAGGAACTGGTGCACGAACTCAAGAGCGACTACACCATCGCCATCGTCACCCACAACATGCAGCAGGCCGCGCGCTGCAGCGACTTCACCGCCTACATGTACCTGGGCGAGCTGGTTGAATTCGGCGCCACCGAGCAGATCTTCTTCAAGCCGACCAAGACCGCGACCGAAGACTACATCACCGGTCGCTTCGGCTGACCTCACCCCGGGAGACACCAACATGAGCGACAAACACCTTTCCAGCCAGTTCGACGCCGAACTCAACTCCATCTCGACGCACGTGCTCGAGATGGGCGGGCTGGTCGAGTCGCAGCTCCACCAGGCTGTCTATGCGCTGGTGAACATGAGCCTCGAGTCGGCCAACCAGGTGCTGGAGAACGAGAACCGCATCAACCAGATGGAGCTCTCGATCGACCACGAGATCATCTCCACGATCGGTCGGCGCCAGCCCACTGCGCGCGATCTGCGCTTCCTGATGGCCATTTCGCGCACGACGCAGAACCTCGAGCGCGCCGGCGACGAGGTGGCCCGCATTGCGCGCATGGTCAAATCCATCATCGAGAACGGGACGCCCCGCAACCTGCCGATCTCGGAACTCAGGCTGGCTGCCGACCTCGCGGCCACGCACCTGCGCAAGTCGCTGGATGCGTTTGCACGGCTCGACACGACCACTGCGGTGGCGATCATCAAGGCCGATGACGACATCGATCGCGAGTACAACGGCTTCCTGCGCAAACTGATCACCTACATGATGGAAGACGCCCGCACCATCTCGCCCAGCCTGGACCTGCTGTTCCTGGCCAAGGCGATCGAGCGTGTGGGCGATCACGCCAAGAACATTGCCGAGCAGATCATCTTCATCGTCAAGGGCGAGGACGTGCGCCACTCGTCCAAGGACAAAGTCGAGTCGGTGGCCGGATGAGAAAACTACCCCGCGTCCTGGTGGTGGAGGATGAACCCTCCATTGCCGAACTGATTGCCGTCAACCTGCGCCACAACGGCTTCGCACCCACCGTCGTGTTCGACGGCGTGGCCGCGCAGCGCGAAGTGGATGCGGTGCTCCCCGACGTCATCCTGCTCGACTGGATGCTGCCCGGCGAAAGCGGTGCCGTGCTGGCCAGGCAGTGGCGCAAGAGCGAGCGCACCCGGACGGTGCCGATCCTCATGCTCACGGCGCGCAGCGACGAGACCGACAAGGTGCAGGGGCTGGACGCGGGCGCAGACGACTACATCACCAAGCCGTTCTCCACGCAGGAACTGCTGGCCCGCATCCGGGCCGTGCTGCGCCGGCGGGCCCCGGAGATCGTGAACGATTCGGTGCAGGTGGGTGAGCTCGCGCTCGACGCGGCCACCTACCGGGTGAGCTTCCGGGGCCGCGAGCTCAAGGTGGGTCCGACCGAATTCAAACTTTTGCATTACCTCATGAAGCACGCCGAGCGCGTGCACACGCGTGGTACGCTGCTCGACAAGGTCTGGGGAGACCATGTCTTCATCGAGGAGCGAACCGTGGACGTGCACGTCAAGCGATTGAGGGAATCTCTGGGTGAGGCCTCGACCATGATCGAGACGGTCCGCGGTGCGGGCTATCGCCTCACCGCCATGAACGGCAACCAGCCGCGTCCGGCCCAGGACACGCCGATGTCGGCGACATGACCTGGCGCATCCTCGAGCCGTTGCTCCTGGTGGCATTGGGGGCGGCGGTGGGTTGGGCCGCCGACGAGGCGGCCCTGGTGTTTCTGGGGGCTTTGTGTGGCGCGGCGATCTGGGTCACGCGCGATGCGCTGCGTGCACGCCGCGTGCTGCGCTGGTTCACCAAGGCCGACGTGTCCCGCATGCCGGGGTACGGCGGCTACTGGGGTGAACTGCTCGACCGGGCCCGCAAGTCCGTGCGCAAGCTTGAAAAGAAGGCGCAGAACAGCGATGCGCGGCTGGAGGACTTTCTGGCCGCCATCCAGGCGTCGCCCAACGGTGTCGTGCTGCTCGATGCCTCCGGGCGCATCGAGTGGTCCAACCTCACCGCTGCCAACCAACTGGGTTTCGACCCGCAGCGCGATCTGGGGCAGTACGTGCGCAACATGGTGCGCCACCCCGCGTTCAACGCCTACCTCAGTGCGGGTGACTTCAGCCACGAGATCACCATCGACGGTGTGGGCCCGCGCCCGACACAGCCCACCAGGATTTCGCTGCAGATTCACCCCTACGGCAAGAAGCGAAAGCTCATGCTCACGCGCGATGTCACGGCGCTGCAACTGGCCGAAGCCATGCGGCGCGATTTCGTTGCCAACGTGTCGCATGAGATCCGCACGCCGCTGACGGTGCTCAGCGGTTTCGTGGAGACCATGCAGAGCCTCGAGCTGAGCCCCGAAGAACGGCACCAGTACCTGGGGCTGATGAGCCAGCAGGCGCTGCGCATGCAGACCCTGGTGAGCGACCTGCTCACCCTGTCGCGGCTGGAGGGCAGCCCGGCGCCAGGACCGGGTGAATGGATTTCGGCCCGCGAGCTGCTGGACCACGTCGTTCAGGAAGGGCGCGGCCTCACGCAGGCCATCGCCAGCGAGCCGCACCGCATCGAGCCCGAGGAGGTTGGCGAGCTGTGGGTGTCGGGGGCCAAGACGGAGCTCATCAGCGCGATGTCCAACCTCATGAGCAACGCGATCCGGTACACGCCGGGCGGTGGGGTCATCCAACCAGGCTGGCGGCTTCGCGACGACGGTTGGGCGGAGTTTCGAGTCACCGACACCGGGCCGGGGATTGCGGCCGAACACCTGCCCAGACTGACCGAACGGTTTTACCGCGTGGACCGGAGCCGCTCGCGCGAAACCGGTGGAACCGGCCTGGGCCTGGCCATCGTCAAGCACGTGGCCCAGCGCCACGGTGGCCGGATCGAGGTGCAGAGCACGCTTGGGTCCGGATCGACCTTCACCATCGCGTTGCCGCCCACCCGGGTGCGCGAATCGGCACCCGATTGAGTTTTCTGCCGGGCCGGGCCCGGCTCAGCGCCCGACGCGCTGGTACAGCAGCAGGCGCTCGCGGTTGTCGGTGAGCCGGCTCACGGTGGACTTGAACGCCCATTGCGTGAGTTCGACCCGGTTGGCCAGCGTAAGCTGACCCTCGGGGGACACCACCAGGCTTTCACAGACCGGCTGCGTGGCGTTCGCCGCGTTCGTGGCGTCGGTGCTGCGCACAAGCCGCAGGCCGCCCTGGTGCTGGAGCGCGGCGATCTGGGCCTGGGTGAGGCTGTCGACCAGCACACAGCCATCGGTGGGGACCAGGCTGGCAATGCGGCGCGCAATCGGCCCGTAGCTGCGCCCGAAATCCAGCAGCGGCAGCCAGAGCGTCATGAGCAGGAGCCAACACAGGGTGCTGCCCGCGGCCGGGAGCACCAGGCTTTTCCAGATCGCCTCCCGGTGTCGACCCACGCGCCACGCCACCAGCCACAGCCATGCGCCGGTGGCAATGGCACCGACCACGAACAGCCCGAACGAAAACTCGGGCACGAACCCGGGCGCCAGCTTGGCCACGTTGGCCGCCGGTTTGGCCGGCACACCGGTCATCATGGCCACCCAGATGACCCAGATCACCAGTGCGCAGAAGCTGAAGAAGAGCAGCGTGAACCAGTCGATCAGGGCCGCCACGCTGCGCCGCAGCGTGGGCAGGGCGAAGGCCGCCAGTGCGGCCAGCGCCGGCAAAGACAGCAGCAATGCACGGTCGCGTTCGTCGGCCAGCAGCGTGTGCAGCACGACCACCAGCACCATCCAGAGCGGCAGGGCCACGTGGGGTTGCTGCCATTGGCGGCGCCACCGCCACAGCGTCCACAACGCCAGCGGCCACGCCGGCCAGGTGAACCACAGCAGCAGCCGCACCCAGCTGTCCAACGGCAGCCGGGCAATGGCGGCGGCGACGTGGGGCCACTGAATCAAGCCGGTGGCGAACGAGGCGACCACCAGCCCGAGCCAGATCGTGGCGGCCAGCGCGAGCCCGATCCAGTCGGTCGGGCCTTCGCCGCCGTCCGATGGCCGGCTTTGCAGGGCCAGGGCCGCCAGGGCCAGCCAGCCCACGCCCAGCAACAAGGCCAGCGCCGCCGATCCGCTGAGCACCAGGCCGGCGACGCCCAGTGTCCACCAGAGCAGGGTGCGCCAGCGGGCACCTGGTTGCGGTTGCACCAGCCGCGCCGCACCGAACAGCATGCTGGCGGTCCATGCCAGGCGGGCAACGTCGGGGGTGGTCTCGTGCGACAGCTGCGCAAGGCCCAGGCAGGCCACCAGCGCCAGCAGCGCCGCATCGGCCAGCGCGCGTGCGTAGTCGGTGGGTTGCGCTTCGCCGCCGAACGCAAAGGCCACTGGCAGCGCAGCCGGCTGGCGGGCCAGGTGGTAGGTGGCGTACCAGGTGCAGGCCAGCGTGAAGCCCAGCATGAGCGCAAAGGGCGTGCGCGCCGCGAGGTCGGCAGGCAGAAAGGGCAGGAGGTGAATGAACCATGCCCCGATCCAGTAGGGCAGCGGCCCCGGGTCGATCACGCCGACCCCGAGCACCGCAGGGCGCCACCAGTCGGCGCTGCCCGCCGCCAGCTCGAGCATGGCGCCCAGTGCACCCACGTCGGCGTTCTTCCAGGGCTCGCGCCCGAGGAAGCCCGGCAGCACATAGGCCACACAGAACAGGATGAGGGCCACGCGCGGCAGGCGGCGCACGGCCGACTGGCTCACGATGGCGGGCGTCGGGCGGTTCACGGCAGGGGACTATACAAGCGACCCGTCGGGGCGGGCGCGAACATTCGCGGGCGAAAAAAAAGCAGCCGGCAGGCGGCTGCTTTTTTCGGGCCGAAGACGCGCTTACTTGGCAGCGGTCTTGCCGTAGCGGTTGCGGAATTTCTCGACGCGGCCGCCCATGTTGTCCACGCTCTTCTGCGTGCCGGTGTAGAACGGGTGCGATTCGCTGGAGGTGTCAAGCTTGTACAGCGGCAGCTCGCGGCCGTCGTCCATCTTGATGGTTTCCTTGGTGCTGGCGCAGGACCGGGTCACGAACTTGAAGTTGTTCGACAGGTCGAGGAAGCACACATCGCGGTAGTTGGGGTGAATGCCGTCTTTCATGACGTTTCCTTGTTCAGTCGGTTGCGACAGCCGCGCCGGAACCATTCCGCCGTACTTGCCGCTAAACCCGAAATTATATCACCCCCCCGCGCCGCCTTCGGCGTCACCCCCCAGGGGGCAATGCGAGCGGCCTGGCAAAGCCAGATCCGCCGCATTCTGGGTTCAGGTCACGCACGCCGGAGGAAGCGATCCAATCCAGAAACACCGAGGAACCGGCTTTGCCGGGCCTCTGGTGTTGTCCCCCCTCGAAGCGACGCAGTCGCGCCACGGAGGGGGGAAGCCGCGTCAGCGGCGCAGGGGGGAGGTGCCCGTCCCACCGGGGAACCGGCTTCGCCGGGCCACTGGTGTTGTCCCCCCTCGAAGCGACGGAGTCGCGCTACGGAGGGGGGAAGCGCCGTGAGGCGCGCAGGGGGGAGTTGCGATCAACCGCCTCTGCGCATCATGTCGAAGAACTCCGAGTTGTTCTTCGTCGACTTCATGCTCTTGAGGACCATTTCCATGGCCTCGATCTCGTCCATGTTGTACATGAACTGGCGCAGGATGCGGGTCTTCTGCAGGATTTCGGGCTGGAGCAGCAGCTCTTCGCGTCGGGTGCCGCTGCGGTTGAGCTGGATGGACGGGAAGACGCGCTTTTCGTACAGGCGGCGATCAAGGTGGATTTCGCAGTTGCCGGTGCCCTTGAACTCTTCAAAGATCACCTCGTCCATGCGCGAGCCGGTGTCGACCAGTGCGGTGGCAATGATGGTCAGCGAGCCGCCTTCCTCGACCTTGCGGGCCGCGCCGAAGAAGCGCTTGGGGCGTTGCAGCGCGTTGGCGTCGACACCGCCGGTGAGCACCTTGCCCGATGAGGGCAGCACGTTGTTGTAGGCGCGTGCCAGGCGGGTGATCGAGTCGAGCATGATCACCACGTCTTTCTTGAGCTCGACCAGGCGCTTGGCGCGCTCGATCACCATCTCGGCCACGTGCACGTGGCGGGCGGCGGGCTCGTCGAAGGTCGACGCGATGACCTCGCCGCGCACCGTGCGCTGCATCTCGGTCACTTCCTCGGGGCGCTCGTCCACCAGCAGGACCATCAGTTCGACGTCGGGGTGGTTGGCGGTGATGGCGTGGCAGATGTGCTGCATCATCACCGTCTTGCCGCTCTTGGGGGGCGCCACGATCAGGGCGCGCTGGCCGCGGCCGATGGGCGCGATGATGTCGATGACGCGACCCGTGATGTTCTCGTCGCTCTTGATGTCGCGTTCCAGGCGCATCTGTTCCTTGGGGAACAGGGGCGTCAGGTTCTCGAACATGATCTTGTGCTTGTTCTCCTCGGGAGGCAGGCCGTTGATCTTGTCGAGCTTGTTGAGTGCGAAATAGCGCTCGCCGTCCTTGGGGATGCGCACCTCGCCCTCGATCATGTCGCCGGTGTGCAGGTTGAAGCGACGGATCTGGCTGGGCGAGATGTAGATGTCGTCGGTGCTGGCGGTGTAGCTGGTGTCGGGGGCCCGCAGGAAACCGAATCCGTCGGGGAGCACCTCGAGCACGCCGTCGGCCACGATCTGCTCGCCGGTCTTGGCGCGCTTCTTGATGATGGCGAACATCAGCTCTTGCTTGCGCATGCGGCCGGTGTTCTCGATCTCGAGCGCTTCGGCCTGCTTGAGCACTTCCGAGACGTGCAAGGCCTTGAGTTCGTTGAGGTGCATGGACGTCACTCCGGGCGGAGTCGTGTGGGGAGAACCGGGGGGGTGTGCGCGGTGGCCCGGGTGGCGGGCGTTGCGCTTGGGCGGCGAGCGCCTGGTTGGCTCGCGTGCCGGGATTATGACAGGAATCGTGGCCTGTGAACGGGTGGCCGGGGTGGCCGCTGGGTGGCCGCCTCGCGGCGTTCGGCCTGCGGCCCGGGGCACACCCGGGCCGGCGGGATCAGGTCAGTTGCTTGTCGATGAAGTCGGTGAGCTGCGCCTTGCTCAGTGCACCGACCTTGGTGGCGGCGAGCTGGCCGTCCTTGAACAGCATGAGCGTGGGAATGCCGCGGATGCCGAACTTGGCCGGCACGTCGCGGTTGTCGTCCACGTTGAGCTTGGCGATCTGCAGCTTGCCGTTGTAGCTGCCGGCCACCTCGTCCAGGATGGGCGCGATCATCTTGCAGGGGCCGCACCACTCGGCCCAGAAGTCGACGAGCACGGGGGCCTTGCTGTCCAGCACGTCGGCCTGGAAGCTCGCGTCGGAAACGTGTTTGATCAAGTCGCTGGCCATGGCAGTCCTCAGAATCGATGGGCGGGAGGTTACAGTTTCGGCGCATGCGGCGGGTGAAACGGCGAATTCGCTGCGCCTCACTGCCTCCTCACGCGGGCGGCCGCATTGTGACAGAAAGCCCCCAGACATGACGCCCGCGCCCCCGAGACCTCACGACCCGTCAGCCCTTGCAGACGCCCCGATGCAGGTCCGCGCGATGCCCCTGTCGTGGACGCGTGCCTGGTCGGCGCCCCTGCAGGCCGTGGAATCGGCCATGCAGGACCGGTCGGTGGCGCCTTCGCGCACCGTGGTGCTGCTGCCGTACACCGCCCTCGTGCCAGAGGCGCGGCGCGCCTGGATGGAGCGACATCCCACGGGGCTGGCGCCGCGCTTTGCCACCCCGCGCCAGTGGGCCGAGGCGCTTCAACCCTGGCGCAGCGGCCCGGACGACCTGACGCAGGACCCGGCGCGGGACGCGCTGGTGGCGTCGGGCTGGCTGGACCGTGTCCTGCGCGAGCGCATCGACCCCGGGCTTCGGCGCGAGCTGGTCGCCCGCCTGGTCGACGCCGCGCGCTCGCTGGCACCGCTGGCCGCTGCCACGCCGCCCGCCGAACGGATGGGTTGGGCCGAGGGGCTGCGCGCCGGGCTGCAGACGGTGGCGGTGGCGCGCTGGGAAGGCCTCGTGGCGCAACTGGCCCTCACCTGGGCGGGCGCGTCCTCCTATGCCACCGATGCCCTCTGGACGCCGCAGGCCCGTGCGGACGCCGATCTGCTGCTGGCCGTGGCTGGCCACGATGCACAGCCCCTGGTGGCGGCGCTGCTGTCGGCCCGGGGCGATGGCACGGCCTGGCTGCCCGCACCGGTCGTGGGAGAGGTCGGTGGTGCGGCCAGTGGTGCGGCTGCGTCTTCCTGGCGCGCCATCGCGTGCACCGACTTCGAAGCCGAGGCCTCCGCCGCTGCGGCCTGTGTCATCGAGCACCTCAATGCCGGGCGATCACCGGTGGGGCTGGTGGCCAACGACCGCTTGCTGACACGCCGCGTGAGCGCGCTGCTGCAGGGCGCTGGCGTGCGCCTGAGGGACGAATCGGGCTGGAAACTGTCCACCACCAACGCCGCCGCCAGCCTCATGGCGCTGCTGCGCGCGGCCGACGCGCGCGCCAGCGCCGACGATGTGCTCGACTGGCTCAAGCAGGCGCCGTCGTTCGACGCCCCGGCCGTGCTGTCGCTCGAAAAGTCACTGCGGCGGCACGGTGTATCGCGCTGGGCCGCGGTGCCCGAGCCGCTGCGCCCTGAAGGGGTGGATGGCGTTATGGCCGCACTGCGTGCGCCGCGTCCGCTGGTGCACTGGCTTCGCGACGTGGCGACGGCGCTCGAACGATCGGGACAATGGGCGGTGCTGGCGGCCGATGCGGCCGGCATTCAGACCCTGTCGCTGTTGCGCCTGGGTGAGGCCGCCCATGAATTCGACGGCCTGGGCGATTCGGCCGATCCCGCCGAAGCCGGGGAGCCTGCCGCCGGGGCCGACGCGCGGGAGGCCACCGGCCGCCGCCGATGGACATTGGCCCGGTTCGCCGCCTGGGTGCGCGAGGCGCTGGAGGGCGCCGCCTTCCAGCCCGAGGCGGCGGGTGTTCCCCAGGTGGTCGTGGTGCCTTTGCCGCAGCGGCTGGGCCGCGCGCTGGGCGCGGTGGTGGTGCCGGGTTGCGACGAGCGCTCCGCACCGGTGGGGCCCGAGCCCGCCGGGGACTGGACACCCGACCAGCGAAAGGTGCTCGGCCTGCCCGACCGCGATGCGCTGCGCGCCTCGGCCGATTCGGCGTGGCAGACCCTGCTCGACGGCACCCCGCTGGACCTGCTCTGGCGCACCCACGACGCGGCCGAGCCTTTGCTCCCCAGCCCGCGCGCGGTGGCGCTGGGCCTGCCGCTTCGGGCGCCACCGCTGCGGATCGACCCCGTGCCGCACCAGCCGACCGAGCGACCACTGCCCAGCGCGCCCGGCCTGCTGCCCGATCGGCTGTCGGCCAGCGCCTACGACGACCTGCGCACCTGCCCCTACCGCTTCTTTGCGCTGCGCCAGCTCAGGCTGGCCGAGGCCGACGAGCTCGACACCGAGCCCGATCAGCGCGACATGGGCATCTGGCTGCACGCGGTGCTGCGGGCCTTTCACGAGGCGCGGGGCGACCAGCGGCCAGGCACCGATGCCGACCGCGCCGCGCTCGATGCGCTGGCCGAGGAAGTGGCCAGCGAGATAGGTCTCGGGAGCGAACAATCGGCGGGCTTTCTGCCCTACCGTGCGCAGTGGCCCGGCCTTCGCGACGGTTACCTGCGCTGGCTGGAGGGGCACGAGGCCACCGGTGCCCGGTTCGTGGCTGCCGAGGCCGATCGTGAAACCTCGGTCGGTCGCTGGCGGCTGCACGGCCGGCTGGACCGCATCGACCAACGGCCCGTCGACGGCACGTCCCGCCCGCTGGTGATCGACTACAAGACCGAAAACCGCAGCAAGACCGAGGCGCGCATCAAGGAGCCGTTCGAGGACACGCAGATCGCCTTCTACGCCGCGCTGCTGGGGGACGACGAAGCCGGCGCGGCCTACCTGAGCCTGACCGACGGCCGAACCGTGCCGGACGAGGCCACCCGGTTGATGGAGCCTGACGACCTGCCGGCCGTGCGTCAGGCGCTGATGCGGGGGATCGAGCACGACATGGAGCGACTGGCTGCGGGCGCCGGGCTGCCGGCGCTGGGTGAGGGCAGGGCGTGCGAGCACTGCGCGGCGCGCGGCCTGTGCCGAAAGGACTTCTGGGCATGAACGCTCCACAGAAGGCCGCTGCGGCCAACGCGCTGGCCTACCGCATCGATGGCAGGCAGGTCACGGCAGAGGCGTTTTACGAACGGGCCTGCGACCCGGCCCGCAGCGTGGCGGTCGAGGCCTGCGCGGGCGCCGGCAAGACCTGGATGCTGGTGTCGCGCATCCTGCGGGCGCTGCTGGCGGGTGCCGAGCCGCACGAGATCCTGGCCATCACCTTCACCCGCAAGGCCGCCGGTGAAATGCGCGAGCGACTGCAGAAGGTGCTGGCCGAATGGGCCACGCTGGACGACGCCCGCTTGACCGAGGCCCTGAGGGAGCGCGGCCTGAGCGAAGCCGAAGCGCGCCGCCTGCTGGTGCCGGCCAGGGGCCTGCAGGCGCGGTTGCAGGTGCACAGCCGCTCGGTGCAGCTGCGCACGTTCCACGGCTGGTTTGCCGCGCTGTTGCGGGCCGCGCCTTTGTCGCTCCTGCAGTCGCTGGGCCTTCCACCGGCGTACGAACTGCAGGAGGACGACGCCCCGATCATCGAGCGCACCTGGCCGGTCTTTTTTGCCGCACTGCAGAAGGACCCGGCAGCCCGCAAGGACTTCTTTGACAGCGTGGCCAGCGTGGGTCGCCACCAGACACTGCAGGCGCTCAGGAACGCCGCCGTCAAGCGGGTGGAATTCGCCCTGGCCGACGAGGCCGGCACCGTGGAAAACAGTGTGCAGCACTTCGGCGTGATGTACGCAGAGCTGGCCGCACACGAGCGGCCCGAACTGGCCCTGCTGGGCGCTGCCGCGCGCGAACGCTGGACCGACATTGCGCGCGCCCTCGGGCAGGAGAAGAATGCCACGCCCCGAAAGGCCGCCAGCGCCATCATCGACGCGTTCGAACTGCCCGATGAACCCGATGCCGCCGCGCGACGCCTTGCCATGCTGCGAAAGGCCTTCTTCGTCAAGGACGACGACCGCCTGACCAAGAACCTGCAGTCCTTCGCGGCCGCCGGGCTGGCCGAAGCCGAGTTGCAGCGCCTTTGTGGTGCCGCGCAGCAGCATCAGGCGTGGTTGCACCACCAACGGCTGTCGCGCCTGGCGCGCGTGCTGCTCGCGTGCATGGCCGACCTCAAGCGCGAGCGCGGTTGGGTCGACATGAACGATGTCGAAGGCGCGGCGCGCCGGCTGCTGGCCGACGCTGAAATGTCGGGTTGGCTGCAGCAGCGCCTGGATGCGCGCGTGCGGCACCTGCTGATCGACGAATTCCAGGACACCAATCCGCTGCAGTGGCAGGCGCTGTATGGCTGGCTGTCGGCCTATGCCGGCGCCGGGTCGGGCGAGGCACCGGGCGTGTTCATCGTCGGCGATCCCAAACAGTCCATCTACCGCTTCCGCCGCGCCGAACCGCAGGTGTTCCGAGCGGCCCAGGCCTTCGTGGTGCAGGGTCTGGGCGGCTCCCTGCTGGCCTGCGACCACACGCGCCGCTGCGCCGTGGGTGTGGTGGCGGCCGTCAACGCGGTGATGGGGCAGGCGGTGGCCGCGGGTGATTACGGTGAGACCGTGGGCGCGGCGTTCCGCGACCACACGACCGCCAGCGACGTGCCCGGCAGCCTGGAAGCCTTGCCCGAGGTGCTGCGCAGCGCACGAGAGCGGCCCGACGCGGAACACCCGGGCAGCGACGGCGGCGATGCCTGGCGCGACACCCTCACCACGGCGCGCCACACACCGGACGACGCCATGAGCGCGCTCGAGGCCCGCCAGGCGGCCGACTGGATCGCGCAGGAGATCCGGTCCGGGCGCGTGAAGCCCGACGATGTGATGGTGCTGGCCCGCAAGCGCGAGCGCCTGGGCTGGATGCACGAAGCCTTGCAGGCGCGCGGCATTGCCAGCGACGAACCCGAGAAGACCGACCTGGCCGAGGCGCCGGCCGTGCAGGACGTGGTCGCGCTGCTCGATGCCCTGGTGTCGCCCACGCACGACCTGAGCCTGGCGCGCGCGCTGCGCTCGCCGATCGGTGGCTGGCGCGACGACGACCTGGCGGCCCTCGCGCAACGGGTGCGGTCCGCCACCGACCCGTCCGGGTGGTGGCAGGTGCTGCAGTCCTGCGCCGCGCAATCCGATGCGCCGACCCTGTGGCGCGACACCGCCGAAAGGTGGCTGCGCTGGCAGACGGTGCTGCGCACGCTGCCGCCGCACGACGCTCTTTCGCACATCGTGCGCGACGGCGACCTGATGCGCCGCTTTGCGCAAGCGGCGCCGGCGGGCCAGCGCGCGGCGGTGCTCGGGCAACTGAACGCGCTGCTGTCCCTGTCGCTGCAACTCGAAGGCGGGCGGTTTCTCACCGTTTACCGCCTGGTGCGGGCGGTTCGTGCGGGTGGTCTGACGCTGGCGCCCGTGGCCCGGCCCGGGGTGGTGAGGCTGCTCACCATCCATGGCGCCAAGGGGCTGGAGGCCCACACCGTGGTCCTGCTGGACACCCGGTCCGCCAGCCAGCGGCCTGAAAGCATGGGCGTGCTGATTGACTGGCCCGGCACCGACCCGCACCCGCAGCGGTTCGTGTTCCTGGCCAGCGAAAAGGCGGCGCCGGCATGCGCTCAACCGCTGCTGGACGCCGAGCGCCGCGCGCGCTCGCTCGAAGAACTCAATGCCCTCTACGTGGCCATGACGCGGGCCGCCAACCGCCTGGTGGTCTCGGCCTTCGAGCCGCACCGCGCTCCCGCGACCACGGCCTGGTGGGACCGGCTGGCGCCGCTGGCCACGGCGCTCGACACCCCGGCCACCCCACCGGAGGCCGGCGACGCCGCCGCCGACGCCTGGCCGCTGGCGGTGCCGCCCGTGCTCACCGCCATGCCCGAGCCACTGCCGGTGACCGCCGCGGCGGCCGACGATGCCGCCGCCCGCTGGGGCCAGGCCCTGCACCGGCTGTTGCAGTGGTGCCCCACACCGGCCACCGGCTTCGACTGGGGCGACACCCACCGGTTGTCGGTGCAGCGCGAACACGGGCTTTCCGCGCCGCAGTCCGCAGAGGCCCTGGCCGCGGCGCGTCGCATCGTTGGCGGACAGGCCGCGTGGGCGTGGGACGCCCGGGTGCTCGATCAATGGGGCAACGAAGTGGAGCTGCTGCACGAAGGCCGGGTGCTGCGCATCGACCGGCTGGTGCGCGAGCGGGCCACGGGCACCTGGTGGGTGCTCGACTTCAAGCGCCACGACGCACCCCACACCGTGCGCGAGCACCGCGAGCAGATGCTCGGCTACCGGGCCGCCTTGCAAGCCATTCACCCCGGCAGCACGGTCCGCCTGGGCTTCATCACGGCGCAAGGGCGCCTCATCGACATGGACGCGGCCGAATGACGACGATCGACGTGGCGGTGGTGGGCGGCGGGCCTGCCGGGCTCATGGCGGCCGAGGTGCTGTCGCGCGCCGGCGTGGCAGCTCACCTGTTCGACGCCATGCCGTCGGTGGGCCGCAAGTTCCTGCTGGCGGGCAAGGGCGGGCTCAACCTGACGCACGCCGAGCCCTACAGCGCTTTCGTGCCGCGCTATGGCGACCGCGCCCCGGCGCTGCGCCCCATGCTCGACGCCTTCGGCCCTTCTGCCTTGCGCGAATGGGCCCGGGGCCTGGGCATCGACACCTTCGTGGGCAGTTCGCGCCGCGTGTTTCCCACCGACATGAAGGCCGCACCGCTGCTGCGCGCCTGGCTGCACCGGCTGCGGCACCCCGCTGCGCCTGGCGTGCCGGTGCAGTTCCACATGCGCCACCGCTGGCGCGGCTGGACGGCCGACGGGGCGCTGCGCTTCGACACCGCCCTCCCGGGATCGGTGGAGGTCCGGCCGCGCGCCGTGGTGCTGGCCCTGGGCGGTGCGAGCTGGGCGCGCCTGGGTTCCGACGGCGCCTGGGTGCCGTGGCTGCGCGAGGCCGGTGTCGGCGTGGCCGACCTGACGCCCTCCAACTGCGGTTTCGATGTGGCCGGCTCCACCGTGCACGGCTTGGGCGAGGGCTGGAGCAAACACTTTGCCGACCGCTGGGCCGGCCAACCGTTCAAGACCGTGGCCATCGCCTTCGACGATGCCGCGGGGCAGCGCCACCACCTGCGGGGCGAATTCGTGGCCACGGCCACCGGCGTCGAAGGCAGCGTGGTGTACGCGGCCTCGGCCGCGCTGCGCGATCGCATCGCCGTGAACGGCCAGACCACGCTGTGGGTCGACTTGTTGCCCGACCACAGCGCCGACCGTGTGCAGGCCGAGGTGTCGCACCCGAGGGGCTCGCGCAGCCTCTCCAGCCACCTCAAGGGCCGGCTTGGCCTGGACGGCATCAAGCTCGCGCTGCTGCACGAGCACCTGGACAAGGCCGCCATGCACGATCCGCAGGCCCTGGCGCGCGCGATCAAGGCCCTGCCGCTGACGCTGCTGCGGCCACGCCCGATCGACGAAGCCATCAGCACCGCGGGCGGCGTGCGCTTCGACGCGCTGGACGACCACCTGATGGTGCGGCAGCGCCCCGGCCTGTTCGTGGCGGGGGAGATGCTCGACTGGGAAGCCCCCACCGGCGGCTATCTGCTCACGGCCGTGATGGCCAGTGGCGTGCGCGCGGGGGAGGGGGCGCTGCGCCACCTGGCCGCATCGCCGCCGGGCCCGGCGACGCGCTGAGGCCGGCCCTCGGCGTCAGGCGGATTCGGCGGCGGGGCGGGGCTGCGGAAGTGCCGTGGTGGCGTTTCGCCGGCGGAAGATCGACCTGCGGCGAACCCAGGCTTCGGCGTCGTCCACCAGGGCGTAGGCCACCGGCACCACCAGCAACGACAGCACTGTGCTGGTGATGAGCCCGCCGATGACCGCAATGGCCATCGGGGCCCGAAAGCTCGGGTCGGCCCCGATGCCGAGGGCAATCGGCAGCATGCCGGCGCCCATGGCCAGGCTCGTCATGATGATCGGCCGGGCGCGTTTGTGGCAGGCATCGAGCAGGGCTTCGTGCCGCTCCATGCCGGTCCGGCGGGCCAGGATCACGTAGTCGATCAGCAGGATGGAGTTCTTGGTGGCAATGCCGATCAGCATGATCAACCCGATCATGGCCGGCATCGACAGCGCCTTGCCGGTGAGCAGCAGCGCCACGAAGGCCCCGGGGATCGACAGGAACAGGGCGGTGAGGATGGTGCCCGGCTGCAGGAAATCCTTGAACAGCAGCACCAGCACCACGTAGATGCACAGCACGCCGGTGAGCATGGCCAGCCCGAAACTGGCGAACAGCTCGGCCATCACCTCCGCATCGCCCAGGTTGGTCCGCTTGACCCCGGCCGGCAGGTTCTTCAAGGTCGGCAACTCGTCGACGCGGGCCTGCACGTCGCCGAGCGGCTGGTTGTTCAGCTCGATGGTGAAGTTGACGTTGCGAAGGCGGTTGAAGCGGTCGATCTGCGCCGGCCCGCTGTCCATTTCCACGGTGGCCACCTGCCCGAGCATCACGGGGCCGCGCGCACCGGGCACCATGAGGCGTTCGATCAGGGCCAGGTCGGCGCGCGCATCGGCCGGCAGCTTGACCACGATCGGCACCTGGCGCTGGCTGAGGTTCAGCTTGGCCAGGCTCTGGTCGTAGTCGCCGGCGGTGGCGATCCTCAGGGTGTCGGCAATGGCGGCGGACGTCACGCCCAGGTCGGCCGCGCGGGCGAAATCAGGGCGAACCACCAGCTCGGGCCGGATCAGCGCGGCGCTGGAGGTGATGTTGCCCAGCCCCGGGATGGTCCGCAGCTCGACCTCGAGTGCCCGGGCCGCCTCCAGAAGGGACTGCGGATCGTCGCCCGAGAGGCTGAGTTGCAGCAGGCTGCCGCCGGCGCCGGCCAGCCCGACCTGCACGCGGGTGCCCGCCACCGTGGACAGCATGTCCCGCAGCTCGGTGTCGATCTGCTGCAGGCTGATCGCGCGGTCGTTGCGGTGGGTGGTCTGGATGGTCAGCGTGGCGTTGCGCGGCTCTGCGTCGGCACCGCCGCCCGCAAAAGGATCGGAGCCGGCGGACCCGCCACCGATGGCGGTGTAGACCGATCGGACTTCCGGGTGTGACGCCACGATCTTGCGCGCGGCTTCGGCCACCGCCAGCGATTCATCGAACCGGGTGCCGGGAGGCAGTTCCAGCTTGACCTGGGTTTGCCCGGTGTCGTCCGGTGGAATGAAGCCGGTGGGCAGCAGGCCGGCCACCGCAATGCCGCCGACGAACAGCGCCAGCGATGCGAGCACGGTGACCGCGCGGTGCTTCAGGCACCACGCCACCCAGCCCATGTAGGCGCGCATCAGGCGGCCATCGGGCGCCTCGTGCGGGTCGACGGTTTGTCCATCGGCATTCACGGCCACCCAGGGCTTGAGGATGTAGGCCGCCATCATGGGCGTGAGCACCCGGGCCACCACCAGCGACGCGAACACCGCCAGCGCCGCGGTCCAGCCGAACTGCACGAAGAACTTGCCCGGAATGCCGCTCATGAACGCCGTGGGCAGAAAGACCGCGATCAACGCGAAGGTGGTCGCGATCACGGCCAGGCCGATTTCATCGGCGGCCTCCATGGCCGCCTGGTAGGGCGTCTTGCCCATGCGCAGGTGGCGCACGATGTTCTCGATCTCGACGATGGCGTCGTCCACCAGAATGCCGACCACCAGCGACATGGCCAGCAACGTCACGGTGTTGAGCGAGAAGCCCAGGTAGTGCATGCCGATGAAGGCCGGGATCACCGACAGCGGCAGCGCGGTGGCGGCAATGAAGGTGGCCCGCCAGTCGCGAAGGAACAGCCACACCACCAGCACCGCCAGAAGGGCTCCCTCGTACAGCAGCCACATCGAGCCTTCGTAGCTGTCGCGCACCGGGTTCACGAAGTTGAAGGCCTCGGTGACCTTGAGGTCGGGGTGCTGGGCCTGCAGGGTGGCCAGCACCGCGCTCACGCCGTCGGCCACGTCGATCTCGCCGGCGCCCTTGCTGCGGGTGATCTCGAACCCGACCACGGGCCGGCCGTCGAGCAGCGCGGTGGACCGGCGCTCGGCCACGGTGTCCGTCACGGTGGCGATCTGGTCCAGCCGGACCCGTCGGCCGTCCGACAGCGACAGCTCCATCCGGCCCAGTTCTTCGGCCGACTGCACGGTGGCGATGGTGCGCAGCGATTGCTCGGCGCCGCCGATGTCGGTGCGCCCGCCGGACGCTTCCTGCTGGATGTTGCGCAGCTGGCGCGACACATCGGCGGCCGTGGCGCCCAGGGCCAGCAGCCGGGTCGGGTCGAGCTCGACCTGAACCTGCCGGGTGACGCCGCCCACCCGCGCCACCGCGCCCACGCCCGGCACCGTCAGCAACTGCCGCGTGACCGTGTTGTCCACGAACCAGGACAAGGCCTCTTCGTCCATGCGTTCGGAGGCCACGGCGTACACCAGGATGGGCGACCCCGAGAGCGACAGCTTGCTGACCACCGGGTCTCGCAGGTCGGCCGGCAAATCGCTGCGGATCTGGGCCACCGCATTGCGCACGTCGTCGAGCGCCTCCTGGATGGGCTTCTCCAGCCGGAACTCGGCGGTGACCGACACCACACCGTCCTGGATGGTGGTGGTCTGGTTCTTCAGCCCCTGCAGCGTGGCGATGGTGTTCTCGATCTTGCGCGCCACCTCGGTCTCAAGCTGGGGCGGCGCTGCGCCCGGCAACGACGCACTGACCGTGATGGTGGGCAGCTCGATGTCGGGGAAGCTCTGAATCTTCATGGCGTGGAAGGACATCAGTCCCGCCAGCGTCAGCATGACGAACAGCATCACCCCGGGAATCGGGTTGCGGATGGACCACGAGGAAACGTTGATGGCCATGTGCTCAGCTCCCCAGCTTCACCTGATCGCCGTCGGAGAGAAACGCCACACTGCCGGCCACCACCCGCGCCTGCGGATTCAGGCCACCCAGCACCTCGACCCGGTCGCCCTGGCGGCGGCCGGTGGTCACCTTGGTCTGGGTCACGCGGTTGTTGTCTCCGATGGTGAAGACGTAGGCAAAACCATCCCGCAGCAGCACCGCCGACTGCGGCAGGCTGAGGGCGGCGCGGGTGCCGAGCAGCAGTTCGCCGCGGGCGAACATGCCGGCCCTGGCGGGACTGCCCGGCGGCAGGTCCACGTACACCAGCGCATTGCGGGTCTGGGGATCGATGGTCGGCGCCACCGTGCGCACCTGTCCGGTCACCGGGCTGCCTTCGGCGCCGGGCACGGTGAGCTTGACGGGCATGCCCGGCTGCACGCGCGCCAGCTCGCTGGCGGTGACTTCGGCACGCCACTCCAGCCGGTCGTTGCGGATCAGGCGGAACAGCTCCTGGCCCTGCTGGGCCAGCGAGCCCACGGTGGCTTGCCGGGCGCTGATCACGCCGGCGTCGGGCGCGACCACGCGGGTGTGGGCCAATCGGAGCTGATCGATCTGCACCCTGGCCTGGGCCGAATCGAGCCGGGCGCGCGCGGTCTGTTCTGCCGTCAGGTACTGCTGGACCTGCTGGGTGGACAACGCGCCGCTCTCGGCCAGGCCGCGGGCGCGCTGGGCGTCAAGGCCCGCTTCTTCCAGCTGGGCTTTGGCCTCGGCCGCGGCCGCGCGCGACTGCGCCAGCTCGGCCGCGATGGTGTCGCTGTCGATGCGGGCCAGCAACTGCCCTTTTCGAACCCGGTCGCCCACCTGGGCCTGCACCTCCGCGAGCCGGTAGCCCCCCACCTCGGGCCCGATGACCACCTCTTGCCAGGCGGTCACACTGCCATGGGCAGACAGGGTCGATGGCCAGTCGGCGCGTTCGGGCACCACCGCCTTCACCGTCAGTGCCGGGCGCGCCGCCGCGGGCGCTGCGCCGTTGCGGTCGGCCTGGGCCATGCTGTGTTGCGCATAGAGGCCCAGCGCGAGCAGCAGCGCGGCGCCGGCGGCGCCCGCCAGCAGTGCCGGCCGGCGCGATGCCAGGCGACTCATCAGAGGACGGCCGGGGCCGTCTTCAGGGGTGGGGTCGAATGAAGGTCCTTGCATGGTGCGTCTCGGGGAAGGGTGGTGTGTGGGGGCCGCCAGTGGCGCTGGCGATGAACATCGATGCGCCGTCAAGGGCGTGTGGTCGGGGCGCCGTCGGACCCGGCCATGTGCGTGTCGTCCGGGGTCCAGCCGCCGCCCACGGCGCGGTACAGGTCGACCCAGGCCACCACCCGGTCGGCCTGGATGCCGACCAGGGTGGATCGGGCCGCCAGTGCGGTGCGGCGTGCTTCTTCGAGCTCGAGCAGGCTGCCGGCGCCGGCCTCGGTCCGTCGGCGCTGGGCTTCCAGAAAGACCTCGTAGCCCTGCACGGCCCGCTCGGCATCGCTCTGGCGGCGCTCGGCGGCGTTGAGGTCGACCAACGCGGTCTCGACCTCGCGCACCGCATCGCGGGCGCGCTGGGCGTAACGGCTGCGGGCTTCTTCGTACCGGGCCCGCGCCGCGTCCACGGCCGCGCTGCGGCGCTGGCCGTCAAAAAGCGGGATGCTGAGAGACGGTCCCACCGACCAGGTGGTGCCCTCGAACACCAGCCCTCCGCCGCCCGAGGCGCGGGTTCGGCCCACCGAGCCCGACAGGCTGAGTCTTGGCCAACGGTCGGCCTCGGCCACGTCCACGTCCTTCAATGCGGCCGCGGCCTGGCGCTCGATGCTGCGCAGGTCGGGCCGCTGGGCGATCCACCGCGCGGGAACGGCCTCGACCTCGAACGCCTTGGGCTGAGGCAGGCGCTGTGCGCCCGCCGACAGCGCCTGCCGCAGGTCCGGCTCGGGTGTGCCGGTCAAGGCGACGAGGCTCTTCACGAAGGCCTCGCACTGCGCCTGCTGCGCCACCAGGCTGGCGGCCGAGCTGGCCGCGCTGGCGCGCAACAGCGCCCCGTTGGCGGGCGATTCAAAGCCGGCGCGCACCTTGCGGTCGGTGAGGTCGGCCGTGCGCGACAGGGACTCGGCGTCGGCCTGGAGCACAGCCACTTGCTGCTCGCAACGGCGCAGGGCGATGTAGGTCTGCGCCGTTTCGGCGGCCACGCTGACGCGGGCGTCGTGCCAGGCGGCCTGATCGGCCTGCAGTTGGGCCAGCGCCGCCGAACGGCCGGCCTGAGCGCCGCCGAACAGGTCGAGCTCCCACAGCATGTCGACGGACACGGTGCCCGTCGTGGCCAGTGCGCCTGCGTTCGACCGGCCGCGCTGCACCGACGCACCGGCATCGGCCTGCGGTCGGGCGGATGCGCCTGCCGATCGAAGCCCGGCCCGCGCCTGGGCGATGCGGGCGGCGGCCTCGTTGACCGAGCCGTTGTTTCGCTGCGCCGCGTCGATGAGGCGGGTCAGCGCAGGATCGTCGAACTGGGCCCACCAACTGGCCAACGAAGCGGGCTTGCCGCCGTGCGCCGGAGCGTTCGGCGCCGATGCCGGCATTGGCGCGTGCCATTGCGGCGGCAGGTCGCCAGCAGATTCGGTGGGCGGGACCGGGGTGGCGCAGGCCGTCAGCAGGCCCACGGTGAGCGCAGCCCCGAGCCAGCGGATCGGCAGATCGGGCCGGACGCGATGGTCCCCGGCGGGACGGTGCGGGATGTCGAGAGTCATCGGGGTGTTTTCCTGGTGGGGCGCGTGGCGGGGAGGCGCGTTGATCCGGCGCTGGCTCCGGCACGGGTGTTCGAGCCCGCGCGCCGACGTCGTTCGGCGTCGACCAGGGCCAGGCCGTAGTCGACCAGGCGATCGACGATGCGGGTGATGGCATCGGGACGGTCGAGCACGCCGGGCGCCAGCATCTTCATGAACTCGCGCGACATGCAGTAGTCGTTGGCCATGGCCACCAGCGCGAAGGCGAGCTGATGGATGTCGTCGTCGATCGCCGAGGCGCCGGCGTGGCGGGCCAGCACCTCGCACATGGCCATGTGGACGGGAACGATCGTGCTGCCCACGACCTCCCGAAAGATGTCCGAGGGCTCGATCATCTCGCGCAGGTAGATGCGCATCGTCTGCGCCTCGATCTGCTCGTCGTCGTGCATCTCGACGAAGGGGCGCAGCAGCATGCGAAGCGCCTGGTCGAGCGTCAGGTGGGCCGCGTCGAACCCGGCAAACGTGGCCGACATCTCGCCCACCGGCCGCTCCAGCACCGCGCGGTACAGGCCGGCCTTGTCGCCAAAGTAGTAGCGGATGGCCGAGAGGTTGACCGCCGCCGCATCGCAGATCTCGCGGGTGGAGGCGCCGGCGTATCCCTTGTTCGAAAAGATCCGGGTCGCGTGCATGACCAGCACTTCGCGCGCGGCCGCGCCTTTGCCGTGGACGACTGCGTCGGGCGGGAGGGGCGGGCGGGCGCGTTGGGCGGGCTTGGCAGAAGGCATGGCGCGCACTGTAGCAAAAAATCAATCGTTTGATTGATATCTTTTTGTTTCAGAACTGTGTCGTTGGGTGTCGAGGCTGGCCCGGCGGCATCGGGGGCCTTGGTTCATGGGGATTTGGAAAGCCCCCAGGCGCGCGCGACCAAGCCCCGCCTGACTTGGGCGAGGGTGGGATGTCCGGTGGGGATGGGCTGGCGGCCGTGAATGACCGCGGTCCACGGCGTGCGCCGCAGACAGGGACGAGAAAGGGAGGAGAAAGGGAGGAGAAAGGGAGGAGAAAGGGAGGTGACGAGCCTTGACCCCGGCACTGGCTTCACGGTTAGGGCTGCTTGGTTCCCCACCTGACCCGGTTGGCCGCTTCACCATGCGGGAAGGCCCGTCACTTGCCATTGTAGGCCACGGGGGGTGACCGTGCCGGGGAGGCCCTGCCATGGTCATCCCGCCCGCCGGACGGGTCCCACCCCCCGCATAGAATCAGGCGCATGTCTTATGTCGTTCTGGCCCGCAAGTACCGTCCGCGCAATTTCCGCGAAATGGTGGGCCAGGGCCACGTGGTTCAGGCGCTGTCGAACGCGCTGGGCAGCCAGCGCCTGCACCACGCCTACCTGTTCACCGGCACGCGGGGGGTGGGCAAGACCACCGTGTCGCGCATCCTGGCCAAGTCGCTCAACTGCGTGGGGGCCGACGGGCAGGGCGGCATCACCGCCGAACCGTGTGGTGTGTGCCAGGCCTGCACCGACATCGACGCCGGCCGCTTCGTCGACTACACCGAGCTCGACGCCGCGTCCAACCGCGGGGTGGACGAGGTGCAGTCGCTGCTGGAGCAGGCGGTCTACAAGCCGGTGCAGGGGCGCTTCAAGGTCTTCATGATCGACGAGGTCCACATGCTGACCAACACCGCGTTCAACGCGATGTTGAAGACGCTCGAGGAACCGCCCGAATACCTCAAGTTCGTGCTGGCAACGACCGATCCGCAGAAGGTGCCGGTGACCGTGCTGTCGCGCTGCCTGCAGTTCAACCTGCGCCCGATGGCGCCCGAAACCGTGGCCGAACACCTGCAGCAGGTGTTGCAGGCCGAGGGCGTGGCGGCCGAACCCGCGGCGCTGCGCCTGCTGGCGCGGGCGGCGCGCGGGTCCATGCGGGACGCGCTGTCCCTGACCGATCAGGCGATCGCCTTTGGTGGCGGGCAACTGATGGAGGCGCCGGTGCGCCAGATGCTGGGCGCGGTGGACCGGGGCCATGTGCTGCGGCTGATCGAGGCACTGGCCCTGGGCGATGGCGCATCGGTGGTGCACACGGTGGACGCGTTGCGGGTCAATGGCCTCAACGCCGCGTCCACGCTCGAGGAAATGACCGGTGTGCTGCAGCGCATGGCCGTTCACCAGAGCGCACCGGACGCCCTGGGCGCCAGCACCGACCCCGACGAATCCACCATCGCCCGGCTGGCGCAGGCCATGCCCGCCGACGAGACCCAGCTGCTCTACAGCCTGTGCCTGCACGGCCGCGCCGAGCTGGGCCTGGCGCCCGACGAGTACGCCGGCCTGACGATGGTGCTGCTGCGCTTGCTGGCCTTCAAGCCCGCCGGCTCCGCGGAAAAAAAAAGCCTGAAAACGGTTGAGTCGGCCGCGCCCGGCCAACCGGTCGCTGCCGCCAGGCCGGTCCCGGCGCCACCCGTTCCCGCTCCGGCCATGGCGCCCGTTGCGGTGGCGCCTTCGCCAGCACCTGCAGCTGCACCGGCGGCATCCCCCGCACCCGCACCCGCACCCGCACCCGCACCCGCACCCCGACCGGCACCCGCGGCCTCGAGCGCCGAGCCGCCGGTCGACGACGCACCCTGGCCCGAGCCCGACGACGATTCGCCGCCCTGGGACACGCTGCCCCCGGCGCAGACCGCATCGGCCGCATCGGCCGCACAACCCTCAGCACACGCCCGGCCGGCCCCGCGCGTGGTGCAGGTGCCCGTGCGCGACCCCGGCGCGCCAGGGCGGCTGGACCAGCCTCGCCCCAGCACGCCACTGCAGCCCACACCCGAAGGAGGGTTCTGGGCCGACGTGGTGCAGCGCCTGATCGACGCCGGTGCCGTGAGCGCCCTGGTGCGCGAACTGGCGCTGCAATCGCAACTGGTGTCGCGCGATGGTTCGGTCTGGCGCTTGCGCATCGAGCGCGAATCGCTCAACCAGGGCAGCAACCGCGAACGGCTGGTGGCTGCTCTGGCCTCCATCGGGCATGCGGTTGAACTCGCGATCGAAGCCGGGCCGGTGAGCGACTCGCCAGCGCGGCGCAATGCGGCCGAGGCCGAGCGTCGCCAGCGCGAAGCCGAGCAACAGGTGCTGGCCGATCCCTTCGTGCAGTCCATGATGCGAGACTTCGGCGGCACAATCGTGCCAGGCACGCTCAAGCCACTGAACACCCCCTGAAATACAAGGATCGATCCCATGTTCAACAAAGGACAACTCGCCGGCCTCATGAAGCAGGCCCAGGCCATGCAGGACAACCTCAAGAAGGCGCAGGACGAACTCGCCTTCATCGAGGTCACCGGTGAATCCGGTGCCGGTCTGGTCAAGGTGGTCATGACCTGCAAGCACGACGTCAAGCGCGTGACGATCGATCCCAGCCTGCTGGCCGACGACAAGGACATGCTCGAAGACCTGGTGGCGGCTGCGTTCAACGCCGCGGTCCGCAAGGCCGAGGAGACCAGCAACGAGAAGATGTCCAAGCTCACCGCCGGCATGCCGGGCCTGCCCCCGGGCATGAAGTTCCCCTTCTGATCCGGCGCCTGCCTTGGCCGACAACCGTTCGCTCGAACGCCTCATCGATGCCCTGCGGCGCCTGCCGGGCGTGGGGGTCAAGTCGGCCCAGCGCATGGCGTTTCACCTGCTGCAGCACGACCGCGAGGGCGCCCAGCGCCTGTCGGCCGCGCTGAGCGAGGCGGTCGGCCAGGTGCGCCATTGCGCGCGCTGCCACACCTTCACCGAAGACGAGGTCTGCGCCACCTGCCGCGATCCGCGGCGCGACCGCAGCCTGCTGTGCATCGTGGAAACGCCGGCCGACCAGGCCGCCATGGAGCGCACCGGTGCCTACAAGGGCCTTTACTTCGTGCTCATGGGCAAGCTCAGCCCGCTCGATGGGGTGGGCCCGCGCGAGATCGGGCTCGAGCGGCTGTTCGACCGGGTGGACGAGGTCGATCCCGACACGCCGTTGCGTGAGGTCATTCTGGCCACCAACTTCACCGCCGAAGGCGAGACCACCGCGCACGTGATTGCGCAGGCCCTGAAAGACCGGGGCCTGCAGGTCACGCGGCTGGCGCGGGGGGTGCCGGTGGGAAGCGAGCTCGAGTACGTCGACCTGGGCACCATCGCCCACGCGCTGGTCGATCGACGCTGACACCGCGCTGCCCGTCTGCGTTTTCGCCAGACGGGAACCGCGCTCGGTGGAAACCCGCTCGGGACTCGTCCGGATGGCGCGTTGTGCGCCAGCCCCTAATCTCGGGTCATTGCGACATCGATTCGGGGAAGGACGCATCGGCCATGTTGAACCGCCGCCAGTGGAGTGTTGCCTGCGCGGGCCTGTGGCTCGGCGGGGGCGCTGCGCCGCTGCAGGCGCAGGCCCTTCCCGCGCGGCCTGTGCCGTACCCGCCACGGCTGGTCAGCACGCGCATCGTGATCGCGGTCGAGCACCGGGTGAGCCTGTCGAACCTCCCGCTCACCGTGGCCGACCAGCTCAACTATTTCCGCGAAGAAGGCCTGGACGTCGAGCTGCGCGATTTTGCGGACTCAGCGCAGGCGCTGGCGGCCGTGCACGGCCGCGCGGCCCACGTGCTGTGTGGCCCGTTTGCCCAGTTGCTCAGCGCCCCGGCGCGCAGCCAGGCCTGGCAGAGTTTTGTGGTGCAGGCACGCGCACCCCAGGTGGTTCTGGGCGTGTCGGCCCGGGCCACGCCGGGCTACCGCGGCGCGCGCGACCTGCGCGGAAAGCGGGTTGGCATCCGCGCCAACGACCCGGTCTGCCTGCAGGTGCTGCAGGCCACGCTCAGGCGTGACGGCGTGCGCGAGGACGAACTGCAGATCCTGCCCCAGGCCACGCCTTTGGCGGCCTTGCAGGCGTTCCGGTTCGGCCAGCTCGATGCCCTGTGCCACAGCGATCCCCTGGTCACCCAGCTTGAACAGTTGGGCGAGATGCGCGTGGTGGCCGACACCCGCAGCCTGGGCGGCACCACCCAGGTGTTCGGCGGTCCGGTGCCGGTGGGCTGCCTCAGCGCACCGGGCGATTTCATCGAACAATACCCGCGGCTCACACAGGCCCTGACCGATGCCCTGGTGCACGCGCTCAAATGGCTGCAGACCGCTGGCCCGTCGGACCTGATCAAGACCGTGCCCGAGGCGCATTTTCAGGACGACCGTGCGCTGTACCTGTCGGCGGTGGAGCGGGCACGGGACGCCTGGACCGCCGATGGGGTGATGCCGCGAAATGGCCCCGAGACGGCGGCGCGCGCGGGTTCCGCGTTGTCGGTGCCAGCCACCGAACTGGCCAGCGCCTGGACGAACGATTTCGCCAGCAAGGCGAAGGCGCGTTTTCGCGCCTGACCCGCCGGTCAGGGCTTGCGGGTCTTGCTGCTGGTGGTCGCCACGCGGGTCTTGGCGTCGGGCTTCTTGGCCCTGGCGGTGGTCTTGGCCTTGGCCTTGCGCTGAGTGCCGCTTTTGGCCACGGCCGGCTTGGCCTTCTGCGGCAGCAGCAAGGTCAGGCGCTGCCCGGCCTTGAGCGGGCTGGTGACCGAAAGCCTGTTCCACTCGGCCACGCTCACGGGACTCAGGCCGTGCCGCCGCGCCAGTTTGGTGAGGTTGTCGCCCTTGCGGGCCTTCACCACGACGCGGCGCGTGTTGGCTTCGGGCTGCAGGCTCAGGGTGCCGTTGTCGGCCACGTGGGCCGGCACGTCGCGGTCGAGCCGGTCGGTGCGGGGCACCACGAGGCTGGAGCCGGCGCGCACCCGCATGCGGGGCGGAATGTTGTTGACGGCCCGAAGCTCGGCCTCGCTCACGCCCACACGCTTCGCGGCCTCGGCGGTGGTCATGGTGGCGGGCACCACCCAGGCGGTCCAGCTGGCCAGCGGCCCCTGGTGGCTGGGCAGGTTGCGCTGGAAGATGACCGCGTTGTCCCAGGGCAGCAGCACGTTCGGGGTGGCGTTGGACATGACCACCGGCAATTTGAGCGAGGGGTTCAGCGCCCGGAAATCGTCTTCGCTGACCTCGGCCAGCCGCGCAATGACCGCCACGTCCATGTCGCGGTCGAGCGTCACCGTGTCGAAGAACGGGTGGTTGCCGATGTCGGGCAAGGTGGCCTGGTAACGGGCCGGGTTGGCCACGATGTTGACCACCGCCTGCAGTTTGGGCACGTAGTGGCGCGTTTCGGCCGGCATGCTCAGGTCGAGGTAGCCGGTGGGCTGACCGGTGCGCTGGTTGCGCGTGACGGCCCGGTTGACGTTGCCTTGTCCCCAGTTGTAGGCCGCCAGCGCCAGGTGCCAGTCGCCGAACCGGGTGTGCAGCTGTTCCAGGTAATCCAGTGCGGCGCGGGTCGAGGCCAGCACGTCGCGGCGGTCGTCGCGAAAGGCGTTCTGCTTGAGGTCGAAAGACGCGCCGGTGGCCGGCATGAACTGCCACATGCCGGCCGCCCGCGCGCTGGACACGGCCTGCGGGTTGAACGCGCTTTCGATGAAGGGCAGCAGGGCCAGCTCCATGGGCAGGCCGCGGCGCTCGATCTCCTCGACGATGTGGAACAGGTAGCGGCGCGACCGCTCGGTCATGCGCTGGATGTAGTCCGGCCGCGCCAGGTACCACTGTTCGTGCTGGCGCACCAGGTCATCGTCGAGCGGCTTGAGGGCCAGCCCGCGGCGGATGCGTTCCCAAAGATCGGCGGGGGCGGCCAGCGTGGCCACGGAGGGCGCGTCGAGGGGGGCGCTGGCGATCTCGCTCAAAGGAACATCGGCCGGCAGGCGCTGGGCCGGACCACGGACCGTGGGTGCGGGCGTGGGCAGCTGGCGCGGCTGCGGGGTGGTCTCGGCACCGGCAACGGGGGGGCCGGACAGGGGCACCGTGCTGGCGCAACCGGCCAGCAGCACCAGGGTGGCGGCCAGCACGAAAAGGCGGGTCATCAAGGAGCGCGTGGGCTTCAGGGGAACAGTCAAGGCGGGCATCATCGGAAAACGTTCTTCCACTCGCGCAAGGTGGCGAACACCGTCACGGGATCGGCGGCGGTGCCGGGAGCGTGGCGTTGCGCCGCCCGGATCACCGGGGTGTGCGCCGTGCGCAGGAAGGGGTTGATGCGGCGCTCGAGTTCGATGGAACTCGGCAGCGTGGGTTCACCGCGCTCGCGCTGCGCTTCGCACCGGGCGCGGTAGGCGGTCAGGTCGGCGTTGTCGGGGTCCACCGCGCAGGCAAACCGGAGGTTGGACAGGGTGTACTCGTGCGTGCAGCACACGCGGGTGTCGCCGGGCAGGGCGGCGAGCAGGCCGAGCGACGCGTGCATCTGGGCTGGCGTGCCCTCGAACAGTCGGCCGCAGCCCCCCGAGAACAGCGTGTCGCCGCAGAACAGCAGGGGCCTGCCGTCGACCTGCGGGCAGTTGAAGGCGATGTGACCTGCGGTGTGACCGGGCACGTCGATCACGGCGAAGTCCAGGCCGAGCACCTGAACATGGTCGCCGCCCTGCACGCGCTCCACCGGTTCAGGCAGTTTCTCGAAGGCGGGCCCGATGACGCGCGCCCCGGTGGCCTGGCGCAGGGCATCGACGCCACCGGTGTGGTCGGCGTGGTGGTGCGTCAGCAGGATGGTGTCGAGCGTGAGCGACGAAGCCGCCAGTTCGGCCAGCACGCCGTCGGGCTCGCCCGGGTCCACCACCAGCGCGCGCCGGCCGTCGTGCAACAACCAGATGTAGTTGTCGGTGAAGGCCGGAATCGGGTGCAGTTGCATGGGGCAGGGCGTGGGGCGTGTAGAGTGCGGGCCTTGCCCGCGGCACCCCCGAGTGTCGCAGACATCGCGCCTACCGCTGCCATTGCCTGCATGACCGAAAACCACCAGAGCCTGACCGAATGGTTCGAGACCCCGCCAGGGCAATACCTGCTGGCTTGGGAACAGGACCAGTTCGACCTGGCCGTGGCCGACCTGTTCGGCTTCAACGCGGTGCAGCTCGGCCTGCCGCAACTGCAGACGCTGCGCGCCAACCGCATGCCCAACCGGTGGCTGGCCCTTCACGAGGAGGCCCAGGCGCCACCGCTCAAGGCGGCCTTCATCACCGACGCCGCGGCGCTGCCGTTTCCGGCCGCCAGCCTCGATCTGGTCGTGTTGCCACACACCCTGGAGTTCAGCGCCGATCCGCACCACGTGCTGCGCGAGGTGGAGCGCGTGCTGGTGCCCGAGGGGCGTGTGGTGGTGAGCGGTTTCAACCCGGCCAGCCTCTGGGGCTGGCGACAGGGCCGTGCGCGCATGATGGAGCGCGTGCATTTCAACGCGTTCGGGGCGTCGCGCCTGTACCTGCCCGAATCGGGCGCGTTCATCGGCCCGTGGCGGCTGAGGGACTGGTTGCGCTTGCTCAGCTTCGAAATCGAAACCGAGCGCTATGGCTGCTACCGCCCGGCGGTGCGCAGCGACAAATGGCTACAGCGCCACACCTGGATGGACCGCGCCGGTGCACGCTGGTGGCCGATTTTCGGTGCGGTGTATTTCGCGGTGGGCGTCAAGCGGGTGCGGGGGGTTCGCCTGCTGGGGCCGGCGTGGAAGCCCCGGCGCGCGGCGGCCACGGCCCCGGTGTCGGTGGCCAACCGCCGTTGAACGAACATTGACAGGAGTGAACGGTTTGGACCATGTGGTGATTTACACGGACGGCGCCTGCAAGGGCAACCCGGGCCCGGGCGGCTGGGGTGCCTTCATGCGCACCGAGGGACACGAAAAAGAGCTGTTTGGCGGCGAGCGCAACACGACCAACAACCGCATGGAGCTGGTGGCCGTGATCGAGGCGCTGCAGGCCCTCAAACGCCCGTGCAAGGTGTCGCTCTACGTCGACAGCGAGTACGTCCGCAAGGGCATCACCGAGTGGATCCACGGCTGGAAGAAGAAAGGCTGGGTGACGGCGGCCAAACAGCCGGTCAAGAACGCGGAACTCTGGCGCCGGCTCGACGATCTGGTCCACGGCGGGCCCCACCAGATCGAATGGCACTGGGTCAAGGGGCATTCAGGCGACCCGGGCAACGAGCGCGCGGACGCCCTGGCCAACCGGGGCGTGCCGGCCTGACCCAACAACCCGGCGTGGCGCTCGGAGAGCGGGCCGCGTTTACCCGGGCTTCACAAGACGCCGCCACAATGCGGCGAAACGTAAGCACGGCAACCGTTCACCGGTTGTCCCAACGCATTCAGGAATGCCGATGGCCAAACCTTCATTGACGGTCGGGATCGCGGTGCTGGGTCTGGCCCTGGCCGCAGGCGCGGCTTGGTGGTGGCAGAAGGCCTCCCAAGGCCGGCCCGCGGCCGCCGAAGGCCCAGCCGGCGCGGCAGCGCCGCAGGGCCGACCGGCCGGCGGACCCGGCGCGGGTGGCGGCGGTGGTGGCCCCACCAGCGTCGAAGTGGCCCGCGTGAAAACCGCTCGCCTGCAGGACGACGCCCAGGCGGTGGGAACGCTGCGCTCGCGCCAGAGCGTCATGCTCAAGCCCGAGACCGCCGGCCGCGTGGTCCGGATTGCGTTCGGCGATGGCGCCCAGGTGCGCCGTGGGCAGTTGCTGGTGCAACTCGACGACACGCTGCAGCGGGCCGAACTCAGCCAGGCCGAGGCCCAGCTCTCGATTGCCCGGGCCAACCTCAAGCGCAATGAAGAGTTGCTGGCCCAGAACTTCGTGGCCGCCCGGGTGGTGGACGAAAGCCGCGCGGCGCTGCAAGTGGCCGAAGCGCAGGTGGCGCTGGCCCAGGCCCGCCTTCAGCGCATGCGCATCACCGCTCCTTTCGACGGCACGGTGGGTCTGCGCACCATCAACCTCGGCCAGTACGTCACCGACGGCGACGATCTCGTCAACCTCGAGGACACGTCCCAGCTGACGGTGGATTTCCGGCTGCCCGAGCGCTACCAGGGCCAGATCGCCGCTGGCCAGCCCGTGCAGGTGCAGCTGGACGCCTTGCCGGGTCGGCGCTTCGAGGCCCGCGTGCTGGCGGTCGACCCGCTGCTCGACGCCAACGGCCGCTCGATCGCCGTGCGGGCAACCATGCCGAAGTCCTCCGGCGCCGACCTCCGGCCGGGCATGTTCGCGCGGGTGCTGATCGTGTTTGCGGTCGACGAAGGAGCCCTCGTCGTGCCTGAAGAAGCGGTGTTTCCCCAGGCCGGTCGCCAGTTCGTGGTGCTGGTTGAAGAACAGGGTCAGGGCGATGCCCGCCGCATGGTGTCGCGCCGTGTCGAGGTGGAACTGGGCGTGCGCCGTGGCGCCGACGTGCAGGTGGTCAAGGGCCTGACGGCCAGCGACACCGTGGTGATCGCGGGCCAGCAACGCCTGCAGCGCGACGGAACGCCGGTGCGTGTGGTCAACCTGGCCGCCGCCGAACCCACCGCGGCGGCCGCGCCGGCCGCGGCCAAGCCAACCGGGCAATGACGCCGCCGCGCCACGGAGACGAACATGCAACTGCCTGAACTGTCCATCCGGCGCCCCGTGTTCGCCACGGTGCTCTCCCTGCTCATCGTGTTGGTGGGGCTGGTGGCCTTCAACGGCCTGTCGGTGCGCGAATACCCGCGCATCGACGAACCCACGGTCACCGTCACCACCCGCTTTGGCGGTGCCTCCAGCGAGGTGATCGAGTCGCAGGTCACCAAGATCCTCGAAGACTCGCTGGCCGGTATCGAGGGGGTGGACGTCATCACCTCGATCAGCCGCCAGGAGCAAAGCCAGATCACCGTGCGCTTCAACCTCGAGCGCGACCCCGACGCCGCCGCCGCCGACGTTCGCGACAAGGTGAGCCGCGTGCGCCAGCGCTTGCCGCAGGACGTGGACGAGCCCACCATCGCCAAGGTCGAGGCCGACGCCACGCCCGTGATCTGGCTCGCGCTCAACGCCGACACCCTCTCGCCGCTGGAACTCAGCGACATCGCCAACCGGCTCGTCAAGCCGCGCCTGCAGACGGCCCCGGGTGCGGCCGACGTGCGCATCTGGGGCGAGCGCCGTTACTCGATGCGCGTCTGGCTCGATCCGGACCGCCTGGCCGCCTATGGCCTGACCGTGCAGGACGTCGAGGACGCGCTGCGCCGCTCCAACCTCGAGGTGCCTGCGGGCCGCATCGAGAGCTCGCAGCGCGAGTTCAACGTCACCGCCGCCACCGACGTGCAGACGCCCGAGCAGTTCCGCGCCATCGGCATCCGCACCCTGAACGGGCAAACCGTGCGCATCGGCGACGTGGCCCGCGTGGAGCAGGCGCCGCAGGACGAGCGCGTGTCCGTGCGCTACAACGGGCGCGACGCGATCTCGCTCGGGGTGATCCGGCAGGCCACCGCCAATCCGCTGGAGCTGTCGGCTGCGGTGCAGACCATGCTGCCGAAGATCATCGAGGAGCTGCCCAAGGGGGTGTCGATCGAGGTGGCCAACGACAACTCGATCTTCATCGACCGCTCGATCAAGGCGGTCTACACCACCATCGCCGAAGCCGCCGTGCTGGTGGCGCTGGTGATCTTCGTTTTCCTGCGCACCCTGCGCGCCTCCATCATCCCGCTGGTCACCATCCCGGTCAGCCTGATCGGCACCTTCGCGCTGATGGCGCTGTTCGGCTTCTCGATCAACACCCTCACGCTGCTCGCGCTGGTGCTGGCCATCGGCCTGGTGGTGGACGACGCCATCGTGATGCTGGAGAACATCTACCGGCACATCGAGGAAGGCATGAAGCCCTTCGAGGCCGCGATCAAGGGCGCGCGCGAGATCGGCTTCGCGATCGTCGCCATGACGCTCACGCTGGCCGCGGTGTATGCACCGCTGGCGTTCACACCGGGCCGCACCGGTCGCCTGTTTGCCGAGTTCGCACTGGCTTTGGCGGGTGCCGTGGTGGTGTCGGGCTTCGTGGCGCTCACGCTGTCGCCCATGATGTGCTCCAAGCTGCTGCGCCACGTGAACAACCCCGGCCGCTTCGACCGCTTCATGGAGCGCGTGCTGGTGCGCCTGAACGACGGCTACGACCGCTTGCTGGGCTGGTCGCTCAACGTGCGCTGGCTGGTGGTGGGCATCATGGTGGCGAGTGCCGCCGGCAGCTGGTGGCTGCTGCAGACCACCCGGTCCGAGCTGGCACCGCTGGAAGACCGCGGCGTGGTGCTGGCCAACATCAACGGCCCCGACGGCGCCACGCTGGCCTACACCCGCCGCTACGCCGAGGCCATCGAGAAGATGGCGCAGGAGCAACCCGAGTTCGACCGCATCTTCACCATCGTCGGCAACCCGTCGGTGGCGCAGGGCAGTGTGGTCATGCGCGGCAAACCCTGGGAGGAGCGCGACCGGACCACCATCGAGATTGCGCGCACCATCGCGCCCAAGATGGCGGCCTTGCCGGGCATCAGCGCCTTCCCGATCACGCCGCCCTCGCTGGGCCAGGGCTTTCGCGAGCGGCCACTCAACTTCGTGATCGTCACCAGCGACAGCTACGAAAACCTCTCTGGCGTGGTGCGCCGCTTCCAGGAGCGCATGGCCCAGAACCCGGGCATCGTTCAGGTGGACACCGACCTGCGCCTGAACAAGCCCGAGATCCGCATGGACGTGGACCGGGAGCGCGCAGCCGACATGGGCGTGAGCGTGGACGCCATTGCGCGCACGGTGGAAACCATGCTGGGCGGGCGCATCGTGACCCGCTACAAGCGCGACGGTGAGCAGTACGACGTGGTGGTGCAGACCGTGTCGGCCAACCGCAGCACGCCCGAAGACATCGACCGCCTGTTCGTGCGGGGTCGGGGCGACGCCATGATTCCGCTGGCCTCGCTCGTGACCACGCGCGAGGTGGTGGTGCCGCGCGAGCTCAACCACTTCGGTCAGCGCCGCAGTGCCACCATCACCGGCAACATCGCGCCCGACTACTCGCTGGGCGAGGCGCTGGACTTCATGGCGCAATTGTCGGCCGAGCTGCTGCCGCAGGGCTACGCGAGCGACCTGAACGGCCAGAGCCGCGAGTTCCGCAACGCCTCGGGTTCGCTGGCGCTGGTGTTCGTGCTCTCATTGCTGTTCATCTACCTGGTGCTGGCGGCCCAGTTCGAGAGCTTCGTCGACCCGCTGATCATCATGCTGTCGGTGCCGCTGTCGATGCTGGGTGCGTTGCTGGCGCTCAAGCTGTCGGGAGGCACGTTGAACGTGTTCAGCCAGATCGGGCTGATCACCCTGGTGGGCCTGATCACCAAGCACGGCATCCTGATCGTGGAGTTTTCCAATCAGCTGCGAGAGCAGGGGATGGACAAGCTCGAAGCGGTGAAGAAGGCAGCGGGTCTGCGCCTGCGCCCGATCCTGATGACGACGGGTGCCATGGTGTTGGGCGCGATCCCGTTGGCCCTGGCCACCGGTGCCGGTGCCGAAAGCCGTCAGCAGATCGGCTGGGTGATCGTGGGTGGCATGAGCGTGGGCACGCTGCTCACGATCTTCGTGGTGCCGACGATGTACACGCTGCTGTCGCGCATGAAGGCCCACCAGCCTGCCCACCCGGTGATGCACGAGGGTGATCCACCTGCCGAGGTGATTCCGGCGAAGTGATTCAGGGGGCACTTCCCCGGTGCACCTCGCGCAAGCCCACGGGCATGGGGTGCGCCACTCCGCGGCTGTCCCCCGGACCGGGCTTGCAGCCCGGTCCTCCTCCTTTATGCCGCTGCGTGGCACACCCCACACCCGTGATCTTGAAGCCACATTGGAGCGCACCCTGACCGAGTTCCCAAGAGGGCTGCGGTGATCGGGGTGTCCGGCGCAGCGACATAAAGGAGGAGGGGCGGCATCGCCGCCCCGGGGGACAGTCGCGGAGCCGGATGCCCCGGTCGCCGAAGACCGGTCTGGCCGGCGAAAGGCATAGAGGAAGTCCGGGAGAAAGCCCCAAGGGAAACCTCAGACCACCCCGTCGAACAACATCACCTCGACGGTGTCGCCCACCGCCACGTTGCCCTGCTCGTGGCGCAGCACGATCAGTCCGTTGGCCTGCACCATGGAGCTCAGCACCCCCGATCCCTGGTTGCCCGTGGTGCGCGCCACCAGAGTGCCGTCTGCTTGGCGCGCCACAGTGCCGCGCTGGTATTCGGTGCGGCCCGGCTTCTTGCGCATGGCCTCGCCGCTTTTCGCCTGCAGCAGCACCGGCGGCGTTGCGTCGGCCCCCATCAGCCGCTGCAGGGCAGGGCGCACGAACGCCAGAAACGTCACCATCACCGCCACCGGATTGCCCGGGAGACCGAAGAGGAGGGCCGAGCGGTCGTTCTGCTGGATCCGGCCTACCGCCATCGGCCGGCCTGGCCGCATGGCGATGCGCCAGAAGGCCACGTCGCCCAGCTGCTTCATCATGGCCTTGGTGTGATCGGCTTCGCCCATGCTCACGCCGCCGCTGGTGATGATCGCGTCGGCGCGGGCGGTGGCGTCGCGGAAGGCGGCCTCAAGCTGTGCGGGATCGTCGGGCACCACGCCCATGTCGATCACCTCGACCCCCAGCCGCGTGAGCAGGCCGAAGACGGTGTAGCGGTTGCTGTCGTACACCGCGCCTTCGCGCGGCGCCTCGCCCAGGCTCAGGATCTCGTCGCCGGTCGAGAAGTACGCGACGCGGATGCGGCGCACCACGCTCACCGTGGGCAGGCCCAGGCTGGCCAGCAGGCCCAGCGCCGCGGGCCCCAGCACCTGGCCGCGCCGCAGGGCGGGGCGGCCGGCCATCAGGTCTTCGCCCAGCAGGCGGCGGTTGTCGCCGGGTTTCACCACACCGGGCGGCAGGGTCACGGATTCGCCGTCGGTCTTGACGAACTCGATCGGGACCACCGTGTCCAGCCCCGGCGGCATGATGGCGCCGGTCATGATCTTGAGGCATTCACCGGGCGCCACCTGGCCCTGCCACGCCTTGCCCGCGAACGCGGTGCCGACCACCTTGAGTGTCAGCGGTGCGTCCGACAGCGCCGAACCGTTGAAGGCAAAGCCGTCCATGGCCGAGTTGTCGTGCGGCGGCACGTTGATCGGCGAGACCACGTCGTCGGCCAGCACCCGACCGAGTGCGTCGAAGATGCCCACCGACTCGCGCCCGGTCACCGGGTCGACCAGCCGCGCCAGGAAATCGTTCACCTGATCGGCCGACAGCGCCTGCGGGTCGTAGCCCTGCAGCTCGGCGGCGATCTGTTCGATGGTCTTCATGGACCGCTCTTCTCCAGCGCGTGCAGCTCGGCGAGCGTGTTGGTGTTGAGGAAGGCCCGCGGATCGTCGCCGGGCTGGTTGAAGGGCACGAGCACGGTGCGGTGCTGATCGGTCCAGCGGTCGATCTTGCGACCGCCGGCCTGGGTGAAGGCCACCAGGCTTTCCAGCAGGTCGATGCGAATCAGGCAGAACACCGGCTGCGGGCGGAGCTGGCCGTCTTCCTCGGGCGCACTGGCCATGGCGATTTCGGTGCTGTCGTCGTCGAACGCGCTGGCCAGCCGCTGCGCCAGGTCGAGCGGGAACCGCGGCACGTCGCAGGGCACGGTCAGCAGGTAGGGCGTTTCGGCGCGCTCCAGGCCGGTGAGGAACCCCGCCAGAGGACCGGCGAAGTCGCTCAGGGAGTCGGGCCAGACCGGCACGCCGAAGGCCTCGTAGGCCGCCAGGTTGCGGTTGGCGTTGACCATCAGGTCGCCCATCAGCCCGCCCTCCTGCAGCTGCAACCGCATCAGCGTGTGCAGCGCCAGCGGCGTGCCATTGAAGTTCTGCAGGCCCTTGTCGGCGCCGCCCATGCGGGAGCCGCGGCCCCCGGCCAGCACCACGCCGGTGATTTCATTGGTGTGGATCAAGGAAAGCTCCGGTCACCCGCCGATGTAGGACATCTCGACGCGGCGTTTGCCCAGGGTGGTGTCGGGCGCGAGCGAGGCGCGCAGTTCTGAATAGCGGTCGTCGCGGCGCTGCCAGATCGACCCGATGGCGCTGGCCAGGTCGGCGTCGCTCGCGCCGCCGCGAATCAGGTGGCGCAGGTCGTGCCCGTCGGTGGCGAACAGGCACAGGTAGAGCTGGCCCTCGGTGGACAGGCGCGCGCGGTTGCAATCGCGGCAGAAGGCCTGCGTCACGCTGCTGATGACACCGATCTCGCCCGTGCCGTCGGCATAGCCCCAACGCTCGGCGGTTTCGCCAGGGGCCGAAGGCTCCAGCTGCACCAGCGGCAGTTCGCGGTGGATGCGCTTGACCACCTCGGCGCTCGGCAGCACCTCGTCCATTCGCCAGCCGTTGGTGGCACCCACGTCCATGTATTCGATGAAGCGCAGCACGATGCCCGAGCCCTTGAAGTGGCGTGCCATTGGCAGGATCTGGTCGTCGTTGGTGCCCCGCTTGACCACCATGTTGACCTTGATCGGGCCCAGGCCGGCCTCGCGCGCGGCCTCGATCCCCTCGAGCACGTCGGCCACCGGGAAATCCACGTCGTTCATGGCACGAAACACCGCGTCGTCGAGGCCGTCGAGGCTGACCGTGACGCGCTGCAGGCCGGCGGCCTTGAGGGCAGTGGCCTTCTTCTTCAGCAGCGAGCCGTTGGTGGTGAGCGTGATGTCGAGCGGCAGGCCTTCGACGGTGCGCAGGGCCGACAGCTGTTCGATCAGGATCTCGAGGTTCTTGCGCAGCAGCGGCTCGCCGCCGGTGAGGCGGAGCTTCTGCACGCCGTGGGCCACGAATGCGCGCGCCACACGGGTGATTTCCTCAAAGCTCAGCAGCGCGCTGTGCGGCAGGTACTGGTAGTCCTTGTCGAAGATTTCCTTGGGCATGCAGTAGCTGCAACGGAAGTTGCAGCGGTCGGTCACGCTGATGCGCAGGTCGCGCAGCGGCCGGCCCAGGGCGTCGCCCAGCAGGCCCGTTGCCGCGACGGCCCTCGCAGGAACGTGCACCGCCCGCGTTTGCAGGCGCTGGTCGATCAGGGGAATGACGCGTTCGGACATGCGCGCAATTATCGGCGAAGGGCCCATGGCGGCCTGCCCGCGCCACCCCCACGCGCCTGGGGTCTTAGGCGGTGCCGACGCGGGTGAACAGGGCTTCGTTGTCGCGCAGCCAGTCGCTCGAGCGCTCGCTGTGCTGCTGGTCCGGGTGGAAATCGGGCCTGAAATAGGCGCGCCACGGGGTGAAGCTCTCGCGCAACAGGCCGCCCCGGCCCAGCAGGTGGCGCCAGGCGCTGCGCCAGGTCGACAGGCGCCACAGGGTGCCGTCGCGGTGCAGGTTGTTCAGGGTCTGGCGCAATGCGTCGAGCAGGAAGAACACCGTGATGCGGCGCATCCACTTCACGCGCCATTCGTGGTTGCCACCGAGCGCCTGGTACAGGTCGAAGGCGGTGCACTTGTGCTCGGCCTCTTCGGCGCTGTGCCAGAGCCACAGGGCCTGCAGGCGCGGCTCGCTGCCGGCCAGCACCTCGGGGTGGGCCAGCAGCCATTCGGCAAACAGGGCGGTGAAGTGTTCGTTGGCGGCGGTGATGCCCAGCGCGTGCCTCGCGTCGGCCCCGGCCAGCAGTTTCATGCGCGATTCGGCGCGGGGCGCCCAGTCGTTGACCAGCCCGTGCTTCTCGATCTGCGCGTTGAACAGGGCGTGAATCCGGCGGTGGGTGGCTTCCTGGCCCACGAAGCCTTTGACCTCGGTGTCCCAGCGCGGGCGCTGGTCGTCGGGCAGGCGCTTGGCCCCATCGCGCACGGCATCGATGAAGAACTGCTCGCCGACCGGAAAGCTCATCGACAGGGCGTTGAACCAGGCCGTCAGAAAAGCGTCGCCACCGCACCAGTGGCGCGGAACCGGTTGTTCAAGGTCGATCAGCAGACGGCGGACGGTGAGCTCGGACATGGCGGATTCCCTGACTGGTACGAATGCGTACCAGTGCGACTTTGCGACATGGCGCGACCGCTGTCAAGGCCCGCCTAAGATCACCCCATGTCTCGACGTTCTTCGTCCGTCCCGCCCGGCGCCACGCTGCCGGTGTCGACCGAGCCCCCCGAGTCGCGTTTGCTGCAGGCGCTGGCCACCGTGGCGGGCAGCAAGGGCCTGCGGGCCACCAGCGTGGCCGACGTGGTGGGCGCGGCCGGCGTGTCCAAGCGCACCTTCTACGAGCACTTTTCCGACAAGGAAGCGTGTTTCCTCTCGCTGTACCGCGAGGCCAGCGCGTCGGCGCTGCGCACCCTGCGCGAGGCGGTGCGGCCCGAACTGCCGTGGCAGGCTCAGGTGGAGTCTGCGCTGGAGGCCTATTTCAGCCACCTGGCGGCCGGCCCGCAACTGCTGCACACCCTGTTCGTGGAGATCCACCACCTGGGCGAGCCCGGTGCCCGGGCCCGCCGCGAGGTGATGGGCGCCCTGGCCGATTTCATGCGAGAGACGGTGAACCGCGACCGGCCCGCCGACCGCGCACTCAGCCCCGCGATGGCCACCGCGGCGGTGGGCGCGATCACCGAGCTGGTGCTGCAGGCCATCGAGCGCGACGAGCAGGCCGAACTGGCGCGGCTGGTGCCCGTGGCCAGTGACATCGTGCGCCGCCTCGCCCAGACGTGAAAAGGCCCGCGCGGGGCGGGCCTTGTGGGTCAGGTCGGGGCGCGACGGATCAGGCCAGCGGCAGCAGCGGCACGATCAGCAGTGCCACGATGTTGATGATCTTGATCAGCGGGTTGACGGCAGGGCCGGCGGTGTCCTTGTAGGGATCGCCCACGGTGTCGCCGGTGACGGCGGCCTTGTGCGCCTCGGAGCCCTTGCCCCCGTGGTGGCCGTCTTCGATGTACTTCTTGGCGTTGTCCCAGGCACCGCCGCCGGTGCACATCGAGATGGCCACGAACAGGCCGGTGACGATGGTGCCCATGAGCAGGCCACCCAGCGCCTTGGGGCCGAGGAACACGCCCACCAGAATGGGCACGATCACCGGCAGCAGGCTGGGGATGATCATTTCCTTGATGGCCGCGGTGGTCAGCATGTCGACCGCCTTGCCGTATTCGGGCTTGGCGGTGCCTTCCATGATGCCGGGGATCTCCTTGAACTGCCGGCGCACCTCGACCACCACCGAGCCGGCGGCACGGCCCACGGCCTCCATGGCCATGGCGCCGAACAGGTAGGGGATCATGCCGCCGATGAACAGGCCGATGATCACCATCGGGTCGCTCAGGTCGAAGCTGACCTTGGCGCCGTAGGCTTCGAGCTTGTGGGTGTAGTCGGCAAACAGCACCAGCGACGCCAGACCGGCCGAGCCGATGGCGTAGCCCTTGGTGACCGCCTTGGTGGTGTTGCCCACCGCGTCGAGCGGGTCGGTGATGTCGCGCACGCTGCTGGGCAGTTCGGCCATCTCGGCAATGCCGCCGGCGTTGTCGGTGATGGGGCCGTAAGCGTCCAGCGCCACCACGATGCCGGCCATGCTCAGCATGGACGTCGCGGCCACCGCAATGCCGTACAGGCCGGCCAGGGTGTACGAGGCCACGATGGCGGCGCAGACGAACAGCACCGGCCAGGCCGTGGAGCGCATGGACACGCCCAGACCGGCAATGATGTTGGTGCCGTGGCCGGTGGTCGAGGCCTGGGCGATGTGGCGCACCGGGCTGTACTGGGTGCCGGTGTAGAACTCGGTGATCCAGACCAGCGCCGCCGTGAGCACCAGACCGACCGCGCAGGCGCCGAACAGCTTGAGCTGGCTGCCGGTGGCCGTGATCGAGTTGTCCGGCATGATCCACGCGGTGACGAACCAGAAGGCGATGAGCGACAGCACGCCCGCAATGGCCAGGCCCTTGTACAGCGCGGGCATCACGTTCTTCATGCCGGGGCTGGCCTTGACGAAGAAGCAGCCGATGATGGACGCGATGATGGACACGCCGCCCAGCACCAGCGGGTACAGCACCGCCTGCATCGGGGCCGCCGCCACCATCAGGGCGCCCAGCACCATGGTGGCGATCAGCGTGACGGCGTAGGTCTCGAACAGGTCGGCTGCCATGCCAGCGCAGTCGCCCACGTTGTCGCCCACGTTGTCGGCGATCACGGCCGGGTTGCGCGGGTCGTCTTCCGGAATGCCGGCCTCGACCTTGCCCACCAGGTCGGCGCCGACGTCGGCCCCTTTGGTGAAGATGCCGCCGCCCAGGCGCGCAAAGATCGAGATCAGCGAGGAGCCGAAGGCAAAGCCGATCAGCGGGTTGAGCATCTTGGCCAGGTTCTTGTCGGGGGTCAGGTTGCCGTTGCCCACCAGGAACCAGAAGAAGCCGGCCACGCCCAGCAGGCCCAGGCCCACCACCAGCATGCCGGTGATGGCACCGCCGCGGAACGCCACATCCAGCGCCGGCCCGATGCCTTTCGTGGCGGCCTGGGCGGTGCGCACGTTGGCGCGCACCGAGATGTTCATGCCGATGAAGCCGCACGCCCCGGACAGCACCGCACCCAGCACGAAGCCGATGGCGGTGGGTCCGTCGAGAAAGATGCCGATGAGCACCGCCAGCACGATGCCGACCATGCCGATGGTTTTGTACTGCCGCGCCAGGTAGGCGGCCGCGCCGGTTTGAATGGCGCCGGCGATTTCCTGCATGCGGGCATTGCCGGGCTCCTGCGCGAGGATCCAGCTGCGCGACCAGAAGCCGTAGACGACGGCAATCAGGCCGCAGACGAGCGCAAAGATGAGCGCACTTTGACCAACCATATCGTTCTCCTGCCAGTTATCGACTTGGAGGGGGCAACGCCTCCGGGGATGCCCCCGCTGCGTTGCTTCCTCGCTGTCTCGACTGCTGCAACTTGTGCAGCACCCGGCGGGCGATTGGCCAACGGCGCGAATGTAGCCACATTCCCCGCGTTTGCCATCGGGGGCGTCAGGTCCACGTCGGTAAAATCAGGGTAAATCCGGAGCGTGCGCGATGCGACCGCGTCACGGTGGCGACGGTTCTGCCCCGCCCCTGCAACGCCGCTGCAACGCTTTCAACACACCGCTGAAACGCCTTCGTCCCGTTTTCCTTCACTCCCTTCGACCATCCCATGTCACTCGACAACGTCACCCCCGGCAGCAAGGTTCCCGAATCCTTCAACGTGATCATCGAAATCCCGATGAACGCCGACCCGATCAAGTACGAGGTCGACAAGGAAACCGGCGCCATCTTCGTGGACCGCTTCATGAGCACGTCCATGCATTACCCCACCAACTACGGCTACATCCCCAAGACCATCTCGGGCGATGGCGACCCGGTGGACGTGCTGGTGATCACGCCGGTGCCGCTGATCCCCGGTGTGGTGGTGACCTGCCGCGCCATCGGCATGCTGCGCATGAACGACGAGGCCGGTGAAGACGCCAAGCTGCTGGCGGTGCCGGTGGACAAGGTGCTGTCGATCTACACGCAGTGGCAGAAGCCCGAAGACCTCAATCCCATGCGGCTGAAGACCATCCAGCACTTCTTCGAGCACTACAAGGACCTGGAGCAGGGCAAGTGGGTCAAGGTGATCGGCTGGGAGGGCAAGGAATCTGCCCACAAGGAAATCCTGGACGGCATCGCCAACTACGAAAAGGCCAACAAGGCCTGATCGGCGTCAGCGCGCGGCGGGCGGCTCGACCAGCACGTCGCGCAACACCGGCAGGCGGTCGTTCGTCTGCAGCGTGTGGAAGGGGCCCTTGAGCTGGGCCCCTTCGTACATCTGCAGCCGGCGCGCCAGCAGCGTGCCGGTGGACACGCCGGTCTTGCTCACGTACACCATGCCTTCGCACTCCAGGCTGGTGTCGTGGGGGCCACCGTTGGGTGAGCCCAGTTGCCCGAACAGGTAGAGGTCGCCCATCACGCGGATGCGCCCGCGCACGCTGGCACCGGTCCAGATCACCAGCCGGCCGTCCACGCGGATGTGACCCTCCAGGCTGCCCTGAACGATCAGGCCGCCTTCAAAGTTCAGGTCCCCGCTCAGGTCGCAGCCGGCGGCCACGCGGTTGACGATGTTCATCGCCACCGGGTCGATGGTCAGCGTTTCCTGGGGCATCTTGCTCACCATGGCAGGCCCTCCAGCCAGGGCTCTATCCAGCCCCGGGAATGGGCGGCAAGCAGGGCGCCCGTCACGAGGGCCAGCAAACCGAGCATGGCAATGCCGAGGGCATGGCGCTCCAGCCAGCGGCGCAACGCCTTGGGGCGGCGGCGTGGCACGCCCGGGGGCAACTCGGCCATGCGCTGGATCACCCAGGGCTGCCAGGCGGGCGACAGCCGTGCCACGCCCTGCGCCGGGTCGAGCTCGATGCCCTGGGACTTCAGGGCGCCGGCCGTCAACTGCCGCCCGAGCAGCACCGAAAAGGGTGCGCCGACGACGGCCTGGGTGAAGAAGACATCCTGCTCGTCCATGCCGGTCAGTGTATCCAAGCGATCAGCCAGCGCCCGACTTGAGCGGCGAACGGGCGGCCAGGTGGTCGAGGTACTGCGCCACCCCTTCGCCCTCGCGCTCGAGAAAACGGTCCACCGCTTCGGCAAACGCAGGGTGGGCAAGCCAGTGGGCGCTGGTGGTTTTCACCGGCAGCAGCGCGCGGGACATCTTGTGTTCGCCCTGCGCTCCGCCCTCGAAGCGGCGGTAGCCGTGGTTGATGCACCACTGCAGCGGCTGGTAGTAACAGGCCTCGAAGTGCAGGCAGTCAACCCGCTCCAGCGCGCCCCAGTAGCGTCCGTAGGCCACCCGGTGCGTGGGGTCGATGCCGATCAGGCTGCTGGCGATCGGCTGACCGTTGCGCTCGGCCACGAACATGAGCCAGTTCTCGGGCATGTGCGCGGCCATGCGGGCGAAAAAATCGGGGGTGAGGTAGGGCGCGTTGCCGTGCTCGAGGTAGGTGCGTTCGTAGCAGCGGTAAAAGAAGGCCCAGTCGGCGTCGCTGATCGCCCGCCCCTCGGCGTGGCGAAACCGCACGCCGGCCTCGTCGACCTTTCGGCGCTCCTGGCGGATCTTCTTGCGCTTCTCCTGCTGCAGGCTGGCCAGGAAGTCGTCCCAGGTGGTCCAGGGCGCCGGGCCTTCGTTGGTCCAGTGAAACTGAACCGTGTGGCGCAGCATGAGACCTGCCGATTCGCAGCTGGCCACGTCGTCGGGCTGGACAAACAGCAGGTGCAGCGACGACAGACCCTGCGCCTCGCACCACGCCGGCAAGGCCTTCAGCAGGGCCGCGCGCGCCTGGCCGTCAACGGCCAGCAGGCGGGCGCCCGGTACCGGCGTGAACGGCACCGCGACCAGCGCCTTCGGGTAGTACCTCAGGCCATGGCGGGCGTAGGCGTCGGCCCATGCCCAGTCGAACACGTACTCGCCGTAGGAGTGGGTCTTGAGGTAGATCGCGCAGGCGGCCTGCAGCCGGTCGCCCTGCCAGAGCGTGACGATGCGCGGCGTCCAGCCCGTGTCGGGGGTGGCGCTGCCGCTGGCGGTGAGGGCACTGAGGTAGGCGTGCCGGGCGAACGGGCTCGGGTCGGGGGCGAGCGCCAGCAGGCTGTCCCAGTCGGCTTCCGGCAACTCGCTCCAGCCGTGCAGCACCCGGGTGACATAATGATTTTCCCCTGCCTGCCCACCTGATTCCATGACGTTTTCCGTATCGGTTGCCCAGCTCAATTTTGTGGTGGGTGACATGGCGGGCAATGCCCGCCGCATCGTCGACGCGGCGCGAGCGGCGCACGAGCGCGGCGTGAACCTGCTGCTCACGCCCGAACTGGCCATTTGCGGTTACGCCGCCGAAGACCTGTACCTGCGACCCGCCTTCATCGACGCCTGCGATGATGCCCTGAAGACGGTGGTGGCCGAGACGGCAAACCTCAAAGGCCTGCACATCGTGGTGGGACATCCGGCCCGGGCGGGTGCGGGCGCGGGCGCGCGGGCGCGCAGCGTGTCGGTGCCGGCGCTGCACAACGCCGCCACCGTGCTGGCCGAGGGCCGGGTGGTGGCGCACTACGCCAAGCGCGAGCTGCCCAACTACCAGGTCTTCGACGAACGCCGCTACTTCGCGCCCGGCCATGCGCCCTGCGTGTTCGCGGTGCCCGACGCCCAGGGCCAGCCGGTGCAGGTGGGCTTGCTCATCTGCGAAGACGCCTGGTTCGACGCCCCCGCTGCCGAATCGCGCGCCGCCGGTGCCGAGGTGCTGGCGGTCATCAATGCGTCGCCCTTTCACGCCGGCAAGGGCGGCGAGCGCGAAACCACCATGCGCGACCGCGCCCGCACCACAGGTCTGCCCCTCGTCTATGCCCACCTGGTCGGCGGTCAGGACGAAATCGTCTTTGAAGGCCGCAGCTTCGTGCTCGATGCCCGTGGCGAACTGGCGGGCCGGGCGGTGAGTTTTCACGAGGCCGCGTTCGACATGGCGTTTCACCGCACCGGCGCGGGCTGGCGCATCGAGGCCGACACGGACCGCCCCCACAGCGCCGACGCCGACCTCTGGCATGCGCTGGTGCTGGGCGTGCGCGACTACCTCGGCAAGAACGGCTTTCCCGGTGCCATCCTGGGCCTGTCGGGTGGCATCGACTCGGCGCTGGTGCTGGCCATTGCGGTGGACGCCCTGGGCAAGGACCGCGTGCGCGCGGTGATGATGCCTTCGCCCTACACGGCCGACATCTCCTGGATCGATGCCCGAGACATGGCCGCCCGCCTCGGCGTGCGCTACGACGAAATCGCCATTGCGCCCGAGTTCGAGGCCTTCAAGACCTCGCTCGATCCGCTGTTCGAAGGCCGCCCCGAGGACACCACCGAAGAAAACCTGCAGGCCCGCATCCGCGGCACCATGCTGATGGCGCTCAGCAACAAATTCGGCAGCATCGTGCTCACCACCGGCAACAAGAGCGAAATGGCCACCGGCTACTGCACGCTCTACGGCGACATGGCGGGCGGCTTTGCCGTCATCAAGGACGTCGCCAAGACCGCGGTGTTCCGGCTGGCGCGCTGGCGCAACGCCCACGACCCCTACGGCACCGGCAGCAACCCCATCCCCGACCGCATCATCACGCGGCCACCCAGCGCCGAACTCCGCCCGGACCAGAAAGACCAGGACAGCCTGCCCGAGTACGCCGTGCTCGACGCCATCATCGAGCGCTACATGGAGAACGACCAGAGCCCCGACTCGATCGTGGCCGAAGGCTACGACCGCGCCGACGTCGACAAGGTGGTGCGCCTCATCCGCATCAACGAATACAAGCGCCGCCAGGCCCCGGTGGGCATCCGCGTGACCCACCGCAGCTTCGGCAAGGACTGGCGCTACCCGATCACGAGCAAGTACCGGGCTTGAGTTCGAGCACGGCGCGCAGGTCGCCGACTTCGATGCCGGCGGCGTTTTTCAGTGGGGGCGGGATCAGGGCCGACAGGGCGGCACGCGCGTCGGCGTCCAGCCAGCCGAGCTGGTCGAGCGCGGCCACCAGCGCCACCATGAGCGGCGGCAGCTGGCCGTCGCTGCATTTGGCGGCAATGCCGATGCCGCGGTCGAAGCTGGCCATGGCCTGCACGCCGTCGGCGCCGACCTTGCTGACCCAGTCTCCGCGCCCGGCCTGCATCAGCACGAGGTCGTTGCGCCCCTGGCCGCTCACCAGGTCGGGGTGGCGGCTCATGGCCCGGGCGATGCGGTGGCCGGCCTGTCCGTAGCGGGCATCGGGGGTGGGCAGGGTGAGGCGGGCGAAGGCGTGCGCCAGGGCGCGCAGTGGCAGCGCAAAGTTGGGGGCGCTGCAGCCGTCGATGCCGAGCACCAGCGACGACGCCGGAACACCCGACCAGTGGGACACGCTGTCGGCGATGGCGCGCTGCACGGGGTGGGTGGTGTCAAGGTATCCGCTCAGGGGCGCGCCCAGCGCATCGGCCAGCAGCAGCATGGCGGCGTGTTTGCCCGAGCAGTTGTGGTGCACCGGCCGGAACCGGGCGCCGGCGGGCGGCGTCTGCCCGTTGAAGCGGAAGAAATACGGTTCGTGCGTGCCGCAGGCCAGGGCCGAGTCGTCGACGCCGATGCGCGCCAGCAGCGCCGTCACGCGCTCCACGTGCATGGGTTCACCGTTGTGGCTGGCGCAGAGCAGGGCGATGTCGGCGTCGTCCAGCTTCAGGCGGTCGGCGTGCGCCGCCACCAGGGGCATGGCCTGCAGCGGCTTGAGGGAAGACCGGGTGAACACCGGAAAGTCCACGTCACCGGCCGACGCCAGCAGCCGGCCTTGGGCGTCGACCACGGCGAACGAGCCGAAGTGCAGGTTTTCAGGGTGGGCGCCGCGCACGCTGGCGGCGATGGGCACATGGCGGGGCAGGGGTGTTGCGGACATGCGGCGAGTGTAGGCACGCTTGGGCATAATGACTTGCAAGAAGGAGACACCGCATGAAACAGATCACCGCCGTCATCAAGCCTTTCAAGCTCGAAGAGGTTCGGGAGGCACTGGCCGATCAGGGCGTGACGGGCCTGACGGTGACCGAGGTGAAGGGCTTTGGTCGCCAGAAGGGGCACACCGAGCTCTACCGCGGTGCCGAGTACGTGGTCGACTTCCTGCCCAAGGTGAAGGTCGAGGTGGTCGTCAAGACCGAGGACGTCGACCGCTGCGTGGACGCCATCGTGAAGGCCGCCCGAACCGGCAAGATCGGCGACGGCAAGATCTTCGTGACCTCGGTCGAGCGGGTGGTGCGCATCCGCACTGGCGAAGAGGACGAAGCCGCGGTCTGAGCCCCGTGGGTGGACCCCGCGGTCAGGGTCCGCGGTTCAGAGTTCGTCCAGACGCGACGCCGGCGCCATGCCGGCGGCCTGAACCAGGTCGGGCAGCAGCGCCTCCGGATCGGCGCCCACGCGCATCAGGTCCATCTGCCATTCGCCCATGAACTGCGCCTGAACGCTGCTGCGCAGGAAAGACAGCAGTCCGTCGTAATAGCCGTCCACGTTGAGCAGGCCCACCGGCTTGTCGTGGTAGCCCAGCTGGCGCCAGGTCCAGACCTCGAAGAATTCTTCGAAAGTGCCGATGCCGCCGGGCAACGCCAGAAACGCATCGGCGTGTTCGGCCATCAGGCGCTTGCGTTCGTGCATGGTGTCCACCACGTGCAGTTCGGTGCAGCCGTGGTGGGCCCATTCCTTTTCCACCAGCGCTTTCGGGATCACGCCCACCACCCGGCCACCGGCCTGCAGGGTGCTGTCGGCCACCAGGCCCATGAGGCCGTTGCGCCCCCCGCCGTACACCAGTTGCCCGCCGCGTTGGCCGATCCATCGGCCCACCTCGCGGGCGGCGTCGGCGAAGGCCGGGCTGGCGCCAGGGCGCGAGCCGCAATAGACGCACAGGGAGAAAGCGCTGTCGCTCATGTTGAAGCGCCCCAATGTGCCCAGATGGCGGCGGCCCAGGTGCCCAGGCACAGCAGCAGGCTCAGCAGCACGGCGGCGCTGCCCATGTCCTTGGCGCGCTTGGACAAGGCATGCCATTCGGGACCGATGCGGTCGATGGCGGTCTCGATGCCGGTGTTGAGCAGCTCGACGATCATCACCAGCAACACCGTGCCGGCCAGCATCGCCACCTCGACCCAGCCCTGTCCGATCCAGAAGGCCAGCGGCACCAGCACCATGGCGGCGATGGCCTCTTGCCGAAACGCCGTTTCACCCCATCCCGCCCGCAGGCCGGCCAGCGAGAACAGGAAGGCATGCCAGACCCGGCTCAGGCCGATGCGGCGTTTCTGCGGGTTGACGTCGTCGTGGTTCATGCGCGCTTGGCAACGGCTGGCGGCACGAAGTGAACCAGCCGGGTGCCGGCCAGCGCGTCGTGCAGGAACTGGCGCTGCGCATGGAAACGCGACAGCAGGGCATAGACCAGCACCCAGCCCAGCAACAGCACGGTGAGTTCGCCACCCCGGGCGCCGATCACCCAGCTCAGGCCCAGCGGTGGCAGCAGCCACAGCCACGACAGGGTGTAGCGGGCGAGGGCGCGCAGCTGCGAGATCGGCTGGCCGTCGGCACCCACCACGCGGATGTTCCAGGTCTTCTGCGCCAGGGTCTGGCCCTTGTGCCAGAACCACACGAAATAAATGCCGAACACCACGAACAGGAACGCCTGGAGCGGGTGGCGGTTCTCCAGCGCGTGGCGTTGCTGGGTGAGGGACGAAAACAGGTAGCCGGCAATGAAGACGACGCCGAACATCAGCATGCCTTCGTAGAGCCAGCAGGCCATTCGGCGGCGCAGGGATGGGGCGGTGAGGTCGGGGCGCTCAGCGCCTGGGGCGGGGGCGTCGGGTGTCATGTCGGGTGGCGTTTTCAAGCCTCGAATTGTCGCATTCCGGTGGCGCCAGACGAAAAACCCGGCAAGTCCCCGTGCTGCGGTGCCATAATGGAAGGCTTCCGTCATCACAAGGCAAACGGATCAGGGTCCGGCGGGTATGCCTCCGCCCATGGCCTCTGGTCTCAAGTCCCGAAGCTGCCCCACAAGGGCGGGCCAAGGGGCACCCAAGGTTTTTCGTCAGAGAAAATCTCGAAAGGTTCATCATGGAAATCTCCAAGGCCGAAATGGCCTCGGCGGCGGCCGCCACCGGCCAGCCCCCCCTCGAACTCCGCGGCGCAGAAATTCTCGTCAAGGCCCTGCAGGCCGAAGGCGTCAAGTACGTCTGGGGTTACCCCGGCGGCGCCGTGCTGCACATCTACGACGCGTTCTACAAGCAGGACAGCATCCAGCACATCCTGGTGCGCCACGAGCAGGCCGCCGTGCACGCGGCCGACGGCTACGCGCGCGCCACGGGCGACGTCGGCGTGGCCCTGGTCACCTCGGGCCCCGGCGTCACCAACGCGGTCACCGGCATTGCCACCGCGTACATGGACAGCATCCCGATGGTGATCATCACCGGACAGGTGCCCACCCCCGCCATCGGGCTGGACGCCTTCCAGGAGTGCGACACCGTCGGCATCACCCGCCCCATCGTCAAGCACAACTTCCTGGTGAAGGACGTGCGCGACATGGCCGAGGTCATGAAAAAGGCGTTCCACATCGCGCGCACCGGCCGGCCCGGCCCCGTGGTGGTCGACGTGCCCAAGGACGTGTCGTTCAACAAGACCGCCTGGACCGGCCATCCCGACAAGGTCGAGATGCGCTCGTACAACCCGGTGCGCAAAGGCCACGGCGGCCAGATCCGCAAGGCGCTGCAGTTGCTGCTCAACGCCAAGCGCCCGTACATCTACACCGGTGGCGGCGTGCTGCTCGGCAACGCCACCGACGAACTGCGCACCCTGGTCGACATGCTCGGCTACCCGGTGACCAACACCCTCATGGGCCTGGGCGCCTACCCCGCCAGCGACCGCAAGTTCCTGGGCATGCTCGGCATGCACGGCACCATCGAAGCCAACAACGCCATGCAGAACTGCGACGTGCTGCTGGCCGTGGGCGCGCGCTTCGACGACCGCGTGATCGGCAACCCCAAGCACTTTGCGCAGAACGAACGCAAGATCATCCACATCGACATCGACCCGTCGAGCATTTCCAAGCGGGTCAAGGTCGACGTGCCGATCGTGGGCGACGTCAAGGACGTGCTCACCGAGCTGATCCACATGATCCGCGAGACGCCGCAGCGCGCCGACGAGAGCGCCCTGGCCGACTGGTGGAAAACGATCGAGGGCTGGCGTTCGCGCGACTGCCTCAAGTACGACCGCGGCAACACCGACGTCATCAAGCCGCAGATGGTCGTCGAGACGCTGTGGAACATGACCAAGGACACCGAGACCTACATCACGTCCGACGTCGGTCAGCACCAGATGTGGGCGGCCCAGTACTACCGGTTCGACGAACCGCGCCGCTGGATCAACTCGGGCGGCCTGGGCACCATGGGCGTGGGCATCCCCTATGCCATGGGTATCAAGCTGGCCAAGCCCGACGCCGAGGTGTTCTGCATCACCGGTGAAGGCTCGGTGCAGATGTGCATTCAGGAACTGTCCACCTGCCTGCAGTACAACACCCCGATCAAGGTGGTGTCGCTCAACAACCGCTACCTGGGCATGGTCCGGCAGTGGCAGGAGATCGAGTACTCCGGCCGCTACAGCCACAGCTACATGGACGCACTGCCCAATTTCGTGAAGCTGGCCGAGGCCTATGGCCATGTGGGCATGCTGATCGAGCGGCCGCAGGACGTCGAGCCCGCGCTGCGCGAGGCGCGCAAGCTCAAGGACCGCACCGTCTTCATGGACTTCCGCACCGACCCGACCGAGAACGTCTTCCCGATGGTTCAGGCCGGCAAGGGCATCACCGAGATGCTGCTGGGTTCCGAAGACCTTTGATCCCCCGGGCCGGCCGTGCGCCGGCCCGATCCCCAGTCGAATCTATTGCTTGCCAAGCCTGGCGCTTACCGGCGTCGGGGGAGGGCAGCGAAAAGAGGAAACCTTCATGAAACACATCATTGCCGTGCTGCTCGAAAACGAGCCCGGCGCACTTTCCCGCGTGGTGGGCCTGTTCTCGGCCCGTGGCTACAACATCGAGTCGCTCACCGTCGCACCCACCGAAGACGCGAGCCTCTCGCGCATGACCATCCAGACCACCGGGTCGGACGACGTCATCGAGCAGATCACCAAGCACCTGAACCGGCTGATCGAGGTGGTCAAGGTGGTCGACCTCACCGAAGGTTCCTACACCGAGCGCGAGCTCATGATGGTGAAGGTGCGTGCGGTGGGCAAGGAACGCGAGGAGATGAAGCGCATGGCCGACATCTTCCGCGGCCGCATCATCGACGTCACCGACAAGAGCTACACCATCGAACTCACCGGCGACCAGAGCAAGAACGACGCCTTTCTGGAAGCCATCGACCGGGGAGCCATCCTCGAGACGGTGCGAACCGGTGCCAGCGGCATCGGTCGCGGTGAAAGGATCCTGCGCGCATGACCCCCCGAGGTTCAGCCTTTTTCCCGTTCGGGCTGAACCTGTCGAAGCCCGTGCGAGCCCTTCGACAGGCTCAGGGCGAACGGTGATTCCATCAATCCGGAGAGAAAGACCATGAAAGTTTTCTACGACAAAGACTGCGACCTGTCCCTCATCAAGGGCAAGACGGTCGCCATCATCGGCTACGGCAGCCAGGGCCACGCACACGCACAGAACCTGAACGACAGCGGCGTGAAGGTGGTGGTGGGCCTGCGCAAGGGTGGTGCCTCGTGGGACAAGGTCGGCAAGGCCGGCCTGACCGTGATGGAAGTCAACGACGCGGTGAAGGCCGCCGATGTCGTGATGATCCTGCTGCCCGACGAGCAGATCGCCGAGGTGTACCGCAACAACGTCGAGCCGAACATCAAGCAGGGTGCCTCGCTGGCGTTTGCCCACGGCTTCAACGTGCACTACAACCAGGTCGTGCCCCGCGCCGACCTCGACGTGTGGATGGTGGCGCCCAAGGCCCCCGGCCACACGGTGCGCAACACCTACACCCAGGGCGGCGGAGTGCCCCACCTGGTGGCCGTTCACCAGGACAAGACGGGCAAGGCCCGCGACCTGGCCCTGAGCTACGCCATGGCCAACGGCGGCGGCAAGGCCGGCATCATCGAGACCAACTTCAAGGAAGAGACCGAGACCGACCTGTTCGGTGAGCAGGCCGTTCTGTGCGGCGGCGCGGTCGAGCTGATCAAGATGGGCTACGAGACGCTGGTCGAGGCCGGCTATGCCCCCGAGATGGCGTACTTCGAGTGCCTGCACGAGCTCAAGCTCATCGTGGACCTGATCTACGAAGGCGGCATTGCCAACATGAACTACTCGATCTCGAACAACGCCGAGTACGGTGAGTACGTGACCGGCCCCGAGGTCATCAACGAGCAGTCCCGTGCGGCCATGCGCAATGCGCTCAAGCGCATCCAGAACGGCGACTACGCCAAGATGTTCATCCTGGAAGGCCGCACCGGCTACCCCAGCATGACGGCCCGCCGCCGCAACACCGCCGACCACCAGATCGAGGTGGTGGGTGCCCAGCTGCGCGCCATGATGCCCTGGATCGCCAAGAACAAGCTGGTCGACCAGACCCGCAACTGACCGCCCGAAGCGCTCGCCGGACAAAGCCAGGACCGCACCGCCGGTCCTGGCTTTTTTCTTGCGGGCCGCACCCACGTAAACTGTGCCATTCGCCGGATGTTCATCCGGCCACGGAACCCAGCCTCCATGCACGACGGAAACGACACCGAAATCGAACCCGCAGCCGACGCCCGGCGCCGGCCCAAGGGCATCTATTTCCTGCCCAACATGATCACGCTGGCGGCCCTGTTCGGTGGCTTCTACGCCATCGTCATGGCCATGAACGGGCGCTATGACCTGGCCACGGTGGGGATTTTCGTGGCGATGGTGCTCGACAGCCTCGACGGCCGCGTCGCCCGCCTGACCAACACCCAGAGCGCCTTCGGCGAACAGATGGACTCGCTCTCCGACATGGTGTCTTTCGGCGCAGCCCCTGCGCTGGTGGCTTACGAGTGGGCGCTGCGCGACCTGGGCCGCTGGGGCTGGATTGCGGCGTTCGTGTACTGCGCCTGCGCGGCGCTGCGCCTGGCACGCTTCAACGTGAACACCGGTGTTGTGGACAAGCGTTATTTCCAGGGCCTGCCATCGCCCGCGGCAGCGGCGCTGGTGGCGGGCTTCATCTGGCTGATGCAGGAAACCGAGGTTGCCCCGGGTGACGTCACCTGGGTGATCTTTGCCATCACCCTGTACGCCGGTCTGACCATGGTCACCAATGTGCCGTTCTACAGCTTCAAGGACCTGAGCCTCAAGAAGACCGTGCCCTTTGCGGCGCTGGTGCTGGTGGCGCTGGGCATTGCGGTCATCAACATCCATCCGCCCACCGTGCTGTTCTTCCTGTTCGTGATCTACGGCCTGTCGGGCTACGGCGTGTACCTGTGGCGCAAGTCCAAGGGGCGCCCCACCAGCATGATCAGCACCTCGACCGACGAACCCGACGAGCGCGGCCTGCACGACTGAGGCCCGAATCGCGCTTATCGCCGATGCTTATCGGGCCTTTCAAGCCTTTGTGATACATTGATGCGCATGTTCCGACCCGCCGCCATGCTACTACTGGATGTCCCCCACGGGCAGATGCGGTAGCGCGCGAGCGATTCACACACACGGCCCGTTTGCACCTGCAGCGGGCCGTTTGTTTTGGAACTGCGGGTTTTTTCCCCAGCCGCCCATGAGGCGGCGCACCGGAGAACTGAGATGACCGACAAGCTGATCATTTTCGACACCACCTTGCGCGACGGCGAACAATCGCCCGGGGCCTCGATGACCAAGGACGAGAAGCTGCGCATTGCGCGGCAGCTGGAGCGCCTGAAGGTCGATGTGATCGAAGCCGGATTTGCCGCCAGCTCCAACGGCGATTTCGAGTCGGTGCGGGCCATCGCCGACGCCATCAAGGACTCCACCGTGTGTTCGCTGGCGCGCGCCAACGACCGCGACATCTCCCGTGCGGCCGAAGCCCTCAAGGGGGCCAACCGCGCCCGCATCCACACCTTCATTGCGACCAGCGCGCTCCACATGGAGAAGAAGCTGCGCATGTCGCCCGAGCAGGTGCTTGAGCAGGCGCGGCAATCGGTGCGCTTTGCGCGCAACCTGGTGGAAGACATCGAGTTCAGCCCCGAAGACGGCTACCGCAGCGACGTCGACTTTCTCTGCCGCGTGCTCGAAGCGGTCATCAAGGAAGGCGCGACCACCCTCAACATCCCCGACACCGTGGGCTACGCGGTGCCCGAGCTGTACGGCGATTTCATCCGCACCCTGCGCGAGCGCATTCCCAACTCCGACAAGGCGATCTGGAGCGTTCACTGCCACAACGACCTCGGCATGGCGGTGGCCAACTCGCTGGCGGGCGTCAAGATCGGTGGCGCGCGCCAGGTCGAGTGCACCATCAACGGCCTGGGCGAGCGGGCCGGCAACTGCTCGCTCGAAGAAATCGTGATGGCCGTGCGCACGCGCCGCGACTACTTCGGGCTCGATGTCGGCATCGACACCACCCAAATCGTGCCGGCCAGCCGCATGGTGAGTCAGACCACCGGTTTTGTGGTGCAGCCCAACAAGGCGGTGGTGGGCGCCAATGCGTTTGCGCACGCCAGCGGCATCCACCAGGACGGCGTGCTCAAGGCCCGCGACACCTACGAAATCATGCGCGCCGAAGACGTGGGCTGGAGCGCCAACAAGATCGTGCTGGGCAAGCTCTCGGGCCGCAATGCGTTCAAGCAGCGCCTGCAGGAGCTCGGCATCCAGATGGAATCCGAAACCGAGATCAACACCGCGTTTGCCAAGTTCAAGGAACTGGCCGACCGCAAGGCCGAGATCTTCGACGAGGACATCCTGGCGCTGGTGAGCGATGAGAGCGTGACGGCCGAGAAAGAGCAGTACGGGCTGGTGTCGCTGTCGCAGCGCAGCGAGACCGGCGAACGCCCCCACGCCACGGTGGTGTTCACCGTCGACGGCAAGGAGTTCCATGGCGACAGCGACGGCAACGGCCCCGTTGATGCCTCTCTGAAAGCCATCGAGCAGCACGTCAAGAGCGGGGCTGAGCTGCTGCTCTATTCTGTGAACGCCATCACGACCGGTTCGACCGAGAGCCAGGGCGAAGTGACGGTGAGGTTGCAGCACGGTGGTCGGGTGGTCAACGGCGTCGGGTCCGACCCCGACATCGTGGTGGCCTCGGCCAAGGCCTACTTCAGCGCGCTGAACAAGCTGCACAGCAAGGCCGATCGCGTGGCCGCGCAAGGCTAAGTTCAAGAAAATCAAGCACTTGGCGGTGCATGCTTGCGATCGCTCGAAAAAGACCCGAATACAGGTGCTTTTTCCACTGATCGCTCAAGACTACCGTCCAAGTTCTTGATATTGCTGAACATCTTCTATCTCTCTATACTCCGCCCCAGCGCAGGTGTCGCCGCTGGAGTGGAGTCATGTTTTTTGGTCGAAATCCCCTGAATCTGCTGTGTGCCGTGGTCGCGGCCGCGGTCTTCACGGTCGGCCTCGGACACACCACGGCCGCACAGGCGGGTACGTCCAGTTCCAGCAAGGTCAAGAAGGCACCGGCCAAGAAGCCGGTCGCTGCGGCCAGCAAGTCCGCTTCCCGCAAGGTGGCCACGGCCAGCAAGTCGCGCCGCGTCAAGGTGACGATGTCGGCCCGCAACGTCCGGGTGACCAAGGCCCGGCATTCGATCGTGCGGGTGGCCACACCGGCCCGCCTGTCCGTGGGGCAGACCCTCGGCCTGCATGGCAGCGAAGACCCGCTTGACCTCAGCTCCAGCGTGGCGCTGGTGGTCGACCAGGAAACCAACCAGGTCCTGTTCTCCAAGAACGACTCGGCCGTGCTGCCGATTGCCTCCCTCACCAAGCTCATGACCGGCCTCGTCATCGTCGACGCGGGCCTGGACATGGACGAATCCATCACCATCACCGCCGACGACATCGACACCATGAAGGGCAGCCGGTCCCGGCTGGCCGTCGGCACGCGCCTGACCCGCGGCGAACTCATGCACCTGTCGCTGATGTCCAGCGAGAACCGGGCCGCCCATGCGCTGGGCCGCACTTTCCCGGGCGGCATGCGCGAATTCGTGCGCCGCATGAACGGCAAGGCCGCCGAGCTCGGCATGAACGACACGCAGTACGTCGAGCCCACCGGTCTGTCCAGCGAGAACCGCTCCAGCGCCCGCGACCTGGCCACGCTGGTGGCCGCGTCCGCCGAGCGCCCCATGCTGCGCGACCTGTCCACCTCGCCGGGTTACCTGGTCGATGTCGGGCGCCGCACGCTGCAGTTCAACAATTCCAACCGGCTCATCAAGAACCCCGACTGGGACATCGGTCTGCAGAAGACCGGCTACATCTCCGAGGCAGGCCGTTGCCTCGTGATGCAGGCCCGGGTGGCCGGGCGCGACCTGATCATGGTGTTCCTGGACGCAACCGGCAAGGTGGGACGCCTGCAGGACGCCGAGCGCATTCGCCGCTGGGTGGAAAAGCAGGCCGATCTGCTGGCCGACGAACCCGTCCGCCCGCAGGGCTGATCAGCGCCCGGCCGCAGGCCGGGCCGACCGGTCCACCGGGCACCCAAGCGCCGCCGAAATCTCGGCGGCCGTGGCTTGCAGGCGTGGCAGCCAACCCTCGTCGATGCGGTCGGCCGGTGCCGAGATCGACAGACCCGCCACCAGCTTGCGCTGGTCGTCGTAAATGCCGGCGGCCATGCAGCGCACCCCCAGCTCCAGTTCCTCGTTGTCGCGGGCCACGCCCGCCTGCCGGCATTGCGTGAGCTCGCGCTCGAGCGCGGGCAGTTGGGTGAGGCTGTTGCGCGTGTTGCCGGCCAGGCCGGTGCGCGTGGCGTACGCACGGACCCGGGCCGGGTCGTCGTCGGCCAGAAACAGCTTGCCCACCGAGGTCAGGTGCAGCGGGGCCCGACCACCGATGGCGCGCACCACCTGCATGCCAGACCGTTCGCTGTAAGCGCGCTCCACGTAAACGATTTCGTCGCCCTGGCGCACGCTGAGGTTGACCGGCTGCTGGATCTGCTTGTGCAGCTCGCGCATCGGCAGCAGCGCCGCGTCGCGCACGTTCAGCCGGGCCTTGACCAGGTTGCCGAGTTCGAGCAGGCGCATGCCAAGCCGGTAGCTGCCGGCCTCGGGCCGGTCGACAAAGCGCCCGATGGTCAGGTCGTTCAGGATGCGGTGGGCGGTGGACGGATGCAGCCCGGTCTTTTCGCTGATTTCCTTGAGCGAGACCGATTCTTCTCGGGATGCCAGCACCTCGAGCAGGTTGAACATGCGTTCGATCACCTGAACGGTGGGCGTGGTCGGGGGGATGTCGTTTCGCTTGGTCATGGTCGTTCGTGCAACCGCGATCTTACGAGATGAAATTCCCCCGTGGTGCAGCGGGGAACCGGCGGTTCAGTCGCCGTGGCGGGTCCAGCGCCCTTCGACCAGGCGCTCGTGGGGCTGAAAACCGGCCTTGTAGCTCATCTTGGGGCTCTGCCCGATCCAGTAGCCCAGGTACACGTGGGGCAGTTCCAGGGCCCGCGCCTGGTCGATCTGCCAAAGCACGCTGTAGGTGCCGTAGCTGGTGTGCGGCTCGGGCTCGTAGAAGGTGTAGACCGCCGACAGCCCGTCGTTGAGCACGTCGATGATGGACACCATCTTCAGGCGGGCCGGTTTGCCGTCTGCACCGGGTTCATGGAATTCCACCAGGCGTGAGTTGACCCTGGTCTGGAGCAGGAACTGGGTGTACTGGTCCACGCTGTCGTGGTCCATGCCGCCGCCAGCGTGCCGGCTGTTCTGGTAACGAAGGTAGAGCTGGTAGTGCTCGGGCACGAAACAGAGCTTGAGCACCCGGGTGACCAGGTTCCCGTGCTGCCGCGCGCACCGTCGCTGGCTCCGGTTGGGCACAAACGTGTCCACCGGCACCCGCAGCGGCACGCAGGCGTTGCAGCCGTCGCAGTACGGGCGGTAGGTGAACATGCCGCTGCGCCGGAAACCGTGGGTGACCAGGTCCGAATACGCGTCGTTGTGGATCAGGTGGCTGGGCGTGGCCACCTGGGACCGGGCCTGCCGACCCGCCAGATAGCTGCACGGGTAGGGCGCGGTGGCGTAGAACTGCAGCGCCTGAAGAGGGAGTTCCTTGAGGTGCGTCACGCAGTTTCGTCGCCGGTGAAAAGTAGTTCTTTCCAGTATACGGGGGCAAATTCCCACCGCGGTGTGGGCTGCAGCAATGCCAGACGCAAATGCTGCACGAAATCACCGCGGTCCATCAACCGGCCCCCCAGCGACGCCAGGTGTGCGGTGTCCTGCTGGCAGTCGATGACGGTGATGCCGTGGTGCCGGCAGAACGCCACCAGCGCGGCCAGCGCCATTTTCGATGCGTCGCTTCGGCGGCTGAACATCGATTCGCCGAACACCATGGCGCCCAGGTTCACCACGTACAGGCCGCCGCACAACTCGCCATCGATCCAGGTCTCCACCGAGTGGGCAATGCCTGCCTGGTGCAGACGGGAATACGCCTGCGCCATGGCGGGCAGTATCCAGGTGCCGTTCTGGCCGTCGCGCGCAATCCGTGCACAGGCCTGGATTACGCGGTCGAAATCCTGGTCGAACCGGATTTCCATGCGCTCTTCGCGCAACAGCCGCTGGATCGACTTGCGCAGCGAGCGGTGCAGCCTGAATTCGGCCGGCCGCAGCGTCATGCGCGGGTGGGTGCTCCACCACAGGATGGGCTGGCCCGAGCTGTACCAGGGAAAGATGCCGCGGGAATAGGCGGCGACCAGCGTGGGCACATCGAGCACCCCGCCGGCGGCCAGCAGGCCGGGCGCCGGATCGTTGGGCCCCCAGGCCTGCTCCACCGGAGGAAACGGCTCGCCCGGCTCCAGCCAGGGCAGCGGTTTGGTGGGGGGCGTCTGGGTCATGGGCGCTATTGTGCTCAGCGCCCGGGCGGGTTCAAGTGCGGCGGGCCAGGCGGGCAGGCACCAAGCGCCACACCGCCCATGCGGCCAACACCCCGACCGCATCGGCGATCCAGTCGATCACGTCGCCGTAACGCCACCCGGTGGCCGACTGCATGACCTCGATGGCGGCGCCCCACACCAGCAGGCCGACCACCACGGCCAGCACATGCCGGGGATAGGCCCACAACCCCACCAGGGCCAGCCAGCCAAACCCGAGCGCGTGCTGGGCCTTGTCCCACAGGTCGAGGGCCTGTGGCGGCAGCATGACGACAGGCACCAGCGAAGCGACGGTGATGGCGGCGAGGCTGAGCCAGAAGGCCAGGCGGAGCAGGAGCAGCAGCGATGAAGGGATGATCTTCATAAAGTGGATGAGATGGACCTGAGAGTCAGATCTGCACACCAGACCCGATATCAAACCTGTACGAGAGCCAGAAACGACAAAGGCCTTCGGGTGAAGGCCTTTGGCCGCGCGTGGCTTGCGCTTTTTCTGTGGTTCCCCGATCTCTACTCGAACCAGGCACCTACGGATTAACAGACCATACTTCGCATGATACAAGCATACACCATCGGGCACACTTAATGGCGTGGTCCACGCTGCCGGACTGTTTTCACAAGGTTCACGAGTTCTAGACCCAAGGGGGGGCTATGTCGGAGGCGTTTCTTAATCATCCCGCGCGAGACACAGTGCGCGCTATTCTTGCGCTTGAGGGTAACCCTCAATTCTCGGATGCTGTGCTCAGCGCTGATAAATACCGTCGTATTCGAGATCTAAGCTTTTCCGCCACTCATGCGATTGAAGGTTTGCTAGATAGGAGTGTTCCGCAGCTCGTTTCAGTTAGCGGCTTGAACTCCCTGAATAGCGCTCTTCAAGGAATTCTGGGTGAGCTAAATGCCTATGTCTCAAACGGAAACTTCGGCCATATCGCAAATTTATCTGGGCACTGCGATCAAGTTTTGCAGTTAGTCTGGGTATTCGGGCCACAGGTTGAGCAGTTAGGCAAGCGCGCTCTTAGCGAGATTTTCAAGTTTCAAGAGAAATCCACGAACGCGTTTATTGAGCAACTGCAAAAGCAGCGCGATGACCTTGTCATGCAACTTAACGAGGCCCTAAAGCGTACATCTGATCTCCAGAGTCAAATTGACTCCTTCAAGAACTCTCTCAGTAAAACGGAAGCGGAGGCAGCAGCTGCAGTCGCAAAGCTGGACGCACAGTTTGCCAATGACGAGCGGGAGCGCACCAATCAGTTTCAAGAGAAGATTGCGAACATCAATCGGCAGGCTGACGAACTGAATAGATCGATGGCTGCGGCTTCGGATGAAGTCCTCAAAGAGTTGCGGCGAAAACAGGGGGAGGCTGCAAAGATTGTTCAAGTCGTAGGCAATATTGGGGTAACCGGAAACTACCAGAACATCGCCGACAAAGAAGAGGGGACTGCAAACGCGTGGCGTGGCATCACCGTGGGATTCTTTCTCATTGGCATTGGGCTTGCAGTGTCAGCTTTTTTGAAGTTCTTGAATGAGCCGATCAACGAAGAGAACTTCTTCTCTATCTCTGTTCGGCTACTATTTGCAATCGCGGTGGCGGGGCCTGCTTGGTATACGGCAAAGGAATCTGCACGCCATCGTACAAATTCAGACCGTGCCCGAAAGCTTGAGCTCGAACTAGCCTCGTTTGGTCCTTTCATCGAGCTATTGCCCGACGAGCAAAAGCATCAGATCCGCGAAAAGCTGACACATGTCTACTTCGGTGGGGCTGATGTTGAGCCGCATACACCAGGACAGATGGTTGACATAAACGCTTTCAAGGACGCAGTCATTGAGATTCTGAAAACTACGAAGAAGTAGTCCTGCGTTTGCTTACCTCGCCTAGTCGACGTCCGCGCTCCTTGGCTGCCCTCTCGGTCAGGGTCTGTCGATTCCTTGAGCTTGCATGCACTCAGTACCCCAGCCTGCAAGCCGCAAGCGGCTCCCGAACCCCCGCCTCGCTGATCACCTTGCGGCGTTCGCGCACCCCGACCTCGGAGCACATCCGGGTTCTGCCATCGGTCCACATGGCGCAGCGGAACGGGTAGCCTTTCTCCCGTTCGAAGCTCACCGGCAGGCTGTCGACGTTGAATTACCGGGCACTCATCTCGACAATAGCTGCGAGGTCGGCAAGCTGCGCCTCGTCAGGGAACACCCCTGGCGTGTGGATATGGTGCAATTGCCTCGGGTGGGACATGCATTGACCTCGGCGGGGACGTGCTGCTGGGCCAGCATCAATGCGCCGATCAAGTCGGTAAGCATACCCAGCTCAAGTGGCATGCCGTTGAGCATGGGCTCAATCGGGCCTGACCTCTGGTGACGCCTGTACAGGTAGAACTGCAGCCCAATCTTTTCCTTGTTCTCTCGCTTTCCGACGCGCAGTTCCCGGTTCCTCGGCAGGGCGACGGCCACGATCGGCTGCAAGCCCTTGATCTTAGCCGGTGGCTTGTGGGGGGCTGGGCTTATGCTTCTTGGCGGCCTCGGCCACGCTGGGCTTGTCTGCTGCATCCAGTACCGTGACTATCTGTTCTTCGGCGAATCGACTCTTTCTGATGGGCTCCTCACGGGGCGGGAACCATCTTCCTAGAATCTATTGGTCTAAAGAAACCGGGCAAGTCACACCATCACTTCTTGCAGCGGGCACGGTCGATGGGGTACGTGCCACCCAAGAGAGGGTCTGCCTCGCCCCACCTTCGCCAGCCAAAGCTTGATACCTCTTCATGGATCCCCTTGAAGTTTGCCCAGCTTCTGGGGGCGGTTCAATACCGGGGCGGCTCAAGAAACTTATTTACCGTGAGAACCATCCGCAACAGCGAAATCTAGGCACGCGTTTGTATCAGGCTCCCAATCAGCAGGATTGAGGTTGGCAAGTCTGCTAAATTGCTGGCGGCCTTTAGGCATGCAGAACTTCGTCCCGACTTCATAGTGTTTTGATTCTGAGATCTTCCCAGATGCCGGCACCATTTGCATACAGTACAGTTGAGCTCTATCTTCGGGAACGGAAGAAGGCGAAGCTCTAAGTTCAACAATATTGGAACGTGTAGAGTAGAACACGTTGAATTTTTCGTTTCGGACTCGTTCCGCTTCGCCACTGGCGTTAAAGGCGAGATCGCCCCACATTCGAAATGGATAGGTCTTACGTGTCGGCTCCGTTACGAGTCCGCGCGCACCCGATGCAACACTCGCGGAAATAGCCGCATCTATCGCGATACTCTTTGCCTCCAGGATCTGCCGCGCCGATCCACCAAGTAGCTTTTGCACGTCATCTGTCGAAGCTTGCAGTGCCAGCGCGATTGCTGATGCTGAATCGCGATCTTCACTAAAATAGGTGTACTTGGCCCCCACAGTGTAGTTTGTGATGAAATTGTTCTGCAGTACTGCGTCGGACCCAGTCCTGTCTTGTTTAACATCGCGTGCAAGTTTCAACATCAAATCATCTCCGAACTCAAGCGCGGCGATACGAAGACCTGCTGCAATGAGATACCCTTGTCTGGCATCCTTTTGGGTTGCGCGGGTGGTGAAGAGGTCGCTGATGGCTCCACCGCCTTGTGCTGCATCCATTCGCTCCCACCTGAAGATAAAAATATTAACTTTGTTCTTGAGGCTTATTAGGTCGGTCGTGATCTTGGCTGATTCAACCGCAAGGATATCGATTTCTGAATTGAGTTTATTCTCAAGCTGCGATACAGAGGCAACTGAGAGATCTTCTACGCCCAAGGCATTTTTCAGGGCTGTCGCCTGCTCAGTGCTGACCTGTGCCCCGTCGTTGATTGACTGTGCAACGGATTTTGCTGTTCGAGCAATCTGAGCGAGAACTTCTTTTTCCGCCTTTGTAGTAAGCCTGTCGCGAAGGAGCTCTAGACTAGCTGCAATGGATCGAACGTCGCTTAAGGTTGCGTCAGTCTCGTAGATCGTTTCGACTATCTTGGAGCATCCAGTGGAGATCGGAACGCTTAGTTGCTCTGGCAGGCCGTCTCCTGGGACAGACAAAAGCCTGCCCGTACTGATGGGGGGGGAAATTCCAGTTAGGGTGACTGCAGATCGATACGACAGCGCCCCGTCTATACGATTGACGCCTTCAGATGCGAGCCTTTCGATCGAAAGCGACATAGCTTGATCTTTCCCTGAGGTTGCGCACCCTGAGGTAAGAACTGCCGCAAAAACTATGATGAAACCGCTGACCTTGACATGAAGACCCATGGAGCGCCTGCCTTTCGTGTTGTAAACAACGTGTTACAAAGGCTAGGGGCTCTAGGACAGGCGTGCATCCTCAATGCTGGGGATGCTGTTTCATGGTTTTGGGCTTAGGGGGCAAAGCCAGCCCACAACGCAAAAAGCCAGCTGGCGCTTGCCAGCTGGCTTCTAAAGTTCTGTGGCTCCCCGACCTGGACTCGAACCAGGGACCTGCGGATTAACAGTCAGTATAAACCAGATTTTCTGGGACGCTATGGGACGTCCTGGGACGAAATAAAAACCTTCTAAATCAATGGGTTGCAAGAATTTGTTGTTTCATGCGGTCCCGCTCGGTAGCATCTGATCTCAGGATTTTTCGGACACCAGTCGGACACGGAACACGCAAATGCCGCTCCTCACTGTCAGAGCGATTGAAACCCACAAAGCCAAAGCGAAGCCCTACAAGCTCACGCTCGACCGGGGCTTGCAGCTGCGCATCGCGCCAGACGGTGTTCGCACCTTGCTGGTCCGCTACTCCGTCAAAGGGTCTGATGTAGAGCGCCAATATCGATTGCCACAGGAGTATGGGGAAGGTCCGGGCCAAATGAAGCTGGCCACGGCCTGTGCAGAGGCCGCTCGCATCAGGGCGCTTGCGCGGGACGGGGTGGACTGGCCAGCCCAAGAGGAGGCACGGTTGCGGGCCGAAGCAGCTGAGCGCGAGCAATTGGATCGGCAGGAGGGCCTGACAGTCGCCAAGGCACTCCGCGAGTACGTCGACAAGAAGCGGCGGGCAAAGGACGGTCTGCCATTGAAGGCCCGCACAAAGGCTGACTACCTGGCCATGGTCGAACCCGGGGAAACAACCAAGACGGGGAAGAAACTGGCAGACGGGTTGCTGTTTCAGCTCGCCGACAAGCTGTTGTTGAAGCTCACTTCCGATGACATTCGGGATCAGTATTCGTCGCTGCTCAAGCGTTCAAAACGGCAAGCCGACTATGCGATGCAGGTGCTGCGTGCGGTGATGCGATGGCACGGGGTTGTAGTGCCGGGCAATCCGCTAGGGCGTGATACAGCTGGGCGCGATCGGATCGTGCTCGCGCCTGCGAAAGGGAATCCAGCTCCCATCCCTCCGGAACGACTGGGTGCCTGGTGGCGTGCAAGTGGCAAAGCCCCCTCACAAGTCGCGGCCGACTACTACCGTTTCCAGTTGCTGACCGGGTGTCGCGGAGGAGAGATTCATGGCGACAAGCGATACAACTACCCGCCAATCAGGGTCGGCGACGTGGACTGTGATGTCGGGAAAGTTGTTCTGCGGGACACAAAGAACCGTAGCGACCACAAGCTGCTCCTGGCCCGACAGGCGCTGGAAATCGCAGCCAAGCACTGCGCTGGCCGGAAACCTGACGAAGTGTTATTCCCGATTACCGATGCACGAAAAACGCTGAAGTGGATCAATGCGAAGGCAAAGACCCATGTGCAGGGTCATGGCTTGCGCGATACCTTTGCCAGCATTGCTGAAGAGCTGGTCTCAGGTGGTTTGCTGAAGCGAATGCTCAACCATTCGGTTGCAGGTGACGTGACTTTGGGACACTACGTGGGCAAGAGTGAAGCGCAGCTGCGCTCTGGATGGCAGACGGTGGCTGACTTTATAGAGGCTGCTGCTCAGCAGCCATCGCCGGAAGATACCCGCTCAGGAGAGGCGATGCCGAGGCCTGAGTGACGGAAGTGCAGCGAAAGCAGCCTGCCGTGTACGAACTCGTTACCGAACGATCACGGTCAAAGCCACCAGTGATTTTGAAGGTGGACCTCGGGCGGTGACTTACCGCCATAAGTTGGCTCATTCGTTGGTTTAGCCTTCCGCAGTTTCAGAAACTGCGGACGAAAGCATTGCTTCAAGGCAGCGCATGTAGTGTCTTGTAGGAAAGACAAGCATCGCGGGTCGCGATGACGATGTTTCGAGCCTTTCTGCTGCTATCAACATCATCCTTGTACCGTTGAGCTGTTGGGATAACTGGATGTACGAGATTCCGACTTTCCCGAAGCCAGTGAAGCCTAACTTCGAGATTTCCGTCAATGGCATTGAGACGCGCGGCCTGCGAAATGAGCCAGTTGAAATCGAACTTGAATTTCAGCTTCTTGGACGGGGGCGCTCGCATTGAGAACAGGCCAGCGTTCGCCCAATCGATAGCAGTACCCTTGAGATCTGTTGTTGGTCTCGACGCTCCAGGCTTGTCGTTGACTCCTACAGATTGAACGAGGTCTAATAATATTGCCTCCGCGACGGCACCGTACTCAATTATCTGCGACCGAACCACACCGCGTCGATCATCAATGCCCAATAAGGTCGCCTTTCCAAGCAAGTAGGAAATCCTTGCGCTTCGTGCAGAGAACGCAGCCGAGTCGCGTAAATTCTGGGAATAGATTGAGGTGACCAATGCTGATCCGTCATCGTGCCCCAAATTGATGTTGAGGTACTCATTCATTGAATCGACAATGACTTGACCGACTTCCGCATAGGTTGAGGAAGCGAACAAGAGTCCGGGATTAGCAAGTTTTGCATTCTTTCCCAAGGCGCCCTGAATTTTCGTCATCTGATGCTCCAATATTCAATGAATATATGTGTTGCTTTTGAAGCCTATCGAAGTACAAAGAATCCAAGAAATTCGGTAGGCGTCCACCGGTGAAAGTATAGCTTGCGTTGCGGTGGACTCCATTGAGCTGTCCTCCGCCAGTCATCGCAGCAGGCTAGACCAAGCAGCTGCTCTACTTCGAATGAATGCAAGCAGAAATTGAGAACTTTTCAGTTGTGCCGTCAGTTCGGTTTACCCAAAAGCATTGGGAACCGAAGTCTGCAGACCGAACGCTGAAACTAGAGATCCCGCAACCGATCTTCGCCACTGCTTCTGAGTGATGAGCCAAAGCAGCACGCAAAATGGTCTCGTCCTCGGCGCTGACGCGGTCCCCTACTTCATACTTGTTGAGCATCTGCTTTAGATAGGCCTTGGCGTCACCACGTCGCTTAAAGTACATCGAACCAAGCGTGATCGGCTTTGCAGGCATGTCTATTCCCTATTTGCTGAGACCTCGTCAACTCTCACGAGGTTGATTGATAAGAATTCGCTCTCGAACCTCTCTTACGATGATGGCCGGTATGTCCATGGCGCCCAGTTGATTCTGCCGTTCGATTACCCATGCCACGCATTCCGATTTGTCGAGATCATCCCGGGAAATCTTTTCATACAGAGCCACAGCGCTCATGCGAGAAAGCCCTAGCTCCATGAGAGAGAAGAGCGTCTTAGACGAGACTCCAAATTCAAGTTGGGTTCCGATATCGAGTCCTTCTGCGATCAGGTCGCTTCGGCCAACTTGACGAAGATGCAAGTGAAGGACGTCGATATATGCGGACAGGTACTTGGGAGCTTTGAACCTTGCTACCTGCTCCACAAGCTCCATGGTACTTCGAATCAGTGCGGGCAATTTGAAAGGTCTGTTGACCTCTTCATGCCATTCGATATTCTTGCGAATCATCTTCGAAAGCGACTGCCCTTCGAGCCAGCGGACGACGATCAGCGCGTAAAGCCGAACTCGGGAGTCGGGGCTGAAGGCAGGAAACAAATGCCTGTTGATCCGTAGCATGATTGTGGCGATGCGGTCAAGGCTGTCCTGACTTGCGACATCGGCGGGCAACAGATTTTCAATGTCACCCTGGTAGGCTCTAAACGCCAGGAGCAAGCGCTGCAAACCGACTGCGCTAACGCCAGGATGACGCGCTGCCATGCTTGCGCTGATCTCAAGGCCGTCTGCGAGGGCACCTAGAACGCTGTCCAACCTCGCTATCGAAGTAGCGTCGTGCCGCTTTGAGAGACTCGCGGCTGAAATGGAGCCAAGCCGCAAGAATGTCGTGAGCAGGTATGCACCGACCTGCTCATATTGGTCAGAGTCCTTGAGTTCGTTCAGATCCTTCGACACTCGCTTTTCAAGGTAGTTGGCCATGCCGTCACCCAGTTCAAGTACAGCGTCGCTCTCTCGTTTGATTGGATATCGGGCGCGCGCCGGCACTCCGGTCGGCCACGCGTTTTTATCCTCGGGATCGATGCAGATGATGTTGCCCTGAAACTCGTCTCCCCATCGTCCCGCGCGGCCGGCTAGGTTCCAGAAGTCGTGAGGCTCCATTGGGTGATCCATGCCTTTGCGCGGGCCGCGTAATACGATCGTTCGGCAAGACAGGTTGACCCCTTCGATCAAAGTAGATGTGCAAACGAGGAAGCGGATCTTGCCGGCACGAAACAACCTTTCAATCTCCAGGCGTATCAGGGAAGGCATGTTGCCGAAGTGGAACGCAACCCCTCGCTCCACGAGTGGCGCGAGACGGAAATTGGGGTGTACTCCCTTCCGTGCCAAGTCGGCGAGTTCCGCCAACTCGGGGTCGATGCAATCTGCCTTGGGCAGAAGCTGTTCAATCAGTTCCGCGACTTCCTCTGACTCTGCGGCACCGTTTGCATAGACCAGCGTCCCGCCTCGTTGGCCAGCTGCGGCTGCGATGAACGCGAGACGTTTCTTCAGCGTCTGCGGAGTACTGGCTAACTGAAGTACACCAAAGGGAAGATTCCCCTTCTTCCCTATAACGGCCAATTGCCAGAGCTTTGGCTTGCCTGGCGACTGGGTGGCAGCAATCACGTTTTGTAGAACCGTCGGGGCATCGCTATCGACAGCAACTTGAGTCATACCCACAGGGGCGTCTGCAAGGAGCTCCTCGGGATTCTGAGTTGCTGGGCTGATGAAAACTGCTCTTAGCTGCGGATTTCCAAGGGTTGCCCTCTCGATTGCATCTTGCAGGATGACACCTCGCTGGTTGTCTCCAATCTTGTGCGCCTCGTCGACCACCAACAGATCGACCATGAGGGCTTCATCCAGCACGTTAGCCAATAGATGCAACCGCTCCTGGGTGAAAACAAGGATGAGTCTCTCTCCTCCATCCCGCGCCGCGACGTACTTGTCTCGAAGCGGAAGCGAAGAGATAGAAATATGGGCGGACTCGCCGAGAAGCTCCTTGAGGTTGTTCTCGATCTCCGACACCAGCGCTCGAGTCGGCGCAAGGTACACAGCCACCCGCGTGTCGCCGGACTGTAGTTCATCAATCAGCCATTTGAGAACGAGGAAGGTTTTCCCCGATGCGGTAGGCGCAGACGCAGAGAGCCAACTCTTGCCGTTGGCGCTGCTCCAGAACTTTTGCTGAAAGTCGTTCAGTTGTAGCCATTCGCCAGTGGACTGGACTAGGACAGACTGCTCAAGCTCGCGCTTCTGCGCCTCAAGTCGGAGAGCCACCCCCAATCTTCTATCGAGGTCGTCGGCAACCAAGTCTCGACCATAGGCGAGGGTCACCGCGCGAAAGTTCGAAAGTTTGCTTAGAAGCACCGCTCCGGCGTCGCGGACTGTCTCTAGGTTTGGTAGACAAATGGCTGCTGTGGCAATTCTGAGCGAGGCCTCTTGGTGAGAACGCTCGTTGGATCGCGCCAAGATGCTGCCGGCAAGCAGTAGCCGCTGCCAATCAATATCCGATTGACATGAGGAGTCTGCAGCGAGGTTTGCGATCTCTTGGCGTACGGTCAGCCGCGTCACCTCGTTGAGGTCTGCCTTGATTCCTTCCTCGAGAAGCCATGACTGGAGTGCCTCGATACTCATTGCTCTTCGATTCCCATGGCCTTGAGGAACGCTGCTCTGAAGCCTTCGGCAGACGGCAACGGAATGCAGAAAAACTCAATCTCCATTTGATCGAGCTTCTCGTGGGATAGCCGATTTCCGATCTGTGTCTTCCAGGATTTCAGTTCATCGACACACGCTTTCGCAAGATCCTCTGCAATGGCCCTTGTAGTCGCCGCTGGATAAAACGATGCATCGAAGCCAACCAGGGCCACGCCGCAATACTGAACCCGCTTAGAAAAGGGTGACGCTCTATCAAAGTACTTCCTCAGCGCTCCAGTCACTGCCGCGTTGTTCAGGTCAGCCTTGTCGCTAAGCAGGATCAAGTCACGCTCTCGCTCGGAGCCTTCAGCATCGGGTTCCAGCAAGAAAGGCGCTAAAGAAGCAAGGCACTCACGAATTGCGGTAGCAGCGTCTTTGTAGATTTTTGATTCTCCCCAGTAGAGTTTCAGCGTTCCTTCGTGTGTAACGTCGGCATAGACGCCATCTGCCCCGTGGTAGTGCATGCGTGAATCAGTTTTGAGATCCATCTTGCAAAGGATCTGCGGTAGTTTCAGGAACCGTTCCGCGAGGAGGAAGAGCAGCATCTCTCCGCCTTCGCCCGTTCTTGCAAGATCTGTGAATGATCTCTTGGCGCGCTCGAAAAGCGCTGTGACCGCTTCCGTGGTGTTGTACTTGGCATCTCGCTCCTTTGCCTCAGCAAGCTTCGAGCGAGGAATCGCGTAGTCAGCTACAGCATTTCGCATGAATTCAGCTAGTCGAGCCGGCTGCACTTTGCCGTTAGCGTCAACAGTCAGACAGTGGCAGTGGACTCTGACTGAGTGCCCCGCAATGGAGGCAGCCTTCTCGACGAGTTCAAGGTGAACTTCAAGTGCCTCCGGGTCGCCTGTAAGTGCTGACGAGATGTCGGCCTCGGAAATTGTTGACAAAAATCTCCCCCCGTTTGCGGCGACCTTAGGAAATCAAGCATTCAACTTGATGATTAACCCACACCAAATTTACTGCACAAGTCTATCAAGACTACCCGAGTGGACGTCTTAGATCCAACGCCAACGGGGAAGCCTTGCACAGGGCGTTAACGTTGAACTCTCGGCTTGAATCAAGTGGCCGCAATAGCACCAAGGGTTGTCGCATGAAAGGCACGAGGCGAACGACCGCCGCCTTGAACGGTCAATGGTAGTGAAATGGCGAGTGTTCCCGCTCGGGTGGAAACGCTCACCTGCTTGGAAAGCTACTTGATGTGAAGCCAACCGTCCCTTGCTGAGCAGGCTACCGCACGGTACCCAGCGATCGTTGCATCCAGGCAACCATGGGTCCATCGGATGCGAGCACTTGTTCGATGGACGTTCGGGCTTGTTGAGTTTGCTGAGTCACCGCTGCGGCCTCGATGGCGAATCGGTGGGCCTCCAGCACGTCCAGGCCGGTCAGTTCGAAACCGTGGCCCAGTGACATCCAGTGCAAAGAGGCGAGCGCACATTGCATCGCGAAGTCTGGCTGGGTCTTGAGATAGTCGCGTGCGGCGCGGTTCAGGGTCTTGGGATCGCACGGGGAGGCCCAGGCCAGGCGGGTGGCCTGCTCGAACAACTTCAAGGTCTTGGCGGTGGCAAACCACTTGCCGGGTTCACCGGGTGTGGATGCGATCAGGTGGTCCAAGAGCCTGTCCTTGGCCAGCTCGGGGTACTTTTTGGCGAGGCCCCGAAAGGTGGCGATATGGGTGTTGGCCTGATTGGCGAGCAGCGCGTACTGGTTGAACGCTTCGGCGCGGCGCCCGGCCTTGAGCAGTTCTTCTTCGGCGAAGCGGGCGATGGATGTCTCACTGGTGGTGCTCCCTGCGCGTTCACGCAGGTAGGCGATGGCTTCGTCGATCTGCCCTCTGGTTGCCAGCACTTTGGCACCCCAGACCACGTAGGGCCAGATCGGGTGCGGGTCCATGTCCAGCAACTCCAGGAGCTGATCGTGCCGCTCGGCCTTGAACAGGGCGCTGTAGCAGAGGGCGGTGCCGGAGAAGAATCCGTAGGTGCCGCGCTTGCGTTCTCGCAGGACATTTTTCAGGGGCGGCAGGAGCTGGTCGGCCCAGGCCGAGGCCAGTTCCTTTGTTGCGCACAGGTCGCCCCAGTGATCACCGAGGGATTCGATGTAGGGGGGATCGTCTTCCTGGATGGCATCAAACAGGCGGTCCAGCCATTTCTGGCGAACGGGGGCGCTCACGGGCGCTTGGCTGATCAGGGGTGCCAGTTCCTGGACCACGGCGTAGGTGGCGTTGCCCAGGGCGCCCGATGAGCTGTCGATCTGGCATAGGGCAGGGGAGAGCTTTTCCAGCAGCAAGACGGCACCTTCGGCGGCACGGGGAGGGTCGTGACGGGCAACGGCACGGATCTCAGTCAGGGCTTCGTTGATGCGGCCTATGGCCAGTTGAGTGCCTTTCCAGCCGAACGCGCCCCGGCGAAACCGGGTGCGGAAGGTCCAGGCGGTGGTTTCGGTTCTGGCGGCGGTGGTCATGGTGCGTGGTCACTGTTCTGGATGAATTGTCCTCGGTGGTGTTGGGTGTCACCGTTGACGAGTATCGATTCTGAAACAGCGTCCCGGCGTACCGCCGTCGGGCTCTGCGGGCTGCGCCCCGCGCCCCTGCAGGTCGCGGCCATTCGGCTCCGATCCCTGACGCCTCCAGCCGTCGGTGGGCCCCCGGCCTGCGCGCTGCGCTTGCCTTGCTCACGCCTGCAGGTGTGGTTGGGCTGGCTTGCTGTTCCCTTCATCCTTGCACACCGTTCTCGCCGTCAAGGTCTGCGCGCCCTGTGGGCGCTGGCGGCCGTTCGGCCGTCGTCGAACCTGTGACCGCTGCGCTGCGGCGTGCCGTTTCCGGTCTCGGGCAATCCCGCCCGATCACTGGAGTTGGTCATGGACGACAAATCACACGTTTCGCTGGAGCAGCAGCTTTGTCTGGTGTGCGGCACTGCTTTTGATACCGGCAGCATCTTGCTTGACCGGCGCCTGCGCGCGAGCATGAAGCACCACACGACAACGGGCTGGGGGCTGTGTCCCGAGCACCAGCGCCTGTTTTCGGAGGGCTTCTTGGCCTTGGTCGAATGCGATCCGCAGCGCAGCGGAACGCCGTCGGGTTCGGGCCTGGTGAAGCCTGATCAGGCGTACCGGACCGGGCGGCTGGCGCATCTGAAGCGGGATGCCTTCGCCCGGGTGTTCAACGTCCCGGTCGCGGCTGAGCAGCCTTGTGTCTTCGTCGAGCCCGGCGTGATCGAACAACTGCAGGCGATGGTGCCTGCGACAGATTGACGCTGCGTTGAGGCCTTGTGGCGCCGCCCCGTACATCGCGGGAGCGGCGCTTTTCTGTTGCTGTGCTGCGCTGTTGGGGTTGACCCTCAACCCAATGGGCCGACCCCTTTCTCTCCGGCAGTGCTGCGCGATTCGCACCCCCTGCGCGCCGGTTTCACCGGCTTGCCTGGCCTTTGCGGGCGCTCCCCCCGTCAAGGGCTGCTGCGGCGCCCGTGTCCTCGGCTGCGCCTGCGGGCCGCGCCAGCGCCTTCGCTTCCTCCCTTGACGGCGCACCCGCGCCGGCCCCAGCTGCTGCCCATGGCCGCGAAGGGCTTCGCGGCCCCTGCGGAGCCCAACACCCAAGGAGAGCGCCCATGCACAGCAACGACTGACTTCCCAACCTTTTCTCGATGTCTTCCATTGTTTGAACAAGGTCCCCGTGTGGGACAGGAGATTTCACATGAACACCGCTACCCAATCCGAAACCCTGGCCTTGAGCACCGTGGCTGCTGCGGCAGCCGTCAGCTCTGCGGCAATGACCGGTGACTCCGTCACCGTGCCGGAAGTGGCTCCCTACGAGCTGCACATGATTCCCTTGTCGCGGCTGCGGCCTTCCAGCCGCAACGTGCGCCAGAGCGGCGGCACGGCCATTCCTGAACTCGCCGCGTCCATCGCCCGCGTGGGTTTGCTGCAGAACCTGACCGTCATCACCTCGCCCGATGAACAGTGGTTCGAGGTGGTGGCCGGGCGTCGGCGGCTGGCCGCCTTGAAGTTGCTGGTCAAGCGCCACAAGCTCGCGAAAGACCATCCGGTGCCGTGCCTGCTGGTGCCCGACACCTCGGCCCGCACCGTGAGCCTGAGCGAGAACGTGCAGCGGGAGCCCATGACCCCGGTGGATGAACTGTTCGCCTGGAAGGCGCTGGTGGCCGAAGGCCGGTCGCTGGAAGACATCGCCGCCGACTTCGGCGTCACGCCGCTGGTGGTCAAGCGGCGGCTGCGTCTAGCCAACGTCTCGCCCCGCTTGCTGGCCGACTACCAGCAAGGCGCGGTGTCGCTGGAGCAGTTGATGGCCCTGGCGATCACGGATGAACATGCGGCGCAGGAAGCCGCGTTCTACGAAGTGCCACAGTGGCAGCGCCACCCTGAGTCCCTGCGGGACCACCTGACCCGCGACGAGGTGGACGCCTGCCGCGATGCGCTGGCGCGCTTCGTGGGCGTGGAGGCCTATGAGGCGGCAGGGGGTGGCATCCGGCGCGACCTGTTCGCGGACGAGCAGAAAGGCGTGTTCCTCACCGATGCCGGTTTGCTGGAGAAGCTGGCCCGCGACCGGCTGGCCGATGCGGCCGAATCGGTGCGGGCCGAAGGCTGGGGCTGGGTGGAAGTCACGCCGCGCGTGTCCTCAGCCGAACTGCACACCTTCCAGCGGGCGCGGCGCTCGCGTCGGGAACCCACCAAAGCTGAGGCCAAACGCATCGAGAAGCTGGAAGCGGAGCAGACGCGGCTTCAAGACAAGCTCGACGACGAGGACGACGACCGGAGCGATGACGGGGCACAGGCCCTGCACGAAGAACTGGACCGGCTGGGCGATCAACTGGACGCCATCGAACAGACCCTGGTGGTCTACGACCCCGGCATTGTCGCCATGGCCGGAGCTGTGGTGTCGGTGGACCCCATGGGGGCTGTGGTGGTGCATCGTGGGCTGCTGCGAGAGGAACAGGTCAAGGCGCTGCGGGCGCAGGAGCGGCCAACGCCAGACGCACACGCAGGAGGCGAGGGGGAGCCAGCAGAAACTCCAACCAGCCGAGGCGGGCTTTCCGAGAAGCTGGTGCGGCGCCTGAGCGCGCACCGCACAGCAGCCCTGCAAGCCGAATTGGCTCGCCATCCCCGTATCGCCCTGGTGGCTCTGGTGCACCAGTTGGCACAGCGGGTGATCCTGAGTGGCTACGGTGCAGGGCCGGTCAACATCAGCGCCACACCGCAAGACCGTCTGGAACAGCATGCTCCAGACGTTGCGGAGGCACTGGCTGCGCAGGGTCTGCGAGCTGTGCGAGAGGCTTGGGAATCGCGATTGCCGGAAGACCCGAAAGCCCTGTTTGCCGAACTGCTGGCGTTGGAGCATGAACAACTGCTGTCGCTGCTGGCTTTGTGTGTGGGCCTGACGGTTTCTGCCATCGCTCAGCGCGAAAACGAGGCTCCTGCCGCGCTGTTGGCGCAGGCGGTGGGGCTGGACATGCACAACTGGTGGACGCCCACGGCGGTAGGTTACTTCGACCACGTGTCCAAGGCGAGGGCGCTGGAGGCCGTCCAGGTCTTCGCACCGGGTGAGGTGCAAAGGCTGGCGAAGCTCAAGAAGGCGCAGATCGCCAGCGAAGCCGAGCGGCTGGCCGCTGGTTCGGGTTGGTTGCCACCAATGCTGACCGAGTCAGTGCAGGCCAGCAAAGCGCTGAACGAGCATGAGCCGGAAGATCATGAGGCCGCTTGAAACAGCGACAAGCGTCTGAACCGCTCCATTTCATCCCGGCTTCGGCCGGGATTTTTGTGCGTCTCCGGCACAGCCGGACCGCGCTCTTGTGCTGCGCATCAAGCCACCAGGCCACAGGTGTCCAGGCGTCTCGACCCTGTCGGGCGACGATCGCTGACGCCTCCGGCCGTCCCGGCCTGCGCGCTGCGCTTGCCTGTTTCACGCCTGCATGTGTGGTGGGGCTGGCTTGCTAATCCCTTCATCCTTGCACACCGTTCTCGCTGTCAAGGTCTGCGCGCCCTGTGGGCGCTGGCGGCCGTTCGGCCGTCTTCGAACCTGTGACCGCTGCGCTGCGGCGTGCCGGTTCCGGTCTCGGGCAATCCCGCCCGATCACTGGAGTTGGTCATGCAGCACGATTTGTTCTCTTCCCTCGATTCTTTCCTTTCGGTGCCCGCTGGTTCGGGCGGTTTGCTCATTCGCGACCTGGCTGGTCAGTACCGGCCGGCCGAGGCCGACGAGGTGCTGCTGGCGGCGCAGCAGTTGCTGGCCGCCCAGGTGCGCGGCAGCGATTTGATGGATTCACCCGCTGTGGTGAAGGATTTCCTGCGCGCCCGGCTGGGCAACCTGCCTCATGAGGTGTTTGCGGTGGTGCATCTGGACGCTCAGAACCGCGTGCTGGACTACGTCGAGATGTTCCGGGGCACGGTGAGCCAAACGTCGGTGTACCCGCGCGAGGTGGTGCGCGATGCGCTCTTGAGGAATAGCTGTGCTCTGGTCCTGGTGCACAACCATCCCAGCGGTGCTGCCCGTCCTTCGCGGGCCGACGAAGTCCTGACGCAGACGCTCAAGCACGCGGCGGCTCTGGTCGATGTGCGGGTGCTTGACCACTTCATCGTGGCGGGCGACTCGGTGAGTTCGATGGCCGAGCTTGGCCTCGTGTAGCCCCTGGGGCCTTCGGCCCCAATTTATTGTTGTTGAACAGCGCGCTGTGCGCGGGCACAGGGGAGGGCGGAGCATGGCCGGTGTTCACCGGCAGCACAGGGAGCAGCGGCCCTTTCCCGTGCCCGGGGATCGCGGTCTGGTTTCCTTCCCGCTGCGCGGGAAAGAGCCCGCTGGACGAACTGGCGTTCGGTCCACTCCCGCCGCAGCGCTTTGGTCCCGTCCCGCCCGCCAGATCGTCCCCCCGGTCACCCGCCAAGCCCGAAGCCGGGCCGCTGGAAATGCCGGAGTCCTGAACCACTGAACTGATCGCATCGGCTCGAACGCCGCGCCAGTCGCTGCGCTTGGTGTCACGCCGTCCGCGGAGCCGCCGCTGCTCAAGTAGCTCGGTCGCCTGCGCTTCGCTTGTCGCCCGAAGAGGCTCGGGCAGCGCGTGCGCCAATGGGCCCACCGTCATCCCCCCACGGCGCCCCCATCCACAGGTGAGGGGGACTTGTGGGGGGATCTTTCAGCGGTGGGCCAGGTGACTGGCTCACTGTTTCGTGCTGCAAGGTTTCCCCATCCCCCACCCCTTCCCGAGGGAAGGGGCCTTGCCCACCCCCCGCCCGCCCGTGGGCGGGAGCGAGGGAGTCCGAGCAAGAGGATCGGTTTTGAGGAGCCCGGATCGGGGTCCGGCTGGTCGCTCTTGCAAGGAGTTCCATCATGGCTAACGTTCAAGTCATCCAGCGCCACGCGCACCTGGCATCCGCCGTCAAGCTCGAATTCGTCAACGGGCGCGAAGGCAAGGTCGCCAAGGCGGTGCTGACCGCCATCAGCAACAGCCGCCGGGGCAGCGGCGAAGAGCGGTCCGAGGAAGCCACCGCGATCCAATGGACGCTGTGGGCCAAGCAGGCCGAACACGCGGCCGAGTACCTGGGCAAAGGCTCGCACGTGAACATCGTCGGGCGGGTGCGCAACAACAACTACCAGGACGGCGACGGGGTGGAGGTCTACGGGCTGGCGTTCACCGTGGACGAGATCGACTACCTCGACAGCAAGGCCGAAGGCGAGGCCCGCCGCGCTCGCGAAGGTGCAGGCGATCCCCCCGCAGCCGCCCACAGCGCCCCCACCCCAAGCCGCAAGGCCCGCAACGAACGCCAACCGGCACACGCCTGACGTGGCACACCGGGCGGAACTCAGCCGCCCGGCTTTTCCATTTCATCCCTTTGCATGTCTGTTCTCTGGAGCATCACCATGAACACCGTTCAAGCTTCCCGCCCCCTGGCCACCCGCTTTGGCCAGAACACCTTCGTGATTCGCAGCGAGACCCCGCTGGCCGAAGACCAGATGCGCCGGGCTGCGCCGTCCATCTTCGCCGAAGGCAAACACGGCAGCCGTTCCGAGCGCTACACCTACATCCCCACCATCGACGTGCTGCGCGGTCTGCGGCATGAAGGGTTCGAGCCCTTCATGGTGGCCCAGAGCAAGAGCCGCATCGAAGGCAAGACCGAGTTCACCAAGCACATGATCCGCATGCGCCACGCCGGGCAGGTGAACACCCGGCCCGAAGCCAACGAGATCATCCTGATCAACAGCCACGACGGCGCCAGCAGCTACCAGATGCTCGCTGGTCAGTTTAGGTTCGTCTGTTGCAATGGTCTGGTGGTGGGCGACATTACCAACGACATCCGCATCCCGCACAAGGGCAACATCCAGGACGAAGTGATTGAAGGCGCGTTCCGGGTGCTGGAGGACTTCGAGGTGGTGGACGCATCCACCGTCCGCATGAAGTCCCTGCCGCTGCAGCGCGAGGAACAGCAGGCCTTTGCCACTGCCGCCCTGGCGCTGCGCTACGGCGAACGGGGGGAGGGCGAACCACCTGCACCGGTGACCGCCGAACAGCTGATCGAAGCCCGCCGTCCGGAGGACTTCGGCAACAGCCTGTGGACCACCTTCCAGCGGGTGCAGGAAAACGCCCTCCGCGGTGGCCAGCCCGGGCGCGGTGCCAAGGGCCGACGCCTGCACACCCGCCCGGTGGCCAGCATCGACCGCAGCGTGAGCCTGAACCGCGCGCTGTGGGTGCTGGCCGAAGAGATGCGCAAGCTCAAGGCCTGAACGGGGCCAACACCACACCGCCCCAACGCAGGGCGGTGTGGTTCACCAGAAGTTCTGAAGCGCTCGCCGGCTTTCGCCGGCTCGCGCGATTTTGGCTGAGGCTTCTCACCGAAGCCACAGCCAGGCGGCCATCGCCCAGCTGATGGCCGAAGCGAGTACCGCTGTCGCGGCGTGCAGCAGCCACCCTTCCCAGGGGCGTGCACCTTTGCGGGCCAGGGCTGCCACTTCCTGCAGCGGTAGCGTCACCCGCTGCAGGGCCGGGCCGACTTCATGGCGGAACACCGCCCGCGCCGCCTCCTCCATGGCCCGGGTCTGTGAGTCCACAGTACTCCGTGCCATTTCGTCGGCGCGGCGGGCAATGTGCTTCACCGTCTGAACCTTCGCGTTCTCGGTGATTTCATCCATGCGCTTTGAATAGGCCTCGACTTTTTTTTCCAGATCGGTACTGGTTATCAGCAACTCCATGCGGCTTGCGTCCAGGTTGGGCGCCAGGGTATCCATGCGGTCCAGTAATTCCCCCAGCTGACCGATGGCCACGGCCATCAGCTCTTCGCGGGCCGTGGTCAGGTCGGGCATGGGGTCGGCAAATGCAGTGCCACCGAGTCGTTTGTGCCGCCTGTCCCCAGGCCAAGCGCCGCAAAGCAGGCATCGAGCTCGGGCACCACCCCGCTGGCCAGCCGCCGCGTGGCCAGCTTCTGGGCCAGGGCGAGCCTTTCGGCGGTGCCCTTGGTCTTGACGATCAAGGCCTTGTAGTCGGTGTCGTCACGGGCCAGGGTGGCGAGGTCGAGGCCCTTGTTGCGAATCCGGGCGTAGATCTCGTTCGTGCCCAGGCGGCAGTCCGGGTTGGCGGTGGCGATGCGTTGCTCTTCGAGAAATCCCAGAACCAGGAAGAACGTGGTCTTGAATTGAAGACCGCTTTCGACCATGTTGAACACCAGCCGGATCTTGGAAGCGGGCAAGCCCAGCCGCGACAGGTCCACCAGCGTGGCGATGGTGTCTTGCTGTTGCTTGAGTGCCGGCACGGTTGGCACCACAAAACAGTCAAAGTCCTCGTGGCTGCCCCGGTAGCGCCGCATCAGGTCCAACAGCTCTTCGACGTTGCTGGCCCCGATGTCCACCACCGCGTTGTCGATGGTTTGCAGGTACTCCTGCAGCTCCCCGAACTGCCGCCCGCGCAGGGCTTGACCTTGACCTTCATCGGCGTTCAGGCTTTCAACAGCAATCAGTTCGGCGCCTGCGATCCGGGGCAGCAGCAGGTGTCGGGCCACCGTGGTTTTGCCCACATTGCCCGAGAAGTTGATGACGGCGATCTTCATGACGGGTCCTTTGCGTTGGCCCTGGCGAGCGCCAGGGGGTTGGTGATCCGGCTGCTGGTGAACGCCTCGGCGATTTCTTTGCCGCTGCGCAGGTCGACTTCGGTCGGGCTGTCTGGAGTGGCCAATGGCGGGGTTGGTAACACCAGCGTCCCGGTCATCGGTACCGCGCTCTGAAGTTCGTGGCCAGAGCGAGATCCTGAAGAGGTGGCCGTTGCAGTGGCCGAGCCTTTGGCCAACCTCGCCACTTCGCGTTGCACCGTGGCATTGCTGACGTGAACGCCTGCGGCTGCCAGCGCCTCTCGTATCGCCTCGAAGGTGTAGCCCTGTGCCCGCAGTTCCCGCATGTCGGGCGCAAAGCCCCGTGCCTTGCGTGTGCTGCGGCCTGGCGGCTCCTTGGGGACCAGCTTCATGGTGGCGCTTCTGTTCGGTGGCGGGTCGGCTGTGGATCGCTCGCGGTTCAGTTTGTGCAGTCCCGGTTCAGTTGAGCGGTGCGGGCCTTGCGATGGACCTATGTTCCATCGAAATACGGCCTTGTCGCGCGCTGGATTTGGACCCAAATCCAGCAGCTCAAGAGCCTTGGTTCGGGCCAATACTGTGTTCAAGGTGAGTGCAGAGATAGGCGGCCTGCCGCCGGTTTCACAAGCGCTCCGCGCCCCTCCAGTCGTCGGCCCATGAACACCCCAACACACGACTTCGTCACGGTTGAAATGCGCGGCTTGAAGGCCGCGCTGGTGGCCCGTGCGCAGGCGCAACGGGTCAGCGTCTCGGAGATGGTGCGCAGCGCTGTGGCGCGCAATCTGGGTCTTTCGGTGGTCGAAGGTGAGCCTCAAAGCGTGGAGGTGCCCCATGGCGTTGGGCGCGCTGCCAGCGTCAAGCTGTCGATCCGCATGACAGCCGAGGAGGCCGCTCAATTGGCTGCTGGTGCCCGAGCCGCAGGCCTGTCGCGCGGTGCCTACCTGGCCGGTCTGGTGGCCCACGTACCGGTGTTGGCAGGCGGTGCCAGCCGCGTTGAGCACATCGCTGTTTTGAGTGAATCCACCGCAGAGCTCGCCACCCTCAGCCGCAATCTCCACCTGCTGAGCACGCTGCTGCGCCGAGGCGAAGACGAGTCCTCCAGGCCGCTGCGCTTGAAGCTCGACACCCTGGCGCGCGATGTGCGCCAGCACCTCGACCTCGCTTCCAGCGCGCTCGCTGACCTGCAGCCGCGCCGCCCCGCCAACGCAGAACCAAGGGGCTGCACCCGGCCCGGAAACCGAAGGAGCCCCCCATGAAATCGCCATCTGGCCAACTTCGCTCGTCTTCGCGAGCGTCAGTCCAAGGTCATTCGTACGGAGCCAACACGCCTCAGAACCCCTCGCTCGACGGCATCCTCATCACCTGGGGCGACCGCCTGTTCTATCCGGGCAACCGCGTCGTCCAGGTTCGGCCCCAGCCCAAGCTGGGCGCTTCGGGCGCGCACCAGCGAGCCAACGCCATCCGCCAGCGCATCGAAGCCACCGTTGTTCGGCGTGCCCCGCAGGTCATGGTCAAGGTTACCGGGGGAGGGCGGAGCATGGCGGCCATTGCGGCGCACTTCCGCTACATCAGCAAAAACGGGCGGCTGGAGATCGAAGACCAGCGAGGTGAGACCCTGCAAGGCAAAGACAGCCTGCACCACCTGGCCGATGAGTGGCGCATGGGCGGCGCGCGCATCCCTGACGATGCTGCACCAGGCCAGCGGCGCGAGGCCTTCAACATCATGCTGTCGATGCCGCGCGGCACCGACCCGCTGATCGTGCAGCGCGCCGCGCGGGAGTTTGCGCAGGCCGAGTTGGCCAACCACAAATACGTGATGGTGCTGCACGACCACCAAGCCAACCCGCATGTGCACATCAGCGTGCGTGCCGTGTCCCGGCTGGGCAAGCGCCTCAACCCGCGCAAGAACGACCTGCATCGCTGGCGGGAGACGTTTGCTGAAAAGTTGCGAGGCTATGGCGTGGAGGCAGAGGCAACCCGGCAATCCACGCGCGGCCAACATCGGCAGCCCGATCCGCTGTGGCGCCTGAAGGCCCGGGAAGAAGGGCGCCTGCGCCGCGCGCCATCATCCAAACAAAACGGGCCGCAGAATCATCCGGCGAGGAAGGCGGCTGTTGATGCCTGGGTGCAAATCGGCCTGGCACTAGCCCAATCGGGCGAAGCGGCAGACCGGCAATTGGCTGGGCATGTCGCGAGGTTCGTCAAAGAGATGACCGCTATACAGCCGGGGCAGGCGAGTGCGCCGGAGCGGAGCCCTGTGCGCTCGGAGCCAACGGTCAAGCATCCATCACAGACACCAGGGCTTCAACCGAATCTGCAGCCACAGAACCCGCCGAGGGACATCGGACCGAATCGATAAGGGCGATCTGGCGGCTCGGCGTGAGAGTGAGCTGGAGCCCTCTGAACCCTCAACCTTTTTTCAGCTCCATCGCCGCCTTGTACTCGGCTTCGAAGTCCATGCCCAAGTCCATACCGGGATCGATCTGGCGGAACGCCGCGTACATGATGGACAGCAGGTGCAGTCCCGAGAACTGGCCGGGCAAGGCCTTCAGTCGGTACTTTTGATCCGGGTTGTTGATGTCCAGGCCCTGGTTGCCCAGCAACGCGATCTCCAGCGCGATGGCTTGGCGCGCTTCCGGGCCTTGCTGCTCGAACACCGCCAGCGCATCGGATATGTAGCGCATCACGTCGGGGCGGTAGCCGCCGAGCGAACGGGCTTTCACTTCGCGTAGTGCGATGGCGGTACGCGACTTCTCTGCTTCTTCCACCATCGGGGAGTTCGGGTGCTCGGTGATGAAGCGGTGGTACATCTTGTCCGCCTCAGCGGTGGCTGCGGGTGTGCCCAGCTTTTCCAGCGCGGTGGCCAGCCCCAGCAGGGTCTGCGGATCGTCGGGCATGCGGGCCAGTGCAGCCCGCAAATGGGTCACCGCTTCTTCCACCCGGTTGAACATAATCAGCAACCCGCCCAGGTTACGCTGCGTGTACCCGTCCGAGGGATCTGCTTCCAGGGCCTTTTCAAAGGCTTCCAGCGCCTGCTCAGGCTTGCGCATGCGGTGGTAGGCATTGCCAATGCCCACCCACGCGTGGGCATGGCCGGGGGCCAGTTGCACGGCCCGTTTCAGGCGGATGATGGCTTCGTCGTACTGGCCCAGCTCGCTGTAGGCGATCCCCAAGTTGTAGAGCACCTCCGGGTCGGCCGGCGCCGACTTGGTCAGGCTCTCCAGGTAAGGCACCGCTTCTGCAATCCGGCCCGAGCGCAGCATGGGCATCACGAAGTCCAGCGCCGAGGTCGCCGCCGGGAAGGCCATCACCGTGATCTCTTCGCTGTCCACCGTCACCAGGGCCGTCTTCGACTTCGCGGCGCGAAATCATCAGGACGACGGGCTCGGAGACGCCTGGGCGGAGATCGAGTCGGTTTGAGTTGCTCATGGGTAAGGTGAACTCCATGGGTTTTTTGTCTTTGCACAAAAGGCACGACGGACCAACGCGTCCACTATGGGCTCAGGCCAAAACAACGAGGTTTGAGGCTCATAGAGATCAAGAAATCTCACTTCTCAGGGAAAGCAGCTGCTCACATGAGAAACTCAAAAACTTTATGCAACAAATGCCCATAGATGGTAGACGCAAGACGCTATCGATTCCTGACAACGCTCTTGGTCGGCACGGTGCCTGCAGTCAAGAAACTCTCGTCACCTATGGACGAGGCTCTTGACGGTTTTTGCTTGCGGGGCAGCGACTGCTAGGCCAAACAGCTAGTGAAGATAGTATTTACCAAGGTTGGCCGCGGAGGTGACATGAAAACTGGGCAATCGAACAAATGGGAGAAGAAGTAATGCTGGGACTGACGCTACGCGAGGAATTCCGGGGCAAGCGCCTCAAGGGAACCGCGATTGAACTGTCGAACGACACCAATACCGGGGCGACGCAGATCGCCGCGCAGTCGTTCCTGGAGATCACCTACCCCACGCATGACCTGCTGAAGGGCATCGAGGCGGTAGGCCCGGACCAAGGGCGCCCGGTCGTGGTCATCGGTGAGCGTGGGCTTGGTAAGTCTCACTTGATGGCCGCGCTGTATCACGCGGTGAACGATGCCGCCTCGACGGGTGCTTGGCTGAATTCCTGGTCCACCACATTAGGTGATCCGCAGATCGCCAAGATCGGCCTTCGCAGCGGCATGCAGGTGATTGGTGAGAGCCTGCACCGCCAGCGGTACAAGTTTCTTTGGGACTTGTTGCTGGAGCGGCACCCCCACGGCACCTACATCAAGGGCAAGTGGGAGGGCATGGGTGCGGCGAAGACCGACGTCCCTTCGGACAAGCTGATCCTCGAACTGCTTGAACACACCCCCACGATGCTGCTGCTGGACGAGTTCCAGACATGGTTCGACGGCCTGACGAACACCAAGCAGTACCCGTGGAAGAACTGGGCCTTCAACTTCATCCAAATCCTGTCGGAGATTGCCAAGGAGCGCCCAGACCTGCTGGTGCTGGTGATCTCGGTGCGCAACGGCGGTAGCGACGCCTACCAACAGGTGCACCGCGTCAATCCGGTGGCCATCGACTTCAAGGCGGGCGGAAACGCTGAACGCATTCAGCAAGACCGGCGCCGCATGCTGCTGCACCGCCTCTTCGACAACCGCCTTCAGATTGCACCGGCCAGCATCGAAGCCTTGGTCGACAAGCATGTGGCCGAGTACTTCCGGCTGCTTGACGTGCCGTCCGCCGAGCAGGAACGCAAGCGCCAGGAATTCACTGAATCATGGCCCTACGCACCGCACCTGCTTCGCCTGCTGGAAGAGCAAGTGCTGATCGCCACGGACGCGCAGGAAACGCGCGACATGATTCGCATCCTCGCGAACCTCTATAAGAGCCGTGGCGAGGCCGCGCCGGTGCTCACAGCCGCTGACTTCCGGCTGGATGACGACGCCTCGGGCATCGGTGCACTGCTGGACTCTGTGTCCAACGAGCATCACCGCACGTTGCGGGCCAAGGCGCAGCAAAACATCATCTCGGTGACCGAGGCGGTCAGCGAGCACGCGACTTTGGCACCCCACTTGCAAGAGATCGTGGGTGCCTTGTGGCTGCGCTCCATCGCCGTCGGCAACCTCGCCGGTGCGGAACCGCAGACCTTGCAGGTTGACATCACGCGCAGCAAGGGCGTCGATGACAACGCCTTCAATGTGGAGCTGGCAACGATTGTTGAAAACAGCTTCAACATCCACCAGGACGGCAACCGGCTTGTGTTCCGCGAGGAGGAGAACCCGCGCGCCAAGCTGATGGCCTGTGCTCGCAATGACAAGCTCTTTGCTGATGGCTCCGACCAGGCACAACTGGCCAAGCAGATTCGCTATGTCATCGGTGGCACTGACGAGGTGGCGAAGACCTTCCGCGTCATTGCCTTGCCGAAGTCATGGCAGACGGACCCATGGTCTACGTTGGATGAGTCTGAACAGCCGGAACGCTGGGACGACCGCTTGCCCATCCTTGTGCTGCCAGAAGAGCCGGACAACATCGACGCACGCCTCGGCCGCTGGCTCAAAGACCACCTGCAAAAGCGCCGCAACACCATCCGCTTCCTGTTGCCGCGTGCGGGCTCGACCAACGCCTTCCAAGACCGAGACCTGCTGATCCTCGCGCGTGCCGAAATGAAGGCGCAGGAATGGAGCAGTCAAGGCCCCGAGTACAAGAAGCTGCACACCGAATATCAGGGTGCCCTGCGCGACATCCTCAAGAAGCGGTTCGATCGGTTCGCCGTGGTGCAGCGATGGAACTTCGCTGACCCCGCGCAATGCCGCTTCAGCGTGGAAAGCCTGAAGAAGCAAGGCGCGCAGATTCCCGAAGGCATCGAAGAGGCGCTGACCAACGATCTATTCGTGCCCGAGGACTTTGAGGAATTGGTGCTCGAAGCTGCCTCCGAGAACTCGGCGGTGGGCAAGCTGCTGCGTGAGTTGCAGGAGCCGCGGCCTGCGGGCCAGGACTGCATTCCTTGGCTCGGCGAAACCTCGATGAAGGAACGCATCCTTCGCCTGTGTGCGCGCGGAAAGATCGTCATCAACCTGCGCCAAATGGAATGGCTGCAAACCAATCCCGGTGAAGATGAAGACACCGCATGGCGGCGCTTGCGTCCCAAGCTCTCGTACACCGGTCGTCAGCTCGACGAAGTCTTCCTGCTTGAGCCTTCTGCGGTGCCTGCCACCGGCGGCACCACGCCGACTGCACCCACTGGTACACCCGGCACACCAAACACTGGCGGGGGCCTGTTCGGTGGCGGCACCAACCCTCCCGCACCTCCTGGGGTGAACGAGCCAACACCGGGCGGACAGCCTGTGCCGCCGTCCGGTACTGGCGGTGGCATCTTCGGTGGCTCCGCAGCCAGCGGCACCCCGCGCATTCCGCTGCATACCCCGCCCACCTCTCCGCTGAATCTGATCGGAAAGCTGGAAGGCTGGGGTATCGGCCCGGCGACGCAGGTTGCCGAGGTTTCCATCAAGGTGTCTGCCGCCACTGGCGCCCAGCTCAAGGAACTGCTTAAGAAGCTGCCCGATGGCATGACCTTCGAGCTGAACCTTGAGAAGGAGGACAAGTGATGGCCCTCCATCCTGAAATCTTGAAGGACCTGACCAAGGGATCAGCCGCCGATGCTTGGGGCGTCATCGTCAAGAGCGCCACGGAGATTGCCTCCAAGCCCTTGGCCGTTGGCAACGCCCCGAGCGAAGTCATCAAACGCGACCGAGAGATTGGCGCCTTGGACAACTTCCTGTCTGCCAGCGGCTGGGACTTGTGGAGCAGCTTCGGCGATTCCGTTGAGCGGACTTCGGATCGTCTCGCGCGCTGGTGGGCGGAGCCGTACAGCGCCAAAGCCGTGCTGATTCTGGACGGCCTGTCACTGCGCGAACTGCCCTGGCTGTTGCAAGGTGCCAAGGAACGCGGCTTCAAGCTGCACGAGGTCTCGGCCAACGCCTCGGAACTCCCTGGCGAGACCAACGAGTTTGCTCGTGCCCTTGGGTTTGGCAGCCGCAGCCAGCTTCAGAACAACGGCGGTGGCCTCGCGCATCGCCTTCAGCCCGCGCAGACCGAAAGCCTGGACATGCCGTGGAAGGACTGCGAAGGCTTGGTCAACGGTGCGCCCAATTGGGTGTTCTGGCACCACTGGCCAGACAGCAAGATTCACGATGCGGCCGTCGCCGGTCAAGGTCTGGACACGCTGACCAAGGATGCCGCCGATCAGCTCACCAGTGATGACTTCTGGTCTTTCGTCGAACGCCTTGCAACCGGCCGCCGTCTGGTCATCACGTCCGACCATGGCTACGCCGCCACAGGCTACTTCCCCGACGCAGAAGGTGATGTCGGCCAGCACCTCAAGAAGACTTTTTCAAGCGGGCGCAGCGTTGCAGGCGCTGGCGAGGCTGGGCCGTTTGTGCCGCCCGTGGCGTTGCAACTGAACAGCCCGCATGGCGCACATTTGCTGGCGTTGGGGCGCCGGAAGTGGAAGAGCCAAGGTGGCTACCCAACGCTGACTCATGGCGGCCTTTCGCTGCTGGAGGTGCTGTCGCCCTTTGTTGAACTGACCAAGTGAGAGGGTCAGCAAATGACAAAGGGCACGCTTCCAGATGAATTGTTCGTTGAAGTTCAGAAAGTCTTTCGAGCGACACCGGCAGTATTGGTCGGGTCTGGCTTCTCCTGCGGCTATGGGCTTCCCGGCATGTGGGACTTGGGCACGCATCTGTTGGCCAATGTCGACTCTGCGCTGAAGACAGATGAGGCAAAGGTGCTGTGGCTGAACGCGTCCGATGCTGTGAAGGCCAACCTTGAGGCGGGGCTAAACACCATTCCACAAGGTGCCCCAGGTCGCGAAGAACTCGTTCATGCGATCCGCTGTGAAACTGCCAAGCTGATTCTCTCGGCGACGGCTCAGGCGGAGCAAGTCATTCTCGACCAGGGCCTTGCTGGAGGTCATGCTCCCGCGCGTTTACTTCGACGCCTCTTCGATGGGTCTGCGCAAAACGCAGAGAGCATTCCAGTCATCACAACGAACTACGACACGCTGTTGGAGTTGTTCTGCGACCTGGCCGAGCTGCCGCTTGATACGGGGTTCACCGGCTTTCGTCGTCGTAGGCCACGAGCGGCCCCGATCTTTCAGACTCAGTACAGCCGAGTTTGGGCGGCAGAGAAGAAGGGTGGCTATCAGGCGGATCATCGACCTTGCAAGACGGTTCGCCTTCACAAGCCACATGGGTCGATCAGTTGGCTGGCGACACCTACAGGGCCTGTAGAAGCTCTGAATGACAACTCGGACGCAGCCCGAGCCATCGTCGTGCCAGGGCCGTCTAAATATCAGGACGCGTTGGTCAACACGCTGTTTGATTCCATGCGCACCGAGATGAACACGGTACTCAGTGATGCATCAGCTCTGCTGTGCCTAGGCTTTGGCTTCAACGATGACCACCTTCAAGGTGTCATCAAGGCCAGACTGGATGCACACATGCCGCTCATTTTGTTGACTCGCGGCCCAACCGAAAGCATCGAGAAGTTGCTGCACGCATACCCCCATGCCATTGCGATCTTCAAAGAGGATGCAGGCGCAAAGTGCCACTGGAATGGCCAGGTCTACGTGTCAGATGAGCCGCTTTGGCAGCTGGATGATTTCCTAAAAAAATTCTTGGAGTAAGGGCAGGCAATGACAATCTTCACATTCAACGAGCAACAGTCGATTGGCGAGGTTCGCAGCGTCGAAACGTCACGCATCACTATTCGAGTCACTGATGGGCAACGCCTGCAAAAGGCACGCGTCGGGCGACTGGTGGCGATTCAGGCGACCGGCGATGAGTGGCTGATTGGCATCGTCGAGCGTGTCTGGCGTCACCCTGTCGAATTGCCGACCTTGGACGAAGGCGAAGTGGCAGAGGGCGCTGCCGCCATTCAACAGGAAGAAAACGGTGTGGCCATCAGTTTGGTGGGCACCTACCGCGCTCGCGACGGACAGCGACACAACACCTTCAGCCGCGCCGTTTTTGCACTCCCCGAGATCAACCGCCCCGTCTACCCTATTGAAGAGAAGTCCCTTGAGGACTTCATGGGCATCTTGAGCGCGTCATCCAAAGCGGACGCTGCGACGCCACTGAAGGTCGGCACCTACACGTTGGATGGCAAGGCCAGTGCCTACATCGACGGAGACAAGCTCTTTCAGCGCCACGCCGCGCTGCTGGGTAGCACGGGCTCTGGTAAGTCCTTTACTGTTGCGTCGATCTTGGAGCAGACCGCACAGTTGCCCCATGCCAACGTCGTTGTGCTCGATCTGCACGGCGAGTATTCGAGCATGAAGTTCGCTTCGCACTACCGGATTGCGGGGATTGGGGACATCAAGGCGAAGAAGGATGGGGCGATCTTTCTTCCCTTCTGGTTGCTCACCTACGACGAGATGCAGTCAGTTTTTGTGGACCGCTCCGGAGATAACGCCCCCAATCAGGCGCTCGCTCTGATGGACTCCGTCGTTGAGACGAAGCGTGCTGCAATCACTGCGCTAGCTAAGCCCGAGTTGCTGGAGGGATTTACGGTCGATACGCCTGTTCCGTACAAGTTGAATGATCTTGTTCAGTCGCTCGACGATAAGAACGACGAGATGGTTGACACCGGCGAGGTGTACCAAACAGGTGATAGGAAAGGGCAGCCCAAGTTCGGAAAAGGTCCGTTGAACGGAAAGCTATCGCGCTTCCTTATCCGCCTGAAGACCAAGATGAACGACCGACGCTATGCGTTCATGTATCAGGCTCCGACGGAGTACGAGACCTACGAGGCGCTGCACGACCTTGCGAAGAAGCTGCTTGGAACCGGCAACGTTAAGGACGGCGTCAACCCTGGGATCAAGATCATCGACTTCTCTGAGGTTCCCTCAGACATCCTGCCGGTTGTGGTTGGGCTGGTCGGCCGGATGATCTACCAGATTCAGTTCTGGAGCAGCCCTGGCGAAGACGGTGACGCAAGGCACCCGATTGTCATCGTCTGCGATGAGGCGCATCTGTACCTACCCAGCGGTGCCGCATCTACGGGGCCGCTGGAAAAGCGCGCCCTGGAGAATTACGAGCGCATCGCCAAGGAGGGCCGCAAGTACGGCGTAGGCCTGATGGTGGTCAGTCAGCGTCCTTCCGACGTCAGCACAACCATCCTCAGCCAGTGCAGCAACATCATCAGCCTGCGCCTGGCAAACAAGACCGATCAGGCGGTCGTCAAGCAGTTGCTGCCGGAGAGCCTAGAAGGGCTCATGGAAGTGTTGCCGACCCTTGATGTGGGCGAGGCGGTGGTGGTTGGCGATGCCACCTTGCTGCCAACACGCATCAAGATGTCCAAGCCCAAACACGAGCCTCGCAGCGCGACGATTCCCTTTTGGACACGCTGGGCCACGCCCAAGGCAGAGGTGGATTTGGTTGCTGCAGTCGAGAACATGCGCCGGCAATCTCGCACCTAAGAACAAGAAGGAGATTTGAATGGCTACGAAGAAAGAACTCCTGGCACAAGAAGTTGCCAAGGCTGTCGGTGCGGGAAAACCGGTCGCACTTGAAACCGTTGACTTCAACGATCCTGACCGTCCCAAGACTTGTTTGGAAGTGGACTTCCCGATCCTGCCGGTTAACCAGGTGGCGATCATCGAGGGCAACGCAGGCAAACCGATCTACCAGATGTCCAAGTGGTGGGCGCGGCGCCGTTCCAGCGTCTTTCGCTCGATGCTGATCGCGGCCGCGACCAAGGCCCCAGAGGACAAGTCGCACGCCGCCAAGCTGGTGTGGGACAACTACTACGCCAATCACCAAAAGAAGGGCGCGTTCAAGCACCTGAAGGTGGCCGACATCTTCATGGGCGGTGGCACCACGCTGGTGGAAGGCTCGCGCCTTGGCATGCAGATGGTCGGCAATGATCTGAATCCGGTCGCTTGGTTCGTGGTCAAGCAAGAGCTGGCGAACGTTGATCTGGACGAGGTGAAACGTCTGCTCGCCGACATCGAGGCCGAGGTCAAGCCGCAGATCATGCCTTTTTACTACTGCGATGGCCCGGAGGGGGAAAAGGGTACCTGGACGCACTTACCGACCAAGAAGGTGATGCCTGTCGGCTTCGATCCGTTGGCTATCCCGCGTGAGCAACGCAAGGACTACCGTTATGAAGGTCCTGAAATCATCTACACCTTCTGGGCCAAGCACGGACCCTGCCAGGTGACGGGCTGTGGCCACCGAACGCCAATCATTAGTAGTCCGGTGATTGCGGTAAAGGCTATCAGTGTCAAACATTGGGCGCACCGCTGCGGCAAATGTGGATGTGATTTTCATGTTGAGGAAGACGAAGCTCGGATGGCACCCGAGACACCACTATTGGTGGCACCGACGGAACACCCTTTCTCAGTACTTGACCCAAGGAAGGGGGCCATATGCCCTCATTGCGGCAATGCCGAGATGGTGAATCTTGGAAAAGGTAAGAATAAGAAAGTGGAGCTCAGCCTGCTTGTTCACCCGCACTGGCTTGCGGGTAGCTCAAAGTTGGATGAGCAAGGAAGATCATTTGGTGGCTCAGCACAAGATGACGCCGATTCTTCAGTTCGTTGGATTAATGAGCGAGCCTCAAAAATTCGCCTGCTTGAAGTACGTGGAGAATTGCCGGGTACCGTGACTTGCCCGGAAACTGGAGTTGAGTTTCGTACTGATGCAGGAACTGTTCCGAAGCAATCAAGCTATACATGCGGTGCATGCGGTACTGTCCAAGACGTTTTGACGACGGTTAAGGCTAGCGGAAAAACTGGCCCAATGGCAGGGTATGTTGTCCAAGGCTATGCGCCGAAACGTGATGATGCGGGCTTCCCCTACAGTGGCCGTTTTTTTTCTGTATTCGGCACTGCCGAAGCACAGAAGTACGGCGCTGCGGTCACGGAGTGGGAGTCGCGCAAGAACGGAGATCTTTCGGCCTATTGGCCTAAAGATGAGTTGTATCGATACGAGCGTGGTAATACGAGCATGCTCTACAACCAGCCTCAACATGGTCATACTCATTGGTGGACCATGTTTAACCCTCGTCAGTTGCTGGTTCACTCCCAATTGCTTAAGGCGATATCAGAGGTGGGAGTCTACAAGGATTCAACTCGCGAGTTTGTTCTTGCTGCCTTTCAACAATATCTCCGAAATCAGAACATGTACTGCTTTTGGAATATGCAGGCGGACAAGATGGAGCCTCATTTTTCCAACAACAACTACCACCCAAAATCCAACGTAATTGAGAACTGCGTCTTTTCACCACTGGGTCGGGGAAACTGGAGAGCCTGCGCAGAAGGTTTGCTGGAGAGTCTTGAGTGGAAGTCAAATCCTTGGGACTTGGTCAGTGTTGAATCGCTTGGCAGGCTAAACCCATCGCTTGCTGAACAGGCCTCCGGTAAGAGCGAAAAGGTTCATATTGGCGATGCGACTGTTGGCGGCACTGTGCGTCAAGCATCGTCAACTGATCTGCAATTCATTGAGGCTGGCACCTTGGATATGGTCGTCACTGACCCTCCCTTCGGCGCACTAATTCATTACTCAGACCTGGCCGACTTCTTTTATCCATGGCTTCGACTTGCTCTCAAGAAAAATTATGGAGAGGAGTTCTTGTCGCCGTCTACCCCAAAATCGATTGAGGTCGTCTCAAACAAGGGAATTGAAGATGAGCCCGACGTTTTTTATCAACGACTACTGACGCAGTGTTGGGCAGAGGCGCATCGAACGCTGAAGCCGGGGGGTATTCTGGCATTCACCTTTCATCACAGTGCAGATGAACCGTGGGTCGCCGTTCTTGAGTCGCTTTTTAACTCCGGGTTTTATCTCGAAGCCACCTACCCTATTCGATCAGACGAGACAAAGGGTGAGGGGGGTAAGCCAGGAACTTTTGGGTCTCAGACCATTGAATACGACATCATCCACGTCTGCCGAAAGCGCACGGTGGAGCCTAAACCAGTAAGCTGGGGCCGCATGCGCCGTGAAGTCATGGCTGACGTTCGCCAACTCCAGGCGATGCTGGAGAACCATGCGAAGGAAGGCCTGCCCGCCGCAGACATCCAGGTAATCCGGCGAGGTAAGGCATTGGAGTACTTCTCTCGGCACTATGGCAAGGTCTACGTTGACGAAGGACGCACGATCTCCGTCAAGGAAGCGTTGGTCGGTATCAATCAGCTGATCGACGAGGATGCTGACAAGGGCAAAGAGCCGCCGCCGGTCAACGCCGAGCCGATCACGCGCCAATTCCTGCGCACCTTCGGGAATGCCACCGAAATGAAGCGCGATCAGCTGCAGAAGTTCCTGAAGGGCTCCATCACAACGCCCGACGAGTTCGAGCAGCGTGGTTGGTGTGCCGAGAAGAGCAAGGTGTTCACGCGCGTGAATCCGCTGGACTTTGCCCGTGAGTGGTCTGGTAAGCACAAACGTCGGCTGACCTCCGATCTGGATCAGGCGTTGGTGCTTATCGGTGCCTGCTTCGATGGCAGTGGCATCAACGCGGCCGATACGCTGAAGAACGAGAACTTCAAGCCGCACGTGGCCCTGAAGCCCTTGCTGGAGTGGCTGCATCGGCATGGTCCCGATCAGGCGAACCGCAATGCGGCCTCGCGTGCAGTGTCCATCTACAACGCTTGGGCTGCGACGCAAACGGCCATGCCGCAACAGACTTCCCTGTTCGAGGAGTACGAGGTATGAAGCAAACCCTCGACACCGTCTGGCAACGGCGCGGCACCAGTTGGGTGTGGGACGAAGAGGCCCGCAATCAAGTTTGTGAAGCTGGGCAAGTCTGGAGTCTGCGGCAGTTTTTGCAGGCGGTTGGCAATTGGCCTGACGACCTGCCGAGCAACGGCAACAACACGGTGGTAGTGGCCGGGCTTGAGGCCAGCCTTGACCTGCTGACGCCGGAAGATGCGGAAGCCTGGTTGGGCGATGCCATCAAGGACGCCATCCTATCGTTCCAGGCCTATTACGAGGGCGAGGCGGCGCTGATTTTCTGGCTGCCAGCAGGCCAAGGCCGCATCAAGCTCAACCCGGCCACGGATTCCATCGAGTGGCGCTGTTCTGCGCCCCATAGTGAGAGCTTGCTGGCTTTTGGCCGCATCCTTTGGGGCGAGGCCAATGAGTACCCGCAGGAAATCTTGCTGCGCGAAGGGGCCAAGGCTGCGGGTCTTTTCCACCTGCGGATCACGTGAGGTCTGCGCGTGGATAAGGAGCTTCAGTTTCAACCCGGCGAGCGGATCAGCCATCACGAGTTTGGTTCTGGCGTCGTTCTTGACCCAGCCCGTGACGGATACCTGCGGGCGTTCTTCAGCATTGGCGAGCGCCGCGTTCCTGTCGCGGCGGTGCGGCGCCAGCTGTCGCGCACCGAGCGCATCTTGCGTGCCGTCGATGGCGGCGAGGATCGCGCGCGCAAGGCATGGCTGTCCTACGAGGCGCATGCACTGCCGGTCATGGAGAGCGCATCGGCGCTGACCTCCGCCAAGATCGACCTGCTGCCGCATCAGGTGGTGTTGACCCATCGGATTGCTACCGCTTCACCCCGGCGCTATCTCATCGCCGACGAGGTGGGCCTGGGCAAGACCATTGAAACCGCGCTGATCTTGCGCGAGCTGGCCAGTCGAGGCGAGCTGAATCGCGCCTTGATGGTTGTGCCTGCCGGGCTGGTACACAACTGGCACCGCGAATTGAACGAGGTGTTCAACCTCGACTTCGAGGTGTTTGGCTCTGAGGGTGACATCACTGACCGCAAGACCAATGCGTTTGCCAAGCATGACCGCCTGATCGCCAGCATTGACACCCTAAAGCGCCCCGCGCGTATCAAGCGGCTGCTAGATGCACCGCGTTGGGACTTGGTGGTGTTCGATGAAGCCCACCATCTGACCGCGTACCGCAACGGCGGCAAGGTACGCAAGACCGAGAACTACAAGCTGGCCGAGGCGCTGAAGGACCATTCTCGTGACCTGATGCTGCTGTCGGCCACACCGCACCAAGGCAATCACTTCCAGTTCTGGATGCTGGCGCAGTTGCTTAACCCGACACTGTTCGGCAGCCCGGAAGAGATGCTGGAAAACCGGCACCGCCTGAACACGGTGATGTTCCGCCGCACCAAGGCGGATGCATGCCAACCCGACGGCTCGCCGTTGTTCGCGCGGCGGTGGGTTCACACCGAATCCTTCCTGATGTGTGCGGAGGAGCGGCTGTTCTACGAGAAGCTGCGCGAGTACCTGGAAGACGGTTTCAACTTGGCGCGGCGCCAAGGCAGCAAAGGGCAGGCGCTCGGATTCCTGATGGCGATCTTCCAGAAGATTGCTGCATCGAGCTTTGCGGCTGTCAAGCGCACGTTGAAGCGCCGACTGCTGATGCTGACCTTGCACGAGGCCCTGCTGCGTGACAAAGACCTGGACATTGAAGGCCGGGAGAGACTGACTGACGAAGCCAGAGAGCTGATCCATGACGAGTTCGGCTTGGCGCGCGATCCAATTGGCCGCAGTGAGGTGGACCGAGTCATCGCTGACCTGAAGTACCGGTTGGTCAAGAAGCTGGACGAGGAGGCGCTTGAGCTGGCGTCGGACCCGTATGGCAGCGAGTATTCCGCAGCGCACGCCGAGGAGGCCGCATCTGCGGTCGTTGAACTGCACCTGCCCGAAGAGCGGTTGCGCATTGGTGATCTGCTCAAGATATTCCCGCAGCAGCGTGAGACGAAGGCACAGAAGCTGTTGGATGGCTTGGGCACCTTGTGGCGGCAAGACCCGAGCGAAAAGATAGTGGTGTTCGCGACCTACCTCGGCACGGTGGATTTGATCGCCCGCGAGATTGACCAGACCTTCCCAGGCCAGGGCGTGGTGGTGCTGCGCGGTGGTGACCATGGCGCCAAGGTGGCGGCAGAGCGGCGCTTCCGGCAGAAGGATGGCCCGCGCGTCTTGGTGTGCACGGCGGCTGGGCGAGAAGGTATCAACCTTCAGTTCGCGCGCATCCTGTTCAACTTCGACCTGCCGTGGAACCCGATGGATGTGGAGCAGCGCATTGGCCGTATCCACCGTTACGGACAGAACCACACCGCGCAGGTTTACAACCTTGTGCTGTCAGACACCATCGAAGGCCGCATCTTCATGCTGCTGGATGAAAAGCTGACCGAGATTGCTCGCACGGTCGGCAAGGTCGATGACCAGGGCAACGTTGCCGAGGACCTGCGCGCGCAGATCCTGGGGCAGTTGTCGGAGCGGTTGAACTATGACCGGCTGTATCAAGAGGCGCTGTCGGACCCCGAATTGAAGCGGACGCAAGTTGAGCTGGAGGCGGCGCTTTCCAACTCCCGTGAGGCACGGCAGGTGGTGTTTGACCTGTTCCAAGACCTCGAAGGATTCAGCCTTGATGACTACAAGCCCTTCTCGGACGTGTCGTCGAGCCTGGATCGCCTGGTGCGGTTCATGTCTGCGGCCGTGGCGGATCGGCAGCAGCGACTGGTCAAGGTGGACGACGAAACCTATGACTTGGTGAACGTCGATGGTGCCTGCCGCGCGCGGTTCACCTTGAACCGGGAAACGGCCACCGGCAGCGATTCCCTTGAGCTGATGGGTTTGGATCACCCGTTGGTGCAGGAGGAGCTTGGTCGCTGGCGCAGCGTGCCGCCCGAAGATGTGGGTTTGGCTGTGCTGGCCGATGTCGATGAACCTGTGCTGCTGTCCATCTGGATGGTTGAGACATCCGGCAAGAGTGGCGACCGGCGCCTCGTCGTGCAGCCCATCGCTGTCAAGGAAGACGGTACGCGCGCGCCTGCCATTGAGCGCAAGTGCGAGAGCTACTTGCAGGCACCGGTGGCCTGGCCGAAGTTTTCGGCAGAGCAGAGGTTGGAGATGTTCGCGCGCGCCGTCGAGCCCACGTTGCAGCGGGAGCTGAAACACAAGGGCGCCGCTACCGGGGATGGTAGTTATTCGGCAGAGTTGATTGGATACGTTGAAATCCGGAATCAGCAGGCGTGACTATGCTCGAAGCCCGACAGCTTCGACGAGCAAACGCTTCTTCGGGAGGGGGGGTATTGCCCCATCTCCTGGATGCCAGATCCAGCTCGGAGGCCTGTGGGCATGTTGGTGGGCCACCGTCTGTGTCCGCACCTCAGTGTCGGCTTCCGAGTCAAGCGATATTCTGAGCGAGCAAGGTTCGCCGCCTGTATCGATAAGGGTTGCGTTCGCCACCGGTATCGTTGCGGGAAGGTTGTATCGCAGGCCCTTTCTGAACGTGCGCCCTTGACTCACCAGGCGGTCCACGAGTTGTTCGTCAAATGAGTTCTCGACCGGCAGCCAGTGATGGGTGACGGGCATAAGGGAGAGCTCCGAGACGACGGGGACACCCGTCTCTGAGACGCTGAACGTGGCGATGATCACCATGTGCATGTGATCGCACGCACTCCAGAGCGCAAGCTCCGTCGCGAAGCGTCTGCCAAGCCTTCGGTAAAGCTGGTGGTCGATTGCGAAAGCCTGGTCAGGGACATGTTTCAACACGGCTTTGAAGCCATAGCGCGCCGGCACGATTTCTTTGACCTCACCAATCAACAGCATCAGGCTCTGCGGCTTGCCGGGGGCTGGGAGGGCTTGCAACCATTGCGCGGATCGCCTCGCGTTGATCGCGTCGCGCTGGTCAAGGAAGAACGTTTCGGGGATGTACAAGCGCGAGCGCAGCGAATCGCCTCGTGCGAACTTGTCATCAGCGGCCGACAGCAGCTGCCTGCGCACCGTGCCCCAGGTTCGCTTGCCCGCAAATCCAGGATGCCACTTCGTCAGTTCGGCCTGGTCCCACAGGTAGTGGAGCAAGCCACGGAGAGAAAGCTTGGTGCCGTCGGTGGAGACGCTTTCAGTTTCGCCGCCTGCTAGTGGCATTCGTGAGCGACCAGGCATCTTGCTCAAAGAAAAGCCCAGCCGCAAGCTGGTTTGGCCGGTGGCCGTGTCTTCTTTGATTGCGCTACCCAGCACCTGGCCGAGGCCAGATTCATCGGCCGGTGGCTCGTAGGACTGACAGTCTGGAGCGTGGCGATAGCCGGTGTCGGGCATGCGCTTGACGATGTAACTCCTGTGCAGTCCCGTGAGGCGCGCTACGTACATCTCGACGCCTTCGGGGGTGCACAGGCAACGCGGCCTCCTGCGAGCGGCATGAGCATCTGCGATAGCTTCAGCGAAACCGGGCACGTCCTTCGCCCATAGCTGACCATCAATGTCATACGCCATGTGCGGTACGTTGTCGCTGGGCATGGTGACACACTCAACGAACGGGCGCTGCCCGCTCACGGGTGCGCTGTTGTTCTTGCTTGGGTGGCACGGCTGGGCGCTGGGAAGGTGCGTTTTTGTCGTAGACCTTGACCTTGAGCGTGTGGCCATCACGGATGCGCTGAGCCAGCTTTTCGGTAGCGGCGGCCATGATGGCCATGCGCTGCTTTTCCGGTACGCGATTGGCCACCAGAATGGCTTCGACGGCTGCCAGCACGGCTTTGCGTCCACCACTGCCACGGCCAGCAGGTTTGTCGCCAGGTGAGCTGCCCTGGCTGGCGTTGGTTTCCCGGCCAGGTTCAATGCGGTTCACTTGGCGCAGCTCGCGTTCCACCTTGAGGCGTTCGAGATCGGCCGGGTTGGGTTCGTAGCCCAGTGTTTTCACGCCACGAGCGGCGGCTTCCAGCCACACCAGGCGTTTGAAGTCTTCATTGCCCGACACCCGCAGGGAATGCCAGTTGCGGGCCTCGGCGACGTCCACCATGGAGCGGGCCACAGACGGGCTGTTGGTTTCCGTGGCCAGTCGGAAGGTGGATTCGGTGAAAGCAACACGCGAGGTGTCGCCTTTGAACCGGTACTCGGTCAGGCCGATCTTGACGTCACCCACGGTGACCGGGGCCCGTTTTATGAGGTAGCGGTCCAGCAAGGAGGCTTCGAGCTTGGCCACTAAGGCGGCGCGCTCGGCTTGGGCATCCATTCTCGCCGTGGCTTGGGGATCGGTGGTCTCTTGCGCCAGTGGCTCCTTTTGCGTCGAAGGCAGGGGGATGACCTTGGTGGGCGCCTGCTGTGAATTGGGCTCTGGGTTGGAGGTCGCCCTTGGGATGGCTTGTCCGTCGCGTTGTGGATCGCGCGGTTCTTCGCGCTGCCACTGGCCATCCACCCTGTGTATGAACGACCTTTGGTCCCTTGCGTCCAACACCAAAAACCGGTTGGCCCCGAGCTGATCGGCTTTGGCCACCATGTCCTGAAAACGGTCGCTGCGGTAGGTGAGGTCGGCGAAGGGATCGCGCAGTTCGTAGCGCTCGCCTGGCTCTGTTTCGGGTGCCTGAAACGCCCGGATGGCAACCGGGGCGCGGTTGGCGGGTTCCACCGTGCCGCCCTGGGATGTTGGGGCATTCGGGCTGGATCGGCTCACACGTTGGGCGGGGGCATTGCTGTCGTCCATGGAAACCTCCTGGGGTTGGAGCTTGCTGGCGGATGGGTCAGGGCTGCTGCTGTGCTGTTTGGTGGGCAATGGGCAGGGTGCGGTACACCTCGACCTCGACCCGGCGGTTGAGGCTGCGGCCCTGGGGGTTGCGGTTGTCGGCCAGGTGGTCGCCGCTGGGTTGATGGGTGGTGCGGATTCGAGTGGGGTCTACGCCGGAGGCGACCAGGTAGTCGCGAACCGCGTTGGCTCGGGCCTGAGCGATGCGGCTTTCAGCAAATGTGTCCGCCGTGCCATCGGTACGCCCTCTCAACAGCACGAGCGGCGCGACTTTGGCTTCCTCCACCAGTGCCGAGGCTTCAGCCGTTGGGATGGACACCTGCGTGCTGTTGAAAGCGAAGTGGACGATGCGCAGGCTGTTGGCCGCTGCTTTCTGCTGGATCGACGCCAACAGTTGCTGACGAGCCGCCATGTGGGCCAACGTGGCGGCCGTGGTCTCGGCCAGGCGGCTGGATTCGGTGGCCAGGATGCGGGTGTTTTGCAGATCGTTCTTGCAGACCTGAAACTCGACGGCCATTTGGGCGTTGGCGGGTCGCTTCTGGGATTCGTCCACTGTGGGTGGTTTGGGCGGCGAGCTGCAGGCAACCAGCGTCAAACTCAGTAGGCTGGTCCATACGAAGCGATTGAATGGGGCGGTCATGGGCGTTCTCCTGTGATCTCCACCTGAGGTCCACCTTCCTCAGCAGACAGGGGTGGGGCTGTGGTGCTTTCGTCGGTTGCGTCTTCGTTGGCGGGCTCGATCGATCCACCTCCGTCTTGAAGTGCCTTGCTCTGGTCAAAGGGGTCGAGCAGGGCGTCGGCCGCTTTGTCGGCTGGACCGTTCAGAACCTCGGGTGCCAACTGGATGTCGTGGGCCAGCGCTTCGCGGTCCAGGGTTTGCATCTCGGGCGGAAGATCGTCGTCGGCGTAACACCAGCGTTGCTGGACCTTGGCCTGGTGCAGGTCCATGTTCATCCGGGGCACCGCTGGGGCAGGGCGTAGGCGAGCTTGAAACACCTTGTCCCGGTAGTAGCGGATCTTTTCGCCGAGGATTGGTTTGCAGTTCTCGAAGATCACCACCAGCCGCTCGCGGCCCAGTTCCTTGAATTCCTGCGGCAGCAGCAGGGCGCGGCGTTGCTCGCTTTCGTTGCGACTGACGGTGCTGTGGCCATGTCCGCTGAAAGAACGGCTCCGCCCGCGCGAGGTGGCGCGCTCGGTGAAGTGGCCGAGCATGGCGCTGTATTCGTCGGCATCGCGCTGTTCGCGTGGGGCATACAGAATTTGCAGGCCGTGGTTGGTGGCAAAGGTGCGGGCTTCTTTGTCGCCGTAGACCGCGTCCAGCTGCGACATGGCTTGCACCACCGTCAGCAGGCGCAGGTTGTAGCCAGCTAGGAAGGCGGCAGAGTGGGTGATGACGCCCACGCGGCCCATGGCGGTGAACTCGTCGTTGACCAGCAGGCATTGAAACCGGAGGCTGGGGTCTTGTTCGGGCAGGTGCTGGGTGTTGAGGCTGACCAGTTGCGAGAAGAACAGGTTGAGCAAGGGGCGGGCATTGGCCAGGCGGTGCGGCGGAATGCGCACATAGACCGACGTACGCTGGCGCCGCAGGTCTTCGAGCCGGAAGTCGTCGGCGCTGGTGGCTGCATCGACCACCGCATCGGCAAAGATGGTGAGCGGCGCGTGGAAGGTGGCGACCACGCTGGACAGCGTGTTCTCGGAATTGCTCAGCAAACGCTGCAGCGCATCGACGCATTCATCGGTGAGCGGATTGCCTTGTTCGCGGCGCTGGGCGATCTGACTGCCCAGGTGGTCTTTCAGCGGCTGACCTTTGCCCGAAGACTGGCGCAGCATTTCGCCGACGGTGCGTGGCAGCTCGGGGGTTTCCAGCAGCAACAGGCCCAGACCCAGAAACAGGTTGCGCGCCTGGTCGTTGAAGAAGGCTTCGGACGAGGTGCCGCTGCCGTCGTTGGGAAAGAACACCTGGCCGATACCCAGCAGATCGCCGACCCGGTGCAGCGGGCTGGTGCGAACCGCGGTCAGCGGGTTCCAGCGGTGGCTGCGGGCCTGTTCGTCAAACGGGGAGAAAGCGTAGACCGCCTGGCCGTGGGCGGCGCGGTAGCCCGCCGTGATGGCGTGGTTTTCGCCCTTGATGTCGAGCACGACCACGGAGTCGGGCCAGTTGAGCAGGTTGGGAATCACCACGCCCACACCCTTGCCGCTTCGGGTGGGGGCAGACAACATCACGGACAGCTGGCCGGGCAAGGCTAGGTAGCGGCCTTTGAATCGCCCGATGAGGATGCTTGGTGTGTCAGAGTTTTTGGCCGAGTCGAAAAGCCCAGCGCGGGCCACCTCGCCAGCCGAGGCTAAACGCGCGTCGCCATGCAGGGCCCGACGTGGCCGGGCCGCTGCGATGAGCGCGCCGGGCAGGATGACCAGCAAGCCAGCGCCGGACAGGGCCATGGCGGTGAACAGGCGCTGGCGCAAAACCGCATCGTCTGAATAGAGCTGCCAGTAGGTGGTGATGCTGCTCCACCGGGCCTGCCTGGGGTCGGCCTTGCTGAGCAGCAGAAACAACACCCCCGATACATAGACAGCCGCACAGACCAATGCCGTGGCCACCGCCGCTGCGAAGACAGCAGCGGCAACCCGTCGGCCCGTGGACCAGGCGGTGAAGGGCAAGGCCAATGCCTGGCTCATGATGGCGACCCCTCGCTTGCAGCAGCGCCAGGCTCTTGCAGGGTGCTGGCGCGCAGCGGGCTGAGGCCGGCGGCGTGGTGCCTGCGGCGGGGTTCGTAGGCCACATCGGCGATGAAGCGGCCCCGTTCGTCCCGGTTGAACTGCACGATCACATCGATCACGATGCGCAGCAGGCCTTTGATCTCGTCCATGCGCAGGCCGCCGCCCGCGCCACTTTCCCGGATCATCAGCGACATCTGTTCCAGCGCCAGATCGCAGCTGCCGGCGTGCACGCTGGTGATGCTGCCCGGGTGGCCCGAGGCCGCCAGCCGGATGAACGAGAAACACTCTTCACCGCGCAACTCGGCCAGGAAGATGCGGTCTGGCTTCATGCGCAGGCAGGCTTCGAGCAAAGACTTGGCGGTGACCCGGGCCGTACCCTGGGCGTCCTTGCTGTAGAACAGGTGAACCACGTTGGGGTGGTTGGGCAAGGTGAGTTCGGCCGTGTCCTGGATGGTGATCAGGCGCTCGTGTTTCGGCACCTCTTCGACCAGCCCTTTCATGAAGGTGGTCTTGCCCGAGCCGGTCTTGCCGCTGACCACGATGGTGCGGTGGTGGCGCACGGCCAGGCGCATGAAGTCGGCGTATCGGCCAGCGGCCTTCAAGGCCAGCAGTTCGCGCTCAAAGGGCTGCAGGCCATCGTTGTGTTCCGGGTTCGGTGCGCCGGCTTTTTCGCCCACGCGGCCAAACAGGCCGTCCTGCTCGAAGTCACTCAGCCGGAGCACCACATTCGACGGCTTGCGGATGGTGATGGACACGGTGCCGCGTGGCACCGCGGGCGGTATGGCGAACTGGATGCGCTCGCCAGTGGGCAGCGTGGCCGACAGCAGCGGGCGTTCCTGGTTGATCTGCTGGTCGCAGTAGGTGGCCAGCGCCGTGGCCAGGGACAGGCAACGCTCCTGTGTCATGGCCGGTGCGTTGACCGCTTGCCAACCATGAACCGTTTCCACCTGCAGCTCGCAGGGGCGGTTCACACAGACCTCCAGCACGCCTGGAGCGTCCAGCTGTTCGCGCAACGGGCGCAGAAACTCAACCACCGAGGTGGCGTCGCCGCACCAGCCGTCGAGCGGGTCTTCTTCAATGCCGGGCAGGGTGTTCATCGCTCTCACCTTTCCCGCGGCTGGAGTTCGTAGACCGATGAAAAGTCCACGTCGCGGGCGACGTAGATGCCGACGATACCGCCCTGGTTCTGGTACAGCAGGGGCGGGATGTTGATCGTGCTGTCGAGCACCTTCTCGGCCAGCTTGCTGGTGTTGTCGGTGGTGGATGGCAGGACGATGGTGTCGGCCTGCTGGTCTTGGGTCTGGTTCTGGATCACCAGCTTGACCGAGTCGTCGATCAGCGAGAGCAGCATGGCGGCGCCGATGCGTTCGCCCCAGCGGTTGTCCACGAAACCATCAATCCCGGACTCGCCGAGCTGGCCTGTGCCTGGCGACTCGATGTCCACCGTGACGCCATGGGGTGTTCGCACCCGGGTCCACAACACCGGTATGCGGACCATGCCGGGGCGGACCGACGAAATGCGGTACTCACCGTCCAGATGCGAGCCGCGTTCGATCAGCAGAACGCGCCCGTTGTCGCCGTACACGTTGCGCTGGACCTGGCAGCCCACCAGGCCCGAGGTGGCGCTGATCACCCTGGTTTTGAGGGCGCAGGTGAAGGCCGTGCCCTTGGGCAGCGTGAGGCTGCGGTCGCCCAGCGTGCTGGCCGCGACCTTGGGGGTGGCGGAGCCTTGCAGTTGACCGCCGAACAGGCCCGCAGAAGGCGCAGGCAGACCCGCGCCCGGTGAGGCCCCTGCCATAGAGCCCAGGGCGCCGAGGTGGGCCGTATCGCCACCTTGACCACCGGCCATCGCCGTGCTCTGGGTCAGGTTGTCGAGCAGGCCCTGCAGTTGTCTCTGGTAGGCCTGCAGGTTGCGGCTGGTGTTGGCCACCGGATCGTCTGGGTTAGCCGAGGCGTCGCCGGGAATCGTTGCGTTGGGCAAGACCGCCGAGCCGGAGTGCCCGCCAGGGCGCGAAGACACGATCAGCACCGGTGCATCGTCTGCAGACTGGCCTTTTGGCGCAGCAACCCCGCCGCTGCGCACCCCGATAGGCTCAGCCACCTCAGGGGTGGGCAGCAAAGCGGGCACACGCGGTGCGGGTGGGGCCGTCATGTCCAGTGCGCGTGTCCCTGCGCTGGCGGCCGAGGGTTTGTCGCGCACCAGCTTGGCGTCTTGGTCTGTTGCCGGGCCACTGGTGAAATAGCGGTTGATGGCAAAGCCCGCGAACAACACCAGGGTCAGCACCATCATGCCGAGCCCCAGCGCACCCTTGCGCGACCAGTTGGTACTGCGTGCGGCCGTCACCTGGGGGATGCCGGGCTCTCCCGGCAGAGGTGTGATGGTGTTGCCGTCCGCAGGGTCTACGGTCGACGGGTTGTGGGCGTTGGTTTGGTCGTTCATGGCCTGACTCCGGTGGGGCGGTTGTCGAGAGAGGCGTTGGCTGCCTTGAGAACCCGCTGCACACCCGGAACGGTGGTCGCACCTTCTGCCGGGGCGCCATCCAGATCAAAGGCCTCGTTCCAGATGCCCACGACCGCGTTGCCCGCTCGCAGCATCAGTTGCCGGCTGACGCGGTCCACCACCAGCAGGTCGTCTTCCATTCGGGCGTTGACCAGGGTTTCACTGCCATCGCCGAGCACATGAAAGACCGCTGGCACTTCGCGGTTGCCCGGAAAGCGCAGGTAGGTGAATCGACCGTCGTCGTACACCAGTGTCGGCACGATGTCTTGCGAGCCTGATCCTTCTGCCAGCGAGTATTGGGAGTTCATCACCGTGGGGCTGGCCTGTAGTCGTTCAGCCACCACCTGTTGGGGCGTCGGCTGGGACGGCAGAGGAGGCAGGGCAGCGAGTGCCGCGAGGTCTTTCGCTGACAGACCCGAGGCGGGCTTGGGTTGCGTGGGTGCTTTGACGGTCAAGCGGTAGACCGGCTGTTGTCGATCGCCGTTGGGCAGGACCACGAAACGCAGCGCATGCGTGCGCCGGTCCGTGACCACGGCCAGGTTGTTGGGCGCGGCCGCGCCGGACTTGGCTTTGACGAACAGGTTGCGGCCCCCCGGTTGCGCCGCCACGCACCAGACGGTATCGACCTTGCTGCAATCGCCGCCTTGGCCTGCGGCCACCTCGGTGATCACTTCGTCTTGGGCGAGCACCACCAGGGTCACCATGCCCCGTTTGACGGGGACGGTCACCACCGCTGCTGGGTCGTAGACCACGTCGCGCAGGCGTGGGTCGGCTGACTTCGGATTCGTTTGAGCGAACAGGCTCAAAGACGCGGCGCAGGCAGCCAGTAGCGTCAAGGCAGTGCGCTTCATGGCCGTGCTCCCGCTGCCTGGGTGTTGATCTCCGGGTCTGACCGGTAGGCGGTGACCACAAAGCCGAAGGGGTTCTCCAGCCGGTCGGCTTCTTTGGCGAGCACCTTGGGCTGGTACTGGTAGACGATGCTGGCCACGTGGCGGGTCGTGACGTCTGGCAGGTTGCGGTCGGTCAGCCGAACCACCTTGTCGTAAGTGACCGTGGCGTCGCTCAAGTTGCCGCTGCGCCCGGAAGCCCGCAGGCGCACCCCCACGATGTTGATGCGCCATTCCTCAGCGGCGCCGATCCTCTTCTGCAGCGCACCGTCACCTTCGAACTGCCGGTTGTATTCGGCGAACACGCCCGGCACGGCCATGCGGGCTACCTGGTCAAAGTCGCGTTGCAGGAACATCCAGCTGTAGCTTTCGCGTGCCCGCACAAAGGCTGCCAGGTTGTGCTTGTCCAGGGCCTCCATGGCGGGGATGGTTTCCTCGCTCAGGCGCTGCTGGATGGTGGTTTCGCCGGTGACGCGGTCCACCACGATGGGAATTTCCACCACGCGGCGCAGCGGTCCCTGCACGAACACGGCAGCGATACCGACCAGGCCCAGAATCAAACCAGCCACCGCGACCCGCCAGGCCCTGCGCTCGGAGCGTTCGAGCATCAGGGCGCGGTCGATTTCCCAGTCGCGGTTCGCGTTGAAGGGCGCCGATTCGGCCTCGTTCGACGGTTCAGAGGGACGTTTTGGCCATGCGGCGGCTTTACCTGATAACAGGATGGCACTCATGGGGTTCTCCGGTGGGTCTGGGTGGCGGCGGGACTCAGGCGGGGTTACGGCAGAAAGTCCGAAACCTTGCCGGTGCGGCCCAGCATTTCGTACTGCCGTTCGCGCTCGCGAGATCGGGCGATGCGTTCTTCGCTGTCGGCCATGCCTTGCAGCATCTGCACCTGCGACACCTCATGGGCGAGCAGGGCGTTTTCAGCGCCGATGCGGGCCTGAATTTCCAGCACCGACTTCTGATCGGTGGTGGCGTTGATCTGGGTCATCAACGACTGGATCTGCGTGAGTCGGCCCGCCGCGGTCTGCATGGCGTCTTGCAGCAGCCCTTTTTGTTGATAGGGCTGAGCCAGAGCAGCCTGGCACTGGGTGCGTGCGTCGCCTGTGAGGTCCATGCAGTTGTAGATCATGCTCACGTCGCGCAGCACCTTGGCCGTGGCGTTGAGCCCGCTATAGCCTGAGGTGTTCACCGCGTTGAGGTAGTTGAAGGCCTCTGCCGGAACGTAGTTCTTCAGCAGCGGGTTGTTGAACACATCGCCCAGGTTCCGGATGCCGTTGATGCTCTCGATTTGGGTTTGCAGTTGTCGAATCTGTTGAATCTGGTTGTTGATCTTGGTGATGTCGTTGATGACCTGCTGGACAGTCTGAACCAGGTTGGCCACGTCGATCACGGGGATACCGGTGGCTCGGGCCTGGGTGGCGCCCAGAGCAATGAGGACGGCAGCGGCAACTTTGAGGCGGGTGTGCATGGTGAACTCCTTGGTGGGTGGGGTGGTCAGGACCGGCCGCGTTGGGCGGCGAGTTTGTATGCGGCGGAGCGGGCAGCGCCGTAGCCTCGGCGGGCCATGGACGCGGCGGTGTGTGGAAGACCGGCGCCTGAGCGGATGACGCCGCCAGCGCTTGCGGCGGCGCTGGCGCTCCGAGCGGACGATGCAGAACGCAGGCCAGAAACCATCATGGCGTTCTGGATCATCTGGATGCCCTGCTGAATGGCCGCGCCGCCAGTAAGGGCCGACGCCAAGCTGGGCGCCTGGAAACAGATGATGGCCATGAGCACCATGACGACGCAGTACTTCAGGCTTTCCCCAACGACGTTGAACGTCGAGCCCTGGAAGCCGCCGTTGACCTGGACCGTCTGCACAATCGCATCGCCCATGAACGCGCTGATGCCCAGGGCAAAGAAGGCGAACCAGGTCAGCACGACGGCGTTCAGCACCATCGATAACCAGCTGTCGAAAAAGCGTGCTGTGGGGCGCCACGCCAGGCACAAGACGAACAGTGGACCCACGGCGATCACGAACGTCAGAAAGAGCTTGGCCAGCGTGACGACGAAGAGGGCGATGCAAAGAAAGACGACATTGCCGATGGAGCAGACCACGGCAGCAAAGAGCAGGTCCAGACGCATGATTCCCGCGTCCTTCAACAGATCGAGCACCAGTTGGCTGGCGCCGTCATTGAACCTGTCCAACAGTGCGTAGGGAGAGGAGATCGTGGTGGGATCTGCGGCTGCCGGTAGAAACGTGGTGGCCACTCCCGTAGCCAGCGCATTGGCGGTATCGGCCACGTTCGCGATGTAGAAAGCCGATTGCAGAGCAAACGCCAGCACCAGGCCGATCTTGAATACCTTCCAGAGAAAGGTGGGCACCGTCTCTGGAACCTCATTGCGCAGAACAGCCCACCCGTACAGCGCCACCCAGATCGTCATCGCCGTCAGGGCGATCGGAGCGATCCCGGTCATGAGCGAACTCACAACGCCAAGCACGTACGTGCTCAAGACCGCATCGAACTGTGAGCCGACCCAGGCAAACATGGGATTTCTCCTCGGCTATTGAACAGCGCTGACAGGGAGGCTTTTCAGGCTGACGCACTTCCCCGAAATGTCGGGCTGCGCGCACTGCACCCATTGGCCTTTGACTTTCACGATCCACGCGCGTGATCGCTTTTCAACGCCGTAGGTCGAGGACCTGCAGGTCGTGGGTCGCGCAAAGACTTCGGTGCACTCGACCAGACCCGAATCGCTCTCCAACATCTTCCAGCCACCTCCAGCACAACCAGGCTTCGCGGCTGGGCATGGCGAGCCCAAAGCCACCGACGGGAGCGGGGGCACCTCCACCATTTGGGTGCCATCGGCCATGACACGGACCGCCTCATTGCCTTTGACGAACTGGGCCGAGGCGGGGCTGAGAGCCAACGCGAAAGCGATCAGCGCAAACCATTGAACGTGGGGTTTCATGGGGTTCTCCTTGAAGTACGGGATTTGCGATCCTGAACCTCGCGCAGAAGCTCGGGAAGCCAGAGAAACGGATCGTTACCGTGCCGTTCACGAACGGTGTCGAGCAGGGCCACGTTGTCGGTGGTGGCCGAGAGCACGGTGATGAAATCGTCCATGCCGCTGAGGTCCAGTTTGCAGATGGCGCTGCTGTGACCTTGCTTGACAAGGAAGCGGCGCCCGCCTTGCGCGCCGAGGCTGCGCACAATGCCGAATTCAGCCTCGCTGAGGCCAAAACCTTCGACGTACTCCTCGCGCACCGCTTCCGGGTTGGCCAGGAAGATCTTGGTCACGCTTTGTTCGACCATGGTCCGCCCGATGGGGTGGCGCAGCACATCCGAGGGGCTCTGTGTGTCGAAAATGCCCAGACCGTTTTGCTTGCGGATGGTCTTCTGCTTTTGTTTGGCGAAGTCGCTGAAGATCTCGTGGTCCAGCGCTTTCCAAAACTCCGAGATCACATAGATCAGGCGTTCGCCGTTGACCAGCTCTTCCATCACCTGCAGCAGGTAGAGCATGACCGGAGTCCGAACCTCGGGCAGGTCCAGAAAATCCGTGGTGTCGAAGGCGATCACCGATGCAGCGCCCAGGTCCGCCAACTGGTCGTCGGCTTGATCGAACACCCAGCCCAGGGCACCACCTTCGCACCACCGCCCGAGGCGCTCGTACAAGCTGTTTTCACCCGACTTCGGCAGGTTCTGGCGAACCGTCGAGAAGCGGCGCAGGGCAGTAGGCATGGTGGCCACCGTCTTGACGGCGTCGGCAATCGCCCGCTCATCGGCCGGCAACAAGGGCAGGGCGGGCGTGGCGATGCAGATGCGGATCAGCTGTTCCCAGAACTGGATACGTGCTGGCGTGGGGTCGCGCTGCAGCGGGTTCAGGTGGGTGGGCTTGCCCGCTTCGAGGGTGAAGTAGCGGCCGTTCAGGGCGCGGATCGCGATCTCGCAACCCCGGTCCAGATCGAACAGCACCAGCCGCGGGGCCGGGTTCCACTTTCGGGTGAGCGTGAGCAAGAACATTTCCAGCGTGGTCTTGCCGACGCCGGTGGAGCCGATGATGATGGTGTTGCCCGGCAGCTTCTTGTCGGCAGAGTCTTCGCCTTCCGGACTGCTGTGCAGGTTCAAATAGAAGGGCTGGCCCGATGGGGTGCGCAGCAAGGCCAGCGCTTCTCCCCAAGGGTTGCCGTCGCGCTTGCCCCGGGCAAAGTTGTGACCGCTGGCCAAGGCAGCGAAAGCGCGGGACGACAACTTGGCATCGCGCGGGCGCCACTGCCAGTTGCCTGGCATCTGGGCAAACCAGGCGGCATCGGCCACCAGATCCACCGGCGACATCTGCAGGCTGGATGCTTCGCCCACCGCCCCGATGGCTTGCGCAGCCCGCCGCCCGGCATCGGCCAGGCTGTCTTCGCCGGGCTGACCGAACACCACCAGGCTGTAGTGGTACTCGCCCATGCAGAACTGCCCATCGCCCAGTTCGTTGAGCGCTTCGTCCATGTCGGCGATCTGGCTGGCCACCACGTCGTCGCTGGCGATCAACTGGTCGCGCTGCAGCTCCAGCGCTCGCATGGCTTCGCGCCGAGGCAGTATCGAGAAGCTCTGGGTTTCGATGAACTCGCTGTCTTCATACAGCAGCGCGTTCAGGATGCCTGGCTCCACCGCATCGGCGTACTCCTTGATGTCCACCAGGGCCGCGCAACGGCGCTGTTCGCCATGGCGAAGTTCCAGCTTGTCGCCACCGAAGGACAGGCGGGTGGTGGGCAAGGTGCGGTACAGCGGCCCTGCCGCAAGGGGCACCGGCTTCCAGCTGCCGTTGACCAGGTAGCCCAGAAACTCGGCCAGTTCGGAGTACCGCCTTGAACCTTGCATGCGCGCCCCCAGCAGTTGAGGGCCAAAGCCGCGCAGCACCCGGTGCACGAAAGCGGTTCGCTCTTCCATCACCCGCAAGGCTTCAGCATGCGCTGCGGCGATGGCGTTCTTGGAACGCTGGGTTGATTGCAGTGCCCGGCTGAGGCGCGAGGCGCTGGGCCGGTAGACCAGCGTCAGGTACAGCTCGTTGCTCATCATGGCGTGCTTGCCCAGCCTGGCCTGGTAGACCTGTGACAGGTCGCGCGCAAAGCCAGCTTGCAGCGGGTCTTCCAGTTGATCCTTGATCTTTCGGTGCAGCCGGTGGGTCCACACGGCCCACTGGCCGCCCGCCAGGTTGCGCAGCAGGCTGCACAGGGCTTCATGCCGTTCGGCGATCAGGTGTTCATCAGCGCATTCAAAGGCCACGCCGTCAAGACGCCACACGCGCACGAAGTCGCCCCCACGTGTAATGACGTCGTGCTCGCTGACCAGTGAGGAAAAGGGCACAAACCGCGTGAGCGGGTTCTCCTTCAGCGCCTGTGCCCAATGGCGCGGTTGTGGCTGCCCTGCAGCAGGTCGCCCGGGGCGACGACGGGCCGCGTTGCCGGATCGGTCAAACATGCCAAACATCGGAGCCTCCCCGGTAGAGCGTGGGCGAGTAGCTGCGTGCGCGCCAGAACCGCCGGTTGCGGTCGTGCAGCTTCAGCTTGAGGGCCACAAAGATCTGCCGGAACCGCTGGTCATCGCGGGCTGTCAACCAGCGCATCCAGAACAACACCGGTGCAAAGGAAAGGACCACACCCAGCGCAAGCCACCAGCTCACCAGGATGCCGCCCCACATGATCAGCAACATGCCGGTGCCAAACAGGATCACCAGCGGCACCAGCGGGATGCCCAGCTTCATGGCCGGGCGCGTGGCGCCCTTGTAGATGGCTTCGGCCTGCATGGTCTGCACCTTCAGCCGTCAGCTGACGATGTAGCTGGCGAAGGCCGCCGCGCCACCCACCAGCGTGCCACCGATCAGCACATTGGCCACATCGGCCAGGCGAGCGCCTTGAAAGATCATCTTGAAACCCGCCCAGATGATCGCGATGGTCACCACCGCAATCGAGATCGTCACCAGGATGGTGTTGACGTTGGTGACCGTGGTGTTGATCTTGTCGAAGCCCTGTGCCCAGCCTTTGGGCGCTGCAGCCAACAGAAGCAGGGCGGTTGCGGTGTGGCGCTGGGGAACGATGAGACGAAAGCGGTTCATGACGGCTCCTTCACGGGGGTGGGTTGGCTGATGGAGAGAGGATTGCGGGCTGCGGCAACCACCTTGCGCACGTAGCCATGGCGAAAGCCGGTGCTGAAGTTGCCGCTGTAGTAACAAGAGAGGGCAGCGCGCAGGGCTGCTTGGTCGCCCGACGTGCGGGGCGACTTGCGTCGCGCCCGCTCGAAACACTCGCTCAACACTGCCTGCATGGCGGCCAGGTTGGAGCAAGGTTCGAAGGCCGACTCCAACGACAGGCCCAGGCGCTGGAAGTTGCCCAGGTTGATCTGCCCGAGGCCCACGCTGAAGTTGCGGCCGGCGGCCTGCAGAGCCAGTGCGGTGGCCAGTGCCTCGAGGCGGTGGCGCGGTTGGCGTTGCAGCGAACCGCCCACGACGCCGATGGCCCAGGGATTGAAGGCGCTTTCGACGGCGACGAGCGCGTGCGCGGTGGTCAGGTGGACCTGTGGCGCGCAGGCCAAGGCCAGTGCCGCGAAGGTAGATGCTTCCATGGCGCAGCCCTCACGGACGGGAGCGAAGCCAGGTGGCATGGTCGTTGTCGTACTGGGTGTCCCAAGTGCCCAGTTGGGACTTCGCGACCGGGCTGAAGTCCGTCACAGTGTCGCCACCCATGTCCCACCAGGTGCGTGTGAACGGCTTGCCGTCGATCGTGACCGTGATCGCCCCGGTGTAGTCGCAGGTGTAGATCGGACCGCTCTCGGACTCATGCACCCGGGTGTACTGGGGTGGGCAGTTGCCCGGCGCCCGAGCCCACACATGCCGAGCCGAGTTGCCCGCGCCAGCCATCCCGCACGTAGGAAAGGCCTTGCCCCGAGCCAGATCCCGAAGCACCTTTCGGATCGGTGGCACACACTGAGGGACTGACTTCCAGCTCGGTGCCGCAAAGCACAGTAAAACCAGGCAGCCATCGACGGCGCGTGCCGCCGATGGTGCGAGCAGCCCCAAAGTGAGCAACAAGCTGGCGGCGGCGCTCGTCAGCGTTGCCGCCAAGCTTCTAGGCAAGTTTGCCGCTTTCGTGGAACGCCAGCACAGGGTGTCGGCGAGAGGTGGATGGTTCATGGTCAAGTCCTCGGTTCGACGTTGTTCGTGAGGTGGCAGTGCTTGCCGTTTCTCTGAACACCGTGAGGTCAATGTAGGACTTGAAACCCCCTGTGCTGCTGCTGGATTTGGGCTGTTTTCCAGCACATTTACACCGTGCGCAGTCGGTGTCTGCTGGGCGCGCTGAAAAAAGAAACCCGGCGCGAAGGCCGGGTAAATCAAAGTCGCTGTCACACGACTTTTCAGGGAGGAGGGCCGACTGTTCAGGCCGACCCGGAACCATTATCGATTCAGGTTGCTTGAAACGTCTACGAAAAATTGGGCCTGATGCACAGCAGTGCCCCTCATTGGGAGTACTTCACGTCCGCACCACGGGCATGTCTTCCCATCGCGTTGTGTACTGCGGCGTGCGCCGCTCCTGTTTCATTGACCAGCGCCTGCGATCTCCCTCCAGACCGGTACTGCCCAGCAGCACCGTGCCCCGGCCATAGCGGCGATTGAGCCCATCCAGGGCGCCCATCAAACGGCCCTTGTCCCGTCTCTCACAAGGCTCCTCGTCAAGCAGCAGTTCACCCTGGTGTACCGAAGCCGGTTGAAGCTCCATCAGCATCACCCCGGCCTTGGCGTACAGGAAGTCCGGCTTGTAGATGCAGCGCAGGCCGTTCAGGGCCGCATCGGCGATCAGCGAACTGTCTGCTGTGGGTCTTCGTAACGGCACCACGATGGACCGGCTGTACTGAGGATCGGGCCGGAACGGACTGGTGCGCACAAAGGTCAGCACCTGGTTGGCGAGACCTTCTTGGCGCCGCAACTTCTCGGCCGCCCGGCTGGCGAACTCGCTGACGGCTTCACTGAGGTCTTCCATTGCGGTCACCGGGCGACCAAACGACCGGGTGCAAGCTATTTCCTGTTTGTCTGGTGCCAAGTCTTGCAGATCCACACAGGACTGGCCTTGCAGCTCACGCACCGTGCGCTCCAGCACCACCGACCAGCGCTGGCGTACCGTTGCCAGGTCCATGCGGGCGAGGTCAAGCACCGTGTGGGTGCCACCCTCTTTGAGCTGCGCCGCAATGCGACGGCCCACGCCCCAGACTTCCTCGACCGGCGTGGCCGCAAGCACCGCATTCCGTGCTGTTGGTTCCAGTGCAGCTAGGTTGCAGATTTGCGCCAGTTCGGCGGGGTAACTGCCGGGTTTGCGTTCGGTTGTCTTGGCGATGTGGTTGGCCAGCTTGGCCAGGGTCTTGGTCGGCCCGATGCCGATGCAGCAGGGGATGCCCACCCACTGCAACACCCGCTCGCGGATCACCCGACTGCGCTTGATCAAATCTCCTCGGATGCCCGAGAGATCCACAAACGACTCGTCGATGGAATAGATCTCCTGCCGGTGGCCGAGCCCGGCCACCAGGCTCATCATGCGGTCGCTCAGGTCACCGTACAGCGGGAAGTTTGCCGACAGGGCCACCAAGCCGTGTGATTCGGCCATGTGCCGGATCTTGAACCACGGTGCGCCCATGGCAATGCCCAAGGCCTTGGCCTCGTTGCTGCGGGCAATCGCACAACCGTCGTTGTTTGAGAGCACCACCACCGGTTTGCCGTTCAGGCTGGGGCGGAACACACGCTCGCAAGAGACATAAAAATTGTTGCCATCGACCAGGGCATACAGCGGAGAAGCCATGAAAAACGCTCAACCAGATTCACCAACTTCAGCGCTTGAACTGCTTGATCGCCGCGATCACCACGCCCCAGACCTCGACCGTCTGGCCTTCGGTGGGCACGATGTCGGCGAAGGTCGGGTTGGCAGCCTTGAGCTTGAGCCGCCCCCCGCGTTGCCAGAGCTGCTTGCAGGTGAAGTCCCCGTCCACCACCGCCACCACAATCTGGCCGTGACTGGGCTTGATCGCCCGGTCCACCAGCAGCACATCCCCATCGAAGATGCCCACCTCGCGCATGGACTCACCCCGCACCGTCATGCTGTAGGTGGCCTGAGGGTGCTTGATCAGGTGTTCGAGCACGTCGATGCGTTTGGCCTGAAAATCCTCCGCCGGCGACGGAAAACCCGCCCGAATCCGGGATTCAAGTTGGAAGGCGGGAAGGGCGCATTCGACCAAGGGCCTCGGTGGGCTGCAGCTTCCTGACGCTGCACCAGGGAACAGGGGTGATAACAGGTGATCTTCTACAATACTGGACATAACAACAGTATAGAAGCCAAGCCCGACCCTTGGGAAGGCTCTACAGAAAACCGGCGCGCATCCGCGCATAGCATGGAACCATGTGCAGTCACTATGAAGGCGTGCGGGACGCCCAGGTCTTGCGAAAGGTGTTCCAGGTGGAGCCACCGGCCAACACGGGCAAATCCGATCTCTGGCCGGGATACCCCGGCCTGCTGATCCGCCGCCCCAAGGAGAAGGACTCGGGGGATGACGCCGTACCAGATCGGGAAGCGTTACCCGGCCTGTTTGGCCTGGTACCCCACTGGGCGACCGACCTGAAGATCTGCCGCAGTACCTACAACGCCCGCAGCGAGACGGTGGCCACTAAACCGAGTTTTCGGGAGGCCTGGAAGAGGGCGCAGCACTGCATCATCCCGGCCCAGGCCATCTACGAACCGGACTGGCGCAGCGGCAAGGCTATTCCCACTCGTATCGAACGGTCAGACGGTCGGCCCATGGGCATTGCAGGTTTGTGGTCTGCCTGGAAGTCTCCCCAGGGGGATTGGGTGCACAGCTACACCATGCTGACGACCAACGCCGATACCCACCCGCTGATGAACCAGTTTCACAAGCCGACCGACGAGAAACGCATGGTTGTGGTGTTGCCGGAGTCGGTCTATGACGAGTGGCTGGTGGCGACGGCTGAGCGCAGTAAGCAGTTCCTGGCGCCATTTGCGGCGGAGGGTTTAAGGGTGGGAGTGAACGAGATTGAAGGAGGGTGGGAGACAGGTTTGCAGCGTTTGGAGCCGGTGAGTACTGGCAGGCAGGCTCACGCTGATTGCCATGAAGCGGCCGAAGGGCACGGCAACCGGCGTTGGTCTGTGTGACGGCTGTACCTTCAGCAGCGGCCACTCAGCGGAGATGGGTCGCACAAGGTGCCGAGCGACTCCTTCCGGCCAAGGCGACCGGCTCTTCGCGAACCTTAGGAGTCATCTGCCGTCCTGATCTCGTTGGCTCAGAGCTGACCATCGGTCGCGAGCCAGGCACTCCCAGGAGGCCCCGCAGCGGAGGGTAGACATCGTAAGGCCTGTGCCGCGTGGAGACAGCCAGGAAGTCATCCTCTTGGTGAAAGACGAACCCGCGGTGACAAGTATTTTGTTGAAGCGCTTGCGAACCTCGGCTACCGCTTGCCGGAGGCCGAAAGTGCGTCGGCGGCAACAGCGGCGCTCCGGCAACGCGACGACCATCCTGAGAACGACCTCCTCTGCACGGACATAGTGATGCCGACGACGAACAGCCACAGCAAGCAAGCTCAGTGACGAGGTGCTCAGGCGGCGCCCCTCTTTGAAGGTGCTGGTCTCAACGGGCTACCCGTTAAACGCCGTCGTCCCCAAGGGCATCCTGGACCGAGGCGTGCATCTGATCGGTTCAAGAGCAAGGAACTGACGGCGAGGTTGCGGGACGTGCTCGACGGGAGCGAACAAAGTTCGAGCCGGCGGCTGGGGCTACCCCGAACGCACCGATGTTAGGCCGGCCTCGTCCGCGACGTTCCTCGTGACCAACTGACCGCAGGCAGCCGAGATCTCGCGACCCTTGCTTGCCATGGTGTAGGCGTCGATGCCGTCCGCCCGGAGGGCGTCTTCCCAGCGGGCCGGAACTCCGTCGCGGACGCGCTCGAACTGAAGTCCCGGAACGTTGTTCCACAGCAGCAGCTGCACGGTGACGGGCCTTCCTCTGAGGAGATTGCACACTTTTTTCAGGTGGATTCCTCCGTCATTCACGTTGCCCAGCAGCAGGTAGCTCACGCGTGCATTGGCCGCACCGTGGCGTTCACCGAAGGCCGACACCGCGTCGAGGGTCTCTCCGATCGTTGAATGGGCCGCCATGGGGATCAAGCGCCTTCGTAGCGCGTCAGTGGGCGCATGTAGTGACCAATAGAGGCGCAACTGCAGGCATTCACGCCCGAGCTGCCGGATCTTTTCCGCGAAACCGATGGTGGACAGCGATACCTGCGGGACTTGCATCTCCTCATGGATCTCTCGAAGGGCGCCCACGCTGTTCGCATAGTTCGATAGCGGCTCTCCCATGCCGGCAAGGGTCACGAAATGCAGAGGAGCTCGATCCTTCACGGCTTCGGCGACCGCGCGGACCTGCCCGACGATTTCCGCGCGACAAAGGCTCCGCTGCACCCGCTGCAAACCAGTGGCGCAGAACAGACAGCCCATGTTGCACCCAACCTGCGTCGATGCGCAGATCCCGTAGTGCGTGTTTTCAGGCAGGTAGACGGTCTCTACTAGGGCCATGTCGGGCATTTCCAGCAGGAACTTCTGGCTGCCGTCATGTGACTTCGGTGATGTGGACGCGATTCGCATTGGCGGACCTCAACGTTTGGCAGGACAGATAGGGCGCGTAGGCATTGACGAGACGCCATCTTCCGCCATTAAATGGAGCTCCACATCAGAGGAGCTCACTATGGCAACGAAAAAGGTCGCCGATCCCGTCAAGAAAGCCACCGCCCAAAGGACCAAGCGGGTCGAACTTGCGCTGACCAAGGAGCAATTGACGGCCATCGAAGCAGCGTTCGGGCCCGACATCGCGAAGAAGATGAGCAGCATCGCTGTGGCTAAGACGGGCGCAAGCATCTATTCACACCCAGTCATGAATTGAATGGAGTCCTCCGATCAACTCATCGGAGAGCTGTTGGGGAGGAAGTCGTATCGGCTAGACGGCCTCGTGCTGAGCCGATCGGGGAAGCCGACGGGGCTGCTGCAACCTGCGGCGCTGTTCGCGTGGGACGTTCACAGGCATTTTGTCGCGCAAGGGCGAAGAGGCACGGCAACGGCAAGGGACGACTCCATCGAAGAGGTGATTGCTGCATTGTTGGCAGCGGGAGCGCTGATGCTGGGAACCGAGGAGGAGATCGGGAGATGCCGCGACCTCCTGGCCGACGCGCGCACCAGCCGGTCCTTCGCCTACCTTTGCTGCATGGTCGAAACCTGCGGAGAAGCCCTCGCTTCGCACGAGAAGGTCCGTGCTGGCCGCGTGCTGTTCCTGGGTTGCGGCGGAATCGGATCGCTCGCGGCCGTTTCGCTGGCCGGAGCGGGTGTCGCGGAAATCTTCCTGGTCGACGCCGACATCGTCGAGGAAAGCAATCTCAATCGGCAGCTTCTCTTCGATCTTGGGCACACAGGGAGACCCAAGGTAGACGTGGTCCGCGAAGCGATAGCGCATCGGTTCCCAGATGTCACGGTCAGCTCGATCGTCAAGACCATTGAGGCGGGTGACGTCGCCGCCCTGGGTGCTGACGCGAACGCCATCCTGCTGACCGCGGACCATCCGCTCGGGCTGCCGCCAGCGATCGGCTCAATCGCGGCATCGAAAGGAATGTTTCTCGTTCATGCCGGCTACGGCATTGCGCACGGGATCGTGAAGACATGCCCGCAAGGAGAGGTACGCTGGACATGGCATCGGCTGGCGCATTCGGTGATGCCGAGTGCGGGGCCCATCAATCTTGAGCTTGCCGGGGTCGCCTCCAACCTGGTGCTCCAGCACCTTGCCTTCGACACGGAAAGTCCGCGGATCACCACTGGATGGACAGGGCACCAGTATCCCCGGCAAGTCGTCCTGCATCGATAGCAATGTGTGGTATCGCCGGCGTTGTTTTTGGTGTCTGCCAAGAAGAGAAGATCCTACAGGCGTTACATGCGATCGAGTATCGTGGAAGCGTGTGGGGCGGACTAAGCGGTCCGGAACACGCGTTCTATGCGGTGCGTCTTCCCCGCTCTGGCAATCGGGAACGGGCACAGCCCGTGGTGAGCCCGAAAGGAAACGTGCTAGTTCTCAATGGAGAGATCTACAACGCTGCCGAATTGTCATTATCGATTGGAGTCGAGCCGGCGGCTGACCTCATCGACACGGAGTTGCTCGCAGCCTGGCTTGACGATAAAGGAATCGACGGCCTGTCCAGGCTGAATGGCGAGTATTCGCTTGCCTGGTACGAGGTCTCTAGGAGCACCCTCCATCTGGCGAGAGACCCGCTGGGGACTCATCCTATGTACTACTGCGAGTCGAACGGGCGCGTGGCGTTCGGCTCCTCTGCTAAGTCGGCCGTGCTGCTTGCCGGCCGTGATGTGCGGGTCGATGCCGAGGCGGCAAACGACTTCCTCTGGTTCGGCGTTTCAGTTGACGGGTCGGCTGTGCGGGGTGCCCATCGTGTCGAGCCGGCAGAGGTGGTGACCTTCCGAAGGGACCGAACGACCCTGCGAAGGAGAACCGAGGTCCCGCAACTCCGGTCCGAAGACTTGCTGGGGAGCTTGCGGTCAGCTGTCGAGCAAAGAGTGTCATCCTCCAGCCGGGCATTTCTCGCGTTCAGCGGTGGCATCGACTCCTCCCTGGTCGCATCCGTGTGGCCTCTCGACAGGTGCGCGCGATATCGACTGACGGCCGAGGAGCGGTCCTGCGATCGCGACTTGACGCTCGTCCGGGCGGGTGCGGAATCGCTAGCCGGCGCGCTGGAGACTCTTGCGCCATGGGTGGAACGACCCCTCACTTCGTTGACTGGTCCTGCTTTCTACCTGTTGTGCAGGCAGGCGGCGACCGACGGTCATGAGGTTCGGCTGGGCGGGGAGGGAGCCGACGAGATATTTCTTGGTTACCCTCATTACTTCGGCCCGGCGGCGCGAAACCACCCGTTCCTTCGCACTAAGGACGAGCTCAGGTCGGTCGTCATGGACTTGCTCGGAATGTCCCCGTCCGAGCGCGGCACAACGCTGATGCGGCGGCACTTGGCGGGACGAAACAGAGACGATTGGAACGCGTTCGACAGAGAGGTGAGATTGCCCGAGCACCTCAATACGGTGAACAACGACATACCGTCCCTCCTCGCCGGCCTTGAGAGCCGGTGTCCCTACCTAGCGCTTTCAGGCTATAAGTACCCGACAAGCCAGGCGGTCGCGAAAGCTGATCTCGCTGCGTTGTCCTTGCAACAGGGGCTGCCGGCGCCCCTCAAGGAGCCTGTCTTCTTCGGGTGCAGCATCCTTCCCTCGCGGGCTATCCACGCCCTTGCCCAAGAATCGGAGGCGCGCAATGTCCTCCCGACGCCGGCCCCTTCCTCAGGTCGGGTGGCCGAGGTACTCGAAAAATGCGCGAGTGTCGGGTGCGCTGCCGATCCGATCAGGGAAACTCTTTGTGCCTACGTCGTAGGGCGATGGTCGCTGGGACGCGCCTTTGGGGCATCGCCCGCCCGGGAGTGTCTCCCTGATCGGTTTACGGAACTGAGTTTCCTAGAGGGGCGGCGCCTGCTGGCATCGGACACCGCGTTGTATGCACCGGCTTCGAGGGTACGGGCGTGAAAGCAGGCTGCGGCGAGGTCCTCGGTATGATTTGCGAAACGCATGCGCCAGGGGGTACGCCGGACTCCGAGCTACGTCTGCGCTGCCCCCCTGAAAAGAGGAGTGGTGAAAAGTGCGACGAACAAGCGGGCAGACGCAAAGCCGTCTTTCACCGGTTTCAGCTCATGGCCGACAGTGTGAGTACGAGACTGGACCGGGAAGCTGACCTCCGGCATGTTGGCACTGGCGACCAGCGTCGCCTTCGCGCCACCCTTGGCTAAACCCGGTCCCGGCCAAGAGCGGCCAGCCAATTGCGAATGATCGCTATAGATTAGGCTCAGGGTCATGAATCCGAATAGTGAAGCCCTGAGGGGTGGTGGTGCCTCAATGATGCAGAAGCCAATTGACGTTCCGCTACCA
>JBKIXD010000004.1:0-384174 GCA_046604145.1 Hydrogenophaga sp. XSHU_21
CGGGTCGGCGCGCACTGACCGCAACGATCACCGCCACAGGAGACAAACCAACATGAACCCCTCCCCGCCGATGAACCCGCCTCAAGGCGGGGAAGCCCAGAACCTGACGGGCGACCGCGTGATGCTGGCGGCCGTCGTGCTCAGTGCGCTGGCGGCGGTGCCGATCGGCATCGCCCACCAGACGCTGGGCTTCGTCGGGGTGGTTGGTGTGCTGGTGTTCCTCGGCGTGGGGCTGGCAGGCTATCTGCTGGCGCGCGCCACCCTGCTGTCCCGCTGCCTGCTGGCGTTCGCGCAGGTGGCCATGGTGGCCTGGCACATTCAGCTCGGGCGGGGCGAGCTCGAGTTTCACTTCGGCGTGTTCGTCACGCTCGCGCTGTTGCTGGTTTACCTGGACTGGCGCGTCATCGTGCTGGCCGCCGGCCTGTTCGCGGTGCACCACGTCGGCTTCGACCGGCTGCAGGCGGCCGGCTTCGAGGTGTACTGCGCGCCCCAGGCGGACTTTGCCCGCATCCTGCTCCACGCCACTTACGTGGTCATCCAGACATCGCTCGAGGTGGTGCTGGCGGTGAGCATGCGGCGCGCGGCGCAGGCGGGTCACGAACTCGGCCGGCTGGTCAGCGCCGTCGATCGCGCCGATGGCATCGATCTCGACGTGCGCCACATCGACGTCCGGACGTCCAGCGCCCTGGCGCTCAAGAATGCCTTTGACCGCATGGCCGATGTGGTCCATTCGGTGAAATCGTCGGTGGTGCACATCGAGTCCGCCAGCCGCGAAATCGCCCAGGGCAACCTCGACCTCAGCACGCGCACCGAGCAAGCGGCCAGCAACCTCCAGCAGACATCGGCCAGCGTGACCCAGATCAACACCAGCGCCCAGCACAGCGCCGAGGTGTCGCGCCAGGCGAGCGAACTCGCGGCGTCCAATGCCAGTGCGGCCGCAGAGGGCGGCCAGGTGGTGGGCCAGGTGGTGTCGACCATGCAGGCCATCCAGCACAGCAGCCAGAAGATCGGCGACATCATCGGTGTGATCGACGGGATCGCGTTCCAGACCAACATCCTGGCGCTCAACGCGGCGGTGGAAGCCGCCCGGGCGGGCGAGCAGGGTCGCGGCTTTGCGGTGGTGGCCAGCGAGGTCCGCAGCCTGGCGCAGCGCAGCGCCGAAGCGGCCAAGGAAATCAAGGGTCTGATCGGCGCCAGCGTGGACAAGGTGGAGCAAGGTTCGCGGCTGGTGGCGCAGGCCGGCACCACCATCGATGCCGTCGTCGCCAACGCGCAGCGTGTGGCGGCCGCCATTGGCGAGCTCACCGTTGCTGCCCGTGAGCAGTCGGGCGGTGTGGCCCAGGTCCATGTGGCGGTTCAGCAGATCGACCAGATGACCCAACAGAACGCCGCGCTGGTGGAACAGGGTTCCGCCGCCGCACAGAGCCTGCAACTCCAGGCCGAGGAGCTCGCCCGCGCGGTGAGCGTGTTCCGGTCTGGTTCCCTTTCACCGTCAAGGTGACTTCTTTCTGAAAGCACGCCATGCAAGCCTTCATGCGTCACTTCTCCATCCGGATCCGCATGATCGGCGCCATCGCTGTCGTGCTCGCCCTGCTCGCGGCCGTCGGGGGCTCCGGCCTGTGGGGCATGACCCGTCTGTCGGCGGTCGCCCACGAATTCTCCGAACACGCCTTCAAGGAAACCGTCACGCTGTCCCAGCTCAAGGCGGTGCTGGGCGATCTGGCCAAGCACGAGAAAGACATGGTCATCGCCTATGAGCGACCGGAGCAGGTCGCCGAGGCCAAGGCCCGCTGGACCGCGGCCCACACCGCGGCGGTGGGCCAGATGCAGTCGATGCTGGCGGGCGAGGAAGACGACGACAACGTGATCGTCCGCGAGCTGCAGAAGTCGTTGGAGGCCTACGTGGCGGCGGTCGAGCCGGTGACGCGCCAGCTGGCCGACAGTGGCTACGAGACCGCGACCATCGCCAACCGCATGCTGGCTCGCGCCCACACCCACCAGGCGGCCATGACCGAGCAGCTCGGCCGCATCGAGGCGGCCATCGCCGAAGAGGTGCAGTCGCTGGAGGCCGAAGGCGCAGCCGCGAACAGCCAGACGCTTTGGGTGTTCAGCGCGGCATTGCTGGTCGCCATGCTCGTCGTGGTGCCCACCACGCTGGCCAACATGCAGAGCATCTGCGCACCGCTGGACCGCGCCCGGTCGGTGGCCGACGCCATTGCCGCTGGCGACCTGACGCAGCCGGTTCACGACAACGGCCGCGACGAGCTGGCGCGCCTGATGGTGTCCCTGTCGGCCATGCAGACGTCGCTGTCGCGCATCGTTGCGGAGGTGCGAAGCAGCACCGAGAGCATCGGCACCGCCAGCACCCAGATCGCCTCGGGCAACCAGGACCTGTCGGGCCGGACCGAGCAGGCGGCCAGCAGCCTGCAGGAAACCGCCGCCAGCATGGACCAGCTCAGCAGCACGGTGCGCCAAAGCGCCGACGCTGCGCGGCAGGCCAACGAGATGGCCTCGGCCAACGCACTGGTGGCCGCTCGGGGTGGCCAGGTGGTGGGCCAGGTGGTGTCGACCATGCAGGACATCCAGCACAGCAGCCAGAAGATCGGCGACATCATCAGCGTGATCGACGGGATTGCGTTCCAGACCAACATCCTGGCGCTCAACGCGGCGGTGGAAGCCGCCCGGGCGGGCGAGCAGGGCCGCGGCTTTGCGGTGGTGGCCAGCGAGGTCCGCAGCCTGGCGCAGCGCAGCGCCGAAGCGGCCAAGGAGATCAAGGCCCTCATCGGTGCGAGCGTGGACAAGGTGCAGACCGGCACCGAACTCGTGGCGCAGGCCGGCACGACGATCAGCGAAATCGTGGACAACGCCCAGAAAATCTCGACCTTCATCGCCGATGTGACCACCGCGGCGCAAGAGCAGTCCCAGGGCATCGGCCAGGTCAACTCGGCCGTCGGCCAGCTGGACCAGATGACGCAGCAGAACGCCGCGCTGGTGGAGGAAAGCGCCGCCGCCGCCGAAAGCCTGCGCGAACAGGCGGGCCGGCTGGCCCAGGTGGTGCAGGTGTTCCGCCTGCAGGCTTGACGCCGGGCCCGGGAATTCGCGCCCCGGGCGGGGCGCCTCCCTATACTGTTCACGGTTCCGGGTCGGCGCCACGCCGCATCCGGGTCAGCCTGCCGGAGACCGCCATGAATGCCCGCCTGCCCCAACCGCTGCCGCTCGAACCGGGCGCCCTGCAATCCCACGTCGACGCCGCGTGGCGCGAGCGCATCGTGCCCGAGCTGGTGCGCTACATCGAGGTGCCCGCCAAGTCACCGGCGTTCGACGCCGACTGGTCGCAGCGCGGCCTGCTCGATCGGGTGCTGCAGTCGGCCGCGGACTGGGTCGCCGACCAGAAGGTGCCCGGCCTGACGCTGGAGGTGGTGCGGCTGAACGACGCCCATGGCCAACCGCGAACGCCCGTGCTGTTCTTTGAACTGCCGGCCAGTGCGGGTCGCGACGGCACGCCGGCCCCGGCCTCGGGCCAGACGGTGCTGATGTATGGCCACCTCGACAAGCAGCCGGAATTCACTGGCTGGCGAAGCGACCTCGGGCCCTGGACGCCCAAGATCGACGACGGCAAGTTGTACGGGCGCGGCGGCGCCGATGACGGTTACGCCGTCTATGCCAGCATCGCGGCGGTGCAGGCGCTCAAGGCCCAGGGTGTGGCGCATCCGCGCATCGTCGGGCTGATTGAAACCTGCGAGGAAAGCGGCTCCGGCGATTTGCTGCCTTACGTGGACGCCCTGCGCCCGCGCCTGGGCGATGTGGGGCTGGTGATCTGCCTCGACAGCGGCGCCGGCAACTACGACCAGCTCTGGCTCACCACCAGCCTGCGCGGCATGGCCAGTGGCGTGCTCAAGGTCGACATCCTCACCGAAGGCATCCACTCGGGCGATGCGTCGGGCCTGGTGCCCTCCAGCTTTCGCATCATGCGGCAGGTGCTCGACCGCCTTGAGGACAGCGCCACCGGGCGCCTGCTGCCGGCCAGCTTCCATTGTGAAGTGCCCGCCGAGCGGATCGAGCAGGCGCGGGCCACCGCAGCGATCCTCGGCGACGAGATCTACAAGCGGTTTCCCTGGGCCCACCACGACTGTGGCGGCAGCACCGCCTTCGCGCTGCCCACCACCACCGACCCGGTCGAAGCCCTGCTGAACCGAACCTGGCGGCCCACGCTGTCGGTCACGGGGGCCGAGGGCTTTCCCGCGCTCAAGGACGCGGGCAATGTGCTGCGTCCCTACACCGCCTTCAAGCTCAGCCTTCGCCTGCCTCCGCTGGTGGACGCGGCCTCGGCGGTGCAGGAGCTCAAGGCGCTCCTCGAAGACAACGCGCCTTACCAGGCCCGGGTGACGTTTCAGGGCGAGGGCGCCGCCAGCGGCTGGAACGCCCCCACCACCACGCCCTGGTTCGAACAGGCGCTGCAGGACGCCTCGCAGGCGCACTTCGGGGCCGCGTGCGGCACCATCGGCCAGGGCGGCACCATTCCGCTGATGAACATGCTCAGCCGCGGCTTTCCGACCGCGCAGATGATGGTCTGCGGCGTGCTCGGCCCGCGCAGCAACGCGCACGGGCCGAACGAATTCCTCCACCTCGACTATGCGCGGCGCCTGACCGCCAGCGTGGCGCAGGTGATGGCGCGCATGCCCTGAGGCATTGGGGCATCGCATGAGCGACACCACCCAGGCACCCTTCACCGCCCGCGACGGCCTCAACCTGGCGCTGTACGACTGGCCGCTGCCGATGCGCGCCAGGCCGCGCGGGGTGGTGCTCATCGTGCACGGGCTGGGCGAGCACGCCTGGCGTTACAACGACCTGGCCCACCAGCTCAACGACTGGGGCTTTTCGGTGCGGGCCTACGACCAGCGCGGGCATGGCGACTCGGGCGGAGCACCGGGTGCCCTGCCCGACGAGCACGCGTTGGTCGACGACCTGTTCGAGGTGGTGGAGGACACGCGGCGCCACATTGCCGACCGCTGGGACTGTCCGCTGATCCTGCTGGGCCACAGCATGGGGGGGTTGGTGTCTGCGGCGTTCGTGCAGCGTGGTCTGGCGCCGGTGGACCTGCTGGTCTTGTCTTCACCGGCACTCGACACCGGCCTGTCGGGGTTCAAGCGGTGGGTCATCGGCCTGCTCATGCGCATGGCGCCCGACAGCTCGATGGGCAACGGCCTGGATGCCAGCAAGATATCGCACGACCCTGCCGTGGTGCAGGCTTACCGCAAGGACCGGCGCGTGCACGACCGGATCAGCGCGCGGCTGGCCCGTTTCATCGACGAGAACGGCCCGATCGTGATCAAGTCGGCGCCCCGCTGGACGGTGCCCACACTGCTGATGTACGCGGGCGCCGATAACCTGGTGCGACCCGAAGGCAGCGCGGCGTTTGCCGCCGCGGCGCCGGCCGGCGTGGTGCATGCGCGCCGCTTCGACGCGATGTACCACGAGATCTTCAACGAGATGGACAAGGCCCCCGTGCTGTCCACCTTGCGTGCCTGGCTCGGGGTGCACGCACCGGGCAAATAGGGTTCCCCGCCGCGCCGGACCGGGCCGCTCCGAGTGGGGCGACCGTGCGGGGCCTGCAACCAATCCGCCGCTAGCGGCGCAGCAACCCGCCGAGCAGGCTGCCGAGGTCCGGGCCGCCGCCCTGGCCACCGGCCGCGCCCGGCCCGCCCATCAGGCTGCCCAGGGCCGACATCGGGTCGATGCCACCCGCGCCCGCCTCGGGCACCCGCCCCTGCGGCGTGAGCTGGTCCACCAGTCCGGGCAGCACCTGCGCCAGCACCGACGAGGCCTGGGCGCCGTTGCCGCCCAGAAGCCCGCCCAGCGTGGCCATGAGATCGGGGCCAAGGGCCCCACCCAGTGCGTCGGGCGACACCGGCTGGTTGGCGCCGGTGCCCACCCACGACTGCGCGGCCTCGCCCAGGCCGCCGGCCTGCAGCTTGGCCAGCAAGCCCTCCAGACCACCCGATTGCTGCAGCAGCTGACCCACCAGCGCCATCATCTGCGCCATGTCCACGCCACCAGCGGCCGACGGCGCTCCCGCCGCGCCGCCGCCCAACAAACCGTCCAGCAATCCCATCGTGTGCTCCCTGTGTGGCGCGGAAACCGTCCGCGCTTCAGGTGACATTCTGGGCGGCGCGCCGCCTCAGGGCAAGCCACAGCAGGGCCAGCCCGAGCAAACCCACCGGCAGCAGCGACCCCGCGTTCAACCACGCCCAGCCCTGCGTGGTCACCAGCGCGCCCGACGCAAACGAGGTCACGGCCATGGTCGCGAAGACGCAGAAGTTGATGGCGGCCTGCGCGCGGTCCTTTTCCTCTGGCCGCCAGGTCTGCAGCGACAGCGTGGTGCTGCCGGTGAACAGGAAATTCCAGCCGACACCCAGCAGGAAGAGCGCGATCAGGAACTGGTGCAGTTCAACCCCCGACAGCGCGATGGCGATGCACGCGAGGTTGAGCACCACGCCCACGCCCATGATGGTCAGCGCGCCGAAACGCTTGATCAGGTGACCGGTGAAGAAGCCAGGCGCGAACATGCCGATCACGTGCCACTCCAGCACCAGGGCCGCGTCCTCGAACGGAAATCCGCAGACCTGCATGGCCAGCGGCGTGGCCGCCATCAGCAGGTTCATCACCCCGTAACCCAGGGCCGCGCCCGCGGTGGCCACGATGAACACCGGCTGCCGCATGATCACCGACAGCGGCCGGCCCTTGCTGGCCCCCGGTTGTGGCGCGGCCACGGGCGGGAACCGCATGAACGCCATCACCGCCATCGAGACCAGTGCGACCACCGCCAGCGCGAGGTAGGCGCCCGCGAACGGCGCCTCGGTGAGTTCGCGCGTGCGGCTGGCCAGGTTGGGGCCGAGCACGGCCCCCGCCAGTCCGCCCGCCAGCACCAGCGACACCGCCTTGTCCCGGTTCGCCGGCTCGGCCAGCTCGGCGGCGGCGAACCGGTAGAGCTGGGCGTTGGCGCTGTAGTAGCCCGCCACCACGGTGGCGAACACCAGCAGCCAGAAGTTTCTGTCCATCACCGCCCAGGCGCACAACAGCGCCGAGAGCAGGGCCACCAGCAATCCGATCTGGAACGAGGCCTGGCGGCCCAGCCGTTGCTGCGAGCGTGCGACCAGGGGCGTGGCCAGGGCGCCGCCCACCACATAGCCCATCACCGGCAGGGTGGCCATCCAGCCCAGCGGCGCCAGCGACAGCCCGACCAAGCCATTGATCGCGATGAACACCACGTTGTTGGTCAGGAACAGGCCTTGCGCGGCGGCCAGCAGCCAGAGGTTTCGATTCATAAGAGGCTGTTTATACAACGCAGCCCCTGGCTGCGCGTCAGCCGACGGCCAGCACCAGCGCCGCGAGCGCCGCGGTTTCGGCGCGCAACACCCGCGGCCCCAGCGTGGCCGGCACAAACCCGGCGCCGCGGGCCAGAGCGTCCTCGGTGGACGACAGGCCCCCTTCCGGTCCCGCCAGCACGGTGCACGCCGCATCGGCCGCGACCTGTGGCGCCAGCGGCTGCGCGCCGTCGGCCAGCGACAGCACGACCCGCATGCCTTGTGCCGACCGGACGAAGTGCGCGAAGTCGGCCACCGGCTCGATGACGGGCACCTGGTTGCGGCCGCACTGCTCGCACGCGGCCTGCGCGATGCCTTGCCAGTGCGCCTGTTTGCGGGTGGCGCGTTCGGCGCTCAGGCGCACCACGCTGTGCTGCGTGTGCAAGGGCACGATGCGTGACACGCCGCACTCGGTGGCCTTTTCGACCAGCCAGTCCATGCGCTCGTTGGCGGGCATGCCGACCGCCAGCGTGACGCGGCGCCCGGCCTCTCGCTCGACCGGGTCGTGCGCGCCCACGCGCACCCGGACATCGCTGCGGCCCATCTGCAGCACCTCGGCGACCCATTGCCCGCCCGTGCCATTGAACAGCGTGATTTCATGCCCCGGCTGCAGGCGCAGCACCTGCACATGGCGCGCGGCCGATGGTGGCAGTGCCAGTTCGGCCCCGGTGGCCAGCGCGGCGTCGCAGAAGAAGCGCGGCATGGGCGATCGGTCAGCTGCGGCCGATGGCCCAGCCACTGGCGGCCTGAAGACCCTCGACGTCGTCGAGCAGCCTCAGCAGCGGCGTGAGCTCGCGGTAGCGGTGTGCGGTGGCGCGGATGTAGGCGATGAAGCGGGGCGCGTCGGCCAGGTACTTCGGCTTGCCGTCGCGCAGTGTCAGGCGGGCAAAGATGCCGGCGACCTTGAGGTGGCGTTGCAACCCCATCCATTCCACCGAGCGGTAGAACGCGCCGAAGTCGGCGTGCCAGTCCTCGAAGTCCATCAGCCCGAGCTTGCGGGCCTGTTCCCAGTAGCGCACCGTCACGTCGATGACGAAGTCCTCATCCCAGCTCAGGAAGGCATCGCGCATCAGGCTGGCAATGTCGTAGGTGACCGGGCCGTGCAGCGCGTCCTGGAAGTCGAGCACCGCCAGCGCGCGCGCATCGCCCGCCGGGCGGTCCGGTCCGGGTGCGGCCAGGGAAGCATCCCGGCTGGCCGGGATCATGAGGTTGCGCGGCATGAAGTCCCGGTGCACGTACACCGTGGGCATGGCCAGCACCCGCTGAACGATCAGGTCGAAGGTCTTCTCGAGCACCTGTTGCTGCGCGGCGTCGGGGGTGAGGCCCTTGTGCTGACCCAGGTACCAGTCGGGAAACAGCTGGAGCTCGCGCCGCAGCACCGCCGCGTCGTAGGGAGGCAGCACGCCCGGCTGGCTGGCCTTCTGCCAGGTCAGCAGGGAGGCCACCGCGTCCCGGTACAGACCGGCGTTGGCCTGCGGGTTCGCCGCGTCGATCACGTCGAGCATCGTCTGGGTGCCCAGGTCGTCGAGCAGCATGAATCCGAGCGGCGCGTCCCAGGCCAGCACCTGCGGCACGCGCAGGCCTGCCTCGCGCATCAGGCCGGCAATGCGGACGAAAGGCTCGCTGTTTTCCTTGTCCGGGGGCGCGTCCATGACGATCGCGCTGCCGCCGCCTTCGGTGTCGAGCCTGAGGTAGCGCCGAAAACTCGCATCGGCCGATGCGGGGCGAAGGCTCGCGCTGACCAGGCGGTGGTGGCTGGCCAGTGGCGCCAGCCAGGCGTGAAAGGCCGCCTCGCGCTGCGGGTCGGCCCACGCGACGGTCGTCGGTGACGGATTCATGGTGTGGGAAGGGTCAAGGGACACCCGCGGTCGTGGCGGCCCTCGCCCGCAGGGCCGCATGGAATAATCCGGCGAATTCTACAAACGCCCCAGACGCCAACGTGAGCGGCCCGCATGCCGCCGGGCCCGATCTTGAAAAGCCGACCCTCCTCGCCCAGCCACACGGCCCGCTTCGCACTCGCACCGGTGGCCGCTGCGGTGCTTTTCGCCATGGCCGTGCCCGTTGCCCGTGCGCAGGCCGATGGCCTGCAGCTCAGGCCCAGTTTGCGGCTGCAGGAACAGCTGGACGCCGCCGCCATGCGCCAGGCCCCGAGCTTCGTGTCGGGACAGCGCATCGAGGGGCGAACCGGTGCGGTGACCACCATCGAGGGCGACGCCGAGTTGCGGCGCCATGACCTGGTGATCCGCGCCGACCGGCTCGGTTTCGACGAGCGCACGCGCGAGGCACAGGCCGATGGCAATGTGCTGATCAACCGCAATGGCGACCGCTTCACCGGGCCTTCCCTGCGGCTCAACGTCGACACCTTCGTCGGTCGGTTCGAGAAACCCCAGTTCGAGATCCTGCGGTCCGACGGCCGGGGTGATGCCGAGCGCCTGGACTTTCAGGGCGAGGACCGCGCCACCGCGCACCAGGCCCGCTACAGCACCTGCCCCCGCACGCCGGGTGCCGACTGGATGCCCGACTGGCTCGTGCGCGCCACGCGCATCGAGTTCGACAACGTCGAGCAGACCGGCAACGCCACCGGCGGGGTTCTCGAGTTCAAGGGCGTGCCCATCCTGGGTGCGCCCTACTTCAGCTTTCCGCTCAGCGACGAGCGGAAGTCGGGTCTGCTGCCGCCGTCCATCAACATCGACAACATCAGCGGCCTCGAACTCACGCTGCCCTACTACATCAACCTCGCGCCCAATTACGACCTGACGCTCTACCCCACGCTCATGAGCAAGCGTGGCGTGGACCTGGGCGGCGAATTCCGTTACCTGCAGAACGATTACAGCGGCACCCTGCGCGGCAGCGTGATGCCGTCCGACAGCCTGCGGCGCGACGACCGCTGGGGCTACACCCTCCGGCACGACCAGTCGCTGACCCGTGCTTTCAACCGGCTGGGGGCTGGCGGCAGCACCGCCCTGAACCTGAACATCAACCGGGTCAGCGACGACAACTACTGGCGCGACTTTCCGCGCGCCAGCGACACGCTGACACAGCGCCTGTTGCCAGCCAACGCCGAAGTCACCTACAACCAGGGCCCGTGGTCTCTCGTGGCCGGCGCTTACACGTGGCAGACGCTGCAGGACATCGAGAGCCCCATTGTTCCCCCCTACGACCGCTTGCCGGCCGTGACGCTCGGCTACCGCGAGGACGACCTCGGCTGGGGCCTGCCGGGACAGTCGTCCCTGCTGCTGCAGGCCAGCCACACGCGCTTCGAGTCCGATCCCTCGCTCACCGGACAACCCAACGGCGAGCGCAGCATGCTGGTGGGCCAGCTGGCCCACCGCTTCCAGGCGCCAGGCTGGTTCATCGAGCCACGGATCCGCCTGCACAGCACGCAGTACCAATTTGACAGCCCGTTGACCGACGGCGCTCGAAGCGCGTCGCGCAACCTGCCCACGATCGGGCTGGACAGCGGCCTGGTGTTCGAGCGCGATGCCAGCTATTTCGGCCGCGCCTTCGTGCAGACCCTGGAGCCGCGCGCCTACTTCACCTGGACGCCTTTCCGCGACCAGAGCCTGCTGCCCAACTACGACTCGGCCGCCACCGACTTCAATCTCGCCACCATCTACACCGACAACGTCTTCACCGGAAACGACCGGATCTCGGACACGCGCGCGGTGACCCTGGGGGTCAGTTCGCGCCTGCTCGATCCACAGACCGGAGCCGAAGTCGTTCGACTGGGCGTGGCCCAGCGCTACCTGCTGCGCGACCAGAACGTGACCCTGCCCAACGCCGCCGGGCTGCCCGGCAGCGAGCCGGTCACCGAACGCTTCAGCGACGTGCTGCTCTCGGCGCGCGTGCAGTGGAGCCCGCGGTGGTTGTTCGACACCAGCTTCCAGTACAACCCGGCAAGCAGCGAATCGGTGCGCACCACCCTGAGCGCGCGCTACACGCCGGGGCCGTTCCGTGTCGTCAGCGCCGCCTGGCGCTTGCAGCGCGGCAGCTCCGAGCAGTTCGATGTTGGCTGGCAATGGCCGCTGAGCGGCCTGTTCGACACCGCCCCTTCACCGGTGCCCGGTCGCGCGCTCGGCCCCGGACAGTGGTACGGCGTGGGCCGCATCAACTACAGCGTGCCCGACCGCAAGGTGGTCGATCTGGTGGCCGGCTTTGAGTACGATGCCGGTTGCTGGATCGGGCGCATCGTCGTCGAACGCCTGCAGCGCAGCGCGTCGTCGGCGAACCAGCGCATCCTGTTCCAGCTCGAATTCACGGGCTTCTCGCGCATCGGCTCCAATCCGTTGCAGACCCTCAGGGACAACGTGCCGCGCTACCAGTACCTGCGCGAAGAAATCCAACCGCCGAGCCGATTCCAACGCCATGACTGACCGTTCCCCTCTTTCCCTGGTGGCCCTCGCGGTCGCGCTGCTCGTGGCCGGCAACGCTGCCGCCCAGACCCTGCGAACCCCGGGTGGTCTGAGCCTTCCGCCGGCCACGGCCGCCGCCAGCACCAACCGCACGGCCGATTTCATCGTCGCACTCGTGAACTCCGAGCCGGTCACCAACCACGATGTGCGCCAGCGCCTGCAGCAGGTCGAGCAGAACATCGCCCAGCGCGGCATCACCAACGCCCCGCCGCGCGACGAACTCGTTCGCCAGGTGCTCGAACAGCTCATCAACGAGCGGGCGCAGCTGCAGTTTGCCGCTGAAACCGGCCTGCGGGTGAGCGACACCGAGATCGACGAGGCCGAGGCCAACATCGCGGCGCAGAACCAGCTTGACCGCAACACGTTCCGGCGGCGCCTGGCGGCCGACGGCATCGACATCAACCGGCTGCGCAGCGAGTTGCGTCAGCAAATCCTCTTGCAACGCGTGCGCGAGCGCGAGGTCGACTCGCGCGTCCGGGTGAGCGATGCCGACGTCGATGACTACATCCGCGAGCAGCAGGGCGGCAACGACCTTTCCACCCTCGAACTCAACCTCAGCCATGTGCTGGTGAGCGTGCCCGAGAACGCCAGCGAAGCCCAGGTGGCCGAGCGACAGGCGCGCGCCCAGCGGGTGGCCGACCGTGCGCGCGGCGGCGAGGACTTCGCGACGCTGGCGCGTGAATTCTCCGATGCGCCGGAGCGGGTCAATGGCGGCCAGTTCGGCTGGCGCACCGCCACACGGCTGCCCGACCTCTTTGTCAACGCCACCCGCGCCCTGCAGCCGGGCCAGGTGGCCGGACCCGTTCGCAGCCTGGCCGGCTTCCACGTGCTCAAGGTCAACGACCGTCGCTCGGCCGGCATGCCGGCCATGAACGTGACACAGACCCGCGCCAGCCACATCCTGCTGCGCCCGGGGCCACAGCTCACGCCCGAAGCCGCCCAGGCACGCCTGGCCGAGTTCCGGCAGCGCATCGCCAGCGGCCAGGCCAGCTTCGAGACACTGGCCCGCGAGAACAGCCAGGACGGGTCGGCCGCGGCCGGCGGCAGCCTGGGCTGGGCCTCGCCCGGGCTGTTCGTGCCCGAGTTCGAGCAGGCCATGAACCGCCTGCAGCCCGGTGAGATTTCGCCGCCCGTGGTTTCGCGCTTTGGCGTGCACCTGATTCGGGTGGACGAGCGCCGCACCGTCCCGCTGGGCGAGCGGGAGCAGCGCGAGCGCATCCGCAGCGCGGTGCGCGAAGAGAAGCTGGTCGAGGCGCTGGCCCTGTGGGCGCGCGATGTCCGCGCGCGGGCTTACGTCGAGATTCGCGAAGCCCCGCAGCCGTGAAGCACATTGCGCGCAAGCGCTTCGGGCAGCACTTCCTCACCGACACCGGCATCATCGATGCCATCGTGCGGGCGATCGATCCGCACCCCGGCGATCCGATGGTCGAGATCGGCCCTGGCCTGGCTGCGCTGACCCAGCCGCTGGTGGAGCGCCTGGGCCGGCTCACGGTGATCGAACTCGACCGCGATCTGGCGGCGCGCCTGCGGGGGCATGGTCAGCTCGACGTGGTCGAGGCAGACGTGCTCACCGTGGACTTCACCGCCCTGGCCAAAGAGCCCGCCAGCCTGCGTGTGGTGGGCAACCTGCCGTACAACATTTCCACCCCCATCCTGTTTCACCTGCTCGACCATGTGGCGGTGGTGAAGGACCAGCATTTCATGCTGCAGAAGGAAGTGATCGACCGCATGGTGGCTGCACCCGCCACCGCCGATTACGGACGTCTTTCGGTCATGCTGCAGTGGCGCTACGACATGGACAACGTGCTCTTCGTGCCGCCCGAATCGTTCGACCCGCCGCCCCGGGTGGACAGCGCCGTGGTGCGCATGGTGCCGCTGGCCGAACCGCCGGCGATCGACGTGAAGCACTTCAGCACACTGGTGCAGACCGCCTTCAGCCAGCGCCGCAAGATCCTGCGGAACACGCTTGGCAAGTGGCTGGACGAGCGTGGCTCCACGGTCGACTTCGACCTGCAACGCCGGGCCGAAGAAGTGCCGGTCCACGAATACATCGCCCTGGCGCAGGCCACGCAGGCATGAAAAAGCCCCGACAGGTGTCGGGGCTCATCCAGTGGCACCGAGGATCCGGCTTCGCCGGTCCTCAGGTGCCGCCCCCTCGAGGGGGTGACGCACCGCAGGCGCGGCGCGAGGGGTGGGCCAAGGGTTCAGGCCGCGGCCAGCCAGTAGCCTGCGTTGAACGGGCTGCTCATGCGCAGCGCCATCGGGCTCACGTCGAGGATCTTGTCCGTGGGCATCGGCTCTTCGTTCTGGACCTCGATCGGCTCCTGGCCCTTGGGGCTGCGGGCTACCGCGAACGAATAGAAGCAGCGGAACGGGATCTTGCGATCCGACCAGTAGTCGGCGGCGTCGCGGAAGATGTCGAGCAGCTGCTCGCGCGCTTCCTTGTCGAACTTGCTGTGCGCCGGGATGTGTTCGAGCACGACGATGAAGCCGGTCTGGGGGCCGGACTTGTGGACCATGTCGGTCATGCAGTCGTAGAGTGCATCGAAGTTCTTGCCGAAATGCGGCGGCAGCGTGTATTGCGCAGCGATCAGCTCCAGCACATCCTGCTTGCTCTGGGCCTTGGCCAGGTTGGCGTACAGGAAGTGGTGCCCCAGTTGTTCTGCAGCGGCCTGCAGGTCCTTCACGCCATAGGCGCGAATCGACTGAACAATGTTGGGTCGCACATTACGAAGTGGCGTGTCCATCTCCGCGTCTCTTTCCACAGTCAAAGTTGAAATTCCGGTCGCTCGATCTCGGGATCACTGCACGATTCGTCTGAAGCTCGCGTAGTGGTCCTCCGTGTAATAACAGGCATCAGGGGCCGAAGGTCGCTCACCGCCACACACGATCCGCCGTGCGCCCCGGTGGTTGAGGCCGGGCGTTGGCACCGTGTATTCCCGGTAGTAACCCCTTTTCTCCTTGGGCAGCAGGCCCTCGCGGTTGAAAAAGACGGTGCCGTCCTTTTCGTAGCGGAAAGGCCCACCCTGGTGGATCCGGTCCAGCACCTGCTGACCCTGCGGAGGCAGGGACGACACCGACACGGCGGCGGCAGGCGACTGAACCGATGGCTCGGGCCCCCGGGCTTGCACCAGAAAGGTGCTTGCTGCGGCGACCAGACTGGCCGCCATGACCGCAACAAAGCCGGTTTTGCCCTTGCCCCAGTGCTGGCGGACGCGCCGCAGATCCATGAGGTTGGCTTGCTCCTGATGCGGGTCAACCCCAGTGCAAAACACCCGGGTTAACCCTGAAATACAAGCGCGAGAGTGTGCCCTAACGCCGCCCAAAAAGCAAGTCATTGCCCAAAAAATGGGCACGCGTGGGCGCGATACCGTGCTCCGCTGAGTTAGTGCCCGCTTAGGGCGACGGCCTTATCTCGCCGCGTTGGCGTCGGCCACGGTCAGGGCTGTCATGTTGACAATGCGGCGCACGGTGGCGCTGGGCGTCAGGATGTGGACCGGTTGCGCCGCCCCCAGCAGCACCGGGCCGATGGCGATGTTGCCGCCCGCCGCCGTCTTGAGCAGGTTGTAGGCGATGTTGGCCGCATCGATGTTGGGCAGCACCAGCAGGTTGGCGGCGCCCTTGAGGGTGGAGTTCGGCATCAGCGAATGGCGGGCGGCGGCGTCCAGCGCCACGTCTCCGTGCATTTCACCGTCCACCTCCAGCCAGGGGGCCTGTTCCCGCAGCAGCTCCAGGGTGCGGCGCATCTTGATGGCCGACGGGTGATTGGAGGAGCCGAAGTTGGAGTGGGACAGCAGGGCGGCCTTGGGTTGAAGACCGAAGCGAACCATTTCCTCGGCCGCCATGACCGTGATTTCGCAAAGCTGTTCGGGGGTGGGGTCGTGGTTGACGTGGGTGTCCACCAGGAACACCTGCCGGCCGGGCAGCATGAGCCCGTTCATGCAGGCGTAGATCCGCACGTCCTGCGCGGTGCTGGGGCTGCCCCCGGCCCGCTTGCCGATCACCTGGTCGATGTACTCGAGGTGGCCCTGGGTGCTGCCCCAGGTGCCGCAGATGAGTCCGTCGACGTGGCCCTTGTGCAGCAGCATCGAGCCGATCAGCGTGAGGCGCCGGCGCATCTCGATCTTGGCGAGCTGCTGCGTCACGCCCTTGCGCTCGGTCATGCGGTGGTAGGTCTGCCAGAAATCGCGGTAGCGATCGTCCTGCTCGACGTTGACGACGTCGTAGTCGAGTTCTTCCTTGAGGCGCAGGCCGAATTTTTCGATGCGCTGCGCGATGATGGCCGGGCGGCCGATGAGGGTGGGTCGTGCCAGGCCTTCGTCGACCACGATCTGGCACGCGCGCAGCACGCGCTCTTCCTCGCCTTCGGCGTAGGCCACCCGTTTGCGCGACGCCGCCTTGGCCGCCGAGAAGATCGGCTTCATGACGGTGCCGGACGCAAACACAAACCCCTGGAGCTTGTCCTTGTAGGCCGCCATGTCGGTGATCGGCCGCACGGCCACGCCGCTGTCGGCCGCCGCCTTGGCCACGGCCGGGGCGATCTTCATCATCAGCCGCGGGTCGAACGGCTTGGGGATCAGGTATTCGGGGCCGAACGCGAGCTGCTCACCGGCGTAGGCCGCGGCCACCACCTCGCTTTGTTCGGCTTGCGCCAGTTCGGCAATGGCATGGACCGCCGCAATCTCCATCTCGTCGGTGATGGTGGTGGCGCCCGAGTCGAGCGCGCCACGGAAGATGTACGGAAAGCACAGGACGTTGTTGACCTGGTTCGGGTAATCGGTGCGCCCGGTGGCCATGATGGCGTCGTCGCGCACCGACTTGACTTCCTCGGGCAGGATTTCGGGGTTCGGGTTGGCCAGGGCCATGATGATGGGGCGGGCCGCCATCGACGCGACCATGGCGGGCTTGAGCACCCCGCCAGCCGACAGGCCGAGGAAGATGTCGGCACCGGCGATCACCTCGGCCAGCGTGCGGGCCGGGGTTTTCTGGGCGAACTGGATCTTGTCTTCGTCCATCAGCTCGGTGCGGCCTTCGTACACCACACCCGCCAGGTCGGTCACCCAGATGTTCTCGCGCGGGATGCCCAGCTTGACGAGCAGGCCCAGGCAGGCCAATGCGGCGGCACCGGCCCCCGAGGTGACGAGCTTGACCTTCTTGAGGTCCTTGCCGACCACCTTGAGACCGTTGAGGATGGCCGCCCCGACGACGATGGCGGTGCCGTGCTGGTCGTCGTGGAAGACCGGGATCTTCATGCGCTCGCGCAGCTTGCGCTCGACATAGAAGCAGTCTGGCGCCTTGATGTCCTCGAGGTTGATGCCGCCGAACGTGGGCTCGAGCGAGGCAATGATCTCGACCAGCTTGTCCGGGTCCTTCTCGGCGATCTCGATGTCGAAGACATCGATGCCCGAGAACTTCTTGAACAGGACGCCCTTGCCCTCCATCACCGGTTTGGCGGCCAGCGGGCCGATGTCGCCCAGGCCCAGCACCGCGGTGCCGTTGGTGATGACGGCCACCAGGTTGCCGCGCGCGGTGTACTTGAACGCATTCACCGGGTCGGCCACGATTTCCTCGCACGGCGCGGCCACGCCGGGTGAGTAGGCCAGGGCCAGATCGCGCTGGTTGGACAGCGGCTTGGTGGCCGCAATGGCCACTTTGCCCGGCAGCGGGTGCTCGTGGTAATCGAGCGCGGCACGCCGCAGCTCGGCGCGTTTGGTCTCGGGGTTGCTGGGTGTGCTCATGCGTGTCTCCGGCCGTTGTTCGTTCTGCCATGCGAAAGGCGAATTCGCATTCTAAGTCTGACCCCCGGGGAAACCCGGGCATGCCCGAGCATGCCCCGGGTTGAAGGGCTTGTGACGGAATCGGACGGAATGAACGGGTTCGCCCCGGCGAGCGGACCGCTCAGGCGGGCAGGGGCCAGCCCGCTTGATCGGCGGTGGTGCGCCGCTGGATGTGGGCCACCGCCTGGCCTGGTGCGCACTCGGCGATCACCGCGCGCGCGCAGCTTTCGCACTGCCCGCATTGCGTGGCCACCCCCAGCTCCATCTGGATGTCGTCGAACGCCATGCCCGCCCGCGCGCACTGGGCGATGGTTTTGTCACTGACACGGCGGCAGACGCAGACGATCATGGTGCAGGCTGGAAGGTGAGGCCTGCAAATGATAATGGCTCGCATTCATATTGCAAGCCGCGCTGGCACCGGGCCGACAGCCGGCGCCGGCGCCGGCGGTTGGGCAGCGTCAGCTGATCTCGCCCATCTGGCTCTGAAGGTAGTTCTGCAGCCCCACCTTGTCGATGAGCTCGATCTGCGTCTCCAGAAAATCGATGTGCTCCTCGGTGTCGTCGAGGATGCCTTGCAGGATGTCGCGCGACACGTAGTCGCGCACGGACTCGCAGTGGGCAATGCCGTCCTTGATGGTGGCCTGCGCACCCAGCTCAAGCTGAAGGTCGCAGCGCAGAACTTCGGGCACGTCTTCGCCGATGTGCAGCTTGCCCAGGTCCTGCAGGTTGGGCAGGCCGTCGAGCGTGAAGATGCGGTCCATCAGTTGATCGGCGTGCTTCATCTCGCCGATCGACTCTTCGTATTCCTTCTTCGCGAGCCGGTCCAGGCCCCAGTGCTTGAGCATCCGGTAGTGCACGAAGTACTGGTTGATCGCCGTGAGTTCGTTTTTCAGTTGCGCCTGCAGGTGGGCAATGGCCTTTGCGTCGCCTTTCATGGGGATTCCTTCCTGGTGAACATGACCCCCCATTGTGATTCCATGAAACCGGTGTGGGCGGACCGGGAGAGCTTTGCAAATGAGAATTGTTCTCATATGATGAGGCTCGACCCCTGCTGGAGCACCCGATGAAGCCCGACGTTCAACACCCCGACGAGGAATACACCCTGCCCCCCACCGAGGCCTTGCTGGCCGGCACGCTGGCCCTCATGACCGGCTGTGCCCAGCACAGCGGGCCGGTGCGGCAGCGCGAACTCATGGTGGGCAAGGTGGTCAGCAACCTGAGCGAGCTGTCGTGCCACCCGGCGCTGTCGCAGCCCATGCGGTTGATGCTCGGCCGCCTGAGCGCGCGCTGGCTGCTCGAGCTCGGCGGCAGCGTCCCCAGCCCGGGCCTCGCCCCGCTGCCCGACCACCGAACGCTGCAATGACCGGTCAGGCCGCGGCCTGCACCCGCACCAGCGGCTGCAGCCGCCGGATGTCTTCGGCGTGCGCGAGACCGGTGCCGGGGTGAAGCAGCGCCGCCGTGCCGGCCGCCATGGCCCAGCCCAGCGCGACCGGATCGTCCAGGCCCTGGCGCAGGGCCCACACCAGCGCCGCGCAGAAGCTGTCGCCAGCGCCCACCGAACTGGCCAGCGGCACGTTCAGGGCCTCGGCCCGCCAGACGCCCTGCGGCCCTGCCAGCAGCGCGCCGCGATCGCCCAATGACAGGGCGACCCGCCGGGCACGGCCGGCATCGACCCAGCGCCGGGCGGCCGCGGTCCACGCCGGTTCATCGGCAAGGGCTTCGCCGGTGGCCTCACGAAGCTCGCGCAGGTTGGGCTTGACCAGCGCCAGCCCCACCGATGGATCGCCGAGCGCGGACCTCAGCGCCACCCCCGAGGTGTCGAGCGCCAGCAGCGCACCGCGGCCGGCCGCCGCGCGGGCGAGGCGGGACCAGGTGTCTGGTGGCGCACCGGGCGGCAGGCTGCCGCTCGCGACCAGCCAGTCGCCCGGCTGCAGCGGTTCGGTCGCGGCAGCGAGGCAGGCCGCCCACTCGGAAGCGGGCAGCGTGGGGCCGGGCATCACGAACCGGTACTCGGCGCCGTTGTCCCTGGCCCGAACGGTCAGGTTCTCGCGCGTGTCACCGCCGATGGGGACCCGGTGAGGCCGCAACGCCAGGCCCGCCAGGTGTTCATCGAGCCACTGGCCCATGGGCCCGCCGGCCGGGTAGACCGCGCGCACCGGCGCACCCAGCCGCGCCAGCACGCGCGCCACGTTCAGGCCGCCGCCACCGGGCTCGCGCAGCGGCGGGTCGCACCGCAGTTTGTCGGCCGGCCGCACCGCGTCGGCGGTGGTGTAAACGTCGACCGACGGATTGAGGGTGAGGCAGCTGACCGGACGTTCCTGCATGCAGCGCGCCGGCCAGGGGTTCAGCCGCGCATCAGCGCTTCAATGGCGTCCGGGTCCACCGGCACGCCCCGGGTGATCAGCTCGCAGCCGTCCGCGGTGACGATGGCGTCGTCCTCGATGCGGATGCCGATGTTCCAGAATTTCTCGGGCACCCCTTCGGCCGGGCGAACATAGAGCCCGGGCTCGATCGTGAGCACCATGCCCGGTTTCAGGATGCGGCTGGGGCGGTCGCGAATCACCTCGCCCGACAGCGGGTCCTTGCGCTCGCTCACCACACCCACCTCGGAGGGCTCCACGTAGCTTCCGCAGTCGTGCACGTCCATGCCCAGCCAGTGGCCGGTGCGGTGCATGTAGAACTGGAAGTAATGCCGGTTGGCGATCACGTCGTCCACCGACCCCACCTTGTTCCGGTCGAGCAACCCCAGGTCGAGCAGGCCCTGGGCCAGCACTTTGACCGTGGCCTCGTGCGGGTCGGTGAAACGCGCCCCGGCCCGGGTGGCCGCCACGGCCGCGTCCTGGCTGGCCAGCACCAGGTCGTACATGGCGCGCTGCGGGCCGGTGAAGCGGCCGTTGGCCGGAAAGGTGCGGGTGATGTCGCTGGCGTAGCCATCGAGTTCGCAACCGGCGTCGATGAGCACCAACTCGCCGTCGCGCACGGGCGCGGCGTCGGCGCGGTAGTGGAGGATGCAGGCGTTGGCGCCCGCCGCCACGATGCTGCCGTAGGCCGGGTACTGTGAGCCGTGCAGGCGGAACTCGTGCAGCAGCTCGGCGTCGAGGTGGTATTCACGCACATCCTGCTCGGCCCGCAACATGGCGGCGCAGCGCTGCATGGCCCGCACATGCGCGCCGGCACTGATCTGCGATGCGCGCCGCATGATGGCTTGTTCGTGGGCGTCCTTGACCAGCCGCATCTCGTCCAGCACGGTGCACAGGTCGCGCTGCGTCTGCGGGCACAGGGCGCCGTAGCGGACCCGGGCACGAACCTGCTGCAGCCAGCCATCGATCCGGCCTTCCAGCCCCGGGTGGGTGGCAAACGGGTACCAGACCACCGACCGGTTCTCCAGCAGCCGCGGCAGCCGCTGTTCAAGCTCGGTGACGGGAAACGCCGCGTTCACGCCCAGGGCAGCGGGCGCCGCATCGGGGCCCAGGCGCAGGCCGTCCCAGATTTCGCGCTCGAGGTCCTTGGGCTGGCAGAACAGCGTGGACTCGCCTTCGGCGGTGATCAGCAGCCAGGCGTTGGGCTCGGCAAACCCGGTGAGGTAATAAAAATAGCTGTCGTGCCGGTACAGGAAATCGCTGTCCCGGTTGCGCGGGCGTTCGGGCGCGGTGGGCACGATGGCAATGCCACCGGGGCCGAGTTGCGAGGCCACGCGCGCGCGGCGCTCGGCGTACAGGCGGAAGTGGGTGCTGCTGTCCATGCCGCCATTGTGGCGGCTAAGCGTTGAGTTCGGCCAGACGTTCCGGCGTGCCCACGTCCGTCCACGGGCCAAGGTAAAGCTCGCCACCCACCCGGCCCGCATCCATGGCCCGGCGCAGCAGCGGTGCCAACGGCTCCGCCGTGCCCTGCGGGTTGCCAGGGTGGGTTTCGGTCCAGGGGGCTTCGAACAGCGCGCGCCGGTACAGCCCGATGGTGCTGTAGGTGAAGCGCGGCTCGCCGCCGTTGAGCACCAGACCACGGCTGTCCAGGCCGAAGTCGCCCTTGGGGTTGTGCGGCGGGTTGGGCACCAGCCACAGGTGGGCCAGCCGGTCGCTCGCCTTGAATCGGCGCACCGCATCGGGGTCGAACCCGAAGCCGGGCACGAACACGTCGCCTGCCAGCACCCAGAAGACATCGTCCAGCAACGGCAACGCCCGAGAAATGCCACCGGCGGTTTCCAGGGCATAACCGAAGTCGGCACCCTCACGGGACACCCGCACCTGCACGCCGTCGTGGTCCCGTTGCCAGCGGCGCAGGTGCATGTCGATCTGGTCGCCAAGCCAGGCCGTGTTGACCACGAACCGGCGCACGCCGCTGGCCACCAGCGCGTCCATCGGCCACTGCATCAGGGGCTTGTCCCGAACCACCAGCAGGGGTTTGGGCGTGTGGTCGGTGAGGGGGCGCATGCGCATGCCGCGGCCGGCGGCCAGCACGATGGCGGGTATGTCGACGGGTTCTGACATGGTCGGTGCCGATTATCGGCGGGGGCGGCCCGATAAAATCCCCGGTTTCGCGCCAATACCCCGTCGGGGATCCCCCAGGCGTGCCATTCCAACGGCCCTCGCACCCATGCCTTCCCCCACCACCACCGCTTCCCCCGTTTCTCCCCAGGTGCAGGCCAACGCCATCCGCGCCCTTTCCATGGACGCGGTCCAGGCCGCCAACTCCGGCCACCCGGGCGCCCCGATGGGCATGGCCGACATGGCGGTGGCGCTGTGGGGCCGCCACCTGCGCCACAACCCGGCCAACCCGCACTGGCCCGACCGCGACCGCTTCGTGCTGTCCAACGGCCATGGCTCCATGCTGATCTATGCGCTGCTGCACCTCACGGGCTACGCGCTGCCCATGCAGGAGCTGAAGAACTTCCGCCAGCTGCACAGCAAGACGGCCGGCCACCCCGAGGTGGGCATCACCCCCGGCGTGGAGACCACCACCGGGCCGCTGGGCCAGGGCATCACCAACGCGGTCGGCATGGCGCTGGCCGAGAAGCTGCTGGCGGCCGAGTTCAACCGGCCGGGTCACGACATCGTCGACCACCACACCTACGTGTTCCTGGGCGACGGCTGTCTGATGGAAGGCATCAGCCACGAAGCGGTGGCGCTGGCCGGTGCCTGGAAGCTCAACAAGCTGGTGGCGCTGTACGACGACAACGGCATTTCGATCGACGGCAAGGTCACGCCCTGGTTCATCGACAACACCGCCCTGCGCTTTGCCGCATGCGGCTGGAACGTCATCGGCCCGATCGACGGACACGATGTGGACGCGGTGGACCGCGCCATCGCCGACGCCCGGCGCCACGCCGACGCCCCCAGCATCGTCATCTGCAAGACCAGCATCGGCAAGGGCAGCCCCAACCGCGCCAACACGGCCAAGGCCCACGGCGAGCCGCTGGGCGCCGACGAGATCAAGCTGACCCGCGAGGCACTCGGCTGGGCCCACGAACCGTTCGTGATCCCGGACGAGGTGTACGCCGCCTGGGACGCCAAGGCCGCCGGCCGCGCCCGCGAAGCCGTGTGGGGCGAGAAGTTCAAGGCCTACCGCAAGGCGTTTCCCGAGCTGGCCGCCGAATTCGAGCGGCGCATGGCCGGCGACCTGCCGAAACGCTTTGCCCAGGTGGCCGTGGACGCCGCCGTGCAGGCCCACACCAAGGCCGAAACCGTGGCCAGCCGCAAGGCCAGCCAGATCGCGCTCGAGCACTTCACCGCCGCGCTGCCCGAGCTGCTGGGCGGCAGCGCCGACCTCACCGGCTCCAACCTCACCAACACCAAATCCACCCCGGCCTTCCGGGTGGACCTCGCCGGGCAGGTGGTCAAGTCCGAAGACGGGATGATCGGCCGCCACATCAACTACGGCGTGCGCGAATTCGGCATGGCCGCCATCATGAACGGCGTGGCGCTGCACGGCGGGTACATCCCTTACGGCGGCACCTTCCTCACCTTCAGCGACTACTCGCGCAACGCCATCCGCATGGCCGCGCTCATGAAGCAGCGCGTCATCCACGTCTTCACCCACGACTCCATCGGTCTGGGCGAAGACGGCCCCACGCACCAGAGCATCGAGCACGCCGCCAGCCTGCGACTGATCCCCAACCTGGACGTCTGGCGCCCCGCCGACACCGCCGAAACCGCCGTGGCCTGGGCCGTGGCGCTGGAGAACCGTCACCGCCCCACGGCGCTGCTGCTGTCGCGCCAGAACCTGCCCTATGCCCCCAAGAGCGACCTTGGCGACATCGCCAAGGGTGGCTACGTGCTGGCCGAGCCGGCCGAGGTGGGGCTGAAGAAGAAGCCCCAGGCGGTCATCGTCGCCACCGGTTCCGAAGTGCAGCTGGCGCTCAAGGCGCAGGAACTGCTGGCGCGTGAGCACGGCATTGCCGTGCGCGTGGTGTCCATGCCGGGCACCAACACCTTCGACCGCCAGACCACCGCCTACAAGCAGTCGGTGCTGCCCGCTGGCCTGCCGCGCGTGGCCGTGGAAATGGGCGTGAGCGATTTCTGGTGGAAGTACGGCGTGTCCGCCGTGGTGGGCATCGACACCTACGGTGAGTCGGCGCCCGCGCCGGTGCTGTTCAAGCACTTCGGCTTCACCCCCGAGAACGTGGCCGACACGGTGCGTGCCGTGCTGGCCAAGTGATTTCCCTTCGATTCAAAACCCTGGAGAACGCAGCATGACGATCAAGGTCGGTATCAACGGTTTCGGGCGCATCGGGCGCATGGTGTTTCGCGCGGCCATCGCCAACTTCAAGGACATTCAGGTCGTGGCCATCAACGACCTGCTCGAGCCGGACTACCTGGCCTACATGCTCAAGTACGACAGCGTGCACGGTCGCTTCGACGGTGACGTCAAGGTCGACGGCCACCACCTGATCGTCAATGGCCAGAAGATCCGCCTGACCGCGGTCAAGGACCCGGCCGAGCTGAAGTGGGGCGAGGTCGGCGCCGACGTGGTGATCGAGTCCACCGGCATCTTCCTGGACAAGGCCGGCGCCGAAAAGCACCTTGCCGCGGGCGCGAAGAAGGTCATCATGTCCGCGCCCAGCAAGGACGACACGCCCATGTTCGTCTACGGCGTCAACCACGACACCTACAACGGCCAGGCCATCATCAGCAACGCCAGCTGCACCACCAACTGCCTGGCGCCCGTGGCCAAGGTGCTCAACGACAAATGGGGCATCAAGCGCGGCCTGATGACCACCGTGCACGCCGCCACCGCCACCCAGAAAACCGTGGACGGCCCCAGCAACAAGGACTGGCGCGGTGGCCGCGGCATCCTCGAGAACATCATCCCCAGCAGCACCGGTGCCGCCAAGGCGGTGGGCGTGGTGATTCCGCAGCTCAACAAGAAACTCACCGGCATGTCCTTCCGCGTGCCGACCAGCGACGTGTCGGTGGTCGACCTGACGGTGGAGCTGAACAACGCCGCCACCTACGCCGAGATCTGCGCCGAAATGAAGGCCCAGAGCGAAGGCGCCCTGAAGGGCGTGCTGGGCTACACCGAAGACAAGGTGGTCGCCACCGACTTCCGCGGCGACGCGCGCACCTCGATCTTCGACGCCGACGCCGGCATTGCGCTGGACGGCACCTTCATCAAGGTGGTGAGCTGGTACGACAACGAATGGGGTTACTCCAACAAGTGCCTCGAGATGGCTCGGGTGGTTGCGGGCAAGTAAGCGCATCCTGACTTGAATCGAAAGGCGCCTGCGGGCGCCTTTTTCGTGGGCGATCCCGTGGCGCCACCGGCCTGCCGGGTCCCCGGGGCGACGATCGGCTCTTGCCAGTAGACCGACCGGTCTAGAGAATGCGCCCATGTCTGCCACCCGATCCGCCGCCGGCGAACCCGGCACCCGCGACCGCCTGATCGCCGCCATGACCGACGCCCTTCGGCGGCGTGGTCTTCACGGCATCGGCCTGACCGAGCTGCTTCAGGCCGCTGGCGCACCCAAGGGCGTGCTGTACCACCACTTCCCCGGGGGCAAGACCGAACTGGCCATCGCGGCGATCGACACCGTGGTCGACCGCATGGGCGCCAGCCTCGACCGGCTGCTGGCCAGCACGCCCGACCCCATGACCGCCATGCGCCTGTGGATCCGGGGGGCCACCGAACGGCTGCGCGACACCGGCTTCGAGGCCGGCTGCCCGCTGGCCTCGGTGGCGCTGGAATCCACGCCCGACGACAAGGCCCTGCGCGAAGCCCTGGCGCGGGCCTTTGCGCGCATGCGCGACCGCATCGCCCAGGGGCTTCTGGCGGCCGGCATGCCACCCGCGCAGGCCGCCGGCGTGGCCGCGCTGCTGGTGGCCGCCTACGAAGGTGGTCTGCTGCAGGCCCGGGTGGCGCACAGCATCGAACCCATTCAATCCGTCACCGACACGCTGCTGGCCCTGTTGCCGGGCAGTCCAACGCAGGAGCACCGCCCATGACCCCCTCCGATCCCGATGCCGCCCGCATCGAGCGCTTCACCCTCCACGCCGCCGACGGCTATCCCCTCACGGCCCACCGATACCACTCGCCCGTGACGCCCCGTGCCCACCTGGTGGTCGGTGGCGCCACGGCGGTTCCACAGGGCTTCTACAAGCGGTTTGCGCAGCACATGGCCACCCAGGGCATCGATGTGCTCACGCTCGACTACCGCGGAATCGGACAGTCGGCACCGCGCTCGCTCAAGGGCTTTCGCATGAACTACCTCGACTGGGGCCGGCTCGACCTGGCCGCTGGCGTGGCCCACATGCGCCAGCCCGGGGTCCCCCTGTGGCTGGTCGGTCACTCGTACGGCGGACACGCGCTCGGCCTGTTGCCCCACCCCGAGTGGGTGGACGCCGCCTACACCTTTGCCACCGGTGCCGGCTGGCACGGATGGATGCCGCCCATGGAGCGCCTTCGAGTGCAGTTCATGTGGAACGTGCTGGGCCCGGTGATGACCCGGGTGGCCGGCTACCTGCCCTGGAGCCGGCTGGGCATGGGCGAGGACCTGCCGATCGACGTGTACCGCCAGTGGCGCCACTGGTGCCGTTTTCCGCGCTACTTTTTCGACGATCCCGGCATGCGCGACGTGACCGCCCGGTTCGACCAGGTTCGCTTCCCCATCGTTGCGGTCAATGCCATCGACGATGCCTGGGCGCCCCCCGCGTCCCGCGACGCCTTCATGTCGGGATATCGCAACGCATCGGTCCAGTCCGTCACGCTCGACAGCCGGCGCGCCGGCCTCGGGCCGATCGGGCACATGGGCTACTTCCGTCCAAGGGCACAGCCTCTGTGGAACGATGCGCTGGCGTGGTTCGAACGCCAGCCCGCGGGCACCACCGTTCCTGCCTGACGATCGACCGTCCGGGAGGTCAACCACGCGTCCTTGTATGGTGCCCCCTGTAACCGGGGTGACGGGATGCTACAAATCGGGATGCGCCGATTTGACCTGAACGCCTCCACCCTTCGCTCCACCCTGACGGTGCTGGCACTCACTCTGTCGGGTGTGGCGCAAGCCAACGCACCTGGCACCGGCCAGACATCAGCCTTGGGGCTGATCGTGGGCTACCGTGCGGCGGCAGACGACCTCGCGAAGGAGCAAACCGACCGCGGCCCGTGGGCCGACCGGCGCTCCCGAGAGCAGGCCGCCTGGGCGCGGGCGGCCAGCAACTCGCGCGAACGAACCCTGAAGCTGGCCCGCGACAGTGGGGTGCCCGTCAAGAGCGTGTCCCAGGCTGGCCGGGCGGCGCTTATCAACCTGCCGCAACCCCTGAAAGGCGCGGCCCTTGAAGACGCGATGCGCCGGCTGCGGCTGCACCCCGACGTGGCCTGGGTGGTCCCCGACGAGATCGAGAAGCGCAAGCTCGAGCCCACGGATCCTTTCTGGAATGATCAGTGGCACCTGAAGGCCCCCACCACCGGCCTGCCGGGCGGGTACCAGCCCGGCGCCCTCAACCTGCCGCCCGCCTGGGACATCGAGACGGGCGTGGGCAGACCCACCGTGGTGGCGGTGGTGGACAGCGGCATCCTGGCCGACCACCCGGACCTTGCCAACGACCCACCGGGCACACCCAGTCGCCTGCTCCCTGGTTACGACTTCGTCAGCGAGCTGTCCATCTCCAACGACGGAGACGGTCGCGACCCGAACCCCAGAGACGAGGGAGACTGGGTCGACGCGAACGACCTTGCCGACCCGTTGTTCGACCAGTGCGACCTTGCCGACAGTTCGTGGCATGGCACCTTCATCGCCGGCCAGATTGCAGCCAGGCCCAACGACGCGGTTGGCGTGGCGGGCATCAACTGGGGCGCGCGCATCCTGCCGGTGCGCATCTCGGGCAAGTGCGGTGCGCGCCTGTCCGACTTGCTGGACGGCGTGCGCTGGGCCGCCGGCCTGCCGGTGGCCGGCGTGCCGACCAACCCCACGCCTGCGAAAGTGATCAACCTGAGCTTCGGGGGCAGCGGGGCCTGCAATGCGGCCTACCAGAGCCTGATTCAGGACGTGACCGCGGCCGGCGCGCTGCTGGTGGTGGCTGCGGGCAACAGCGCCGGGCCACTGACGCGTCCGGCCGACTGCCCCGGCGTGTTGTCGGTGGCGTCGGTTCGCCGCGACGGTGCAAAGGCCGAGTACTCCAGCTTCGGCGCCAACGTGGCGCTGTCGGCGCCCGGCGGGGCATTGGCCGCCGGCGGTGACGCCAACGCGGGCTACCGTGGCTTCGTCAATGCCGAGACTTTGCTGCTGGCGCCTGACAACAACGGCCTCACGGTCCCTTTGACGAACGGATGGGGCTATAAGCGCGGCACCAGCTTCTCGGCGCCACAAGCCGCGGGGGTGGCCAGCCTGATGCTGGCCCTGAACCCGGGGCTCACCGTCAACGCCCTGACCGACCGCCTCAAGGCGGCCGTGCGCCCCCACACAAGCACCCAGGCAGCGGCCTGCGGCCCGGCCAACACCGCGGTGTGCAACTGCACCACCACCACCTGCGGCACCGGCCTGCTCGACGCCTCGATCGCCGTGCAGCTTGCACAGGGACCCGCCGCCGTGATTGCGCCGGTCGGCACAGTGCTTCCGGGCGCTCTCGTGTCGCTGAACGGCACCGGCAGCCTCAGCGCCCCTGGCCAGCCCGCCATCCAGACCTGGACCTGGTCGCTGGTCAGTGGCGACCCCGTCGCCATCCAGCCGTCGGCCGACCCCGCCCGCGCCAGCGTGCAGCTCCCCAACCGCGAAGGGCGCTGGGTGTTTCGCCTGACCGTGTCGGACGGCGCGCTGAACGGATCCGACACGGTGACGGTGGTGGCGGCCAACCCGCCGGCCGCAGGAGGCGGCGGTGGCGGCAGCCTGGGCTGGTGGTGGGGCGCCAGTCTCTGGGCCTGGGTGGTGGCGGTGGGCATCGCACGCCGCCGCCGGGTCGCCTGACCCATCCGCAGCGGGCTTCTTTCGCGCCCGCCTGGTCAGCTGCAGCGCTGCAGGCTGCGCCCCGCCATGGCCGGGCCGAGGCTGTCGATGCGCTGGCGCTGGGCGTCGGTGATCGCGGGCAGGCGCAGCGTGAAGGTGAGGCTCTCCGCCCGCTCCTGCGCCACGCGGGCGGTCTTCACACCCCGGCGTTCCGTCTGCTGCAACCCTTCACGCGCGGCCTCTTCGCTCGAAAAGGTGCCCAGCGCCAGCCCGGGCGCCAGGCCCGGCGTGCCGACATCGCGAAAGGTCACCCCCAGTTCGCGCAGCTCGGCCTTCTTGCGGTTGGCCTGAGCGGCGTTGTCGTAGCGGCCCATGTAGACGATCCAGCGGCCCGGGCTTCGCACCTCGTTGAGCTGCCAGGCGCCACCGGCCAGACCCAGCAGACGCAGCTCTGCGCGCAGCAACTCGGCCTGTTCGTCGGTGAAGCCGCCGGCCTGCCAGCAGGCCGTGGCTTCGGCAACCGCCGACACGGCGGGCGGTGATGCCGGTGTGCCCGCGGGCGCCTCTGCCGAGGCGGTGACCACCGCGGGCGCTGGCTCGCTCGGGGTGGGCAAAGGCGGCTCTGCGGGCTGCTGGGCGGCCGGCGCGGCGGGCGCGGTGGGCGAGGCGCCCGCGGTCGGGGCCGAACCCTGTCCCGGTGCCGGCGGGGGCTCGGCGCCCCTGGGGCCGTTCAAAAGCCGCAGCCGCTGCGGATCGACCTGCCGTTCGAGGCGCTGCGGTTCCCCCACATCGGCCGTGGCGGGCCAGCCCAGGGTTGCCAGGTGGCCCTGGGTGCCTGCGAAGTACACGGCATTGGCCAGCAGCAGCGCGATGACCACCCACCTCAACATGGGCGCACACTCACTTCGGCGCTGTCCACGCGCCGCATCTGGCTGCCCACCCGGACCTGCAGGGCTCCATCGGCTTCCACGCCGCAGGCGGTCCCTCGGGTGCCATCGCTCAGGGTCACCGCCCGGTCCAGCAGGGCGTCACGGGCGGCGTACCGCCCGGCAAACGGTGCAAAACCGCCCGACTCGAACCGTTGCAGATCCTGAACCAGCGCGGGCACGAGGCGGGTCAGCAACTCGGCCGCCGTCACGCCCATTTCGACCTCGGCCATCCCGGCTGGCGCGACGCTGGCCATCGGCCCCGCTGCGCTTTTGGCTGCCTCGTCCAGTGCCGCCTGGCTTGGCCTTGCCACGTTGATGCCCACACCGATCACCACCGCACGCGGCTCCCCTGGGGTGTCGGCGAGGCCAGCGGTTTCCACCAGGATGCCGCCCAACTTGCGCTGCATGAGCCAAAGGTCGTTGGGCCACTTCAGGCGAACGTCGGGGTGCAGTTGCTCGGCCAGGCTCACACCGACCGCCAGGGACAGTCCGGACCAGATGGCAGGCCGCAGCGTGAGACCGAGCGAGAACGTGAGCGACTGACCCGGCTGGCTGAACCAGCCGCGGCCCAGCCGGCCCCGGCCGGCGGTCTGTCGCTCGGCCACGAGCAGCACCGGGTCGAGCCGGCCGGTGCGCGCGCGGCGCATCAGCTCGGTGTTGGTCGAATCGATTTCCGGCAGCACCTCGACGGTGAAGCCGGGCAACGCCGGCACCACCGCCAGCCAGAGCGCCTCGGCGCTGCCCGCAAACGAGGCGGCCGGGTGCATGATCACCCCAGCTTGGTGGCGCGGCCACCGCGCCGCGGCGCCAGCAGCGTGCCCCGGCAGCGCGGCGCGCCACACCAGCAGGGGTATTGGGCCTTGAGTTTGGGCGTCAGCGGTTCGTCGATGACCAGGCCGTAGTCGTAGAACAATTCTTCGCCGGCCTTGATGGCGCGCTTGCTGCGGATGAACACGCGGCCGTCCTCGATGTCGGCTTCGCAGTTCGGCGCGCAGCTGTGGTTGATCCAGCGCGCCGAATTGCCGCCGTACTTGGCGTCGATGACGTGGTCTTCGTCGATGTGGAAATAGAACGTGTGGTTGGGGTCGCTGGGGTCGTGCGGATGCCGGTCCAGCGCCTCGGGCCAGGTGATGATTTCGCCCGTGTATTCGATCAGCGTTTCGCCCGGAGCGATGTCGGTCACCGCGTAGACGCCCTTGCCATGCACCCCGGAGCGCCGCACCTGGATGCGCCGTGCGGGGCTGGACTTGGCCGGGGAGGCGGCGCGCGCCGTGGGCTTCCGAAGGGTTTTCGTCACGTCGGGATTCTTTGGTAAGGTTGTTTCATGCAGGTGCGCGCGGGTGCGCGCACGACAAGCGCGTGTGTGCGCACACAGGTGCGCGTGTGCGCGGGTGCGCGTGGGAGCGGATTGTAGAGATGAAAACCGAAGGTTTCGCCAAAACACTGGTCATTGCCGAGAAGCCGTCCGTGGCCCAGGACATCGTGCGTGCCCTCACGCCGGTGGCGGGCAAGTTCGACAAACAGGAAGACCACTACGAGAACGACCGTTACGTGGTGACGTCGGCCGTGGGCCACCTGGTGGAGATCGCGGCCCCCGAGCAGTTCGACGTGAAGCGCGGCAAGTGGAGCTTTGCCCACCTGCCGGTGCTGCCCCCGTTCTTCGAGCTCAAGCCCATCGACAAGGCCAAGTCGCGCCTGAACGCGGTGGTGAAGCTGGCGCGCCGCAAGGACGTCGGTCAGCTCATCAACGCCTGCGACGCGGGACGGGAAGGCGAGCTGATCTTCCGCCTGATCGAGCAGTACGCCGGCGGGTTGAAGAACGGCCAGTACCAGGGGTTGGGCAAACCGATTCAGCGGCTCTGGCTGCAGTCGATGACCCCGGCGGCCATCCGCGACGGCTTCGAGCAGTTGCGCAGCGACACCCAGATGCGCGGACTGGCCGACGCGGCGCGCAGCCGCTCCGAGGCGGACTGGCTGGTGGGCATCAACGGCACCCGCGCCATGACCGCGTTCAACTCGCGCGACGGCGGCTTCTTTCTCACCACCGTGGGGCGCGTGCAGACGCCCACCCTGTCCATCGTGGTCGAGCGCGAAGAGCAGATCCGCGCCCACAAGAGCCGCGATTACTGGGAAATCCACGCCAGCTTTCTGGCCGAGGCTGGCGAGTACCCCGGCAAGTGGTTCGACCCCGCTTTCAAGAAGCCCACCGGGGACGATGCCGACGCCGACCTGCGGGCCGACCGTGTGTGGAACCAGCGCGATGCACTGGCCATCGTCGAGGCGGTTCGTGGCAAGGCGGCCAGCGTCACCGAAGAGAGCAAGCCGACCACCCAGGCCAGCGGCCTGCTGTACGACCTGACCAGCCTGCAGCGTGAGGCCAACGGGCGCTTCGGGTTCTCGGCCAAGACCACGTTGCAGCTGGCGCAAAGCCTGTACGAACGGCACAAGGCCCTGACCTATCCGCGAACCGATTCACGTGCCCTGCCCGAGGACTACCTGCCCACCGTCCGCCAGACCTTCGAGATGCTGGCCGACAGCGGCATGAAACACCTGGCGCCGCACGCGCTCACGGCGCTCAACAACCAATACATCAAAGCCAGCAAGCGCGTGTTCGACAACAGCAAGGTGTCGGACCACTTCGCCATCATCCCGACCTTGCAGGCGCCCAGCGGCCTGAGCGAGGCCGAGCAGAAGCTTTACGACCTGGTGGCGCGCCGCTTCATCGCGGTGTTCTTCCCCAGCGCCGAGTTCATGGTGACCACGCGCATCTCCAAGGTGTCTGCCGCGGCGAGCGTGGGGGAACGCGTTGTCCACCATTTCAAGACCGAGGGCAAGGTACTTGTCAAGCCGGGCTGGATGGCGGTCTACGGCAAGGAAGCGGCCGAAGACGTTGAAGGCGCCAAGGAAGGAGACAAGGGCCAGAACCTGGTGCCGGTGCGCGACGGCGAGACCGTGCGCACCGAATCCGCCGAGGCCAAGGGCCTCAAGACCCGGCCACCGGCGCGTTACAGCGAAGCGACCCTGCTGGGTGCCATGGAGGGCGCGGGCAAGCTGATCGACGACGACGAACTGCGCGAGGCCATGCAGGAAAAGGGGCTCGGCACCCCGGCCACGCGCGCGGCCATCATCGAAGGGCTGCTGAACGAAAAGTACATGCTCCGCGAAGGGCGCGAGATCATTCCCACCGCCAAGGCCTTCCAGCTGATGACCTTGCTGCGCGGGCTCGAGGTGGAGGAGCTCTCCCGCCCCGAACTGACCGGCGAGTGGGAATACAAGCTGGCCCAGATGGAGCATGGCAAGCTCTCGCGCGCCGACTTCATGGCCGAAATCGCTGCCATGACCGAGCGCATGGTCAGGAAGGCCAAGGAGTACGACCGCGACACCGTGCCCGGTGACTACGCCACCCTGGGCACGCCCTGCCCGAACTGCGGTGGCGTGGTTAAGGAAAACTACCGCCGCTTTGCCTGCACCGGAGCCGATGGCAACAGCGAAGGCTGCGGCTTCTCGTTCACCAAGTCACCGGCTGGCCGCACCTTCGAAACCGCCGAGGCCGAGGCATTCCTTCGCGACAAGCGCATTGGCCCGCTGGAAGGTTTTCGCTCCAAGGCCGGGTGGCCGTTCGTGGCCGAACTCGTGCTCAAGCACAGCGAGGAAGACCGCAACTGGAAGCTCGAATTCGATTTCGGCGACGACCGCAAGGACGAGGAAACCGGCGAACTGGTGGATTTCTCCGCCAGCGAGTCGCTCGGGGCCTGCCCCAAGTGCGGGGGGGCGGTGCACGAGCACGGCGCCAATTACGTATGTGAACGGGCGGTGCCCACAGCCACGCAACCCACGCCGAGCTGCGACTTCAAGAGCGGCAAGATCATTCTTCAACAACCGGTCGCGCGCGAGCAGATGAACAAGCTGCTGGCCACCGGCAAGACCGACCTGCTCGACAAGTTCGTGTCGATGCGCACCCGACGACCGTTCAAGGCCTTTCTGGCCTGGGACGCCGAGGCCGGCAAGGTGAATTTCGCGTTCGAGCCCCGGGACAGCAAGTACCCGCCGCGCAAAACCGCCGCTCGGCCGGCGGCCAAGGCCGCGCCGGCCAGGAAAGCGGCGGCCAAAAAGGCGCCTGCGGCCAAAGCTGCCGCGAAGACCGCCGCCACCAAGGCGCCCGCGGCCAAGAAGGCGCCCCGCAAGACCACCGCCGCCACCGGCAAGCAGCCCAGCGCGGCCCTGGCCGCCGTCATTGGCGAGGGCATGGTGTCGCGGCCCGAGGTCGTCAAGAAGCTGTGGGACTACATCAAGGCCCACAACCTGCAGGACGCCAAGGACAAGCGCCGCATCAACGCCGACGCCAAGCTGCGCCCTGTGTTCGGCAAAGACAGCGTCACCATGTTCGAGATTGCCGGGCTCGTCGGCGACCACCTCAGTTGACACCGAGACCCTTTCAGGAGATGTACCCATGAGCCTCAAGCTGCACTTTGCGCCCGGCGCCTGTTCCTTCGTGCCCCACGCCGCCCTCGAGCTGGCCGGTGCCGCGTTCGAGCCCTCGCTGGTCAAGCTGCACAAGGGCGAACATCGCACGCCCGAGTACCTCGCCATCAACCCGAAAGGCCAGGTGCCGGTGCTGGTCGATGGCGACGAGGTGATCACCCAGATCGTGGCGATCTGCCTGTACCTCGACGCGAAGTTTCCCGACGCCGGTCTGCTGCCCGCGACCGGCCTGGCGCGCACGCGCGCGCTGCAGACGCTGGCGTGGATGAACAACACCGTGCACCCCACGTTCACGCACGTGTTCATGCCGCACAAGTTCACCGCCGACGAGACGGCGCAAAAGGCCGTCAAGGCGCATGCCGTGCAAACCTATCGGGACCTGCTGGGCGACATCGAGCAACTCGCGCAAAAGGCGTCCCCCTGGTTGGGCGGCGACAAGCCCGGCGTGCTCGACGCCTATGCGCTCACGCTGCTTCGGTGGGGCGGGTACGCGGGCATCGATCCCGCCACCATGCCGGCCACCTGGGCCCTGGCGCAGCGCTTTGCCGCATTGCCGCCTGTGGCACGGGCGGTCGAGCGCGAGCGGCTCGAGCTCAACGTGTACAAGGGCTGACTCGGCAGGCAGGTCATTCGGTGGCTTCGTGCCGCGGCACGAAGCGGACCGAGATGCGCAACCCCGGGCGTGACCGCTCCGGGTGGGCGTCTTCCATGTGCACGGTGGCGCCGTGCTGCTGGGCGATCTCCTGCACGATGGCCAGACCGAGGCCGGAGCCGTCGACGTTGGTGCCCAACGCTCGGTAGAAGGGCTGCATCACCAGGCCCCGCTCGCTGACCGGAATGCCCGGACCGTTGTCTTCCACCTGCACCACCTGCACACCACTGAAGCGGTCCACCAGCACCCGGGCCGTGACCACGCCGCCGGCGCCGCTGTAGGCGATGGCGTTGTCCAGCAGGTTGCGCACCATCTCCTGGAGCAGGGTGGGGTTGCCGGTGATGAGCATCTCCGGCGGCACCTCGTCCACCCCTTCGAGCCCGAGGTCGACCCCCAGCTCCAGCGCCCGTGGAACGGTGTCCCGCACGACGGTGGTGAGCAAACGGGCCAGATCGACCGGTTCGCTGGGCAGGGTGCGCCCGGTCGTCTCCGCGCGCGCCAGCGCGAGCAGCTGGCTCACCGTGTGGTTGGCGCGCACTGCCGAGCGCGCGATCTGATGCAGTGAGGCGCGCAGACCGGCGGGATCGGACTCGCGCTGGGCCAGTTCGGCCTGCATGCGCAGACCCGCCAAGGGCGTCTTCAACTGGTGCGCTGCATCGGCAAGGAACCGCCGCTGTGTGGTCAGCGACACCTTCAGGCGCGACAGCAGGTCGTTGATCGACGACACGAGCGGGGCCACTTCCTGGGGAATGTCGAGTTCCTGGATCGGACTCAGGTCGTCCGGGCGCCGCGCGCGGATGCGTTTTTCGAGGTCGGACAGCGGGCGGATGCCGCGCACCAGCGCCAGCCACACCAGCAGCACCGCCAGTGGCAGGATGACGAACTGCGGCACCATCACACCCTTGATGATCTCGTTGGCCAGCGTGGACCGCCGGCCGGTGGTCTCTGCCACCTGCAGCAGCACCGGTCGCAGGGGATCGGGGCGTGCCAGCCAGGTGTAGGCCACCCGGACGGTGTCGCCCCGCATCACGTCGTTGCGTTGCATCAGGCGACCCGCTTCCGGCACCTCGTCCGCAGGCGGTGGAGGCAGGTCGATCTCGCCACCGATCAGGTCGCCCCGCGCGCTCACCAGCTGGTAGTAAACCAGGTCGGTGTCGTCGGCCCGCAGCAGGTCGCGTGCCTGGCTGTCCAGCACGAAACGCGGTTGCCCGTCGCGCACCACCACCAGTTGTGACAGCGCCTGCAGGTTGAACTCGAGCGCGCGGTCGAAGGGCTTGTTCGCAATGCCCTGCGCCACGATCCACGTCAGTGCCAGGGACAGCGGCCACAACAGCAACAGCGGCGTGAGCATCCAGTCCAGGATCTCGCCGAACAGGCTGCGCTGTTCGCGCTGGAACAGCCCGAAGGACATTGCGCTGGCGCGCCGGTCGGGTGCCTGGCTGGCGTCGCGTGCTGCACCCCGGTCGCGAGCCGGCGCGCCTTCCGGTGCGGCCGGCGAACCGGATCGCAGTTCCGACACCGGCGGCGTCATGCGCCAATCCCGGAGGCCGGGCTCACAGCTTCTCCAGGCAATAGCCCAGACCGCGCACGGTGGCGATCCGGATGGGGCCCTTCTCGATCTTCTTGCGCAGGCGGTGGATGTACACCTCGATGGCGTTGTTGCTGACCTCCTCGCCCCATTCGCACAGGCGCTCGACGAGCTGGTCCTTGCTGACCAGGCGGCCGGCGCGCTGCAGCAACACTTCGAGCAGTCCCAGTTCGCGTGCCGACAGCTCGACCAGCTTGCCGTCGATGGTGGCCACCCGGCCGGCCTGGTCGTACTCGAGGGGACCGTGGCGAATGGTGTTGGTGCTGCCGCCCATGCCGCGGCGCGTGAGGGCGCGCACCCGCGCTTCGAGCTCCTGCAGCGAGAACGGCTTGGCCATGTAGTCGTCGGCGCCCAGGTCGAGGCCCTTGACCCGTTCTTCGATCCCGTCGGCCGCGGTGAGGATGAGCACCGGCATGGCCGATCCCCGCGAGCGAAGGCGCTTGAGCACCTCAAGCCCGTGCATTCGGGGCAGGCCCAGGTCGAGTATGAGCAGCCCGAACTCGTTGTTGGTCATCAGGGCCGCGTCGGCTTCGGTTCCACTGGCCACGTGATCCACGGCGGCGCCGGCCGCGCGCAGGCTGCGCAGCAGACCGTCGGCCAGCACCTGGTCATCCTCGGCGATCAGGATGCGCATGCGTGTCTCCTCGAAATCGTCGCCCCATTGTAGGGATCGGGCCGGTTCACGCGAGGGCGTAGGCTTCCAGCCCCAGCGCCACCACGGTGGCCACCTCGGCGCCCACCTGTTGCGCAAACTCGGCCTCGGCCTGCGCCACCGCGCGCCGGAAACCCTCGAGCCAAAGCAGCCCGTCGGGGGTGAAGACGATGCGCCGCGCTCGTGCATCCCGCGGGTCCGGCTCGCGCCGCACCAGCCCCCAGGCTTCGCACTGGGTCACCAGGTCGCCCATCGCCTGCTTGCTCATGCCCGCGCCGTGGGCCAGTTCGGTCAGGCGCGAACCGCGCAACGACAGGTGGCGCGTGATGTGCACATGCGCCGCACCCACCTGGTCGCGCGCCGCCAGGTTCGACAGCGCCAGGGGCACCTGGGCGTCGGTGGCCATGAGGTGGAGGACCCGGGCGTCGAACCGGCGCTGTGCTTCGCCGAGCAGCCTGCCCAGGTGGCCGCCGCGCCACCGGTCGTCGTGGGGGGAATCCATGGCCGAATGGTAAGGCAAACTGACCAAAAATCAGCGTCGAAGCCAGGTATTCAGCCGCTACACTGCTGGGCATGCATCCAGTGCTGGATGTGATCACAGGCCGGTCCAAGGCCATCGAAGCCAACACCCACTCACCGCTCAGGAGCCACCCCATGGACGCACCCGTCAAGAACGCCGCCCTCAACAGCGAGAAAACCAAGGCCTTGCAAGCGGCCCTGGCCCAGATCGAAAAACAGTTCGGCAAGGGCACCATCATGCGCCTCGGTGAGGGCGAGGTGATCGAGGACATCCAGGTTGTGTCCACCGGCTCGCTGGGTCTGGACATCGCGCTCGGCGTCGGCGGCCTGCCGCGCGGCCGGGTGATCGAGATCTACGGCCCGGAATCGTCGGGCAAGACCACCCTCACCCTTCAGGTCATTGCTGAAATGCAGCGCCAGGCCGGCACCTGCGCCTTCGTCGATGCCGAGCACGCGCTGGACGTGCAGTACGCGCAGAAACTGGGTGTCAATCTGCAGGAACTGCTCATCAGCCAGCCCGACACCGGCGAGCAGGCGCTCGAAATCGTCGATTCCCTGGTGCGCTCGGGCGCGGTCGATCTGGTCGTCATCGACTCGGTGGCCGCCCTCACCCCCAAGGCCGAGATCGAGGGCGAAATGGGCGACAGCCTGCCCGGCCTGCAGGCCCGCCTGATGAGCCAGGCGCTGCGCAAGCTCACCGCCACCATCAAGAAGACCAACTGCATGGTCATCTTCATCAACCAGATCCGCATGAAGATCGGCGTGATGTTCGGCAGCCCCGAAACCACCACCGGCGGCAACGCGCTCAAGTTCTACGCCTCGGTTCGCCTGGACATCCGCCGCACCGGCACCATCAAGAAGGGCGAAGAAGCCATCGGCAACGAAACCAAGGTCAAGGTCGTCAAGAACAAGGTGTCACCTCCCTTCAAGACGGCCGAGTTCGACATCCTGTTCGGCGAAGGCATCAGCCGCGAGGGCGAAATCCTCGATCTCGGTGTGGTGCACCGGGTGGTTGAAAAGTCGGGCGCCTGGTATGCCTACAACGGCGAGAAGATCGGGCAGGGCCGCGACAACGCGCGTGAATTCCTCAGGGAAAACAACGACCTGCGCTTCGAGATCGAGAACAAGGTGCGCGAGGCGCTGGGCGTCCCGCTGCTGCCGGTCGATGTCGAGGCCGCCGACGAAGAAACGGCGGCGCCCGCCAAGGGCCGCAAGGGCAACAAGGCCAAGGCCGACGCCGAAGAAGCCGACGCCTGATCCATGGGCTTCGAGAAGCCCTCACTCAAGGGTCGCGCGCTGCGCCTGCTGGCGCAGCGCGAGCATTCACGGGCAGAGCTGCAGCGAAAGCTCGCGCCGCATGAAGAGGAGCCCGGCGAGCTCGCCAGGGCGCTCGATGAGCTGCAGGCCAAAGGTTTCATCGATGAGCAGCGTGTGATCGACTCGCTGCTGTACCGCCGGGCAGCCCGTCTGGGCGCGTCCCGGGTGCGGCAGGAGTTGCAGGCCAAAGGGCTGCCGCCGGATGCCGTGGCCCAGGCTGTGGAATCGCTGAAGGCGAGCGAAACCGACCGCGCCCGCGAGGTCTGGCGCAAGAAGTTCGGCCACGCACCTGCCGACCCGTCGGCGCGCGCCCGGCAGGCGCGTTTTCTGGCGGGCAGAGGGTTCTCCGGCGACGCCATCCGCCGCGCCATCGGGCGACCGGATCCATCCAACAGGGAACCGGACGCAGAGGACAGTGACCCAGGGGCATGAAGCCCCTTCGCACTACTCGAACCCCCTGGCCCGACCTGCGACGAACGGTTCTGTGGCCGCTGTGCGCCGTGCTCACGGCATGCACCACACTCGACGACTACCGTGCCATGGCGCCCGAAGCGCGCGCCACCGACCTGTGCCGCCGCCAACCCGCCGTGCGCCGCCTCGAATCGGAGGCGGCGGCGGCGCAGGGCGCCTTGGGCGACGTCCAACTGGCGCTGGCGCGCGGATACCGTCTCCATCAGCGTTGTGAAACCATCGTTGAATTCACCGGCGTGACCGTCACCGACTGTCAACGCACGCCCGGCGGTGAGCGATGCGTGGAAAGGCGCAAGGAACGGGAGCGGGAGGTCTGCACCGAGACACCCGTGCCCATCGACGGCGGGCTTGAATCCCGCAAGGAACAGGCGCTGGCGGCGCAGGTGCAAGCCCTGTCCGACCGCCACGCCCAGGCGTGGGCGGTGTGCCATGCAAGGGCGGTCAAACTGACGCCCGAGCAGGCATTTGCCGAGCGGTGAAGTGACGCGAGGGGCCGTTGCCTTGAGCGCGGCCCCAGTGCCGATGCGTCGCCAGCCCGAACCGCCCAGACACCTCCTTGAGTACGCGGGCTGTGCGCTCTCTAGAATCCGGCGACCGCGACCGCGGACCCAAGGGAGGAACGTTTGACCAGCGCAGTGACGGGCTTTGGGCCCGAAAACCCCGTCGTGCCCGTCCAGACGGGCGTTCCGCTCATCGGCATCGATCTGGGCACAACCAACAGCGCCATCGCATGTTGGGTCGACGGCGAGCCCCGCCTGTTGCCCAATTCCATTGGGGACACACTGACGCCGTCGGTCGTCAGTGTGGACGAGTCGGGGCACGTCCTGGTCGGGAGGGCTGCACAGGACCGCCAGATCACACATCCGCAGCTCACGGCCGCTGTTTTCAAGCGCGCGATGGGCAGTTCAAAGCGGTTTCGACTTGGCGCGAGGGAGTTCGGTCCGGAGGAATTGTCCAGCTTGGTGCTCGCCAGCCTAAAGCGCGACGCCGAGGCCGCGTTGGGTCGCCCGATCACTCAGGCCGTCATCAGCGTGCCTGCCTACTTCAACGATACCCAGCGCAAGTCGACCAAGGTGGCGGCAGAACTGGCCGGCTTGAAGGTGGAGCGCCTGATCAACGAGCCCACGGCCGCCGCGCTGGCGTTCGGGCTACACCGCAGCCAAGATGAGACCCGCTTCCTGGTGTTCGACCTCGGTGGAGGCACTTTCGACGTGAGCATCGTGGAGTTGTTCGACGGCGTCGTCGAAGTCAAGGCCTCGACTGGCGACAACTACCTCGGTGGCGAGGACTTCACGCAAAGGATCGCCGAGGCGCTGGCCCGGCAGTTCGGACTGTCGGGCTCCCAACTGGAAACCGATGGCCAGTTGCGCAACCGCCTTCACGTTCTGGCCGAGCATTGCAAACGCAGCTTGAGCGCGAGCCGCGACGTCCAGGGTGTTTTCCGGGTCGAGGGCACTGAACACAGCTACACATTCGACGAAACCCAGCTCGAGAAGCTCTGTGCGGAGTTGCTGGCGCGTTTGCGCACCCCTGTCGAACGTGCGGTGCGCGATTCGCGCTTGCGCCCGGATTCGTTGAACCACGTGGTCATGGTCGGCGGTGCCAGCCGCATGCCCCTGGCGCGCAAGGTGGTCACGCGCATGTTCGGTCGCTTCCCCGACGTCAGCATCGACCCTGATCACGCCATCGCCCTGGGCGCGGCGATACAGGCTGCACTGGCGGCACAGGATCTTGCACTTTCAGAGGTCCTGATGACGGACGTTTGCCCCTATTCACTGGGGGTGGAGGTGTCCGAGCAGCTGTCGGCCAGCCAGGTGGTGCACGGGCTGTTCTCGCCCGTCATCGAGCGCAACACGGTGGTGCCGACCAGCCGTACCTCCACGTACCACACCATGGCCGATGGTCAGAGCGAACTGGTTCTCAGTGTCTACCAGGGCGAGCACCGCTTTGTGCGCGACAACGTGCACCTCGGCAGCTTGACGGTGCCCGTGCCGCCACTCGGGCGAGGCGAGGCGACGGTGGACGTCCGTTTCACCTATGACGTATCCGGCCTGCTCGAGGTCGATGCCACTGTGGTGAACACGGGCAGGACGCACAGCCTCACCCTGCTCGGCAATGCGTCATCCCTGAGCGCTGAGGATGTGGCCGCGCGACGGGAGAAGCTTTCACATCTGAAGGTTCACCCCCGCGACGACATGCCCAACGTCGTGGTGTTGACGCGGCTGGAGCGGCTCTATGCCGAACACTCCGGACCCTTGCGCGAGCACATCGGGCGTGCCCTCACCGAGTTCATGGCCGCGCTGGCCACCCAGGACACGGAGCACATTGCCCGTGTGCGCAAGCGGTGGAGTCAATGGCTGGAGCAACTGGCGGTGTCACCGCTGCCTTGATCACTGTCGGTCGGGCCGTCTGGCCTCATGCCCTCCCTGCACCACATAGGTGACCCATCCCATGTCGTCGGATTTTCCCTGGAATGTGCTCGGACTCGATGGCCCGTGCGACAGCCGCAGCGTTCGGCGCCGTTATGCCGCACTCGCCAAGGTGCACAGGCCAGACTCCGATCCCGAGGGCTTCCAGCGCCTTCGCGCCGCCTACGAGGTCGCATTGGCGGAGGCGGTCGAGGTGCCCGGAGAGGTTTCCCTGGCATCGGCGGCGTCCGGCAGCGCGGAGGTCAACGACGAGGCTGTTCGTGCCTCTCCGGCCCGCGAAACCTTTCCTGGCAGCGAGCAGCCTGTGGCCCCAAGCGAGCCACAGGCTGCAACCGCGCCCGCTGCAATTGCCGATTTCCATGCCTTGGACCACGCGCAGCAGCTCGACTGGCGCGCCCAGATGAATGCCCTGATCCGCGCGTCGGGACTTGACGTCGACGACGAGCCTGGGGTGCCAATCCTGACGGTGGATCCGTCGCCGACGTCGCTCGAGACCGCGGTGCAAGCACTGCTCGCGCACCCCGCCAACGAAGGCCTCAACGCGGCCCGCGAGACGGAGTACACCCTGGTGAATCTGGCTGCTCACAGCCCGGTCTGGCCGATCAAACTGGTCGAGTGGGTCTGGCGGCACTACGAACTCGAGCAACGCCTGGCCTTCGTCCAGGGCTGGCATCCGCTCCATCACATCCAGCGCCGCCTTGACGAAGAGCAGCAATGGAGCGCGGTGCGCCAGCATGCCCGCGAGACACCACAAGGCCCGCAGGGCATGCTGTTTCAGCCGCCGAGCTGGAGCGTACGGTTGCGATGGTGGTTCTCTGAGTCGATGCGAGAGCAGTCCGTGGCGATCGTCGACGCCATCCGCGAGCGCCACCCTGCACGGATGGGCGAACTGAACGCAGCGTCCGTGGCCTTGCTGGACAAAACCGTGGCCCGGGTTGCGCTGTTGCCGCGCCTGGGGCCGATCGGCCTGATGCTGCTGATTGCCCAGGCGATTCTGTGGCAGTTTCAAGTGGCTTCCTGGTGGCCCGCGCTCGGCAATTCGATGCCCAACCACGTCTGGTTCTGGTGCGTGCTTGGCTATCTCGGGTTGGCGGCCGCCAAACGTTGGTGGCTGCCGCGGGCGGCCGGCGTCGCAGAGCGTTTCCCTGTGACCTCGGATGCGCTGGAGGTGCTGGCGATGCTGGGCTTGGTTGCCGCGCACGCTGTCGGAGGTACTGCGGCCGGCGCCGCCACCGCTGTGGGCGTGATCTGTGGTGCCGTGTTGCTCACTCTGCGCGCACTTCACGGGCGCCATGCAGCGCTGTTTCGCCTGCAAATCGGGCGAGACTTGGGGGGCGTCGTTGTCCTCCTCGCGTTGGGGCTGCTCCCTTTTGGCGTCACGACCGTGGAGCCGTTGATGGTGATGTTGCCCCTGCTGGCGCTGGTGGTACTGACACATCACCTGCCCCATCCTCCCCTGGTCCTCGACGAAAAAGGGCGGCGCTTCGTCTGGCGCTCGAGGCCCGATCGGGGTTTTGCCGGTCGTCCCATGCTGGTGGGTCTGTGCCTTGTGGTGGCATTCTGGACCGCATTGGTGGTGCGCCTGGGCGACGGGTACGAGTCCCTGACCTGGTCCGGTCCTGGTGCCGTATTGATCTATCTTCCCTGGTTGCTGGTGGGCTGGATCACCTGGAGGGGCACGGCCTCACAGACACTGGTGACGATTGGCGCCGCTGGCTTGGCTGTCGGGCTGGCCGTCGTCCTGGCGCCAGATACCCGGTTCGGGACCTTGCACCTGATCATTGGGTTCCTCGGTGCTTTCCACGCGATGTTATGGCTGTGGCGGTTGCGCGAAGACCGTGACCCTTGGCCTGCTGGTCAAGTGGCCGGGAAGGCTGGCGGATTGGGTGATCCTTCGCGGCTTCCTGATTCGGGCCCCCGCATCAATTTCTGGCTGGTCTTTTTCCTGCTGTTTCTGGTGGTGAAAATGGTGCTGTTCGCGTTGAAGGACTGAGTCTTCTCACAACCCCAGCATCAGCCGCAGGTTCTGCACCGCCGCACCGCTGGCGCCCTTGCCCAGGTTGTCCAGTCGGGCGATGAGCACCGCCTGGCGATGCGCCTCGTTGCCAAACACGCGCAACTCCATCAGGTTGGTGTCGTTCAGCGCGGTGGCGCCGAGCTTGCCATCTTCGGTGGGTGGGAGCACCTTCACGAAGCCGCCCGCCGCTTCGCTCGCGGCGTAGTGCTTGAGAAGCGCTTCATGCAGGTCGGCTGCGCGTGGGCGACCGGGCAGGGCGTCGAGGTGCAGCGGGAGCTGCACCAGCATGCCCTGGCGGAAATTGCCCACGGCGGGCAGAAAGATCGGACGCTGCCGCAGGCCGGTCAGCGCCATGATCTCGGGCAGGTGCTTGTGCGACAGGCCCAGCGCATAGGCCTCGTGCAGCGGGGCCGTGCCGGCCTCGTAGGCTTCGATCATGGTCCGGCCGCCGCCCGAATAGCCGCTCACCGAGGGCAGGGACAGGGCGAAATCGGCGGGAATCAGGCCGGCATCGATGAGCGGACGGATCAATGCGATGGCGCCGGTGGCGTAGCAGCCCGGGTTGGCGACCCGGTCGGCGGTTCGGACCGCCTCGGCTTGTGAAGCGGTGAGCTCAGGAAAGCCGTACACCCAGCCCGCAGCGGTGCGGTGGGCCGTCGAGGCATCGATGATCCGAGGCTTGCGACCGGGCAGTGCGTCGATCATGGCCACCGACTCGCGCGCCGCGTCGTCGTGCAGGCACAGCACCACCAGATCGGCCCGGGCCATCAACTCGCGCTTGGCTTCGGGGTCCTTGCGGCTCTCGGCCGCAATGGCAAGCAGCTGCACGCCGGGCTCGCCGAGCAGGCGCTCGCGGATCTGAAGGCCGGTGGTGCCGGCTTCGCCGTCGATGAAGATCTGATATGGCATGGCGAAGACTCCTGGAATGCGTTCCGACGAACGCCGTGCCGACGTTGTGCCGCGATTCATTTTGGTGCGTTGCACCATGATACAGTCCCCGGTTGCTCGATCCGAGCCCGTCTCCCGGCCGCTGCAGCCGCGCCGGACACACGTCCCATCCCTGAGAGAGCCCTCATGAAGATTCACGAATACCAAGGCAAGGAGATCCTGCGCCATTTTGGTGTGCCCGTGCCACGCGGCATTGCGGCATTCACGGTGCAGGAGGCGGTCGAAGCTGCCCAGAAGCTCGGTGGCCCCGTTTGGGTGGTCAAGGCCCAGATCCACGCCGGCGGCCGCGGCAAGGGTGGTGGTGTCAAGGTGGCCAAGAGCATCGATCAGGTGAAGGACCTGGCAGGCCAGATCCTGGGCATGCAGCTCAAGACGCACCAGACCGGCCCGGAGGGCCAGAAAGTGCGCCGCCTCTACATCGAAGACGGCGCCGACATCCAGAAGGAGTACTACCTGTCTGCGGTCACCGACCGTGGCACGCAGAAAGTGGCCTTCATTGCGTCCAGCGAAGGCGGCATGGACATCGAGGAAGTGGCGCACGCCACCCCTGAAAAGATCGTCAAGGTGTTCATCGACCCGCTCGCCGGCATGACCGACGCCCAGGCGAAGGAACTCGCCAAAGGCATCAACCTGCCGGCCGACTCCGAGGCCCAGTTCATCGACGTCTGCAAAAAGCTCTACAAGTGCTACATGGAGACGGACGCCTCGCTGGTCGAGATCAACCCGTTGAACCGCGACAGCAAAGGCAACATCATTGCCCTGGACGCCAAGTTCAACTTCGACGCCAACGCCCTCTTCCGCCACCCCGAAATCGTGGCCCTGCGGGACCTCGATGAAGAGGACCCGGCAGAGATCGAGGCCTCCCGCTTCGACCTCGCCTACATCAGCCTCGATGGCAACATCGGCTGTCTGGTGAACGGTGCCGGTCTGGCCATGGCCACCATGGACACCATCAAGCTGTTTGGCGCCGAGCCGGCCAACTTTCTCGATGTGGGTGGCGGCGCGACCCCCGAGAAGGTCACCGAAGCCTTCAAGATCATGCTCAAGAACGACAAGGTCAAGGCGATCCTCGTCAACATCTTCGGCGGCATCATGAAGTGCGACACCATCGCCACCGGCGTCATCACCGCCTGCCGCGCAGTGAACCTGAGCGTGCCGCTGGTGGTGCGCATGAAGGGCACCAACGAGGAGCTGGGCAAGAAGATGCTGGCCGAATCCGGCCTGCCCATCATCAGCGCCGACTCCATGGCCGAAGCGGCCCAGAAGGTCGTCGCCGCCGTCAAAGCCTGAGCCATTTCAGTGACCTCGGGGACAGACCTTCAGCGCTGTCCTCGACCGACCAGGAAAAAACATGTCGATCTACATCAACAAAGACACCAAGGTCATCACCCAGGGCATCACGGGCAAGACCGGCCAGTTCCACACCGAGAAATGCCAGGAATACGCGAACGGCAAGAACTGCTTCGTGGCCGGCGTGAACCCCAAGAAGGCCGGTGAGTCGATCTTCAACATCCCGATCTATGCGTCGGTGAAAGAAGCCGCCCAGCAGACCGGCGCCACCGTGTCGGTGATCTACGTGCCGCCCGCCGGCGCCGCCGCCGCCATCTGGGAAGCCGTCGAGGCCGATCTGGACCTGGCGATCTGCATCACCGAAGGCATTCCCGTGCGCGACATGCTGGAAGTGCGCAACAAGATGAAGGCCAAAGAGGCCGCTGGCGGCAAGAAGACCCTGCTGCTGGGCCCCAACTGCCCCGGTCTGATCACCCCCGAGGAAATCAAGATCGGCATCATGCCCGGGCACATCCACCGCAAAGGCCGCATTGGCGTGGTGTCGCGGTCCGGCACCCTCACCTATGAAGCCGTGGCCCAGCTCACCGAGATCGGCCTCGGCCAGTCCAGTGCCGTCGGCATTGGAGGCGACCCCATCAACGGCCTGAAGCACATTGACGTGATGAAGGCCTTCAACGACGACCCCGACACCGATGCCGTCATCATGATCGGCGAGATCGGCGGACCCGACGAAGCCGAGGCGGCCCTGTGGTGCAAGTCGAACATGAAGAAGCCCGTGGTCGGCTTCATTGCCGGTGTGACGGCCCCGCCCGGCAAGCGCATGGGCCACGCCGGCGCGCTGATTTCCGGCGGCGCGGACACCGCCGATGCCAAGCTCGCCATCATGGAAGAGTGCGGTTTCAAGGTCACGCGCAATCCGTCCGAAATGGGCAAGCTGCTCAAGTCGCTGCTCTGAGCGTTCGAGCCACCGTGCAAAAGGCAACGCGTGCGTTGCCTTTTTTTTCGCTGGTCGCCTGCTTCGTGACGCTTGTCACCCGCATTGCTTGTCGGAAGGCCGCGCTTTGAAACAAAATGCTACATCGCGTGGGCAGGACGGTTCTGCCCATGTTCCTGACCCCACGTGAGGCCGATCCAGTAGCGGCGTGCACGTCGACGTGACCCGACCTGGAACGCCTCTGTGACCGCTGCTCCTTCGCCCTCCAACGCGCGCCGCCCGCTTCGCTGGGCATCGCGCGTCGATGTGCTCGCGGCGTTGGCGGTGGTGCTCGTGGTCGGTTTGCTGCACGCCGGCACCGACCTGTTCGGTGCGCTTGAGCGCCGCTTCTACGACCACGCCAGCCTGGCCACCGACCGCCAGCCCGGTGACCGCATCACGGTCGTGGCCATCGACGACGCCAGCATCAACGCGATCGGGCGGTGGCCATGGCCCCGCGAGGTTCACGCCGAGCTGATCGACCGTCTGGCGGCAGGGGGTGCGCGCACCATTGCCCACACCGCCTTCTTCTTCGAGCCCCAGACTGATCGTGGCCTGGCCCCGATCCGGGCCTTGCGCGGACGGATCGAGGCCGAGGGCACCAGTTTGCCCGACCTGGGACCGCAGTCGCGCAGCGCGTTGCTGGCCGAGCTGACCGAGGCCGAGCGCCGGCTGGACAGCGATGCGCGCCTGACCACCAGCGTGCGCGGCGCCGAGCGGGTGGTGCTGGCGTCGCTGTTCGAGCTGGGCGAGCCGCGGGGCCGCCCGGATGCGCCATTGCCCGCATTCGCCCAGCGCAGCGCCGTGCCCGAGGTGTCGGGCTTCGGCGTGGCGGCCCAGCGTTCCCTGCAACCCCTGCCCGCGCTGGGCGAGGCCGCGGCCGCGGTGGGCCACCTCAACCAATGGCTCGATCCCGACGGGGCGGTGCGACGCGAGCCGCTGCTTGTCCGCTTCGACGGCGTGGCGGTGCCCTCGATGGCCCTGGCGATTGCCGCCCACAGCCTGAACCTGTCGGCCGACGACCTGGCCTTGCGGCCGGGTAAAGGCCTGAGCCTGGGCCCGTCGTTCATTCCGACCGATGGCTCGGCGCGCGTGCTGCCGCAGTTCTACCCGGACCGGGCAGGTGCGCCGGCTTTCCCCACGGTGTCTTTCCTCGACGTGCTGGCGGGGCGGGTGTCACCCGACCTGCTGCGCGACCGCATCGTCATCGTCGGCGCCACAGCGGCCGGTGTGGGCACCCTGTTCAACACGCCGGTGTCGCCCTCGCTGTCGCCGGCGGCGATCCTGGCGCACTTCAGCGCCAGCCTGCTCAACGGGCACTTCATCGCCCAGCCTGCCTGGGCAGGCCTGGGTGCCTTGGGTGCGCTGGTGCTGGTGGCTGCCTACCTGGCGTTTGCGTTTCCCCGTCTGACGGCCGCGAGCGGGGCTGTTGCCACCGCGACCCTGCTGGCCCTGCTCCTTGGCAGTGAGTACCTGCTTCTTTCGCAGGCTTCCGTCTGGCTGCCTCTCGTGCTGCCTGCTTCGCTTCTCCTCATCGGGCATGGCGCGCTGACCACGCGGCGCTTCCTCGCCACCGAGGCCGGCAAGCGCCGATCGGACCAGGAGTCGGCCGAGACCAACCGCATGATGGGCCTGGCGCTGCAGGGGCAAGGCCAGCTCGACATGGCGTTCGACCGGTTCCGTCGCGTGCCGCACAGCGCCGCGCTGATGGACAACCTGAAACACCTGGCGCTGGACTTCGAGCGAAAGCGTCAGTTCAACAAAGCCGAAGCGGTGTACGAGCACATGGCGCGTCTCGACACCCAGGACACCGACGTGCAGACCCGACGAATGCGCGCCCGTGAAATGGCTCAGACGGTGGTGCTGGGTGCGTCGGCCGCCCACCCCGGTGGCACCCTGGTGCTCGACCGGCCGGGGGTCGAGCAGCCCATGCTGGGCCGCTACCGGGTCGAGAAGGAACTGGGCAAGGGCGCCATGGGTGTGGTTTACCAAGGCCGCGACCCCACCATCGGGCGCACCGTGGCCATCAAGACGCTCGCCCTGTCCAGCGAATTCGAAGGCGCGGAGCTGGTCGAGGCGCGAAGCCGGTTCTTCCGCGAGGCCGAGACGGCCGGGCGCCTGCAACACCCCAACATCGTCACCATCTTCGATGCCGGCGAGGAGCACGACCTGGCCTACATTGCCATGGAGTTCCTGCACGGCCACGACCTGCTGCAACACACCCGGCCCGGGCAACTGCTGCCGCTGCCGCAGGTGCTTCGCATCGGCGAACAGGTGGCGCTGGCGCTCGACCACGCCCACCGCCAAAACGTGGTGCACCGCGACATCAAGCCCGCCAACGTGATGCTCGACCCGGCCACGGGCCAGGTCAAGGTGACCGATTTCGGCATCGCCCGCATCACCGACAGCAGCCGCACCAAGACCGGCGTGGTGCTGGGCACACCCAGCTTCATGGCGCCCGAGCAACTGGCCGGGCAGCGCGTGGACGGACGCGCCGACCTGTACGCACTGGGTGCCATGTTGTTTCAGATGCTCACCGGCGAGCTGCCCCTCAAGGGCGATAACCTCTCGGCGCTGATGTACCAGATCGCCAACACCGATCCCCCCGACGTGCGCAGCCTGCGAGCCGATCTGCCCGCCGAGTTGGCCGTCCTGCTCCGCCGGCTCATGGCCAAACGGCCCGAGGCCCGCCATGCCACCGGCGCCGAGGTGGCGGCGGTCGTCCGGCGCCTGGCCGGCGACCCGCACCCGGGTGCCTTCGACACCACATTGCCGCTGCGGTCATCCGCCGGTGACCGTTCCATCCCCGGCATGCCGGTATAACCCCAAGCACATGAATTTCGAGTTCCACGCCCTGACCGATCCTGGTCTTGTCAGGGACAACAATGAAGACTCGGTGGCACTGGACACCGAAAACCAGCTTGCCGTGCTGGCCGACGGCATGGGGGGGTACAACGCCGGCGAAGTGGCCAGTGCGATGGCCACCACCTTCATCAAGACCGAACTCGGGCGCTGGATCGCCGAGGGAGGGCACGAATCCAGCTCCCGCGAACTCAAGCGGGCGATGGAAATCTGCATCGACAACGCCAACCGCTCGATCTTCAACGCCGCCAACGCCAACCCGCAATACGCCGGCATGGGAACCACCCTGGTCATGGGGGTGTTTCTCGACGGCCGGGTCATGATCGGCCACGTGGGCGACTCCCGCTGTTACCGCCTTCGCGGCGGCGAATTCGTGCAGATGACCCGCGACCATTCGTTGCTGCAGGAGCAGATCGACGCCGGCCTGATTTCGGTCGAGCAGGCGCAATACGCCACCCACCGCAACCTCGTCACCCGGGCACTCGGCGTCGAAGACACCGTGCTGCTGGAAGTCAACGAATACCGGGTGGAGGATGGCGACCTGTACCTCTTCTGCTCGGACGGACTGAACGACATGCTCACCGATGAGCGCATTGCCGCCGTCCTGGTCACCGCCGGCACCCTGGCAGAGAAGGCTTCCGCCCTGGTGGATGCGGCCAACGATGCCGGTGGGCGCGACAATATTTCGGTGATACTGACGTTCGCCCGCGCGAAAACAACGCGTCGCGGCTTGCTCTCGCGCATGCTCGGTCAATAATCCAGCCAGAATCCCAACAAGCGCTCACAGGAATCCCAGAGGAGTCGGCCATGCCGAAAATGATCGTTTCCATCGACGGCGTCGTCATCAAAGAGGTCCAGCTCACCAAGGACCGCACCACCCTGGGCCGCCGTCCCTACAACGACATCGTCATCGACAACCTGGCGGTGAGCGGCGAACACGCCGTGCTGCAGATGTCCGGTTCCGAGGTGTTCATCGAAGACCTCAACAGCACGAACGGCACCTACGTCAACGGCAAGGCCGTGAAGAAGCAGCAGCTGCAGGGTGGCGACACGATCGAGATCGGCAAGTACAAGATCAAGTTCGTCCACGAGGCCGGTGAGTCCTACGAGAAGACCATGGTCATCAACGCCGGGTCGGTGGTGTCGGGTGCCACCGATTCCACCCTCGGCGCCCTCGGCCCGGCCGCCATCAAGGTGGTCAACGGTTCCGCCGCCGGCCGCGAGGTCGCGCTCACCAAGGTGGTCACCACCATCGGCAAACCGGGCGTGGCGGTGGCCGCCATCACCCGCCGCCCGCATGGCTACGTGGTCGCCATGGTCGAAGGCACCATCAAGCCCACCATCAACGGCGCGCCGCTGGGCACCGAAGGCCGTGACCTGCAGAACGGCGACGTGCTCGAGCTGGCCGGCACGCAGATGCAGTTCGTGCAAGGCTGAGAAACCTTCTCCCGGTCCCGGGCGCCACGCCGGCGGCCCGGGCGCGACATTTGTCACAGCCCGGGCGGCGCCCCCCGGGTACGCTGTGGCCCTCACTCACGAGGTCACCATGCCCACCAGGGTCCGCGTCCTTGGCTGCTCGGGCGCCATCGCCCAGGGCTGCCGCACCACCGCCTTCCTGCTTGACGACGATGCCCTCATCGACGCCGGCACGGGCGTCGGCGATCTCAGCCTCGACGAGATGTGGCGCATCGACCATGTGCTGCTCAGCCACTCCCACCTCGACCACGTGGCGGCCCTCCCGCTCATGCTCGACGCGGTGGCCTCGCACCGGCTGGCCCAGCATGCCCCGCCGCTCCAGGTGCACGCCCTGCCGGGCACCATCGATGCGCTGCGCCGGCACCTGTTCAACGACACCATCTGGCCCGACTTCACCACCATCCCCAGCGCCAATGCGCCCTTGATGCGCTTTGTCCCCTTCGAGGTGGGCGATGTGGTGACGATAGGCGCCAAGCGGATCGAGGTGCTGCCGGCGGTTCACACCGTGCCCGCGGCCGGTTTTGCCGTGGCCGCCCAGGCCGGCGGCACCCACTGGGTGTTCAGTGGCGACACCGGCCGCAACCCTGCGTTCTGGGACCGGGTCAACCAGCTCGACGTGGCGCACCTGGTGATCGAGACCGCCTTCAGCGACCGCGAAACCGACCTCGCGCTGCGCAGCCAGCACCTGGCCCCCGGCCTGCTGGCCGAAGAACTCCGGCGTCTGGCCCCCGGCCAGCGCCCGCTCATCCACATCACCCACACCAAGCCGGCCGAGACCGCGCTCATCGTCGAAGAGATCCTGCGACTCGACACACAGCCACGCCACGAAATCCGCTGGCTCAGCGCCGGACAGGTCTTCGAGGTGTGACAAAGCTTGTCGATTCGTGTCGCTGCGACAAATTTTGTCGATCGACAGGCAGGCAAAAGACCACGAAACGTCACCTCCGAGCCGGCCGTCGTGACAAACCTCTCACTCATCAGGGCCCAAAGGGCTGGCACGCCATCTGCACTGACTATCGCGTCCCGAACCCCAACCCCCCTCTGAGGAGTAGTAGATGAAGCGTGCAATTCAAAAAGGTTTCACCCTGATCGAACTGATGATCGTGGTGGCCATCATCGGTATTCTGGCCGCCGTCGCGCTGCCGGCTTACCAGGATTACACCAAGCGTGCCAAGATGTCGGAAGTGATTCTGGCGGCTTCGGCTTGCCGCACCAGCATCACCGAGGTCTACCAGACCATCACCAACCCGGCATCGCTGCCTGCGGCAGGGGCGTGGGGTTGCGAGGCTTCCGTCTCGACTTCCAACTACGTCAGCCAGATTGCCACCAACGCGGCTGGCGCAGTTCAGGTGACGTCGCAAAACATCGGCTCTGGCGCAAACGGAACCGTCCGGTTGGTCCCGGTGGCCGCCAACGGCACTGTGAACGCCTGGTTGTGCGGCCCCGGCTCGGTCGACGCCAAGTTCCTGCCTGGTTCGTGCCGCGACACGAGCGTCGCCGTGACCGGCGCGACTGGTTTCGTCGCCACCACGCCTTGATGTCGGATAACGTTGGCCCTACCCAGGGCCAGCTATTCTCGGAGACGCCCTCTAAGGAGGGCGTTTTTCATTGAGCGTTCCATGGTCAATGTCAAGCACCTCATTGCAGCTTCACTGGTACTCGCCGGTTGGTTGACGACCAACCATTTCACACCATGGGTGAGTTGGCACGCAGAGGTGCCGATCTTCGCACTGGCGCTGCTGTCGGCGGGTTGGGTTGTCTTTCGCCGACGGGGTGAGCAGCAACTCGTCTTCCCACTCGTGGTGGCACTTCCCGTGTTGCTCTGTGCGGTGGTCGGGCTTCAGTACGCCGCAGGCCTTGTTCCCTGGAGAGGGCAGGCACTGATGGCCGTGCTTTATGTTTTCCTGATCCTCTTGTTCATCCAATGGGGCTGGCAAGAAGCCAGCCTGTCTCGACAATCATCTGCGGCGAAGATGGATGGAGGGGAGTGGCTCGCATGGATACTGGTCTTCGGGGGCATTTTGTCAGTGGCAATTGCCTTCGCTCAGGTCCTCGAACTCTGGGAAGATGTTTCGTTCATCACCCGCCAAGCCTATGTTCGCCGCCCAGGCGGAAACCTGGGCCAACCTAACCATCTCGCCACACTTCTCGTGATGGCAATGGGTGCCGTGCTGTTCCTTCGCGTTCAACGAAGGCTGGGGGGATTCACTGCGCTGCTGGCCCTTTTGTTTTTGGTGGTTGGCGTTTCCCTCACAGAATCCAGGACGGGACTGCTCGCAGCACTGGTCTTGTGTTTGTTCTGGGCTTGGAAGCGCCCGGATGTCGCTCACGGATTGTCCCGTGCATTCGCCGGGATCATCGGCGCGGCCCTTGTGGTGATGTTCCTGGCATGGCCCATGCTGTTTCGGGCATGGGCCGGGGGTCTGCACAGCGGCGAGACGGCGGTGGAGCGCATTGGCTCCAGCGGTTCCGACCCTCGGGTGGTGTTGTGGCAACAGGTGTTCGAGGCGACGTTGCTCAAGCCCTGGACCGGTTGGGGCTTCCGCAACACGGCCGAGGCCCATAACGCGATTTCGCATGCCGATGTCACCACACTGCCCATCACTTACAGCCACAACCTGTTGCTTGACCTGGCTGTGTGGTTCGGGTGGCCGATTGCCCTTGCAGTGGCGGTGGTCCTGATCGTCTGGGGATGCAGACGTTTCATGCTGGTTCAAAGAGAGCCTCTGGCCTGGTTCGGATTTTCACTGATCCTCGCGCTGGGCATCCACAGCCTGCTTGAGTTTCCGTTTGCTTACGCGTACCTGTTGATGCCCGCCATGGTGGGGGTCGGCTGGATCGAAGGCTCGCTGCGGCCTGAACAGGCAACCCTGACCATCCGAAAGAGGTGGGTGCTGCCACCGCTGTTGGTGGTCGGCGCTCTGGCCCTCTGGTCCGCGGTCGACTACCTGCGTGTCGAAGAGGATTTCCGTGTAGCCCGCTTCCAGATGTTGCGAATCGGTCCGCCACCCGAGACGCCACCACCGCAGATCCTGCTGCTGGATCAGTTGGGTGACATGGTGGCCTCTACAAGGGTGCCACTGAGCCCCGGCCTGAACCGTGCCCAGATGGACCTTCTTCGCAAGGCGGCAGTGCACAATCCGTGGTCAGGCAGCCAGTACCGCTACGCCACAGCGCTCGCGTTGAATGGTCAACCCGAAGAGGCCCGTCGGCAAATGCAGGTGCTGCGTGCACAACATGGCTTCAGGGTGTACAGGGTGCTGGCAGAGCAATTGGAAAAGGACTTGGCCACCCGCGGATGGCCTGCGTTGGAATTGTCCTTGGAGAAACCTCGATGAGTTCGGTGCTTACCGCCAGGATGAGGGCGGCTGCCGTTGCGGCCGGGATTCATTTCGGGTTGTCCGTGCTGGTCGCCTCAGCCGCTGCACTGCTGGTGTGGGGTGTTTGGTATCCGCACCCTTTCGATCAACTGTCCGGTGGCCGAGAGCTTTTTCTCTTGGTCGTCGCGGTCGATGTCGTTTGCGGTCCGGTCCTGACCTTGGTCGTCTATGACCGCTTGAAGCCGAAGTCCGAGTTGATTCGTGACCTGTCTCTCATCGGCGTCATTCAGCTGGGCGCCTTGGGCTACGGCCTCTGGACGGTCGCCGAGGCGAGGCCCCTGTTCCTTGTGCATGAAGTGGAGCGGTTTCGCGTGATCGCCAAGGCGGACTATCTGGGCGCCGATGTCGGTGGCTCCATCGCGGCCCTGCCGGCCGGGATGCGCCCCAGTCTGCTTGGCGGACCGGTCCTCGTGGGCGCGCGTCCCCCTGAAGACCCCAAAACGCGGAATGAGGTGCTCATGGAAGCATTGGGTGGCGGCAGAGACTTCGTTCAGCGACCTGAGTACTACGTTCCGTACGACGAGGCGTATGGCCGGCAGGCCACCGCCAGGGCGAGGCCACTGAAGTTGTTTGTCGAACGGTTTCCCTCCCGCCAACCTGAACTGGAGGCGATCCTGGAAAAGCAGGGCGTGGCCCTCGAGGCAGCGCTCTTCCTTCCGGTGGTGCATCGGCAGGACTGGATCGTGGTGATGAACGCCCAAGGTCGATTGCTGGGGTTCGTTCCAGGCGACGGTTTTGCCGCCCGGTGAAGCGCCTGCGCCTCACGCGGTGGACTTGTCCACCGCGTGAAAATCCCCGCTCTTCCCGCCCCGCTTCTCCCGCAGCCGCACCCCGTCGATCGCCATCCCCCGGTCGACCGCCTTGCACATGTCGTAGACGGTGAGCAGTGCCACGCTGGCGGCGGTGAGGGCTTCCATTTCGACGCCGGTCTGGCCGGTGCACTCGGTGGTCGCGGTGCAGCGCACGCTGTGGGTGTCGCGCTCGATCTCGAAGTCCACCGCCACGCGGGTCAGCGCGATCGGGTGGCACAGGGGGATCAGGTCGCTGGTTTTCTTGGCGGCCATGATGCCGGCGAGGCGGGCCACGCCCAGCACGTCGCCTTTCTTCGCGGTGCCCGATTCGATCAGTGCAAGGGTGTCTGGCTGCATGCGGATTCGGCCTTCGGCCACCGCCACCCGGTGCGTGCTGGCCTTGGCGCCCACGTCGACCATGTGGGCCTGACCCTGGGCATCGAAATGTGTCAGCACAGCCGATTCGGCGGGAGATTCGTTCGTGTTCCGTGACATGGCGTAACCGGGATTCACGCGCGCTTGACACGCGCGGTGGTGAACTGGAGGGGGTTGGCGGCATCATACGGGCATGGTTCCATTCCGATTGCCTGGTGGGCGGGTTGCGACGGTGGCTGCCTTCGGGCTGTCCCTGGCACTGCTGTGGCCCGTGAACGCGTCGCGGGCACAGGTCGGCAACGGCCCCGCGCGGGCCGACGCGCCCGCGGCCGCCCTGCCCAGCTTGGGCGATGGCGAGAACCTCACGCTGTCGGCCGAACGGCGCCTGGGTGACCGCATTGCGCGCAGCATCTACCAGGACCCCGACTACCTGGACGACCCGGTGCTGGGCGATTACCTGCAGCAGCTCTGGCAGCCGCTGCTGGCCTCGGCCCGGCAGCGGGGCGAGGTGCCTGCCGAGCTGGCCGAGCGGCTGGCCTGGGAGTTGATGCTGTCGCGCGACCGGCGCGTCAACGCATTCGCGTTGCCGGGCGGCTATCTGGGCGTCAACCTCGGCCTGCTCGCAGTCACCGAGCGCCCCGAAGAGCTGGCATCGGTGCTGGCGCACGAACTCAGCCACGTGTCGCAGCGGCACATCGCCCGCCTGATTGCCAACGAGCAGCGCATGGCGCCCTGGATGCTGGGCGCCATGATCCTGGGCGCTCTGGCGGCCAGCGCCAGTCCGGATGCCGCGGGTGCAGCCATTGCCGGCGGCACGGCGGTGGCGGCGCAGCAGTCCCTCAATTTCTCGCGCGACATGGAGCGCGAGGCCGATCGCATCGGATTCGGTGTGCTCACCGGCGCGGGCTTCGACGGTCAGGGCTTCGTCGGTATGTTCGACAAGCTGCAGCAGGCCTCCCGGCTCAACGACGATGGCGCGTTTCCTTACCTGCGAAGCCACCCGCTGACCGGGGAGCGCATCGCCGACATGCAGGCCCGGCTGCCCACGGCGCAGACGGCGGTGGGCCCGCGTGCCGAGACACCCTTGCGTGCAGCGGGTCTGCCGTCGGCCACCGCGCATGCGCTGGCATCGGCCCGCGCCCGTGCACTCTCCGAGCGGGACAGCCGTCGGTGGACCACCTGGGCCGAGCAAGCCCAGCGGGCGGACGCGTCACCAGCAGCGGTGTACGCGGGCGCACTGGCGGCGCAGCGGCTGGGGCAGCCGGCCAAGGCGGCCGATCTCGCGCAGCGATTGCGCGCGGCCGTCGCCGGCAGCGATGCCCGGGGCATGGCCGATGCACTCGCACTGGAACTGATGCTGTCGCCGGGCGCCGCGCCCAACCCGGTGTTGCTCGCCGAGCTGCGCGACGCAGCGCTGGCATCGGGCGCTCGGGGCATGGTGTTGCTGGGCGCGCAGGCGGCGGTGGCCACCGGTCAGCCGCAGCGAGCCAGTGCGCGCCTGCAGCCCTGGGTGGTCGAGCGTCCGCGCGACGCTTTTGCCTGGCAGATCCTGTCGCGTGCCCATCAGGCCCAGGGGCAGACATTGCGGGCGGTGCGCGCCGACGCCGAGGCGCGTGCCGCGCACTTCGACTGGGATGGCGCGCTCGAGCGCTTCAAGGCTGCGCAGGCCCTGCCCGCAGCGCAGCGAAATGCCGACCCGATCGAACTGGCGATCGTGGACAGCCGCCGGCGTCAGGTGGAAGAGCGCCTCAAGGAGGCACTGCGCGAGGACGAGCGGCGCTGAGCGATCCGCGCGGTCGGGGTTGATCAGCGCAGTCGTGCGCCCCGCAGGGCCGCGTCGACCACCACCATGATGACCGAGTAAATGAGCGAGCCCAGCAGAGCCGCCCAGAAACCGCGCACCTGAAAACCGTCGAGCAGAGACGCTGCCGCCCAGAACAGCAGTGCGTTGATGACGAACAGGAACAGACCCAGCGTGACCACGGTGACCGGCAGCGTGAGGATCACCAGCACCGGTCGGACGAGCAGGTAGAACAGGCCGATGACGGCCGCGGCAATCAGCGCAGAGGGAAAGCTGCGCACCTGCACCCCGTCGTACAGGTAGGCAACCAGCAGCAGGGCGCATGCCGCCAGCAGCCACCGAAGAAGCAGTTTCATCGCGTCAGGTCGGCTGGGTGAACGGGTTCACGCGCCTTGCGCCGGCTCGTGCGGGGTCTGGCGCGAGGCCACCCATTTGCCGATGGCCAGCACCAGCAGCGCGCCCGCCACCGAGGCGCTGTACTTCCACATGCTGTCCTGCGGCAGCTTGACCATCCACTGCCACTGGTCGGGGTTGGAGAACACCGGATCGGTCACCAGCATGCCTCCGGCAATCCAGCCCAGCAACATCCCGCCGGCGACGATGATGACCGGGAAGCGGGCCATGAGCTTGATCACGAGCTGGCTGCCCCAGACGATGATCGGGATGGAGATCAGCAAGCCCAGCACCACCAGCAGCATCTGGTGTTCACCGGCGTTCTGCGCGGCGCCCGCAATCGCGATCACGTTGTCGACGCTCATCACCAGGTCGGCGACGATGATGGTCTTGATGGCGGCCAGCAATTTGTCGCTGGTGGCGATGTCGCCATGGCCGTCTTCGTCGGGCGCGATCAGCTTGACGCCGATCCACACCAGCAGCAGGGCGCCGACGAACTTCAGCAGCGGCAGTGCCAGCAGCGTCATGGCGAAGAAGATCAGGATGACGCGCAGGACGATGGCGCCCGCGGTGCCCCATATGATGCCTTTTGTGCGTTGTGCCGGCGGCAGTTTGCGGCAGGCCAGTGCGATCACCACCGCGTTGTCGCCACCCAGCAGGATGTCGATGAGGATGATCTGGCCGAGTGCCACCCAGAAAGCGGGCGAAGTCAGGAAGTCCATAGGTCTCGTGGGTTCGTGAGCCCGAAATGACGAAAGGCGAACCCTCCGGGAGCGATCAATTGTACCGGCGGGGTCTGTGCCGAAACGTGCCCGCGAATAAGCAGTTTCCACAGTCGGCGCGCGGGAGTGGCTATCATCCGCCCCCCATGGCCGGCATCCACATCACCGACATCGAAGCAGCCATCAACTGGTGGCGCGAGCGCTCACCTTCGACCGACGGGGTGTCCCTGGCGGCACCCATCCGCGCTTTGGCAGAGGTGTACGCGCTGATGGTGTTCTGGCGCGAGTCCGAGGCCGACGAGGCGACGCTGCCGCCGGCTGCCCGCCAGGCGTGGCTGACCTGGTACGACACCACACCCGACACCCCCTGCATCGCGATCTGTTCCACCAGCCAGGGCGATGCGGTGTGCAAGGGCTGCGGCCGCACCTTCGACGAAGTGCAGCGCTGGACCGAGATGTCGCCCGGCGAAAAACGGGCGAGCTGGCGGCGCATCACCATCGAGGGTGACGCCTGGCGCTTCAACCGCTACCGGGAACGGGCTCGGGGCTGATCAGACCCGACGGGCCAGCTCGATGGCCTTGCCAATGTAGGTGGCGGGCGTCATGGCCAGCAGCCGGTCCTTCTCGGCTTGCGGAATGTCCAGGCTGCGGATGAGCCCGTGAAGCGCCTCGGCCGTCACCGACTTGCCGCGCGTCACTTCCTTCAGCTTCTCGTAGGCACCCGCCACGCCGTAACGGCGCATCACGGTCTGGATGGCCTCGGCCAGCACCTCCCAGGATGCGTCCAGGTCGCCGGCGGTGGCCTCTTCATTGAGCTCGAGCTTGTTCAGGCCCACGCCGAGCGCGTGGTAGGCCAGCACGGCGTAGCCCATGGCCACGCCCATGTTGCGCAGCACGGTCGAGTCGGTCAGGTCGCGCTGCCAGCGGCTGATGGGCAGCTTCTCGCTGAGGTGGCGCAGCAGCGCGTTGGCCAGGCCCAGGTTGCCCTCGGCGTTTTCAAAGTCGATCGGATTGACCTTGTGCGGCATGGTCGACGAACCGATCTCGCCCGCCTTGAGCTTCTGTTTGAAGTACCCCAGGCTCACATAGCCCCAGATGTCGCGCGCCAGGTCGATCAGGATGGTGTTGGTGCGGGCCACGGCATCGAACAGCTCGGCCATGTAATCGTGCGGTTCGATCTGGATGCTGTAGGGCTGGAACGTGAGGCCCAGTCCGAGCGGCTCCGGCGTTTCCACCACCGTGCGGCTGAACGCCTCCCAGTCGAAGTCGGGCCACGCCGCCAGGTGGGCGTTGTAGTTGCCCACGGCCCCGTTCATCTTGCCCAGCAGCTTCACGCCGGCAATGCGCTCGCGGGCTGCCGTCAATCGCACCACCACGTTGGCCAGTTCCTTGCCCACCGTGGTGGGGCTGGCCGTCTGGCCATGGGTGCGGCTGAGCATGGGCACGGCGGCCATGGCGTGGGCCATCTCGCGCAGCCGGGTGATCACCGCGTCCAGCGCGGGCAGCAACACCTGTTCGCGCGAGCCCTTGAGCTGCAGTGCGTGGCTGGTGTTGTTGATGTCTTCACTGGTGCACGCGAAATGCACGAACTCGGCCGCCCGCTCCAGCTCGGGCCGCGCCTCGAACTTCGACTTGATCCAGTACTCGACCGCCTTGACGTCGTGGTTGGTGGTCTTCTCGATCGCTTTGATGGCCTCGCCATCGGCTTCGCTGAAGTTTTTCACCAGGCCCAGCAAGTAAGTGCGTGCACCGGGCGACAGTGGCTTGAACTCGGCGAAACCGGCGTCCGAGAGCGCGATGAACCACGCGATCTCGACCTGCACGCGGCGGTGCATGTAGCCCAGTTCGCTCATGAAAGGGCGCAAGGCGGCCAGGCGCCCGGCGTACCGGCCGTCCAGCGGCGACAGGGCGGAAATCGGGGAAAGGTCGGCGCGGGCGGTGGCCGCAGAGGCGGTGGCAGGGGTCGGAACCATCCCGCAATTGTAGGAGTGGGCGGGGTGGACGCCTGCCCCAAGCCCGTTCGCACCGCGGGCGCGCCGCAGCGCTGGCTAAAATCGCCCCCCGATCCCCGAAGCCCCACAGACCATGAAACTCATCGGTGCCGTCACCAGCCCCTACGTGCGCAAAGTCCGCATCGTCATGGCCGAGAAGAAGCTGGACTACCAGTTCATTCAAGAGGACGTGTGGAAACCCGAGACCACCATCGGTGCCTCGAATCCGCTCGGCAAGGTGCCGTGTCTGGTGATGGAGGGCGGCGAAGCGGTGTTCGATTCGCGGGTCATCGTGGAATACCTCGACGGCCTGTCGCCGGTGGGCAAGCTGATTCCGCCCAGCGGCCGCGAACGCGCCGAAGTGAAGACCTGGGAGGCCCTGGCCGATGGCGTGCTCGACGCCGCGATCCTCGCGCGTCTGGAAGCCACCTGGGCCGGCCGCACCGCCGAACAGCGGAGCCAGGCGTGGATCGACCGCCAGCTGTCCAAGATCCACGCGGCATTGCGCTCGATGAGCCAGGGCCTGGGCGACAAGCCCTTCTGCTCCGGCATCCACTTCAGCCTGTCCGATGTGGCGGTGGGGTGCGCGCTCGGTTACCTGGATTTCCGCTTCCCGGTGATCGACTGGCGCACGAACCATCCCAACCTCGCCCGCCTGAGCGACAAGCTGGTGCAGCGTCAGAGCTTCATCGATTCGAAGCCCGACTGAGCCAGCGGCGTCAGCCGTTGGCCCGCGCTTTCAGCCAGCGCATCAGGCCACCGATCAACGGCAGCTTTTCATACAGCTCCTCGGCCGCATCCCAGTAGTCGCGGTGCTCGGCAATGCGCCCGTCGGCGGCCAGCAGCAGGTGCGAGCCGCCGCGGATCACCTGTTCGGTGCGGGTGTTGAAGCGCCGCATGCGAAAGCGGAATTCCCACACCAGAAAACACTGGGCGCCGTCGACGACCCGCTGGGTCACGACGAAGCGCGGTTCGTGCAGGCTGACGTACATGTGTTCAAACACGCGCCGGATGGCGGGGACACCCCGCACCTCGTTGAACGGGTCCTTGAACCTCGCGTCGTCGGCGTAGACCGCGTCCAGCCTGGCCAGCCGCTCGGGCGACAGGGTCTCGAAGAAGTCCACGATGCGATCGACCGTGGTCCGGTGGTCCATCACAGCCCCGTGGCCCGCCGCACCAGGGCAAAGCAGGCCCGGTAGGGCAGCAGCCTCAGGAGCTTCATCCAGCGCGTGAAGCGCTTGGGGAAGTGGATCTCGAAACGGCCCGCGGCCCAGTCTTCCAGCATGGCGTTGGCCGCGACCTCGGGGGTGATCAGTGCGGGCATGCTGAAGTCGTTCTGCGCGGTCAACGGGGTCTGCACGAACCCCGGGTGCACCACGCTCACCCCCACGCCGAGCGGAGCCAGGTCGAGGTACAGGCCTTCTCCCAGGTGGGTGAGGGCGGCCTTGGTCGGCCCGTAGGCCAGACCCTTGGGCAGGCCCCTGAATCCCGCCACGCTGCTGATCAGACTCAGGTGACCCTGGCCCCGCGCCACCATGGCCGGCACGAGCGCGTTCAGCACATGCAGGGCCCCGACGTAGTTGATGTCCAGGTGTTTCTTGAGGTCGGCCATGTCCATGGCGGTGGCGCGCATTTCGCGGTAGTGCCCGGCGCAATACACCATGACATCGACAGGTCCCTGTGTGAGGATGGCGCGGGCGGTGCTGGCCACCGCCGCTTCGTCGGTCACGTCGAGTGGCCAGGCCTGGGCGCCCGGATGGTCCTTCACGAATCCGTCCAGCGCGGCAGCCCCGCGGGCCGACAGCAGCACCTGCGCGCCGCGTTCGTGCAAGGCGTGGGCCGTGGCGGCACCAATGCCGCTGGACGCACCCACCAGCCAGACCCGCAGTCCGCGCCAATCGGTGATCGGTGGGTTCATGGGCGCAAACAGGCCGCGCGGTCTGGTCACCGCGGCTCGGGACTCGGTGTTGCGTTCAATGGTGGCCGGTGTGCTGTTCATGTCGATCGCTTCACGAAACTCAGGGTGACTTCGCCCAGGCGGACGCCGAACTTGCTCATCTCGGCCTTGTTCAGCATCACGCGGTCGTCCATGAGGTACATCCAGTCGTCGAACTGCACCTCCCAGGTCTTGCCATCCACCGGCAGCATCAGCGTGTAGCCCCAGCGGAAGGCGTTGCCGACGGTGCGCCCGCGCGCCTCGCCCTTCACGTCGTCGGCGGTGCCCACGTACTCGCCGTTGCCCAGGTGGCGCAGGCGCCAGATGCGCTTCTGCTTTTCGCCATCCGAGTAGATGAAATCCTCGTCCAGCACGCCTTGATCGCCATTCCAGGTGCAGTTCATCAACACCGTGAAGCGGCGGACCACCTTGCCCGAGCGGTCGGTGAACACGCCGTAGGCGTCGAGTACGCCATTGAAATAGCGGCGCAGGTCGAGGTCGGGCTTCTGGCCCGCGTAATCGTTGATCTGGGGGCCGGCACAACCCGCCAGCGCCGAAGCACCAGCGGCCATGGAGGCGGTGAGCAGCAGACGTCTTTGCATGGTGTTCCTCAAGGGTGGGTGGCGGGGCGCATGGCAGCCGGTTGCGGCCCGCGGATGACAAGAATCTGAAGCGCAGCGGCCGCGGCCAGCTTGAGCGCGCACGGCAGCAGGCAGTAGGCAATGGTCAGTGTGCGCAAGGCTTCGGGGTCGCGGGCACCGGGCTCGTAACCGAACCAGGCCAGCAGCGGCAGCGCCACCCCGGCGGCCAGCGCCAAGTTGAACTTACCCGCGAAACTCCACCAGCCGAAATAGGCCCCCTCGCGCTGGCCGCGCTCGCCGAGCTGGCCGATGAGTCCGGACAGCATGGCGCCCGGCAGTGTGAGGTCGGTGCCCAGCGCGATGCCCGACAGGGCGCACACCACGAGGAAAGCGGCGATGTCGCCCTGGCCCAGCGTGGCGGCCCACACGAACGTGACCACCGCCAGCAACATGCCGGCCAGCCAGGTGCGCGCCAGACCGAAGCGCGGCACCAACCGCACCCAGAGGGGAATCGACAGCGCGGCACTCAGGAAATAGGTGGCCAGGAACGCGGGTTCGATGCTGGCGCTGGCCTGCAGGCGGTCCTGCACGAAAAACAGCACCAGCGTGGCGGGCACCGCGCTGGCGGTGCCGTTGATCACGAACACCGCCAGCAGCCGCAGGAACGCACCCTGGCGCAGCGGCGATGCGCCCTGGCCGATCTGCACCACGCGGTGATCGATCGGGGCGATGCTGCGCGTCCATGCCCACCAGCCCAACGCCAGCAGCACGGCGAAGGTGGCCACGGTGACCCCCAGGCCAGCGGCGGTGGGCAGCACCGCTGCCACCAGCACACCGACCAGGGCCAGGGCCTCGCGCCAGGCGACCACCCGGCTGCGTTGCACCTCGGTGCCGCCCAGCCTGGCGCCCCAGGCCTGGTGCGCCACCGCCACCACGCTGTAAGCGGTGTAGGCTATGGCCATGAGCACGCCGGCCCAGGTCAGCAAAGCTGCTGTGCCCTCGGCCACCACGGCAGCCGGCGGAAACAGAAGACCCCACAGCCCCAGCACCAGCACGATGGCATTGATCCCGGCCACGCCCAGCAACGTGCGCCGCGAGCGTGCGGCCAGCCGGTCGCACCAGCGGCCGATGATCGGGTCGAGCACGGCGTCGACCAGGCGCGCCGCCAGCAACACGGCCCCCAGCGCCGCCAGCGGTGCGGCGAAGTTGCGCGCGTAGTGGTTGGGCAGGATGACGTACAGCGGCAGCGCCACGAAGGCGAGTGGCAGACCGAGCAGACCGTAGGAGAGCCCGTGGCGCCACGCCCCGGGGCCGATGAACGCGGCGGCCGGATCGGGTCGCGCGTCGGCGCTCATGGCGCCCTCGATCCGCTGCCCGTCAGCGATTGCAGCAGTGCCCCGCGCATGGCGGGTTGCGACGTGGCGGGCGACAGCCAGATCGCAAAGAAGCGGCGCGAGAAGGCGTCGTCGTCGATGGCGCCCAGCAGCCGGCCATTCAGATAGAAGCGGGCGCCCGAACCGGGCACGTGCACGCCGGTGATCCGGTCGCCGCTCTTGACGTTGGGGAACAGGCCCTTCATGGCCTGCAGCCATCGCGATCCGGTGGGGGCGTCCAGTGCGGCCTGTCCCTGCATCTCCTGCAGCGAACGCTCCGCGATGTCTGCGCCTTCGAACTCGCGCAGGTAGGCCAGTTCCAGCGCAAAACGCTGCTCGCCAAACCGCTGCGCATCGAACCCGGGGCGTGCATACAGCGTGGCGTCGTAAACGCTGAAACCCCACACGCGCAGGCGGGCCTTGCCCACCGGCGCCTTGTCCTGCAGCGCCGCCGTCACCGTGGGTTCGGGCGTGTTCGCCCATGCCGGTGCCGCCAGCACGGCGGCGAGGATCAGGTTCAGGGTGGTGCGCAGCATGTGGGTGGGCCTCAGGCGGGCTTGCGAAGCGTGTACTGCACCACGTCCGTGCTGCCCTGTGAAAAGGCGGCCTCGCAGTACGCCAGGTAGAACTCCCAGATTCTCAGGAAGCGTTCGTCGAAGCCCAGCTCCAGCACCGCTTTCTGCTCATGCAGGAAGCGCTCGCGCCAGTGGCGCAGGGTGCGCGCGTAGTCCTGACCGAACGCGAATTCGTCCACCACTTCCAGCCCCGCCTTGGCGGCCTGTGCGCGGAACTCGCTGGGGCATGGGAGGCAGCCGCCCGGAAACACGTACTGCTGGATGAAGTCGGTGCCACGCACGTACCGGTCGAAGTGCGCGTCGTCGATGACGATGCTCTGGATGCACGCGCGCCCGCCCGGCTTGAGCAGCCGTGCCACCGCCTGGAAGTAGGTCGGCCAATACTCGCGGCCCACCGCCTCCACCATTTCAATCGAGCAGATGGCGTCGAACGCAGGATCGTCGATGTCCCGGTAGTCCTGCAGCCGCAGGTCGGCACGCGCGTCGGCGCCAATGCGCTGCATGCGCTCGTTGGCGTGGCTCAGCTGCTCCGTCGACAGCGTCACGCCGACGACCGAGGCATCGAATTCGGTGGTGGCCTTTTCGGCCAGCGCACCCCAGCCGCAGCCGATCTCGAGCACGCGGTCGCCCGGCTTGACGCCCGCCATGCGCAACGCACGGCGCACCTTGGCGTGCTGGGCTTCTTCCATCGAGAGGTCGGGCGTTTCGAACCACGCCGACGAATAGTTCTTCGTGCTGTCGAGCCAGAGGTCGTAGAACGCATTGCCCAGGTCGTAGTGGGCATGAATGTTCTTGCGGCTGTTGGCCTTGTTGTTCCGGTTGAGCAGGTGCTTGACGCGGTAAGCCAGCCGGCCGAGCCAGCTGCCGTAGATCACGTCTTCCACCTCGCGGCGGTTGAGCAGCATCACCTCGAGCAGGTGGGTCAGGTTGGGCGTGCTCCAGTCGCCCGCGATGAAGGTTTCGGCAAACCCGATGTCGCCCGACTTGATCACCGCCGGGCACACGTTCCAGTTGTGCAGCTGGATGCTGGCGTGTGCGCCGCCCACCGACCCGAAGCGCTGCACCGTGCCATCGGGCAGGGTGACGGTCAGGCTGCCGTGCATCAGGCGCTGCAGCAATTGCAGCACGCTGCGGGCCGAGGCTGGTGCGTTGCGGGGCAGGGCAAAGCCGGCGGGTTGGCGCTCGGCGGTGGTGGAATTGCTCATGGGCGTTGCCATCTCACGAAGGTCGCTGCACGGTGGCAGTCACGAATTCGCCCGGCGCGGGCGGTTGACGGAAAAAGGGAGCACGCTTGAACCAAAGGCGGATGGCCTGCCAGTGGATGCGCGCGACCACGCCGAATGTCATGGCGGGGTAGGACCACAGGGCGCGGTGGCGCGCCTGCGCGTCCAGCGCCACCAGTTCTCCGCTCACACTGGTGTTGAGGAGCGGCACCGGGTCGGTTTCGTCGTCGAAGTAATCGATGCGCGCCACGGTGCGCGGGTGCTCGCCCACCGTGCCGGGCCGCTCGGTGCGCATGAACACGAAGCGGTAGCGGCCCCGCACCGGACAGAAGGGGGACACATGGAACACCTTGGCCGCTTCACAAGGCACGCCGTACCGCGGTTCGTCCAGCAGGTAGCAATGCCGTTCGCCAAACGTGTTGTTCACCTCAGCCAACACCGCACGCAAGGTGCCGTCTGCCCGGTGGCAGTACCAGAAGCTCACGGGTTTGAACACATAGCCGAAGACCCTCGGGTAGGTGTGCAGCCAGACCTCGCCATCGGCGTCGTCGATGCCATGCGAAGCCAGCAGTTCTTCCAGCCAGGCCAGAGAGTCGGCCCGACCGTCGCCATGATCGCGGTCGCTGAACCCGAGCAGGGCGGGGCGGTTGCGCGCCAGGTCGCCAGAGCCGTGCTGGCGCAGGCTGCGCATGGGCAGCATCAGGAAATAGGTGGGGTAGGCAAACGCGTTGCGGCGCGGTCTCGTCCGTGTGTGGCGCACCTGACCGAAGCCGATCAACGCCACGGGCGCGGCGTTGACGAGTTGGAGCGCCTGCACGTTCAAGCCAGTACCCCTGGCAATGCCGCGCGCAGGGCTTGCCCGCGGTCGGCGCGCGGCACCAGGCCGAAGTGGTCGATCAGCGAACGTGCCGCATGCAGGCCGGCCTTCAGGCCATCCTCGTGGAAGCCGTAGCCGCACCACGCGCCGGCGTACCAGGTGTTCATGCGGCCCTGCATGGCCGGCACGCGCGATTGCGCATGGATGGCGCCAAGGTCGAACACGGGGTGGTCGTAGTCCCACGCGCCGATGATGGTGCGCGGATCGATGTCGCCCTGCGGGTTCAGCGACACCACCACGGGTTGCTGCACCGGCAGAGGCTGCAGGCGGTTCAGCAGGTAGTGAAGGCACACGCGGGCCGATTCGTCTTGTTCGCTGGCGGCACGCTCGTAGTTCCACGACGCCCAGGCGCGCCGGTTGCCGGGCAGCACCGAGGTGTCGGTGTGCAGCACGGCCCGGTTGGGTTGGTAGCGGATTGCGCCCAGCACGTCGCGCTCGTCGGCGCTGGCCTCGCCGCCCAGCAGGCGCAGCGACTGGTCGGTGTGGCAGGCCAGCACCACCGCGTCGAACCGCTCGACCCGGCCCTGCGTGACCACGCGCACGCCCTGCGCATCGCGGGAGATCTGGTGCACCGGCGTCGCCAGTCGGGCATCGGACACACCGGCCACGATCTTCTCGACATATTGCCGTGCGCCGCCGGCCACCGTGTACCACTGGGGCCGGTTGCTCACCTGGATCAGGCCATGGTTGTGGCAGAAGCGGATCATCGTCGCCACCGGGAAGCGCAGCATCTGGTCGGTGGGGCAACTCCAGATGCAGCCCAGCATGGGCAGGAAATACCAGTCCCGGAATTCTGGAGAGAAGCCCTGCGCCTGCAGGAACTCGCCCAGGGGCTGCAGCAACGGACTGTCGGGCTGCAGGTCGTCGCCGCGTTCGGCCAGGCGGGTGCACTCGCGGTTGAAGCGCACGATGTCGGCGAGCAGGCGCCAGAAGCGCGGGTTGAGCAGGTTGCGGCGCTGGGCGAACACGGTGGACAGGCTGCTGCCGCTCCACTCGAGCGCGCGGCCCCCGGAGCCCGCTCCCGGCACCTGCACTGAAAACGACATGTCCGACTTGGCCACCGGCACGCCAAGCTGCGCAAAGAGCGCCAGCAGGTTCGGGTAGGTGCGCTCGTTGAGCACCAGGAAGCCGGTGTCGACGCCGAAGGTGGTGGGCATGCCGCGCTCGTCCGGCAGCGTCACGTCGACCGTGTGGGTGTGACCGCCGAACCAGTCACCGGCTTCGAACAGGGTGACATCGGCCAGGCCCTGGAGGGTGTGGGCGGCGGCCAGGCCCGAAATGCCCGAGCCGACGATGGCCACGCGGCGCGGGGCGCCGGAACCACCCACGGGAGAAGCGGATTGGAGGTCCTTGTACACGTCGGACCTCAGGTTCGCACCGCCGGAGCCATCCGGTGGTGGGGAAGACAAAAAGCTGCGAAGCGCCCCGAAACGAACAAGGGAGGGAGGGAGGAGGAGGAGAAGCGCCTCGGGATTTCATCCCGGCCAGGAAGGCCGGAAAGGCTTCGCAGCAGAAAAAGGGGGTCGGACAAAAGCTCCCTCGCCGACACAACACCTCCGAGCGCCTGGGTCGGCAAGAAGTTCCTCGGGTTCTGTGTGTTCGTCATGGGTTGGCGAAGGGTGGTTTTCATCGAATCTGAACTGTCTGGTCTTATTGTGACCAATCAGTCGCGTTTTGGTCCAGCAGAATCAGCCGAAAACCATGAGAAGTGTGTGGATTTGACGACTGCCGACCCGCATCGCAGGTCGGGCATGGCGAGCCCAGGGGCCGTGGGCGCGGTGCATCTGTCCATAATCTGCCCTCTCCTTCGCATCTTGTCCATGACAAACCACCCCGATCGCGTCTCTGGCTGGCTCAGCATCGCCGACGTCGAACGCGACACCGGGCTGGCCAAGGACACCCTGCGCGTCTGGGAGCGCCGTTACGGCTTTCCGCAGCCGGTGCGCGATGCGCAGGGCGAGCGCCGGTACACCGACGAGGACCTGACCCGGCTGCGCCACGTGCGCCGCCTGATCGACGCTGGTCACCGGCCCGGCCGCGTGGTGGGCATGCCCCTGCCGGACCTGCTGGAACTGGGTACGCGCGAGCCGGCGCGCCGGATTCAGGGGCCGCCGCCCTCGATCGACGCCGACGAACCGGACTGGCTCGGCATGCTGCACCGCCAGGACGTGGCCGGCCTTCGCCAGGCCCTCGACCTGCGCTGGCGCACGATCGGCCTGTCCCGGACGGTGATCGAAACGGTCGCGCCGCTGACCGTTCGGGTCGGGCAGGCCTGGCTCGACGGCAACCTGGCCGTCTTCGAGGAACACCTCTTCACCGAGGCCGTTCAGCAGGTTCTCCGGCAGGCCATCGCGCACACCGAGGCGTCTCGCCGCCCGGCCCCACCCCGCGTGTTGCTGACCACCGTGCCCGGGGAGGTGCATGGGCTGGGTCTGCTGATGGCCGAATGCCTGCTCGTGCTCGAAGGCTGCGAGACCGTGCCGCTGGGCGTGCAGACGCCCGTGCCCGACATCGTGCGCGCCGCCGAGGCCGGTCGTGCCGACGTGGTGGCGCTCAGCTTTTCCGCCATGCAGTCGCCGCGTGACACGCAGGCGGTCCTGCAGCGGCTTCGCACGCAGCTGCCCGACAGCGTTCAGATCTGGGCCGGCGGACAGTGCAGCGCGGTGGCGCGCAAACCCAGGGGTCAGACCCGCGTCCACTGGCCCCTGCCCCGCCTTCAGGACATCCCGGTGGCGGTGGCGCGCTGGCGGGCCGAGTCCGCACCCGTCGCCGCATGAAAGAGGTGCGTGGCTTCAAGGGCAACAAGGCCGCCCTGCCCAGCAAGCCTTGCGCGGCGTGCGGCAGGCCCATGACCTGGCGCCGCAAGTGGGCCGACAACTGGGCCCAGGTGAAGTACTGCAGCGAACGCTGCCGCCGTGCGGGCGCGCAGGGGTCCCCGTGACGCCGCGGCGCATCGTGCTCGTGCTGGGCGACCAGCTCTGGTTCGACAACCCTGCCCTGCAGGACTTCGATCCCGCGCAGGACCTGGTGCTGATGATCGAGGCGCCGGGCGAATCGACCCTGGTCTGGAGCCACCGCGCCCGCATTGCGCTGTTCCTGTCGGCCATGCGCCATTTCCGGGATGCGCTGCGCGAGCGCGGCTGGCCGCTGCGCTATGTCGACATCGACGACCCCGGCCATGACGACCTGCTTGATCTGCCTGAGCGACTGGCCCGCGAACTGGGCACGCACGCACCCCAGGCCCTGTGGATGTGCGAACCCGGCGAATGGCGGCTGCAGCAGGACATTGCCGCCGTGGCCCGCCGCACCGGCGTGCCGCTGCGCACGCTCGAAGACACCCATTTCCTTTGCAGCAAAGCGCGTTTTGCCCGTTGGGCGCGCGGCCGCAAGGAGTGGCGCATGGAGTATTTCTACCGCGAGATGCGGCGCGAACACGGCGTGCTCATGGACGGTGCCGAGCCGCTGGGCGGCACCTGGAACCACGACGCCGAAAACCGCAAGGCCTACCCGAAGGGCGGCCCGGGCGACATCGAGCCGCCCGCCCGGTTCGAGCCCGACGCCACCACCCGCGAGGTGCTCGACCTGGTGTCCCGGCGGTTTCCCGACCACCCCGGCTCGCTCGAGCACTTCGCCTGGCCGGTCACGGCCGAGCAGGCGCGTGTGGCGCTGCGCCGATTTGTCGACCACCGCCTGGCGCGTTTCGGCGACTTTCAGGACGCCATGTGGACGGACACCCCGTTTGGCTGGCATTCCCTGCTGTCGGTGGCCCTCAACCTGCACCTGATCGATCCGCGCGACGTGATCGCCGCGGCCGAAGCCGCGCACCGCGAACGGGGCCTGCCGATCGCATCGGTCGAAGGGTTCATCCGCCAGGTGCTGGGCTGGCGCGAGTTCATCCGCGGGGTCTACTGGCTGGACATGCCCGACCTGCGCGAGGCCAATCACTATGGCCATACCCGCAAGCTGCCGGCCTGGTACTGGACCGGCCAGACCGGCATGGCGTGCCTGCGCGACGCCATCACCCAGACACTGGAGCATGGTTATGCGCACCACATCCAGCGGCTGATGCTTACCGGCCAGTTCGCACTGCTGGCGGAAATCGGCCCCAGGCAGGTGGCCGACTGGTACCTCGCCGTCTATGTGGACGCGGTCGAATGGGTGGAACTGCCCAACGTCGCCGGCATGGCGCTGTTTGCCAACGGCGGGCGGTTCACCAGCAAACCCTACGTGGCCAGCGGCGCTTACATCCATCGCATGAGCAACCACTGTCAGCACTGCCGCTACCGCCCGACCGAGAAAACCGGCGACCGCGCCTGCCCTTTCACCACGCTGTACTGGAACTTCCTGGATCGGCACGAGACCGAACTGGCCGCCGGACCGCGAACCGCGCTGATGGTGAAAAACCTGCAGCGACTGCCCCCCGCCGAACGAGAGTCCATCCGTGCGCAGGCCGCCGCCACATTGGCGCGGCTGTCGGATTTGTGACGCATTGAAACAGCCCCCGCCTACAATATTCGCGGCCACCCCGAGAAGACCATGCTGTACCCCGAACTGTTCAAACAACTCGAATCCGTCCGTTGGGACATGGACAAGGACATCCCCTGGGCGCAATTCGATGCAGCCAGCCTCACCGACGAGCAGGCGCAGACGATCAAGATGAACGCCATCACCGAGTGGGCTGCCCTGCCTGCCACCGAGATGTTCCTGCGCGACAACCGCGACGACTCGGACTTCTCGGCCTTCATGTCGATCTGGTTCTTCGAGGAGCAGAAGCACTCGCTGGTGCTGATGGAATACCTGCGGCGCTTTCGGCCCGAGCTGGTGCCCACCGAGCAGGAGCTGCACGAAATCCGTTTCGAGTTCGATCCCGCCCCGGCCCTCGAGACGCTCATGCTCCATTTCTGCGGCGAGATCCGGCTCAACCACTGGTACCGCCGCGCGGCCGAATGGCACACCGAGCCGGTCATCAAGCACATCTACACCACGCTCAGCCAGGACGAAGCCCGCCACGGCGGCGCCTACCTGCGCTACATGAAGCGCGCCATCAACCGGTTCGGCGATGAAGCCCGCTCCGCCTTTGCCAAGGTGGGCGTGTTGATGGCCAGCGCCCGCCGCACCGCGCAGGCACTGCACCCGACCAACCTGCACGTCAACAAGGCGCTGTTCCCCAACGACACGATCCAGAGCCGGCTGCCCAACCCCGAATGGCTGGAGCACTGGCTGGACAAGCAGATCGCCTTCGACGCCGCCTGGGAAAGCAAGGTCGTGGACCGCATCCTGCACAACCTGAGCCTGTTGATGGACAACAGCTTCAAGTCGGTCCAGGAACTCAACCGCTTCCGCAAATCGCTGGCCACCGGCGCGCAGCCCGATCCCGCTGCCGCGTGATCAGCTCGCCCGGCGCGACCGCAGCGCGCTGAGCAGTCCCAGCAGCAGGCCCCAACCCACCCCGCACAGGTGGGCAGCCTGCACCACCGACATCTCATTGCCCGGATCCCAGACCACCGGCCGGGTCCAGGCCTGCTCGATCAGCAGTTTCAGCAACAGCCCGCCCAGCAGCAAGCCGCCCCAGGGCTTCAGTCCACGGGGCACCGGTCCCAGCAACAGGTGCAGCGCCACCACCGCCGCACCGGCGTGAAGCAAGCCCGAAAGGCCGACGGCATACCCCACGTGCGGCCACGCCAACAGGGACACCTGCACCAGCGGCCAGCTCAACGCCCAGGCCAGCGTCGCCGAGGGTGGTGGACGCAACACCCAGCCGGCAGCGGTGAGCGCGCCAAGCGCCAGCTGGTTGCCGATCAGGTGCGGTGTGTTCAGGTGAACCCAGGCGCTGGTCCACAGCGTCCACGGGCTTGCGTGCCATTCATCGGCCCGCCAGATGAGGGCCTGCACCGCCGGCTCGCGCGCCCACCAAAGGATCATGCTGATCACGCCGTGCACGGCGCACAGCAGCAGCCAGGTGCGCGGGCCCCTCATGCCGGCGGCACGGACCCGAGCACGTGTTGCCAGAGCCTGCCCACCGCCTCGGCTTCGGCCTGCAGCTCGCCGGTCTCCACCTGCGTGGGCGCTTCGTCGAGCCGCGCGCGGTGTTGCACCTGGCGCAGGCGGCGGTAGGCGCTGGCGGCGGCCTCGCCCATGCCCGCCGGCAGCAAGCCGGCGGCTTCGGCGCGCCGCAGCAGGTTGATGTTCCCGGCGTTGGCCCGCAACTCGGGGTGCGCGTGCGAATGCAGCAGCACCAGGTACTGCACCACAAACTCGACATCGACCATGCCGCCCGCGCTGTGCTTGATGTCGAAGCGCCCGCCCCGCACCGGGTGCGCGGCGCGCACCTTCTCGCGCATGGCCACGATCTCGCCGCCCAGTGCGGCCGCGTCGCGCGGCGCGGTGATCACGGCCTCGCGCACGGCGTCGAAGCGTCCCGCCAGACCGGCGCTGCCGAGCACGAAGCGCGCGCGCGTCATGGCCTGGTGCTCCCAGGTCCAGGCGGTGTTGCTGCCGCGCTGGGTCTGGTATTTCTCGAAGGCCTCGAAGCTGGTGACCAGCAAGCCCGAATTTCCGTTGGGGCGAAGCGCGGTGTCGATCTCGAACAGATCGCCCTCGCCGGTCTTGACCGTGAGCCAGTTGATCATCTTGCGCACGAACGCGGCGTAGATCTCGCCCGCGTTTTCGTGCTCGTCCTCGTACACGAACACGATGTCCAGGTCGCTGCCGTAGCCCAGCTCCTTGCCGCCCAGCTTGCCGTACCCGATGATCGCAAACGCGGGTGTGTCGCGGTGGTGGTTCTTGAGCCGCGCCCAGCACCAGCGTGCCGTCAGGCGCAGCACCGCGTCCGCCAGGGCCGACAGGTCGTCGGCCACCTGCTCCACCGTGAGCACACCTTCCACGTCGCGCGCCAGGGTTCGGAACACCTCCGCATGGTGGGCGCGGCGCAGCAGGTTGAGCAGGGTTTCCTCGTCGTCTTCACCGGTGGTGCGCAGCGAAGCCCTGCGCGATTCGCACTCGGCCTCGAACGCATCGGCATCGAAACGCTCGGCCAGCAACTGCTGGCTGGCCAGTTCGTCGATGACGCCCGGGTGCTGCACCAGGTAGCGCGCGGGCCACCGGGCGGCGCCGAACAGGCGCAGCATCCGCTCGTGCACCGAGGGCCGCTCCTGGAGCAGGGCCAGATAGCTTTCCCGGCGCAGGAGCGGTTCGATCCAGTCGGTCATCCGCAGCGCTGCCAGCTCGCTCACCCGACCCTCGTCGATCCAGGCGCCCGTGCGCTGCACCAGCCGCACCAGCCGCTGCCGGGTGTCTTCGCGCAGCGCCAGCACGCGAGGATGCTCGCGCCACAGCTGAACACGCGCCGCCAGCGCCTCGGGCAGGTGGGCCAGCACGGCGCCGAGATCGTCCGGGCTGCGCGTCCCGTTGCCGCTGCACCCCTTGCCGCGGCACGTGCCCTGGCCTGCCCCGCCGAGCAGGATGTCGAACTCCTCGGCCACCACCTCGCGGTGCGCATCCAGCGCATGCAGGAACGCGCAGGTGTTGGCGAAGCCCATGGTGGCCGCGAGCCATGCCAGGTCTTCGTCGCGCTCGGGCATCAGGTGCGTCTGCTGGTCGTCAAGGTACTGGATCCGGTGCTCCACCTTGCGCAGGAATTCGTAGGCGCGCGCCAGTGCATCGGCCTTGTCGGCGGGCATCAGGCCGGCCTTGCTCACCCGTTGCAGCGCGCCCAGCGTGGGCCGCGTACGAAGCTCGGGGAACTGACCGCCACGCACCACCTGCAGCAGTTGCACGGTGAACTCGATCTCGCGGATGCCGCCGCGCGAGAGCTTGACGTCGTTGGCCCGGCCAGGGTTGCCGGCGGCCCTGCGCGAGGCGTGCTCGCGGATCTGGCGGTGCAGCACACGCAGCGCCTCGAACACACCATAGTCGAGGTAGCGCCTGAACACGAACGGCAGCACCGTGGCCCGCAGCGCCTGCAGGCCCGGCGCGGCCAGCGCGCTGGCGGGCGCAATCACGCGGCTCTTGAGCCAGGCAAAGCGCTCCCATTCACGCCCCTGCACGAGGAAGTACTCTTCCAGCGCACCCAGCGACACCACGCTGGGTCCCGAGTTCCCGTTCGGGCGCAGCGCCAGGTCGACGCGGAACACGCAACCATGCTCGGTGGTTTCGCCCACGGTCTGGTAGATGTGCTTGACCGCCTTGGCGAAGTACTCGTGGTTGCTCACGCGAAGACGGCCCTCGGCATTGCCGGCGGTCTCGCCGTCCTGGTCGTACACGTAGATCAGGTCGATGTCGCTGGACACGTTGAGTTCACGCGCACCCAGCTTGCCCATGCCGATGACCCAGAGCTGCGCCCGCTGGCCGGAGCTGGCCGCCACCGGTGCACCATGCAGCGTGTCCAGTTCTTCGAACGCCAGGCGGCAGGCCTGGTCCAGCGCGAACTCGGCCAGTTCGGTCACGGCGCGGGTCACTTCGCCCAGCGGCGCGTTCCGCTCGCAGTCGACCACCACGAGGCGCTCGAGCACCAGCTGGCGCAGGACGCGCAACGCTGCCGGCACACCCATCCCTTGATTGCGCAGGGCCTCGAAGCACCGGGCCATGTCCGCCTTGACGGGGGCGCCGGGCGGCAGACAGTCCAGTTCGGCCGAGAAACGGCGCCGCACGCGCTGCACGAAACGCGAATGGTCGGCACTTCGATCGGCCGGACCCAGGTGATTGGCGGAGTTCACATTCGTTGACAAGATGCGCTCACCCGCGCGGGAACCCCGATGGGGCAGGGCCGTCATAATTTGCGGTGGACATGAAGCAACCCAACCAGGTCAGCGCCGAGCGCGACGAAGGCGCCGCCCCGGCCAGCCGCACCCTGCGGCTGTGGGCCCGTGCCACGCGTGTGCTGCTGTGGCTTCTGGCGGGCCTTTGGGGCATGTTTCTCCTGAGCTGGTTCGTGCTGCAGGCGTGGATTGTGCCGCGGATCGAATCCTGGCGCCCCGACGTGGAACGGTGGGCCGGCAGCGCGGTCGGGGTTGCGGTTCGCATCGGCGAAATCCGGTCCGTCCCGGACCCGCAGGCCAACCGGTTTCTGCCTCCGCTGGTGCCCAGTTTCGAGTTGCTCGACGTGCGCCTGCTCGACGCAGAGGGGCGCCCGGCCCTCACGTTGCCTCGGGTGCGGGGTGCCGTCTCGGTCGGATCGCTCTGGCGCGGCGGCTTCGAGCAGATCCTGATCGAGGGCCCCACGCTGGACGTCCGGCGTCGCGCAGATGGCCACATCGAGATCGCGGGTATCGATGTCTCCGGACCGGGCCGCGGCGATCAGGCCGGTGCCGACTGGTTCTTCGACCAGACCGAGTTCGTGGTTCGAAACGGCACCGTGCGCTGGATCGACGACGTGCGGGCCATCGAGCCCGTGACGCTGCGCTCGCTCGACTTCGTCGCTCGCAACGGTGCGCTGACGCACGACCTGCGGCTGGACGCCACCCCGGACGTGGCCTGGGGTGAGCGCTTCAGCCTGCGCGCCCGCCTGCGCGAGCCGCTGCTGCGCTTGCCCGGGCGCCGCGACGCGTCACGCCCGCCATGGCACGACTGGAGTGGCGAGCTGTACGGCGAGTTGCCCCGAGCCGACGTGGCGCAGTTGCGCCACCACGTGGACCTCGGCGATCTGGGGGTCGAAGTGCGCAGCGGCCAGGGCGCCTTGCGCGCATGGGCGCGCCTGCAGGAAGGCACGGTCGGCGCGGTCACCCTGGACGCCAAACTGTCCGATGTCGACCTTCAGCTGGGCCCGGACCTGCCAGCGCTGGCGCTGGAGCGGCTCGATGGCCGTCTCGATGCAACCTGGTCGGGCACCGGCTGGAGTGTGGCCACCGATCGGCTGGGCTTTCGCACCCGCGAGGGCCTGGACTGGGCCGGCGCCACCGTCCGGGTGGAACACGCACTGGCCCGTGAGCGCCAGGGCCCGCGCACCTCGGTTCAGGCGCAATCGGTGGACCTGGCCACCTTGTCGGCGTTGGCCGAGCGCCTGCCATTGCCAGCGCAGGGCCGTGACTGGCTCGCCCGGCTGCAGCCGGCCGGTCGCCTCGAACGCCTTGATCTGCTGTGGCAGGCGCGCGGCAGCGGGCCGATGGCCGACCATGTCGTGGCCCGTGCCAGCGGCCGCGTGACCGAACTCGCGCTGGCTGGCGAGCCCAGTGGCCGAATGTCCATCAGCGGTCGGTACCCGCTTCCAGGGCGGCCCGGTATCCGGGGTGCCACGATCGACTTCGAGCTCGACCAGGACGGCGGACAGGCAAAGCTCGCGCTGCGGCAAGGCGCGCTGGAGTTCCCCGATGTGTTCGAGACCCCGCGCATCGATCTCGATCGGCTCGACGCCCGCCTGAACTGGCGCATCAAGGGCGAACGCATCGAGGTCGACCTGGACGACGGCAGCCTGGCCAATGCCCATGCCGAAGGCACCCTGCGGGCCCGCTGGCACACCGGCGATCCGGGCACCAGCCCGGCGCGCTCGCGCTTCCCTGGCGTGCTTGACCTCACCGCGAACCTCACGCGGGCCGACGGCACCGCCGTGCACCGCTACCTTCCCTTGACCGTGCCCGAGAACGCACGCCGCTACGTTCGCGAAGCGGCCCTGGCAGGTGGCTCTCGCCAGGTGGCTTTCCGCATCCAGGGCGAGGTCTGGGACATTCCCTTCAACCGACCCGACCACACGCCCGGCACGTTCCGCATCACCGCCGCACTTGAAGGCGTGAACTTCGATCACCTGCCCGCTTTCCTGCAGGCGCCGGGCGATGCACCGTGGCCGGGCGTGCGCGGTGCGAGCGCGCGCTTCGAACTCGATCGCGCCGCCATGCGCATCACCGATATCCAGGGCCGCCTCGCCAATGCCCCGGGTACCCGGCTTGACCAAGGCACCGTGGTGATTGACGACCTGATGGGGCAATCCACGGTGCAGGTGAAGCTTCGCGCGCAGGGACCGGCCGCCGAACTGCTGGAGCATGTGCAGCGCACGCCCTTGAATGCCTACACCCAGCAGGCGCTGGCCCGGGCCACGGCCAGCGGGGCGGCCGGTACCGACCTGCAGCTCGACCTGCCACTGTGGGATCTGGCCGCCACCCGGGTGCGCGGCAACGTGCGGCTGGATGGCGTCGACCTGCGTGTCACGCCCGATTCGCCTTTGCTGGCGCGCACGCGTGGCAACCTCAGCTTCACCGAAGACGGTTTCGCATTCACCGGTGCCCGCACGCAGTTGCTGGGCGGCGAGCTCGTCCTGGACGGCAGCCTGCGGCGCGACGCGCGGGGCGAGGCTGCGCTGCTGTTCCGCGGGCAGGGCACGGCCAGTGCGGCGGGCCTTCGTGACGGCGGGCTCGGACCGGCCTCTGCGCTGTTCGCACACGCCAGTGGCAGCGCCGCCTACAGCGCGCAGCTCGGCTTTCGCGGTGGTGTGCCCGAACTGCGCGTCAACAGCAACCTGCAGGGTCTGGCCATTGCGCTGCCGGCACCGTTGGGCAAGGTCGCCGAGGCGGCGTGGCCGCTGCGTTACGACAGCAGTGCGCTGGCCGTCCAGGAAGGCCGTGCGCTCGGCGATCGCACCCTGCTCACGCTGGGGCCCGCCGCCACGCCCGTGATCGACCTTCACCTCGAACGCGATCTTCGTGGCGCCGAGCCCCGCGTCCAGCGGGGCAGCCTGGCCATCGGCCTGCCCGCTGGCGATCGGCCCTCGCTGCCGGTGCAGGGTGTGGCCGTCCAGGCGCGCCTGGGCGATGTCGACCTCGACCGATGGCGGGCCTTGGTGATGGGTGTGCCCGGCCTGGGGGACGAACCGGCCAACGCGCTGCCGACCTCGGTGACCTTGCAGGCGGATGCGGTCACGGTCGAGGGCCGGCGATTCAACCGCGTGCTGGTTGGCGCCTCGCGGGAAGGTGCGGTCTGGCGCGCCAGTGTCGAGGCCGAAGAACTCAATGGCTATGTCGAGTTTCGCCCGGCCGGCGCCACGGGCCCCGGCAGCGTGTACGCACGGCTGGCCCGACTCACCCTGCCGCCCGCGGCACCGCGCGACGCCGACCGGCTGCTGCAGCAACCCTCCTCCGTGCCGGCGCTCGACATCGCCGTGGATGACCTGCAGTGGGGCGGACGTTCGCTCGGGCGCGTCGAGATCGATGCCGTCAACCGGGGCGGTCCGCTGCGGGTCGGCGAATGGCGGTTGAATGCCTTGCGCGCCACCCTGCCCGAAGCCCGGCTGAGCGCCAGCGGCAACTGGGCACCGCTGGCCGCGCAGTCGGACGGCGCGGTGCCCGGGCAACGCCGCACCGCATTGCAGTTCCGCCTCGACCTGCAAGACAGCGGCGCACTGCTGGCACGTTTCGGCCGCGAGGGCCTGGTGCGCGGCGCGCGAGGCCGGCTGGAGGGAAACATCGGCTGGCTCGGCACCCCGTTTGCCTTCGACACCGCGTCCCTGTCCGGGCAGCTTCGACTCGACGTCGAGCGCGGCCAGTTCCTCAAGGCCGAGCCCGGCGCGGGCCGGCTGCTCGGCGTGCTCAGCCTGCAAGCCCTGCCGCGGCGGCTGGTGCTCGATTTCCGCGACGTGTTCTCCGAAGGATTCGCGTTCGACTTCGTGCGTGGCGATGCGCGCATCGAGCGCGGCGTGGTCACCACCAACAACCTTCAGATGAAAGGCGTGAACGCGGCCGTGCTGATGGAAGGGTCGGCCGACCTGGCGCGCGAGACGCAGGACCTCAAGGTGGTGGTGGTGCCCGAACTCAACGCGGGAACGGCCTCGCTGATTGCCTCGGCCATCAACCCGGCGGTGGGGCTGGGCACGTTTCTGGCGCAGTTCCTGTTGCGCCAGCCCCTGCAAAGCGCGGCCACGCAAGAGTTCCGCGTCAGCGGCAGCTGGGCCGATCCGCAGGTCGACAAGGTGGTCCGCCCGCCACCGGTTCCGCCTGCACCGGCCCCCACGCTGCAGTAAGCTCGAACGCTCCCGTTTTTGCCACGCCGACCAGGACACAGCCCCATGAAAGTCGCCGCCATCCAGATGGTCTCGGGCATCAGCCTCGACGCCAACCTCAGCGAGGCATTGCGCCTGTTGCGTCTGGCTGCCGCCGCCGGGGCGGAGCTCGCGGTGTTGCCCGAATACTTCTGCTTCATGGGCATGAAGGATGAAGACAAGCTGGTGATCGCCGAAACCGAAGGCCTCGGGCGCGTGCAGGACTTCCTCATCGACGTGGCACGAGACCTCAAGATCTGCGTGGTCGGCGGCACCCTGCCGATGGCCACCGAAGATCCTTCCCACGCGGCCAACGCCTCGCTGGCCTTCGACGCCAAAGGGCATCGCATCAGCCGCTACGACAAGATCCACCTGTTCCGCTACGACAACGGGCGCGAGAGCTACGACGAGGCCGCGGTGCTGCGCGCCGGCGACACGCCCACCGCGTTCGAGCTGCGTGACCGCGAAGGCCAGACCTGGCGGATCGGCCAGAGCGTCTGTTACGACCTTCGCTTTGCCGAGCTTTACCGTACGCTGGGTGCCGAGGTGCTGCTGGTGCCCTCGGCCTTCACCTACACCACGGGCTCCGCCCACTGGGAGGTGCTGCTGCGCGCGCGCGCCATCGAGAACCAGGCCTTCGTGATCGCCAGCGCACAAGGCGGGGTGCACGAGAACGGCCGCCGCACCTGGGGCCACAGCATGGTCATCGACCCCTGGGGCCAGGTGCTGGCCATGCAGGCCGAGGGCCCGGGCGTGGTGCTGGCCGACATCGACATGGCCCGCCTTCGCCAGGTGCGCGAACAGCTGCCCTCCCTGCAGCACCGCGTGTTGGGATGAACCACCCCCGCCGCGCTTCGCGCGACCCCCTCAAGGGGGCGATGCCGACGGACTGGCGGAGCCAGATCCGTGGCATCTCTGGATGGGGCACGCGCGCCGGTTGGGGGACGCGGTGAAACCTCCTCGCTGTGCTTTGCGCGACCCCCTAAAGGGGGCGATGCCGACGGACTGGCGGAGCCAGATCCGTGGCATCTCTGGATGGGGCACGCGCGCCGGTTGGGGGACGCTGTGAAACCTCCTCGCTGTGCTTCGCGCGACCCCCTCAAGGGGACGATGCCGACGGCCTGGCGGAGCCAGATCCGTGGCGTCTCGCGACGGGGCAGGCGCCTTGGTCTTCTGAACCCATGAAGTCGCCGCGCTGGCCGCTGTGGGGGGCGTTGCTGCTGCTGGTGGCGGCGCTGCTCACGGTGCTGGTGTTTCTGGCGGCCGAGTACGAGGTGAACCGCGACCAGGCCGGGCTGGACCAGGACGCGCTGGGCGTGGCCGTGGACATCCGGTCCGGCCTGTTGCGCAACGTGCAGACGCTGCAGTCGCTGCACGCTTTCTCGCCCACGCCGCAAAGCTGGGATGCCCCGGCCGCCGAAATGCTCGGGCAGCGCCGGGAGATCGTTCGCCTGGAGTGGCGCGACAACAACCTGCGCCTGCTCGCCCAGCGCCTGTCGCCCTACACGCCGGATGTGTTCGAGCAGTTGGGGCGCGGACAGGCCTTGCCGGAGGTGCGTCAGGCTTGCGAATCGGCGCGGCGCCTGTCGGGTGCCGCGTATTCGACGAGCTACTTCTGGCCCGTTCGCGATGGCCGTGGTCTGGAGGTCATGGAGTCCTGCATTCCACTCACCGAAGCCGGCGCCGCCAAAGGCTATCTGGTGGCAACTTATTCGCTGCAGGGCATGCTGGCCGAATTCAGCAACCCCGCCACGCTTCGCGGCCGTGGCCTGAGCTTCACCGAGGTCGATGGCACGCGGCTGGCGGTGCACAGCACCCTGACCACGCAGCGGCGCATTCTGCGGTCCCAGTCGCTCATCGACCTGCCGGGCCACACCCTGTTGCTGCAACTCGAGAGCCCGCGCCGCGCGCTCGGCCTGTTTCCCAACGTGCTCACCGCGGTGGTCGGTGCGTTGTCGCTGGCCTTGCTGGCAGTGCTGTTCCTGCTGGCGCGTGACACCCGGCGGCGCCAGCGGGCCGAAGAGCGTGCCGCCGAAGCGCTGGCTTTTCGCAAGGCCATGGAGGACTCGCTCGTCACGGGCCTGCGCGCGCGCGACATGAACGGCCGCATCACCTACGTCAACCCCGCGTTCTGCCAGATGGTGGGCCTGACGTCCGAGCAGCTGGTGGGCACGGGCCTGCCCGCCCCCTGGTGGCCGCCCGAACTGGTGGACGAATACCAGCAGCGCCAACGGGTTCGCCTGGCCGGCCGGACCTTGCCACGCGAAGGTTACGAATCGGTCTTCCAGCGCAGCGACGGCACGCGGTTTCCGGTGCTCATCATCGAGGCGCCACTGATCGATGCTCGGGGCGTGCAGACCGGGTTCATGAGCGCCATCATCGACCTGACCGAGCAGCGCCGCATCGAGGACCTCAACCGCGCTTCGCAGGACAAGCTGCAGGCCACGGCCCGGCTTGCCACCGTGGGCGAGATGGCCTCGCTCATCAGCCATGAACTCAATCAGCCCCTGGCCGCCATCGCCAGCTACGCCAGTGGCACGCTCAACCTGTTGCAGCGGGACGCCCGGCCGCCGGAAAGCGACATCGAGCAGGCGATCCGCCGCATCGCCGAGCAGGCCGAGCGCGCCGGTCGCGTGATCCGTGGTGTCGCCGACTTCGTGCGCCGCCGCGACCAGGTGCGTGAGGACGTCGAGCCAGGCCGCCTCATCGACGGCATCGCCACGCTGCTCGGACTGCAGGCCAAGAAGCGGGGCATCCGCCTCGAGGTCGACATCGCACCCGGCACACCGGGCGTGCACTGCGACCGCACCATGGTGGAACAGGTCCTGCTCAACCTGGCGCGCAACGGCATGCAGGCCATGCCGCTGGGCGACCCGTCCACCGCCAGCGGCCTTCGGGTGCTGCGCATCAACATCGGGCTGGCGGAACCGTCCGGCACCGGCGAGGCGCCGGACCGGTGGGTTCGGTTCGACGTCATCGACCACGGTCAGGGCTTGCCCCCCGAACTGGCCGAGCGTGTGTTCACCCCGTTCTTCACCACCCGGGCAGAGGGCATGGGCCTGGGGCTCAGCCTGTGTCGAACCGTCGTCGAGCAGCACGGCGGCGCCCTCGACTTTGCACCCGCGCAACCGCGCGGCACGCGGTTCTCGTTCACCCTGCCCGCGGTGCCCGCCGCCTCACTGCCTGTGACGCCGAGCGTGGCCGCCAGTGAGGCCTGAAACGGTGGCCGGACCCGCGCCTATCATTGCCCCATGACCGAGTACCCCGACGCCAAGATCTACCTCGTCGACGACGACGCGGGGGTGCGGGAGGCACTTGGATGGCTGCTGCGCACGCGCCGCCTCATCAGCGACGGTTTCGACAGCGCGGAGTCCTTTCTGGCCGAGGCCTCGGTGGCGCAGCGCGAACCCGACGGGCCCTGCTGCGTGCTGCTCGATGTGCGCATGCCCGGCATGAGCGGGCTCGCGCTGTTCGAACGCCTGCGCGCGCTCCCCTGGCAGGCCGCCCTGCCGGTGATCTTCCTGTCCGGCCACGCCGATGTGCCCACCGCGGTGGCCGCGGTCAAGCGCGGTGCGTTCGACTTCTGCGAAAAGCCGTTTTCCGACAACGCGCTGGTGGACCGGGTCGAGCTCGCGCTGCGGCAATCGGCTGGCGAGCTGGGCCAGCGCCGGGTGCAGCGCGAACTGCAGCAGCGCCTGGACAGCCTGACCGAGCGCGAGCGCGACGTGATGGGGCTGGTGGTGGCCGGGTTGCCCAACAAGTTGGTGGCCGATCAGCTTCAGATCAGCGTGCGGACGGTCGAGGTGCACCGCTCCCGCGTGTTCGACAAGATGGGTGTGAAGTCGGCGGTGGAACTGGCCAACCTGCTGCGCACCGCATGAGGTGCAAGGGAACCGTCAGCGCGCTGGCGGCTCCGCATCGGAGCCACCGCGCTTTTCGCGCTCCACCTCGTCGGGCAGTTCGCCCTTCTTGCGCCCCGAGAACATGGTCCACCACACGATGAACACCAGGAGAATCAGCGCGCCGAGCGCTTCGAGCAGCAACAGGGTCATGAGCAGCGATGGAATGATTCGAGGCCTGCGGGCGGCCGCGTTGGCGCTGATTCTAGGCAGCCTGGCGGCTTGCTCCACTTCGCCGGTGGTGATTCCCGGCGCCCGGCCCGGCATCGACGACGGGGTGCCTGCATCGGCTGCGGCAGTGCAGCAGCGCGCACGCAGCCGATGGGTGGCGGTGGACTGGTCGGACCTGCCGGGTTGGGGCCAGGACGCCCTGCACGAGGCCTGGAACGCGCTGGTGCGGGGCTGTGAGCGGCCGGCGCCGGGGTTCGAGTCGGTGTGCGCCGAAGCACGGCCGCTGGCCATCGGCACGGCGGTCGAGCAGCAGGCCTGGCTGCAGCGGCGCTTGCAGCCCTATCGCGTGCTTGAGGTCGACGGCCGCGCGCCGGAGGGTCTGCTCACCGGCTACTACGAACCCGTGATGGACGCGACGCGCCAGCCCACTGCCACCCACCGCACGCCGTTGTACGCGCCCCCGCCGGGGTTGCCCGCGCCGGCCGGTGCCGCGCCCTGGTTCACCCGCCAGCAGATCGACACGCTGCCCGAGGCCCAGGCGGCTCTGCGCGGTCGGGCCCTGGCCTGGCTGGCCGACCCGATCGATGCACTCATCCTGCAGATCCAGGGCTCGGGCCGCATCAACATCACCGAAGCCGACGGTCGGGTGGTGCAGGTGCGCCTGGCTTTTGCGGCGCACAACGGCCACCCCTATCAGAGCGTGGGCCGCTGGCTGCTGGACCAGGGTGCCATCCGCGAGGCGTCCTGGGATGCCATCAAGGCCTGGGTGCGGCAGAACCCGCAGCGCTTGAACGACATGCTGTGGGCCAACCCCCGGACGGTGTTCTTCCGGGAAGAGCCCCTGGCCGGGCTCGACGCCCGTTTCGGCCCCCGCGGCGCGCAGAACGTGCCGCTCACGCCAGGTCGATCGATCGCGGTCGATCCGTTGAGCATTCCGTATGGCACGCCGGTGTGGCTGGCCACGGCCGGCCCGGCGCTGACGGCCCGGCGCCTGGTGCTGGCGCAAGACACGGGCGGCGCGATCGTCGGCGCGGTGCGCGCCGACCTGTTCACCGGTTGGGGCAGCTGGACCGATGACGCCTATCTGCAGGCGGCCGCCCTCAAGCAGCCGCTTCAGATGTGGGCGCTGTGGCCGAAATGAACCCTGGGCGGGTCAGAGTGCGCTGAGGTCGGTTTGCACCGGCCAGGGAACATCCCCGGCGGCAGCGGTCGGGTCGAACTCGAAGCGGTGTTCGAGCGCCACCTGGTGGCGCCCGTTTCGCGGTGCGCAGACGCGGTAGCCATCGCCGGTTCTCAGCACCTGGGCCGCACCGCCCACGGAGCGCACCTCCCAGTCGCGCACCCCCGAAACGCTCAGCCGAAGGCTTGCGCAGAACCCCTGGCGCAGCGTGGTGAGCACCTCGAGCTGCTGCAACGCCTGCGGCCCGGACGACGAGACCCGAAGCGGGTGGCGGTTTTCGAGCACCCGCACGATGGGCGGGACAACGATGCGAAAGTCGATCGAAGCGCTGGCCGATGCACCAGAGCCGGTGACCAGCCGCGCTTCGGCCCGGACCGAGACCGGGATGGCCAGGGTGAGCGATAGCGCAATCAGGCAGCGGACCAGCGGGTTCATGACCCACTATCGGCACGCCGGTGGCGGACTTGAACCCTGCCGTCACTCCGCCCGCTGCACCGGCAGGCTCAGGCGGCTTGTCGAGCGCAGCTGTACATCGGTGCTGCTGCTGCCGTCGCCCACGACCGTCCAGGGCAGCGGCAGGCTGTCGCTGCGCAGCGTCACGGCGCGGGTGCCCGTGGCCACGAACGGGAACACGAATCGGCCCTGGCTGTCGGTGCGCACGGCATAGCGGTTGTCCAGGAACACGGTCGCGTTGGGCACGCCGGTTTCGTTGGCTTCCTGGCGGCCGTTGCGGTTGTCGTCGAAGTACACCACCCCCTCCACCCGCCCACCGCCGTCGGACGGCCGCCCGCCCAGCGGCACGTCGCGGCTGCCGGCTTGCATCTCGTAGCGAAGTGCCACGAAGAACGAGCGGTTCGACAACGCGTTGTCCAGCGTGACGGGTGGGGCCAGGGGGTCGAGCGAGAACGCCTGGCGCGCCCGCCCGCTGGTCCACACCCAGCTGCCCTCGAACGACCAACGGGTGTCGATCCGCCAGCTGGCCCCGACGTTGAGGGCGTCGCGCCGCTGGTCCCCCGGGCCCTGTTCGGTGCTCAGGCTGCCGCGCAGTCCGGCCCGGCTGCCGATCGGCAGGTTCAGGTTGAGGGCGGCGGACACCTGCGAGCCGCTGCCATCGCCGGTGGACGGGTCGCGTCCGAACTGCGCCACACCGAGAGTGGTCGACAGGTTCCAGCCGGTCGACATATTCCACTCCTGGTCGTGAAACAGGCGCTGCACACTGGCACGGCTTTCACCGCCGTCGAGTTCGAGGCGCAGGCCGCTCGGGCCCCAGCCGTTGAGCCAGCGCCATTCGAGGTAGGCGCTCCAGTCCCGTTCGCCGAGCTCTCGAACCGCCAGGCCGCCGCCCACGTTGCTCTCGGACCCAAGCCGCCAGCGCGCATTGGCCGTTGCAAAGTAGCCATCCGACCCTTGCCCGCTGACCGGGCCGAGCAGGTCCAGTGACGCGTCGGCCGACCAGCGCCGCTGGCCATACCGGGATCGCAAATACACCCCTTGCAGGTTGTTGGCCATGGCCTGACCGGCCCAGGTCAGCCCGTTGTCGAGGCGGTACCCACCAGCCCCGTTGGACCATGCGCCCCGGTCCCATTCGGCGTCCAGCCAGGCGCCCTGGCGGGAGCCGGCGGCGTCGCTGCGCGCTGAAGTCAGCCAGTTGGCCTGCCAGCGCACGCTGGCCGAGGTGTGGCGCGCGATCAGGCGGGTGCCGTCGGCGTCGTATCGGGGCTGGGAGGCCGTCTGACCGAGATCGCCCACATCGCGCGCGATCTCGTGCTGAACGGCGAGGGTCCAGCCCTGTTGGGCCGCCGGAGCACCCGTGGCTCCGCCCGGGCCCCACTGCAGGCCGAGGGTCTGGCGGCGGCCGCCGAGGGTTTCGAAACGCGTGTCGGGCAGGATGGCCAGGCGCCCCGGCTCACCGGTGCCCAACTGCACCTGCAAGCCCCGGTCGGCGTGCTCCCACTCGCCACCGATGCCACGCAGGTAGCTCGTCGGCACGAACACGCGCGCGGGCTGCCTGGACACACTGGGCGCCAGCGAATTGATGACGCCCAGTTCGTGGTTGCCGATCCACCCCCCGCCCAGCGGCAAGCCACGCTGCCGCGCGGTGAACGTGGCCCCATCGCTGCGGGGGGAATACTGCCCTTCAAACGACAGCGCGCCATGGTTGGGCGTCTCCAGCAGTCCGTAGCCTCCGAAACCGAGTCGAGACCCGCCCTGGCCTTCAAACGGCGCCGTGGCCACGCGCGCCTCCAGGCGCAGGTAACGTGGCCAGCCTGTGGTGTCGTATTCGGGGCCGGGGCCGTCGTCGACGGGGTCGGGGGCAAGCCCTTCGATTTCCCGGTCAACGTATGCCGGGGTGGCGGTCTGGGCCATGGCGCTGCCGCTCACACCGAGCACCAGCAGCGCGATCCATGCCGGCTTGCAACGGCCGAGGTGCCCACGCAAGCCCGTCATGGGACGAATCGCGCATCCAGCGGCAGGCGGTTGCGCCCCCATTCCAGCGAACCCGCGATCCGCACCGGAAAGCGCACTGTCGGTGCGGGCTGGTTGCCCTCGGCCAGGGCGATCAATGCCACCGAGCGCGTCTCGCCCGGAAGGATCGGCATGTCGGCTGGCCCGAATTCAAGGCGCTTGCCGTCGGCGTCGGTGCCGGTCACGAAACCAGCCAGCCGGCCGTGGGCATTGCCGCTGTTGCGCACGTCGACCACCGGCAGCTGCCGGCCCTGGACCGTGGCCACGCGCGTGCCCACCACCTCCAGCACCGGTGCGGCGCCCCCGATCGCCGCGTAGACGATGACCCCGATGCGGCCGCCGGCCTGAACAGCGCCACCGGTGGCATCGCGGCCTTCCACCATCAACGCGAACCGGCACTCCCGGGGCGGTGTGCCGGCAGGGGCGGACACCTCGAAGCGGTAGCGGTACCGCGCACCCGGGTCGAGCGCGAGGTCGCGCCGCTCGATGGCCACCCAGGGCCGGCAGCTGTCTGCGCTCAAGGGTTCCCCGGGCTCGGACGTCACCACCGACTGATCGGGGAGGTACTTCCAGTCGGCCGAATAGATGCGGTACTGACCGCGGATCTGACCCACGTGCTGGATCTCGAACACCTGGCGAACCGTCTGGCCCGCCTCCAGCTGCAGTTCGAACCGGGGCGGCGAGATGAAGGCCGAAAACCCCTGCGCCTGAACGCCCAGGGCCAGGCCGGCGCCGCACGCAATGCACAGGCCGCGGAGCAGGGAAAAGAGGCGGAATTCAGTCGGCATCGAACTCGAAGTGAAATTGCAGGCGGCGACTGCTTTTCAGCCAATCGGCCTGTGAACGCAGGCGCATCAGGAACTGGTCCTCCAGGGTGGGGCCGGCGATGGTTCCCGAGTGCACGAGCGTGCGTTCGCCCGACACCACACGGCCGGCTTGCAGCCGCCCTTGCGACGTCCACACGGCCTCGATCACCGAGGATTCGTCCCTTTCCAGCACCATGTACACACGGCCGCTGCGGTTGACGATGGGCCGCGTGTCGATGCGCACATTGACCCTCACCCAGGCCTCCACATCCCCCGAGCCGTCCCGGGCGGTCGGCATCGGTCGCCACTGCATCTGGACATTGGGGGGCACCGTGTGGGTGAGTGAATCGTCGAGCCGCAGGGGGGCAGCCTGAGCGGTCAGGGCCATGCCCAGGACCACCGGCAGGACATGGCGCAGGAGCCGTTTCATGGGCTGGTCACCGTGTAGGTGACGCGGGCGGTGTAGGTGCCTGCGGCGCGGACCGTGGAGTTGGCGAAACTGAACGTGTGGCAGTTCTCGATGTAGGTGTTGGCCGGGATGGTGGCCAGAAACTGGGACGTGCCGTTGAAGGTGCCGGCCGGGATCACGTTGGGCACGCCGCTGCCGGGCGCCGACACCGACCAGCTGACCTCGGAGATGGGAATCGTGTCGCCGTTGGCGTTGACCAGCGTGGCCGGCGAGCTGACGCGCAGCGTGGCGCTGGCCGGCGCGCTGTTGTTGTTCCGCTGGTACGAGGCGCCGATCAGGGTCTGGGTGCCCAGTGTGGGGCAGGTGAGGTAGTTGTCACCTTGCAGACTGTTCGTCTGCGTGCTGTTGCTCGTCATGGCCTGTGGCACCCCGTTGCCGAGCTGGGCCGCGGGCACGGTGACCGACACCACGTTGATGGTGCCGCTGTTGCCAGCCAGAGCGCCGTTGCCCACGTGCAGATACACCCGCCTCGAGGCCTGGTTGAGCGTGAGCGACCAGGACAGGGCAGAAGGCAAGGCCGCCAGGAGCAGCGTGGCGGCGGCTATCGAACGGATCGCGTGTGGGCGGCGGGGCATGTTCGAGAGAGGCACGGAACCAAAAAGAAACGGAGGGCAGCAAATGGCAGGCCCTCCGTGTCATGCCGACGGTGGTCTGGAGCCACTTCGTCGGTCAACCGATATTGTCGTCTCAGGGCATCGTGGCGGTGTAAGTGACCCGGCCCGTGTAGGTGCCGAACGCCGGCGTGACCGTGTTGGCGTAGCTGTAGGTCCAGGTGGCGGTCTGGTTGGTCACCCGGCCGGCCAGCGTCGGCAGGCTGGTGCCACCGCTGAAGCCGGCGGCGGGCAGGGCCGCGTTGGAGGACGTCACCGAGAGTTCGGTGAAGGGAATGGTGTCGGCGCCACTGGTCAGGTTGGCCGGGTTGGTGGCGGTGATGGTGACCTGCCCGTCGTTGCCGAAGACGCGCACCGGCACCGTGCTGCCGGCCGGGGTGGGGCCGGTGTTCGAGATGCTGCCCGCGGCGAGGGTGGTGCCCACATCCAGCGGGTTGGTGGTGAAGTCGAAGGTGATCGCGTCGATGGCCGGGTTGGTGGCCAGTGGGGTGGCGGCGCCGGTGCCGACGCCCAGGAACAGCACGCGCGGAATCACCACGCGCAGGTCGAGGCGGGCGGCGGCGCTGCCCGTGCCGATGGTCAGCTGGGACTCGGCCGAGGCCAACAGGGGGCTGGCCGCGGCCAGCGCCAGCACGGATTTGATCAGCAGGGACTTCTTCACGACGTTTCCTTCAGAAATGGGCTGCTCAGGGTTGACTGAGTACTTTCTGTGGAAGCACTTTCTTCCGACAGGTGGCGCAATGGTATGCAATGCGCCGGGGGTCTGCAATTGTCGCGAGTCGAAAAAGTCACATTTTTCAAGTACTTGTGGCCTGAAGTTGACCCAGCGGTCGAGTTTCTGCTCCAAATGGCGGTCGGCGAGCCTCAAGTTTTTCGGCGATCCGCCGTGTGCGTACCTTTTTCCCACAGCAGGTGAGACAAAGGGAGTGCCCCGGCCGCCTTGACCTCGCCCAGGGAAAAGCTGGTGTGCAGGTCCTTCACGTTCGGCAGGTTCAGGAGCACCTCGCGGGCAAAGGCGCTGAAGTGGTGCAGGTCTCGGCTGACCACCTGCAGCTCGAAGGTGCCCGAGCCGCTGATGTAGTGGCAGGACACGACCTCGGGAATGGCGCGGATCGCCTGTTCCAGGGTGCGGGTGACGTCGCCGCTGTTGCGGTCGGCGTCGAGCCGCACGAAGGCCAGCACGCCCAGGCCGAGCTTGTCGCGGTCGAGCTCGGCGCGGTAGCCCTTGATGAAGCCGGCCTCTTCGAGTGCGCGCACGCGGCGCCAGCAGGGCGCGGCCGACAGGCCCACGCGCTGCGCCAGCTCGGCGTTGGTCAGGCGGCCATCGTTCTGCAGTTCTTGCAGGATCGCGGTGTCGAACTGGTCGAGTGTTTCCATGGTTCCACGTTTCAAGAAAGAAGATTTCTTGATCATGGGGAAATCGGGCACGAAACGCAAACACCTATCAGCGGAGCGGGCATACACTGCGCGGCAGACTTGGGCCGATCCCGCCCGTCGCCGAGGGGAGCCCACAAGGCGCCCGACCCGCCCACAGGAGACACCACACATGAACGCCCCGCTGCCCGAGCACATCCGCCTGGCCCTCGAGACCGTCACCCTCGACGACAAGTACGCCCTGGACCATGGGCGGGCCTTCATGAGCGGCGTGCAGGCGCTGGTGAAACTGCCGATGCTGCAGCGCCAGCGCGACGCGCTGATCGGCAAGAACACCGCCGGATTCGTGAGCGGCTACCGTGGCTCGCCGCTCGGTGGCTATGACCAGGCGCTGCAAAAGGCCGCTCCCCACCTGAAGAAGCAGAACGTGGTGTTCCAGCCCGGGGTGAACGAAGAGCTGGCCGCCACCGCGTTGTGGGGCACGCAGCAGCTGGGCTTTGCGCCGCCCGGCACCAACCGCTTCGACGGCGTGTTCGGCATCTGGTATGGCAAGGGCCCGGGCGTGGACCGTTGCTCCGACGTGTTCAAGCACGCCAACATGGCGGGCACCAGCCCCTGGGGCGGGGTGATCGCCGTGGCCGGCGACGACCACGTGGCCAAGAGCTCCACCGCCGCCCACCAGAGCGACCACATCTTCAAGGCCTGTGGCCTGCCGGTGTTCTTCCCGGCCAGCGTGCAGGACATCCTCGACCTGGGGTTGCACGCCTTTGCCATGAGTCGTTTCAGCGGCGTGTGGACGGGCATGAAGACGATCCAGGAGATCGTTGAATCGAGCGCCACGGCGCTCATCGACCCCGAGCGCGTGGACATCGTCATCCCCGAATTCGACATGCCGCCGGGTGGCCTGCACATCCGCTGGCCCGACCACGCGCTGGACCAGGAAGCGCGCCTGTTCGACCACAAGTGGTATGCAGCGCTCGCCTACGTGCGCGCCAACCGGCTCAACCACAACGTCATCGCCGGCCCGAACGACCGGTTCGGCGTGATCGCCAGCGGCAAGGCCTACAACGACACCCGTCAGGCGCTGGTTGACCTGGGCCTGGACGACGACACCTGCCGCCGCATCGGGCTGCGCCTTCACAAGGTGACGGTGGTCTGGCCGCTCGAGGCCCAGATCACCCGCGAGTTCGCCACCGGGTTGCGCGAAATCCTGGTGGTCGAGGAGAAGCGCCAGGTCATCGAGTACCAGCTGAAGGAAGAGCTCTACAACTGGCGGCCCGATGTGCGGCCCAACGTGCTGGGCAAGTTCGACGAAGACGAGAACGATTTCAGCGGTGGCGAGTGGTCGCGCCCGAACCCGAGCGCCAACACGCTGCTGCGCGCCAAGGCCGACCTGAACCCCGCCATCATCGCGCGCGCCATCGCCCGCCGCCTGAAACGCCTGGGGCAGATTCCCGACGATGTGATGGCCCGCATCGATGCGCAGCTGGCCATCCTGGATGCGCAGGAGCGGTCGCTTCAGACCCTGTTGACGCAAGGTGTGCCCGGGGCCGAGCGCCAGCCCTGGTTCTGCTCGGGTTGCCCGCACAACACCAGCACCAAGGTGCCCGAAGGCTCGCGCGCCATGGCCGGCATCGGCTGTCATTTCATGAGCATCTGGATGGACCGCGCCACCGTGGGCTTCACCCAGATGGGCGGTGAAGGCGTGCCCTGGGTAGGCCAGCAGCCCTTCAGCACCGACCGGCACATGTTCGCCAACCTGGGCGACGGCACGTACTTCCACTCCGGCATCCTGGCCATCCGCCAGAGCATCGCGGCCGGCGTCAACATCACCTACAAGATCCTCTACAACGACGCCGTGGCCATGACCGGTGGCCAGCAGGTCGGCGAGCGCCCCGAAGGCCACAGCGTGGTGCAGATCGCGCAGAGCATGCGCGCCGAAGGGGTGAAGAAGATCACCATCGTGACCGACGAACCCGAGAAGTACGCGGGCGTGACGGGCATCCCGGCGGGCATCGCCATCCAGCACCGCGACACGCTCGACGCGGTCCAGCGCGAGTTCCGCGAGATCGAAGGCACCACGGTCATCATTTACGACCAGACCTGCGCCACCGAGAAGCGCCGCCGCCGCAAGCGCGGCACCATGGTCGAACCCGACCAGCGTGTCGTCATCAACGAGCTGGTGTGTGAAGGCTGCGGCGATTGCGGCGAGCAGTCCAACTGCCTGTCGGTCGAGCCCCTGGAGACCGAGTTCGGTCGCAAGCGCCAGATCAACCAGAGCACCTGCAACAAGGACTTCTCTTGCGTGAAGGGGTTCTGCCCCAGCTTCGTCACCGTTCAAGGCGGCCAGCTGCGCAAGAAGAAGGGCGCGGCCAAGGTCGAATGGACCGGCGGGGCGTTGCCGCATCCCGCGCTGCCGGCCCTGGGTGCCGACGCCTGGGGCATCATCGTGGCGGGCGTGGGCGGCACCGGCGTCATCACCATCGGCCAGCTGCTCGGCGTGGCCGCGCACATCGAAGGCAAGGGCATCGTCACGCAGGACGCGGCCGGTCTGGCGCAGAAGGGCGGCGCCACCTGGAGCCACGTGCTGATCGGCGCCACGCAGGACACCATCCGCACCACCCGGGTGGCCGCCGCATCGGCCGACCTCATCCTCGGCTGCGACCCCATCGTGGCGGCCAACAAGGAAACCTGGCAACGGCTTCGCGAAGGGCGCACGCACGTGGCGCTGAACAGCAACGCCACGCCCACCGCGGCCTTCGTCAAAAACCCCGAATGGCTCAACCCCGCGCAGGCTTGCGTGGACACGCTGGTGAACCACCTCGGCCACGGCGCCATCGGCGTCGTCGACGCCGAAACGCTGGCCACCCGCCTGCTGGGCGACAGCCTCTACACCAACCCGTTCATGCTGGGCTACGCATGGCAGAAAGGCTGGATTCCGCTCGGACTGGCCTCGCTCATGCGGGCGATCGAGCTCAACGCGGTCGCCATCGAGCAGAACAAGTCGGCGTTCGAGTGGGGCCGCCGGGCGGCCCACGACACCGCGGCCGTGCAGGCCGCCTGCGGACTGGGCGCCGCCGCGGCGCAGGTGATCCACTTCAAGCCGCGCGAAACGCTGGCGCAGCTGGTGGCGCGCCGGGTCGAGTTCCTCACCGGTTACCAGAATGCGGCCTATGCCCGGCGCTACAGCGACTTTGTCGAGCGCGTGCGGCTGGCCGAAGCACCGCTGGGCAAGACCGGCTTGGCCGAGGCCGTGGCGCGCAACCTGTTCAAGCTCATGGCCTACAAGGACGAGTACGAGGTGGCCCGGCTGCACACCGACCCGGCTTTCCACCAGAAGATTGCCGCCCAGTTCGAGGGCGACTACGCGCTCAAGGTGCACCTGGCGCCGCCCCTGCTGGCGAAGAAGAACGAGCGTGGTGAACTGGTCAAGCGCCCGTACGGCCCGTTCATGTTCACCGCGTTCCGCTGGCTGGCGCGGTTCAAGGGCTTGCGGGGCACCGCCCTCGACCTGTTCGGTCGCACCGAAGAGCGCCGCATGGAGCGCGAACTGATCGTCCGCTACCTGGCCGACGTCGAGGGACTGCTCGAGGGCCTGGACGGCGAGCGCCACGCACTGGCGATGGAGATCGCCCGCGTGCCCGAGCAGATCAAGGGCTTTGGGCATGTGAAGGAGCGCAATGCCAAGGCCGCGGCGGTGCACCGCGAAGCGCTGCTGGCCCGCTGGCGCGCGCCGGCAGTGCCCGCACAGCGACAGGCGGCTTGAGCCGGCGGGCGGGGGTGGCGACATACAATGCCGGGTTGTTTTGACCCCGTTGGAGACCACCCGTGCTGATTTCCCCTGCCTACGCCCAAGCCGCCGCCGGTGGCACCGAGTCCACGCTGCTCGGACTGCTGCCCCTGGTGCTGATGTTCGTGGTGCTGTACTTCGTGATGATCCGCCCGCAGCTCAAGCGCCAGAAAGAGCACAAGGCCATGATCGAAGCCCTGGCCAAGGGCGACGAGATCGTGACCGCCGGCGGATTCCTCGGCAAAGTGTCCAAGATCGGTGACATCTACGTCGGCGTGGAACTTGCCGACGGCATCGAAGTCCAGATGCAGCGCACCGCCGTGATCCAGGTCCTGCCCAAGGGCACGGTGAAGTGATTTCACCCGCTCCCGCACGGGCCGGCTGACGCTGGCCCGTTCCCCTTTCGGGGCCATGCGGGCGGTCCGGGCAAGCCGGCCGCGCCGCCATTCCGATCCATTCCCAAGCGCGCCGAGAACCGCCATGAACCGATATCCGCTCTGGAAGTACGCGATCATTCTGGTTGCGCTGGTCGTGAGCGCGATCTACGCGTTGCCCAACCTGTTCGGTGAGGCGCCGGCGGTTCAGGTGTCGGCCGGCAAGGCCACGGTCCGGGTCGACACCTCGACGGTGACCCGTGTCGAGCAGGCGCTGGCGGCCGCCTCGGTCACGCCCAGCCTGCTCACACTCGAGGGCAACTCGGTGCGCGTGCGGTTCGAGGACACCGACACCCAGCTCAAGGCGCGCGACGCCATCGACAAGGCCCTCAACCCGGACCCGACCGACCCCGGCCATGTGGTGGCGCTGAACCTGGTGCCGCGCACGCCCGCCTGGCTGGCCGGTCTGGGCGCCAACCCGATGTACCTCGGGCTGGACCTGCGCGGTGGCGTGCACTTCATGCTGCAGGTCGACATGAAGGCCGCGCTCGACCGCCGCGCCGATGTGCTGACCACCGACCTGCGCAACGCCCTGCGCGAGAAGAACATCCGCCACGGCGGCATCGCGCGCAACGGCCAGACCATCGAACTGCGCGTGCGCGACGAGGCCACGCGCAACGCCGTGTTCGACTTGGTCCAGGCCCAGTTCGCCGATGTGCAGTTGGCCGATGCGCGCGACGGCGGTGACATCCGCATCACCGCCACCATCCGCCCCGAGGCGGCGCGGGCGGTGCAGGACCAGGCCCTCAAGCAGAACATCACCACGCTCAACAACCGGATCAACGAGCTCGGCGTGGCCGAACCCGTCATCCAGCAGCAGGGCGCCGACCGCATCGTCGTGCAGCTGCCGGGTGTGCAGGACACCGCCAAGGCCAAGGACATCCTGGGTCGAACCGCCACCCTGGAGGTGCGGTTGGTGGACGAAAGCGCTGAAGGCCGGGCGGCCGAAACTGGCGCTGCGCCGGTTCCCTTCGGCTCCGAGCGCTACCTCGAGCGCGATGGCCGTGCGGTCATTGTCAAGCGCGAGGTCCTGCTCACGGGCGAAAACCTCACCGACGCCCAGGCGGGCTTCGATGGCCAGACGCAGGAGCCGGCGGTGCACCTCACGCTGGACAGCAAGGGTTCGCGCATCTTCCGCGACGTCACCCGCGAAAACGTCGGCAAGCGCATGGCCATCATCCTGTTCGAAAAGGGCAAGGGCGAGGTCGTGACGGCGCCGGTCATCCGCACCGAAATCGGTGGCGGCCGGGTTCAGATTTCGGGCGCCATGACCACGGTCGAGGCCAACGACACCGCGCTGCTGCTGCGCGCCGGCTCGCTGGCCGCGCCGATGGAAATCGTCGAAGAGCGCACCATCGGCCCCAGCTTGGGTGCCGAGAACATCGCCAAAGGCTTCAACAGCGTGACCTGGGGCTTCCTGGCGGTGGTCGCCTTCATGTGCGTCTACTACATGCTGTTTGGCGTGTTTTCCAGCATCGCGCTGGGCTTCAACCTGCTGCTGCTGGTCTCGGTGCTGTCCATGTTGCAGGCCACGCTCACGCTGCCCGGCATGGCGGCCATGGCGCTGGCGCTCGGCATGGCCATCGACTCCAACGTGCTCATCAACGAGCGGGTGCGCGAAGAACTGCGCCGCGGCGCGTCGCCCCAGAAGGCCATCAACACCGGTTACGAAACCGCCTGGGCCACCATCCTCGACTCCAACATCACGTCGCTCATTGCCGGCTTGGCGCTGCTGCTGTTCGGCAGCGGTCCGGTGCGTGGCTTTGCGGTGGTGCACTGCCTGGGCATCGTCACCAGCATGTTCTCGTCGGTCTTCTTCTCGCGCGGTCTGGTCAACCTCTGGTATGGCCGGCAGAAAAAGCTCAAGACCGTTTCCATCGGCACGGTGTGGCGGCCCGACGGCAGCGACGAACCTGCCCCGGCCAAGGCCGACTGACCCGAACCCGCACCGGAGACCACGATGGAACTCTTCCGCATCCGCCGCGACATTCCCTTCATGAAGCACGCGATCGTGCTCAACGCGATCTCGGCCATCACGTTTGTGCTCGCGGTCTTTTTTCTGGTCACCAAGGGCCTGAACCTGTCGGTGGAGTTCACCGGTGGCACGGTGGTCGAGGTGGTCTACGAACAGCCGGCCGATCTGGAGTCCATCCGCCGGGTGGTCGAGGGACTTGGCTACGCCGAGGTGCCGGTGCAGAACTTCGGCAGCTCGCGCGATGTGCTGATGCGCCTGCCGGCGATGGCTGGCCAGACATCGGGCCAGCAGGCCGAGGCGCTGTTTGCGGCGCTGAAGGCCCAGAACCCGGCGGTGGCGCTCAGCCGCACCGAGTTCGTCGGCCCGCAGGTCGGGCAGGAACTGGTCAACAACGGCCTCATCGCGCTCGGGCTGGTGATCGCCGGCATCATGATCTACCTGGCGTTCCGCTTCGAGTGGAAGTACGCGGTATCGGCCATCATCGCCAACCTGCACGACGTGGTGATCATCCTGGGCTTCTTTGCGTTCTTCCAGTGGGAGTTCTCGCTGGCGGTGCTCGCGGCCACGCTGGCCGTGCTCGGCTATTCGGTCAACGAATCGGTGGTCATTTTCGACCGCATCCGCGAGAGCTTTCGCCGTCAGCGCAAGATGACGCCCCAGCAGGTGATCGACCATGCGATCACCTCCACCATCAGCCGGACCATCATCACCCACGGCTCCACCCAGATCATGGTGCTGTCCATGCTGATCTTCGGCGGCCCCACGCTTTTCTACTTCGCGCTGGCGCTCACCATCGGCATCTGCTTCGGCATTTACTCGTCGGTGTTCGTGGCCGCCGCCGTGGCCATGTGGCTCGGCATCAAGCGCGAGGACCTGGTGAAAGCCACCAAGACCGAAGGCGATCCGGACGACCCGAACGCCGGCGCCGTGGTGTAGTTGCCATACTTGGGGGGCCCTCCGGCGCCCCCCGAGGCCTAGGCTCGCGTGAATTGTCGGGTCTTCATGTCATACTGATCGGATGGTGTCACCGGCCCCCGCTAACGGCTTTGCCCTGGCTCAGCAAGCGCGTGAGCGCTACGTGCTTCACATCGGCCGGACGCTGCCCGAGCTCGCGAAGACCATCGACCAGCGCCTGACCTCTCTGCTCGACCAGTCGGGCACGATGTCCGAGGTGCAGCTTCGGCGCGACACCTGGGGTGCTTTCAAGAAGCGCCAGAACCTCTGGGTCGAGGATTGCCGCAACGCCCTCAAGAAGCACCTGGCGGCGCGGGCCGGTCTCACCGAGCCCGGCAGCATCTCCGGTCAGCTCGAACTGGTTGCCGAAGGCGCCATCGACGACCAGATCCTCGCCTCGCGCATGGCCATGCGCGTGCTCGACAAGACGTCGTCCGAGCTGAACGACCTGCGGCTGCGCATCCAGTTCCTGGAGCGCCGTTCCGAACTCTCCAAGAGCGACATCCTGCTGCCCGACGTGCTCGCCCGGTTGCTGGTCGAGCAGTGGAAGCTCAGTGGCCTCGAACGCGACGGCCTGGGCCTGGTCCAGGATGCCATCGCGCCCTTGCTCGCGGCCATGCTGCTGGACGGCTACAAGGCCGCCAATGCGCACCTGATCGCCAACGGCGTGATGGAAAAAATCGACCTGCAGGCGCTGGTCAAGCGCAACCCCAATTCGACCTCGGGCGCGGCGGCACCTGCGGTGGCGCCGGTGCGCACCGAAGGCGGCGCGCAGGCGCATGGCCCGTTCCGCCGGGTTCAGGAGCCCGGTCGCCCGGGTGGTGGCCAGGGTGCCGGCGCGGGTGCTGGCGGTGCAGGTGGGGCCGGCGGCCGGGGCAGCGGATTCGGCGGCGGCAGCCAGGGCGGCGGTCAGGGCGGCAGTGGCTACGGCGGCGGGGCCGGAGGCGGGGGTGGCCAGGGTGGCGGCGCCGGCTCGGGGGGTTCCGAGGGCGGCATCCACGAGGAAACCCGCATGCTCACCGGCACCTCACCGCTGGCGCGCGCCCGAATGCGGGCCCAAGGTGTGGTGGGCCGGCTGCGCCGGATGCTGGTGGACCGTGTCGGCCCCGAGTTCGAGGCCACCGAGATCCTTCCGCCGTCCCCGGGACTGCAGCAGGCCATGATGCGACCGGTGTCGTTCCCGACCACCGGGGCCGGTCTGGCCGGTGGCTCCACCGGCGCCGGGGCGGTTTATGTCGACGCCGGCACCGTCGAGCGCACCGCCAAGGCGCTGCGCGAACGCACCCAGGAACTGAAGCAGGCGGCGACGACGTCGACCGAAAAGGCCACCATCGAGGTTGTGGCCCTGATGTTCCAGGCCATTCTGGCCGAAGAGCGCATTCCGCCGAGCATCCGGGTGTGGTTTGCGCGCCTTCAGATCCCGGTGCTCCGGGTGGCCCTGGCCGAGCCCGAGTTTTTCAGCGCCCTGCAGCACCCCGCGCGCCGGCTCATCGACCGCATGGGTTCTTGCGTGATGGGCTTTGAATCCAATGTCGGGTCTGCCGCGCTCGAGGCGGAAATCAAGCGGGTGGTTCAGGTCATCGAGCAGTATCCGGAAACGGGTCGGCGCGTGTTCCAGCTCGTTTACGACGAGTTCCAGAAATTCCTCGCCACCTACCTGAGCGAACAGGGCAGTGCCAGCCGCTTCGTCAGCGTGGCCCAGCAGGTCGAACAGAAGGAAACCCTGTCGGTCCAGTACACCATTGAGCTTCGCAAGCTGCTCGACGACGTGCCGGTGCGCCCTGAGGTTCGCGAATTCCTGTTCAAGGTGTGGGTCGATGTGCTGGCGGTGGCCAGCGTCAAGCACGGCATCAAGCACCCGGACACGCAGGCCCTCAAGCAGGCCGCGTCGGATCTGCTCTGGGCCGCCAGCGCCAAACCCAACCGCGACGACCGCGCCCGCGTCATCCAGCAGTTGCCCGGCATCCTGCAGCAGTTGCGCAAGGGCATGGGCCTGCTGGGCTTCCCCCAGGCCCTGCAGGACCAGCACATCAAGTCGGTCAGCGACACCCTGGCCGATGCCTTCATGTCGCGCACCGAGGCGATCGACCAGGGCCAGCTCGAGGCCCTGTCCAAGCGCCTGGCCAACCTCGAGGATTACCTGCCGGAAGGCGGCGTGGGCGACTTCGACCTCAACGCCGAGAGCATCGAGCTCATCACCGGGGTCGATGCGAGCAACATCGAGGTCATCAACCAGGGGGGCAGCCAACCCAACGAGGCCATGCGCGCCTGGGCCATGGAGCTGCAGATCGGTTCCTGGTTCGGCCTCGACCACAACGGCAAGCTGGGCAGCGTGCAGCTGGCGTGGCGCAGCCAGCACGGCCAGCTCTACCTGTTCGTCAGCAATGCGGGGCGGTGCTTCCTCATGCAGGCAGCCCGTGTGGCCGCCTACCTGCAGGCCGGTCTGTTGGTTCCGAGCGAGGAAGAAGCACTCACGGTGCGCGCGACCCGCGAGGCGCTGGCCAAGCTCGACGCCAACCCCGAGCGCCTGCTGGCCGCCTGACCTTCACCCGTGCGCCGAGCGGCGCACGCGGTCCGGGAAACGCCGGGCGAACGGAGCCCTACGCCGCGCCCTGCCGCTGCAGCAGCCCGCCGGGCAAGCGGGCCACCAGCCCCTGCAACTCCAGCTCGAGCAGCCGCGCCTGCAGATGGGGCGTGTCCAGCCCGGTGCGGGCCGCAAGGCAGTCCAGCCCCACCGGGTCGTGACCCAGCGCGTCGAGCAGGGCATCCCCGGTGCTGGCGGGCGGTGTGTCCTCGGTGTCCGGGTCGGCGTCCACCTCGGCGGTTGGCGTCGTGGTCTGTGTGGCGGCGGTGTGCCGCGCCGGCGTCTGCGGCCGAAGTTCTTCCAGGATGTCTTCGGCCGATTCCACCAGCTTGGCACCCTGCCGGATCAGGGCATGGCAGCCGCGCGACTGCGTGGAGTGGATGGAGCCGGGGATGGCGAACACCTCGCGGCCCATCTCGCTGGCCAGGCGGGCCGTGATCAGCGAGCCCGACTGCAGTGCGGCCTCGACCACCAGGGTGCCCATCGACAGGCCGGCGATCAGCCGGTTGCGCTGCGGGAAGTGGTGTGACAGCGGCGGTGTGCCCAGCGGGTATTCGCTGACGATCGCTCCCTGGGCGGCGATGCGGTGGGCCAGTGCGCGGTGCCGCGCCGGGTACACCCGGTCGAGTCCTGTGCCCACCATGGCGAGTGTCAGCCCCCCGGCGCGCAAGGCCCCCTCGTGGGCGGCACCGTCCACCCCCAGTGCCAGACCCGACACGATGACGAAGCCGGCCTGCGCCAGTGCGTGCGAGAAAGCCTCGGCGTTGCTGGTGCCCTGAGGCGTGGGGTTGCGGCTGCCCACGACGGCCAGGCGTTGCGACGGCGCCAGTGCCCGGGCCTGCCCCAGCACGAACAACATCAGCGGCGGGTCCGCCTGGTCGAGCATTTCCGAAGGAAAGTCGGGATCGGCCAGCGTGAGCAGGTGATGGTCCGGCAGGTCCAGCCAGGAGAGGTGCTGGTCCACCGCCTCATCGAATCCGGCCACGGGCGACTTCATGGTGTCGGCCAGCGCCGGGCCGACGACATCGGCCCAGTCCGATGGCGGACGGGCCCAGACCGCCTGTGGCAGCCCGAAGGCGGCCAGCAGCTGCCGGGCCGATGTTCGGCCCAGGCCCGGCGTCAGGAGCAGCCGCAGCCAGGCGGCCAGCTCGTCACGCGGCATCCGGTCAGGGATTCACGAAGCGGTCGCCCACGCGCACGCCATCGGTGATGTCGAGCACGATGGCGTAGGACACGCGGTCGAAGGTGCGGAAGACCATCATCAGGCCATTGCGCTCACCCGGCAGGCGGATGTCGGGGCGGGCACTGTCGGTCGTGTCGGTGACCAGGTTGCTTTCGCGCAGCAGGGCCAGCACGTGACCGGGCTCGAGCCCGTTCTGTTTGCCGCGGTTGATCGTGACCACCATGTTCTGGGCCGCGAAATTCACCGCGTTGCCGTAGACGGACACGATCTGACCTGACTGGGTGCCTTGCGGCGCCCGGGGCACGAAGTTCGGGAACTCGCGCGGTGGCTCGGGCAGCAGGCGGTCGCCCACGCGCATTTCTTCCTTGGCGGACGTGATGTCGAGGCTGGCCGGAACAATCTCGGTGATCTTCTCGCCCTTGGCGTTGGTGCCGTCGCGGCGGCTCTCGCTGCGCAGCACGTTTGCCTTGCCCAGGTAGTGGGCTTCGTAGCCCAGCACCTCGTTGGTGGTCGGGTCGCGCAGCGGGGTGGCGTTGCGGAACACCCGGTAGCCGATCGAGCGGCCTTCGGACACCAGCAGCGGCTCGGCGTTCGGGGTCTCGGTGGAGATGGCGCGGGCGTAGGCGCGGTCGCCGCGGCTCAGCAGCACCCGGTTTTCCTGGGCGGCCACGATGCGCGGCGCGCGAATCAGCGTGTCCTCGTTGAGGATGATGGCTTCGTTCAGGAAGGACTCGATCGACTGCAGCGAGATGGGCGGGATGGCCGAGTCGGCCAGCGATTCGTACCGGGTGCGCGGCGAGACCTTGACGGTGGTCGGGTCACCCGAGCCGTTGCCGGGGCGGGTGCTGAGGATCGCGCGGTCGCCCGACTTGAGCAGGTAGAGCACCTGCCCGGGGTATATGCGGTGCGGGTTCTTGATGTCGTCGAGGTTCATGCCCCAGAGTTCGGGCCAGCGCCATTGGCTGCGAAGGAACACGCCCGAGATGTCCCACAGCGTGTCGCCACCCTTGACGGTGTAGCTGTCGGGGGCGTTGGGGGCCAGTTCGGACAGCGGCACGCCGGCCTGGGCCACCTGCGATGCCGTGGCCCGCTGTGCCGGCGTGACGGGGTACCGTTGCTCGGCCGGAACCGGGCTGCCCTGGGCCGACGCCAGCTGCGCGGCACAGGCCAGGCCGACGGCGCTGGCAATGGATGAGATCAGGCGGGTGTTCGATGGCATGTTCAGGGGCCCTTGGGCGGCAACCGTCGACCGTGAAACGGCACCCCGGCTGGAGTGCCTCGACCACGGCCGCGCTCGCGCGAGTCTTGACAAGTCGCGTTTGATTCTGCGCGCAAGCCATTGATCGTGCAATGTTTATGGCGGAGCGGATTTTCGCCTCGTCGCAAAAGTGGCGAAAATAGCCACATCACTTTCCGCTCGTCACCGCGCCAATGCCTGTTGTCGTTCGGCCGCTTTCGACGACCATTGCACCCATCCATGAATTCGCCCGAAATCCTGCCCATCCTGCACTACCCCGACCCCCGGCTGCACACCGTGGCCAAGCCGGTGAAGGTGGTGGACGAGCGCATCCGCGCGATCATCCCGCGCATGCTGGCCACCATGTACGACGCCAACGGCATCGGTCTGGCGGCCACGCAGGTCGACATCCACGAGCGCCTGATCGTGATCGACGTCAGCGAATCGCGCGACCAGCCGCTGGTGCTGATCAACCCCGTCATCGAATGGGCCAGCCCAGAGACGCGCAAGGGCGAAGAGGGCTGCCTGTCGGTGCCGGGCATCTACGATGGCGTGGAGCGGTCGGTGGCGATCCGGGTGCGGGCCCTCGATGGCGACGGGGTGGAACGAACCCTTGCGGCCGAGGGCATGCTGGCGGTCTGCATCCAGCACGAGATGGACCACCTGGTGGGCAAGGTTTTCGTCGAGTACCTGTCGCCGCTCAAGCGCACGCGCATCAAGTCCAAACTCGCCAAAGCCCAAAGGGAGGCGCTTCGCGCATGAACAAGGTTCTTCGCTGCCTGCTGATCGCTGCCGCCTCCGCGGCGCTGACCGCTTGCGTCGGCATCCCGGAGAACCTGGAGCCCGGGCAGACCCGCGCGGCGGTGCTCGAGCGTCTGGGCACGCCCACGGGTGAGTACCCGCTGGCCGATGGCACGCGACTTCAGTACTCCCGGCAGCCGGCGGGCCAGCAGGTCTACAACGTCGACCTGGATGCCCAGGGCCGCCTGCGGCGTGTCGAGCAGGTGCTCGACATCCACTGGATGAACCGCAACATCGCCATCGACCGGTGGACCCGCGACGATGTGCTGCGTGGCATGGGCCAGCCGGCGCGCATCGAAAAGGTGGCGCGTTTCGACGGCGACATCTGGACCTATCGCTTCCTCGAAATGGACATTCCGCGCCAGGCGCACATCCACATCGATCCGCAAGGCACGGTGCGCCGGCTGGTGTTCACCGACGAACCGCGCGGATTCGAACCCCCCTTCCCCTTCTGAATGGCCGCGGCACGCCCGCGGTCCCCTGTCCATGAGAGTCGTTTTTGCCGGCACGCCGGAATTTGCCCGGGTCGCCCTTGAGCGATTGCTGTCGGCCGGGTTCGATGTGCCGCTGGTCCTGTCGCAGCCGGACCGCCCCGCGGGCCGTGGCCTGAAGCTGCAGGCATCGCCCGTCAAGCAGCTCGCGCTCGAGCGGGGTCTCGCGGTGGCGCAGCCCCGCGGGCTTCGGCTCGACGGCCGATACCCGGAAGATGCGGACGCGGCCCGCACGGCCCTGCAGGCATCGCAGGCCGACGTGATGGTGGTGGCGGCCTACGGCCTCATCCTGCCGCGCTGGGTTCTCGACCTGCCCCGCCTGGGTTGTCTCAACATCCACGCCTCGCTGCTGCCGCGCTGGCGCGGTGCCGCGCCCATCCACCGCGCCATCGAGGCGGGTGATGCGCAAACGGGTGTGACCATCATGCAGATGGACGAGGGTCTGGACACCGGCGCCATGCTGCTGCGCGAGGTCGAGCCCATCCGGGCGAACGACACCACGGGCCTCCTGCACGACCGGCTCGCCGCGCTCGGCGGCCGCCTGATCGTCGAGGCGCTGGAGATCGCCGCCTGCGGCGGGCTGCAAGCCGAGCCGCAACCCACCGAAGGCATCACCTACGCGCACAAGATCGACAAGGCCGAGTCGGTCATCGACTGGTCCGCGCCGGCCGCGCTCATCGAGCGCCGGGTGCGTGCGTTCGACCCGTACCCCGGTGCCGCCACGGCACTCGCGGGGGAAGCCATCAAGGTCTGGGGTGCCCGTCTGGTGGACGGTGACGGGCGGCCTGGCGAAGTGCTGGCCGTCGGCCCGGAAGGCATCACCGTGGCCTGCGGTGCGGGTGCCATCGGCCTCACCAGCCTGCAGCGCGCGGGCGGCAAACGCCTGGGCGCAGCCGACTTTCTGCGTGGCTTTGCGGTTGCCCGCGGCCAGGTGCTGGGGTGCGTTGCGTGATCCTCTTTTTCAAGCGTGAGCACCGTGCGCGGCCCGAGTTCATGGAGGGCGTTCGCGACCAGATGTCGGTGGCGATGGGCATTGCCGCCTGGGGCCTCATGACCGGTGTGGCGATGGTGAAATCCGGCATGTCGGTGCTCGAGGCGGTGCTCATGACCCTCATCGTGTACGCCGGCAGCGCGCAACTGGCCGCCGTGCCGATGATCGCCGCCGGCGCCCCGCTGTGGGTGATTCTGGCCGCCGCATTCTGCGTCAACCTGCGCTTCGTGGTGTTCTCGGCCCACCTGCGGTCTTACCTCATGCACCTGCCGCGGGCCGAACGCCTGGCGACCGGCTATGTCACGGGCGACCTCAGCTATGTGTTCTTTGCCCGCCGCTACCCGCACCCGGGGCGCGATGCCGAAGAGCTGGCCCGGCAGCAGGCATTCCTCATGGGCAACTGCGCGGTGAACTACGGCGCCTGGATGCTGGCCAGCCTGATCGGCATTGCGCTGGCGAACGCCATCCCGACCGAATGGGGCCTGGGGTTCGCCGGCATCCTGGCCCTGCTGGGGGTGCTGTGTTCACTGGCCACCTCCCGCCTGCGCATCGTGTCGGCGTGCGTGGCGGGCGCCGCCGCCGTCATGGCCTGGGCGCTCCCGCTCAAGCTCAACATCCTGGTGGCGATCGCCTGCGCAGTGGCGCTGTGCCTGATGCTCGAACACCTGCGCCCATCGACCCCGGGAGCCGGCCATGCTTGACCTCGATCCCTGGACGCTGCTCACCATCGTCGCGCTGGGCTGCATCACCGTGATCACGCGGGGGTTCTTCTTCATCTCCAGCCAGCCGTGGTCGCTGCCGCACTGGGCGCAGCGCGGCCTGCAATACGCACCCATCGCGGCATTGGCCGCGGTGGTGATCCCCGAGGTGGTGATGAGCCAGGGCGAGCTGGTTCAGGGCTGGCGTGACGCGCGCCTGTTTGCTGCGGTGGCCGGCATGGCGTGGTTCTTCTGGCAGCGCGGGGTGTTGGGCACCATCGTGGCCGGCATGGTGGTGTACCTGCCATTGCGCATCGGACTGGGCTGGTAAGCACCGCGCCGGCGGCCTTTCCTACAATGGGGGGTTGTTCATCCAACCGCCCAGAGCCACACGCCCATGTCCGCCTTCATCCGATTCTCCGACCTGTGCAGCCAGGGCCGTGTCAAAGGCCAGCGCGTGTTCATCCGTGCCGACCTCAACGTGCCACAGGACGAGCAGGGTCGCATCACCGAAGACACCCGCATCCGCGCCAGCGTGCCCGCCATCCGGATGGCGCTCGATGCGGGCGCGGCGGTCATGGTCACCTCGCACCTGGGTCGGCCCACCGAAGGTCAGTACAAGCCTGAAGACTCGCTGCAGCCGGTGGCCGCGCGCCTTGCAGATCTCCTGGGGCAGCCGGTTCGGCTGATCGCGAACTGGGTCGATGGCGACTTTTCGGTCTCGCCCGGCGAGGTGGTGCTGCTGGAGAACTGCCGTCTGAACGTGGGCGAGAAAAAGAACGCCCCCGAGCTCGCTCGCAAGCTCGGCGCTCTGTGCGACATCTTCGTGCACGACGCTTTCGGCACCGCGCACCGCGCCGAAGGCACCACCTACGGCATCGCCGAAACCGCCCCCGTGGCCTGTGCCGGCCCCCTGCTGGCGGCCGAGATGGACGCCATCGCCAAGGCCCTGGCCAACCCCCGGCGTCCGCTGGTGGCCATCGTCGCGGGCAGCAAGGTCAGCACCAAGCTCACCATCCTGCAAAGCCTGGCCGGCAAGGTCGACCAGCTCATCGTGGGCGGCGGCATCGCCAACACCTTCATGCTGGCGGCGGGTTTGCGGATCGGCAAAAGCCTGGCCGAGCCCGACCTGCTGGGCGACGCCCGCGCCGTGATCGAGTCGATGAAGGCGCGCGGTGCCGAGGTGCCGATCCCCACCGACGTGGTCACCGCCAAATCCTTTTCGGCCGATGCGCCCGCCACCGTGAAGAAGGCGGCCGAAGTGGCCGATGACGACCTCATCCTGGACATCGGCCCCGAGACCGCGGCCCGGCTGGCCGCCCAGCTCATGCAGGCCGGCACCATCGTGTGGAATGGCCCGGTGGGTGTGTTCGAGTTCGCCGCCTTCGAAGGCGGCACCAAAGCCATCGCCAGGGCCATTGCCGACAGCAGCGCCTTCAGCATTGCCGGCGGCGGCGACACACTCGCGGCGATCGCCAAGTACGGCATCGAGAAAGAGGTCGGCTACATCTCCACCGGCGGCGGCGCGTTCCTCGAGGTGCTCGAGGGCAAGACACTGCCGGCTTTCGAGGTGCTGGCCCGGCGGGCAGGATAGAGCCCCCACGCTCCCCGCTTCGCGTGGTTCGCTGCCCCCCAAGGGGGCTGATCCGCCTTGGGGCGGCCCGGCGGCGGATCGTGTGCCTCCGCGCTCCGGCGCTGCGCGGGTCGCTGCCCTCTCACACTTCCCGTTTCGCCTGGAGGCAGACCGGTCGACTGTGTTTCAGGTTTGTCTGGTGGGGATGCGCGCCACCACCCACACGCCGATCAGCGCGGCCACGAGCACCACGGCCAGCAGCACGGGGCGTTCGCGCAGCCCCCAGGCAGAGATCGACACCATCAGGAGCATGCCGCCCTGGGCGAAGCGTTTGGTGCGTCGGGTGAGGCTTCGGTGGGTCTCCCAGTCGCGCACCATCGGGCCGAAGAGCCGGTGCGCCCGCAGCCAGCGGTGCAGCCGGGGCGATGCCCTGGCGTAGCAGGCCGCGGCCAGCAGCACGAACGGGGTGGTGGGCAGCCCGGGCAGCACCACCCCGACAATGCCCAGCCCCAACGACACCGTGCCGGCCAGCCAAAGCAGCCAGCGCACGGCGCGGGGGGTGTCTTCAGGGGTGGACATTCGCCGGCATGATAGCCAGCCGGCTGCGTTCAGGGGGCCGGGCCGATGGTGAGCGACACGCTGCCGACGCCCTCCACGCTGCCTTCAAGGTGGTCACCGCTGACCACCGGGCCCACGCCTTCGGGCGTGCCGGTGTAGATCAGGTCGCCCGCCTGCAGGTGGTAGAAGCGCGAGAGGTCTTCGATGATTTCGCGGATGTTCCAGATCAGCTTGTCCACGTCGGACCGCTGCTTCGTCTGTCCGTTGACCCGGAGCTCGATGGCGCCGCGCTCGATCACGGTGAAAGGCATGGGCACGATGGCGCTGCACACCGAGCCGTGTTCGATGTCCTTGCCCAGGTCCCAGGGCCTGCCTTTGTCGCGCGCCACCAGCTGCAGGTCGCGCCGCGTCATGTCCAGGCCCGCTGCGTAGCCGTAGATCAGGTCGTGGGCATCGGCCGCGGCCACGCGAAAACCGGCACGCCCGATGGCCACCACGAGTTCCATCTCGAAGTGGTAGTTCGTTGTCTCGCTGGGGTAGGGCACGGTGACACCGGAGGGCGTGAGCGTGCTGGTCGACTTGGTGAAATAGAACGGCCGCTCGACCGATTTGTCGACCGGCTTTCCCATCTCGACCGCGTGCGCGTGGTAGTTGCGGCCGACGAAGAACAGGCGGTTGACCGGGAACCGCTCCGGTTTGCCCTCGATGGGCAAAGCGGCAACCGCGGGAGGATTGAAGAGGAATGGGGTCATGGGGGCAGGGGCTCAGGGGGTCAGGGCATGGAAGGTTGGTGGTCGTGCCGCACTTCGTACACGCCGAGCTTGCGGTGCAGCGGCGACTCGTCGGCCACGAACAGGAAGGCCGGCTCGGTGGCCGAGGCGTTGGTCAGCGTGGTGGGCGTGTAACCCGGCATGCAGCAGGTGTCCGCCTCCTTCAGGTCGAACGCGTGGTCGGCACCGGCCACCCGGGCACGCCCTTCGATCGCGTGGTAAACGCAGGCGGGTGATCGGGCGGGCAGCACCAGGGTCTGCCCCGGGCGCAGCATCAGGGCGTGAAACCCCAGCACGTTTTCGGCGTCCTCGCCGGTCTCGGGGTTGGTGTAGGTCACCTGCACGTGGTCCAGCCCGGGTTGATCGCCAGCGAGCGACTGGAGCGCGGCTTTCGCATCGACCCACGGGTAGCGCAGCATGGGGTAGCGCTTGCCGCTGCGCCCGAACACCGGTGTGGGCACCAGGCCCGGGCGCGCATACGCCTGGTCGCCCCGGCCGGGTTGGGTGTCCTGTCGCCCGCCGTTGAGGTGGTAGCTCACCTCGAGGTAGTACATGAGCGGAAGGTCCAGCACGTCGAGCCAGATCACGGGCTGATCGCCATCGTGGCCGTGTTCGTGCCAGCGGCCGGTGGGGGTCAGGATCAGGTCGCCGCGGCTCATCGGGCAGCGCTCGCCGTCCACGGTGGTCCAGGCCCCTTCGCCCTCGACCACCATGCGCACGGCGTTCGGCGTGTGGCGGTGGCTGGGCGCCCACTCGCCCGGCAGCAGCAACTGCATGCCCAGGTACAACGCCGCGCTGGCCTGCATCTTCTCCAGCGTGTGGCCCGGGTTGGCCAGCACCAGCACACGCCGCTCGGCCTTCTCGATCGGGGTGAGCTCGCCGGCTTTCAGCAGCAGCGGCCGGATGTCTTCATAGGCCCAGCGGGTGGGCCGTGTCTGGCGTGTGGGCACCTGCGGGGGCAGCACGCCGCGCAGGCTGGGCCACAGCGGCACCAGATTGCGTTCGCGCAGGGCCGCGAGGTAGTCGGCAGGCAGGTCTTCGAGGCGTCCAAGGTCGTTCATGTGGGGGTCCTTGCTCAGTTCGGGGTGAGGCAGTTCTCGACGCGCCAGCCGTATAGCCATTCCACGGCATCGTAAAAGCGTTCGGGCGTCCGCCCCCGCCAGAGGTCGTTGCGAACCAGGCGCTCGACGCCTTTGGCATGGTAGATCCGCCCCATCTCGCGCGACGACAGCACGATGCGCGCCGTGCGCGCGATGCGCGAGCGCTGGTAGCGGTCAAGTGCCGGTTCGACCTCGCCCGCATGAACGCGCAGTGCCTCGCCCAGCGTCACCGCGTCTTCGATCGCCATGCAGGCGCCCTGGGCCATGTACTGGGTGGTGGGGTGGGCCGCATCGCCCAGCAGCGTGACGCGGCCAAAGCTCCAGCGGTCGATGGGGTCGCGGTCGGCGGTGGCCCACCGCTTCCAGCTGCGCGGCAGTTCGATCAGTTGGCGCGCCCGCGGGCAAATGCCCTGGAAATAGCTTTCCACCTCGGCCTTGCTGCCGTCCCGCACGCCCCACTCTTCCTGCTCCCGGCTGTGGAAGGTGACCACCACGTTGTACTGTTCGCCGCCCCGCAGCGGGTAGTGCACCAGATGACAGTTCGGACCGGCCCACAGACTGGCCGCGTTCCAGCGCAGGTCTTCGGGGAAATCGGCCTTGTCCACCACGGCGCGGTACACCACATGCCCGGTCACCCGGGCAGGGTCGCCCACGAACTTTTGCCGCACCACCGACTTCACCCCATCCGCCCCCACCAGCGCCTGGCCTCGATGGCGTTGTCCGTGCTGATCGGTGACCGTCACGCCGTCGGCGTCCTGCTCGACCCGCTCGACCCGCGTGGCGGTGTGAAAGCTGGCCCGGTCGCTGGCCTGCACGCCTTCCAGCAACGAGAGGTGGGCGTCGGCGCGGTGAATCACCGCATAGGGGTTGCCGAAGCGGCGCCGGAACGCCTCTCCTGTCGGCACCCGGCCTATGGTGTATTCGTCCGTGGCGTCGGTCATCACCATCTCGTCGATGTAGACCGCCCGCGCGCGCGCGGCCTCGCCCACACCCAGGGCGTCGAAGGCGGCAAACGCGTTTGGACCCAGCTGCATGCCGGCGCCGATTTCGCCAATCTGCGGCGACTGCTCGAGCACCTTCACCGCGAAACCCTGCCGCACCAGCGCCAGCGCGGCGGCCAGTCCGCCGATGCCGCCGCCGGCCACCAGCACGGGAAGTTCGCTGCCTGTGGTCGCCATGCCTGTCTCCTGCATCAAATCTGCATACTCATCATCAGTACACTCATCATAAATGCCCTGATAGCATGCCGTCCACCTCCACCTGTCGCCCGCCATGAAACGCCCCGCGCCGCCCAGCGTCAACATCGACGACCTGCCGGGTCACTACATCCGGCGGCTGCACCAGATTTCGGTCGGCGTGTTCCTTCAGGAGCTGGCCGAACTGGGGATCACGCCGGTTCAGTACGCGGCGCTCCAGACGGTGGCCAACCAGCCCGGCATCGACCAGCGCACGCTGGCGCGCCAGATCGCGCTCGACGCATCCACCACCGGCGGCGTGGTCGACCGGCTCGAACAGCGCGGTGCGCTGGAGCGCCGCACCGCGCCGGCCGATCGGCGGGCGAGACAGCTCTGGCTGACCGAGGGTGGCGAGCAACTGCTCGCCGACGCGGTGCCCGCCATGCTGTCGGCGCAGCAACTCATTCTGGCGCCGCTGACCGACCGCCAGCGCGCCGACTTCATGCGCCTGCTGCGCATCGTCGTCGACGAGAACAACGCCCTGAGCCGGGCGCCCAGCGAAGCCGTGCGCTAGGGCTTTGCGGCCTCAGCCGACCACGTGCTGTGCCACGGCCTGCAGCACCCGGTCGTCGCGCAGCAGCCGGGTGTGCCCAAGGCCGGCCGTCTCCAGCAGACGGGCCCCGGGGATCGCCTGCTGGTAGGCCTGGGCGTCGGCGAAGCGGTTGATGCGGTCCTCGCGGTCGTGCACGATCAAGGTCGGCTGGGTCACGCGCGGCCCCACCGCCGGCGGCTCGAACGCCCGCATCAGAATGCCTTCGCGTGCCTCGACGCGGTGCTGCATCCGCGACCGGGTGTCCTCACCCAGGCCGAACACCGCGGCGAACAGGCGCGTGTACGCCAGCGGCGAGGCCGGGGGGGCCAGCAGCACCAGCCGCCCCGCCGGAAGCCCCCGGGCCGCGGCGTAGGCCAGCGCGTTGGCGGCCAGCGAATGGGCCACCACCGCACGCACCTCGTGGCCCTGTTGCTGCAGCCGTGCGCTCAGGTATCCGATGGCGCGCGCGAACTGCGGCAGGTTGCTGGTGCTGCCCAGGCTGCGCCCATGCGCGGGCAGGTCGACCAGCATGGGCTTCAAGCCTTGCGCCATCAGGGCCCGGGCCAGCGGCAGCATCTGCGCCGCGTGGCCGCCCCAACCATGCATCAGCACCACCACCGGCCCATGGGGGCCGGGCGGCGGCGTGTACACGGTGATGCTCGACTGTTCGAAGGTCCACGGAGTGGCTTGCCATCCGGCCAGCGCAGGCTGGCGGCGGTGCAGCCATTTGGGCGGCAGCGGGGTGCAGAACAGGCGGTAGGCGCCCCGCACCGCCACTGCGGGCCACACCCGTTCGGAGAGGCCCAGGGCCCAGCGCAGCCAGCGGGTGCCTGGACCGGCCTGGTAGTAGGCCGCGGCGGTCTGAAGAGGGGTGTCGTTCATGGAAACCTCCGAAATCGCACAACCGTGCGAATAATGATCAAAAAAAGGCGCTGATCGATCGCGCCGGTCAGGCCTGGTAGGTGGTGAGCAGTCGGGTCCAGGTGGACTGAGCCCGCTCGGTGGCGCGGGGATCGCGCAGGAAACGCACGTCGTGGACCAGCCCGATCGCCAGGCTGCAGATCTCGCCCACCAGCTGTTCGGGGTCGGTGTCCGCCTTCAGGTCGCCGGTCTCGATGGCCTGCAGCACCGTGCGGCGCAGCGCGGCGCGCCAGCGCGTCACCTCGTTGAGAAGCAGGTCGCGCAACTCGCCTTCGCGATCGTCGAGTTCGAAGGCCCCGGATGTGTAGAGGCAACCTGTGTGCGCCTCGACGTCGCGCAGACGGACCAGCCAGCGGCGCACGATCTCGGTCAGCCGGGGCAGGCCCTTCGGCGCCTGCATGGCGGGCACGAAAACGTCGGCCAGGAAACGTCGGCCGAACTCCTCGATCACCGCCTTCTGCAGGGCCTCCCGGGAGCCCACGCGCGAAAACACCCCGCTCTTGGAGATGCCGATCCGATCGGCCACCGCTTGCAGGGTGATGGCCTCCAGACCGTCGGACGACGCCAGATCTAGCGCCGCCCCGACGATGGCGGCACGGGTCATTTCGCTTTTCTGGGTTCGGGCGTCCATGCACTCACTTTAGCACAATCGTGCGAAATGGCAACCGGTCGAGCGCTGCTTGGTGAAGACAGGTGCGCTGGCTATCATCACGGCCGACAGAACCGCCTGCCGTGGACACGCCAGCCCCCCCTCTCCAAGCCGAGTTCCTGGTCATGATGACCAAAGGGGTCTCGCTCATCCTGAGCAGCGCCGATCACGCCCTCACGCCCAGCGTGATGCGCGCCGTGGGCAGCCGCATCGAAGACAACGGTCGCCGCATCACCGCCTACCTGGCCCGGGGGCAGTCCCGCCAGTTGCTGGCCGACATCGCCCGCAGCGGGCGCCTGGCGGCGGTGTTCAGCCAGCCCAGCACGCACCTCACGGTGCAGATCAAAAGCCGGCGCGCCCGCATCCGCGAAGCCCGCGAAGACGACCAGCCCCACCTTCAGCGCTACCTGCATTCCATGGAAGACGAGCTGGCCGCGCTCGGCTACCCACGCACCATGGCAGGGGCCATGCTGGCCCACCGCCCGGAAGACCTGGTGGCCGTGGAGTTCGAGCCGGACGAGGCGTTCGACCAAACGCCCGGCCCCAGGGCCGGCCACCGCCTGGGAGGCACGTGAACGCCCCCGACGCCTTCGCCTTCGACCAGGCCGACATCGACGAAGTGCGTCCGTGCTTCGAGGGCGTGGTGCCGGCCATCATGGCCACCGTGGCCCCCGACGGCACCCCCAACGTGGCCTACATCTCGCAGGTCTATCACGTCGACTCGGGGCATGTGGCCCTGTCGTTCCAGTTCTTCAACAAGACGCGCCAGAACCTGCTGGCCCATCCGCGCTCGACGGTCCTCCTGCTGCACCCGCTCACCGGGCGCTTCTACCGCCTTCACCTGACCTACCTGCGGACCGAAACCGAAGGCGCGCTGTTCGAAAGCATGAAGGCGCAGTTGGCGGGGATCGCCTCGCACAGCGGAATGGCGGGCGTGTTTCACTTGCGCGGCGCCGACATTCACCAGGTGCTGGCGGTCGAGCGGCTGCCGGCCGAGCCCTTGCCCGTGGCGCTGCCGGCGCCCGCACCGCGACCCAACGGTCTGGTGGTGCTGCGCCGCTGCAGCGCGCGGCTGTCTGCCGCCCTCACGCTGGATGCGCTCCTCGATGCCACGCTGGACGCCCTGGAGCACGAGCTGAAGGTGCGCCACGCGATGGTGCTGATCCTCGATGCCGCCATCGATCGGCTCTACACCGTGGCCACCCGGGGATACGCCACCTCGGGCGTCGGCTCCGAGGTTCCCCTGGGGCATGGCGTGATCGGGGTGGCTGCGCGTGAGCGAACGCCCATCCGCATCAACCACCTCACCACCGCCCAGCTGTACAACCAGGCCATGCGCCAGGGCCTGGGCGACCTCGGGGGGCACGAAATTCCTTACCCGGGCCTGGCCCATCCCCGCAGCCAGCTCGCTGTGCCCCTGATGTCGGCGAACCGGGTGCTCGGGGTGCTGTTCGTCGAAAGCGCGCACGACATGCGCTTCAGCTTCGAGGACGAGGACCTGCTGGTCGCGCTGGGCGGCCAGCTGGCCGCCGGCATCGACCTGATGCACGAGTCGGAAGAGCCGTGCGGCCAGACGCCGTCTGCGGCACCGGGCGCCATCGAGGCGGCGCCGGCGCCCGTGCTCCGGGTGCGCCGGTACCGCCGCGACGACAGCATCTTCGTCAACAACGCCTACCTCATCAAGGGCGTGGCGGGCGCCATCCTCTGGAAACTGCTCAATGACCACCGCGCCGGTCGCCACGAGTTCACCAACCGCGAACTGCGGCTCGACGCGTCGCTCGGCCTGCCGGACGTGAGCGACAACCTCGAGGCTCGCCTGCTGCTGCTGCACCGCCGGCTCACCGAGCAGTGCCCGGCGCTCCGGCTGCAGAAGACCGGTCGCGGTTGCTTCCGCTTCGATGCCATGGCGCCGGTCGAGCTCGACGACGACGCCTGACCTCAGACCGTCACCAGACCCGGTACCGGCGGCAGGTTGATGCTGCGCGTCAGCTTGGCCCAGTCGCGCTGGGTCAGGTGCTGGCGCGCCACGTCCAGCAGCGCGTCGAAGGCGGGCGCCGGGGCCTTGGCCTGCATGTCGTTGGCCAGCATGCAGCGCTCGAGCGCGTTCATGGACGGAAAAAGCCAGCGCGCCGTGACCATCATCTCCTCAGGCGGAATGCTGGCCACCAGTTCGTCGTGAATGGCCAGCAGCTCGAAGTCGTTGTACGCGGCCCAAAGGGCTGCGTTGTGTTGTGTCTCCTCGGCGTGCATGTGCTGCAGGTTGTCGGCCACGAACAGGGCCAGTGCGAGGTACAGCGCATGCAGTGCGGCGGCACGCTCGGCAGCGGGTACACCGCCCACCGCGCGGGCCGCCGCGCTCAGGTGGCGCGTGTGGCGCAGGTGATCGTCGTGGTCATCGGCCACGGCGTCGCACACGCCCGGGCAGCGCGCGCGCAGTGCGGTGTGGATGAAGCGGTTCTCGTGCTCGATGTGGCGCTCGCAGAACTCCATCAGCTCCACCACGCGATCGCACGCATCGTGTGCCTCGGTGTCGTCGCCGGGGTCGGCACGACCCACGGCCAGCAGGGTGTCGGTCATCAGGGCACGCAGCGCCTTGTGAATGCCGGCGTACATGTTGAAGCGGCTTTCGCCGGTTTGTGCCACGGCCGCGATGGCGGCGATTTCGATCGGATGGGATTGCATGTCGGTTCCTCGGGGACCGGGCCTGGCCCGGTGTCTGGGTGCTGGCGGCGGCGCCCCATGCGCTGCCTGTCCATGGAACCGAAGTCTCGGCCTGCGCGCGCCGAAGCGCTGCTAAATAGCACTTAAGCGCTTCGTAAACAAACCTTAAGAAGTCAACGTTTGGGGGAAAAACGCCCGGTCAATCGCGGTCCAGGCCCCGGATCCGCCCCCGCGCCGACTTCACGACCGACCGTTGGGCCTTGCCCTGCAGGCGGCGCTCTTTCGAGGCGCGCGTGGGCCGTGTGGCGCGGCGCTCCGCTGGCGCTTGGGCCACGGCGTCCACCATCGCCTGCAGCCGCGCCAGCGCCGCGGCCTTGTTCTGTTCCAGGCTGCGGCTGCCCTGGGCCTTGATCACGATCACGCCATCCTGCGTGAGGCGGGTGTCGCTGACGGCCAGAAGTCGCTGCTTCACCGCATCGGGCAGCGACGACGCGCGCACCACGAACCGGAGGTGGGCCGCGTTGCTCACCTTGTTCACGTTCTGGCCGCCCGCGCCCTGGGCGCGGATGGCGGTGAACTCCACTTCGGCAGGGTCGATGACGGGATGCGCGTGCATCCCCGGAGTCTAGTAGTGCTCCTTGGTGCCGGTGAACATGGCCTTGACCAGCCGGGTCCGCTCCAGCCTGCCCATCACCAGCGCCGCCGCAGCGTGCAGGCCGGCCAGCCAGATCAGGCCTTCTGCCAGCGCTTCGTGCACCTCTTCGAGCGCTTCGTTCCCCCAGAAGCGGTCGGTGCCCTGCAGCCAGCCGGTGAGGCCCAGCAACAGCACCAAGGCCATGAGCGCGAGCATCGCCAGCGCCCCGAGCGGGTTGTGACCGGCCTGCGTGGCGTGTTCGCCCTGCAGCAGGGATCTCAGGTGACCGAGCACGCGCGACGGCGTGGGCCAGAAATCGGTGAACCGCGCATGCCGGGGGCCGATGAACCCCCAGACGATGCGAAGTGCCACCAGACCAGCGGCCGCGTAGCCGACCCACCGGTGCGGAGGATCGCCCTCTTCCAGCAGCCACAGGTTGAGCACCACGGTGCACACCAGCGACCAATGGAAGAAGCGAACGAACGGGTCCCAGACCCGCTCGGCCGCCGGCGCGCTCATTCGGACTTCACGGGCTTGCCGGACACCGGGTCGAAATAGATCTCGACCTTCTTGCCCGCCTTGTCGGTGCCGTAGATCTCGTAGCAGTTGCCCTTGGTGACCTTGAAGGTCTTGATCTGGTAACCCTGCGACTCGAGTTCCTTCTTGAAGCCGGCTTCGGGCTTCCAGCCGTCCTTGTTGGCGGCGCAGGTGGGACCGGCGAGGGCGGCGCCAGTGAAACCGAGGACCAGGGCGGAGACGATGAGTGTTTTCACGGTGGAATGTTGCGTTGACCCCCGCACATGCGGGTGACCCATTGCACGCCCGCCCGATGAAGGCACGCTTAACGCCCGGAAAGATACGCCCCGTTACCCGTTGCACCCACCGATCCCGGATCGGTCTCGTCCTTCAACCCGATGCCGGTCAGCTGCCTCTCCCTCGCCTGGCGCATCAGCGCGTGCAGCGTGGCGGCCGCACGGCCAGGTGCCAGCCCGGCATCGCGCACATTGGAAATGCAGTTGCGTTCCGCATCGCTGCGCCCCACCCGCGGCGCCCAGGTGAAGTAAATGCCCAGGCTGTCGGGCGAACTCAGGCCGGGGCGTTCGCCGATCAGCACGACCACGAGGTCGGCACCCAGCAGCTCGCCGACTTCATCTCCGACCGCCACGCGCCCCTGCGCCACGATCACCGCCGGCGCCAGTGTCCAGGGCCGCGGGTCGGACCGCAGCCGGGGCAACAGCTCGCCGAGCAAGGACGGCGCGTGGCGTGCGACCGCCTGGGGCGACAGTCCGTCGGCCAGCACCAGGCACAGGTGCGCGCGCGCGCCCCGCACCGCGGACAAGCGATCGCGGGTGGCACCGTCGAGCCGGCGCCCGAGGTCGGGCCGTTGCAGGTAGCACGGGCGGTCGGTGGCGGCGCTGTGGCCCGGCAGAACGGTCAGGCCCAGTGCCTCGAGGTCGCTGGCCAGGGTGGGGATGTCCAGCGCGGCATGCACGGCGTCGCGTGCCTGTGCGTGCGCCTGCTGGAATGCGAGGTGCGCCGCGGTCGGCAGGCTGTGGCCCGCCCTGCCCAGCGCGATGCGGGCGTCGGTGAAACGGCGCAGGCCATCCCAGGCGGATGGGGTGACGGGTGCCCGGCTCATGGGGCTTCCAGCCTCGCGATCGACGAGGCCAGCGATCCCGGCACGGAATCGCCCAGCCGAAGGCCGTCGCGCGTGTCGGCGATGCCCATGCGCTCCAGCCAGCGCTCGAACTCCGGTGCGGCGCGAAGCCCCAGCAACGAGCGCATGGCCAGGGCGTCGTGAAACGAGGTGCTCTGGTAGTTCAGCATGATGTCGTCGGCCCCCGGCACTCCCATGATGAAGTTCACCCCGGCGCTGCAGAGCAGCGTGAGCAGCGCGTCCATGTCGTCCACGTCGGCCTCGGCGTGGTTGGTGAAGCAGACGTCGCAGCCCATCGGCAGGCCCAGCAGCTTGCCGCAGAAGTGGTCCTCCAGCCCGGCCCGCAGGATCTGCTTGCCATTGAACAGGTACTCGGGACCGATGAAGCCGACCACCGTGTTGACCAGCAGCGGCTTGAAGTGCCGGGCCACCGCGTAGGCCCGCGCCTCGATGGTCTGCTGGTCGCAGCCGTGGTGGCCGTTGGCCGACAGCGCGCTGCCCTGCCCGGTCTCGAAGTACATCACGTGGTCGCCGCGGTGCCCGTCGTCGAACAGGGCGCCCCGGTGCAGCGAGAGCGCGGCCTCGCGGGCCTCGTTCAACAAACCCAGGTGAATGCCGAAGCCCCGGTTGGTGGCCTCGGTGCCGCCGATCGACTGGAACACGAGGTCGACCGGTGCGCCGCGCTCGATGGCCTGCAGCGTGTTCGTCACGTGGGTCAGCACACAGCTCTGCGTCGGCATGCGGTGGCGGCGGATCAGCTCGTCGAGCAGGTGCAGCAGCCGCACCACCTGGGGCACGTTGTCGGTGGCCGGGTTGATGCCGATCACCGCGTCGCCGCTGCCCATCAGCAGGCCGTCGAGCAGGCTGGCGGCAATGCCGGCGGCATCGTCGGTCGGGTGGTTGGGCTGCAGCCGGGTGGCCAGCCGGCCGGGCAGGCCCAGGGTGTTCCGAAAGCGCGTGACCACGGTGCATTTGCGCGCGATCAGCGCGAGGTCCTGCACGCGGCACAGCTTGCTCACCGCCGCCACCATTTCGGGCGTGAGGCCCGGGGCCAGCGCCGACAGGGCGTCGGGCGTGGCCTGCTCGCTCAACAGCCAGTTGCGGAAGTCGCCCACCGTCAGGTGCGACACCGGTGCAAACGCCATCGCGTCGTGGGTGTCGACGATCAGGCGCGTCACTTCGTCGGTCTCGTAAGGCACCACGGCGTCGTTCAGGCACCGCGCCAGTGGCATGTCGGCCAGTGCCATCTGGGCGGCCACCCGCTCGGCCGCGCTGCCGGCCGCCACCCCGGCCAGTTGATCGCCCGATCGCAACGGCGATGCCCGCCCGAGCAGCGTGCGCAGGTCGTCAAAGTGCCAGGTGTGCGCGCCGACGGTGTGCGAGAAACCCATGGCCGGATGCTACGGGCGTTCGGGCTTGCGCCACAACAACAGCAGCGCGAGCAGCGCCGACCCGACCATCAGGAACAGGCTGATGGCGTTGAGCACCGGCGTGGCGCCTTCCCGCATGCGGCTGTACATGAGCACGGTCAGCGGCGGGTCCGAACCCACCAGCATGAGCGTGGTGTTGAAGTTCTCGAACGACATCAGGAACGCCATGGCCGCGGCTCCGATGAGGCTGGGGCGCAGGTAGGGCAGCGTGACCGTGCGCAGCACGCCCCAGCGGCTGGCGCCCAGGTTCAGGGCCGCCTCTTCGAGCGTGCGGTCGAACCGGCGCAGGCTCGCCGAAATGGTCAGCGTGGCGATGGTGACGATGTAGCAGAACTGCCCCAACACCACCAGCGGCAAGCCCGGCCGCAGCCAGTCGAGTTCGAGCCCGAAGGTTTCGTCGGCGAAGTTCGCGATCCGGCTGGCGAACGCCAGGATGGAGATGCCCAGGATGACCCCGGGAATCACCAGTGGCAGCATGCTCAGCAGCGCCAGCGCCTGCTTGCCCGGGAACTCGAAACGTTCGAGCAAAAACGCGTTGCAGGTGCCCACGCCCACCGACAGCACGGTGACCCAGAGCGCCACCCAGGCGCTGGTCGCCAGGCTCTGCAGCAATTCGCCATCACGCAGCAGACCGGTTCGTTCGTCGGTGTCGGCCAGGAACCAGTCGAGCGTGAATCCCTGCCAGGGCGGCGTGGGGTAGGGGGCGTCGTTGAACGCGAACACGGCGACCACCACCAGCGGCACGAACAGGAACACGAAGAACAGCAGCGCGTAGGCGTTCAGGCCGACGCGCTGGGTCCATGGCCGGGGCAGGCTGGGAATCATGCAGGCGCCTTCATGTTTTCATGACCGCGCCAAAGCGCTGGCCGGTCAGGCGCAAGCCGGCCCACACCAGCAGGCTCGAGAGGAACAGCAGCAGAAAGCCGAAGGCCGCGCCCTGGTTCCAGTTGAACCGGGTGATGAACTGGGTGTAGATCTGCTCGGTGAACCACAGCGAGTTCTTGCCGCCGAGCAGCGTGGGGGTGAGGTAGTTGCCCAGGCACAGCATGAAGACCACGATGCAACCCGCCGCGATGCCCGGCGCGGCGTGCGGAATCACGATGCGCCACAGGATGTTGGTGGTCGAGCCACCCAGGTCGTAGGCCGCCTCGATCAGCGAATCGTCGAGCGACTGCAGGCTGTTGACGAGCGGAATCACCATGAACAGCAGCGACGCGTACACCAGGCCCACCAGCAGGGTGGCGTCGCGGTAGAGCAGTTCCACCGGCGCGTCGGCCAGCCCCAGCGATTGGAGGGCGCTGGACACCACGCCGGTTTCCCGCAGCAGGATCAGCCAGCCCAGCGTGCGCACCAGTTCGCTGACCCAGAACGGCAACAGGCACAGCACCAGCAGCAAGGCCTGCGCGCGGCCCTGCGACACCTTGGCAATGAACCAGGCCGCCGGGAACGCGATGAGCAAGGTGAGCGCCGTGGCCAGCACCGACAGCACGGCCGTGCGCACGAAGGTGTTCCAGTACAGCGGTTCGTCCACGAAAGTCCGGTACTGGGCAACCGACCACCCGTACTCGCCCGGCCCGGTGCGTTCCTGCAGCGACAGCATCAGCAGCTCGACGTGCGGCAGCACCACCAACCCCAACAGCCACAGCAGGGCCGGCGCCAGCAGCAAGGCGAGGCCCAGGCGGCGCGACAGGGCTTGGGTCATGCGTCAGGCCGCAAAACACCAGGCCTGGTCGGGCCGGTAGGCGAAGTGCACGGATTCACCCGGGCGCAAGTCGGCCAGGCGCCCGGTCAGCGGCAGGGCAATCGACATCGGCACACGGCTTTGCGCCTCGACCACCTGCACGGTGGAGTTGCCGCCGTCGAACAGCACCCCGCGCACCTCGGCCGCCAACGCCGGCATGCCGGGCGGCAACTCGGCGCTGGCGCGCGCGATTTCGATCGCCTCGGGCCGCACAAACAGGGTGGCGGCGTGTCCTGGGGCGAGGGCACCCATGCGGCGCGCCCAAAGGCGCAGGCCCGCGTCGGACCGCAGGGCCACCAGGTCGCCGTCGGTGCCGTCCACCCGGCCCTCGATGCGGTTGTTGTGCCCCACAAACCCTGCCACAAAGGCGGTGGCAGGGGCGTAGTACAGGTCCTGCGGGCGGGCCAGCTGCTCGAACCGGCCCTTGTTCATCACGGCCACCTGGTCGGACATCACCAGCGCCTCCGATTGGTCGTGCGTGATGTAGACAAAGGTGGTGCCCACCTCGGCCTGCAATTGCTTGAGCTCGACCTTCATGTGCTCGCGCAGCTTCAGGTCCAGCGCGCCCAGCGGTTCGTCCAGCAACAGCAGCGCGGGATCGAGCACGAGCGAGCGAGCGATCGCCACCCGCTGCTTCTGGCCGCCCGACAGCTGATCGATGCGCTTGTCCTCGATGCCCGGCAGACCGACCCGACCGAGCATGGCGCGCACCTTGTCCTGCGCCACACCGCGCGAGACGCCGCGCTGGCGCAGGCCGTAGGCGATGTTCTCGCCCACCGTCATCATCGGAAACAGCGCCAGGTGCTGGAACACCATGTTCACCGGCCGGCGGTTCGGCGGCACTCCCTGCATCGACGCGCCCTTGATGCGCAACTCGCCGGCGTCCGGCTCGATGAAGCCCGCCACCATGCGCAGCAGGGTGGTCTTGCCGCAGCCCGATGGGCCCAGGATGGAAAAGAACGAGCCGCGGCGGACCTCGAAGCTCAGGTCGTCCACCGCGGCGAATGCGCCGTAGCGTTTGCGAAGCGAGACGACCTCGAGATCGAGGCCATCTGCGCCGGGTGTGGCGGGAGCCGGCACCCTTACTTCGCGGCTTTCACGCGGTCGAGCACACGGCCCTCGATCTCCTCGATGCCGGCCGGCACCGCGGGATACCACTTGATGTTCTTCAGCGCAGCCTCGGGGAAGCTGTCGGCGAACTGCTTCTTGAGGGTGGCGTCCATCATCTGGTCGGCGCCCTTGCTGGCGGTGAAGTTGCCGGCCGACGAGGCCACCTTGGCCGCGATCTCGGGCCGCATGTTGAAGTTGATCCAGGCATAGGCGGCTTCATCGTTGCGGCCGCGGGCGGGGATTGCGAAGGTGTCCACCCAGCCCAGGGCACCCGACTTCGGCGCCACGAACTTCACGTCGGGATTGGCCTTGTTGAGCTCCCAGCCGCCGGTGTCCCACATCATGGCGGTGGTGAGTTCACCCGAACGGATGCCGGCCAGAAGCTGGTCCTTGCCGTCCCAGTAGAACTTCACGTTCTTCTTGCAGTCGGTCAGCTTTTTGCCCATCTCGTCCATCAGCGCGGTGTAGGCCTTGGGATCGTTGTACAGCGCGAACGGGTCCTTGCCGGACGCAAAAGCCATCGCGATCAGCGTCGGCCGCTTCAGGCGCATGCTGACCTTGCCGGCGTTTTCAGGCGCGCAGAGGTCGGCGTAGTCGGTGGCTTTGGAGGTCTTGGTGTTCACCACCAGTCCATCGGTGCCCCAGATGTGCGGCAGGCCGTACACGGCACCGGCCACGGTGGTGTTCTTCTTCGTGGCGTCGAGCATCGACGGAATGAACAGATCGGCCTTGATCTTGCTCATGTCCATCGGCTTGTAGATCTTGAACTCGGTCTGCGGACCGGCGATGCGGTCCTGGCTGGGTTGGGCGAGGTCGAAGCCGGCGCCACCGGTCGCGCGCAACTTGGAGATCATTTCTTCGTTGTTCGAGGTCGTCACCTCGACCTTGAACCCGGTTTCCTTGGTGAACTGCTCGACCACCTCCTTGGGGGCGTAGCCGCCCCAGGTGAGCAGGCGCAGGGTTTTGGCGTCCTGGGCGTGGGCATTGACGGACAGCAGGGCCAGGCAGGCCAGCGCGGTGGTGGCAAAGGTCGGCTTCATCGGGTTCGCTCCTCGGGTTGATGTGACAGCGGTGAGAAATGCAGGCGACAGACGCTACGTTAGTGCCGTGAAGCTTGCGTGACAACCGCCCCCGCGCACGGTGTGGCCAAGCGCGGCACTGGGATAATCGGGGAATGGGCAACAAACAGCGAGTGGTGGTCGGCTTGAGCGGAGGCGTGGACTCTGCGGTGAGCGCTCACCTTCTGAAGAAGCAAGGCCACGAGGTGGTCGGCATCTTCATGAAAAACTGGGAAGACGACGACGACAGCGAGTACTGCTCCAGCCGCCAGGACTGGCTTGACGCCGCCAGCGTGGCCGACGTGCTGGGGATCGACATCGAGCACGTGAACTTCGCGGCCGAGTACAAGGACCGCGTGTTTGCCGAATTCCTGCGCGAGTACCAGGCCGGGCGCACCCCCAACCCCGACATCCTGTGCAACGCCGAGATCAAGTTCAAGGCGTTTCTCGACCACGCCATGCGCCTGGGTGCCGAGAAGATCGCCACCGGTCACTACGCCCGGGTGCGCGAGCGCGCCGGGCGCGTCGAACTGCTCAAGGGGCTGGACCCGCTCAAGGACCAAAGTTATTTCCTGCACCGCCTCAACCAGGCGCAGCTGTCGTGCACGCTGTTTCCGGTGGGCGAACTGCCCAAGACCGAGGTGCGCCGGATCGCTGCCGAGATCGGCCTGCCGAACGCCAAGAAGAAGGACAGCACCGGGATCTGCTTCATCGGTGAACGGCCCTTCCGCGACTTCCTCAACCGCTACATCGCCAGCGCGCCCGGCCCCATCAAGGACGAGCGCGGCCGAACCATCGGCGAGCACGTGGGGTTGAGCTTCTACACCCTCGGTCAGCGCCAGGGCCTGGGCATTGGCGGCGTGCGGGCCAAAGGGGCGCAAAAGGGCGGCAGCGAGCACGAGCCCTGGTTCGTGGCCCGCAAGGACCTGGCGCAGAACACGCTCTGGGCGGTGCAGGGCCACGACCACCCGTGGTTGCTGTCCCCGCGCTTGCGTGCGCACGACGCCAGCTGGGTGGCGGGGGAGCCGCCGTCCGCCGGCGCGCTGGGCGCCAAGACGCGCTACCGCCAGGCCGATGCCGCCTGCGCTTTCCAGGCCATTGGCGAGAGCGAATTTCTGCTCGGCTTCGAGCAACCCCAGTGGGCCGTGACGCCCGGACAGAGCGCGGTGCTCTACGACGGCGAAGTCTGTCTGGGCGGCGGCGTGATCGTGACCGAGGCCGCTTCGCCCGAAGAAGCCTTCAACCCGGCGGTGGCACTGGCGGCGTGACCGTGCGGGTCAGGCGCGCGTGAATCTTGCGCGTGGTGCGCCAGGTGACCCACAGCACCAGGGGCACCATGGCCCCCGCCGCGACCTCCGGGTGCACCGGCAGGCCCGCCGCCTTCGCGCCCTTGCCCAGGTAGAGCAGCAGGCTGATCACGTAGTACGAGATGGCCGCGATGGACAGGCCTTCCACCGTGGTCTGCAGTTGCAGCTGCAGTTCCTGCCCGCGGGTCAGCTTGGCCAGCAGTTCCTGGTTCTGTGCCTCTGTCGCAATGTCGACCCGCGTGCGCAGCAGCGCGCTGGTCCGGGCAATCCGCTCGGACAGCGAGCCCAGGCGGCGTTCGGTGGCCACCACCGTGGCCATCGCCGGCGACAGCCGCCGTTGCATGAACTCGCCGATGGTCTGCGTGCCGGGAATCGGCCGCTCGCGCAGCTCGGCAATGCGCTGCGTCACCAGTGCGTCGTAAGCGCGCGTGGCCGAGAACCGGTAGGAATGCTCGGCGGTGGCGCGCTCCACGCGCGCCGCCAGCGCCACCAGCTGGTCCAGCAGGTCCTGCTCGGACAGGGCCTTGTGTTCAAGCTGCGCCGTGATGGAGGCGAGCTGCGATTCGGCCTGCGCCAGCATGGGCGAGAGTGTCTTGGCCACCGGGAGTCCGCGCAGCGCCATCAAGCGGTAGGTCTCGATCTCGAGCAGCCGCTGCGAGATGCGGCCTGCGCGCGTTTCGGTGGTGCCGGGTGGGGCGATCACCAGCATGCGCTCGAAGCCCGACGGTTGCAGCTGGAAATCGGTGATGGCCCACGAGTGCCCGCCGCCCAGCTGGGAGGCCACCACCGTGCGGTCGCCGAACCAACGTTGCGCCGGGGCCATCAGCGCGGCCTGGGCCTCGGGGGCCGACCCGGGCAGATCGGCCTGCAGCATTACCAGCTTGATCGCGGCCACCGTGCGGCCGGGTATCGCGGCCAGCCAGCCCTCGGGCAGGGCCAGCTTGTCCACCAGCACCGGGTCGCGTTCGCCCAGGCCCACACCTTCGGGCAGCGGCTGAACCAGTGAATAGCGCGTGAACTCGGTGTGGCGTTCCCACTTCAGCGTGCGTCCGTCCAGCCGCAGGCGGAGAAAGTTGTTCTGAAGGTCCTGCGGACCCAGGCCTTCGTGCCCGGGCAGCCGGCGCAGGTGTTCCAGTTCCTGCTCCCGGCCCACGCCCTGGTTGAGCACGGCCACGAACACCACCAGCGCCGGCATGCGGATGAGCGCCGGCGGGCGGGCATGAACCTCGTTGTGAAGTTCGGCCCGCCAGGCATCGTCCGGCGGAAGAACGGGGGAGGGCAGGGGTGTTGGCGAGGTGGGCGTCATGGTGAAGCGACCGGGCGGACGCACCACTGTATGCCAAAGTGCGCGCCAGGCCGCCCCTGTGCGCTCAAGCGCGGCACGCCCTCAGGGGCAAGCGGGCAGCGACAGGCGAAGGTGAAGCCCGCCCGGCGTGGTGGCCAGGAACCTGAGCTGCCCCTGGTGACGGGTCACCACCTCGGCCACGGTTTCCAGTTGCAAACGGGCGGCGGCCCGGGCTGCCGCCTGTGGCGCGCGCACGTCAACGTGCACCTCGGCGCCTTCCGCGCTGGTGGACAGCATCAGCGGGCCCTCGCCTTCGGTGCACCGGGCCATCTGCTCCAGTGCGTCGGTCAGCGCCTGGCCGATCTCGGCCGACTCCGCCATCACCGCCGGAGCGGGTCCGCGCCGCTCCACCAGCACCGGGCCCTGGGGGCACAGCGCACGAACCCGATAGGCCGCCTGCGACAGCACCGTTCCCAGGTCGGTCGGGGCCGGTGGAAACGGGTGGGCCTCGATCAGGCGCTGCAGGCCTTCCACCATCACCCCGAGACGGTCGCAGTCAAGCAGCGCGTCGTTGAGCATGTCCTGTGTCTGTCGCAGCGTGGCGGCGAGGTCGGTCGGCGTCACGTCCAGTTCGGCGCCGGCGGTGTCGACGAAAGTCAGGCCCTCCTGGGCGTCCAGTGAGCCGCTGGCCATGGCGTGGGGGCCGGTCGTGTGCCGGTCCACCAGCGTGTCGAGCTGCTGGATGACGCGAAAGATCGAGCCCATGGCGCGCGAGAGCGGCTGGTCGAGCTGGCGGGACGATGAAGCGGCCAGCCGCTGCCGGACGTCGGCAGAACCGGCCTGCGGCCCGCTGGGCATGCCGACGGGGCCTGTCGGTTCGACCTTGGTGCGGGCGACCGAATCGGCCTGGCGCCTGCGCCATGGAAACCAGCCGGGCATGGAAGGCGGTTCTCGAACCGCATCGGATCGGGCGTTGAGCAGCATGCCGCCATCGTAGAAATGGAGCCCTGCCTGACCAATACGGCAGCGGCAGTACCCGCCCTCGCTGGGAGGGTCCAGTTCTGCCACCGATCGCCTCGCTGCGGTGGTTTCGACCGCTCGCGGGACGGCTTTTTGGCCACACCTACTGCCGATGAAGTATTGAGCGCCCGCCCGGGGCCTCGAATACTGGGGACCTCTTGAGCGCGCACCGCCACCTTCCTGGGGGACGGCATGGATTTGGGCAACGAGGTCTGGCGTCGAACGGCGCACCGGTGTCGGCGGCGGCTCTGCGGGTGCCGGGCTGCAGCCTGCCTGGCGACCACTGCATTGCACCCGGCCGTCATGGCCCGACCCGCGCATCCGCCGTGGCCGTCCATGGTGCTGGCGCTGGACCCGATGGTGCTGTTGTTCCTGCTGCTGGTCGCCTTCCTGATGGTCCAGGGTGCCACCACCTGGTGGTTCAACCGGGACCGTCCCGGCCTGCTGTACCTGGCCTTGCTGGGGGCATTCACCGGGCTGGTCGGCGCGTTTGCCGCGCCGACGGGCGCACTGCACGCCATGTCGGGTCCCGACCTCCCCCGGCACCTGTCCCAGGCGCTGGCCCTGCCGGCGTGCGCGGTGCTGTGCCTGGCCTTTGCGCACGAGATCGGTGGCGGACCGGTGGCGCGTCCGTTCACCGGGCCCCTTCGCTGGCTGGCCTGGGGGTGGATGGCCGGTGGCGTTCTGGCGCTGGCGGGGTTGGTGCCGCCGGGGTGGCTGGTGCTGATGGCGGTGCTGACCACCACCGCCACGATGTGCGCCACGGCCATCCTCGACCTCGCCCATGCACGTGGCGCTGCCCTCTGCCTGACCCTTGCGTGGCTGGTGCTGCTGGGTGGCGCACTGATGCACCTGGGCACCCCCCATCTTTCTGCCGCGCCGTTGCCCGCGCGGCAGGCCCTCACCCTGACCTCGGGGTTCGCCCTCGTGCTGCTGTCGTTCGCCCTGGCCGACCACCGGTGGTCGGTTCGGCGGCGCCGGCACGAAGAGGTGCTGAACAGGGCGCGCGAGCAGCAGGCGGGCGAACTCGCGCGGCAGGCCCTGAGCGACCGCTACCGCTTGCTTGCTGCCGTCAGCCACGACCTGCGGCAGCCCCTGTATGCCATCAGCCTTGCGGCCCAGACGCTGTTGCGCCAGCGCCCGCTGCGCAACCCCGGGCCGATGCTGGCGCAGTTGCGCGGCGCCATCGAATCGGCCGACGCCCTGCTGGATGCCATCAACACCGTGGCCTTGCTCGAGACCGGCTCGATCAAGGCCCGCATGGCGGCCTTCAGCATGCAGCCCTTGCTGGAACGCATCGACCGCCAGTTCGCGCCCCAGGCCGAAGCACAGGGGCTTCGCTGGACCGTCACGCCCAGCATCGAATGGGCGTGGAGCGACCCGGCACTGCTCGAGCGGATGATCACCAATCTGGTCTCCAACGCGGTGCTCTACACGCGGCAGGGCGGCGTGCTCGTGTCCTGTCGCCGGCGCGGTACCGAACTGCTGGTGCAGGTCTGGGACACCGGCCCCGGCTTTGGGGTCGAGCACCTGGAGCATGTGTTCGAAACCCACTTCCGGGGTGAGCCCGCCACCGACACCGACAACGGGGTCGGCCTGGGGCTGGCCATCGTGCGCCAGTCGGCCCGGGTCCTCGGCATCCAGCTCACGATGCGAACGCGGCCAGGCCATGGCAGCTGCTTCAGCCTGCGCGTGCCCGTGGGCCAGGCACCACCCGACGTGGTGGGCCGCATTGTCGAGGAGCTCAGCCGGTCCTGAACACCGACAGGTCGGTCTGCACCAGGTCCAACGGAAAGCGCCGGCCCGCCAGGTGGTCTTCCATGCAGCGCAGCACCAGCGGACTGCGGTGGCGGTCGGCACTGGCGCGGACCTCTTCGGGGGTGAGCCACAGGGTGCGCACGATGCCGACGTCCAGAGGCAGCCCGGGGTCGGGGTCGCCGACCTCGCCGCAGAAGGCGAAGCGCAGGTAGGTGATGTCGTCGCTTCCGCGCTGGAAGCGCGACAGGTAAACCCCCACCAGCCCGGTGGGACGGAAGGCGCAGGCGGTTTCCTCGAGGGCCTCGCGAGCCACCCCCTGCTCAGGGCTTTCCCCCGGGTCGAGGTGTCCGGCCGGGTTGTTCAGGCGCAGGCCTTCGGGCGTGTGTTCCTCGATCAGCAGGTAGCGTCCGCCGCGCTCGATCACGGCGGCCACGGTGACACTGGGTTTCCATCGCTCGGGCATCCCGGGATTATCCGGCGTGCCCCGGCGAGCTTTCAGTTAAGCTTGCCCGCCATCCGAATACCCCGAGCGAGGAGACACCCATGCTCATTGGCGTACCCGCCGAGACCCTGGCGGGCGAGACCCGTGTGGCCGTCACGCCCGAGACGGCGAAAAAGCTGGTGGCCCAGGGCCACACCGTGCGCGTGCAAAGCGGCGCGGGCCTGGCCGCCAGCGCCACCGACGCCGCCTACCAAGCCGCCGGCGCGCAGATCACCGACGCCGCCGGGGCGCTGGGTGCCGACCTGGTGCTCAAGGTGCGCAGCCCGCAAACCGCCGAACTGCCGCACATGAAGGCCGGTGCCACGCTGGTCGGCATGCTCAACCCGTTCGATGCCGAGGGGCTGTCGGCGCTGGCTGGTGCCGGGCTCACGTCTTTCGCACTTGAAGCGGCGCCGCGCACCACCCGCGCCCAGAGCATGGACGTGCTGTCGTCACAGGCCAACATCGCCGGCTACAAAGCGGTGATGCTGGCGGCCAACGCCTATCCCAAGTTCTTCCCCATGCTGATGACCGCGGCCGGCACCGTCAAGGCCGCGCGGGTGGTCATCCTGGGCGTGGGCGTGGCGGGTCTGCAGGCCATCGCCACCGCCAAGCGACTGGGCGCCGTCATCGAGGCGTCCGACGTGCGGCCGAGCGTGAAGGAGCAGGTCGAATCGCTGGGCGGCAAGTTCATCGACGTGCCCTACGAAACCGCCGAAGAGAAAGAAGCCGCCGAGGGTGTGGGTGGCTACGCGCGCCCCATGCCGCCCAGCTGGCTGGAACGCCAGAAGGCCGAGGTGGCCAAGCGCGTCGCCATGGCCGACGTGGTCATCTCCACCGCCCTGATTCCCGGGCGCGCGGCACCCACCCTCGTCACCGAGGACATGGTCCGGAGCATGAAGCCCGGTTCGGTGATCGTGGACATCGCCGCCGGCAAGGGCCCCAACGGTGTGGGCGGCAACTGCCCGCTGACCGAAGCCGACAAGACGGTCGTCCGGCACGGCGTGACGATCATCGGCGAAACCAACCTGCCCGCGCTGGTGGCGGCCGACGCCTCGGCCCTGTATGCGCGCAACGTGCTCGATTTCCTCAAGCTCGTGCTGCCCAAGGACGCCACCGCCGTGCAGGTGCCGATGGACGACGACATCGTGGTCGCCTGCCTGATGACCCAGGCTGGTGAGGTGAAGCGCAAATGAGGTGGCGGCATAACTGGTCTGGAGCGATTCAGCGCTGCCTGCTGGGAGCCGCTCTGGCGCTTGCTTCAATGGCCGCCCAGGCCAACGGATTTTCTGTCGGGCGCGTGGAGGTTGTGTTCGCCGAGGAAGGGTGGAAGGAGGTTCCCCTGCCCGACACGGCCCAATCCTATGGTGGTGACAAGTGGGGTGCGCTGTCTGTTCAGGTGAAGCTTTACGTGCGCGCCGCCAGGGACGGCTCAGAGCCGGTTTACGTGATGGTCAGCGCCAACTCTCATGGTCTGGGCGGTGGCCGAAGCGGCTACATGACCTACTCTCCCGACTGCAAGTCCGACGATGAGTTGTACCGTGAGGGCAACTCGGGCTTCAGCTTGCGGTTTGCCCAATGTTTGTTGGTGGCGCCCCGCTACACCACCGAAAGCATCCTCCAGTCGCTTGCTCCTCAGGTCAAGCCATTGCGAGAAAGTGGTGCTGTGCCCATGGCCAGCGCGGTGTACGCCGTCTGGAGCCGGCACGCCATTTCCACGGGATCGTTCGTTGATGTCCGTGTGTTCACCGCAAACCCGATCGATTCGGACCAGAGCGCCGATGTGAAAGGGCTCCCGGATGGCGTGCCGAGTGCACACGTGACCTGGGGTCGCCAGCTCAGCGATGCCGTGAAATCGAGCGTGTATTCCCTGTCGGGTCGACTGAGCATTCCACCGATCCGGACAGTTCCTCCCGCCCCGAGGGGCCCAACCTTTCAAGGCTGACCCATGGAAGCCGTTTCCCCCACCCTCATCAACCTGATCATCTTCGTGCTGGCCATCTACGTGGGCTACCACGTGGTCTGGAACGTCACGCCCGCGTTGCACACGCCGCTGATGGCGGTCACCAACGCCATCTCGGCGATCGTGATCGTGGGCGCCATGCTGGCCGCCGCGCTCACCGAGACACCGCTTGGCAAGACCATGGGCGTGCTGGCCGTGGCGCTGGCGGCGGTGAACGTGTTTGGCGGCTTCCTGGTCACGCGGCGCATGCTGGAGATGTTCAAGAAGAAGGAACGCAAACCCGCCGCCGGAGGTGACGCCAAATGAGCATCAACCTCGTCGTTCTTCTCTACCTGGTTGCGTCGGTCTTCTTCATCCAGGCCCTGAAGGGCCTGTCGCACCCGACCACGTCCATCCGCGGCAACGTGTTCGGCATGACGGGTATGGCGATCGCCATCCTGACCACCGCGGCACTGATCGTCGAGCTCGCCGGTGGCAAGGGCACCGGCATGGTCTACGTGCTCGGTGGCCTGGTCGTTGGCGGTGGCGTCGGTGCCGTCATGGCCCAGCGCGTCGAGATGACCAAGATGCCCGAACTGGTGGCGTTCATGCACAGCATGATCGGCCTGGCCGCGGTGTTCATCGCGGTGGCCGCCGTGGCCGAGCCCTGGGCGTTCGGCATCGCCGCCAAAGGCACGCCGATTCCCTTCGGCAACAAGATCGAACTGTTTCTGGGCGCGGCCATCGGGGCCATCACCTTCAGTGGCTCGGTCATCGCCTTCGGCAAGCTCAGCGGCAAGTACAAGTTCCGGCTGTTCCAGGGCGCGCCGGTGGTGTTCAGCGGCCAGCACATGCTCAACCTGGTGCTCGGCATCGTCACCATCGCGCTCGGCGTGTTCTTCGCGTTCACCGAGAACTGGCCCGCGTTCTTCGCCATGGTGGCGCTGTCGTTCGTGCTCGGCGTGTTGATCATCATCCCCATTGGCGGCGCCGACATGCCCGTGGTGGTCTCCATGCTCAACAGCTACTCGGGCTGGGCGGCGGCGGGCATCGGCTTTTCGCTCAACAACAGCATGCTCATCATCGCGGGTTCGCTGGTGGGCAGCTCGGGTGCCATCCTCAGCTACATCATGTGCAAGGCGATGAACCGCTCGTTCATCAACGTCATCCTGGGTGGCTTTGGTGGCGACGCGACGGCCGCCGCGGCCGGCGGTGGCGTGCAGCGCACCGCCAAGAGCGGCAGCGCCGACGACGCGGCGTTCATCCTGGGCAACGCCGAGACCGTGGTCATCGTGCCGGGCTACGGCCTGGCCGTGGCGCGCGCCCAGCACGCGGTGAAGGAACTGGCGCACAAGCTCACCGAGAAGGGCATCACCGTCAAGTACGCCATCCACCCGGTGGCCGGCCGCATGCCGGGCCACATGAACGTGCTGCTGGCCGAGGCCGAAGTGCCTTACGACCAGGTGTTCGAGATGGAAGACATCAACGGCGAGTTCGGTCAGGCCGACGTGGCCATCATCCTGGGCGCCAACGACGTGGTGAACCCGGCCGCGCTGCAAAAGGGCAGCGCGATCTACGGCATGCCGATTCTGGAAGCCTACAAGGCCAAGACCGTCATCGTGAACAAGCGCTCCATGGCCGCGGGCTACGCCGGCCTGGACAACGAGCTGTTCTACATGGACAAGACCATGATGGTGTTCGGCGACGCCAAGAAGGTGGTCGAGGACATGACCAAGGCCATCGAATGAGGGGTGACCTGGTGGCGCGAATGGCGTCGCCGGGTTGACCTGACCGCACAGTTGCCGGCGTGTCCGTGGTGCCCGACCGGCGCGTGAGCAATGCAGAGGAGACGACCATGCTGACCGCGACCGACCAACGCCCCTGGCTTTCGGCCTATCCCGAGGGTGTGCCTGCCGACATCGACATCGGGCGCTACCCCTCGCTGGTGCATCTGATGGAGGACAGCTTCCGCCAGCACGGGTCGCGCACCGCCTACAGCTTCATGGGCAAGGACGTCAGCTACGCGCAGACCGACAGCCTGTCGCAGGCGTTGGCGGCCTATCTGCAGTCGCTGGGCCTGGTCAAGGGCGACCGCGTCGCCGTCATGATGCCCAACGTGCCGCAGTACCCGGTGACCGTGGCGGCGATCCTTCGCGCCGGTCTGGTGGTGGTCAACGTCAACCCGCTCTACACCGCCCGCGAACTCGAGCACCAGCTCAAGGATTCGGGCGCCAAGGCGATCGTCATCATCGAGAACTTCGCCCACACGCTCGAGCAGTGCCTGGCCGCCACGCCGGTCAAGCACGTGGTGCTGGCCGCCATGGGCGATCAGCTCGGTCTGCTCAAGGGTGCGTTGGTCAATTACGTGGTGCGCAACGTCAAAAAGATGGTGCCCGCCTTCAACCTGCCCCAGGCGGTGCGCTTCAACGACGCGGTGGCCCGGGGCACGCGGGCCGCCTTCAAGCGCCCCGAACTCAAGGCCGACGACATGGCCGTGCTGCAGTACACCGGTGGCACCACCGGCGTCAGCAAGGGCGCTGTGCTGCTTCACCGCAACATCATCGCCAACGTGCTGCAGTCCGAGGCCTGGAACGACCCGGTGATGAAGCAGGTGCCGGCCGGCGAGCAGCCCACCAGCGTGTGCGCGTTGCCGCTGTATCACATCTTCGCGTTCACCGTGAACATGATGTTGAGCCTGCGGGTGGGCGGCAAGACCATCCTGATCCCGAACCCGCGCGACCTGCCCGCGGTGCTGAAGGAACTGAGCAAACACCGCTTCCACAGCTTTCCGGCCGTCAACACCCTGTTCAACGGCCTGGCCAACCACCCCGACTTCAACACCGTCGACTGGAGCCACCTCAAGGTGTCGGTGGGTGGGGGCATGGCGGTGCAGAGCGCGGTGGCCCGGCTGTGGCTCGAAAAGACCGGCTGCCCGCTCTGCGAGGGCTACGGCCTTTCCGAAACCAGCCCGTCGGCCAGCTGCAACCCGACCACCAGCAAGAGCTTCACCGGCACGATTGGTGTCCCGTTGCCCGGCACGCGCATGAAGTGCCTGGACGACGACGGCAACGAGGTGCCGTTGGGCCAGCCGGGCGAGATCGCCATCCACGGCCCGCAGGTCATGGCCGGCTACTGGCAGCGGCCCGATGAGACCGCCAAGGTCATGACCGCCGACGGCTGGTTCAAGACCGGCGACATCGGCGTCATGGACGAGCGCGGCTTCTTCAAGATCGTGGACCGCAAGAAAGACATGGTGCTGGTCAGCGGTTTCAACGTGTACCCCAACGAGGTCGAGGACGTGGTCGCCCAGTTGGCGGGTGTGATGGAGTGCGCCGTGGTGGGTGTGCCCGACGACAAGACCGGCGAGGCCGTGAAGCTGGTGATCGTCAAGAAGGACCCGGCCCTGACCGAGGCCCAGGTGCGCGATTACTGCCGCGCCAACCTCACCGGCTACAAGCAGCCCAAGGTGGTGGAATTCCGCACCGAACTGCCCAAGACCCCGGTGGGCAAGATCCTGCGCCGCGAGCTGCGCGACAAGTGAGCGCACCCGCATGACGCTGGCCCTCGTCAGTGCCATGCCCGACGAGCTGGCGGCGGTCCTTGAACTGCTGCCCGACGAGCATCGCATCACGGTCGGCGGTCGTGCCTTCTGGCAGGGACACCTGCATGGGCAGGCCGTGGTGGCCGTGCTGTCGGGCATCGGCAAGGTGGCCGCGGCCACCACCGCCACCCTGCTCATTCAGCGCTTTCAGGTCGGCGCCATCGTCATGACCGGCCTGGCCGGGGGTGTGGGCCCTGGCGTGAAGGTGGGTGACGTGGTCGTGGCACAGGCGCTGTTGCAGCACGACATGGACGCATCGCCCCTGTTCCCCCGCCACGAAGTGCCGGGTTATTCGCGCGCCCGGTTCGGTGTCGACCCCGCGTGGAGCGAGCGTCTGGCCCGCGCCTGCCGGGCCACGCTGCACGACCCGGCGGCTGCGCTGGGCGCCGACACGGTGGACGCTTTTTCGCTGCACGCACCGCGCGTGCACCAGGGCCTGCTCCTGAGTGGCGACCGCTTCGTCTCGACAAGCACCGAGAGCGCGGCGCTGCTGGCCGAATTGCCCGATGCGCTGGCGGTCGACATGGAGAGCGCCGCCGTCGCCCAGGTGTGCGCCGATTTCGGTGTGCCCTTTGCCGTGGCGCGCACCGTTTCCGACCGCGCCGATGACGACGCGCACGTCGATTTCCCGCGCTTTCTCACCCAGGTCGCCAGCCGCTACAGCGCGGCCATCGTCGCCGAACTGCTCGGCGCCTGAACGGCCGTCAGCGCAGCCAGCCGCGCTTGCGGAAGTAGAGCATCGGCACCAGTGCCGACAGCACCATCAGGCCGATGGCCAGCGGATAGCCGAACTTCCAGTTCAGCTCGGGCATGAACTGGAAATTCATGCCGTAGCTGCTGGCCACCAGCGTGGGGGGCAGCAGGGACACGCTGGCCACCGAGAAGATCTTGATGATCTTGTTCTGGTTGATGTTGATGAAACCGACGGTGGCGTCCATCAGGAAGTTGATCTTGTCGAACAGGAAAGCGGTGTGACCGTCGAGCGAGTCGAGGTCGCGCAGGATCTGGCGCGCGTCCTCGAACTGCTCGGCGCTCAGGAGCCGGCTGCGCATCATGAAGCTCACCGCGCGCCGCGTGTCCATCACGTTGCGTCGGATGCGGCCCGACATGTCTTCGTGCCGGGCGATCGCCGACAGCGCATCACCCAGCGCCGAGTCGGTCGCCTCGCTGGAGAGCACCTTGGCGCTCACCGCCTCCAGGTCGTCGTAGATGTCTTCGAGCGTGTCGGCGCAGTACTCGGCGTCGGCGTCGAACAGCATCAGCAGCACGTCCTTGGCGTCTTCGATCAGGCCAGGCATTCGGCGCGCGCGCATGCGCAGCAGGCGAAACACCGGCACGTCTTCGTCGTGGATCGAGAACAGCACGCCGCGGCTGCGCAGGGTGTCGTTGTGCTCGTTGAGGATGAACGCCACGCGCACCGCCCGCGGGTTCTCGTCGTCGTCGATCAGGAAGTCGCTGCGCACATGCAGCTCGCCGTTGTCTTCTTCGAAGAACCGGGCCGATTCCTCGATGTCCTCGTCCATCGCGTCCTCGGGGATCGACAGCCCGAAGTGCTGCTTGACCCAGCGCCGCTCTTCGGGCGTGGGGTCTTCGAGGTCGACCCAGATGGGTTTGAACTTCGCGAGTTCTTCCAGCGACTCGATCTCTTCCTGGAAGAGACGGCCGTTGGCCAGGGTGAAGACGTTGAGCATGGCGTGCTCCCTGCGGTCTGGGGCGGTCTGGCGGAGCCGGCAACGCCGGCGGGCGGGTTCGGTGGCGCTTTCAGCCGGCCGGCCGCCCGGGCCAGGCTCAGACGGTCGCGGGGGAGGCTGAAAGCACGCGACTGGGTGGCGTGCTGTCCATGGGATTCTCCAGGGGGGGAATGCGCCGGATTATGGCACCGCGCCCTGCGCGCCGGTGGTCTCGGCCGGGGCCAGAAACGCTTTCAGTTCTTCCTGTCGCCGCCACGCGTCGTGTTCGCCCAGGGCCATGAGCGCCTGCACGAAACCCGGTTCGAACAGCAGGTAGCTGGCCAGGGCCGCCGCGCTGGCGTTGGCGCCGCGCGCGGTGTCCAGCGCGCCCAGCCCGGTGAGTGTGTGGCGCGTCGAGGCGGGCAGCTCCCCCACGTGCTTCAGCGCGAGCTCGTCAAGCGACACGCTCGGCTGGATGGCCATCACCTCGACCGGTCGGTAGGGCAGCGCAGCGGCCAGGCCGGGGGGCAGCCGGGCCAGCGTCTGGCTCACGCGCGTGGTCTGCTCCACGTCCGACTGCAGGGTGTCGTGAAACACACTGGCCATGGCATGGCCGGCGATGGTGCCGGCCGTGGGCTCGCCCTCGTTGCGCGACACCAGCCCCGAGCGCTGCGGCTGCCCGACGCCGATCACCAGCACCCGGCGCGCGCCGAAGTGAATGGCCGGTGACAGCGGGGAAAGCTGCCGCATCGAACCGTCGCCGAAATGCTCGCGGTGGCCGTTGACCCAGAGCGGCACGGCCGGGAACAGGAACGGAATGGCGCTGGAGGCCATCAGGTGCTCGATGGTCACGGGCTGGAAGTCGGACCGGCGCCCGGGCCGGTGCCACGGCTGCGCGGTGCAGTCCGCGCGGGTCTGGCAGAACGTCCAGTGTTCCCCCGTGGTGTAGCTCGATGCCGTCACGCCCAGCGCCTCGATGGCGCCGATGTCCAGCGCCACTTCGAGCCTGCGCAGGTCGATGGCCCGGTGCAACGTGTCCACCAGCGGCAGCGTGTCCAGCAGTGCGCGGTGCCGCTTGACCTGGCGCGCCAGCGTCCAGCCCGCCAGCACGCGGTTGGCCCGCACCCAGCTGGGCGCGTCCAGCCGGTAGACCTGGTGCGAGCGCAGACCCTGCCAGAAGACGGCCAGCGCGCCCAGCGCCTGTGCCCCATCACCCGCACGGCTGGCCAGAAAGGTGGCGTTCAGTGCGCCGGCCGACGTGCCGAACAGCCACGGGAACGGAAAGGCCGCCCGGCTTGCGGGCAGCATGGCAGCGACCGCCTTGAGCACGCCCGCCTGGTAGGCCGTCCGTGCCCCGCCGCCCATGAGCACCAGTGCGGCGCCGTCCGTGCGCGAGTTCGCCGTCGAAGGCATCAGCGTGTTGTGGGTGATGATGGTGTCAAGCGACATGGTCGGGTTCAGCCAGGGGTGGGTGTGGTGGACGCGGGCAGTCCGTCGATGAAACGGCGCAGCACGGCAGGGTCGACCGGCTTGTGCAGCCCGGTCACCCGGGCGGCGCGCACCGCGGCCATCACTTCGATGCCGGTGTCACCGGTGATGATCGCCATGGGCAGTGTGTCGTTCAGTCGTTGGCGCAAGGCATCGACCACCGTCAGGCCGCTCTGGCCTGCGCCCAGGTGCATGTCGATCAGCGCCAGATCGGGTGGCCGCCGGGATGGGTCCAGCTGGTCCAGTGCGTGGCCGAGCGAGCGCGCCAGCAGCACCTCGTGCCCCCATCCGCGCAGCAGGAACGACATGGCAGAGAGGATCTGCTCGTCGTCGTCGACCACCAGCACGAGGCGCGAGGCCTGAGGCCCTTGATCGATGTTGCCGCCCTGGTCGGGCGCAGGCGCCGGCTCTGCTGCGGGCAGGTCGATCGCGAACACCGAGCCGTGGCCCGGCCGTGATCGGCAGCGCAGTTTGGCGCCCAGGAGGTCCGAGGACCGCTTGACGATGGCCAGGCCGAGGCCGAAACCGCGCAGCTGGCTGGCGTCGCGCCGCACGTTGTCGGCCTGGTAGAACTCTTCGGTCACATGGGGCAGGTCGGTCGCATCGATGCCCACCCCGCTGTCCCAAACCTCGATGCTCACGCGGTCGCCGCGCGCGCGGGCCGCCAGCAGCACGCCACCGCGCTCGGTGTAGCGCACGGCGTTGCCCGCCAGGTTGCTGAGGATGGTGTGCAGCACGCCCGGGTCGGCCTGCACGGCATGGCCTTGGTCGTGCACGCGCACCCGCAAGCCCTTGGCCCGTGCCTGCTGGGCGATCTCGTCGCACACGCGGCGCAGCAGCGGCTGCAGCGTCACGGGCTGGATGTGGGCCCGTGTCGCGCCAGCGTCGAGGCGTGAGATGTCGAGCAACCGGTTGAGCAGCTGCGCCATGGTGTCGATGGCGCCTTGCATGCGGTCCGCGATGCCCCCGACCGTGGAGGGATTGACCTCGGGGCGGCGCGCCAGCGTCTGCAAGGCCGGCACGAACAGGCTGAGCGCATGGATCGGCTGGCGCAGGTCATGGCTGGCGGTGGCCAGGAAACGCGACTTGGTCCGGTTGGCGGTTTCCGCCCGCTCTTTCTCCACCGTCAATTGCGTCACCAGCGACTCGTTCTCGAAGCGCAGGCGAAGGGCTTCCTCGATGGCCCGCGCGATGCGCCGCGAGAACAGCTCCGCCATCACGAGGAACACCAGCGTGAGCCAGCCCAGCGTGTGCAGCGAGGCGTCGTCGGCCCACAGGCATCGCGCCGCAAATGGCAGGGTGCACGGAATGGCAAAGGCCAGGTGCGCCGGAAAGTAGGGCCCCAGCGACTGGGTGGCGCTGGTCAGGATCGCCATCTGCACGATGGCCACCATGGCCAGGTTCAAAGGGTCGTCGGGCGTGAAAAACAGCCACGCCAGGGCGCCCCAGCACAGCCCGGCCAAGGCCGACGCCGCCACGAAGTACGGGCTCCATCGTTCGGGCGCCTCACCGGCCACGGTGCTTCGCCAGAAGCGCTGCGCCATCCACCACCGCCACAGGCTGAGCATCGACAGCGCGGCAAACCAGCCGCCGATCTGCGGCAGGGGTTGGCCATTCGACCACAGCAGCGCCGCTGCACCAACGCCCAGCACCAGCGTGCCGATCGTCAGTGCGGGCACGTTGCGCGCCAGCAGCCGAATCTGCTCGCGGCGCAACCTGGCCTGCAGTGGTCCGGGGTCGTCCATGTGCGCGAGCATAGGCCCGCGCCAGCGCAAACGCATCCGATCGGCGACACTCCTCCCCCTTTTCCGGACCACCGCCTTGTCCCCGTCCCATACCTCACCGCTCAGCCCCCGGCGCGAGCGCTGGCTGCTGCTCACCATTGCGGGCATCCAGTTCACGCACATCCTCGACTTCATGATCATGATGCCGCTGGGGCCGCAGTTCACGCGACTCTTCGGCATCAGCGATGCGCAATTCGGCCTGCTGGTGTCGGCCTACACGCTGTCGGCCGGCATCTCCGGCCTGCTGGCCGCCACCTACGTGGACCGCTTTGACCGCCGGGCGCTGCTGCTCTGGTTGTACGCGCTGTTTGCGCTGGCCACGCTGGCCTGCGGCCTGGCGACGGGCTACAGCTTTCTGATGGTCGCGCGCATTGCCGCGGGCGTGTTTGGCGGCGTGCTGTCGGCACTCGCGCAGACCATCGTGGCCGACGTCGTGCCCTTCGAGCGCCGAGGCCGCGCCATGGGCATCGTCATGTCGGCGTTTTCGGTCTCCACCGTGGCCGGTGTGCCGATCGGCCTGTGGCTCGCCGCGTGGTTCGATTGGCATGCCACCTTCTTTGCCATTGCGTTGCTGTGCGCGCTGTTCTGCGCCGGTGCGTGGCTCACCCTGCCCCCGCTGCGCGCCCATTTGCACGAAGGGCGCCCCACCGTGTGGCGAGGCATTGGCCAGGTGCTGGTGGAGCGCAACCACTGGCTGGCGTTTGCCATGACCGCGCTCATGATGTTCACCGGCTTCACGGTGATTCCGTTCATCACCATCTTCATGCAGGCCAACGTGGGCCTGACCGACAGCGACATTCCGGCCATCTACCTGGCGGGAGGGGCGGTCACCCTGCTCACGGCGCGCTGGGTCGGCCGCATGACGGACCGCCTGGGCAAGGTGCCCACCTATCAGCGGCTGGCGATGGCCGCCACCGTGCCCATCATGGCCACCACGCTGCTGCCCCCGTGGCCGCTGGCCGCGGTGCTGGTGGTGTCCACGGCGTTCTTTGCGCTCACCGCCGGCCGCATGATCCCCGGCATGGCCATCGTCACGTCGGCGGCCGAGCCCCGCCTGCGCGGCACGTTCATGGTGCTGAATTCATCGGTGCAGTCGGCCGCGATGGGCATGGCCTCGCTGGTGGGAGGGTTGATCATCTCGCGCGATGCCGCCGGTCGGGTCGAGCATTACTGGGTGGCCGGGCTGATCGGAGTGGCCGCCAGCTTCGCCAGCATCGCACTGGCCCGCCGGCTGCAAATGCATGGGGCGCCCAAGGCCCCGGGGCCTTGATCGCGGTCAGGAAGTCACGAAATCTGACGTATTCCGCCTTGCGCATCGGCGACATCGTGGGCATAGTGGGTCAAGCCATCCCGTGGTCGCCGGGAGGTTTCTGCCCCCCGGTGGCCTGTGTCAACCCGGAGCAAATGGAGGCTCACTCATGAACCTGACGATCAGCGGTCACCACCTCGAGGTCACTCCCGCCCTGCGCGGCTACGTCACCAGCAAGCTCGAACGAATCTCCCGACACTTTGATCAGGTCGTCGACATCAAGGTCTTGCTGACGGTGGACAACCTCAAGGAGAAAGACCTGCGCCAGCGGGCTGAGTGCAACATCCACGTGAAGGGCCGCGACCTGTTCGCCGAGAGCGCCCACGCCGATCTCTATGCCGCCGTCGATGACCTGGCCGACAAGCTCGACCGGCAGGTGCTTCGGTACAAAACCAAGACCCAGGACCACCACCACGACGGGGTCAAGCGCCTGATGTGACGCAAGTCACGGATCAAGGCCCGGCGCGGGCTGGCGCCCGTGTTGCACTGCAACAAGCCGCTTGAAAAGTCAAGCGGCTTTTTTGTCTGTCTCATCTAGCCGTGGGAGACCGCAAGCGCATAATGCGCGGTCCGAAAGGGCCGTCATGAACCGACTTTCAGCCATTCTGCCTGCCGCCCAGGTGCAAGTCAGCGTCGATGCCACGAGCAAGAAGCGCGCATTTGAAGAGGCGGGCCTGCTTTTCGAAACGCTGCACGGGCTCAACCGTGCGCTGATCACCGACAGCCTGTTCGCCCGCGAACGCCTGGGCTCGACCGGCCTCGGGCACGGTGTGGCCATTCCGCACGGACGCATCAAGGGCCTCAAGCAGCCGCTGGCCGCCGTGTTCCAGCTGGCCAGCCCCATCGGTTTCGACGCCCCCGACGAGCAGCCGGTTCAGCTGATGATCTTCCTGCTGGTGCCCGAAGCCGCCACGCAGAAACACCTCGAAATCCTGTCGGAAATCGCCGAGCTGCTGAGCGACAGTGGGTTGCGCGAGCAGATGAAGGGGTCGGGCGATGCGGTCGCGCTGCACGCCCTGATCGCCAACTGGCAATCGGCGCACGCCGCCGCCTGAGCTTGGGCCACCCCGCCTCGACCGCACCCGGGTCGCAGACCCCGGCGCCCGGCCTGCCCGAATGAAGCCCACCGTCGTCAGCGCCGACGTCCTGTTCGAGGACCACCGGGACACGCTGAAATGGCAGTGGATTGCCGGCCTGGGTGCTTCCGAGCGCCGCTTCGACGAGGTGGCGATCCGCGCCGCCCGTTCCGGCGCCGACCTGGTGGGTTACCTCAACTACATCCATCCGTACCGGCTTCAGGTGATCGGCGAGCGCGAGGTGGCCTACCTCACCAGCCCGAGTGCCGAAGACAACAAGCGCCGGGTGGCGCGAATCGTCACGCTGGAACCCCCGGTGCTGGTGGTGGCCGACGACCAGCCGGCGCCGGACGAGCTGCTGGCCATGTGCGAGCGGGCGCAGATTCCGATGTTCTCCACGAAGGAATCGGCCGCCTTCGTGATCGATGTGCTGCGCGCCTACCTGTCGCGCCACTTCGCCGACCGCGCCACCATGCACGGCGTGTTCATGGACATCCTGGGCATGGGCGTGTTGATCACTGGCGAATCCGGCCTGGGCAAGAGCGAACTCGGCCTTGAACTCATCTCGCGCGGCCACGGCCTGGTCGCCGACGACGCGGTCGACCTCTACCGCATCAACCAGACCAGCATCGAAGGCCGGTGCCCCGAGCTGTTGCAGAACCTGCTCGAGGTGCGCGGCATCGGTCTGCTCGACATCAAGGCGATCTTTGGCGAAACCGCGGTGCGCCGCAAGATGCGCCTGCAGCTCATCGTGCACCTGGTGCGCCGCGAAACCATGGAGCGCGACTACGAGCGCATGCCCTACGAGCCCCTGTATCAGGACGTGCTGGGCGTGCCGGTCCGCAAAGCGGTCATTCAGGTGGTGGCCGGCCGCAACATCGCCGTGCTGGTGGAGGCGGCCGTGCGCAACACCATCCTCCAGCTGCGCGGCATCGACACCTACCAGGAATTCGTGCTGCGGCACCGTGCGGCGATGAGCCGCAACGAGTGACTGGAGCCCCCACGCTCCCCGCTTCGCGCGGTTCGCTGCCCCCGAGGGGGCTGAGCCGCCTTGGGGCGGCCCGGCGGCGGATCGAGCTTCCGCGTTCAGGCACTGCGGTGTGCGGGGTCTTTGGCGTGTTGGGTGGGTCGGGCCCCTGCCTTACCGGGTCTTGTTGGCCTTGTGCGGGCAGTCGGTCTTGGTGCAGTTGGCGTAGAGCGACAGCGCGTGCTCCTGGAGGGCGAAGCCACGCGACTTGGCCACCATTTGCTGCCGCTTCTCGATCTCCGCGTCGAAAAACTCCTCGACGCGGCCGCAATCGAGGCAGACCAGGTGGTCGTGGTGCTGGCCTTCGTTGAGTTCGTAGACCGCCTTGCCCGATTCGAAGTTGCTGCGCGTGAGCAGGCCCGCCTGCTCGAACTGCATCAGCACGCGGTACACCGTGGCCAGGCCGATGTCGCTGCGGTCTTCGAGCAGCACGCGAAACACGTCCTCGGCCGTCATGTGCCGCTGCCGCGCGTTGTGGAAGACCTCGAGGATCTTCAGGCGCGGCAGGGTGGCCTTCAGGCCGGTGCTCTTGAGCTCTTCGAGGTTGTTGGACATGGTGTCGGTTTCGGGCTCACTACAATGGCCGACCGATTATCGCCGGCCCGACGCCGTCCGCATCAGGGCCGATGCCCATGTGCCTTTCAGGGTGTACGTCCATGTCCCTTGCCCGCCTCCGCCTCCCGACCCGCCTTGCCGCGACCCTGGCCGCCGTGCTGGCCCTGTCCGCGTGCGGGTTCATCACGCCCTACAAGGTCGACGTGCTCCAGGGCAACGTCGTCACGCGCGAACAGGTGCAGGCGCTCAAGCCCGGCATGCCGCGCCAGCAGGTGCGCGACATCCTCGGATCGCCCCTGCTGACCAGCATGTTCCACGCCGACCGCTGGGATTACGTGTTCACCCTGCGCCGCCAGGGCCAGGACGTGCAGCGCCGGCGGGTGGCGGTGTTCTTCAAGGACGGCGTTCTGGAGCGGCATGAGGCCGACGAGCTGCCCAGCGAAACCGATTTCGTGGCCTCGCTCGACGCCCGGCGCACCATCGGGAAAGTGCCGGTCCTGGAGGCCACCGAGGCCCAGCTCAAGGACTTCACCGAGCGCAACAAGCCGCTCAACCCGCCCCCGCCCACCAGCGCCGCCAGCGCCCCCAGCACCACCAACTTCCCGCCGCTCGACAGCGCCGGGGGCGGCCGATGAGCGGCGGCACCCGACACCGCGTCTGCATCGCCGGCGCCAGCGGCCGCATGGGCCGGATGCTGATCGACGCCGTGCGCGCCAGCGACGACTGCACGCTGGCCGGTGCACTGGACGTGCCCGCCAGCCCCGCCATCGGGCAGGACGCCGGCGCCTACGCCGGCCAGGCCACCGGTGTGGCCATCACCGCCGACCTGGCCGCCGGCCTGCAGGGCGGCGACTGCCTGATCGACTTCACCCGCCCCGAGGGCACCATGAACCACCTGGATGCCTGCGTGGCACAGGGTGTCAACCTGGTCATCGGCACCACGGGGTTTTCCGACGAGCAGAAGGCGCGCATCGCCGAGGCGTCGAGCCGCATTGCCATCGTCATGGCCCCCAACATGAGCGTGGGCGTCAACGTCACGCTCAAGCTGCTCGAAATGGCCGCCAAGGCCATGGCCACCGGCTACGACATCGAAATCATCGAGGCGCACCACCGCCACAAGGTCGATGCGCCCAGCGGCACCGCGCTCAAGATGGGCGAGGTGATCGCCGGCGCACTCGGCCGCGACCTGAAGGATTGCGCGGTGTACGCCCGCGAAGGCGTCACCGGCGAGCGCGACCCGTCGAGCATCGGGTTTGCCACCATCCGCGGTGGCGACATCGTGGGCGACCACACCGTGCTGTTCGCCGGCACCGGCGAGCGCATCGAGATCACCCACAAATCCAGCAGCCGGGCCACCTACGCTCAAGGCAGCTTGCGCGCGGTGCGGTACCTGGCCGGGCGCCGCCAAGGCCTGTTCGACATGTTCGACGTCCTCGGCCTGCGCTGACCCCCGCCAGGTGCTCGACGCCTTTCTTGCCGCCGACGCCGTCGGCCGCGCTATCGGCCTCCTGTTGCTCGCCATGTCGGTGGCCAGCTGGGTCGTGATGCTCTGGAAAGCCTGGTTGCTGCGGGTGGCAGAGCGCGCGCTGCCGCTGGCCCGCGCCGCTTTCTGGCAGTCCGCCGACCTCGACGACGCACAGCGCCGTGTGGCCGCGGCCGACGCGCCGTCACTCGCCCTGCCGTTGCTGCAGGCGGCGCGCCTGGTGGATGCGCAGCCCGGTGCCACGATGGCCGCCCAGGGGGCACGCGCCATCCGCCTGACCCGGCTGCTGCGCGACGCGCTCGACCTGGCGCTGGCCCGCCTGCAGCATGGCCAGACCCTGCTGGCCAGCGTGGGCGCCACGGCCCCTTTCGTCGGCCTGTTGGGCACGGTGTGGGGCGTGCACCACGCCCTCCTGGCGGTCGGGTTCGGCGAGGGCTTCCGCATCGAGGCGGTGGCGGGTCCCGTGGGAGAGGCGCTGGTGATGACCGCCGCCGGGCTGGCCGTGGCCATCCCGGCCGTGCTGGGCCACAACGTGCTGGGACAGCGCATCGCCCGGATCGAGGCCACGCTCGAAGGCTTTGCCCACGACCTGCGCGAGCTGCTGGCAGCGCCCGTCGCACCATGAGCTTCGGCCGGCTGGGCGCTTCCCGGCCAGTGGCCCCTTTCAGTGCCATCAACATCACGCCGCTGGTCGATGTGGTGCTGGTGCTGCTGGTCGTGTTCATCCTGAGCGCACCGCTCATGGCCCGACAACTCGCCCTGGATGTGTCCCCGCCCGCTCCGCCCCCTGTGGCCGCCGCTGTGGCGCCCGATGCCCCGGGGCCCGCGCCCGTGGCGGTCGTCGAACTGGACGCCGCCGGCCGGGTACGGCTGGACGGGCGCGCGCTCGACGCCGCCGCGCTGCGCGCAAGCCTGCAGGCCCTGGCCGCCAGCCACCCCGGCACCGAGGTCCGGCTGCGCGCGAACGCGGGCGTTCCGTACGGGCAGGTGGCGGCACTGATCGGCACGGTCCAGGCGGCCGGGCTTTCGCGCATCGGTTTCGAGGCCGAGGCCTTGCCCCGCGCGCGCTGACACCGCCACCGGGACAGCCCGGGCGGGCACGCCACGTGCCCACCACCTAAAATCCGCGCTTTCGCCGCGGCGTTCGCGGCCGGCACCGCCAGGCCTTTCGGCCACCCCCTGCCCCATGCAAGACAAGTACACCCCCGCCGAAGTCGAGCGCGCCGCGCAGGCCAGCTGGACCGCCACCGACGCCTACCGCGTCACCGAAGACGCCGGCAAGCCCAAGTTCTATGCCTGCTCCATGTTGCCCTACCCCAGCGGCAAGCTGCACATGGGGCATGTGCGCAACTACACCATCAACGACATGCTGACGCGCCAGCTGCGCATGAAGGGCTTCAACGTCCTCATGCCCATGGGCTGGGATGCCTTCGGCCTGCCGGCCGAGAACGCGGCGATCAAGAACAAGGTGCCACCCGCGAAGTGGACCTACGACAACATCGCCTACATGAAGCGGCAGATGCAGGCCATGGGCCTGGCCATCGACTGGAGCCGCGAGGTGGCCACCTGCTCGCCCGACTACTACCGCTGGAACCAGTGGCTGTTCCTGAAGATGCTCGAGAAGGGCATTGCCTACCGCAAGACCCAGGTCGTCAACTGGGACCCGGTCGACCAGACCGTGCTCGCCAACGAACAGGTCATCGACGGCCGTGGCTGGCGCACCGGTGCGCTGGTCGAGAAGCGCGAGATTCCCGGCTACTACCTCAACATCACGGCCTACGCCGGCGAACTGCTCGACCACGTGCAGATCGGCAACCCCAAGGCCACCCTCAGCGGCTGGCCCGACAAGGTGCGGCTGATGCAGGAAAACTGGATCGGCCGCAGCGAGGGCCTGCGGTTTGCCTTCCCGCACCAGATCCGCGACGCCAGCGGCGCCCTCATCGGCGATGGCCGGCTGTACGTGTTCACCACCCGCGCCGACACCATCATGGGCGTGACCTTCTGCGCCGTGGCACCCGAACACCCGCTGGCCACGCACGCCGCGGCCGGCAACGCCGCCCTGGCCGCCTTCATCGAAGAATGCAAGAAGGGCGGCACCACCGAGGCCGAACTGGCCCTGAAGGAAAAGGAAGGCCTGCCCACCGGCCTGACCGTGACCCATCCCGTCACCGGCGCCGACGTGCCGGTGTGGGTCGGCAACTACGTGCTCATGGGCTACGGCGATGGCGCCGTCATGGGTGTGCCGGCGCACGACGAGCGCGACTTCGCCTTTGCGAAGAAGTACGGTCTGCCGATCAAGCAAGTGGTCGATATCCCCGTTCGGGCTGAGCCTGTCGAAGCCCCGGCGAACCCTTCGACAAGCGCGGGGCGAACGGATGTTTTCTCGACCGACGCCTGGCAGGAGTGGTACGGCGACAAGCAGCGCGGCGTGTGCGTGAACAGCGGCTTCCTCGACGGACTGGGGTACGCGGACGCGGTGAACCGGGTGGCCGAGGCGCTGGCCGCCAAGGGCCTGGGCGAGAAGAAGACCACCTGGCGCCTGCGCGACTGGGGCATCAGCCGCCAGCGCTACTGGGGCACGCCGATTCCCATCATTCACTGCCCCGAGCACGGTGCCGTGCCGGTGCCCGAAAAAGACCTGCCGGTGGTGCTGCCCGAGGACTGCGTGCCCGACGGCAGCGGCAACCCGCTCAACCACCACGAGGGCTTTCACGCCGGCGTGGTGTGCCCGGTGTGCGGCGCCAAGGCGCGCCGCGAGACCGACACCATGGACACCTTCGTCGACTCGTCGTGGTACTTCATGCGCTACTGCGACCCGAAGAATGGCGAGCGCATGGTGGCGGCCGGCACCGATTACTGGATGCCGATGGACCAGTACATCGGCGGCATCGAGCACGCCATCCTGCACCTGCTCTACGCCCGCTTCTGGACCAAGGTCATGCGCGACCTCGGCCTGGTGAAGGTCGATGAGCCGTTCACCCACCTGCTCACCCAGGGCATGGTGCTCAACCACATCTACAGCCGCCGCACCGACAAGGGCGGCAAAGAGTACTTCTGGCCCCACGACGTCGAGAACGTGCTCGACGAAGGGGGCAAGGTCGTCGGCGCCAGGCTCAAGAACGCCGTCGGCGACCTGCCCGCGGGCACGCCCATCGACTACGAGGGCGTGGGCACCATGTCCAAGTCGAAGAACAACGGCGTCGATCCGCAAGACCTGATCGAGAAGTACGGCGCCGACACCGCGCGCCTCTACACCATGTTCACCGCGCCCCCCGAGGCCACGCTGGAGTGGAACGACTCGGCCGTCGAGGGCAGCTACCGCTTTCTGCGCCGCGTGTGGGCCTATGGGCACCAGCGCTCGCAAGCCGGCGCACAGGGTGCGCTGGCGGCCACCGTGGCCGGCGCCGCCCTGTCCAGGGCGGGCAAGGCGCTGCGGCTCGAGGTCCACACCGTGCTCAAGCAGGTCGACTATGACTACCAGCGCATGCAGTACAACACCGTGGTGTCCGGTGCCATGAAGATGCTCAACGCGCTCGAGGGCTTCAAGCCCGAGGGCGCTGCCGACGAGGCCGCCGCGGCCGAGGGCTTCGGCATTCTTCTGCGCTGCCTGTACCCGGCCACGCCGCACATCGCGCAGGTGCTCTGGCACGACCTGGGCTATGCCGCCCAGTGGGGCGGGCTGCTCGACGCGCCCTGGCCCCGGGCCGACGACGCCGCGTTGCAGCGCGACGAGATCGAACTGGTGCTGCAGATCAACGGCAAGCTGCGCGGCAGCGTGACCGTGCCCGCCAGCGCCGACAAGGCCGCCATCGAGGCCGCTGCCCTTGCCAGCGACGCGTTCGTGAAGCAGGCCGCCGGCGCCGCCCCGAAGAAGGTCGTGGTGGTTCCCGGTCGCCTCGTCAACGTGGTGGTGTGACCATGGCCCCCGCCGTGCCCTGCCACCGTCGCGCCGCACTCGTGGCACTGGGCACGCTGGCCCTGACCGGCTGCGGGTTCCAGTTGCGCCAGGCCCCGAAGTTCGCTTTCGACTCATTGCGCCTGATGGGCAACGAGACCCTGCCGGTGTCACAGGCGCTGCGCCGCGAACTCGCCCTCAACGGGCTTCGGGTGGTCAATGGCGCGCAGGCCGCCCCGGTCACGCTGGTGGTGCTGCTCGACCAGCGCGAGCGTGCGGTGGTGGGTCAGACCGCCGCCGGTCAGGTGCGCGAACTGCAGCTGCGCACGCGCTTCCGTTTCCGCCTGCAGACCGGCGACGAGCGCATCCTCATCGACGACACCGAGCTGCTGCTCGAGCGCGACCTGAGCTTCAATGAAACCCAGGTGCTCGCCAAGGACGCCGAAGAGCTGCTGCTCTACCGCGACATGACCAACGACATCGTGCAGCAGGTGCTGCGACGCATCGCGGCGGTGGACCGCGTCTGAGCGGCGCGCACCGGCCGCACCAGGCTCGCCGTTCATGCAGCTCGCCGCCAACCAGCTCCCTGCCCAGCTCCAGAAGGGCCTGCGCAGCCTGTACACGCTGCACGGCGACGAGCCCCTGCTGATCCAGGAAGCCGGTGATGCCATCCGCGCCGCCGCGCGGGCGCAGGGCCACACCGAACGCACCGTGCACACCATGGCTGGAGCGCACGCCGACTGGTCGGCCGTGCTCGCCAGCGGCGCCTCGCTGAGCCTGTTCGCCGAGCGCCAGATCGTCGAGGTGCGCGTGCCTTCCGGCAAACCCGGCAAGGACGGCTCGGCCGCGCTGCAGCAACTGGCCGAATCCGCCGACGGCAACGACAGCACGCTGACCCTGGTCATCCTGCCGCGGCTGGACATGGCCACCCAGAAAAGCGCCTGGTTTGCCGCGCTCGATGCGCACGGCGTCACGGTGCGGGTCGATCCGGTCGATCGCAAGGCCCTGCCGCAATGGATCGCGCAGCGCCTTCAGGCGCAGGGGCAGCGCGTGGCCGCCGGCGAGGAAGGGCAGCGCACGCTCGCCTTCTTTGCCGACCGTGTCGAAGGCAACCTGCTCGCGGCGCACCAGGAGATCCAGAAGCTCGCGCTGCTGCACCCGGCCGGCGAACTGGGGTTCGACCAGGTGGAAGCGGCGGTGCTCAACGTGGCCCGCTTCGACGCTTTCAAGCTGGCCGAGGCGGTTCTGGGCGGTCAGCTGGCGCGCGTGCAGCGCATGCTCGACGGCCTGCAGGCCGAAGGCGAAGCCGCGGTGCTGGTGCACTGGGCGCTGGCCGAAGACATCCGCACGCTCAACCGCGTGCGCGCGGCCATGGACGCCGGCCGGCCACTGCCGCTGGCCTTGCGCGAGAGCCGCGTCTGGGGCGTCAAGGAAAAACTGATCGAACGCGTCCTGCCCGTCCTCTCGGCCACGCAGCTTGCCCGCTGGCTCGACGACGCCCACACGGTGGACGGCATCGTCAAGGGACTCAAGTCGCCCGACTGGCCGGCCGATCCCTGGCAGGCGCTGCAGCAACTCGCGATGAAGGTGGCGCGGGCCTGCGCGGTGCGGTGATTCCCCTGTTCAGCCACGAAGGGTTGGCGCGGTGCCCAGGGGCTCCTGTGCCCAGGGAATCAGGCATCCAAAGCTCGATCCCTTCCCGGGGACCGAGCGGACACTGAGCTTCACCCCCAGCAGTCCGGCACACCGCAGCACGATCGACAGCCCCAGCCCCAATCCGCGGTCGCCCTCCTGGGCGCCCGGGCCCCGGACATGTTCCTCGAACAGGCCCTCGAGGTCGGCAGCTTCGATGCCCGGCCCCGTGTCCCACACCTGCACCAGCAGGCCAGCCCGGCGTGACCGGCACGTGACCAGCACGCCGCCATGCTCGGTATAGCGGATGGCATTGGCGATCAGGTTGCTCAGCATGCGCTCCACCAGATCCGGGTCGGACTGCACGCGCGCCAGCGTCGGGTTGGCGCGCCACTGCAGACCGCGTTGGCGGGCCAGCGGTGCAAACATCGTGTCGAGCCGCTCGATCAGGCCCTGCATCGAAAACGCCACGATGTCGGGTGTCACGCTCGCGCGGTCCAGCCGCACCAGCATGGTCATCGACGACAGCAGCCGGCCGGCCGACTCGATGGCCGAATTCATCTGCGACAGCGGTGCCTCGAGCGACGGCGCTGCGGGGTGTCTCTCGAGGCTCTGCGCCGCGAGGCTGAGCGCATACAGCGGCTGCTGCAGGTCGTGCATGACCGCGGCCACGAAGCGCGTGCGTTCGTCCAGCGCCTCCTGTGTGGCCGCGCGCTGGGCCGACGCCTGAACCCGCTCGGCCACCGCCTCGTCCCTCGCGTGGCGATCGGCCCGGATGCGGTCGGCCAGTGCGAACGACAGCAGCACCAGTTCGATGGATGAGCCCAGCATGATCACGTCGGCCAGCAGCGGGTGGTGGGGCAGCACACCGAGGCGCAACAAGGCGAACAGCGCACCCGATGCCAGCAGCGTGGCCCACGCCAGCGAAAAATAGGTGGCGCCCGGGCGCCCGGCGCGCAACGCCGCGATGGCGGTCAGCATGAGCAGCGCCACCGTCATGAGCCCCGCGGGGGCCAGCACCAGCCCTGCCGTCACCCGGTCGACCCAGGGGAGCACCACCAGGGTCAGCACCCACAGCCCCACCGTGCCGCGCAGCCAGCGGTCGATGCCCGGCAGGGCGGCAGCGGTGTCGAGGAACGAGCGCACGAACTGGATGGCAAACAGGATGGCCAGTGCAATGGCGCCGTTGTGGAGGGACGTGCCGTTGGCGGCCTGCGAGGGCCAGAAGAACTGGGCGCCCAGCCCCGTGTTGGCCAGCTGGGACACGACCAGCCCCAGGATGCAGGCGATGTAGTAAAGGTAGACCCGCTCGCGGATGGCGAGGTAGAGCAGCACGTTGTACGCAAACAGGCCCAGGGCCAGCCCGAAGTACAGCGCGCGCAGCGCATAGCCCGTCTGGTCGCGTTGCCACTGGGTGTCGGGACGAACCAGGCTCACCGGCACGTAGAAGATGCCGGACGATTCAACCCGCATGAACACCGTGTGCGAATGGCCCTCCCGCAGCACGATGGGCGCCATCGGTTCGGGGTGTCGGCGCACCGTGGTGTCGCGGTCGGGTGCCAGGTTGCCACCGTTCCAGGTGGTCTCGCGCCCGTCGTCGGCGCGCACGGTCACGGTGATCCGGTCGAGGTGGGGGTTGTGGACCACCCAGCGCCATTCGCCCGACGGCCATTCGGCCGACGGCAGTTCGGCCTTGAACCAGATCACGCCTTCGCGGGTGCCGAAGTTGGCCCCGGCGGCCCGGTCGCTCACCGGCCTGAACCCGGGGGCGGGCTCGGTGAGTCCGGGCGCCCAGACGCCGGTGCGGTCCTGCAGGTAGAGCAACCGCGGCACGTGCCCGTCTGCCGCCCCGGCGACCGACGACGCCAGCAGCACCCACAGCCAGCCGGCGGTGCTCCACACCCACCGCCAGCGCGCCCGGTTCAGCCAGGTTGAAAACATCGGTCCGTTCGTCAAGGTGGTTCGCCCAGGGGTGCTTGCGGATCGATGCATCGGTGCACAGGCACCGGTCGAGGCCGCGCCGCTTCTGTGGCCGGCGGCGCGGTGCTGGTTCCAGCGGGCCGGGCAGGCCCGCGGCGGCGCACAATGCCATCATCGGCCCACGCCATTCGGAATACCCCCCGTGCACCGCATCGCCCTCCTGTTTGCCGCCTGTGTCACCGTTCCCCTCCATGCCGAAGAAATCGGCTCGGTGGACACGGTGTTCAAATGGATCGGCCCCGACCACAAGATCGTGGTCGAGGCCTACGACGACCCGGGCGTCACCGGTGTCACCTGCTACCTCTCGCGCGCCCGCACCGGCGGCATCAAGGGTGCCCTGGGCCTCGCCGAGGACAAGGCCGAAGCCTCCATCGCCTGCCGGCAGGTGGGTCCGGTGACCGTGCCCAAGCCGATCAAGGAGCAGGAAGAAATCTTCAGCGAGCGGATCAGCCTGGTCTTCAAGCGCCTGCGCATCGTCCGCATGGTCGACCCCAAGCGCAACACGCTGGTCTACCTCACCTATTCCGACCGGCTCATCGAGGGCTCGCCGCAGAACTCGGTGACCGTCGTCCCGGTGGACCGGGCCACGCCGATCCCGGTGCGCTGAGCGGCGCCAGCCGGTCAGACCGAGCCGGCCCGCTCGACGACGAGGATGCGTGCAGCGCCTTGTGGATGGGCCACATGTTCACAGCCCACGTCGGCAAAGAACACGTCGCCAGCCTCCAGCCGGACGACCGACTCCACGCCGTTCTCCCTGTGGTGCATGTCAACCACGCCGTCCAGCACCGCGAAAACCTCCTGCCCGTCGTTGATGTGCCAGCGGTAGGGCTGGTCGGTCCAGTGGAGGCGGGTGGTGATGCCGTTCATTTCCGCGATGTCCAGCGCGCCCCAGGCGCGTTCGGCCTTGAACGACTTGCTTCGAATCACTTTCATGTCGGGTTCACTCCTTCAAGCGCCACGGTGGATGCTTCCGGATCACGCCTGCGTGAAAAAGGCAGACCGTGTTGCCGGCCGGATCCTCGAGATAGGCTTCGCGCCACAGCCAGGGTTGGTCGGTGGGCAACTGCCTGAAGGTGAATCCCGCCTCGCGCAGCCGATCCACCTCGGCATCGAGTGTGGCTGTTTCAAAGTACACCACGGTGGCGCTGCGTGGGCAATCCAGCGGCACGCGGTGCAGCGAAAATGTGGCGTCGCCCTGGGGGCACTCGAACCTCGCGTAGTCGGGCAGGTTGGCGACAATCTGGCGAAACCCCATGCGGCGGTAAAAGTCCGCCGATGCCTCGACATCGTGGGCGGGCAGGGTGACCTGGTTCAGGTTCATGGTGCATTGCTCCTGGTTGGGAAAGGTCGAAAGCCCGGCGATCCGTGATCTCTCCGGGAAAGGTTTTGCTTGAGGAGCCGCTGATGTCGCCCCGCAATGTCCCCACCGTTCTGGCGCGCGTCGGCAGATTCATTGTCGAGGCTGCCAGCGCACAGGGGGTGGACGCAGACCTGCTGGTTGCGCGGACCGGCTTCGATCCAGGCGTCGACGGCGGTCCCGATCACCGTATTCCACTGACCGTGGAGAGCGCGCTGTGGTCGATGGCCGCTGAGCTCGCGAACGATGCCTGCTTCGGGCTGCATGCGGCCAGGCGTGTGCGGGCCGGTGCATTCGATGCACTCGACTACGTGGTGCGGACGGCCCCCGATTTGCTGACGGGATTTCACCGGTTGGCGCGCTACAACCGCCTGGTGCACGACGTGGCGGCGTTTCGGGTCGATGACGACGGCGCCCGCGTGGTGGTCGAGCACTCGTTTGGGTTGCCCGGGCTGGCCCCCGATCGCCACGCCACCGATTTCACGTTGGCCACGCTGGTCGAGGTGGGATTCCAGATGGCCGGTGAGCGGCCCCGGCCTTTGGCCGTGGCGGTGTCGCATCCGGCCCCGTCCGATGTGCAACCCTACCGGGAGGTGTTTGGCGTCACACCGGTGTTTGACGCGCCGGTCTCCCGCATCGTCTTCAACGCCGGCCCGTTGCGCCGACCACTTCCGGACGCCGATCCTGCCCTCTCGCGAATCGTCACGGCCCATGCGGACCGCTTGCTGTCCGGGCTTGCACCGAGCCACGCCGAGGCCGGCATCGCTGTTCAGGTCGGGCGGCTCATCAGCGAACGACTGGCCCACGGCCTGCCCACGCTCAAGGACACCGCCAAGGCGCTCGGCACCAGCGAGCGCAGCCTGCAACGTCAACTCGCCGCCGAAGGGACGCGGTACGCCGACCTGGTCGATGGGGTGAGGCGAAACCTTGCGCGTGGCTACCTTGCCGACCAGCGGCTTGCGCTGGGGGAGGTCGCCTACCTGCTGGGCTATGCCGAGCCCAGTCCCTTCCACCGGGCCTTCAAGCGCTGGACCGGCATGACGCCGGCCGAAGCCCGCCGCCGGGCGGGCTGATCCGCGATTTCCTGCCAGCACGGTCACCGCCCCGACAGGTGCAGGCTGTGCATGAAGGCCAGCACCCGATCGGCCACGGCATCGGCGCATTCGAGGTGCGGGTAGTGTCCGGCCCCATCGATCAGCATCAGATCGGCGTGTATGCACTGCGCCAGCCACCGGGCTTCCGCGGCGGCATCGGGGAAATCGGGGTCGCGTTCTCCCATCACCACCAGCGCCGGGACCCGGCTCGAGACCAGCATCGACTCGGTGTCGGACTTGGACAGGCTCACCATGGTGCGCAAGGCCGCCATGCGCCCGGGTTCCTGCAGGTTGCGCCGCAGTGCAGCCCTGGCCTCGGCGTGGTCGTCGGGCCGCTGCAGCGTGAACAGGCTGCTCCACCAGGCCAGCCAGAAGGCGACCCGCCACGGTCCGGCAAACGCCAGCTGCATCAGGGCCTGCATCGCGGGCCTGGGCGGGCCGTCCCGCACCACGGGTCCGATCAGGACCACGCCGCGGACCTTCGCAGGCGCCTCGGCGGCGGCCCAGAGCGCCGACCCGGCGGCGAACGAATTGCCGAGCACGACGGCCGGGCCATGCCCGAGGTGATCGATGATCCTCAGCGCGTCACGCCCGACAGCGCGCGCGGAAAGGTCCGGCCATTGCGCAGAAGACTCGCCGAATCCCCGCACATCCAGCGTCACGACGCGGTACCCCTGCGCCACCAGCGCTGGCCGAAGGGCGCGGTACTGCGAGCGCAGGTCGCCCATGCCGGGCACCGCCACCACCAGCGGGCCGGCCCCACCCGAATCGTCGTAGGCGAGGCGCCCACCTTCGCCATCGAGAAAACGCGTTGGCGTGGTGTTCGGCCCGGTGGAGGTGGCGATGGCGTGGCTGGCCGCGTCGAATCGGGTGGCTGAAGGCAGGGAGCGTGCGTGCATGGCAGGTTTTCGCTTGGCGGGTGTGAAGCCGAAGTGTGCGGGGGTCCTGGCGATCCGGCGATGGCATCAGGCGCCAGAACATTGACCGAAAGCGCCAGCCGGCCCGCTGGACCGCCCCCCCGTGCGCCCACGCCGCACCTCTGCGAAAATCCCGCCATGAACGCGAGCAACACCACCGAACTCATGCACACCCTGGGGCAGCAGGCCCTGGCGGCGTCGCGGCTCATGGCCAAGGCATCGGCCGCCCGCAAAGGGCAGGCACTGCGCCGGCTGGCCGCGCTGTTGCGCGAAAGCGTGGAGCCGCTGTCGGTGGAAAACGCCAAGGACCTTGACCGTGCCCGCGCCAACGGCCTGGCCGAGCCCATGGTCGACCGACTCAAGCTCACGCCCAAGGTGCTCGACACCTGTGCCCAGGGGTGCGAGCAGCTCGCCGCCATGCCCGACATCATTGGCGAGATATCGGGCATGAAGCAGATGCCCAGCGGCATCCGCGTGGGCCAGATGCGCGTGCCCATCGGCGTGTTCGGCATGATTTACGAGAGCCGGCCCAACGTCACGATTGAAGCAGCGTCGCTGGCCATCAAGAGCGGCAACGCCGCCATCCTGCGCGGCGGTTCCGAGGCGATCGACTCCAACCGCGCGCTGGCCGCGCTGGTGCAGCGCGCGCTCATCGACGCCGGTTTGCCGGCCGACGCGGTGCAGCTGGTGCCCACCACCGACCGCGCCGCCGTGGGTCAGCTCATCGCCATGCCGCAGTACGTGGACGTGATCATCCCGCGCGGCGGCAAAGGCCTCATCGAGCGCATCAGCGCCGAGGCCAAGGTGCCGGTCATCAAGCACCTGGATGGCAACTGCCACACCTACGTCGACGATCCCTGCGACATCGATCTCGCCGTCAAGGTGACCGACAACGCCAAGACCCAGAAGTACAGCCCCTGCAACGCCACCGAAAGCCTGCTGGTGGCGCGCGGCGTGGCGGCGCAGTTCCTGCCCAGGATCGGCGCCGTTTTTGCGGCCAAGGGCGTGGAGATGCGCGTCTGTCCCGACAGCCGCGCCATCCTGGCGCCCCACGTCAAGGCCGGGCTTGTGGATGCCACCGAGCAGGACTGGTCCGAGGAGTACCTCGCCCCGGTCATCAGCATCAAGGTGGTGGCCGGGGTGGACGAAGCCATCGCGCACATCAACCGCTACAGCAGCCACCACACCGACGCGATCCTCACCACCGACCACGTGCATGCGCAGCGCTTTCTGCGCGAGGTCGATTCGGCCAGCGTGATGGTCAACGCCAGCACCCGCTTCGCCGATGGCTTCGAGTACGGCCTGGGTGCCGAAATCGGCATCAGCACCGACAAGTTCCACGCCCGCGGGCCGGTCGGTGTCGAAGGCCTCACGTCGCTCAAGTACGTGGTCCTGGGCGAAGGCGAAGTGCGCGGCTGAGCCTGTCGGCGGTCGGGCATGATCGGCGCATGACCCTGTTGCTCCAGACGCTTGCCATCGCCGCCATCGTCGGAAGCGGGCTGGTCACGGGCCTGCTGTATGCGTTCTCGCTGGTGGTCGTGCGCGCGCTGCTCGAACTCCCTGCCGAAACCGGCATGACCGCCATGCAGCGCATCAACCAGATCATCGTCCGCCCCCTGTTTCTGGTGCCGTTCCTGGGCACCGCGCTGCTGTGCGCGGTGTTGCTGGCGGCCGCACTCTGGCAACGCGGCCCGGGGTCCCTGGCGCTGGGCGCGGGTGCCGCGGCCTACCTGCTCGGCCCGCTGGCGGTCACCCTCCGGTTCAATGTTCCCCTGAACAACCGGCTGGCCCGCACCGACCTGCGCGAGGCGCAGGTGCTGTGGCCCCGGTATGCACGGGACTGGCTGCACTGGAACCACGTGCGATCGGCGCTGGGGGCGCTGTCGCTCGGCCTGCTGGCATGGGGTATTGCCCTCTCGGGCCCATGACCATGGACCTGCACCGCGGTTACCTGCCGGGCTGCATCGGGCGTGTGGCCGAACTGCACGCCACGTACTACGCCCGGACCAGCGGTTTCGGGCGGCCTTTTGAGGTCAAGGTGGCCAGCGAGCTGGCGGCCTTCTGCGAGCGCTTCGACGCCCACCGCGACGGCCTGTGGCTGGTGGTGCAGAACGACCGCATCGAAGCGTCGATCGCCATCGACGGCCGCCTTGCCGACACCGACGGCGCGCACCTGCGCTGGTTCATTGCGTCCGACGCGGTGCGCGGCACCGGGGTCGGCCACTCCCTGCTGTCGGCCGCGCTGGCCTTCTGCGACGATCGTCGGTACGAGCGCTGCTTTCTGTGGACCTTCGACGCGCTGCACGCGGCTCGCCACCTGTATGAAAAGCACGGCTTCGGGTTGGACCGAACCTTGCGCGGCGGCCAGTGGGGCACCGTGGTGAACGAACAGCGCTTCGTGCGGCGCCGCCCCGGTTGAACCCCCATCACCCCTCTTTTTGACGACCCGACGGAGAACCCCTTGAACGTTTCCATTGCCGATGCCGTTGTCTTGCTGGTCGCCCTGCTGCACGTCTACATCCTCGTGCTCGAGATGTTTCTGTGGGACAAGCCGCGGGGCATGAAGGCCTTCGGGCTCAAGCCCGAGTTCGCCGCGCAGACCAAGGTGCTGGCGGCCAACCAGGGCCTGTACAACGGGTTCCTCGCGGCGGGGCTGTTCTGGGGGCTGTTCCAGGGGGTGGCCGGCGGCCCGTTCAAGGTGTTCTTTCTGCTGTGTGTGCTGGTGGCAGGCCTCTATGGCGCGGCCACGGCCAGCAAGCGCATTCTTTTCATCCAGTCGGTGCCCGCCGCCATCGGGCTGCTGCTGATCTACCTGGGCGTCTGACCATGCCACGCACCCTCATCTCATCGGGCTCCACCTTCGAAGCCGACATCGGCTATTCGCGCGCCGTCGTCCAGGGCGACTGGGTGTTTGTTTCCGGCACCACCGGATTCGACTACACCAGCATGACCATCGCACCCGACATCGAAACACAGACCGACCAGTGCCTGCGCAACATCGAGGCCGCGCTGCAGCAGGCCGGAGCCAGTCTGGCCGATGTGGTGCGCGTCACCTACGTGCTGCCCGACGGCAGCGAGTTTCCAAAGACCTGGCCGGTGCTCAAGCGCTATTTTGGCAAAGTGCGCCCCGCGGCCATGATGATCTCGGCCGGCCTGGCCGACCCGCGCATGCGCATCGAGATCGAGGTGACCGCGCTCAAGGGCGGTCGCTAGCCGGTCCGAAAGACCCCGGGCCGGGCTTGGAAACGCCGTCACCATCCCCAATTACACTGCCCCCTCCCAGGTTCCGCCGGTTTTCCCCGCCCCGCCCTCCATGGTTCCCCACCTCGTCACCGCCCTCACCGGGCCCATCAACGAACTCGAACAGCGCATCCTCGAATCCACCCCGGTGATCGAGCGCTGGTTCCGGCTCGAGTGGATGGAGCACACGCCGCCGTTCTACACCTCGGTCGACGTGCGCAACGCCGGCTTCAAGCTCGCGCCGGTCGACACCAACCTGTTCCCGGCGGGCTGGAACCACCTCACGCCCGAGATGATTCCGCTGGCGGTGCAGGCCGCCATGGCGGCCATCGAGAAGATCTGCCCCGAGGCCAAGAACCTGCTGCTGGTGCCCGACAACACGCGCGACACCTTCTACCTCAGCAACCTGGCCACGCTGCAGAAGATCTTCTACATGGCCGGCCTGAACGTGCGGCTCGGCTCGTTGTCCAACGACATCACCGAGCCCACCACCATCGCGCTGCCGGACGGTGGCCAGGTCACGCTGGAGCCGCTGCTGCGCAGCAAGCGCCGGCTGGGCCTGAAGAACTTCGACCCCTGCACCATCCTGCTCAACAACGACCTGTCGGCCGGCGTGCCCGGCATCGTCGAAGACCTGCACGAGCAATACCTGCTGCCGCCGCTGCACGCCGGCTGGGCCACACGCCGCAAGAGCAACCACTTCAAGGCCTACGAAGAAGTCGCCAAGCGCTTCGGCAAGCTGCTGGGCATGGACCACTGGCTGATCAACCCCATGTACAACCAGTGCGGCGAGGTCGACTTCACCGCCGACGCCGGGCTGGAATGCCTGCGCAGCAACACCGACGCGCTGCTCACCAAGGTGCGCCGCAAGTACAAGGAATACGGCATCAACGAGAAGCCGTTTGCCGTCATCAAGGCCGACAACGGCACGGGCGGCATGGGCATCATGACCGTGCGCGACGCCAAGGAAATCGACCAGCTCACGCCGAAGGCGAAAGAGCGCATGTCGCGCGTGCAGGCCGGGCAGACCGTCAGCGAGGTCATCATCCAGGAAGGCGTGCTCACCCACGAGCGCATCAACAGCGCCGTGGCCGAGCCCGTGGTCTACATGATGGACCGTTACGTGGTGGGCGGTTTCTACCGTGTGCACGCCGACCGCGGCATCGACGAAAACCTCAATGCCCCCGGGTCGAGCTTCGTGCCGCTGGCGTTCGAGCAGAGCGCGCAGCTGCCTCAGCCCGGCGTCAAGCCCGGTGCCAGCGTGCCCAACCGCTTCTACATGTACGGCGTCATCGGCCGCCTGGCCATGCTGGCTGCCAGCTACGAGCTCGAAGCCACCGATCCCGAGGCGGAGAACTTCGACTGATTCCGCCGCAAGGCGGCACAGTTGCTGCGGTGCAACATTTCGCACGCCGTTCCGCGCTTTAGGCTGTCCGGCCCATGGCGCGCGGGCCGCGACCGGCGCAGAATCCGCTGCCTCTGAGCTCACGCCCCACGAATCCAAGGTGGGGTTTCTCGCTTGAACACCCGCGCTCCGTCTTCGCTGGCCGCCCTCACCCTGGGCGCCATCGGTGTGGTTTATGGCGACATCGGCACCAGCGTGCTGTACGCCGTCAAGGAAGTCTTCGGTTCCGGCCACGTTCCCTTCACGAACGACAACGTCTATGGCGTCCTGTCCATCCTGTTCTGGACGTTGACGACCATCGTCTCGCTGAAATACGTGCTGCTGGTGCTGCGCGCCGACAACGCCGGCGAGGGCGGGCTGATCGCGATGCTGGCGCTGGCGTCCAACGCGGTGAAGGACAAACCCCGCCTGCGCGGCATCCTGCTGCTCATCGGCATCTTCGGCACCTCGCTGTTCTATGGCGATGGCGTCATCACGCCGGCCATCTCGGTGCTCTCGGCGGTCGAGGGCCTGAGCGTCATTTCACCGGTGCTGCAGCCGTACGTGGTGCCGCTCACGCTGGTGGTGCTGTTTGCGCTGTTCGCGGTGCAGAAGCGCGGCACCGGCGGCATCGGCAAGTTCTTCGGCCCGATCACGCTGGTGTGGTTCTTCACCATCGCGGTGCTCGGCGTGTCGCACATCGTCCACCACCCCGAGATCCTGGAGGCGCTCAGCCCGCACCACGCGCTGCGCTTCATGCTGGGGCAACCCGGCACCACCTTCATCATCCTGGGCGCGGTGGTGCTGTGCGTCACCGGCGCCGAAGCCCTGTACGCCGACCTGGGCCACTTCGGCAAGAAGCCGATCCGCATCGCCTGGTTCAGCGTGGTCATGCCGTCGCTCACGCTCAACTACTTCGGCCAGGGCGCCCTGTTGCTGGCCGACCCCACGGCCGTCAGCAACCCGTTCTACCGCATGGCGCCCACCTGGGCGCTGGTGCCGCTGGTGGCGCTGGCCACCATGGCCACGGTCATTGCGTCGCAGGCGCTCATCTCGGGCGCGTTCAGCGTCACCAAGCAGGCGGTGCAACTGGGTTACCTGCCACGGCTGAACCTGCGCCACACCAGCGTGCGCGACACCGGCCAGATCTATATTCCCTTCGTCAACTGGGCGCTGTTCGTGGCCATCGTGCTGGCGGTGGTCATGTTCAAGTCGTCGAGCAACCTGGCCTCGGCCTACGGCATCGCCGTCACGCTCGACATGCTCATCACCACGGTGCTGACCTTCTTCGTCATCCGCCATGGCTGGAAGTACCCGCTGTGGCTGTGTGTGGCCGCCACCGGGGTGTTCTTCGTCATCGACCTCGCGTTCTTCAGCTCCAACCTGCTCAAGCTGTTCGACGGCGGCTGGTTTCCGCTCGCCATCGGTGCCGCGGTGTTCACGCTCATGACCACCTGGAAGAGCGGACGCAACCTGATGTCGAAGGTGCAGCGCGCCGATGCGCTCGAACTGCAGCCCTTCCTGGACGCCGTGTTCATCGAGCCGCCGGTGCGCGTGCCCGGCGTGGCGGTGTTCCTCACGGCCGAACCCGGCATCGTGCCCAACGCCTTGCTGCACAACCTCAAGCACAACAAGGTGCTGCACCAGCAGAACCTGTTCGTCACCGTGCGCCACCACGACGTGCCCTGGATCGGCCTGAGCGAGCGCACCCAGGTCGAGGCGCTCGGCCACGACTGCTGGGCCGTCACCATCCACTACGGCTTCAAGAACGACCCCGACGTGCCCGAGGCCCTGGCGCCCTTGCGCCTGCGTGGCTGCGACATCGAGCCCATGACCACCAGCTACTTCCTCTCGCGCGACGTGGTCACGCCGACGCTGCAGGGCGGCATGGCGCCGTGGCGCGAAAAGCTGTTTGCCGCCATGCACCACAACGCAGCCGGCGCGGCGGCGTTCCTCAACCTGCCCGCCAACGCGGTGGTCGAACTGGGGTCCAAGGTGGAGATTTGACGCCCCCCGCGCCGCGCCTGGCGGCGCGTCACCCCCCACTGGGGGGCGGTGCCTGAGGACCGGCGGAGCCGGATCCTCGGCACCCTCTGATAAAGCCCTTTCGCGCCGGGGCAGAATCGCTTCATGTCCTTTTTTCGCGACCTCAGCGTTTCGTCCGCCACGGCGGGTTTTGTGGCGGTGCTGGTGGGCTTCACCAGTTCGGTGGCCATCGTGTTTCAGGCCGCGCAGGCGTTTGGTGCCACGCCCGAGCAGATCACCTCGTGGATGTGGGCGCTCGGGCTGGGCATGGGCCTCACGTCGGCCATTCCGTCGCTGCTCTTGAAGCAACCCGTGATGATTGCCTGGAGCACGCCGGGCGCGGCTGTGCTGGCCAGCGCCGGTCTGGCCGGTGGTTTCTCCATGAACGAGGCGATCGGCGCGTTTCTGGTGTGTGGCGCGCTCATCACCCTGGCTGGCGCCACCGGCTGGTTCGAACGGGTCATGAACCGCATTCCCATGGCCATCGCGTCGGCGCTGCTGGCGGGCGTGCTGGCGCGCTTCGGTCTGCAGGCGTTCGCCGCGGCGCAAACGGCGCTGCCGCTGGTGGTGCTCATGCTGTTGGCGTACCTGCTGTCGCGCCGGCTGGTCCCGCGGTATGCGGTGGTGGTCACGCTGGCGGCGGGCGTGGCGCTGGTGCTGGCCCGCGGGCAGTTCAACGCGGGGGCGCTGTCGCTGGAATGGGCGGTGCCCGTGTTCACCGCGCCCACGTTCACCCTGGCTGCCTTCACCAGCCTGGCGCTGCCGCTGTTCATCGTCACCATGGCCTCGCAGAACCTGCCCGGTGTGGCGGCCATTCGCGCCGCCGGCTACCACCAGATGCCGATCTCGCGGGTGATCACCATCACCGGGCTGGCCACCATCGTGCTGGCCCCGTTCGGCGCGTTCGCGCTCAACCTGTCGGCCATCACCGCCGCCATCTGCATGGGGCCTGAGGCCCACCCCGACCCCCGCAAACGCTACACCGCCACCGTCGTCAGCGGGGTGCTGTATGCCGCCATCGGCCTGGTGGGCGCGCTGGTCACCGGCCTGCTGATCGCGTTTCCGCGCGAACTGGTGATGGCGATTGCCGGCATTGCGCTGCTGGGCAGCATTGGTGGCGGGCTGCACGCCGCCCTCAAGGACGACGCCCACCGCGAGGCCGCACTCATCACCTTCCTGGTCACGCTCAGCGGCGTGGTCATTGCCGGCATCGGCTCGGCCTTCTGGGGCGTCGTGGCCGGCGCCATTGCGCTGTTTGTGCAACAGTACCGCACCCAATCCAAAGCACCATGAACGTTCTCTTTGTTGCCGACCCCCTGGCCACCTTCAAGACCTACAAGGACAGCACCTTTGCCATGATGCGCGAGCTGCAGCGGCGCGGCCACACCGTTGCTGCCTGCGAGCCGCAGCACCTGCAGTGGCAAGGCGGTCAGCCCGTGACCGCGCTGGTGCGCCGCATCGAACTGACCGGCCAGGCCGACGACTGGTACCGCGTGACCCACCAGGGCCGCGAGGCACTGAAGGACTTCGGCGCCGTGCTGATGCGCAAGGACCCGCCCTTCGACAGCGAGTACTTCTACGCCACCCACCTGCTCGAGCAGGCCGAGCGGGAGGGCGCGCGCGTGTTCAACCGCCCCGCCGCCCTGCGCGACCACCCCGAAAAGCTGGCGCTGATGGAGTTCGCGCAGTACGCGCCGCCCACCCTGGTGACGCGCTCGCCCGAGGCCATCCGCCATTTCCACGCCGAACACAAGGACATCATCCTCAAGCCGCTCGATGGCATGGGCGGCATGGGCATCTTCCGGGTCGGTGCCGACGGCATGAACCTCGGCTCGATCATCGAAACCCTCAACCACGGCGGCCACACCAGCGTCATGGTGCAGCGCTACCTGCCGGAAATCGTGGACGGCGACAAACGCCTGCTGCTGATAGGCGGCAAGGTGGCGCCCTTCGTGCTGGCCCGCATTCCGCAGGGCAACGAGGTGCGCGGCAACCTGGCCGCCGGCGGCAAGGGCGTGGCCCAGCCCCTGACCGACGACAACCGCGCCGTGGCCGAAGCCATGGCCCCGGTGCTGGCCGCGCGCGGCCTGCTGCTGGTGGGCCTGGACATGATCGGCAACCGCGTGACCGAGATCAACGTCACCAGCCCCACCTGCTTCCAGGAGATCCAGCAACAGACCGGGTTCGACGTGCCCGGCATGTTCGTGGACGCGCTGGAGGCCGCGCTGGCCTGAGCCAAGCGGCCCGGGCCCTGGCCTGCCGCCCGATCGCGTCAGGCCTTGCCGACTTTGAGCACCTTGGCGGACTCGCCCCGCGTCTTCCAGAGTGACAGGATCACGCCACCCGCGATCAGGGTGAAGGTGACGCTGAGCGACACCACCGCCGGAATCTTGCCGATGATGCCGACCAGGAAGATCTTGGAGCCGATGAACACCAGCACCAGGGACAGCGCGTACTTGAGGTACTTGAACCGGTGGATCATGGCGGCCAGCGCAAAGTACAGCGCTCGCAGGCCCAGGATGGCGAAGATGTTGCTGGTGTAGACGATGAACGGGTCGGTGGTGATCGCGAAGATTGCCGGCACCGAATCCACCGCGAAGATCAGGTCGGCGAACTCGACCAGCAGCAGCGCGAGGAACAGCGGCGTGGCGAAGCGCTCGACCTTGCCGGTCTTGGGGTCGGTCTCACGCACCCAGAACGCATTGCCTCGCAGGCCGTCTGTCATGCGCATGTGGCGCTTGAGGAACTTGAGCAGCGGGTTGCCGGCGATGTCGGGCATGTGGTCGGCAATCACCCACATCTTGATGCCGGTGAACACCAGGAACGCGCCGAACACGTACAGCACCCAGCTGAAGTTGCTGACCAGCGAAGCCCCCAGGCCGATCATGATGGCGCGCAGCACGATCACACCCAGAATGCCCCAGAACAGCACCCGGTGCTGGTACTGCCGCGGGATCGCGAAGTACGTGAAGATCAGCGCGATCACGAACACGTTGTCCATCGACAGCGACTTCTCGATCATGAAGCCGGTGTAGTAGTCCATGCCGCTTTGCGCGCCCAGGTACCACCACACCCAGGCCCCGAACAGCAGCGCCACGCTGATGTAACCGGCCGAGAGCATCAGGCTTTCGCGCACGCCGATTTCGCGGTCGTCCTTGTGCAGCACGCCCAGGTCGAAGGCCAGCAGCGACACCACGATGCCCATGAAGGCGAGCCAGATCCAGGCCGGGTGACCCAGCCAGTCGGCGGTGAGGTAGGGAAGCAGTGTTTCCATGGAGCAAGAGGAAGGTTGAACGTTCGATGGGTCGGTGCCTCAGATCGCCAGCTTGCGGGGCGCCTTGCGCCGCCACATGGCAATCACGATGTGCGCACCCGCGCCCAGCGCCACCAGCGTGAAGGCGCCCAGTCCCCAGATGCCCCAGCTGATCACGCCCACGGCACCGGCCAGCGCCGGGGCGCTCTGCAGCAGCCCTTCCACCAGTGCGCCCACCGGGGCCACCAGCGCCACCACCGATTCGATGAGTTCAGGGGGCAGCCAGGGCGCCAGCCACGGCGGCACCTCCAACTGCCCCACGCCCGCGGCGGCGCCGGTGGCGGCCTCGGTGGCGGCGCCACCCAGCGCGCCGGCGTTCTGCACCGTCCACACACCCACCGCGTGAAACGCCCAGGCCGCCAGCGACCACAGGCCCAGCAGGAGCAGCACCACGAACCAATTGAGTGCGTACAGCATGACCATTCCCTTTTCGGATTGAATGGCCGGATTCTGGTGACGGACAAGGTTCGCATCAACCAGCATTCTTCGAAGCTAAACTTCGGTTTTTACGAAGTCATCGGGTCATGCTGAACTACCGGCATCTTTACCACTTCTGGGTCGTGGCCAAGGAAGGCGGCTTTGCCCGTGCCGCCAACCGGCTCGACATGGCGGTGCAGACCATCACCGCCCAGGTGCGTGAACTGGAAAAATCGCTGGGCCACCAGCTGCTCAAACCAGCCGGCCGCGCCGTGGTGCTCACCGAAGCCGGCCAGGCTGCGTTTGCCCGTGCCGAAGAAATCTTTCCGCTCGGCAGCCTGATCGCCGACGAGGTTCGCCAGGCCGCCCAGGGCACCGTGGCCCGCCTCACCGTGGGCCTGTCCGACGGCATCTCCAAGCTGGCCGCCCACGCCCTGCTCGAACCCGTGCTGGTCACCCCCCACCTTCGGCTGGTGTGCCACGAAGGCGAATTCGAACAGCTGCTGGCCGAACTGGCCCTGCACCACCTGGACGTGGTGCTGGCCGGCCAGGCCGCGCCCCGCAACCCCAACCTGCGCCTGTCCAGCGAGCTGCTGGTCACCTCGCCGGTGGAGTGGTACGGCCCCGCCGCCCTGGTGCACAAGGCCGAGCGAGACCGCTTCCCCCAGTCACTGGCGAGCCTGCCCCTGCTGCTGCCCACCGGCCATTCGGCGCTGCGCAACACGCTGGACCGCTGGTTCGAAACCCAGGCCATCCGCCCCCGCATCGTCGGCGAGTTCGAAGACAGCGCCCTGCTCGCCGTCTTTGCCGCGCGCGGGCTGGGCGTGTTCCCGGTCAGTCGCCTTGGGGCCGGTGACGTTGGCCTGATGCGCGGGTTGCGGCTGCTGGGCCAGACCCCCGAGGTGAAAGAGGAGATTCACGCCATCTGCACGCGCAGGGGGCAGCACCATCCGCTGGTGGAGCGGATGCGGGCGGCGGTGAAGGGCGGGGGCTGAGGGTCACGGGGGTGCGCCGTCGCCGGCATGGACGCATTACGATGGTCCATCAACACCGGCAGGGAGAACACCATGCAGAACGGCCAAGGCGAAGGCGGATCCGTCGCCCTTTACTGGGACTTCGAAAACCTGCACGCCGGCCTCATGGAGGCCAGATACGGCGAAGGCGCCTACGCCAAGCAGGACAACCGCTTCAAGGTGCAGGAACCACTCATCGACGTGCAGGCCCTGGTCGAACTCGCCGCGTCGTTCGGACCCGTGGCCATCAACCGTGCCTACGGCAACTGGCAGTACTTCGGCCGTTACCGCGACGCGCTGCTTCAGGGCTCCGTTGAACTGATCCAGCTTTTCCCACCCGGCGCCTCGGCCAAGAACGGCGCCGACATCAAGCTCTGCCTCGACGCCACTGAAGACCTGAGCCGCTTTGCCCACATCGGCACCGTCATCGTGGTGGGTGGCGACAGCGACTACATGCCCGTCGCGCAAAAGATCAAGGCCGCGGGACGCACCTTGATCGGCATCGGCAACCGCAAGAACACCAACAAGCACTGGGCCAAAAGCTGCCACGAATTCCGTTTCTACGACAGCCTGATCGAGCCAGAGGCCTTGGTCGACAGCAAGAAGGGGGACGCCCCCGAGGCAACCCCGGCCCCTCCCGGCAACCCTGCCGCCGACCTGCTGCGCCGTGCTCTCCACCTGCTGTCCGAGTCCACGGGCGAACCCTGGGTGAACAAGGCGAACGTGCTTCCACTGATCAAGCGGCTCGACCCCACCTTTGACCCCAAAGACTTCGGCTACGCTGGCTTCGGCGAAATGTTGAAGGCGCTGGAGGCGGTGGTTGAGGTGCGAAAAAGTGAAGACGCCCACCACCTGCGCCTGAGGCGGTGAAGCAGGCGTGCCGCGTGTCGCCGGATGCCGCCCACTGCATTGCGAGGCCGTCAAGCCGCCTTCATGAAGATGTCTTGCTGCTGTCAAGCCGGACCGGCATGCTGGACTCGCAGTCCACGCGATCCAGCAGGCGAGCGAGGCGCACCTTCATTCATACCGACCCGATACGCCCCCCATGAAGCTTCATGCCCATGCATTGCTTGCCCTGACCGTTGCCGGTGCTGCCTCGGCAGCCCAGGCCCAGACCGCCTTCCCGGCCACGCTCGCGGGGCACGCGGTGCTGCCTGCGCAGACCTTCATTGCCGCGCCCAAGGACGCACCGGCCGATCTGCAGGTGAGCGGCAAGTTCACCACCGGCCAACGGGTCGAGAAAATCGGCGGGGTCGAAGGTCTGTCGGCGGGCCGCCCCACGGGCGTGTCGCTGCCGTTCAAAGGCCAGCCCGTCCAGGGCCACTCGGGCATCAAGACGTTGCCTGACGGCACGTTCTGGATCCTCACCGACAACGGCGCCGGTTCCAAAGCCAACTCGCCCGACTTCGCGCTCTACCTCAACCACTACCGGGTCGACTTCAAGAGCGGCAAATTCACCCGCCTGAAGACCGTGTTCCTGCACGACCCGGACAAGAAGGTGCCCTTCCGTGTGGTGCACGAAGGCACCCGCCAGCGCTACCTGACCGGCGCTGACTTCGACCTCGAAGGCTTCCAGTTTGCAGGCGGCTCGATCTGGATCGGCGACGAATTCGGTCCCTTCCTCATCCAGGCCGACATGAACGGCAAGGTGCAGGCCGTGTTCGAGACGCAGGTGGACGGCAAGGCCGTGCGCTCGCCCGACCACCCCGCCGTGACGACACCCGGCGCGCCCGGTGGCGAGGTGAAGTTCCAGGTTCGCCGATCCAAGGGCTATGAGGGTCTGGCCGCCTCGCAGGACGGAAGCAAGCTCTACGCCCTGCTCGAAGGCGCGCTGCACGACGAGGCGGCCAAGGCCGCCGAAGCCGTGGACGGCAAGCAGTACCTTCGCGTGCTCGAGTTCGATGTGGCCGCCCGGCAATGGACCGGCCTGCACTGGAAGTACGTGCTCGAAGCCAGCCACCACGCCATTGGCGACTTCAACATGATCAGCCCGACCGAGGGTCTGATCATCGAGCGCGACAACGGGGAAGGCACGGCCGACAAGGCCTGCCCGGAGGCGACCCGGCGCGCTGATTGTTTCCACGACCTGGCGCGCTTCAAGCGCGTGTACAAGGTGGAACTGAGCGAAGCCAACGTGGGTGGCCCGGTGCGCAAGATCGGCTACATCGACCTGATGAACATCGCCGACCCGAACCGGCTGGCCCGCAAGCCGCTGAACAACGGGGTGCTGACCTTCCCCTTCTTCACGATCGAGAACGTCGACCGGGTCGATGCGCGGCACATCGTGGTCGGCAACGACAACAACCTGCCGTTCTCCAGCAGCCGCGATCCCAACCAGGCCGACGACAACGAGCTGGTGTTGCTCGAAGTGGGCGACTTCCTGTCGGCGCGCTGAGCCCGGGGTCGGGCTGAAGCCTTCATCCGCCCCTCAATGCCCCGCCCCCGAGAACACGTTCAACACCAACACCCCGGCCACGATCAGGCCCATGCCGATGTAGCCCGCCAGGTCGATCCGCTGGCCGTAGAAGGCCCAGGCCAGCAGGGTGATGAGCACGATGCCCAGGCCTGACCAGACCGCGTAGGCGATCCCGAGCGGGATGGTCTTGACCACCAGCGACAGGCAGTAGAAGGCGGTGCCATAGCCGGCGGCCACCAGCAGCGCGGGCCAGAGCCGGGAGAAGCCCTCGCTGGCTTTGAGGGCGGTGGTCCCCACCACCTCGGCACAAATGGCAATGGCCAGCAGCAACCACGCGTTCATCGGGAACCTCCATGGTCAGAGTTTCTCCGTTTCGCCGGCTTTGGGTTGCCACTTCATCAGGCGTTTTTCAATTCGGCCCACGGCCGCGTCGAGCACCAGGGCAAAGGTGGTCAGCACCAGAATGCCGGCCATCACGGTGTTGATGTCGAACTGGCCTTCCGCCTGGAGAATCAGGTAGCCCACACCCTGGGCCGAGCCCAGGTATTCGCCCACCACCGCGCCCACAAAGGCCAGGCCCACGCTGGTGTGCAGCGAGCTGAACACCCAGCTGGTCGCGCTGGGCAGGTACACGTGGCGCAGCAGCTGCTTCTGGCTGGCGCCCAGCATGCGCGCGTTGGCCAGCACCACCGGGCTCACCTCTTTCACGCCCTGGTACACGTTGAAGAACACGATGAAGAACACCAGCGTGACGCCCAGCGCCACTTTGGACGCCATGCCCAGCCCGAACCACACCGCAAAGATCGGCGCCAGGATGATGCGGGGCATGGAGTTCAGCGCCTTGATGTAGGGCTCGAGGATGGCCGAGGCCATGGGCGACAGCGCCAGCCACAGGCCACCGCCCAGCCCGGCCACCGCGCCGATGCCGAAGGCCATCACGGTTTCGGCCAGGGTCACCCACAGGTGCACGTAGATGTCGGCGTCGGTCACGAACCAGGCCCAGATGCGCGCGAAGATCTTGAGCGGTTCGCCGAAGAAGAACGCGGCCTGGCGGTCGTTGTCGAACATGAACGTGGGCACCAGGCCAGGCGTGGTCATGACATGCCAGAAGCCGAACAGCGCCGCCAGAATGCCCAGCTGCCACACCCGCAGGTTGCCCGGTCGGGGCTTCATCCATTTCCACATGCGCACGCGGTCTCCGGCCTCAGGCGGCCTTCTGCAGTTGTTGCTGGTAGCCCTTGAGCACTTCGTCGCGCAGCACGGCCCAGATGGCGGCGTGCAGCTCGAGGAAGCGGGGCGTGGTCTTCACCTCGGCCACGTCGCGCGGGCGCGGCATGTCGATGCTGAAATCGCCAATGATGCGGCTGGCCGGGCCGGCCGACATCACCACCACGCGGTCGCTCATGGCAATGGCCTCGTCGAGGTCGTGGGTGATGAAAAGCACCCCTTTTCGGCCGTTGCCCCCTGGCGCATCGCGCTGTCCCCCCGAGGGGGAGCGCAGCGGGTTTGGGGCGGCCCGGCTCCCGCCGCTCGCCCACAGCTCCAGCACCTCGTTCTCCATGAGCTGGCGGGTCTGGATGTCCAGCGCCGAGAACGGCTCGTCCATCAGGATGATGTCGGGGTCGAGCACGAGGGTCTGCGCCAGCGACGTGCGCTTGCGCATGCCGCCGCTCATCTGGTGCGGGTAGCGGTCGCCAAAGCCCCCCAGGCCCACCCGGCGCAGCCAGGCATCGGCCTGGGCGCGGGCGTCGGCCAGCGGCACGCCGCGGAACTGCAGCCCGGCCATCACGTTGTCGAGCGCGGTGCGCCAGGGCATGAGGCTTTCGGTCTGGAACATGTAGCCCGCGCGCGGGTTGATGCCGGTCAGCGGCTCGCCAAAGATGCGCACGCTGCCCTTGCTGGGTTCCAGCAAGCCCGCCGCCACGTTGAGCAGCGTGCTCTTGCCGCAGCCGGTGGGCCCCACCACGCTCACGAACTCGCCCGCGCCCACGGTCAGGTTCACGCCTTCCACGGCGGTGTAGCGCTGGCCCGGGGCGTCTTTGCTGATGAAGGTGCAGGCCACGTCCTGCAGCGCGATCGCTGCCGTCACGTCAGGCCTTCGGGTACTTGGCGTTGGCCTTCTGCACGAACGTGTTGGTGTACACCGCGTTCAGGTCGAGCTTCGCCTCGGCCAGCTTGGCGTCCACGCTGCCCAGCGCCCGGAACGCCGTGTCGGCCCCCTTGCCCGGAAACGCCCCGTCGGGCGACAAGGCCTTTTGCGCCGCCAGAAAGCCGTCGATGTAGACCGCGCGGTCGCCCAGCAGGTAGCTCTCGGGCACCACCTTGATGATGTCGCCCGGGCCGGCCTTCTGGATCCACTTGTTGGCCCGCACCATGGCGTTGGTGAGCGCCTGCACGGTGTTGGGGTTCTTGTCGATGAAGGGCTGCGGGCAGTAGAGGCAGCCGGCCGGCATGGGGCCGCCGAACACCTTCTCGGCCTCGCTGACGATGCGCGTGTCGGTGATGATCTTCAGGTCGCCCGAGCGCTGCAGCAGGGTGATGACCGGGTCGAGGTTGCTCATGGCGTCGATCTGGCCCGCGCGCATGGCGGCCACCGCGCCGCTGCTGGCGCCCACGCCCACAATGCTCACGTCGGATGGCTTGAGGCCGGCCTTGGCCAGCACGAAGTTCACCATCACGTTGGTCGAGCTGCCGGGCGCGGTCACGCCGATCTTCTTGCCCTTCAGATCGGCCACGGTCTTGAAGTTCGGCATGGTCTTGGGGTTGACGCCCAGCACGATCTGCGGCGCCAGGCCCTGCAGCACGAACGCGCGCATGGGCTGACCCTTGAACTGCATGTTCACCGTGTGCTCGAAGGCGCCCGACACCACGTCGGCGCTGCCGCCCACCACCGCCTGCAGGGCGCGTGCGCCGCCGGCAAAGTCGACGATGGTCACGTCGAGCCCTTCATCCTTGAAGTAGCCCAGCTGCTCGGCAATGGTCAGCGGCAGGTAATAGAACAGGTTCTTGCCGCCCACGGCGATGGTGGTCTTGGGCTTCTCCAGCCCCTGCGCGATGGCGAAGCCCGGCAGGCTGGCCACGCCGATCGAACCCGCGATCGAACCGGCGATGAAATGTCGTCTTTGCATGTCTTGTCTCCTCGGTCTTGGGGGGTGCCATGGCCCAACGGGACCACGCAGCCATGATAGACCGGGGGCATGCCCGCCCGGGGTGCCCGGGCATCAGGGTTGGCCCGTAGAAGGCGCCGCTGAGCCGTGGTTCAGGTCAGTGGCAGGCCGTCCACGAACACCTTCAGCTCGTCGGGCGCAAACGCGGTCCAGGCCTCGTTGCGGGTGAGCGGCGTGGTCACGATCACCGCGGCGCGGTCGCCCGGGTGGTTGACCTGCGCGAAGTCCACCGTCCAGTCGCAGTCCTTCAGCGTGGCCGACGCGAACGGATGCTGCCGCACCAGCCAGTGCAGGTGCGTGCTGCAGTGGGCCCACAGCGCCTCGCCGTTGGACAGCAGGAAATTGAAGTTGCCGAAGCGCGTGACCTGCGGAATGAGTTCGCGCAGCGTGCGGGTGAGTTCGCGCACGTCGGGCAGGCCGGCGTGCGACTTGGCCAGCTCCTGCATCAGCCAGCAAAAGGCGCGTTCGCTGTCGGTGGTGCCCACCGGCCGGAAGTGGCTGTGCAGCGGCGGAAAGTAGTCCTTCAGGTCGCCGTTGTGGGCAAACACCCATTGCCGGCCCCAGAGTTCACGCACGAACGGGTGGGCGTTTTCCAGCGCCACCTCGCCAATAGTGGCCTTGCGCACATGGGCCACGATGTTGCGGCTTTTCAGGGGATAGGCCTGCAGAAACTGCGCCATCGGCGAATGGGCTGCGCTCTGATGGTCCAGGAACAGCCGCAGGCCCTTGCCCTCGAAAAAGGCAATGCCCCAGCCATCGGCGTGGTGGTCGGTGTTGCCGCCGCGCTCCCGGAACCCCGTGAAGCTGAAGGTGGCGTCGGTCGGCGTGGCGCAGTTGAGTCCCAGCAGTTGGCACATGGTGGTGTCGGGTGGCGCGTTTATTGTCGCGGGGCGTCGGGTTTGAGCCGCAGCGCGGCGACGAGCGCCAGCGCGCAGATGACGGCCAGCAGCAGAAAGGTTTCGTCGAACGCCGCCAGGCGCTCGGCGGTGGGGGCAGACCCATCGAGCACCGCCCCGCGCGCGGCCACCCGCCATTCCAGAAAAATGCCGCACAGGCTGACGCCGGCTGCGCCGCCCAGCATGCGCAGAAAGTTGATCACGCTGGACCCCTGCGGAATGTGCGTGCGCTCCAGCCCGCGCATGGCGCCGATGTTGAGCGACGGCAGGATGAAGCCGAGCCCGATGCGGCCCAGGATGGCCCACACCACCAGCAGCGGAATGATCCGGCTGGCCTGGCCGAGATCGATGGTGAGCATGAGCGCGAACGACGCCGCCAGCAGCACCAGCCCGATGCTCACCAGCCGGTGCGTGGGCTGGTTGTCGGCCAGCCGGCCCACCAGGGCAATGCACACCGCCAGCACCAGGCCCGCCGGCAGCAGCACCGTGCCCACCGTGGCCGCCGACAGGCCCAGGCCCAGCTGCATGTACACCGGCAGCAGGTAGGTGCTGCCAAACAGCGCAATGCCGTAAATGAAGGCCACGATGCTGCCCATGGCAAAGCGCCGGTCCTTGAACAGCGACAGGTTCATGAGCGGGTCGATGCCCTGGTCGGGGTGGCGGGTTCGCGCCCGCAGCGTGCGCCGCTGCAGCGCCACAAACACCACCAGCAGCCCGCCGGCCGCCCCCAGCAGGGCCAGGGCCACCAGCGGCGTGCCGCCTTGCAGTTCGACCAGTCCGTTCAGCAGGCACAGCGTGCCCAGCGTGGCCAGCAGCAGGCCTTTCCAGTCGAGCGCGGCCCCCTGCGGGTTGGCCGCCCCGCCGCCCGGCGACGTGGTGGGAATGATCTTGCGCGCCAGCCACAGCGACACCACGCAGAAGGGCACCACCATGAAGAAAATCGAGCGCCAGCCGAACAGGTCGACCAGCACCCCGCCGATGCTCGGCCCCAGCGCCGGCGCCAGCACCACGCCCATGCCGAAGATGCCGCTGGCGCGGCCTTGCTCGGTGGGCTCGAACGCGCGCAGGATGATGATGGCCGGGATGGGTTGCACCACCCCCGCGGCCAATCCCTCGGCCACGCGCGCGGCCAGCACCAGCGGGTAGTCGTTGGCCAGGCCGCCGGCCACCCCGCCCACCAGCAGCAGCCACATGCAGGCCGAATACGTGGCCCGGTAGCCATAGCGCGCCAGCAGCCACGGCGTGGTCAGCATCGACACCGTCATGGCCGCCATGAACCCCGAGGTGACCCATTGCGCCCGTTCCTGCCCCAGCGTGAAGTGCTGGCTCATGTCCGGAATGGCCACGTTGACGATCGTCGACGACATGATCGACGCCATCGTCCCCACCATCACCGCCAGCAACAGCAACCAGCGGTAGCGCTCGCCATAACGCGCGCGCAGGGCGCTCAGGCTGGTGTCGGAAGAAGGTGTGGGGCGGGTCATTGGGGGGCGGACGCGGGGTCCGATACCCCTGGATGATAGGGAGGCGATGGCGCCTGCCTTCCTTCAACGCCCATTCCGTCCAGCCCGTCTGGTCGCTGTACCCGGTTCATCCACCGCCGCCACCCACCACCTTGCGCACACACCCCTGGCAGATGCAGGCCAGGCCCTCGGCCGCCTTCGGCAGCCTGGCCATCAGGTCGGGGGTGAAGGTTTCGGTCAGGCACCAGCAGGGGGGCTGCTGTTCGCCGGTGGCCTTTTCGCGTTCCATGGCGCAGCGGTTGTCCTGGCCGCACAGCGGGCAGCGGGTCGGGTCGATCGGGGGATGGCCTGGGGTCATGGCGGGGATGATGGGACCGCGCGCCGAGGCGGGTCAAGCGCTGTGATAGCGTCGGGCGAATCATGTTGCTGACCCGATCTGCCTTGCTGGCGGTGGCGGCGGTCTTCTCCTGGCTTTCTGTGGCGGCCCTCACCACCGCCCATGCCCGGACGCCCGCTCCCGAGGCCGCCACCGCGTCCGTTGCCCAACCCCGCACCCGCGTGCCCGACACGCTCGACCGCCGCCTTCAAGCGTGCAGCGCTTGCCATGGTGAACAGGGGCGGGCCACACCCGACGGGTACTTCCCGCGCATCGCGGGCAAGCCGGCGGGGTACCTGCACAACCAGTTGCGCCACTTTCAGGCGGGTCGCCGGCAGGCGGTGGGCATGACGTCGTTGCTGGACCATCTGGACGACGCCTACCTGGGCGACATGGCCGCGCACTTTGCGGCGCTGGATCTGCCGTACCCGCCGCCCGCGCCGCCGCAGGGCACGGCGGCGCAGCGGGCGCGCGGCGAGCAGCTGGTGCGGGTGGGTGACGCCGCGCGCAACCTGCCATCGTGCAACAGCTGCCATGGCGAGCGCATGACCGGCGTGCAGCCCGCCATTCCCGGGTTGCTGGGCCTGCCGCGCGATTACCTGATCGGCCAGTTGGGCGGTTGGCAGACCGGCCAGCGCAAGGCCACCGCGCCCGACTGCATGGCGCAGATCGCGAAGCGGCTGAGCGGCGAGGACGTGAGCGCGGTGGCCAGCTGGCTGGCCGCGCAGCCGCTGCCCGCCGACACCAAACCCGCCGACCGCCTGCCCGCGCCTTTGCCCATCGCCTGCGGCAGCGACCTCGGGGGTGTGAAATGACGCGCCGCCTGGGGTGTTGGCTGGCCGGGGCGGTGGTGCTGGTCCTGGTCGCCCTGGTGTGGGCCGTGGTGCAGCAGTTCCGCCCGGCCCCGCTGATCAACGCGCCGGCGGTGGCGGCCACGCCCACGCTGATCGAGCGTGGCCGCCTGCTGGCAGCGGGTGGCAACTGCATGGCCTGCCACACGGCCCGCGGCGGCGAACCCTGGGCTGGTGGCCATGCGGTGCAGACGCGCTTTGGCGCCATCGTCAGCAGCAACCTCACGCCGCACACCACCGGCCTGGGTGACTGGACCGCGGCCGAGTTTCACCGCGCGCTGCACCACGGCCAGTCGCGCGACGGTCGCCTGCTGTACCCCGCGTTTCCTTACGTGCACTTCACGCGGCTCGGCCGCGACGACACCGACGCACTGTGGGCCTACTTGCGCACGCTGCCGGCGGTGGACCGCCCGCGCGAGCCGCACCAACTGCGGTTTCCGTACGACCAGCCGCTGGCGCTGGCGCTTTGGCGCACGCTGCATTTTTCGCCGGCCGAGCACCGGGACGACCCTGCGCGCAGCGCCGAGTGGAACCGCGGTGCCTGGTGGGTGCAGGGAGTCGCACATTGCGCGGCCTGCCACCGCGCACCGGGCGTGCTGGAGGGCCCCGGCCTTGCGCTGGCGGGGGGCCTCATGCCCGACGGCGCCTGGTGGGCACCCTCGTTGCGCAACCCGGCCGAAGGCGGCGTGCAGGACTGGTCCACCGACGACATCGTGGCGCTGCTGCGTGACGGGCGCACCGCCGGCGCCAGCGTGGCCGGGCCGATGGCCGAGGTGGTGCGCCACGGCACGCAGCACCTGCCCGAGGCCGATCTGCGCGCCATCGCCACCTACCTCAAGGACCTGCCGCGGGACACCACCAGGCCCGCCGCGTTTGAATCGGCCGATGCGCGCGTGCTGCTGCGGGGCGGGCAGGTCTACGAGCAACATTGCGCGCAATGCCACGGCGACCGCGGCGAGGGCGCGTGGGCCGAAGGCGCACCCGCCGACGGGCCCTGGGCGTTCCCGCCACTGGCGGGCAACCGCGCGGTCACGCAGGCCTCGCCGGTGAACCTGGTGCGCTGGGTGCTCGACGGCGGGTTCGGGCCCACCACCGCGGCGCATCCCCGCCCCTGGGGCATGCCGCCGTTTCGTGGCGAACTCACCGACGCCGACATCGCTGCCCTGGCCACGTACGTGCGCCAGTCCTGGGGCAACCAGGCCGGCGAAGTCAGCGCGGTCGACGTGCAGCGCCTGCGCTGAACCCCGCGCGACGAAGGCCGGTCAGACGCCGGCCACCGCGCCGTCGCTGCGCGGGTCGGCCGCGCCTTCGATGACGCCGTCGGCATGGCGCACCAGCGCACCCGCGTGGCCCATGGTGTCGCTGAAGGCCTCGGGCAGCACCTCGACGGAATGGCCGGCGTCGGCCAGGTCGCGCACCAGGTGCGGATCGAACCGGCTTTCGAGCTTGAGCGTGGTGCTGGTGGCGCCCCAGGTGCGGCCCAGCAGCCAGCGCGGTGCGCTCACCGCCTGCTGCAGCGTCTGGCCAAAGCGGGCGTAGCGGGTGAACACGGCGGCCTGCGTCTGCGGCTGCCCTTCGCCACCCATGGTGCCGAAGGGCATCACGCGGCCGTCGTCGAACAGCGCCATCGACGGGTTGAGGGTGTGGAACGGCTTGCGGCCGGGCTCCAGCGTGTTGAGCGCGCGCGGGTTCAGCGAGAAGCTGGTGCCGCGGTTCTGCCAGCAGATGCCCAGGCCGTCGAGCACCGTGCCCGACCCGAATTCCCAGTACACGCTTTGAATGAAGCTCACCGCACGGCCCTCGCGGTCGACCACGCCCATCCAGATGGTGTCGCCGGGCGCGGTGGGTTCGGGCCAGGGCAGCGCGCGCTTCGGATCGATGTCGCCCGCCAGGTCGGCCAGCACGGTGGGCTCGAGGTAGCGGCGCGGGTCTTCGGGCAGGTGGTCGGGGTCGGTCACCACGCGCTCGCGCACGCGGAAGGCGCGCTTGGTCGCTTCGACCAGCCCGTGCACATGGGCGAACGACTCGCCCTCGGTCACGCCCAGCCGGTCGAACTGGCCCAGGATCATCAGCGTCGACAGACCCTGCGTGGGCGGCGGCAGGTTGTACACGGTGCTGTCGTGCAGCTTCACGGCCAGCGGTTCCACAAAGCGCGCCCGGTAGGCGGCGAGGTCGTCGGGCCCCACCGGGCTGCCCGCTCGCAGCAGCGCCGAGCCGATGCGAGCGCCCAGTTCACCGCGGTAGTAGTCGTCGAGTCCGCGCGTGGCCAGGTGGTGCAGCGTGTCGCCCAGGGCGGGCTGGCGCAGGCGGTGACCCACCGGCGGCGGTTCGCCGTTCACCAGGTAGGTGCCGGCAAAACCCGGCGCGTCGCCCAGGCCATCGCGCAGCTTGCTGCGGGTCAGCGCGGATTGGCTGGCCGTCACGGCCACGCCGTCGCGCGCATGGCGGATCGCGTCGCCCAGCAGCCGCGGCAGGTCGAACCGCCCACCCCAGCGGGCCGACACTTCCAGCGCCTTGGCCCAGCCGCCCACCGTGCCGGCCACCGTCAGCGCCGCCAGTGGCCCGCGCGACGGAATCGCCTCGAAGCCCTTGTAGAACTCGCGCGAAGCCAGTCGGGCGGCCGGGCCGCAGGCCTCGATGGCCACCGGGGGCTTGCCCGGCTCGTGGATCAGCCAGAAGCCGTCGCCGCCGATGGCATTCATGTGCGGGTACACCACCGCGATGGTGGACGCGGCGGCCACCATGGCCTCCACCGCGTTGCCGCCGTCGCGCAACACGTCGCGCGCGGCCTGCGCGGCCAGGTGGTGCGGTGCCACGGCCAGGCCGCCCACGGCCTTCAGGGTATGGATCATTTCAAGGTCTCCGTCATTCGTTTGTTATGAAAACAGCCCAACGAACATGCGCGCCGACGTGAGCGCCAGGAAGCCGGCAAACACCTGCCCCAGGCGCCGCGCATCGATGCGGTGTGCAAGTGTCGCACCCCAGCCGGTCGTCAGCAGCGTGGCCGGCACGATGAGGGCAAAACCCAGCAGGTTGACGTAGCCCACGCTCAGGGGCGGACGCAACGGCACGTCGAGCCCGCTGACCACGAACGCCAGCGCACCGGGCACGCTGATCACCGTGCCCAGCAGCGCGCCAGTGCCCACGGCCGTGTGCATGGGCACCCGCAAGGCGTTCAGGATCGGCACCGACAGCGTACCGCCGCCAATGCCCATCAGCGTCGACACACCACCGATACCGCTGCCCAGCAGTGCGGTGCCTGCCGGGCCGGGCAGGCCGTCGCCCAGCGAAAAGCCGTCGCGCTTGAGGGCCATGTTCAGCGCCACCATCAGCGCCACGGTGGCGAACATGGCGGTCAGCACCGAGCCCTTCAGGAAGCCGCTGGCCACCGCGCCCAGCGCCACGCCCACCACCACCGAGGGCAGCAGCCGGCGGACCAGCGATGGATCGAGGCTGCCCTTGCGCCGGTGGGCGCGGCTGGAGAGGATCGACGTCGGCACGATGGTCGCGAGCGACGTACCCACCGCCACGTGCATGCGCACCGATTCGTCGATGCCCAGCAGCGTGAACAGGTGGTAGAGCACCGGCACGATGACGATGCCGCCGCCCACCCCGAGCAGCCCGGCCAGCACGCCGGCCACCAGGCCGGTGGCGAGCAGGGCCGCAGCCAGCCCCAGCAGCCAGGGGCCGCTGTGTTGTGCAAACAGGTCCATGGCGTTACCAGCCGATCGCCTTGGGCAGCCAGAGCGCGATCTGCGGGAACTGGAACAGCAGCACCAGCGCCACCAGCTGCAGGCAGATGAAGGGCACCACCCCTTTGTAGATGTCCTTGATGTTCACCTCGGGCGGGGCCACGCCCTTCAAGTAGAACAGCGCCCAGCCGAACGGCGGCGTCAGGAAGCTCGACTGCAGATTCACGGTGATCAGCATCGCCAGCCACACCGGGTCCACCCCCAGGTTGATGAGGATCGGCAGGAACAGCGGCACGGCGATGTAGCTGATCTCGATCCACTCGATGAAGAAGCCGAGCACGAAGATCATGAGCATCATGAACCAGATGGCCGTGTTGGTGCCACCCGGCAGCGCGTCGAACAGGTGCGCGATCAGCTCCTCGCCCTGCAGGCCCCGGAACGACAGCGCGAAGACCTGGGCCAGCATCAGGATGAGCATCATGATGGCCGTGATCTTGCTGGTGTCCAGCGCCACCGCCTTCAACGTGGCCCAGCTGAATCGACGGGAAAACACGGTGATCAGCACCGCGCCCACCGCACCCATGCTGGCCGCTTCGGTGGGGGCGGCAACACCGCCCACGATCGAACCCAGCACCGCCACGACCAGCATCACCGGTGGCACCAGCACCTTGAAGAAACGGATCCACAACTGGCGGCGCGACACCGCGTCGCGCTCGGCCACCGGAATGGGCGGCATGGTCTGGGGCCGCAGCCAACCCATCACCACCAGGTACACGATGTACACCGCCGCGAGCAGCATGCCCGGGCCCACAGCGGCCGCGAACAGCGTGCCCACCGACAGCTGCATGATGTCGGACAGCAGGATCAGGATCAGGCTGGGCGGGATGATCTGGCCCAGCGTGCCCGACGCACAGATGACGCCGCAGGCCACGCTCTTGTCGTAACCACGGCGGATCAGCGTGGGCAGCGTGAGCAGGCCCAGCGTGATGATGGTGGCGCCCACGATGCCGGTGGTGGCGCCCATGAGCACGCCGAACAGCACGATGCCGATGGCCATGCCGCCCTTGAGCCCGCCCGCCAGGTGGCCCATCACGTCCAGCAGGTCGTCGGCCAGGCGCGATCTCTCGAGCATCACGCCCATGAACACGAACAGCGGGATCGCCATCCACTGGTAGCCGCTGACGATGCCGTACAGGCGCGCGGGCAGCAGGTTGAACAGCACCTCGCCAAAGCCGAGGTAGCCAAACACGAAGCCCACCGTGGCAATGCTCACTGCCACCGGGATGCCGATCATCAGCATCAGGAAGAAGCCGCCCAGCATCATCAGGGCGTAGGTCTGCATCTCAAACACGCGAGGCCTCCGTGGAACCCGGCGTGTTCGTGAGCAGGCGCACCAGGTGTGCCAGCTGTTGCAGCACCACCAGGCCATAGCCCAGCGGAATCAGCGCTTTCACCGCCCAGCGGTAGGGTATGCCGCCGGGGTCGGGTGAGCCTTCCATGATCGAGCGGGACTGCTCCACATAGCCCAGTGAAAGCTGGATGAATGCCAGCGCCACCGCGATGAGCAGCAGCGCCGACACCACATCGACCGCCCGCTTGACCTTGGGCGGAAAGCGCGCATAGAAGATGTCCACGCGCACGTTGTCGCCGCGCTGCAGTGCGTGGCTCATGCCCAGGAGGATGAGGGCGGCCAGCAGGTGCCACTCGAGCTCCTGCGCCCACACCGAGCCGAAGCTGAAGGCGTAGCGCAGCAGCACGTTGGTGGCCACCAGACCGATCATGACCAGCGCGATCCACGCGGTGAGCGTGCCGATGCGGTCGATGAAACCCTCGATGAAAGCGGCCAGCGGCCGCAGTGCCTTGAGCATGATGCCGTTCCCCGCTTCAGCCGCGAACCTTGAGGTGGTAGGCCTCTTCGCTGATCTCGCTCCAGCGGTCGTACTTGGCCTTGAACGCGAAGTACGAGTCGTGCACCTTCTTGGTCAGCGGGTCCTTGATGGCCTCGGTCAGCACCTTGTCGGTCTCGGCTTTCAGCGCCTTGATGACGTCGTCGGGCAGCGGGCGTGCGATCACGCCCTGGTTCTTGATCAGGTCTTCCATGGCGTCCGAGTTGGCCTTCTGGCACCAGCCTTCGCTGATCACGTTGCAGGCCGCGGCGGCGTTGCTCACGATGGCTTTCAGGTCGGCGGGCAGCTTGTCCCAGGCGGCTTTGTTGATCAGCAGCTCGGAGACGGTGGACGACTCGTGCCAGCCGGTGGTGTAGTAGTACTTGGCGGCCTTCTGCAGACCGAGGCGGCGGTCCTGGAACGGGCCCACGAACTCGGCCGCGTCGATCACGCCACGCTCCAGCGCCGGGAAGATCTCGCCGCCCGGCAGCACCTTCACGTCCACGCCGAGGTTGGCGTACACCTTGCCCGCCAGACCCGGAATGCGCATCTTCAGGCCCTTCAGGTCGGCCACGCTCTTGATCTCTTTCTTGAACCAGCCGGTCATCTGCACGCCGGTGTTGCCGCAGGGCATGGCCACCATGCCGAACGGGGCGTACACCTCGTTCCACAGGTCGATGCCGCCACCGTCGTAGAACCAGCCGTTCATGCCCTGGAAGTTCATGCCGAACGGCACGGCGGTGAAGTACTGGGCGGCGGCGGTCTTGCCGGTCCAGAAGTAGGCATTGGCGTGGTTCATTTCCACCGTGCCGGCGCGCACGGCGTCAAAACCTTCAAACGCGGGGATCAGCTCACCGGCGCCGAACACCTGGATGTTCAGGCGGCCATCCGACATCTCACGGATGCGTTTGGCCAGATCGGTGGCGCTGCCGGGGCCGTCCATGTAGAACGGCGAGCCCTTGCCGTAGGCACTGGTCATCTTCCAGTTGAAGCGCGCGCTCTGGGCGTTGGCGAGCACGGGGGCACCGAGCGCCGTGGTGGCAACGGCGGCGCGGGAAAGGAACTGGCGGCGGATCAAGGACATGGCGAACGCTCCTGTCGAAAGCGGGTGGGAGGGATGGCGGCAGATGCCGTTTGTCAAGCGACGGAATCAACTGTTCGCAATCCCTGTGCCATGCGATCCGGGCACGCAAACACGGCTGTTCGTGAGGTCGAAAGGCCTATTTGGTTGGCATGCTTCCTGTTTTGGTGCATCCGGATCGCTCGCCATGGCTGTCGAATGTTCACTGGCGGACGGTTTTCCGGACGATTGTTCAGTGCCATCGGCCTGCGGCGCCTGCCGGATCGCCCTGGCCGCCATGTCAGCCCGCGGCGACTGAACATTCGACACCGCCGCACAGGCGCGGTGCGGGCGCACCAGACCCGCAGCCGCTACAGCCGCGCGCCGCCGCGGCGGTTCTTCATCCTGGTCAGCAGGGTCTTGCAGTCCACCGAGACGATCTCCGGGCGGTTGAACACATGCCGCCGCACGAACGATTCGAAGCTCTCGGGGCTCTCGGTGAGCGCATGCACGTGCAGGCTGCGCAGGTCGCTCATGATGTAGAGGCTCACCACCTCGGGGCAGTCCGCCAGCTCCTGGGCAATGCGCTCGATGGCCGAAGGCGTGACCACGATGTCGAGGAAGGTCGAGTTCACCTGGCCCAGCTTCTCGGGGTTGATCACCGCCGCGAACAGCTCGATCACCCCGCTGGATTGCAGCGCCTGCACACGGGCACGGGCATGGGCCCGCGAAATTCCGAGCTGGCGGGCGAGGTCGGCGAACGATGCCCGGCCGTCTTTCACCAGGATGTTGAGCAGGGCGCTGTCGAGCCGGTTCAGGCCGAGGTCGGGCGTGGGGGGTGGATTTCGGGTCATGCCGCGGCAGCAAGCAACCTGCGCGCCAACCGGCCCTTCCCCGCCAGAGACCGGCCCGGCCATCCCGTCAAGAATCTGACGGGCACATGTCGCCAATGCAACTGCCGACACCGCGCCTCCGGGAATTCAACCGTTCATCCCCAACCCGATCCGGGAACTACTGCCACCAGCGTATTGAGCATGAACGGCTCCACCAGAAGAATCAGGCACTCTGGCCAATCAATCTACACGGTGCTGGTCGAAGGGGACGACATGACCGAACCGGTGGCGGATGAAACCCGATCCATCCTCGACGGCCACATCGTGCTGTCGCGCAAGCTCGGCGCCATGAACCACTACCCCGCGATCGACGTGCTGGCGTCCGCGTCGCGGGTGATGAACGCGTTGGTCGATCCGGAGCACCGGGCCGCTGCCGCCAGGGTTCGCGAGCTCATGGCCAAGTACGAGGAGATCGAACTCCTGCTGAAGGTCGGCGAGTACAAAAAAGGTGCCGACCGCGTGGCCGACCAGGCCATCGAACGCCGCGATGCGATCCTCGCGTACCTGCGGCAGGGCACCCATGAGCAGTTCGGCTTTGATCAGGCCCTTGCGGGCCTGAAGGCGCTCGCGGCCCGCTGACCCCGGCCGGCCGTTTCACGGGCCCCTGGCCCCGGGGTCACCCCCGTTCTGGCGCCCTGGCGCCGCCCCTTTCCCCCCGATCCGGACCGCCCGCCCATGGAGGCGGCCGAGCCTTTGTCCGCCTGCGCCGTGCCGAGCCATCCGGACTAGATCATCCGCATGGCGGGTTGATGTCAAATCTGACAGGGTTGCTTTGGTAAACGCGCAAAGTTGAGCTAAACTTTTGGCGGGAGCCGAAAGGTTCCTCCCGCTTTTCCTCCCTGAGCGGGTGCCTTAGTGTGTGACAGCAAAAAGGCTTCCCAACCCGGCCCATGGCCGGGTTTTTTTTGCCCGCTTCGTGCTGCGGGCACCGCGCCGCCCAGCTTTGCATGGTCACCGCGGCCCTACACTGCACGCATGCTCTGGGTCAAAGCCTTTCACATCGTTTTCGTGGCGAGCTGGTTCGCCGGTCTGTTCTACCTGCCGCGCATCTTTGTCAATCTGGCCATGGTGCCGCCCGAAAGCGTGGCCGAGCGGGAACGCCTGCTGCTGATGTCGCGCAAGCTGCTTCGCTTCACCACCCTGCTGGCCGTGCCCGCCGTGGTGCTGGGCCTGTGGCTCTGGCTGGGTTACGGCATTGGCCGCGGCCCGGGCAACGGCTGGATGCATGCCAAGTTGCTGGTGGTGGCGCTCACGCTGGGGTATCACCATGCCTGCGGGGTCATGCTTCGGCGCTTCGAGGCCGGCGCCAACCGCCGCAACCACGTCTGGTACCGCTGGTTCAACGAAGCCCCTGTGCTGATGCTGCTCGCGGCGGTGGTGCTGGTGGTCGTCAAGCCGTTCTGACGGGGCCGGCCGGTGCACACGCGCACCTCTGCATGGCCCATGGCGCTGCTCTATGCGGTGGTGATCGGTTACGCCAGCCTGTACCCGTTCACCGGCTGGCGTGACCAGGGCGTGCAGCCCTGGTCGTGGCTGGAGGCGCCCTGGCCCCAGTACTGGACAGCGTTCGACCTGTACGCCAACTTTCTGGGCTACATGCCCCTGGGTTTCCTGCTGGCGCTCGGTGCCCGGCGCCTGGGGTGGCTGACGGGTGCCTGGGTGCTGGGCGTGGGTTTGCCGCTGGCCATGTCCGCGGCGGTGGAAAGCGCGCAAACCTACCTGCTCGGGCGCGTGCCTTCCAACATCGATTTCGGTCTCAACAGCGCGGGGGCTGCGGTGGGTGCGGCCATCGCCATCGCGCTCGATCGCCTGGGTTGGCTCGAGCGGTGGACCCTGTTCCGCGAGGCCTGGTTTGTGCCCGACACCCATGGCAGCCTGGTGCTGCTGGCGCTGTGGCCGCTGGCGCTGCTGTACCCCTTGTCGGTGCCGTTCGGCCTGGGGCAGGCCTGGGACCGCCTGGCCGACGCGCTGGTGCAGTGGTGGTGGGACACGCCGTTCATTGCGTGGCTGCCGTTGCGCGACCTGCCCGCCGATCCCTTGAGCCCGTTGTCGGAGGCATTCTGTGTGGCGCTCAGCCTGCTGGCCCCCTTGCTGCTGGCGTTTGGCGACATGCGGTGGTGGTGGCGGCGGCTGCTGTTTCTGCCCGCCTTTCTGGCGGGAGCGCTGGGTGTGGCAGGTCTGTCCGGTGCCCTCACCTATGGCCCGGTGCACGCCTGGGCCTGGGCCACCGAACCGGTGCTGGCCGGCATCGGCGCCGGCGCGGTGCTGGGGCTGTTGTGCACGCCGCTGCCCCGCCGGCTGTGCCATGCCCTCATGCTGCTGTGCCTGGGTGTGTCGCTCACCTTGCTCAACCGCGCACCCGAGGTGCCTTATTTCGCCCAGTCGGTCGAAGTCTGGGAGCAGGGGCGGTTCATCCGCTTTCATGGCCTGTCCCAATGGCTGGGCTGGCTCTGGCCTTACGCGGCCATCGTGTTCGGTCTGAGTGCCGTGGCCCGATCCCAGAAGGGTGAGGGCTTGCGCACCTAGAATCGGGGCATGTCCGAGCCGACCACACCCGAGGCGTCCTCCCCAGAGGCGTCCTATTACCGCCGCCACATCTTCTTCTGCCTCAACCAGCGTGAGGGCGGCGAAGCCTGCTGCGCCGATCACAAGGCCGAACAGGCTTTCGCCCGCTGCAAGTCACAGGCCAAGTCGATGGGCCTCCTGGGCCCGGGTGGCGTGCGTGTCAATCGCGCGGGCTGCCTCGACCGGTGCGCCGGCGGGCCGATCGCGGTGGTCTATCCGGAAGCGGTCTGGTACAGCTACGTCGACCAGAACGACATTGACGAAATCGTTGAATCCCATCTGCGCGACGGCGTGGTGGTCGAGCGACTGCGCACGCCCCCCGGCGTGGGCCGCTGAGGTGAACGCGCAGACCGACACCCGTCTCATTCCCGGGCCGGCCGGGGCGCTCGAAGTTGCCATCGACCGCCCCGAGGGGCCCAGCCTGGGCACCGCGGTGGTGGCCCACCCGCATCCTCTGCATGGGGGCGCGATGACCAACAAGGTGGTGCAGACGCTGGCGCGGGCCGCCGTGCTGGCGGGCCTGACGGCGGTGCGCTTCAACTTTCGCGGTGTGGGCGGCAGCGAGGGCGCGTACGACGAAGGGCGGGGCGAACTCGACGACCTGCTGGCGGTCGTTCAGGCCGAAGCGCCCGACGGGCCCCTGGTGCTCGCGGGTTTTTCGTTCGGCGCGTTCGTCACCACCCATGCCATCGAACGCCTGCTGGCGGGCGGGCGGGCCGTTCGGCACGCCGTGCTGGTGGGCACCGCCACCAGCCGTTTCGACGCCCGGCCCATCGCTGCGGAACTCCATGCGCGCACGCTGGTCGTTCACGGAGAGGCCGACGACACCGTGCCGCTGGCGGCCGTCATGGACTGGGCGCGCCCGCAGGTGCTGCCCGTCACGGTGGTGCCCGGCGGTGGTCACTTCTTTCACGGTCAGCTTCCCATGCTGCGCGAGCTGGTCTTGCGCCACCTGCGGTCCTGACCCGATCCGATTTCAACCCTTCCACCTGAGGATTCGCGTTTTGTTTTCCCGCTTCCGTTCCCGTCTGGCCCGGCTGGCCGTGTTCGCCGCCCTGTCCCTGGGCCTGGGCCAGACCGCTCTGGCGCAAATGCCCCAGCCCCCCGAAATCGCGGCGCGCTCCTACCTGCTGCTGGACGTCACGACCGGACAGGTGCTGGCCAGCAAGGACCCCGACGTCCCGGTCGAACCGGCCTCGCTGACCAAGCTGATGAGCGCCTATCTTGTCTTTGACGCCCTGCGCGCCGGCAAGATCACCCTGACCCAGACCTTCGGCGTGAGCCAGCGCGCCTGGAAGATGCCCGGCTCGCGCATGTTCATCGAGCCGCGCATGCAGGTCCCGGTCGAGGACCTCATCAAGGGCATGATCGTCCAGTCGGGCAACGACGCCACCGTGGCGCTGGCCGAAGGGGTTGCGGGCTCGGTGGAGCGCTTCGTCGAACTCATGAACCAGCAGGCCAAGGCCCTGGGCATGAACGCCACCAGCTACCGCAATCCCGAGGGGCTGACCGAGGCGGGCCACACCACCACCGCGCGCGATCTGGCCACCCTGTCGACCCGGCTCATGAACGACTTTCCCCAGTACGTGGGGTATTACGCCATCCAGCGCTACCGCTACCCCGGCACGCCGGCCACCAACGAAACCAACCGCAACCTGCTGCTGTTCCGCGATCCGACGGTCGACGGGCTGAAAACCGGTCACACCGACGCCGCGGGCTACTGTCTGGTGGCCACCGCCCGGCGGCCCGTGCCCGGTCTGGGCGACGGCCCGGCCGGCCAGCGCCGGCTGGTGTCGGTCATGCTGGGCGCGACGAGCGAAAACGCGCGCGCGGCCGAAACCCAGAAACTGCTCAACTGGGGTTACACCGCCTTCGACACCGTCCGCCTGCTGGCGGCCAACCAGCCGGCCGCCCAGCCCCACATCTGGAAAGGCCGCAGCGACACCGTCAAGCTCGGCCGGACCGAGGGGGTGGTGGTGTCGGTGCCGGCGGGCGAGGGGGGTCGCCTGAAATCCGAGGTGGTCCGCCCCGACCCCCTCGTGGCGCCGCTGCAGAAGGGCCAGGCGCTCGGCACCCTGCGTGTCACCACGGCGGCCGGCCAGCCGGTGGTCGAGGTGCCGTTGACCGTGCTCGAAACGGTCGAGGAAGCCGGCCTGCTCGGCCGCGCCTGGGACGCCATCCGCCTCTGGATCCAGTGACGCCCCGCCCCGGCCGGTCCGGGGGCTAGGCGACCCGGCCTGCCGGGTGCTACACTAGTGGGCTTTTCGGAATTTTCCGAAGGCTTTGCTGTTTTCAAACGTTTAGGGACGTTTTCAATGCCAACCATCAACCAACTCGTGCGCCAGGGTCGGGAGGTCGAAAAGACCAAATCCAAGAGCCCGGCCATGGAAAACTCGCCGCAGCGCCGCGGCGTGTGCACCCGCGTGTACACCACCACGCCGAAGAAGCCGAACTCGGCCCTTCGCAAAGTCGCCAAGGTCCGCCTGACCAACGGCTTTGAAGTCATTTCCTACATCGGCGGTGAAGGCCACAACCTCCAGGAACACAGCGTCGTGCTGGTTCGCGGCGGTCGTGTGAAGGACCTCCCCGGTGTTCGCTACCACATCGTGCGTGGCTCGCTCGACCTGCAAGGCGTGAAAGACCGCAAGCAGTCGCGCTCCAAGTACGGCGCCAAGCGTCCCAAGAAGGCCTGACCGGTCTTTGAAATTTCGGTGCCGCCGGTTTTGACGAGCCGGTCTGGCGTAGTGGCCTTGAACAAAGGCCGAGTAAGTGCAGGCTCCAATGGGTCTGCGAGGTGTCCGGATCATCAACGACGTCCGGTCATCAACTGAAGCAAGAGGTGAATCATGCCCCGTCGTCGCGAAGTCCCTAAACGTGAAATCCTGCCGGATCCCAAGTTCGGCAACGTCGAAGTCGCCAAGTTCATGAACGTGATCATGCAAGGCGGCAAGAAGGCCGTGGCCGAGCGCATCATCTACGGTGCGTTCGAGCAGATCGAGAAGAAGTCGGGCAAGGACCCGCTCGAAATCTTCTCGGTGGCCATCAACAACGTCAAGCCCATGGTGGAAGTGAAAAGCCGCCGCGTGGGTGGCGCGAACTACCAGGTGCCGGTGGAAGTGCGTCCCGTCCGCCGTCTGGCGCTGTCGATGCGCTGGATCAAGGAAGCCGCCAAGAAGCGCAGCGAGAAGTCCATGGCCATGCGCCTGGCCAACGAGCTGATCGAGGCCACCGAAGGCCGTGGCGGCGCCATGAAGCGCCGCGACGAAGTGCACCGCATGGCCGAAGCCAACAAGGCATTCAGCCATTTCCGCTTCTGATCCGGACCCACCCCTTCCGATCAACCTGACCCGAGAGCCCGCAAGCCCCGATCCACGGGGTGGCGGGCTCGAACCCTTTCCGGAGTATTTCCATGGCCCGCAACACGCCCCTCGAGCGTTACCGCAACATCGGTATTTCTGCGCACATCGACGCTGGCAAGACCACGACGACCGAGCGCATCCTGTTCTACACCGGCGTCAATCACAAGATCGGCGAAGTGCACGATGGCGCTGCCACGATGGACTGGATGGAGCAGGAGCAGGAGCGTGGCATCACCATCACGTCGGCGGCCACGACCTGCTTCTGGAAGGGCATGGACCTGTCCTACCCCGAGCACCGCTTCAACATCATCGACACCCCCGGGCACGTCGACTTCACCATCGAGGTGGAGCGTTCCATGCGCGTGCTTGACGGCGCCTGCATGGTGTACTGCGCCGTGGGCGGCGTGCAGCCCCAGTCGGAAACCGTCTGGCGCCAGGCCAACAAGTACAAGGTGCCCCGCCTGGCCTTCGTGAACAAGATGGACCGCACCGGCGCCAACTTCTTCAAGGTCTACGACCAGATGAAGCTGCGCCTTAAGGCCAACCCGGTGGCGATCGTGATCCCCATCGGCGCCGAAGAAAACTTCACCGGCGTGGTCGACCTCATCAAGATGAAAGCCATCATCTGGGACGAGGCCTCGCAGGGCATGAAGTTCGAGTACCAGGACATCCCGGCCGCCCTCCAGGCGCAGGCCGAGGAGTGGCGCGAGAAGATGGTCGAGGCCGCGGCCGAAGCCAGCGAAGAGCTGATGAACAAGTACCTTGAGGAAGGCGACCTGAGCGAAGCCGAAATCAAGCAGGGCATCCGCGCGCGCACGCTGGCCACCGAAATCCAGCCCATGCTGTGCGGCACCGCCTTCAAGAACAAGGGCGTGCAGCGCATGCTCGACGCCGTGATCGACTTCCTGCCTTCGCCGGTGGACATCCCGCCCGTGGGCGGCACCGACGAAAACGAGGCACCGACCTCGCGCAAGGCCGCCGACGAAGAGAAGCTGTCCGCCCTGGCGTTCAAGCTCATGACCGACCCGTACGTGGGCCAGCTCACGTTCGTGCGCGTGTACTCGGGCGTGCTCAAGAAGGGCGATTCGGTCTTCAACCCGGTCAAGGGCAAGAAAGAGCGCATTGGCCGTATCGTGCAGATGCACGCCAACAACCGCCAGGAAGTCGAAGAGATCCGCGCCGGCGACATTGCCGCCTGCGTGGGCCTGAAGGACGTGACCACGGGCGAAACCCTGTGCGATCCCGAAGCCGTCATCATGCTCGAGCGCATGGTCTTCCCCGAGCCGGTGATTGCACAGGCCGTGGAACCCAAGACCAAGGCCGACCAGGAAAAAATGGGCATTGCCCTGCAGCGCCTGGCGTCTGAAGACCCGTCCTTCCGCGTCAAGACCGACGAGGAATCCGGCCAGACCATCATCTCCGGCATGGGCGAGCTCCACCTCGAGATCATTGTCGACCGCATGAAGCGCGAATTCGGCGTGGAAGCCAACGTGGGCAAGCCCCAGGTGGCCTACCGCGAAACCATCCGCAAGACGGTCGAGGACGCCGAAGGCAAGTTCGTGCGCCAGTCGGGCGGCAAGGGCCAGTACGGTCACGTGGTGTTCAAGGTCGAACCCAACGAGGCCGGCAAGGGCTTCGAGTTCGTCGACGCCATCAAGGGCGGCGTGGTGCCGCGCGAGTACATCCCGGCCGTCGAGAAGGGCGTGATCGAAGCGCTGAACGCCGGCGTGCTCGCCGGCTTCCCGGTGGTGGACGTCAAGGTCACCCTGCACTTCGGTTCGTACCACGACGTGGACTCGTCCGAGCAGGCCTTCAAGATGGCCGCCATTTTCGGCTTCAAGGAAGGCTGCAAGAAAGCCAGCCCGGTCATCCTCGAGCCGATGATGGCCGTGGAAGTCGAGACGCCTGAAGACTACGCCGGCAACGTGATGGGCGACCTCTCGAGCCGCCGTGGCATGGTGCAGGGCATGGACGACATGCCTGGCGGCGGCAAGGCCATCAAGGCCGAAGTGCCGCTGTCGGAAATGTTCGGCTACTCGACCACGCTGCGCTCGATGTCGCAGGGTCGCGCCACCTACACGATGGAATTCAAGCACTACTCGGAAGCCCCGCGCAACGTGTCTGAAGCCATCGTGGCGGCCCGCGCCAAGTAAATCCCGGTGGCCGGCGCGCGGCGCGCGTGTCGGCCCCTTTCAATCAAGTCGGTCTGCGACGCTGCGCCACCCCGTGCCCGTGCGGGATGAACCAGCAGTGGCGTGCAGACCTAAAACCAGAACACGGGCATTGTTCTTTTTGAAGGAATCGACATGGCAAAAGAGAAATTCGAGCGGACCAAGCCGCACGTGAACGTGGGCACGATCGGTCACGTGGACCACGGCAAGACGACGCTGACGGCGGCGATCACGACGGTGCTGGCGGCCAAGTTTGGCGGCTCGGCCAAGGCGTACGACCAGATCGACGCGGCTCCGGAAGAGAAGGCGCGCGGCATCACGATCAACACGGCGCACGTGGAATACGAGACGGCCAACCGGCACTACGCACACGTGGACTGCCCGGGCCACGCCGACTACGTGAAGAACATGATCACGGGTGCGGCGCAGATGGACGGCGCGATCCTGGTGTGCTCGGCCGCTGACGGCCCGATGCCGCAGACGCGCGAGCACATCCTGCTGGCGCGCCAGGTGGGCGTGCCCTACATCATCGTGTTCCTGAACAAGTGCGACATGGTCGATGACGCCGAGCTGCTCGAGCTGGTGGAGATGGAAGTTCGCGAGCTGCTCTCCAAGTACGAGTTTCCTGGCGACGACACGCCGATCATCAAGGGCTCGGCCAAGCTGGCGCTGGAAGGCGACAAGGGCGACCTGGGCGAGCAGGCGATCATGCGCCTGGCCGATGCGCTGGACACCTACATCCCCACGCCCGAGCGCGCGGTGGACGGTGCCTTCCTGATGCCGGTGGAAGACGTGTTCTCGATCTCGGGCCGTGGCACGGTGGTGACCGGCCGTATCGAGCGCGGTGTGGTCAAGGTCGGTGAGGAAATCGAGATCGTGGGCATCAAGGCCACGCAGAAGACGACCTGCACGGGCGTGGAGATGTTCCGCAAGCTGCTGGACCAGGGCCAGGCGGGTGACAACGTGGGCATTCTGCTGCGCGGCACCAAGCGCGAGGAAGTCGAGCGCGGCCAGGTGCTGTGCAAGCCCGGCTCGATCAAGCCGCACACGCACTTCACCGGTGAGGTGTACGTGCTGTCCAAGGACGAAGGTGGCCGTCACACGCCGTTCTTCAACAACTACCGTCCGCAGTTCTACTTCCGCACGACCGACGTCACGGGCTCCATCGAGCTGCCCAAGGACAAGGAAATGGTCATGCCCGGCGACAACGTGTCGATCACCGTCAAGCTGATCGCGCCCATCGCCATGGAAGAAGGCCTGCGCTTTGCCATCCGCGAAGGCGGCCGCACCGTCGGCGCCGGCGTCGTGGCCAAAATCATTGAGTAAGGAGCGATCCCATGAGCACCAAGCAGAAGATCCGCATCCGCCTCAAGGCATTCGACTACAAACTGATCGACACCTCGGCCGCCGAGATCGTCGACACCGCCAAGCGCACCGGTGCGATCGTCAAGGGCCCCGTGCCCCTGCCGACCCGCATGAAGCGCTTCGACATCCTGCGTTCGCCGCACGTCAACAAGACCAGCCGCGACCAGTTCGAGATCCGCACCCACCAGCGCCTCATGGACATCGTCGACCCCACCGACAAGACGGTCGACGCCCTCATGAAGCTGGACCTGCCCGCCGGCGTGGACGTGGAGATCAAGCTGCAGTAACGACGACCTGAGAGTGCCGTCGGGCAGATTGCCCGGCGGCACTTGCAGTGAATCAGCCCGCCGGCTATACTGGCGGGCTTTCCGGCTTCTGGCCGGAGATTTCGTGGCGCCGAGCTTTCCCCTCAGGGGTGCCGGCCCTTCGCGCGGAGTTTCGGCTTCGCACCATCAGCCCCGGCCAATTGCAGTCGGGAACGGAGAAAACAATGAGTCTGAGCAACTCCCTCGGGTTGTTGGGCCGCAAGGTGGGCATGATGCGCCTGTTCACCGACGACGGGGACGCTGTGCCTGTCACGGTGGTCGACGTCTCGAACAACCGCGTCACCCAGGTCAAGACCCAAGCCAACGACGGCTACGACGCGCTGCAGGTCACCTTCGGCAAGCGCCGTGCCTCCCGCGTCACCAAGGCCGTTGCCGGCCACCTCGCCAAGGCGGGTGTCGAAGCGGGTGAAATCATCCAGGAATTCCGCGTCGCCGCCGATGTGGCCGCGCAGTACCAGCCTGGCGCTGTGGTGCCGGCCAACGCGCTGTTCGCCGCCGGCCAGAAGGTCGACGTGCAGGGCACCTCGATCGGCAAGGGCTTCGCGGGCACCATCAAGCGACACAACTTCGCGTCGCAGCGCGCCTCGCACGGCAACAGCCGTTCGCACAACGTCCCGGGCTCCATCTCGATGGCCCAGGACCCGGGTCGCGTGTTCCCGGGCAAGAAGATGACCGGCCACATGGGCGACGACACCAAGACCATCCAGAACCTCGACATCGTTCGCGTGGACGAGGCGCGTCAACTGCTGCTCATCCGTGGCGCCGTGCCCGGCTCCAAGGGCGGTTTTGTCACGGTGCGTCCCGCCGTCAAGGCTGCGGCCGCCAAAGGAGCGAACTGATGCAAGTCGAACTCCTCAATGACCAGGGTCAGGCCGCGTCCAAGCTGGACGTGCCCGAGACCGTGTTCGGTCGCGATTACAACGAAGCCCTGATCCACCAACTCGTGGTGGCCTATCAGGCGAACGCCCGTCAAGGCACGCGTGCTCAAAAAGACCGTCAGATGGTCAAGCACTCGACCAAGAAGCCGTTCAAGCAGAAGGGCACCGGCCGCGCCCGCGCCGGCATGACCTCCTCGCCGCTGTGGCGCGGGGGTGGTCGCATCTTCCCGAACAGCCCCGACGAGAACTTCACCCAGAAGATCAACAAGAAGATGTACCGCGCCGGCATGGCGTCCATCTTCTCGCAGCTGGTCCGTGAAGGCCGCCTGTCGGTGGTGGAGTCGATGAAGGTCGATTCGCCCAAGACCAAGCAACTGGCCGACCGTTTCAAGGCCATGAACCTCAAGTCGTCCGTCCTGGTGATCGCCGAGGAAGTCGACGAGAACCTGTACCTGGCTTCGCGCAACCTGCCCAACGTGCTGGTGGTCGAGCCGCGCTACGCCGACCCGCTGTCGCTGGTGCACTACAAGAAGGTCATCGTCACCAAGGCGGCGATCGACCAGCTCAAGGAGATGTTCGCATGAGCACCGCCCAATTCGACGAAGGTCGCCTGATGCAGGTCCTCGTGGCACCGATCGTGTCCGAGAAGGCCACCATGGCGGCCGAGAAATCAAACGCCGTGCTGTTCAAGGTGCTGCGCGACGCCACCAAGCCCGAGATCAAGGCCGCCGTTGAGCTGATGTTCAAGGTCCAGGTCAAGGGTGTGTCGGTCGTGAACCAGAAGGGCAAGACCAAGCGCTTCGGCAAGACCGTCGGCCGCCGCGATCACGTGCGCAAGGCCTACGTGACGCTGATGCCCGGTCAGGAACTCAACTTCGGTGGGGAGGCCGCGTAATCATGGCAGTCATCAAGATGAAACCCACCTCGCCAGGCCGTCGCGGCATGGTGAAGGTCACGCGCGAAACCCTGCACAAAGGCAGCGGTTTTGCCCCCCTGCTGGAGCCCCAGCACCAGAAGTCGGGCCGCAACAACAACGGCCACATCACGACGCGCCACAAGGGCGGCGGTGCCAAGCACCACTACCGCGTGGTCGACTTCCGCCGCAACAAGGACAACATCCCGGCCAAGGTCGAGCGCATCGAGTACGACCCCAACCGCACGGCGCACATCGCGCTGCTGTGCTACGCCGATGGCGAGCGCCGCTACATCATCGCCCCGCGCGGTGTTGAAGTCGGTGCAACCCTGCTGTCCGGTGCCGAGTCGCCCATCCGTGTGGGCAACACGCTGCCGATCCGCAACATCCCCGTCGGTTCGACCATCCACTGCATCGAGCTGCAGGTCGGCAAGGGTGCGCAGATCGCGCGTTCTGCCGGTGCCTCTGCCGTGCTGCTGGCCCGCGAAGGCATCTACGCCCAGGTGCGCATGCGCTCTGGCGAAGTTCGCAAGATCCACGTCGACTGCCGCGCCACCATCGGCGAGGTGTCCAACACCGAGCACAGCCTGCGCCAGATCGGCAAGGCCGGTGTGAAGCGCCACATGGGCATCCGCCCGACGGTGCGTGGTACCGCGATGAACCCGATCGACCACCCGCACGGTGGTGGTGAAGGCAAGACCGGCGAAGGCCGCGCTCCGGTGGATCCGTGGGGCAACCTGACCAAGGGCTATCGCACCCGCAACAACCGCCGCACGCAGTCGATGATCGTCTCGCGTCGCAAGAAGTAAGGGGTTGACCACATGACTCGTTCGCTCAAAAAAGGTCCCTTCGTGGACCACCACCTGATGGCCAAGGTCGAAAAGGCCCAGGCCAACAAGGACAAGAAGCCGGTCAAGACCTGGTCGCGCCGCTCGATGATCCTGCCCGAGTTCATCGGGCTGACGATCGCCGTGCACAACGGCAAGCAACACGTGCCGGTGTACATCACCGACCAGATGGTCGGTCACAAGCTCGGCGAGTTCTCCCTGACGCGGACCTTCAAGGGCCACCCGGGTGACAAGAAAGCCAAGAAGTAAGGAAAGACCATGAGTACGGAAACCCGCTCTGTCGTCCGTGGCGTGCGCCTGTCGGTGGACAAAGGCCGCCTTGTGGCCGACCTGATTCGTGGCAAGAAGGTCGACCAGGCCCTGAACATCCTGGCCTTCACGCAGAAGAAAGCCGCCGGCATCGTCAAGAAAGCCCTCGAGTCCGCGATTGCGAACGCCGAGCACAACGATGGCGCCGACATCGACGAGCTTCGTGTCAAGACGATCTACGTCGAACAAGGCACCACGCTCAAGCGCTTCGAGGCCCGCGCCAAAGGCCGCGGCAACCGCATCAGCAAACCCACGTGTCACATCTACGTGACGGTTGGCAACTGAGAGGCACAGGAACATGGGACAGAAAATCAACCCGACCGGCTTCCGCCTGGCCGTCTCTCGCAACTGGGCCAGCCGCTGGTACGCCAGCAACCGCGACTTCGCGGGCATGCTGGCCGAAGACATCAAGGTGCGTGAGTACCTGAAGGGCAAGCTCAAGAACGCCGCCGTTTCGCGCGTCGTGATCGAGCGCCCCGCCAAGAACGCCCGCATCACCATCTACTCGGCACGTCCGGGCGTGGTGATCGGCAAGAAGGGCGAGGACATCGAGAAGCTGAAGAAGGACCTGGCCGCCAAGCTCGGCGTGCCGGTGGCCGTCAACATCGAAGAAGTGCGCAAGCCCGAGATCGATGCCAAGCTGATCGCCGACTCGATCACCCAGCAGCTCGAAAAGCGCATCATGTTCCGCCGCGCCATGAAGCGCGCGATGCAGAACGCCATGCGCCTGGGTGCCCAGGGCATCAAGATCATGAGCGCCGGCCGTCTGAACGGCATCGAGATCGCCCGCACCGAGTGGTACCGCGAAGGCCGCGTGCCGCTGCACACCCTGCGCGCCGACATCGACTACGGCACCTCCGAAGCCAAGACCACCTACGGCGTCATCGGCGTCAAGGTCTGGGTCTACAAGGGCGACACCCTGGGCCGCAACGACGCGCCTGTGGTGGCCGAGCCGCGTGCCGAAGAAGAGCGTCGCCCGCGCGGTCCGCGCCGCGAGCGCCCGGCAGGCCCGCCTGCCCGCGCTGCGGTGCGCCGCCCTGGCGCCAATGCAGCCCCGGCCGACGGCAGCGACAAGCCCGCCGAAGCCACCGGAGCCGACACCAAACCCGCCGTTAAGCGCGTTCGCAAAGACGCACCCGCACCTGCAGCTGCGGACGGCAAAGGAGAATAAACATGTTGCAACCCGCTCGTCGCAAGTACCGCAAAGAGCAGAAGGGCCGTAACACCGGCGTCGCCACCAGTGGCGCCACCGTGGCCTTCGGCGATTTCGGTCTGAAGTCCACCGATCGCGGCCGCCTCACGGCGCGCCAGATCGAAGCCGCTCGCCGTGCCATTTCCCGTCACGTCAAGCGCGGTGGCCGCATCTGGATCCGCGTGTTCCCGGACAAGCCGATTTCGCAGAAGCCTGCCGAGGTCCGCATGGGCAACGGCAAGGGTTCCGTGGAGTACTACGTGGCCGAGATCCAGCCCGGCAAGGTGCTTTACGAAATCGTCGGCGTGCCCGAACAGCTCGCCCGCGAAGCCTTCGCTCTCGCGGCCGCCAAACTTCCGCTGCGCACCACGTTTGTGGCGCGCATGCTGGGTCAGTGATTCAGGAGACATCACATGAAATCTGCTGAACTGCGCCAGAAGGACGTGGCCGGCCTCGAGACCGAGATCAAGTCGCTGCAGAAGGCCCATTTCGGTCTTCGCATGCAGAAGGCCACGCAACAACTCAACAACACCGCCACGCTGGGCGACACCCGCCGTGCCATCGCTCGCGCCAAGACCATCCTGGCCGAGAAGCAACGCGCAGCCGCCAAGTGAAGGAGCGAACCATGACGGAAGCCAAACCCGCCCTCAAGCGCACCCTCATCGGCAAGGTGGTGAGCGACAAACGCACCAAGACCGTGACGGTCCTGGTCGAGCGCCGCGTCAAGCACCCGATCTACGACAAGATCGTGATCAAGTCGAGCAAGTACCACGCGCACGACGAAAACGGTGAGTACAAGACCGGTGACCTGGTCGAAATCACCGAAAGCCGTCCGCTGTCCAAGACCAAGAACTGGGTGGCCAGCCGCCTGGTGCAAAAGGCCGCCCTCGTCTGAGCCTGTTTCAGACCCTGGCAAACGCCCATCAGAAAAGCGACCGACAATTCGGTCGCTTTTTTGTTTTCAGCCCCCAACCCAACGAGGAGAACCCATGATCAAGGTCGGAGACAAGCTGCCCGCGGGCACGCTCATGGAGTACAGCGAGGTCGAAGGCAACGGCTGCAGCATCGGCCCCAACCCGGTCGACGTGCACAAGGCCGCGGCCGGCAAGACCATTGCGATCTTTGCCCTGCCTGGTGCCTTCACGCCCACGTGTTCGGCCAAGCATGTGCCCGGTTTCGTGCAGCACGCGGGCGATTTCAAGGCCGCCGGCGTGGACGAGATCTGGTGCATCAGCGTCAACGACGCCTTTGTGATGGGTGCCTGGGCCCGAGACCAGAAGTCCTCGGGCATCGTCCGGATGCTGGGCGACGGCAGCGCGGATTACACCAAGGCCACCGGCCTGACGCTGGACCTGACCGGCCGCGGCATGGGCCTGCGCAGCAACCGCTATTCGATGCTGGTGAAGGACGGTGTGGTGAAGTCCCTCAACATCGAGGCGCCCGGCAAGTTCGAGGTGAGCGACGCCGGCACGCTGCTGGCCCAGGCCAAGGCACTCTGACCCCTGGTCAGCTGCCCCCCCGGTCTGTTTGCCGAACCGAAAAGGCCGCGCCCTGCGCGGCCTTTTCCCTTTCAGAGATCGACCTTGAGGTAGTGCGCTCCGGGAATGGGGTTGTGGTAGTAGGGCGCAATCTCCACGAACCCGGATTCCTGGTACAGCGCGCGGGCGGCTTCCATGTCAGACAGGGTGTCCAGCAGCATGGTGGTGTAGCCGGCCATCTGACCCAGGACCAGGATTCGGTCGACCAGCTGGCGGCCCAGACCGAACCCCCGGAACGCCGGGCGCACGAACAGCCGCTTCATCTCGCAGGCGTTGAGGTGATCGGTGTTGGGCAGCGGGCGCAATGCACAGCAACCCGCCGGTGCGCCGTCGACCAGGGCCAGCAGCAAAGCGCCGCCAGGTGCTGCGTAATCGCCCGGAAGTTGAGCGACCTCCGCCTGAAAGCCCTGGAAGCAGAGGTCCACCTCGAGCGAGGCCTGGTAATCGAGGAACAGCTGGCGCACCGCCTCCAGGTCGGCGGGGTCTTCGGCGAGCCGCAGTTCGATGACGGCGTTGGATGTTTCGGACATCGTGGGGAGGAGGTGCGGCGTCGGGCCACGGGCCGGTGGGCCAGGATCGGGGCGGGGGATGGTCAATATACGCCAGCTGCACCTAGAAAGTGGTTCCTGCGCGCACCATCCAGGCCACGCCGGCACCGGCCAGGACCAGCAGGGCCAGCGCCAGCAGCCGGTGGGCCCAGCCGTCGTTCGCCGCGGGCATGGGCTCGGACAGCTGCTTGTTGCCGGTGACCATCGCCCGGGTCAGGGGCTTGCGCCGCGCCAGTTTGTAAAAGGCAATGGCCACCAGGTGAAGCACCACCAGGCCAATGACCAGGAACTTGCCGATGTTCTTGTGGTAACTGGTGGCCGCTTCCACCGTGTCGCCAGAGACGAAGCGCACCAACGGGCCGAAGGTGGCGATCTCGTCGTCGCTCATCAGGCCGGTTCCCACCTGGGCCGCCAGCACCAGCAGCATGGCGAACACCGCCAGTGCACCCAGCGGAGAATGCCCGGCGGTGTGGGCCAGCGGCGCCTGGCCGCGCAGGTAGCGAACCAGCGAAGCCGGGCTGTAGACAAAGCTCGCGAACCTGGACCAGCGCCCGCCGATGAAACCCCAGCACACGCGAAACACCAGCAGGGCCACCACGGCGTACCCCAGGCGGAGGTGCCATTCCATCCACGCACCACCCACGTTGCCGGTGACCACCAGGCCAACGACACAAAAGGCCAGCAGCCAATGGAACAAGCGGGTCGGCAGGTCCCAGATCCGGATGGTGTGCATGGGCGAAACTCCAGTCAGGTGGTGAAGGGTCGGGGGATGGATCGGGTGAAAACCCTACAGGTTCCCCTGGAACTTTGGCGCTTGTGCCGATTCAAGCACCAGCCGGAGGTGCCTTCCGGTGTCACACCCAACCCACAGGAGATTCCGTGAAATTCCTCGCTCCACTTGCGCTGGCCCTGGCCGCCGGCACGCTCGCCGCACCTGCCATGGCCCAGTTCCAGAAGCCCGAAGACGCCATCAAGTACCGCAAGGCGGCCTTCACCGTCATGGCCACCCACTTCAGCCGGGTTGGCGCCATGGCCAGCGGCCGGGTGCCCTTTGACGCCAAGGTGGCGGCCGACAACATGGCCGTGGTGGAAACGATGAGCAAGCTCCCCTGGGACGCCTTTGGTCCGGGCACCGACAAGGGTGACACGAAAGCGCTGCCGGTCATCTGGACCGAACAGGCCAAGTTCAAGGCGGCTGGCGACAAGATGCAGGCCGAAGTGGCCAAGCTGAACGCCGCGGCCAAGACCGGCAACCTCGACGCCATCAAGGCGTCGTTCGGCGCTGCGGGCGCCAGCTGCAAGGCCTGTCACGACGACTTCCGCAAGGATTGAGCGACCACCATCGCGGACGAGAGGGCCGGGGCAACCCGGCCCTTTGTCGTTGACGGGGGAGGGTCGTCAGGCCGCCAGCAGCTTTTCGATGAGCGAGTGCAGTGCCGCCATCTCGGGCTCGCCCACGTACCGTTTCACGATCTGGCCGCGCTTGTCGACCAGGTAGGTCGTGGGGGTCAGCTTCACATCGCCCCACGCCTTGGCAATCTCGCCGGTGTTGTCCAGCGCGACCTTGAAGGGCAATTGCCTCGACTGGGCGAAATTGAGCACCCAGGCTGGCGGGTCGTAGCTCATGGCCACCGCCACGGTTTCGTAGCCGCGGGGTGCAAACTTCTGGTGGGTGGCCACCAGGGCCGGCATTTCCTTCACGCAGGTCACGCAGGTGGTGGCCCAGAAGTTCACCAGGGTCACCTTGCCCTGCAGGTCGGCGGTGGTCATCTGGCTGCCGTCGAGCAGCACGAACCGGGATTCGGGCGCGGCGTCGCGGCCGGTGCAGGCGGTCAGGCCCAGCAGCGCGCCGGCACCCAACGCGGCGCCGGCCCCGAGCAGCAGGCGGCGGCGGGGTTGCATGAGAATCGGGGTCGGGTTTGTCATTTCAGCACTTGACCTCTACAGTGTCCGGACAGCATTCACAGGGAGCCAACCATGCAGCGCCGCCAGATCCACATCGCCACGTTGGGTGGCCTCGGGCTGCTGATTGTCGCCGCCCAGCGCCAGGCGTGGGCGCTCTCGCTGGCCGACCTCACCGACCGGGATGCCACCACCGGCATCCGGACCGCGCTGGAAAAAGGCGCGCTGGCCGCTGTGGCACTGCTGGGCAAAACCGATGGATTCCTGGGCAACCCGAAAGTTCGGATTCCGCTGCCCGGTTATCTGGAAGACGCCGCCAAGCTGCTCAGCTTTGCCGGGCAGGGCAAACGGGTCGATGAACTGATCACCGGCATGAACCGGGCGGCCGAGCAGGCCGTGCCGCTGGGCAAGGACCTGCTGGTCGGGGCGGTCAAGTCGATGAGCGTCACCGACGCCAAGAACATCCTCACCGGTGGCGACGATTCGGTCACGCGGTTCTTTGCGGACAAGACCCGGGCACCCCTGGGCGAAAAATTCCTGCCGGTGGTGACCCGCACCACCCAGAACGTGGGCCTGGCCCGCAGCTACAACCGGGTGGCCGAGCGCGCGTCCGGGCTTGGTCTGGTCAAGAAGGAGGACGCCAACATCGAGCGCTACGTCACCGGCAAATCGCTGGATGGTCTCTACACCATCATCGGGGACGAAGAGCGCAAGATCCGCCAGGACCCGGTGGGCACGGGCAGCGCCATCCTCAAAAAGGTGTTTGGCGCCATCAAGTAAGCGCTGGCTATTTCTTCAGGCCCTTGCGCGCCTGATCGAGCCGTTGCTCGAGGTACTGACCGTAGAGCTCGGGCACGGCCACGCCCACCAGCCGCTCGGCGCGCTCTCGGCCATCCGGCCCGAAGAACATCACCGTGGGCGTGAAGCGCGCCTTCCACCCCTCGGCCAGCGCTGCCGGCGTGCTGGTCGCGCCGTCAAAGGATTGCACCGTGGTCGCGCGGTCCTGCACGTCCAGCTGCACCGCGATCACCAGCCCTTCGCGCATCATCGGCTGCAGGTAGCTGTTGCGCACCAGATCGCAATACACGCAGCCACGCAAGGTGGTCATGACCACCAGCGGCTCGCCCCGGTCGGCGGCTGCCTGGGCGGTCGCTCTCAGCGACGTCGGTGTGGGCAGGGGCTGGTAGGCCATGGTGTTCAGATCGCGCCCGCTTCGCGGAGTTGCGCCAGCCGTGCCGCGTCGGCACCGAGCCATTCGGCCAGCACCTCGTCGGTGTGCTGACCCAGCAGCGGCGGCGGCCGATCGTTGCGCACCGGGGTGGCGCTCAGCTTGATCGGACTGGCCACCAGATCCACCGCGTCGGTGAGCGGATGCGCCCAGGTTTGCACCATCTGCCGGTGCCGCACGTGCGGGTCGGCAAACACCTCGGCCAGGTCGTTGATCGGGCCGCACGGCACCTTGGCCGCCTCCAGCGACGCCAGCCAGTCGGCCTTGGTGCGCGTTTTCATCACGGTTTCGAGCACCGGCACCAGCGCGTCCCGGTGCCGCACGCGACCCTGGTTGCGCGCAAAACGTTCGTCACGGGCCAACTCCGGCCGACCGGCGACCTCGCAGAACTTGGCGAACTGACCGTCGTTGCCCACCGCCAGAATGATGTGCTGCGCGTGGCCGGCGGCGTCGGGCGCCACCTCGAACACCTGGTACGGCACGATGTTGGCATGGGCGTTGCCCGCCCGCCCCGGGACCTTGCCGTCCTCGCGCCCGCGCACGAGGTAGTTGGCGCCCAGGTTGGCCAGCATGGCCACCTGGGTGTCCAGCAGGGCCATGTCGACGTGCTGGCCTTCGCCGGTGCGCTCGGCGTGGCGCAGTGCGGCCTGGATGGCCACCGTGGCATACAGGCCGGTGAACAGGTCGGCCACCGCCACGCCCACCTTTTGCGGGCCGCCGCCCGGCAGGTCGTCGCGCTCGCCGGTCACGCTCATCAGGCCGCCCATGCCCTGCACCGCGTAGTCGTAGCCGGCCCGGTCCTTGTAGGGCCCGGTCTGGCCAAAACCGGTGATGGAGCAATACACCAGCCTGGGGTTGATCTGCCGCAGCGTGGGGAAGTCGAGGCCGTAACGCGCCATGTCACCGACCTTGTAGTTCTCGACGAACACGTCGGCATGCGCCGCCATTTCGCGGATCAGCGCCTGGCCCGCCGGCACCGACAGGTCGCAGGTCATGGAGCGCTTGTTGCGGTTGGCGCCAAGGTAGTAAGCGGCTTCGGCGGTGTCGTTGCCGTCGCGGCCGCGCAGGAACGGCGGGCCCCAGCCGCGCGTGTCGTCGCCGCCGGGGTGCGAGCCACTGCGGGGCCGCTCGACCTTCACCACATCGGCGCCGAGGTCGGCCAGGGTCTGGGTGCACCACGGTCCGGCCAGCACGCGCGAGCAGTCGAGGATGCGGATACCATCAAGAGCGTTCATGCCGTCGATTGTGCGCGAGCCGATCGCCACCGCGGTGTCACCACCGCAGCCCCTCCCATGCTCCTGACACGAACCATCGGCCTGGCGGCCGCGGGCCTGCTGATGGCCTGCAACCCCACCTTCAACTGGCGAACGGTGCGCGCCGACGGCGCCCCGCTGCAGGCCCTGATGCCCTGCAAACCCGACGCCGCGTCGCGGCAGGTGCCGCTGGGCGGTGTGCCCACCGCGCTGCAGATGCGGTCGTGCGACGCTGGCGGGCTGACCTTTGCCGTCGCCTGGGCCGATGTCGGCGAGGCGGCCCGGGTCGAGCCGGCACTGCGCGGCTGGCAGCAGGCCACGCTGGTCGCGGTGCGCGCCGATGCCGCGGGCGGCGCCGAGGCGCGTCCGCAGGTCCGTGTGAGCGGTGCCGACCGGGCCGAGGCCCTGAGTGCCCGGGGACTCGACCACCGTGGCGAGCCGATCGAAGTGCGCGCCGTGCATGTCGTGCGCGGCACCCACCTGCACCAGGCCGCCATCTACGGCCCGTCGATCGACGACGACGTGGCCAGGACCTTCTTCGAGGGCCTGCAGGTTCAATGAGCGCACACGCCGAGTCCCTGGCGCCACCGCCGTCCGACGTGCTGACCCACCGCATGGCGGTGCTGGTGTTCCTGGTGTTCGCGGTCACCTATTTCCTGTCGGCGCTGGTGCGGGCCATCACCGCCACCCTGTCGCCCACCCTCAGCGCCGAGCTTTCGCTCACCTCGGGCGATCTCGGGCTGCTGGCCGGTGGCTACTTTTTCGGCTTTGCGCTGACGCAGCTGCCCCTGGGCAACTGGCTCGACCGCCATGGACCCAAGCGCGTCATGCTGGCGTTTCTGGCGGTGGCGGTGCTGGGCTGCATGGCGTTTGCCCTCGCCGGTGACTTCACCACCCTGCTGGCCGCGCGCGTGCTCACCGGCATGGGGCTCAGCGCCTGCCTCATGGCCCCGCTCACCGGGTACCGGCGCTGGCTCACGCCCAACGCCCAGCTGCGCGCCAACTCGTGGATGCTGATGACCGGGTCGCTGGGCATGGTGGCCTCCACGCTCCCGGTTCAGTGGCTCATGCCGCTGCTGGGCTGGCGCGGCCTTTTCTGGGGCCTGGCGCTGCTGATCGCCCTGGCGATGGTGGTGGTGTCGTGGTCGGTGCCGGCGTGGCGGCGTGACGCCGCCGCCGCGAACGACACCGCCCGCGTCGAGCCCGGCTACGGCCTGATCTGGCGCAACCCGTACTTCCGCACCATGTTGCCCGTCGGGTTCATCAACTACGGCGGCATGGTCGCGGTGCAGACGCTCTGGGCCGGACCCTGGATGGTCAAGGTGGCCGGCTACACGCCGGCCGAATCGGCGGCCGGCCTGTTCGCCATCAACCTGAGCATGCTCACCGCCTTCTGGCTCTGGGGCATGGTCAACCCGCACCTGGCCCGCCGCGGCTTGAGGCCCGAATCCCTGATCGGCTGGGGTTTGCCCTTCAGCCTGCTCGTCCTCGGGGCCATCGTGGCGTTGGGCAGCCACGCCGGCTGGTTCTGGTGGGCGCTGTTCTGCGTCAGCTCGACCTTTGTGGCGCTGTCGCAGCCGGCGGTGGCGCTGGCGCTGCCGGCGCAGGCCGCCGGGCGCGCACTGTCGGCCTTCAACCTGGCCATCTTCGCCGGCGTGTTCGTGGTCCAGTGGGGCATCGGGCTTGCCGTCGATGCACTGGCGGCCACCGGCTGGGACGAGCCGACACGGTTCCGCGGAGCGGTCGGCGTGTTCGGCGTGTGCTGCGTGCTGGGCTATGCCCTGTTCTGGCGCGGGTGGCGCCGCATCGAGCGCGGTCGCGCCGCTACACTGCGCGCATGAACGGCATCCTGCTGATTGCACACGCGCCGCTGGCCTCGGCCCTGCGGCAGTGCGTGCTGCACGTTTTTCCCGATGCACAGGACGCGGTCATCGCGCTGGACGTGCAGCCCAACGTGCCACCCGAGGAAACACTGGCGCAGGCCCGCATGCTGCTGGCGCAGGCCGGGCACCCCCAGACACTGGTGGTCACCGACGTGTTCGGTGCCACCCCTTGCAACGTGGCCCAGCGGCTGGTCGACGGCGTGCGCAGCAAGCTGGTCTGCGGCGTCAACCTGCCCATGCTGTTGCGCACCGTCAGCTACCGCCACGAATCGCTCGACGCGCTCATTTCGCGCGCGCTGATCGGCGCCACGCAAGGCGTCATGCAGGTGGCCGTCACCGCTCCCCAGAACCAGGCCCGACGAAGCTCGAATGATCAAGACCACCGTGACCATCAGCAATAAACTGGGCCTGCACGCCCGCGCTTCCGCCAAGCTCACCAAGCTCGCGGGCAGCTTTGCCTGCGATGTCTGGATGGCGCGCGGCGACCGGCGCGTGAACGCCAAAAGCATCATGGGCGTGATGATGCTGGCCGCAGGCATCGGCACCGCGGTCGAGATCGAGACCAACGGCCCGGACGAGCAGGTGGCCATGGACGCCCTGGTGGCGCTGATCGACGACAAGTTCGGAGAAGGCGAATGAAGCGGCGGGGCTGGGCAGCATGACCTTCAGCGTTCACGGCCTGGCTGTCTCCCGGGGTGTGGCCATCGGGCGGGCCGTGATCGTGGCCTCGAGCCGGGTGGACGTGGCGCACTACCTGGTGCAGCCGGAGCAGGCCGAGGCCGAGGTCGAGCGGTTGCGTCGGGCGCGTGCGGTGGTGTCCGAGGACATCGTGCGGGTCCAGAAAACCCTGGCCGAGCAGGGACCCAACGACGCGCACCCCGAGCTCACCGCGCTGCTCGACGTGCACCTCATGCTGCTGCAGGACGAACAGCTCACCAGTGGCGTCAAGCACTGGGTGGTCGACCGGCACTACAACGCCGAATGGGCGCTGACCACCCAGCTCGAGGTGATCTCGCGCCAGTTCGACGAAATGGAAGACCCCTACCTGCGCGAGCGCAAGGCCGACCTCGAGCAGGTGGTCGATCGCCTGCTGCGCGTCATGCGCGGTGAGGCGTCCCCCATCAGCGCCGTGGCCGCCAGCGCCGGCAAGGGCGAGCAGGACGCCCTCGTGCTGATCGCGCACGACCTGTCGCCGGCCGACATGCTGCAGTTCAAGCAGAGCGTGTTCGCCGGCTTCGTCACCGACGTCGGTGGCAAGACCAGCCACACCGCCATCGTCGCGCGCAGCCTGGACATACCGGCCGTGGTCGGCGCGCGCTCGGCCAGCCACCTGATCCGGCAGGACGACTGGGTGGTGATCGACGGCGATGCCGGCGTGGTCGTGGTGGACCCTTCGCCGATCGTGCTGGCCGAGTACGGATTCAAGCGGCGCCAGGGCGAGATGGACCGCGAGCGCCTGTCCCGGCTCAAGAACACGCCCGCGGTGACCCTCGATGGCCAGAAGATCGAGTTGCTGGCCAACATCGAGCAGCCCTCCGACGCCGCGGGCGCGCTGGCCGCGGGCGCGGTGGGTGTGGGCCTGTTCCGCAGCGAATTCCTCTTCATGGGCCGCGACGGCCAGCTGCCCGACGAAGACGAGCAGTACCGTGCCTACCGGCTGGCGGTCGAAGGCATGCAGGGGCTGCCGGTCACGATCCGCACCGTGGACGTGGGCGCCGACAAGCCCCTCGATCGCGGCGCGCGCAACGACGACAACCTCAATCCCGCGCTGGGCCTTCGGGCCATTCGCTGGAGCCTGGCCGATCCGGCCATGTTCCTCGCGCAGCTTCGCGCCATCCTGCGCGCCGCCGCGCACGGACCGGTCAACCTGCTCATCCCCATGCTGGCGCACGCCAGCGAAATCCGCCAGGCGCTGGCCCTGGTGGACCGGGCGCGCGACCAGCTGGTGGCCGCAGCGGTGCCCCACGGGCCGGTCCGCCTCGGGGCCATGATCGAGGTGCCTGCCGCGGCGCTCACCATTCCGCTGTTCCTCAAGCACTTCGACTTCCTGTCCATCGGCACCAACGACCTGATCCAGTACACGCTGGCCATCGACCGCGCCGACGAGGCCGTGGCCCACCTGTACGACCCGGTGCACCCGGCCGTGCTGCAGCTGGTGGCCAGCACCATTGCGCAGTCGCGCGCCATGGGCAAGGGTGTGAGCGTGTGCGGCGAAATGGCCGGCGACGTGGGCCTGACGCGCCTGTTGCTCGGCATGGGGTTGCGCAGCTTCTCCATGCACCCGTCGCGCATCCTGGCGGTCAAGCAGCAGATCCTGCGCAGCGACACCGGCAAACTGGCGGGCTGGGCGCAGGAAGTGCTGCGAGCCGAAGACCCGGCTTCCATGCTGACGGACTGACTCAGCCCGGTTGGCGCGTGGCCATCACCGCCGCGCCGATGATCATCACCGCCGCCAGCAGCACCGACGCGCTCGGTGTTTCGGCCCGCATCCACAACAAGGTCAGCGTCGACAGCAGCGGCGTCAGAAAGCTCAGCACACCGATCTGGCGCGCATCGCCCCGCTTGAGCGCCGCGTCCCACAGAAAGAAAGCGCCGCCCAGCGGGCCCAGGCCGAGCGCGCCGATCAGCCACAGGTCCTGCGTGGTCAATGCCACCGGCGGCTCGAGCAGCGCATGGCAGACCAGCGACAGGGCGCCGGACACCGCGGCAAAGGTGCCGATGGCGGCGGTGGGAAAGGCCTTCACGCGCTGGGTCATCAGCGAATAGCTGGCCCAGATGAAGGCCGAGGCGAGCGCCGGCACGTAGCCCCATGCCCAGGTGGCTTCGGCACCCCCGGCACCCCCCAGAATGGCCAGCGCGGCGCCGGCGAACCCGAGGACGGCGGCCACCCCATGGCGCACCGTCAGCGACACCCCCGGCAGGAACAGCGGCGCCATGACGACGATGCCCAGCGGCCAGAGGTAGTTCACCAGGTTGGCCTGCACCGGCGGGGCGTGGCGCAGCGCGATGAACAGCAGGAAATGAAAGCCGAACAGGCCATAGACGCCCAGCGCCAGCGTGCTGCCGGGCACGCGCCACTGGCGCCAGTCGAAGCGGGACAGCGGCAGGGCGATCAGGCTGCCCACCAGCAGGGCCAGCCCGGTGAGCAGGAACGGCGGCACGTGGGACAGTGCCACGCCCAATGCGGCCAGGGAGGCCCAGAGCGCGATCGCGGCCAGCGCGAACAGGTTGGCGGTGTTCATCCCCCGATCATCGCCCGGACCATCGGCGCGCAACGCGGGTGAATCGTCGCGCGGCGTGGGTCTGCCGCCTCAGGCAACGTGGCGTTTGAGCGCCGCCGTCAGGGCCGATGGCGAGCGGTAGCCGGATTGACGCGCTGCGTCGGCCACCGACATGCCCTGCGCGCGCAAGGCCCGCGCCTGATCGAGTTGCATGCCGCGAAGCCAGCGCTGGGTGCTTTGCCCGAGTTCGGCGCGGCAGCGCGCGGCCAGTTGTGCCGGGCTGAGGTGCACCTGGCCGGCCAGGTCGGCCACCTCGACGTGACCGTGCGCCCAGCGGGCGCGTGCCCAGTCGGCGAGCGACGTCCAGTCGATGGCGCGTTGCGGCCGCCTGGGCGAGGTTGAAGCGGGCTGCCACGCCTCGATCAGCAGGCTGGCGCCCAGCGACTGTGCGCGCGGCAGCCGCTGTGCGCAGGCTTCGGCCAGGTAGCGCGCGAGCGCGGCGGCGGCCGGGGAGGCAGAAGGGACGGCCGCCGCCCATTCGGGTGCGCGGCTGTCGAGCACCAGGCAACGCGCCCCCGCCTTCGATTCGAAATCGTGCCGCTCGCCCGGGGGCACCACCGCGCCGTCACCGGCGGCAATGCGCCGGCCGCGACCGGCCACCTCGAGATCCAGCACGCCGTCCAGGCCGATCAGGATCTGGAAATGGTCGTGGTCGTGGCTGCCCGGCGAGGCGCCATAGGCCCGCACGCTCAGGTGGTCGTGCGCGGCTGAGCCCATGTCACCGGGCCAGTGCTTCGAGAACGCCGTGGGCCTGCTGGTCGGCGTGGTAGCTGCTGCGCACCATGGCGCCCACGGCGGCATGGGTGAAGCCCATGTCGTAGGCCCGCGCCTCGAACATCTTGAAGGTGTCGGGGTGCACGTAGCGGCGCACCGGCAGGTGGTGGCCGCTGGGCGAAAGGTATTGCCCGATGGTGAGCATGTCGATGCCGTGGTCGCGCATGTCCTGCATGACCTGCAGGATCTCTTCGTCGGTTTCGCCCAGGCCCACCATCAGACCGCTTTTGGTCGGCACCTGGGGAAACAGCGCCTTGAACTTCTTGAGCAGGTTCAGGCTGAAGGCGTAGTCCGATCCCGGCCGTGCTTCCTTGTACAGGCGGGGCACGGTCTCGAGGTTGTGGTTCATCACGTCCGGCGGCGCAGCCTTGAGGATCTCGAGCGCGCGGTCGTCGCGGCCCCGGAAGTCGGGCACCAGCACCTCGATGGTCGTCTCGGGCGAGAGCTCGCGCGTCTTGCGGATGCATTCCACGAAGTGACCGGCGCCACCGTCGCGCAGGTCGTCGCGGTCGACGCTGGTGATCACCACGTACTTGAGCTTGAGCTGTGCAATGGTGCGGGCCAGGTTGACCGGTTCGTCCGCATCGAGCGGATCGGGGCGGCCGTGCCCGACATCGCAGAACGGGCAGCGCCGCGTGCACTTGTCGCCCATGATCATGAAGGTGGCCGTGCCCTTGCCGAAGCATTCGCCGATGTTGGGGCAGCTGGCCTCCTCGCACACCGTCACGAGCTTGTTCGTGCGCAGGATGTCCTTGATCTCGTAGAAACGCGTGGTGGGACTGCCCGCCTTGACGCGGATCCACTCGGGCTTCTTCAGCGTTTCGGCCGGCACGACCTTGATCGGGATGCGCGCGGTCTTGGCCTGGCTCTTCTGCTTGGCGGTGGGGTCGTAGGGGGTGCTCATGGCGGTCAGGCCGACAGCGTGGTGACGAGCTTGTCGCCCAGCACGCCCGCGGCTTCTTCCCAAGTGGCGGAGACGCCGATTGTAGAAAGGTCGACGGTCGCAAGACCGGCATAACCGCAGGGGTTGATGCGCTGGAAGGGTTGAAGGTCCATGGCCACATTGAGCGCCACCCCGTGGTAGGTGCAATGTCGGCTGACCTTGATGCCCAGGGCGGCGATCTTGCCCAGCCCGGAGAAATCCGGCTGTGGCGCCGGGCTGCCGGGTTCCCGCCGGACCGGTGCCTGCGGCAGTCGTGCATGGCCCCGCGGGTCGTCCAGCCGCACGTAGATGCCGGGTGCACCCGCCACGCGGTGGCCGGTCACACCGAACGCATCGAGCGTGCGGATCACCGCTTCTTCGACCCGGTACACGTACTCCTTGACGTAGTAGCCCGCGCGCTGCAGGTCGATCAGCGGATAGGCCACGACCTGACCCGGTCCGTGGAAGGTGACCTGCCCGCCGCGGTTGGTGGCCACCACCTCGATGTCGCCCGGCGCCAGCAGGTGGTCCTCCCTGCCGGCCAGGCCCTGTGTGAACACCGGTGGGTGTTCGCACAGCCAGAGTTCGTCGGGTGTGTCGGGCAGGCGAGCGGCCGTGAAGGCCTGCATGGCCTCGACCGTGGGCCGGTAGTCGACCCGGCCCAGCCCGACCACGTTCATGCCATGTGCCACTGCCGGGCGGCCGCCCACAGGGTGGCGGGGCGGGCGGGCTTCAAAGCACCACCTTGACCATCGGGTGGGTGGTGAGCGTGCGATAGACCTCGTCGAGCTGCTCGCGGCTGGTCACGCGCAGCGTCACGGTCAGGCCCAGGTAGTTGCCGGCCTTGCTGGGGCGCAGCTCCAGCGTGCGGGCGTCAAAGTCGGGGTCGAATGCCTGCGCGATCTGCGCAATGGCGTCGGCAAACCCATCCACATTGGCGCCCATGACCTTGATCGGGAAATGGGTGGGGTAGGTGATGAGCGATTGCTCGGGCGGAATCTCGCGCGGCATGTCCATGGCGGGCCTCAGATCGATTGTTCGGCAATGGCGCGCTGGTAGGCCGCGTGGAGTTTCGCGACCACCGGACCGGGTTGTCCGTCGCCCACCGCCCGGCCGTCGAGCAGGGTGACCGGCAGCACCTCCTTGGTGGCCGATGAGAGGAACACCTCGTCGGCCGAGAACACCTCGTCCCGCGTGATGCGCCGCAACTCGAACGGGATGCCCGCGTCCCGGCAGATCGATTCGATCAGCCCGTAGCGGATGCCTTCGAGCACCAGGTGGTCTTTCGGCGGGCCCATCACCTTGCCGTTCCTGACGATCCACACGTTGCTGGCCGCGGCCTCGCTCAGCAGGCCGTCGCGAAACATCACCGTCTCCACCGCCCCGGCGTCGGCGCTGATCTGGCGCGCGAACACCGAACCCAGCAGGCTCGTGCTCTTGATGTGGGCCTTGCGCCAGCGGAAGTCCTCGGCCGTCACACAGGCCACGCCCCGGCTGCGCTGCTCGGGGGTGGCAAGCTTCATCTCGCTGGCCATCACGAACACGGTCGGCTTGAGGCCGACCGGCATCACGTGGTCGCGCAACGCCACGCCGCGGGTGACCTGCAGATAGATCAACTGGTTGACCACGCCGGCGGCCTGCCGGTCGGCGATCAGCCGGCGGGCAATCGCGAGCCATTCGTCGCGTGTGTGCGGGTTGGGAATTCGCAACTCGGCCAGCGAACGGTCGAGCCGGTCCATGTGCTCGCCGAAGCGGAAGATGCGCCCGCCATAGGCCGGCAGCACCTCATACACCCCGTCGCCAAAGATGAAACCGCGGTCGAGCACGCTCACGCGGGCGTCCTTCAGGGCGCTGTACGTGCCATCCAGGTGGCACAGCGCATCGGGCAGGAAGTGGGAGGTCATGGCGGAATTATCGGCCTGGGCCTAAAAAGAGGTCGCCCGGATGTGGCCTGTGTCCGAACGCACAGCCGCCAGCCGCACCTTGACGGTGCCATCGGGTTTCTACGTATAATCAATGGCTTTGCGAACCGGACCCGCCTGTCACTTGTCTGTCACCCGCGATGTCGACCATGCTCCAAGCCAAGCCGACACCGATGAGGCCACCAGACGATGAAGACATCGGAGATGGGGCGCAAGAACCCGAATTCAAGCCGTTGACGCGCGAAGAGGCGCGGCAGTGGCGCGCCGGTCAGCCAGAGCTTTCGCCCTGGCGGCTGGTGGGTGTGCAGTGGCTCGTCGGGCTGGTTGCCGCCCTGGTTGCCGGATTGCTTTCGCAGTCGGCGGCTGTGGCGGCCTCGGTTCTGTACGGTGCGGCAGCGGTGGCGATTCCTTCGGCCCTGATGGCCTACGGATTGACCTCCAGCGCCCTGGCCCGGCTTTTGTCGGGCTTTGCGCAGGCCGCATTCGCCGGCTTCCTGTTCTGGGAAGGCGTCAAGGTTCTGCTGTCGGTGGCCATGCTGGCCGCCGCGGTGTGGATCCTGCCCGAGCCGAACTGGTTGGCGCTGCTGATCGGGCTGGTGTTGGTTTTGAAGGTCTACTGGTTTGGTTTCTTTCTCCAGACCCGCAGACCGGTCGCAAACGGTTGATCAACGGTTGACGCTCCACGCAACGGTGCACACAAATGGCTGCTGAAGGCACACTGACCCCTGGCGAGTACATCCGCCACCACCTTGTTCACATGACGAACAAGAAGCAGGAGTCCATCGTCGACTTCTCCGTCATCAACGTGGACTCGGTCATCGTCAGCAGCGTGCTGGGGCTGATCATGTGCGTGGTGCTCTGGATGGCCGCGCGCAAGTCCACGGCCGGCGTGCCCGGCCGTTTCCAGGCGGCGGTCGAGCTGCTCGTCGAGATGGTGGACAACCAGGCCAAGTCGGTCATCCACAACGCCACCAGCCGCAAACTCATCGCCCCCATGGCCCTGGCCGTGTTCGTGTGGATTTTCCTCATGAACTTCATGGACATGATCCCGGTCGACCTGCTGCCCGCCACCTGGCACGTCGTCGGCCCGGCCCTCGGCTTCAAGGATTACCTGCGTGTGGTTCCCACCGCCGACCTGTCCACCACGCTGGGCCTGTCGTTCTCGGTGCTGGCGCTCTGCCTGTTCTACAACATCAAGATCAAGGGGCTCGGCGGCTGGACGCACGAGCTCGTGACCGCGCCGTTCGGCACCAGCAAGAACCCCCTGTGGGCGCTGCTGCTCGGCGTGGTCAACTTCCTCATGCAGATGATCGAGTTCGTGGCGAAAACCGTTTCGCACGGCATGCGGTTGTTTGGCAACATGTTCGCGGGTGAGCTGGTGTTCATGCTGATCGCGCTGCTGGGTGCCTATGCCACCCTCTCGCTCGGCGGTGGACTCTTCTTCGTCGGACACCTGATCGCCGGCACGGTGTGGACCCTGTTCCACATCCTGGTCATCACCTTGCAGGCTTTCATCTTCATGATGCTGGCGCTCATCTATCTGGGCCAGGCACATGACGCTCACTGACGCGGCCGTCTAGGACGCGCTCGGGTTCTCTCGTTTCTTTCCTTTCTCATCAAACTTCCATCTCACAGGAGTCATCATGGAAAACGTTCTGGGTCTCGTTGCTCTGGCTTGCGGCCTCATCGTCGGTCTGGGCGCCATCGGCGCCTCCATCGGCATTGCGCTGATGGGCGGCAAGTTCCTGGAGTCGTCGGCCCGTCAACCCGAGCTGATGAACGACCTGCAGACCAAGATGTTCATTCTGGCCGGTCTGATCGACGCGGCCTTCCTGATCGGCGTGGCCATTGCCCTGCTGTTCGCCTTCGCCAACCCGTTCACGCTGTAAATCGGTTGGTCGGCCCCGCGCGGGCGCTGCCGGTGAGCGGGTGAGTCGCCCGCCACCGTCCCCAGCCGTCCGCCGGGCAGCCGGTGTGCCTGTCCCATTGTCCACACACAGAAAGGCGTTGCGATGAACATCAATGCAACCCTCTTTGCGCAGGCGATCGTCTTCGCGATCCTGATCTGGTTCACGATGAAGTTCATCTGGCCGCCGATCGCCAAAGCGCTCGACGAGCGCGCGCTGAAGATCTCCGAGGGCCTTGCCGCTTCCGAGAAGGCCAAGTCCGAACTGGCCGTCGCGAACAAGCGCGTCGAGGAAGAGCTGAGCAAGTCGCGCAATGAGTCTGCCACGCGCCTGGCCGATGCCGAGCGCCGTGCCCAGACCATCATCGAAGAGGCCAAGGCGCGTGCCAACGACGAAGCCGCCAAGATCGTGGCCGCTGCCCGTCAAGAGGCCGACCAGCAGGTCGTCAAGGCCCGTGAGGCCCTGCGCGAGCAGGTCGCCGTGCTGGCCGTCAAGGGTGCCGAGCAGATCCTGCGCAAGGAAGTCAACGCCGGCGTTCACGCCGACCTGCTCAACCGCCTGAAGACCGAGCTCTGAGCGGCCCCACCGGAAGCACCACCATGGCCGAAATCGCCACCATTGCCCGCCCCTACGCGGAAGCGCTGTTCAAGGCGTGCGGACGGGACGCCGCCGGCGCAGCCGCCTGGCTTGATGCGCTGTCCGCCGTGGCGGCAGATGAGCAGCTGCGCCAGTTCGCCGACAGCCCCAAGGTCACGCCGCAGCAGGTCTTCGACCTTGTCACCGGCGTGCTCAAGAGCCCTCTGCCGACCGCCGGCCAGAACTTCCTGCGCACCGTGATCGACAATGGCCGTCTGGCGGCGCTGCCCGAGATCGCCGAGCAGTTCCGCACGCTGAAGAATGCCCAGCAGGGCACCTCCGACGCCACGGTCCACAGCGCCTTCCCGATCGAAGCGCCGGCGCTGGCCGAGCTGTCGACCGTGCTCGAGAAGCGATTTGCCCGCAAGCTCAACCTCAAGGTCGAGCTTCAGCCCGACCTGATCGGTGGCATTCGCGTGGTGGTCGGCGACGAAGTGCTCGACACCTCGGTCAAGTCCCGCCTGGAACAGATGAAAGTGGCCCTCACGGCCTGACGGCCCTGACCCGCCCGCGCCGCATACCCATTAACGAAAGAAGGAAAGAGTCATGCAACTCAATCCCGCCGAAATTTCCGAACTGATCAAGTCGCGCATCGAGGGCCTGGCCGCCAGCGCCGACGTGCGTAACCAGGGCACCGTGGTGTCGGTCACCGACGGCATCGTCCGTGTCCACGGCCTGTCCGACGTGATGCAGGGCGAGATGCTGGAGTTTCCCGCCAACAAGGACGGCGTGCCGTCCTTCGGCCTGGCGCTGAACCTCGAGCGCGACTCCGTCGGCGCCGTGATTCTGGGTGAATACGAGCACATCTCCGAAGGCGACACCGTCAAGTGCACGGGCCGCATTCTGGAAGTGCCGGTCGGCCCCGAACTGATCGGCCGCGTCGTCAACGCACTGGGCCAGCCCATCGACGGCAAAGGTCCGGTCAACGCCCGCATGACCGACGTGATCGAAAAGGTTGCCCCCGGCGTGATCGCGCGCCAGTCGGTGGACCAGCCGGTGCAGACCGGTCTGAAGTCGATCGACTCGATGGTGCCCGTCGGCCGTGGCCAGCGCGAGCTGATCATCGGCGACCGCCAGACCGGCAAGACCGCCGTGGCGATCGACGCGATCATCAACCAGAAGGGTCAGAACATGACCTGCATCTACGTCGCCATCGGTCAGAAGGCGTCGTCGATCAAGAACGTGGTGCGTGCCCTGGAGCAGGCCGGCGCGATGGACTACACCATCGTCGTGGCAGCCTCGGCCTCCGAATCCGCCGCCATGCAGTACCTGTCGGCCTACTCGGGCTGCACCATGGGCGAGTACTTCCGCGACCGCGGCCAGGACGCCCTCATCGTGTACGACGACCTGTCCAAGCAGGCTGTGGCCTACCGCCAGGTGTCGCTGCTGCTGCGCCGTCCCCCGGGCCGTGAAGCCTACCCCGGCGACGTGTTCTATCTGCACAGCCGCCTGCTCGAGCGCGCCGCCCGCGTCAACGCCGACTACGTCGAGGCCTTCACCAAGGGTGAGGTCAAGGGCAAGACCGGTTCGCTGACCGCGCTGCCCATCATCGAGACCCAGGCAGGTGACGTCTCGGCCTTCGTGCCCACCAACGTGATCTCGATCACCGACGGCCAGATCTTCCTGGAAACCAACCTCTTCAACGCCGGCATCCGCCCCGCCATCAACGCGGGTATCTCGGTGTCCCGCGTGGGTGGCGCCGCCCAGACCAAGCTCATCAAGAGCCTGTCTGGCGGTATCCGCACCGACCTCGCGCAGTACCGCGAACTGGCCGCGTTTGCCCAGTTCGCCTCCGACCTCGACGAAGCCACCCGCAAGCAGCTCGACCGCGGTGCCCGCGTGACCGAACTGCTCAAGCAGGCCCAGTACAGCCCGCAGCCGATCAGCCTGATGGCCGCCTCGCTGTTCGCGGTGAACAAAGGCTTCCTGGACGACGTCGAAGTCAAGAAGGTGCTGTCGTTCGAGTCGGCCATGCACGCCCACCTCAAGGACAAGCACGCTGCGCTGCTGACCAAGCTGCAGAACGACAAGGCCATGGACAAGGACGCCGAAGCCCAGCTGTCGGCCGCCATCGCCGAGTTCAAGAAAACCGGCACGTACTGAGCGCCCCAGGAACCAACCAGGAGCAGCGATGGCAGCAGGCAAGGAAATCCGCGGCAAGATCAAATCGGTGGAAAACACCAAGAAGATCACCAAGGCCATGGAGATGGTCGCCGCCTCCAAGATGCGCAAGGCGCAGGACCGCATGCGCGCGGCCCGGCCCTATGCCGAGAAGGTGCGTCAGATCACCGGCAACCTGAGCAAGGCCAACCCGGAGTACACGCACCCCTTCATGGAGACGAACGACGCCACGACCGCTGGTTTTGTCGTTGTCACCACCGACAAGGGCCTTTGCGGCGGCCTCAACACCAACGTGTTGCGCGCCTTCACCAACGAACTCAAGGCCCTGCAGGCCCAGGGTGCGTCGGCCGAGGTCGTGGCCATCGGCAACAAGGGTCTGGGCTTCATGAACCGCATCGGCGCCAAGGTGGTGTCCAGCGTGACGAGCCTGGGCGACACGCCCCACCTCGAGAAGCTGATCGGCCCCGTCAAGGTGCTGCTCGACGCGTACACCGAAGGCCGCATCAAGAGCGTGCACATGGTCTACACGCGCTTCATCAACACCATGAAGCAGGAAGCCGTGGTGCAGCAGTTGCTGCCCCTGACGGCCGAGAACCTGCAGGATGGCGCGGGTGGCCGTGACTGGGACTACATCTACGAACCCGACGCGCCGGCCGTCATCGATGAGCTGCTGCTGCGCTACGTCGAGGCCCAGGTGTACCAGGCCGTGGCTGAAAACATGGCGTCCGAACAGTCGGCGCGCATGGTGGCCATGAAGGCCGCCACCGACAACGCGGGCAACGTGATCAGCGAGCTCAAGCTCGTCTACAACAAGACCCGTCAGGCCGGCATCACCAAAGAGCTGTCCGAGATCGTCGCTGGCGCCGCTGCCGTGTAAGCACGCAACAGGCCCGCGCCCCTCCGAATCCAGAGAAAACAGAAGGTAAACATCATGTCTCAAGTGCAAGGCAAGATCGTCCAGTGCATCGGCGCCGTCGTGGACGTGGAATTCCCGCGTGAACACATGCCCCGCGTGTACGACGCGCTGAAGATGGAGGGCACCGCCCTGACGCTGGAAGTCCAGCAACAGCTCGGTGACGGCGTGGTGCGCACCATCGCCCTGGGCTCGTCCGACGGCCTGCGCCGCGGCATGCTGGTGAGCAACACCAACGCCCCCATCACCGTGCCCGTGGGCAAGGCCACGCTGGGCCGCATCATGGACGTGCTGGGCAACCCCATCGACGAGCGCGGCCCGGTCGACCAGACGCTGACCGCGTCCATCCACCGCAAGGCCCCGGCCTACGACGAACTGTCTCCGTCGACCGAACTGCTCGAAACCGGCATCAAGGTGATCGACCTGGTCTGCCCGTTCGCCAAGGGCGGCAAGGTGGGTCTGTTCGGTGGTGCCGGTGTGGGCAAGACCGTGAACATGATGGAGCTCATCAACAACATCGCCAAGGCGCACTCGGGTCTGTCCGTGTTTGCCGGCGTGGGTGAGCGCACCCGTGAGGGCAATGACTTCTATCACGAGATGGCCGACTCCGGCGTCGTGAAGCTGGACAACCTGGCCGAGTCGAAAGTGGCCATGGTGTACGGCCAGATGAACGAGCCCCCGGGCAACCGCCTGCGCGTGGCCCTGACCGGCCTGACCATCGCCGAGTCGTTCCGCGACGAAGGCCGTGACGTGCTGTTCTTCGTGGACAACATCTACCGCTACACGCTGGCAGGTACCGAAGTGTCCGCGCTGCTGGGCCGCATGCCTTCCGCCGTGGGCTACCAGCCGACGCTGGCCGAAGAAATGGGCCGCCTGCAGGAGCGGATCACCTCCACCAAGGTCGGCTCGATCACCTCGATCCAGGCCGTGTACGTGCCCGCCGACGACCTGACCGACCCGTCGCCCGCCACCACGTTCGCCCACCTGGACTCCACCGTGGTGTTGAGCCGTGACATCGCCGCGCTGGGCATCTACCCCGCCGTGGACCCGCTGGACTCCACCAGCCGCCAGCTCGACCCGCTGGTGGTCGGCGAAGACCACTACAACACCGCCCGCTCGGTGCAGGGCACGCTGCAGCGCTACAAGGAACTGCGCGACATCATCGCCATTCTGGGCATGGACGAACTGGCCCCCGAAGACAAGCTGGCCGTGGCCCGTGCCCGCAAGATCCAGCGTTTCCTGAGCCAGCCGTTCCACGTGGCCGAGGTGTTCACCGGCTCGCCCGGCAAGTACGTGCCGCTGTCCGAGACCATCCGCGGCTTCAAAATGATCACCGCCGGTGAATGTGACCACCTGCCCGAGCAGGCCTTCTACATGGTCGGCACCATCGACGAGGCCTTCGAGAAGGCCAAGAAGCTGGCGGCGGGCTGACCGCCCCCGGCCCCTCAGGAGTCACCATGAGCACCATCCAAGTCGACGTGGTCAGCGCCGAGGAGTCCATTTTCTCGGGGCAGGCCAAATTCGTTGCCCTGCCTGGCGAGGCGGGTGAGCTCGGCATCCTGCCCGGCCACATTCCCCTGATCACCCGCATCAAGCCCGGCGCCGTGCGCATCGAGAAGGCCGACGGCGGCGAAGAGTTTGTCTTCGTGGCCGGCGGCATCCTCGAGGTGCAGCCGCACGCCATCACCGTGTTGTCCGACACCGCCATCCGCGGCAAAGACCTCGACGAGGCCAAGGCCACCGATGCGCGCAAGCAGGCCGAGGAAGCCGTGAAGAACGCCAAGAGCGACGTCGACCTGGCCAAGGCCACGTCCGAGCTGGCGGTCATGGCGGCCCAGATCGCTGCGCTGCGCAAGTACCGTCAGAAGAAGTGACCAGCGAGTCGCCACGAAAGACCGGCCGACCCGCCGGTCTTTTTTTTCGCCGTCGCTGGTCAGTGCGATAGCCGACCACTATGATGGCCGAAGAGACAACCACAGCGCCCCATGTCATCGCTTTTCGACAGCCCGGAACTCGCCCCTGAAGAGGTGGCCGCCCGGCTGCTCGTCACCCCCACCGCGCTGGCCGATCTCACCATCGCCGACGCGATGAAGGTCGTGGGGTACATGCGGCCCAAGCTCATCAAGGCCGGCACGGTCATCATCCACGAGGGTGAAGTCCGTCAGAACGACTACATGCTGCTGCTGCTCGAGGGCGACATCGCGGTGGAAAGCGAATTGCCCGGCATGGCCGAGAGCATGGTGGTGAACATCATGGGGCCGGGCCACCTCATTGGCGAAATGGGCATGCTCGATGGAGCGCCCCGCTCGGCGACCTGCACCGCCAACACCGACCTCGCCGCTGCGGTGCTGTCGCGCACCGCCCTGATGCGACTGCTGCGCGACGATCCCCGCCTGGGATCGCGTCTGCTGCTGGCGATCTCCAAGCGCCTCGCCGACCGCCTTCGCGAGACCACCCGCAAACTCAAGACCTTCGCCCAGATGAACAAGGCCCTGCAGCAGGAACTGCAGGTGGTCATGAACAACCGGACACCGATGAGCCGCGGCCGCGGCTGACCGGCCACGCCCGCCCGCCTGCGCGCCGTTCAGACGCGCACCACCTCGTCGGGCTGTTCGTTGTGGGCCGGCGTCTGGCCCCCGGCCGGAAAGTGCGCCACCAACAGCGCCGACACCTCTTCCAGCGCCTGTGTCAGGCCGTCTTCAAACTGCCCGTCGCGCAGCCGCTGTCCCAGCCGGCCCACCATGGCCTCCCATTCCGCCGGTGGCACGCGCTGCGCCAAGCCACGGTCGGCGACGAACTCGATGGCGTGCTCGGCCAGCAGCAGGTAGATCAGCACGCCGTTGTTGAGCTCGGTGTCCCAAAGTCGCAGGCGCCCGAACCAGGCCAGCGCCCGGTCCCGCACCACCGAGGCGAGTGGTTCGGGGGCGCCGATGCGCATGACATACGACGTTGGCAGCGCGGCTTCCACCAGCAACCGCACCTCGCCGGTGTGCCGCGATTCGCTGGCCCGAACGCGGGCCGCCAGGCGCGCGGCCATGTCGTCGGGCACGGCGCGCAGGCTGTCGCTGCGGTCCATCCAGCGGTGACGAAACAGGCGTGTCCATCGGTTCATGCGTGACCTCACCAGCCGCCCGAGGCGCCGCCGCCCCCGAAATTGCCGCCGCCTCCCGAGCGAAAACCGCCCCCACCGCCCCAGCCGCCACGCCCGCCTCCGCCGCCGCCCCAGCCAGTGCCCTGGCCCCAACCGCCACGGCCGCTGCGGGCCGCCTGGCCGGTGGGTGCAAAACGCGCCAGCACCGCGATCAGCATGCCGATCAACGCGGCGCCGGCCGACACCCAGACCACCGACGTCAGCACCCAGGCCAGAAAGCCCGACGCTGCACCCGTGAGCGGAATGGCCAGGTTGCGCCCGAATGCATTCCGCATGAAACCCGCCACCATCGGCACCGCGAACAGCAGGAACACGAGCCCATCGGTCCAGTCGCCCGGGGCTCGGGCCGGTGATGGCTCGGGCTCGGGCAGTGCTTCGCCCTTGACCACCGACTCGATGCGCGCGATGCCGGCCTCGATGCCGCCCGCGTAATCGCCCTGCCGGAAAGCCGGCGTCACGGCCTGGTCGATGATGCGCCGGGCCAGCAGGTCCGGCAGGGCGCCCTCGAGGGTCTTTGCGGGTGCGATGCGCAGGCGCCGATCGTCCTTCGCGATCACGAACAGCACGCCGTCGCCCACCTCGCGCCGGCCGATCTTCCACGCATCGCCCAGCCGTTGCGTGTAGTCGGCGATGTCCTCGGGGGCGGTGGTGGCCACCATCACCACCACCAGCTGCGTGCCCTGTGACTGCTCCAGCGCCGCCAGCCGCGCCTCGATCCGCTGCAGGGCGCCCGCGTCGAGTGTGCCGGTGAAGTCCATCGCCCGGGCCCGCAGTTCAGGCACCGGCTGCAAACCCTGCGCCCAGGCGGGGCCCGGCGCGGCCAGCCACAGCAGCACCGCGGCCAGGGTCCGGATGAAGGCGCCAGCAACCATGGGCTGGCCCCGTCAGGGCTTCTGCGTGCCGAACTCCACCTTGGGCGGGGTGCTGATGGCGGCTTCGTTGGCCACGCTGAAGTTCGCCTTGGGAGTGTAGCCGAACACCATGGCGGTGAGGTTGCTGGGAAAGCTGCGCGCGAGCACGTTGTAGGACTGAACCGCCTGGATGTAGCGGTTGCGGGCCACGGTGATGCGGTTTTCGGTCCCCTCCAGCTGCACCCGCAGATCGGCGAAACCCTGGTTGGCCTTGAGGTTGGGGTATTGCTCCACCACCACCAGCAGGCGGCTGAGTGCGCCCCCCAGCTCGCCCTGGGCGGCCTGAAATTTCTGCAGGGCGGCGGGGTCGTTCAGCAGCTCGGGCGTGGCCTGGATGGCCGTCGCGCGAGAGCGCGCCTCGATCACCGCCTTGAGCGTCTCCTGCTCGAAGTTCGCTTCGCCCTGCACCGTGGCGACGATGTTGGGGATCAGGTCGGCCCGGCGCTGGTACTGGTTGAGCACCTCGGCCCAGGCCGAGCGGCTCTCTTCGTCGAGCCGCTGAAAGTCGTTGTATCCGCAACCGCCCAGCAGCAGGGCGGAGCACATCAGCAGGAGTTGGGACAAACGACGCATGAAGCCTCCGGCAGTGACAGCGAATGGCGGGCACTATACGCCTGCGCCCGGTCATGGCGGCACAATCCGCCCATGCCCAAGCCGAAACTTCCGCCCGGCTCGCCCGACGACACCGAAGCCGCCTTCTACGAGGCCTTGCAGCACGCCGACATCGAGCGCCTGATGGCCTGCTGGGCCGACGAGGACGAGATCGTGTGCGTGCATCCCGGCGGCCCCCGCCTGGTGGGCCACGACGCCGTGCGCGCCACCTTCGAGACCATGTTTGCCAGTGGCGCCGTGCTCGCCCAGCCCGAAAAGGTGCGCCGCCTCGACACCGGTCACTGCAGCGTGCACAGCGTGGTCGAGCGCGTCACCGTGATGACCGACGACGGTCCGCAGCACGCCTTCGTGGTGGCGACCAACGTCTACGTCAAGACTGCGCAAGGCTGGCGCATGGTGGTGCACCACGCCAGCCCGGGTTCGCGTGTGGAGCCGCCCGAGATCACCAGCGCCAGACCCATCCTGCATTGAGGCCCGACCACACCGCCCCCCTGACGGCCTACCGCGCCCCGTGGTGGCTGCCGGGCGGGCACGCCCAGACCATCTGGCCTGCCCTGTATGCCCGGCGGCACTTCGGGCCGCCGCCCCACTTTGCCCGCGAGCGCTGGCCCACCCCCGACGGTGACTTCATCGACGTCGACCGCGCCACGCACCCCACCCATCCGCAATCGCCGCTGCTGGTGCTGTTTCACGGGCTCGAGGGCAGTTCGGCCAGCCAGTACGCGGTGGCGTTTGCCGACTTTGCCGCCTCGCAGGGCCTGGCCTATGCCGTGCCCCATTTTCGCGGCTGCTCCGGCGAGCTCAACCTCGCCCCGCGGGCTTACCACTCGGGCGACTTCCCCGAAATCGACTGGATCCTCAAGCGGTTTGCCGCCGACAACCCCCAGCGACCGCTGCTGGTCGTGGGCATCTCGCTGGGCGGCAACGCGCTCATGCGCTGGGCCGCCGAGGCGGGTGCCGACGCGGCGCGCACGGTGCGCGCCGTGGCATCGGTGTGTTCGCCGCTGGACCTCGCCGCGGGCGGTCACGCCATCGGGCGGGGCTTCAACCGGCAGGTTTACACGCGCATGTTCCTTCGCAGCATGAAGCCCAAGGCGCTGGCCAAGCTGCGCCAGCACCCCGGGCTGTTCGACGGCGACGCCCTGCGCGCCGCGCGCGACCTGTTCGCCTTCGACAACATCTTCACCGCACCCGTGCACGGGTTCCGCGACGCCGAAGACTACTGGGCCCGCGCATCGGCCAAACCCCACCTGCACCGCATCCAGGTGCCCGCGCTGGCCCTCAACGCGCACAACGATCCGTTCGTGCCGGCGCGTTCCATGCCCCGTGCGGGCGAGGTCGGGACTCACGTCACCTTGTGGCAGCCCGTCCATGGCGGCCACGTCGGCTTTGCCTCGTCGCTGCGGCGCTGGGGCATGCCGGGGCATGTGCGCACCATGCCCGAGGCCGTGGGACACTGGCTGATGTCCCGCATTGCCTAGGCCCTGCCCATGGACGACATCGTCAAGGCCGCGCTGGCCAAATGGCCCGACGTTCCCCACTGCCACGGCTGGCTCGGGCTGGACGCGCGCGGCCAGTGGCACATGCGCGACGACCGAACCCAGGCCGCCGGGCCGTTCCCGAACCCGAAGGGCTCGCTGCTGCGGCACGACAAGCTCATCGCCTTCATCCACCGCAACTACGCCGCCGACGAACAAGGTCAGTGGTTTTTCCAGAACGGCCCGCAGCGCGTGTACGTCGAACTGGAGTGCACGCCGCACATCTGGCGGCTCGATCCGGATGGCACCGTGCATTCGCACACCGGCGCGCCCGCTGTCGTGCGCGCCAGCCAGGTGGACGAAGCAGGGCGCCTGTACCTGGTCACCGACCTCGGTGTCGGTCTGGTTCACAGTGCCGACATGGCGTTGGCGGCCGACCGCGTCGAGCAAGGCGAATGGACGCCGACCGACGTGAATTCGGCCGACCTGCCCGCGCTGCACGGCTACGTGAGGAGCCCCGACGCCATGAAAAAAGCCGGTCGGTGACCGGCTTTTCTGTCGGGATGGCTGCGCGAATTACTTGGCGCGGTCCACCAGGTACTGCACGGCGGCCTTGATCTCGGCGTCGGAGGCTGCCATGGCGCCACCCTTGGGCGGCATCGCGCCCTTGCCCTTGATCACGCTGGCGGTGAGTGCGTCCACACCGAGCGCAACGCGCGGCGCCCAGGCGGCCTTGTCGCCCGTCTTGGGTGCACCGGCCACGCCGGCGGCGTGGCACACCGTGCAGGCCTGCTTGTACAGCGCTTCGCCGTTCACGGCGGCCACAGGCGTGGCGGCCGGCGCGGGCGCTGCGGCGGGTGCCGGGGCAGCGGGGGCGGCTGCCACCACAGGCGCTGCAGCGGCGGCGGCCGGTGCGGCGGCGGGTGCTTCTGCAGCGGGTGCAGCGTCCTTGGGTTCTTCGAACTTGCCGCCCGAAGCGTTGGCCAGGTAAACCACCGCCCGGCCGATCTCGGCGTCGCGGTAGGCGCCGCCACCCTGGGCGCCCATGGCGCCCTTGCCCTTCAGGGCCGACGTCAGCAGCGCGTCGTAACCGGTGGCAATGCGGGCAGACCAAGCGCCGGCGTCGCCGAACTTGGGCGCACCGGCCAGGCCGGCGTCGTGGCAGGCCGCGCACTGGGCCTTGTACACCTCGCCGCCAGCCGCCAGCGGACGGTTGGCGTCGCGGATCTCCACCGAACCGATCTTCTGGATTCGCTGGGCCGTGGCGAGCTCCACATCCACCGCGCCGGCGGCCGGCTTCTTGCCGGAGGTGACGAAAAACACCAGACCGATGATGACGAAGACAGGCACCACGAACGCAAAGAACGACGTCCACAGCAACTGGGCGGGCGTCTTGATGGGGCCGGTGTGTGAATCGTGCGCGTGATCGCTCATGGGGTCCTCAAGGGGAGTGACAGTCGGGGCCGCGAAGGCCGGCTGGCAAGGCCCACCGGAGACCGGCGAGCAGCCTGCGATTATAGCCAGCGCCCCCGCCGCGCCCGGCCAATCCCGGGCAAGCGGCTAGAATCCGTGGTGTGCGCGGCTGTAGCTCAGTGGATAGAGTATTGGCCTCCGAAGGTTGTCGTCATCGGAGCAACGCGCGACGGATAGACTATTGGTCTCCATACAGCATGCGGCTGTAGCTCAGTGGATAGAGTATCGGCCTCCGAAGCCGAGGGTCGTGGGTTCGATCCCCGCCAGCCGCGCCAAACCTCATCTCTTCGGTGAGTAGTCAATCACTAGGGCAGTTGATTGGCTTCGATGTTACGGACTCCAGCAAGCTCTTTGGGGCACAGAGGGTTTCGGGACCAATGGTCCCAGGGGCCGTCGCAGTTTTTTCTGTGCCTTGGCTGTGCCCAGGCTGTGCCAAGCCCCATGCGTCCATTGCCTTGTTGCGACCCTAGGTCTTGTGCCTCAAGACTAGTCCGCGTCCTGGGTCATCTGCAGCTTGTACCGACGCTTGCCTGCGTTGGTCCACTTTGCAGCGGAAGCGGACGTCGCCGAGTGCTGGCGTGGTTGCAGGCAAATGCCTCGCTGTGCTAGATTCATCCTATGAAAGCACTCAAGAGCAAGGTCGCGAAAGATCTCCTAGGAGATCCTAAGGCGCGCATCCAGCTTCGCGAGTATCTGGTGGGCAAGCGGAGTGGGGATGTCCATCAGCAGGGTTTTAAGATCGTGATTCACAGTCCGGACGGCAAGGTCGTTGAGGTAACGCCAAAGGTTGTCCCGAAGGCAAGTTGAGTTGGGCGGATGAATCTCGCCTTCCCCGCTCTCGTCTTCTTTTTCCTGCTCCTTCCTGGCTTTGTTATTCGCTCTCGTTTCAAGCGCACGGAGCGCTTGACAGTCGACTATTCGCCATTTGGTCGGGTAGTGACAGAAGGAGTTATGTGGGCGGCATTTCTGCACGTTGTGTGGCTGATTGCCGCGAATTTCTTGGGTCAACCTCTCAGGACTGAATCCCTTCTGGCGCTGCTTTCAAGCGATCCTCAAGGGCAGTCACGTGCCATCCGCGACGTAGCAAGAAGCGACACGCTCGTGTTCTTCTATTTTGTGTCGATGCTTGCGTTTTCCTACTTCGTACCTCCTTTCGCCAGACAGGCCATCATTCGCAATCGATGGGATCGGGAAGATCACCCGCTGAGTACGCTCGTGCGCTTCCATGAAGCGCCCTGGTACTACCTGCTCACGGGCGCAGACTACGAAGAGACGGAGGTTCCCGATTGCATTGCGATCTCAGCCATCGTCGATGCGGCGGGCGAGCCGATGCTTTACGTTGGCATCTTGGACTCGTTCTTTATCGACGACGAGGGTCAGTTGGACCGTCTCATTTTGGAAAACACCATGAGGAGACGTCTTGTTTCCGATAAACCGGGCGACGAGGCAGCTGGTACCGCTCCCCGCTTTTACAGCATCGACGGAGACTACTTTGTCCTGCGGTACTCAGAGGCGATCACTTTGAACATTGAGTACCTGAAACTGCAGAACGGACAGACTCCGCAGCAGGCGCTCTCTGCCAAGAACTAAGCGACGTGATACCGACTACCGCTCCAGACTGATTGCCGTCGCTGGAGTGCGATGTATTGAATGACCGGTCCCGCCGGCAGCAGACGACCGAACGACCTCAAGTGGTTGATGTTCACGTTCAGTTCCGCCACCTTGAAGGCCAACTCGATCCGTCACTGGGCGAGCCGGACGGCAGGGCACTCGCCATCAGCGTTGGGCGTCCATCTGACGTTGACGAGGGTTCGGCCGAAGTGGTGTCGCTCGCTACTGTCGGTTTCAGGCTTTCGCGTCTGCAGCCAGCGGAGATGGCCGGTACGGCCGGGCCCGCGCCGCCAATGATCGCGTCGAACTACTCAGTGTCGTGGCCCGCCCTCGCCGCAAAAGGCTAAGCAGGCCACTCCACTAACGCACGACGCACATCGCCCGGCCCGGCGAGAGCTCCTGGCGTCGCGAGCCGCGAAAGGTGCATACACCGGAACCAGAGGTGTCTGGCCATCACCGACCGCGGCTCTCAAGCATCTTTCGCGACTGACTGATTCGACAAGTGCCGCAGCACGAACCAGCTCTGCAGCTCGTTGCCGCGCACGATCTGGCCCACGATCAGGTCATTGCTGCCGTCGTCGCCCGAGTGAGCGGCTTCGCGCGCCAGAGGGCGCGCCTCCTGAAGGATGAACTCGTGGGCGTCGATCAGCCGGCGTAGCTGGTCGACCGCCGACTCCACACCGCTGGGTGCGCGTGCGAGTCGCGTCTCCTCGACGATGTCCTGGGCCAGTGAGCGGGCCACCCCGCCCAGGGTCTGTACACGCTCGGCCAGAAGATCCATCCACTGCTCCTGTTCACCGTAGTGCTTCTCGAACAGCTGATGCAACTCATAGAAGGTCGGCCCGGAGGTCTGCCAGTGGGCCTTGCGATACAGGTCGCGCAGCGCCGTCGTATGCGCCAGCAGCCTGTTCAGCGCAGCAACGCTGCGGTACCGAACGTCATCTGACAGGCCCAGTCGCGCCGGCGCGAGGCTACCGAAGGCCTGAATGACGGGCGACTGCTCGGGGTGAAGAAGGGTATCGGTAGTCATATCGGGGTACCTGGTTGAGGAGAAACCCCGATCCTTGGCGCCGTTCTGACGCGCGGCATCGATCTTTGGTGTGAGTTAGCGAGCGACACAAGGTGTGAAGTGCAGTTCCTTGTGCGGCCGAAGAATTCACAGCAGGCGATGGCTAATCCCAGCGCCAGGCGAATCTCGCCGTCTTCATCAGACCCCTTCCACTCTTAGGAGATTTCCATGGCCAAAGCCACCGCCGCACCCGGCAAGACGCTGCTATCCCCCAGCGACCACACGCTCATCATGATCGACCATCAGTCGCAGATGGCATTTGCCACAAAGTCTATCGGCGCCATCGAACTGCGCAACAATGCCGGGCTGGTGGCCCACGCCGCAAAGGCTTTCAAGGTGTCCACCATCATCACCAGCGTCGCCGAGAAGAGCTTCTCGGGCCCAGTCTTTGATGAAATCAAGGACGCCTTTCCCGGCGCCGAGGTCATCGACCGCACGACAATGAACACGTGGGAAGACGCTCGTATCGCAGCGCAGGTCAATGCGATCGGCAAGCCTCGCATCGTGCTGGCCGGGCTGTGGACTTCGGTCTGCATCGTTGGGCCGGCGTTATCGGCCATCGACCAAGGCTTCGAGGTCTATGTCATCGCCGATGCGTGTGGGGACGTCAGCACCGAGGCGCACGACCGTTCGATGGACCGCATGGTCCAGGCTGGGGTACGCCCGATGACGTCGGTGCAGTACCTACTGGAGATGCAGCGCGACTGGGCTCGCGGCGACACCTACGAGTCGACTGTTGGCGTAGCCAAGAAGTGGGGTGGCGGCTATGGCCTGGGGCTGATCTACGCGAAGACGATGTTCGGGGCCCAGGAAGGCCACTGAGCGCTGATCGCCTGCACTCCGGTCGCGACGTGCGGCCGGCCCTTTCCCCCTGCCCCGAGGTCTTGCCATGAGTCAGTTCGCCGACACCGTCTTCATCCATGGCCGCGTCACCACACTGGACCGCGCGCAGCCCGAGGTCGATGCGCTCGCAGTCGCCCAAGGCCAGTTGTTGGCAGTGGGAACCACGGCTGAGATCCTGCAGCATGCCGGCCCGGCCACGCGCTGGGTCGACCTGCGCGGACGCCGCGTCATCCCCGGGCTCAACGACAGCCACACTCACCTGATCCGCGCCGGGCTCAACTACAACATGGAGCTGCGCTGGGATGGCGTACCCACACTGTCCGATGCGATGGCGATGCTGCGTGAGCAGGTGCGTCGTACGCCGGCGCCCCAGTGGGTGAGGGTGGTGGGTGGCTTCAGCGAGATGCAGTTTGCCGAAAAGAGACTGCCGACGCTGGAGGAGATCAATGCAATTGCCCCCGACACGCCGGTCTTCATCCTGCACCTCTACGATCGGGCATTGCTCAACGGTGCTGCCCTTCGCGCCGTGGGCTACACCCGCGACACGCCGAACCCGCCAGGGTCCGAGATCGAGCGTGACGTGCGCGGCGAGCCGACCGGCCTCTTGCTGGCCCGCCCCAACGCGCTGATCCTGTACTCAGCCCTCGCCAAGGGCCCCCGGCTGGACCCTGACGACCAGGTCAATTCCAGCCGCCTGTACATGCGCGAGCTGAACCGGTTGGGCATCACCTCCGTCATCGACGCGGGCGGCGGCTTCCAGAACTATCCAGACGACTACGGTATCGTGCAGCGCCTTGCCAAAGCTGGCGAACTCACGGTGCGCATCGCCTACAACCTCTTCACGCAGCGGCCAAAGCAGGAGAAGGAGGACTTCCTCCAATGGGCCCGCCTCGTGAAGCCGGGCGACGGGGATTCTTTCTTCCGCCACAACGGGGCGGGGGAGATGTTGGTGTTCTCGGCTGCCGACTTCGAAGACTTCCGCGAGCCCAGGCCTGAGTTGGCCGCAACCATGGACGACGAGCTGTACGAGGTGGCCAAGGTGCTGGTCACGAACCGCTGGCCGTTTCGTATCCATGCCACGTACGACGAGTCAATCACTCGGGTGCTGGATGTCTACGAGCGCGTGAACCGCGAAGTGCCTTTCGACGGCTTGCACTGGATCATCGATCACGCCGAGACCATCGGCGAACGCAATATCGAGCGTATCAAGGCCCTCGGCGGCGGCATTGCCGTCCAGCACCGTATGGCCTACCAGGGCGAGTACTTCCTTGATCGCTACGGCCCCGAGGCCACGGCGCGAACACCCCCCGTAAAACAGATGCTGGCCGCCGGCGTTCCGGTGGGCATGGGTACCGACGCTACGCGCGTGGCCAGCTACAACCCCTGGGTCGGATTGCACTGGCTGGTGACCGGCGAAACCGTTGGTGGCACGCGACTGTATCCACAGCGCCAGCTGATCGACCGCGAGACCGCCTTGCGTCTGTATACCGAGGGCAGCGCCTGGTTCTCCAGCGAGAGCGGTCGCAAAGGTGCCTTGAAGGTCGGGCAATACGCCGACTTCGCCGTCCTTTCGGATGACTATCTGGCAGTGCCCGAGTCCCGCATCAGGGATCTGAGTTCGGTGCTCACCGTCGTGGGGGGGCGGGTGGTGCATGGCGACGGCGACTTCAGCGGTCTCGCGCCTCCATTGCCCAAGGCCAGCCCGGACTGGTCGCCGGTAGGACGCTACAAGCGCATGGTCCCGACTGCCGCCGCGTCAACACCGCGTACGACGACAGACTGTTGTGCCGCACCTTGTGGCGTTCACGGCCATCGGCACCTGTTCGCGGCGCTCATGCCGTCACCATCGAGCGACCCGCGTGGGTTCTGGGGCGCCTTGGGGTGCGGCTGTGCGTACTGAGCATCGCCGCGCCCCCGCTCAGTCCGCAATGGGCGCGGCCGTGAGTGCATCGGCGGAGTCGCCTTGGGCACCGTTCCGCAGTCCGGTCTTCGCCGTGGTCTGGGCGTCGGTGCTGATCGGCAGCATCGGCACCTGGATGCGCGACGTCGGCGCGGGTTGGCTGATGACCGACCTCTCCGCTTCGGCCACGGCGGTGGCGATGGTGCAGGTGGCGACGACCCTGCCGATCTTCCTGCTGTCGTTGCCGGCTGGTGCGCTCGCTGACATTGTGAACCGGCGGCACCTACTGCTGTGGGCCAACGCGGTCCTTGCTCTGCTGGCTCTGGGGCTGGGTCTGCTGACGCAGTGGGGCCTGATGACGCCAACGTTGCTGGTGTCGGGACTGCTGCTGGCGGGTGCATGTACGGCCGTCATCACGCCCGTGCTGCAGTCGCTGACCGTGCTGCTGGTGCCGCGTCCGCAGTTGCGCGCGGCGGTCGCACTGAACAGCATGGGCTTCAACGTCTCGCGAGCCATCGGCCCCGCCCTGGGCGGCATCCTTCTCGCTACGGTGGGTGTGGAGTTCAACTTCTACGCTGATGCGCTGAGTTACGTGGCGGTCATCGCGGCCTTCTGGTGGTGGAAGGGGGCTTCGGCGCCCGCCAGCGCCGGACCGCCTGAACGAATAGGGTCGGCCATCCGCGTCGGCCTGCGCTACGCATGGCATGCGCCAGAACTGCAGCGCACGCTGCTGCGGGCCGGCAGCTTCTTCCTCTTCGCCAGCGCCTACTGGGCCCTGATGCCACTCATCGCGCGGCAGGAGCTCGGGGGCGGACCTGCCTACTACGGGCTACTCTTGGCGTGTGTCGGTGCTGGCGCCGTCGCGGCGGCCTTGGGCTTGCCGTGGCTGCGTCGGTACCTGTCAGCCGAAGGCACGATGCGCCTGGGCACGAGCCTTTCCGTCGGTGTCCTGGTGGTGCTCGCCACGGTCAGGGACCAGTCTTTCGCCGCGGCTGTGATGGCAGTCGCTGGCGCCGCGTGGATCGCCGTGCTGACCACGGCCAACGTCAGCGCACAGACGCACTTGCCGGACTGGGTGCGCGGACGTGGCCTCGCCCTGTACCTGACCGTCTTCTATGGCGCAATGACCTCGGGCAGCTTTGTCTGGGGCCAGGTCGCTGACCGTGCGGGCGTGCCTGCCGCGCTGTGGGCTGCGGCGGGGCTGGGTGCAGTGGCCCTGTTGATCGCCTGGCTCCGGCCGCTGCCCGACGCCGACACCGATCTCACGCCTTCGATGCACTGGCCAGAACCCGCAATCTCGCCCTCCATGGCAGCGTCGCTTATGCAGGATCGGGGACCGGTGCTGATCACCATCGAATATCGCATCGATCTGCGGCGCCGGGCTGACTTCCTGGCCACGCTGGCGGGGTTCGCGCCTGAGCGCCTGCGCGATGGCGCCTACCAGTGGGGCATCTACGAAGACGTGACCGACAGCGGGCGCTTCCTGGAGAGCTTCCTCGTCCCGTCTTGGCTGGAGCACGAACGGCAGCACCACCGGGTATCGCGCGACGACGCGGCACTCCAGGCGCGCCTGCGCGAGTTTCACCTAGGGGATGAAGGGCCCAAGGTGCAGCACTTCGTAGCACCGACGCCGACTGCGTCCGCACCGTAGCGACCTACTCACGGAGAGCACACATGAAAGAACTTGGCTTGGCTCTGGCACTTGGCTTATCGATTGGCCTGGGGTGCCGCTGGTTCGATTTGCCCTTGCCCGCACCGCCACGACTGGTCGGCGCGTTGCTGGTGGTCGCCATGACACTCGGATTCCTCGGCATGGACATGGCCTTGCGGAGTACGACATGACTGCGCCGCAAACGGAGCGGATCAAGACCGGCTTAGGTCTGCTGCTGGGTTTGGCAATTGGTGCTGGCTGCCGCTACTTGGACATTCCCTCGCCGTCACCCCCGGTGCTGCAAGGCGCGTTGCTCGTGGTGGCGATGACGCTCGGGTACATTGCTGCGGACCGCTGGCTGTGCAAGCGCGCGCCCAAGAACCTGTCGCTCTGCGGTGGGCCGGATGGCAGTACGCAGTCCGCGGCGCAACATGCGCGCGCGCCCGGCGAGCACTGACCGTGAAGGTACCTTGGGAGTACATCAATGTCGCGGCCATCCCTGCCCCGTCCAGCGCAAACCAGCCTCGCCTACCTGATCACACTCGGCATCGCCGGATCATCGGCCCTGTGTACTGCGCTGTGGTTATTCCCCGCACATGCCGCAGATGCGGCGAAGGGGAAGATTTCGGCCGCACGCGATGAGCTGGCAATCGCGGGCCGAGCTGTGGCGGCGGTCCGGTGCGCCGGCTGTCAGGGACTGGACGGCAACTCCAGCGATCCGGCCTTCCCGAAGCTGGCGGGGCAGCTCGAGACCTTCGTGGACCCCCAGCTCCGCAACTACCGCTCGGGTGAACGCCCCCATCCCGTGATGGCTGCCGTGTCCCAAACGCTCTCCGACACGGAGATCCGGGCGGTATCCCGGCATTACGCTGGTCAAGCGCCGATACGGAACGTAGATCCGTTCTACCCGGTCCTGCTCCGGCGCGGCGAGGCCATCTTCAAGCTCGGCAAGCTGGGCGCCCCGGCTTGTCAGTATTGCCAAGGGGCCGCAGGGCAAGGGCTGGCGCCGGTGTTCGCGCGACTGGCAGGCCAACATCCTGAGTTCATTGTCGCCTCGTTGCTGCCGTACCGCCAGGAGACGGCGTTCGGCAACCCCTACGCCTACGTAATGAAGGCCGTTGTGCAAGATTGGACGGATGAGGACATCCGCGCCGTCGCGGCCTTTATCGGAAGTCTGCGCTAGGCCGGCGAAGAGGCGACGCATGCCTTCACCGTTGCCCACTCGCCGGGCCCGGCTGCTGCTGCCGTGGCTGGTCTCCGGGCAGCTGCTGCTGGCCGCGTGCTCGACCGCCCACTACACCGTCAATGAGCCGCTAGCACACGGCCGGCAGGATACTGGGTACGCCATCCGCAACCTGGCGTCCGTCAACAATAGCGACAGCCTCATCGTGCTGGTAGCGTTCTCTGGCGGTGGCTACCGTGCTGCTGCGCTGGCCTATGCCGTCATGGAGGTGCTGCGCGACACCCCGATCACATGGGAAGGCCAGGCCCGGAGCCTGCTCGACGAAGTGGACTTCATCTCGGCGGTCTCTGGCGGCAGCCTGACCGCCGCCTACTTCGCGCTGCACCCAAAGACCTTCTCCCAGCGCTTCGAATCTGAAGTCCTGGCCTTTGACCTGCAATCGGCGCTGACGGCTCGCATCCTTTCGCCTACGGGGCTCTGGCGACAGACGTCCCGACGTTACGGTCGCAGTGACCTGCTGCAGGAGGAGCTGGATCGTCACATCTTTCACGGCACCCGGTTTGCGGAAGTTCCTCGGCGCCGACCGATGGTGTTCATCAACGCCACCGACATTCGCCACGGTGAGCGCTTCGAGTTCTCCCAGGACCAGTTCGATCACCTGTGTTCGGACTTGAATCGTTTTCCTGTCTCGCGCGCAGTGGCGGCGTCGATGGCGGTGCCGCTCTTGCTGTCGCCGATCACGCTGTGGAACCACCGTCAGGGCTGCGCGGTCGATACACCCGCGCTGCCGCTGCTGAGCCACGCAGCCGACAGTGCCTTCGTGCACTTGGTTGACGGTGGCCTGGCCGACAACACGGGCGTCAGGACCCCGCTGGAAATCGTGGCTGCGCGGGGCGGGCTGGTCGCCTCCGCCGTCGCTGCCGGCTTCAGGGGTGTGCGCCAGCGCGTGTTCATCATCGTCAACGCGCAGGTCAAGACCGATCATGCCGAGGACGAGTCAGCGGACACGCCGGGACTTGTACGACAGCTTCGTAGCGTGATCGACGTGCCCATCGATCGCTACTCCGAGACCAGCGTTCGGGTCCTTGCCGATACCACGCGCCAGTGGGCGCGCGAGCTGCAATCGCTGCCCGACAGCGAATTGCATGGCGTGATGGCCAGGGACACGCGCTTCCACGTGATCGAGATCAGCCTGATGAATGCGCCGGCTGGCCCTGAAAGGGATCGACTCGCGCGCATCCCGACTTCGTTGCGCTCTGAGGAGGGCGACGTCGTCGCCCTTCGCCGCTATGCCCGACGGACCCTGCAAGACGACCCACAGTGGCAACGGTTGCTGCGGGACCTGAACCCACCGGCGACTGAGAGCGCTATCACCGAAAGAGCTCAAAGTGATTGAGATCAGAAGATCGAACGAGCGCGGGGTGGCCGAACTCGGCTGGCTGAGTTCGCGCCACACGTTCTCGTTCGGCCACTACCGCGACCCGCGGCAGCAGGGCTTCTCTGACCTGCTAGTGATCAACGACGATCGCGTGATGCCAGGGCAGGGCTTCGGCCGACACTCGCACCGCGACATGGAGATCTTCTCCTACGTTCTCGAGGGCGCGCTTGAACACCAGGACATGATGGGAACCGATGCCGTCATTCGGCCTGGCGACGTGCAGATGATGAGTGCAGGATCGGGCATCGCGCACAGCGAGTACAACCACTCCACTACCGAGCCGGTCCACTTCCTGCAGATATGGATCGTGCCTTATCGCACCGGTGTGACGCCGCGCTACCACCAACTCCACTTCCCGACGGCGAGCAAGCACGGGCAGCTGCGGCTCATCATTTCGCCGCAGGGCGAAGCGGGATCGTTGAACGTCTACCTGGACGCGCGCGTGTACGCGGGCTTGTTCGACGCCGGCGAATCGGCCGTCCTGGCGCTCGGCCCGGAGCGATACGCCTATATCCATGTGGCCCGAGGAACTGTGACGATCAACGGAGCGGCGCTGAGCGAAGGCGATAGTGCGCGCTTGCGCGGTGAGCCGAAGGTAACCGTCGATGCCGGACGAGGCGCGGAAGTGCTGGTCTTCGACCTGCGTGCGCTGGAACTGCCCAAGGTTGCCCGGTGATGCTCGGAGGAAGCCGGCAGCGTAGCTGCCGGCTGACCCGATGACCGGGCCCTGCGGGCACCGGTCATTGTCCGCTCGCTCAGCCCTTGATGAAGGCCAACAGGTCGGCGTTGATCACGTCGGCGTTAACCGTGAGCATGCCGTGCGAGAGGCCGGGGTAGGTCTTCAGCGTACCCTTCTTCAGCAGCTTGACCGAGAGCCGTGCCGAGTTATCGATGGGCACGATCTGGTCGTCTTCGCCGTGCATGACCAGCGTCGGCACACTGATGGCCTTCAGGTCTTCGGTCTGGTCGGTCTCGGAGAAGGCCTTGATGCCGTCGTAATGCGCCTTGGCGCTGCCGTTCATGCCCTGGCGCCACCAGTTGTTGATGACGCCAGGATAGACCTTTGCGCCCGGGCGATTGAATCCGTAGAACGGACCGCTCGGGATGTCCAGGAACAGCTGCGCCCGGTTGTCGGCCACACCCTTACGGAAGCCGTCGAAGACCTCCATCGGCAGGCCACCCGGGTAGGCTGCGGTCTTCAGCATGATCGGCGGCACGGCCGCCACCAGCACGGCCTTGGCGACGCGGCCAGAGGGCTGTCCGTGCCGGGCCACGTAGCGGGCAACCTCGCCACCGCCCGTGGAGTGCCCGATGTGCACCGCATTGCGCAGGTTGAGGTGCTCGACCACTGCGAATGCGTCGCTGGCGTAGTGATCCATGTCATGGCCTTCGCTCACTTGCGCTGAGCGCCCGTGACCGCGGCGGTCATGGGCGACGACGCGGTAGCCGCGCTGCAGGAAGAACAGCATCTGCGTGTCCCAGTCGTCTGACGACAGAGGCCAGCCGTGGTGGAACACGATGGGCTGGGCGTCCTTGGGACCCCAGTCCTTGTAGAAGATCTCGGTACCGTCCTTGGTGGTGACAGTGTTGCTCATGGTCGTCTTTCCTTTCGGGGTGCTGCGGCTGTTCGCACGCGGGGTGGTGGATGGGGTCTGGGCTCGTGCCAGCGCGGGCACGGAGAAGCCGGCGACGGCCAGCGCGGTGCCGCTGAGCAGCTGCCGGCGGGTCGGATTAGTGGGAGACGTATCGTCCATATCGGTGGTCCTTGTTGGAGGGAGTGGGGGAGGGGCCGGTTCAGCTCGGTGCGCGTCCGAGGCGATCGAGTGCGAGGGTCACGCCGCGGCCGTAGGCCGGGTCGGCGCGGGTGCAGTGGGTGATGTGGCGCTGCTGGACCTCCCGGGTCGCTCCGCCGATCGAGCGTGCCGTGTTGTCGAACAGGCGCTGCTGCTCGGCAGAGCTCATCAGTCGGAAGAGCGCGCCCGGCTGGGAGTAGTGGTCGTCGTCGGCGCGGTGGTCCCAGTGCGTCGCGCTGCCGTGCAGCGGCAAGGGTGGCTCCATCAGCTCGTTCTGGTCGGACCACTCGCCGTGGCTGTTGGGCTGGTAGCCGATCGTGCGGCCCTGATTCCCATCGACGCGCATCGCGCCGTCGCGGTGATAGTTGTGGAACGGGCAACGCGGTGCGTTGACAGGAATCTGGTGCGAGTTCACGCCCAGTCGGTAGCGGTGTGCGTCGCCGTAGCTGAACAGACGCCCCTGCAGCATCTTGTCGGGTGAGAAGCCGATGCCCGGCACGATGTTCGCCGGTGAAAAGGCTGCCTGCTCGACGTCGGCGAAGTAGTTCTCGGGGTTACGGTTGAGCTCCAACACGCCCACCTCAACGAGCGGGTAGTGCTGATGCGGCCAGACCTTGGTGAGGTCGAAGGGGTTGAAGACGCAGGCGTCAGCCTGCGCTTCGGTCATGAGCTGCACGGCCAGTGTCCACCGAGGGAAGTCGCCGCGTTCGATGGCGTCGAAGAGGTCGCGCTGAGCACTCTCGCGGTCCTTGGCGACGATGGCTTCGGCCTCCGCATCGCTAAGATTGCGGATGCCCTGCTGACTCTTCAGGTGGAACTTGACCCAGGTTCGTTCATTGCGCGCGTTGATGAAGCTGAAGGTGTGGCTGCCGAAGCCATGCATGTAGCGATAGCCATCAGGCAGGCCGCGGTCGCCCATCACGTAGGTCACCTGGTGCAAGGCCTCGGGCAGCAAGGTCCAGAAATCCCAGTTGCTTTGGGCGCTGCGCAAGTTGGTGCGCGGGTCGCGCTTGACCGCATGGTTCAGGTCGGGAAAGCGCAGGGGGTCTCGCAGGAAGAACACCGGCGTGTTGTTGCCGACCAGGTCCCAGTTGCCTTCCTCGGTGTAGAACTTGACGGCAAAGCCTCGGATGTCCCGCTCCGCGTCGGCGGCACCGCGCTCGCCCGCAACGGTCGAGAAACGCACGAACACCTCGGTGCGCTTGCCCACGGAGCCGAAGATCCGGGCCTTGGTGTACTGCGCGATGTCTTGCGTGACCGTGAAGTGGCCGAAGACGCCGGAGCCCTTGGCATGCATCCGTCGCTCGGGGATCACCTCGCGATCGAACTGCGCCAGCTTCTCAAGCAGCCAGATGTCCTGAAGCAATACAGGACCGCGTGGACCGGCGGTCTGCGAGTTGGTGTTGTCGACGACGGGCGCTCCGTTGGCGTGAGTCAGGGGCGGCAGCGGGGTGTTCATGGTGCGTGGCCGAGGCGGTTGAGATATGGATCACTATAGGAAGCTCGACTACGCCTGACAGCGGTAAGAAGGGAGAGTGCAATCTCGCTCCTTGGGAGGGGGCATGTGTGCATGGACACGCTCAGGCAGCCGGTTGGCTGCCGTCATTGCCGCATAGGCAGCGCGTAGGCACGTATCGAGGGAACCTGCAGCATCAGCTCTGTGCGACCGGTTCCGCGCTGACGCAGGGTCAGTTGCGCGCCAATGCGACGTGCGCGCGCGTGCATACCGGTAATGCCCCAATGAGCGTCGCGCCCCGCAGCTTCCAGCACCGTCGGTTCAATACCGCAGGCATCGTCGCGTACCCGACCGGACTCCGGGTTAGTGAATACGATGCTCGATGCGGCCATTGACACGGTGCAATCGTGCGACGGCAAGCCGATCATTCACTCCGACCGTGGTGCCCATTACCGCTGGCCGGGCTGGTTTGATCGGATGCACAGTGCGAAGCTGATACGGTCAATGTCGCGCAAGAGGTGCTCACCAGACAACGCAGCCTGCGAAGGTTTCCTTGGGTGCCTGAAGAATGAGACGTTCTACCTGGGAGATTGGAGGTCGACTGCCATTGAGGTGTTCATCCGAGCGGTGAACCAGTACATCCTTTGGTACAACGAAGGACGGATCAAGATGTCACTGGGCTCCCGCAGCCCTATCGAGTACCGCGAAAGTCTGGGCTTAATCAACTGAATCCAGTCCAAGAATTACGCCGCACCCCTGGAGGGTCAGTTGTGCTGATGAATCAACAACACGGACGAGTTTCGTGAGTTCAATCATCGATGGCCGCTGGCTTGAGCACGGCGTCTTTACTCCTGGCAACCAGAGGATTCAGGACCAGCGTGATTCAACCAAGCGCTGCGTGTTCAGGTTCTGACTCCTGCTTGCAGCAATTCTCTCCAGATGTTTCTCCGCAACAAATGGATCGCAGTCAGGTGTCAGTAAACCTCTCTGATTGGCGATCACTACAGCTTCAGTCCGATTGCAGACTTGCAGCTTCTCCATGATGGCCTTCATGTGGCACTTGACTGTTCCCAACTCGATACCAAGTCGGGTCGCGATCACCTTGTTGGCAAGGCCCAGGGCGGCAAGGCGCAATACCTCGGTTTCGCGTGGTGTGAGCTGTTCGGCCAGCATGTTCTCCATAAGAGCCTGCGCGAGTGGTTCGCTCACATGGCGAATGCTCATGTGCACCTTACGAACCGCATCTAAGAATTCGCTCTCTGGACTTGCGCTAGGAAGGTAGCCGTCCACTCCGTTCTTGAGTGCATTGCGGATCTCGGCTGGCGTGATCCGACTGGTGACGATCACGGTGCGCAACGACTTGGAGCAGGACTGTCCCCTTCCTATCTGAATCGTTCGAGCGAGTGAGAGTCCACGGTCGTAGTCCGTGATCACCACGTCTACGTTCAGCTGGCGGAGCCAGCTGGTTACTTCAATGCCCGTTTTATTCGCCCACTCGGTTGCAACAAGCTCGTAGCCCGGCTGTTTGGCCAGTGTTGCCTTGAGGCCAGCGTCGACAATGTGTTCCTCGTGTGTGACCAGTACTCTGATCGGCGCAAGCCCGTGCATGTTCAACTCCTGAAGTGATCTCGTCGGTCTATTGAGTTTCAGACGAATCGTGACGGAACGCACGGCCCAGGTTGGGGGATGCCGAGCACAACTTTCAGGGGGTGTCTACGCCCACTTCAATGGTGACTGCATGCCAGCCTGCCATTGCCTTTGGGCAGCGATTCAGGAGAACGCCCCACTACTCCTTGAGGGTTACGTTCTGTTGTTGCCTGTAGTACGGTTATCCTAGGATCAAAGTATGGCCGGTGTTTTGCATGGAGCCAGTGTCGGGGCGAGGGCAGACCCCAGCTGATCCACGCCGGAGGCTTGGCCCAAGGTGGCCGTCAGCACTCTTCAAGGGGTACGTTTACATGGTTACCCAGTCAGTGCGCCGCATCTCAGTCTTAGCGGTGGACGACCACTCTTTGCTGCGCGAAGGCATCGCAGCAGTGATTGACAGCGAACCTGGCATGTGTTATGCAGGCGGGGCTGGCTCTGCACGCGAGGGTTTATCGCTTTTTCGATCTCTCAAGCCAGATGTGACATTGCTGGACATTCGGTTGCCTGACATGAGTGGGATCGATCTCATGATGGTCATCAGGCAGGAGGCCCCTGAAGCCCGCGTCATCATGCTAACAACTTACCGAGGCGACACGCTCGCGTCGCGCGCGCTGAAGGCCGGTGCGTTGGGGTATCTATTGAAGAGCATGCTGCAGAGCGATCTTGTGACGGCCATTCGGGCCGTTGATGCCGGATTTAAGTACGTTCCTGCAGATGTGGCCATGGAACTATCGGCTCGCTTGGGCGACCAGGAGCTGTCTGCGCGGGAACTGGAGGTGCTGCGCATGGTCGCCGCCGGATGCTCCAATAAGGTCATCGGAGTACGCTTGGGGATCACAGAGCAGACGGTGAAGGGTCACCTGAAAAATATCTTGTCCAAGCTTTCTGCCAATGATCGCACGCATGCCGTCACCATCGCGGTTCAACGCGGGATCATCGTTCTCTGAGCGTGTCGGCGTCCAATTGGACACAGCTGCAATGTTGCTCAGCATCGCCTCGCGACCGCGTACGCAATGCGCGCAGGAACGGTGAGTGACACGATCGTGCCTTGTTTGCCTGATTCGATTTTCAACTGCCCACCAATCCGATCTGCGCGCTCGCGCATGCCAGCGAGGCCAAAATGACCTTGAAGATCAACTTCGGCTTGAGAGGAACTCTGAATTCCCTCACCGTCGTCACGCACGGTGACGCGCAATTCGTCGCGGTTATAGTCCAGCAGCACATGGATGGCCTTCGCATTTGCATGGCGCAGCGAATTGCAGACTGCTTCATAAACCACACGCGCGGCCTCGTCGGAAACCATTCCGTTCAGTTCGCGTAAGGTACCTACGACCTGTACTTGGCAAGTCGGACCGGGCATTGCATCCGACAAAGCCTGGCACGTCGCCATCAACGTGGTGTGCAAAGCGATGCCGACCCCCTGATGCTGGCGCAGCTCTGCAACACGATCTCGGCCCTCCACTGCCACCTCGTTGGCGCGATTCAGCGCGATTTCCAAGCGTTCGCGCAGTGGTGACCCCTCCGGGACCTGATTGGCTGCCGCCCGCACATGAAGTGTCAACCCAGTAATGCTTTGAAGTAACGTATCGTGCAGCTCACGCGCAATTCGTTCGCGCTCTTGTAGTCTCGTCTCCAGGCGTCGACGTAGCTGGGTTGATATCTGCCATATGCGCAGGCGGTAGAGAGCCAAGAGGAGCAACGCCGCGGCAGCAAGTGCCACCGCCGCGAACCAGCGCGTTTGCCAGAATGCGGGTGGCACAGTGAAGCTGATCGAGGCACCCGTGTCATTCCATACACCGTCGTTGTTGCTTGCTACCACGCGGAAGACATAGTCGCCAGGTCCTACCCGTGTATACGTGGCTTCACGGCGGCCACTGGCATCCTGCCAATCTGAGTCATATCCTTCCAGTTTGTATCGAAACTGTACTTTCTGGGGAACCGTCAGGCTGGTTGCCGTGTAGGCGATGCGCAAGTCTGCACGACCGACAGGCATTGCACCGGGGTCACCCGAGTCATAGTCCTTGCCGTCCACTGTCAGCCCACGGATGATCACCGTTGGGGGAAGGTTGTTTCGGCGCAGTCTTGCAGGGTCGACGACAAACAAGCCACTAGGCAAGGCCATCCAAAGTCTTCCGTCCCCGGCTTCTATCAAGGAAGGAAGTGGTCGAATTTGACTCGCACTGCCTAGAAGCCCATCCCATGGGCCAAAGCGCTGCACTTGCATGATGTAGTTCGGATCGATCAACGCGCGTTGCCATTCATTTGCGTCAATCCTCGTCAGACCATTTGCCGCGTTGACCCATAGCTGACCCGAGGCAGTCTCGACGATTCCTGTCACCACGGTGATGTCGTCAAGTCCTCGGAGACTCAGCGTCCTCATTGTGGCGCCGTCGAAAAGCGCCAATCCGTGCTGACCACCAAGCCATACGCGGGTGCTTCGTCCATAGATCGCTGAAACAGCTCCAATGTTGAGCTGGCTACCCGGTTCGAATGAAAGCACCTCATCTCCATCCACCCGGCTGGCGCCGCGGTCGACATAGCCGATCCAAAGTCGACCTTGTGCGTCATTGCCCATCGACATGATGCGATCGTGCGGACCTTCGGGCACACGAACCCAGCGATCGGCCAAACGACGAAACGTCCCGTTGATGACGGTGTGTAGCCAAAGCACACCCTCGCGGTCCTTGGCAATTGCGTGGATGGGGGCGAACACTGACGCCTGCTTCCCACTGCTGATATCGGGACGCTCCATCTCAACAAGGGTTCCATCGGCATCGATCCGCCAAAGCGCGTTCCTTGAGCCAATCCACACGATGCCATTCTGGTCGCGATGCATGTGTGATGCGTACTGTGCAACGTTTGGATACTGTCTAACTGACTCACCGACCCTGAACAGACCCCCGAACGCGGTGATTGCCCAGACATCTGCACCGTCGCCCGGAGCAACGCCCACGCTACCTCCATCAAGACCCAGTTCGACCCGACGAACGTTGCTGTGGGTGAAACGATGCAACCCACCCGCGGTGCCCAACCAAATGTTGCCTTCGCGGTCCTCCAGGAAGCTGTAAATCTCACCCGACAGCCCCTTTGCCCAAGAGAAGGTTTCTGCGCGCTGGCTTTCCCCAGAGGCAAGAGGTTTTGCGACCCGTATCAAGCCTTCCCTTGTGCGGATCCAAAGACCGCCGCCAGTGTCAAACCAGTGCAAGTCACCGCTGAGGGGTAGCGGGACTTCCTCGGTGGCTGGGCTGAGGCGAAAGCCCTCTCCCTCACGAGACATGGGGCTGATGCGTTGCCGTTGAAAGTCTGTTGCCCAGATCCTTCCATCGGGTGCCAGTGAAAGGAAAGGGAAGACTGGGAGGTCCGCTTGAGCGCGTTGAAAGCCCGAACGTCCCTTAAGCAGGACGTACGCGCCTGTCTTGGCTGTCACCCAGATATTGCCCTCAGCGTCTCGAAGCATGGTACGAAACGGAAGCATCTCGCCGTCGAGTTCCTGAGTCTTCCATTCGCCAGCATGACGTCGGGTCACGCCACCGGTAAATGCTGCCCAAAGGTCGCCATCCTCTCCTTGAACAAATGCCCAAGCGTTGCCTGGGGGGAGCCCATCGGCAACTGTGTAATTCGTCAGCTGCTCGTTGTCGTAAACGCTGAGGCCGCCGAATCGATAGCCAATCACAAGTGCCCCGCCAGTGGTGGTGTGGAGGGCGGTGATGCTTGTCGTCAGCAGTTGCTTGCCGGAGAGGGAAGTGATCCGATCAAAACGAATTCCGTCAAACCTGAACAGACCACCGCCTGTTCCCAACCACAAGAATCCGTCAGGTGTCTGCGCCAGTGCGACGATATTCGGCGGCGCTCCATCATCACTCCGCCAAGTCGTATGGTGCAACTCGGACAACCTGACCGAAGGATCAATGGCGTATGAGGCAGTCGGTAGCAGCAGGCAGGCCAAAAGCCATCCGACAACGCTCGCTTGGAACCGGCGCAGCGTGGGAAATGGCCACTCCTTGTCAATCACCGTTTGGCCCATTGCCTTTGGCTCCTTGGCCGTTAGCTGCCATTTGACGAACTCTCACCATCCCGACATGGTGAAGCGAATCGTCACGCGAGGCACCCCCCAAAAGAGGGGTGGAGCGCACCGGAACGGACATACAGCGAGAGCGCAGCCAACTCTGTCGATCGGCTCGCCCTGACAGTTCGCCGGTGCAAGGTTCCACCGCAAACGTGAAGACCGCCGATCAAGCGTACCCGGCTTGGAATGGGTGGATGCGCGCTGTACCCCGATGAAGAGCCACCCCTCCCTCAGGAGCGACGGCGATCAGCAGGATCGGTACGTCGCGGGCGCTTGTATGGAAATGAGAAGCGACTGATGTCCCGGTCCCTCCCAGTCCCAGGGGTGCCTGGCCCGGGGTGTACGTCGCCACCGTTCCCCGTGAATGAACTTGATGGCGCCCGGCGGGGTGGGAGGATCCTTAGAACGAGCCACCCCTTCGTCCTTACGGACTGGAGGGTGCCGTTCGGGAGAGCTCTCCGCAATCCTAGGCCACGACCGGTGTCCAAGGATGTCCGGAGTGCCGATCGCGCGAATGGAAAGCGGATTCTTGGCGAAACAGGTCGCCGAGCAGCAATACATCCAAAGTTACTGCGGTGACTCCTCGCCGAGAGCGACAGAGGTACACACTGCATCCGGCCAAGCCGCTGGGAATGAAAAGGATGCAGTCCATTGACAGACGACACCCCGCGAACGCACCGCGTGGGTAAACTCGTAAGACTCGAACTGACTGCCCTGATCGGTGTTGACGATTTCGGGCATGCCGAAGCGGGAGAACGCCTGCTCTATCACCTCGCTGGTATGACTGGCCTCCAGCGTGATGGCCACCTTGTCAGCGAGCACCCGGCGGCTGGCTACATCCACCACGGCCGTGAGGTAGACGAACCCGCGCTTCATCGGGATGTAGGTCGTGTCGAGCGCCCAGACCTGGTTGGCGCGGCGGATGGCCACCTTGCGCAGCAGGTAAGGTTAGACCTTGTGGTGTGGGTGGCCCTTGTTGGTGCCGGGCTGCGGGCATAGGGCCTGGATGCCCATGCGCCGCATGAGCGTGCCCATGTGGCGCCGCCCGACAAGAATGGCCTGGCGCTGCGGTTGACGGCGCAGCATGCGAGCGCCCATGAAGGGGTGCTCGAGGTGCAGCTCGTCGATGCGGCGCATGAGCGCCAAGTCACTCTCGCTGGTGGGGTAGGGCTGGTAGTAAACAGCGTCGCGGCTGATCTCCAGCAGTCGGGCCTGGCACACCACGCTCAATGGGTGCTCACGGTCGAACATCGCTTTGCGCTCAGCAATCCCGCCTTGGTGAGCGCGCTTTCAAGAAAATCATTCTCCAGCGCCCATTGGCTGATCTTGGCGTGCATCGGGGTCAGAGCGACCGGCTCGGGGGGGCGATCCCACCCCGAAGACGTCGGCCGCGCGCTCAAGCAGCTGGCGCTTCCATTCGTTGATATGCGTGGGGTGCAGCTTGAACTCCTTGCAGAGCTCGGTCATGGTCTTGTCCTCGCGGAGCGCGGCCAGCGCCACCTTGGCCTTGAACGCTGAGCTGTGGGAACGGCGCGCGCGCCGCCCGGATGCTTTCTTTTTCATCACAAGCTCCTTCTCGCCAGCCCGCCAGGGGCCAGCTCAATGCACGGAGCCCGCTTTATCTCACCTGCTCAGAATTGCGGGCAACTTCTGACACAGCAAACGACTCCTGCGTACAACGTCATTCGCGCTTGAATCGCCCCATGCTTGTAATGCGCTACAGACCCTGGAGTTTGTATCCACAAAGTAGCAGATGAATGTGATGCCTGCGTCTGATTCGCCTCTTGGAAGCACGACTCAAACTGCGGCTTCGGTGGGATTCTAGGGATGAAGGACTTTAGCTCCCCGGCCGATGGTTGAACCCCCGACCCAACTTCACTCTATCCTGGTTGAGGTCGCCTTCGCCGCCACTCATCATGACCAACGTTTGAAGGCAAGAAGATGTTTACGAAAAGCGAGAATTCCAGCGGCAAACGCCAAACCATCAATACATGCTCTCACACTTGGCTACCGAACGCTCTAGTCTTGGCGGTGTGCTCACCATTTCTGCTCAGCGCGATTGGAAAAGCGATAAATATGGATCAAGCAATGATTGAGTATGAAAAGCTCGGAATTGCGTTGCCGATGCTTGCGGTCTTGATGACCATCCTTGTCCAACTCGGCGGCACTGCCCTGCTACTGATCGGGAGAGGACGCTGGGCGCTGGCGGGCGGAGTCTTGCTTGCACTGTTCACCATGGCCGCCACATTCATCGGTCATGCATTTTGGCGCCTTGACGGAAGCGAGCGGCAAGCGCAGCTCAATGTATTCGTCGAACATATTGCAATCGCGTCGGCATTGATTCTCAGCGGATGGTGGCGTAAAGACATGGACCGGCATCACTAAACCGCGAGGCGAAAGCGGTATGCGCTTCTGAAGTTGACCCGATTCTGTGGACATATCATCTGTTTTCATGAACCTGCGCATGTCAAAGGTCAGGCCGCCATACCCGCCGAAGATCAGCTAGCAGGCGACCAGGATGGCGCGTGCCGGCCGCTCGCCGGCGGAACTCTCGCGCGAATTCAATCACCGAGCAATCCATCACCCATTGGGTCGGCCAGGCGGCCACCGGCAGTGGCAGGCCGTTGTCACGAAACGAAGGCTTGAGCACGGCTGGATACGGCGACGTGTACTTGCACTTCTGCACTCTGTTCATGCGTAGTTCGCGAGATGCTTCGCGTTCTCTGCGCTCCCAATGCGAAGCTGCGGTACGAAATCTCTGGATGACCACAAGCACTGAATGAGGCTAGGGACCCTATGAAAAGGTGCCACCATGAGCTCGTCTTGCTCACTAGATCCAGAATAAGTGTCGCAGGCAACGGTCAAGCACTGATCCCAGTGGATAGCCACCAATACAGAGACAAAGCCAGAGCCAGAAGAAGTCCGATACTCCTGACCAGCCCATACCGCAGGCGATCAGGCTGAGCAGCCCGCTGACGGAAACAACGAGACCAAGGGCCATGAAAAGGCGCTCACCGACGTGTGCGGGGCGCCGCGATGTGTGCTGCCCGCTCCGCATGATGGTCAGTCCGATCCAGTAGAGCGATGCCATGGGAGCCCTGTGAGCTACTCGTCATTAGGGTGCCCTTTGTTCGGGAACCGGGGTTTGACGAAACAGGAAAAAGCTTCGTAGAACATTGCGCTCTCCGGAATGGGTTGGACATGACCGGATCGTGCCTGGCAGTCCTTGCATCGCCGTCTGGCAGTAAACGTGGAGCCGGATTGCTCGTCAGACCAACTTCAACAGACACCTCGCGTTAGACCCAGCAACTGCAGCCGAGAACGCCCCAGAACGTGGACAGGTCGTCCGCGGGCACCTGATGCCTGGCCGCCGCCAGGTGATCGTGTCCGTGCACGAAGCAAGCGCTGGCGCACCCGCACATCGACGCGTAGCGCGGAGCCTCTTGCGGTGCGGGTGCGTGTGCATGCTTGCGGCGCATCTGGTAGCCGCCGAACGTGCGCACCGGCGACCAGTTGGGCGATGCCGGTGGCAGGGACGGGGCGAGCGCCTCGTAGCGACCGCTGCCATGCACGACCTTGCCGGCAACCACGGTCAGCACCGAGGTGATGTCCTGAATCTCGTCTTCATTGACCGCGAAGTAGTCGCGGTCGAGCACCGCCACATCGCCCAGTGCACCCGGTAGCAGCACTCCCTTGCGACCGGTATCGCGTGAGAACCAGGCGCCATCCACCGTCATCAGGCCGAGGGCGGCGACGCGGTCAAGGCGGTTCTCCTCCGGGTAGAGAACCGTGCCGCCGATGGTGCGGCCCGACACCAGCCAGTAGATAGCCTGCCAGGGGTTGTAGGAGTTCACGCGCGTGGCGTCGGTGCCAAGCGTGACCGGAACGCCCATCGCCAGCATGCGCTTGACCGGCGGCGTCTGAGCGGCCGCCGCCGCACCATAGCGACGAATGAAGTTCTCGCCCTGCATCGAGAGTCGGTTCTGGATCGCAACGCCACCCCCAAGCTTGCGGATGCGTTCGAGGTTGTCGGACGAGACGGTTTCGCAGTGATCGAACATCCATCCCAGCTTGTCGATTGGCAGCTCACGGTGCACGCGTTCAAACACATTGAGCGCGCGTGTGATGGTCTCGTTGTAGGTGGCGTGCATGCGCCAGGGCCAGCCGTTGCCTGCGAGGAATCGCACCACGCCTTCGAGGTCGGGCTCCATCGCCGTCGGCATCTCGGGGCGGGGAACCAGAAAGTCTTCGAAGTCGGCTGCAGAGAACACCAACATCTCGCCAGCGCCGTTGAGGCGGTACCAGTCGGTGCCGTCACCGGGCTTTCCCATCGCTACCCAGCGTCGGAAGTCGTCAAGTTCTGCCTTAGCCTTTTGTGGGAACAGGTTGTAAGCGATGCGAACGGTGAGCCTGTTCTCGGCCGCCAGCTTGCCGATGATGTCGTAGTCCTCCGGGTAGTTCTGGAAGCCGCCACCCGCATCACCCACCGAGGTCACCCCAAGACGATTCTCCTCGCGCATGAAGTGCAATGTCGAGTTGATCTGGTCTTCAGGGCTCAACTTCGGTCCCTTGTGGAGCGTGTTGTAGAGCAAGAAGGCGTTGGGTTCCGCCATCAGGAGGCCGGTGGGCTCGCCGCGGTGGTCGCGTTCGATCAGCGCGCCAGGGGGTGCTGGGGTGTCGCGCGTATAACCAACTGCACGCAGCGCCGCGCGGTTGAGGAAGGCCATGTTGTAAAGATTGAGGACGAATACAGGCGTGTCGGGCGCGGCTGCGTTGATTTCGGTCAATGTGGGCAAACGTTTTTCGGCGAACTGATGCTCGTTCCAGCCACCCACGACACGGACCCATTGGGGTGGCGGGGTGCGCAAGGCCTGCACGCGCAGCATCTCCAAGGCGGTTCCCAGGGAGCGCACTCCGTCCCACCTCAGTTCCATGTTGTAGTTCAGACCACCGCGGATGATGTGCATGTGCGAGTCGGTGAGGCCGGGGATCACGCGACGGCGTTCCACATCCACGCGAAGCGTCTGCGGACCAGCCAGCGGCACGATTTCGGCATCGCTGCCCACCGCCATCACCTCGCCGGCGCCGATGGCCACCGCCTGGACCTCGCCGCGCGTTGCGTCCATGGTCGACACACGTCCGTTGTACAGAATCAGGTCCGGCGCGCCGGCATGCCCCTGCGCCATCGCCGGTCCGACCAAGGCGCTCAGCCCGAGGGCCGCACCTGCAGCGAGGAAGTCACGCCGCTGCGGCCCGGCGCCCGGCGTTGCGAAAGCTGTGCTGCGTTCCATGTCGGACCCTTCAAGGTTGTTTCAGGAGTTCGGCTTCGATCAGGAGTTCGACCTCATCGCCCACGCCTTCACGGAGCGGCGGTGGGTTCAAACCAAAGGCGCTGCGGGTGATGGTTGCCATCGCTGAGAAGCCAAGCGCAGGTACCTTAGCGAAGGGGTGGTTCTTCATGGAGCCGTTGAGCACGACCTCCAGCGTGACAGGACGCGTGACACCGAGCAACGTCAGATCACCCAGTACACGCATCGATTGGGGTCCTGTGAGCGCGACCTGTTTTGAACTGAAGGTGGCACGCGGAAATCGCACCACGTTGAAGAACGGTTCCCCGCGCAGTTCGGCGTTGAAATCGGGCGTGGTCAGATCGGTCTCGAGCGAGCCAACGTCGATGCTGGCTTGCACCGAACTGCGCGATAGATCGACCGGGTCGAACTGAACAGTGGCGTCGAATCGCTTGAAGCGCGCGGTGTAGTTGGACAAACCCATGTGCCTGATGCGCCAATGGAGGCTTGCGTGTGTTTTCTCTAGCACATAGGTGCCTGCAGGGGCCTCAATGGGGGCAGGGATGACCGCCCATGCGAAGTGGGCGAAGAGAAGGGCAGCTGCAAGCGTGGCGCAACGGATCAGGGCGTGCATGTGTGCTCCATAAGTGAGGGGATTGAAGGAGGCTGCCGGTGGTGCGGTTCCACCGCGCCCTTCGATCAGTGTGAGCACAGGCTCAAGATCCGACGTATCTCAAGGGGCCGATGCACCGCTCTTCCTGTTGGGGGAGCCGCCGCTTCCACCAGAGGACGGCGTTGTCAACATGGAGCACCGGGCGTTAGATCCTCAGAGAGAGACGCAGATACGCGTTCTGGAGGTCGGCAATGCGGCGGTCGCGACCGAACATGCCTGGGCGCCGGCTCGTTCGCGATGCGATGGCTGGCGAGTTGTCCATCCATCCATTCACGGAGTCCGCATGAAAACCCTGATCGCCTCCTGCAGTGCCGTCGTGGTTGGCGTGGCCCAAGCCCAATCGGGCGTTCAGCTCTATGGTGTGGTCGATGCCTTCGCCCAATACCTGACCGCTGCCGAGTCGGCTCATCGCTTGGAGAGCGGAGGTCTGGCCGCCAGCCGCCTGGGCTTTCGCGGCAAAGAAGACCTCGGCGGTGGTCTGGAGACCTTCTTTGTGCTCGAAGGTGGCATCAATCTCGACGAAGGAACGTTGAGCCAGGGCGGCGCCATGTTCGGCCGTCAGTCCATCGCCGGGCTGCGCAGCGCGTCGCTCGGTTCCCTCTCGGCGGGTCGGCATCAGGGGTCGCTTTTCAGCACCACGATCGAGTTCAGCGCTTTCGCTGCGGGCAACGCCGGACCGAGCACCTCGCTGATCGGTGGCTTTGGAGGCTATGAACCCGTGCGTGGATCGGCGTCAAGTTCGACACCGGGTTTTGGCCCGGTGCGGGTCAACAACGCCTTGCGCTACGAATCGCCGTCGTGGAACGGCTTGCGAGGCTCGCTGCTGTATGGCACGGGAGAGGTACCGGGGGCGGTGGGTCGCAGCCGACTCGTCGACCTGGGAGGGCGGTATACCAGCGACCACCTAGACATCATTGGCTCTGCGGTACGCGACGAGGTGCGCGATGCGGCTGGCCTTTTCACCACCCGAGCCAGGACGTCCGCCCTTGCCGCCACGTACCGCATCGGCCCATGGCGAGCGCTCGGAGGCTACATCGGCTTCAACGACCGACGATTGGCCGACCTGGACGGGCAGGGTGCGTGGCTGGGCGTCGAGTACCGGATCGGAAAGTTCACCTGGAAGGGACAGTACGTGTTGAACCGTCCGGACCGCCAGGTCGACGCCGACATCAAGGCTTTCGGTATCGGTCTGGTCTACGAGTTGTCCAAGCGAACGGCACTTTACGGTTCCATCACGCGCTTCAGCAACGAGGGTCGTGCCGGCGCCGGCGGTCTCGGTCGGTTCAACTCGGCAGTGCCTGCACAACTGAGCACGGCGGGCGAAAACGACATCGCCGAGTTGGTTACGGGCATTCGTCACAGCTTCTGATCCCACCGGCAGCCACGCCACGGAGGTCACCATGTCAAACACACTTGAGACCGATTCTCCCGACTGGCCCACCACCTTGCGCTTTAGTCGCCGCCTGGGTGAGGCGGTGCGTGGTGCGGACTACGCCGTGGCAATCGAAGGCCCTCGGCCGCGCTTTTCTGTGGGCAACGCGCTGTGGAATGGGTTGGCCCGGATGCTGACCAAGGTGGGCAAAGCGATTCGCCCACATTGAGCTGAATCCACCCGGTGCGGGCCTCAGGCGGTGGCTCGCACCCTTCTTCTGCGCAACACGATCGCATCCATAGGCTCGATGTCTTCGATGGACAGGCAGGCGCAGATGATCGCTCTGTTGGGCTGCTCCTCCCCATCTGTCTGGGCTGGTGGTGCTTGCTCATGCGCTGCCTCGGGAACGCGAAGGCAGCCCTGGGATGGTTCCGTCGTGACGCCCCTGCACTCCGCAGGTGGGTCTGCGGGGGACGCCAAAGGCAGTTCGGCCTGCGCGTTTGCCGCGCCCAAGAGCGCAAAGGTCCAGGGAAGCGCGCGAATGAGACCACCCGACCGCGCGACGAAACTTCCAGACTTCATGGTCATGCTCCTTCTCAATCAATGGCGAGAGCCTGCATCCCACCGACTGGCGCGTGCAGATCGGCGAGCAGGCGCAGCCACTCGGGGTTGTGGGCGAGGTCTTCGCGAACGAAACGCCGGATGTGCGACACCTGTTCGGCCGTGATGCGCAGCCCCGTGGGGATGCTTTGCAGCTGTGCTTCCAGCGCGGGATCCCGGGCTCGGGCCAGGCTCACTTCGACGATGTGAAAGCCATCGGCCAGGTCGCGAGCGGTGGAGCCACCCGTGCTCCGCAACTCCTCCTGCCATTGGCGCACCACCTGCGACAGGTGCTGCAGCTTGGCGTCGGCATGGCGGTCGATGGGCACATTGACCAAGCTGCTGAGTTGGCGCATCAGGCCTGGAGTGTGTGGTGACTCGGCTTCTGGATCCACCCTCTCTATTTGAGCATTGACCACGATAATCACCCGCTTGCGCACACTTTGGAGTCGGAACGCCTCGGCGGTACGGCGCAGGCCACCGTTCACCGCCACGTTGTCCAGCAGTGCGCTGAGCCCAGTGTTGTCGGCCAGCCCGCCATCAACCAGGTGGATGTAGTGGCTGGCGGCTGCCTGACCAGTCACAGGCCGAAGCGGTCGCGGAGCGATGCATTTGGCATTGTGGTTCCATACCGTGATAGGCGAAAGCAGCACGGGCACGGCCATCGAAGCGGCGACTGCCCAGGCCACCGGCAGTTCATCGAGGTCTGAGCACAGGTGATCAAACTGATCCTGGGTGAACTCGAAGCGCTGTCCATGGCGCATGTCGGTCGCGTTGATATAGACCATGGGACGCCGACGCTGCACTTGGGCAAAACGCCGACCGAGGAAGATGTGCTCGTCCAGCAATTCCTGCAGCAAGTCGCCGCGACCCCAGGAGCGGGAGGTCTGGCGCCAGATTCCGGAAGGAGAGAGCGCGCGCTGCAGCATCATCGATTGCAGATCTAGCGCAAGTACACGCTCCGGGAAATCGCGGACAAAGGCCTCGCGATCCAGCGCGTAGGCAGCGGCAGCCAAGCTTCCACCCGACACCGCGGAAATCACGTCCACTTCGTCCAGCATCGACGAGCGCCTACCTTCCCAGGCGATGGGTGTTTCTGCCAGCAAGGCCATCACCGCGAGAGCCAACGCAGCCGCTCGATAGCCTCCTCCGGAAAGGGCCAGCACCACCAACAGACCATCGCTGTTGCCGTCGATGTTCAGGTTTCGCATGGCGTAGCCTTCGGCTTGCGAGGCCCGTGCTTGAAGTGGGTCGTTTACCGTGTAGTGTGCTGTGGAGCAGGCCGTCACCAACAACGCCACGATAAGCGCTACACACAACGCCAGGCTGCGCTGTGGAGCCAGGCTGCGCTGTGGATCGTTTCGATGTGCTGTGGTGGACATGGTGGTGTCAGCGTAGGCACACCTCGGGCGTCATGAACTCCCCATCGGAACAGGATGGGTGGGGGCATGGGTCGGTACGCTGTTACTGATCCAAAGGAGGACCGGTATGACCGCCATAGGGTGCCCCCCTGAACCGGCCATGGGCGTGAGGCCGCGTGCCGCGAAGTGGATCAAAGTATCGCCAGATGCCAGGCGCTCGTGTCCGGCCCGGGAGTACCGCATGCACCCCCCCGCGATCACCCTTTTGCCCGCTGCCTCCCACCGCATCGTCGTCTCTGAGGCGCTGTTGCCGTCGGCGCGCGTCGACCTATCCGATGACGAGCTGCTGCGTCGCTACGATGCAGTTGACGGACTGACGACGGGAGATCACCTTGCCTGGCTCATGAGTGACTGCGTAGAACAGGCGGTCTCCGTGGTGGCGCGGTGGATCGTTGCGCGGCGCGTGGTTTGTCTCAGGGCGCAAGGACAACTGCTATTGCCCTGGTTCCAGTTTGATCGAACAACCATGACACCACGTCCGGAGGTTGTGGCCGTGGTCGATGCACTGCACGAATGGCTCGACGATGGAGGCGTTGCCACCTGGTTCGTCACTCCGCACGGTGCACTGGAGGGCCAATGGCCATTGCGTGCCCTGCGACTTGACCGGTCGGCCGTGTTGAACGTGGCGCGCAGCCACTAAGGAATACAACCCGCGATAGCTTGCTAACACGGGTTGTAAGGCCAGGCACGAGAGATCAACGGACGATCGACTTTTCCCCTTCCCGCTGCACCGATTGCTCGGTCTGTTGGGCCTTCATGGCGACGGCATGTGCCGCGCGCACGGCAGCAAAGCGCTGCGGGTAGCGTTCAGCAGGCGATAGCCCATCATCGCCATGCAACGGTGCATCGCCCAGTCGGATTGCCTCAGCGAGTTCGGCCTGCACCTGGGTGCGTGTTTTCCCCGCCACCGCGGTGCGCGCCGGGAATCGGTGGGGCGCCTTTTCGTATGCGGTCAGGCCTTGCTCTCCCTCGATCATGTCGCCGTTGCGGACGGCCTCCACCAGCTCAAGCTGGACTTCTTCGCGTGTTTTGCCAGCTATCGCAGGGCGTTCGGGGTACATGCTCGGCCAAAGCTCATAGGCCAGTCGGCCCTGATCACCGACTGGGAAGTCGCCCGTGCGGATGGCCTCGGCCAACTCGGTCTTTACCTGTTCTCGAGTCAGGCCTTGAGCCTGTGTCAGAGTGGCGGCACCCATCAGGGTCACCAAAGCGAGCACGCGGCTCTTGCACGGTACGAGTTTCATGGCAGTTTCCTAAAAGAGGGGTTGAGGGCTTCCAGGCAGAAGGGACCTCTGCCTGTGAGGGCAATGTGCTGTTCGCGAATCGGAGGCACATCGGCCACGCGACGGATGCAGCGCCTCCACTCACGGCGAGCGGTTTGCCTCCACCTCAGGCGCCCAAGGGCATTGGTCATTTGATCAATACCAGTGGCAGGTGCCGAGTCTGGCCACAGACTCACCTGTTGGAGGGAGGCCGGCCACGGACCACTGGCGGTGGCTGGATGGCGCGAATGCCCGCAACATTAAGGGCCTCTACAGGACCTGAAAGACTGCGATGCACCACTCCTACCCCGTTCGACAGCGAACTCACGATCTGGCGCGATGCAGTACATCGCTTGCAAGGCGTTTGCCCCGCGCTTCCAATTGCGCGCAGGCCGTTGTACCCAAAACGTTGCGCGAACGATGGCTAAAGCTGGCCTGGATTCACGGATTCGCGCCATGAGGGCTGGCGAGTTCCCCATGGCCAACGCGCAAACCGCTCGCCAGGCGGAAGATCAGCGCTTCATTGATCTCTTCACGAGACTCAAACCCCATGGCGGCATGGTGTCGGACGATGAACTGCGCTGCCTGCACACCGTCAGTCGAACCGGCCTTTCGGTGGGCTCTGCGCTGCTTCGGCGTGAACTGGTGGCGATCGAGTGGCGCCATCGTCTTTGGCTTCCGATGTTTCAGTTCCAGTTGCCCGCCTGGGCGCTTTCACGGAGCGTCGCCGCCATCGTCTACGAACTGCATCCCGTGTTGCAGGGCTTTGAAATGGTGGAATGGTTCGCCACACCCAACCCTTGGCTGCGCCAGCGCTTGCCGCTTGATGTGCTTGAGCGCGAGCCCGAAACGGTTCTACGCGCTGCGCGGGCAGACCGCTTTCTGATCGCGTTCTGACGGCCTGGTGCCCATGGGCGCCGCTTTGGGGTGAAAACCGGCTCCCCAGCACCGGATGCTTCTACCCCGAAAGTGAATGCTTTCGCACTGGCAAGAATATCCGCTACTGGCCGTGACCGGCAGTCCAGCCGCCGCCCAGCTACAGGCAAGCCGCCGGCCTAGTCGTTTCGCGGACGAACGACCGCAACGTCGCCTATATCGGCCACCCAGAGCTGCCAATCGACCGACAGCAACCGCTGCTCAACTGCCCTTCGAGCTAGACAAGAGTTGCGAGCTTCTACGCTGCATCAGATGGGCCTTAATTTACCCCGACGCCTGGTCTGAGTTGACCCGTTCGAGCAGGTCACTGATGTCAATCTGAAAGTACTCGCAAAGTTGATCGAGCACCTCCAGTTCGATCCGCTCCGCTGTCTCGTAGTACAGCCTGGTCAGCGTCCCCCGATTGATCCCCGTATCGCGTGCGACGTCCGCGATCTTGAGCTTGCGCTCTCCCATCAAGCGGGCGAAGTGACAGCGGATCATGATGCCGTTCGTCAGAAAATGATCTACAGAAGATCAAAAAGGGTTGTTGTGGGTCAAAGCATGGGATATAGTGACCTGCAGGAGATCAAAAACACCTATTGCTTCGCAAACTGGTCTCCCAGTGTAACTGCTCAAGAAAGGAGAGCCAACCATGCAAGTCCCTATCGCGGCTGGGCCGCACCAGACCTACCTGACGACCGATGAGTTGTCGGCGCTGATCAAGTACGACAGCCGAACGATCCGCGATCGGCTCAAGGACAGCGTGCTTATCGAGGGGCGACATTACATCCGTCCCTTTGGCGGTCGCAAGACGCTCTACATCTGGGAGCACATTCAGGAGGATATGGCCCGCCACTCGGAGGTGATGAGTTCAGGTATCCCCATGACTAACGGAGGTGCGCTCCGTGGGTAGTATCCGCCGCCGACCCGAGTCCGGGCTCCTGTTCCTGGACTTCAAGTACCTCGGCCAGCGCCTGCGCGAGCAGACCGCGCTGCCGGATACCGAGCTCAACCGTAAGCGCCTGCAAAAGGCCCTCGAGCGCATCGAAGGCGAAATTGCCCTCGGCACGTTCGACTACGAGAAGACCTTCGGCAAGCCACTTCCGGCCAAGTCCGGCCAGGCTGACTCCGAGGCTTCGACCAACGACCCTGAAGCGGCTCAGCCCACCGCACGATCTGGCACGCCCTTGTTCAAGGACTTCGCCGACATGTGGTTCGCCGAGTGTGAAGTGTCCTGGCGGCGCAGCTACCGCGTGACGCAGCGGGGATCGCTGGACCAGTACCTGATCCCTTACTTCGGGGAAAAAGAGGTCGGCCACATCACCAAGGCAGACGTTCTGGCTTTTCGGGCATCACTCGCCAAAGTACCCGCCCGAAAAAGCCTCTCCACGCTGTCCAACCGTCGCATCAACTCCGTGATGAAGCCGCTGCGCCAGATCCTCAACGAGGCGGCCGACAGGCTGGAGTTTACGTCCGCGTTTCGCAACATCAAGCCGCTGAGGATGAAGCGCAGCGATGTCATGCCCTTCACGCTCGAGGAGGTCCAGCAGATCCTGACGACCGTGCGCGCGGACTACCGCCACTACTTCACCGTACGCTTCTTCACCGGCATGCGCACGGGGGAGGTGCACGGTCTGAAGTGGAAGTACATTGACTTCGAGCGCCGCCTGATCCTGGTTCGCGAGGCCATCGTAATGAAGGAAGAGGATGAGCTCAAGACCGATGGCAGCGTGCGCGACATCCAGATGACGGACCTGGTGTTCGACGCCCTGCAGGCGCAGTTCAAGGCCACCGGAAAACTCTCCGAGTTCGTGTTCTGCAACCGCAAGGGCGAGCCGATCGACAACCAGAATTTTCTGAATCGGGTCTGGTCGCCGTTGCTGCGCCATCTCAATCTGCCGCACCGCAGGGCGTACCAGATGCGTCACACGGCAGCGACCCTGTGGCTGGCCGCGGGAGAAGCGCCGGAGTGGATCGCGCGCCAGCTCGGCCACACCAGCACCGAGATGCTTTTTCGGGTGTACAGCCGCTATGTGCCCAACCTGACCCGCCGCGACGGCTCTGCCATGGAACGGCTCCTGAAGCAGCACATCTCGGTGGCCCCGGTGCAAGGCCTGGTGGTGCGTCTGCCGGAAGAGGCGGCCATGTTGCCCGCGGCCCAGCAGCCAGGGGCGCACGCTGCATCCGCCGAGACCGCGGCCAACAATTCGCTCGATGCGTCGGCGCTTAAGTTGCAGCCTGGTGCGCCGTTGCTGGCCGAACAAGCTGGCGCGGCACCTGCGGCCAACGAGGCCGAGGCCTTCGAGGTGCTGCCCGCGCCGCACCGTCGAAAAGGTGCAGCGGGTGCACAGGGTGTAGAGGGCCGGACTCGAACCAGCACGGATCCTGGTGAGGCAGAGCTTGCTGCCTTGCTCAGGCCACCACCGCTGCCGCCGTTCCTGAGGCACGGCTCATAGCGCAGCGCTGAGCGCCCAGGCGCTTTTCTCAACCAACGAACCTTTACCAGCTGACTGGTTGACCGGCCGGACCGATGTGTCCGCTGCTGCACCGGTGAGGCGAAGCCTTGCCTGAAACAGCTCCAAGACAACGAGAACACATCGAAACCGCTGCCCAGAACAGCCCGATCTCCGAACCCGAATCCCGACGTTTCCATCCATCACCAAGGACCAAGACCATGAACTCGAATCTCAAGACCACCGCCCAGATCAACAACCCGGCCGTTGACCAAGCAGCCCATGGCGGCACCGGCCACATCCGGCCGCACGCCGACCCGGTGGCCCACGCCTTGGCCATGCCGACCATCCTGCAAGAACTCTCCAAGAACATGGGCGAGTTCGAGAAGGACGTGCGCAGCCAGCTCTCAGCGCGCTTGAACAAGCAGGCGGCCAACGACGGCGCGAATCAGGCTGAACCCATTGAAGGTTCGGGCAAGCGTTTCGGCAGTGGCGCTGGCAAATTGACACCCTACGCCGTCTCCCCCGGCGAAGAGATGCCCAACCTGCTGGGTGAACTCGCTGAGCCCGGCTCGGTGTTTCGGATGAACACGTTGCTGAGCGCGGCTTTCCCGTTCGGCCCCGTGGGTCCGTACATGAACCGGCACGGCCAGGTCTGCCAGCGCCGCGAGGGCAGTGTCTCAATCGCCCTGCTCGGCAGTGGTGATCAGACCCTGGTGCTGCCCTCGCCCTCGCAGCAGACCGCGATCGCCCAGGCCTCATCTCCCCGCGTGCGCTTCATTCGCGCCGCCAAGACCCGGGTGCCGGGCGTGCCTGGAGATGCGCTGCTGGTCACGGGCATCGATCAGCCGCGCTCGGGCCGCGGCTCCGGGCCCTGGCTGCTCGATCACCTGGGCTTGTCGGAGGGCCTCACCGCCGATCTGAGTCACGCCATCCTGAGCCTGAAACCCGCCCACCAGGCGTTCTTCATGGCCGCCATCGCCCGGGCCGACATCGAGCAGGCGCTTGTCGCCCTACTGCCAGAAGTACGTGCGCGCAGCGTGGTTCACCCGCTGGTTCTCGGTGTGGTTGCGGCCGAGCAGGTCAACGATCCTGAGCTGACCCGCGACGAAACCTCCCTGGTTCGCCTGGCCTGTCTGATCGCCGATCTGGGAGCGCTGAACGCGGCGCCGGATCTGGTGTCCGGTGGTGGCTATTCCTCCAGCGAGGCCCTGGTCCGTGAACGCGAAGCCGAGCGCGCCGCGCACCCGCTGACCCAGCTCACGCTGCGTGGCCTGCTTACCCGCTTCATCAACCTGGAGCCGAAGAGTGCTGAAGCAGATGGCCAGGGTGGCATGAAGGAAGCCGTCAACGATGGCGTCTGGCTGCAGCTGCTGCTCTCCGATGCAGTGCATCAGCAGTACCGCATCGGCAGCAAGCACGGCCCCCTTGGCAAGAACCCGGTGAACCCGAGGTTCGCGCTCATGGCGCAGACCTTCGGTGATGCCATGCGCCTGGCGCGCCGTGAGGCCTATGCCCGTCTACGCGATGCGGATGACGAAGCCCAGCAGCCGCTGCCGCTGGAGCCCGTGCCGACGCTGGTGACGGCGGCGCTGGCGCGGGTTTCGGGTGTGCCCAGTGAGTCGGATGGCGAGGACGTGCAGGCTGATTCCGAGCGTGCCGGCAACCTGGCCGCCGCAGACGCTGATGAGAACCAGCTGGCACTCGACCTGGACGAAGGCCCGCTCACCGAGATGCCCGAGATCGATGACAGCCGTATCGATGACTCCGCAGGGCTGCTGTCCTTGGCCATGTTCATGGGCTCCGGCTTGAAACCGGCGCCGGTGCGCATCCCCGACCACGAGCGCCGGGCCTATGTGGACCGGTCCATTCCCTGGCCCCGTCCGAGCCTGTCCTGGGCGGCCGGCATGCTCGATGGCGACGGGTGCATTGCTATCGTGAAGCAGACGTATCCGAACCGCGCCAGCACCTACCGCCTGGTGGTGCAGGTGACACAGAACGACCTGCAGACCCTGAAGCACTTCCGGGTGTGTGTGGGCGTGCCCGCCCCGATCCATGAGGTGAAACGCCGCATCGGCCACAACCGGCAGGTCTACGCCTTGATGTACTCCGGACCCAAAGCCGTGCTGGTGCTGCAGCGCCTGGCAGCACACCTGGTGCGCAAGCGCCCTGAGGCTGAGGTGGCGCTCTCTTTCATCGAGAAAGGGCAGGTGGGCCGGCGCTTCGGGGGGAAAGGAGTGCCTCCTGCGATCGAGCAGATCCGCATCAGCCACTACAACAAGCTGCGCGCCCTGAAGTGATGTCAGCCATGGAGGACACGGACATGAATGACATCAACAGGAAAGAACCAGGCGAGGGCGTGCAGGTCGACCCGGAGGCCGATTCACCGGGCGACGCGTCACGCACCCTTGAGTCACCGAAGACAGCGCAGGAGCCAGCCGCCCCGCAAGCGCAAGAAGGGTCGGGTGGGAAAGAAGGCCCAGAGGAGAGGAAATCCACCGTGGTATGCGTACTGGCGCCCATGGCCAGGCGCCGTCCCCCGAGCTTCACCTCGCGGACTGCCCCAGGCCGAGCGCGCTTGCTCAGCGACGGCAATTTCATTGGTTACCCGCGCTTTGCCGGCAACTACCAGGACGATCTCCTGCTGCCCCCGGGCGTGGCCGCGCAGTACGACCTCCTCAAGGCCCGGCGCGAGCGCGAGGCGGCTGCGCAGGAAGGAGCCGGTCCGACAGACCCCGAGCCCTCCTGGGAGCAGCGGGAGAGGCTTGAGGCGGCCAAGCGGGAGGCGGATCGGCGCAGGCAGGCCACCGAGCAAGACGCGCGTGAAGCCACGGAAGCCCAGGAGAAGATCGATGCACAGCTCAGGCGCCAGGGCTTCAACCTTGCAGATCAGAGGCGGTTCGGGGAAGAGGTCGCCAGGCTTCCTGCGACGCAGCGGCTGCGGGTGTACCGGGAAGAAGATGTGCAGCGCATGGCTGCAGCAGCCCAATCCGTCGACGCGGATATCAAGAAGCGCAACGAACCCCTGGGGCATCTGCTCAACGCCAAAGGTCCATGGCGCAGGATCGGTGCGCCCGAGTCGGTTGAGGCGATCCTGGCGCTGCAGGAAGACCACCCGCACTTTGGAGAGGTGATCCAGTTCGTGGCAAACCACGTGGCGCTGCAGAAGATGCGATTCAGGACGGGGGACGCCGAGACCGGGGAAGCGCCTGCGAAAGGGAAGAAGGCCAGGGCAGGGAAGGGTGCGAGCAATAGAGCGAGCAAGAGGGCCGGCGAAGATCCCGAAGCGGCAGACCCGGTGAAGCCACCGGTGCGCTTGCCGCCCTTGCTGCTCTACGGCCCACCCGGTGTCGGCAAGACCCACTTCTGCGAATCCCTGGCCAAGGTGCTCGGGGTACCGGTACGCCGCCACCCAATGGATCAAGCCGAGACGTCCTCGGCACTGCTCGGCTCAGATGCTGTCTGGGGCAACTCCCGCTACGGACTTGTCTTCGATCTGCTGGGCCTAGGTGACCACGCCAACCCACTCGTGATCCTGGACGAGTTGGACAAGGCGCAGGTGATCGGCAAGTCTTCGGGCGGGCTGTCATCGCCGACCGGGGTGCTGCACTCGCTCCTGGAGCCGGTGTCGGCTGCCAATGTTCGCGACATCAGCCTGGACCTGGAGCTCGATGCGAGCCAGATCACGTGGATCGCCACGGCCAACTATCCCTGGTGGGTGCCGGCCACGTTGCGATCGCGGTTCAGGGAGTTTTTCATCATGCCGCCGGATGCAGAGCAGGCGATTCAGCTTGCGAGAAGCGTGGTGAAGAACGCGCTGAAGGCAGCCGGGTTCGAAAAGGAAGAACCTGACCGACGACTCATCGTGGCGCTTGCACACCTAAGTTCGCGAGAGATCTACCAGGCAACTGTGGCCGCAGCAGGCAGCGCAGCTGCTCAGGGATCGACTGTGTTGAGGCTGGAGCACCTGCCCTCGGCGGTGCTGGCCGAGCTGAACGAAGGGAGCAGTGCAAATGGTGGGCACAAAGTGTACCTTCATTGATCGTCTTGGGAGCCGCACTGTATCGAGGGGGAGAATCCCCTAAAGAGTTGCCATTGATGCATGTGCGCGAAACCCGCCCATCTGACTTTCGAACGCTTGCTTTACGACATCAGACCTTGGAGTGAGACGGGTGATGCCAGAATGAGCGAAGTGCTGGCCAAAAGGCAACCCGAGAATTCTCAAAGGTTCATGGCCCCTATTAGTTGATACAGAAAGTCAGCACTTAAAGGTGCAAGCGGAAGTGTTCGGATCAACACGAAGATTGAAACGATGTATCGACAGCGTTATGTACGCGAATTACAAGGTCTTAAGGAGCACCAGGAGCCAGGCTATACGAGCGTCAGCCTGACCTGATCAACCTCTCGCTGTTGATTTCACTGCGAACCATCCGACCCATATTCAAGGTGATCGCATGAATGAGTATCCAGATGCCTTGTTCTTCAATGGACTTATCACGACACTTGACAGGTCTCAGCCAGAGGTGGAGGCCTTAGCTGCAGCAGACGTGACCTGCCCGCTTCGGCGGTAGAGCATGTGGTGGAGACGGCGGCTTGCGCGCAACGCCAACGTGTTACGCACGGCTTGACCGCTGGTCGTTCGGCCGGCAGACAGGCGTTTAAAAACGTCCAGTTACCGAAGGCTTTACTGTCAAGCGAGAAAAGTGGTGAAACCTAAAGTATGGCCCCAGTAGATTGGTAAGCGGCACCATTGCTTCGGCTACGTGCCATGAAAGCGACCAACAGTTGGAACTCTCTCAAAGGAAGCGAGTACAACTCTTCGTACCTCAAAGGACGATGCTCGGAATAGTCCTGCAACACCTGCCGTATCACACTCGAGGTCCAGCTGAATGGGTCGCGATTCAGTACATCGAGCAAGTCTTGGGATGCCTTCATGTGCGTACTGGCCAGGTCGTTACTTCAGGTGACAGCCTACACCTCCTTCGAGTCGGCAGCAAGTCCACCTTGTGAAACCAGCAGCGGTACACTGGAGGAGTGTTGGAGTTGGAGTTGGAGTTGGAGTTGAGCCGGTTCCGTGGCCACATCATTCTTTGTGTTCAAGGAGCCGCAAATGTCCAAGGTCAGACCGCCGTACCCGGCGGAGTTCAGACAGCAGATGGTCGAGCTGGTGCAAGCCGGGCGCACGCTGACCGAACTCTCGCGCGAGTTCAACGTCGCCGCGCAGTCCATCACCAACTGGGTCGGCTGGGCCGCCGCGACAGTGGTAAGCCGCTACCCGGCAAGGAAGGCTTGAGCACGGCTGAGCGCGAGGAGCTCAGCTGGATGCGTCGTCAGGTTCGCCAACTGCAACAAGAGCGCGACATCCTGGCAAAGGCTACGGCCTGGTTTGCCGGTCGCAGCGATGCTACTTCAGCGAAGTCTTCGGACTCGTGATGGCAAACCAGACCGACTTCCCCGTGCGTATCATCTGCCGTGTCCTGGGCGTCTCCGCCAGCGGCTTCTACGCTTGGCGCGAGCGCGCTGCTTCCCAGCGCAGCATCACCAACGCGGTGGTGACCGAGCGCACCTACGGACTGCACTCGATCAAGGCCAACATGCATCGGCGAGATGACTCGTGGCGCACCTGGTCGATCTCGCCAGCCGGCGATTTCCTTTGCTGGGGTTGCGCTGGGTAAGGGTAAACACTGCATGCCACCTCTGCTAGACGTGGTGGAAGCCACGCAGGACAATCGAGCAGTTCAGTAATCTCGGTGGAGCGAGATGGAGAGCTACATCTTTGTATCGCCGAAAGTCAACCGCAGCCCGTACCAAGGCATGCTTTTCACCTTCGGCCTTTTCACTGTCAAGCTCAACCGAGGCAAGGCTGAACAAGACCACCGGAGCTGGTGGATATCGCCGGCAGGCGAGTTTCTGTGTTGCGGCTACCTGGGCGATTGAAGCTCCAGGCGACCTACTGTAGATTTTTGAGTTGGTCGATTCTGCAAACGCTGAACCGCATCCAACCAGTATGGCGAGAGCAGGTAGAACATGAGGCGCGAAGACATCGACCCCAAAGAATTCAACGCCTGCATTGCAGAAGCGCTGGACTACGTCGCGGTCAAGCTGGTCGAACTCAACGTCCCTCCCAACATCGGCGAGGTTACAAGAATTCGCGCCGACATCGAGGAGTTCACCATGCTGGCTTTCGCAGCATGCATCATGCCGAGCACACCGCCCAAGTGGAGATGGCAGATGGCCGCTCGGCTGATCTCCAAGGAAGTTGCCAAACAGCACGTATGTGGCTTCGAAAACCAATACGGCGCAAAGGGCTCCAGCCCGACCGGTGGGCAGTTGCCCCGCGCGCCAGAATGAGTCCATAGCTAGTGCCGGCCGTTGGCGCGAAAGGCGTCAAGGACTTCGCCGTCGCGGTGCGCCTCGGCAGACGGAATGCCCGACTGAGCTGGCTCCAGAAATTTTCGCAAATCCTCTGCCGTCTTGGCAGGGACGGGATTGCCCAGCTTCGCCCGGCATGCCTCGATCTCCAGCTCGACCGCCAGCCCGGCTTGGTCATAGCAGGGGCAAGCGTTCGCAGCCGCGGCGCAGCCCACGCCCACGCGCCTGATATGAGGGTGACGGCTCAGCAGCAGCTCGAGCGTGCCCGTTCAAACTGAGGAAACAGCTGGTTGTTCTCAAGATGTATGTGGGCGATCAGATCGGTTGCAAACTGGTCGATGCCTGCGTATAGCGCCCGCCAGGTGTTACACGCACCCTCGGGTGGGGTAGCGTCGTGCGTCAGTGCCATGAGGCGATCTAGCTGTTCGCCGTGGTTGGAGTGCTCCTCGCGCATCACGCCGATGGGATGAACAGCCATGCCGCGCCCGCCCGCCTTGAGCATGGGGAACAGGATGTTCTCTTCCTTGGCCATGTGCTCCAGCATCTCGGCTGCGATCGTTTCCAGATGCGCCGCCAGGCCCATGGGCACGTCGGGGTTGTCGCGGTGTACAGCCTCGACCCGGCTAGCCATGCGGATCAACTCGGGCAGTTGCTCGCGGTGCACCGCGTGGTATCGGGTGAGGATATGGTCGATCATCTCGCCGGGTGCTTGCGGGACGGCCGGGCTATCGGAGCGGTCCAGCCGGTCGAGTTCAGCAAGCACGACATCCAGCGGCAGGCCCTTGTTGTCGCAGGCGTCTCGAAGAACGATCTGGCCGCCACAGCAGAAGTCGAGCTTGAGGCGGCGGAAGACGGCGGTAGAACCCGGCAGGTCAACCGCAATCCGTCCGATGGGCTGGCTGGCGCGGTCCAAGGTGGCGAGGGGAACGAAGATGGTGCTCATGGCGACAATCCTTTAATGTTCATATTGAATGTCAATATTAACGCATAAAATGCGCTTCATATGAATATTCAGATTATCCATGCGGACATCGGTCATCAGGAGAATGCGCAATGCGATTGACCCAATGGACCGACTTCAGCCTTCGCGTGCTGATGTACTGCGCCGCCAGCGAACGGCGCGAGCAGCGCGCCACCGTCGGTGAGATCGCCGAGGCCCACGGCATCTCTCGTAGCCACCTGACCAAGATCGTGATGACATTGTCCGGGCTGGGCCTGCTGGAGACCACGCGGGGGCGGGGCGGCGGACTGCGCCTGCTCAAGCCGGCGCACTTCATCGTGGTGGGCGACGTGGTGCGACAGACCGAAACCGACTTCAACCTCGTGGAGTGCTTTGACGCAGATCACAACAACTGCAGGCTCGACGGGCATTGCCGACTCAAGGGTGCGCTTCGCGAAGCAATGGACAGGTACCTGGCCGTGCTCGACGGCGTGACATTGGCCGATCTCGTCGCACCCGACCCTGCCGGCAGCAGCCAGCGGATGCTGTTTGTGCCCGGCCTGCCGCGCCCCCCCGAAACCGCGGCCCGTCGCGCCCGGGTATCTGCCGGCGGCGAAAGCCGCTAACCTCCCGTCATGGAGTCCACCGCGTCGCTGTCGACCAAACTGGTGCGCATCGGCGCCGGGTTGCTGCTGGTTGCGCTTGCATCCATCGGCCTCACGCTGTGGGTGACCTGGCAGCTGGAGGGCGGTGCAGCAGCGGTGAACGAAGCCGGCCGCATGCGTATGCAGACATGGCGGCTCACCAGTGTGGCGCAGTCCGAAGATGCGCTGGCCGAGGTGCCGGCGCTGGTGCGCCAGTTCGATCAAAGCCTCGACCTGCTGCGTGAGGGTGACGCCAGCCGTCCTCTGTTCGTTCCCTGGGACGATGCCGTGCGCCGCGAGTTCGCTGCCGTCGAATCGATGTGGCGGCAACAGCGCCTGCTATGGCTCCAGGGCGCGCCAACCGACCCGTCGCAGGCCCTGGCAGCGGCCGATAGTTTCGTCGGCGCCATCGACAACCTCGTCCTCGCAATCGAGCACCAGCTCTCGGGCTTCACCGCCATCCTCAACCTGTTCCAGTTGCTAATGATGGCGCTGGCCATTGCCGGTGCGGTCGTGATGCTCTACACCGGCTACATGTACGTCATCAACCCATTGGCACAGCTGCGCCTGGGCCTGCGCCGACTGGAGTCGGGCGACTTCAAGGCTCGCGTGGAAGTCAACACACTCGACGAGTTCGGGCAGGTGGCGTCGGGATTCAACCGCATGGCGTCTACGCTGCAGTCGATGTACGCCGGACTGGAAGGTCAGGTGGAGAGCAAGACGCGCCACATCGAGGCGCAGCGTGCGCGGCTGGCCACCTTATACGAGGTGAGTGCCTTCATGGCCTGTGCCGGCAGCATAGATGAGCTCTCGCACGGTTTTGCGCAGCGCGTACGTACCGTGGTGAAGGCCGATGCAGTGGCGGTGCGCTGGAGCGACGAAGCCAGCCAACGTTATCTGATGCTGGCGTCCGACTGTCTTCCGCACGAAATAGTCGAAGAGGAACGAAGCCTGCTGGCCGGCGCATGCGCCTGCGGCAACCTTCAGCCCGATGCACGCACCCGGGTGATTCCAATCCGCAGCCACGATGAAGCCGAGGTGCGCCAATGCGTGCGCGCCGGCTTCGAGACCCTGGTGAGCGTTCCGGTGCGCCTGCAGCAGCGCCTCATCGGCGAAATCAACCTGTTCTACCGGTCGCAGACCAGCCTGAATGCCGGAGAAACCGAGCTGCTCGACGCGCTCGCCAGCCACCTTGCCAATGCGCTGGAAGGCCTCCGCGCGGCTGCGCTGGAGCGCGAAGCCGCGGTGGGTGAAGAGCGCGCCCTGATCGCACGCGAACTGCACGACTCCATCGCACAGTCGCTGGCATTTCTCAACATCCAGCTGCAGCTGCTGCGTAACGCCGCAAGCAAGGGGCAGGAGGCGCGGGTGATGAGTACGCTCGACGAACTTGACGAAGGGCTGCGCGAGAGCATCAACGACGTGCGTGAGCTGCTGGTGCACTTTCGCACCCGCACCAACACCGACGACATCGAGCGCGCACTGCAGGAAACGTTGCAGAAGTTCCAGAACCAGACGGGCCTGCCGGCCAGGCTGCACGTCGAGGGCCATGGTTTGCCTCTGCCGGCCGACGTGCAGGTACAAGTGCTGCACGTGCTGCAGGAATCGCTTTCCAACGTGCGCAAGCATGCCGGAGCGCGCCACATACAGCTCGATGTGATCAAAGGCCCCGGCTGGCGCTTTCGCGTGCGCGACGACGGCACCGGCTTCGACGTACATGACACACCCGACGATTCACATGTAGGCCTGAGGATCATGCGCGAGCGTGCGGCGCTGATCGGCGCTCGGGTCGATTTGAGCTCGGAGCCGGGCGCCGGCACAACGGTGACCCTGACCCTGCCGTCCCATCCTGCCGCAGCCAGTCCGACCGCCGCACCGGCCAAGATACACAGCGTTCCATGACCGAAACACCCACCCACCCAATCCAGCTGCTCGTGGTGGACGACCACTCGCTGTTCCGCCGCGGTCTGATGGCGCTGCTGGCACAGGACGCGCGCCTGGAAGTCTGTTGCGAAGCCGGCGACGTGGGCGAAGCACTGCGCTGCATGGCGCGCCGCCAACCCGACGTGATCCTGCTCGACAACCACCTGCCGGGCGTGCTGGGCGTGGACGCCATACCCGCGCTGCGTGTGGCCGCGCCGGGCACCCGGGTTCTCATGCTTACCGTGAGTGAGAACGAGGCCGATCTGGTTGCGGCGCTCAAGGCCGGGGCCGATGGCTACCTGCTCAAGACGGTCGAGTCGGATCACCTCTGCGACAGCATCGTCAAGGTGATGGACGGCGAGTCGGTGGTGAGCCCCGAGATGACCACCAAGTTGGTGTCGGCTCTGCGCGCCCAACCGTCGGCGCAGGACCATGCAGTCGATACCACTGCCCACACCGCCAGCGACGAACTGGCGTCGTTGTCGACGCGAGAGCTCGAGATCTTGCGCCTGATCGCGCGCGGCGACAGCAACAAGCACATCGCCCGCCAGCTCGACATTGCAGAGACCACGGTCAAGATCCATGTGCAGCACATCCTGCGCAAGCTTCACCTCAGCTCGCGCGTGCAGGCCGCCGTGTTTGCGGCTCGCCACATCACCTAGGAGACCGACATGGCCCTCACCCACCTCGAATCAGGCGACATCGCCAACCTGAATCCCCTCGGCGGCGATGCGCTGAGCACCCAGTCGGTGGCCTTGTTCAAGTCGACCCAGATCGAGGTGATGCGCTTGATGCTTCCGGCGGGCCGGGTCATGCCCATGCATCAGGTGCCAGGCGAGATCACTGTGCAGTGCCTCGAAGGTGCGATCGACTTCGAGACGCCGGCTAGCGTGCAGCGGCTGCACGCCGGTCAATTGCTGTTCCTGCGCGGCGGTGTGCCACACAGCCTGAGCGCCGTGGAAGACGCCAGCGTATTGGTCACCATCGTGCTCACGCCTTGACCTGCGTCAACTGAAGTACGGAAAGCGGTCCGGGTAGTTCTTCCGGACTCGCCAGCCCTCATCGCCATCGTTCTTTCGCCGTGCCCGCCCGCCCGGGCGACGGATAGGCAGCTTCTCGCGAGGCGCCGACAGTCTTGCCATGCCCCGCGTGGAGAAAGACGACATGGCCTCTGAACTGAACAACGACCGGAAAGCGTGGTCCGTACTGATCGTCAGCACGCTCGCCTTCACGGTGTGCTTCATGGTCTGGATGATGTTCGGCGTCATCGGCATCCCGATCAAGAAGGCACTCAACCTCAATTCGACCCAGTTCGGCCTGCTCATGGCCACGCCCGTGCTCACCGGCTCGCTGGTGCGCGTGCCGCTGGGCATCTGGACCGACCGCTACGGTGGCCGCATCGTGATGGCGATCCTCATGGCCATCACCGTGCCGGCAATCTGGGTCATGAGCTACGCCACGGCCTACTGGCACTTCCTCGTCATCGGTCTGTTCGTAGGCCTTGCGGGGGGTTCCTTCTCGGTGGGCACACCCTACGTGGCGCGCTGGTTCCCGAGGCACCGCCAGGGTATGGCCATGGGCGTCTACGGTGCGGGCAACTCGGGTGCAGCGGTCAACAAGTTCGTTGCACCGGTGCTGCTGGTGGCCTTCGGATGGAACTTGGTTCCACAGGTGTACGCGGCAATCATGCTCGCCACGCTGATGCTGTTCTGGCTGTTCAGCCACAGCAACCCGGCGCACCTGGTGCCCAGCCATGTGTCCTTCAAGGACCAGCTGAAGGCGCTCCAGGACCCCAAGGTCATCAAGTACTGCCAGTACTACAGCATCGTCTTCGGTGGCTATGTAGCGCTGTCGCTGTGGATGGTGCAGTACTACGTGGGCGAGTTCGGTCTGGACATCCGCGTGGCCGCGCTGCTGGCGGCCTGCTTCTCGCTGCCCGGGGGTGTGCTGCGCGCGGTTGGCGGCGTGATGTCTGACAGGTTTGGTGCCCACAAGGTCACTTGGTGGGTGCTCTGGGTCAGCTGGATCTGCCTGTTCCTGCTGTCGTACCCGCAGACCGAATTCACCGTGCTCACCGTGAATGGCCCGCGCACGTTCCACATCGGCCTCAACGTCTATGTATTTACCGCACTGATGTTCATACTGGGCATCGCATGGGCCTTCGGCAAGGCGAGCGTCTTCAAATACATCAGCGACGACTACCCCGGCAACATCGGTGCCATCAGCGGCATCGTAGGCCTCGCCGGTGGCCTTGGCGGCTTCGTGCTTCCCATCCTGTTCGGTGCACTGATGGACATAACCGGCATCCGCTCGAGCGCCTTCATGTTGATGTATGGCGTGGTCTGGGTCTCGCTCATCTGGATGTACTGGACCGAGGTGCGCCAGACCGAGGTGATGGGTGCCAATGCCAAACCCTTTTCCCTTCAGAACTGACGCCACGCGTCGGTCAAAACCATGAACAACACCCACCAAGCCGGCCCCGATATCGTGGACTGGCGGCCTGAAGACGAGACTTTCTGGAACAGCACCGGCAGCAAGGTTGCTTACCGTAACCTCTGGATATCTGTGCCAGCCCTGCTGTGCGGCTTTGCCGTCTGGGGTATGTGGGGAATCATCACGGTGCAGATGCTCAACCTGGGCTTCCCGTTTACCCCGGCTGAGCTGTTCACCCTGACGGCCATCGCGGGCATCTCGGGCGCCACCATGCGTATCCCGGCATCGTTTCTGGTGCGCCTGGCGGGTGGGCGCAACACCATCTTCCTCACCACCACCATGCTGCTGGCGCCCGCCATCGGCACCGGCATCGCACTGCAGCACCCCGAATGGCCTTTGTGGTCTTTCCAGTTGCTGGCACTGTGGTCGGGCGTGGGTGGCGGCAACTTCGCCAGTTCCATGTCCAACATCAGCACGTTCTTTCCAAAAAGGCTGCAGGGAACGGCGCTGGGGCTGAACGCGGGCCTGGGCAACTTCGGCGTGACGACGATGCAGATCGTCATCCCACTGGTGATGACGGTGGGCATCTTCGGCGCTTTCGGTGGCGAGCCCATGACGCTCGTTAAGGACAGCGGTTGGATCTTCGGCAAGATTCCCGCTGGCACGCCCACCTGGATCCAGAACGCTGGCTTCGCCTGGGTGCTCTCGCTCATTCCCCTTGGCGCGCTGTGTTGGTTCGGCATGAACAACCTCAAGACGGTGTCGCCCGCCGCCGGTCACCCGGTGACCGCCTTCGCTAAGGTCACCTACCTGTACACGCTGGCCTTCGTTCCGGCCATTTTCATCCTCTGGCTGTACTTGCCGGCACCCACCGGGCTGGGGTTGCTGAACATGTGGGTGGCGATTCCGCTGGACATCGCACTGGCGTTGGGCGTGATGCGCCTGGCGGCCTTCGGCTCGATGAAGGAGAACGTGGCCAAGCAGTTCGCGATCTTCCGCAACAAGCACACCTGGTCGCTCACCGCGTTGTACATCGTCACCTTCGGTTCGTTCATCGGCTTCTCGATGGTGCTGCCGCTGGCGATCACGGTGATCTTCGGCTTTCAGCACGTCGCCGATGCGGCCGGTGTGATGACCCACACGGTGAAGAACCCGAATGCGCCCTCGGCGCTCACCTACGCTTGGATCGGACCGTTCGTAGGTGCCGCCGTGCGGCCGGTGGGCGGCTGGATCTCCGACAAGGTGGGCGGCTCGATCGTCACGCAAATCATCTCGGCGGTGATGGTGGTGGCGTCGGCCGCCGTGGGCTACGTGATGATGCAGGCCTACGGGTCGGCCACACCCGAGACCTTCTTCCCTGCCTTTCTGGGTCTGTTCATTGTGCTGTTCGTGGCCAGCGGCATCGGCAACGGCTCGACCTTCCGCACCATCGGCGTCATCTTCGACCGTCAGCAGGCGGGCCCCGTGCTCGGCTGGACATCGGCCGTAGCGGCGTATGGAGCCTTCATCGCGCCTGTGGTGATCGGAGCGCAGATCAAGGCTGGTACACCGCAGTTCGCAATGTACGGCTTCGCCATCTTCTACGCGGTGTGCCTCGTGCTGAACTGGTGGTTCTACCTGCGCAATGGCGCGGGCATCAAAAACCCCTGACCCCCTTGTGCCATCGATGCCAAGCCCTATTTCCGGAGACCTTCATGAGCCATTTCCTCGACCGCCTCGCCCACTTCACCTTGCCGCGCGAGAACTTCTCGGGCAACCACGGCCAGACCACCGGTGAAGACCGCACCTGGGAAGACGCCTACCGCAATCGGTGGGCGCACGACAAGATCGTGCGCAGCACGCACGGCGTCAACTGCACCGGTTCGTGCTCGTGGAAGATCTATGTCAAGGGTGGCATCGTCACCTGGGAAACGCAACAGACCGACTACCCGCGCACGCGATGGGACATGCCCAACCACGAGCCGCGCGGCTGTGCGCGTGGTGCTTCGTACAGCTGGTACCTGTACTCCGCCAACCGCGTGAAGTACCCCATGGTGCGCGGCCGTCTGCTGGAGCGCTGGCGCGCCGCGCTGGGCGTGGCCAAGACGCCAGTCGACGCCTGGGCCTCTATCGTCGAAAACCCGGACGCCCGGCGCGATTACCAGCAGGTGCGCGGCATGGGAGGTTTCGTGCGCAGCACCTGGGACGAGGTTAACCAGCTGATCGCCGCGGCCAACGTCTACACCATCAAGCAGCATGGCCCCGACCGAATCATCGGCTTCTCGCCCATCCCGGCCATGAGCATGGTGAGCTACGCCGCCGGCTCGCGCTACCTGTCGCTTATCGGTGGGGTGTGCATGAGCTTCTACGACTGGTACTGCGACCTGCCGCCGGCCAGCCCGCAGGTGTGGGGCGAACAGACTGACGTGCCCGAGTCGGCCGACTGGTACAACAGCTCGTTCATCATCGCCTGGGGCTCCAACGTGCCGCAGACGCGCACGCCCGACGCCCACTTCTTCACCGAGGTGCGCTACAAGGGCGCCAAGACGGTGGCTGTGACACCCGACTACTCCGAGGTTGCCAAACTCTCCGACCTCTGGCTGCACCCAAAGCAGGGCACGGACGCGGCCCTTGCCATGGCCATGGGCCACGTGGTGCTGAAGAACTTCTATTTTCCCGATGGTGGCAGGCCACGCAGCAGCTACTTCGACGACTACGCACGTCGCTATACCGACTTGCCGCTGCTGGTGATGCTGAAGGAACACACACTGGCCGACGGCACCACCACCCTGGTGCCTGACCGCTATCTCCGCGCCAGCGACTTCAATGGCCAGCTCGGTCAGAAGAACAACCCCGATTGGAAAACCGTGGCCTTCGACACCGATGGCAAGGCCGTGCTGCCCAACGGCTCGATCGGATTCCGCTGGGGCGAAGCCGGGCGCAGTGACGAGGGCAAATGGAACCTGCTGGCCAAGGAAGCCCGCAGCGACACCGACGTGAAGCTCAAGCTCTCGGTAATCGAGGACGGCGAACAGGACACCCAGGTGGTGGACGTGGCCTTCCCCTACTTCGGTGGCACCGCCGCGCCGAACTTCACCGCCAACGCGCAGAACGGGGCGATCAACCACGCCCGCGTGCCAGCCGTGCGCCTGCGCCTGGGCAAGGCCGGTGAAGAGCGCCACGCCCTGGTGGCCACCGTGTTCGACCTTCAGGTCGCGCAGTACGGCATCGACCGCGGTCTGGGCAGTGGCGCGAAGGACTTCGACGACAACGCTGCCTACACGCCGGCCTGGCAGGAGAGCATCACCGGCGTACCGCGCGACCAAGTCGTCACAGTCGCGCAGCAGTTCGCCGATAACGCCGACAAGACGCATGGCAAGTCGATGGTGATCATCGGCGCGGCCATGAACCACTGGTATCACGCCGACATGAACTACCGCGGCGTGATCAACCTGCTCATGATGTGCGGCTGCATCGGCCAGAGCGGTGGCGGCTGGGCGCATTACGTGGGCCAGGAGAAGCTGCGACCCCAAACCGGTTGGGTGCCGCTGGCCTTTGCCACCGACTGGTCGCGCCCGCCGCGCCAGATGAACAGCACCAGCTTCTTCTACGCGCACACCGACCAGTGGCGCTACGAGAAGCTCGGCATGGAGGAGATCGTGAGCCCGCTGGCCGACAAGGCCGCGTTTGGCGGTAGCATGATCGACTTCAACGTACGCGCTGAACGCATGGGCTGGTTGCCCAGCGCCCCGCAGCTAAAGACCAACCCGCTGCAGGTGGTGAAAGACGCCGCCGCCGCCGGGCTCGATGCCAGGGACTACGTGGTCCGGGCCCTGAAAGACGGCACGCTGGCCATGAGTTGCGAAGATCCGGACGCGCCGCAGAACTGGCCACGCAACATGTTCGTGTGGCGCAGCAACCTGCTGGGATCCAGCGGCAAGGGCCACGAGTATTTCTGCAAGCACCTGCTGGGTACCGAGAACGGCGTGCAGGGCAAAGACCTGGGCCACGACGATGCTAAGCCCGAAGAGGTGGTGTGGCACAAGAACGCGCCCCAGGGAAAGCTCGACCTTCTGGTCACGCTCGACTTCCGCATGAGCACCACCTGCATGTATTCCGACGTGGTGCTGCCCACTGCCAGCTGGTACGAGAAGAACGATCTCAACACCAGCGACATGCATCCCTTCATCCACCCGCTGTCGGCGGCGGTGGACCCTGTATGGCAAAGCCGCAGCGACTGGGAAATCTACAAGGGTTTTGCGCTAGCCTTCAGCGAGGTCTGCGTGGGTCACCTGGGGGTGGAGAAGGAGGTAGTTCTCACGCCCATCATGCATGACACCCCCGGCGAACTTGCCCAGCCGTTCGACGTGAAGGAATGGCGCAAAGGCCACTGCGAACTGATCCCCGGCAAGACCGCGCCGCAGATCACGGTGGTGGAACGCGACTACCCCAACATCTTCAAACGTTTCACGGCGCTCGGCCCATTGCTCGACAAGCTGGGCAATGGCGGCAAGGGTATCGGCTGGAGGACCGGCACCGAGGTGGAGCAGCTCGGCCAGCTCAATGGCACCACGCAGGACGAGGGCGTGACCCAGGGCATGCCGAGGATCGTGAGCGATATCGACGCCTGCGAGGTCATCCTGCAGCTGGCCCCCGAGACCAACGGCCACGTTGCGGTGAAGGCCTGGGAAGCGCTGGGCAAACAGACCGGCATTGACCACGCGCACCTGGCCATCCATCGTGAGGACGAGAAGATCCGTTTCCGCGATATCCAGGCGCAGCCGCGCAAGATCATCAGCAGCCCGACTTGGAGTGGCATCGAGAGCGAGGCGGTGAGCTACAACGCTGGCTACACCAACGTGCACGAACTCATTCCATGGCGCACCCTCACCGGCCGCCAGCAGTTCTACCAGGACCACCCCTGGATGATTGCCTTCGGCGAAGGTTTGGGCAGCTACCGTCCGCCGGTGGATCTGAAGGCCACTTCGGGCATGCACAACATCAAGTCGAACGGCAACGCAGAGGTCGTGCTGAACTTCATCACGCCGCATCAGAAGTGGGGCATCCACTCGACCTACAGCGACAACCTGATGATGCTCACGCTCAACCGGGGTGGCACCGTCGTATGGCTCAGCGAAGACGACGCGAAAAGCGCCGGCATCGAGGACAACGACTGGGTCGAGCTGTTCAATATCAACGGCGCTGTGGCCGCACGTGCGGTGGTGAGCCAGCGGGTGAACCCGGGCATGGTGATGATGTACCACTCGCAGGAAAAGATCATCAACACCCCAGGATCCGAGATCACCGGTGTACGTGGTGGTATCCACAACTCGGTCACGCGTATCGTGCTCAAGCCGACCCACATGATCGGCGGCTACGCGCAGCTCAGCTACGGCTTCAACTACTACGGAACGATAGGCACCAACCGCGATGAGTTCGTCGTGGTGCGCAAGATGGACAAGGTGGATTGGCTCGACACACCGGCCGACGACCACTTGATCCGCGCATACCAATCGCAAGGCGAAAACCCTTGAACTTCCGTCGATCCAAAGGAGCCTAAATCATGAAAATACGTGCACAAATCGGCATGGTGCTCAACTTGGACAAGTGCATCGGCTGCCACACCTGTTCGGTCACCTGCAAGAACGTCTGGACCAACCGACCCGGGGTCGAATACGCCTGGTTCAACAACGTCGAGAGCAAGCCCGGCATCGGCTACCCGAAAGACTGGGAGAACCAGGAGAAGTGGCAAGGAGGCTGGACGCGCCGTGCCGACGGCTCCATCGTGCCAAAGCAGGGTGGTAAATGGCAGCTCCTGATGAAGATCTTCGCCAATCCGCACCTGCCGGAGATCGACGACTACTATGAACCGTTCACCTTCGATTACGACCACTTGCAGTCCGCGCCCGAGATGAAGAACACGCCGACCGCGCGTCCGCGTAGCCTGATCACCGGCAAGCGCATGGAGAAGATCGAGTGGGGTCCGAATTGGGAGGAAATCTTGGGCGGCGAGTTCGCCAAGCGCAGCAAGGACGCCAACTTCAACGGCTTCGAGGCCGCGCAGAAGGCCATGGTGGGGGAATTCGAGAACACCTTCATGATGTACCTGCCGCGCCTGTGCGAGCACTGCCTCAACCCGGCGTGCGTGGCGTCTTGCCCGTCAGGCTCGATCTACAAGCGCGAGGAAGACGGCATCGTGTTGATCGACCAGGACAAGTGCCGTGGCTGGCGGATGTGCGTGAGCGGCTGCCCCTACAAGAAGATTTACTACAACTGGAAGAGCGGCAAGGCCGAGAAGTGCATCTTCTGCTATCCGCGCATTGAAGCCGGCCAGCCCACCGTGTGCAGCGAAACCTGCGTGGGTCGCATCCGCTACCTGGGAGTGCTGCTGTACGACGCCGACCGTATCCAGGAAGCGGCGAGCGTACCCAACGAGATGGACCTGTACAAGGCGCAGGTCGACCTGTTCCTGGATCCGCACGACCCGGCGGTGATCGCCCAGGCGCGCACCGACGGCATCTCCGACAACTGGATGGAGGCTGCTCGCCGCAGTCCGGTCTACAAGATGGCGGTGGACTGGAAAGTGGCGCTGCCGCTGCACCCCGAGTACCGCACGCTGCCCATGGTTTGGTACGTACCGCCGCTCTCGCCCATCACCGCCGCAGCAAACGCCGGGCACCTGGGCAGCAACGGCGACATTCCGGACGTGAGCCAGCTTCGCATCCCGGTGAAGTACCTCGCCAACCTACTGACCGCCGGTGACACCGTGCCGGTGGTGCGCGCGCTCGAACGCATGCTGGCCATGCGCAGCTACCAGCGCGACAAACACGTGGACGGCGTGATCAACCAGGATGTGCTCGACCAGGTGCAGCTCAGCGTGCGCGAGGTCGAGGACATGTACCAGACCATGGCGATCGCCAACTACGAGGACCGCTTCGTGATTCCCACCACCCACCGCGAATACGCCGAAAACACCTTCAATATCAAGGGTGGTTGCGGCTTCACCTTCGGCAATGGATGCTCTGAAGGGCAAACGGAAACGAGTCTTTTCGGAAGCGAGAGGAAGCGCACGATTCCGATCAAGGCGGGGGTCTGACATGGGACTTTTCTCATCCCCCCCAAAGTCTGCCGTTCAGACGCTGCGTGTGCTCGCCCACCTGCTGCGCTACCCCACCGCCGAACTGCGCGAGCACGCCGATGAACTGCGCGAAGCGCTGCGCGCCGAGGCCGCCTTGCCGACCACGCGGCTGACCGAGCTCGACGCGCTGTTGGTGCACCTGAGTCAGCAACCGGCGCTGGATGTCGAAGCCGACTACGTCGAGCTGTTCGACCGCGGGCGCAGCACCGCGCTGCACCTGTTTGAACACGTGCTCGGCGATTCGCGCGACCGGGGGCCGGCCATGATCGACTTGATCCAGACCTACGAGAAGGCCGGTCTGTTCTTCGGTCCGGCCGAGTTGCCCGACCACCTGAGCGTGTTGCTCGAATTCGCCTCCACCCAGCCAGCTGCTGTGGCGCGCGAGTTTCTCGGCGAAAGCGCGCACATCGTACGGGTGATCTTCAGCGCGCTGCAGAAACGGCAGAGCCCCTACGCCAGCGTGCTGGCTGCCGTGCTCGAAATTGCAGGCGAAAAGGCAGAACCGGTGCCGGTGGCGGCCGACCCCGGCATCGACGAGAGCTGGGCCGAACCGGCGGTGTTCGGTGGCTGCTCCACCGAAGGCCAGGCTAAGCCCGGCCAGCCGCAACCGATCCGCATCGTGAAGGCAGTAACAGGCCGCCACCCCTCTTCCCCATCAGGAGCACAGGCATGACCTCACTGCACCACTTCCTCTTCGGCGTCTATCCCTACATCTGCCTGGCGGTCTTCCTCATGGGCAGTCTGGCCCGGTTCGACCGCGATCAGTACACTTGGAAAAGCGATTCGTCGCAGTTGCTGCGCAAGGGCCAGCTGCGCTGGGGCAGCAACCTGTTCCACCTCGGCATACTGTTCTTGTTCTTTGGTCACTTCGTGGGGCTGCTGACGCCGCATTTTTTCTACGAAGGCTTCATGGATGCGTCGGTCAAGCAACGCATCGCCATCTATGCCGGTGGTACCGCCGGTTTGATCTGCTTTGTGGGCCTGTCGCTGCTGCTGCACCGGCGCATATTCGACCCGCGCATCCGACTTACCAGCCACCGCACCGACCTAGCCATCCTGATCATTATTTGGGTGCAACTGGTGCTGGGCCTGATCACGCTGCCCTACTCGTATTCGCACGCCGATGGCAGCGCCATGCTGGTGCTGGCCGAGTGGGCACAGCGCATCGTCACCTTCCGCCCGGACGCAAATCTGCTCGTTGCCATGGACTGGCCCTACAAAGTGCACTTGGTGCTGGGGATGACGATCTTCCTGCTGTTCCCGTTCTCGCGGCTGGTGCATGTGTGGAGCGGCTTTGCCAGCGTCGCCTACTTGGTGCGGCCTTATCAGGTGGTGCGCAGCCGCCGCCTGGGCGTCCCGGTTAGCCCGACCAATCCTGCCCACCCTACCAAGCCCCGCTGATCCACCCCAACAACGGGAGCCACCATGAACTCAGACCCATCCACACCGCCCTCCACCGGTTGCGGCAGCAGCGCCTGCGCTTGCAAAAGCCCCGAGCCTGCTGCGGCTCCGGTCGAGATTGCCAGGATCAACGGCATCGCCTTGCACGAAGCCGGCGAGGTGCTGAACGAGCAGACCTTGCGCGAACGTGCCTGCACCGAGCTGTTGCGCCAGCAGGCGGTGATCGCCGGCCTGTTGCCGCGTCTCACCGGTCTGACCGCGCCAGAGCCCGACGGCGAGACGCGCCGCGCCATCGAGGCCCTGCTCGAAGCTGAGGTGCACTCGCCTGAGCCGGGGCCCGAGGAGTGCCGGCGCCACTACGAAGCTCATAAGCCACGCTTCGTGGTGGGTCAGGCCCTGCACGTGCGGCACATCCTGTTCGCGGTCACGCCGGGTGTGCCGGTGAACGCGCTGGCCCAACGCGCCGAAGCCGCGCTGCTGGAGCTCTCGCGCCAGGGTGTCTCAATCGATCGTTTCGCGCAACTCGCGGCCGAACTCTCCAACTGCCCGTCGAGCGCCCAGGGTGGCGATCTGGGGTGGATCACACCGCAGGACTGTGCGCCCGAGCTTGCCAATGCGCTGTTCCTGCAAAACGACGCGATCCAGGCCATGGGCCTGCATCCACGCCTGGTGCACAGCCGCTTCGGCCTACACATCGTCGACGTGCTGGAGCGTGAGCCGGGGCGCCTACCCGAATTCACCGAGCTGCAGGCTCTGATCGGTGCGCGGCTAGCCCTCCAGTCGCAAGCCACGGCGCTGCGCCAGTACATGCAGCTGCTGGTAGGGCAGGCAGACGTTGAAGGCGTGGAACTGGAGGGGGCTGACACGCCCCTGGTGCAATGACGCCACCGGCCGCCGGGGGGTCGGAAGCGGACGAGCTGCTGTTGAGCCTGCGGCATTTCCGCTCCGATTATTTCCCACTTCACCAACAACGTTTTCAGGACCTGGTGGCCGAAGGGCAGCACCCCAAGACGCTGTTCATCGGCTGCTCCGACTCGCGTCTCGTGCCCTACCTGCTCACCGGCGCCGGCCCGGGCGAACTCTTTATTGTGCGCAACGTGGGGGCACTCGTCCCACCGCATGATCAGTCGCACGGGCTCCATGGAACGATGGCTGCGATCGAGTTTGCCGTGCTCAGCTTGCACGTGGAGCGCATCGTGGTCTGCGGCCACAGCCACTGCGGTGCCATCCGCGCCGCCTACGATGGCGCACCCGCCGAAGCAGTGGCCCTCATCGCGTGGCTCAAGCTGATCGACGCCGCCCTGTTACCGGTGCAACTCTGTGCCGAGTCGATGCGCCGCACCGAGCAACGCGCCGTGGTGCTGCAGCTCGAGCGCCTCATGGGTTATCCCATGGTGCGGCGCGAGGTCGAAGCCGGCCGGCTTACCTTGCACGGCTGGCACTACGTGATCGAAGATGGCGACGTGCATGTGTTTGATGCACAGCAAGGCGATTTCGTCGCGGCATCGCTGGCCTCCCATAGCGGTACCGGCCCCTATGCCCCTTATGTTGAACACGACGGTCAGGTGATCGTTGAATGAAGGGCACCGTCCGCAAGTCACAGGAAGACCGACCATGAAACGCGATGCAACCAGGCTTGCAGACACCGCCGCCGGCGGGCAGCCCATCGGCCTCGACGTGCTGCAAGAGAGGTACCTCAAGACTGATGAGTCCGGCGTACAGGACATGTACCGCCGTAAAGCGATTGCCTTCGAATCGGTGGAGTCCGAGGCTGTGCAGATGAATACGGCGCTGCAGGACCTGCCACTGCCGGTGGACATCGAGCTAGGCAGCGGGGCACTTGAATGCGCCCGAACGGCCGCCGACCTGATCCACGCGCGCCAGACCGTTCTTCCCAAACGGCTGCTGGCGCCCGGTCCGGACGCAAATCAGCTGCAGGCCATCCTGCACGCCGCCAGTGCGGCTCCCGATCACGGTCAGTTGCTGCCCTGGCGGTTCGTGATCGTGCCTCGCACTGAACGCGCTTCTTTGGCAGACGTGTTTGCCGATGCGCTGATCGAACGCGATGCCGGGGCAGCGCCGGAGCAAATGGACCAGGCGCGCGAGAAGGCGCACCGTGCGCCCCTGTTGCTGCTGATCGTGGTTGACAGCCAGATTGGCGACCCGGCGGTGGGTTACGCCGAGCGCGTTCTCTCGGCCGGTTGCGCGGTGCAGAACATGCTGCTCATGGCCACGGCCATGGGATTCGGTTCGGCGCTGACCAGTGGCAAGGCGCTGGCTTCGCACGCGTTGCGGCGGCATTTTGGGCTTCATGGCGGCGAGCAGGCCCTGTGTTTTATGAGCGTAGGCACCGCTGCAGCACATCGACCTCCACGCACCCGCCCCACCGTTGCCGACTACTGCAGCATATTGGGCCCTGCAAACAACCATCCCAACCGGAGCATGCATGAATATCCAGACCTTCGATGACCTGCTTAACGCGGCGCGCAGCCAGTCCACGCCGCAGCGCCTGCTGTTCGTGTTCTCCGCCGTGGAGTTGCCCGACGACGCCACCGACATCCAGCGACTTGAATTTGAGCGTGGTGAGGGCGGCGCGCTGGTGCCGCTGATGTGCGTGGACAAGGGCGCGGAGGAACTGGCTTCTTTCCGCCAACTGGCCCAAGAGGCTGAAACGTTCGGTCAGCCCTGGGGCATGGTGTTCGCGGCCGCCCTTGCCGGCACGCCTGGCCGTCCACCGGGCAGTGCTGACGCCGAGCAACCATTGCAAGACATGGTCGAGGCGATCCGCAATGGGCGCCTGGACGCATTTATTCCGTTCGACCGGCAAGGCATGGCGGTTGCGCTGGGCTGACATGGCCAGTTCGATCCTGTTGTCGTCCATCACCCTGCCGGGGCACCGCGCTCCCGCGGCTGGGTTCGAAGCGCCTTTCGAAATGCTGGGCGCCTGTCACGAACGCGTCGAACGCATGCTGAGATTGCTCTCGATGTTGCAGCAACACTTGATCGACAGCGGTTGGGACGACAGTGTGGCCAGCGCAGCGCGCGACGTGATGCGCTACTTCGATCTGGCCGCCCCGCTGCACCACGAAGACGAGGAACGGCATGTGTTCCCCTCGCTGCTGGCTGGGGAAGACGCCGTGCTTCGCAAGGTGGTGCAGCGCTTGCAGCAGGACCATCGCGATATGGCAACGGCTTGGGTGGCAGTCCGAGCAGCCTTGGAATCAGTGTCGAAGACGCCTTCAGTCGGCTGGACGAGCTTCAGTTCAAACGAGCAAAATGCCTTGATCGGCTTCGCGGACCTGTACGAGCGCCATCTGCGCGATGAGAACGACCTGGCCTATCCGGCTGCAGCAGCGGCCCTGGCGCCCGATGCCTTGCAGGCGATGAGCGCCGACATGATGTTGCGCCGCGGGCTGCAACTCGGCTGATGGTCCTGCAGCTCACATCAGTTGTCGGCACATCAGATACTGCCGATGCCGTTTGATGTGCAACTATTTCTTCCACAAGCAGTCTGGGGAGGTCAGACTCTGTTTGCGCAGCAAGGTCACACCATTGCGTCTTATTGAGCGCAGGAGATAGTCCAAAATATTTGCCAACGCCCGTCGCGTACGGCGTCGCGTCCATATGTGTCACCAACGGCGTTAAAGTACTGTGCAGTCTCGGCGCGACATCTGCTTGTATATTGCCTGTGGCAGGGATTCAGTGCACTGATTAGTTTGCGGGGATGGGCTCGGTACCTTTCTACGTCACGGTCAAGGCCGCTGGTCATGAGCGCAGCTTTGCTCTCTTGTGGGTACTTAGGACGCCCCTACCGGTCGAGGCTGGCGAGCTGTATGAGGGAGGAGCGAAGTCGGCTGCTGTTGAATCCGAGCAACCGCCTTGATAGTCTGCGCTGAAAGCGGGTGACTGCTTTGGGCTGGGAAAGCCCATTCAGCTAACTTGCACGTCAAGTCTCTGAGCTGCCGAGCGAGAGCACACCCGTTGCTGAGTAGCCTGTAGCACTTTCAAAAGCGGCTCTAGGCTGGTCGCGGACGTTCGCGGTCGAGGCACCGAATCGTCACGACCTTGCCTTCTGGTCATCGCGGCAAGAAGCGCTCGGACGACGGGAAGTCCTTTCAAGCCTATCGTTCCCACGCGTTCTGAGGACTGGTGCGCGCGAGAACCGTTTACTCCCATGGATCATGGCGGCAATCGCCGCGTCCGAAAACATTTCCGTCCGCTCGGAGATCTCGAGCGCGTCACTGACCTCACTGCCGAGGTATCTCCCGGTTGATTGCAGCTTGAATTGTCCGAGAAGCAGTTGATTGCGCGAAGGCTTCTGGTGCGCTTGTAGATCTCGACCCATCAAGAGGAGCTCAATGTGCTGTACGTATACGTCTTGTACGCACGCTGCTAGTGAACTTACCCCAATTTCTGGTGGACCCCGGACAAGTACGTCGGCTCTGCAGGTCTATTGCAGGCCTACCGAGTCCTGGTCGGCAGCCCTTACATCGCCGCCGCCGAGCGACTGCTCACCCTCAACGATTCGCTCCGGCTTTGTCGATGCCTTGACATCCTGAACTGCGTTGACGTATGCCTCAAGGGACTGGTCCCTGAGGGTTTCATCAGCAAGATCAAGGAAATGATCGTTCGGCGCGCCGTTTCACTACTGTCATTTTCAGAGCAGCCCAGGTGTAGGCGCGCTGTCTGTTGCACTCAGCGGAAGGCGACACCAATCCGGTGCTGAACGCTAGGCTGGCGGAGCCAGTTGAATAGGCCTAGAATGGTAAGTATTCAATTACTTACGGATGTCGTCTCGACAGACAGAATATGCCAACCAGACTACCGACCGAGGAGCGCAAGTCGGAAATTGTCGCGGCTGCGTTGAAGCTGGCGCAGGAAACAAGTCCAGGGGCCATCACCACCAGCGATATCGCAAAAGCCATCGGTGTCACCCAGGGGGCTGTTTTCAAGCATTTTCCGACGAAAGACGCCATCTGGCTGGCGACAATGCAGTGGGTTCGGGAGAACTTGCTGCAGAAGCTGCATTCAGAATCTGACGCAGCGGCATCGTCGACGCATGCTCTGGAAGCGGTCTTTTGTGCCCATGTTGCCTTCGTGATTGCCCATCCAGGGGTGCCTCGCATCATCTTTCACGAGTTGCAGCAACCTGTCGACTCCCCCATCAAGCAGGAGGTGCGGGCGCTGCTTCAGGCCTACCGCAAGCTGTTGAAGGGTCTGCTCAATGCCGGTGTTAACGCGGGTGAGTTTGGGGCCTCGCTTGATCACGAGGCTGCCGCCGCACTGTTTGTCGGCATCGTCCAGGGGCTGGTGATGCAGTCGATGCTTACGGGCAAGCCCGCAGGCATGAAAGCTCAGGCCAGAAGCATTTTCAGTCTCTTCGTTCGCGGCCTGCAGGAGGCGACATGAAACTGCCATCGAACCTCCGAAGCCGGCTCGGTCTGGGTTTTCTGGGCTTGGCGTTGATTGCGGCACTGGCCTATGTGGTCATTCGCTCCGGTCCACTGGCGCCCACGCGCGCGACGGTGACCCAGGCCACTTTTGGTAGCCTGTCACCGTCCTTGTTCGGCATCGGTACCGTGGAGGCGCGCCGGGCCTACTTGATCGGGCCGACCGCAGCCGGCCGTGTCAGCCGGGTTCTGGTGGATGTGGGCGATACAGTGAAGGCAGGCCAGTTGCTGGCCGAAATGGACCCAGTGGATCTTGACGAACGTGCGGTCGCTCTCGAAGCTTCGATCGCGCGTGGTGGCAGTGCCATCGTTGCAGCGCAAGCGCAGCGGCGCGACGCCCAAGCCCGCAGCGAGCTCGCTGCCATCACAGCGCAGCGCTACGTCCAGCTTGGGGAGCAGAACTTCATGAGCGCAGGCGCTGTGGAGGCCAAGCAGCAGGAACAGATTTCTGCGCAGGCCATGGTGGCCGCTGCCGATGCGAACTTGGCAGCCACGCGCCAGGAGGCCAAGCGTCTGACAGCCGAGCGAGCAGGTCTGAAGCAGCAGCGCGACAACGTGCGACTGCTCGCCCCGGCCGATGGTGTGGTGATCAGCCGCGACGCCGAGGTCGGCTCCACCGTGGTGGCGGGACAAGCCGTCTTGCGCCTCATCGAGCCGGGTTCTTTGTGGGTTCGCGTGCGGCTCGACCAGGGTCGTTCGGCCGGTTTGGTCGAAGGGCTGCCAGCACGGATCGTGCTGCGCTCGAACCCGAACGCTCCATTGGCAGGGAAGGTCAACCGTGTGGAGGCCACGAGCGACAACATCACCGAGGAACGTGTGGCCTTGGTGTCCATGGAAACACTGCCCAGCGGCCTGACCACAGGTGAATTGGCCGAGGTGACGCTGACATTGCCGCCCACGCAGGCTGCGGTGCTGCTGCCCAACCCGGCGGTTCAACGTCAGGCCGACCGTGTGGGTGTGTGGCGCATCGAGGATGGCAAGCCCCGGTTTGCGCCGGTGCGCCTCGGGCTGAACAGCCTCGACGGCATGGTGCAGGTGCTCGAAGGACTGGAGGCTGGAGACGAGGTGGTGGTCTACAGCGAAAAAGCGCTCACGGACGACAGCCGCGTGAAGGTGGTTGAATCGCTCACGGGGCGCTCGAAATGATCAGCCTGGCCGGGCGCGACATCCTGCATTCCTGGGGAAAGTTCGTGCTCACGGGCATCGGCCTGGGCTTGCTGATCGGCGTGACGCTGACGATGGCCGGGGTCTACCGGGGCATGGTCGACGACGCGCGTGCCTTGCTCGACAACAGCGGCGCAGACCTGTGGGTGGTGCAGCAGGACACGCAGGGACCCTACGCCGAATCGTCCAGCCTGCGCGATGACGTGGTGCGCAGCGTGCTCGGCTTGCCGGGCGTGGCCCGCGCTGCCAACGTCACCTACTTGACGATGCAGGTGCGCGAGGGCCTGGGAGCGGACGTTGGCGGTGCTGGCCGTGAAGTGCGCGCGATGATCGTCGGCTTTGAGCCTGGGCAGCCCGGTGAACCGGGCTATCTCCTGGCGGGTCGGCACATCACGCGCAGCCACTACGAGGCCGTGGTCGATGTTCGCACCGGCTTTTCGCTGGGACAGCGCATTCGTATACGGCGGCACGACTACACGGTGGTGGGCCTGACCCAGCGCATGGTGTCGTCCGGCGGAGATCCGATGGTCTTCATACCGCTCAAGGACGCACAGGAAGCGCAGTTCCTGAAAGACAACGACGCGATCCTGAACGACCGAGCTCGCACTGCGGCCAACCCGGCGCTCAACCGGCCGGGCGTGCCCGGGCTGATGGAGGCGATTCAGGCATCGCAGGCCGCCAACCACAACGTCAACACGGTGCTGGTGCAGGTGGATCCTGGTGTGCCCCCAGAGCAGGTGGCCGAGCCGATTCGCCGTTGGAAACACCTGGAGGCCTACACCCGTGCACAGATGGAAGAGATTCTGGTGGCCAAGCTGATCGCCACTTCGGCGAAGCAGATCGGCATGTTTCTGGTCATCCTGGCCATCGTGAGTGCAGCCATCGTGGCCTTCATCATCTACACGATGACGCTGGGCAAGATCCGCGAGATCGCCGTGCTCAAGCTGATCGGCACACGCAACCGCACCATCGCCGGCATGATCCTGCAGCAGGCGCTGGGCCTGGGCCTGATTGGCTTCGTCGTCGGCAAGGTGTCTGCGACCGTCTGGGCGCCGATCTTTCCGAAGTACGTGTTGCTCGAGTCGAGCGACGCGGTGCGCGGGCTGATCGCGGTGATGGTGATCTGCGCACTGGCCAGCACCTTGGCGATCCGGGCGGCCCTGGCGGTCGATCCAGCCGCAGCCATCGGCGGCTGAGGGAGCACGACATGCGTGAATCCGGCGTCCGCATCGAAGGTCTGCGCAAGCGCTACGGCGAAGGCGACACGGCGGTCGACGCGCTGAAAGACGTCAACATGGTCGTGGCACCCGGCGAAGTGGTGGGGTTGATCGGTCCGTCCGGCTCGGGCAAGAGCACCCTGCTGAAGTGCCTGGGTGCGGTGATCGAGCCGACCGCTGGACGCATGATCCTCGGCGGGCAGACCATCTACGACAACGGTTGGAAGATCCCCGACCTGCGTGCATTGCGCCGCGACAGCATCGGCTTCGTGTTTCAGGCCCCGTACCTGATTCCGTTTCTGGACGTCACCGACAACGTCGCCTTGTTGCCCATGCTGGCTGGCCGACCCAATGCCGAGGCCCGGGAGCGTGCGCTGGAACTGCTGGTGGCGCTGAACGTGGGGCACCGCGTCAGGGCACAACCATCCGAACTCTCCGGTGGTGAACAGCAGCGCGTGTCGATCGCGCGTGCGTTGGCGAACCGCCCGCCCGTGATCCTGGCTGACGAGCCCACCGCACCGCTGGACAGCGAGCGGGCCCTGTCCGTGGTGCGCATCCTCAACCAGATGGCCACGCAATACCACACGGCCATCATCGTGGTGACCCACGACGAAAAGATCATCCCGACCTTCAAGCGGATTTATCACATCCGGGATGGTCGGACCGAGGAAGAGGCGGGACAAGGCTTGAGCCTCTGACCTGTGTCAGTGAAATTCAACCAGGAGTGGTGTCATGAATGCATCGAAGGATGGAGTTGTGCTGAGGTCATTGGCCGTCGCAGCGGTGATCTTCGGGGTGTTGACGGTCCTCTCGGGCGGTCGCGCACTGTTCGGCGGTGAAGAGGCAGCACGCGCCGCCGGGGCTATCGTGTCCTTTGTGCTCTGGTTCAACTTCGTGGCCGGGTTTGTATACGTCGCCAGCGGTCTGGGGCTGTGGCAGCGCAAACGCTGGGCGGTACAACTCGCGACGGTTGTCGCAGCGACAACAGCACTTGTGTTCGCTGCTTTCGGTATGCATGTCCTCACGGGCGGTGCCTATGAAGTACGCACCGTGGGAGCCATGACACTGCGAACACTGTTCTGGGTAGGCATGGCATGGACAGCTTGGAGAATAGATCTGCGCCGCGGGTAATTGGCCGGGCCCAAAAACATGTCATCCGATTAGAAGGCTTACGAAATGACAGCCTCCACACGCTCATAGTCCTCAGGCAAGTTAATGTCCAGCGCAGGGAACATGGCGTTGCTTTGGTGGATCGACGCCTGGCCCGGGTTCATGAGCAGGCCGAGCCAGGAGCCTAGGTAGGCACAACTCTCATCGGGCTTGTAAGTGAACACGAACAGTGACTCACGTGCCAGCAACCCGGCAGGCTTGGTCCCGATGTCAATCTCGAGCGCCTCGATGCGCTCGGGCATTTCCATCTCAGCGCTCACCGTCCTCACCCTGCTCGCGCATGGCGTACTCTCACGTCTCCGTCAAGCTCGGCCAGCCCCTCTTCTCCAGCCGGATCGAGTAGCCCAGACGTTGTGCAGTACTTGTGGAATGAGACGCTTTTGCACCTAGCGCCGGCGCAGTAGCCCCTTTGCCGGATACCTCAGGGCGCAGCCGGGCGCGGGCGACCGACGTTTCGCTTTTTCGTACTATGACGCGCGTCCGCCAGATATTGGGATGACCAATCTAGGTGGCGCCAACACGCGAAAAGTCGTTGGGGGATTGAATCTGGAATGTCAGACTGCGAAGAGGCGTAAGGTCCGCGAGCCTGGTATCCACACATGACACAACCAACCGCGCACTGTTGGCACAGTACCCGCCCCACGCCTTGATCGCGACAGAATTGCGTCATGGACGTTTCCAAGCTCGACGTGAGCGAGTTGCGCAAGCACCTACGGCTCGCGAATGACCTGGTTTTGGCCAATCGGATCGCCAAAGGCCTCAGCCTTGATCGCGAACGCGTGACCTGGGCGCGCGAAATCATTGAAGAACGGGTTCTTCTCGCACTAGCCGAAACAGATGCTGCAGACATGCCTGCGAACTGGTCCTGGCAGATGGCCGCAGAGACGATCTCCGTGCAGATCGCTCTGGCGATCGCGCAAGAGCAGAAGACCGAGCCGCGGATGGAGGGTGACCAGCCCTACTGACCTGCACCCATGGCACTCAACTCGCGGGATGGGCGACCCACTCTGAAAGGGCGAATACGAGTTCCTGTGGGGTCTTTATTGGGCTCAACCCCTCGGGGAGCTTGCTGGTGAACCAAGGTGGTGTTCCCCGGTATTCATGTGGACGCAGCAGGATGAACGCATTGGCCACCGGCCCATCGTCCATCTGCGCGAGGAGCATGGCGTCTGCGGGTGGACGCCGGTTCTTCAGTAGATGCCAGCGGCGCTCGCCCGGCAGCATCCTGGGCCACATCAGCTGAAGTCGAAGTCGCAGCGATTCATCAATGACGAGTACACGGCTGCGCGGGTGAACTCGGCAGGCGATGCCGGCCTTGGCGAGCAGGTTGCTGATGTCGCGTTGCATTCGGTCCCCTACCTTTCTTCCCTTGACTTTCATGCGCTCATGCTGCGCGCGGACAAGGCGAACATCCCGGCCCGCGAGCTCCAGTGCGCGCGAAACAGAGCCAAAAGCGTTTGAATAGGCTTTCTTTGAATGCAAGCCAAGCGCATCAAGGTCCAAGGCATTGAGCGTGGGGTGTTCGGTCAGCTTCTCCCGCAGAACCTGAAGGAGTTCTTCCTTGTCCCGACGCAGCCGCCGCCGTGACCACAGTTTTCGCTGCACCCGCTCCCATAGCTCAGCGGAGACGATAGGCTCGATCACATTGTTAGCACGTGTAGGAGGACGTTTGCGCTCCTGCTTACCCGCGATATAGCGCTCTTTACCCCAGACAAAGTTGCCCCTGAAGGCTTCGCAGCGGAGCACCCGATCGACCATGGACATCGTGAAAGGGCGACCAGCATGGGTGACCAGGCCCTCTGCCATCAACTGCAAGGCTGTTGACTTTATGGTGGCGCCCTCGCTGGCGTACATCTCGAAGATTCGTCTGACGAGGTCGACTTCGTGCTTCGGCCCCGGCTCCCATGCGATCCTTTCGTTTTGCATGGACTTGTACTGACCACGCTCCAACGGCCTTCGCTTGCCCTCCCGGTCGATGGCAACCCGTCTGAGCCCGATGCAAGGGAGATGCCCCATCTGAAAACCCAGGCTGATGGCTCTGTCCTGGCCCGCGCGTGTCTTGACCCCCAACTCTCTGGCGTATTCAGCGGCCATGGCCCGCTTCATGGTCTTCAGCAGGGCTGTCATGGGGTCTTGAACGCTACCGAAAGCCTCCTCGACGTAGATCACTTGGACTCCATGCAGGCGGCAGGTGTACTCGTAGTACGCGGCAGCATCGATATCCTGAAATCGTCCCCACCGGCTGACGTCGTAAACCAGCACGACATCAAAAGGGCGAGGCTCGTCCATGACATCTCGTAGAAGGCGCTTCATTCCTTCCCGATTCGCAATGTGGAGGCCGCTCTTGGCTGCGTCCTCATAGACGGTGACGATATGGAGCCCGTTTGCCCCGGCGTGGGCCTCGATCGAGGCAAGTTGTGTCCCGATGGAGAGCTCTTGCCGGTCACTGGACATGCGAACGTAGGCAGCAGCGCGCATGGTTACCTCTCGGTGTTGAGGCTGGTCACCCCACAGTGATCTGATGTGTAGGTACGCAGACCGGGAGCTAACGATGGCAATAACCGGCCCCGGGGTGGTCATTGTGGCGCGATCCGCGACGAAAACCCGTTGATATCGAACACTGGAGGTGTGCCATGGAAGAGCGATGGTGTAGTGCCTGCGGAGGGCTTTTCCATCCCAGACCACAGTGTCCGGGTCAGTCCTACTGTTCGAAGGATTCCTGCCAGAAGGTGCGCAAGCTGCTGTGGCAGAGGATCAAGCGAAAGAGTGATCCGGACTACGTTGCCAATCAGACCAAGGCGAACAGCGCCTGGACGAAGCGAAACCCAGAGTACTGGCGCCGCTATCGTGCCCGTCGCGCCGGTAGTCCCCTCGATGATGGCCTTATTGCGATGGTGCTGGGGGGATCTTCCACAGCACCCGATGAGGACGCGTCTTCAGGTACATCCGGATCTGGTTCAACCGGGAGCGCTGCGAGCCCCATCTTCCTCGTCGATCTTGAGCTGGGCGAACACCTTGTCTTGCGGATGTCGATTCGACTGGAGCGGGTCGAGCGGGGCCACAAGTCCTCAAGTGGAATCCGCAAAGAGACGACTCGATAGGTCCAGGAAGTCGCCGCTGCTACCTTCCCTCGTGAGCACCACCGCCGGAGCAAGGTGGGTCAAGGATGTCTGATGCTCCCATGTTGAACATCCCACAGAGCCGCCATGCAGCACGAAGATCCTCAGCTCACGCAGGACTGGATACCGGCAGCCGCCTACGTCCGGATGTCAACTGAGCACCAGCAGTACTCAACGAACAACCAGTTCGACAGGATCGAATCGTATGCCACACACCGCGGGCTAAAGGTGGTCCGAACGTTCGCGGATGAAGGCAAGAGCGGCCTTCGGATCGACGGCCGGGATGCCTTGAAGGAGCTGATCCGCATTGTTGAATCTGGCACGGCCGATTTCAAGGCAATCCTCGTGTACGACGTCAGCCGCTGGGGGCGTTTTCAGGATGCCGATGAAAGCGCCTATTACGAATACATCTGCAAGCGAGCCGGCATTCAGGTCGCCTACTGCGCCGAGCAGTTCGAGAACGATGGATCCCCGGTCTCGACCATCGTTAAAGGGGTCAAACGGGCAATGGCAGGAGAGTACAGCCGCGAGCTTTCATCCAAGGTGTTCGCTGGTCAATGCCGCTTGATAGAGATGGGCTATCGACAGGGAGGCGCAGCTGGATTCGGCCTGAGGCGGGTTTTGCTTGACCAGACGGGCAAGCCCAAGGGCGAGCTCTCCAAGGGCGAGCACAAGAGCCTGCAGACGGACCGAGTGGTCCTCAAGCCCGGCCCTCAGGCCGAAGTGCAGGTGGTGCAGCGAATCTACACATGGTTTATCGAAGAAGGGCTGACCGAGCGAGAGATCGCCCAGCGCCTCAACGGCGCCGGCATCGTCTCAGAGACCGGCGGTGCGTGGAGCAGGGGCCAGGTGCACGGCGTCCTGACCAACGAGAAGTACATCGGCAACAACCTCTACAACCGGACCTCCTTCAAGCTGAAGAAGTTGCATGTTGTCAATACACCGGAGATGTGGGTCCGCAAAGAGGGAGCCTTCGAACCTCTGGTGGATAAGGAAACCTTCTACACAGCACAGGGAATCATCCGTGGTCGCTACAGACGCTTCTCGGATGATGAGCTGTTGGGGCGCTTGCGAGCCTTGTACCAGCAGAAGGGTTTTCTATCGGGCTTCGTCATCAATGAAGCCGAAGGTATGCCGCCGGCATCGGCTTACGCGTCGCGCTTTGGTAGTCTCGTGCGCGCATACAGTCTGGTGGGATTCCAGCCCCTGCGTGACTACCGATACCTCGAAATCAACAAGGTTCTTCGCAGGCTGCATCCGCAGATCGTTGCACAGACCACACAGGAAATCGAGAGCTTGCATGGCCAAGTATTGCGCGACCCCCGAACGGATCTATTGAGTATCAATGGGGAGTTCACTGTCTCCATGGTGCTGTCCCGTTGCGAGAGCTCGACGAGCGGAAGACGATCCTGGGTGGTGCGCCTTGACACCGGTTTGGATCCAGATGTGACGGTCGCGATTCGTCTGGACTCAGCCAACGAGCACCCATTGGACTTTTATCTGCTTCCGCGCCTTGACTTCACAGGTCAACGTGTTCGGTTCGCAGAGCGCAATCGATTCGAGCTGGAAGGTTATCGGTTCGATAACCTGGACTACCTCTGGCAGATGGGGGCGCATATGAACGTGCGCAAGATCGCATGAGCCGAAGCGTCGAGGCAAAGGAAGTTCGCGTGATTCCGATCGCTCGAGTTGCCATCATGAACCCCAGGGAGCGAGATCCTGTGGTTTTCGGCGAGATCGTTCAGAGTATTCGTGCAGTCGGTTTGAAGAAGCCAATCACGGTGACATCGGCTGTTGGCGAGGACGGTGTGGAGTGTTTCAGGCTCGTCTGTGGTGAGGGAAGACTCAAGGCGGTAGCCCAGTTGGGCGATACACAGATCGCAGCCATCGTCATCGAGGTCAGTGAGGAGGACGCTTACATCATGAGCTTGGCAGAGAACCTGGCTCGGCGTCGGTATCGCCCAATCGAGCTTCTGACAGGGATACGCCTTCTGATGAGCAAGGGGTACAGCGTTGCTGAGATCAGCAGAAAGACAGGCTTATCGCGGGAATATGCCAAGGATCTGGTGATGCTGATTAAGCATGGTGAGGACAGGATCCTGTCAGCGGTAGAGTCCGGTTTGCTTCCAATACGTGCTGCCGTGGATATCGTGGAGGCCGGCGATGACGACGCAGCCTTGCAGGCGACGATGCACGAAGCCTACGAGTCAGGGGTCCTTCGCGGAAGACAGCTTCTTGAGGTGAGAAGACTGCTCAAGCAGCGAGATCTCTTTGGGAAATCGTGTGCTCGGCGCGGCTCATCAGGTCGATCGGCGCCAGTGACGACGCGAAGTCTGGTCCGGACCTACCAGCAGGAAGTCGATCGACAGCGAATGGTTGTACGCAAGGGTACTCATGTTCAGGAGCGGCTGTTGATCGTCATCAGTGCCCTGCGAAAACTGCTGGCGGATGAAAACTTCGTGACGTTGCTGCGAGCCGAGGGTATCGAGACTCTGCCGAAGTACCTGGCCGAGCGCATCCATGCGTTACCTACAGGGGCGCGCAAGTGAAGGAGGTCAGTCTGGGGTTCTTGCCCAAGATAGTTCACGTGAGACTGGAGAGTCTGCTGCCGTCAAAGCTCCTGTCAGATGCGGTGATGCAAACAGTCAAGTATCGGCAGGTGGTGTCTTCCATCCGCGAAGTGGGGTTGATCGAGCCGTTGGTTGTGGCGTCCCTGGACCGAAAGACCGGAAAACACCCGCTCCTGGATGGCCACCTGCGGCTGGAGGCACTAAAGGAGTTGGGCCACGAGGTGGTTGCTTGCTTGATTTCGACCGACGACGAGGCATTCACCTACAACAAGCGGGTCAATCGCCTCTCCACCATCCAGGAGCACTGGATGATCCGGCGGGCGGTCGAGCGCGGCGTTTCTCCGGGGCGTCTGGCCCGCGCTCTCAGCGTCGACGTCGCCGTCATAGTCTCCAAGCTTGGCCTGCTGGATGGTATCTGCGCCGAGGCTTTGCACATCCTGAGGGACAGGGAGTTCTCCCCGGAGGTGACGAAGGCTCTTCGCAAGATGAAGCCGACTCGGCAGATCGAGTGCGCGGAGATGATGATCGCTGGAAACTGCTCAACGGTTCACTATGCGAAAGCGCTCCTGGCCGCTACTTCGGACGACATGCTGGTGACAGAGCGCAGAGCACCCAGGAGGCCCACTGAAGAACAGCTCGGGTTGATCGAGCGGGAGACTGCGAATCTCCGGGTCCGCTACAGAATGATTGAGCAGACTTACGCGGACGACGTATTGAATCTCGTGGTTGCCAAGGGGTATGTCGGCAAGCTTATCTCGAATGCGGCGATCGAGGGTTATCTTCGCAAGTGGCACGGAGAGCTGCTGCCTGAGCTGGCTGCACTGGTGTCGCTTTCGTCCTTGGAAGAGTGACGCTTCGCACTCGTGTTTTCCGCTACAGGTAGTCGAGCCTGCCAAACTGGGGCGCCAGATGCTCCTAATGCTGGGCAAGAGGAGGTCGGCAGAGACCTTCCCCTTTGGTCTGGTCCTATGGCTGCATGGTCGAGCTGCGGATCTTGACCCTCGTATCGGCGAAACCTGCCATCGTTTTGAGCGTGGTCGCGTCGGATCTGCCTGTACGGCAATAGAGCACTCAGGAACCTGGCCGCGACATTGCGGCAACCTCTTTGGTTAGCGTAAAGCCATATTCCCACGCATCCTTAAGCTTGGGCATCAGGTCTTGCGGCACGCGCTCATCGTGTCGGATGAACGACAGGGTGGCTGCCATTGCGTCCGCGGCCTTCTGGATGAATTCGTGCGGTCGATCGACTCCGCACACTCGCCGGCCAAAGTCGAGAAGTTCCTTGGCCAGGGGATACGTCCGGGTTTTGTCGCCCTTTCGCAGCTTCAGCGCCATAGTCCGGTCCTCGATCTCCTCACCCGTGCCGAAGCGGGTGTACTTGTAGATGGAGGTGGTCAGCACGTCGAACATCGGGGCCAAGTGGATGTCGGTCTCGCTGGAATACAGGACGCCGAAGTTCTTCAGATGGGCGTCGCCGTTCCTAACCAGAATTGAGAAGGCGACCTGTTGAAAAAGCTTCTCAAGCTCGGGCTGAGGAAGGCCGAGCTGGTTGCGCAGCAGATCGGCGATCAGCTCGTAGCTGCCGTGGTACTTGCGCTCGTCCAGCTTGTTGCGCACCTGCATGCCCAGCAGGGACGGGATATCCTCGAAACCAAGACGTGAACCGTCTGGGGCGATGTCAAAGCGATCAAGCACCAGCAGGCCGCCATCGGCGCTCAGATCAAAGCCCGAGACTTCGATGCCCGCACGCTTCGCGGCGCTCAGCGCAATGAACTCGTTGGCCGAGAGCCCGGGGTAGTAGTCCGGGCCACTCTTCACGATGAGGGTGGGCACCGGGATCGAGGCACGATCGGGCAGCATGATCTTGGGCTGAACGCCGGATACACCTGCGCCACTGGCCAGGTAGGCATCCACCAGCTTGGGAAACAACGCCTGGCTGTTGGTGCTGTTGAGCAGCGTTGCACGATCAATCGTCGGGCCGCCCAAACGCGCGGGCGCCCCGGGCAATCGAGCGCTGTTACGGCCAATGCTGTTGGTGCCGACGGCCAGCAGCAGATGCATCTCGGTGATGTTCTGCTTCGGAAACCGCGCGCGGATCTGCTCGTACAGGTAACCCTCAGGCAGATTCATGTCGAGCACCGGGAGCATGGCGTTGGTCTGGTAGACCGACGCCTGATCCGGGTTCATGAGCAGGCTGAGCCAGGGTCCGCGGTAGGCGCCGCTTTCATCAGGCTTGTAAGTGAATACAAACTGTGACTCACGTGCCAGCAACCCGGCAGACTTGGCCGCGATGTCGATCTCAAGCGCCTTGATGCGCTCGGGCATTTCCTGTTCAGCGCTCACCGTCCTCCCCCAGCTCGCGCGCAGCGTACTCCTGCATCTCCGTCAGGCTTGGCAAGCCCCTCTTCTCCAGCGTGATCGAGTAGCCCATGGCCCGCAGGGCATCGAACAAGGAAGAGACGTAGACGTCATCCCCGCGCTCCAGGCGGTTGAGCACGTCACGGCTGCGGCCGCTGTCCTTGGCCAGCTGCACGGACTTGATACCCAAGCGCTTCCGCAGAGCGCGAAGCTCGCGACCCAGGTCGACAGGATTGTTTATTTTGTCCACGATGCCAGTCATTCTGACTTCAATCGAAACGAATGTCCATGAAGCAGGACGTTTTACAGTATTCGGCGATATCGCAGTAGGTTTGGCTGGCTCGGCCAGGTGGGGCGCTACTCCTGTCGCGCTCCGCGCCTGCAGAACTGGCTCGATGGATGGAATGAAGACTGATTTTTAGGTGAAAAGGACTAGCCACTGTCACCGACAGCCCTTCTCGTGACATCGTTGGCGCGTCCAGGTTGGTTTGGCTGAGCAAATCTGACATGTTGTATTGAGCAATCTTGCTGTGCGACCATTCGAGAGAATTGAAGTGACTGCTTACATTAATTCAGAAGCTGCTCAAACCGCCGAGAACACTCCCCAGTTCAGCACCTGTGACGACCCGGCGTCTGTCAAGGAAATGCGTTCGCGATCCACCCCGGCGGCTGCCCGCGAAGCAGCACCACAGACACCGCCCTCCCAATCGACCATTTCATTGCTCGAAGATGGTGAAGGGCAAGTACGCGATGGACCGGTCACTGTGGAAGATCACTCGACCGACTCCAGCATGGAGTTGGCCATCGGGTCGAGCTTCGAATGCCGAACACGCCTCTCTGAGGGGCGCATTGCTGAAGTGGATATGGACGCAAGGGCACTCTTTAAGAGCTCCGTTGTCCAGCTGATGGAAGGGATCCAAAACGCTAGCTCGAAGGTCATCAATAGGATGCGTTCGCGAACCAAGCTCTCTGTGCGCGTGAAGGCGGTATCCGAAAGTGAAGCGCGGCTTTGGGCGGTTCTGAACATGAGAGAGTTGAGCGAATCTGAGCGCAAGCAGATGCGTGAGTTTGCCGCTGGGGTAACCTCGGAGATGTATGCCCCCACAACGCCAAAGATGATCGAGGAGTTCCAGTCGCGCATTGCGAGCATTGAACAGGCTCATGCGAGCGGCAATGACGCGGATGCGGCGTATCCTGAGGCAGCCGATACCGCGATCCAGGCAAAGCGCCTCGCGTTCGAAAAGGCTGCAGAGGATCTGCTTCCGTCGCATATGCAGCGGGTGGTGTTCTCATGTGGCGCAGAGGCCGACGCGAAGGTGATTGGGGCAGCGATTCAACGTGTTGTCGAAAAAGGGCGCTCGCTGGGCGATGAGTTCAGCAAGTCCAAAGAGTGGAAGGGCCTCGAACTGCGCTTCTGTAACGAACCGCTTCTGCAGCGGGGCGACTTGCCCCAAGCCAGGGCGGTTACGGAACAACCTGATGAACTTCCGCTTCAGGATGCGGAGGTGACAAAGATCGACTTCGTGAAGTGCATCGTTTCCTTGCACCTATCGAGGGATCAGTGCAGAGCTGACGTTGAATACAACGACCAAGAACACGGTGACACGATCGGTGAATGGCTCATCACCGCATATCGTGCCAATCGGAAGCTAGCCAATCCAGATGGCAAGGGCGTGCAACACCCACGACTTCGAGTTGGCCTCACTCGATGGACAGCGGCTGCTGGCAAGAGGACCTACGCGCTTAGCTCCATCGAAGTAATCTAAATCCGGACCTTAGTGTGCCGTGCATACTGACTATGAAACGGTACGTAGATGGATGGCGAGCCATACAAGAATCAACTCCTTGCGATCACGCAGGTCCGGGTGAAATGGAGCGACAACCAGGCCAACACGGTCTTTCACTTCTGCCGTGTGGCCTGGCTCGCCGAGTGGGTGGCGAGCCATGTCGACTTGGATTCGCTTGCTCCCAGCCGCACTTTGTGGGCTTGCCAAGGTCCAGCCGTATAGTTTTGCCAGATTGTCCGAGTGCGGAGTCTGAAAGGGCGGAGAAAACATCTCGAAATCTGCCTGCGTCCAGCCCATAGCACTAATCACTTCCCTGACGCGATCGAAGTGCTCACGTGACCACAACAGAATCTGCCGAGCACCAGAAAGCTGCCACAAGGCGGCTGGTCCACCGGCAGGCGGAAGCGCAACTTTCGCGAGAAGATCGCGGAGTTCAGACCAGCGCGAGGCAGACAGGCTGCTGATCATTTGACCAAGGATCGACTGATTACTCACGGGAACGTCAACGAAACCCCCCGCTTGCGTCTCGTCGAATCTGGAAAGTGGATCCATCAAGTAGCGCGTCTGCACCGCATCAAGTTCGCTCAGCCAAGCCGCAAGCGAAGGTCGAAGACCATGCGAAAGTCGCTCCAAAAAATGCATCACATCCGCCGCGGTGATTGCGATCTTTCTCGGACGACGAGCGATAGGAAAAGACTTGGGCGCCCCATAGCGACCAGTCGCCAACTTGATGTCGACAACCTGCAAGGCGTCAGGTGCCGACCCGTCCGCTGCGAACATCGCGCGTCGATTCTTTATAGCTAGGGCGTTCGCCCAATCGTGAATATGGTGGCAGTAGCTGACCAGCGTCGTCTCAGGGTGGGCATGACCCAGGGCTACCGCGAGCGCCCATGCGGAACGACGCGTGGGCGCGGTTGTGCCAAGCAGCTGCGACTGAACGTCCGTTGGTTCCCAGAAAGACTTGCCTGAGAGACCTTTGAGCTCTGAGATCAAGCTTGGCGACAGCAGTCGGATGGAAAGCAGGGTTGCAAAGGAATGCCGCGCGTGGTGGAACGTGACTCGATCTGATCCTGTGGCGCTGCGCAAGGCCTGGATCACGCGAAGCCGATGCTCGTTTACTCTAGCGGGGACCTTCTCGTTCGTTAGACTCGGAAACAGTGGCGCATCGGATGATGCCAGGTGCAGGGCGTCCCAATACGTCATCCAGCCCTCAACAACAGCGCGCTCATGTTCGGTCAGGCTCCCAAGCAGGGGTACCTGACGTCGCCCTGCCTTGGACTTCGGCGTTCTGTGGGTCCCGCTGACCAGAACCACACACCCGTGGTGGACGACGACCCAGTCACGACGCGCTAGCGATATCCCCTCGCCGCTTCGCAGGCCAAATCGATACCCCAAGATGAGCAGAAAGCCCTCGAGGTACGCGTCGCGATTGAACAAGCTGCCAGGAACACATAGCGCACGAATGGCAGCTTCGTACTCACTCGGTGTGATGATCTCCGCAGACACCTGCGAGCTGGTGAGGTCTTCACCCAACGCAGACCAGTCGGGACTCTCGACGCCATATCTCCTCTCGAGGAAGGCATGAAAATCGCGCAGACGGCCAAGAACAGCGTGCTCGTCCAGGCGTCGTCCTTGGCCATCGTGTGCGCTTCGCCTCTGTGCTTCATCGACAGGTCTCGAAAGCACGCGAGAATAGAAATGCTCGATCTCTTCCTCATCGGCTTCCAACAGATCAACGTCGCGACCATAGTCCAGGAAGCCTGAGGCAAGCAGTGACAAGTAGGTTCGAACCGAGGAAGCTCGCAATTCCTTACCTGACGCGCCAGGTTCGCGAAGCATGTTGAGAATCCACGCTACTAGCAGCTGAATGGTAGTGCCGACACCGGCCTCAGTGCTCTGACGAGTCGCGGAGCTCAGCCTACGCTCGATGAGAGTCGCGGCCACCTTGCGCTGCCTGTCTGACCAGTTCTTTCCCTTCGCCGCGTTCTCGAAGTTGCGGAGCGCGCTTCGAACCTCCTTCAGTAGTGCTTCCTCAGCTTTGCGCTCCCCACGAACCGGTAGGAGCCTCGGTATCTCTATGGGTACAACAAGAGGGGTAGGCGTTGAGGTCGCCTGTAGGGCCTCTCGGAGGTCGTACGCGTAGAGGCCAAATAGGGCGCGCCCCTGGCTGTAGGCGTTCAAAGACCAAGTGGCGAGCTCGCCGCGGCGGGCGGCTGCCACGATGCCTGGCAGGTGCAGTTGATTGTGATCATGTACGAGGTCGGCCACCATCTTGATGAGTTGATGCCGTTCCTTCACGCTGCCGACAGCGAGGCCGAGTGTCAACTCGACTTTACTAGCGAAAGCCCTGAGCGCTCTTGGAATCTGCGTGCTGCTGAGCTCTTTGCCTTGGGATTCGCTCAGCGCCAGAAAGCTCGCAACAGATCTGGCAGGCACGCAGTGCCAAGCGAAAGGCGGTGCGTCACGTTCGTCTCTGCGTCGATCCCGCGCCATGTAAACCACGGAATCTCGGCTGTGGAGACGCAGACTGTCCTTCAACTTGGGCTCAATCAGCTTTAGCAAACTGAGATTGCTGACCATGCTGCTGAGCGCCATGTCCAAGGCCGCCAACAGGCTGTGATCTGCGAGAGCGCGCGCGTATGAAGGGGTTGCTACGAACGCCTCGTTGAGGCCTTCGCGCAGCGCTTGAACGCGGCTCTCGGCATGCAATGCGTCGTGAGAGAAGGCGAATCGAAAGCCTTGTTTGCGCTTGACAACAATGCGATCGGATAAGGCGCTATAGGTGTCGCGACATGCGTTCGAGCGAAACTCTTCGTAGACATCGAACCAAATCGCGTGATTGGGCCGTGGCGTTCTACCATCGATGTAGAGCATGTCGCGACCAAGCTCAGTCCATCGATCCGCGGCGGCAAGAAAGGCGATCTGCTCATCAGATAGCCGGTCCGGGAATGCGCGGGGCGAAAGGTGCAGTTCGCTATCAGGGGACTCGTTCAGCCAGAGAGCCACCCTCTCGTGAATCCTTTTGAGTGCTTGTGCACTTGCTAGTTTTCGGGTTTCAGTGCGGGCTGCACTGCGAGCCTTCGAGCCAAAACTGCCAGCGGAAAGAAATCGACCGAACGAGCTCTTCTCGTTTGGAACATCGCAGGCGGGAATCTGGAACCGTATTGGCGCAACGGCAATCGGGCGAAGTGTCGTGGCAAGTGCTGTGCGCCACCCTGGCTCGTCATCCACCCAGCATCGGGTCGAGATGGCTCCATACACATCGGTCCCGGATTCAGCGTGCCCCAGCTGCGCAGCTGCAAGGTCATCGCCACCAGGCAATCGCCTGAGTTGGGTGGCCATCCGGTGTCGGAAAACGTTTGCCGGGAGTGGCCAATCGAAGAGTGTTGACACTTCGATTGCACTTTCACTCACTTCCATGATCCGCAGATCAGGCGATCTCGTGATCAGAAAAAAGAGCGGTACGACGGGCTTGCTTCGCCTCTGGAGTTGCGAGGAGATCGCTTGTGAAAGACTGTCGAAATCTGAGTTTTCGCTGGCGTGTGCCGCCAATCGCTCCATCAGCCATTCAAGATAGGGTAGGTAGAGCTGCGTCATCAATGTCGCTGCTTCATTGGGAAGGGGGACGATCCTTCCCCATCGACCCGGCTTGGACTCTTGGACTACCTTGTCATCGAGGAAGAGGCGGTTCTTCTCCAAATCAAAATCGCCAAGGACCTCGAACACCGAGCGGGTGGGGCGGGCCCCGGTGTACGCAAGAAGCAAAACAACGCAGTAGATCGTGATGGCGTTGTGGATCTCATGCCAGTCAAGGACCTTCGCTCCGGTCGAGGAAGAGAGCAATTCTTCAAGACGTAAGGAGGCGGCGGTCAGCGACTCTCGGATTCGTTGATCGTCAGGATCGATCTCGCTGCCAAGCCCGTTGATGCCCTCAGGTACGTCACTCGGTGGCATCAAGGTTTGGCCGGACAATTTCTGGATCCGAGCGTTGGCCTGGGTGAGCGTCCAGGCTGCGTACGAACAAGCGCTGGGCCGCAGCGCAAGGTCTGTCGTGAGCAACATTCGACAGAAGGCAGAGTCCTGGGTCCAATCGAATAACAGTTGATCTGCTGTGGTCTTGAGCATGCCTTGGCGGATCCGCTCGAGCCCCGGCGTCTGCGCGCAATAGCGATCGAACGTGGCTTGTGGTGAATTGACCTCGGTCCATAGTTCCCCGAGCACCCCTGCGGATGAGCGTTGTTGTCGTGCGGAAAGCAAGGGTGCCAGCAGCCGGTCTGATAGCTGCAATTCTTGAAGCTCCGCCAACGGCTTCACCCATCGATGGACAGATCCTCCGGGCGTCGGGGCTGGCTCAGGTGCGACGGCGCGCTTTACCGGTCGACTTGGCGGCCGGACGAGTCTTCTGCGTTCAAGGTCAAGGACCCAGTTCGAATCGATTGGAGCGGCGGCAATTTGAGTGCTGCAAACAACTTCGATGCTGCGACCGGTAGCGAGTGCCAGCGCGGAAATTGCGCCAAGTAGCTGTTCGCTAGGGGACTTGAGCCATTGGTCGATTGTTGCGAACAGGCGTTCAATCTCGTCTGGCCTCAGCCGGTCCCACGCGTATCGGACTCTATTTCGTTGAGCCTGGGTTTCCAAGTGAAGACCCAGGCCGACCCTGAAACGATGCTCTGCTGTCGGTGGGGTGTTGAAGACCACCAGCGCTGTCGGTTCGTCGTCTTCTTCGTCAAGTTGAACTGGCGGCAGCGTGAGGATTTCTTCAGGCGGCTCCGGCAAGTCGAGATCGACCAACGTGGACCGCCATTCCTCACCCCAGGAGCTTGACTGGTTGGGGCGCGAGAAAGCGGCCAATGGCGAATGCTTCTCTGCGCGTCCTTCCGCAACTGCTTGCAAAGCGTCTGCGAATTTCTGCCCTGCGCTCCAGTTATTGATGGAGCCTTTGTTCTCTATGAGGTGCGCCTTCAGTCCTTTGGCAGCTTCAACGATGTTCACTTCATAGGTGGGGAAGTGCTGATTTGCACTGCTGAGTTCGCAGATCCATTTGATGCCGTCCGGGTAGCGAGGGGAATCCTCGAGAAAGTTGATGAGGTGCTTCGACGCCTCAGCAATATGAGCAGACGGCTCAAGTCGAGCCTTGGCGCTCTCAAAGGCCTTCAAGAGTAGGTAGGCGCGCAGGCAGTCGATATCGATCCGCTGACTTGGACTAGGACCGCGCTTTACCTGAGTGCATAGCATTGCGGCGAGCCGGTACTGCGTCCACGCACTGACGCTGCCGCTTGATGCCAGATGCGCGTATTGCGGTAGGTTCAACTGCGCGCAGGTGGAGATCTCATTGAGCCCGAGGGGGAGGTGCCCAGATTCATGCCAAGCGACGAACGAGTCGCGCGCTTCGTGCCTAGCCAGGAACGCCAAGCTTCCTTCTAATAGGCGTTCTGCGGGGTTGCCAAGGGCCAACCTGAAGTCGCGGACTGGGGTCGAAATCCTGTGCGACTGGGCCCATCGATCGACCTCTGGAGTGCCAAATTTCGCGTCCATGTGTGCGCCCTGGATGAGGTTAGGGTCACATCCGACGCGACCGCGTGCCGGGCACGAAGGCGCGGCAAGTGGTGGCAAAAAGTAGTGCTTTAATGCTTGTTTACGGGTATGACGGGCTCATTTTATGGCTTGCGATCATTTTTTGCACATCATGCAGTGTTTCAAACACTACCAATTGAGTGGTCTCCGAAGCCAAGGGTCGTGGGTTCGATCCCCGCCAGCCGCGCCAGTTTCCATGACCTGCGAGGGTGCCTCAATCGCCCTGGACTGCGAAGCCAGCCGCTCTTCGCCACCTTGAGCGACCCGCCGTCATGAGCCAACTCGGTTTTGACTTCGATCCCGCACCCGAGCGCCAGCCGCAGCCGGTTGTGATGGCGGCGCCCCCGCCGCTCACGCCCGAAGACTTGGCCCGCCAACTGGAGCAGCATCCCGACTACCGCGTGCTGCGCCGCCTGGTGCCCCGGCTGGACTACGGGTCACCGCCCACGTCCGACGTTGCCGGCGCAGCGCCAGCGGCCACGACCAGGGTGCTCGTTCTCGACACCGAGACCACCGGGCTGTCCCATGCCGTGGACCGGATCATCGAGCTGGCCATGCTGCGGGTGATGGTGGACAACGCCACCGGCTTGCCTTTTGGCCCCGTGGACACCTTCGAGGGTTTTGAAGACCCGGGCATGCCCATTCCCGAGGTGGCGCGCCAAGTCACCGGCATCACCGACGACATGGTGCGCGGTCAGCGCCTGGACGACGCGCAGGTGCTGGCCCTGCTGGAGAGCGTCGACCTTGTCATCGCGCACAACGCTGGCTTCGACCGGCCCTTTGTCGAAGCACGCTTCCCGGGGTTTGCCCACAAGCCGTGGGCCTGCTCGTTTGCCGACATCGACTGGAAGGCGCAGGGCGCCGGATCGGCCAAGCTGGGCGCCCTGGCCCAAGACCGTGGCTGGTTCTACGACGCGCACCGCGCCCTGGTGGACTGCCACGCACTGCTGCAGGTGCTGGCCGGTCCGCAGGCCGATGCGGGCACGACCGGACTGGCCCGCCTGATCGATGCAGCCGACCGACCCAGTCACAAGCTGCGCGCCACCGGCTCGCCCTTCGAGAGCAAGGACGCCCTCAAGGCGCGCGGTTACCGCTGGGACGGCGAAGCGAGGGTGTGGTTCTGCACCCTGGCCAGCGACGACGCGCTGGAGGCCGAACTGGCGTGGCTCAAGGCCGAGGTGTATGGCAGCCGCCGAGCGCAGGTCGAGGTCGAGGGGCTGGATGCGCTGACGCGGTATTCGCTGCGGCCCGGGTCGGTGCAGAGTCGCGTGCTGGTGGCCGCATAGCGGCCGTGCGCGCCATCCCGGATTCCGGCGCACCGACAACCCAGGGAACACGAGCCGAACGATGCCCGTCAACTACGCCCGGTTTCTCGTCGGACGACACCGCACGGTGGAGGCGAACCGACAGCTCGGCTGGTTCCTGGCCTTCGTGGCCGGCGCCATCAACGCCGGCGGTTTCCTGGCGGTGCAGCAGTACACCTCGCACGTCACGGGCATGGTGTCGGCGGTGGCCGACCACCTGGTGCTGGGCCACCTCGGGCTGGTCGTGGATGGCGTCGTGGCCGTGCTGGCGTTCCTGCTGGGCGCCATGTGCTGCGCCATCCTGGTGAACTTCGCCCGCCGCAAGGGCATGGCGAGCGAGTTCGCGCTGCCGCTGCTGCTGGAGGCGGCGCTCATCCTCTGCTTCGGTCTTCTGGGCGCCCGCCTGGCCGCCTACGAAGGGCTGCTGCTTCCCTTCACCGTGGTGCTGCTGTGCTTCATCATGGGGCTGCAGAACGCGGTGGTGACCAAGCTCTCGGGGGCGGTGATCCGCACCACGCACATGACCGGCATCGTGACCGACCTGGGCATTGAACTGGGCAAGCTGGTGTACTGGAACGCCGACCGGGAAGCGAGCCACCCGGTGCGGGCCGACCGCGACCGGATGATGGTCCTTGGCGGCCTGTTCCTTGCGTTCCTGCTGGGTGGCGTGTCGGGGGCCTTCGGGTTCAAACAGTTTGGCTACGGGTTCACCGTGCCGATCGCCGTGCTGCTGGCCATCATCTCGCTCGTGCCTGCTTGGGACGACTTCAGGCGCTGGCAATGACCTCGGGCCGAGCGCGCATTCGTGCCGGCGCGATCGGCCGCGAAGGAGCCTTGTCCCGGCGCCCGGGGTGCGCGCCTACACCGGCAGCTTGCAGGCGTCGGTCGACAGCACGTCGTCGCTGTGTTCGGGCAGCCTCGCTCCGATGGCTGCGTCGACCACCGCTTCGCCCTTGATGGCGGGCGGGTAGGCCATCACGCCGCCAAAGATGGTGGCGAACGCCACGTCGGCTGCATCGCGGCCGGTGCCGACCCGCACCAGCCCCATCGGGATCGACGTGCCCGACGGATCGAAGATGAACCAGCGATCGCCCAGATAGACCTCGACGTAGGCGTGAAAGTCGGGTGGGCCCAGGGCCGGGTCGGCGCCGTAATCGGTGCCGGTGGTGAAGCGGGCCGGGATGCTCAGCGCGCGGCACAGCGCGATCATGAGGTGGGCGAAGTCTCGGCAGACCCCGACCTGTTCGATCAGCGTGTCGACCGCCGAGGTGGTTCCGGTGGACGTGTTCGACCGGAAGGTCGTGCGCTGCTGCACCCAGTCCCGGATCGCCAGCACCCGGCTGCAACCCTGGGGCAGACCGCCGAACTCGCGGATGGCGAACTTCACCAACCGGTCCGACTGGCAGTACCGGCTGGGGTGGATGTACCCCAGCACTTCGGGCGGCAGGCGGCCGATGGACACTTCGGGCAGTTGGTCTGGTGATTCGCGGTGGTGCAGCAGATCCACCGTGGCGTTGTAGGTCAGGGTCAGCGGGCCGGGCCCTGCGCGAAGGCGCAGGCAGCGGTTGCCGGTGGCCGGTTCGGTGTGCAGCCGCCACTCGATGTCCTGGCTGACCTGCAAGGTTTCTGCCGAGACGGTCTGGCAAGCGGTGTGTGCGGCGTGCACATTGAAGACGAAGTCGGCACCCTGCGGGTCGATGTCGTAGCGCAGCGCCACCTGAAGTTGGATCCGGATCATGTTGAAGCCCGTTGACGATGGCGTCGCGCGCACACTCGCCCGAATCTGCCGGTCACCCATGCTGAGGCGGGGCGCCGGGTGGGTCTGTGCGGCACCGCACATACGCGGGCGCCATGGCGCGGGTTCGGGCGTTGGCTTGCGGGCAGAATCGATCGCCAGACCGACGCGATCACCCCTCGGTGCGCACAGCCAGCGGGGCGCTCGGGCCGTTTCAAGATCCCCGGAGCCCCCATGGACCGCCACCTTGCCATGCACTGTTTCTGCCGCGTGGTGGAAACCGGCAGCTTTGCCGCCGCCGCGCGTGACCTCGACTGCTCACGCTCGGTGGTGACCAAGTACGTGCAGTACCTCGAAGACTGGACCGGCACGCGCCTGTTGTCGCGCACCACGCGGCAGATGCAGCTCACCGACGCCGGCGCGCGGTTTCACGCGCTCTGCCGCCGCGTGCTGGACGACACCGAGGCCACGCTGGGCGAACTGCGCGACCAGACCGCCGGCGTTCGCGGGCGCATCGTGGTGTCGTGCCCGGTGTCGCTGGGGCTGTCGTTTCTGGCCGGGCACCTGCACGCGTTCCGCGCGCTTCATCCTCACGTCGAGCTGGAAGTCCGGCTGGACGACCACGTGGTCGATCTGGTGCGCGAGGGCGTCGACCTCGCCCTGCGGGGTCAGGCGCGGCTCGACGATTCGAGCCTGGTGGCCGTGCCCTTGATGGACCTGCCCCGCGTGGTGTGCGCGTCGCCGGCCTTCTGGCGCGAGCATGGGTCACCCGAACACCCGCTCGACCTGCAACGCCTGCCCTGCCTGCCATATTTGTTGGGGCAGGACGCCCTGCGCTGGACCTTCGAGGGCGACGGCGGTTCGCACGTGGTGGACGTGCGCGGGCCGTTTCGGGCCAACAACAGCCTGATGCTGATCGACGCCATGGAGCGTGGGGTGGGCGTGGGGTTGGTGCCGAGGGTGATGGTGCACGGCGCCCTGACCCAGGGCCGGCTGGTGCAGGCGCTGGCGGCCTGGCGCACCGAACCGCGGCGCCTGTTTGCGGTGTTCCCCAGCCGAGAACACCTGCCCGCCCGTGTGCGCGCGCTGGTGGATTTCCTCAAGGTTCAACTGCCCGCGGCCCAGGGCTGAACGGGCTGCGCCAGCCAGCGTCCCGTCGCCGGATCGAGGGCCGGCGTTTCAACCCGCAGCACGGTGGCGCCATCGGCACCGCGCAGCAGCAGCGGACAGGCCCGCTGGTGAAACACCAGCGCGTCGCCTTCTTCCAGCGTGGTGCGCAGGCCGTTGGCGGTCACCACCCAGACGGGCCCATGCACCACCTGCAGCAGCCGCGCTTCGGCCGAGCCCAGCGAGAGCACCTGTCCGGGCGCTGCCCAGCCCAGCCAGAGGCCGATCGGTGCGTCGGGCTGGAACAGACCGGTTTCTTCCCCGCACAGCGCCTGCCAGCGCCCGGGGGCGCGCGGGCCGATGGGATGCACCCAGACCTCGGTGTGCAAGCCCTTGTGGTCGGGCTCCACCCACAACTGCAGGTGGCGGTCGACGCGGTCGTTCGACGCGTTCATCTGGCTGTGCGCCACGCCACGGCCCGCCCGCATCCACTGGATCTCGCCCGGCCGCACCCATTGGTGGCGGCCCTCGCTGTCGCGGTGCTCGATGGGCGTGCTCAACGGCACCATCAGGATGTCGAGATCGCGGTGGCCATGCATGCCGAACCCGGCCCCGGGGTCCACCCGGTCGTCGTTGAGCACCCGCAGCGGCCCGAACCGGTCCCGCCCCGGCGCGCTCCAGGGACCGAAGTTCAGCGTCAGCCGGGCATCGAGCCAGTCGGTGCGCAGTTGTCCACGCGCGCCGGCGCGCCACACGGTGAGGTCGGTGGCTTCGTGCATCACGCCGCCGCCTTCGCCGGGTTCGCGTGCAGCAGCCACAGCGCCCACCCGATCAGGCCGATCGCGGGCCACAGGGTCGCGTTCACCGGCTCGCCGAACACCGCCGTGCCGATGCCCACGCTCACCAGCATCATCACGCCGCCGATCAGGCTGAACGCCACGGGTTCGGCCCGCCGCTGCAGCGCGAAGTAGCAGAGGTAACCGGCCACCAGCGCAAAGGCCTGCATCAGCATCCAGCACACGCCCTGCAGTCCGGGCAGCCCGAGGGAGTCGACCTGAGCCACCGGCCATAGCAGCAGGAGCACCAGCGCAGAGCCCACCAGCGTGGCCGCCGACAGCCATTCGTCCGGCGCCTCGCGCGGCATGTGCAGCCCGCGGTACACGTTGGTGCCGGCGATCAGGGTGGGCACCAGCAGGGCCACGGCAATGAACAGCGGGTCCATGCGCAGCGACAGCACCTGCCCGCCCACCAGCAGCAGCCCGCCGGTCATGCCGAGTCCGACAGCGGCCAGCCGCACCGGCCGCAGCCGCTCCCGGCCCAGCAGCGCCATGATGGCCAGCGTCAGCACCGGGGTCAGCGTGAACGACAGCGACGCAAAGCCGGCGCCGGCGCGCGCGGCCAGCCAGTAGGCGGCCGCCATCGGCAGCGCGTGGCCGAACGCGCCCGCCACCAGCCCGAAGCGCCACAGCCGCCAGTCCACGCGCGCCGTGCCTCGTTGGGTCAGGGCCATCAGCGTCAGCAGCAGGCCTGCCGCCGCCGTCGGCCAGAAGGTGAAGGTGAAGGCATCGATGCCGTCGGCGCTGGCCAGCTTGGCCAGCGGATTGCCGACACCGAGCAGAACGCCGGTGCCGAGAACGAGGGGGAGGGTGAAGTGCAGCAAGGGAAGCCCCGTGTGTGGTGGATGCCTGGCAGCGTAGGCCGGCACGCCAACCGGAAATAGCACCCCGGCGCGAACGCACTGTTCACGAACCGGTGCTGTTTCGATCGGCATCGCCTTCCTAGACTCGCCGGCCAACGTTCCCAACGTTTTTTGAAAGGCCTGTCATGACCCGCGTTCTCGTTCTCTACTACTCCAGCTGGGGCCACGTCGAAGCCATGGCACAGGCGGTGGCCGAAGGGGCCGCGCAGGTGCCCGGTGTCTCGGTCGACGTTCGCCGCGTGCCCGAACTGGTGCCCGACTCGGTGGCACAGGCCGCCCACTACAAGACCGACCAGCCCGCACCGCTGGCCCAGCCCGAAGAACTGGCCGATTACGACGCCATCGTGTTCGGCACCCCCACCCGGTTCGGCAACATGGCCGCGCAGATGCGCAACTTCCTGGACCGCACCGGCGGTCTCTGGGCCCGCCGGGCGCTGATCGGCAAGGTCGGCAGCGTCTTTGCCGTCACCGGCACCCAGCACGGTGGCCAGGAGACCACGCTCACCAGCTTTCACACCACGCTGTTCCACCACGGCATGGTGGTCGTGGGCCTGCCCTATTCGTTCGACGGCATGACCCGCATGGACGAAATCACCGGCGGCACGCCCTACGGTGCCACCGCGCTGGCGGGGGGTGACGGCAGCCGGCCGGTGTCGGCGAACGAACTGGCCGGCGCGCGCTTTCAGGGGGCGCATGTGGCGCGCACGGCGCAGGCGCTGGCAATCGGGCGGACGCAGCAACAGATGGCCGTGCCGGGCGCGTGACCTCCCGTGCGGGGTGGTGGGCCATTGCGGGCGCGCTTCACGCGGGCATCCCCAAGCTGTTAGAACCTCGGGCGGTGTGGCCCTCCCGCCCCGAACCTCGGGGCCATTGCGGGGTGGGTCACTTTGTCGCACAACCACCCCCGCAACCCGAGGAATCCCCATGAAGACCCGCGCCGCCGTGGCCTGGAAGGCTGGCCAGCCGCTGACCATTGAAGAACTGGACCTGGAAGGCCCGCGCGCCGGCGAGGTGCTGGTCGAGATCAAGGCCACCGGCATCTGCCACACCGATTACTACACCCTGTCGGGGGCCGACCCGGAAGGCCTGTTCCCGGCCGTGCTCGGGCACGAGGGCGCGGGCGTGGTGCTCGAGGTCGGTGCGGGCGTGACATCGCTCAAGCCCGGCGACCACGTGATTCCGCTCTACACGCCCGAGTGCCGCCAGTGCAAGTTCTGCCTGAGCCGCAAGACCAACCTGTGCCAGCTCATTCGCGGCACCCAGGGCAAGGGCCTGATGCCCGATGGCACGTCGCGCTTTTCGCTCGGGGGCAAGCCCATCCTGCACTACATGGGCACGTCCACCTTCAGCAACCACATCGTCGCGCCCGAGATCGCGCTGGCGAAGATCCGGCCCGACGCGCCCTTCGACAAGGTCTGCTACATCGGCTGCGGCGTCACCACCGGCGTGGGTGCCGTGATCTACACCGCCAAGGTGGAAGCGGGCGCCAACGTGGTCGTGTTCGGCCTGGGCGGCATCGGCCTCAACGTGATCCAGGGCGCGAAGATGGTGGGCGCCGACAAGATCATCGGCATCGACCTGAACCCGGCGCGCGAAGCCATGGCGCGCAAGTTCGGCATGACCCATTTCATCAACCCGAAAACTGTGCCGAACGTGGTCGATGCCATCGTGCAGCTCACCGACGGCGGCGCCGACTATTCGTTCGAATGCATCGGCAACACCCAGGTGATGCGCCAGGCACTCGAGTGCACGCACAAGGGCTGGGGCCGCAGCATCATCATCGGCGTGGCCGAGGCCGGCGCCGAGATCAGCACGCGCCCGTTCCAGCTCGTCACCGGCCGCAAGTGGGAAGGTTCGGCCTTTGGCGGTGCGCGCGGCCGCACCGATGTGCCGAAGATCGTCGACTGGTACATGGAGGGCAAGCTCAACATCGACGACCTGATCACCCACACCCTCAAGCTCGAGGACATCAACCAGGGTTTCGACCTGATGAAGGCCGGCGAGTCGATCCGTTCGGTGGTCGTGTTCTGACATGACCGCCATCAGGACGCTGGAGAGCCACCGCTGTTTCGGCGGTGTGCAGGGCTTTCACGAGCACGACGCCGCGGTGATCGGGTTGCCGATGCGGTTCGGCGTGTTCGTGCCCCCGCAAGCCGCGCAGGGTCCCCGGCCGGTGCTGTACTGCCTGGCCGGCTTGACCTGCAACGAGCAGACCTTTGCCATCAAGGCCGGCGCGCAGCAGCACGCGGCGCGGCATGGTCTGGTGCTGGTCACGCCCGACACCAGCCCCCGTGGCACCGGCGTGGCCGAGGCCGACGCGCATTGGGATTTCGGCACCGCCGCGGGCTTCTACCTCGACGCCACGCGCGAGCCCTTCGCGCGCCATTGGCGCATGGAAAGCTGGCTCATGGACGAACTGCCCGCCCTGCTGGCGGCGCACTTCCCGGTGCTGCCCGACCGTGCCGGGGTGGTGGGCCACTCGATGGGGGGGCACGGTGCGCTCACGCTGGCGCTGCGGCACCCGGGCCGTTTCCGGTCGGTGTCGGCGCTCGCGCCCATCTGTGCGCCCACCGAGGTGCCCTGGGGTCACAAGGCGTTTGCCGGCTACCTGGGCGACGACCGCGCCGACTGGGCGCGGCACGACGCGGTGAAGCTGATCGAGGGCGGCGCGCGCGCGCCGGCGCTGCTGGTCGATCAGGGCATGGACGACGCCTTTCTGGCCGATCAGTTGCGGCCCGAGCGGCTCGAAGCGGCCTGCGCCGCGGCGGGCCAGCCCCTGCGCCTGCGCCGCCACGACGGCTACGACCACGGCTACTTCTTCATCCAGAGCGTGGTGGCCGACCACATCGAGCACCACGCGGCGGCACTGACCGCCTGACGGCCCGGCGGTGGCGCGGCGCCAGGCCAGCGCTCCTATACTGGCGAAATGAACGAACCAGTACATCGCCGTGCCGGTCGCACGGTCCGCAAGGAGGCGGGCGCGCCGCGCGCCACCGGCCGCACCAACGACCCCGAGCGCACCCAGGCCAACATCCTGCAGGTGGCCGAGGTCGAGTTCGGCGAAAAGGGCCTGGCGGGTGCGCGCATCGACGAGATCGCCGCGGCGACGCAGACCAGCAAGCGCATGATCTATTACTACTTCGGCAGCAAGGAAGGGCTCTACCTGGCCGTGCTCGAAGAGGCGTACCGGCGCGTGCGCGAGGTCGAAGGCGAATTGCACCTCGATGACCTCGAACCCGAAGAGGCGCTGCGCCGCCTGGTGGCGTTCACCTTCGACCACCACCTGCACCACGAGAGCTACATCCGGCTGGTGATGGCCGAAAACATCAACCGCGGCGAGTTCCTCGCGCAGAGCCAGCGCATCCAGGAACTCAACGTGCCCGCGATCGCCGCGATCCGGCGGCTCTACGAGCGCGGCGTCAAGGCGGGTGCGTTCCGCAAGGGCCTCGACCCGGTGGACATCCACGCGTCGATCTCGGCGTTGAGCTTCTTCAACGTGTCCAACCGCCACACCTTCGGGCTCATCTTCAAGCTCGACCTGCGCTCGCCCGCCTACGTGGCCCAGCGCCGCGACAACGTGGTCGAGATGGTCGTTCGCTTCGTGCGCAAGGGCTGAGGCCGGTCCGCCGCCGATCGGGATGCCGGGTAAACCCTTAATTTAAAACTAACCAGTTCGTACAAAATTGATCGCAGGAGACAACGCCTGTGATCCAACGACTGATCGAATCCCTGTGCCGGGCTTTTGGCTGGCTGATGGTGGCCTGCCTGGGCCTGATGGTGCTGATGGTGTTCGGCAACGTGGTGCTGCGCTACGGCTTCAACACCGGGATCACCGTCTCTGAAGAGCTGTCGCGCTGGCTCTTCGTGTGGATGACCTTTCTGGGCGCGGTGGTCGGCGTGCACCGGCGTGCCCACCTGGGCACCGACATGGTGGTGGCGCGCCTGCCCCGCGCGGGGCAGAAGCTGTGCTTCATCGTCGCCCACGTGCTCATGCTGGCCATGTGCGCGCTCATGCTCGACGGCGCCTGGAAGCAAACGGTCATCAATGCCGGCAGCACCAGCGCGGCCATGCAGGTGCCGGTGGCCTGGCTGTACGCGTCGGGCGTGGTGTTTGCCGCGCTGGCGGCGCTGGTCCTGCTGAACGACCTCTGGCGCCTGCTCACCGGCCAGCTCGATCCCGCCGAACTCATCGGCGTCACCGAATCCGAAGACCACGCCGCGCCCGGAGGGCAGAAATGACCATTGCCCTGTTTCTGGCGGCGCTGCTCGGTGCCATGGCGGTGGGCGTGCCCATTGCCTTCGCGCTGCTGGTGACCGGTGCCGCGCTCATGTGGCACCTGGGCATGTTCGACACCCAGATCCTGGCGCAGAACGTCATCGAAGGCGCCAACAGCTTCCCGCTGCTGGCGGTGCCGTTCTTCATGCTGGCGGGCGAAATCATGAACGCTGGCGGCCTGTCGCGCCGCATCGTCAACCTCGCCATGGCGCTGGTGGGCCACGTCAAGGGCGGCCTGGGCTACGTCACCATCATGGCCGCGGTGATCATGGGGGCGCTGTCGGGGTCGGCGGTGGCCGATGCCGCCGCCCTGGCGGCCCTCCTGCTGCCCATGATGAACAAGGCCGGCTACGACCGGGCGCGCTCGGGCGGCCTCATCGCCTCGGCGGCCATCATCGCGCCCATCATTCCACCGAGCATCGGCTTCGTGATCTTCGGCGTCACCGCCAACGTGTCCATCTCGAAGCTGTTCCTCGCCGGCATCGTGCCCGGCCTCCTGCTGGGCGTGGCGCTGGCCATCACCTGGTGGCTGCTGTCCCGCCACGGCAAGGTCGAGGCGCGGCCGCGCGCCAGCCGCCAGGAGGTTCTGGCGGCGCTCAAGGACGCCACATTCGCGCTCGGCCTGCCGGCCATCGTGATCGCCGGCCTCAAGTTCGGCGTGTTCACCCCGACCGAGGCGGCCGTCGTGGCGGCGATCTATGCCTTGTTCGTGTCGACCGTGATCTACCGCGAGCTGCACCTCGGCCGCCTGGGCGAGCTGTTCCTCAACGCCGCGCAGACCACGGCGGTGGTGATGTTTCTGGTGGCCGCGGCCATGGTGTCGGCCTGGATGATCACCGTGGCCAACCTGCCGGGCGAGCTCATCGAGTTGCTGCAACCGCTGCTCGACAACCCCACACTGCTGCTGCTGGCCATCATGCTCATCACCATGCTGGTGGGCACCGCGATGGACATGACGCCCACCATCCTGATCCTCACGCCGGTGTTCATGCCGATCATCAAGGCGGCCGGCATCGACCCGGTGTACTTCGGCGTGCTGTTCATGATGAACAACGCCATCGGCCTGATCACGCCACCGGTGGGCACCGTGCTCAGCACCGTGGCCGGTGTGGGCCGCATGCGGATGGACGAGGTCACCCGGGGCGTCTGGCCCTTCATGGTGGCCCAGTACGGCCTGATGTTCCTCTTCGTGTTCGTGCCCGACCTGGTGCTGGTGCCCGCGCGCTGGTTCTACGGTTGAAACCCGACCGGCTGCGGCCCCAGGGCACGCCACCGCAGCCGGTTGATTCAAAGGCGTCCCGACATCCCTCTCTGGAGACAAGCCCATGAAACGCCGATTCATCCCCACCGTTCTGGTTGCCGCGCTGGCGCTGGCCACCTTCGGGGTCGCCCACGCGCAGACGAAGAACATCAAGTTCGTCAACCAGAACGCCAAGGGCCACCCCATCGTCATGGGCATGGACAAGTTCGCCGAGATCGTGGACGCAAAGTCGGGCGGCAAGATCAAGGTCACCGTGTTCCCCGGCGGCGCGCTCGGCAGTGACCAGGCCAACGTGTCGGCCCTGCAGGGCGGCTCGATCGAGATGGCGTCGATGAACTCGGGCATCTTTGCCAGCCTGGTGAAGGAATTCGCCATCTACGACTTCCCCTTCCTGTTCGCCAACCCGAAGGAAGCCGACGCCGTGGTCGATGGTCCCTTCGGCAAGTCGCTGCATGCCAAGCTGGAAGAAAAAGGCCTGGTCGGACTGGGCTACTACGAACTCGGCTTCCGCCACCTCACCAACAGCAAGCGCCCGATCACCAAGGTGGACGACATCGCCGGCCTGAAGCTGCGCGTGATTCCCAACCCGATCAACATCGACTGGGTGAACGCCCTCGGTGCCAACCCCACCCCGCTGCCGTTCCCCGAGCTGTATGCCGCGCTGGAGCAGAAGGCGGTTGACGGCCAGGAGAACCCGGTGGCCACCATCAATGGCGCCAAGCTGTACGAGGTGCAGAAGCACCTCGCCCTGACCAGCCACCAGTACAACCCGCAATCGGTGGTCATCAGCAAGAAGTTCTGGGACACTCTGTCGGCCGACGAAAAGAAGCTGCTGCAGGACGCCGCGAACGAGTCGATCAAGTTCCAGCGTGAACAGTCGCGCAGCGCCGCCGCCGGCATTCTGGATGGCCTGAAAAAGAACGGCATGCAAGTGACCGAGCTGCCGCCGGCCGAGGTGGCCAAGCTGCGCGACAAGATGAAGCCCGTGATCGCCAAGCATTCGGCGACCGTGGGCGAGGCCACCGTGAGCGCGCTCATGGCCGAGCTCGACAAGGCGCGAAAGTAAGGCCGAGCTGGACATGAACGCCCGCCTGCCGCCCATGGTCGGCCGGATCGACGGCCACACCGAGCTGATCGCGCACCTGGGTTTTCCCACGCACAGCTTCAAGGCACCGCTGATCTACAACCCCTACTTCGCCGCCGAGGGCATCAACGCGGTGGTGGTGCCCATGGCGTGCAGGCCCGCCTCGCTGGCGGGTCTGCTGAAGTCGTTGTTCGAGATGGACAACGTGCGTGGCGCGCTCATCACCATGCCCCACAAGGTCAGTGTGATGGCGCTCCTGGACGACGTGTCGCCGACCGCGCGGGTGGCGGGCTCGTGCAACGCGGTGCGGCGCGATGCCGATGGGCGGCTGGTGGGCGACATGTTCGACGGCGAAGGCTTCGTGCGCGGCCTGCAGCGCAAGGGCCTGACGGTGCGCGGCAGCCGCGCGCTGGTGGTGGGCAGCGGGGGCGTGGGATCGGCCATCGCGGCTTCGCTGGCCGGTGCCGGTGCGGCCGAGCTGACGCTGTTCGACGTTCAGGCACCCGCCGCCGACGCATTGGCCGCCCGGTTGCGCTCGCACCATCCGGCGCTGCGGGTGGTCACCGGGGAGCGGGACCCGGCGGGACACCAGCTGGTCGTCAACGCCACGCCGCTCGGCATGGAGCCCGGTGACCCCTTGCCGGTGGATGTCGACCGGCTGCAGCCGGATACGTTCGTGGGCGAGGTGGTCATGCGCCAGCGCACCACCGCGTTCCTCGCGGCCGCGCAGGCGCGGGGTTGTCGCGTGCAGGTGGGGTCCGACATGCTGTTCGAGCAGATCCCCGCCTACCTTGAATTCTTCGGGTTCCCCACCACCACGCCGGATCGGCTGCGCGACCTTGCGCAGCTTGATGGCTGATTCCTGTCGACTGGAGACCTTGCCATGAGTGAACTGCTGCTGGATCCGGCCTGCGGGCGCGAGGCGCTGCAGGCGTCGTACAGCGACGCGCACAACCCGATCGGCCTTGATGGCGTGGAGTTCATCGAATACACCACGCTCAAGCCCCAGGCCCTGGGGCAGGTGCTGGAGATGATGGGATTCCGCCCGGTGGCGCGGCACCGCTCGCGCGAGGTGATGCTTTACCGGCAGGGCGGTCTCCACATCGTGGTGAACGCCCACCCGGACGATGCCCAAGGTGCGGCGCAAGGGTCGTCCCAACCGGTGATCGCCGCGGTCGGGCTGCGCGTGCGCGATGCGCGGGCGGCGCGGGAGTTCGTGCTGTCGAGGGGCGGGTGGGAGGTGCCGACGCACCCGCAGGCCATGGAGCTCAACATTCCGGCGATCCACGGGGTCGGTGGCAGCCGCATTCACCTCATCGACCGCTACGAAGACTTCTCGATCTACGACGTCGACTTCGTGCCGATGCCAGGCCTGGGCCCCAAGCCGGCTGTGCCGCCGATCCTTCCGGGGCTGCGGTTCTTCGGCCTGGTGCAGTACATCGGCTACGGCCGCATGAACGACTGGATTGCCTTCTACGAAACCTTGCTGGGGGCGCAGGTGATTCCCGACGAGCAGCGCTTCGGCATCATGCCCGCCGGGCGCCTGTTGCGGGTGCCGGGCCGGCGCGCCGACACGGCGTTCATGCTCCAGCTGGTCGAGCCCGCGCTGGACGCCGACGACCACCGCGAGACCTGGCAGCGCATCGGCCTGGGCGTGACCGACGTGCTCCAGGCCGTGGCGGCGCTGCGCGCCAAGGGGGTCGAGTTCGTGGAGAGCGAGGCCGCGCACTCCGGCCAGCGCGGTGCCATCACCAAGGCCTACCTGGGCAGCGTGGTGTTCGAGCTGGTCCACGACGACCAGGCGGGGCTTGGGTCATGAACGACGCGCGCAGCGTGCAACAGGCCGTCAGCGGATTCGGCATGGACACGATCACGCTGGCGGGGCCCTTGCAGGCCAAGCTGCGGGCCATGAAGGAAGCCGGCTTCAGCCAGGTCATGCTGAAGGCCAACGACCTCGTCGGACACCCGCAAGGCTGGCGCGCGGCGGTGCAGGAGGTGCGCGACAGCGGCCTGCGCGGCACCGGGTTCCAGGTCTTGCGCGACTTTGAAGGGCTGGTGGGTCACCTGCACGACTACAAGGTCGACATCGCCAAGACCATGCTGCAGATGTGCGCCGAGCTGGGCTGCAAGGTGCTGCTGGCCTGCTCGTCGACGTCGGCCCATGCGTCGCAAGACCTCGACCACTTCGCGCGCGACCTGCGAAAGCTGGCCATGCTGGCCCTGCCGATGGGCATCCGGATCGCCTACGAAGGTCTGTCGTGGGGCCGCACCGTCAATGAATACACCACCGCCTGGGAGGTGGTGAGCCGGGCCGATTGCCCGAACCTCGGGATCGGGCTGGATTCGTTTCACATGCTGGCGGCCCGCACGCCGCTGGATGCGTTGGCCGAGATCGATCCGCAAAAGATCTTTCTGGTGCAACTCTCCGACTTTCTGTGGCAGGACGCCAGCACCTTCGAAGAGCGCATGGCCACTGCGCGCACCTACCGGGTGTTTCCGGGCGAGGGCGTGCACACCGCGCAGATCGTCGAGCTGGTCCAGGCCCTGGACCGCATGGGTTACGACGGCGACTACAGCTTCGAGGTCTTCAACGACGACTACCAGCAGATGCCGCTGCCCATGGTGGCCGAGCGCGCCCGGCGCTCGGCGCTGTGGCTGGCCGAAGACGTGCTGCGCCGCTCGCTGCCGCTGCCGGGCCAGCTGCGATTGCGCCGGGCCTGACCCCGCCGCCCTCGCGGCGCCGCATCAGGCCCCCTGGCCGCCTTCCGGGTGGGCAGGCAGGGCGAGGTAGAAGGTGCAACCCTCGCCAGGGGTCGTCTGGCACCAAAGGCGTCCCTCATGGCGCTGCACGATGCGCTGCGCCAGCGCCAGTCCCATGCCGATGCCTTCGTAGTCCATCGAGTGATGCTGGCGCTGGAACATCAGGAACAGGGTCTTGGCCTTGCCGAGATCGAAGCCGACGCCGTTGTCGCGCACGAAGACGGTGTGCATGCCATCCACCAGCGGCAACTGCCCGACGGCGATGCGCGCTTGCGGCACCTGCCGGGTGAACTTCACCGCGTTGTCGAGCAGCTGACCGAACACCTCGGCCAGCAGGATGGCGTCGCCCCGCACCTGCGGCAGGTCGGGCTCGATCACCCATTCGATCACGCGCCCGACCTGTTCGACGCGCAACCGGGTGACAATGCCCTGCACCAGCGGCGTGAGCGACACCGGGTTCGATTCGATCGCAACCCGCCCGAGCCGGGCGTATTCCAGCAGGCCCTCGATCATCTGCCCCATGCGGCGCCCCGCCTGCGCGATGCCCTCCTCGTATTGCACGAGGGCCGCATCGCGCTCGGGATCCAGCGACTCGTGCATCAGCGCGACGTATTGCGAGATGTGGCGCAGCGGCGCCCGCAGGTCGTGCGCAACGGTGTAGGAAAAGGCGTCCAGATCGCGGTTGGCCGCGTCGAGTTGCGCCGTGCGTTGCTGCACCCGCCGCTCGAGCTCGCGGTTGAGTTGGGCCATCACATCGGCCAGGTGCTTGCTTTCGGTCAGGTCGCGCACCACCACCGAAAGCCCCTGCAGCTCGTTGCGCTCGTTGCGCAGCGCGGTCAGCGTGGCATGCGACCAGAAGCGCGTGCCATCCTTTCGCTGGCTCCACCCTTCCTGTTCCGCGTGGCCGGTCTGCAGGCAACGGTCGAGCAGGTCCTGCGTGTCGAGGCGCGGGTTTCGTTCGCCAGCCTCGGCCATGAACAGCGTGTCCAGCGAACGCCCCAGGATCTGTCCGCGCGAGAACCCGTGCAGGCGCTGGGCGCTGTCGGTCCATTCGCTCACACCGCCGTTGGCGTCGACGAAGAAGATGGCGTGGTCGCGGATCCCGTCGGACATCAGCCGCAGCCGTTGCTCGCTCGCATAGAGCTCGGCGGTGCGCTGGGCCACCCGCTCTTCGAGGTCGAGGTTGGCGTTGAACACGAAGTCTTCCGTGCGCCGGCGCTCCGTGATGTCGATCAGCTCGATGAAGAATCCGCGCACCTCCCCGTCCTGCCGGTCGGGCAGGTAGTGCACTTCAAAGTAGCGGGGGCTTCCGTCGGCACCCGCACGCTCTGCTTCGTGGGTCAGGCCTTCCCCGTTGAGCACCCGCGCCACCCGCGGCAACACCTCGGGCAGCACCGTGGGTGCCAGCACGCGGCTCAGGTCCACGCCGATCACGTCGTCGCTGTGCAGGCCATGGCCTTCGGCGTAGGCGGCATTGCAGAAGCGGCACACCAGGTCCTTGTCGTAGTAGGCCAGGCGGGACGGCGTCCGGTCGGTGATGGCCTGCAGCAGCCGCAGGCGCGCCACCAGCTGGTGTTCGATCTGGTCGCGTTCGCTGACGTCGATGGCCGCGGTGCGCGACTGGATGAAGCGCCCCCGGCCGTCGCGAACGGCCTGAGAGATCAGCTCGACCGAAAAGAACCCGCCGTCCTTGCCAAACAGCCGCAGCGTGACGGGTGTGGCCCGACCGGTGGACTGAAGCTGGTGCAGGTGTTCGCGCAGCTGCTCCAGGTCCTGTGTGTCGGTCAGGCGGGCGAGGGTGGGAAAGTCGGCGAAACCGCCCGATCCGCCTTGCGCCAGGCGGTCGAACTCGCTGCGTTCACAGCCCAGCCAGGCGAGCAGGGTGTCGTTGATGGCGCGAACGCGCAACGCCGTGTCGAGCGAGAGCAGGCCGCACGGTGCTTCCTGCCAGAGCGTGCTCGCATCTGCGCCCGAACGCTCGTTTGCCGCTGCTTCCATGCATGGCCTCCCGTGTCTGCCACCGACACACCGCGAATGCAACCTGGCGGCGCCCCCGATGGGGCGCATCGGTTCTCAGTTCGGCTCGTCCGGTACGCCGAAATGCTTGCGTTGAATGGACAAGGCCAGGCCGTTGAGCATCGACTGCGCCACCATCATGCCGGGCGACTCCCGGCGGATGCGCGCCCAGGCCAGCATGGTTTCAAGGTCGGGTGAGTCGCTGCCCTGTGCCAGACCGTCGCCGTCGGCACCGACCACGATCGCCAGGCCTGGTTGCATGGCAAATGCACGGCCGCTGACCAGCACCTGCAATTGGGGCTGGCTCGAGGCACGCCGGGCGGCCCGGATCGTGGCGGCGAGGGCAGCCAGCCGGTCTTCCCGCGCGAACGCGTCCGACAGCGCGATGTGCAGCAGGTCGTATGGCTGCTCGCGAAGCAGGGTCTCGAGCTCGCGGGTGCTGCGCGGAAAACCGCAGTCCACCGACCAGCCGGCCGCGTCCAGCGCCAGGCTCGCGAAGGTGAGGCCGGTGAGGTGGTTTTCGCCCGGCAGCACGGTGACCAGCGCGCGGTGGTTGGCCCGCGACTCGGACCTCGGCCAGGACGCGACCACGCGCCGCATGAGCGATTGCATCCGCAGCTGGGCGACCAGCAGGGTGCCAGCGTCGCAACGGTCGTCCCGCCACGCATCGCCGAGCGCCTGAGCCACCGGGCTCAGCAGGTGCATACCCAGGGCGGTCATGCTGGGCTTGAGGTGGCTGACCCGATCGATCAGCGATTCGAAAGCCCCATCGTCCGGGTCGACCAGCGTGGCCAGCATGCGCTGCGTGGAGGGCAGCGCCTGCCAGAAGGCCACCCCGTCCATGAAGTCGGCCACGGTGTGGGTGGCGTTGCGCAAACCCCTCATGACCGCGTCGGACATGCTGAGCTCCTCGCTCGGACCGGTGCCGTCCGACAGCGCCGCGAATTTCATTCGCCAGTCGGGGAACAGCCGTTCGGGATGCCAGGGCGTGTGCAGGCGTTCGATCTCGGCGTGGCGCGGGTCGCGCCGGATCGAGTTCCAGACGCGCTCGACATTGGCCGCCGGCCCTTCCAGCCACTGCACGAAGCGCCCCTGGTCGTACACCAGCAGACCGGTGAGCGATTCGGCCGCGTTGCGCGTTCGGGCCTGATCGAGCAGATGCTCCATGTGCGTCCGCCCCAGCGGCGCAGCCGCCGCACTGCGATAGACGAGCTGTCCCAACGCCGCAGGGTCCGCCCAAGGCTGTGTCTGTGTGGCTGCCATGATGTCTCCACCCGCTCCTGTGTCGCTTGTTCAGTGCCGCTCGTGCCCTCCCGGCGCCCCGGCCACAGAAGGATGTCACGGAACCGGGCGTCGCGGGTCAATCCGGTGATACATCCCAGTGCGTCAGTCAGGTCTGACGGTTGACGTTGCCGGAGCGCCCCGGCAGGTCGATCAAGGGGCGTGAGGTCGGTTGCCAGCGGCTCGAATGCTGTGACCATAGCCGCCTCCGAAGCGGTCTGTCTTCGGGTTTCTCCTTACCCGTGCCGGCGCCCGACGGTCGTGTGCCCGGGGCCGGCCTGACAGCAGATCGGTCGCGCTGCTTCAGCCGGTCACGCGCTGGGCGCGCACCCGGCTGGCCAGCCGGTCGATGGCGTCCAGCAGTTCGTCGCCGGTGTTGGGCTTGTAGATCAGTTCGCGCACCCCTGCCGCGGGGGCCTGCTGCCTCAGTTCGGCGCTGATGTAGCCCGAGGTGATGGCGACCTCGCGCTCGGGGTGCAGGGACCGCAGCGCGCGCGCCAGGTCGATGCCGCTCATGCCGGGCATCGACTGGTCGGTGATGGCGAGGTCGTAGTCGAGGCCACCACTGCGCACAGCCTGCAGGGCCTCGACCGGGCTGCTGAACACGTGGGCGGTGTAGCCGGCGCGTTGCAGCAGGCGCCGCATCAGGTCGGCGATCAGCTCGTCGTCGTCCACATAGAGGACGGTGGCGTCCACCGGGCGCCGGTCGGACCGGGTGTCCGCTGCAGGGCTTTCGCCGGCTTCGCTGTCGGCCAGCCGCGAGGTCACGCCGCGGAAATACAGGTCGAACACCGTGCCTGCCCCGGGCTGGCTCTGCACCTGCAACGCCGCCTGGTGGTCGCGCAGGATGCCGTGCACCACGGCCAGGCCCAGCCCTGTGCCCTCGCCGGGAGGCTTGGTGGTGAAGAACGGTTCGAACAGGCGCGCCATGGTGGCCTCGTTCATGCCCAGGCCGTTGTCGGCCACGGTCAGCCGCACGTTGGTGGCAGGCCAGTCGTCGCGCGCCCCGTTTTCCAGTGCCACGCCGGTCGTGTCGGGCGACGGTGGACCGTGGTGGGGTTGCAGCCGGATGGTGAGCCGCCCGCTCGATCGATCCACCATGGCCTGCCAGCCGTTGGTGCAGAGGTTGAGCAGCACCTGCTGAAGCTGCGTCGGATCGGCCAGCACGTTGGGCGTGCCGGGGTCGACCTCGACCCGCAACTCGACGCCCTTGGGAATGGTGGCGCGCAGCAACCGCACCGATTCGTCCACCACCGTTTGCAGCGACATCACCTTGCGCTGCAGGGTCTGGCGGCGGCTGAAGGCCAGAATCCGCTGCACGAGGTCCTTCGCGCGCGAGCCCGCCTTCAGGATCTCGCCCACGCTTTCGGCCACGGCCGGCTGGCCTTCGGCGTCCTCCAGCGCAAGCCGTGCATTGCCCAGGATGGCCGCGAGGATGTTGTTGAAGTCGTGCGCAATGCCGCCGGCCAGCGTGCCCAGTGCCTCGAGCTTCTGCGATTCCCGAAGCTGTGCCTCCAGCGCCAGGCGCTGGTCCTCGGCCTTGCGCCGCTCGGTCAGGTCGAAGTCGATGCAGAAGATCTCGAAGCCCCGCTCGGGATGCTCGGTGATGATCTCGTTGGCCTGCACCTCCACCGCGCTGCCGTCTTTTCGCTGCAGCCAGTGCACCCCGGTGTTGAGCGTGGTGTGGCCGCCGTTCGACATCAGGAAGTTGCGGTCGAAGGCGCTGCGCTGCGGCGGGGGCACCACCAGTTCGAGCATGCTGCGCCCCAGCGCTTCGGCGGCGGTGTAGCCGTAGAGCTGCTCCGACCCCTTGTTCCAGTAGCGCACGATCAGGTCGGGCCCGTAGGCCTGCACCGCGATGCTCGGAATGCTGTCGAAGATGCGCCGGAAGCGGTCTTCGCTGGCCAGGTCGAGCGCCCGGGCGCGCACGCTGTCGGTCACGTCGTTGACGAACACCGTCCAGCGGACATGGTCGTCGGGCAGCGCGCGCGGTTTGCCCATGCCCCGCAGCCAGCGCGTTTCACCGCGCGCATTGTGAATGCGCCATTCGTGGGCCCAGGGCTCGAGGCGGCGGTTGGCGTCGATGAAGGTGTTGCGAAGAAAACGCCGCTGCTCGCGCGGCGCCATGAGCCAGATGGCGGCTTCGTTTGAAAGGATCGCGTCTGGAGCCAGGCCCCAAAGGTCGATGCAGCCCGGGCTGACATACACCAGTGCCCCACGGCCATGGGCGTCGAAGTCGTAGCCAAGCACCGCGCCCTGCACCAGGTCGGCCAGTGCAGCGAGTTCGCTCAGGTCGTGCCGAGCGGGGGAAGACGGGTTGTCATCCTGCAAGCGGTCCCTCCGACCAGCCCGGTTCGGGCAGGACTGGAAATGTAGGGGCAATCGGTGGGGGCTGTGCAGCGGTGTTTTCCTCAGGCGGCGCGTTTTGTCCGGGCGGAACGTGATTTCCGCCCGGGTTCGGGTGCCGGATTCAGGGCTTGTCGGCGAGGCGGAACGCCGACACCACCGCCACCAGTTCGGCCGCCTGGCCCTTCAGGCTGGACGCGGCCGCCGCCATTTCCTCCACCAGCGCGGCGTTCTGCTGGGTGCCTTCGTCGATCTGGGCCACGGCCGAGCCGACCTGTTGCACGCCGCTGGCCTGCTCCTGGCTCGACGCATTGATCCGGTCCACGGTGTGACTCACCTGTTCGATCGCCTGGACCACCCCTTCCATCGTGTGACCTGCCCGGTCCACCAGGGCCGTGCCGGCATCGACGCGGTCGACGCTGTCGGCGATCAGCGCCCGGATCTCCTTGGCCGCCTCGGCCGAGCGGCTGGCAAGGCTGCGCACCTCGCCGGCCACGACGGCAAATCCCCGACCCTGTTCACCGGCGCGGGCAGCTTCCACCGCCGCGTTCAGTGCCAGGATGTTGGTCTGGAAGGCAATGCCGTCGATCACGGCGATGATTTCGGCAATGCGTTGGCTGCTGGCCTGGATGTCCTTCATGGTGTGAACCACCTGAACGACCAGCTGGCCGCCTTCGCGGGCGGCGCCACTCGCCTTGTGTGCGAGTTCGCTGGCCTCGCGCGACGACTGGGCGTTGCCTGCGACCGTGTCGCCCAGCTCCACCATGCTCGCGGCCGTCTGTTGCAGGGCGCTGGCCTGGCGCTCGGTTCGGGCCGACAGGTCCTGGTTGCCGCTGGCGATCTCTGCGCTGGCCGAAGCGACGCTCTGCGAGCCTTCGCGCACCCGCGACACCAGTTGCGCCAGCTGGTTCTGCATGTTTCCGAGCGCCTTGAGCAAATGGGCAAGCTCGTCGCGCCCCTTGACCTGCACCGGGCGCGTGAAGTCGCCGCCGGCAATCGCCTCGGCAATCGCCACCGCTTCCTCCACGGGCCGGGTCACGCTGTTCGGCACCCAGATCACGAGCGCCACGCCCGCCAGGACCACCACCGCGACGGCCGCGATCAGCATGTTTTCGGCCGAGACCACGCGGTCGCGTGCGGTTCGGGCGGCCTGCGCGGTGCCGTCCAGGTTGAACTGCAGGATGGCCTGCATGCTGTCGAGCGCCCGCCGGAACGCGGCGGGCCCGCTGTCCAGAAACATGCTGCGCGCCAGGTCCACCGCTTCGGGCGACTGGGTCGGATCGACCCCGTCGATGCCTTCCCGCGCGGTCTTGAACCACTGGTCCCGGTGCTGCTGGTAGGCCTCATACAGCTTCTTCTCGGCGGCGCCCTGTTCCGAGCCGGGCTCGTAGGTCAGCAGGGTGTTGGCGTACACCTCGGTCGCCTTGGCCAGCCTGGCTTCGATCGCGTCCAGCTGCGCCATCACCGAATCGACCCCGCTGGTTCGCCCGGCCAGGTGATCACTCACCAGCAGGTAGTGGGCCGACAGCGCGTCCTTCATCACGCCGAGGTTGGCGATGGCGGGGATCCACGAGTCGGCCACCTCGGTGGTTTCGTGCTTGATGGTCTTGTTGTTCCAGAGCGCCTGGACCGTGCCCAGCACGGCCAGAAGAAGGATCAGCGCGAGGCCCGCGGTGATGCGGGTGCGGATGCTGAAGCGGTTGAGGTTCATCGATGAAATCCTGTCGAAATCACCAGCCCCGGCTGGGCGCGGTGGCCCGGTTTTCAGCAGTCCGGCGGGGCTTCTTGAGGCCCGCACCGGGGTGGCCCCGTCGGGGCGCGCTCAAATGGCCGCAGAACCCGGTGGCGCTGCCGGCTCGATTCGCGCCATGGCCTGAAGCGCTTCGCCCTCGGTTCGGTAGAGGTGCAGGCGCTCACTGGCGTCAAGGTGGCCGGCGCGCATCAGTGGCGTCTCCACCGGCAGCTTGATGCCCACCAGGTGCAGGTGGACTCGCCGGTCGTCGAGCTGTTCGCGCAGCCGGCCGAAGGCCTCCACGCCGGTGGCGTCGATCCAGTTGATGGGATGGGCGATCAGCATCACGTGGCGCATGCCCGGATGGGCCTGCAGGTGCTCGGCCACCGCGCGTTCGAGCCCTGGCGCGGTGGCAAAGTCGAGCGCGGCGTCCATGCGCAGCGCGAACAGGTCGGGCGCCAGCGGCGGCAGGTTCCACAGGTGGCGGTCGCGCAGGCTGCCGTCCGGGTGCAGACCGATCTCGATGATGCGCGGGTGCAGCCGCAGGTAGAGGAAGTGCGACAGCGCCATGACCACCCCGGCGAGCACACCCCAGTAGAGGCGCGGCGCGGCCAGCAGCGTGATGGCAAAGGTGGTGACCGCGATGGCGGCTTCGATCCGCGAGATGCGCCACAGCCGCCGGAAGGCCGCCGGTTGCAGCAGGCCGAGCACCGGCACCACCACGATGGCGGCCAGCACCGCCATCGGCACGTGGTGCAGCAGCGGCATGGCCAGCACCAGCGCCAGCAGCACGACCAGCACCGAGAACACCGTCGCCCAGCCGGTTTGTGCGCCGGCATAGAGGTTGAGCGCCGAGCGCGAGAACGACGAGCTGGTGGGAAATGCCCCCGAGAAGCCGGCCACCAGTTTGGCCAGGCCCTGGCCGATCAGGTCCTGGTCCTGGTCCCAGCGGGCGCCGCGGCGCGCGTTGTCCACCTTGGCGCTGCTGGCGGTTTCCAGAAAGCTGACCAGCGTGATCATGAGCGTGGGCAGCATCAGCGCGCCCAGCGTTTCCCAGCCCGGCCATGCCGGCACGAACAGCGCCGGCAGACCTTGCGGCAGACTGCCGATGACCGCACCACCGCCTGCCTCGAAGCCGGTGGCGCGGCTCACGCCGGCGCTGGCCAGCACCAGCACCAGCACCGACGGAAAGCCCGGACGCAAGCGCCTCGCCGCCAGCAGCAGCGCCAGCGCGGCCAATCCAAACGCCAGTCCGGGGGCGTGCCAGCCGGCGCCCTCGGCCACGGCTTGCCAGCTCCGGAATCCGGTGAGGGCCGGCACCTGCGACGCCAGGATCAGCACCGCGGCCGCCTGGGTGAAGGCCATGAGCACGGGCGAGTTCACGACGTTGAGCAGCCAGCCGAACCGGGCCAGCCCCAGCACCACCTGCAGCAGCCCCGACAGCAGGGCCAACCAAACCGCCAGCTGCACCCATTCGGCGCTGCCGGGCGTGGCCAACGGGGTGAGCGATGCGCTCACCAGCAGACAGGTCAATGCCGTGGGCCCCACCGACAGTCGCGGCGACGCCGAGAACAGCACCGCCACCAGCGCCGGCAGCAACGACGCATAGATGCCCGCCACCAGCGGCATGCCGGCCAGCGCGGCATAGGCCACGCCCTGCGGGATCACCATCAGGCCCACCGCCAGGCCCGCCAGCGCTTCGCCGCGCAGCAGGCCTGCATCGGGCCTTGGCCATTGCAGGAACGGGAACAGGCGGTGCCGGCGGGACATGCCCCGATGCTAACCAGCCAGGGTCGGGCCCCCGCTTCGCCGCCGGTACCAGGCACGGGCCAGCCACACCGCCAGGCCGAGGCACACCAGCGCCGGCAGGGCCAGCCAGGCGGCCTGCTCGTGCCGCACCACGCCGTCTTCGGCGAGGAACAGTCGCCCCTCGGCGTCGAAAGCGTGCCTGTGCTGCCAGTACAGGTCGAGGAACAGGAACCCGAACACCAGGGCCAGCCCCGCGAACAGCAACGCGCCGCCCGGCAGGATGGCCCGGGCCACCGAGCGGCGCGGGTTCCCGGCCATGGCGCTCAGCGCCTGGGTGTGTGCCGCACCATCACCACCACCAGCGTCACCACGGTGATCGGCACCACGAAGCTCAGCATGGCGGCCGAGAACGTGCCCAGCGCCGCGTGCTGCTGGGCGGCGAGGATCAGGTAAGCCACATAGGCGGCGTAGTAGCCCAGGAACACCGCGCCTTCCCAGCGGGCGATCTCGCGGCCGGTCATGAACACCGGCAGGCACGCCAGCGCCACGGCCAGCATCACCCAGAGGTCGAACGCCAGCACCGAGGCCGGCACCTGCAGCCCCGCGCCACCCGCAACCAGGCCCGACAAGCCCAGACAGCCCAGGATATTGAAGGTATTGCTGCCCACCACATTGCCCACCGCCAGATCGCGTTCGCCCTTGATCGCGGCCATCAGCGATGTGGCCACTTCGGGCATGGAGGTGCCCAGGGCCACCACCGTGAGGCCGATCACCAGCTCGGACAGGCCCAGGTACTGCGCAAACACCACGGCTGCCCGCACCAGACCTTCGGCCCCGAACACGAGCAGCACCAGACCTGCGGCGATGAGCATCAGCTGCACCGGCAGCTTCGAGTCCCATGCGCCCGCCGCCGCCGGTGTCACCTCGGCCTCGTAGTCGCCCTGGGTTTCCTTGCCCTCGCGGCGGGATTGCACCACCAGGAACACGGTGTAGGCCACCATGGCCGCCGTCATGAAGGCGGCTTCGACCCAGCTCACGCGGCCGTCAAGCGCAAATACCAGCAGCAGGACCGACGCGCCGATCATGATGGGCACCTCCTGGCGGATGAGCTGCACATGCACCACCAGCGGCGTGATGATGGCCGAGATGCCCAGGATGAACAGCACGTTGAGCACGTTGCTGCCGACCACGTTGCCGATGGCGATGTCGGTCTGCCCGTTGGTCACCGCACCCACGGACACCGCCAGCTCGGGCGAACTGGTGCCGAAGGCGACGATGGTCAAACCGACCACCAGCGGCGAAATACCGAACGACAGGGCCAGCTTCGAGGCGCCCCGCACCAGCAGTTCGGCACCGACGATGAGGCCGATCAGGCCCCCGATGAACATCAGCAGGGTCATGGCGAACACGCGTTGTTGGGATGTGTGATGCTGCCACAGGCGCAATGCCGCGTCAGGTTGAAATCGCCGATGGCCTGCCGCAGAAAGCCGGATTTCACCGAAACCCGACCGTGACCCTCGTTCCGGCCGGCCCGCGACAATTCCGCACGAAACCCACCGCCCCGGCGCATGAAGCCCACAGGAAAGGGTTTGCCCACCGGCCTGAATGGCGTTTGCCGCGACATACTGTAGGCATGCGTCTTCATTCCAACCCGGTCCCCGGCAGATGAACGCGAGACCGCGCCTGCTGGTGGCACTGGTGCTGGCCCTGACCGTGCTGGCCTCGGCGCTGCTGTGGTGGCAGGCCGGGCGCGCGCAGGCACTGCTGAGGTCCCAGGTGCTGGCCGAGGCCGAGCAACGCAGCGCCCACCTGGCCGAGGCCATGGCCGGTCAGGTTGAAGGCCTGTTTTCCCTGTTCGACGTGGAGCTGCAGTACCTGCGCCGCGAATGGCTGCGCGATCCGGCCTCCCTGGAGGGTCTGCCGACCCTGATGCAGGGAGGCGTGCCGCGGGATGCCATCACCCATGTTGCGGTGGCCGACCGAGACGGCCGGTTGGTGTTCAACAGCCTGGGCCATGCATCGCCGCCGTCCATTGAAGATCGGCCGCAATTCCGGGCGCTGAGCGACGGGGTCGATCGCCTCTACATCGGTGCGCCGCTGCAGTCTCGCCTGACGGGTTTGTGGACCGTGGTCGTGGCCCGACCGATCCTGCGCGACGGGCGCTTCGATGGCATCCTGCAACTGGCCGTTTCAACCGACTACCTTGCCAGCCGCCTCACGTCGATCGAGCTCTCGCCCAAGGACATCGTGGCACTGCTCGATGTGGAGGGCAGATTTCTGGCCCGCAGCCACGACAACACCGCGGCGATGGGTCAATCCCTTCCCAGCGACCGTCCGTTTCTCGCCAATCCCGCGGCCATCGGTGGCAACTTCCGCGTGCTCGGGCAACTGGACGGCACGCCACGCACCTACGGTTGGCACCGTGTGCCCGAACGCCGCATGGTGGTGTCCGTGGGGCTGGCCGATGAAGGCGTGCTGGCGCCCCTGGCGCCTGCGCTGCAGCGCGCGCGCAACCTCACCACCGTGCTCACCCTGGTGCTGCTCGCCGGTGGCCTGAGCCTGGCGGTGCTGCTGTTGCGGCTGGCGCGCAGCGACGCGCAGGCCCAGGCGGCCCGCGCGCTGCGCGATCGCCTGTTCGACAGCTCGCAGGTGGCGATGGTGGTGCTGGACCCCAAAACCTTTCTGATCGTTGAGTGCAACGAGGCGGCTGCGCGGGCTTATGGACGCCGCGATCGCAGCGAGGTGCTGGGACGCTCGGCCATCGACGTGTCCGCCCCGGTGCAATACGACGGCATGGCCTCGGAGGAGGCGGGGCAGGTCTGGGTGCGCCGGGCATTGGTTGAGGGGTCGGTGGTGTTTCAATGGTTGCACCAGCGGCCCGATGGTCAGCGCTGGGACGCCGAGGTGCACCTCATGCGCTTCGAAACGGAGGGGCGGACATTGCTGCAGTTCACACTGCTGGACATCACCGCCCGGCGGCAGGCCGAAGCCGCGCTCAAGGGCAGCGAGGCGCGCCTGAAAGAAGCGCAGCGCATTGCCGCCATCGGCAGCTGGGAGTTCGACCTTCGCAGCGGCCACCTCACCTGGTCGGACGAGACCTTTTGCATCCTCGAGCTCGACCCGGTCCGGGTCACGCCCTCCTACAAGGGCTTCATTCTGGCGGTGCACCCGGACGACCGCGATGAGGTCACGCGGGTGTATGGCGAATCGGTGCGGCTGCGCATGCCCTACGACCTGGTGCATCGGCTGTTGATGCCCGACGGGCGCATCAAGCACGTGCGCGAGACCGGGTTCACCGAATTCGATGGAGACCTGTCGGTGCGCAGCGTCGGCACGGTGCAGGACATCACCGCACAGCGCGAAGCAGAAGAGGCCTTGCGACGGCTCAACGAGGAGCTGGAAGACCGGGTGAGCGAACGGACGCGCGAGTTGTCCCAGCTCAACCGCGAGCTCGAATCGTTCGCCTACAGCGTGTCGCACGATCTGCGCACGCCGCTGCGCAGCATCAACGGCTATGCCAGCCTGATCTCCGACGACCACGCCGGGCAGCTCGATGAAGAAGCGCTCTCCCACCTCGATCGCATCCGGCAGTCTGCCAACCGGATGGGGCAGCTCATCGATGCCATGCTGGCGCTGGCCCGCGTGAACCAGGCCGAACTGCGCCCGGTGCCGGTGGACCTGAGCGGCATGGCGCGCGCGGTGGCTGCAGAACTCGCGGCGGCCGAGCCGCAGCGGGAGATTCGCTGGCACATCGAGCCCGGCATGCAGGTTCGGGCCGACGCCGGGCTCATGCTGGTGGTGGTGCAGAACCTGCTGGGCAATGCGTGGAAGTACTCGCGCCTTGCCCGTGTGGCCGAGGTTCGTTTCGAGCGGGTGGCCAGCCAGGAGGGCATGGCCGTGTTTGCCGTCAGCGACAACGGCGCAGGATTCGACATGCGCTACGCGGCGCAACTGTTCGAACCTTTCCGGCGGCTGCACGGGCACCACGAATTCGAGGGCACGGGCGTGGGCCTTGCCTCGGTGCTCCGGGTCGTCGAGCGGCACGGCGGCTGGATTCGTGGCCAGGGCGTGCCCGGGCAGGGTGCGCGCTTCGAATTTGCGCTGCCGGACCTCGACGAGCCGGTCTGATCAAGCCGCAGGCAGGCCTTCGGTGTCGAGCGTGCTGCGCACGCCCAGTGCACCGCGGTGCTGCGCGAACCAGGTGTCGGCGGCTGCGCGGCCCTGCTCGAACAGCCGCTGCAGGAACGCCGGGTCGGTGCGCGTCTTGGAGCCTGCACCCAGTGCGGCCAGTTCGTGCCCGCCATCGATCCGGTGCATGCGCAGGCGGGCGATGCGGCGCAGGATGGGGCTGCGCAGCTGGCGCGCTGCCCAGCCTTCGGCCGCGAGAATGGCCTTGAGCTGGCCGAGCGACTTCAGTTCGCGCAGCAGGCTGGCGTTGAAGGTCACTTCGTTGATGCGATCCAGGATGTCACCGGAGCGCACCGGCAGGTCGCCCCGCTCCGATGGGTTGATCTGCACGATCAGCAGGTCGTCGGCGGGGCTGTCGTTGACCAGCGGCAGCAGCGACGGGTTGCCCGCATAACCGCCGTCCCAATAGGCCTCGCCGTCGATCTCCACCGCCTGGAACAGCAATGGCAGGCAGGCCGATGCCATCACCACGTCGGGCGTGAGTTCGTGCTGGTCGAAGATCCGCAGCTCGCCGGTCCGGACCTGCGTGGCCGAGATGAACAGGCGGGTCTTGTGGCAACCGCACACACGATCGAAATCCACCGTGTCGAGCAGGATGCGCCGCAGCGGGTTGAGGTTGAGCGGGTTGAACTGGTAAGGGGATACTTGGGCGCTCACCCACTGCGACCAGGCCTTGGTGGGTGCCAGCCAGGGCGCCACCCAGGGGCTTGCCGGGTCGAGCCAGGGACCGGCCGGCGCCGCCGCCACCGCCGCGAACGGCGAGATCTCCCCCACGCGGGTCCAGAACCGCCGCAGCGCGGCCCGCGCGCCATCGCGGCCACCCTCCATCAGGCCGGCCGCCAGCGCCACCGCGTTCATGGCGCCGGCGCTGGTGCCGCTGATGCCGGCAATCTCCAGCGCCTCGTCCTCCAGCAGGCGGTCGAGAACGCCCCAGGTGAAGGCGCCGTGGGAGCCGCCGCCCTGCAAAGCGAGGTCGATCATTCGGTGACGGGGTTTTCGCATGACCATGCGCGTATTGTTGCACTGCAGCATGACCAATGGGTGGGTGCCGCCCAACGGCGACAATCGCCGCTCCGATGAACGACGCATCCCCCGAAACCCCCGCCGAAGGCCCACTGGCGCGCGAAGCCCTGGCGCTGGCCGCGTTCGACCACGTGGTCGAGCGGTCGCCCGGCTTTCGCCCCCGCGCCGGTCAGCGCGACATGGCCGCCTTCATCGCCTCCACCCTGTCCGGCGTGCGCCTGGGCGACGACTCGGTGGCCGGCGACGCGGGCCTGCCCGACCGCGGCATTGCGGTGGTGCAGGCGGGCACCGGCGTCGGCAAGTCGGCGGCCTATGCCGCCACCGTGATCCCGCTGGCGCTGGCACAGAGCCGCCGCGTGCTGATCAGCACCGCCACCATTGCGCTGCAGGAACAGCTCATCACCAAAGACCTGCCGGCGCTGGCGGCGCAGTTGCCGCAACCGTTTGCCTTTGCGCTGGCCAAAGGGCGGGGCCGCTATGTGTGCCGGCTCAAGCTCGACCAGTTCGCCGGCGGTGACGCGGCGGGTGCGGCCGATGCAGACCTGTTCGAGGGTGAAGGCGGCGCCGCGCGCGCAGGCGACGCGCATCAGCGCGCGCAACAGGATGCGCAACAGTACGCGCGCTGGGCCATCGCCATCGACCAGGGCGACTGGGACGGTGACCGCGATCGGCTGCCCGACCCCCCGGAGCCCGCGCTGTGGTCGGCCGTGGCCGCCGAACGCCACACCTGCACCGCCCGGCACTGCCCCAGCTACAACGGCTGCAGCTATTACGTGGCGCGCAACCGGCTGGCCCATGCGCAGGTCATCGTGGTCAACCACGACCTGCTGCTGTCCACCCTGGGCATGCACGCACTGCCCAAACCGCAGGACTGTTACCTCGTGCTGGACGAGGCGCACCACCTGCCGGACGTGGCCCAGGGGCAGTTCACCGCGCAGATGGACCTGGTGCACGCCGGCTGGCTCGATCGCCTGCCCAAGGCCTTCGAGGAAGTGGCGCGCGCCATTTCACACCCGCTCACGGTCGATCTGGCCGAAACCGCGCGGGGCGCCAGGACCGCCCTGGCCGACCTCGCCCGCCTCGGCATGGCGGCCGTGGGCCCCTCGGTGCGCGAACTCGCGCCCGAAGCACCCGCCGTCACCCACCGCTTCGAGGCCGGTGCCCTGCCAACCGAATGGCTGGAACCCCTGATGGCGCTGCAGGCGCGGGCCGGGTCGCTGCTCAAGCTCGCCGAAGCCATGGCGACCCAGCTTCGCGCCAACGCCCGCGACAACCCGGGTGAGGCCGCGCGCAGCGCGGAGCACTATGCCCGCGTGGGGCGCTTTGCCCCGCGACTGCAGAGCCTGCACGAAACCGCCAGCCTGTGGCTGCAGGGCAGTGAGCCCGGTGCGCCGCCGCTGGCCAAATGGTTGCAGGCCGGGGTGCAGCACGGCATGGTCACGCTGTCGGCGCACGCCTGTCCGTTGCAGCCCGGCAGCCTGCTGCACCACCACCTGTGGCGGCAGGTGCGTGGCGCGGTGGTCACATCGGCGTCGCTGGTCACCTGCGGCGGGTTCGACCATTTCCTTCGCGAAGCCGGCCTGGCCTGGGACGCGGCCGTGACCACGCGCGCCGTGCAAAGCCCGTTCGATCACGCCGCGCAAGGGCGGCTGGTGGTTGTGCAGACCACCAGCGACCCCAAGGACGTGGAGGCCTACACGCGCGAAATGCTCGACCTGTTGCTGGTGGACCTGCGCGAGGTTCGCCGTGGCGCGCTGGTCCTGTTCACCTCCCGCGCGCAGATGAAGGCCGCCACCGACCGGCTCGAGCGCGGTGACCACGCCGACCTTCGCGAGCGCGTGCTGGTGCAGGGCGAGGCGTCGCGCGGCGTGTTGCTGCGCCGGCACGCGCAGCGCGTGTCCGACGGTGAGCCGTCGGTGCTGTTCGGACTTCAGTCTTTCGGCGAAGGACTGGACCTGCCCGGGGAACTTTGCGAATGGGTGTTCATCACCAAGCTGCCGTTTGCATCGCCCAGCGACCCGGTGGGGCAGGCACGCGCCGATTGGCTGAAGACCCAGGGCCGCGACCCGTTCAGTGAACTGGTGGTGCCGGCCACCGGCGCGCGCCTGCTCCAGTGGACTGGCCGCGCCTTGCGCACCGAGACCGACGAAGCCACCGTGGTCTGCTACGACGCGCGCCTGCTGCGGCAGGCCTATGGCCGGCGCATGTTGCAGGGTTTGCCACCGTACCGGCTGCAACGGCGCCAGGCCGGCGTCATTGCCGATGTTTCCGCTCCCGCATCTTTCAACTGAGGATCTTTTTCATGCTCTACGCGACGCTCAAGCTGCTCCATGTCCTGTCGATCATCGTCTGGGTGGGGGGCATGGTGTTTGCGCACTTCTTCCTGCGCCCGGCCGTCCAGACCCTCGAGCCCGCCAAGCGGATCCCCCTCATGCACGCCACGCTCACGCGCTTCTTTCAGGCCGTGCTGGTGGCGTCCTTGATCGTGCTGGGCACGGGTGTCTGGATGATCGGCCGGATCGCCAAGGCCACGGTGCAATCGGGTGTCGACTTCAACATGCCCCTGGGGTGGTGGGTCATGACCGTCACCGGCGTGCTGATGGTGGCGATCTTCGGACACATCCGTTTTGCGCTGCATGGCCGCCTGGGCCGTGCCGTGCAGGCCGCTGACTGGACCGCCGGTGCCGCCGCCCTGGCCTCGATCCGGACCTGGGTCGGCATCAACATCGGGCTCGGCGTGGCGACCGTGGCCGCGGCCATCCTGCTGAGCTGAACGCGTTCGCCCGGCGTCAGCGGGCCGCCACGCCGGGCGGCGGCAAAGGTTCGCCTTGCAGGCGGCGCCACAGCCAGGGCAATGCGACCTCCACGTCGGGCCGATCGCCGGCGCCCAGCGCCGCGCGCGGTCCCGCCGCCCGCTCTGCCTCGGTGCCCAGGTCGAACCGGAAGGTGTAGGTGGGCTCCTGCCCCATGCGCAGGTCGGTCACGAACAGACGCCCATCGCGCTCGTGTGCGCTGAAGAAGCCGTGGCTGAAGGCCGCGATCCGCGCCAGCCCATCGACCTCTCGGTGCCGCTGAATCACGGCGGCACCGCGGTCGTATTCGCGCCAGACGATCTGCACGCCATCGTCGAGCAGCGAGTGGTGTCCCTCGAAGTACCGGTCGGGTGTGACGGCCACCAGCCGCCAGAGCACCGTGTTGAAGGGGGATGGCGTGACCAGCACCCGCTCGGCCGCGATGCCCTGCTGCTGCAGCGAAGCGCGCGCGACCTGCGCCACGTGCTGCTGTGCCGCCACGCTCCACACCAGGTAGGCGCTGCTGATCACCAGTGCGATGGCGTTGGCCTTGAAACCCACCCGAGGCCATGCCAGTGCCAGGATGACGCCGAACAACAGCGGCAGCGTGTAGGCCGGGTCGATGATGAAGACGCTGCCCACGCCAAAGGGGTGGTCGCTGAAGGGCTGCAGCAACTGCGTGCCGTACACCGTCATGGTGTCGAGCAGCGGGTGCGTGAACAGGGCGAGCCACAACGCCAGCCACCAGCGCCTGAACAGCGCCCCTTCGCCATGCAGCCGGCTGACCAGCCAGGCGAGCAGCGGCGAGAAGAGGGTGGTCAGGAACAGCGAGTGCGATTCGGCGCGGTGCAACGTCATGTTGAGCACCGCGTCGCCGTGGTCGATGAAGGCATCGAGGTCGGGCAGGGTGCCGGCCACCGCGCCCCACAGTGCCGATTTCCACACGGCGGTGCGGCGGCCCATGGTGGCCACGGCCACGGCCGAACCGAGCGCGATCTGGGTGAGCGAATCCATGGGGTGCGAGCCTAGCCGGGACGGCTCAGGCCTGCACGACGATGGGAAATGTGGCGCGAATTCCGTCGCTGGAAGAAACGAACGGCACGGTGATGGCGGCTCGCGCGGGTTCGCTCAGGCGGCGCCAGAGGAAATCGCGTTCATTGCCGGGGTCGCCCTGCACGTAGAGCTGGGTGGTCAGCAGTTCCATCCGGTCCAGGCGTACTTTGACGTGGATGTGCGGCGTTCGGCCGCCGTACTGCACCGGCCGGATGGTCCTGAAGCGGTAGCGGCCTTCGCGGTCGACCACCACGCGGCCGAAACCCTGGAACGCGGGGTCGGCGCGACCGCCGTCGCCCGGGTGGTGGTAGTGGCCGGCGGCGTCGCATTGCCAGATCTCGACCACCGCCCCCTGCACCGGCACACCCGCCAGGTCGACCACCGTTCCATCCACCAAGGCCGGTTGTCCGGCGCCGTAGCGGGCCTGGCCGTTGCGCAGCAGGTCGGCGTCGCTGTCGGCGGGAAGGCTGACGGGGTAGAACGGTCCCTCGGTCTGGCTCGGCGTGGGCGTGAGCTTCGCCGATGGCGTCGGGGATTGGGCAAGCGCCGGGGTGAGCCAGGCGGGGGCGGCCAGGCTGGCGGCGCTGCCGATCAGCAGGCCGCGGCGGGAGACGGAACGCATGGGTCAGGCCCTCAGGTCGAGTTCGATGTGGCGCACCTCGCGGTCCTCGGGCGGCTCGCGGGACGGAACGTGTTGGAAGCCGAGGCGCCGCACGAGTTCCAGCATGCCGGTGTTTTCGCGCAGCACCGACCCCACCAGCCGCCGCGTGCCGTGTTCGCGCAGGCACCGGATCAGCTTGTCCATCAGCCGCGTGCCCAGGCCGGTGCCTTTCAGGTCCGACCGGACGATGATGCCGAATTCGGCGGTCTCGTTGTCGGGGTCGATGGCGGCGCGCACGGTGCCCAGTGTTTCTTCACCGCCCCCAGCCAGGGCCCGCGTGGCAATGAAGGCGAACTCGCGTTCGTGGTCGATCTGCGTGAGCCGGGCCAGCTCGCTGGGTTCGATGTGGCGCCGGCTGTAGAACACGCGCAGCCGGATGTCCTCCGGGTCGAGCCGCTCCAGGAAGGCGCGGTGCTGTTCACCGTCTTCGGCACGGATCGGTCGCAAGGTGATCGTCTCGCCCCGCCAGTCCTGCCGTTCGACCCACCGCTGCGGGTAGGGCCGGATGGCGAAGTGCACCTCGCCCGCCGGGCGCGAGGCGCTCAGGCGGACCCGCGCATCTAGGGCCAGCGCGCCGCCCGGGTGCACCAGCAGCGGGTTGATGTCGAGTTCGGCCAGCTCCGGCACATCGGCCATGAGCTGCGCCATCGCCACCAGCACGTCGGCGGCCGCGTTCTGGTCGGCGGCGGGCTCGTCGCGGTAGCCTCTCATCAGTCGCGCAATGCGCGTGCGGTGAATCTGCGCCAGCGCCAGCGAACGGTTCAGCGGCGGCAGGGCCAGGGCGCGGTCGGCCAGCACCTCCACCGCCACGCCACCGGCGCCGAACAGCACCACCGGACCGAACACCGGGTCCACGGTGGCGCCGACGATGCATTCGTGGGCGTGCTTCAAGCGCACCATGGGCTGCACGGTGAAGCCGTCCACGCGCGCGTCGGGCCGTTCGGTGCGCACGCGCCCGAGCATGCTGGCGGCGGCCTCGCGCACTTCCTGCGCGCTGCCCAGTTGCAGGCGAACGCCGCCCACGTCGGATTTGTGGGTGATGTCGCGCGAGAGGATCTTGAGCACCGCGGGAAAGCCGATCCGGGTGGCGGCGTCTGCCGCCGCGCCGGCGTCCGGGGGCACCACCTCGGTGGGCACCATGGGCAGGCCGGCGGCGGCCAGGAATTGTTTGGCCTCGGCTTCGGTGAGCCATTCGCGCCCCTCGGCCAGCACCCGCTGCACGGTGGCGCGCATGGCGCTCAGGTCGGGCTCGGTGGCCAGCGCGTTCAGCGGCGGGGTGTGCAGCAGCTCCAGCTGGTGGCGCCGGTGGGTCTGCAGCAGGCCGAAGGCGCGCACCGCCGCCTCCGGCGTGTCGTAATCGGCCAGGCCGGCGGCCCGGAACCGGGCCCGCGCGCCGGCCACCGCGGGCCCGCCCAGCCAGCAACCCATCAGCCGGCGCGGGCGCTCGGTCAGTTCGGGCAGCAGCGCCTCGGCAATGCCGTCGCTGGGCACGATGGCGGTCGGCGCCTGGATGAACAGCACCGTGGACCGGGTGTCCTTTTGCAGCGCGCGCAACGCGTCCACGTAGCGCTGCGCCGGGGCGTCGCCGATGATGTCCACGGGGTTGCTGCGCGACCAGTTGCCCGGCAGCACGGCATCGAGCGCCTGTCGGGTCGCGTCGTCGAGTTCGGCCAGGGGCACGTCTTCGGTCGCGGCGGCGTCGGCCGCCATCACGCCCGCACCGCCACCGTTGGTGAGCACGATCAGCTGCTCACCGGTCAGGTCGTCGCGGTGGGCCAGGGTTTCGGCGGCGAGGAACAGGTCGTCCAGCGTGTTCACCCGCAGCAGGCCGGCCCTGGCAATGGCGGCGTCGAACACGGCGTCGGACGCCGCCAGCGCGCCGGTGTGCGAGGCGGCCGCCTTGGCGCCGGCCTGCGAACGGCCTGCCTTGACCACGATCACCGGCTTGTTGCGCGAGGCCGCCCGCGCAGCCGACAGAAACTTGCGCGGCGAGTCGATGCTCTCCATGTAGATCAGGATCGCGCGGGTGCGCGCGTCGCTGCCCAGGTAGTCGATCAGGTCGCCGAAGTCGACGTCGGCCCGTTCCCCGAGCGACACGAACTGCGAAAACCCGATGTCGCGCGCGGCGGCCCAGTCCAGCAGCGCCGTGACCAGCGCGCCCGACTGCGACAGGAAGGCGATCGACCCGGGCCGGGCGCCCACGTGGGCAAAGCTGGCGTTGAGGTGGTGGTGCGGCGACAGCAGCCCGATGCCGTTGGGTCCGAGGATGCGCAGCGTGGTGCGGCGTGCCGCGTCCAGCATGGCCTGTTTCTGTGCGGTGTCCAGCCCCGCGGTGATCACCACCGCCGCCCGCGTGCCGCGCGCACCCAGTGCCTCGACCAGCCCGGCCACCGTGGCCGGCGGCGTGCAGATGACCGCCAGTTCGGGTGCCTCGGGCAGCGAAGCCACGTCGGGCCAGCAGCGCTCGCCGTCGATGTCGCGGTGGTTGGGGTTGACCGCGTACCGCGGGCCCTTGAAGCCGCCCTCGCGGAGGTTGCGCCAGACCGTGGCACCGACGCTGCCGGCGCGGGGTGTGGCACCGATCACCGCCACCGAGGCTGGGGCAAACAGCGCGTCGAGGTGGCGGATGCTCATGGTGCCTGCTCCTTCAGTTGTCCCTGCGCTGGGAGGCCATCCACGCAATCAGCGACGAGCGCATGGCTTCTTCGACCGACATGTCGATCGGCGTGACCCAGTCGCGTGGCACGAAGACCGTGTAGCCGCCGATCATGTAGCCCATGGGCAGGTACACGGCCACCTGGTCGAGTTCGCCGAGCGCGCCGGGCAGGTCCTTGAAGGATTGCCGGGTGACCAGACCCACGATGGACAGTTCGCTGTCGGGCATGCGCAGCAGCACCACCTGCTGCTGGTCCTGTTCGTGCGGGGCAAAGTAATCGGCAAAATTCTTCAGCGACGAATAGATGCTCTTGACCACCGGCAGGTTGGTGAAGGGCAGCTCGACCCACGACAGAAGGCGGGCGAAGACGGGCTGCGACACCAGAATCCCCAGGCCGAAAATCAGGGCGGCCACGATCAGGATGCCCAGTCCGGGCAGGTAGAAGTCCCCGATGAAGGGGCGGATCATGCGGATGGCGAGCGACTCGGTCCACACGACGAACAGGTACAGCGCGTAGATGGTGAGCGCCAGCGGCAGGAAGGTGAGCAGGCCGCGCAGGAAGTATTGGGTGAGGCGTGTTTTCATGGAGGGGTCCTGGGGCACGGCGAGAATGGTAGCCGGTGGAGCCGGTCCGGCCGGGCCGACAGGCGGGCCTTGCAGGAACGGTGCCTGCCCCCAACTGGCGCGCCATGGTTCACCGCACTGGAACTCCCTTGCCTGCATCCACTCTGTCACCCATGAATGCCCTTGCCGATCTGACGGGCCGTCTGGGCCGTGCCGTCCTGCGCCTTGCGCTCGGGCTGGCCGCCGCGGTCTTCTTGCTGAGCCTGTTGCTGGCGTCGCTGCTGGTGGTGCTCGGCGTGTCGCTCTGGTCGCTGGTGACCGGCCGCAAGCCGGCGCCGGTGGTGTTGTTCACGCGCATGCGCGAACAGTCCCGGCGCTACTCGCAGGGCGTCTGGCGCCCGGCCGATGCCCCTTCGGCGCGCCGGCCGGGCGATGTCGTCGACGTCGAGGCGCGGGAGGTTCAGGACCCGACCGGGCGTCGGGTGCCCTGAATCAGCCAGACGGCTTGCGCGCCAGCGCGGCGTCGTACAGCGCATTGCGCGGCGCACCGGTGATCTGCGCGGCCAGTTTCACGGCGGTTTTCACCGGCAATTCACCCAGCAGCGCGTCCAGCACTTTCAGCGCCGCGGCGTGCATGTCCTCGCCCTCGGCCACCGCGGTGTCGGCGTGCACCAGCAGCACGAACTCACCGCGCTTTCGCTGATCGCCCTGCGCCAGCCAGTCGGCGAGCCGGTCGGCTGGCTGCACCGTGATCTCCTCGAACTGTTTGGTCAGCTCGCGCCCCAGCGTCACGGGCCGCGGGCCCAGGTGCACGCCCAGGTCGCGCGCCAGCGCCTCGATGCGGTGCGGTGCCTCCAGCAGCACGCACGCCTGTGCATCGGCCGCGAGGGCCTGCAGCGCCCGGTCGCGCTCGGCACCCTTGGCCGGCAGGAAGCCCGCGAACCGGAATCCGCCGTCGCCCCCATCGTGGCCACCCACGCTCAGCAGCGCGGTCACGCTGCTCACGCCGGGCACCGGCACGCAGCGAAGGCCGGCGGCCCGCACCTCGGCCACCAGGCGCGCGCCCGGGTCGCTCACGCCGGGTGTGCCGGCGTCGCTCACATAAACCACCCGCTGCCCTTCGCGCAGCCGCGCCAGCACGGTCTGGGCGGCTTCGCGCTCGTTGTGCTCGTGGGCCGCCAGCAGCGGCTTGTGAAGTCCGTAGGCCTGCAACAGGGTGGCGGTGTGGCGCGTGTCTTCGCAGGCCACCAGGTCGGCCAGGTCGAGCACATGCAGGCCGCGCAAGGTCATGTCGGCCCGGTTCCCGATAGGGGTGGCCAGCATGTAGAGCGTGCCCTTCGGATAATCCTGGGCACCCGCGGCATGGCGCGCGGCAGACAGCAGATCGACAAGCGGGAGGTTCACGTGGGCGACTCGGACAGGCCGGGAGATGAAACGGCGCGCGGGTCGGGCCAGCAGGCCGAAGACGAAGCCCTGGCGCTGTTGCGCCGGGCGGGCCTGCAATTGGTCATGCGCAACTTCCGCACACCGGGCCGTGGTGGTGGCGAGATCGATTTGATTATGCGGGAGCCCGACGGCACGCTGGTGTTTGTCGAGGTGAGGTCACGGCGCGCGGGTGGCCATGGGGGCGCGGCCGCCAGCATCGGCTCGGCCAAGCGGCGGCGCATCGTGCTCGCGGCGCGGCACTTTCTTGCGCGGGTGCGGTCCATACCCCGTTGCCGTTTCGATGCCGTCCTCTTTGAAGGCGATGCCGCGCCACTCTGGCTTCGCGCTGCCTTCGATGCGGATGACGCGTTTTGATACGAGACCCCCCGCTATCATCGCCCCATGCTCTTGCAGCGAATACAGCAGCAGTTCATCGACAGCGCCGACCTGAAGTACCAGAGCGCGCCCGCGCTGGCGCCATTGGTCGAGGCGGCGGTGACGGCTTTGCTGGCCGGCCTGACCGGCGGCGGCAAGGTGCTCACCTGCGGCAACGGTGTCGGCGCGGCCCTGGCGCAGCAGTTTGCCGCGCAGATCCTGGGCCGCCACGAGCGCGATCGCCCCGGCCTCGCCGCTTTCTCGCTGGCCGCCAATGCCGCCGTCATCACCGGCATTGCCAACGACTTCGACGGCCGGCAGGTGTTCGCGCGCCAGGTGCACGCCCTGGGCCAGGCCGGCGACGTGCTGCTGGTCTTGAGCCTGGATGGCCAGGCCGGCAACCTGGTGGCCGCCATCGAGGCCGCGCACGAGCGCGACATGACCGTGGTGGCGCTGACCGGCGCCCGCGGTGGCCGCATGGCCAGCCTGCTGCGCGACACCGACGTGCATGTGTGCGTGCCGCACGAACAAGCTTCCCGCGTGCTCGAGCTTCATTTGCTCGTGCTCCATTGCCTGGCCGACGGGCTTGACGCCCAGTTGCTCGGCCTGCCCGACACCCCTTCGATTGAAACGGAGAAACCCGCATGAAACCCTTTCGACCGACCCGCCTCGGCGCGTTGCTGCTGGCCTGCGCCGCCGCGTCAGCCACCCTTTCGGCTTGCGCCCCTTTGCTGCTCGGTGGCGCCGTCGGCTCGGCCCTGGTCGCGGTGGACCGCCGCAGCTCCGGGGCCCAGCTCGACGACCAGGCCATTGAACTGCGCGCCGGCAACCGCCTGACCGACCAGCTCGGCGGACGCGCCAACGTCTATGTCACCAGCTACAACCGGCAGGTGCTGCTGACCGGCGAGGCCGCCAGCGAAGCCACGCGCGCCGAGGCCGAGCGCATCGTGGCCGGCGTGGACAACGTTCGCAGCACGGTCAACGAGATCAAGGTCATGAATTCCCCGGGGCTGTCGCAGCGCACGACCGATTCGCTGATCACCGGCCGGGTCAAGGCGGGGTTTGTCGACGCCCGCGACCTGCCGGCCGTGGCCATCAAGGTGACCACCACCCACAACGTCGTGTACCTCATGGGTCGCGTCACGCAGAAAGAGGCCGACCGCGCCACCGAAATCGCCCGCAACACCGATGGCGTGCAGCGCGTGGTGCGTGTGCTCGAGATCCTCAGCGAAGAGGAATTGATGCGCCTGGCGCCTGCGCCCGCGGTGCAGCCTGCAGGCACGGCACCACCCGCCACCGCGCCCGCCGCGCCGCGGCAGTGAGCAACCGGGCCGGCTAGCCGGCCCGTGCCCGGGTCAGCGCAGGCGTTTGATCAGGCTCGAGGTGTCGAAGCGCTGGCCGCCCATGGCCTGCACGTCGGCGTAGAACTGGTCCACCAGGGCGGTCACGGGCAGTCGCGCGCCGTTGCGCTTGGCCTCGTCGAGCACGAGGCCCAGGTCCTTGCGCATCCAATCCACCGCGAAACCGAAGTTGAACTGGTCGGCCACCATGGTCTTGCCGCGGTTGTCCATTTGCCAGCTCTGGGCGGCGCCCTTGCCGATCACATCCAGCACCAGGTTCATGTCCAGCCCTGCCTTCTGACCGAAGGCGATGGCTTCGGACAGGCCTTGCACCAGCCCGGCGATGCAGATCTGGTTGACCATCTTGGTGAGCTGGCCGGCGCCACTGGCGCCCATGAGGGTGAAGGCGCGCGAAAACGCCATGGCCACCGGCTTCACGGTGTCGAACGCCGCCGCATCGCCGCCGCACATCACGGTGAGCAGGCCGTTTTCGGCCCCTGCCTGACCGCCCGACACAGGCGCATCGACGAAGGACACGCCCAGGGCCTTGGCGGCGGCGTACAGCTCTCGCGCCACATCGGCCGACGCGGTGGTGTGGTCCACAAAGACGGCCCCGGGCTTCATGCCGGCGAACGCGCCGTCCGCCCCGAGGGTGACCGCACGCAGGTCGTCGTCGTTGCCGACGCAGGCGAACACGATGTCGGCGCCGGCCGCGGCTTCGCGCGGCGTGGCCTTGAACGCACCGCCGTGCTGCTTTGCCCAGGCCTCGGCTTTGGCGGCGGTCCGGTTGTACACGGTCACGTGGTGCCCGGCCTTGGCCAGGTGGCCGGCCATGGGGCCGCCCATGACGCCCAGGCCCAGAAAGGCAACGCGGCGGGCGGGGGTGGGTTCGTAGGTTTTGGGGTTCAAGCGGGTCTCCTCAGGGGCACATGACAAGCCCGAGATGGTACCCAGAGACACCGAGGAACCTGCTTTGCAGGGCCTCTGGTGTCGCCCCCTGGGGGGTGACGCGCCGCCGGCGCGGCGCGGGGGGGTCAAACGATCGTGAGGTGCTCGGTGCCGGCGGCCAGGTCCAGTGTCTTGGCGCGCTGGCTGTTGAGCTTGATCTGCAGCCGCAGGTCGTTCAGGGAGTCGGCGTTTCGCAGGGCGTCCTCGTAGGTGATGAGGTTGGCCTCGAAGGCGTCGAACAGCGCCTGGTCGAAGGTCTGCATGCCGATGTTGGTGCTCTTCTTCATCACCTCCTTGATCTCGGCGACCTCGCCCTTGAAGATCAGGTCGGAAATGAGCGGCGAATTGAGCAGGATCTCGACCGCGGCAAAGCGGCCCTTGTTGTCCTGCCGGGGCACCAGCCGCTGGGAAATGAGCGCCCGAAGGTTCAGCGAGAGGTCCATCAGCAGTTGTGACCGGCGCTCTTCGGGGAAGAAGTTGATGATGCGGTCGAGCGCCTGGTTGGCGCTGTTGGCGTGCAGCGTGGCCAGGCACAGGTGGCCCGTCTCGGCAAACTGGATCGCGTGCTCCATGGTTTCACGGTCGCGGATCTCGCCCATCAGGATCACGTCGGGCGCCTGCCGCAGCGTGTTCTTCAGCGCCATTTCCCAGCTGTCGGTGTCCAGCCCGACCTCGCGCTGCGTGACGACGCAGTTCTTGTGCGGGTGCACGAACTCGATCGGGTCTTCGACCGTGATGATGTGCCCGTGCGACTTCTCATTGCGCCAGTCGACCATGGAAGCAAGCGACGTGGACTTGCCCGAGCCGGTGGCACCCACCAGGATGCAGAGCCCGCGCTTGGACATGACGACGTCCTTGAGCACCTGCGGCAGACCCAGCTTGTCGATGGTGGGCAGCACCGCGGGGATGGTCCGCATCACCATGCCGACCTTGCCTTGCTGGATGAACGCATTGCAACGGAAGCGGCCGATGGACGGCGGCGAGATCGCGAAGTTGCACTCCTTGGTGCGCTCGAACTCGGCGGCCTGCTTGTCGTTCATGATGGCGCGCGCCAGCGCCAGCGTGTGGCCGGCGGTGAGCGGCTGCGGCGACACCTTGGTGACGGCGCCGTCGACCTTGATCGCGGGCGGGAAATCGGCCGTGATGAACAGGTCGCTGCCCCCGCGGCTGAGCATCAGCCGAAGCAGGTCATTGATGAATTTCGATGCCTGATCGCGTTCCATTTCGTCGTCCTGTGTTCAACCAAAGCGGCGGAGCGTGGGGGCCATGAGGCCGCCGCGCCGGGCCGCCCCAAGCAAGGCCAGCCCCCCTGGGGGGCAGCGACCCGCGAAGCGGCGGAGCGTGGGGGCCAGTCCGTTCATCCGGGGAAGTTCTCGGGAATCTTGGCCTTGCTGCGGGCCTCGGCCGGGCTGATGATGTTGCGCCGCACGAGGTCGGCCAGGTTCTGGTCCAGCGTCTGCATGCCCACGCTGTTGCCGGTCTGGATGGCCGAATACATCTGAGCCACCTTGGCCTCGCGAATCAGGTTCCGGATGGCGCTGGTGCCCAGCATGATCTCGTGCGCCGCAACACGCCCGCTGCCGTCCTTGAGCTTGCACAGGGTCTGGGAGATCACCGCCACCAGAGATTCCGACAGCATGGCGCGCACCATGTCCTTTTCTTCGGCCGGGAAGACGTCGATGATGCGGTCGATCGTCTTGGCGGCGCTGGACGTGTGCAGCGTGCCGAACACCAGGTGGCCGGTTTCGGCGGCCGTCATGGCCAGGCGGATGGTTTCCAGGTCGCGCATCTCGCCCACGAGGATGGCGTCGGGGTCTTCGCGCAGGGCCGAGCGCAGGGCGTTGGAGAAGCTCAACGTGTGCGGTCCCACCTCGCGCTGGTTCACCAGGCACTTCTTGGATTCGTGCACGAATTCAACCGGGTCTTCGACCGTCAGGATGTGTCCGTACTCGGTCTCGTTCAGGTGGTTGACCATGCCGGCCAGCGTGGTCGACTTGCCCGAGCCGGTGGGTCCGGTGACCAGCACCAGTCCGCGCGGACGCAGGGCCAGGTCGCCAAAGATCTTGGGCGCGTTGAGCTGTTCGAGCGTGAGGATCTTGCTGGGAATCGTCCGGAACACCGCGCCGGCGCCCCGGTTCTGGTTGAAGGCGTTGACGCGAAAGCGCGCCAGGCCCTCGATCTCGAACGAGAAGTCGCATTCCATGAACTCCTCGTACTGCTTGCGCTGGCTGTCGTTCATGATGTCGTACACCATGGCGTGAACAGCCTTGTGGTCGAGGGCGTCGACGTTGATGCGGCGCACGTCTCCGTGCACCCGTATCATGGGTGGCAACCCGGCGGACAGGTGCAGGTCGGAGGCCTTGTTCTTGACGCTGAAAGCCAGCAGTTGGGTGATGTCCATCCCGGGTCGATCCGTGTTTTGTTGGGCTGTTTCAAACGATTATGACCACCATTGCCACCAATCTCCAGCAAGTCCGGGAGCGGCTGTGGCGGGCTTGCGAAGCGGCTTCGCGGGCCAGTTCAGAGGTTACTTTGCTGGCGGTTTCAAAGACCTTCGGACCCGACGCCGTCCGTCAGGCCCACGCCGCCGGCCAGACGGCTTTTGGCGAAAACTATGTGCAAGAAGGCATCGAGAAGATCGCGCAGGTGGCCGCCACGCTGCCGCGCGAGGCCATCGAATGGCATTGCATCGGACCGTTGCAAAGCAACAAAACCCGGGTGGTGGCCGAGCAATTCGACTGGGTTCAGTCGGTCGACCGGATCAAGATCGCCCAGCGCCTGAGCGAGCAGCGCCCGCCCGGCCTGCCACCGCTCAACGTGTGCCTGCAGGTCAATGTCGATGGCGGGGTGAACAAGTCGGGCGTGGTCCCGGCCGACCTGCCTGCGCTGGCCGACGCGGTGGCGGCGTTGCCCGGTCTGCGGTTGCGCGGCGTCATGGGCATCCCCGAACCGATGCCCGATTTCGAGGCGCAGAAGGCGGTCTTTCTGAAGGTGCGCGCGGCGTATGACGACCTGCGCGCGCGCGGTCATGCCCTGGACACCCTGTCGATGGGCATGAGCGACGATCTGGAGGCGGCGGTGGCCGCGGGGTCGACCCTGGTCCGGGTGGGGCGGGCCGTGTTCGGACACCGCCCGCTCAAGGCGGCTACGGCCGAGGCTTGACGTTGCCGCAGCTGGCGCCCACCCAACGGCCTTCGCCCTCGATCTTCACGCGTTCGTCCTTGCCGTCCACCCGGGTGGTGACGTTCATCACCGACGTGTAGCTGTTGTCACCCTTGTAGCGGAAGGTGCCGTCGCCGCTGGACACCGGGTCGGTGCACTGGAAGGCGATCTGCATTTCGGTGGGCGTTCGCTTCTGCACCTGGGTCTTGCAGTTGCCCTCGGCCGGGGGAGGCGGATCGTTTCGGGCGGCCATCTCGGGTGTGATGCAGATCTGCATGCGCATGCCGCCGCCGGCCGCGGCGCCCGGCATCGACATGCCCTGGCGCGCCATCATGTCCTGCATCATCTTGCGCTGCTCGGGGCTCATGGCGGCCATCTGCTGCTGCATCTGGGCCATGGCGGCGTCCATCTTGGGGTTGCCGCCCATCTTCTGGGTGATCTCCCACAGGCCGGGTTTGGTGGTCTGTGCGGCGGCGGCCAGGGGCACGGCCAGCAGAGTGGCCAGGGCCAGGCGTTGCAGGCTTTTCATGGGTGAACTCCGTGCGCGATTGAAAGCGTTCATTCTGGGCGCCGCCCGCCCGGCTGCCTAGCCCCGAATGGGGAGGCGCCCGCTGTCCTTGACCTCTTCCATCACCGCGTAGGTGCGCGTTTCGCGCACCCCGGGCAGCTGCCACAGCACGCTGCCGGCGAATTCCCGGTAAGCGGCCATGTCCGCCATGCGGGTCTTGAGCAGGTAGTCGAAACCGCCCGCCACCATGTGGCATTCCAGGATTTCGTCGCGCACCTGCACGGCGGCCTTGAAGGCCTCGAACACGTTGGGCGTGGTGCGGTCGAGCAGCACCTCCACAAACACCAGCAGGCCGCGTCCGAGCTTGTGCGGATCCAGCCGCGCCTCGAAGCCGGTGATGTAGCCCTCGCGCTGCAGGCGCTGGGTGCGGGCCAGCACGGCGGTGGGCGACAGCCCCACCTGCTCGGCCAGTTTCAGGTTGGTCAGGCGGCCATCCTCCTGCAGCAGGCGAAGGATCCTGAGATCGATGCGGTCAAGGGGGGTGTCGGGGGTGCTCATTTCGAACAATTATCCAAAAATCAGCCAAAAGATGGCAAAAAACTCGACGTGACTGGCGAGAGCATTCGTGCATTCACCAACTTGATGGCATGGAGCCCGTGATGCTGCACCCCGAACCCTCTCCCTTGTTGCCGCAGGCCGATCGCCTGCCCGATCCCTACCGGCCGGAGGAACAGGTGCTGGCGGACCGCCTGGCTCGGCTGGACCCGCTGCCGGCGTGGGCGGGCGTTCAGGCCATGGCCCGACCCTGGGTCCAGGCCGTGCGGGACAACCCGCCGCCGTTCTGGGCGATGGAGAGCCTGTTGAAGGAGTACCCGATCTCCAGCGCCGAAGGACTGGCCCTGATGCGCCTGGCCGAGGCCCTGCTGCGCGTGCCCGACGCAGAGACCGCGATCGCGCTCACGGCAGACCAGTTGGGCCGTGCCGATTTCGAGGGTGCGGGCGATGCGGCGCTGGCGCGGCTGTCGTCCACCGCCATTGCCTGGAGCAAGCGCTTCCTGCCGCACCAGGGCGAGGCCACCGGGGTGGTGGCGCGCCTGGGTGCGCGCACCGTGGTCGCCGCCACGCTGCGGGCGGTGCAGCTGCTGGGCCGCCAGTTCGTCCTGGGCCAGACCATCGACGAAGCACTGCGCACGGCCGAGGCCGCACGCCGCGCCCAGCCCAACCGGTGCCACAGCTTCGACATGCTGGGGGAGGGGGCCCGCACCGGGCTCGACGCCGAGCGCTACCTGCAGAGCTACCACCTGGCCCTCGACGCGATCGCCTCGCGGGCCGATCCGACCGCCGATCCGGCGCGAAACGATGGCCTGTCGATCAAGCTGAGCGCCCTGCATCCCCGTTACGAGCACACCCAGCGCGAGCGCGTGATGCGTGAGCTGGTGCCGCGCGTCTGGGGGCTGTGCGAGAAGGCGGCGGCCGCCGGGATCAACCTCACCATCGACGCCGAGGAGGTCGACCGGCTCGAGCTGTCGCTGGACGTGTTCGAGGCCCTGGTCTCGCGCGTCGCGCAGCAATGCCCGGCGTGGGCCGGGCTCGGGTTGGCCCTGCAGGCCTACCAGACGCGCGCGGTCGAGCTCATCCACGAAGTGGCGGCGATCGGCCGCCGGCACCGGGTGCGGCTGATGTGCCGGCTGGTGAAGGGGGCTTACTGGGACGCCGAAATCAAGCGCGCGCAGGAGCTGGGCCTGCCGGCCTACCCGGTGTTCACGCGCAAGCACCGCACCGACGTGAGCTACCTGGCCTGCGCCCGGGCGTTGTTCGACGCCGCGGACGTGATTTACCCGCAGTTCGCCACCCACAACGCGGCCACCATCGCCGCCATCGTGCAGATGGCGCAGCGCGAGGGCAAGCCGTTCGAGCTGCAGCGCCTGCACGGCATGGGCGACGGCATCTACCGCGAGGTGCTGAAGGACCCGTCGCTGCGCTGCCGCGTGTACGCCCCGGTGGGCGCGCACCGCGACCTGCTGGCTTACCTGGTGCGGCGCCTGCTCGAAAACGGCGCCAATTCGTCGTTCGTGCACCAGCTGGCCGATGAACAGGTGCCCGTGGATGAACTGCTGGCGTCGCCGGTGATTCGCTGTGCCGGGGAGGACCCGGGCAGTGCGCTGGTGCTGCCGGATCGGCTTTACGGCCCCGTGCGCCCCAACAGCCAGGGCCTCGACCTGTCTGTGGCGGCGCACCGCACGCCCTTGCTGGCCGCCGCGCGCCAGACCGTCGTGCCCACGCTGGCCGAGGCCCGCGCCGAGGACGCGCCGGCCGCCGTGCGCCGTGCGCTGGCGGCCTTTTCCGCCTGGGACCACACGCCGGTGGCCGAACGCGCCGACTGCCTGCGCCGCGCCGCCGACGCCATGCAGGCGCGCCTGCCCGCGCTGTGTGCACTGCTGGTGAAGGAGGCGCACAAGACCTGGGGCGACGCGATCGCCGAGGTCCGCGAGGCGGTGGATTTCCTGCGCTACTACGCCACCGAGGCCGAGCGCCTGCAGGCGCCGGTCGACCTGCCCGGCCCGACCGGCGAGTCCAACACCCTGCGCCTGACCGGCCGCGGTGCCTGGGTCTGCATCTCGCCCTGGAACTTTCCGCTCGCCATCTTCACCGGCCAGGTCGCGGCGGCCCTGGTCACCGGCAACACCGTGGTGGCCAAGCCGGCGGAACAGACACCGGCGATCGCCGGGCTGGCGGTCGACCTGCTGCACGCCGCCGGCGTGCCGGCCGATGTCCTGCAGTGGCTGCACGGCCCCGGCGACACGGTGGGCGCCGCGCTGGTGGCCCAGCCCGGCGTGGCCGGCGTGGTGTTCACCGGCTCCACGCCGGTGGCCAAGGCCATCCAGCGCGCGCTGGCCGCCAAGGACGGCCCCATCGTTCCCCTGATCGCCGAAACAGGTGGCATCAACGCCATGCTGGTGGACAGCACCGCGCTGCCCGAGCAGGTGGCCGATGCCGTGGTGCAGAGCGCCTTCCGCAGCGCCGGCCAGCGCTGCTCGGCGCTGCGCCTGCTGTGCGTGCACGAGGCCGTCGCCGACGCGGTGATCGACATGGTGCGCGGTGCCGCGACCGAGCTGGTGGTGGGCGATCCCGCCGATCTCGCGACCGACCTCGGTCCCCTGATCGACGCAGAGGCTTTTGCCGGCGTGCAGCAGCGCACCCAGGCCCTGCGGGCCCGCGCCCGCTCGCTGCTGCCACCGGGCCATGGCCAGCCCGCACAGGCTCTGGCGCCGCAGATGTTCGAGGTCGGCTCGGTGGCAGAGGTCTGCGAAGAGATCTTCGGCCCGGTGCTGCAGGTGGTGCGCTGGACCGGCGACCCCGCCGCGGTGATCGACCAGATCAACGCCCTGGGCTTCGGCCTCACCATGGGGCTGCAGACCCGCATCGACAGCCGGGCGCAGGCCCTGGCCGCCCGGGCCCGGGTGGGCAACATCTACGTCAACCGCAACACCATCGGCGCGGTGGTGGGCGTGCAGCCGTTCGGGGGCGAAGGCCTGTCGGGCACCGGGCCCAAGGCCGGTGGCCCGAACTACCTGGTGCGCTTCTGCGCCGAACAGACCCTCACCATCAACACCACCGCCGCCGGCGGCAACGTGGCGCTGTTCGCGGGCTGAGAAGCGGCCTGCTGTGTGGTGGGCCGGCCGGCGTACAGTCGCGGCCATCCCGAACCACGCAAACGCCGCCATGTCCGAGCAACCGAGCACCGACGCCGCCCAGATCCAGCAGTGGCTGGACGAACACCGCATCACCGAAGTGGAGTGCCTGATCCCCGACATGGCGGGCCAGGCGCGCGGCAAGATCGTGCCGCGCCACAAATACGACCCGGCGGTCGGCCTGCGCCTGCCCGAGGCCGTGCTCACCATGACGGTGACCGGCGACTACCCCGAGAAGGACTACACCTCGGTGGCCGACCCGGACATGCTGCTGCGTCCCGACCCGACCACCTTGCGGCCGGTGCCCTGGGCCAAGGAGCCCACTGCGCAGATCATCCACGACTGCTTCAGCTTCAAGGGCGAGGCGGTGGACCTGTCGCCGCGCAACGTGCTGCGGCGCGTGCTCAAGCTGTACGCCGACGAAGGCTGGAAGCCGGTGGTGGCGCCCGAGATGGAGTTCTACCTGGTGCAGGTCGAGCCCGACGAGGACATTCCGCTGAAGGCGCCGGTGGGCCGCACCAAGCGCACCGAAGCCGGCATGCAGAGCTTCTCGATGGACGCCATCAACGAGTACGACGACATCTTCGACGTCATGTACGACTGGTGCGAGGCCGAGGGCATCCAGCTCGACACGCTGATCCACGAAATGGGCACGGCGCAGATGGAAATCAACCTCGACCACGGCGACCCGCTGCCGCTGGCCGACCAGGTGTTCCTGTTCAAGCGCACCATCCGCGAAGTGGCGATCCGCCACCAGATGTATGCCACCTTCATGGCCAAGCCCATGCAGGGCCAGCCCGGCAGCGCCATGCACATCCACCAGAGCGTGGTCGGCATCGACGACGGTCTGAACATCTTCAGCCGCCCCGACGGCGAGGCGTCCGACCTGTTCCTGCATTTCATCGGCGGGTTGCAGACCTACCTGCCGGCGGCCACCGCGTTCTTTGCGCCTTACGTCAACTCCTACCGGCGCCTGTCGCGCTTCACGTCGGCCCCCATCAACCTGAGCTGGGGCTACGACAACCGCACCTGTGGGCTGCGGGTGCCGCATTCCGGCCCGCAGGCGCGGCGGGTGGAAAACCGGCTCGCGGGCGTCGACGTGAACCCCTACCTCGCCATGGCGGCGAGCCTGGCCTGCGGTTACCTCGGCATGAAGCAGGGCATCGCCCCCAGCGAACCGCTGACCGGCAGCGCTTACGAGCAGCCGCACCAGCTGCCGCGGCACCTGGACGATGCGGTCGAAAAGCTCATGCAGTGCGCACCGCTGGTCGACCTGTTCGGTGAACACTTCATCCAGACCTACGGCGCGATCAAGCACACCGAGTACAGCGAGTACTTCGATGTGGTGAGCCCGTGGGAACGCCGGTTCCTGCTGCTCAACGTCTGAGGCGGCGCGACCGCGCTCAGGGCATGACCACCATGCCCGCCAGCGGCGTGGTCAGCAAGCGGTCCAGCGCGTCGATGGGCAGCGGGCGCGAAAACAGGTGCCCCTGGAACTGGTCACAGCCCTGGTAGGCCAGAAAGTCGCGCTGCTCGACCGTTTCAACGCCCTCGGCCACCACCTGCAGGCTCAGCGACTGCGCCAGCGCGATGATGGCGCGCGAGATCGCCGCGTCGTTCGGGTCGGTGAGCACGTCGGCCACAAAGCCCTTGTCGATCTTGAGCTGGTCCAGCGGCAGCCGCTTGAGCACCGACAGCGACGAATAGCCCACACCGAAATCGTCGAGCGAGAGCGTCACGCCCAGGGCCTTGAGCATGCCCATCTTCTCGATCGTGATCTCCATGCGGTCGGCCAGCAGGCTTTCGGTGAGTTCCAGCTTGAGCCGTTGTGGCTTGATGCCGCTGTTGCGGATGCAGGCCATCACCGAATCGACGAAGTCGGGGTGGCGGAACTGGCGCACGCTCACGTTGACCGCAATGCTCAGGTTGGCCGTTTCCGGCCGGCGCGCCCAGGCGGCCAGCTGCGCACAGGCGGTCTCCAGGGCCCAGTGCCCCAGCGGCAGGATCAGGCCCGAGTCCTCGGCCACGGGAATGAAGTCGGCCGGGTAGACGAGCCCCCGCTCGGGGTGCATCCAGCGCATCAGCGCCTCCACCCCGGTGATCACGCCCGCCCGGTCAACCTGCGGCTGGTAGTACAGCCGGAATTCGCCCCGGCGAAGACCGTCCCGCAGGTCGGAGCCGATGCGCGCGTTGGCGCTCATGGCCGCCTGCATGGTCGGGTCGAAGAAGCACAGGGTGTTGCGCCCCATCGATTTGGCCTGGTACATGGCCAGGTCGGCCTGCTTGAGCAGTTCGCCCACGTCACCCTGGGCACCGTTGAAGATCGCCACGCCCACGCTGGGGGTGGCGAAGTGCTGGTGCCCGGTGAGGGCGAAAGGCTCGCGCAGCGTGTGCAGCACCTTTTCGGCCAGCACCCGCGCCTTGCGCGTGGCCGCTTCGGGGCTCTCGCTCAGGTCGTCGGCCATCACCACGAACTCGTCGCCGCCGAGCCGCGCCACCATGTCGGTCTTGCGCACGCTGGCGGTCAGGCGCAGCGCCACCTTCTTGAGCAGCTGGTCGCCGATGTGGTGGCCGAGCGTGTCGTTGAGGATCTTGAAGTTGTCCAGGTCGATGAACAGCAATGCGCCGTGCTGGCCGGTGCGGGCGCAACTGGCCAGCGTTTGCTGCAGGCGGTCCAGCAGCAGCTGCCGGTTCGGCAGGTCGGTCAGTGCGTCATAGAACGCCAGGTGGCGAATCATGTCCTCGGCCGTCTTGCGCTGCGTGATGTCCCGCCCCACCGCCACCCAGTGCGTCACTTCCTCGGTGGTGCCCTGCACCGAGACGACCTCGAGTTCAACCCAGAACAGCGCCCCGTTCTTGCGGCGCACCATGAGCTCGGTGCGCGCCTTCTGGGTGTCGCGAAGGCCGCGGGCAATTTCCTGCAGCTTGGTGACGGTGGGGTCCAGGTCCAGCAGCAGTTGCGGCGACTGGCCGAGCACGTCGGCGCGCGAGTAGCCGGTGTGCTGCTCGAAGGCGTCGTTGACGAACACGATGCGGGGGGATCCCCGTCCCGCGATGCCGGTCTCGGCGATCAGCACGATGTCGTTGAGGCGCGCCACGCTGGTCTCGAGCAGCATCAGCTGCTCTTGGGATCTGCGCCGCTCGGTCACGTCCCGGAAGTACACCGCCAGGCCTTCGGCAAACGGGTAGGCCCGCATTTCCAGCCACTTGCCCAGAGACGGCACCCAGTCTTCCAGTTCCACGCGACGGTTGGTCTGCACGGATTGCGTGAGGTGCTCTTTGAGGCGCTGTGCCAACGCGGGCGGGAAGTCGTGCCACACCTCCAGGCCCAGCAGCTCGGCGGTGGTCTTCTGCAGGAGCCGCTCGCTTTCCTGGTTCAGGTAGGTGAAGCAGCACTGCCGGTCCAGCGTGACGAAGGCCTCGGTGATGCTGGCCAGCGTGGTGGTCAGCCGCATGGCCAGGCGCAGTGTTTCCTGCTGCGCCTGCTTGGTGGCCGAGATGTCGTGCACCGTGATCTGCACCCGCGCGGTGTTGCCGTGCCCGTCGCCGACCGCGTCGCCCACGGTGCGCACCCATTTGGGGCCCACGCCATCGAGAAGCACCTGCACTTCCTCGTCGAACGGTTCGCCCCGCAGCGCACAGCGCTCGATGCGTTGTTTCAGGCCGTGGCGCCACTCGGGGGCGTGGCGCTCGAGCATGTCTTCGAGTGTTGCGGGGGGCTCGCGGCCTTCGATGCCCAGCAGGTTGAGCAGGCCGGGCGAGCACTCCAGCCGTTGCCCTTCGATCTCGATCGACCAACTGCCCAGGCCCGCGGTGCGTTCGATCAGCGCGATCTGCCCCAGGTGCTTGCGCTGCAACAGGTCCTGGGCCGCCTCGAGCTCGCGCGATCGGCGCATCAGCAGCCAGAGGTCGCACGCCTGCTCGCAAACAGCCTCCACCCCGGGCTGTTCATTGCCCGGTGGCCGGGGTTGGTGGTCGATCAGCAGCATGGCCGACCCACCCGTGCCGGGCAGCGGGTGCCATTGCAGGTGGCGCAAGGCTCGGCTTCCCTGGCCCAGCGGAAGGTGCGACCAGCGTGAGGCGCCATCGGTGTCGGTGATCCATTCCCTGGCCCCGCCGAAGGTGCTGCACACCTCCAGCACCAGGGCCTCTTCGGCCGGCTCGATGCCTTCGCTGCCCAGCAGCCTCCAGCCCTGGTCGCTTCGCTCCACCCAGGCCGCTGCAGGCACGCATCCTGCATGCGCTGCAGAGCGCGCCAGGCGATCGAACGCCCCGGGGGCACGCGAGGCAGGCCCGGCGGAGCGTTCAGTGGGGTCGGCGGGCGGATCGGTTCGGCGCATGGAGCATCAAGGATAGCGACCCGGGGCGCCGGGCTGTCGAATCCTGGGGTGCCGCACGGGGTGGTAATCCGTGAACTGGTCCACACATGGACGAATTGCGGAGCATTTTTGTAACAAACTTGTGACTTTTTGTAGTGAGTGTCCTACGATTTCGTGGACCGTCTCCGGCGTGTAGCGTGCCTCAGGCACACTCGGCCAAATGATCGAAACAGGCACAGACCAATTCGGGGGAGTCGACAGGTGAGCGCACTGGCAGAACTCAGGCAACACAGCGATGTGAGCAGTCTCAAATCCGCCCTGCACCAGTTGTGCAGCGAGTTTGGCCGCATCACGCGCCTGGACATCCTCACCGCCATGCACGAAGGCACCAAGCAGGCCATCTGCTTCCTGCGCATGGAACGACCCGAACAGGAGCTCCAGCTCATGAAGAGCCTGGGCGTCGGGCGCTTCGGTGGCGAGGTCGTGTTCGTGCTCAACCTCAACGTGGCACCCAAGCAGGAGGAATTCGGCCCCTCCTCGCAGTGGGCCGACTCCGACATCTACTGAGCGGCCCCGCGCCGCCCCACCCCGCCTTTCCGTTGCAATCGCCCCTGCAGGCTCTGGTCGTCGAATGGCTGGTCCGGCCGGGCGATCTGGTGCGCGCGGGTCAGCCGCTGCTGGTGGTCGAATCCATGAAGATGGAGCACGAGTTGCGGGCCGAGCGGGCAGGGCGCCTGGCGGCCTGCCTTGTCGAACCGGGCGCCGCGGTTCAGGTCGGAGACCCGCTCTGGACCATCGATCCAGGGGGCCCGGCCGATGCGCCCGAACCCGACCGGCTCTCGGTCGGACCCCCCGGACCCACCCCCGCCGCTGGCGAACCCCCCGAGGCCGTGCCCGAGGCGCTGCGCCAGCTTCGGGAGCGGCTGGCGTTCGTGGCCGATGCCGCGCGGCCCGATGCGGTGGCGGGCCGGCACGCGCAGGGCATGCGCACCGCGCGGGAGAACGTGGCCGATCTGTGCGATCCCGGCAGCTTCATCGAATACGGCGCCCTGGCCGTGGCTGCCCAGCGCTCGCGGCGCAGTGAAGAAGAGCTGATCGCCCGCACACCGGCCGACGGCATCGTCACCGGCATCGGCACGGTCAATGGTGATCTGTTCGGGCCCGGAAACGCCCGTGCGGTGGTGCTGGCCTGCGATGCCACCGTGCTGGCGGGCACCCAGGGCATGCGACACCACCAGAAGCTGGACCGCCTGCTGCGCATCGCGTTCGACCAGCGCCTGCCAATGGTGCTGTTTGCCGAGGGCGGTGGCGGCCGTCCCGGCGACACCGACATGCCCGTCGTGGCCGGCCTGCACGTGCCGACTTTCGCGGCCATGGCGCGGCTGTCCGGGCGGGTGCCCACCATCGGCATCGCTGCGGGCCGCTGCTTCGCCGGCAACGCGGCACTGCTCGGCTGTTGCGACCTGATCATCGCAACGCGGCAGAGCAACATCGGCATGGGGGGCCCGGCGATGGTGGAGGGCGGCGGGCTGGGGCGGTTCCGTGCCGAGGACATCGGCCCCGCGAGCGTGCAGCACGCCAATGGCGTGATCGACGTGCTGGTGGAGCACGAAGCCGAAGCGGTGGCGGTGGCCAGGCGTTGCATGGCGATGTTTCAGGGGTGCACCGAGTCGGGCCGTGCACCGCCGGCAGACGCACTGCGCACCCTGCTGCCCGCCAGCCGATCGCGCGCCTACGACAGCCGGGCTGTCGTGACCGGCCTGGCCGACGAGGGCACCGTGGTCTGGTTGCGCGAGGGCTTCGGCCAGGGCATTCACACCGCCCTGGCGCGGCTCGGCGGCCGGCCCGTGGGGTTCCTGGTGAACAACCCGGGCCATCTGGGGGGTGCCATCGATCCGGATGCCGCCGACAAGGCGGCGCGCTTCATGCAGCTGTGCGACGCGCACGGTCTGGCCATCGTCAGCCTCGTGGACACCCCCGGCTTCATGGTGGGCCCCGAGGTGGAGGCGCTGGGCCACGTGCGGCACGCGAGCCGGCTTTTCGTGATCGCCGCGGCCCTGCGGGTGCCGTTCTTCAGCGTGGTGCTGCGCAAGGGATACGGCCTGGGTGCCATGGGCATGACGGCCGGCGGATTCCACGCACCGGGCTTCACCGTCGCGTGGCCCGGCGCCGAATTCGGCGCCATGGGGCTGGAGGGTGCTGTCCGGCTGGGCTACCGCAAGGAGCTGGAGGCCGTGCCGGAGGGCCCCGAAAGGCAGGCCCTGTTCGATCGGCTGCTGGCGCAGCAGGTGGCCAGAGGCGCGGCCATTCCGATGGCCACCGCGCTCGAAATCGATGCCGTCATCGACCCGGCCGAGACCCGCGACTGGCTGTTGCGGGGGCTCCAGGGTGCCCGGACGCGCGAGGGCGCCGGCCACCGGTTCATCGACCCTTGCTGAGCCGCCTCAGAGCAGCTCGCCAAAGCCCGTGCTGCGCACGCCGGCCGAGGCCAGTGGCGGGGCTGTCTGGTTGATGTTCACCCAGAACTCGCAGACGTGCTTCATCGCACTGAGGAACTGCGAGAACTCGGTCGGCTTGGCGATGTAGGCGTTGGTCCCGGCGTCGTAGGCCCGCAGCAGGTCGCTCGGTTCCGTGGAAGACGTCAGCACCACCACCGGAATGTTGTGCAGCTGGTCGGAGGTCTTGATCTCCTTGAGAACGCCGATGCCGTCGAGCAAGGGCATTTTCAGGTCGAGCAGCACCAGCACCGGGTGGCTGCCCGCGCGGTTGGAGAACTGGTTGCGCCGGTACAGGTAGTCAAGGGCCTGCATGCCGTCCGAGACGTGCGTCACGCGCCCTTCCAGCCCGTGGCGGGACAGCGCGAGCTTCGTCAGTTCGGCATCGTCGGGGTTGTCCTCGACCAGGAGGATGGCGTCGGCGTTTTTGTTCATGGTTCAAGCGGAGCCGGCATCGAGTCCGTGGGTTCGGGGAAACGGGGGCCTTCAATGGGCAAGGAGAAGTGAAACACGCTGCCCTCGCCCAGGCGGCTTTCGGCCCAGACGCTGCCACCATGCCGCTCGACGATGCGCCTCGTCAGCGCCAGCCCGATGCCCGTTCCCTCGAATTCGGACGCGCGGTGCAGGCGCTGGAAGACCCCGAAAAGCTTTTGGGAATATTTTGTGTCGAAACCGACCCCGTTGTCACGTACGAAGAAGGTGTAGCCCCGGATCGGGTCGATCGTCCAGCCGACCTCGATCACCGCCCGCTCGCGCGGACGCGTGTATTTGAAGGCATTTCCGAGCAGGTTCGCCCAGACCTCGCGCAGCAGGAGCGCGTCGCCGTGGACGACCGGCAGGTCGGGCGCGATCTGCCAGTCCACCACGCGGCCTTCGGTGTCGTGGGCCAGTTGCGACACCACGGCGCCCACCAGGTGGTTGAAATCCACCGGCGCCACGTTGACGGCCGCCCGTCCGAGGCGCGAGAAAGCCAGCAGACCGTCGATCAGCTGGCTCATGTGGCGGGCAGAGTTCCCGATGGTGGAAAGATACCGGCTGGTGGTTTCGTCGCGCTGGATGCCCAGGTGCTCTTCGAGCAGGCTCACGAAGCTCGAGATGTGGCGCAACGGCGACCGCAGGTCGTGCGACACCGAATAGGAGAAGGATTCGAGGTCGCGGTTGGCCGCCAGCAACTGCTCGGTTCGCTCGACCACGCGCTTTTCGAGCTCGTCGTTGATGTTTCGCATCAGGTCGTCGAGCTGCTTGGCGTCGGTCATGTCGCGGTTGATCTTGGCGAATCCCTGGAGATCGCCCTGCTGGTCGCGCAGCGCAATCAGCACCGAGTGGGACCAGTAGCGGGTACCGTCCTTTCGGGTGTGCCAGCTCTGAACGTCGTGCTGCCCGCGCGATGCGGCCAGGCGCAGCATGCGCTCGGCGTCGCCCCGGCCTGCTTCCGGATTGGCGGGGTCGAACAGCACGCCGTAGTGGCGCCCCAGCATCTGCACCGGCGAATGACCGTCCATGCGCTGTGCGCTGTCGGTCCAGTCGGTGATGAATCCGTTGGCATCCAGGAAGAAGATGCAATAGTCGCGCAGGTTGTCCACCATCAACCGGAAGCGCTGCTCGCTTTCAAGCAATTCGGCCGAGCGTTCCTGGATGCGCAGCTCAAGCTCTTCGTTGAGGTGGCTCACCCGTTCCTCGATGCGCTTGCGCTCGGTGATGTCGACGATCTGCACGAACAGGCCGCGCACGTGACCCTCGCCATCGAAATCGGGCAGGTAGTTGGCGCTCACGAAGATCGGCGTGCCGTCCACCGTGCGGCGCCACGTCTCGAAGTGCTGAACCTTGCCCTGCAGCGCGAGGGCCATGCGGGGTTCGATGTCGGCCCACACCTCGGGCGGAACGCACTGGCCGATGTGCTCGCCCACGATGCGTTTCGGATCCATGCCGTAGACCCGCATGTGCTCGGCATTGGCAAAGCGGAATTTCAGGTCGGCATCAAGGTAGGCGATGAGGCCGGGCACGTGATCCGTGATGGTCTGCAGGAAACGCTGCTGTTCACGAAGGGCGCCTTCAGCCGCCTTGCGGCGGGTGATGTCCACCACCGTGGTGTTGCTGCGCAGGAAACGGCCTTGTGCGTCGCGCACCGCCGACGAGGACAGCAGCGCGTGGAAGCGGCTTCCATCACGGCGCAGCATCTCGTACTCGACCCCCTCGAGGGCGTCGTCCTGGAGCATGCGGCCCATGCGGGCTTCGAGCAGGGCCACCTGATGGGGCGGTATGACGCTGCGGAAGTTGAGCTTGCCCACCACCTCGTCGCGCCGATAACCGAGCCATTCCAGCTCGGTGTCGTTGATGGACACGAACACGCCGTTGATGTCGAGCGAGTGATAGCCGCAGGGTGCGCCGTTGTAGAGCAGGCGGGCCTGGTCCAGGGCCCGGCCGAGCTGCTGGTTGGCTTGCCCGACCCGGTCCTCGGCCGCCTTGCGGTCGGTGATGTCGATCATCTGGATGATCAGGCCCTGAACCTCTCCATCGACGAGGAAGGGGGTGTACTCGATGCTGGCGTAGTAGCTCAACCCGTCCGGAAACTGCCGCTCTCCCTCGAAGCGCTGTGCCTCGCCCGCCAGCGCGGCAGTGAGCCGAGGTTGCGCGGCTTCATAGTCTTTCGCCCGGGCGATTTCGCTCAGCCGGAGTCCGACCACGTCCTCGGGTTTGCCGCCGCGCCAGCGCGCGTAGCTGGCGTTCGCGAAGCGGCACACCAGGTCCCGGTCGAAGAACGCCAACTGCACAGGCACGGTGTCGGTGAGCGTCTGCAGGAAGCGTCCCTGGGTGGCCAGCGCCTCCTCGGCCGCCTTGCGGGCGGTGATGTCGATCAACGTGTTGTTGGTGCGCAGGAAGCGCCCCTTGCTGTCGCGCACGGCGGTGCTGCTGACCAGGGCGCTGAAGGTGGTGCCGTCCCGACGGCGAATCACCAGTTCGGCCGGATCCACCTTGCCGCCGTCGACCAGATGCTGCAGGCGAGCCAGGGCCATGTCGAGCTGGCCGGGCAGCAGCAGGTCACGCAGGTGCAGCTTGCCCACCACCTCGTGCCGTTCGTAGCCCAGCCATTCGAGCTCGGTCCGGTTGATCAGTACCACGGTGCCTGAAGCGTCGAGCGAGTGGTAGCCGCAGGGGGCCTGGTTGTACAGCGACTGCGCCTCGGCCAGCGCCATGCTGACCCGTTCCTTGGCGTCGGCCAGTTCGTCGGTGCGCTCCTTCACCCGCCGCTCGAGTTCGACGTTGAAGCGGCGGATCTCTTCCTGCTGTTCGTGCAGTGCGGTGATGTCGCGCGACACCGCCAGCAGCATGGCGGGCTTGCCCTGGGCATCGCAGATGGGTGTGATCGCCGTGTCCCACCACTTCGGGGTGCCCTTGAAGGTCTTGCCGAAGGCGACGAAGCGGGTGCCCTGGCCGGCACGGGCAGCAGCGAGTGCGTCGCGCGCCAGCGTGCCGCCCTCGTCCGGCCACCAGGTGGCCCAGTCGCTCAGGCGCACGTCCTCGAAATTGTCCACCTCGACCAGGCGGCAGCCCTGCTCGGTCATCTGCACCACTCGGCCTTCGAGGTCGAGCACCTTGGTGCAGTCGGGGCTGCTGGCGATGATCTGGCGGTTGAGTTCCTCGCGGATGCGCGACTCGGCCTCGAGCACGCGCAGCGCGGTGATGTCCTGCACGAAACCAAGCTGACCGGTCAGCTTGCCATCGGCATCGCGCAGCGGCGCGTTGCGCACCAGAACGTGCACCACCTGGTTTTCCGGCTTGAGCAGCCGGAACTCGACACTGAGCCCTTCGCCCCGCGAGACGGCCCGCACCCAGTGCGCCTGCACCCGTTCCAGGTCCTCGGGGTGCACCCGGTTGAGCCAGGCGAAGTTGGGGAATTCATCCCGCTCCAGGCCGAAGATCTGCTGCAGGTGGCCGTCGACGTGGGTCAGCATGCCCGCTTCGTCGGTGCGGAAGATGCCGATCGGAAACACGCTGCCCAGCGCGGCGAACAGGGCTTCGTACTCCAGCTGGGCCGGCTGCGGTCCGTCGGCGGGTGTCTGAAGCGCCGATTCCAGCGCCAAGGGGAGTTCGGCGTGGAACTGGATCTGCCCGCGTGCCGGCGGGCTGCCATTGGAGAAATGGCCGCTGAGCTGCTGGGCGTAGCGCTGGCGCAGGTATTCGTTCTCCGCCCGGAGTGTTCGCAACTCGAGCAGAAGCGCACGCTCGCGGTCGGACGAACCGGCCTCGCCCTCGCGGCGAGACGGCTGCGCATGACTTGGCGGCAGCGAGACGCTCATTGATGCAATGTACCCCACTGCCCGGGGTACCCACCGTGCGAAATACCCCCTAAAAGCGGGGCAGATCCGGGTGCGGCAGGCGCCCCCCGCGCACCACCATGCGCCCGTATTCGGCGCACCGTTGCAATGTGGGGATCACCTTGCCCGGGTTGAGTAAGCCTTTGGCATCAAAAGCGGCCTTCACCGCGAACATCTGTGCGTTTTCTTCTGCGTTGAACTGCACGCACATGCTGTTGAGCTTTTCCACGCCCACGCCGTGTTCGCCGGTGACCGTACCGCCCATCGCCACACTGGTTTCCAGAATGTCGGCGCCGAAACGCTCGCAGCGGGCCAGCTGGTCGGGATCGTTCGCGTCGAACAGGATCAGGGGGTGCAGGTTGCCGTCACCGGCATGGAACACGTTGGCGCACCGCAGGCCATAGCGCTGCTCCATGGCCTGAATGGCCAGCAGGATGTCGGCCAGCCGCTTGCGCGGAATGGTCGAATCCATGCACATGTAGTCGGGGCTGATGCGCCCGCTGGCCGGAAACGCGTTCTTGCGCCCGCTCCAGAAGCGCAGGCGCTCGGCTTCGTCGCGGCTGACGGCGATCGCCGTGGCACCGCAACGGCGCAGCACCTCGCTCATGCGGCCGATTTCCTCGGCCACCTCTTCGGGCGTGCCATCGCTTTCGCACAGCAGGATCGCCTCCGCCTGCAGGTCGTAGCCGGCGTGGACGAAATCCTCGACCGCGGCGGTCATGGGCTTGTCCATCATCTCGAGGCCGGCCGGAATGATGCCGGCCGCGATGACCGCGGCGACGGCATCGCCGGCTTTGCGCACGTCGTCGAAGCTGGCCATGATGCAGCGCGCGAGCATCGGCTTGGGCACCAGCTTGACCGTGACCTCGGTCGTCACCGCCAGCATGCCCTCGCTGCCGACCACCAGGGGCAGCAGGTCGAGACCGGGGGCGTCGAGCGCCAGGCCGCCGAACACCACCGGCTCACCTTCGATGGTGAAGCCGCGCACCTCGAGGACGTTGTGGATGGTGAGCCCGTACTTCAGGCAGTGAACGCCGCCGGAGTTCTCGGCCACGTTGCCGCCGATCGTGCAGGCGATCTGGCTGCTGGGGTCGGGCGCGTAGTACAGGCCGAACGGGGCGGCTGCTTCGCTGATGGCCAGGTTGCGCACGCCAGCCTGCACGGTGGCGGTGCGGGCCCTTGCGTCGATCTGCAGGATGCGGTTGAACTTGGCCAGCGACAGCACGACCCCCATGGCGTGGGGCATGGCGCCCCCCGACAGCCCGGTGCCGGCGCCGCGCGCCACCACCGGGGCACCGAGCGCATGGCACGCCTTGAGCACCGCCGCCACCTGGGCCTCGTTCTCCGGCAGGGCCACCACCAGCGGCCGCTCCCGGTAGGCCGTCAGGCCGTCGCACTCGTAGGGAATGGTGTCTTCGGGCTGCCAGAGCAGGGCATGCGCGGGCAGCAGGGGGGCCAGCGCGCTCACCACCTCGGCCTGGCGGGCAGCTCGTTGCAGCCGGTCGGCCTGCGTGGCGGTGGTGGGGGCATTCATGGCGGTGTTCTCCAGTCGGGCCAGTGTAGGCGCCGGCAGCGGCCCGTCGGTTGAAAAAACCTTCATGCCGGCTTGATTTCCGTCAAGCGGGCGGACGGCAGCGGGACTTGAAATGGCCGCACCCGAACGCCATTTCAGGGGCACGGGCGCCGCGCCGGAGCTGGCGCCCATCAATGGAGGAATTCAGCATGAACGGACTCATCAGCCGCAGCAGCTTGTTCGACGATTTCTTCAAGGATGTCGCGCCAGTCTTTTACGTCAAACCCCTGCACGGCGATCCCCTGCCCACCCAGATCCGGGTGGACGTGAAGGAAACACCCGCCGCTTACACGGTGGACGCCGAGGTGCCCGGGGTGGCCAAGGAAGACATCCACGTCACGATCGAAGGCGCGGTGGTGACGCTGCGCGCCGAAATCAAGCAGCAGGACGCCCAGCGAGAGGGCGAGCGGGTGCTGCGCAGCGAGCGTTATTTCGGCGCCGTCACCCGCGCGTTCCAGCTGCCGCAGGACATCGACGAAGGGCAGGCCAAGGCCCGGTACGACAACGGCGTGCTGCGCCTGACGCTGCCGAAGAAAGCGGCCATCGCCGGACAGCGCCTGACCATCGAGTGAACGCCCGTTGACCGGCGCAGGGCGGTGTCAGCCCATCGCCTGCTGCAGCCAGCGGGCGAAGGCGGCGCACTCCCAGCGCTCCATGGTGCCGGTGCGCCAGCACAGGTGGTGGGCGTGCGGGCTGGGGACGCGGCGCATGTACAGCGGCACCAACGCGCCACTGTCCAGCCAGGGTGCCGCCAGCTTGTAGCGCAGCAGCCCCACGCCCATGCCGGCGGCGGCGGCGTCGCACATCAGGCCGATGTCGTTGAACTGGGAGCCTTCCACCGGTTCCGGCCAGTCCAGGTCGTGGGCGGCAAACCAGGTTCGCCAGGGTTCGAGCGGGCTGCGCAGCAACGGCAGGCCTTCCAGGTCCCGGGGTGATTCGAAGGGACCGTTTTCTCGCGCGAATGCCGGCGACGCCATGGGCGACACCTCGTCCTTGGCCAGGCACAGGTGTTCCACGTCGGCGTAGCGACCGGTGCCGAAGCGCACCATCAGGTCGGCGTCTTCAGCGACCACGTCGAGCAGCGGAATGCTCACCTGCAGGGTCAGGTCGATTTCGGGGTAGGCGTCGCTGAACTGCTTCAGGCGTGGCAGCAGGATGGACCGGGCAAACGTGGGCGTGACCGCCAGCCGCAGCTTGCGCCGTCCGGGCGTGGCCTTCTGCGAGGGAAACCGGGCCAGTGAGGTGAGGCCCTCGCGTACATGGGCCAGGTATTCGATGCCCTCGGTGGTCAGCGAGAAATCGGCCCGCCCGAACAGCTTGGTGCCCAGCGTTTCCTCAAGCTGGCGGATCCGGTGGCTCACCGCACTCGGCGTCACGTTCAGCTCGTCGGCCGTTTGCGTGACGCTGCGCAAACGCGCCAGCGCCTCGAAGGTCAGCAGGCACTGAATGGGCGGGATCCGGATACTCATGAATGCCGTTCCTGGGTTGGCCAGCGCGGGCAAGGCGCGCCGCGCACGGCCGCCCCGAAGCGGCCGCGCGCCCCCCAGTGGGGGGAGGCGAACCGCCGGTTCGCATCGGGGGGCGTCACGTTCGCGCCGCGCACGGCCGCCCCGAAGCGGCCGCGCGCCCCCCAGTGGGGGGAGGCGAACCGCCGGTTCGCATCGGGGGGCGTCCTGTTCATCTGAATACCACGGTCTTGTGCCCGTTCAAAAGCACCCGGTGTTCGCCGTGCCACTTCACGGCCCGCGCCAGCACCTGGCTTTCGGTGTCCCGGCCGAGGGCGGTGAGGTCTTCCACCGTGTCGGTGTGGTCGACCCGGGCCACGTCCTGCTCGATGATCGGCCCCTCGTCGAGGTCGGCCGTCACGTAGTGGGCGGTGGCGCCGATCAGCTTCACGCCCCGGTCATGCGCCTGGTAGTACGGTTTGGCGCCCTTGAAACTGGGCAGGAAGCTGTGGTGGATGTTGATCGCGCGGCCCGCCAGTTCGCGGCACAGGTCGTTCGACAGGATCTGCATGTAGCGCGCCAGCACCACCAGTTCGGCCTGTTCGCCCCGGATGATTTCGAGCTGCCGCGCCTCGGCCTGCGCCTTGGTGGCGGCCGTCACCGGGATGTGCTGGAACGGCACGTTGTAGCTGGCCGCGAGCTGGTAGAAGTCGCGGTGGTTGCTCACGATGGCGCGGATGTCCAGCGGCAGCAGGCCGCTCTTCCAGCGGAACAGCAGGTCGTTGAGGCAGTGGCCTTCCTTGCTCACGAAGATCACCGTGCGCATGGGCTGCGCCAGCGGATGCAGGCCCCACCGCATGGCGAAGGGCTCGGCAAAGGTGGCCAGCTGCCCGCGCAGGTCGGCCTGGGAGAGCTGCGTGCAGGCGAACTGCACGCGCATGAAGAACAGACCGGTGTGGTGATCGTTGTACTGGGCCGCCTCTTCGATGTTTCCGCCGCGCTCGAACAGGAAGCCCGAAACGGCGTGCACGATGCCCGGGCGGTCGGGGCAGGACAGGGTCAGGACGTAGGTGTTTTCCATGGCCGGGCGATTGTCGCAGCCCGGCGCGCCCGCCGCGCCGGGTGGGCCCGGCGGCCGGTTGAACAGTGGCGCCACCCGCCCGCGCCCGCCGGTGACAGAATGGACGCTTCCCGCCTTGCCCAGGAGCCGCCGCCATGGCCTACAACGACTTCCGCATGGACAACCAGTGGTTGCCCTTCACGCCCAACCGCAGTTTCGCCAAGGACCCCCGCGTGTTCGTGGCGGCCGACGGCATGCACTTCACCACCCACGACGGCCGCAAGGTCATCGACGGCATCTCCAGCCTGTGGTGCGTGGGCGCGGGCCACAACCGCAAACCCATCAACGAAGCCATCAAGAAGCAGCTGGACACGCTCGACTACAGCACCGCGTTCAACGCGTCGAACGATCAGGCGTTCCGGGCGGCCGAGATGATCGCCGCCATGGCGCCCGGTGATCTCGACAAGGTGCTGTTCTGCAACTCGGGTTCCGAGGCCGCCGACACCTCGATGAAGGTGGCGCTGGCCTACCACCGGGCGCGCGGTGAAGGGCACCGCAACCTGTTCATCGGCCGCGAGCGCGGCTACCACGGCGTGGGCTTCGGCGGCATGTCGGTGGGGGGCATTCCGGCCAACCGCAAGGTCTACGGCACCAGCCTGTTGCCCCGGGTGGACCACCTGCGCTTCATCCACGACCCGGTCAGGCACGCCTACATCCACCACCAGGAACCGGTGTGGGAGGAAGACCTCCTGATCGAGCTGGAGAACCGCATCCTGCCGCTGCACGACCCGAGCAACGTGGCGGCGGTGATCGTCGAGCCGGTGGCCGGCAGCGCGGGCTGGTACATCCCGCCCAAGGGCTACCTGAAGCGGCTGCGCGAGATCTGCGACAAACACGGCATCCTGTTGATCTTCGACGAGGTCATCACCGGTTTCGGGCGCCTGGGCACCACGTTCGGCGCCGAGTGGTACGGCGTGCAGCCCGACATGCTCAACTTCGCCAAGTGCGTGACCAACGGCGTCATCCCGCTGGGCGGCGTGGTGTGCAGCCGCCGCATCTACGACGCCATGATGGGCGCGCACGGCAGCTCGCCCGATCACGCCATCGAGTTCTTCCACGGCTACACCTATTCCGGGCATCCGGTGGCCTGCGCGGCCGCCATCGCCACGCTCGAGCTGTTCCAGCAGGAAAACCTGTTCGCCCGCGCGGGCGAGATGGGCCAGGTGCTGGGCGACGCCATGCACAGCGCCATCAAGGGGCTGCCCCACGTCATCGGCATCCGCAGCCTGGGACTGGCCGCGGCGGTGGAACTGGCGCCCCAGCCCGGCATGCCCGGCAAGCGCGCCTTCGACGTGTTCATGGACTGCTTCCACCGGGGGGTGCTGGTGCGCAACGCCGGTGACAACCTGGTGTTCGCACCGCCCTACATCGTCGAGCGCGAGCACATCGAGACCATGGTGTCCACGCTGGCCGACGCGATCCGGCGCCTGCCGGCCTGAGGCCCGGACTCAGCGCTTGAAGCGCTCGCGAAGTTCGGCGCAGTGGTCCTTGGCGGGCAGGGCCGGCGTGTCCCAGTAGGCGTCGGCCACGGCGTCGGCGCCGGCGGATCCGGCGCGCGCCACCACCACCCGGTGCGCGGTGCGGCTGCCCAGGTGCAGCGGCACGCCGAGGTCGCGCCGCACGTGGCCGTTGCCGGCAATCAGCAGCACCGTGGCGCCCGGGCGCGTGCGGGCGGCGGCCACCGCGGCCAGCGACCGGTCGCGCGCCAGCTGGATGCGCGCCATGGGCGCGAGCTGCGATGCGGGCAGCAGGTCGCAATGGCCTTCGCGAATCGCCTCGCGCTGCCGGGCCAGCACGTCGGCCGGCACGCTGGCGTCCAGTGTCACGTCCGACATCGCGCTGCGCATCGAACTTCGCGGCAGGTTGCCGCCGAATACCGGCACGCCGGCCCGCACCGCCGCCATCACCACCGGCCCGTAGGTGGGCCACGGCCAACCGGTCTCGTCGGTCCAGCCCAGGGCGGCGCGAACCTGGGCTTCGGTGGCGCCTGGCGGCAAGCCCTGTGTGTCTCGACCGGCATCGGCCATCTCCATCACGACCGCCGCCAGCCGGCCCTGGTCGGCCAGGGCCAGCAGCAGTTCGCGCTGCAGCGCCTGGTGTTCGGGGGCATCGTGCTGTTCACCCACCAGCAACACCGACGTGGGCGTCTCGCCCGCCAGCAGATCCCTGGCCGAGGGCGGTGTCGGGGTGGCGCAGGCCTGAAGCCACAGCGAGGCCAGGGCGGTGATGACAGCGGATCGAAAGCGCATGCCTCGATACTACGGGCCATGGCAGGGCGGCCGGTCGCCCCGCACGGGATGTCCGAGTGAGTTTCTTTTCCCCGATGCAAGGGCCCGCGTCCTGGACGCGCACGGCCCTGACCCTGTTGCTGGCCCTCGCGGCCGCGCGCCTGTGCGTGTGGCTGGGCACCCCCATCCCCTGGATGATCGGCCCGCTGCTGGCGACGGCGCTGGTGTCGGTGCTTGGGGCCCGCACCGAAAGCTGGACGCCGCTGCGCAACGGCGGGCAGTGGGTCATCGGCACCGCGCTGGGGCTGTATTTCACGCCCGAGGTCGGCGCGCTGGTGGCCGGCCTGTGGTGGGCCATTGCGCTCGGCGTGGGCTGGGCATTGATGCTGGGGCTGGGCTTTGCCAGCTGGCTGCACCGCGTGCACGCCGAGCACCTGAGGTTGCCGGCGGCCCAGTGGCGCAGCACCGCCTACTTTGCGGGCGCCATCGGTGGCGCGTCCGAGATGACGCTGATCGCCGAGCGCCAGGGGGCGCGCACCGATCTGGTGGCGGCGGCGCACAGCCTGCGCGTGCTGCTGGTCACCGTGACGATCCCGTTTGCCTTGCAGGCGGCGGGCGTGCGCGGGCTCGATTCGATGCCACCGGCCCTGCGCGACGTGCAGCCGCTCGGGCTGGCCGTGCTGGCCGGCGTCACGCTGGCCGGTGCGCTGGTCATGCAGCGACTGGGACGGGCCAATCCCTGGTTCATGGGGGCGCTGGTCGCCACCATGGTGCCCACGCTCGCGGGCGTGCAGCTGTCTGCGCTGCCGGTGGCCCTGACCGATGCGGCCCAGCTGGTCATCGGGGTGAGCCTCGGGGTGCGTTTCACGCCGTCCTTTGCCCGCACCGCGCCCCGTTGGCTGGCCTCGGTGGCGCTGGCGACGTTCGCCATGATGGGGTTGTGCGCCGGCTTCGGCTGGCTGATCGCCCGGCTCACCGGCCTGCATCCGGTGACGATGTTGCTGGGCACGGCGCCGGGTGGCATTGCCGAGATGGCGATCACCGCCAAGGTGCTGCAACTCGGCGTGCCCGTGGTCACGGCCTTCCAGGTCTGCCGGCTGGTGGCGGTGCTGATCCTGGCCGAGCCGGTGTACCGCTGGCGCTTCGCGCGGCCATGAAAAAAGCCCGGCGGAGCCGGGCTTTTGGGGAGGAGCGCCGATTGGGGCTCAGTGCATGATGACCGGGTTCTGCGCCAGGGTGGCGTAGCCCTCGAGCGTGTCTTCGACCTCTTCCTGGGACGGGCTGTTGCGCTGCCATTCCACGATCTGCAGCTGGAACATCTCGGCCCATGAGCCGTCGAGGTACACCTCCTTGCCGGAGCGTTTGTCGACGATCTCGAAGCCATGGCGCGGGATCTGCGGACCGTCGGCGGCGGGTGCTTCGCCTTCGGCCGGGGCGTTGGCCAGGATATGGACCACCGCGAACGCATCCGAGTCGTAAAGCATGTGCATGGGGTGCTGTTCCTTCAAGGATTGAGGGGCCTGTCGTCGTTATATCGGTAAACCGGCGCAGAACTGCAGCGGTTTCGCATCACAGGTGGGACCTGAAGGGATATTTTTCAAGGTAGTGGCGTTTTCGGGTGGTCCGGTTCCCCCGACCAGCCTTCACGGGAGGGCCGACAGCCGCTGGTCTGCCAGGTCGCCGTTGGCCTGGGTGACGCGCAGCCGCACCGGCAGGTGGTTCATGGCCGGTGCCAACCACACCTCGACCGTGCTGTCGTGTGGCTTGCGGGGGGTCCGCTTGAAGGCCCGCGCCTGAACCTCACCAGCGGGCAGCCGCAGGGTTTCCAGTTCGCCCACCTCGAACTGCCACACCTCGGCGTCGCCCACCCCGGCCACCTGGAAGGTGATCACGTCGCCGGCGGCGCGCGCCTGTGCCCGGACCAGGCCGCCCAATTGCAGAAACAGGCTCAACCGGTCCTGGGCACCGGGCATCAGCTCGGCCTCGGGGGCGTTGTTGCTGAACCGGATGCGGCTGGCCGTGCGCTCGAAGTGGGTGGCGCGTTCGCTACGGCGCTGGTCCGCGAACCGGTCGGGCCGCAGGCCGTCGGGGCCCACGCTGCCGCGGCTGGTCTGCACGCGCTTGCCGAGCAAGGGCATCGACAGTTCCAGCCGGGCCTCGTAGGCTTGGCCGTCCAGGCGCCAGTCCAGCACGCCGTCGGCGCGGTAGTCGAATCCCTTGGCCTGACCGAACACCTCGTATTGCAGCCGCGCACTGGGCGGTGGCAGGCTTGGGGGCGCTGGCGCCAAGGCTTTCCCGTCGGCAGGCGGTGGGGTGCCCATGGTTCGCGGCGGGGTCGCCTGTGCCACGCGGTCACCGGCGGTCGGCGCCGGTTCGGCGCCCGGTGTCGCTTCGGCCTGCGCCGGGACGGGACCCGGATGGGCGGCGGGCGCCCGGGCCGGTGCCTGGCGTTCCGCCACCGTGGGCGTGATCCTCACCCCCGTGACCAGCACGGGTGGCGTGGCCGCAAGGGTCGTTTCAGGCAGCGGCTTCTCTGCGGCACGGGGCGGCAAGGGGTCGGCGGGGGCGTGGCGGGTGGCGCCCGTGCCCTGGGCAGCCCCGAGCAGGCCTGCGTGGGCCGCCAGCACGCCGGCGGTCAGCAGTGCCAGCACGGAAAGGGGAGGGCCGGTTCGGCGTGCCGTCATGTCGGGTGCGACCGCGCCGGCCCGCCCGAGTGCCCGAGGTCGGCACTCAACTGACGGGTGGCGAGCAACAGCGCGGTGGCGGGTGGGCCTTGCCAGTCGGTGTCCAGCGTGGCCACTGAGCCCAGCACCACCATGCCCAGGGCCAGGTGTCCCTGGGCGTCGAACACCGGTGCGCAGAAGCCGCCCACCCCGGGCAGCAGGCTGTGCACCACCCGCGCCATGCCGCGGCGGCGCACCTCGTCGAGCATGGCCTCCACCTCGGCCTGGGTCCGGGGCAGGTCCAGCGGCAGGGCGGGGCTGGGCGGCAGCCTTTTCAGGCGCGCCAGTTCCTCGCGGATCATGGGCGCCACGCGCCGGGCGTCACGGCCTTCGTGGCCCATGAAGGCCGCGAAACACCGCCCGGTGGCCGAACTCAGCAAGGGCATCACGTCGCCCAGGCGCAGGGTCACCGGCACGGTTTGCGGTGCCTCGGCCCAGTGCACCATGGTGGGCCCCTGGTTGCCCCAGACGGCAATCGCCACGGTGTGCCCGGTCTGCTCCAGCAGGGCATCGATCCGTTCGCGGGCGAGCTTGACGGCGTCGATGCGCGCCAGACTGGCCAGGCCCAGGCGCAGGGCCGCCGGCCCGAGGTCGTAGCGGGTGGTCGGTGGGTCCTGGATCACCAGCCCCAGGCGCTGAAAGCTCACCAGGTAGCGGTGCGCCTTGGCCGCGCTCATGCCGGCGGCAGCGGCCAGGTCGCGCAGCATCAACGGACCGCTGGCCTCGGCCATGGCCTTCAGCAGCTCGAACCCCACCTCCACCGACTGGATGCCGGCGCGTTGGGGTTCGGGGTCGTCGGCGTCGTCGGCCGGGGATTGGTCTAGAATCTCGGTCTTACGCATAGGTGAATGGATTTCACTATTCGTAATTATGGCCCCGAATGAACCGGGGCATCCCTTCACCCGGACAAGCAGCAGGAGAACGGCATGAAACTCGCCACCTACAAGGACGGCTCACGCGACGGACAACTGGTGGTGGTCTCGCGCGATCTGAGCACGGCCCATTATGCGACCGGCATCGCGAACAAGCTGCAGCAGGCCCTGGACGACTGGAACTTCGTTTCGCCGCAACTGCAGGACCTGAGCGTGACGCTGAACCAGGGCAAGGCGCGCCACGCCTTTCCGTTCGACCCGGCCATGTGCATGGCGCCGCTTCCGCGCGCGTACCAGTGGGCGGACGGCTCGGCCTACATCAACCACGTGGAACTGGTGCGCGCCGCGCGCAACAGCGAGGTGCCGCACGAGTTCTACACCGACCCGCTCATGTACCAGGGCGGCAGCGACGACTTCATCGGGCCGATGGACGATGTGGTGTGCCCGAGCGAAGACTTCGGCATCGACTTCGAGGCCGAGATCGCGGTGATCACCGGCGACGTGCCCATGACCGCCACGCCGGAACAGGCGCTGGATGGCGTGCGCCTGATCATGCTGGCCAACGACGTGTCGCTGCGCAACCTGATCCCGGCCGAACTGGCCAAGGGCTTCGGGTTCTTCCAGAGCAAACCCGCCACCGCCTTCAGCCCCGTGGCCGTGACGCCCGACGAGCTGGGCGACGCGTGGCAGGGTGGGCGGGTGCACCTGACGCTGCAGAGCACCTGGAACGGCCGCAAGGTGGGCATGTGCGAAGCCGGCCCGGAAATGACCTTTCACTTCGGCCAGCTCATTGCCCACATCTGCAAGACCCGCAACGTTCGCGCCGGCTCCATCGTGGGCAGCGGAACCGTCAGCAACAAGTCGGTCGAGGTGGACGGCCGCAAGGAGTGGCCCAAGGGCTACAGCTGCATCGCCGAGAAGCGCGCGATCGAAACCATCCTCGACGGCAAACCGTCGACCGCCTTCATGAAGTTCGGCGACACCATTCGCATCGAGATGAAGGGCAAGGACGGCCAGAGCGTGTTCGGCGCCATCGACCAGAAGATCGCCCCCCTCAAGGCCTGAACGCAACCCGCCGGTCAGCTGGCGTACACCTGTTCGATCGAGGCGAACCCCTTCACCTCGATCGGGTTGCCGAAGGGGTCGCAGAAGAACATCGTCCACTGCTCGCCAGGCTGGCCCGCGAATCGAACCTGGGGTGGCAGAACGAAATCCACACCGGCTTTCGTGAGGCGATCGGCCAGCGCCTTCCATTCGGGCAGCAGCAACACCAGGCCGAAGTGCGGCATGGGCACGAGCTTGTCGCTCACGTGCCCGGTGCGTGCCGTCTTGAACGGCTCGCCCAGGTGCAGCGAGATCTGGTGGCTGAAGAAATCGAAATCGACCCAGGTGTCGGTGCTGCGGCCTTCAGTGCAGCCCAGCACGCCGCCGTAAAAGCGCCGCGCCTCGTTCAGGTCGGTGACGTTGAAGGCGAAATGAAACAGGCTGCGGGTGGAAAGGGTGGCGTCCATGCCCCGAGCATACCGACCCCTTCCAGGTGCTGCCGTCAGCGCTGCGACGGGTCGGCGGTGGTGCGGTCGTGCTTGCGGAAGTACTTTCGTGCCATGGCCACCAGCTGTTCGTCGCTGGGGTGATCGGCGGGAATCACATCGACGATGGCGGCATTCACCGCTTTGTCGTGCAGTTCGCACCAGCGCTTGAATTCGTTTCTGGCCTGGGCCGGCCCGGTGACCAGGATTTCATGGACACCGGCCAGCGCGGCGGCCACTTCGGCGTGGTAACGGGCATCGGCCGTGTCATGGCCTCCGGCGGGGGAATGGTGGCCTGAAGCGATGTCGCCGCGGCCGTGCATCTGCTGGTGCGAGCCGACGTGGCCGCCCGAGGCGTGGTGGTGGCTGCGCGAACGGATGCGCGAGGCGTCGATGTGGTCGCGGTCGAACATGACCACATGGGCTTCGCGGCGGTCCATCCAGACGACGGCATGGAAGGTGGTCATCTCAAATCTCCTGGTGGGGGTGTTGTTCTGCCTGGCTCTGGCAGGTCACGCAGCGCTTGGCGGTGGGCTGTGCGTGCAGCCGGGCGGTGGGAATGGACGCACCGCATTGAATGCAAAGGCCGTAGGTGCCATCGGCAATGCGGGCGAGGGCGTCGTCGATCGCCACCAGTTCGGCCGATTCGCGTTCCTCGAGTCCGATGAGCAGGTCGCGCTCCTCATCGGCTTTGGCCCGGTCGTCGCTCTCGCTGGCGCGCGCCTCGGCGGCCGCATCGGCCCGGCCCACGGCACCGCCGCGCTGGGCGCGGACGCGGGCCAGAAGCTCACCGCGCATCGACTTGAGTTGACGGGAAAAGGTGTCTGAAATGGTCGTGGTCATCGAATGCTCCTGTTCACTGCCATGTTCTGCGCGATCCACTGCGGGGGTGTTGACGCAGGTCAAGCACAATCAAGCACGGACCCGACAACCCGAGGAGACACACCATGAATGCCGTCGACTACAGTCGCTACCAGACACTGGAAATCACCCGCCGCGGCCCCCCTGTGAACGGCACGCCGAGCGTGCTGGACATCCGCATGCGTGCCGACGGGCCGGGCGGCAACGGCAAGCTGCCCACCGCCGGTCACGAGGGACACTGGGAGCTGTCCGAAATCTGGCGCGACGTCGGGCGTGACGACACGGTGCGGGCGGCGGTGCTGCGCGGCAGCGGCATGGGCTTCTCGGGCGGTGGCGACCTGGCGCTGGTGCAGGACATGGCCACCGATTTCGAGGTGCGCACCCGGGTCTGGAAAGAGGCGCGCGACCTCGTCTACAACGTCATCAACTGCGACAAACCGATCGTCAGCGCCATGCACGGGCCGGCCGTGGGGGCGGGGCTGGTCGCCGGCCTGCTGGCCGACATTTCGGTGGCGGCGCGCAGCGCAAAGATCGTGGACGGGCACACGCGGCTGGGCGTTGCCGCCGGCGACCACGCGGCCATCGTGTGGCCGCTGCTCTGCGGCCTGGCCAAGGCCAAGTACTACCTGATGCTGTGCGACGCCATCAGCGGCGAGGAGGCCGAGCGCATCGGCCTCGTGTCGCTGGTGGTCGATGACGACCAGTTGCTGCCCAAGGCCTACGAGGTGGCCGACCGGCTGGCCAGTGGCAGCGCCAGCGCCATCCGCTGGACCAAGTACTCCCTCAACAATTGGTTGCGTCAGGCGGGTCCGGCGTTCGACACCTCGCTGGCCCTGGAATTCATGGGTTTTGCCGGTCCCGATGTGCGCGAAGGTGTGGCATCCTTGCGCGAGCGCCGTGCCCCGCGCTATGGCGTGGACGGCTGACACCAGAGGTTCTTCAGGAGTGCCCCAATGAGCGATGCAACGGCCAGTGGCTTCGGCAAGTTCGTCCCCGGTTTCGAATTCCTGCAGAACCTGGCCACCCAGGCGGCTGGCGGCATTGCCCAAGGCATCGGGCAGAACATCCCCCAATTGCCCAACCTGAGCAACTGGGTGGCACCCACCTTCAACGTCGAAGAGCTGGAAAAACGCATCGAGGAACTCAAGGCGGTGCATTTCTGGCTTGACCAGAACGCCAAGGCACTGGGGGCCACCATCCAGGCGCTCGAGGTGCAGCGCATGACGCTGTCCACCCTGAAGACGATGAACTTCAGCATGGGCGATGTGGCCAACGCACTCAAGATCAAGGCCGCCGACACCATGGCGGGATTCGCGGCGTCACCGCCTGCGGCCGGCAAGTTCGCCGGCCTCGAGATTCCGCCCCGCACCTACGGCGATGCGGTGCCCGAGGCCGCGAAGGTGGTGCCCAAGCCGGCGCGAAAGCCCCGCAAGCCCGCGGCGCGCGCCGCGTCGGCGTCCGGCCTGCCGACTGCCGGCGGAGCCGGTGTGGTGGATCCGGTGCAGTGGTGGGGTGCCCTGTCGCAGCAGTTCCAGCAGATCGCAGCCAACGCCCTCAAGGATGCCGCGAAACAGACGGCACTCGACACCACGCGCCAGGTGGCCAGCGGACTCACCGGCGCCGCCGTGAAGACCGCCACCGGGCTGGCTGGCCAGGCTGCCCGAACCGCCGCCGGTACCGTGGGGCGTGGCATGGGCGCGGCCGCAGGCATGGGACGCGCCGCTGCGCGGACCATGGCGCCGGCCGACACCCCGCCCAAAGGCCCGGCGACCAAGGCAAAGCCGGCGCGCAAGAAAGCCCCGACACGAAAGCCCGCCGTCGCGCGGTGACGAACCCGGCCCGGATGAACGCAACCCGATGCCCATGAAGCGCTTTCCCAACGCCCACGCCACCCACCCGCAATGGCGCATGGCCGCTGCCATGGTGATCGCCCAGCTGCGGGCGCAGATGGCCCTGCCTGAATGCGCCGACCAGCCTTCGCTGGGGTTGCTCTACATCACCGACCACTACGCCGACGAGGCGCAGGCCATCCTGGAATGCCTGAGCGCCGAGTTGCCCGAAGTCACCGACTGGGCCGGCACGGTGGGGGTCGGTGTGTCGGCCAGCAACGTGGAGTATTTCGACGAGCCGGCGATGGTGGTGATGCTGTGCGACCTCGGCCCCGACCAGTACCGGGTGTTCAGTGGTGTGGCGCCGTTGTCGCCCAGCGTTCGCGCCGATGCCTCCGACGGGTTTGCGGCCCACACCGCGCTGGTGCACGCCGATGGCAACACCCCCGACCTCGCCGACCTGATCCACGAAATCGCCGACCGCACGGGCAGTGGTTACCTGTTCGGCGGTCTGGCAGGCAGCCGCGGCCCTTGTGTGCAGTTCGCATTGGGCAGCGCGGGTCGCCTGGCCGGGCAGGGCGCCGCCAGCGGGGTGTTTCATGGTGGCATGAGCGGTGTTGCCTTTTCGCGCGATGTCGACATGGTTTCCCGGGTCACGCAGGGTGCGCAGCCCATCGCGCCCGAGCACGAAGTCACCGAGTCGGACGGGCACCTGGTGCTGCGGCTCGACGGTGAACCAGCGCTCGATGTGCTGCTGCGCGAACTGGGGATTTCACTGGACCACCCCGAGCACGCCATGCCGAGGTTGCGCGCCACGCTTGTCGGTCTCACGCGCCCCGACCCCGATGGGAACGCCCGTGGGCCGAGCGACATGGCGCGCCTGCGCGGCGCCTTCGGCACCGAGGTGATCGTGCGCCACCTGATCGGACTCGATCCGGCCCGTCGCGGGGTGGCCATCGCCGATCTCGCTCCGGTCGGTACGCGGCTGGCCTTCTGCGAGCGCCACGTTCAGGCGGCGCGGGCCGATCTCGTGCGGGTGTGCGCCGAAGTGCGTGAGGAACTCGAACCCGAGCAGGTGCTGATGGGCGCGGGCGATGAAGAGCCGGATGCGGCAGCCCGTTCGCCGCGGGTCATTGCGGGCGCCATCTATGTGAGTTGCGCCGGCCGGGGCGGTCCGCATTTCGGCGGACCGAGCGCCGAACTGCAGATCGTTCGGCACGCCCTGGGCGATGTGCCGCTGGCGGGGTTTTTTGCCGGCGGCGAGATTGCACACCACCGGCTCTACGGCTACACCGGCGTGCTCACGGTCTTCACCCGCCCGGCCTGAGCGGGCGGTCCGTCAGCGGCGCTGGCGGGCGCGCTCGATCATGCGGCGTGCGTCTTCGGTGTCCAGTCCGTAGCCACTGGCAAACGCGCCCAGTTCCAGGCCACTGGCCTCGAAGGCCCTCAGCAACGCGGCTTCGCGCGCGCTCCTTGCAGTGGATTCCTCCAACGCCGCTTCGGTCACGGCGTTGATGCCCTCATCGCGGCTGCGCACCAGCGTGGCGTAGGCCTCGCGGCCCAGGCCCGATGCCTCGAAGGCACGCGCAATGCGCTGCTGCAGCTGCGGCCGCAGGTCTTCGGGGCTGCGCTGCTGGCGACGCCGGTGCACCTCCACCAGCGCGTGGTGTCGCTGGTCGGGGGCCACCGGTTCCACCGCCTGCCCGGCCAGGTCCCGGCGCGGCTGTCCCGACGCCAACGCGTTGAGGTAGCGCGTGCTGCGGGTGTGCAGGGCCAGAGCCGCCTTCAGTTCGTCGGCCTTGAGTGCATCGCCGTGTGCGGCCATCAGGTCTTCGTAAATGCCGCGCTTGAGGGGGCGGGGTTCTTCGCCGAACACCGCGGGGTGCCATTCGGCCAGTTGCGCCAGCAGCGGATGGCGCGGCGCGGCCTGGCGCGCGGAGGCGCGGGTGCGGGCGGGCCGGTCGGTGGTGGGGGTGTCGCTCATGCGGATCGTGGTCAGGCCAAAGGCCCGATCATGCCAGCCTGGGGGCTGCCGTCATCGGCGCAGGTGGGTGAAGGCCTCGAACTCCCAGCTGCGCATGGCCAGCACCAGGGTGTAGCCCTCCCGGTCCTTGTCGGCCAGTTTCTGGTCGGTCTGGTGCTGTTGCGCGAAATCCTGGGCCACGCGCTGCAGCCGCTCCAGGAACGCCGGCGCCAGGGTGCGGCTGACCGAACCGTGCACCAGCATCAGCCCCTCGCCCACGCCATCGAAACCGCCGGCAAAGTAGTCCAGCAAGGCGTGGTCGCGAAAGAAGTTCATCACCGGACCGTGCGGCCGCCAGCGAAACGTCTTGGCGAGCTTGAGCCGGTACCGGTTGAGCGGGCGCAGCTCGATGATGCCGATGCGGTCGAGCTGGGCCAGGTATTTCACGCACTCGGCTTCGCTGAGGCGGTAGGCCGCGGTGATTTGCTCCAGGGTCCACTGGCTGAGCACGCAGATGGCCACCAGCAGCAGTTTCTTGTCGGCCACCACCGCGCGTTCCTGCGCAGGCGTCAGCTCGATCACCAGGGGCTGCGCGTCGGCCACCCGCTGCGCCAGCTCGGCGAAATCGATCTTGATGGCGCGGCAGATGGCGTCGATCCGGGACAGCGACATGTCGCCCTTGGCCAGCATGCGCTTGACGCTCGATTCGGCCATGCCCATGGACTTGGCCAGGTCGGCGTAGGTCATGTGCGCGGCCTTGAGTTCGCGCTTGATGGTGTTCACGAGGTCGAGGGTGGTGCTCATGGCGTCGGTGGGTTCGGTATCGGAATTCGATACGGCAAAGCATGCTAATCGAACCCGTATCGAAAACCGCGCCCGGCTTCCCCGGGGCAGGCAGAATGCGGCACGGCACCCGAACCGGGTGCGTTTCAGACGAGGAGGATTGGGCATGAACACCACGACAGCGGCACCCACAGCGGATGCTTCAACGGCCGGCGATGGCCACAGCCAGTTCGCACTGCTTGGACAGCGGCGTTTCGCCCCGTTCTTCTGGACCCAGTTCCTGGGTGCGGCCAACGACAACCTGTTCAAGTTCGCCTTCACCGTGCTGGTCACGTACCAGCTTCAGGTGAGCTGGCTGCCGGCCGAACTGGCCGGGCTGGTGATCGGTGCGCTGTTCATCCTGCCTTTTCTGCTGTTCTCGGCCACCAGCGGGCAGCTGGCGGACAAGCTGGACAAACGGTCGCTGATGGTCTTTGTGAAGCGACTCGAAATCGCGATCATGGCGCTCGCGGCCTGGGGCTTTTTCGGTCAGCACATTCCGGTGCTGTTGCTGTGCACCTTTCTCATGGGGCTTCACTCGACGCTTTTCGGCCCGGTGAAGTTCGCTTATCTGCCCCAGCACCTGAGCGAGCGCGAGCTCACCGGGGGCAATGGCCTGGTCGAAATGGGCACGTTCGTCGCCATCCTGCTGGGCAACGTGGCCGGTGGCCTGATCATCGCGGTGCCCGAGATCGGCGCACACCACGTGGGCTTCACCTGCGTGGGGCTGGCCCTGCTGGGGCGGCTGGCTTCGCACCAGGTCCCTTCCACACCGGCCACCGACCCCACCCTGCAGATCAACTGGAACCCCTTCACCGAAACCTGGCGCAACCTGAAGCTGGCGCACGGCAACACGGTGGTGTTCCGCTCGGTGCTGGGCATCAGCTGGATGTGGTTCTTCGGCGCGGTGTTTCTCAGCCTGTTCCCCGCGTTTGCGCGCGACGTGCTGCACGGTGACGAGCAGGTGGCGTCGCTGCTGCTGGTGGTTTTCTCGATCGGCATCGGCACCGGCTCGCTGTTGTGCGAAGTGCTGTCGCGCCGGCACGTGGAAATCGGCCTGGTGCCGCTGGGCGCCATCGGCATGAGCGTGTTTGCCATCGACCTGTACTTCGCCACCCGCGGGCTGCCCCCGGCCGACACCATGGGGGTGGGCGCCTTCCTGTCGCAGCCGGCCCACGCCCGCGTGCTGATCGACCTGGCGCTGCTGAGCCTGTTTGCCGGCCTCTACAGCGTGCCGATGTACGCCCTGATCCAGATGCGCAGCCAGCCGACGCACCGCGCGCGCATCATTGCCGCCAACAACATCCTCAACGCGCTGTTCATGATTGCCAGCGCAGTGGTGGCCGGGCTGCTGCTCAAGATCGGCCTGACCATTCCGCAGATGTTTCTGGTGGTCGGGCTGCTCAACGCGGTGGTGGCCTTCTACATCTTCATGCTCGTGCCCGAGTACCTGCTGCGGTTCGTGGCCTGGGTGGCGTCGCGGCTGGTCTACCGCTTCAAGGTGCAAGGGGATGCGCACATTCCCGACACCGGCCCCGCGGTGCTCATCTGCAACCACGTGAGCTTTGTCGATGCCGTGCTGCTGATGGCGGCCAGCCCGCGCCCGATCCGCTTCCTGATGGACCACCGGATCTTTCGGGTGCCGGTGCTGGGCTGGTTGTTCCGCCTGGCCAAGGCCATTCCCGTGGCACCGCAGGCCGAGGACGCCAACGCCTACGAGCGCGCCTTCGACGCCGCCGCACAGGTCCTGCGCGAGGGCGATCTGCTGGCCATCTTCCCCGAGGGCGGCATCACCCGCGACGGCGAACTGCAGGCCTTCAAGGGCGGTGTGATCAAGATCCTTGACCGTGCCCGGGCCGATGGCCTGGAGGTGCCGGTGGTGCCCATGGCGCTCACCAACCTGTGGGGCTCGTTCTTCAGCCGCATCGAGCTGCGGGGCGGCGAGCGGGTGGCCATGGTCAAGCCGTTTCGCCGCGGTCTGTTCAACCGGGTCGGACTGGCGGTGGGGCAACCCGTGTCGGCGCAGGGTGCCACGCCGGACGGCCTTCGCGCCCGGGTGGCTGCCCTGCTGGCCTGATCTCA
>JBKIXD010000005.1:0-17444 GCA_046604145.1 Hydrogenophaga sp. XSHU_21
AGACGAATACGAGCGCAGCGGGGCCAAACAGCGCATGGTCGATGAATTCGACTACGCCGCACAGAGCTGGCCGCACGAGCGGCGCGTGATCACGCGGCTTGAATGGGGCGCGCAAGGCTGCAACCCGCGCTTCATCGTGACAAACCTTGCCGGTGATCCCCAGGCGCTGTACGACGGCGTGTACTGCCAGCGCGGCGAGGCGGAGAACCGGATCAAGGAAGCGCAGGTAGGGCTGTTCGCCACGCGCACGAGCTGCCATGTGCTGCGCTCCAACCAACTGCGCATGCTGTTGGCCGCGCTGGGCTACGTGCTGGTAGAGAGGCTGCGCGCGTTGGCGTTGCAGGGCACAGAGCTGGCCACGGCGCAGATCGACACGCTGCGCATCAAGCTGCTCAAGGTGGCGGCAGTGGTGACGCGCAACACGCGGCGCATCCGCCTGTACCTGGCCTCCAACTGGCCCAGTGCGCAGACCTTCGCGCACGCCATGAGCCAGCTGCGCTCACCCTGAACACACCAGCAGCGCCTGGCCGGCGCGATGACACAAAAACGGCCCGCAACCCAAGCCGGGGTAGGGGCCATTGCGACAGCATTGCGCATGCCAACCATCACACCCATGGCTGCGGCCAACATCGTGGCCTTGCTCGCTCAAATCCGCGCCGCGATGCCCCGCTGCGCACGCCGTTGGCTACATGCGTGAAATATCCGGGCTAGCTTTGCGTACCGTCACTTATTGCACTGAAAACGAGGAGACCCCCACCAGCGCCGCGATGAACCCGCAGAAGGCCACGGCGGCGACTGCCGCCATGTAGTCGCCCGAGCCGTGGATGGTTGCCGCAGCGTTGAAGATGCCGAACAGGCTGTCGGCGTTCTGGTAGGCGTAGATCTCCCACATGCGTCGCTCCAGGGGGAGCGTGGATCCTGAAGCGATGTGACGATGGCGTCGGCCAGGAACGACCTCAAAAGCACGGGGATATCGGCACTAAGGTGAACGACGGACTCCCGCCGGGGCTGGCCCACCCCAACCGGCTGCACCCGGTGGAGGGCCATCTTCTTGCACCCACAAGCCCGACCGAAGGGCGATGGCGAGTGCAGGGCGATGCTGGGACGGTAGAGGTCCCCATCGAGTCCTCTGCATGCCGTGCACGCCGCCCGCCAGCCCGGTTCCTTACCCGGCTTGGCCAGCCGGCTCCACTACGAACGCCACCGACCGGAGCAGACCACGCTGTACCGCCTGGTCCAGCAGCATGCGGCCAGCTTCATCGCCCACACCGAGGCCAGCACGGACGCCGAGTTGCCGCGGTTCATCAAGGACGAGTTCGACGCCTTCCTCGAGTGCGGCATCCTGGCGCATGGATTCCTGCGGCTACGCTGCGGCGAGTGCGGCCACGACAAGCTGCTGGCCTTCAGCTGCAAGCGCCGGGGATTCTGCCCCTCTTGCGGCGCCCGGCGCATGTCGCAGACCGCTGCGCACCTGGTCGACCACGTCATCCCGCACGTGCCGGTGCGGCAATGGGTGCTGTCGCTGCCGATCCCGCTGCGCGTGCTGCTGGCCGCGCAGCCGGAACTGGTCACGCCGGTGCTGCAGGTGGTGCAGCGCGTGGTCACGCGACATCTGCTGCGGCAGGCGGGGCTCAAGGCTGACGAAGGTCACGGCGGCGCCGTCACGCTGATCCAGCGCTTTGGCTCGGCCGCCAACCTCAACATCCACCTGCACTGTCTGGTACTGGACGGGGTGTACTGCTGCGACGCCGATGGTTCGCCGGCCTTCATTGAGGCGGATGCGCCCACCGACGACGAATTGCACGCGCTGCTGCAGACCGTCATCGCCCGGCTGATGAAGATGCTCACGCGCCGGGGCGTGCTGGTCGAAGACATGGGCCAGACCTACCTGGCCGAGCCGGATGCCGACGGCGAGGAGGCGCGCACGCTGCGGCCGCTGCAGGCCGCGGCCATCACCTACCGAATCGCCTTCGGGCCGCGCGCCGGGCAGAAGGTGCTGACCCTGAGAGGCGCGATGCCGCGCGAGGACTCGGCCCGCCAGCCGCTGTGCGCCGACATCGACGGATTCAGCCTGCACGCCGCGGTGCGGGTCGAAGCCCATGACCGCAAGCGGCTGGAGCAGCTGTGCCGCTACATCACCCGGCCGGCGCTTTCCGACGAACGGGTGCAGGTCAATGCCGCCGGGCAGGTCGAGCTGAAGCTGAAGACACCGTGGCGCGACGGCACGACGCATCTGGTCTTGAGCCCGCTGGAGTTCATGCAGCGGCTGGCGGCGCTGGTGCCGCGGCCGCGGCTGCACCTCATCAGGTTCCACGGCGTGCTGGCGCCGAACGCCAAGCTGCGGGCGCTGGTGGTGCCGCAAGGCCCGCCAGCGCAAGCACAGGTGGCAACCGAGGCCGCCGCCGCCGAGTGCGAAGTCCAGACCGTCCAGGTCCGGCCGCACCACATCAGCTGGGCGCGGCTGCTCAAGCGCGTGTTCGACATCGACATGCAGCACTGCCCGAACTGCGGCGCCGGGGAACTGAAGATCATCGCGGCCATCCTGGAGCGAGCGGTCGTCGAGAAGATCCTCAGCCATCTGGGGCTGGATCCGCAGCCGCCACCCCGGGGACGGGCGCGCGAGGCAGGGCAAGACTGAAGCTGCCTGAGCCGCGCCGGCCGTCACAAACACCTCGCCCCAGGCCCTCAGGCTGCCCTGCCAGCGGCAGCCAGGATGGCGCTGCGCCGCATGCCGGGGCGATGCCCACGGACTCAGGGTCAACCCTGATACCAAGGCCCAGCGAGCCCCGAGCGATCCGTCAGGGGCCAGGCCGAATCACGACAAGACGATGTCGCAGCCGTCAGTTCCAAGCCATCCAGGCCGGTATCGGCCGGCCACCCATGCATCAGTCGGGCTTTCCAGAGGCCAGAGGCAGGCCAGAGGCCGTTTGAAATTCCTATGCGCCTCGGCGCTGTAGAGCAGCTCGCCCGGCGCGACGCGCGCGACCCAGTCGGCGAGCTCGTCGCTGGCGCACTGCGCGAGGAACACGATGCCCTGCGTGACCGACATCCAGGCCAGGCCGCAGCCGGTGCGCGCGCCGGGGTGCACGGCCATCAGCACGGCCTCGGTCTTGTCGGAGAGCAGCTCGCTGTCGGTCAGGGTGCCGGGCGTGACCACGCGCACCACCTTGCGCTCCACCGGCCCCTTGGCCGTGGCCACGTCGCCCACCTGCTCGCAGATCGCGACCGATTCACCGAGTTTGATCAGGCGCGCCAGATAGGTGTCGACCGAGTGGAAGGGCACGCCGGCCATGATCACCGGCTTTCCGGCCGACTGGCCGCGCTGCGTGAGCGTGATGTCGAGCAGGCGCGCGGCCTTCTCGGCGTCGCCGAAGAACAGCTCGTAGAAATCGCCCATGCGGTAGAACAGCAGCGTGTTCGGGTGCCCGGCCTTGAGGCCGAGGTACTGCTGCATCATCGGCGTGTGTGCGGAGATATCCAATTTATCCATATAAATCAACAGCTTGGAGCTTGCGTCGGCTGTTCTTGGTGTAATTTGGGTGTAGTTTGGGGCATATTCTTCATGCCCTCTCAGATGCGCTCAAGCTCCCTTGGAGACTCCGCGTCTATCCACCAACCATACCGCTTCATTCGCCGACCTTGGCAAGATGCAGCCCGATATGGCGCGCATTCACTCCGCCGCATGAAGGTTATTCTCCTCTACAAGCGTACGAAGAACGTTCAGGCGATCCAGGTGCTCCTGGGGCACTCGAAACCCGAAAGCATGGTGCGGTCCTGGGCGTGGAGGTGTGGAGGTCGACGACGCGCTCGAGGTTTCAGAGCAGGTCGAAATCTAGGCCGGTCGGTGCCGGCCGAAAGTGGCGGTGCTTCGTCGCAGTTCTCTTCCTGCGCACAGCCATGCAACTTTCTACAAAGTTGAAGCCGCGAACTCCCGCACCAAAAACCGGCCTTGTGCGGGCAGATCGGACATTGGTTCTTGACACAAAGGCGAGCGGCAACTGCTATAGGCGCACCAAGTCCTTGATCTGTTGCAGCGTGCTTGGGTCCTCGATCGTCGTTAGGTCGCCGGGGTCGCGGCCTTCGCAGACCGCCTGGATGGCCCGGCGCAGCAGCTTGCCGCTGCGGGTCTTGGGCAGCGTCGTCACGAAGCGGACGCGAGCCGGGCGCGCCACGGCGCCGAGCTGCTCGTCCACCACCTTCATCACCTCGCCCTCAAGCTTCAGGCGGGCGGCCTCGTCGGCCAGGCCGGAAGCATCCTTGGCCACGGCGAAAGCCATGGCCACTTGGCCCTTGAACTGGTCGGCCACGCCCACCACCGCCACCTCGGCGATGTTGGGATGGCTGGAGATGCTCTCCTCGATCTCGCGCGTGCCCAGCCGGTGGCCCGCCACGTTGATCACGTCGTCGGTGCGGCCCAGGATGTAGAAGTAGCCGTCCTCGTCGCGGATGCCCCAGTCGAAGGTGCTGTAGACCTGCTGCCCCGGGATGCTGGACCAGTAGGTTTTGACGTAGCGCTCGTCGTCGCCCCAGACCGTCTGCATGAAGCCGGGCGGCGTCGGGCCCTGGATGACGACCACGCCCTTCTGGTCCGCGCCCTTCAGCTCCTCGCCTGTGCCCTCGTGCACCAGGCGCACGTCGTAGCCGTACATGGGCACGCCGGGGCTGCCGAACTTGCTCGCCTTCTTCTCCACCCCGTTGGCGATGGTGAGGATGGGCCAGCCGCTCTCGGTCTGCCAGTAGTTGTCGATGATGGGCACGCCCAGTCCTTCGCTGATCCAGCGCGCCGTGGGCTCGTCCAGCGGTTCTCCCGCAAGAAACAGCGCCTTCAGGCTCGACAGGTCGTATTTCTTCAGGAAGGCGGGATCCTGCTTCTTGAGCACGCGCACCGCAGTGGGCGCGCTGAACATCGAGGTCACCTTGTACTTCTCGACCAGGCTCCACCAGATGCCGGCGTCCGGCCGGATCGGCAGGCCCTCGTACATGAGGGTCGCCATGCCGGCGATCAGCGGGCCGTACACGATGTAGCTGTGGCCCACGACCCAGCCGATGTCGCTGGTGGAGAAGTAGGTCTCTCCCGGTTCGCCCAGGAAGATGTGTTTCATGCTGGCGGCCAGCGCCACCGCGTAGCCGCCCGTGTCGCGCTGCACCCCCTTGGGCTTGCCCGTGGTGCCGCTCGTGTACAGCGTGTAGCTGATGTCGGTGGCGTCCAGCCACTCGCACGGTACCTGCGTGCGCATGTGCTTGTCGGCGAGCGTTGCCCAGTCGTGGTCGCGGCCGGCCACCTTGTCCATCGGGGCGAGCTTGCGGTCCACCAGCAGGACGGCTTGCGGCTTGTGCTTCGCGAGTTGGATCGCCTCGTCCAGCAGCGGCTTGTACGGCACCACCTTGCCGCCGCGCGAGCCGGCATCTGCGCTGATCACCACCTTCGGCGTGGCGTCCTCGATGCGCGAGGCGAGCGAGTGCGAGGCGAAGCCGCCGAACACCACGGCATGGATCGCGCCGATGCGGGCGCAGGCCAGCATCGCGAACGCAGCTTCCGCGATCATGGGCATGTAGATCAGGACGCGGTCGCCCTTGCCCACGCCGAAGGACTGCAGCACGGCGGCCATGCGCTGCACTTCCTGCTGCAGCTCGCGGAAGCTGTACACATGCTCCTGGTTCGTCTCGCTGGAGACGTAGATCAGGGCCGCCTGGTCGCCGCGCGCGGCCACGTGCCGATCCACCGCGTTGTGGCACAGGTTGGTCCTGCCGCCTGCGAACCAGCGCACGAACGGAGGTTGGCTCATATCGCAGATCTGCTGCGGCTGCGTCTGCCAGTCGATTAGCCGTGCCTGCTCGGCCCAGAAGGCATCGCGCTCGTCGATCGAGCGGCGATAGAACTCTGGGTAGCTCATACTGTGCCTCCGGAAGTTAAGGGTTGCCCTGTGAGTTTCTGAAGCCGTGATATCGAAGGCAAAGATCCTCGACAGGATCGCTGACATTGACGTCTTCGTCGAAGACTTACCGTCTTCGCCTCGTCTTCGCCTTGGTGCGAACGGCCCGGACTCGGGCATTGCGGCGACTCTGATGCTAACATATCAATGCCGCACAACATGTTTGAAAATACGTTCAGGGTTCCATGAAACAGAGATCTAACGAAATCAAGGCCCGCGAGGGTCGAAGCTATGAGCGGAAGGCTGGAGGAAAAGCGCCGGCAGCGGCGAGCGGGTCGGCCAGCGCGCTGACTTTGGCTGAACAGGCTTACCGGCGAATCGAAGAGATGATCATCACGCTCCATCTCGCGCCCGGGACCGTGTTGTCCGAGATGGGATTGTCGGAGTCGCTGGGGATTGGCAGAACGCCCATTCGAGAAGCGTTGCAGCGCCTGGCTGGGGAGGGCCTGGTGGCCATCCTGCCGAAGCGCGGTGTGTTCGTGACTGAAACAAATATCGTCACTCAACTGCGCTTGCTGGAGTTGCGCAGGGAAGTGCAGCGGCTTCTGGCCAAGTTGGCGGCGGAAAGAGCGTCCAGCGAAGAGAGGGCGGGCTTCGCGCGAATCGTGGTCGGTATGGTTCAGGCTGCCAAACACCGCGATGAATCGCTTTTCGCGCAGCTTGACCGGGAGCTCGACGAGCGCATGTGGGAGTCGGCGCGCAACGAGTTCATCGTCAAGACCATGGCTCTGATGCGCGGCCTGTCCCGCCGCTTCTGGTTCGAGCACTACCAACGCGCCGGGGATCTGTCGCTGGCGGCAACCCTGCATGCTCGACTCGCCGAGGCCATCAGCAAGGGAGACTCCAAGGGCGCCGCCACGGCCTCGGACCGCCTGATCGACTACATCGAGAGCTTCTCGCGCGAAACGATCGAGATGTAGACACGGCGCAGACGCAGCATCTTCCGGTTCAGGTCTGCAAGAGCCAAGAACGTGGTGGCTTGATCGGAGGTGCTCACGACCATGTTGGTTGCTCTTGCCATCTATGCAGCAGTGCATGGTAAGTCTGGAGTCTATGCGCTTCTTCGCTGCAAAGGACCGAAGAATCCGAGAACTCGCTGAATCCGCTTTCCATCGGAAGACAGTTCAAGAACATCAAGCCCTTCAAGAAGCGTCGTGCCATCTGGAAGGGCTACATGCCAATGGAATCGAGCGAAGCCGTGATGGACATCAACGGCGCTCGTGCGTACTACCTTTGCTCCGGGACGTTTGGCCTGCACTCCTGAGATGTGCTCCAGTAGGTCTGGAATGGCAAGGTGGTTGGTTTTCGGGTCGCAGTAGGTTGCATCATCCGCAAGCGTTGCGCGGATCAGCCGTTCCCGATCCTCTGGCGTGGAGGTCGCCCATCCTGCGCAGTACGTGTCAATAAGGTGTTCGATGGTGTTCATGGTCGATGGCAGGAGGTGATGGTGCTGGCGACGCTTGACGTTCGAGGCACCCTGCCGCAGCGGGTCCGGTTGACCGAGGGGTTAGGCCACATGGTGCCAAGCATCTTTGTACTCAGAGAAGTCGGCTGGCACCAAGGAGCCATGTGCATAGCCGTTCCAAGCCAGCGTCGCGAACCGGTCGGACAGCGGTGGACACTGCCCACGATCGCCGCGATACGATTCCGTGTCGCCGTGGTGTCGGTCCGCGAACTCATTGAGCCGAGAGACCAACAGCGGCTGATCCAGCATGAGCCTGCAAGCATGGAGCGAGAGGCTCGGTTGGACGAAGGGAGGTCGCGGTCAGTTGTCGAGAGGTTCGCGGTTGACGTCCGGGAAGATCCAAATCGAGAACACCATGAAGAAGCCGAGGAAGAAGGCCGCGTAGCCGGCGTTGTGCAAGTCGCGGGATAACTCATAGAACCCCGTGACAACGAACATGGTCAGGATGATCACGGAAAGAATGAGCTTGGCCTTGGTGGGCATGACTTTCTCCTAACGCTTCAATGCGCGGTGGCGGACGTGGAAGACGCGCGTGGGGGCGCCTTCGGCGTGCGCTCTGTCTTGCGCAGATTGGTCTTCAGGTGCCTGGTGCTCTCGCCGTTGAACAGGTGGCCGAGCAGTCCCCGGTTCAGGTCTGAGGTACCCAGCGCCCAGTCGATGATGGGCGTGCCGATTCCCATGTTGACTTCCATCATCAGCGCATGGTCGTGGTGCGCCCGGTGGTGCCGGCGCGCGGTGTTGACGATCGGGAGGTTCCGCAGCAAGGCGTTGTCATCTACGTGGCAGCAGAAATGGATGAACTCGTAGAACATGTAGCTCCCCGTCAGGGCGGACATCAGCAGCCATCCGAAGTTCGGCGAAATGATCAGGCCTGCCACCAGCGATGGCACGAAAGACAGAATCGTCAGCACGATCATGGTGAACGGTGGGAAGAAGGTGACCCGCCAGTCGTAGTGATCCGCGAAGCGCATTTCCTCCGTGGTAAAGAACTGATGATGCATGAGGGTGTGCCTAATATAGAGCGCCCTCAGCATGGGATGCTTGCGCGGCCGGTGCATGACGTGGGCATGCAGGATGTACTCCGCGACCTGGTAGGCGAAGAAGCCTGCCGGTACCGCCAGCCACTCCCACCACTGGGTGTCCACCAGGTTGGACGTGTAGATGTAAATGGCGGTGAGGCCGCTGATGGCGATGACCATCAGGTGCAGCCAGCCGTGGTACCAGCCGGCGATTCGGTGCCGGTATTCCTGGCGGAAACGGCGCTGGCGATCTTTCATGATGCTGTCTTGAAGTTCCATGTCACACCTCATAAAAAAAGATGGTTGGTCCGGGCGTCATGCGCTGGTGTTGATGGCGTCGAGGTGATCCTCGATGTCTAGCGAGGTCATCGCCCATTCGTTGTCAAAATTTGCGACCACGATGCGCATGAATGGCTCGCAGTGCTGCCTGGCAGTCTCCGCGCTGCCCGAGTAGTCGACCAGGAGCGCGAAGGCCAGCTGCCTCGGCTCCGCGCCCTCGTAACCCCACTCGAAGCCCATGGTGGAGAAGCATTGAATCTCCGAGCAGTTGGGCAAGGGGTGGCCATCCACCAGCACCTTGACGCCATCGATTGTTCGATCACCTGTGTAGATCTTCATGTCGTTTCCCTCAATCAACTGATGTCCTCGGGCTCCAGCACGCCGGCGACGATGCCCATCACGTTCTTGTCGGAGAGCGCACTTTCCAAGGAACCGGTGTAGATCAGTTCACCACGCTCGATCACCATCAGCTTGTCGATGTAGTCAGGCACGTGGTGCAGGCTGCATTCGGCCATCACGATGGCTTTTCCTGAGGCACGGATCGCCGAGATACCGTCCGCCACGAAAGGAATGATGGCGGGCGACAAGCCTTCGAAGGGCTCGTCGAGAAGAAGCAGTTCTGCGTCCAGGGACAGCGCTCGCGCGATGGAGACCATCTTGCGCTCGCCGCCCGACAGTTCCGCCCCGCCCCGCGCCTTGTAGCCGACCAGCTTGGGAAAGACGCGGTAGGCTTCGGCGATTCGCTCCGCTGCCGGGCGTCCGCCGGTGCGCGTCCAGGTCGGCAGCTCGATGTTTTCCGCCACCGATAGGTCCGCGTAGACTTCCGACTCTTCGGGCGAGTAGCCCACGCCCAGCTGGGCGATCTGCCAAGTGGCCAGCCGCGCGATGTCCTTTCCTTTCCACTGGATCCCTCCACTGGAGGCGCGCAGGTAGCCCATCAGCGTGCGCAGAGTGGTCGTCTTGCCCGCACCATTGCGCCCCAGCAGGCAGACCAACTCGCCGGGCCGCACCTCCAGGCTCAGGTTGCGGATGATGTGGCTGCCCTGGATCTCGACGTTCAGGTTGGATACTTTCAGCATGCTGCCTCCGTTTGCCTGGCGGCGTGCTGGCTGTAAGCCGGTCCGATCACCGCATCGAGCATCAGGGGATCCTTGAAAAACGCGTCGGGCGCCATGTCGCCGATGACGCGGCCCTCCTGCAGCGCCACCACGCGCTGCGAGTAGCGGGCCACCAAGGTCATGTCGTGCTCCACCTGGATGATGGTGCCGACGCCCTCGGTCCGGGCGGCCTTGACCAGCAGGTCCATGATTTCGTACTTTTCGCCGCTCGAGACGCCCGAGGTCGGCTCGTCCAGCAAAATGGCCTTGGGGCCCAGAGCGAGGGCGCTGGCGATGTCCAGCAGCTTCTTCTCGCCCTGCGACAGTGCAGCGCCCTTCTCGAACAGCTTGGACTGCAGGCCAAAGGTCCGGGCGAGTCGCTGGATGTCGTCATTAATGCGTCGGTCGCCCAACAGGGACCGCAGCGGGTTGGATGCGCGGCCCAGCCGGGAGGCAACGGCCACGCCGATCGTCTCCCAGACTGTGGCCTCGGGGAAGATGTTGATCAGCTGAAAGGAACGGGCCATGCCCTTGGCTGCCAGCTTGACCGGGCCGATGCCGGCGATGTCCTGGCCCATGAAATGCACGGACCCTCTGGTGGGCGTCACCAAGCCGGTGAGCACGTTGACCAACGTGCTCTTGCCGGCCCCGTTGGGGCCGACGATGGACAGGAACTCCTTGTCGCGGATGTCCAGTGAAACGTTCTTCAGGGCCTGGAAGGAACCATAGGCCTTGGAAACCGAGCGGGCGGAGAGGATGGTGCTCATGGGGCTTTCCTTTCAGCCCGCTTCGGCAGGCGGCGTGCGAGCGTTCCGAGCAGGCCGTCGGGGAGCAGGAGCACCAGGAAGACCAGCGTCGCGCCCAGCATGAACCGCCAGTAGTGCGTGTAGGAAGCCAGCGTTTCGTGCAGGACCACGAAGATCAGCGCGCCCAGGCCCGGCCCGGCAAAGGTGGTGGCGCCGCCGAGGATCAGCATGAAAATCAGGTTGCCCGACTGCGGCCAGTAGGCCAGCTCGGGGTCAGCCAGGCCGGTCGAGATGCTCAGGATGGCTCCCGCGACCGAGGCCAGGACGCCGGACAGCACGAACGCAAAGAGCCGCAGCCGGTAGACGCGCACGCCCAGATAGCGCGCCTTGTTCTCGTTGTCGCGGATGGCCCGCAGGTGCAGCCCGAGCGGCGAGCGCACCACCCGGAACACGATAACGCCGATCAGCAGGTACAGCGCCAGGCAGTAGTAGAAGAAGGGGCCGCTGAGGAACTGCGTGGCACTCATGTCCCACTCGATGCCCAGCAAGGTGGGACGCAGCACGCGCATGCCCTGGTCGCCTCCGGTCACCTCATAGAACTTGAAGAGGAAGGAGTGGACCAGCATCCCGAAGGCAAGCGTGAGCACGCCGAAGAAGATGTGCGTGAAGCGCACGCACAAGGCGCCGATCAGCAGGGAGAACACGCCGCCCGCCGCGGCCGCGATGAGAACGATGCATTCGAAAGAAAGAATCCCGTAGCGCGTGGCCACGGCAGTGGCGTAGGCGCCGATTGCCAGGAACATCGCATGCCCGAAGGACAGCAGGCCCGTGTAGCCGAAGAGCACGTTCATGCCCAGCAAGGCGACCCCATAGGCGACGATGGGCACCAGCATGACCGTGTGGTACGGGCTCAGCACCAGCGGAGCGATGCCCAGTGCCAGGCACATGACCGCGAAGGGCATGAAGCCGCGCAGGAGTTCGGCCAGTTGGACGGGTTGTGCCAGTTGGACGGGTTGTTGCTGGTGATCCATGGCTCTGGCTTTCATGACGGCGCTCATGCGGTGCTCCTTCCGAACAGGCCGGCGGGGCGGAACAGCAGCACGGCGACGACCACCAAGTAGATGGCGAGAATCTCGACTTCCGGCATGTAAGCGACGGCGATGGCGCGCATCAATCCCACGACGATTGCGCCTGCCATCGCGCCGGCCATGCTGCCCAGGCCCCCGATGATGACCACGGCGAAGGCATCCACGACCAGCTCAGCGGCCATCGTCATGGATGCGGCAGAGGTCGGGATCACCAGGGCGCCGCCGACGGTGCCGAGGGCACAGCCCAGGGCGAACACCAGGGTGAACACCTTGGCTGAGTTGACGCCCATGGCTTCGGTAATGTTGCGGTTCTCCGCCGTGGCGCGCACGATCCGACCGAGCCGGCTGTGCTTGAGGAACTGCCCCAGCGCCAAGGCGATCAGCAGGCTGGCGGCGATCACCAGGAGGTTGTAGACGGGCACCCGGAAGCCACTCAACTCCAGGCTTCCATAGATCGTGTAGAGGGTGCTGTCCATGGAGCGCGGCACCGGGCCCCAGAAGAAGCGGAACACATCCTGGAACATCAGCACCAGGCCAAAGGTCATCAGCAGCTGGTAGCTGGGGTCGCGCCGGTATATCGGCCGCAGCAGCAGCTCCAGCGGCGCGCCTGCGAGTCCGATCACCAGGCCTGAGAGCACCAGCACGGGCAGCAGCAGCACCATGGGCAGTTCCAGCGACTGCAGCAGGCCCACCACGGTGATCGCGAAGAAGGCGCCAAGCGCGTAAAAAGACCCGCAGGCGAGATTGACGATCTTCTGCACGCCGAAGATCAGTTGCAGACCGCAGGCGACAAGAAACAAAACCGCCGCCTGGAACAGGCCCGCCATAATTAAATTCATGTATTGCATGGGGCGATCATTTGTGGAGCGCCGTGGCGTGTGGCCGCGGCGCTTGGCTGAACATCAGATGGGGAAATTCGCGCTCTTGATCCAGTTCCAATAGTCGGCGCCGGCCGGCTTCTGCAACTTGTCGGAGAAGATGGCCGTCGTGTCGGCGAAGTCCAGGCTGGCCGAACCGGCCTGGTGACGGACCAGGCCTTGGTAGAAGAACTGCTCCGCGATCTTGTCGTCGCGGTAGCGGCCCCGACCGCCAAGACTTTCAACCTCCACGCCGACGATGGCTTCGGCAATCTCGTCGACCTTGGGCCAACGGCCCGTTGCCCCCACGGCCTTCTCCACGCCGGCCTTGTAGGCCATCAGGTTGAAGTAGGCACGGTCGGCGGACGAAGTCGGCAGGACCTTGTAGCGATCGCGGTAGTCGGCCACGAAGGCCTTGTGCAATTCCGAGGCGCCGGGCTGGGCATGGAAGAATGTGTTGTGGCCCAGCAGCGAGCCCTCTGGCACGAAGGCGTTCCTCAGCTCGTTGATCTGGCCACCGCCGGTCGGCGCCACCAGTTTCGTGTTGGTCAGCAGACCGGCGGCAGAGGCTTGGCGCAGGAAGATCGGCAGGTCCGATAGGAACATCGACGTGAAGATGAGGTCCGGCTTGGCGGCGCCAAGCGCAGCGACGTTGGTCGTCAAGTCGGTGGTGCCGACCTTGACCCATTGTTCCGAGACCACCTTGGCCTCGATGCCGTAGCGCGTGAGCAGGGCCTTGAACGTCTCCCAGCAGTTGCGCCCGTACGAGTAGTCGGGGTTGATGCCGGCGATGGTGGCGAACTTGCCCTTCATGTGTTTGACCGTCAGCAGCGCGCCCATCACGGCTTCGCACTCGTTGTCCGTGGACCGGAACACGAAGCGCGTCTTCGGCATCGACTCTTGCACTCCGTTCTGTGTGGTGCCGTCCCAGCATTGCAGCAGGACACGCTCCTCTTCGGCCACAGGCGCGACCGCCAGCGTCACACCGGTGGAGATAAGGCCGTGCACTGCATCCACCTTCTCCCTCAGCACAAGGTGGCGGAAGCGCTCGATCGTGTCCTTGGGCGTGCTCTCTTCCTGGATGACGAGCTCCACCTTCCGGCCGGCGATGCCACCGGCGGCGTTCAGACGTTGCACGCCCCACTGCACGGCGCGGATGCTGTCTTCGCCCAAAAAGGCGCCGACGCCGGAGCGTATGGCCAGCAGACCGAGGCGAAGTGGCTGGTTCTGGGCGAACGCCGGGGCGCCGATCGCGAATCCGGCGACACCCAGTGCCGCCTGAGAAAACTGCCGTCGATTGATCATTTGCGTCTCCTTGTGAAAAGATATTTACACCATACAACTAATATGTCCGAAGCATGTTAGATGCTTGGCGCGAATCCTGACATGGGGTTTTCCCTGCTTCTTGTGACTGACCGCTTCGAAAATGGGAGGTACGGACGCAGCTTGTGGGAGCGTCAAACTGCGGCGCTACGCGTGAGGGGCCGCGATGGAAAAAATCAGTTCCGTGAAGGCATCGGCCACAGTGATGTGGGGGTTGTGGGATGCCGCCAACTCATGGAACTGCCAACCTTTGCGCTGCCTGGCCCGCGCCGCTGACAAGGCGAAGCTGTCGACGGGTCCGGTATCCATGCAGCGGATGTAGGCGGCGGGGATCTCTGCAGCCCGGCCTTTCAGGTCGAGTGGCGTGGTGAATGTCCCCAGGGGCTGGGGGCCGCGCCGGCGCGCGGCCAACTCGCGGTCGTGGGGCGGCGTGTCGGTAGGCAGAGGAGCCGGCGGGATTAGCCAGCCAAACCCCTTCTCGCGAGTGGCCTGCAGGATACCGGTCCGTTGTCCGTCCGGCAGCAGATCCAGCGCCGACTCACCCGATTCGGGAAGAAGGGCGTCAACGTAGATCAATTGCCGAATCCGCCCGGGCAGGCGGTCCGCCAGACCGGTGCCGACCATGCCTCCATAACTGTGGGCAATCAGGACGATGTCTGACAGGTCCTCATATTCGAGGACCTGAGCCATGTCTTCGATGTGAACCTCCAGATCCACATGAGGCCCGAGAAGATGGGAGCGTTCGCCCACGCCGGTGCAGGTCGGCGTCAGCAAGCGCGCATGCGCTTGGGAGAACAGCGGATGCATCCGCCACCAAGCCCAGCCAGCGGACCAAGCCCCGTGAATGGCGACAAAGGTGGACATCACCGCACCATCAGGCCCGGTAAACGAGCAAGCCGCCGTCGAGCACCAGTTCGGTGCCTGTGGTGTACGACGCCTGCTCCGAGGCAAGGAAGAGAATTGCGTTGGCGGCATCATCTCTCGTGCCGGTCCCCCCCAGAGGAACGGTCCGGAAAAATGCGTCGCGCATCTGCGGATCGGCCGACACCACAGACGTTCTCATGGGCGGCAGCAGCCCTGGGACGATCGCGTTGACCCGAACGCCCGCACTCGCGTACTCGCCCGCGGCCGAGCGCGTCATCGCGAGAATGCCCGCCTTGACAGCGCAGTAGCCCATGTGCAGGCCGGGCATCCCCATGTAAGCCGCGACGGAGGACACCGTGACGATGGCGCCGCCGCCGCTGCGCGCAATTGACTTTCCGCCATGGCGGATGGCCAGGAAAGTGCCTCGCAGGTGGATCGCGACCAGCCGATCGAAGTAGTCGACCTTCTCCTGCTCGGGAACCATTCCGCTGATGCCCGCGTTGCTCACCACGACGTGGACATTGCCGAACTCGCTTTCAGCGGCCGCGATGGCGTCTTTCCAGTCGGGCTCGCTGGTGACATCCAGTTTCACGAACGAGGCGGCGCCGCCTCCTTCGTTAATCGAGCGGGCAACGGCTTGCCCTTCCTCCTCAAGCAAATCCGCAATCACCACGCGAGCGCCCTCGCGAGCGAACATGACGGCGGTCGCCTGACCGATGCCGCTCGCGGCCCCCGTTACGAAGGCAGTTTTTCCTTTGAATCGCATATCGGTTTCCAAATGTTTAAGGGTTGAAGACGAATGCACGACGATGCATCCTTTTGGTATTCTACTGATATGTTAGTAGCATGCAACAGTGAAGAGAGCGCTTGGCTCCGACGGCCCTGTTTGGGTCAACTGGGCAAATGCCGCAGCTCTGAGTCGAGGCTCTGAACGGCCTGCGCCCACTTGCCGGTTTGGCTTCAGCTTGCGGGCGACTCGCCGCTATGCGGCGCGGCAGCGCGCCGATTGGGTCAGCCGGGCCGAGATCTGTCGCTGCTCGCGCCGGTCATCTGGCGCCGGGGCCGGCGTCCACTTCGGCCTTGAGCGCCTGTGCGGCCTGCAGGTGCCCACGCAGTGCCGGGAGGTGCCTGGACGCGAAGGCCTTGACTTCGGGGTCGCGCGATTCGCGCTCGGTCTTTTCGTACAGCGGGATCGCGGCTTTGTGCGCTTCCACGCCCATCTGGTGGAGGTAGCGGCGATCGAACGTCTCGTCGCTCAGGACGGCGATGACCATCTCCTGGCCCTTCTGCCGTGTCGAGGGCTCGGTGGGAATGTCGTGCTGCTTCGCCGCGGCGAGCGTGCGCAGCTCCTCTCCGACGCGCGTGTGGTCGTCGACCATGCGCTGCGCGAACGCGCGCACCTTGGGGTCGCGCGCCTTGGTCAGGGCCAGGCGGCCGGCGGACACTCCGGCGTGGCCGTTTTCGGCAGCCTGTTCCATGAAGGTGCGGTCGACGGGCGCCAGAGTCGGATTCTGGGCGAGGGTTGCTCCGCCTGACGACAGCAGGAGGGTGAAGGCCAGGGCGGTCAGGGGGCGGCGTGCTTGGTGCTTCATTTGCAGGGGCTCCTTGAAAAAACCATGGGAGCCTCTGGGCCGGCAAGCGGCGTGCCCGTGAACACGCGCGCTTGCTTGCATCGCATTGAAATGCCAGGTTGAAGTTTTCAGTCCTGAACCCCGGGTGAGCGCGGCGCGGGCGCGCGAATGCAATCCAGCAAGGCGGACAGGGGGTGCCTGAGCCGTGCGCCCGCCACCCTGTGTGCCTGCGAGCGGCATGAGTAGCCGGTTGCCACCGCCTCGGTCGCGGCTTTTGCCGTGTCCAAAGCCGGCGCCCACGAGGCCGCAAACAGCGCGTGGGAGTTCTCGCGGTTTCTGGCTTCATGGCCATAGGTGCCCGCCATGCCGCAGCAGCCCGTGGAGACCGGCTGCAGCGCGACACCACAGCGCTGGAATACCTCCACCCACGTCCTGCTGCTGTCGGGCGCATTGGTGCGCTCGGTGCAATGCGGCAGCAGCCGCAACGTGGTGTGCGCGGGCCCGCTGCGCTCGGGCAGGATGCCGCGCAACCACTCCTGGGGAAGCTGCGCGGCCGGCCTGCTGGCCTCCATGAAGGACGATTGGGCCACGCGAGTCGTCCTGTCCCTGATCGGCGCACTGGTCGGAGCCGCGGTGGGAGGTGCGCTGACTCATCGATCCGGCATCAAGCGTCGTCCAGAGCTGGAAGGCTCCATTCCTGGTATGGGAACTTCGACGGCCGATATCGCAGCTAACTACTGGCGGGACAGGGGCCACCCGCCGCTCATGAAGCCACCATCGCCGCCGCCGGATCAGCACATCCACGATCCGGACCGGCTGGCCTGACTACCTTCGCTTCAGCAGGTCCTTCACTGCGTCGGCAGCGCCCTCGGCGGACTCCTTGGCATCCGCAGCTACTTGCTTGGCGGCGCGCTTGAGCAGTGATTGCCCTACGACCAAGGTTCCATCCTCGCTTCGCCCCGCGTCGGCAGCCGAGTTCAATGCGCCGCTCTGTTGCTGAACACCTTCGCGGATCGCCTGGCCGCGCTGTGAAACTGCGTCACGGACTGTGCCGGGCACGCTCGGTGGAGGTACTGCGCCAGATGGCAGACCGGGCTGGCGAGCGACTGCAGCATCGCCAGTGCGTCTCACGCTCTCGATATCTGGGCCCTCGGCCAGCTGATTGACCTGCCGCGCATGTTGCGTCCTGAGGGACTCAAATG
>JBKIXD010000006.1:0-3204 GCA_046604145.1 Hydrogenophaga sp. XSHU_21
GGGGTCTCCTCGTTTTCAGTGCAATAAGTGACGGTACGAAAAGCTAGCACTGGCGCGGAGGTGGTGTTGGTAGATCGTTGATTTCATTGACTTTCCTGTTCACTTTCAAATCTGCGATTCGTGGCGTCAAACCGTGGTCGGTTTCATCCATTGGTGCCAGTTATCGATGCATTTGGCCGCGAAGGCAGGATTTGGTCAGCATAGCGGTCAACCGGGAAGCGAAACACACCCCGCAAGTTGATGCTCTCCAGCCTGGTGGGCGCAATCTTCCCGATCAGTTCCGGTGGAATGACCTGGCGGCGGTTCGACCAGCGATCCAGGACCGCCTGCATCTGTGAGGTATTCCACGCCATCACGATGTTGGCCATCAGGCTCAACGCATCGGCCACAGCCTGCATTTCATCGACACGTTTGGCCTGCGCCGGGCTGATCCGGCCGGTATAAATGGCGCGCTTGAGGGCGTTAACAGCCTCGCCCCGATTGAGCACCCGGCGCAACTCGTTCCTGAAAGCGTCCTTGACAAAGTAGTCAGCCAAAAACGCCGTACGCAGCAACCGCCCCAATTGCACGCCAGCCTCATAGATTGGATCGCCCTGGGCGGCAGAACCGAACCGCGCAAGAGCTGCCACCGCACTGGCATGTCCGCTCATGACCGAGGCTGCCAGGTGCACCAGACTATCCCAATGCTTTTCGATCAAAGCGACGTCGACATTGGCTTCGCACACCGCAGCGATTTCTGCGGGCACTTTGGTGCCGCGTGGCACAAAGAGGTGGCGCTGTTTGAGTTCCTTCAACCGCGGGCAAAGATCAAAACCAAGCAAACGGGCATGTGACATGGCAAAGTCGGTGTAGCCATGGGTATCCACAGCAAGCTGGCTGGTCTCCAGCTTTTCTTGGCGGATGACACCTTCAATGGCCACGCCCGCCTGGCGCTCATTGAGCACAAAGGGCTGCGCATGGAAGATGCCCCACCGGTCTTTTACATGGGAGTAGATTCCAATGGAAGGTGTGTTGCGCCGAGGATCAAGCCGGGCTTGCCACACCCGTTTGGTGGTCTCCATGCTCATCATGTCAGAAGATGCCAAATCGGACCGCCCCCAGGTGGCGGCAATCGGGTGTCGCTGCATGAATTCCAGCACAGCCTGGCAGGCCTGGCTCAGACGCCGTTCGTCCCGCGCCCAGCGCATGGCCTGGCGAATGCTGGTGGCAGACAATTGCGGAATCATGCGCGCGCATTCGACCGCAGTCAGACTGGTGCCGTGGGCCATGATGCCGGCATAGACCATCAGCAGCTCGTCGGTAGAGCGCGGCTCACGTCCGAGCATGATCCAGCTAAAGCGCACCTGGGCGTCAACGGCCAGAATCACTTCCGGCAATTGAACCTCACCGATGCGGTGATCCAAAGCCGCGCGCAGCTTGGTCACTTCTGGGTCTTCGTCCTCTGCGGGCAATGGCGACAAATGGAGTTCATCATCCACGCGCAGTACGCCACTGCGGGCTGCAGCGGCCACCGCATCGACACCGGCAGTTACTCTGGCCAGCAAAGGCTTCAAGAAAGTGGCAGCCTTGCTGGGTAACGATAGACGGGCATAGTGTTTCTTGGACTCTGCCTGCCAACGCTCGTCCGTGAAGAACAAGCGCGCACGACCCCGAAAGCTCAGGCTGTGCTCAATCCAGACCGAGCCATTGCGCACCGCGCGGCGCAGGGCAAACAGGGTGGCCACCTCCAACGCCTGAAACGCCCGTTCCCGGTCTGGGCTGGAGATCGAAACCTGCCAGATCATTCCCAGACTTGGTGCCACCACTTCAACTGGCAGCTTTCTGGATCCTTTGAGATATAAAGCTTGCAGCTTGGCAAGGTACTCGATGGCAGGATGCTCGCCGGTGGCCTGCCAGGGCAGCTTTGCAATGGCGACGAGCAACGACCGCACGGGGCGAATTCCATCAATCAATCCCTCGCGGACCAGGGAGGCCCTGCTCGGTGGTTTGCGTTTCTGGGTTTCGGTGATCAAGGCTTCAAGACGGGCACGCAACTCAGCATCTGGCACCGCACCTTGCGCGCTCAAGGCAACAAGTTCGCCGAGCAGCGTTTTGTACATTGCGGCCCAATTGACGGTAGCGGGGACATCGGCGGCAGCCTGACGCCACAGATCGGCGATCCGGCGCTGCACCATAAGGATCAACTGGTCTGTGGTGGTGAACAGGCAATACCGAAGAAAGCATGCGACCTCCACGGTGCGCGCTGGCTCTTTGATCTTGGCTCCGGCTGAGGGCGGCCTGGAGACAAGTCGGCGCGCGTAGCGGCGCAAGATGAGATCGGGGATGTCTGCCAGGTGCTTATGAACGTCCAGCGTGTAAAGCAGGTCGATGCGCTCCAGTACCTCGCTGATTTGGCGGGTTGAGTGTTTCGCCGGTGCAGCCCATAGCCAACTCTGCTGGGTTTGTCCATCTGGGCGCAGCTCTGAAACTGAGGCTCGCCAGCGATCAAGTGTTGCTGGATCAACGCTGGCGGCGATGGCGGTGCCTGTTTCAACTTCAAGCTGGGCAAGTGCCGCCGCAATCAGTGTCCGAATTGCCCGCTCGTGCACGATCACCAGCTTGTTCTTGTACAGCCATTGACGCGCCCGCACGAGTAGCTGATCGCGGTCGGCGCAGCGCGCCACTTCGTCGCGCAGTTCACGTACCAGTGAGCGGCGCTGGTGCTCGCTCATCCACTGGAATCCAAGGACCGTGCAGGCTACTTGTTGGTGATCGAATAGCGTGCGCCCGCGTTCATACATGGCTCTCAGCGAGGCGACTTCTGGTGCTGCAATGCCAAGCTCGTTGCCAAGGTGGCGCCACAAGGCTACTGGAATTACCCGAAAGGCACCGAGCAAACGCCCACTCATGCGCAGGAAACCAATATGGAGCGCCAGACCAAGCTTGTGGGAATCACCTCGGCGTGCATTGATTGCGTCGCGCTCGGCACCATCGAAGGTGAAAAATGCCTTCATCTCGAAGTCGCTGATATCGCGGGGGAGCCCACGCATCCCCAAAAACGTTGTGTGCCAACCCTGCATCGTGAACCTCAAAAGTGGGAGGCCACCATACCCGTTTACAAAGCGAACAGGAAAGTCAATGAAATCAACGGTCTACCCAGACCACCCCCGCGCCAGTGCTAGCTTTGCGTACCGTCACTTATTGCACTGAAAACGAGGAGACCCC
>JBKIXD010000007.1:0-1736 GCA_046604145.1 Hydrogenophaga sp. XSHU_21
CGCTTACCCAGCAAGCGCTGGCAGCTATCATTTTTGCAAGTTCATCACAGGTCGATGGCCGCCGCCGAGCCCGCCTGCTTGCGCAGCTCGAACTTCTGGATCTTGCCGGTGCTGGTCTTGGGCAGCTCGCCAAACACCACCGCGCGGGGCACCTTGAACCCGGCCAAGTGCTTTTTGCAGTGCGCCACGATGTCTTCGGGCGTGGTTTGCGCACCGGCTTTGAGCTCCACAAACGCGCAGGGTGTTTCGCCCCACTTGGCATCGGGCTTGGCCACCACGGCGGCGGCCAGCACGTCGGGGTGGCGATAGAGCACGTCTTCTACCTCGATGGACGAGATGTTCTCGCCGCCCGAGATGATGATGTCCTTGCTGCGGTCCTTGATCTTGATGTAGCCGTCGGGGTACTGCACGGCCAGGTCGCCGCTGTGGAACCAGCCGCCCGCAAAGGCTTCGTCGGTGGCCTTGGGGTTCTTGAGGTAGCCCTTCATGGCAATGTTGCCCTTGAACATGATTTCGCCCATGGTTTCGCCGTCCTGCGGCACCGGCAGCATGGTCTCGGGGTCGAGCACGCGTACGTCGCGCTCCAGGTGGTAGCGCACACCCTGGCGGGCGTTGAGGCGGGCGCGCTCGCCAATGTCCAGGGCATCCCAGGCCTCATGTTTGGCGCACACGGTGGCGGGGCCGTACACCTCGGTCAGTCCGTACACGTGGGTCAGGTCAAACCCCATCTTTTCCATGCCCTCGATCATCGAGGCCGGCGGCGCGGCGCCCGCCACCATGGCCTTGACGCCTGCGGGCACACCTACTTTCATCGCGGCCGGGGCGTTGACCAGAAGGCCGTGCACGATGGGCGCGCCGCAGTAGTGCGTAACGCCATGGGTGCGGATGGCATCAAAGATGGCTTGTGCGTCCACCCGGCGCAGGCACACGTTGACGCCAGCACGCGCTGCGATGGTCCAGGGAAAGCACCAGCCGTTGCAATGGAACATGGGCAGCGTCCACAAGTACACCGCGTGTTTGGGCATGTCCCACTCCAGCACGTTGCTGATGGCGTTGGTGGCGGCGCCCCGGTGGTGGTAGACCACGCCTTTGGGGTTGCCGGTGGTGCCGCTGGTGTAGTTGAGCGCAATCGCATCCCACTCGTCGGCGGGCAGGCTCCAGACAAAGGCGGCGTCGCCGCTGGCCACAAAGGCGTCGTAGTCGGTGCCGCCCAGGCTTTGCACGGCGGGGCCGTAGAGCGCGTCCTGCACCTCGATCACGCGCAGGGGCGTGGGGGCGGTGCGCAGGGCCAGCGCCTTGGCCAGGGTGCCGGTGAACTCCGGGTCCACGATCACGGCCTTGGCCTCGCCGTGATCCAGCATGAAGGCGATGGCCTCGGGGTCGAGCCGGGTGTTGAGGGTGTTGAGCACGGCGCCCGCCATGGGAACGCCAAAGTGCGCCTCCACCATGGGCGGGGTGTTGGGCAGCATCACGGCCACGGTGTCGTTCTTGCCGATGCCTGCCTTGGTCAGCGCGCTGGCCAGCTGGCGGCAGCGGGCGTAGGTCTGGGCCCAGGTCTGGCGCAGCGTGCCGTGCACGATGGCCAGACGGTCGGGGTAGACCTCGGCCGTGCGTTCGATGAACGACAGGGGCGACAGGGCGGCAAAGTTGGCTTCGGTGCGGGGCAGGTGCTGGTCAAAGATGGAGGTCATGGGTCAGTGCAAGAAGATCAGGCAATAAGGTGAACAAGTGACAGC
>JBKIXD010000008.1:0-1390 GCA_046604145.1 Hydrogenophaga sp. XSHU_21
GTGAGAAGTGGCCCCGCTTGTCTGAACAGTTTTACCCCGAGAGATAAAGAGACTGCGTGCGGGTTGAAGAGGTGCAGAGTTGTCCACGGCGTCGGTGGTCGCTGTGCGACGAACCGACCGACGCGGTGGGCAACTCGGGGCGCACCGGGATTTTCATTCTAGGCAGCCACGGCCAGCTCGGGCAGCAGCGCCCAGTAGGCCTGCTCGGGCGTGCGGTCCTCGATGCGCGAATGCACACGCTCGCGGTTGTACCAGTCGATGTAGGTGTCCAGATCTGAGCGTGCAGCGCTCACCGCCTCGTAGGCTTGCAGGTACACCCGCTCGTACTTGATGGTGCGCCACAGCCGCTCGACGAACACGTTGTCGCGCCACGCCCCCTTGCCGTCCATGGACAGGCGACATCCTCGCGAGAGCACCGCGTGGGTGAACTCCTCGGCCGTGAACTGACTGCCCTGATCGGTGTTGACGATCTCGGGCACGCCGAAGCGGGCGAACGCCTGCTCGATCACCTCGCTGGCATGGCAGGCCTCCAGCGTGATGGCCACCTTGTGAGCGAGCACCCGGCGGCTGGCCACATCCACCACGGCCGTGAGGTAGACGAACCCGCGCTTCATCGGGATGTAGGTCGTGTCCAGCGCCCAGACCTGATTGGCGCGGCGGATGGCCACCTTGCGCAACAGGTAGGGGTAGACCTTGTGGTGTGGGTGGCGCTTGCTGGTGCCAGGCTGCGGGCACAGGGCCTGGATGCCCATGCGCTGCATGAGCGTGCCCATGTGGCGCCGCCCGACGTGAATGCCCTGGCGCTGCAGTTGACGGCGCAGCATACGAGCGCCCATGAAGGGGTGCTCCAGGTGCAGCTCGTCGATGCGGCGCATGAGCGCCAGGTCACTCTCGCTGGTGGGGCGGGGCTGGTAGTAGACAGCGCCGCGGCTGATCTCCAGCAGTCGGGCCTGGCGCACCACGCTCAAGGGGTGCTCACGGTCGATCATCGCTTTGCGCTCAGCAATCCCGCCTTGGTGAGCGCGCTTTCTAAAAAATCATTCTCCAGCGCCAGCTGCCCGATCTTGGCGTGCAGCGGGGCCAGATCGACCGGCTGGGGGGCCGAGCCGGCGCCGAAGACGTCGGCCGCGCGCTCAAGCAGCTGGCGCTTCCATTCGTTGATCTGCGTGGGGTGCAGCTCGAACTCCTTGCAGAGTTCGGCCATGGTCTTGTCCTCGCGCAGCGCAGCCAGCGCCACCTTGGCCTTGAACGCTGCGCTGTGGGAGCGGCGCGTGCGCCGCCCAGATGCCTTCTTGTTCATCACAAGCTCCTTATGGCCAGCCCGCCTTGGGCCGGCTCAATGCACGGAGCCTGCTTTATCTCACCTGTTCAGATTTGCGGGGCCACTTCT
>JBKIXD010000009.1:0-1229 GCA_046604145.1 Hydrogenophaga sp. XSHU_21
CAGGAACAGGCCCAGGGCGTGGATGGGTTGGCGCAGGTCGTGGCTGGCCGCGGCCAGGAAGACCGACTTGGCGCGGTCGGCCGACTCGGCGCGGTCCTTCTGCGAGCGCAGGTCCTCGATCAGCGCGTGGATGCGCGCCTGCGCCTGACGCCGGTCCCGGATGTCGCGCATGACCACGGCCTTCAACCCCTCCTCACCCCGGCCCGATTGGTGGTTGAAGAGCTCGACAGGGACCATGGTGCCGTCCTGGCCGCGGATCTCGATTTCGACCGTCGCGTCCTCCCGTCCCTCCAGCACCGCCAGTGCCGCCGTGCGATGGACCACGGCAATGCGGTCCAGCAAGGGAGTGCCCAGCAACTGTTCGACCGTGTTGCCCAGCAGGCCGCACGCCGCCGGGTTGGCGTCGATGATGACGCCGGCGGTGTGGAAGACGAGGCCTTCCGCGTTGGCGTCGAAGAACTGACGCAAGCGTTCCTGCGATTCGCGCAGGGCCTCCTGCGCCTGATGCTGCAACGTCACGTCGACCGTGAGCGATGCCGTGCCGACGAAGAGGTGGCTGGGGTCGCGCATGGGGACGAGTGCCACATCCACCCACTGTGCTGCACCGTCGGGCTTGTCAAAACTGCGCCGGAAACGCACGGGGTTCTGGCTCTGGAAGACCTTTTCCTGAAAAGGAATGTTGGCAGTCCCCTTGGTGCCAAGCACGTTGGATACATGCATGCCCCGCATCTTGTCGACATCCAGCCGGTACTGCCGCACATAGGCCTGGTTGGCGTACTGCAGCGCGCGGTTGCGGTCGTAGTACGAGATCATCACCGGCAGTGCGTCGGCGAACGCCTCGAGGAACGAACGCTCCTCGCGGGCTTCGTGGCAGCGACGCCGGTGTGCCGTCAGATCGACCAGCCAGGCCACCCAGGCCTGTTGGTCGGGTATCCAGCGCGCGCTCAGGCGCAGGTGCCGAGCCGTGCGGGATCGCAGCGACGCAGGGCCATGAAGGCGGATGTCGGTTTCAAACGGTTCGTGGTTTGTCAGCCGGTCCACCAGCCTCAACTGGTCTTCGGCCGCCATGCGGTCGAACCAGTTGCTGCCGACCTCCAGCGGGCCCAGGCGGACCTGCAGCGACTGACTGGCGTGTTGCAGCCGTCCCCGATCGTCGAACACGACCACCATGCCCGGCAGTGCATGCCAGAAGCCGGGCGCCGACGTCGTGAGCGGGCTGGTCATGGCGT
>JBKIXD010000010.1:0-1154 GCA_046604145.1 Hydrogenophaga sp. XSHU_21
CACCGACGCGGTGTTGATGCTGTCGGTCGCCTGGCGGACCATGCCCACCGTCTTGACCAGCGAGTTCTTCATCTCGGCCAGTGCCCGGAGCAGGTCGCCCAGTTCGTCGGCCCGGCCCGAGCTGATCTCGCGGGTCAGGTTGCCCTGCGCCACATCGCGGGTGACGGCCACGGCTTCGAGCAGCGGTTGGGTCACTGCACGGGTGATTCGCCAGGCCATCAAGGCGGCCAGGGCGATCGCCGCGGCCGCCAGGCCGAGCAGCAGGGTCACCTGGCGATTGACCGTGCCCTTCGAGTTTTCAACCGCCTCGTCAACCAGCCCGAGCTGGTAGTCCAGCAGTTCCTTCTGTTTGTCGCTGTAGGCGTTGGCCGCGGGCAGCAGCTTCGTTTCGATGATCTGGTCAGCCCCCGGATCGCCCGCCTTGGCGGCGTCGAAGTACGACTTGCGAACCGCGATGTAATCGGCGCGCTTGGTGGCGATCTCGGCCAGCAGCGCCTTGCCGCGCTCGCTGGAAATCTCCGCCTCAAGCGTCTTCTGCACTTCGTTGATGCGGTCGGTCGTCTGGGCAATCAGCGGCTTGAAGTAGGCGTCGACCGCCGGGTTGTTGCCCGACTTGGCCACCGCCAGCACCCGGTTGATGTTGAGCTGCGTGCTCAGCATCCATTCCGCGGTGTGCATGGCGCGCTCTTCCATTTGCACGATGCGCTCGGTGGCAGCCTGAGAGGCATTCAGGCCATACCAGGCCAGGGCGGTGATGCCGGACAGCAGGACCAGCACCGCGGCAAAGCCGAGGTAGAGGCGCTGGCCGATCTTGAGGCGGGCAAACACGTTCATTTGAAACTCCAGGTTGGCTTGGCGAGACAAGGCTCGCCTGGCTTCAGAAACTTTCCCAATCACCCTCGACCGACTTGGCGGTCGTTGCGGGTGGCCGTGCGGTCGCGAGGGCCTCTCTGATCTCTTGGTGGTCACCCGCCGGTTTCGCGGCCTTCACCGGAGCGGGTGCCGGCCGGGGTGCGGCCAGCGGGGCCGGCGCCTGGACGGGCTTGGTGATGGATGGCGGCAGGTGGAGCGGAGCCATGCCCTCGCCCTCATCCCGCCCGGTCCGGAATTGCTTGATGACGTCGGTGAGGCGCAGGGCCTGGTCCTTCAGGCTT
>JBKIXD010000011.1:0-1067 GCA_046604145.1 Hydrogenophaga sp. XSHU_21
ATGACCATGGTCTTCACCAACGAACCCTTCATGTCGCCCAGGGCCCGAATCAAATCTCCCAGTTCATCCGTTCGATCGGTGCTCACGTCGCGGCTCAGGTTGCCTTGCGCCACGTCGCGGGTGATCGACACGGCCTCGGCGATCGGCTGCGTGACCGAGCGCGTGATGCGCCACGCCAGAACCGCGCCGATGGAAACCGCCAGCAGGAACAAGACGCCCAGCCACAGGTAAAGGTCGCGAAACTCGGCCTGGACCTGGTCCTGCAGGCGGTCCAGCGAGGCCATCTGCCCTTCGACCAGCGCCTGGGTGACTTGCAGGTACTTGTCGGTCACTGGAACGAATTTGCTGGCAACCAGTTCGCGCGCCCGCGCATCGTCGCCGGTGGCCTTGACCGCATTGATCTCGTCCCGGGCGGCCAGCCATTCGGTCCGCACCTCACCCACGCGGGTTGCCAGAGCCAGAATTTCGGGCTTGTCAGCGGCCAGCGCCAGGAAGGTCTTCTGGGTTTCCGTGGTGCCACGAGAGGTGGCGGCCATGGCGTCACGGAAGAAATTCAGCATGTCCCCGCCGGTCGACATGGCCACCGCCAGCGACCGCGCGGAGTTCTGACGCACATCGGCCAGCCATTTGTCGGCCAGCTCCAGCTTGCGGACTTCGGTTCGGCTCTGTTCCGACAAGGCCCTGACAACCTCCACCTTCCAGACAGTGATCGCCAGGACCACGGTGAAGATCAGCAGCAACGCAGCGAAGGAGGCGCCCAGACGGCGACCCACGGATGCCAGCAGTCCGCGACGGGAGTGAGAAATCGATGACATGGCTTTCTTGTGTTGATTCAGTGATGAACAGGTTCAGAAACTTTCCCAGTCGCCGTCGTCGCCGGAGCGCGCCGGGGCACTGGCCACGGGTTCGATGCGCTTCGGGGCTGCGGCGGCCGGGACAGGTTTCCTCGCCACCACAGGGGCCTGCGGCTTGGGAGCCACGTGCGCCTTGGGCGCAGGCTGGCGAACCGCGGTTTGAGGCTGCACTGGCACGGCGGCGTGGGACTGGGCAAACACGCCCTCAAGCTT
>JBKIXD010000012.1:0-880 GCA_046604145.1 Hydrogenophaga sp. XSHU_21
TGGCCCACCAGCGTGCTCATGGCCGTCTGCATCGTCGCCAGCGAGCCGACAAGGCTGCCCGGATGGTGGCTTTCGGGGGTCGGGCCAGACAGGTCGCCATCCGCCATGCGCTGCAGCGCATGGCGCGCCACCGCCGGATCTCCCCCGATTTCGCGGCACACCGTTCGATACATGAGCACGCCCATCCCAGCAGCCACCGCGACCGCCAGCCCGGCCAACACGAGAGACAACAGGCGGGCGCGGTTGGCGTCGGCGTTGACGTCTGCGTGTGTCTGTTGCGACAACTCGCTGGACGCCTTGACGAGCTTCAGCAGTTCGACGCGCAACGCACGCCAGGCCGGCGTTTCCTGGGCGTTGAGCACCTGAACTGCCTCGGCCTGACTGGACTTGACCATGGTCAGCACCTGCTCCTGCGCGCGCGCCTGCTCCGCGCGCAGGGCCGCGATCGGCAACAAGGCCTGTTCAAGTGGCGTCCCGCGCACGGATTCGAGTGTGGCCTTGTGTGCGGTGTCGAATGCTGCGCGGGCAGCGTCGAAATTCTTGTACGCCTGTGGGTTCGCTGGATCCAGCACGATGTTGCGCAGTGCCTGACCCATCTGCAGGCCCTGCGCGTACATGTCCTGCAAGCCAGTGGCTGCAGCCTGTTCGGTCTTGATATAACGATCGAACTGGGTCTGGGTTTGTGTGAGCGACAGGATGCTGGCCCCCAGCGCGGCGACAAACAGGACGGCTGGCGCCACGAAGGCAAGGATCAGGATTCGGTTGAACTTCATGGCGCGTTTTCAAATAGGGGTGGGAAGTCGGTCACCCAGCGACCCGGAACACCTGGACCACCTCGGCCAGGCGGCTGGCCTGATCCTTCAGGCTTTGTGCGGCCGCA
>JBKIXD010000013.1:0-744 GCA_046604145.1 Hydrogenophaga sp. XSHU_21
TTCATTGAGAGTTCGGCAAACGCCACGCGCGCCTGCAGCCGTGCATTGCGCGCCAGACCCACGATGTAGTGCACGCCGGCGCGCTCGCACCAGTTCAGGATGCGTTGGCGGCAGAACCCGGAGTCGGCCCGAAACACGATGCGCACCTGCGGCCAACTCTGGCGCAGTCGGCGCACCAGCAGCTTGAGGATGGCCCCAGCGTGCTGCGCCGCATCGATGTTGCTGGGCCGCAAGTAGGCGCACAGCAGTTGCTGGCCACAGAACACGTACAGGGGCAGGTAGCAGTAGCTGTCGTAGTAACCATGGAAGAAGCGTGCCTCCTGCTGGCCGTGCAACGGGTTGTCGGTGGCATCAAAGTCCAGCACCAACTCTTCGGGCGCGCTCTCGAAGCTGGCGATGAACTGATTGACCAACACCTCGTGCAGCCGCCACGCCGTGGCACGGTCGGCCCATTTCTCCAGTCGGCAAAGCGTGGGCGCGCTGGCAATCTCGTGGTCCACGCCAACAGCCGTCTGCACAGCCACGTCACAGCGCAGAGCACCGTGGTCGTTGAGGTCTTCCCAGCCCAGCGCCAGGCCGTACACCCGCTGGCGCAACATGTCGCGCACGTCGTGCGTGATCAGTAGCGGATTGCGCGGATCGGCGATGCAGCGCGCCGCCGCATCCATCAAGCCCAGCTTGCGATCGACCTGGCCAAGCAGCATCACGCCACCATCGCTGGTCATGCTGCCGCCGTCAAAACAC
>JBKIXD010000014.1:0-626 GCA_046604145.1 Hydrogenophaga sp. XSHU_21
GGCAACCAGGACCTGAGCGCGCGCACGGAGCAGACGGCGAGCAACCTGCAGCAGACGGCGGCGAGCATGGAGCAGCTGACCAGCACGGTGCGCCAGAGCGCCGACGCGGCCCGCCAGGCCAACCAGCTGGCCGCCAGCGCGGCCGAGATTGCGCAGCGCGGTGGCTCGGTGGTCTCGCAGGTGGTGACCACCATGGACGAGATCAACAGCAGCAGCAAGAAGATCAACGACATCATCGGCGTGATCGACGGGATCGCGTTCCAGACCAACATCCTGGCGCTCAACGCGGCGGTGGAAGCCGCCCGGGCGGGCGAGCAGGGCCGGGGCTTTGCGGTGGTGGCTGGCGAGGTTCGCAACCTGGCGCAGCGCAGCGCGCAGGCGGCCAAGGAGATCAAGGGCCTGATCGGCGCGAGCGTGGACAAGGTCGAGACCGGCAGCAAGCTGGTGGCCGATGCGGGTCAGACGATGAGCGAGATCGTGGGCTCGGTGCAGCGGGTGACGGACATCATCGGCGAGATCACGGCGGCCGCGGGCGAGCAGAGCGATGGCATCGGGCAGGTGAACACGGCGGTGAGCCAGCTCGACCAGATGACGCAGCAGAACGCCGCGCTGGTCGAGCAGAGCGC
>JBKIXD010000015.1:0-381 GCA_046604145.1 Hydrogenophaga sp. XSHU_21
CCCGTGCACGCCCCGGCCGCCCCCGGCCAGCGACACGTCCTCGTCATCGACGACGACGAGCAGGTCCTCATGGCCATGCAGCAGCTCCTGCAGGTCTGGGGCCACCGCGTCTGGTGCGCCGCCACCGCCGACGAGGCCGTCGTGCTCGCCATCGAACACACCACCGAGATCGACCTCCTGCTCACCGACTACCGCCTCGGCGGCAACGTCACCGCCGTGCAGGCCATCGCCGCCGTCCACGCCTGCCTCAGCCGCTCCGTCCCCACCTTCATCCTCACCGGCGACACCTCTCCGCAGCGCATCCTCGAAGCCTCCGACCTCGGCTTCCCCATCCTGCACAAACCCGTCGACTCCCACGCACTCCTCAAAGTGCTCGAGCGC
>JBKIXD010000016.1:0-341 GCA_046604145.1 Hydrogenophaga sp. XSHU_21
ACCTCCCTGCACGCCATGGCGCAAGCCCCCAGCGTCTCCCAGGCCAGCCTGGCCGAGATCTGCCGGCGCATGCAGTCCTCCCTGGACGGCCTGGGCCAGCTGCTCAACATGCTGCTGGACGTCTCCCGCCTGGACGCCAACGCCGTGCAGGTCGACATCGCCCCGGCCTCCCTGCCCCACCTCTTTGCCGAACTCGAGCAGGAGTTCGCCGACCTCGCCCAGGAAAAAGGCCTGCACCTGCAGGTCGTGCCCACCTCGGCCTGGGTCAGCACCGACGCCACCGTGCTGCGCCGCATCCTCACCAACCTCATGGCCAACGCCATCCGCTACACCCCGCGCGG
>JBKIXD010000017.1:0-310 GCA_046604145.1 Hydrogenophaga sp. XSHU_21
ACGCGTGCTGCTGGGCGCGCGCCGCCGCGCCACCCACATCGAGATCCAGGTCTGGGACAGCGGCGTGGGCATCCCCCCCGAACAGCTCGACGCCATCTTCGAGGAGTTCTATCAGATCGGTCAGACCCGCGCCCAGCGCGACGAGTCCCACGGCCTGGGCCTGGGCCTGTCCATCGTCAAGCGCTCCGCGCGCCTCATCGGCGCCGAGCTTCGCCTTCGCTCGACCCCCGGGCGCGGCTCGATGTTCTCCATCAGCGTGCCCTCCTGCACACCGCCCGCGCGCCAGAGCCTGCCCGAGCCCGTGGCCCCG
>JBKIXD010000018.1:0-310 GCA_046604145.1 Hydrogenophaga sp. XSHU_21
AGGCTGGGCGGGCTCGGGCAGGCTCTGGCGCGCGGGCGGTGTGCAGGAGGGCACGCTGATGGAGAACATCGAGCCGCGCCCTGGGGTCGAGCGCAGGCGAAGCTCGGCGCCGATGAGGCGCGCGGAGCGCTTGACGATGGACAGGCCCAGGCCCAGGCCGTGGGACTCGTCGCGTTGGGCGCGGGTCTGACCGATCTGATAGAACTCCTCGAAGATGGCGTCGAGCTGTTCGGGAGGGATGCCCACGCCGCTGTCCCAGACCTGGATCTCGATGTGGGTGGCGCGGCGGCGCGCGCCCAGCAGCACGCGC